>CAVZYD010000007.1:0-963939 GCA_963779425.1 uncultured Acidimicrobiaceae bacterium
CTCGAGTGAGACGGTTCGCGTTGACGAATCAATGAGCTGAGAGGGCGGAGAAGGAGCTTCTCCGATGACATTGACGATCGACCACGCCGTGACGACGCGCCAGGATTCTGGTGCGATGACCGACTTGACTCCACCTGATCCCGAGGTCCGCGACCGCTCGTCTGGGCGACGCCGCTTCTCGGCCAAGTACAAGACGAAGATCCTCGCCGAGTACGAGGCTCTCGACCGGTCCGAGCGGGGTGCCCTGTTCGCCGCGAGGGTCTCTACTCCTCGTTGATCGTCAACTGGCGCCGCCAGCACGACGGGGGCGGAAGACAAGCGCTGGCACGAGCGCCGGGGCGCCAAAGCACAGATCCTCGAGATGGAGAGATCGGCCGGCTAAGGAAGGACAACGACCGCCTCGCTCGCGAGCTCGACAAGTCGAGACGGGTGATGAGATACGGGGAAAACTTTCCACGCTGTTCGATAACTCGCCTCGGACGACGCGACGGAGAACGGCGAACAGAGATGATCGACGACGCGGTCACCGAGCTCAGCTTCATCGTCGGGCGGACGCCAGCGCTGTCTGCGGTCGGTGTCGACCGGGCGACCTGGTACCGGGCTCACCGGACGATCCCGGCGCCGCCGAGACCGGATCAGTCCCGAGGTCCCAGCCCCGTGCGCTCTCCCCGGTCGAGCGAAAGGAGGTGAAGGTCCTGCTCGACTCCGACGAGTTCGTTGACGAAGCGCCGAGAACGGTCTACGCGAAGCTCCTCGACCGGGACTCCTGTGCTCGCCGTCCACGATGTACCGGATCCTTCACGAACACGACGAAGTGCGAGAACGCCGCCGCCAGGCGACCCCTTCCGCCCACAAAAAACCCGAGCTCATCGCCACGAGGCCGAACGAGGTCTGGAGCTGGGACATCGCCAAACTGCATGGACCGGAGAAGTGGACCTACTTCTACTTGTATGTGATCTTGGACATCTGGAGCCGCTACGTCGTCGGCTGGATGCTCGCCCGGGCTGAGCGGCCGAACTTGCCAAGATGCTCATCGCCGAGTCGATCGAACGACAGGGCGTGAGACGAGACCAGCTCACGCTGCACTCAGACCGCGGCTCGCCCATGGATCGCGAAGCCCGTGGCCCATCTCTTGGCCGACCTCGGGGTCACCAAGTCACGCAGCCGCCCGCACGTCTCGAACGACAACCCATACTCAGAATCGCAATTTCGCACCTTCAAGTACCGACCAGACTTCCCCGACCGCTTCGGCAGCTACGAGGACGGCCGGGCCCACTGCGGCCGCTTTTTCCGTTGGTACAACGAGGACCACCGTCACTCCGGCATTGGCCTTCACACACCGGCCGACGTCCACTACGGCCGCGCCGAGGCGATCAGCAGTCATCGGGGTGTCGTCTTGCTCGACGCCTACGCCGAGCATCCCGAGCGCTTCGTCCGCAGACCTCCCACACCTCCGGTCCTTCCGGCGGTGGCGTGGATCAACCAACCGAAGGAGGAACCCACCGACTCATCAAATCAGTGAGAAATCCGGCTCTTCCGGTTTTCGCGGGTGAGCCGTGATCATGATCAGGCGACCACGATCGAATCAAGGACTCTGAAGTTCGGTTTGCCGGCATAGAGCAGCACCCGGATGCGGTAGTTCTTGAAGTTCGTAAAGCCAAAAGCGACGAGTTTAACGCGTTTTATGAGGTTGTTCATGCCTTCGGTCGGCCCGTTGGAGACTCTTGCCAGATGCCAGGCGACGATCTGGTCGAACCAGTTGGAAAGGGTCCTTACGAGGTGCCTCACCTCATATGGCGCCGATGATCTCGAGCCGTAGTCGATGATGTCGCGGAGAAGATCGGCCGCCTGGTCCTTGTCTCTGGTCTCATAAAAGCGGGCGACGGCCTCTTTGAGGCTGTAGGCGAAGGCCACCTCTCCATCTGGGTCACCGAGGGCCAAGAGACCTTCGAGACGAGATGCGAGCTCGGGATCTGTGGAGGTGTCCCTCATCACCAAGAGCTTCCTTGCCCTGTAGAGGGGATCGCCGCTTCGTCCGGGTGTCCGAGGCGCTGTTGTTGGACACGGCGGCGGACCTCGTCAACACAGGCGATGACGTGCTCATGACATGGAAGCGGTCGATCACCCTTGTCGCTTTCGGGGTCACGACCTTGAACACGGCGTTGTAGGTCCTCGACATGTCGAGACAGCCGAACTCGAGGTTGTCTTTGACGTGGTGGGGACGAGCTTTGAGCCAGCGGGCCACCTCTGTGAACTCCCTTGTGGGAAGGACCTCGATGAGCTGGTGGTTCACGACATCGCAGACCGTGGTCGTCCAGCTCTTGTGCTTGTAGGGACCAAGGCGGACAAACAGTGCCTCGTCCAGTCCCATTGCCGTCGTCTCTTTGAGGCGCTTGGTGTCGGCCTCCAACAGGGCAGCTCCATAGATGCTCACCGCGGTGTTGACGACGTCCCAGGCACAGCAGAGCTCCCGGGCGAGATGGGCGATGCTCTCTCCTGCGCCGATCTGTTTCACGAGCCATTGGCCGCCCTGGTCGTCACCATGCAGCCCTTGGCGGCGATGCGGTGGTCAGACAAGGTGAACGAGCTCTGCCTGCAGTCCTTGTTCGGGCATCTGAGGCGGTGCTTTTTCCACTTGATCGTGATCGGCACCCCACCGAAGGGAAGATCCACATAGGAAACGACCGGGCGGTCCTTCACCCAGGCGCGTCTTTTGCATCTCGGACACGACAGGTCCGGATCGCGTTGTTCGATCGTGATCTCACCTTGAGGGCCGCGACGTGCATAGCTGAGCACCCGGACATCTTTTAGACCAACAAGATGCTGGACGATCTCGTTAGGATCGGTGAACACAGAGGCGTGGAGGATTTTCTTTCTCACAAACTGAGTCTGAAGCGCCTCTGTGCCCAGGTCGTGGATCCCTCACTGGCCTGACAACCCGGTCCTATTGCTTAGACCCCGCGAAAACCTGAAGAGCCAGAAATCCGTCTCAGAAAGGTTGACACCTACCGGCATCCGGCTTGGAGCCAAGCGCCTGTCAGCCGAGCAGGCGTCCGATGTGCTCCGCAGCGCGCCGGTCTTCCGCCGGAACCCCGTCGGTGTAGTGGCGCGCCATGTGCACCGTCGACCAGCCCAGGCGTGCCTGTTTCTGGGCCTCACTGATCACCGGGTCCAATGCGGTGGCGTGGAAGTGGCGGAGCGAGTGAAGGTGGATGTCGGACGAAAGGCCCGCCTGATCCCGAATGCGGGTCAAGGCGTGGGTCATCGAGTCAGGGTGGGGCGGGACCGCGCCGCCGGGGGACGCGGAGAACACGAAGGAGTCGTCGAGCAAGCTCTCTTCGGCTGCCGCGGCAATCCGCTCCTGCTCGGCCCGCAGCTCGATCAGAGCGGCAGCGGTGCGCTCATCACATGCGAGGCTTCGGACACTGGCTCGGGTCTTGGGTTCCTTGACCACGGCACCCCCCTTGGCGGCGATCACCCCCTCGTCCACGGTGATGACACCTCGCTCAAGGTCGAGATCGCTCCACCGCAGCGCGCACGCCTCTCCCCGACGGATGCCCGTAGCTGCCAGCACCCGCAGGAACACACCGAATCGCAGGTCCTCTGCCATGGCCGCAGTCAGGAGCGCTTGAACCTCATGCGGCTCGGGCGCGCGCACCTCTGCTCGTTGCTCTTCCAGCCGCCACGTAGGTAGGTCGGCGTCGGCGATCGGGTTCGGGAGAACGCCAGCGCTCCACTTGTGGGCCAGTCGGCAGGAGCGGTGCAACACGGCCTTGACTTGGCGGACAGTCGCCATCGACAGGCCATCGGCCTTGAGCGAGCGGTAGTAGTGCTCCACGTCGTAGGTGCCGAGGATGGCGATTCGCCGGCGTCCGATCGTCGGGGCGATGTGGACCCTCCAGATGCCCTCGTAATGCCGCGCCGTCCTCGGGGAAAGGTCATCCCAGCCGTTGTCGCGCCAGGCGGCGATCGCGTCGTTGACGGTCGTGGCCGGTCCCCACTTCGCCGGCTGCTCGGGGACCGCGGCGGGCTGTGAATCCTGCTCGGCCACGAGGCGAGCCAGCTCTCGTTCCGCTTGGCGGCGAGACCCCTTGAAGGTGACGTGGCGATGCCGTACGCGCCCCTCGGCGTCCCGACCTAGGTACACCCGCAGCTGCCAGGTACCTGGCCTACCTTCGACTGCTCTCAGGCTTCCTGCCAACCTCGTCGCCTCCTCAGCCAACCGCTTTGTTGGCTTTCTTGTTGGCTATCGACGGGTCGAGCTTAGAGCAAAGCTGCACAGAGATCTAAGAAATGGTCCTTTACCTGGACTTATTCAGCGCGCTCGGAGGAACTCGAATCCCCAACCTTCTGATCCGTAGTCAGATGCTCTGTCCAATTGAGCTACGAGCGCAGAACGAACGGCACTCTAGTTGACCTGGAGCGACGATTCAGACTCAAAGATTAGGGGATGCCGATCGACATCGACCGTCACCGGTCAACGAACCAGCGCGAGGGGAAAACCCTCATTTACGCCCTCGCTGTCATGGTGCGCAACGTGAGGATCGTCGAGTCTTTCGAAGCTGAAAGAGCTGGCGACGCTCGGCTTGTGCCATCGGGCCGAAATCACGCGCCAGGCGACACAGATACGAGACCCTAGGGGGTGAACCGGACGACCCACCCCCGGCCAAGGTCCTCGTTCCCCTCGCCTAGCCATCGGCTTTGGCGCCTCAGGACGCCGTCCCTACAGAACCTGGCTCGATCCGTCTGCGACCGCGCCCTAAAGTCCCTCATCGACTCGGTCCAGGCAGGTTGGCGGGGCAGCGACGCACCCGAACGGTTGAATTCCGAAGAACCCGTCAAACTCGGTGGTCCAGCGATAATGGTCGCGTGGAGGAGGTCGAGGTTGTCGTTGCCCACAACGAGCGGGCGACCCTTCGCGTGGGCGACGTGTTCCTGAAGATCGACGCAGATCAGACGCGCACCGACGTCGAGATCGAGGCGATGGCCCTGGCGCCGATCCCGACTCCGGAGGTGCTGTGGCGGAAGCCGCCTGTGCTCGCGCTCGCCGCCCTTCCAGGGACAGCACTCGGCCGCCTCGGCGAGCCGTCGACCGCGTCACCGGCGGCCTGGGCCTCGGCGGGTGCCGCCGCCCGGATGCTGCACGACGCGCCGCTGCCGCCATGGCCCGGTCGGAACCTCGACGATATGGCATCGCGCCTCGACGGCGAGTGTGAGTGGCTCGTCACGAACGGCGTCCTTCCCACCGACGTGGTCACGCGCAACCGCCGGATTGCCGAGGCTGCGCTCCGGCCTTGGACACCGGTGTTCGCCCATGGCGACTTCCAGGTCACCCACGTGTTCGTCGACGGTGACGAGATCACCGGTGTGGTCGACTGGTCCGAGGCGTGCCGGGGCAATGCCATGTACGACCTCGCCACCCTGACGCTCGGACACGAGGAGCGCTTATGCGACGTCGTCGCCGGCTACGGCGCCGAGGTCGACCTCGAGGTGATCCGCGCCTGGTGGTCGTGGCGAAGCCTGGTGGCAGCCCGCTGGCTGATCGAGCATGGCTTCGACCCGTCCTCGTCGGGCTGCGAGTTCGACGTGCTGAGATCCCAAGTCTGAAGCTGCACGGTCCGCGCGCGCCGTCTGCCGCACGCCGCCTGCACAGCCTCTGGGAGTAGATCCGGGGGGTCCCTGTCGCGCGGCGTCAATCCCTGAGACGCGTTCAACTCCGAAGCGCCTGAATAACGGCCACAACCTGGCCTTCGGTGAACCCAAGGCGAGCGAGCGTGAAGATTTTCGAGCGGAGAGGGAGGGATTTGAACCCTCGGACCCGGTCTCCCAGGTCAACTCATTAGCAGTGAGTCCGATTCGGCCGCTCTCGCACCTCTCCAGCCGGGCTTTGCGCCCCAACAAGGGACAATCTTGCATAGCTTGTCCACAATTGTCACGCGCAACCCGTGGCGGAGAGCGTACGCGAACGCCCGACGTGCGTTTGGCGACTAGACCGCCACCGACGGCGATGTCGGACGTTTACGTGGTCGCGTGGTGATGTCAAGAGCTCGGGACCGGATACTGGACGCGATCCCCAGAGCCTGGAGTTGTCTCCGGGCCTCACGATCCCAAGAAGGAGGCTTCGATGGGCCTCGATTCGAGCCCTGATCGCCTGAATGTTCCTGTTTCCGTTGGAATACCGGGAGCACGCAGCCAACCCCCAATTTCCCAGGAAAGCGCCCAACGTGGCCCGTTTGGGGCGTTCTGGCCGTTTACTATCCCGCAAGCGAACCACGCGGCTACTCAGCTGCGAAGTGCTGAATGGCCTTCTCGCGGATTCGATGGTCCTCTACGGCCACTACAACAAATACGGTTGGCTAGTGAGACGTCAGGGCTTTCAGGAGCTGGACCGGTTGTTTGACAAGCAGGCCGCAGAGCAGCGGGAGTCGATCGACCTCATCGTCGAACGGGTGCGGATCCTGGGCGGCGTGGCGACAGTTCCCCGCCAAGTTGCCGAATTGACCGTGATGTCACGCCTTCCGATTGAGGCACAAGAGGTGCCCGAGATGCTCGCGCGACTACTGGAATCACACGCACTCATCATTGGGAGAATCCGAGAAGGTATGACCGTGACCGCATCGAGCGGGGACGACGCGACCAATTATTTGCTGTCGGGCTTGCTTCGTCGCCAGGAGCAGCAGGTTCGGTGCATCAGCGAGTCCCTCGGCGATGACGTTGCCATGAGCGCCTAGTGCGGCTGAGCGCAGCAGAAGGTAGGTCTCTCGCTCCAGGTGCCCGGTGTCTTCACCGGCCGAGCCGAGCAACCGAGACAAGCGCCGGATCGCAATAGGTGTCGACGCCTCAGGATCCGTTATGTCGGAATGACTCGCGGTCGCTGTCGAGAATCCGCCTCGTGAGTTCCACGCGGGACGAGATGCCAAGCTTGCGATAGATCTGCCGGAGGTGGAAGTCGACGGTGTGGGGAGACATGAACAGGCGGGAGGCCATCTCGCGGTTGGTTAGACCCTCGGCGACTAGATGGGCGATTCCGAGTTCCGACTCGCGCAGGCTGGACCACCCAGTATTTGCCTGGTCAGAGCGGCGAACACCCACCTTTGTGTTGACATTGGATTGATTTCGCCGGGCGAAGCGGAGAAGTACGCCGACCAGTTCACTCCCCGAGTGCACGGGTTCGCACCGTGCGGCCAGCGTTGAGGAGCCGACGATCAGCTCTCGGGCCTGCGAACCAGGTGCCGCCAGCGTCGAGCTGGCCCATTGCCAGAGTTGAGAGTGATCACTCTGTCGGATGATGCGCGCCGCGGCGGCATTGGTGATCATTTCGCGTTCATTGACAGCGACGATTGGTCCGCGCGCCCTGCGTCGTTCACGCACGAAGTGCTCCAGGAGCACACGGTCGCCGACCGTCGCTTTGTCGAGCGTGCGCTCTGCGATGCTGCGTGCCGCCTGCCTGGCCAGCGCAAGCATCAGGGCTTCCGAAGCGCCAGTTGGGCCAGTCAGGTCAACGGCGCCAAGGACGACTTCTGTTGCTGGATCGATGATTGGTGCCGCTGCGCAGACCATCGCAGTAAGCGCGTCTACAAAATGCTCGTCGCCCGCGATGATGACCGGCGTGTTCTTGAGGAGGGAAAGCCCGAGGGCATTGGTGCCGACGTCGTCCTCGCTATAGCGGAATCCAGGTGCCAGCATCACGCTGTCCAGCTGTCCGCGTAGCTTGGCGTCTGCGACGGAGCGCTCGAGTATGCGGCCGCTCGAGTCCGCGAGAACAACACTCATCGAGACGGACGCAAGATCTTCCGCCATTCGTTCAAGAATAGGCCGGGCAGCTCGCAGGAGATTGTCGTTGTCCGGTGGCTCGGGATAGTAGGGAACTTCTAGTCGATCGGGCGAGAGATCTGAGCTGAGCGAGCGATGCCAGGAGGCCGCGACCTCGGGGCGCACCTTCGGTTCGAGGTCACCGCCGCTTAGGTACTCCTGCAGAGCCATACGGAGCACACCGGGCTCAGGGCTTCCCACTTCTCCCCCTGAATCACCCCTCATCTCCCCGCAGTTTACGGATCTGGTCCTCGCTGCCGCGCGGTCAGGTGCTGTCGGTCAGGAATTGCCACCCATTGTGAAATCGTCTTGTTGCTAGGTTGCCCTCGCTCGTGTCACGCCTGACTGCCGAAGATATGCGGGTTCACCACGACCGCAACAAACTATTGCCCCGCCGGTGGTCGCATCGAGAGAGATTCCAACTGGCGGCGCTATCGGTAGTTCTCCTTGTCAGCAGAGCCCGCGTCTGCGAACGACGCAGCAGCTCTGCGTCACTTGACAGAGCCCTCGAGACGGCCGCGCACGAGATACCGCTGGAAGACGAAGAAGAGCACGGCGATGGGGATCGTCGAGTGCGCTTGGGGGCGTCCGGCATCCCACAGGTCATTGGGCTGCCTCCGAATATCAGTATCCGCGGCTGACCCCGGGCCACAACCAAGTCGCATCCAAGTGACCGAGCTACCGGCGAGCCGGTGGCCCATCACGTCACCACGCACGACGGTGGGCAAGGCGACTCAAGACCGCTCTGGCCAAGCGGTGCCCCTGGCAATCGGACGATGCCAGGCGTCGGTGCGAGCTGGGCGACGGGCGCCCAAGGGCAGGTGACGGCAAGGTAGCCCGAGCTCAGGGATGAGAAGGAGAAGGCGGCGCCCCCTCCACTTCGAAGAACAGTTCGTCGGGATAGCACCACCACCAGTCCTCACCCGGCTCGTAGGAGCGGATAAGCGGGTGGTCACCGTGTTCTTTCCAGTGCTCCGTTGCGTGCTTGCCCGGGGAGTTGTCGCAGCAACCGACGTGCCCGCAGCGCATGCATAGTCGGAGATGCACCCAGTTCCCGCCAGTTCGCAGGCAGTCCTCGCACCCCCAGCTGGACGGCTCGACGGGCTCAACCGTGTCGAGGTGCGTGCATTGTGTTGCCATCGGATCCCCCTTTCAACTGACCTCCAAGCGGCCAAAGCTCACCGAGGCGGGTGCCGTTCGAGTGCTTCCCGGTCCCACCTCGCACAGTCGGCGGCAGCCTCATAGCTCGATTGGAGGAACTCGAGCAGTACTGCGTCGGGATCGGCTGCGGTGCGCACGGCCTCGTAGCCGAGCAGGAACTCGCCCATCGCCTCGTTGAACGACGCCTCGTCGGGCCTGACCACCACGTCGCGATAGCCCGGCGGCTCGGGGTAGGCGTAGGAGTAGAAGTAGCCTTCTCCTTCCCCTCCAGGCCAGTATCCGCAGCTGCTCACCTCGTGGGAGTACGCCTCGTGCATGACCTCCGGGCCACAGTGGGGCGCGCCTCCGGGGTGCAACGGGGCCGGTCGCCCTGAGAATCGGGTAGCGGCCAGGTCAAGTGCTCCCCAGAAGAGATGGACCGGGCTCGCCTTACCGCAAAAGCGGCTGCGGAAGACCTGAAGAACACGGTGGCACTGCACCAAGACCAGCCAGAACCTGTGCGCCTGTCCCGGGTCGTAGTTCGCGTGGACGCGATCGTCGGAGAACAAGATGGCGTTCTCGATCTCGACAGGCATCGGCCAGATCCGCGTGCTCACGCCGAGCTCGTCGAGGCTGGTCATGACCTCGGCGTAGAACTCGGCGACGGGCCGCGAGGTGAGGGGGAGGGAGCGAGCGTCGCCCGTCTCGGTCACGATCTGCAGCTCGTGATCCTGCAGGTCGAAGTCGATCTGGAAGCACGGACCCTGGGGGTGGGGGACGAGAGAAGTCGTCAGACCGCGGGCGGTCACGTAGAGGGTCACGTTCCACCAGTGGTTGACCGTCGTCGTGTTGACCATGCGGATCTTGCCGACGATCTGGGTCCAAAGCTGCAGAGTGTCGCGTGTCGCTACCCATTCGGCGACAGGCAGAGACGGCCAGCGCTTCGCCGAGGCCTCACCCACCCTTGGTGTCACTTTCTCGGCCCGAGTCCTCGACGTCCACCGCTGCACCCCCACCTAAGAACCTCGGCTAGCTGCGCCGATCAGTGGATCGTAGCCAGGGCGGCAAGTTGGTCGTGCCGCCCCGCTAGCTGAAGCCGAGCTCGTGTTCGACGAAAGGCACGAGGGGAGGCCCGGCCCCCCAAAGCTTGGGCTGCACAGCGTGTCCGAAGGCTTGCACCTGAACCTGCTCACAGCCAGAAGCGGCCGCGACGACCACGTCAAAGGGTGCGGCAGTGGCGCTCTTGGCGAAGCTGATCGTCAGGTTCTGGCCGAAGTCCGCCGGGCAGCTGACCAAGCCTGGAGGGAAGACCCCGAGCCCGTTGATGAAGGCCCTGATCGCCTCGATGGTCTGCGGGTCCGTCGTGGTGACGGGGGCGTGGCCGGCCTCCCCAGGGTTCAGCCCTGCAGACAGCACGGCAGTGAGGACCGTCGCGCCTGGCGGGACGATGTCGCCGGTGGGCTTGGCCGGCAGCCACGTGACCTCTGCGTCCACTCGGATCCCGCTGCGATTTTCGGGCAGGGCGGCGATCGAGATGACGAGGGCCCGCGTGTCGAGTACTCCTCTGACCGGGGGCCAGTTGTACGAGACGGTCCACAGGTCCGTGCCGACGGAATTGCCGCTCGTGCCAGCCCCGCTGCTGGTGGATCCATCCGGTGTGTGGGACTGGAAGAACGCGTACACGACGGCCGGGTCCTCCGCCACCTCGTAGAAGCGGTGCAGGTCAACGAGGTTCCCTGCGGCGCTCTGAGCAGGTGAGCTCAAAAGGCCGCCGTCCCCGTTGGGCTCCCCGCTGACGCGTTTTGACCCCTGGGGAAGTCGAGCCAGGCCGAGCAGCTGCGACGCGTCAAGCCGCGCCAGCTGCCTCGGGGAGAGTGATTCCGGTCGCGCAGCGGACATCAGCTGCAGACGCGGCGCAGCGGACAAAGCTCGGGTGGCCATAGCGCTCCCACTCACTGCCAAGGCGCCCGCGAGAGCCAGGCTTGCAACAACGATTGTCACACGCTTCGCATTCATGACCCAAGAAGCGCGGCGCTGGCCGTTTCGCGTACTGGATTCCCCGCCGGTACCGTCCAAGCCCGCCATTAGCTGCGAGCAGGGCCGGGTATAGAGCTGGCAATGAACGAGTTAGCCGTGCCCATGGCTCTCGTCGGCGCCGGGAGCTTCGCCGTTTCTTCGGTGTTACAACAGCGCGACGCCCGTGATGCGCCGGCGGAGGAATCGTTGTCCTGGCGTCTAATCGCCGACCTGCTGCGCCGCCCTATGTGGCTCATCGGAATGGGCTGCACACTGCTCGGCTTCGCCCTGCAGGCCATGGCGCTCTCCTTCGCCCCGGTCGCGGTCGTCGAGCCGCTCATCGCCACCGAGCTCGTGCTGGCCCTTCCCCTGGCCAGTCGTCTCCGCAAGCTTCGTCTCGGGCGCAGGGAATGGCTCGGTGCTGCAGCGGTGAGCGCTGGGGTCGCCATGTTCATGGCTGTGTCCTCACCGCGAGGGGGCAACCCTGAGCCGAGCTTTGTCACCTGGGTCTCGGTCGGCTTGCCCGTACTGACCCTGGCGGGAGGCGCGGTCGCCCTTGCTGGCCGGGGGGAGACACCGAGGCGGGCGGCGTTGCTCGCGACAGCGGCCGGTCTCTGTTTCGCCCTGCTCGCGCTCGTCTTGCAGAGCCTCGTCACCCTGTTCGCCCGCGGGCCAGCGCTTGCCTTTGCGAGTTGGCAGCCTTATGCCCTGGCTGTGCTTGGCCCGGTTGCCTTCACCGTCGCCCAGAGCGCCTTTCAGGCAGCGCCGCTTGCCATCTCACTGCCGATCATCGACTCGATCGAACCGACGGGTGCTGTGCTCTTGTCAGTGTTGGCGTTCCGCCAGAACCTGTCATTGCGCCCGGTTTCGCTCGCGCTCGAGTCCTTGGGTGGCCTTCTCGCTCTGGCCGGTATCTTCCTTCTCGGTCGCTCTCCTTTGGTGCTCAGCATCTACGAGCGCCAGCAGCAGGCGAAGGGGGACACGCGCGCGTCCGCCCCAAAGCCGGCCTGGGCGCGTTGTGAAGCGGGTTAAAGGTGGTCTCCGCTCGCCGTTTGTACACCTGGATCGAAGCCGATCGCGATGGTTCGAGTCTCGAACTAACTCTCCTAGACTGGAGAGCCGTGCCCTCGCCAGCCCCTCTCGGTGATCCTGTAAAGACCCAGCCAGACGTGGCGGCCCTGTCGGAGGCACCGGGCGCACCCGCCTCGCGCAGCGCCGCCGCCGTCCAATCGCTCACGCGGGCCTCGAAGGTGATGGAGAGGGCCTCCGGAGGCTTGAGCCTCGCGCATTACCGCGTGCTCGCGGCCGTCGCCGCTGGCGATGAGCGCGCCAGTCGCGTTGCCGCCCGGCTCGCGCTCGGCAAACCCACCGTGAGTGCCTCTGTGGAGGCGCTTTGCGCCCGCGGACTGCTGGTGCGTTCGAGTGTGGCAGGCGACCAGCGAGCCGTTCAGCTCAGCCTGACCGATACGGGCTCGGAGCTCTTGCAGACGGCACAGGCGGCGATGGCGAAGTCCCTGGAGGACCTCGCCGCCCGCACGGGACGTCCCGACGAGCTCATCGACATGCTGATCGCCCTAGGCGCGGCCATCGACCAGGTGGCGGCGGAACGGCGCAAGTGAGCTTCGCCAAGCAAGCCACGACCGCACAAGCCTCGCCAGCGCAGGCAACGGCGGCCGCCGTCGGCGCTGGCTGGGTGCGGCGCCTGAGCGGCTATGTGCTCGTCCACAAGCGCAATCTCGTCATCGCCTTCGCCGGTGCCCTCGTCGGCAGCCTCGCCCAGGTGATCGTGCCCCTAATAGAGCGCCAAATCGTCGACAACGTCATCGTGAGGCACTCGTCGCCCTTGGCGCCGTGGTTGGCGGCCTTGTTGGGTCTCGGCGTCGTTACCTTCGTCGGCGCCTACTTCCGCCGCTACCGCGGTGGTCGTGTGGCCCTCGACGTCCAGTACGACTTGCGCAACGCCATGCAGGAGCACCTGCAAGGGCTCGACTTCGCGAACCTCGACCGAATGCCGACGGGCCAGCTCGTGGCTCGTGCGAACTCCGACTCGATGCTCGTGCAGGGACTCCTCAGCTTCCTACCGATCATGAGCGGCAACATCCTCATGCTGGTGCTCTCGCTGGCAGTCATGATCTACCTTTCGCCCCTGCTCGCAGTCGTGAGCGTCCTCGCTGTCCCGACTCTCCTGCTCATCTCGTACCGGATGCGCTGGCGGGTGTTCCCGGCCACCTGGGACGGCCAGCAAAAAGAGGGCGACGTCGCCCAAATCGTCGACGAGGACGTGAACGGCGTCCGCGTCGTGAAGGCCTACGCCCAGGAGCGGCGCGAGCTCGGTCGCGTGGTGGACGCTGCTAAGAAGCTCTACGGCTCCCAGATGCGCGCGGTGAGGCTCCAGTCTAGATACCAGCCGTTCTTGGAGGCCGTTCCCGGCCTCGGCCAAGTAGCGGTGCTTGCTCTTGGTGGCTACCTGGCGATCCGTCACGAGATCTCGCTCGGGACCTTCCTCGCTTTTTCCACCTACTTGACCCAGCTCGTCGCGCCCGCCCGCATGCTGGCCGGGATCCTGACGATCGGCCAGCAGGCCCGGGCCGGTGTCGAGCGCATCTTCCAGCTGCTCGACTTGAAGCCGACGATCGTCGATGCCCCAGGCGCGGCGGTGCTGCCTCCGATCGTCGGCGAGATTGTCTTCGACAAGGTCGCCTTCTCCTACGATGACGGGCCCAGCGTGCTCAGCGAGCTGAGCTTGAGGCTGGCCCCGGGCGAGACCGTGGCCCTCGTCGGCCCGAGCGGAAGCGGGAAGTCCACAGCTGCCAACTTGGTGCCTCGCTTTTATGACGTGAGCGCTGGCGCCGTGCGGATCGACGGGCACGACGTTCGCGACGTCACGCTCGCGTCTTTGCGCCGCCAGATCGGCGTCGTGTTCGAGGAATGCTTCCTGTTCTCCGACACAGTTAGGTCGAACATCGCTTACGGCAAACCGGACGCCTCCTCGGAGGCGATCGAGGCGGCCGCACGAGCCGCCCAGGCGCACGAGTTCATCGAGAACCTCCCGAGGGGTTACGACACCGTCGTTGGAGAACGTGGGCTCACCTTGTCCGGCGGCCAGCGCCAACGAGTGGCGCTCGCCCGTGCGATCCTCTCCGATCCGCGCATCCTCATTCTCGACGACGCCACGAGCGCCGTCGACGCCACGGTGGAAGAACGCATCCACTCGTCTTTACGCGAGATCATGAAAGGCCGCACGACGCTTCTCGTCGCCCACCGGCGGTCAACTTTGCATCTCGCCGATCGCATCGCCGTCCTCGACGAGGGCCGGGTCGTCGATATCGGCACCCACGAGGAGCTCAGCGAGAAGAGCGCTCTTTACCGTTCCCTCCTCTCCGGGCTCGAAGAGGAACAGGCCAAGGCTGTAGGGGACCGAATCGAGTTGCTCGCCGCGGTCAGTCCGCCTTCCCCCCTCCCCCCGGCGCCGGTCCCGACGGCGACCTACCGAGCGGTCGGCGGTGCCAGCATGGGCCCCGGCCTGCGCACGGGCGGCGGATGGCGCCTCAACCTGGCTCCGACTCCCGAGTTGCTAGCACGCGTCGCGGCCCTCAGGCCGGTCCGCGACTTCCCCCGCGTCGATGTCGAAGCCGAGACCCGCCATGAGCGCCACTTCAGCCTCCGCCGGCTCTTGAGGCAGTACCGGCGCCCACTCGGTCTCGGCCTCGTGCTCGTCGCTCTCGACGCCTTAGCATCCCTTGCCGGGCCTGTCCTCATTAAAGAGGGCATAGATAAAGGCGTCGCCACCGGGTCGACGGTGGTGGTGCTCGTGACCTCCGCCATCTACCTTGCCGTCACCCTTGCCGACCTGATCGACGAGATCGGCTCGACCTTCGTCACCGGGCGCACGGCGCAGCGCATCATGATGTCGTTGCGCATCCGCATCTGGGGGCAACTGCAACGCCTCTCCCTCGACTACTACGAACGGGAGATGGGGGGCCGGATCATGACCCGGATGACGACCGACGTCGACCAGTTCGAGTCCCTCATAGAAAACGGGCTCCTATCGGCCCTCGTCAGCATGTGCACCTTCGTCGGTGTCGGGGTCGCCCTGTTCGTCCTTAACGCCCACCTCGCCCTTGTCACCTTGAGCGTGGTCGTCCCCCTCGCATTCGCCACCGTCGTGTTCCGCCGCAAGGCGGCGCGGACATACGACCTGGCCCGTGAGCGCATCGCCGTCGTCAACGCCGATTTTCAAGAGAGTCTCTCGGGCGTCCGCGAGTCGCAGGCGTTCGTACACGAGGAACTCGCGAGGCGGCGCTTTCGACATCTCGGCCAGCAGTACCTCGACGCCCGGGTGGCGGCCCAGCGGCTCGTCGGGACGTACTTCCCCTTCGTCGCCTTTCTCGGTGACGTTGCCGACGCCCTCGTGCTCGGAGTCGGGGCGAGCCTGATCGCGAGCGGCCACCTGACCACCGGCGCCCTCATCGCCTTCGTGCTCTACGTCGACTTGTTCTTCTCCCCGATCCAGCAGTTGTCCCAGGTTTTCGACTCCTGGCAGCAGACGCGCGTTTCCGTCGGGCGCATCGCCGAGCTCATGTCGCTGGAAACCCTCACTCCGGTTGCTCCCGATGCGTTGGAGCCCGGCCCTTTGCCCGGCGCGCTGCGTCTCGAGGGCGTGTCCTTCGCTTATCCCTCAGTTTTCAAACGAGCCGGTTTCGAGAAGACTCTGGCCCGCAGCGGTCCCGCCGACCCCAAGCTTCTCGTGAGCGACGACGCCCGGCTCCGCCCCCCACCGCAGGCTCTCACGGGCATCGACCTCGAGATCCATCCCGGCGAGACAGTGGCCCTCGTCGGCGAGACCGGCGCCGGCAAGTCGACCGTGATGAAGCTGCTGGCCCGCTTCTACGATCCTGACGAGGGACGAGTTCTCGCCGATGGCGTGGATCTGCGCTCGCTCGATCTGAACGGTTACCGGCGCCAGCTCGGCTACGTGCCCCAGGAGGCCTTCTTGTTCACGGGCACCATACGCGACAACATCGCCTATGGCAGGCCCGAGGCAGGCGACGAGGAAGTCGAGGCGTCCGCCAGGGCCGTCGGCGCCCACGACCTCATCCTCGGACTGCCCGGCGGCTATGACCACGTCCTGTCGCAGCGGGGCAGGTCGCTATCGGCTGGCCAGCGCCAGCTGATCGCGCTCGCTCGCGCCGAGCTCGTCAACCCGGCGATCCTGCTTCTCGACGAGGCCACTTCCAATCTGGACCTTGCCACCGAAGCCCGGGTGAGCGCTGCCATGCAGCTCGTCTCCCAGGGACGCACAACAGTGGTGATCGCGCACCGGCTGCAGACGGCGAGGAGCTCGGACCGCGTTGTCGTGCTCGATTCGGGGCGAGTCGTGGAGGTGGGCACCCACGAGGAGTTGCTGGCGCTCGGGGGAAGGTACGCCTCAATGTGGGAGACCTTCGAGCTCATCGGCAAGGGAGCCTCGGCGCGCACGGTCGCCTGAGACACTTCGGACTGGAAGGGTCACATTGGACCGACCGGAGACGTCCCGCCGGGTGGCAGGGGACGCGCCTTTACACGCTAGGCAGCTCTTCGCCTAGCAGATTCTCGCTGCTGACTGGCAGACGCTATTTCGTATCAACGATCCGCGAGTCATAACATTCCCCGAAGACGACATCTCAAACCTGGGGCCTCACGTCTCGTCAAAACGCCTGACTGATGACATGACCCGCTCGTGTCAATAGCCACAGGCAGTGGACAACCTGTTCATTACGAATCTGCGACATTAACCCAGGCCTTCGTTAAGATCCCGTTTGCCACGCCCCGGAGCACCTCCACCAAGGCAGCGACTGAGCCGACACGTGAAATTGCCAGACCGTGTGTCAAGAGGAGAGGTACATCTCAGAGCCGAGCGCTTTGCCGCCTGGTAGCGCTCGCCTAGGCGGTTTCGTTGCGGCCTGTCGTGCCACAAGAGTAGGGGGAATACCTCGCTTTGTTCGCCTTGGGCGTGCTCCAGAACGGCTTGGTGAAGAAAGTCCAGCTCGGCGCTGAACTCGACGCTGGTCCGGTCGAGCTTGTCGAGGACGTGTACCGTCCCCAACACCTCGGAATGTTCTGCGACGCGGGCATCGGCGATCTTCGGCCCGCCGGGTATCTTGCGCAGCGCAGGATAGACGACCGCCTCCTCGGCGACTTCGTGGCGGACGAGCAGTTCGATCAAGGCCCAGAAGGCGTCAGCGTGTCTGCAGGTAGGCACCGTCACTATGTTGTGGAATGCCTCCTTGATCGCCCGATGGTCCTCTTCGAGCACTTGGAGGATGTCGACGGTCGGCCAAGGGACCACGGGAGTCCTTTCGACGCTCTGCGGACGGAGAATTGCTACCCGAAGGTTGTCTCGGCCAATCTCAGGGCGATGTCAGTACCGAGACCGGCGCCAGGCGGAGAGCGTCGCCAACACGAAGTAGGCCCTCGGCGGCGTAAAAAGTGTCACCGGTGAAAAGGTCTGTGAGAGCCGTGGGCACGCCGTCGGGCAGGACCACCTCAGTGTCGCCCCAGACGGTGGGCCCCGTCGGGAATCGCCCCGGTCCGGCGATCTGCAGTGTCAAGCGGGGCACGAGAGCTATGGCAACTCGGCCACGATGGCGACGAGCCAGTGCCACCACGTGCTCGCAATGGGAACCTCTCACCTGGAGAGCGTCGTAGGACCCCTTGTCGAACAAGCTCGGCTCGTCCCGGCGCAGGTGCAAGAGCGCCCTCATAGTGAACAGCTTGATGCGCCCGTCGGACCGGTCGTCTAAAAGAGCCTGCACAGTGGCCGCCCACGTAGAGGCCGGGGCGTCTATCGGCGGCAGGCTGCTAAGAAGCCTCCGGCGCGAGTCGTAGTCGACCGGCTGGCGGTTGTCGGGGTCCGTAAGTGTTGGTTCGAAGAGCTCGGTCCCTTGGTAGAAATCGGGAACACCGGGGCAAACAGCTTTCAGCACGACGAGGCCGAGGGAATTCGTGACGGCGGCCGGGGCTATATGGCCGAGGAAATGGCGCATTTCCCTGGCGAAGAGGCGATCTCGCGCCACGGTTCCGATAAAGGCGTCAAGGGCCTTTTCGTAGTCGGGGTTCGGGTCCACCCAAGTGGTGCGCCACTTTGCCTCCCTCGTGGCCTTGACACCGTAGTCCTGCACCCGGCGGCAATCTTGTTCAGACAGCTCCGCCACGTCGAAAGGCCACAGAGCGACCAGGGCCTGGTAAGCCGCCAGTTCGTCGTGGGTGTCGGGTCCCGCGTCCCGCCATTTGGCGTGCCGGCGGTGCCAGCGCCGCAAAAGAGCCGCCCATTCCTTTGCAGCCTCGGAGAGCACGAACAACCTCGCCCGAGCCTCCTCGTTGCGCTTGGAGTCATGCGTCGAAGTGGCATTGAGTGAAGCGCTTCGTGACAGGTGAGTTCGCGCGAGACCATGGAACTCGCTCGGGCTGGCGCTGGAGTGGTCGGGGTCACACCCCACCTCGGCATGGGACAAGAGTCCGGAATAGCGGAATGTGGCCGTGTCCTCGACGCCCTTGGCCATCACGGCGCCCGTCAACTGCTGCCAACGTTGCGCGACCTCGAGCCACTGTCTCGCGCTGGCCCCCTTTTCGAGCAGGCCGCTTCTCAGCGCCTTCATCGCCCGTCGTGCCTCGGTCGCCATCAAGGCGCCCGTGCAGGCCTTGTCGAGACGCTCGCGGTCGGTGGGCTCGGGTTCATCGGTGTCGAGATAAGTGCGGTAGACCTCGAGATGCACGGTCATCTCACCCCATGCCTCACAGATGTCCGCCAGGCTCAGGTCATGGCCCGGTTCGTCGATGTCGAGAGCCGCGAGGGCGAGCCGTCCCAGGCGGTCCAGCGGCGCCGGGAAGGACTGGGCGAGTGCCTCGCGCTTTCCCTCGTGCAAGAGGGCTCCGAACCACTGGGTCTCGCCCGTCAGTTCCTCTGCGACCTCTGCCAGTGCGCGGGCACCTTGCTCTTGGACGAAGAGCCCACCGGCGAGATTGGCGAACTCATAACCGGTGGTGCCGTCGACCGGCCACCGCGGGTGCAGCGTCTCGTCGCGGGCGAGGATCTTTTCCACGAGCACCACGGCCGCGCTTGATCTCCCGGCGAGGGCGGCGCGCAGGCGCTCCAGGTAAGTGGAGGGATCAGTGAGCCCGTCTACGTGGTCGACCCGGACGCCGGCCACTCTTTCGTCCGCGCACAGATCGGCGATGAGCTCGTGGGTGCGCTCGAAGACATGGGGGTCCTCCACCCGGACTCCGATCAGCCCGTCGATGTCGAAGAACCGCCTGTAATTACCTTCGTGTCGGCTCAACCGCCAGTAGGCGGGGCGGTAGTGCTGCTCGTCGATTATGGTGTCGAAGCCCGAAGAGAAGCCGGTGTGCTCTTTGAACGGGAACAGCTGACCGTCCAGTTCGAGCACCGGCAGGTCGTCGACCGCGATCGTCCGGGCTTGCGCACGTACTTCAGCGAGGGGTCGGCTCAGGGTCGGCACCATGACTCTGCCGCTGGTGCCGGTTCCAGTCGATGTCGAAAAAGGAGGCAAATTCTGATGCCTGTCCGTCTCGCAGGACCTCCCACCACCACCTGTTGGACGGGTGGGCCGCCATGTGGTTGGGGACGATGTCCACCAGCAGCCGCATGCGGTGTGCGGCCAGCTCGGCGAGCAGAGCCTCGAGCTCATCAGCAGTACCGAGGGAGGCTTCGAGGCGGCAGGGGTCTATGACGTCGTAGCCGTGGGTGCTACCCGGGGCGGCGGCGAGGATGGGCGACACGTAGAGCGTCTCGATGCCGAGCTCGTGAAGGTAGGCGACCTGGGCCTGCGCCCCCGCGAAGCCGATCCCGGCCAGCTGCATGCGGTACGTCGAACCGAGAGGGCTCCTTCTCATTCCCGGAGGCGCTCGTCATGGCGCAGCAGCAGGCAAGAGTGTGCGGCAAGGTTGACCATGTCGTTCCGCACAAGGCGCGTCCAGGGTCCGGGCTGGGCGGTGTTGAGGACTTCCTCCCAGCGTCCCGGCACCTCCATCTGGGGAAGGGTGTACGAGCGCGATCGCCAGGCGGCGTTCAGCAACAAGAGCAAGGTGTCTCCTGACGCCGAGCGACCCCGGACGTCGATCTCGTCGGCGGCCTGGCCCAAAAGGAGCATGCCGATGCTGCGCTTGTCGGTTCTGGACCAGTCCTCGTCGGTCATCTCGGTGCCGTCGGAGCGGATCCAGGTGACGTCTTTGGTCTGCATGCCTGCCGGCGGCTCGCCCGTGAAGAACGACCTGCGGCGCAGGATCGGATAGGTCTGCATGACGGCGATGAGGTCCCGCACGAAGTTGTACATGTCCCAGCCGGTCTCGCCTATCTCCCAATCGACCCAGCTGGTCTCGTTGTCCTGGCAATAGGCGTTGTTGTTGCCCTTTTGGCTACGCCCGATCTCGTCGCCCCCCAAGAGCATGGGCACGCCCTGGGAGAAGAACAAGGTGGCGAGCATGTTGCGCTTCATGCGGTCGCGGGCGCGCTGTATCCGAACGGCGTCGGTCGGTCCTTCGACGCCCCAGTTGGCGGAGTAGTTGTTGTCGCTCCCGTCGCGGTTGTCCTCGCCGTTGGCCTCGTTGTGCTTGCTGTCGTAGGAAACGAGGTCGGTCAAGGTGAAGCCGTCATGGCATGTGACGAAATTGATGCTCGCGTAGGTGCGCCTCCCGCTCGGCGCGTAGATGTCGCTCGAGCCGCTGAGGCGGGAGGCGAGCTCGGGGACCATGCCGGAATCTCCACGCCAGAAACGGCGGACGCAGTCGCGAAAGGCCCCGTTCCATTCGGCCCAACCGGTGGGGAACCGCCCCAGCTGGTAGCCGTCGGGGCTCGCGTCCCATGGCTCGGCGATGAGCTTCACCTTTGACAGCACGGGGTCCTGCTGGATGATCTCGAAAAAGGCACTCGGGTGCCCCGCCTCGTAGCCTCGGGCGAGCACGGGGGCGAGGTCGAAGCGGAACCCGTCCACGTGCATGTCTGTCACCCAGTAGCGCAGGCTGTCGGTGACGAGTCCGAGATGCAAGATGTTGAGGCTGTTGCCGGTGCCTGTGTAGTCCATGTAGTAGCGGGGGTCGTCCGGGGTGAGCCGGTAGTAAAGGGAGTTGTCCACGCCGCGAAGCGAGAGCGTGGGTCCGAGCTGATTGCCCTCGCCGGTGTGGTTGTAGACGACGTCGAGGATCACCTCGAGCCCGGCCCGGTGCAGGGTGCGGACCATGGACTTGAACTCGCTCACCTGTTGGCCGAGGCCGCCCGTGGCATAGCCGACGTGGGGGGCAAGAAAGGCGATGGAGTTGTACCCCCAGTAGTTCGTCAGTCCCCGTTCTACGAGCTGGCGGTCGGCGATGAACTGGTGGACGGGCATCAGCTCGACGGCCGTCACCCCGAGGCCGAGAAGATGGTCGACGACAGGGTCGGAGGCGAGGCCCAGGTACGTCCCCCGCAAGTGCTCGGGCACGGCGGGGTGTCGCATGGTCATGCCCCGGACGTGGGCCTCGTAGATGACCGTCTTGTTCCACGGCGTGTTCGGGGCGTGGTCGTCCTGCCAGGTGAAGGCGGGATCGACGACCACGCTCTTGGGCATGGCGGCGGCGGAGTCGCGCGTGTCGAAGGAGAGATCCTCGCGCCGCGTCACCGACGATGTAGCCGTACAGGTCGTCGCTCCAGCGGATCGGTCCGCTCACCGCCTTGGCGTAGGGGTCGATGAGGAGCTTGTTCGGGTTGAAGCGGTGTCCCCGCTCGGGCTCGTAGGGTCCCTGCACCCTGTAGCCGTAAAGGGCGCCCGGGCGCACGTCGGGCAGGTAGGCGTGCCAGATGTTGTCGGTCTTTTCGTTCAAGTTGATGGTCGTCGACGCACGACCCGAGGTCTCCTCGTCGAAAAGGAGCAGCTGGACCCCCTCGGCATGCTCGCTGAAGAGGGAGAAATTGACACCCTCGCCGTCCCAGGTGGCGCCGAGAGGAAGAGGGACGCCAGGCCAGACCCTCATCGGGGATTTCCTTTCACGCCGTCGTTGTCTTGGCTCAGGTGGTAGACGGCAAAGCCCCACGGCGCGAGGTCTGACTGTTTGGCGCCTGGTCCAGGACCGCCGTCTCCGGCTCGAGCAGGTTGCTCCAGCGCCCTGCTCCGCTGTGACCGGGCGCCCGGGGGAGGGCCGCGGCGGCCTGTCTTGTCCGTGAGGTTGAAGACGCCTACGACGGTGTCCTCGAGATGCGCCCGCAGCAAAGTGAGCACGCCGTCGGTGGCCTTGGCGTGGGCGGCACCGCGTTCGGAGCGGCGCAAGGCTGGGTTGGCCCGTCGCAGGGCGATCAGCTTGCGATAAAGCTCGTACAAGACTCGGTGCTCGTCCTTGTCGCGCAGCGTACGGTCGATGCGGGCGGCGGCGAAGGTCGACTCTGCGGCCGGGTCGAACAGCTGGCCCTTTTCGGCCAACGAGGCGAATTCCGCCGCCCGGCCGGCTCGCACCGCCTCGATCAGCTCCGGATCGCCGTGATCGATGAAGTAGGGGAAAGGCGCTCGCTCGCCGTATTCCTCGCCCATGAACAAAAGCGGGATGCCCGGCGCCAGAATGACCAGGGCCGCGACGAGGTGTGCCTGTCGCTGCGAGACGAGGCTCACGAGGCGCCCGCTGTCGGGGCGGTTGCCGATGTGGTCGTGGTTCTGGGCAAACACCACGAAGCGCTCGGGTTCAAGGCTCATTGACGGTCCGCCGTATCGACGGCGGCGGAAGCGTGAGTACTCGCCTTGGAAGACGAAGCCGGCGTCCATCGCCCGAGCCAGGTCGTCGGCACTGCCGTAGTCGACGTAGTAACCGAAGTCCTCGCCGGTCAAGGCCGTGTGAAGGGCGTGGTGGAAATCGTCGTTCCACTGCGCGTCGAGGCCGAAACCACCGGCCGCCCATGCGGTGACGATGCGTGGGTCGTTGTCGGCGCTCTCGGCTATGAGGTGACAGGGCGAGCCGAGTTCGTCGGCGAGCTCGCTCGGTGCGGTGGGCCAGCTCGCTGAGAAACGTGATGGCGTTGCGGTCGATGATCTCGTGCACGGCGTCGAGGCGCAGGGCGTCGATGTGGAACTCGCGGTACCACTGAAAGGCGTTTTGGATGAAATAGGCCCGTACGTCGTCTGAGCCCGGGCCGTCGAAGTTGACGGCCGCTCCCCACGGTGTCCGGTAACGGTCGGTGAAATAGGGTCCGAATTCAGCGAGCACGTTGCCTTCCGGGCCGAGGTGGTTGTAGACGACGTCGAGCGCAACGGCCAAGTTGCGCTCGTGGCACGCATCTACCAGGCGCTGCAGGCCGGCGTAGCCGCCGTAGGACTCCTGCACGGCGAAGGGGAAGACGCCGTCGTATCCCCAGTTGCGCCGGCCCGGGAACTGGGCCACCGGCATGATCTCGATGGCTCCCACGCCGAGGGCGCAAAGGTCGTCCAGTGCCGCCGCGACGGCGTCGAAGGTGCCTTCGGAGCTGAAGGTGCCGACGTGTAGCTCGTAGAAGACCTGGTCCCAAAGCGGCCGCGGTCTGTAGGTCGCGTCGCGCCACACGTGGGCTTTGAGGTCCACCACCTGCGAAGGGCCGTGCACACCCTCCGGCTGGCAGCGCGAGGCCGGGTCGGCGTACTCGCGCCCGTCCTCGAGGATGTAGCGGTACCGGGTGCCGACGGCACAGCTCGTGGTCGTCGTGTGGTAGCCGCCGGGACCGGGCTCGAGGTCGAGCGTCCGGTCCGGCTCTAACAGGTGCAGCTGGACGAGCCGCTTCTCGGGCGCCCACACGACAAAGCGGGTGGTCGAGCCATCGAGCGGGGTGGCGCCGGGCGTGTGCGTCACTGCGGGCCCAAGAACAGGCATCCAAGGGGTGGGAGGGTCAAGGTGAGCGTGTAAGGCATGGAATGATTCGGCACGGGACGCGCCTCGACGCCGCCGAGGTTGCCGACTCCGCTCCCGCCGTACTCGACGCCGTCGCTGTTGAGCAGCTCGCGCCAGTAGCCGCCCCGGGGCACTCCGGCGAGCACGTTGTGGCGGGGCACAGGGGTGAAGTTGCACACGACCAGCACGGGATCGCCGTTGTGGGCAAAGCGCAGGAAGCTCAGTACGCTGATGCCCGCGTCGTTCGGTTGCGTCCAGCCGTAGCCGCCCGGGTCCGTGTCGCGCTCGTGCAAAGCGGCACAACTGCGCAGCAGCGAGTTGAGGTCACCTATCCAGCGCAGCACCCCCTGGTGGGAAGGGCTTTCGAGCAGGTGCCAGTCTAGCCCCGACTCGTGGTCCCACTCGTGGCTTTGGGCGATCTCGGCGCCCATGAAAAGCAGTTTCTTGCCGGGTTGGCCGAACTGGTAGCCGAAAAGCAGGCGCAGGTTGGCGAAGCGCTGCCAGTCGTCACCGGGCATCCTTGTCAGCAATGAGCCTTTGCCGTAGACGACTTCGTCGTGGGACAGGGGGAGGAGGAAGTTCTCGCTGAAGGCGTAGACGCCGCGGAAGGTGAGCTCGTCATGATGGTGCCGTCGGTAGACAGGGTCGCGGGACATGTAGGTGAGGGTGTCGTGCATCCAGCCCAAGTCCCACTTGAGGCCGAAGCCGAGGCCACCGAGATGTACGGGCCGCGACACTCCGGGGAAGGCCGTCGACTCCTCGGCGATCACCTGGACGTCGGGGTGGTCGGCGTAGATGCCGGTATTGAGCTGGCGTAAGAAGTCGATGGCTTCGAGGTTCTCCCTGCCCCCGACGGCGTTGGGGAGCCACTCACCTTCTTGGCGCGAATAGTCCAGGTAGACCATGGACGCCACGGCGTCAACGCGCAGTCCGTCGGCGTGGTAGGCGGAAAGCCAGTGCTCGGCCGAGGAGGCGAGGAAGCTGCGCACCTCGTGGCGCCCGTAGTTGAAAATGAGGCTCTTCCAGTCCGGATGGAAGCCGAGCCGGGGATCGGCATGCTCGTACAAGGCGGTACCGTCGAAGCGGCCGAGGGAGAAGGCGTCCTCGGGAAAGTGCGAGGGAACCCAGTCGAGGATGACCCCGATGCCGGCACAGTGCAGGCGGTCGATGAGCGCCATGAGGTCCTGCGGGTCGCCGTAGCGCCGGGTGGGAGCGAAGAAGCCGGTCGTCAGGTAGCCCCACGAACCGTAAAAGGGGTGCTCCATCAAGGGGAGGAACTCGACGTGGGTGAAACCGCACCGGCGTACATGCTCGATCAACGGCTCGGCGATCTCGCGGTAGCTCAGCAAGCGACGCCAGTCCGCCGAGCCGCGACGCCAACTCCCGAGGTGCACCTCGTAGACCGATAGCGGCGCCTCGAGGCAAATGCGCTCGCCCCGGGACGCCATCCACTCACCGTCGTTCCACTCGTAGTCGAGGTTCCACACCACCGAGGCGGTCTGTGGGGGGACCTCGGTGCAGTAGGCGAAGGGATCGGCCTTTTCCAGGACGTCGCCCCGACGCGTCGTTATGGCGAACTTGTAGTTGTCGCCAGTCTTGGCAGCTTGGATTTTCCCCTGCCATATGCCAGACATGCCGCGGGGCCCGAGGGGGTCGCGGGTGCGGTCCCAACCGTTGAAGTCCCCGATGACGGCGACCTCGGTGGCGTTCGGCGCCCAGACGGCGAACGACGCTCCCCCGTCCGGGTGGGGATGGGCTCCGAGCTTGCGGGCAAGGTTCCTGTGAGTTCCCTCATTGAACAGGTACAGGTCATCGTCGCTGAGCAGGCCGCAATCGTCGCCAACGCTGTCTTTGGCCTCTAGGGTCACCTTTGGTCTGTCCTCAACTGGTCTCGGGGATGCTGCAATACTGGGTCGCCGCGCCGCAGCTGATCAAGGCGGGTGTGTGGACTCTAGGGTCGGCTGACATCTCCGCCAGGCTGTAGGCCGCGCGACGTCGCCAGTTGCCCGCCTCCGGTCCCGTGCCCGGCCTGTTTTGAGGTTCTCGCTCGTGCCACAGCTCGATGTTCAAGCGGTGGTAGCCAGGTTTCAGTGACCCGTTCGCCCCTTGGCTGATCTCGGCGCGGTAGTGGCCAAAGCGTCGGCCTTCCACTTCGATGCCAGAGAAAAGCTCGAGCCGCAGGGGCAGCTTCTCGGGGCGGGCGTGATCCGCCTCGTGAGCCCTGCTTATCTTGACACCTCGCGGGTCGACTCCTTCTGGCAGCGTCACCGAGATCGTGCCAGGACGGCCCCTTCGGATCACCACGACAGGTTCGACAACCCGCCGGGCAAGTTCCAGCTTGCGCACCCGCAAGGCCTCTGCGACGTCGCCGGCGCGTTCCACAGGCGCTCCCAGCCGGCCCAGCAGCGCCAGCACCACCTCTTTGTCGGCTCGCCGAGTGACTCCGTCCGCAGAGAGGTAGCAGGTCTCGATCCTATGCAGGCCGGCGAGCTCGCCGAGGCCGCGCTCCGCGAGCGTCACGAGCCCGTCGCAAGGATGTCGAGGAGGCCCCGGGCAGGGATCTCGACCCACCCGGGCCGCGTGTTCGCCTCGTAGCTGAGCTCGTAGACGGCCTTTTCCAGGAGGAAGAAGTCGAGCATCAGAGAAACCTGGCCGCGGTCGGCTGGTAA
Organism: uncultured Acidimicrobiaceae bacterium; assembly: GCA_963779425.1. Taxonomy (GTDB): domain Bacteria; phylum Actinomycetota; class Acidimicrobiia; order Acidimicrobiales; family Bog-793; genus Fen-455. Next base: position 26,514 of record CAVZYD010000007.1, read on the forward strand.
GTAGTCCCCTTCCGCAGCGGTGGCCAGGTACGCCTCCAGGAAGGTTCCCGACACCCAGCGGTGCCAGAAGGTCACCCAGGCATCCACCTTGACGAGCTCGTCGCCGTTGACAGGGATGCCGAGCTCGCGGGTGAGTCGCAGCTCGGCCGCCTGCCCGGCGTAGTGCAGGGAGCGCACCATGCCGGCGAGGTCGAACACAGCTGGGCGCTTGAGACGCCGTCGGCCGAGGGAGCGGGTGGGCTCGCCCTCGAAGTCGATGATGACAAAGTCCTTGCCGGTCCACAGCACCTGGCCCAGGTGGTAGTCGCCGTGGCAGCGGATCTTTTTCGCCGGCGCGGTGACCGAGCTGAATCGGCGGAGCCGGGCGAGGATCTCGTCCTCGCGGGAGACGACCTCTCGCATAAGCGGTGAGGTGGGCTCGAGCGAGGCCACCTCGCGAAAGACCTGTCGGGTCAAGCTGCGCGCCCCGTGGAACATCCCCTGGCGGTCGATGGCGGTAAGTGGCTCGGGAGTGAAGTCGCGATCGTGGTGGTCCGAGGTCAATGCCCTGTGCATCTCGGCGGTGCGAAGACCGAGCAAGCTTGCCCATTCGAGGTGCGGACCGACGAGGGGATGAGCCGGCTCGAGATCGGCGCGATCGAGCGCGAACAAGCTCCGGGGCGGGTTCAAGTTGAGTTCGGAGTCACCGCTGTGTGCCAGGGCCTCTTCCAGCCCGTAGGTAAGGGCGTCGAGCACGTAGTCCCAACCGGTGTCCTCGTTCTCGATCAGCTCCTCGAGTATGGCCACCGTCGCCGGGGCCGCCCCCGGCGAGTCGGCCCGATACTCGATGCTCCCGCCGCTTCGCGGTGCGAAGGGGAACCGGGCCCGTTCGCTCAAAAAACGCCCCACCTCGACTCCCGGGTTGACTCCCTCCTCAAAACGGCGGATGAACTTGACGATCGCCTGATCCCCGAGGGTCACAGAGCTGTTGGACTGTTCTGCCGCCAGCGGGGTCGGGGGGCAGTCCTCGTTCAGGCAGTTGTCGAAGTGGCGCAACAGGGGCGAGGGGGCACCGACGAGCCGTCCATGGCCTCCGGTCAGGCTGCGGCGGCGGGCAAGCAGGTCCGACATCGTCTTTACGTAGGCCGGTGAGTACACGGCGTCGAAGAGGACCCCGTCGTCCCCCTCGGCGCGCAGCTCGGCGACGACTGCCTCAGGGTGCCACTTCTTCATGTTCTCGGCTTGCGCGCCGGCGAGGTAGGCGAGGGCGAGCATGTAGCGCTCCGGTCCTCCCCGGTCGAGCTCGACCTGGACGATGAGGAGATGAGCGACGGGCGGAGCACCCCGCCGCCCGTCGCCGTTCCCGTTGCCGGTTGCCGTCGGGCCCGGAACCGGGACCGTGTCCAGCAGGCTGACCGACGTCACGCCGCGGCCTTTTTGCGCGAACCAACGCCTCTCGGCCAGGTACCCGGGCAGAAAGGCCTCGAACTGCCGCCGGCCCGGCGGGCGGAAAAGGTTGTCCCATTGGCCCGAGACCCGGAAGGAAGGAAGTTTCGGGGCCGACTCGCCGGGGTCGCACTCGAGGGAGAACCAGTAAAAGCCGTGTGGACCGAGGGTGATGAAGTAGGGCAGCTCGCCGACGGGAGGGAACCGCAGGTTGCCGAACAGCTCGATCGGGGTGGCGCCGCGAAAGCTGGACACGTCGAGCTCGACGCACTGCACGTGGCGAGAGAGGTTGAAAACGCACAGGATGGCTTCGCCCTCCAGGCGTCTGATGAAGGCGAACACCTTGCGGTTGGCGGGCTGCAGAACCTCGAGTGAGCCGCGGCCGAACGCCTTATGGCGTTGGCGCAGGGCGACGAGGCGCTTCATCCACCATAAGAGCGAGCTCGGGTTCTGCTGTTGTGCCTCCACATTGACCGCTTGTGAGTGGTACTCGGGGTCGATGATGACGGGCAGGTAGAGGCGCTGCGGGTTGGCGGTCGAGAAACCGGCATTGCGGTCGCTGTTCCACTGCATCGGGGTGCGCACGGCGTTACGGTCGCCCAGGTAGATGTTGTCACCCATGCCGATCTCGTCGCCGTAGTAGATGATCGGGGTGCCGGGCATCGAGAACAGCAACCCGTTCATCATCTCGATCAGCTTGCGGTCCTTGCCAAGCAGGGGAGCCAAGCGTCGCCGGATGCCGACGTTCACGCGGGCCTGCGGGTCTTGGGCGTACGCCCGGTACATGTAGTCGCGCTCCTCGTCGGTCACCATCTCGAGCGTCAGCTCGTCGTGGTTGCGAAGGAACAGGGCCCATTGGCATTCCGCCGGGGTGGTCGGGGTCTCCGACAATATGTCCACTATGGGGAAGCGGTCCTCTTGGCGCGCGGCCATGAACATGCGCGGCATGAGAGGAAAATGAAAGGCCATCTGGCACATGTCGCCCTGGCCCATGTAGGCCACCGCGTCCTCGGGCCACTGGTTCGCCTCGGCGAGGAGCATGCGGTCCGAGAAGCGCTCGTCGACATGCGAGCGCAACCGTCGCAGGAACGCGAAGGTCTCAGGGAGGTTCTCACAGCTGGTCCCCTCGCGGGCATAAAGGTAGGGCACGGCGTCGAGACGCAGCCCGTCGACGCCCATGGCGAGCCAGAAGTCGACGACTCCGAGGATGGCCTCACAAACCGAGGGGTTGTCGTAGTTGAGGCTCGGCTGGTTCGAGTAGAAGCGGTGCCAGAAGTACGCCCCGGCGACCGGGTCGAAGGACCAGTTCGACGTCTCGAAATCCTTGAAGATGACCCGGGCCCCCGAGAATCGGTCCGGGGTGTCGCTCCAGAGGTAGAAGTCGCGGTGGTTCGAGCCCGCCCGGGCGCGCCGGGCGCGCTGGAACCACTGGTGCTCATCGGAGGTGTGGGCGAGCACGAGCTCGGTGATGACGCGCATGGAGCGCCGGTGCGCCTCGGCGAGCAAGCGACGGAAGTCCCGCAGCGTGCCGTAGCACGGGTGCACGCGGCGGTAATCCGAGATGTCGTAGCCGTCGTCGCGTAACGGAGAGGCGTAAAAGGGCAGCAGCCACAGTGCGGTGACGCCAAGTCCTTGGAGATAGTCGAGCTTTTCGATCAATCCCTTGAAGTCACCTATGCCATCACCGTCTCCATCAAAAAACGCCCGCACATGGGTCTCGTAGATGACGGCGTCTTTGTACCAGCCACCTGAGGCGCTGGTGATGCTCGTACCAGCGAGCGTGGCCTCGCGGACCTCGCCCGGATCCCGGGGATCCCTGTCCTGAGAGCCCCACCGTCCGTCCCTCAGCAGATCGCTTGCGGTCATCGGGCGTCATCGGCGTCGCCGGGCGAACGCCGGGCGGGCTGGTCGAGCGAGAAGATGTGGCAGGGAACTCCTGCCACATCGAGCCGGACGAAGTTGCGGCGGCCCTCCCAGACATAATGCGCGTCCGTGAGCAGGTCGTGCATGACGTAGGGCCGTTGCGGGTCGACCCCGAGTGCGGTCAGGTCGAGTTCCACCCAACCCGACTGGGCATAGACGTGGTCGAGGTTGACCACGGTCACGACGATGTCGGGTGACGGGGCGAGCGATGGCGGCTCGGTCGGCCGCGACGCCAGCCCGTTCGCTTCGATGTTGCCAGCCTCCTTCGGCGACGGGTCGGTTCGTGACTTCGAATAGGCGATGATCTGGTCGTTGTCAACGGTGTGGAACGTGAGCGAGTCGTTGTATTGCAAGGCGGGATGTTGGCGCCGGATCGTGTTCACGAGAGCGACGAAGCCGGACAGGCTGTCTGAGCTCTGCCGGTCCCACGAGCGGATCTCGTACTTCTCCGAGTGCTTGTACTCCTCCGAGCCCGACGAGCGCGGCTCGTGCTCTTGCAGTTCGAAGGCGGGACCGTAGATCCCGTAACTGGCGCTCAAGGTGGCTGCCAAGACCAAGCGGGAAAGAAAAGCCGCCCTTCCCCCGCTTTGCAGCTCCTGGCTCAAGATGTCGGGGGTGTTGGGCCACAGATTCGGGCGCAGGTAGTCGGCCGTCTCGGAGTCGAGCAGCTCGGTGAGATAGCGCTCGAGCTCCCACTTCGAGCTGCGCCAGGTGAAGTACGTGTAGGACTGGGTGAACCCGATCTTGGTCAGCTGCTCCATGACGCGGGGCCGGGTAAAGGCCTCGGAAAGAAAGATCGTCTCGGGCGCCTCGGATCTGATCGTGGCGAGGAGCCACTCCCAGAATGCGAAGGGCTTGGTGTGGGGGTTGTCGACACGGAACACCCTTATTCCCTGCGAGATCCAATACCGGACGAGCTCCAGCAGTTCGCTCCACATCGCTTGCCAGTCGGGCGTGGCAAAGTCGAGGGGATAGATGTCCTCGTAACGCTTCGGTGGGTTCTCCGCGTGGCGGATGCTGCCATCGGGCCGATGGCGGAACCACTCGGGGTGCTCTGTCACCCAAGGATGGTCCGGTGAAGCCTGGAAGGCGAGGTCCATGGCGACGTCGATGCCCCGTCTCGCGGCATCCTCGACAAGCGCGCAGAACTCCGTCAGCGTGCCCAGCTCGGGGTGGACGGCTCGATGACCGCCCTCCGCCGCGCCGATGGCCCAAGGACTGCCGGGGTCGTCGGGCCCGGCCGACACGTCTCCCTCACGGCCCTTTCTCCCGGTGCGCCCGATCGGGTGGATGGGCGGCAGGTAGAGGACGTCGAAGCCCATCTGCGCCACGTAGTCCAAGTGGTTGCGCACGTCGGCAAAGGTGCCGTGGCGACCGGGCGCGGGCGAGGCGGACCGGGGGAACATCTCGTACCAGGTGCTAAAGCGCGCTTTGGCCGGGTCGGCCACGACACTGAAGGTGTCGGAAGTCGTCGTCTCGGAGTCCTCGGACTCGCTCAAGAGACGGCAAAGCCTTTCGGAGAAGACGACGTCTTTGAGCCTCGTGCCCGGAGAAAGCGGTGGCACGCTGCTGTCGGGCGAAGCCGTCATCACCAGGGCATGGGCCGCCGGGTGCTCCTTCCCGTTGATGCCTGCCCAGCGCGCCGTGTCTTCGGGTATCTCGGTCTCGAGGCCACCGGCCGCAGAGCGCAGCTCTGTGGCGACAAAGGCGAGAAAAAGGCGGTCGGCGCCCCTTTTCCTGCGCGCGGCGCCCTCGATCATCTCGGCGCCGACCAACAGTTCGCTCTCCAGTCCCTGGCCGGCGTCGGCTCGTAGCTTGAGTTCGTGGCACCAGGTGGCGAAGCGATCGACCCTGGCGCGTATCAAAAAGCGATGGCGCCCGAGCGAGGTGACCGGGACCAAGGCCCGCCATCGGTCGTTGCCGAGGCTCGTCATGGCAAAGCTCGTCCACTTGGCGTCTGTCTCGTGGCGATGGCGCACCTCGCACGAAAGCAAGTCGTGCCCGTCGACGAAGATGTCCGCCTCCACCTTGAGAAGATCCCCGACCGTCGCCTTGGCGGGTCTGCGGCCGCAGTCGACCTCAGGCCGGACATGTGAGATCACGACCCTTCCGGGAAGCGACAACCTTCTCGCCCCGGCCTTGGCCAACGCCGGGGAAGCCTTCTCGGGCCCGGTTAACTCGTCATCTCGTCGAAGGGCGCGACTGTTCGCGCTTTGGTATGTCGCCATGCGTTAAGGCCCACCTCCTGACGGAGGTCCCTACCCGAGGGCCGCCTTGCATAAACGACTTGGAACTGGCGGGCTTAGTCCCCTACGAGGGTGGCGACCATCAAGGCTTTGATGGTGTGCATGCGGTTCTCGGCCTGGTCGAAGACGACAGAGGCCTTCGACTCGAAGACATCTTCTGTCACCTCGAGCGCCCCGATTCCCCGTTTTTCGTAGATCTGGCGGCCCACCTCGGTCTCGGTGTTGTGGAGCGCCGGAAGGCAGTGCATGAACTTCACTTCAGAGTTGCCGGTCGCCTCCAAGAGGGCGGCGTTGATCTGGTAGGGGAGGAGCTGGTCTATGCGCGTGTCCCACTTCTCGGCCGGCTCTCCCATGGAGAGCCAGACGTCGGTGTAGAGGTAATCCACCTCGCGCGCTGCCTCGGCGGCGTCCTCGCTGAGGGTGAGTCGGGCACCCGATCCGGCTGCGAGCCGACGCGCTGGTCTCCTGCACAGCGGGTGAGGGCCAGAGGGCCTGAGGAGCGGCGACGCGGACGTCCATGCCCAAAAGGGCACCCGTGACCAACAGCGAGTTCGCCGTGTTGTTGCGGGCGTCGCCGAGATAGCAATACGCCACCTCCTCGAGCGGCCGCTCGGTGTGATCGCGCATTGTAAGGATGTCGGCCAGCATCTGGGTCGGGTGCCACTCGTCGGTGAGTCCGTTCCACACCGGGACGCCGGCGAACTCACCGAGGATCTCGACATTGGAGTGAGCCGACCCCCGGTACTCGATGCCGTCGAACATCCGCCCGAGCACGCGGGCGGTGTCCTTCATCGACTCCTTGTGGCCGATCTGGGATCCGCTCGGTCCCAGGTAGGTAACGTGGGCCCCCTGGTCGTAGGCACCAACTTCGAAGGCGCACATCGTGCGGGTCGAGGCCTTTTCGAAGATGAGCGCGATGTTGAGACCGGTCAGCCTCTGGCGTTCGCGCTTTGCCCGCTTGTCGCCGCGAAGGCGAGCCGCGAAGTCGACCAGGTAGAGAAACTCCTCTTTGGTGAGATCAGTCTCCTTCAACAAGTTGCGTCCGCGCAGGTTCGTCATGGGCTCCATCTTTTCAGGTCATAAGGTGGGCGTGATGCGCCGGCTATCTGTCGAACTCGATCCCTCGGACGTGGGGCTTGACCCGGCCCGCCTCGCTCGGGTCGGCTGTTTCTTCGACCGCTACGTGGAGGACCGCAGACTGCCGGGGTTCCTCGTCGTCGTGACCCGCGGGGGCAAGGTGGCCTACGTGGTCCATCGTGGCTTTCGCGATCTCGAGAACGGCGCGCCGCTCGAGGCGGACACGCGCTTTCGCATCTACTCGATGACCAAGCCGATCACCTCGGCGGCGGTGATGATCTGTTACGAGGAGGGCCTGGTCGCGCTCGACGATCCTTTGAGCAAGTTCATCCCCCCATTCGCCGAGACCCGGGTCTTCCAAGGCGGCTCGTCTTTTCGTCCCCTGACTGTCCCGATGTCGGAGCCCATCAGGATCTGGCACCTATTGACCCACACGGCGGGCCTCACCTACGGATGGATGCACAACCATCCGGTCGACGCCATGTACCGCTCGGCCGGCTTCGATTGGGAGACACCATCCGAGCTCGACCTCACGGCTTGTTGCAACCGTTTGGCAAAGCTCCCCTTGCGCTGCCAGCCGGGCACCGAGTGGAACTACTCGGTGGCGACCGACATCCTCGGCCGTGTCGTGGAGGTGGCGAGCGGCCAGAGCCTCGAGCAGTTCTTCACCGAACGGCTCCTCGGTCCGCTCGGGATGAACGAGACGAGCTTTTACGTCGAGGGAGAAGGAGCCGAACGCCTCGCCGTGCTCTACAGCCCCGACCTGGTCACCGGGCGGGCGACGCGGGTCTCCCACCTGGCCGAGGCAGCCCTGCAGCGACCAAGCGCGTTTCTCGGCGGCAGCGGGCTTGTGTCGACGGCGGCGGACTATCACCGGTTCACCCAGATGCTGCTGCGCCACGGGGAGCTCGAAGGCGTGCGGATCCTGGGCGCACGGACCGTCTCTTACATGACGCGCAATCATCTGCCCGGCGGTGCCGAGCTGGCCGAGTTCGGCAACCCGATCGGAGAGCAATCCGAGGCTGGGATTGGCTTCGGGCTCGGCTTCTCGGTGGTCACGGACCCGGCGGCTCTCCGGGTAAGTTCCAGCGTTGGAGAGTACGGCTGGGGGGGCGCCGCGAGCACTTTGTTCTGGGTGGACCCGGAGGAAGAACTGACGGTTCTGTTCTTCACACAGCTCCATCCCTCGACCACCTATCCGATCCGCCGCCAGCTCAGACAGCTCGTGTACTCCGCCGTCGTCGACTGAGTGATCTTGCGCCGGTTTCACGCCCGTTTACCAAGCTCGTAGGCGATTCCAAGGCGTTTCCCAGAGTGCAGCTGCACACTGTCTCGAAGCAAGGGGTGGACCGATCAAGCTCAGGGTCGGTCCACCCCCTCTCCCTGATGCTCGAGACAGGAGTTCAGTGATGGACCTTGATCCAGCCCTTGCTCAGGGCCTCAGCGAACCGGCTGCCAGGCGCGCCGGAGGACCGGGGCGCGGGTGGCGCTCGCTCGTCCTGCGCGCCGCGGCCGGCACAGTCGTGGTGCTCGGATTGGCTGCCGGGAGCTATGGCATCGCCTCTGCCGCCTCCGGCCACGGCACGGCGGGCGGAACTGTGAGCCTCGCCACCGCCTCGAGCTCTGGCTCACCCAGCAAATCGAGCCCCCCGACGTCACCCGTCCTCCCACGCCTCGGCGGCCCCGGTCCCATAGGGCCGTTCGGACGCTGGGGTGGCCGTGGGTTCGGCGCCTACGACGGAGGCGGCAGCATCACTGGCCTCAGCGCGACGACGATCACAGTTGAGACAGAGTTCGGCGAGAGCCTGACGGTCACCACCGACTCCTCCACCACCTACAGCGAGGCCGGGAAGACAGTTGCCCGCACCGCCCTCGCCAACGGCGAGCAGGTCAGTTTCGTCCCCGCCGCCCTGGCGCCAAGCACCAGCACGACAGCGGGCTCAACGGTCGTAAAGCGGGTGGTGATCGTGCTCCCCCATGTCTCGGGCAAGGTCGTGACCGTGAACGGTTCGCAGGTGGTCGTCGCCGAACAGGACGGCTTGTACGTCACTGTGAACACCTCCACCGCGAGCTACGAGGAGGCCGGACAGTCGGCGCCCTCCAGCGATGTTCAGACCGGTACTGTCGTCTCGGTGACGGGGACGCTGTCTTCGGATCACACCGAGATCGACGCCACGACGATCGACATCGTCCTGCCCTCTGTCGAGGGACGCGTCACCGGCGTATCGGGTACGACGATCACCATCACAGGTTTCGACGCCAAGGCGGAGACGGTGACCACCGGTTCGAGCACAGCCTTCCTCACGAAGGCCGGCACGAAGACGACGATCGCCTCAGTGGCCAAAGGTGACCTCGTGGAAGCTTTCGGCACACCTGGGTCTGTCGGCACATTCGCTGCCGTCACGGTCTACGTGGGGCCTGCCGTCTCGGCCCTGCCCGTTCTGCCGGGTGGTCCTCGCCTGCCTGTCCCCGTCCTTCCCACCACCGGCGCCGGCCTGCCTAGCACCGGTGGGTTCGGGGCTTTTGGCGGCTACGGCGGACCCGCAGGGTGGGGCGCCCGCGGCGGTGCCTTCGGAGCGGGAACAAGTTCTGGCGCGATCTCGGCGGGTGCATCGACGGCTTTGTAGCTTTGCAAGGGCGGCCGGAAAGCGGTAACGCGGCCGACGTCTTGGGCGACGAGGTGAGGGGGACACCCACTGTTCCGCGGCGGAAAGACCCGGGTCGAGGCGGTGCCACCGCGTGCGGTGAGGCCATTTCAACTCTGGCGGGAGATTGCGCTGCCACGCCCGTGACCTACTTGGCTTTCCTGCGGCCGGCCGGTGGTCGACCCACACCGGAGAGCGGATCCGATCTCGTCAGGCGGTGCGCCTGTCCAAACTCGGCGGCTCGCAGACCACGCTCACGGCCGGGAGCCCGGCGTCGGCGTCGCCCGTTCGAGGGCTCCCCAGCCGGTGTCGCGCTCGAACAGGGCACGATCCGCCGCGCCACCACCACGGAAGCCGAAGAGCCGGTGCGCCCAGAGCAGATACGCCATTACGGCCACGTTGAGCACCAGGGCGGCGATCTTGAGGGCGCTGACCGTCAGGGTGAGCTCATATATCTCCAGTGGCAGCAACAAGGTGACCTCCACGAGGGTGAGGTACTCGGCCCAGCGTCTTTCTCCCCAGAGCCCGACCGCTTCCACGGCATTGACGGCCGCGTAGGCGGAAAAGGCGCATCCGTACAAGTAGAGCTTCGTCGTCGAGAGCGAGACGAGATGGGTGATCTCGCGGAGGAAGCCGTTATGGCTCGAGACGAGTCCGACGCTCGACTGGAGCGAGTTCAATATGCGCAGGTAGTCGCCGCGGAGGTCCTTTTGGTGGCCGGCGAACAAGATGATGCCGACCCCGAGCGCGCCGAGGACGACGAAGTGGATCACCCTCTCGAGAGCGATCAGCCGCAGCACATAGAGGTTCCGCAGCGGCCGTCCCCGCAGGGGCAGCTCGATCTCGTCGCGCGCGGGAGGGAAGCGGTTGGGCGCCGAGGTGGGCGGGACCAAGGGCAGCCAGGAGTCGCATCTGAGGCACCGGTACCAGCGCAGGCCCCCGGCCTCGCGGACGAGCAGATGGTCCTCAGGGCGCACCTCGGCCGCATCGGTCCCGACGAGCTCGTGGCCGTGGAGACCGCATCCGATGAGCTCCCAGCGCAGTCGCGGGTGGAACCGCTTCGTGCGCTCGGTGCCCGGTAAGCGGGCCAGCTGGGCGGTCTGGTCAGGACCTTTTTCGGAAGACTCGGGCGCTGGAGCTACTTGCGAGTCGTACCCTTTCTCCACGGCGGTCAGTCTCGCAGTTGCTGTGACGGTCGGGACGTAGCACGACCGTACCAAGGACCGGCCCGATACGCCGCCCGTAGGGAGGCGTCAGGCCTGGCGGATCATCTGGGTCAGGTCGTCGAGGGGTACCGCCGGGCTCCACAAGTAGCCCTGGGCGAGCTCGCAGCCGAGACCCTGCAAGATCCGTGCCTGCTCGATGGTCTCGACCCCCTCGGCGATGCAGGTGAGGCCGAGGGTCTTGGCGAGGTGCACGACGCTCGTCACGATGGAGAGGTCGTCGTTGTTGCGGGTCACGCCCCCGACGAAGCTCCGGTCGATCTTGAGCTTGTTCACGGGCAGGCGTTTTAGATGAGTGAGTGACGAGTACCCGGTGCCGAAGTCGTCCAGGGCGATCTCGACTCCGAGGGCGCGTAGCCGGTGCAGGGTAGACAGGGTGGTCTCGAGATCGGACAGCACCGCAGTCTCTGTTATCTCGACGGTGAGGCGGGTGGCGTCCACGCCCTCACGGGCGAGGGTCGCTTCGAGTAGAGGCACCAAGCCAGGGTCGCTCAGCTGGCGAGGCGAGAGGTTGACGGCGACGAACCTCGGGCGCTTCTCGGGTGCCGAGCCGAGGGCGAGGGCGGCCTTGCACGACTGGGCGAGGAGGGTCGCGGTGAGGGTGTTGACGAGCCCGGACGACTCGGCGAGGGCGATGAAGCTCGACGCGCTGAGCTGGCCTTCCCAGGGATGGTTCCAACGCAGCAGCGCCTCGCAACCCGCGATCTTCGCCGTGGCGAGCTCGATGATCGGTTGGTAGCACAACTCGAGCTCACCGTTGGCGGCGGCGTGGCGCAGCTCGGAGGTCCTGCGTAAGGTAGCCATGGCCGCGTCGCGCAAGCCTTCGTCGAACACCTCGAGGCGGTCTCGACCGCGGTCTTTGGCCAGATGCATGGCCGCGTCGGCGGCGGAGAGGGTCTCGAGCGTGCTGCCGCAGTCGAGCAGGGTGGCGAAGCCGATGCTCGCCGTCACGACGTAGTCGTCATCGCCGATTACGAGCGGGTCGTGGAAGACCAGGTCGAGCGAAGCCAGCAGGGCGTCGAGCGATCCGTTGGCAGTGTGCGGGCAGACGACGGCGAACTCGTCCGCGCCCAGCCATCCGATGGTGTCGCCGTCGTGGACCCCAGCCAAAAGTCGCGACCCGATCTCGGCCAGGACGCCGTCGCCGGCCGCAGTGCCGAGCGAGTCGTTTATGAGGCTGAAGTTGTCGAGGTCGCACACGAGGAGACTCACTCGTTGGCGGGTCTGCACATAGACGTCGAGGCGGTCCATCACCTCGGCCCTGTCCCGCAACGCCCCGAGACCGACACCTGCAGGACTGGGCCTGCTCGCCCTCGGCTTCGACGGCGGGCTGGAGGCGTCGCGGGCGTGCAAGACCATGCCTGCGACCGCTTGGTCCTCGTACATGTTGGTGAGGCGACCGCTCAGGCGGCGCCAGGCCTCGTCGCGGCCAAGGCTTGCCGTCACGGCCACAGTCGCGCGGTGGTGCCGGCTGGCGGCCCTGATCGCCTCACGGAACGAGTGCCGGTCGTCAGGGTGGACCATCTCGATCACGTCGTTGACTTGCAGCACGCCGTCCTCCCACAAAGCAGAGAAGGCCGGATTGATGAAGACAGGTCTCCGGTCACGGCCGAAGACGAGGGCGAGCTCGGGTGTGACCGACACGAGGGCGCGGATCAGCGCTGTGGACCCATTTGGCACTGCAGCGAATTATGTGACCGGATGCACATGCAGGGAATAGACGTTCTGTCACTACTGGAGTGATATTCCGTCCATCCTGGGGGACCGTCGCTCAAAGCACGGCACTCCGTCACCGTGCGGGGCCGGCTGGCACCCTCGCCGCCGGGCAGCCGACGCGCTAGGGTTCCGTGAGTTTGGGGGTCGCGATGGTCTCGCAGTCGGGCTCTTCAGTTCCCCCGACGGGCGGTCCGCCCGAGGGCACGCAAGAAGTGGTCATCCGCTGTCCCGTTCCGGCCCTCATCTTGGCAGTGCCTTCGGCCCGGGTCGTCGCCGCGAACGTGCTCGCGCGGGACCTGTTGTCCGCGAGCGAAGACATCGTGGGACAGGTCTTCGAGTCCTTCACCGAGGACAGCCCGACGACGGCCCTCGACCTGCTCGTCGCCGGGCGTTTGAACGGATACGAGGCGAATCGGCTGCTTCGCCTGAGAGACGGCTCGACAGTCCCGGCGCGGGTCTGGGTTCGGGCCATTGGCAAGGAGATCCCGCCTCGGTTCGCCCTCGCCGTCCTCATGGCCGGTCACAGACCCGCCGGAGTTCACTGTGCCTTCCCGGCAGAGATAAACGCCGTCATCGGAACGACAGACGCCAACCTCGTCATCGACCGTGTGAGCAGCGATGTCGGCCCGCTCTTCGGACTGAGCGCGGGCGAGCTGATCGGCAGACCCATATTCCACCTCGTGCATCACGATGACCTTGGACGCCTCATGACGGCGCTCGCCCACGCGCTTTCGACTGGCAACGGCGTGGCGCTCGAGGTCCGCCTCGAGGAGACGGGCGGCAGGTCGGATCCTTGTCAGCTGCTCCTTTCGCCGATGGTCCCCGTCCCGAGTTTCGCCTTCGTGCTGTTGGAGGCCGAGGGTCACTATGAGTCTGCCTCCGCCGAATTCGAGGCCTCCTTTTGGAACATGCGGCGGGGCATCCAAGCCATCGGCACTTCGCGGGACCTTGCCGAGCTCAGCGCACAGGTGCCTCGCCTCTCCGAGCTGTCGTCGCGTGAACTCGAGGTCGTGACCATGCTGCTGGCCGGAGACCGGGTGCCGACCATAGCAAGGTCGCTCTTTCTCGCCCAGAGCACGGTGCGGAACCATCTCTCCTCGGTGTTCAAGAAACTCGGTGTCGGGTCCCAACAAGAGCTTGTCGAGCTGTTGCGGAAAAAAGGAGGTGGAGAGGTGGTGACGGCGCCTCCGCCAAGGCGAGCTACGGGGCAAGTCCACTTGCCACCAAGGCGGCTGGAGACGCGGGCCGACAGGCCCTAACCTCGAAGAGGTGAGCCAATCTGCGACCGTACCGAGCGCGGGACCCGCTCGCCCCGCCGCTTCATCGGCGGACTTGGCCATGCGCCGGCTGCTGCGCGTCCCGGACGGTCCCGCTTCGGCCGACGAGGCCTCGGCGCACCGAATCTTCAGCGGCTCGATCCTGCTCTCCGGTCTGCGTTGTCTGCTCGGTTACGTGGTCCTGCCGATACTCACCCCGATGTTCGGAGCCGTGGCCAATGCGGCCCCTGTCATAGGGCTCCCGATCGGCGTCATCGCCCTCGTCTTCGACGTGAGAGGGATCCGGCGCTTTTGGCTCGCCAACCACCGTTGGCGCTGGCCGATCACGGCGCTTTACTGCGCGGTGATCGTTCTCGTCATGACCCTTGTCATCTCGGACATCGCTCACCTCGCCCGCTGAGCAGCCGTTGTGGCCGAAGCCCTAGGACCGGCGCCGACAGGCGCTATCACCGCAGGCCCCCGATAACCTCTCCGCGGTGTCGAGCTCAGACGGAAGCGTCTCAAGCCAGGCGGTCGAGGTTTCGGGCCGCACCGTCGAGATCTCCCACCCGGACAAGGTCTTCTTCCCCGGTCTCGGGGCGACCAAGCTCGACCTCGTCGCTTACTACCTAGCCGTCACCGACCCGTTGCTCGGCGCCACGGCGGGGCGGCCGGCCATGCTGCAGCGGTTCCCGGACGGCGCTCTCGGTAAGTCCTTCTTCCAAAAGCGCGTGCCGGCGGGAGCCCCGGACTGGCTCCAGACGGTCGAGGTATCGACGGTGAACGGCACGACTTCCAGGGCTCTCGTCATCGCCGACATGGCCCATGTCCTATGGGCCGTCAACCTGGGCTGCCTGGGTTTTCACCTCTGGCCGTTCCGTGTCGGTGACCCCGCTCACGCCGACGAGCTGCGCATAGACCTCGACCCACAAGCCGGTGTCAGCTTCGCTCAGGTCCGCGAGGCCGCCGCTTGTGTGAGGGAGCTGCTCGACGAGCTCGGGATCGCCGCCCACCCGAAGACATCGGGCAACCGCGGGCTGCACATCTATGCCCGACTCGAGCCCCGCTGGGACTCGGTCTCCGTGCGCGCAGGCGCTGTGGCCCTCGCCCGCGAGCTGGAGCGCCGCCGGCCGGATCTCGTCACGGCGAACTGGTGGAAAGAGGAGAGGGGCGAGCGCGTTTTCGTCGACTTCAACCAGAACGCGCCTCACAAGACGGTCTTCGGGGCCTGGTCGGCGCGCTCGCGGACGGGCGGCCAGGTCTCGACGCCGCTCTCGTGGGACGAGGCGGCCGTGGTCGACCCCGACGAGCTGACCATTACAACCGTGCCGGAGCGGGTGAGGCGCCTCGGCGATCCGTGGGCGGCGATGGCGGGCGAACCCCAGTCTCTCGAGCCGCTGTTGGAAATGGCCGCAGCTGACAGGGCGGCTGGCCTGGGCGACGCTCCCTGGCCGCCCCAGTACCCCAAGCAACCCGACGAGCCCAGCCGCGTGGCGCCGAGCCGGGCGCGCAAGCTCTGAGGTTCTAGGTCCGGTGGGACCCGCCGCCCAAGCGCTTCGCCGCATCGCCTATCTCCTCGAGCGGGACGGCGCCGATACCTACAAGGTGCGCGCCTTTCGGCGGGCGGCCGCCAGCGTCGACGAGGTGGATCCGGCTCACCTCGAGCAACTCGCCTCCTCAGGTGGCTTAAGGGGCCTCCCCAACGTCGGTGAGACGACGGCGCGAGTCATCGCAGAGGCGGTGGCCGGCCGTGTACCCGGCTACTTAGAAGAGCTGGAGGCGCGCGAGACCGTGGCGCTCAGCACCGAGGCGCTCGGGCTCCGCGCAGCACTGAAGGGCGATTGCCACAGCCACTCGGACTGGTCCGATGGCGGCAGCCCCATTCTCGAGATGGCGCAGACGGCCGCCGAGATCGGCCACGAGTATCTCGTCCTCACAGACCACAGCCCTCGCCTCACCGTCGCCCGGGGACTGAGCCCGGAACGCCTCCGCGAACAGCTGGGTGTGGTGGCCGAGATCAACGAGCGGCTGGCCCCTTTTCGCCTGCTCACCGGCATCGAGGTCGACATCTTGGAAGACGGCTCGCTCGACCAAGAGGACTCGCTCTTGGCCCAGCTCGACCTCGTGGTGGCAAGCGTCCACTCGAAGCTCGCCATGGCGGCGCCCGAGATGACCCGGCGCATGGTGCGGGCCGTGGAGAGCCCGCACAGCGACATCCTCGGTCACTGCACAGGCAGGCTGATCACTCGCAAAGGCCGTCCACCTTCGAGTTTTGACGCCGCCGTTGTGTTCGAGGCTTGCGCCCAGAGCGGGACGGCGGTCGAGATCAACTCGCGCCCGGAAAGACGCGACCCGCCAGAGGAACTGTTGCGGTTCGCCGTCGAGCTCGGCTGCCTGGTCAGCATCGACACCGACGCCCATGCACCCGGTCAACTCGAATGGCTCGGCCTCGGCTGCGAGCAGGCGGTGAAGGCCGGGGTAGATCCCTCCTTTGTCGTCAACTCCTGGCCCGTCGAAGGCCTCTTGGGGTGGACGGCGAGCAGAATTTCGCCCCGGCCTCACCTTTATCAGCGTCCCCACCGGTAGGATTCTGCGGTGCAGCTGCCGGTCATGCCGCCCGTGTCACCGATGCTGGCCAAGCTTTCCCGCGAGATGCCCGAGGGCGAAGGCCTCCTCTACGAACCGAAGTGGGACGGATTTCGCTGCATAGTGTTCCGCGACGGAGCCGAGGTGGAGCTCGGCAGCCGCAACGAGCGACCCCTCACGCGCTATTTCCCGGAGCTTGTCGGGCCAATGCTGGCGAATCTTCCCGACAGGTGCGTCCTTGACGGCGAGATCGTGATCGCGGGCCCCACGGGACTCGACTTCGACGCCCTCTTGCAGCGCATCCACCCGGCCGATTCGCGCATCAAGCTCCTCGCCTCGTCGACTCCGGCATCCTTTGTCGCTTTCGACATGCTGGCCTCAGGAGAAAAGGACATGCGCCCCGAGCCCTTTGCAACAAGGCGTTGCGCCCTCGAGGAGGCCCTTTTGCAAGCCGAGCCACCCGTGTACTTGACGCCGGCCACGTCCAACGCCGGCGTCGCCCGGGACTGGTTCTCGCGCTTTGAAGGTGCCGGGCTGGACGGTGTCGTGGCCAAGCCCCTCGCCCTCGGTTACCGGGAGGGGGAGCGCGTCATGTTGAAACTCAAGCACGAGCGCACGGCCGACTGCGTCGTGGGCGGCTTTCGCTGGCACAAAGACGGCGGGGGGGTCGGTTCGCTCCTCCTCGGCCTGTACGACGAGCAAGGGGTGCTCCACCATGTCGGCGTGGCGTCCGGTTTCTCGGTTGCCTTGCGCAAGAGCCTCGTGGGCGAGCTCTCCGCCTACCGCGTAACGGAACCGCACGGCCATCCCTGGGAGGCCATGGCACCGAAGGCCGAGGGCGCCCGGCGGCCCGGGTCGCCGAGCCGCTGGAACGCGGGCAAGGACCTCTCCTGGGAGCCGCTCGCCCCCGAGCTTGTCTGCGAGGTCTCCTACGACCACCTCCAAGGCGACCGGTTCCGCCACGCCACCTCGTTCCGCCGCTGGCGGCCCGAGCGCGAGCCCCGCTCGTGCAGCTACAGCCAGCTCGAAGCGGCCGTGCCCGAGGAGCTCTCCCGCGTCTTCGGCGCCTTGAGCTAACCGGGGCGAGCACGGCCGAGCACCGTCATGCGCTCGGCGAGGGACTCGTCGCGCAGGTAACGGCAGGTCTCCTCGAAGCTAGGGCTAGGGCCCGGCCAGGCCAGCTCGTCCACACTGGCGAGCAGAGAACGATCGATCCGGAGCGTGGCGAGCGTCCGGAACAACATCGCCGACTCCCGTTCGGAGGCCAGTCTGGTGGCCAGGCTCGGGGCGCTGCGCACGGCCCGAATGACGTCGCGGTCCCAGTCGGCCACGGCGTCTGGGATGGCCTCCAAGTGGCCGTAATGTGCCAAAACCACCGAAGCCGAGCGACGGCCCCAGCCGGAAAGCCCGGGGAAGCCGTCCGCGCTGTCCCCGACGAGGGCGAGCCAGTCGGGTATCGAGGCGGGCGAGACTCCGTAGCGTTCCCGGACGCCGTCCTCGTCTGTGAGGACCCCGCTGCGGCGGTCGAGCTGGACCACGCGCCCGCTGACGACGCACTGGGCCAGGTCCTTGTCCGGTGTGCAGATGAGCACTTGATCGACGCGGGGGTCCTCGCCAGCGACGACTGCGGCCGAGGCCAGGGCATCATCGGCCTCGAGATCGACCATCGGCCAGACCCGCACGCCGAGCGACTCGAGAGCCTCCTCCAGCAAGGGGAACTGCGACTTCAGCTCCGCCGGCACCTCGGCCCCGGTCTTGTAACCGGGCCACAGCTCGTTGCGGAAAGACTCGATCACATGGTCTGTCGCGACGCCGAGGTGGGTGACGCCCTTGGACAAGAGGCTGGCCACCGAGAAGACGACCCCCCGGGTCGCCCCCATCTCCTTACCGTCGCGGGCTCGGCTCGAGGGGCGGCCGAAGAACTGGCGGAACAGCTCGTAAGTGCCGTCGATCAGATAGACCTGCATGCCTTCAGCCTGACATGAGCAACGGCCCAAGGTCATGACTACGCTCTCGCAGAACCGACGATCGAGCGGTAGGTCCTCAACATGACGCAACGTCACTTCACGAGCCCGGCCAACCCGGGACCGCCCCGCGACCCGCAACCAAAGCCTGCCGCTCCGCCCCCACCAAAGGTGCGCTGGTGGCTGCTGGCCTTCGGCCTGTTCGCCACCTTGCTGCTGTTTTCGTTGCCGGACATGAAGACGACGACGACGGTCAACTTCAACTTCAGCACGTTCCTCGCCCGTGTGGAGGCGAACAAGGTCGTAACGGCCTCCATCAACACCAACGGTGCGGTCACGGGCAAGTTGAAAAACGGCGACGACTACACGAGCCAGATCCCGACGGTGTTGAACGACCCGCAGCTCGCCCCGACGCTCGAGGCGCACCACGTCTCTGTGACCGGCGTCGGGCCAACCTCGAGCGTGCTCGTCGACCTGCTCTCGTTCCTGCCCCTTTTGTTCTTCATCGGCTTGTTCGTGTGGCTCTCGCGCCGGCGCGCCGTCAGCTGGCGGGCGGGATCTTGGGCATCGGGGGCAACAAGGCCAAGGTCTACGACGAGCAGCGGCCCTCCACCCGCTTTTCCGACGTCGCCGGCTACGAAGGAGCAAAACGCGAAGTGAGCGAGGTCGTCGACTTCTTGAAGCACCCCGCCCGCTACAAGAGCGCCGGGGCCATCGGGCCGCGGGGCGTGCTGATGGTGGGACCCCCCGGGAGTGGCAAGACCCTCATGGCCCGCGCCGTCGCCGGTGAGGCAGAGGTGCCCTTTTTCGCCCTCACGGGCTCGAGCTTCGTCGAGATGTTCGTCGGGGTCGGGGCTTCTCGTGTGCGGGATCTGTTCGCGGACGCCCACAAGCGGGCCCCATCGATCATCTTCATCGACGAGATCGACGCCATCGGGCAAAAGCGGGGCGGCTCGATCATCTCCAACGACGAGCGCGAGCAGACCTTGAACCAGCTCCTGGCGGAGATGGACGGCTTCGACGCCACGACCGGCGTCGTCGTCATCGCGGCCACGAACCGTCCCGAGGTGCTCGACCCGGCCCTGTTGCGCCCGGGCCGCTTTGACCGCGAGGTCGAGATCCCCCTTCCCAACCAGGCCGAGCGGGCCGCCATCTTGCAGGTGCACTCGCACGAGAAGCACCTCGGTCCGGACGTCGACCTCGACGCCGTGGCCCGGGCCACTCCCGGATTCTCCGGGGCCGACCTCGCCAACCTCATCAACGAGGCGGCCATCGTGGCCGTGCGCCACGAGCGCAACGTCGTCGAGGCGCAGGACATCGACGAGGCGCGGGACCGGATCATCCTGGGGCGCCGGGACGGCTCGAACGCCCTCTTGCCGGAGGAGAAGCACTCCGTGGCGGTGCACGAGACGGGCCATGCCCTCGTCGCCGTCCTCTCCGAGCACGCCGACCCGGTGGCAAAGATCACCATCCTTCCTGCCGGAAGAGCCCTCGGGGTCACCGAGCAGCTTCCCGTGGACGAGCGCCACCTCTACCCGGAGAGCTACCTGCACGACTCGCTCGCCATCCGCCTGGGCGGCTTCGCGGCGGAGGAGCTCGTCTTGGGCGAGGCCTCGACGGGGGCCTCGAGCGACCTCGGCGGGGCCACCGAGCTCGCCGTGCACATGGTGCGTGACTGGGGGCTCTCGCCCCGGCTCGGGCCTATCGGCTACGGGGACCAGGGCCCGGCCTACCTCGGAGGCACCCAGTTGCAGTCCCGCCCGTTCTCGGAGGGCACCCAGCTCGCCATCGACGAGGAGGTGAGTCGTCTCCTCTCCGAGGCCAAAGAGCGCGCCCACGACCTGCTTTCGGCCAACCGCGACATCCTCGACGCCGTCGTGGCCAAGCTCATGGACAAAGAGACCATGAGCGGCGACGAGCTCAGAGAGACCGTGCGCCAGGTGACCGCCTCGCGTTCGGGCGCCACGGCCCAATCTGCCTGAGCCGGGTCGGGCGGGGCGTTCTCCAGGGAGCCAGCCGGCTGCGACGGCCCCACCACTATTAGTGGCAACACGAGCACGTTAAGCGGCTAGTATTGGTCACGCTGCAGATATCTATTGATGAATTCCCTGGTGCCGACCATAAAAAGGGGGCCGGACGTTGGCAGAAAACCATCGCGTCACCGACATTGACGATGAGGGCTTTACCCTGATCGAGCTCCTCGTCGTCCTGCTCATCATCGGGATCCTGCTCGCGATTGCGATCCCGACCTTCCTATCCACCACCAAGACCGCGAACAACACCGCCGCGCAGGCCAATCTGAGAACGGCCCTCACCTCGGCGGACACATACTTCATGACCTCGGGCTCGCAGTCGTATTCCTACATCGACTCCGCCTCCGGGGGGACCTCGACCATCTCTTCGGTCGGGTCCGGGCTGTCATATGTCTCGGGCTCCGCCGCGGCCGATTCCTCATCGGGCCCGCAGATCATAAGCATCTGGGTCACGGCCAACGGCAATGCCGTGGTGCTCACGGCCTTGTCCCACAGCTCTCTTGACTGCTGGGGAGTCTTGGACATAAAGACGGCGCTCACCACGGCGGTGTACAACGAGAAGGCGACAGGGACGTACTACTTCGTCGTCCCCCACTCGAGCGCCTCGACGTGCAACGCCCAATCGGTCTCGCCGAGCGCGGCCAACATATCCACGAGCGGCTTCCCGCACGGCTGAGCGAGCCGGCCGAAGGCTCCGACGCTGAGGCCCGATCCGCGCAAAGCTGGCTGTCATGGTGCGCAGGGACCCGAGCCATGAGGGAGGACAGATGATCGCGGCGTTCTCGGTGAGCCCGGCCGGTGCCGAAGAGGTCGGAGCGGCCGTGGCCGAGGCGGTGCGGCTCGTGCGTGAGAGCGGGCTGCCGAACGAGACCAACGCCATGTTCACGAACGTGGAGGGAGACTGGGACGAGGTCATGGGGCTCATAAAGTCCTGCGTGCTCCGCCTCGCCGAGGACTCCCCCCGCGTCTCGGCCGTGATCAAGGTCGACTATCGCGAGGGAGTCAAAGGCGCCCTCAAGGCAAAGGTCGACACCATCGAGCGTCACCTGGCCGGCCCGCTCAGCTGAACATCTCGGCCCGCGGGCGCATCCGATCCCGCCAACGGCTGGCGGCCCTAGCCGACCGAGGGTGGTTCCGCCCCCTCGGCGTACTCGAGCGCCCAGCTCGCCGCCGCCTCGGCGACCCGTTCCTCGTTGTCGCGCAGGTCCTTCAAAAACGGCCCTGTCGGATCTTCGATCACCCGGTCGACGACGGCCTGGTACTTGGCCGAAGCGTCCTTCAGGGCCTGCTGGGCGGCTCGCGCCTTGTCGGAAAGGTTCACCATGGTCTGGTGATGATAGGGCGCCTCGCCGATCAGGCGGGCCGAGGCCTCCAGACCCTCGCCCCCGCGGGAGCTTTGGGGACCAGGTCAGCGCCTCCCGCCGAAAAGTCCCCGCTTAAGGTTCGGATCGCTCCCGCCGAAGGGCCAGGCTCTGCGGGCGGTCTGTTCTGATACGAAGCCGGCCAGATCTCCAATGCTCGTGTCGGTCGGCAGCGTGCCGGCGTGCTGCCAGACGGTGGCCCCGACCTCGACCGAGCCCGGCCACCCGTAGTACCAGCATTCCGGGTCGAGCCAGAACCCGACGACAGTCACCGGTGAGTAGACGCGTAGGAGTTCCTCGTTGTCCGGGTCCCAATCGACGGCGGTCGACTCGACGCGAAGGCCGGTCAGGTCCCCCAGCAGCTGCACCAATGACTTCTGAAATGCCTTGCCGGTTTCGTCGTCTTTGGCGCCCTTGGCGCGTACGGCAAGCCTCGAGTGGTCTTCGTCGATGATCATCTCGGCGCTCAGGTACCAGGCGGCCTGGCGGGCCCGACCCTTAAGGGGCCCGGCCGTCGCCGCCAGATCGGCCTCGAGCTCGTCGCGCAAGGCGTCATGCTCGTCGCCTTGGAGGTGACCGCACCAGTCCCGCCACAACAGCGGACGCAGGTTCCCCCAGGGGACTCGCTCGGTGAAGCCGCCGGAGTCGGTACTTGCAGGCGCAGGCTCTGCGCCGGCGCTTGGTACCAGTGCCTCGATCTGGCTCTCGAGTTCGGCGCTCATGGGGGCATCGCCGAGAAGGGCAGCGGTCGGCAACGGCGGTGGCCCAACTGGCACGTCTCCCGGGCCCGGCTCTTTGAAGACGCCGTCGTCCAAGAGTTCCACCCAACGGCGCCAGCGGTAACGCGAAGCGGCATTGAGCACGGTCCTTGCCACCTGGGCCAGCTTCAGTTCCGTAAAGCTCGCAACCTGATGGCTAGCCCGCTCAGGCAGGTCGGGCCAGGACGCGAGCAGGAGATGTTCGTCGTTTTCGCTGTCCAGATCGTAAGTTGTCATCGTCGGTCCACCTGACAGTAGTGCGGAAGTGCCGTCACTCGGCGACGCAGACCTGGTCGCGCCCTTGGGCTTTGGCCAGGTACATCGCCTTGTCGGCCCGCTCCACGAGATGGTCGAACGGCTCGCCACGGTTGCGCAGCGCCACGCCGACGGTGGCGGTGACGCGTGGGCCCTCGCCGGCGGGTGCCGCGACCGCTTTCCTGATGCGCTCGGCCACCGATCGGGCGATCGCCAGGTCGACCCCGGAGAGGAGCACGAGGAACTCCTCACCGCCGTAGCGCACGACGATGTCGCCCCGGCGTGACCCCGCCACTATCGACTGGGCGACGAGGCGTAAAACCTCGTCGCCGGCGACATGGCCGAGGTTGTCGTTCACCGCCTTGAAGCGGTCGATGTCGACCATGAGGGCGGCGACCGACGCCCTCGCGCTCCGGTCGTCGAGGGCGCAGAGACTGCGGGCGGCATCGGCCAGGTACTGCCTGTTGGCAAGGCCTGTGAGGGGGTCGTGGGTGGCCTGTTCGTAAAAGGCGTCCCTGTCGATGCTCGCCGCGTGCCGGAACAGTTCGCGCTCGAGCCCGACCTCGACGAGCCCGCAGATCTCGTCCACGAGCGCCCGCATGGACCGACTCAGAACTGGCATGTCACCGAATTCCAAGACGACGACCCCTGTCACAGCTGCCGAAGCCGGCGGCCGGAGGGGCAGCACCATTCTCGGTCCCGGACCGGGCTGCGCGCCCGAGAGCCCGGCGAGGACATCGGACGGGGGATCGGCGGCTTGCCCCACAAAACCGTTGTGCTGGGCGAAGCGGAGCACCGTGTCGCCCGTGCGGGCCCAGAGCTCGAGGCGTCCGGTACCGAAGAGACGCTCGGCCATCTCGTCGAAATTGGCCACGACACCGGAGAACTCGGGTTCGCGCACGAGTGTGTCGATGAGGTCGCGCACCGCCCTGTTCGCCGCCAGCAAGAAGCGCAGGTCGGGGTCGTCCCGTGCGTGCAGGTAGATGCCGCACTCGAGCTCGCTGAGCTGCTTGACGAGCGGAGCGACGAGATTCTCGGGGATGACGAGACCGTGCTGAGGCGCGATACGGCGGATCTCGAGCTGACCGATCTCGGCGAGGGCGTGGGCGAGGATCTCACGGCTCGGCATGTAGTGCTCGTGGAAGGCTCGCATCTGCTCGAAGTAGTCGAGCGACGTGGCGTAAAGCGTGTGGTCGTTCTCGGCAAAGCCACCGAAGAGATCGGCCGAGAACAGCGTTCGTGAGTTCTCGTCAAAGCTGCAAAAGGCGCCGGCGAAGTGCGCATAGGGCGTGAACAAGAACCGGAGAGCGCGGTCTTCGAGCTCGAGCCTCCAGCCGTTCTCCTCGACGAGCCAGTAGGGCAGAGCGACACCGAGGTGGCGGATGAGCGTCTTGTCGCGCCAGTGCGTGACGATCGCCGCCTCGGGGTGAAGCCCGTGGGCGACGAGCGCGGGCAAAGCGGCGATTATGTCGGGGTCGGAGTGCGAGCAGACGAGCCAGCGCAGGTTCTCGACCCCGACGACGTCGTCGATCTTTCCTATGACCTGGCGGACCGTCAAAGCCGAGCCAGGGTCGATCAATACCGACTGGTCGCCTTGTTCCACGAGGTAGACGTGGCACTGGAAGGGATCTCCGGGCAGGAGTGCCCCTACCCACCAAATGCGCGGGGCGAGCTCGATGGCGCGCGAGGTGTCGAGGTCCACCCGCCCATCATCGCACCCGGTTCCCTGAACGTAGCCACCGCTCAGATCTGGCTTTGTCGCCCCGTTCGTCGTCTAATGATCGGGGGGGGCCGAAAAGGAGGCCTTATGGAAGTTCTCATCGTGTACGGGTCCAAGCGTGGCGGCACGGCGGGGCTGGCCGAGATGATCGGCGACGAGCTGGCGCGTTCGGGACTGAGCTCGACGGTCAAGCCGGCTCGAAACGTGCCCCGACTGGACGGATTCGACGCCGTCGTCGTCGCCGGGTCTCTTTACGCCATGCGCTGGCATCGAGACGCCGTCCGCTTTGTCCGTCGCCACGCCGAGGCGTTGCGGTCCAAGCCGGTTTGGCTGGTCAGCAGCGGTCCGCTCGACGGCTCCGCCAGCGCCGGCGACATCGCGCCCGTCAAGCAGGTCGCGGCGGCGATGTCGGATATCGGCGCCCGTGGCCAGGTCACATTCGGAGGCCGTCTTGAGGCCACAGCCAAGGGCTTCCCGGCCCGGGCCATGGCAAAGACGCGCGCCGGTGACTGGCGCGACCCCGACCACGTGAGGAGCTGGGCCCGTTCCATCGCCGGAGAGCTGGCGCATACCTAGCGAGCGGCGCCTTCCCGGCACCTTTCGGCCGCGGGACGAGCTGACCAGGTAACTTCGGCGGATGGACGGCGACTCGCTCGAACATGTCAAGGCCAATGCCGAGGCTTTCGACGCCCGCCACGACGACCAAGTGAGACTTGCCCGGCGCCAATGGGGAGCGGCCGAGCCCAACTGGGGCATCTTCTCGATCCCGGAACGTGTCGGCAAAGTCCTGCCCTCGGACCTCTTCGGTGCGAGGGTGGCCGAGCTCGGTTGTGGGACCGGCTACGTCTCTTACTGGCTGGCGTACCGGGGCGCGTCGTGTGTGGGCGTCGACCCGAGTGTCGGGCAGCTGGCCATCGCCTGTCAGCTCCAAGAAGAGGTCGGGTTGCACTTCCCGCTCGTTCGCGCGGCGGGGGAGCAGGTGCCGCTGCGGGACGCCTCTTTCGATCTCGTCATCAGCGAGTATGGCGCCGCCATCTGGGCCGACCCTTACCGATGGATCCCCGAGGCGGCGCGTCTATTGCGTCCGGGCGGAGAGCTCGTCTTCCTCGGCAACAGCTCATTGTTGATGCTCTGCGCGCCGGACGAGGACGACGTCGCTGCGACCGAGCGCCTGTTGCGAGCCCACTTCGGCATGTACCGCTTCACGTGGCCCGGCGACTCGACCGTGGAGTTCCATCTCGGTCACGGCGACTGGGTACGCCTGCTTCGCGCCAACCGGTTCGAGATCGAGGACCTAATCGAGCTGCGGCCCTTGGAAGCTGCCCTCACCGAGTACAAGTTCGTCACCACTGCGTGGGCGAGTCGATGGCCCTGCGAGGAGGTCTGGCGCGCCCGGCGCAAATGAGCGTCGTTTGGCTCGGGGCGGCGTAGTGCTAACACGACGGCGAGATCGTGAGCTGGCCCCCTTCTAGGTCGCGACCGTCTGATGCAGACTCTGAGCGAGGGGGACTTCGCATGCGGGCCATCTGGGTCGTGTTTCGCGCCGAGCTGTAACACCGGTGGCGGTCCTGGCTCGCCCTCAGCGTTCTCGTGGCGCTCGTCGGCGGGACGGTGCTCGGGGCAGCGGCCGCCGGGAGGCGTACCTCGTCGGCCTTCCCACGATTTTTGGCCCGCTATGGCTACGACGCGCAGCTGCTCAATTTCCCCACGCCTTTGCCCCGAGCAGTCGCCTCGCTTCCCGGGGTCTTCACGCTTTATGACGAGGTCTCCTACACCATTGGGAACATGACCGTGAACGGGCAGACCGTGCCCGAAGACGACGCTTACATCTCGGGGCTTCCCACCGATCCTTTCCGCACGACCAAGCTGGTGGCGGGGCGCATGCCCACGGCGCCGGACGAGGTGCTCGCCGGATTCACGATGCAACAGCAGTTCGGCGTGCACATCGGTTCTGTCGTCACGGTGCCGTTTTTCTCTCTCGCCCAGACAGCTGCGGTCGAGAACGGCAATCCGGCACCGCACGGGGCGCGGCTCAGGTTCAAGGTGGTCGGTATCGAGGCGAACCTGAGCGACTTCCCGGCGGGAGTGACGCCCGTCTACAACCTGTACACGAGCCCTGCCTTCGATCGAGGCCAAGGGCGCCAGGACCTCAAGTACTTCACAGCGCTCGTGCGCCTGCGCAACGGCGCCGCCGGCCTGCCGAGGTTCCAGGTCGAGTTCCAGCACCTCGCTGGCCTCTCGTACTACCACGAGCTTGAGCCCATGGACTCCGGCGTCGCGGCAGTCGAGCGATCGATACATCCCCAAGCGGTCGGCTGGTGGCTCTTCGCCCTCATCGTCGCCTTCGTCGGCCTTGCCGTCCTCGGCCAGGCGCTGTCTCGCCAGAGCGTTCTCGAGGCCGAGTCCTATCCCACCCTCGAGGCACTCGGACTCCGTCCGAGGCAGGTATCCGGCCTCGGCATGGCGCGATCGGGCGCCATCGGGCTCGCAGGCGCGATCGGCGCCCTCGGGCTTGCTTTCGCTCTCTCGCCCCTGACGCCCGTGGGCGAGGCTCGCGTGGCCGAGCCAGCGCAGGGCTTCGCCTTCGACGTGGCCGTGCTCGTTCTCGGAGCTCTCTTCACGGTCGTCGTGGTCTTGATCTTGAGCGCTTATCCCGCTTGGCGGGCGACGCGGGTTCATATGGAGCGCTCCGAGACCCAGCGCGGCGCCACGCGTGCCTCGAGCATCGTCGGCGCCCTGGCGAGGGCAGGCGCCCCGCCGAGCATCGTCGTCGGCACGAGCCGGGCACTCGAGCGGGGCAAAGGGCGCGCTTCTGTGCCGGTCATGACCGCGCTCTTGGGAACAGTCGTGGCCGTGACGGCCCTCGTCGCCACCACCATTTTTGGCGCCAGCCTGTCGAATCTTGTCTCGACGCCATCGCTCTACGGGATGAACTGGCAGGTCGACCTGAACGGTCTCACCTACAGCCAGGTGCAGTCGATTGTGAGAAAGTCAGCCCACAACCCCCTTATCACCAAGATCACCTCCGAGGTGACGGGGAAGTACGTGGAGGTGAACGGCATCGCCGTGCAGGGGATCGTCGCCGAGGTGGCCAAGGGACCGATGGCCTTCTCGCTGGTCGATGGCCGCTACCCGACAGCGGAGGGCCAGATCGCCCTCGGGGCGACGACGCTCGCTGAGGCGGGGGCGCACATCGGTTCGTCCGTACCCGTCTCCATCTACATGTCGTCGCAGCCGGAGACCTCGGCGCTGAAGGTCGTGGGCACCATCGCCTTTCCTCCTGAGTTCGGCACCGGCGGTTTCGGCATCGGGGCGGTGGCGACGGTCGCGACCGTGGAGAACCTCGCCTGCCCGGCTGGGCCGACGAGGCGGACATGCATGGACAAGCTCGGCAACAAGCTCAGATCAGCCCTCGGTTGGGACATGGCGATCGGCACGGCACCAAGCAGAGCGGGACGAGCGCTCGCCGCCCGTCTGGAAACCCGGTTCGGTTCGCTGCTCACCCCGGCCTCGGTTCCGACCGACCTCGTGAACTTCGGCCAGGCGGTGAACTTCCCGGCGCTGCTCGGGGTCACGCTCGCCATCTTCGGAGCCGCGGCGCTCGCCCACCTGCTCTTTGTGAGCGTGGCCCGGCGACGCAGGGAGGTGTCGATACTGAAGGTGATCGGCTTCGTCCGGGCGCAGGTGGGCGCGGCGGTGTGCTGGCAGTCCACCACCATCGCCATCGTCGGGATCGTCCTCGGGGTACCGATCGGGATCGCGGCCGGACGGGTGATCTGGCGGGCATTCGCCTCCAACCTGGGCGTGGTGCCCGTGGACATAGCACCGGTCCACCTGATCGTCCTGTTCGCCCTCGGGGTGCTCGTTGTAGGCGCCGGTCTGGCGGTGCTTCCCGCCCTCTTGGCTGCCCGGACCCCTCCTGCCGAGGCGCTGCGTGAGCCCTGAGGGCGTTTCCTTAAGCCACCTCCTGCAGGCCGGCCCTCTCGCGGTAGCGGTCGAGGACCCCGACCCAGCCGTGGTCGTACTCGGCCCGGGCGCTGGCAGGGTCGTCGAAGACCTCCCAGCCCGTGTGCGTGAGCGCGACAAGCGACTTTGGCCCCGCGGCTTTGAAGGTCACCTCCACCCGGCTCGCTCTGTCCGGCGTGCCACCGGGATGCCACGTGAAAGCCACCGCCCTGGGCGGTTCCCAGACAAGGACCGTTCCCCAAAGGGAGCTGTCGCCTTCGGCCGATCGCTCCACGATGTTCCCGTCCACGAAAGCGACGCTGGCCTCGGCCCCGTACACGCTGTGCTCGCCGAGCGGCCACCACATCCCGATCTGCGAGGTGAACACCTCGAAGGCCGTCGCCTGGTCGGCGTCGACCAGCACCTCTCGGTGCACCGGCGGGACAACACTCATCGAAGGCTCCTTTTCTCGTCCGTTGTCAGGCACTTGCCTGCCCGGCCTGTCTCTTTTGTGCACCCTGGCGGGCGGCGCCGCCTCGACCCACATCGGCGGCGCGGGCGGCATAGGCGGCAAGGACGCTGTCCCAGGTCCGGACCAGCCATTGCTGGGCCACCGCCAGGCCGTCCGGGGCAAGGGCGTACAAGTTGCGTGTGCCGACGCTTCGATGGGCGATCAAACCGGCATCTGACAAGACGCGCAGGTGCTTGCTCACAGCCGGGCGACCCACGGGCAGACGTTCGGCGAGGCGGCCGACCGGGGTCGGGCCGTCCTGTAAGAGCTCGAGGATGCGCCGGCGGACGGGCTCGCCCAGCGCGTCGAACACCGCTTCAGCAGATTGGTCACTCATAAGCAACGGTTACTCTAAAGCAACCAATAGGGGAAAGGCAAACTTCTTACGAGCGTCCGGCGCGGCCTTTATCACGGCCTCCGGGCGGCCAGGGCTTTCGGCCCCATGCCGAGCAGACCAGCCGTCGTCGCGATGGCGAATTCGAACACGACCCCCGGGTCCTCCACCACCCCTACGAGCTGACCGAAGAGCTCGAAACTTATGTGGCCGAAAAGCTGCGTCCACACGAGGAGCGACCGCGCCACGAGGGGGAGGGGGACGCCGGGCATGGCAAGGTGGGAGAGCTGACGGGCCTCGGCCGTCATGGCCCGCGTGAGCGGCGGGGCGTCGATCTCCATGAGCTCGCCGCGGTGGTGGGCATCGACGAGAAGGCCGGCGAGGACCAGGGCCACGCGGCTGGCGGGGGCGACGGTCTGCTCGGGGGCGTGGTAGCCGGGAACGGGCGAGCCGTAGATGAGGGCGTATTCGTGCGGGTGCTCGAGCGCCCAGTTGCGCACGGCCCGGCACACCGACTGCCAACGGCCGAAAGCCGGCCCGCTTTGACCGGCTGCCTTTTCAGCCACCTCGCCCAAGGCGTCGAAGGCCTCGATGATGAGGGCGGTGAGGAGCTCGTCGCGAGAGGGGAAGTAACGGTAGATGGCCGAAGAGGCCATGCCCATCTGACGGGCAACGGCGCGCAGCGACAAGGCGCCGGCGCCCTCGGTGGCGAGCTGGCCCCGGGCCACAGCGACGATCTCAGCCGTGACGGCGTCTTTGACCCTTTGGCGTGCGGTCGGCACGACTGCCTGGCATTTCATAGCGCCATTGTGCCACACCGAGAGCACCAGTCGCGATATATGAGCAGTGCTCTTGACAGCTCATGAGCGGATATGTGAGCATTGCTCTTTAAACAAGAGCGCCGCTCACAAAGGGCCTAACCGGAACGGGGGAACAAACCATGGAGCTGGGCACCGTGTTCGAGCGCTGGGGGCGCCTCGTTGCCAAGCGGCGACGTCTCGTGCTCGGTGTCGCGCTAGCCTTTTCGGTCTTCGCTCTCGTCTGGGGGAGCGGCGTCTTCGGCCGGCTGCAGACGGCGGGAGGCTTTTACGCGCCGAGCACCCAGAGCCAGCAGGAGGCCTCCATGGCGACGCGCGCCTTCGGCCGGGACGCCGGCGACGTCGTCGTGATCTACTCGAGCCCGACCGAGCCGGTGCGCACAGGCGCCTTCCGAGCCGCCGTGACGCGCACCTTGGCAGCGCTTTCCCGCGCGGCCGTCGAGTCGTACGCGACGTACTGGTCGAGCAGGTCACCCGGCTTTGTCAGCGCGAACGGCCGGCAGACCTACGCCGTGTTGGAGCTGAGGGGCGCCAGCGACGACGCCCGTCAGGACAGCTACAACGCCATCAAGACCGAGCTCGGAGCGCCCGGGCTGCGCACTCAAGTCGGCGGGCTGGTCCCGACCGACGAGGCAATCACCAACCAGACGAGCGCTGACATCCGTCGCGCCGAAAGCTTGTCGCTCCCGATCCTTCTCATCTTGTTGTTGCTCATCTTCGGCAGCGTGACGGCCGCGAGCCTGCCACTTTTGATCGGCGGCGTCGGGATCCTCGGCTCGTTCTCGGTGTTGCGGATGCTCACCTTGTTCACCCCGGTCTCGATCTTCTCGGTGAACATCACCACCATCCTCGGGCTCGGGCTCGGCATCGACTACGGGCTGTTCATGGTCAGCCGCTTTCGAGAGGAGCTGCACCGCACCAGCGCCGTGGAGACCGCCGTGGCGCGCACCGTCGCCACCGCCGGGCGAACCGTGGCCTTTTCCGGCGTGACCGTGGCCGTAGCCCTGGCGAGCTTGATGCTGTTCCCCGAGACCTTCCTCCGCTCGATGGGCTACGGCGGGGTCCTCACGGTCGTGGTGGACATGCTGGCCGCGCTCAGCATCATGCCGGCAACGCTGGCCGTGCTCGGCTTCAAGGTGAACTCCCTGCGGATCCGACGCTCGATAAGGCGGGCTCCGGGCCCGCTGGAGAACGGGGGCTGGTACCGCCTCGGCCAGCGCGTCATGCGCCGGCCCTTGGCCGTGGCCGGGGTGATAGTCATCCTGCTCCTAATGCTCGGCTCGCCCTTTTTGAAGATCGCCTGGGGAGGCACAGACGCCACCGTGCTGCCGGCCGGCGCGCCGGCGCGTCAGGTCACCGAGGTCCTGAGCCGGGATTTCCCGGGCAACCCGACCGCCCCTATCGAAGCCGTCGTGGACCTCGGGGGACCCGTCGAAGGCTCAGCGGCCCGAAGCGCTGAGCTCGCTTCTTACCTGACCAGGCTGCAGCGCCTCCCCGGCATCGTTCATGCCCGCGTCACCGGCATCGACGGCGACCTCGCCCGCTTGGACATGGGCTACCTGCCCGGCCCCTACTCAAAACAGGCGCAGGCCATCGTGGCCCGGGTCCGAGACCTCGCCCCGCCGGGCGGTGCCGTCGCCTATATCGGAGGCCAGAGCGCTCTTTTGGCGGACACGCTTTCCAGCCTGGGCCACACCTTGCCGTGGATGGTGCTCGTCGTCGTGCTGGCAACCTTCGCCCTGCTCTTTTTGGCCTTCGGCTCGGTGCTGCTGCCACTAAAGGCGGTGCTCATGAATCTCTTATCGCTCTCTTTGATGTTCGGCGTCCTCGTTTGGGTCTTCCAAGAAGGGCACCTCTCAGGGCTGTTGCAGTTCGCACCGAACGGCACGATCGATCCCTCGACGCCCATCTTGATGTTCGCCATCATGTTCGGTTTGTCCATGGACTACGAGGTGTTCTTGCTCTCGCGCATCCGTGAGCACTTCGACGCCACGGGGGACAACACGGCGGCCATCGCCACGGGGCTGCAGCGCACGGGAGGGGTCATCACCAGCGCCGCCTTGATGCTTGGCGTCGTCATCGGCTCGTTCTCGGCCTCGAGCGTCACCTTCACCAAGATGATGGGCATCGGCATGATCGTGGCGCTCATCGTGGATGCCAGCGTCGTGCGCCTGGCCTTGGTTCCGGCGACTATGAAACTGCTCGGCAAGGCGAACTGGTGGGCTCCCGCACCGCTGCGCCGGGTCTACGCGCGCTTCGGTTTCAAAGAACAGGGAGAGGTGACCTCCCCGCTCGCAGGCCCGGAGCCGGCCACGATCTGAGACCGTCGGGGCCGGCTCGTGGCGAGCCTCGAGGCGCCGCCCGGGTCGCTCCTCTCAGCTCGCGGCGGGGGAGGGAGCCCGAGCTATCGAGGAAAGCAGCGCGTCGAGCTGGTCTTTGTCCAGGGGCCGGCACAACAAGAAGCCCTGGGCGCTGTTACAGCCGGCCACCCGGACCGCGTCGAGCTGGCTGTCGAGCTCCACACCTTCGGCCACCACCTCGAGGCCGAGGGTCCGCCCGAGCGAGACGAGGGTCTGTACCACGGAGGCGTCCTCCGGCGAACTCGACGCAGACGCGACGAAGGAGCGGTCGATCTTCACCACGTCGACGGGGAATCGGCGCAAAAAGGCGAGCGAGGAGTAGCCGGTCCCGAAGTCGTCGATCGACAGGCGCACGCCGAGGGTCTTCAGCTTGGTCATGCGGACGATAACGTCTTCGGGGTCGTGCATCATCGCCGTCTCGGTGACCTCGAGCACGAGGCGGGAGGCTTCGAGACCGCTCTCGGAGAGAGCCTCGGCGACGTCTCCCATGATCGAGTCGGACTCGAGCTGGCGACCCGAGATGTTGACCGCCACGTCGAGGCTGGCACCGAGTCGCCGCCAGCCGACGGCCGCGCGGCATGCCTCGGAGAGGACGTAGCGGCCGAGGTCCATTATGAGACGCCCGGAGGCCTCGGCGACGGGGATGAAATCACCGGGCGGGAGCAGGCCCCGTTCGGGATGCTGCCAGCGTACGAGTGCCTCCATGGCGCGGACATCGTTGTGCTCGAGGTTGAAGATCGGCTGATAGTGGATGCGAAGCTGGCCTTCGCGCATGGCGCAGGCGAGGTCCATGCCGAGCTGGAGGCGGGCGTGGGCGGCGTGGCGCATCCGCGGCCGGAAGCTCACGCAGCGGTTCTTGCCGGAGCTCTTCGCCGTGTACATGGCGACATCGGCCTCCTGCAGGAGGTTCTCGGCAGTCCCGTCGCTCGCAGTGGCGATCCCGATGCTCGCGCTGACGAGGTAATCGTGGCCGTTGAGGTTGAACGGTGGGTGGAGCACGTCCTGCACACGTTGGGCCAACAGGTCCGAGGCGTCCCCCACCGACCCGTTCTCGACGAGGACGACGAACTCGTCTCCACCGAGACGTCCGACGGTGTCGCTCTCACGGGTCACGCGGCGAAGACGCGCCCCGACTGCGGCCAGGAGCTCGTCGCCGATGGCATGCCCGAAGCCGTCGTTGACCTCCTTGAAGTTGTCGAGGTCGATGAAGAACAGAGAGGCAGAACCGTGTGTCCTTCGCGCCGTGGCGAGCATCTGCTCGGCCCGGTCGAGCACGAGGGCGCGGTTGGGAAGGCCCGTGAGAGGGTCGTGCAGGGCCTGGTGACGCAGCTGGGCCTCGAGATCGCGCCGGTCGGTGATGTCGGTGATCGAGCCCACGAGGCGCGTGGCCGGGCTTGGCTTGCCGGGGATCGCCAGGGCACGACAGTGCACCCATCGATAAGTGCCGTCACTGCTGCGCAGGCGGTGCTCGGACTCGAGGGCTGAGGCGGCGCCGCTCCAACAGGCGTCGAGGCCTGCGTCGAGACCGGTTCGGTCCTCCGGGTGCACCCGCTCGAGCCACTCGCCCGGACTCGTGCCTATCTTGTCCGGTCTGCAACCCACGACGGCTTTCCAACGCTCGGAGAAGACGATGCGGCCCGTGATGAGGTCCCAGTCCCAGAGCCCGTCGTTGGCGGCCCGGGCGGCGAGGGCATAGCGCTCTTCGCTCGAGCGCAGGGAGCGGACCGTGCCTTGCTGATCGACCGCCATGCTGAGCAGGGCCGCGCACTGGAAGTAGAAATCGTGCCCAGTGGAGACCGTGGTCTCGAGCGGGCCGACGAGGGCCAGCAAGCCCCAGTCCTTGCCCGCGGTCCGGACGGGGAGGACGATGGTTATCTCTCCCGCGTCCGGCCTGGCGAGCGATACGAGCCGGGGAGGGGGGAAGGACTCGACCTTGATGACGCCTCCGACGGGGAGCGTGTCGTCGGTGTCGGAGACGAACGAGCCGACGAGCTCGATAGTGGCGCCCTCATCGGGGAGATCTGGCCCACCCGCAGGGCCTTGTTGCCACAGGCCGAGGTAGGCGGCCCGTACCCGGGTCTGGCTCAAGAACTCGAGCCCGCCTTCTCCATTCGCCGGGTTGCGCAACAGATCGAGACTTATGTGGTACTCGTCGCGAAGCGACAAGTAGAGCCGGCGTCTTTCGTACTCCTGCTCGCAGGCGTAGGCCCGTGACAAAGCGAGCGAGATGTCACCGAGCCTGTGCTCCAATCGGGCGTTTTGGACTGCACCTTGAGCGGATTGCAAAGCGAAACGGCGGACGCACTCGACCGAGGAGGGCACGACCTCGAAACGGCCGGTGACTCGGCAGATCTTCTCAGCCACGAGACTGAGACGCGTGGCCAGCTCGTCGACGAGTTTCTCGTCCGGTGCCGCGAGGACCTCGGCGAACACCTCGGCGGCGCGCTCTGCCACGGCCACGGCATCGCTTGTGCTAGCCCCTTGTTCGCTCAACAGATCGGACAACATGTCGTGCAGGCCGCCCGGCACGGTTCCGCCCGAGACGGCGCCGGCGGTTTTGCGGGCGCCTCCCGAGTCGTTCGAGCACCCACAAGAGGACCGGACGATCAACCTCGTGGGAACCCGGTGGTGCAGCGTCGCCGCGTCCGCTTCGCCGAGGACGAGCTGTGCCGCCTTGGCCCCGATGGCGGCCAGGTCCTGGCGAACGCTCGAGAGTGACGGGTCCATCAAGGACCCGGTCTTGGTGTCGTCGAAGCCGATGATCGCCTGTTGGCGGGGAAGCACCAGTCCGGCCGCCCGAAAGGCCCCGATGAGGCCGAT
Source organism: uncultured Acidimicrobiaceae bacterium (assembly GCA_963779425.1). Taxonomy (GTDB): domain Bacteria; phylum Actinomycetota; class Acidimicrobiia; order Acidimicrobiales; family Bog-793; genus Fen-455. The sequence goes on from CAVZYD010000007.1 coordinate 61,490, forward strand.
GGCGTTGAAGTCGGTGGCGGCGAGGACCGCGCTCGAGGGGAGGCCGGCGGCCAGCATCGCCTCGCCGGCCTCGGTCCCGCCCCGCTCGACGTTGTCGCTCGCCACGAAGAGCAGCTTCTCGTCGGCCTCGATCCCGTGACGGGAAAGGCTCTCGCGATAGGCCGCATAGCGCTCGCGTATGTCCTGCTGCCTGAGGTTGCCCACAAAGGCGATACGGCGATGTCCGTGCTCGACAAGGTGGTCGACGGCGCAGGCCGCGCCCTCGCCGTTGTCCGAGGACACGATCGGGCAGGAGAGGCCCTCGACCTCGTTGCTCACGAGAACGACTGTGATGCCGGCGGAGCGGAGCTCGAACAAATAGCTCGGATCCACCGCGTTGACGAGGGCGATGACTCCGGCGAAGCGCTTCCAACCCGCTCTGCGTCGATAGCGTGGCTCCGCGCGGTCCACGTCGGCGTCACCTGGATCGAAGGTTTGTATCCCGACCACCGACGCGCCGGCCTTGGCGGCGGCATGAGAAATGCCCGACAGCACCCCCCCGAAAAAGGTGGTCGTCATGAGCGGCGAGAGGACGCCGATAACCGGCCTGTCGCCGTCGTTTCGACGGGGTAGCTCCCGTGAGGAGCCTTGCTGCATCAAAGTTGTATCGACCTGCGAGGCAACCCACTTGAGCTGCGCTTTTTTCCGATATCGCGCCGGGGCCACTTCAGCCGAGCGGCGAGGCCCGACCGGTCCTTCAGATGGCGCTAACCGTTCTCGCGTCCTTGGCCAAAAGACGAAACACCCTCCGCCCGCACTGCGAGGCGCCCGCTTTTTCAGCGAGGGGCGTCCCCGGGGTGTTCCGCCTCGTTCGCCAGCTCGCGCAAGGGCAGTTGAACCCGTGCGACCACTACGTCGGGACGGCTCCGTAACGCCGCGGACAAGACGAGGTCGATCTGGTTGTGAAGCAGGCGGTAGCGCACGCGGTCGGGGACGACGACGGGGATCAGGACGACGACCTGCTTGTCGCCGGCGGCCGTGACCTCGTCGATGAACGAGAGGATCGGGTCCACGACCGAGGCGTAGTCGCTGCGCAGCACCCGCAGCGGCACGCCGGGGTCCCAACTGGCCCAGTCCTGCTCGAAAGTCCGGGCGCGGGCCTCTGCCTCGTCCCCGCCGCCGATGACCACCGTGACGGCCACGACGTGCTTGCTCAGCGAGAGAGCCTCCGAGAGCGCGTGGGCGGTCAAGCGCGAAACAGCTGTCACAGGCACGACCACGAGGGAGGACCTCCTCTCCGGCTTGCTCTGTTCTTCCCCGAGGCCGAGGTCGCGTGCCACACGGCTGTAGTAGGTGTGTATCCGCACGAAGAGAAGGACGAATATCGGAACGGCGACGACGACTACCCAGGCACCCTCCAAGAACTTCGAGACGAGGAACACGACGGTCGCGACAGCCGTCATCGTCGCCCCGAGCCCGTTGATGGCGGCGCGATGGCGCCACCTGGCGGGCTTCTCCTTCCACCAGTGGACGACGAGCCCACTCTGGGCGAGCGTGAAACCGGTGAACACGCCGATCGCGAACAGTGGGATCAGGCTGTTCGTGTTGCCACCGACGGCGACCAAAAGAGCGCCCGAGAGGACGGCCAGAGCCCAGATGCCGTTCGCGAAGACCTGTCGGTCGTCGCGAAGAGCGAACAGATGCGGGAGGTAGGCGTCACGCGAAAGCAGGCTGGCGAGAACAGGCAGTCCACCGAACGACGTGTTCGCCGCCAGTGAGAGAACGAGGGTGATGGTGAGCGAGACGACGTAGTAGGCCCAGTGCCTGCCCACCGCATCGGCCATGATCTGGCTCAACACCGTCTGGCCTGAGCGTGGGCCGATGTGCCAACGGCTCGCGAGCACCGCCAGGCCAAGGAGCATGGTGCCGAGGATCACGCCCAGCAGCAGCTCGGTCCGCTTTGCGCGTACCGCCCTCGGTTCTTTGAACAGCGGGACGCCGTTGGCGATCGCCTCGACGCCTGTCAGGGCGCTGCAGCCGGCGGAGAATGCCTTCAGAACGAGGAGAATGCTCACCGTCTCGATACCGTGGGTGTTGAGCAAGGAACGTCCGGGCTGCGGGGCATGAAGCGCTAGGGGATGGATGAGGCCGACGGCGATTATGGCGAGGAGGCCGACGATGAAGACCATCGTCGGGAGAAGGAAGGCCCGGGCGGCCTCGCCGAGACCGCGCAGGTTCAACACCGTGACGACGGCCAGGATGCCGAGGCAGATGGGCACGGTGCCCGGCGCGAGGGAGGGGAAGGCAGACGTCAGCGCGCCGACGCCGGCGGCGATCGATACGGCAACGGTGAGCGTGTAGTCGACTATGAGCGCCGCTCCGGCGAACAGGCTCGCCCGCACCCCGAGGTTGGCCCGCGAGACCGCGTAAGCCCCGCCTCCGCCCGGATAGGCGTCGATGACCTGGCGGTAGGAGAAGACGAGAACCGCCAGCAGCACGACGATCACGATCGTGATCGGCAGCACGAGATGCAGCGCTCCGGCTCCCCCGAGGGCGAGGACGACGATGATGGCCTCGGGCCCGTACGCGACGGAGGTGAGCGCGTCGAGGGAGAGAGCTGAGAGCCCTTCGACCGGGGTGATCTGCTCCTTCACCGCTTCGGCGCTGCGCAGCGGCCTGCCGACGAGGAGACGCCACATCGCGGAGGTGGCGCTCTTGGCGGGCTTCACACGGTTCGGCCCGGTCGCGCTCGGGTCCCTTTGCGGCGCGTCACGCTGGCCACGAGACCTCCACACGAGCCCCGCCCAGGCTGGCGCTGGTGCCGAGGCGCCAGCGTCCCCCGGTGGAATGCACGATCGAGTCGGCGATGGCGAGGCCGAGACCGTGCCCACCGGCCTCGTTCGTGCCGCGGCGGAACCGATCGAAAAGCCGCGCCCTTTCCCTTTCGGGGATGCCCGGGCCGGAGTCCTCGACGGCGAGAACCACGCGAGATCCCGCCCGCCCCACCTCTACCTGAACGGTGCCGGGCTCACCGGCGTACTTGCAGGCGTTGTCCACGAGCACCGATGCGAGACGGTCAATCCACTCCGCGGGCGCCACGACCGTCGCTGTCGCGGTGCCGACCCGTGCGAATCGCAGCTCGAGCGATTTCGCGTTCGCCAGAGCCTGGAAGCGAGCGGCGCACACCTCAGCCACCGTAGCGAGGTCGATGGCGCCCGCAGCCGGCGGCGGGGGAGCGGCGTCAAAGCGGGCCAGCCAGAGCAGGTCGTCGACGATCCGCTTCAGGCGCTCGCTCTCGTGAGCTATCCGTTCCAGGGTCGCCGTGTCCGTCTCCCCTTCGAAACTGCGGGCCAAGGAGACCTCTGCCTCGATGACGCTGAGTGGGGTGCGCAGCTCATGGGAGGCGTCGGCCGTGAACTCGAGCTGGCGGCGGTGGGCGAGCTCGATGGGTTTCGCGGAGCGGAGACCGATGAGCAAGCTCGCTAAGAAGATCGCCACGAGCAGCACCGGAGCGGCGACGAACTCGGAGGTCAAAAGGACGCTCTCGACGTGTGTGAGCTCGGTCAGGCTCTCCCCGGCCACGAGGAGACCGCCCCGGTAAGGCACCGACAAGAGCCGGTATTCGGTCCCGGAGAGGTTCCTCGTCGCCGATCCGGCACCCGCCGCAGGCCATATCCCGGGCGGCAAGGGCGGTGAGGCGGCGTTCGGCTTGGCGACGAGGCTTTGTGGCGGCACCTCCCACACATAGATCGGCTCCCCGTATATCCCAAGTCCGTAGTGGACGCCTTCACCGGGCGAGTCGGGTTCTTTGGTCGCGAGCGCGGGCGGTCTCACGCGGGCTGCGGCGAGCCGGCTCGTGAGCTGGCGGTCGACTTGGACGACGAGGCGGTGGGCGACGAGCACGTCCAGGGCTGCGACGGCTCCTGCGTAGACGACGATCACCACCAAAGTGGCCACGAACGCCACTTTGAGCGAAGGCGCCAGGTGATTCGTGACGGCCGCCCGCGGTCGCCATCTCATGTGGGCACGAGTCGGTAGCCGACGCCTCGGAGCGTGTCGATGCGGACCTTGGCGCCGGAGAGCTTGGATCGAAGATGGGCGACGTGGACGTCGATCGTGTTCGAGCCCACGGCGTCGGCCTCGTACTGCCAGACCTGAAGGGCGATGGAACGCCGTGTCACCACGTCAGGAGAGCGCTGCAAGAGGACCTCGAGAATCCCGAGCTCGATCTGAGTGAGGCCGATCTCGGCCCCTGCCGCGCTCACGGTCCGAGAGGCCGGTTCGTAGACGAGATCGCCGACACACAGCCGGGGCGGCCGAGCCTCCGCAGGCCGGCGCTGCAGCGCGCGCAGCCGTGCGAGAAGCTCGGGGAAGTCGAACGGCTTGACCATGTAGTCATCGGCGCCGGCATCGAGGCCGAGCACGCGGTCGGTGGGCATGTCCCGGGCCGTGAGCATCAGCACCGGCACGCCGGCGCCCGCCCGCCGCAAGGATCGCACGACGTCGATCCCACTTGTCGACCGGCATGCGCCAATCGAGGATGGCGACCTCGTACTCGTAGGCTTGCAGGTACCTGAGAGCGTCGGATCCGTCAGCGACGCTGTCAACGACGTATCCCGCTCGCTCGAGCCCCCTTTCCAACACGGACCTGAGAGCTGCGTCGTCCTCGGCCACGAGGATCCTCATCGTCCTCCGTTCTTCCGGATCAGACCTGGACCACAGTAAGCCAGGCAGCCTAGGTCGGCGCGAGAAATCAGCTGTGTCCGGCTCGTGGTTTCACGAGATCTTAAGGAAGCCTCTTTATCCTGGTCGGAGTGGCAGACGTCCAAGAACCCGCCGAGTCGCCGGACCCGAGTCCGCTTGAGAGCGCACCGGCGCCGCGCAGCCGCAGGTGGCTGAAACGCTCCCGGCGCCCGCGTTGGGCGCGCTATTCCATCAGGGCTGCGATCGCCCTCTTGGTTGTGATCGTCGCCCTGGCCGGGGCGGAGATCGGCTACGTTGCCTTCCGTTACCACCAGATGCATCGCGTGACGCTGCATCACCTCGTGGCTCCCGCCACCTCCGGACCGAATGTCGGCGTGCAGACCTTCTTGCTCATCGGCTCGACGTCGCGCTGTGTGCTGAACAACAAACAGACCACTGCCTTCGGCAGCTGCGCGGCCGGCATCACCGGGGTCAACGCCGACGTGATCTTGTTGTTGCGGGCAGACCAGGCGACCCATTCGGTGTCGATCCTTTCCATCCCGCGCGACCTTGTGATGAACAACGTCCGGCCCGGGCAGTTCTACAAGATCGACGCCGCCCTCGCTGACGGTCCCGATCAGCTCGTGGCCGCCATCGAGGAGAACTTCGGGATCCCCATAAACCATTTCGTGGAGCTCAACTTCGACAGCTTCCAGAGCATCGTCAGCGCCCTCGGGGGTGTGAAGATGTACTTCCCCTACAGGGTCTACGACGACAGCAGCGGGCTCCACATCCGGACCACGGGCTGCGTGTACCTGAACGGCTTCGACGCCCTCGCCCTCGTGCGGGCGCGCAATTACTGGTATCACAAGGGCGGTCAGTGGGTGGAAGACGGCAGCGGCGACCTCGGACGCATCATCCGGGTGCACGAGTTCCTCCGCGTGCTGGCGACCGCTGTCGACAAGCAGGGCCTCGGGAACCCCCTCACCGACAACGCGCTGCTCGGGGCCGTAGCGCCCGACCTCGAGATCGACTCGAAGCTGTCGATCGGCGACATGGTCGACCTCCTGCGGGCGTTCCACTCGACCAATATCGCCACGGTTCCCGAGCTCACCATGCCGAACATCGAGAACTTCGCCGACTACATGTACGAGGGCTACGACTACGGCTCAGTCGTGCTGCCGACCTACCCTCAAGACCAGAAAGCCGTTGACAAGTTCCTCGGGCTGGCAAAGCCACCGGCTTCGGCTGTGGCGCCCGGCTCGTTCACGCTCTCGGTGGCGAACGGCACGGGGGTATCGGGTCAGGCTCTCACCACCGCCGATGAGCTTTCCGCCGCCGGGTTCCATGTCGTGGGGACCTCCAGCGCGACATCGGTCGGCCCGATATCGGAGACGGTCGTCTACTACGCCCCGGGGCGCATTCTCGATGCCGAGCGGGTCCTCGAGTCCATCCACGGCATCGTGGCGATGGCCCCAGGACCGACCGACAACGGCGCCGAGGTGACGGTCGTCACGGGCTCGGACTACTCCGTGGTGGTCCCCCACGTTGCCTCGAGGGGAAAAAAGAGCACAGGCAAGAAGACGACAGGCAACCAGACGACAAGCTCAACCTCGCCCACCACGACAGTGGCCACTACGACGACGACCACCACCACCCAGCCGCAGGCGAGCACGCTCGGGCCGCCCAGCCCTGCAGTGCAGGCGCTTCCCTCCTACGACCCGAAGGCGTGTCCCGCCTCGTAGGACAAAGGCTCCAGTCGGCGAGCCCCAGCCAGATTTCATCTCTGGCCGTCGCACAATTACGACCGGTACTGCGAACGGCTCTTTCGCTTTGGGTCGCGCCCTTGGCACACGGCTCGCCTGTCGTCCTGGCCGAACGAAGTCGCCAAAGCCGGCACTTGGCGGCCCGCTCAGCTCTAGCGGGAAGCGAGAGGTGAGGTCGAAAGCAGGACTCCTTCGGCGAAGTGCCCGGCGCCGGTGATGATCTGCTCAATCTCTCCGGCCGGCAGCGGCTTGGAAAACAGGAAACCTTGACCCTGGTCACAGCCTTCCTGCTTCAGGTGCCTCAGCTGTGGTGTCTCCTCGATGCCTTCGGCGATGGTGAGAAGGCCGAGGGACTTGCCCAGTTGGATGAGCGCATCGAGGAAGTTGGTGCCTGTGGAGGTGGCCAATTCGAGCGACGAAGGACCGGTCGATCTTCAATATGTCCACCGGGAATTCCCTCAGGTAGGCGAGCGAGGCGTACCCCGTTCCGAAGTCGTCGATGGCGATCCGCACCCCGAGGTCGGACAGAGCCGACAGGCACCGCGCTGTCGCCTTGGGGTCGAGCATCAGTATCGTCTCGGTGACCTCGACGGTTAGGTAGCTCGGCTCGAGAGCGGCCAGCTCCAGGGCTTCGCGGACGTGGTCGACGAGCACGTCGTGGTGGAGCTGGCGGGCGCCCACGTTCACCGAGACGCCCACGGGGTGGCCGAGATCGTGCCAGAGTCTTGCCTGGCGGCAGGCCTCCATGAGGACGAAACGCCCGACTTCGACGATCAGGTTGGAGGTCTCCAGCACCGAGATGAAATCGGCGGGCCCGACGACCCCGCGCTCTGGATGCTGCCAGCGCAAGAGGGCCTCGACACCTCTTGGATGGCCCGTGTCCAGGTTGACGATGGGCTGGTAGACGAGGAAGAACTGCTCGTCGGTGAAGGCCTCGGTCAGGTCCATTTCAAGCGTGAGCTGGTCTTTGACCAGGTCGTGCATTTCCTGCCTGAAGATCACATAGCAGTTCTTGCCCATCACCTTGGCCCTGTACATGGCGGTGTCGGCATCACGCAGCAGTTCCTCGGGGTTGTCGCGCATCCCGGTGGCGATGCCGATGCTGGCCGAGGTCGACAGGTTGATCTTGTTGGTGACCTGTAGCCTGAAGGGCTCCCGGAGGGCGCTCAAGAGCCGCTCCGCCACGGTCTTCAGCCCTTCGTCGGAGTACGAACCGGCGAACAGCACCACGAACTCGTCTCCACCAAGGCGTCCCACGGTGTCAGAGTCCCGCACGGCGGCGGAGAGCCGGTCCGCGACGGCCCGCAGCAGCATGTCTCCCGCCTCGTGCCCCAAGGTGTCGTTCACCCTCTTGAAGTCGTCGAGGTCGATGAAGAACACGGCTATGGGCGGGCCTTGTTCTCGCGCCCGAGCGACAAGCTCTTGCACCCGCTGGTTGACGAGGAGGCGGTTGGGCAGCCCCGTCAACGAGTCGTAGAGGGCTTGGTGGCGGAGCTCGGCGGTCCGCTCCTCGACCAGCTCGAGGGCGGAGCGTCGCGATCGTATGAGAAGCCTCAAGAGCATCACGAGCAGGAGCGTCAGGGCCAAAGAGCCGAAGAGCACCGCCAGGCCCTGTGTGAGAGGGGATGGCCCGCTACCACGCGGGTCCATGGCCACGTCGATGACCCACCCGGGGTCGGCGGGGAAGGTGAGCTCTTTTACGGCCACCCCAACTTGGGGCTGACCGGCGCGGGCCAGCTCCGTGGGCCTGTCTCCCGGTGAGGAGTGGGCCAGCACCAAAGAGACGCCGTCCCCGGTGGCCAAGGCCGGACCGAGGATCTTGTCGGCGTCGAAGATGGCCATCGTCCAGCCCGTCAGCTCCTGCGCCCGGGCTCGAGCGGTCGTCGGGATCCCGGTCCCCGTGAAGACGGGGCTTATCTCGATGAAGATCGGGAGGTCGGCGATGTAGGCGTGCAGCTGCGGTGGCACCGCTGGCATGCCCGGAGGCGGCTTGACCAGGTTGAGAACCGAGGCCACCAGTGAGCGGCCGGTCCGGGCCGAGGTGTCGAGCAGGCCTTGGAACGACGAGGCGCAGAAGTTGAAGTGCGCAGAGAGGTATGGGCTGACCCAAGAAAGCAGCAGGTCCTCGATGACGCTTTGGGTGGGCAGTAGCTCGACGGCGGCTAGGCGCGTCAGGCAGTAGCCCTTCTGGCCGTTGAGCGAGCTCGTGACGGGTAGCGATGCCGCTGTCGGCACACCGAGGGGCGGGTCCCGCTCGGTGACTGTCTCGAAACTGCGCAGTCCGGCGGTGCCGACGTTCTCGACATAGGTGAAGGCGATACTTCCCGGGTAACGCTCCGGCGCGTTGAGCTTGGCCAGGACGGTCGCCAGGGACCGGTTGGTGAGCTCGGGATGGGTGGCCACGAGGGCGTTTACGGTGGCGGCGAGGTCGTTGTCCCGCTCGAGGGAGGTCCCCACGATCGACTTTACGTTGTCAAGTGACGCGGCCACCGCCTGGCGACGCAACGAGCTTATGTAGGCATACCAGGCAAAGGCGCTGATTGTTGAGATGGCCAGACCCGACACGAGGACGACGACGCTGAAGGCCTTCCAGGCGCTGCCTGCGAAGGGTCGGCGACCGCCCAGTTGGGCCGAGGCGCGGGCGGCCAGACCTTGTTCGCCGCGGGATGGACGAGGCAAAGGAAGGGGACGCCGGGTCAGGTAAGGGTGGAGCTCGGGCTGGCGGAGCTGTCTTACCTCATCCATGAGCGGTGTCCTGTGCCGAAAACTCGGTGCCCTTCCTGGGCACTCAGTCATATCGGCATCGCACTTGGCGTTCTTTAGCTCCCCACGGTGAAGCTGGACTGAATCGACACGGGAAGTGACAGAACATCCCCGCTTGGGCGCACCTTTGCGCGTTTACCCAGGTGGGGATAGGTGGGCTGGGCGGTCTCTCCCTCGGGCGCCTAATGGGCTGTCGAGACGACAAGCGTGCCGGTGGCGAGCCCGGGCTCTTCTCACCGGGGCGGTAACGACTCCGCCAGGGGCGATGCGCCGCCCTTCACGTCCAGCGCGACGATGTGGCTGATGTCGCACGACGAACGCCCGATGCGCAGCTGGTAGGTGCCCGAGTCGACGTACCAGCCCGGCTGGGAGCGGTGCAGGGGTGACGGCACCGACCCGTGCTGGTACACCGAGGTGGGCATCCGGGCTCGCAATGACGGCCAGTCCGTGTCGGCGACGTCGTAGTAGGCGAACGACCGCTCGTTGAGCTCGAGCGACACCGTGGTCGTCTCACCCGGCTCGAGACGCACTTTGGCAAAGGCCCGTAGCTCTTGTAAGGGACGGAACCGGCCCTCCGGCCGCGGCCGTCCTCCTTCGGGTGGAGCGACGTAGAGCTGCACGACCTCGGCGCCCGGCCTTGTTCCCGTGTTGGTCACCGGCACTTCGACGCTTAACTCGCCTCCGGGCTCCAACGTCGTGACCGACAGCCGCGGGGTGCCGATCGCGAAGCGCGAGTAGGAAAGTCCGTGGCCGAAGGCGAAGCGTACCGGCAGCTGGCGTGTCTCGTACCAGCGGTAGCCGACGAGAAGCCCTTCGCCGTAGCGGACCGTGCTCGACTCCCCTGGGAAGTTCCCGAAGGCCGGGGTGTGCTCGATGCGCATCGGCAGCGTCGTTGGGAGTCGGCCGCCAGGATCGGCGTCCCCGACCAGCACGTCGACGAGGGCGTGGGCCAGTTCTTGTCCGCCGAACCATATCTGGAGGACCGCGGCCGCGCTCTCTGCCCAGGCGAGAGTGACCGGGGAGCCGGCGTTGACGACGACGACGCAGCGACGATGAGCGGCGAGGACCGCTCGCACCAGCTCGTCCTGGTTGCGGGGCAGGTCCATCGTCGGGCGGTCGTAGCCTTCGCTCTCCCAAAGGTCGTCGGTGCCGACGATTAGGAGGACGATGTCGGCTCCCTCGATCGCCCGCAACGCGGCGTCGATGCTCGTGGCATCTGCCAACCCGGCCTCGGACACACCGGAGCTGTAGGTGATCTCCACCCCGGTCCCGAGCCTCTCGCCGAGCACGGCAAGAGGCGAGAGAAGGTAGTGGGGCGTCACATGGGCGCTGCCGCCGCCCATGATGGCAAGGCGCTCCGCGTTCGGTCCCACAACGGCGACTCGGCCGAGCGCATGCGGCACGAGGGGGAGGACGCCGTCGTTGCTGAGAAGGACGATGCCCTCTGCCGCGGCGCGGCGTACGAAAGCCCTGTCCTCGTCTCGGTCCTCGGGATGCTCGTCGCCGGGCACATCGTCCAGCGCTCCAACGGCATCAAAGACCGTGAGCATGCGCCGAACCATCTCGTCGAGGCGGGACTCGTCCAGGTCCCCTTTACGAACGGCCTCAACGAGGGCCGGCCCGAAGGCTCGCCCCGGCCCCGGCATCTCCAGATCGAGTCCGGCGTTGGCAGCCTCGAGCGTTTTCGCCAGACCGCTCCAGTCGGTCATCACGAATCCTGCGAATCCCCATTCTTTGCGCAGGATCTCACTGAGGAGACGGGCATCGTCGGGGACGAAACGGCCATTGACCCGGTTGTAGGAGGTCATGACGGCCAGGACCCCGCCAAGACGCACGCCGTACTCGAAGGGCAACAGGTACAGCTCTCGCAAACTCCGCTCGTCTATCTCCGACGAGACCGTATTGCGCTCGTACTCCACCTCGTTGCCGACGAAGTGCTTGATCGTCGCCACGACGTCGTTTCCCTGGACACCTTCGATGTACGCCGCAGCTAGCCTGCCTGCCAGCACCGGATCCTCAGAGAAGCACTCGAAGTTCCGGCCCGAGAGGGGGTGACGGTGCAGGTTGACGGTCGGGGCGAGCAGCACCCGGGCACCCTTGTCGCGGGCTTGGCGGGCCACTACGGACCCTGCCTGGCGGACGAGGGCGGGGTCCCAGGTGGCACCGAGGGCGGTGCCGGAGGGGATGCAGACAGAAGCCGTGACGCTCTCATGGTCGACGGTGTCGCCCCGAGCGCCGTTCGGCCCGTCCGTGGTCCTCACCGACGGTATGGCAACTCGGGGACAGCTGGCCGTGCGCCAGGTGTCCATTCCGACGGTGAGCGCCGCCTTCTCCTCGAGGCTGAGCGAGCGCGTGAGCGCCACGATGTCGCGCGACGAGCTCGCTCCGGCTCTCCGATCAGGTGTTGGCATGAAGTGGTGCTCCTTCGTGTCATGGGTCACCGGGCTTGCGCTCCCGGTGGACCGATCGTAGGGGCACAAGATCACAGGCGCCGGGATCACCGGCCGGGAGACACCGACGCTGGCTCCTGTTCAAATCTGTCGCAGCCAGCCGGCCTATTCGACACTGGTAGCCAGTTGCGTGGGTTCTTTCGAGGCTCGGCGTCCGCGTAACTCAGGGTTGGCTAGGCCGGACAACCTCTCGGGCATTGCCGCCAACGGCAGCCTTGCTCAAGTGGCGCCGGGCACGCGAAACATCATCGTCGCCATTCTGCGGCGGTCGGGGAAGAGCCCGAGCAGGTGAGTGTTGTCGCGAGTCGAGCAGGTATCGAACCAAAGGGCGTCGGTCTCACGGTCGAAGTACTCCATCGCGGCCAGGAAGATCTCGACGCCGGGGCCATACCTGGCGAGATCCTCGTCATAGGCTGTGCGGTAGGCAAATATGCCTTCACCGGCCGTAACGCAGCAGATCATGGCGACGGGTGCCCCGTCGCCCTCGAGGGAGAGGAACCACATGCGGCCCTCTCCGATGTACCGGTCGCAAACCGCCTCGAAGAATCTCGTGGTGGCCGCTTGGCGCCACAGCGCGAGACCATCGGGCTGGTGGCCCTTCCAACCCGAGGATTCGAGACGTAAGAAGTCGTCGACGGCGCTCCCATCGGTCCTCTTGCGCAGGCTCGGGCTCGTCCCGAGGGCGGTGCTCAACTGCCGGCGGTGCTGGCCGATCGTGCGACGCCGGTTCTTTCCAATGTTGCGCAGCCAGTAGCACTCCTCATCTGTGGCCTGGCGGCGCAGGAATCCCCGTTCCCAGGTGTCGAATTCGATGATGAGGGTGTTGGCCTCGACGGCCGCCTCCTTGAGCAGCCGGGCTGTCGGGCCGTCATATCCCATCCACTCCATGACGACAAGGTTCGCCTGGCGGAGTTCGGCTTCCCGTTTGATTTCGGTCATTAGGCATGTCAGTGCTTCGCGCCCGCCCTCCACCGATAAAAGCGGGGTCCCGAGTGAAATGGCGGTGGGCGCCACCCTTGTTTTCAGGGCCAGGTGCTCGCCGTGCCCGGCGTGGTCGCTCTCGTCAGCCGTGATCTCCATGATCGGCACGCAGGCTTGAACCGAACCGCCACTTTCGGCCAGCACCAGCTTGGTCTGGGGCGATTCGTCGAGGTAGGTGAGAGCCGGCAGGAGCCAGTTGGGCTCGAGGAAGGGGTTCGGCTCCAACGCGTGGGCCGCGCAATCGGACCATCCAGCGAGGTCCGAGCGCGTGAGTTCACTGGGTGCAACTACCCGTCCTCGCATGCTCCCACTGTAACCCTGTCTGGGACGGCTCCCGAATGGCTGAGAGCAGGATCCTTGCCTGGGCGATCGACTGGGGAGGCTCGGTTGTGTTGGGGCTCGGTGGCCGGTCCTGTCACTCGCTTGGGCGCGATTCGCGCGGCTCAGCCCGGTCATTGACCGGGGAGGGGCCTGTGGGCCTGCTCTTCCGAGAAATGGGCTGCGGGTCCTAAGGGCTTTAGGGATACGAGAGCTGCACGGCGGAGACCAGTTGCCGATCGGTGCGTGATCCGGTCGCACCCGTGAAACCCAGGTAGACCTGGTTGGGTAGCGACACCAGCTGCGTGAGGACGGTGAATCCTCCTACTACGACTGTCATCACACCTTGTGACACGGTGACAGACACCCGGGTGGCACCGCTGCGCAGCAGGGGGACGGAGTTGTCGACCTTGTTCCACACGAGGGTTCGGCTTGCGGCACTCGAGGTAACTACGCCGATGGCGTTGCCGCTGGGGTTCTGCGCGTTGGGGAAGGTCTGTAGCGCCACCGCCACTGCGGGCAGTCCGGCGAGACCGAGTCCGGCGCCGTCTGCGCCCGGGTGGGCGGGGATCGAGCTGGCAGACACGAGGGCGAATGTGAGCCCATCGCCCCCCGTACCGCCCTTGAAGGTGGCGGTGAATGACGCCCGCAGGCCGTTAGGAGGCACGGCTGTGTCGAAGAACGCCGCCCCAGAACCGTTCGGGGAGGCCGAGGTCAACTGCAGGTACGGGCCGGCCAGCTTGGCGTCTCCGCTCAGGCTCCAGCCGGCCCGAAGCGGTGAGGCTATGAGGTGCTCCTCGGCGCCGGACCCGGTGAAGGTGATCGTCTGGGGGCCCGAACCGTCATTGCCGGTGATCAACCAGGTCGCCGATGCCGTTCCCGTCTTTCTTGGCGAGAAGCGAACCGTCTCGACGTCCATGACGTGGGCGGGGATCACTGTCGCTTCTTTGAGCGTGGTGACGGCGCTGAAGCCGTTTGAGATAGGAGGTTTGGACTGGTTGATCGTAAGGGGCGTGCCACCGCGGTTGCCGACGGTGAAGCTCACCGTCGCGCTCTGGCCGATCGCCACGGTGCCGACGTCAATGCTGAGGGGACTGATGGCGATCTGGGGATCGGGCGCGGCTGAGCCTTGGAGCGGGACGGTCGCCTTGCCGGCGCTGGTCGTGATCACGAGATGGTCGTTGAAGTTCTGGACGAAGTCCCCCGATGTTCGCGGCGGGGTGAAGCTCACCGGCACGCTCAAGGTGGCCTGGGGCGCAAGCACAGGCAGCGGCTTGGGAAGAACGCCTATGGAAAAGGGCGCCCGTGTGCCGGACTCGACGTCGACCGAGCTGACCGTGACCGAAGACGCCGAGGTGTTTTGGAACGCCACGGTGGCATTGACGGCCCCTCCTCCGATCGGCCTGATCCCGAAGTTCACCGAGGGCGGCGTCGGCGCGATCGGGGCGCCCTCGGGTATTCCACGGCCGCTCACCGGCACCGAGACGCTGCCGAGGTTGGTCGTCAATGTAAGGGTTCCCTGCTGTCCGCCGACGAGCTCGGGTTCGAAGGTGACTGGCAAAGGCAACTGTCCTCCCGCGCTCAGCTGCATGGGCGCCGCCAGAGAAGGCGTCGTGAAGGCGCCCGAGGCACCCGAGGTTGATGTGCTGATCGAGACGCCCGTGACCGTCACATCGCCAGACGCCGTGAAGCTAGCCGTCGTCTGGGAGCTTGAGCCGAGGACCGTGTCCTGTGCCTCGACAGCCGTGCCTGTCAGCGGTGGGGCACTGTCGCGAGGGCCGAAGGCCAGGATCTGCCCGTCGTAGTTACCCATGTAGATACGCCCGTCGTAGGCGAGAGGGGAGTTGAACTTGGTTGAGTTGCCAACGCTCGCCTCCCACAGCATGGGAAGCTGCCCGGCTGGGTCCGCGCCGGTCCCAGCCACCGGCACCGCTCCGTAAGCGACCAGGTTGGCCTGGTTGGTCAACCCAGTGCGGGCGATGTTCCAGACGACCGCGCTTCCCGGCACGGTGCCGTCAGAGGTCACGATCGGGGGGCTGGAGCCAAACGGCATGTCCGGTACGTCAGCAACCCAGTTGAGCGAGACCTCGCCGTCGCTGACGACGCGCTGGTAGACGTCGAGCTCGGCACCGCCGCCGCCCTCGGCGCCTGCCGGGGGCGAAGCAGTGGTGATGTAGACGTAGCCCCCGTCGCCGGGCCAGACTGCCGGATGCGACCACACTCCCCCGAGTGGGCCTGTTTCGCTCACGACCTTGTCTCCCCCGCCCGGGCCCTGGTCGAATCCCCCAAGGTCGTTGCGGTCGAGCAGGTACACCTCGCCTGCCTTTCCGACCTCTACAAGCAGGTCGGGATCCTTTGCGGTGCCGAACGACGCGGGCAGTCCCGTGGGCGAGCCCGCTCCCAGGTCGCCGTCGAAGGTGTTGAGCTGATCCGCGTCCGAGGGGCAGAAGTGGTCGGTCAATTTGAGGTTTGGCCCCGAAGTGGACAGCTTGAGGACGCACTCGGCGAGGCCGCTGGGCTGGGGGACGCCAAGGCCCGGACCGACCGGGGGCGAACCACCGTTTCCGGTCGAGACGTACAAGTTGCCGGCGCTGTCGACGACAATTCCGCCCGGGCCCCAGATCCCGGCGCCTTCAGCGCTGCCGGTCTCGTCGACCCACATGTCCTTGAGCTCACCGCTCGGGGTCACCCCGGCGATCCAGCCGTACCACGGCGGCAGATCGCAGTGGGAGCCGAAGGCGGCATAGACCACGTTCTTGACTAGAGCGAGCCCGGGTCGTTGCATCTGATGGACGGGGTTGAACGTCTTGTCAGGCGCGTTGGTCGCTCTGCCCCGGATCGGCACCGGGAAGTTCGCGACCTCATGGCCGGTCTTGATGACGACGGCCTGCATCTGCCACAGCGCCCCGCCGCTCGAGGGGGTCGCGTCGGTCGTGAAATAGGCGGTGCCTGTCACGGTGTCGACGACTGGCGTGCCGGTGATGCCGACGCTCGGAGTCAAGTCCCCGCAGTTGATCGTGCTCGCTTGCCACGCCCGGCCAAAGTTGCGGGACCACTCGACGGTCCCGGAGTTGGGGTCGACACCGTAGGCATTGTCGTTCTCGGTGACAATGAGCAGCACACCGTTGGCGACGATTGGCTGAGCGTAGATCTGTCCCGGGCTGACGCCATTAACCGGCGGGAGAGTGACGTCGAATAACTGCCCGAAGTCGTTGCTGTTGACCTGGGTCGGCGAGATGTCTGCGTTCGGATACCAGTTCGTGCCGAGCTGATCGGCATCGGCACCCACAACGGCCGGTTCTCCGGTTGTAGACCGCGCTCGCGAGGGACCGGCGGCCACCTGAGGAAGGCCAACGAGTTGTGCGCAGGCGAGGATCGACATGACGAACGCCGCCAGCCACCAGTGCCGGCGCCAGGTGGGCGAGCGCGTCCCATCGTCGTGACAGGGTTCGATTGCGTGTCGCATCTTGAATAGGACCCCCGCGCCGATCTGTGCTCTCTTATAGCTCACAGAACGATAGATCCTCCATTACAACTCCTGGCTTCGAGCCTCCGCCGCATCGCCGACAACTCGCCGGAGAGCCTCGGCGTGCGACCCTTCGCACCGCGTTCGTCTGCGTGCCCCGTGGCATGTTGGCAAGATGTGGGGAGCCGAAGCTGTCGCACGGACAGCAACTACCAAGGAGAGCGGGATGCACGAGTGTCGGCGGACTGCCACGCCGGGATGGCGCCGACCTCTCAAGGCGAACCTTTCGTGCTCATCGGCGCCTCGATCGAGGCAACCTCTGCGCCCATGACCATCACGGAGAAGGCGAACGCGACGCGAAGGGAGCCACCAGATACCACTGATCCTCGCTGTAGCGAGCTCTCTTCCGCCGGTCACTGGAGCCGCAGATTCGCGAGCTTGGTCGCTCCCGTTGGCTCCGCGGCCACTTGGCTCCCTGGAGCGGTGATCGGGCTCGAGCACGAGTACCGCGTCAAGCTGAACGGGCGCACGGTTGACTTTCGTAGCCTCGTCCATCATCTCGCTGCGGGCCGGGCACGCCTCGACCCGGCCGACCTGAACGCCTACCGACTGGCCTCCGGGGCTGCGCTCACCGCCGACGAGGCCGAAGCCGAGATTGCCCTCGCTCCGAGCCTTGTCCGGCCCGGTTGTGGGCGCCTGCTGGCCGACAGGGCAAGGTCCGAGCGCGAGTCGCTCGAGTCCCACTTACCGAGCGGGACACTTCTCGAGGGCTATTCGACTCACCTCAGCGTGGCCGTGCGCCCCTCTTGTGCGGTGGCTCTGGCCAAGCTCTACGCGTCCAGCTTCAGCGCCGCCTTGATGCTCCTCATGGACAGCGTCGCCTCACCAGGTCTTCTCGTGCGACCCAGGCCCAGCCGGTTGGAGCTGGGCGGCGAGTTCGTCGACGGGGACAGGCTCGCCGTAGCCGCCATCTTCGCGCTCGGAAGCGTTCGTGCCTGTCAGGCTCGACTCGAACGTGCTGGCGGACAAGCGGAGTTTCCTCTCAGGCTGCGCGTCAATCTGCGACAAGACGATCAGCGCTACGGCTGGTTCGTGTCCCGCAGCGCCTTCGCGTCAGATCTCTATCTCGCCGGCCGCGAGACGCGGCTTCGACCGCGCCAGGCGATGCCGATCAGTGCGCAGTCGCATCTCGAGCGCTGCTGGGCCGCCGCTCGAGCGAGCTTGGTGGGCGACATCGACGAGAGCGAGCTGGCGCTGGTCGACACGGTCGTGGGCGGCGACGAGCCACTTCCACGCGCGGACCCCATCGATCGCCCTGGCGAGGTCGTCGCGCCATCAAGCGACAAAGGTTCGAGGCGACGCCACGGCGCGGGCGTTCGGGTTTGCGACCCGGGCCCACTCACGTCCCGGCTACGACCTCGCCCCCGTCATGCTCACGTGGGATCGCGCCGTGTTCGTGGCGTCGACACCGTCTCGGGATCGGCTCGCCTTCGCCTACGTCCCGGCTCCACTGCTCACGAATTTCGCGTCTTTGCTGGAGGTGGGCGCCTTGGACGAGACGATCAGGTGCTACCTTGCCCTTGGGTCGGGGAGAAGACGCCTAGGTCCCACAACGTCGACAGCCGAACCGGGTTTGTACGATCTCCTCGTGCCAAGAGCGCGCCTTCTCGTAGCTGAGAGGGCGCCGCACCCCTCGAAGTGGACAAGGAAACGCTTTGGGGCAGGAGCGATTAGACGCGGCTGGCGCGGTACTGCAGGATTCGGAAACACCGGCGCATCTTCAGGAGGGCACGTATGAGCAACACCCAGGACCGGAGCCCCCAGTCGATCGACAGAATTGCCACCGACATCGTCAACAACGACCCCTCGAACGGCAAAGGGCGTCCGGGCAAGAACAGTTCCACAGGCAGGTTTCTAAAAAATCCGGTGATCTGGGTGATCGCCCTCGTGATCGTCGGCATCGTGCTGGCGGTGACGCTCAAGAGCGGTTCATCGCCCGCAAGCGGAACCAAGCCGCCCGGCGGCAAGACGAGCAACTTTTCTGACTACGTCTGCCACGGGACTCAGATCACCCTTTTCTCGAGCGTCAACGCAGAGGCGGTCTCCAACG
Organism: uncultured Acidimicrobiaceae bacterium; assembly: GCA_963779425.1. Taxonomy (GTDB): domain Bacteria; phylum Actinomycetota; class Acidimicrobiia; order Acidimicrobiales; family Bog-793; genus Fen-455. The sequence continues at coordinate 80,006 of CAVZYD010000007.1, forward strand.
GTGCAACGGAGCCGACCTTTAGTACTCACGGCAAGGCGTATTGCCTGATGTACATCCAGACCTATCACTGGAACGACGGTCACGGTTCGCCCCCGGGCACGGTCGGCTTGGTGCGGGTGAGCGGACCGGCTGCGCTGGCCAAGAACATTTCGTCCTTACGCGCCAAGGCGAGCGCTGGTTCGAATGGCGCAGCCAACATCAATTGGTACGCGTCCGTCTCGATCAGCAAGCCGGTGGTCCTGGACGGGGAATATGCCTGTACCGATTCCGATCCTTCGACGTGGTCGTCGAACAAGGCTTCGGCCGGCGCCGGCTTCTGCCTTGTCTATGCAGACCTGGCCATCCCGCCCGGCAGTTGATCCACGGTTGGGCCCGCCTGGCCGGGTGCAGAACAACGTTGCTGTGAAAGAGCGAAGGAGGGCAATCAGTGGGTGAAAAAGGCACAAAGGGTTGGGCAATGATCCAGAACGACAGCTGGCGGTCCCTTAAGGACCACGGTTGGCAGGGAGACATCCACGAAGGTCTGCACAATCCGCAGACGGGTCAGCAGGCGACCTGGGACGAGGAGAAGGGCCAGTGGGTCGAGAGCTCCTCGGGCCGGCCGTTGACGGCCGATCCGAACGCGGCGATTTGACCCGGCCGAGCTGAGGCTCCCGCCTAGCCCGGTTCCGCCGTAGCGGCGTGCCGGCCCCGTGTGACCTAGTGCACCGAATACATGTCCGCTACGTTGCAGGCACGGCCGAGCTGTCGGCGGAGGAAGCCGAGACCTGCGCGGCTCGATCGCCATGCTTCCGGCTGAGTCGCCGAGCGGCCCCAGTCGGGAACGGGCTCATTGTGTCCTAGGCCAACTCGTTCAAGCGCTGGTGGCGTTACGAGCGCGTGAGGGTGCTGCTCGCAGCACACATCGAAGCTCCTGCGGGTCGTCGCCGAACAGCGGGCACCTCATTGAGAGGTCCAGTTCTGGCGGGCCCCGCACCTGCGGCACGTTCCGGCCTGCCGGCCCGCCCGTGTCACGAACCGTGAGCCGCACGCTTCACAACGGTTTCGGCCCCGCACGGCTTGACGTCCCTTCTTGATCGAATTGACCGATCGCCACCCGAAGACGAGCGCGATCACCACGACGAAGAGGATGGCAGCTGCGTGTTCCATGCCGGACCTTCCCTGTCTGCAGAGGCACGCAAAGGCCACAGTGCCCTCAGCGTCGAGGTTAGGACTGATGCCCTGCTGCCGCCTGTTCGCGAGCCGGCGGGGAACTGGACCGAGGTCGGTGGGTGTCCCGAACAGGCGCTCGCTCGCCTACTTCGCGCCCCACGGAAGGCTGTCCCATTCCCGAGGCCGCTTAGGATCGGCTGCGCACGCAGGTGTTGTCGTCGCCAAGGTCCGCAGGTCAGGACGAGAAGGAGAACCGTTCATGCAGGTTCGGGGTCGATCGTTGCATTTCGGGGTGCAGCTTCAGGCGCAACGCACCACCTGGCAGGAGTATGTGGCGGCGTTGCTTTCAGTCGAAGACCTCGGCTTCGACTCCGCCTGGACCTTCGACCACATGCTGCCCTTCTCGGGTCCCGACGACGGGGCCTGTTTCGAGACCTTGACGACCCTGGCGGCGATGGCGACGCTCACGAGGCGAGTGCGTGTCGGGGTCCTCGTGAGCGGCGTCCTCTACCGTGATCCAGTCACCTTGGCAAGAAGCGCCGCCCTGGTCGACCACATCAGCGGGGGAAGGTTGGAGTTCTCCCTCGGTGCAGCCTGGGCAGAGCGGGAGTTCCGTACGTACGGCCTGCCCTTTCCCTCCCTGGCGGAGCGCTATGAGCGTGTCGACGAGGCGCTTCAGATTGTCAGGTCCCTGTGGAGCGAGGAGCGGACCACCTTCGCCGGCCGCTACTACAAGGTGGCGGACGCGCCTTGTGAGCCCAAGCCTATTCAGAGACCCCATCCTCCGATCATGCTCGGCGGGTCAGGTCTCGGTTCCCTGCGACTGGCTGCAAAGCACGCCACGATCTGGAACATGATGGGCTCACCGGGCAAGTTTGCCGAGCGTGTTGAGCTCCTCAGGCGGTGCTGTGAGGAGGTTGGTAGGGACTTCGGCGAGATAGAGCTGTCCGTGCATCCTCAACTCGCCGTGGCGAGGACGCACGAAGAGGCGGAGAGTCTCGCCTCGCGCATTGCTGCGGGCCATGGCCAGGATTTCGCGAGCCAGCGGGATAACTGGCTCGTCGGCACGCCAAGCGAGGTCGCCGACCAGATCCGGCTGTTCGCAAGAGTCGGGGTTTCGCACTGGGTGATCGCCATTGGCCACCCGTTCGATATGGGCCAGCTCCGACTGATGCGCGAGGAAGTAATGCCGTTGCTCGGCTGACCGGCCAACACGACACTTGCCCCGCCAACGGGGCGCATGTGGCGTCATCCTACGCTCGTGAATACGATCACGAGGAGACGCCAACCAGCCGACTCGAAATACGAGTGGCGATGCGGGGTTAAGTCAGCGCATTGATCCGCACAGCGACGTTCCGCTGAGGGGTTCATGCCTTGTGGCCTCGCTCTGCGAAAGGCCGTTTGACCTGGAGTTTTGTTGGCCATGCTAGGCAAGACGCCTAACCCCTTGTAACATCACGATCAACCGTTTGCCGTAGGTGGCGGCGTGAGTCGGCTTGGTCTTTCAGGCCCGGCCGTCTCACAAGGGGGGAAAGAGGGGTGCCATGACACGCGAAGGCTGAGACGGAAGTCGCCCTGGCCCCCCAGCCAACGTGGCAATGGGCGGGCCAGGGCTTCCGCCGAACGTGCGGCCCTTCGCTGTCAAGCGCCGACGCCCACTAGGCGCTAAAGAGTCTGTAGGCGCTTTCGTGCTCGTGAGTCACGCGGTGTTTCTCTTCAACGTTGCCTTGCTGACGATGCCCAACTCGGCAACGGATCTGTTTTGCGGCGGCCACAACTCCTCTGCTGCCCCCTGGGGACAGGTGTTCACTCAAGGCTTTGGCCTGCGACGACAAACAATATTCAGCTGGTGAGCGCGCTCAGACGGCGGCCCTGGCCGCGTCATCCACTACTTCGTTCCCGACCCCGGCGTTGGCCGTAACGAGGGTCGGCGTCAGGAGCTTGAGAGCGTGTGACTCCAGTTGTCCCGGCAGCTCTCGCGCTGGGCGCCGTCCTCAGAAAGGCGAGCGCTAGTCCTCCTAGGACTGATCAAAGAGCCTTGCGGCTTACCGACTCCCGTATCAAGACGACCAAGATGTCTACTTCAAAGCCTGCGAAGTCGCGCCTCGCAAAACGAGTAAAGGGCGAAAAAGAGGAGGCCGCACGCCACTAAGCCGATGGCGAGCGGTCCGTAAGAAGCACGGACGAGCGATTTCAAGGCTGCGTCCACGCTCTTAGCTCGAGACGGATCGGTCAGGATCGCGGCATCGATGAGGTAGCTGCCGACGAGCGCCACCAGGAAGCCTCGGCTCAGATCACCGGATGCACCGAGAGCATTTACGACCTTGCGCGAGGTGCTCCCTAGCTGCTCGAGAACTAGGTCCTTGTGATAGTCGTGTGCGAAGCCCCATATCGTGAGCACGAGACCACCGATGATGAGACACGCGCCCACGGTGCCGAGCAGCTCCGGCCCTCCGGGCCAAGTCAGGATCGTGGCTGCCCAGGGTTTGGGATTGCTGGGACCCGATTGGCTGTGCGACCGGCCGATGAGCAGTTCGATGGCTTGGACACAGAGAGCGAAATAGACGACCGCGATAGCGAGCCACCCAATGCGATCGACTTCGGATCGCCCTCGTGATGGATTGGACTTGCCGGCAAGCGCCTGAACAAGTCGCCACAGTCCATATGAACCAAGCCCAGTCGCGAGCACGATAAGCAACAAAGGCGCCGCCCGTTGCTTGGCGATCTCCTGTAACGCTCCCTCACCGCTCGCCTGGGTTGGCGAATTGCCGTGTAAGGCGATGTCGAGAGCGAGATAAGAAAGGAGAAAATAGATGACGCCTCTGGCCGCAAGCCCCGTTCTGGCGACTGCCTTAAACCATTTGCGTGTTTCCAGATTGGCGCCGTCGTTGGATAGCCGGGCCGCGTCCGCTGACAGGCGACCGTGATCGGCCACCTCAGTCATGACGCGGTTCCGGCTCGGTTCCTTACCAGTTTGCGGGCTCGTCGACGGTGTAGGTGTCCTCTCGAGCGATCGTGGTGCCCGGGCCTTGCTGCACCACAATCCGGCGCCTTGACGCACGCGGACCGAGGACCGTGAACGACAGCAACAACCCCAAGGCACCGGCCACCATGAGGACGATCCCGACTACGCCGAGAGCGACACCACGCACGCTGTAGTACACCGCGAAACGCAGGATCGCGCCGACGGCCAACAGGAAGATGCTCCCCTATAGCCATGAGATTCTTCTTTCCCCCTGTGCCGGTTCTATATGCGCCGGCCCTTGTTACAGCTTCTTCTTCCCCGAGCGCGGCTCACCCAAACCGTTGCGACAGTGTGCGGTAGCCAGAGGCACACTCACCGGGCCTCTTCCTGCGAAGTGGTGGCGACGGCCTTCACCGGTTGCTCCGAGCCGCCTCGACGTTTCCTGCGTGGACTTATCGGGAGGCGTGGCCGGGAACACGCGATATCCCCCAATTCGTTATGAGTCACCTCGTCGTCACCGACCCGCAGCCCAGCGATCAAAAACTCGCACCAGAGAGGCGCCGCGCGCCGAGATAAAAAACCCCCGGACGCAGATCGTCTGAAGTCGCCGGCGAGGGGTGAGCGTGCGACAATCTTCCGGCTAGCTTGTCGAACAGGTCTTCGCTCCAGGGTGGACGGAACCCAGGTTGCTGTTGGGGTCGGGCTACCCCTTTGCGTACGAGAGCTTCTGGCTGATGCGGTTGTCGCTGACCTTGAACAGATCCACGCCTCGGACGTGGCCACCCTCCCAGCGGTAACGCCATCTCTGAACGACTCGGTCGCCCGCTTGAAAGATCTCTTCCGTCTCGAAGAGCGATGAAGGGTCCGAAAAGACCACCTTCCACGCTTGGCGGATCTCCTCGGGACCGACATGGCGGGCACCATCAGGGGCGGGACCGGTCGCGTCGAATACGCAATCGTCGCTGAGATATGACAGCGCCTCGTCAAGATCGTGAGAGGCCCACGCCTGTGCGAATGCTTCCACTGTCTCAAGTGGTGACACGGGTCGTCAGCGGGCGTAATTGCTAGCCCCGAACCAGTCGACCACGACGACTGGTTCGGGGCCTTCTACCCACGCGTCGTGGCCGCTGGGTAGTGATGTGACATCACCCGCCTGAGCGACGAACTCCGTGCCGTCGTCCATCCGGATCGCCAATCGGCCTGACACGTGGTACTGGAAGTGCGGTGCTTCACAGCTCTCGGTCCCGGCGATGGGCTTGACATCTGCTGACCAGCGCCAGCCAGGTTGGAAGACCAACCTGCCGATTTCAGAGCCGCCCATCTTCAGGATCTCGGCTCGGCCGTTGGGGAACTCCCGAACCTCGTCGGCTTCCCCAAAATGGCGATGCTCGGTCTCTTGAGCCATCTTTTCCCCCTCCCCGACCCGACCTTCTGGATCACTGACAGATAGCCATATCTACAGATAAGTCAGAAGTCAAGAGGTCGACGCGACGGAGAGACAATACGAACCACGTGATCGCTAAGGTCGGGACGTGGCCGACATGTCGCCGCGCCCGCGCGCAAGGTTGGTGGGCTAGGTGTCAGGCGTCAACCGAACACGCGTCTGGCATCGGCCGAATACAAAAGGTCGGGGATCAACCGAAGCAATTCACCTGATCTGGCGCCCCCGGCAGGACTCGAACCTGCGACACGCGGTTTAGGAAACCGCTGCTCTGTCCCCTGAGCTACGGGGGCTAGCTGAACTTGGGGCTAGCCGGGCCGGTTCGTACTCTACGATCGCCTGGGGCTCGAGTCCTAATGGCTCCTCGCTCGGCCGATCGCTGGCGTGAGGCAAGCTAAGGGTGATGCCGGCACACAGCGCAGGCCTGCTCCCTTATCGCTTCACCCGCGGGCGGGTTCTCGAGATACTCGTGGTACATCCGGGCGGCCCTTTTTGGCTCAACAAGGACGACGGCGCCTGGTCGATCGCCAAGGGTGAGTATGAGCCCGGTGAGGACCCAGAAACCGCCGCGAACAGGGAATTCGCAGAGGAGCTGGGCCAGGATGCACCCGCTGGGGAGAGGATCGATCTGGGCGAGCTACGTCAACCGGGCGGCAAGGTGGTCCGAGCATGGGCCGTGGAGGCCGACCTCGACGCTGACCACATCGTGAGCAACGAGTTCGAGATGGAGTGGCCGCCGCACTCTGGCAGGAGGACTTCCTGGCCCGAAGTCGATCGCGCTGAGTGGATGTCGGTGGCAACGGCCAAGCAGAAATTGTTGAAGGGTCAGGTAGGTTTCGCGGACCGGCTCGTAGAGCGACTGGGAGAGTCATCGCTGACTGATTTCTCCTTAGGCTCTTGAACCCTGGGCCGTTCGTTCGGTGCTTCTCGTTCCGAGCGCCCGGGTTGCCTATCGGACCATCCTCCGTCAGACCTGGGGAAGCCAGGCCGGTCGCAGTTCTCCGCCGAGGGCGAGCACTTGCTCTAGCGCGAAGGCGATCCGGATGAGCTTGGGCTCGCTCCAGGCAGTCCCGACCAGGCACAGGCCGACTGGCAGCCCGCTGACCTTGCCGACGGGGAGGCTGATAGCCGGGTATCCGGCGACGGCGATTGCCTGGTACCCGGCGCGGGTGTGCGAGTCGCCATTGACGTGGTCGATGCACCAAGCCGGGCCAATGGTCGGGAAGGCCAGAGCGTCGGCGTTCGCGTTCGTGAGCGCGGCGTCGATCCCGTCCTGGCGTGCCCTCTGCCAGTTGCGGGCTCGGGCGCCGAGGTAGGCGGGATCATCGAGGCCACCGACCGCACTGGCGGCGACCAAGGTGTCTTGTCCGAAAAAGCAAAGCTCCTCGGCGGCGTGCTCAAGATTGAACGCAATGAGCTCTGAGAGGTTTCGCGGCTGGGCCTCTGAAGCAGGCCTCGACGCCAGGTAAGCCTCGACTCCCTGCTTGAACTCGTGAAGCATCACGGTCATCTCGTCGCTGCTATGCGAGATGGCTTCGACCGTCACCACGTCGGCGGGATCGACGATCACTGCGCCGGCGTCGCGGGCTGCCCACAAAGCTGCCTCGACGAGTGTGTCGGTCTTCGGGCTGTAGCCGAAGTAGCCCTGACGCGGGACACCAATCCTTACCCCGCCGAGGCCGCCAGGTTCGCAGAAAGCCAGGTAATCATTGGGTAGATCAGCGGGGCGGCTCCGAGTGGCCTTGTCGAGCGGGTCGGCGCCCTTCGCTCCGCCGGCGAGCGCACCGAGGAGGGCGGCCGCATCAGATACGCATCGCGCGATCGGCCCGACCGTGTCCTGGCTCGAGGAGATCGGGACGACTCCGGTGCGGCTCGTAAGACCGACCGTCGGCTTGATCCCGACGACGCCGTTGAGCGCGGCAGGGCAGAGAATGGACCCGTCGGTTTCGGTGCCCACGGCGAGGGGAGCCAGCCCGGCGGCCACCCCGGCCCCCGACCCGGAGCTGGAGCCTCCTGGCGACCGGTTCAGCGCGTGCGGGTTGAGGCACTGGCCGCCGACGGCGCTCCAGCCGCTCGAGGAACGTGTGGCACGGAAATTGGCCCATTCAGACAGGTTTGCCTTCCCGACGACCACCGCACCGGCAACTCGGAGGCGTTGCACCACGACGGCATCTGCGGGTGGCTTGGTCATGGTGAGCGCGAGCGAGCCGGCCGTTGTGCCTTCCTCACCGGCGGTGTCGATATTGTCTTTCACGAGAACCGGAATGCCATGAAGAGGGCCCCGGAGCTGGCCACGTGCCCGCTCGGTGTCGAGGGCGCGTGCAGTCTCAATGGCGTCAGGGCACACGGCGAGCACCGCGTGCAGCCCGTGACCTGTGGCGTCGAGGTCGCCCGTGCGGCGCAGCAATGTCTCCACCAGTTGCACGCAAGTGAGGGCACCGTCTTCGAGGAGCCGACGAGTCTCGACGATCGAGCAAAAGCCGATCTCGACCGTCGACGGGCTGGGATCCGACGGAGGCCTGCGTTCGCTCACCGTGTCAGTCTGTCCGACTCAGCGCCTGAGCGCCGGGACGGCTAGTCGTGAGCCGATACCGAGGCTTTGGACCGGGCACTTTTGGTGGTGGTCCCCGCGTTTCGACTCGTTCAGACAGCTGAGACTGCGGGGACGAGCCCCGCTTTTGCAGGCGCGCGCTCGACGGCGCCCGCGGGGCGAGATGACGGGATCACGGCGATGGCGGCTAGGGCCGCCGCGATGGCGACCGCCGCCGCCGCCCGCATGCCGACGGCCATGGCCGTCGTGAAGGTGTCGTGGGCCGCCAGCACGATGGCGTTCCCGCGTGCGCCCCCGATGCTCTTGCCGACGGCGTCCGCCGCCGCGATCGAACCGGTGGCGATGTGCACGACCAACCCCGGTGCATGGTGGGCAACGAGCTTGGCGCTGAGGCGGTTGCGATACACGGCGGCGGCGATGCTCCCGACGATGGCCACACCGAGCGATCCTCCGACCTCTCGGACCGTGTCGTTGACTGCGCTGCCCGCACTTGCCTGGTGGGCAGGCACCGTTGTCATGATCGTGGAGCTTGCCGGTGCCATGACGAGGCCCATGCCGAGTCCCATGACAGCTACTGCGAGTGCCAAGGCCGGATAGCCGGTCGCCACTTGCGCGGTCGACAGGTCGAGCAGTCCGAGGCCCATGAGGCCGAGTCCCACCGAGATGATCGCTTTGTCGCCGAAACGCCTGGCAAGCAGGGGCGAAAGTGGCGAGACTGCCCCCATCGAGAACGCGAAAGGCAGTGCCCGCACCCCGGCCGAGAGCGGGCTGTAGCCGTGCACGAGCTGGAGATACTGGGTAAAGACGAACAGGCTGCCAAAAAGGGCGAAGAAGGTGACGGTGACAGCGCCGGACGCGGCCGTGAAGGGCCGGGAGGAGAAGATCCGAAGCTCGATGAGCGGGTGCGCTACGTGCAGCTCCCACCAGGTGAAGACCGCCAGTGCCACAAGCCCGCCTGCCGCCTCGATCAGCGTGACGGGTCCGGTCCAGCCTCGGGTCGGAGCTTCGATGATCGCATCGACGATGGCTACGAGCGCACCACCGATCAACAGCGTCCCGAAGACGTCGAGCGAGCGATGCGCCCGGTCCGCGGTCTCGGGGACGACCCAGAGCACACCGGCGAGGGCAACAAGGACGATCGGGACGTTCACGAGAAAGACGCTGCCCCACCAGAAGTGCGAGAGCAGGAAACCGCCGAGGGTCGGGCCGATCACGATCCCGACTCCAGCCACGGCCGACCATGCCGCGATTGCCTGCGGCCGCTCACGTGGCGGGAAGACGGCGTTCAAGATCGAGAGCGTTGCCGGCATCACGAACGCCGCGCCCAGTCCCATCACGACCCGGTCGGTGATCAGCATGCTTGTGTTGGGGGCAAATGCAGCCGCGAGGCTGCCGAGGGCGAACACGCCCAGGCCGCCGATGAGCGAGAGCCGGCGGCCGAAGCGGTCGGCGAGCGCCCCGGCAGGGATCAGCAAGGCGGCGAAACATAGCGTGTACGAGTCCACGATCCACTGCAAGGAGCCAGTGCCGGCGTGGAGGACCCGGGCGAGGGTCGGCAAGGCCGTGTTTAGAACCGTGTTGTCGATGACCCCGGCGAGCAGGCTGAGGCAGAGGACGAGAAGGATCTGCTTGCGACGGGGGTGGCCTTCTGGCCACTGCAAGCTCGGGCCGCCACCGCTCAGCGGTGGATCGAGTCGTGGGGCAGAGATGATGGTCCTTGCAGACATGGGTCCCCCTCCTGATCTTGACTTACGGTCGTTGACTTACAGACGTAAGTATAGATAGATGAGCTAACGGTTGTAAAGTAGAAGCGTGGACAAGCTTCGAGCTGACCCGGATTCGCAGTTCAGAGGCGATCGGCCGTTCGCGGACGGCCCTCCCAAGCGACAGCGGAACGCACGTGGGCAAGGCGCCCGCTTGACCGAGGAGATCGTTTCTGGAGCTCTCGGCCTCATCGAGCGGGAGGGCACAGACGAGGCGGTGACCTTGCGTGCGGTCGCCCGCGAAGTCGGGATCGCCGCCCCTTCCATCTACGCTCACTTTCCGGATCGCGAAGCGATCATGCTGGCAGTCGTCGCACGGGTGTTTGACGAGCTCACACAAGTCATCTCGCGGGCACGAGAAGCGGCGGGCGACGACCCTGTCGAAGCGGCTGGTTGCCGGCTGTGAGGCTTACGTCGCCTTCGGGCTGCGGCATCCGGCACGCTACGGGGTGCTGTTCTCAGAGCAACGAGGGGACGGAGACGGTTCTTGGAGGCAGTACTGCAAGCCGGTCAGTTTCGGCCCGAACGGCGCACCCGTGCTCGCGTTCGGTGCGGAGAGCTTCGCCCTTCTCGTGGACGGCCTCGCCGCCTGCATCGCCGCGGGCCGCTCGGCGAGCAGCGATGCCATGGCTGACAGCACCGCCATCTGGGTTGCCCTGCACGGGACCGTCAGCCTCAAGACGTCCGTACCGGGATTCCCATGGCCCGACCCGGAAAGCTTCGTCCGCGGGTTCGTGCTTCGCCTGGCCCGCATCGGTCCGGTGACACCGGTGTGAGGTTCGGGCGCATTTGACGCCCGCCCCCGCCCTTCTTCGCATACGGTACGGCCATAGCCACTATGGGGGATCGATGAGCTTGCGCATTACCGGCGACCGGAACAGGTTCGCGCAGCGCCTCTTCGCCGGCCTCCCGGGCCGTTACGACCGCTTGGCCGAATGGCTGTCGTTCTGGCAGAACGCCCGGTGGCGCGGGGCCATGGTTGACCGCGTCGTGCCCGCCGCTCCGAGGCGCGTCCTCGACGTGGCCTCGGGCACAGCGGGTGTGGCGCTCCAGCTGGCCGACCGCACGAGCGCGCAAGTCGTGGGTGTCGACCTCACCGAGGGCCATGCTCAGGATCGGGCAGTCGCAAGGTGTCCCGGGCCCACCAGACGAGGCGTGTCCAGCTCGTGAACGGGCGGGCCGAGGCGCTCCCGTTCCCGGACGCGACCTTCGACGCCCTTACTTTCACCTACCTGTTCCGATACGTGGACGACCCGCAGGCGACCCTTGACGAGCTTGCTCGCGTCGTGCGGCCGGGCGGCGCCGTGGCGAGCCTGGAGTTCATGGTGCCCCCGAGCCCCTTCTGGCGAGGATGGTGGTGGGGCTACACGCGCTTCGTGCTGCCTGTCGCGGGGCTGCTCGTAGGCGGTCGGGAATGGTACCGGGTGGGCCGCTTTCTCGGTCCGAGCATCTCGCGGCTGTACCGGGACTATCCCGTCTCTTGGACGGCGGACGCCTGGCGCAAGGCCGGTTTCGAGGACGTCGGCACGAAGGTCATGAGCCTGGGCGGGGGACTGGTGATGTGGGGCCGGCGGGCCGGTGGCTGACGAGGGTGCCCTGCCCGCGAGCGACCGCGTGCCGCAAGAGAGCGATCGGGTGGCCCCCGCCTTTTATGCCGCAGGCAACGGCGGTTGGCGGGACTGGTGGATCATCTTGCACCCTCCCTACACCGCTTGGCACCTGTCCTACGTCGTCATAGGGGCGTGCCTCGTCTCGCACGTGAACTCGACGCGACTCGTGGCCACGCTGCTGGCCTTCTTCTTCGCCGTCGGCCTGGCGGCGCACGCCCTCGACGAGCTGAACGGGCGCCCGCTTCGTACCCGGCTCGGCTCCGGTTATCTCGTGGCGACGGCGGTCATCGGGCTCGCGGCCGCCGTTGCCCTTGGGGCGCTCGGTGTCACAAAGACGGGCTGGGTGCTCATACCCTTCATCGTCGTCGGCCCGTTGATCGTGATCGCCTACAACGCCGAGCTGTTCGGCGGTCTCGTGCACAACGACGCCGGTTTTGCGGCCGCCTGGGGGGCTTTCCCGGTTCTCACGGCCTACGTGGCCCAGGCGGAGACCTTGGCCCTGGCCCCGGTCCTGGCGGCGACCGGCGCCTTCGCTCTCTCTGTGGCCCAACGGCGCCTCAGCACACCGGCCAGGACCTTGCGGCGCCGGAGCGAGCACGTCGAGGGCACCGTCACGGCTTTGAACGGCGAGGTGCACAAGATTGACCGCTCCTACCTGCTCGCCCCCCTCGAAGGGGCACTGCGGGCCCTCACCTGGTCGACGGTGCTGTTCGCCGCGGCGCTGGCCGTCGCCCGCCTGGTTTGAGCGCGCGACGGCCGGAGCCGCGACCTTTCAGCTGAGGAAACCGAGCGGCGCGAACGGTCCGACGAAGTCCCGCGGTTCGATCTCCATGATGTCGGCCAGCACGGTGGAATAGACGCGACGGATGTCGGTCGTGTACCGGAAGTTGCCCAGGTCGTCGAGCCTCGTGAGGCTCTGCATGTCGCCGTAGAAGCCGCCCTTCACGGAAGGTCCGACCGCGATGACGACGTTCGCCGAACCGTGGTCGGTGCCTCCGCTTGCATTCGACTCCGGGCGCCGGCCGAACTCGCTGTACATCAGTATCACCGGGCTCAGACCCTTGGAGCCGGCGGGGAAGGCGCCCATGAAGTTCTGCACACCGGCGTCGAGCTGTGAGAGCAGTCCTGCCTGGGTCTCGAGCTCGCCGGCATGGGTGTCGAAGCTGCTCAGGCTCACCCCGTAGGCCTTGGTGGGAAGCCCTGCCTTAATGAGCTCGGCGATCACGTCGAACTGGTTGCCGATGTCACCGGCGTCATTCGGGCTGACCGCTTTCGGAGTCTGCTGACGGGTGAGCGCGGAAGCCGCCTTCTTCCCGACCACGAGGAGGTCCGTCCCGGTCTGGGCGATAGCAGCCTGCAGGTCGATCTCGCGGTGATATGTGTGCTCGCACTCGGAGTAGGCGGAGATGAAATTCGGGTCTCCGTCGGGCTGTTGCGAGCCGGGGTCGGTCGAGTCCGCCACGGTGGAGCCTTGTTGAGCGGCGCCCGTGAACACCTGCGGCAGCTGCGAGCCGACAGAAAGGGCGCGCGTCGGGCTCGAGCCGGACACGTCCAGCCAACGTCCTATCCAGCCGCTCGGAAGATTGCCCGTCGGGTCGGCGGACATCATGATCTCCATCGACTGGAAGTGGCTGTAGTTCGGGTTCGGGTAGCCGACGCCCAGGATGATGGCGACCTGCCCGGCGTCCCAGAGGCTCTTCATGCCGACGAGGGCCGGGTGCAGCCCGAGCTTGAAGTTGTCGACCGTCCCGATGGGCTGGGCTTGTTCTTCGGGGATGGCCACGCCGCCGCGCAGTGACCTGTAGGCGCCGCTCTCGTAGGGGATGACGGTGTTGAGGCCGTCGTTTCCCCCGTACAAGGTGCAAAGGACAAGGGTGCGCTCGAGCTTGGAGGGGCGCGACTCGACGTCTTTCCTCTTGGTGGCGATCGCCGGCGCGCTCGGGCCCGAGCGGGTCCCGGCCACCGCTGGGACAGAGCCCAGTGCTGTGTGCAACGCGCCTGCCGCACCGACGCCGAGGCTGCCGGATAGAAAGTCGCGTCTTGTGAACGACCTCGACATGAAGGGCTCCGATCAGTTCATGAGGAATTCGGGAGAGACGAGAGCCAGGACCAAGATCTCCTGGGGGCTCCCCTTGTCGGCCATCTTCCAAAGCGCCTGGTAGCTCCGGTTGGACCAGGCTTCGACAGCCAGCATCTTCGTGATGGCGTCCACCTGGGCACCGGGGTTGCCGTTCAGGTCGGCGACCTCGGTGAGGTCCGCGTACTGGGCGACGCCGTATGCGAGAGCGAGCTGGCAGTTGCTCGCCGATGTCGACAGCCAGTACTGGTTCTGGCCCCAACCGCCGACATTGAATGGGACGAAAGGCTGTTGTCCGAGGTTCGCCAAGAGGTAGATGAGCGAGCCTTCCTCGAAGGCCTGGGTCGTCAGGCCCAAAAGGCGCATCGTGCCGACCAGGTACTCGATGGGATACTTGATCAGGCCCCGCAGCGACTGGGTGGAAACGAAGCGCGGGTGGAGCAAGATGGCCTCGAGCAGGTTGGCCATGTTGAGGTCCTTTTTGTACCCGGGGGCGAGCTCGAGCACGACCGGGTCGTTTGGAGTGACCGGGTAGGCGAGCCAGCTCCAGATCCGGGAGACGACCCAGCGCGAGGAGGCGGTCGTGTGGGTGGCGATGTTGATGATGTCGTCGCCCTGGAACCGTCCGGTATGGCCGAGGTACCGCTTCTCGCCGTCGTCGTGGTCGTAGGGGTTGAAGAAGAACTCGCCCGAGAAGTAGTCGAGGCTCCAGCCCGTAAAGGCGCGGGCGGCTTCGCGGACGTCGTGTTCGCTGTAGTTGCCGATGCCCATGGTGAAGCGCTCCATGAGCTCCCGGGCGAAGTTCTCGTTGGGGTGCTGCTTTAGGTCCGTTCCCGTGTCGAGCCAGATCAACATGGCTGGGTCCTTGGACACGGCCTGGGTGAGCACGTCGAACGGCCCCGGCCCGAGCGTGCGGAAGATCTGGTTCTGGTTGTACATGAGGTCGGCGTAGCCGACCTTTGCGTACGAGGTCGGGAACTGCTCGTGCATGAGCAGCACGAGCTTTTCCCTAAGAGGGGTGTCGGTGACGATCATGCGGTCGATCCACCAAGTGGAAAGATCGATGAACTCGTCGTAGTCGTCGTAGCTGAATCCCGGGATGCTCGATTGCGCGAGCGGTGTGAGTTTCGGGAGCGGGAGGGCGTCACCGGCGGCGTCCTTGGCGGTGAGTCCGGCTATCAGCTGAGCAACGGCGCCCTCGAAACCGAGCTTTTCCGCCGCTTCGATCTCCGCTTGCGTCGCCCCGAAGCCGGCGCGCCGGTACAGGTGGGCGAGCACACTGGGGGTAGGGCCCTTGGTCATTGGGAAGTTATACCACTATCAGTGGTGGCTTGACTACAAACAGCGTTCTAACGCGGACCTGGCCCGTTCCCGGGCCTCTCACCAGGAGTTATGGCAGGGCGGCGCTACGACTTGGCGGAGATCGCAAGCCCCGCCGCTACGGCGTGGTCCCAGGTGTCGTCGACGAGCACGGGCGACGCGCCCCATCCCGAGAGGATCGAAGCCGCCGCCGCGGCGCGAAAGCCGGCACCGCAGTGCACCCAGACCTGCGCCTCGGTCGGCACCTCCGCGCGATGCCCGGAAAGCTCCTGCAAGGGCATGTGCCGGGCGCCGACGAGATGGCCGGCCTCCCACTCGTGGGGATGGCGGACGTCGAGGACTTGCAGTTCGGAAAGAGGTCGGCCCGCCGACTCGGCGGCTAGCTCGGAGAAACTGGCCACACGATAAGAGCTGACCCTGACGCCATCGGCGGCGGGATTGGCGCGGTGTTCCAGGGCGAGCTTGGACCAAAGCGCCGCGCCGGAGAGCTCCTCTCGGCCGATGCGGGCGATGAGCCGGCGCGCCTCGTCTATCTCGGCCTCGTCCTCTGCCAAAAGAACGAGGCCTGCGTCCCACGGCACGACCCAGCCGAGGTAGGTCGTCGAGATTGATGCCCAGCTCGAGGTTCAAGGTGCCGGGCAGGTGGCCGGCTGCGAAGACCCGCCGGCCTCGCAGGTCCACGAACCGGTGTACGTCCCCCTCTATTGCCTCTTGGAGACGGGCGGGCTCGAGCATGGGGACAGGCTCGAACAGGGGCGCTCGCGGCCCCTTTCGGTTTAGCGGGGCCATGTGACGGTAGTAGGCCGGGATCGGAGGCAGGTGGGCGAGCACGGAGGCGACGAACTCGTCCTCGTCTAAAAGGGCGGCCGGGTTCTGCTCGAGCTCGCGGGCGAGCGTCGGCACGGGGTCGAGCCCGCCGCTCGTCGGCGTCGCGGAGCAGAAGCTGCCGAAGCCATGGGTCGGGAGGATGGGGGTGTCGCCAGGAAGCGACGTCAGCAGGTGCCGCACCGAACGCCATTGCGAGCGGGCTAGCGCCTCGGCGCTCGGGAGCCCCAACAGGTCTGTCCGGCCGGTGGAACTGACGAGGAGGGACCCTCCTGTGCACACGACGTGATCCACGGTCCGCTCAGCTTTGGCGCCGTCGGCGAGCTCGACCAGATAGGCGAGGTGGTGGTCGGTGTGGCCGACCGTCGCGATGGCGGTGATCTGCAGATTCCCCGCAAACAAGGCGTCGCCGTCCTCGAGAGCACTCGCCTTGTCAGAAAACGACACCGGCTCACCGGCTGGAATGGCATAGGTGGCGCCGGTCGCCCGCGAAAGTGCTAGGCCACCGCTCACGTAGTCGTTGTGGATGTGGGTCTCGAAAACGGCCGTGATGGCAATGCCGAGCCTTTCCGCCTCCTGCAGGTACGGGGTCGGGTCCCGCTGCGCGTCGACCACGACGCCGACCTCGCCGTCGCTGAGGAGATAGCTGCGGTCGCCGAGGCCAAGGGCGTCGAAACTCACGACCGTCAAGGCGGCGACTTGCCCGGTCACGCTGGCTCTGATCATTGAAGCAATGTACTACTGACTAACTAGAAATACTCGATCAAGCCGGACGGTTGGCGCCGAGGCGGGGCTAAAGTTCCAGCTCCATGGAACAGGCCCTGACGGTTGAACAGGTAGTGCCCGACGCCGCCGCTCGTTTGCTCGAAGAGGGTGCCGTTTTGATCGACGTGCGAGAGCCCGAGGAGTGGCTGGTGGGCCGGGCGCCACAGGCGGTCCACATCCCCCTCGGTGAGCTCGGCTCACGTGCTGAGCGAGCTGCCGAGCGACCGCAAACTCATCATGGTCTGCCGTTCCGGAGGCCGTTCCGGTCGGGCTGCACTGGCCCTGGTCCAGTATGGGCTGACCGCGGTCAACCTGGCCGGCGGCATGCAGGCGTGGAAGTCGGCTTCGTTTCCCGTCGTCGCCGACGGTGGTGTGCCCGGCGAGGTCGCCTGAGCCGCTGGAGAGACCAAAGCCCGTTTGCTGAGAGCTCGTTCAGCAGGCGCCGGCACCGAGCCTGGCCGGGGGACTAGCCGCCGAAGGCTGCGAGCCACTTCTCGGCGCTGCGAGGCGCGAGCACAGGGTTCTTGCGTTTGGTGTCGCCAAGCGAGGCGGAACCCTCCGGCGAGTAGAGGTGTCCGGGGTAGACGACGGTCTCGTCCGGAAGCTTCGCGAGCCGGTTGAGCAAGGCTGTCGTACATGGCGGCCGAGTCGCTTCCCGGCAGGTCGGTCCGCCCGCAGCCCCGCAGGAAGAGCGTGTCTCCAGACACGAGGCGCCCGTCGACGAGAAAGCACTGGCTGCCGGGGGTGTGCCCAGGCGTGTGCAGGAGACGGATCCCGATCTCGCCGACTTGGACGACATCGTCGCTCGCGTGGGCCACGAGATGATCGCGCCCGACCCCGGTCGTCGCCTCGATCCACTCGATCTCTCGCACGTTGGCGTGGATAGGGACTTGGGTCAGCTCCAGCAGCTCGGCGATGCCCACGATGGCATGGCCGAACAGGTCGCCGCCGACGTGATCGGCGTGATAGTGGGTGGCGAGCACACCGGTGAGGCGCATGTCATCGGCCTCGAGGAGAGCGACTACTTCCCCGGGGCATAGGCGGGGTCCACCGCGACGGCCTCGCCACTTTCCCGGTCCCCGATCAGGTACACGAGATTGACCATCTGGCGAGCCACGGGATCGTCGCCCGCGAAGTCGCTGCCGGCAAGCAATTGGCGGAAGTAAAGGCGTTCCCCGCTCACGGCTCGAGCGGTTCGGGCGACCAGTCGGCGAGCCTCGGCAGGCGCCGGTCGTTCGAGAACACCTCCACGATGGGTAGCTGCAACCCGATGCGTCGCTGCAGCCGCTCGATGGCGAGCTCCTGGTCCCATAGGACCAGCGTCACCGCCACGCCGCCCTCGCCAGCTCGAGCCGTTCGCCCAGATCGGTGCAGGTAGGCCTTGTGGTCCTCCGGAGGGTCGTAGTGGACCACGACGTCGACCCCGTCGATGTCGAGACCGCGGGCGGCGACATCGGTGGCGACGAGCGCGGGAAGCTTTCCCGAGGCGAAGTCCTCGAGCGCCTTCTCACGGGCGGCCTGGCGGAGGTCGCCGTGGATTGCCGCCGCCCGCACTCCTTCACGTCGAAGGTCGGCGACGAGACGGTCAGCGCCTCGTTTCGTGCGGCAAAAGCAGAGCGCTTTGCTGGCTCCGGCGACGATGGCCGCGCAGACCTTGGCCTTATCGAGCTGGTGCACCTTCAAAAATCGGTGCTCCATCTCGTCGACGGTGACCTGTTTGGCCTGTACCTCGTGCAGGACTGGGTCTTGCAGATGGCGCCGAACGACCTGGTCAACGGCAGAGTCCAGCGTGGCGGAGAACAGCAAGGTCTGGCGCGCGACGGGCATTCGACGCAGCAGCCACTCGACCTGGGGCAAAAAGCCCATGTCGGCCATACGGTCCGCCTCGTCGACGACGAGGGTCGAGACCTTGTTCAAGCGGACGGCCTTTCGGTCTGCGAGGTCTATGAGCCGCCCCGGCGTGGCGACGACGATGTCGGTGCCGGAAGCGAGCTGGCGCGCCTGGCGGTCGAGGTCGGTGCCACCGTAGACGGCGAGGACGCGTCGGTCGACTGCCCTTGCGAGCGTTTCGAGCACCTCGGCGACTTGGACTGCGAGCTCACGTGTCGGGACGAGGACCAAAGAAGCGGGGCGCGCCGGCACCGGCGCGGGGCGTGCGCATGAGCATTGGCAGACCGAAGGCGAGAGTCTTACCAGAGCCTGTCTTGGCCTTGCCGCAGACGTCGCGTCCCGAGAGGGCGTCTTCTATCGTGAGTGCCTGCACAGGAAATGGGCGCCGAATGCCTTGGCTTTCCAACGCCTCGACCAATTCGGGCGCTACGCCGAGATCGGCGAATGTGGTGCCGATCTCCGTATCAGTTGTCATGCTACTTCCTCGCTGTCGCCCTCAAGGCTACCGGCGATGACAGCACCTCACGTTCATTGCCCGTAGCGCGATCATGTTCAACATGACAACCCTCGCCGCAGGTGACATCGCACCCCCTTTCTCCCTGCCCGATCAAGACGGCGCGACCGTCTCGCTCAGGGACTACGCAGGACAGCGCGTCGTGGTTTATTTCTATCCGGCCGACGACACGCCCGGGTGCACCAAAGAGGCCTGTCAGTTCAGTGATCTTGTCGACGAGTACGCCGCCTTGGGTGTCGAAGTGCTCGGCATCTCGCCCGACGGTGGTACCAAGCACCAGAAGTTCCGGGCCAAGTACGGGCTCAGGATCGCTCTTTTGAGCGATCCTGCACACGAGGTCATGAGCGCTTTATCAGCGCTTTTGGCCCTAAGACGCTGTACGGGCGCAAGACCGTAGGGTGTAATCCGGTCGACCTTTCTTGTCGGCACGGACGGGCAGAATCGAGCGCGCCTGGTACAACGTGCGCGCCGACGGCCACGCCGCCAAGGTGCTCGAGGCTCTTGCTCGCTAGCGACCGCTGCCTCAGGCACCGTCGCGTGAGCTCGTGCGCAACAACAGCGCCGCAAGGCCCGCCACGAGCACGGCCGCTGCCGTCCCGACGGCGAGCGCGGCCGGGCCGCCGCCCTCGAAAACCCCGCGGGCCGATATGACGGCGTAGGAAGCGGCAGCGGAGCCAACGGCCACAGCGATCACCCACGTCGCGCTCGAAGTGGTCGGCTCCAGGGCGCTGTTCTGCTTGGCGCGGCATGGAGAGTGCCCGGTCGGCGAACTCTGCGGCACAGAACAGGACCACCCCCGAGACGACGAAGAACACCACGCGACCGTGTGTGGGTTGCCCCGACCCCCCTGCCACCACTGCGGCGCCGACGAGAAGGAGTCCCGCCGCCATGGTGCGGCTCCTCCTTCCTGCTAGAGCCGGGCTGAGGGCGAAGCCGAACGTGACGACGCCGGCCACGGCGGCGAGGCCGGCCAAGGCCGCCGAAGGGGCTGCCGTGCGCGCGACGGCCCAACTGGAGATGGCTGCCACCCCGAGTAGACAAAGGCCGGCGACGAGACGGCGCCGGCTTCGCACCGATCGGATCACCTCACCACGCGCCTTCGCGCCCGGCGCCGCCAAGTGGCGAGCGCCCCGAGGGGCGCCTCGAGGGACTCGCCGTCGCGCCAGGCGACGACGGGGACGCCACGGCGGGCGAAGTTGTCGCGCATCTCGATTCGTTCGAGCTCGATGATCCGCGCCGCGATCTCGCCGGCGGCGGAGACGGGCCTTGTCGGGGGAGGGCCGATCGTCTCGATGACGGCGAGGTCGACGCCCCTGGCGCGTATTGTCGCAAGGGCCCGCAACATACGGGCGTCCTCGAGGGCGCTGATCGCGACGACCATCCCTGTCGCCGGCAAGGTGCGGGCGGGGATGCTCTCGGCACTCTTCCAGGCATAGGAGTGGTGCCACTGCGTGGCCGTGAGGGCGGCGACGATCCGCTCGAGCTGGGCCTGCCCCATCCCCGGTTCGACCCAATGAAGCACGCCGCCGAAGGCGACGAGGCCCACGCGGTCATGGCGGGCGAGATAGGCGGCCGCCAGGCCAGCCGCCGCGCGGACCTGGCGGGGAAGCACGGCGGCTTCGAAGGTATCGACGAGCAGGATTAGATCGGTGCTGCGCTCGGGATGGCGCAAGTTGACGTAGAGCTCTCCCCGCCGTGCGGTGACGCGCCAGTTGATCCTCCCCGGCGTGCCCGGCGAATACTGTCTTACCTCGGCGAACTCGATGCCGTCGCCGCGCTGGCGTGCGAGCCGGTCGCCCGCGGTCGGTCGGACGTCGAACGCCCGCACAAGGGTTCGCAAGGCTTCCGCTTTCGGCCGCACCTGGAGGCTTACCTCGCCGCCGACGACCCCAGATCTGGCGAGGAGGCCGAACAGCCCTGGAACGAACACGCTGAGCGGCCCGATGACGAACCTGCCGTAGCGATCGGCCGTGACGGGAACTTCGAGATGCAGCGGAGAGCCGGCGTCGAGCTGGAGCGACCATGCCGTAGGCCCTTCGGGCCTGAGACCGGAGGGGATGGCGAGCACGACATCACATCGCCGCACACGCTCAGGTGCCGACACCTCGAGAGCGACCGTCGCTCGGCCTCCTTCGACAAGTTGTGAGACGTCGACCTCCAGACCAACCTCGGGCAGGGGTGGGACAGGGACCAGGAGCCCTGTGACGAGCGCAAACGCGAACGGCACTGCAAGAGCGACGACCGCCACCTCGCCCAGCACGACCGCGGCGAGCAGCCCTGCGCCGGCCAGCGCCGCGTAGGCGATGACCTTCGGGGTGGCAACCGGATCGAGCCTGACACTGTTGCTCATTTGTCCTCGGCGACCGGCACGGGCACAGAGCCGAGGCATTGCACAACGAGCTCCTCCGGCCGGCTCCCCCTGAGCCACAGGTCGGGCAGGAGGGTCAGGCGGTGGGCGAGACAGGCCACCGCAAGTGCCTTGACGTCGTCCGGCAGGACGAAGTCGCGCCCGGCGAGAGCTGCCCGAGCCCTGGTGGAAAGGAGAAGGGCCAGGGCGCCACGGGGGCTCGCCCCGATTTCCACGCCGGCGAGCGAGCGAGTGGCCCGGACCACGTCGACAAGGTAACGGCCCACCGGCTCGCTTATCTCGACACGTTCTATTGCCTCTCGCATGGCAAGCACGGTCCGCGCATCGCTGACCTGGGCTAGGTCCACCTCCTCGCGTCCCCGACTCGCGCGACGACGAATCACGTCCCATTCGGCGTCGCGGTCCGGATAGCCGATGGGCACACGGAGAAGGAAGCGGTCGAGCTGGGCCTCGGGCAGAGGGTACGTGCCCTCGTACTCGATCGGGTTCTGAGTGGCCACCACCGCGAAGGGCGACGGAAGCAGGTGAGAGACTCCGTCGACGGTCACCTGATGTTCCTGCATCGCCTCGAGCAGCGAAGCCTGGGTCTTCGGAGGTGCGCGGTTGATCTCATCGCCGAGAACCAGGTTTGCGAACACTGGTCCGGGGCGGAAGACGAGCTCGCCGCGGGCCTGGTCGAAGACACCCGAGCCGGTGACATCGGCAGGCATGAGGTCGGGGGTGAACTGGATCCGCGAAGTCTCGAGGCCGAGCACGCGGGCCAGCGAGCGCACCATGAGGGTCTTCGCGAGGCCAGGCACGTCCTCGAGCAGGACATGGCCTCCAGCGAGCACGCCGATGAGCACCAGCACGATGGCCTCGCGCTTTCCGACGACAGCACGCTCGACTTCGGTGACCACATCCCGGGCCATGCGGGCGACGTCCGCGGTTGAGAGCGGAGAAGGCAGACCTTCCGGCCGAGTCGTCATCATTCTCCCAGTGCCTCGAGCGTGTCGACGAGACGACGCACCCGATCGATAGCTACCCCGGGACCAAAGCGGTCGGCGGGCGGAGCCGCGTCGGGCTCAACTAGGGCATAAGCGTCGGCGCCGAGCAGCTCCATGACTCGATCCTTGTCACTGAGCGCGACCCCCGAGCGGGCAAGTCGCGCTTTCGTGAGCGCTACGAGCCTCGGGCGAATCTGGGCGTGAAAGTCGCCGGCGGTCGAGGCACCGAACCGAAGAGCGCGTTCCAAAGCGACATAGCCGGCTGCACCTGCTCCGGTCGGCTCCTCAAAGGCCTGGCCTCGCCGCGCGCGCCCAGTCCGACCAGCCTCTACCGCTGTCGAAAGAGCAATCGACCCGATGCCGAGGCCGAGCAGTCCGAAGGCCCCTGCGGCGGCGCGTTCGATCACGGCGGGATCGGGCGCGCCGACTCCGAGCGCGATGGCAAGGGCTATCCCGACCAGGGCCGCCACGGTGAGGAAAGTGGCCCACAGAGCCCGCGTCAAGCGGGGACTCCTAGGAGGAGGCTTTCTTTAAGGGCGCGTAACGCGGCGATGGCGTCAGACCGCATGCGCTCGTCGATTGGCTGGCGGCTGTAGCGGGCCCGCTCGAAGAGCGCGGTTAGCGAAGTGGCGGGCCCCACGGATGCCTGCGAGACGGCGAACACGCGGAGGAGATACTCGGTTGGCGTCTCTGTGCTCCGACGGCGGGGGCCATGCCTTGCCGCGACCTCGAGCAACTGGAGGTAACACGCGATGACGGCGCGACGAGCGTCCGGTTCGGAGCTGGGGTCGGCCACGTCAAGCGAGGAAAGCAGCGCCCCGAAGGTCTCGAGGTCCGGGCCGGTCCTGCGCGTCAGGTCGGCCTCGTCATGGCCGTCGGCAGCACGCGGGGCCAGTTTGCGCAGGGCTCGGCGCCAGCCGATCGAGCGGACCATCCTCACCACGACGAACAGCACGACGACGCCCACGATGATGCCGGAAGTCGTGAAGGAGGCCGTCGCGTTGAACGGTAAAGGTCTCGGCGTCGGGCCGGAGTGAGGCAGCGGGGTACCACCCAAAGCCGTAAGGGCCTGGGAGTGACGTTGGCGAGCTGCGAGCGCGAGCAGCCCCGCTATGCAGGCAAAGATCGCCAGCAGCGCCCCGGCGATGAGGATGGGAGAATGGCGTCGCTGCGCCGAGGTATTGAGCCTTCTCCGGTTTCTCGTAACAAGTCCCCAGAACAGCAAAGCGAGTGAGGCGACCCCCGCCAGGCCGGCGAGGGTGATCAGCACACTCAGCACGATCGACGCAGGCCCTCGCCGCAGCTGGGCGGCCCCCGCTCCGTGCTCGGCCGAGGCGCCGATGCCCGCGAGCAGGACGAGCAGGGTTGCAACCGTGACCCCGAAAGCGGTTCTTGTCGACCGCGTCGCTGCCGGGCGCGCTGCAACGCTGCTGCCCATGTCCGAGGACCGCTGCACCAGCAACACTCTACGGTCGTCCCGCATTCTGGGCAGGAGAACCCCGCGTCGTTGTGCGGTCGATGACAGGCCCCCTAATCGCGTTCTCGCGCTCGTCGGGTGGTAGATATCATCGGACTCAAGCAGGCCGACGAGATCGACTGGTTCGGCTTGGCCGGGATGGGGCCGGCGCTGTCGGACGAGGCTCGGCCGAACGCGAAGCAACGCAAGAGAGAAGGGTCCGCTATCACCGAGGAGATACGGCGCGTGCTCGAAAAGTACGCGCGCCTAGTTGTCGACGTGGCTGATTTGAACGACGACGATGATCTTTTTCGACTTGGCATGACGTCTCACGCAAGCGTGAGCGTGATGCTCGCACTCGAAGACGCCTTCGGCGTCGAGTTCCCTGAGCAGATGCTGAGGAAGAGCACATTCGAGTCGATTGACTCGATCCGGCGGAGTCTGACGGAGTTGCTCGGCACCTCGGCCCGCGACTGAGCTCACTCGCCTGGTCAGCTCAGGAAGGAACCGATAGCACCAGCCGCCTGACGCGGAGTTCCCGGGGGGTTGCCTGATGACAGGGCAGCGGACTGCTTCGGTATCGCCTCGGAGCATTTGGCGACGCCGATCCGAGTCGTGCCTGTGCCTTTGCCGGGCGTTCTCGCTTGGCCTTCTTCTTCGGCGCCATTGGAAAATGGCTCCGGGGCGCTCATCGCCAGCGATCAGACGAGCGCTCCGGCGAGTTGGAGACCTGCCGGTTGCTTCGGCGCCCGGCGCAGCGTCGCCACGCCCTGGACACGCGCCGGACGCTCTCATAACTAAGTCGATTTGTTGGCGCAAGCCGCGGCGCGCCTCGGCCGAGCGGTGCCCCCCGTAGTCCAGGTACGCCGCAAAAAACTGTCACATAAGGTTCTCTAAAGTCACGCTCCACGGTTGTCGATGTACGCTAAGTGGCGAGGGAACGTGATTCGGATCACAGACTTCAACGCGGTCGAGCCCAGATGGGCGGGCGAGCCGGGGAGGCCCCCGGAAGCGCCCAGTTCCCTCGGGCGCAGGGAATTTTTCTATTCGTCCCCCGTACGCCGGCGCCGCGCCTTCGCCGGCGGGGCTGTCCTTCTGGTAGCTCTGATTGCGCTCGGCAACTCCCTCGTGGCCGGGGGCACCTCTGGAGCGGCGAGCTGCATTGATCACGGACGCTTCTGCGGATACTGGAGCTCTACGACTTCCACCGCATCGAGACCGTCGATCGGCGAACAGGCGCTCACGGGGGTGGGAAGGCTCAACACGCTGGCAGTCCACGCCTCGCCCATGATCGCGTACCGACCACCTAGGCCGAAAGGTCGATCGACCACAACGACCGTGCCGCCGATCAGAAAGACGACCGTGCCGCCCACCACGACGACCGTGCGGCCCACCACGACGACGACGGACCCGCCCACCACGACGACCGTGCCGCCCGCCACCACGACGACGGACCCGCCCACCACGACGACCGTGCCGACCACCACGACGACGACGGACCCGCCCACCACGACGACCGTGCCGCCCACCACGACGACCGTGCCGACCACCACGACGACGACGGACCCGCCGACGACGACGACGGACCCGCCCACCACGACGACTACCACCCAACCAGCTGCGCCAGTCGATCCGTCAGCCACGACGACTCCCGTGATCGCCGGGGGCGTCAACCTCAACTCGAGCATCGAGCTGAACTTCGCCTCTCTCACACCGAGCGCGCAGAGTGCCATGATGAACTCGGTCGTAGCATCTGGAGCTACCTGGATACGTATTTGCCTACCGCAGCCGGGCAACGAGTGGACGCTGGGGAACTTCACCTGGTACAGCGATACAGAGGTCAAGGCAGCGCTTGCCGCCGGGCTTCACATCGACGGCCTCCTTGGCTGGCCCGCCTCGTATGCCTACAACTCCAACGGCAGCCTGAACATGGGAATCTGGGACACATTCGTTGAAACGGCCGTAGCGCACTACAGCGCCATGGGAGTGACGACCTTCGAGCTGTGGAACGAGCCCAACATGCCGGGAGGACTTTCTCCTGCCATCTACGCCCAGATGCTGCAAACCGTTTACCCTGTCATAAAGGACGCCAACCCGCAGGACAACGTGATGGTTGGTGGGCTCGCTCCTGTCAGTGACTCTGACGGCGCCTACTCGCCGCTCACATACCTCACAGACCTTTACCAAGACGGCGCAGGTGGGTACTTCGATTCCGTCGGCCTCCATCCCTACAGCTATCCCTATCTTCCCGCGGACAACGTTGCGGGCTCACTTCCGTCGCCTACGTGGCTGACTTACCTGCCCGAGGTTTACGCCCTGATGAAGGCGGAGGGCGACGGCAACAAGAAGATCTGGTTCACCGAATTCGGCGCTCCCGTTGCTGGCAACAGCAATGACGTGACGTTGAGTCAGCAGGCCTGCGGCTACACACAAGCCTTTGCCATTGCCCGGAGCTGGCCGTGGGCAGGGCCGATCTTCGCCTACAGCTGGATTGACTGGAACCCGAATGGTGACGGCGACGGTGACTTCGGCCTTTACACCGCTGCGGATCCCAGTTACGAGGTGGCGGGCCCGGCTCGTCCGGCCCTCAGCTCATTTGAGCAGGCAATAGCGTCGACATCGCTATCGACCTCCTGCTAAACACTTCGTACTGCTTCCCCCTGACGAAAACCGAGAACCCCTCAAGATCCATTTGGTCTATTTTCGATCAACGCTTATAATTTATGAATGCGCAAATTTGGAGCGATTGGGATTGTGGTGCTGGGCGTATTGCTCGCCAGCTGTTCAAGCTCACCACAGTCCAACGCTACGCAGCGTCCCTCAATCTACGTAACAAATAATGGCTTTAACACTGTCTCGCCCGTCTCGGTCGCCAACACGAACACACCGGCCATCGCGGTAGGAGCGAGACCCTGGGGCATAGCCATCAGCCCGAATGGCAAAACCGCTTACGTGGCTAACTCACGGTCGGGCACTGTAACTACCTTCCGCCTCGCCACCGGTGCTGTTGTGGCGACCATCCACGTGGGCGCTCAGCCGAAGGAAATCGCCATCACGCCGAATGGCAAGACCGCCTATGTCACCAATCACAATTCCGATACCGTCTCCGCGATCAGCCTGGCCACGGACAGGGTCGTGGCGACCATACCTGTGGGGCGTGGGCCTTGGGGTATCGCCATCACCCCAAATGGCAAGACCGCCTATGTGACCAATCACAATTCCGATGATGTCACTGCCATAACTGTGGCCACCAACACTGTCGCCGCGACCTTCTCCTGGATCGACCTGTCCGGGCCGTGGGCCATAGCCATAACACCAAACGGCCAGACTGCTTACATAACCAACCAAAGTGCGGGTGTCACACCGATCACCTTGACAACCAACCTGGCGGGGCCGGCCATCTCCGTTGGGGTGCAACCTTACGGCATCGCCATCACCCCTAACGGCAAGACTGCCTACGTGGCCAACATCACCTCCGGCACCGTCACGGTTATCACGCTCGCGACGAGGGCAACGAAGACGATCGGTGGGTTTACCAGGCCCTTCAGTATCACGATAACTCCCGACGGCAAGACCGCATGGGTCACCAACCAGGGGGCTGGCACGATAAGGCCCATCACGGTGGCCACCAACAAGGCCGGGGGCACCTTGATCGTCGGTGCGCAACCGATCACCGTCGCTTGCGTGCCTCCGTCGGCGACCACGACGTCAAAGCGGAGCTGACAAGGCTCGGGAGAACCTAGGTCGGACCGCGACAGCGGTATACCCACTTGGCAAGGAAAGCTTCTTGGCGTCGGTTCCTACCATGACTGATCATTGGAGCCGCCAATCGGCAGTGTCCTAGGGGCTTGGGCGCTGGCGGGTCTCCCTCGTGCCGTTACCTCGGCGCAAGCTCCGGTATTGCAGGAGGACGTAACAGACAAAGGACCCGGCGAAGGCGATCGCACCGAAGGTGTCACGCCGCAGCCAGGAAACGTCGTGCCAGAGGGGCACTGCCAGCGAATCGGGTCGGAAAACGGCAATTATGGCAACGTACACCCAGCCGGTGAACAGGTAGAAGCACAGTGTCTGGAGGATCGCCGTCAGTACTCGCTGCCCAGGCGATTGCCTATTGGTCACTGTCGGCGCTCGCGGGCCACCGGGAAAGCTTAATTCCACTTTCGCAGGATTCGGCCTGTCCGCTGCGCCTGGTTCGCGGCTCGTGCAGCACGCACCTGTTGGTACAACCGCTCCAGACGCGTCGCGTGCACGTCCCACGAAAACTGCGAGCAGGCGTACTCGCGAGCCCGGCAACCCAGTTCTGCACGCAAAGCGGCATCATCGGACAGCTGGCGAAGTTCGCGGCCCAATTCAGTCTGGTTGGGAGAGACGAAGCAAATTGCATCCGAGGGTACCTCGTAGGGGCGGTATGCCTCGTCGTCGGTCGTCACGACGGGCAGCCCCGAGGCCATGGCTTCCTGGACGGTCAGCGGGAAGCCCTCCCCTTGAGACGGGAGACAGAAGACGTCTACAGCTCTGTAGATCTCTTGCATCTTCACTCTCGGGACGGTGCCCAGGTAGTAGATCCTGCCGCCTGCGCGTCCGATCTCTACCGGACGGCTTTCTCCCCCCACGAACACGAGGTCGTAGTCGGGGCTGGCGCACTCGGCCAAGATGTCAAAGCCTTTCTTCGCGACTGGCCTTCCGACAAAGAGGACGAGTATCCGGTTCTGTGGCAGTCCGAGCCCGACGCGGAGCCTCGCCCCCTCGCCCCCAGTTGCCGGCCGGAACGCCTCGACATCGACACCGTTGGGCAGGAACTCAATCTTCTCCGGGGTAGCACCTCTGGCGGCGACGAAATCCCGGACACGGTCGTTGAGGACCAGGACGCGCGAGCTCCTGGAGAAAAGGAGGCGCCCGTAGCTCAAGAACACCGTCCGTTGCACCCCCTCGACCAGACGCGAGGGATGCGGTACCAGGTCGACATGTTGGGTGAGGACAACCGGTTTGCCTAGGAACAAGGCTGTGACGCCGGCGGCGAACGATGAAAGGTAAAAAACGTCGTGGATGTGCACGACATCAGCGCGGCGTACGGCCCGAAACATGGTGGTCAGCAGGGACGGGCCAAAGAGTGGGAAGGGCACGCCGAACCGTTTCTCCAACAAGTTGAGGGCCGGGACGGTCCTTTTTGTCCAACGCGTCGGAACCTCACCCGGCTGACACCACGAGCTCGTCACAACGGTGATCTCAAGCCCGAGACGAGAAAGTGCTTCCGCCTCCTCCTCCACGACGATCTCGATCCCTCCGAGATGAGGGGGCAGCGCGTGCGAGACGAGAAGCACCCTCATGGGTGCACCATCGGGAGGCCGGGTGGAGTCAACTGCGCGCTGCAAGGCGATCTCTCGCGAGGGATGTCGAATCCGGGCCCTGTGTAGAGTACCCAGCACTATGCGGGTTGCCACCGCCTGGGCCGACAGTTGGGCCGGTCGGCTCGTCGCCGCCCTTATTGCCGTGCTGCGCGCCGTGCGGCTGTACGCCTTTGCGGCGTGGGTGTACCTGGCGGCTAACTCCATCGCGCACCCGTTCACGATGCAGATGAAGCTCACTCATTTCGCCAACTGGCCACACGAGAATACCTTTGGCGTCGCGTGCGCAGCCGCCTCAGCAGGTGCCTTCTTCGCGCTGTGTCTCATCGAGGGGCCCCCGCGACTCGGTCGTAGAGGTCCAGCCAGCGACTGATGACGCGGTCCCAGCGATGCTCTGCGGCACAGCGGACACCGTCGGCGGACAGCTGGTGCATAGCAGAGTCATCACAGAGTAGGTCCCGAAGCGTGCTGGCCCAGGCTCCCGGGTCGTCGGCCGCAACCAGTCGGCTGACAAGGCCGGTCTCGCGGAGCTCGGGAATGTTCGACGCCACCACAGGAAGCCCGCAGGCGGCGGCTTCCAGCAGCACGAGCGGCAGGCCCTCGTGGGTGGAGGGCAGCACAAGAAGCGAGGACTGCAACATGGCGGCTCGGACCTCGTCAGACGAGCGGCGCCCCAGGAACTCGACGTTGGCCAAGCCGAGCGAGGAAACGAGCGCCTCGAGCTTGGTTCGCGCCTCGCCCTCGCCTATGACGATGAGCCGGTTCTCGGGCAGCTTGGCCATGGCCCGGACGACGACGTCAAGATTCTTCTGGGCGGCGAGCCGACCGACGAAGAGCAGGCGGCCGGGTTGCGGAGTGCGCCGCTCGGCCGCGAACCAATCCTCGTCGACTCCGTTGGGGATGACGACAGCGCGTTCGCTCGCCACATGGTGAGCGTCGACCACATAACGGCGCATCGTCTCGCCGAGGCAGACGACGACGGCGGCATGGCGGAGCACGGCACCGAAGATGAGGCGCTGGTAGGCCGGCAGGAGACTCCCCAGTCGCCCGGAGGGGCGGACCTGCAGGTGGACGTGGACGACATACGGGCGGTGCAGCAGGCCGCATACGAGACCGACAATCTCGGGGACGAATGCCTGGCCGGTGTGCACATGCACGACAGCGCCGCGCATACGCAGGCCAAGGGCGAGCGGCAAACCGGGCATCAAGGCGGTGTGGGCCAGCTCGCAGGCCCATAGTCGCCGGACCCGGACGGCGTCAGCCGTATTCCGGGTCACGGGTAGCCGGGACGTGATCACCTGCACGTCGACGCCGGCTCCGGCGAGGTGTTGGGACAACTGCTCGACCACGGTCTCCTGGCCGCCGAGATGGGGCGGGTAATAGGCGCTTACCTGCACGACGCGGAGGGCCTGCCGGCACAGCCCCCGGTAGTCGTCGAGTGTGACCGCGGCCACGGTGTCGGTGCTGAGACGCCGTGCAATCCGGGCGTAGTCGGCGCGTAGACGGCCGCGAAGCTCCGAAGAAGATAGGACACTCCGCAACCCACGGGCCAGATCGCCGCTCGAGCCTGGGGGCACGAGAATCCCTACTTCGGCGAGGGTCTCGCCGAGGCCTCCAATATCGCTGGCGATCACCGGCGTCTGTGCCGCGATTGCCATGTTGAGCACGCTGCTCTGATCGACGACTAAGTAGGGCAAAACGACGACGTCCGCGAGGGTGAACAGGGCGAAGACGTCTTCGTCGGGAACGTGACCGACAAAGCTCACCTGCGCGTCCAGTCCAGCATTGTGGACCTGGGCTCTGAGGCCATCGAGGTACCGCTGATTGCGCATCTGAAAGACCCGGAAGATCCCACGGCGCACCGCGGGTTCACCAGCGATCACGACCTGCGGGAGAGCCTCGCCGGTCGAAGCCAGCTCTGAGACGGCGTCAATGAGGACCTCGATGCCCTTGGTGCGGTAGATGAACCCGAAATTGAGCACCACGGGCGCCTCGCTCAGGCCCCACCGGCGGCGAAGCTCGTCATCGTGGCGCTCGTGATTGGCGAACTCGAACGTGCCGAGGTCGATACGGCGGACCTTGTCGGCAGGAACGCCGTATTGCTCTACGAGACAGGTTTCCGCCAACCGGCTGTGCACGTAGATCCGGTCGAAGACGCGGCTGAAGAGTTTGTAGAAGACCACTCCCAGCCAGCCGTAGAGGCTTCGGTCGGCGTAAGCGTCGTGGTAGGTCGCGACGACTCTCGGTCCTGCGGTCGTGCGAAGGGAGGCAAGGATGACAAAGAGCGGACCTATGAGCAGGAGGTATGTTGCGATGTCGAACTGCAGATGGACAATGTCATATCCGCCCTTTCGCAGCTCGTCTCTAAGCCGCCACCACGAGCGGGGGTCCATAGAGAGGATTGCCCGTTGATCGGTCTGACCGGCGCCGTCGCGCGCCAGGCTAAACACGCTGATCTCGAGATCAGCGCCCCCAGCCCGCCGCAGGGCCCCGACAAGCTTGGCGGCGTGGTCGCCGACACCGTCACGCCGCGGTGGATAGACAGTGACAAAGGCCACCTTCATGCTGCGTTCGACCCCTTGGCGAGTTGCGCAACCGCCTTTTCGATGTGGGCGACGCCGTGGTCCACATCCACAATCGGTCCGAGATCCACGGCGGCGGCTCCTGAGGCCAGACGCGATCGCAGCTCGGGGTCGTTGAAATAGCGACGCAGCTGAACCTCGAGGGCGCCGTCCTGCTCAGGATCGAACAACAGCCCGTCAACGCCGTCTTCGATCAAGACAGAGGAGGCCACTGTGAGACTGGCCAGTACCGGCAGGGCGTAAAACAGCGCCTCGTTTACGACCAGTCCCCACGGCTCTATGAAGCTGGGCACGACGAGCAAGTCGGCGTCGCACAGGAGACCAACCTTCTCGGCGCCGTCTACGTGTCCGGCGAAGGTCACGTCGACGCGACCCGCGGCGAGAGCCCGCAGGTGCTCGAGCTCGGGCCCGGCGCCCGCGATCACGAGCTCCTCGCGGCCTGTGGCCGCCTTGGCAAAAGCGCCGATGAGCGAATCGACGTTCTTGTTCGCCCGGAGGTAACCGAGAAACAGAACCCGCAAGCGACGGTCATGCTTGCGTCTTTCGTCACGGGGGACCGGCGGCAGTAGGACGCTCCGCGGGACGACCTGAGTCCCGGTGAAGACGGGTCGGGTCGTGCCGAGTCCTGCTATGAAGCGATCGGAGGCGGGGCCGCTCATCGACAAGAGCGCGTCCGCCCGGCGGTAGGCGAGGCGGCGGACTGCATTCATGGACCAGAGCGCGAAGCGGGTGAGCGGCCATTGAAGCCGGCGGCGTGAGGCTCGAGTCGTGTCCAGCGCAGCTTTGGTGCGGGGCACTTGCTCGACCCACAACACGAGCCGGTATCCGAGGAGCCGTCGCAGGGCAAAGATGACCAGCAGACTGACGAGGCTCTCGTCGCTGTCAGCGTGAATGACGACATCAGGACGCCGACGAGCGAGCTCGGCGGGCAGACCGGGATTGAGCACGAAAGGACCAACGACCCAGGCCGGGAGCACTCGGTAGGCGAAGCTGACCTCGTCAAGCGAGGTGGCCCACAATCGGTCTGCCGGCCGCTCCAGGCCGAAGAGCACGACAACGCGATAGTCCTGCGCCAGCCTGTCGAAAAGAGGCAGACGGTACGGGGCCGCGACATTGTGGAAAAAGCACACCCTCGTGCAGCTCAACCGGTCGGCTCCGTGGTCGGGAGGGCAGCGTCGCGGAACTGCGGACCTCTGAGCAGGAATGCCACGCCGGCGACGATCCCGGCCACGAGGTTGCCCACGAGGTAGGCACCAGCGATCCAAGTTGTTCCTTTGTGGACGACTGCGATGCTCAGGCCGAGGACCACTGCGGCATAGAGGAATTGGCTCACAAGAAGCGAGTGCAGCTGTTTGGTGATCTGCAGGAGGGCGCGGCTCCACTGGCACAAGGTGACAGCGGGGACCGCGAGCACGAGCACGAACAAGGTGCCGCTGGCGTGCTGGCGGTAGGCGGACCCGAAGATCACGAGCACCCACGGGGCCAGGGCAAGGCCGATGAGGAAGATCGGCGATACGAGGGCCGCAAGCACGAAGCGGGACCGGCGCACTACCTCGTCGAGACGGGCGTGGCCTTGGGCCCCCTCGCTGAGAGCGGAAACGGCGATCGAGACGCCGACCCCGCTCATGATGCTGGCGACCTGGAAAGCGATGTAGAAGTACCCGGCTTGGCGGCTTCCGAGCCCGTCGAGCGCGACGGTTGGCAGAATCAGGGTCGGGATGATGTCGAGGACCGTTACGGCGTAGGTCGTGATCGTGTAGCGCAGTGTCCGGGTCAGGGCGCTGAGGCGGACGCGAAGCTGGGGTCCGTATCCGAGGCGGGCGACAATGAGCGCCAGGCTCACGACGACATCGACGAGGACGGCCGAGCCGAACGAGGAGAAGATCCCGAATGCCCCGTACACCGCGTACACGCCCGCGGCGATCAGCGCGAATGGTGCCAGGATCTTGATGGAGCCCTGGATGACGCCGTCAGACCAGAAGATGTACTTCGCCTTTTGGTAGGCGAGGAAGACCGAGTCGGTCAGGATGTTGAGGGCGTTGAACGCGGTGAAGACAACAAACTCGACCGTGTAGAGCGGTGAACGCTGGACGAACTCCAGCTTCGGGGCAACGAGCGGCAACAGTTCGACGTAGCCGAGCGACACCAATAACGCGCCGCTGAAGCAGACGATGAACCCGCTGTTGAGCATGGCGTCGGAGTCTTTTGACGTTGGGAGGAACCGCATGAAGGTTCCGCCGAGACCAAACACGCTCAGGCAAGCGATCAGAGAACTGGCGGATACGAGCGCAGTGGCCTTGCCGACGGCGTTGGCGTCCGCCAGGTGTGCACTGAGGACCCAGAACACGAAGCCGAAGACGGAGACGGCGCCCTGGGTAAGGGTGAGGAAGCCCGTTGTCCGCACGATCGTGTCGGACCACAGCGTCCGGATCCATGCCCGCACCCGGGGCGGGCTAGTGGTAGACGCGGACATCGGGCTCAGCGAAGATGAGGTTGCGGTTGGCGTTGAGGAACCCGATCGGGTAGTCGTAGGTCACGTCCGTGCCGGACTGGCCGACCGTCGTCTGGCCGAGGCGGACCTCGGCGTAGTCGAGGAACACGAACGAGCCGCGGTGCAGGAGAAGCGTCGGGTAGATGTCGCTCGCGTAGTACAGGCTGAGGTAATTCGAGAGGATTGTCGCCGTAGTCGAGTCGGAGGAGACTGTGGCGTCGACGGGCGCGTGCGTACCGAGCCATTTGGCCGCCGCCACCTCTTGGGGGCTTACGTAGTACAAGTCGTAGTACTGACCACTGTTGTTGAGCGTCAGCTGCGCCGGGTACCCGCCGAGCACCTGGGGCATGAGCCCGACGAGCGAGGTGAGCATCACGAGGGACAGAACAGCCGTGCCGATCGCAGCCAGCTTCCGGCCGACGATCCCGCCAACCCAGACGCAGCCGATCGTCATGAACGGCGCCAGTACGAAGAGGGCCTGTTGGAAGGCACGAAGAATGCCGTAGTCGACGCTTATGACGGGCAGAGCGACCAGAAGTCCCACCATCACTACGCTGCCGATGGCAACGAAGTAGAAGTCGATGCTCAGCTTGGCGCGACGGCGCCGCGCCGTGATCGCCACGATGAGGCCGGCGATCACGAGAAGTTGGAAGAGCCGGGCGGACCAGGAGCGCACGAAGGTGTTCAACGTCGCGACGTCAATGCCGGCACGGTCGAGCGCTCGACCGAGGGCGGTCGTTGGCAGCACGCTCGCCGCTGCGAGCTTCGGCGGATAGGTCGTCGCCACCTTTTCCGCGGCAGCCCTCGGCCCGGGCGCTTTTGGCAGCGTGGAGTTGACGTAGGCGTGCAGAAGCTGGCCAGCACTTGGACTCTTGACACCGAGGAGGCTGTAGGAGGCGGCGTCGGACCGCAACGACCCCGCCGAGCCGTCCAGGGCGGAAACGACGCTACCCAGCGTGTTCGCAAGGTCGCGGTTCGACTGGGACGAGCCGCTTCCCCAAGCGAGGCTCAGGGCACACGCGAGGACGAGGATGAGCAGGCTGATCGGTGAACGTGGCACTCGGACGTGGTGGCGGTCGGAGATCCATCGATTGGCGAGCTCGAGGAACTTGGCGATGGCGAGCACGCCTAAGAGCAGGTAGCTCGTGGAGTAGTGGGTGACGACCGTTGCCAACACGAGCATGGTCATCCAGGCCCTGCGACGGTGGAGGGGCAGCTCGTCGATCAGAAATAGCAGGAAGCAGCAACCGCAAAGAAGAAAAGCGATCTCTTGGCGGTTCAGGAACGGCATGTCCGTGAAAAAGGTCGGAAAAGCGATGAAGAAGATGGCCGAGACGAGGGCGAGCCCCCGGCTCATGAGGCGAGCGGCGATGGCGTAAGCGATCACCCCAGAGAAAGCGAACAGCAGCTGGAAGCACACCTTGTAGATGTACGGTCCGTCCAGTCCGGTGAAGTGGAGGATCATTGTCGGCAGGATCGTGATGCTCAGGCAAGCGTTGTAGGGGTCGTGCACATTGGCGAAGCTCCAGTGGCCCGCCTGGAGCGTTTGGGAGAACACGTAGTACTCGTGCTGAATGTCGTGGCCGGTGACGAACCACCCTCTCAGTGATGTCTGGAACAGCAGTGCTAAGCCGCTGGCGTACACGACAACCGCTGCAGTTGCTTCCCCGAGGCGGTCCCGCCACATCAGCGCGGCGGCGAGGAGCAGCACGACAAGTACCTGGGTCGCCACCGCTGCGCCCGAGCCGGCATTGTTGTTGAGCCGGTTCGCTCCGGCGATCGACATGACGACGGTGACAAGGGCGAGAGCGATGAGGGCGCCGTCAAGTGCTCCGATGGTTGCCGCCCGCAAATCCGGCCAGATCGGGCTCCATTTGTGCCGTCGACGCAGCCACAAGACCAACCAGGCGACGCCGGTCATGCAGACGACCGGGACTCGGTCGAGAGGTCGGCTCACCCCCACCAACGGCAAGACGGTGTTGGCGACGAGGCCGACGACGAGCACCAGGACGATGCCGGCGCTGAGGCTCAAGACGACCCGCTCGCGCCAGGGGATGCCGCGCCACTCGGTCGTCGTGAGCACGATGTAGACCGGGACGCCGAGGATGCAGACCAGGCCAGCGACCGGCGTCAGGCACGGCACGTAGAACCCGGTAGCCACCAGGACGAGTCCGCCGATGGCGAGCGGGGCAAGGAGCCAGAACCCACTTCGGGGTCTTTGTCTCGACTCCTCTTCTTCCAGAACCGGGAAGAACGCAGGAGGGCCGGCGAGGGTCACGTTCTTACCACCCGGACGTGGAACGCCACGGAGAGATTGCTCGGAGTGACAGATACCCGCACTGTCAACACCGGGCCGGGGTGCGCCCGAATGATGAGAGGGATCGTGGCGGTCCTTCCCGAAGCGACGCGCAGGTAACCCCCGAGAACGCCGAAAGTGCTCTTGCTGTTCGATTCCGTGACGAGGTAGTAGTAGGTGACTGTGACGCCACCTTTGTTGTCAATGCCGAAGTTGAACGCAATTCGGCCCCCGGCTTTGACCTTGGCGGGAAGGGCGAGCGGCTCGGGAAGGAACACCTCGCTGTAGGGCTGGGCACGGCGGGTGAACGAGAGCGCCATCTGATCACGCACTGCCCCGCGGACGGGCGAGAGCAGGGCGACGGCGACGAGGAGGACGACGATTACGCCCAGCGACAGCCAACCGCGTAGGTGTCTTTTGGCAGGCAGCTGACGACGGGGCGACTGGGACGGCTGGGGTGGAGCGATCTGCCTATAGAGGTCCTGGTATAAAGCCTCCACATCAGCCGCCGGGTTGATCATCGCTATTCGTGAGGGCTCGACGTCCTTGGCGAGGACCCGGTTGCGGCTCTCCTCGTCAGGTACGACCACGCGCGTGGCGAAGCGGAGGATCGAGCCGCCAAGACACCGTGTGAAGACGCGGCGGTGCCAGCGGCGCAGCGAGGGGCGGCTTGCGGGGTTGGCGCTCGGACCGACGACTGTCGGGCGGTGGTAAAGCCATGCACAAAGCGTGGAGAACGCTGCCGGGAATGACGAGTCGTCCTCGAGGTGGACAACATCGCTTCTCCGGACAAGGTCACGCAGTCGCCGAAGAGAGCCAAGACTCCACTTGGTCGCTTCTTCGGGTGACCCTGGTTCGTTTAGCTGAGGCTTGACCGCGTGGACCGGCGCCAGCGCGTCGTCGATGAGCCACTGGATCTCGTTCTGACGAGAATCGTGGCGCTCCTCGCGGATGTGCCCACCCTGTGGTGTGACCAACAACACCACGGCGCTCCTCGGCATAACGCGCCCTGATGATACCAGTGGCATATCTGGCTCTAGAGTCGTCTTTGAGCCGCGACAGGATTCGCCGAGCGGATCTGGAACCGCGTCGAGAGCCGGCTCAGGACGCCTCTCCGGTGAGGGTGACCGCGCTCCAGGCTTCAGCCGAAGAGCCGGCAGCAGGAACTGCGCCGATGGTCATCGACTGCCGTGGAGCAGATGCACCCGGGAGGACTGAGAAGACGTTCATCACGAACGAGCTGACGCAGGTTTGCAGGCCAAGAATGACCAGTAGGAGCGCCATCACGGCATTGCTGGCCGAAGCTGAGTTCGTGATCGCCGATCGCCAGCCGAGGGCGAACTGGATGACTATGAGGACGATGCCGACAAGGGTTAGGACTGCCCCGGTGACAAGTCCGCGCTCAAGGCTGAAGGCGCGAGTCAACCAGTCCCACAGCGGGCCCGGTTGCTCGAAGCCCGAGCGGACCGAGTATGTCCTGGCGAAAAGGCCCCCGGTGACCAAGCCGGCGCCGACGATGGTGATCAGCGCGCAAACCATCTTGGCCCACAACGTCTGAGTTCCGCCACCAGCGAACGCCAATCCCCACTGCGCTGAGAGGCTCGCCGCCAGTAGCAGGACGCCAGGAAGCAGGGCCATGAGCGCGGGCGAGAGAGTCAGCAAGAAGCGCAGGTGGCGCCAACCGTCGCGCAGGGAGTGGAGCTTCGACTCGCCGATCCTCGGGTGATACACGATCGGCACCTCGGCAACCTGGAGACCGACCCGAGCTGCCTTGATGACGATCTCGGAGGCGAACTCCATGCCTTCGCAACGGAGCGCCATGTGCGAGAGCGCAGGGCGAGTGAAGGCGCGCAAGCCGCTATGGGCATCGCTCACCTTGAGGTCGAACAACAAGTTGAGAACTGCCGTGAGAACAGGGTTGCCGATGTAGCGATGGCTCCAGGTCATAGCTGACGGCTCGATCCTGCCCTTGAATCTGGATCCGAGCACGTAGTCGCAGTCTCCCGCGAGGATGGGCGCGATCAGTTGGGGGATGGCGGTGAAATCGTAGGAGTCATCGGAGTCGCCCATGATGATGATCCGACCTCTGGCCTCTTCGAACCCTTTCAGGCAGGCGTTGCCGTAACCGGGAGCCGGCTGGTACACGACCCGCGCCCCCTTCGCCCGGGCGGCAGCCACCGATCCATCAGTCGAGCCGTTGTCGGCGACGATGACCTCACCCCGGAGTCCGGTGCTCAAGATGCCGGCCCAGGCCTTTTCGACGCAGAGCCCCACGCTGAGGCTCTCGTTGAGGCACGGCATCACCACACTGATATCGGGCGCGTTCTCATCTCGCAGATTGAGCGACGCCCTGGAATTACGTCGGCGCTCGGGTCCGGTGTAGGCGCGGCGCTCGAAGAAGGGCTCGTTGAGCGCCATAATTCCCTCAGTCACGGCATTGCCGCCGGTGAATTCAAGTCTTGAGACATCATGACGACCTCGCAAACCGTCACTTTCCGCCCCCCATCCGCTAAACCCTACCCATTCCCGATTACGTTGCCCGCGGTTCGCAACCACCTTGCTTGCCTAGCGAAGACGGGTAGGCCATTGATGCCACCAGCCCAAGCGACCCTGAAGGCGCTGGGAAGAAGTTTCCCTCGCTTGAGAAACCTTGACATGAGTTCGCAACGATGTCAAACATGCAGGCCACTTGATCTCGGAAGCCCGCTGAACCATAGGGACATGTCTACGGCGAATTTGAGGAGGCCGACGAGCTGGTTCCGAGGCTCAATCGTCGCGAGCTAAGGGGACCCGGCCGCGAGAAGGCGCCACTTATAAGGCTTTTGCGCTGCCCGTCGTTACGCGTGCCTTCTCGCAACTCCGTGCAGCCGCCTGGACGTCACCCCGGTAACGCCTCCCGTGACGATGTGTTTCACCGCCAGTGGGCGGACGCAACCCGCCCTGTGGAATGGGAATGGGCGACCCCACGCGGGAGGGCTTCTCCTTGCTATTACCACTCCATGTAGTTGTGCAACCACTGCATGCGGTAACGCGAGAAGGGCAGGCGCAACCAACAAGGACGGGCATCGAAGTCGGCGATCGCGCAGTCAGGCAATCTCGGCCCGGCGTGTCAGAACGGGCGTCCGGGGTCCTCGGGTCGCTACGACTCCGCTAGGCGCGCAGCGATCACCTCGGCGTACAGGCGCTCCAGACGATCACTGAACGAGGCGATGCTGAATAGCTGTTCCGCACGCTGTCTTCCGGCGGCCCCGAACGCCGCCGCCTTGGCCTTGTCTGTGAGCAGGTCGAGGATCGCCTCCGCCAGTCCGGCTTCGTCGCCCGGGCTGACCAGATGACCCGTGTGACCGTCTTCGACGATTTCTGGAATCCCGCCCACGCGGCTCGCCACGACGGGTCTTGCTGTGCCCATTGCCTCTATGGCCACCTGCCCGAACACCTCCGGCCAAAGCGACGGGACGACCACCAGGGCGGCTTGCTCGTATCGCTCCCGGAGACGGTTGCCTGTAAGCCACCCGCAGATCTCCGTGTGAGCCGCCAGTCCATTTTGCTGTATGACCTCACGGACGCGGTCTTCGTCGCTCCCGCGTCCTACGAGCACCAGCTTCGCTGAGGCAAGCTCGGTGACGACCGACCGCATCGCCTGTACGAGCCACTCCACGCCCTTGACCCGCTCCAAGCGTCCGACGAAAAGCACCGTCGGTGCACTCGCTTGTGGAGCCGGTGCTGGCAGCGAGAGACCGTTGTATATCTGGCGGATACGCGCCGGGGCGACGTCGTGACGCAGCGTCTCGGCCAGGTAGCGGCTGGGCGCGATGACTGCGTCGAGGTGACCAAAGCCGGCACGCGTGAGTGGGCGCTGCAGTGCCCGCAGATGCCAGTAGCGCAGGCGGCCCGGGAGCGTGAGATCAGCACGACGGTACGAGTGGCGGTGATACTCGCTTGAAGCGATGCGCCAGGGAAGGAGTTCCAGGGTGAAGTCCTCCGGCCCGTGCACCGTCAACACGGTGGGCACGCCCCGGACGGCCCAGAAGAGGGAGGGACTGAAATCGCTCGGTGCGTGCAGATGCACTACATGAGGCCGGAATTCAGCGATGATCTGGCGCAGGGCACGGTAGGCCGCCCATGACCAGACGTGGCGCGCGAAACGCCCCACGGACCTCCCCGTTATGGCGGGGATGACCCTGTCCGAGAAGGCGGAATGATCGGCCACGACGCGGTCGGACGCGACGACCAGGACGTCGTGACCTTTCTCACGCAGGTTCTCGGTCAGTGCCTTGACGCTCCGTTCTGCGCCACCGACTTCGTAACCGACTCCCACGAGTTGCAAGACGCGTAGCGGTTCTTGCGCCTGGCTCAAGACGAGCCTCTCCTCGGGCGCGATCGGTCGCCTGTCAACTCGTCACACCGGCGAAGCAAGGTTGTTGGGGCCGCCAGAAGCGGTAAGAGGGCGGCCCTCGGTTGAGGTTGCCCCATTGGGCAACAGAGGTGTCCGGTCCCGGGCTAGCTGCCCTGACATGCTCCACTTCTCGTTCCTCGTCAGCCTCAGCGGCAGGGCACCGGCTCACCTCCAGCGCACTCCGGGTACTGACACCGAGAGAACGAGGATACTGCGGAGAATCCTCCGCCATTCAAAAGGAGCGCAAGATGACCTGCGATCCGCGCACGCTCAGACCTCCCTCGGCCTCCGTTCAGTAGAAGATGCCTGCCGGTTCATCTGGCTCAGGGCGTCGTCAGTTCACCACGCTCGGTCGGCGGAACGGAGCGAGAGTCAGGAACGAGCTTGTCGAGAACCTCTGCCGAGAACAATCTCATCAACTCCGACCGACCCGCGAAGTTGAAGAGCGAGTGGTCCATCGACTCCACAACCTCAAGACGGCAGCGTCCTGAGCGCTCCAGCCGTCGCATGCCCCAGCGCGAGGAACGCTTCGTGAACCACGAGTAATCAGGCTCGGCGTAGACGACGAGTAGCTCGGTGCCTCTTTCAACCACCTTCTCGAGTGCCCTGGCGGGTGTGGGGTATAGCCCCAATTTGTCGAGGGCCCACCACGCCACGCTGGGCACCATCTCTGTGTTGAGACGAGCTATCCGATCACTTGTTAGCAGGCGGCGAATCAGGGGGTTTAGAGGTTGAGCGGCTCGTTGGTGCCGGCCGTCCGCCCCGACCGTCTCCGGCGGGACCAGGGGCCAGCCTGGGTTGACGAGCCAGGCCCGACGGGAGTTCAGCAGCTGTGCGCCCTCCAAGACGTGGTAGCCGCCAGAGGAAAGTCCCACGAGCACCACCGCGGACGGGTCTTCGGGTGCCATGAATCGAACTGCCGCGAGGATGTCTTCGATGGCTTCTGCCGGGAAGGCAACGTCGGGCCGCTGGCCCGGCCGCGTCGGACTGTCACCGAGACCACCAATATCGAGGCGAAGGGCGCGCACACCATAACTGGCCCAGATCCGCGCCATGTCCACCCAAAGACGCGCCGGCCCTGAGTGAGGACAAACTCCAGCATTCAAGAAGATGACCGTGGGCCGCAACGCGCCCCCCGCCTCCTGCGGCTCTGTCACGACCCCGAAGAGCTTCTCGGCTCCGATCTCCACGGCCCGCTCGACGATGCTGCAGCCCGGCTCGGACCGGGCGACGCACACGACCGACCACGATTCCGGTCGTTTGAGAACGGTGTTCGGAACGCCAGCGCTGTCCAGCGATCGCGTCGACCAGGACACTATGTCGCCCACCACCTCCTCTGGCACGACGGAAATACCGGGCTCCACGTCGATGAAGCGGTCCTGACCAGCCGCGTCACGTTGCTCGACATTGTGAGCCGACAACTTCTCTTGAAGCCGTGTGCTGGAGGAGCGGCCGGGCCGGGTGAGTAACAACAGGCGTTGCGCCAAAGCGCCGGCAGAGTCGTCGAGGCTGAGCGCGCTGATCGCCGCGGCGAGATTCTTCGGCAGTAGCAGACCAGGGATCTCGACCCCTCCGGCTGCGGCCGGGTCCTCTGGACTGGCACCGATCGTGGCGGCGAGTAGGCGCTGCTCTCGAAGGAACGCACGTCCGGTTTCGCAAGGGTCCCAAAGCACGAGCGCATCGACTTCGTGGTCGGCGGTGGCGTTCGCGGCAAGAGTCGCGCCGAGCCGGAGGCCAATGAGCCCGACACGTGAAACGCCTGTTTGTCGGACGTAGTCGATCGCCTCGCCGATGTCGGACACCCAGGTACCGATGTCGGACACGTCCTCGAGAGCTCCAGCCGAGTCACCCGTGCCCGTGTAGTCAAACAGGAGCGTCACCAGGCCGTCGCCTGCCAGCGTCTCGGCAAGACGGCGGTATGCACGGTGCACCGAGAGTGCCTCGAGACCGATCGGCCGGCAGAGGACAACTCCGGCGTGCGCCTCTTCGGGAATCTGGAGCCAGCCGAAGAGCGGTCGATCGGCCGGTCCAAACCAGATCGGAGTCGCCTTCAAGCTTTCCCTCTGATGGACAAGCCGGGTGATCGGCGCCAGGCTGGCGTCCGGGTCACTCTCGACCTCTGCCAATGTCGGCACCGTTCTCCCATCGGAAACACGCGCAACCCTCACGGTCACCCATTATGGCTCGGTCACGGCCCTACCCGAACCGGGCGTGCTGA
The DNA here is from genome assembly GCA_963779425.1 of uncultured Acidimicrobiaceae bacterium. Taxonomy (GTDB): domain Bacteria; phylum Actinomycetota; class Acidimicrobiia; order Acidimicrobiales; family Bog-793; genus Fen-455. The sequence goes on from CAVZYD010000007.1 coordinate 123,017, forward strand.
TGCCACGAGCGCCCGTGGACGAGGTGCCCGGTGGACACGCTTTCGTTGTCGTGAGACTGGGTTCCACGCGAGTGGGCTCCTTTTGGGCGGCCAGGCTGAGGAGCGTTTGCTGTGCCGCTGACCGTCCCGCCGGAGGCCTGAGCTCGACGGGCAGCCACCGAACGGAACTGCGTCTTTCACGTTGCCCTCACGGCCAGAGGCGGGAGCGCACCTCTTGCGGCCACGCGTCAGGGTCGAGCCCGTGTGTGTGCAACAGCGCCAGCGTGATCCGCTCGAGACCAAAGCCGACGCAGGCAGTGTGGGCGGCTTCGCCGTCTGCGGACTCGATGCCGAACCCGGTCCCGAAGTGGTCGAGGTGGTAGTTGGACGATGAGATCGCCGTCGGCTGCGTGTCGCCATGAATGGCGCAGACTATCTCGTACTTGAGCGCTTCCGCCCGCTGGTTCAGGGCCAGCATCCTGCCGGCTCGTCCGAAAAAGGGGTCATTGGCGACGACCGTGTCGATCGCCAGGCCAAGCTCGGAGAGCAGACCGGACGACGCGCTCGACCCACATATCGCGATGCGCCACTGCATTGTCCGGGTCACCCAGGTACACGAACTCGTGCATGCGGAAAGCCAGCATCCTGGCAGGATCGAGGCTTGGTTCGTGCCGGAAGCACTGGCCGAAGACCTCAAAGCGCAGCCCTCCGGGCGGGAGCCGCCCGGCACATAAGGGATAGAGGGGTTGGCAGGCCGCCGAGGAAAGCGTCACCTCAGAGGCAGTGAGCAGGTCCGCCCAGTCGTCCCCCCGCTCGAGGCGTTCCAGGATCTCAGCGTGCAGGTCGTCGCCGCCCTCGAAGACATCTATCGAGCCGAGCAGGTCGGGAAACGAGCGCAGGTAGCCGCTCTTCTCCAGCACAGAGCGAGGCATCATCGCGGGAAAGTGGAAAGCGGGGGCGTCCTGGTCCGCACCCGCGACGGTGACGAGATCGTCGATGCCTCGGACTACCTTCTCGAACCTGCCGGAACGGACATAGAGCCCGGTGACGCCGGTCTCGATGAGAAGGCCGTTCTTGATCAGTTCCGATCGGAAGTCGTCGGTCACGCCTCACTCTTTCCGAGTGCGAGCACGACGGCGGCGGCGATGTTGCCCTGGTGGCTTAGGCTCACGGCGAACTCGTTCAGGCGGGCAAGCCTCGCCAGTTCTGCCGCGTGTCCGCTTAGCCGCAGGCTGCAGCGCCCGCTCGGCCCCTGGCGGACCTCGATCGATCGCCAGGTGGGAAGATGGTCTGTCGGACGGAGGACCTTGATGGCCGCCTCCTTTGCCGCAAATCGAGCCGCCAGGTGAGCAGCGCTCACCCCAGCCCCATTGGAAGCGGACGCGACCTCGTCCTCGGTGAAGACGCGGCAGAGATAACGGTCCCCGAAGTCGGCCAAAGCCGCCGCGACCTCATCGACCTGAACGAGGTCGACACCGACGGCGAGGCTTGACGGCGTTGCGTCTTGCACCTGGATCGGCCCTTCCAGTTCCCCGTGTTTCCTTGTCACACGACTCCTCTGCACATCAGTGCAAGCTCATAGTGCCGCGCTCAGCGCCTGGTCTATGTCGGCGATCAAATCGTCGACGTGCTCGATGCCGACCGAGAGCCGGATCGTCTCCGGCGCCACGCCAACCAAGGCGAGCGCCTCCGGCGAGAGCTGGCGATGAGTCGTCGAAGCCGGGTGGGCGACGAGCGACTTGGCATCTCCCATGTTGACGAGCCGTTTGAAGAGCCGGACGGAGTCGAAAAAACGGATCCCGGCTTCGTAGCCTCCTGCGACCCCGAAGGTGATGATCGACGGGCAGTGGCCGTTCAGGTAGCGCTGGGCGAGGTCGTAGTAGGCGGACTCACGGTCGCCGAGCCAGCTCAGCCACTCGACGCGCGGGTCGCCCGCCAGGTAGTGGGCGATGGCCCGGGTGTTCGACTCGTGGCGCTCGAGCCGCACGGCCAGCGTCTCCAATCCTTGCAGGAGGAGGAAGGCGCCGAAGGGCGAGAGCGTCGCCCCGGCGTTGCGGAGGCAGACCGTGCGGCAGCGCACCGCATAAGGGGCCTCGGGGAACTGCTCGGCGTAGACGACTCCGTGGAAGGCAGGTTCGGGCCGATTGAACATCGGGAACCTTTCGGCGTGCTCGGTCCACGGGAAACGGCCCGCATCGATGATCGCACCGCCAAGGGTGGTGCCGTGTCCGCCGACAAACTTCGTCAAGGACTCCACCACCACGTCGGCGCCGTGCTCGATCGGCTTTAGGTACATGGGCGTGGCGATGGTGTTGTCGACGATCAGTGGCACGCCGTGGCTATGGGCGAGGTCGCCGACGGCTTGGAGATCGACGACGTTAAGAGCCGGGTTGCCGACCGACTCGCAGAAGACCGCCTTGGTACTCCCGTCGATCAGTGCCTCGATGCTCGCAGGGCTGTCGTCTTTGGCGAAGCGCACCTCGATGCCCTGTCCCGGTAGCACATGGGCGAAAAGGGTGTAAGTGGAACCGTAAAGCTGGGGGGTCGTGACGACATTGTCCCCGGCCGAGGCGAGGTTCAGGATCGAGAAGTTGACTGCTGCCGCCCCCGAGCTCATCACGACGGCACCGGTCCCGCCTTCAAGCGTCTGGAGGCGACCTTCCAGCACGGAATTGGTCGGGTTGTTGAGCCTGTTGTAGTGAAAGCCTGGGATCTCGAGGTCGAAGACCGCGCCCGCCTGAGCCGCGTCGTCGAACTGGTGGGCGATCGTCTGATAGATGGGCACAGCGACGGCCCTCGTAGTGTCAGGGGTGTAGGCACCGTGGATCGCCACCGTCTCATCGTGCACTTTGTTGTCTCCTGCATTGGATTATCCGAAGCCAGTTGGCAAAAAGGCGCGTCCCCGAGCTTTGCCAGGTGTTGACGAGTCGCTCTGCGACCTGCTCGAAAGGGAACTCGTTCATGAGCTCGGGAGCCAAGGGGTAGGCAAGCGCACGGGCCTCGAAGCGTTCCAACAGGCGATGGCTCTCGTCGTCGAGGTAACCGACCGGGATTACCGGCGCCACGGGGCGTTCTGCGCGCAAGAAGCGTTGCATGTCCCTGCGGTACTCGCGCAAAAGACTCGTGGTCGAATACTCCGGATGACCTTGCACGAGCACGAAGGTGCAACGGCCGCGGTCTTTCACCGCCACGGTCCAGTTCATCTCGGGTGACTCGATCAGGCTGGTGTAGCCGCCTTCTTGGAGGAGGGCAGACGGCAGGTCGTTGAGCCGCGAGTGGGGCATATGAACCACCGGGCCGAGACCTTCGGTGAGTGGGTGGTTCGTCCTTACCTCCTGCACGAAGACACCCGAGCACTTTTTCTCCAACGTCTCGCGCTCGATGCCGTCGAAGAGCAATGCGGCCGCGTGTGCCGCCAGGCAGGACAGCAGAGCAGAGGCTGTGGCTACCTCGGCCCAGGCGATGAGCTCGGCCAGGGCTCCCCAGTAAGTCTCGGACTTGAGGTCATCGGCAAGTGGCTCGGTCCCTGTCACGATGAGGCCGTCCGGTCGCTCGCTGTATATGAGCTCGATCGGGCGGTAATCCCGCTCGAGTCGTTCCTCGACTTCCGCACTGCGTTCCAGACCAGAAAGAGCAAAGCGGCTGAAGCGCACGGTCAGGTCACCCAGCTCCCGAGCCGCCCCTTCGAGCAGGCCGACGAACTGCTGCTCGGTGGCGTCGAAGGCAGAGCTCGGCATGTTGTTGACAAAGGCGACCTCGACCGACGTCGCGTCTCCGCTCCGCCCGCGTGCCTTTGGCCCATGTTCAATGGCGTCAGCCCGGGTGCTGTCGCCGGCCGAGGCGATAACCAATGAGATCTGATCTTCTCCACCTGTCAGGCCACGTGGCCGCCCGCTGCAACACTCTAAGGCCTGTTGGAAGCCATCACGGACGGCCCCGGTCCGGGTCTCCTCCCCCGGCAACCTTGATTCTCGCTTTGCGAGCTGGTAGAGCCATGCTGTGACCCAGGCCTCGCCTCAGTGCCACAAGCCTCTGCTCGTAGTCGGGCACGGGCTTCGCTCAGCACCGGCGTTGCAGATTGTCGAGGCGGCCTCAGATCTGTGCGAAATCCTCTGGCTCATCGACGAGAGCGTGCCCGAGAACGCACTCAGCAGTCGGCTATTGAAGAAGGTCGGGACGGTGGTGAACCACGCCGGCGCGACGCTAGAAGAGGTCGTCTCGATAGTCCGAGCGCACCGACCAGCTGGGGTCGTGACCTTTCGCGACGAGGACATCGTTCTTCTTTCCCAGCTGGCAGGAGAGCTCGGTCTCGACTATCACTCGCCAGAGGTCGCGCGGGTTCTGGTGGACAAGTTCTCCCAGCGCGAGGCGTTGCGCAAGGGTGGCCTGCCCACGCCGCTTTGCTGGGAGGTCCCGAACACCCGTGATCGGGCCGCCATCGAAGCCCTGGCTACCGCGGTGGTGTTCCCCGCCGTGGTCAAGCCCCGCACGGGCAGTGGAGGCCAGTACACCGTGGCCGTGGCGGACGCCGCCGATCTCGTGCACCAACTGGCGCTGCTTCCGCCCCATGCCGGCGGCGCCAGCGGACTGATGATCGAGCAGTACATCCCCGGCCTTGCGAGCTCCGGTGACAGGTTCGCCGGCTACGTGTCGGTCGAGAGCCTGGTGGCGGCCGGCAGGGTCAGCCATTTGGCCTTGACCGGCCGCTTCCCCCTCGCCGAACCGTTCCGCGAGACGGGGTTTTTCATACCCGCCGACCTGTCAGGTGCCGAACAGGACTCGGTGCTGCAAGTTGCGACGGCGGCCTTGGGCGCGCTCGGCGTCCGCACCGGCGGGTTCCACACCGAGGTCAAGTTGACTCCCGACGGCCCGAGGGTGCTCGAGGTGAACGGCCGGCTCGGTGGTGGAGTGCCCGAGATGCTGTTCCAGGCGAGTGGCGTGTCGCTCATGCGCTTGTCAATGCGCGTGGCCCTCGGCGAGGTGGTGGAGGTCGAAGGGCCGGTCCCGTGCGGCAAAGTGGGCTGGCGATTTTTGTTCCAGGCCCCCTCTTTTGCGCGGCGAGTTGTGAGCATCGAGGGCCTCGACCGCGTGTCGGCGCTTCCCGAGGTAAACAGTGTTCTGGTGAACAGGGCTCCCGGCGACCAGCTCGACGTCTTGGACGGGACTCGTCAGTACGTCTACTCGGTCTTCGGAGCGTCTCAGGACTACGAAGGCTTGCTGGAGATGAACCGGTTCCTTCACGAAGAGGTGGCGATCGCCTACGAGTGAGCTGACCGGTCCTTGGACTGATGAACGACGGCGATGCCGGGCTAGAGCTGAAAAGGGCGTTTCAGCCCAAGATCTCCTCTACGCAGCGTTGCGCGTCGAGGAAAGCGCGCAGCCGGCTTTTCGGTGAGGGCACGTAATGGGTGAAATAGCGCACGCCCTCGGTGAGCGAGCCGAACACCCATATCCGGTATGAGGGCCGACCCCAGGCGTCGATCGGGTGGAATGCCTCGTTCAACGCGACACTGCCGACCTCAGTCTCGCCATAGCTGAGAGGCTGCAGCCTGCCGTCTTGCCAGAGCCTTCTCAACAAGCTCGAGCTCGAGCGGCTGATAGTCGGATTCTCGAGGTGCCCGTGGACGAGCCAGTCCACCTCCTCGGAGTGGGGCTGCTCGAAACGCCTCGAGCACAGCTTAAAGCCGCCTGTCGCGGACGGGTTGATCACCGGCAAGGGTCCGAGCGACACCGTGACGACTTCTGCGTCGATCAGTGCCAGGAGCTGCTTGGAGCGCAGCGCGGGCGGGCCGGCGACGAGGCGGTTGACCCTTGTCTTTATGTTGTCGCGGAAGTCGACGTAGGACTCAAAGGTGAGGCCCTTGAACTCGATCACGGTGCGCATGAGGTCCCTCACATGGCGCAGGACCTCGTAGGCGGACTTCACCGGTGCGGAGCCGCCCCGGAGCGACTCGTTTAGGTCGGCCTCGACTATGGAATAGATGAGCGACTCGTAATCCTTCGAGGAGACGCAGTCGCCATGGGGGCCGAAGAAGTGCCACGAGGGGTCAAACTCGCCGTACTCGGCCGAGAGCCGCCTCACGACCCCACCGTAAGACCCGTCGCTCCAGGCCCGGCCAAGTTGCCTGCGCACCTCGTCCGAGGCGCCCCGGCCGGCCTTGAGCAGGGCCGATTGGGCGTAGTACTTGACCTGCATCTCGGCCAGGATGAGGGGCAGGACCGCAGAGCGAAAGTCGATCTGGCGGCGGGGCCGTCCCGTGCCGGCGCCGCCCTGGACGGCCCCGATGGCCTGCCTGGTGCAGATGACCGCCTCGTACTCGTCGCTCTCGTCGACGGTCGCGACCGCTTTGGCGCAATAGGGGAACCCGCTGCGGGAAAAGAGCCGCAGGGAGGGCTCGTCCCCTGACCTCACATAGCGCAGGCGGTCGCCGTTCTCGGTGAACGACCCGCCCCTTCCGAGGCTGAGGGCCATCACCACGTCGGTGGCCACGAGCCCCATGCCCTCGACGGCGACTGTGGCGCCCCGCGGGATACTCGCCACGTATCTGTCGACCGGGTAGGGCCTCGACACGAGCGCCGGGTGGGTGGGTGGTGCGACGTTCTCGGTGTGGCCCGAGGTCAAGATGACGTGGTCGACCTCGAACTCCTCCCCGTTGGCCAAAAACACCCGCTCACGTCCCTCTGTAGTGGCCACGATGTTGACCGCCTCGGTGTGGTGGTGGACGATCTCCACCTTTGGCGGTGCCGAGGCGACCAAGGTCTCGTAGAACCACTGCAGGTACTCGCCCATGAGCCGGCGCGGCACGTAGTCGTCGGGGCTGACCTTGCGCCCCTCCGTTCCGATGCGGCAGGTGTCTCCCACCCAGCGGTAGCCGGTGGCAGTGACCCATTCGTACAGGCCGAGCGCGTAGGCGGGCGACGGGCCTGCGTCCTGCCACGGGTAGAGCGAGACCTGTCCGCACGGTGTGTTGAGGATCAGATAGTCAGGCTGGTCCACGGCGTACACGCCCGAGCCCGGCGTGCCCGGCTCGACGATGTGGAGGCGCACGGGTCCCCACTGAGAGCGCGAACCCGTCACGATACGCTCGAGGAAGCTCAGCCCCCACGAACCTAGACCGACGATCGCAAGTTCCATCAAAACCGGCTGCTCTCGCACATCAGCACCCCTTGAGGCTACTACGCCGGCCGGACGGTCCCGTGCGGGCGCCTCAAGGATCGACCGCGGGCGGTTGCACGAATACCACTCAGAGAGGTCGCCTGGGGTCGTTAGCAGGAAAGGCGGCCGCGCCATGCGGTGGCTAGCATTTCCTCATGCCCCCCGAAAAGCTCCACTGGTCACATCTCTACCGGGAGGTCGTAACTTCCGGTCTTTGCACAGGGTGCTCGGCCTGCGTTGTGGTCTGCCCCTACGACGTCCTCGGCTACGACGACCTGAAGGGCGTTTACCACCCGTTCCACGTACCGGAGATGGGCGGCACGGACAACTGCACCCACGGCGAGAAGGGCTGCACCCTTTGCACGCGGGCCTGCCCCCGCTTTCGCGCCTGGGAGCCGGAGGTCGACACATTCCTCTTCGGCCGCGAGCGCGCCGAGGACGAGCTCTATGGCATCGCCCAGGACGTGCTCCTCGTCCGCGCCACCGACCCAGAGGTTTTCGAGACCGGCCAAGACGGTGCCTTGGTTTCGGCGCTGTTGATCTGGGCGCTCGAGCACGACGTCATCGACGCAGCCCTCGTATCGAACCTCGAGGGGGACGGCACTACCTGGAAGGCCGTCCCGGGTGTCGCCCGCACCCGAGCTGAGGTGCTCGCGTCCGCAGGCTCCCGCTACACCTACTCGGCGAACCCGCTCGCGTACGCCGCTGCCGCCGCCGACGGCGCCGAGAGGATCGCCCTCGTCGGCATGGGCTGCCAGGCATCGGCCCCAGCGATCATGTCGGCGCGCAAGGCTGGCAAAGTGGCGCGGCGCTTCGTGCTTACGATTGGCCTGCTGTGCTCAAAGTCGTTTGACGACGCCATCTTTCCCGAGCTGTTCGAGGCACGATACGGCCTGGCTCGAGAGGACATCGTGAAGATGAACATCAAGGGCATCTTCCAGGCCTGGACCCGCGATGGCGAGCTGCACGAGATCCCTCTCAAAGAGGCGCACGAGTGGACCCGTGAAGGTTGCAAGCATTGCCCTGACTTTGCGGCCGAGCACGCCGACATCTCGACCGGCGGCATTGGGGCGTTTCCTCGCTGGACCCTCACAATGGTCCGCACCGACAAGGGCCGGGAGCTGATCTCGGCCATGCATGCAGCGGGCGTCATTGAGGTGCGTTCTGCATTTGAGGACGACCCCGACGCCATAGCCCTGCTCCGCAAGCTGTCGCGGATGAGCCGGCGTCGCTGGCCCGAGGATGCAGAGCCCGCTGCGGGCAGGATCCCGGTAAAGAGCGCCTGAGCGTCTAATCGCAGCGGTCTAGGCGCCCAGCTCCCGGGCGCGCGAAAGCACCCCGTCGAACATCTCGGCGCTAAGCAGCCCGGTGAAGACGTTTCGCTGGCTCGGGTGATAAGAACAAAGAAGCACTCTCGAGTTGCCGGCGGCGGAAGGCGGAAGAGGAAGCTCGAGGCCGTGGGCGAATCGGGGCCACCGCTCTCCGAGAGCTCGGGCTGCTTCGGGTAGTCGCCGGAGCGCCTCGTAAGCGAACGCTCCGAGAGCGAGCAGCACCCGGGCGCCGCCGAGCAGCTGGAGCTCGCGGGAGAGGTAGCCGACACAGCTGTCACGCTCGGTCGGAGTCGGCTTGTTGGCAGGTGGGGCGCAACGCACGACGGCCGTCACCCAGGCACCGGAGAGCTCGAGGCCGTCGTCGGCCGACCTGCTCAGGGGCTGGTTTGCGAAGCCGGCACGGTGCAAGGCGGCGAAAAGAAAGTCGCCGGAGCGATCCCCGGTGAACATCCGGCCCGTCCTGTTCCCGCCGTGAGCGGCCGGAGCGAGCCCGACGACAACAAGGCGAGCCTCGGGGTCGCCGAAGCCCGGCAAAGGGCGTGCCCAGTAGAGCTCGGTCGAGTGCGAAGCCGGAGGGTTGGCCGCAGCATCCGCCCGCCAGGCGACGAGCCTCGGGCAAAGCCTGCAGCTCGTCACTTCGGCGCTGATGCTCTCGAGGCTCGAGACGGCCGGTCGCACGAGCCAAAGGCTACGGTGTCAGTCGTGTCGCCATCTCGCCGCAAGCCACCTCGGCCCACGGTGGTGTGCCTCGTCCGCCACGGCACGACCGCGACGACCGGCAAGGTGCTCCCCGGCCGCGCCCGCGGCTTGCACCTGTCCGACCAGGGCCGCGACGAGGCGGCCAAGGCTGCCGAGGCTCTTGCCGCGATGCCGGTGTCGGTCGTATACACCTCCCCTCTCGAGCGCACCCGCGAGACGGCTGAGGCCATCGCTGAGCGTCTCGGCAAGCGGGTCGTATCCGAGCGCGGCCTCATCGAATGTGATTTCGGGTCCTGGACAGGAGAGGCGCTCGCCCAGCTGCGCAAGCTCCCGGAGTGGCAAACGGTGCAACGTTGGCCGTCAGGTTTTCGTTTTCCCGGAGGCGAGTCGTTCGTCGAGGTCCAGTCGCGCCTCACCGACACCGTCGGGAGGATATGCCAGGCCCATCCCGGCGAGGTGGTCGTAGCCGTCTCACACGCGGACTGCATCAAGGTCGTGCTCGCGAGCGTCCTCGGCGTGCCGCTCGACCTCTTCCAGCGGATCGTCGTCGCCCCGTGCTCGATTTCCACGATCGTGTACGGCCCTAGCGGCCCGGCCGTGCTCGCCATGGGCGTGACGAGTGGACCTGCCGGGCTGAAGCCGACTCGTGAGATGTCACTGTGACCGAGGACTTCGAGCTCGCCAATCCCGAGAGGGTGACAGTCGGGACAGTCGGCCCGGTCGGCGAGCGCACGTTCCTTCTCCAGGTGCGTGAGGGCGAGTTGATCAAGACCTTGAAGGTGGAAAAGGCCCAGGTGTCCGCGCTGGCTCGCTTCCTCGGCCGGATGCTCGCCGAGCTCGAGCGCCCGGGCGAGCTCCCCTCCGGCGCCCAGCTCGCGCTCGAGCCCTTCGTGGAGCCGGACTTCGTTGTCCGCTCGCTCGGTGTCAGCTACGACGAGGAGTCGGACCGCATCATCCTTGTTGCCGAAGAGATCGACCGCACCGAGGCCGAAGTCGACGTCGAAGCCTTGTTTGGCCTGGCGGAGGACCTGGAGGTCGAGGACGAGGTCGATGAGGGAGCCAGCGTGCGCGTCTCGATCACCCGGGAACAGGCAGCGGCGCTTGCCATTCGCGGGACGGAGCTCGTCGAGGCGGGCCGCCCGCCGTGCCCGCTTTGCGGGTACCCGCTCGACGCCAGAGGCCACGTGTGCCCGAGGACGAACGGCAACCGCCCTCCGTTGACCTGAGCGGCCCTGCCTGGCTCGAGCTTCTCGCAGAAGGAGAGCTCGAAATCCTAGGCAGGCTGCCTTGGAGCTCGAACTACTCGTTTCTCGCGACGGTGCGCCTGCGGGAGACCGAATGGCGCGCCGTCTACAAGCCCGGCCGGGGCGAGCGCCCGCTTTGGGACTACCCGGGCGGCCTGTTTCGCCGCGAGGTCGCCGCCTACGAGCTGTCCGCCGCCCTCGGGCTCGGTATCGTGCCGGAGACGGTATTGCGCCTCGATGGGCCACAGGGCGAGGGATCGGTGCAGCGTTTCGTTGACGCCGACTTCTCCGAGCACTACTTCACCTTGCTGAACGAGCCTTTGTATCACCCTCAGCTGCGGCGTATAGCGGCCTTCGACCTGCTTTTGAACAACGGTGATCGCAAGGGCGGCCACCTCTTGAAGGACGAGGCGGCCAGGATCTGGGGGATCGACCACGGGTTGTGCTTCCACGTCGAGAGCAAGCTGCGCACCGTGATGTGGGAATTCGCCGGCGAGGAACTGCCTGGCGAGGTGCTCGCAGGCTGTGAGTCGATCGTCGAGTCGGTTCCCGAGGCGGTGGCGGAGTTGTTGGAGCCGGACGACTGCGCGGCGCTCAGGCGTAGGGCCGTCTCTCTATTGCGAAAGCACCGGTTTCCCTCGCCGCGCGAGGACTACCGGGCCTATCCCTGGCCGCTCATCTAGGCCCATTAGAGCCAGCCGCGCGCGGGGCCGGAAGCTGGGGGTGGTCAGGGCATCGTCAGCGGCGGAGGTCGCACCTGGCAAGCTTGTAATGCATGGGCTCGACGATGTCCGGGAAATCTGTTGACACCGAAAGCGGCGAATCTCCCGCGGTCACGGCGGCGACGCCTCCGAGAGTCTCGATAATCATGCCTGTCCTAAACGAGGCGCCCCAGCTCGAGCGCTGCCTGCGTGCCGTCGCCCAGCAAAGCTATCCCGCCATCATCGAGGTGGTCCTGGCCGACGGAGGGTCGACCGACGAGACGCGCTCAGTGGCGTCCGGCTTTGCGAACGTCAAGATTGTCGAAAACCCGAGGCGGATCCGTCCGGCCGGTCTGAACGTCGCCATCGCGGCCGCCTCCGGGGAGATCATCGTGCGAGTTGACGCACGCACCGCCTTCGCGCCCGACTACGTGGAGCGCTGTGTCACGTCCCTGGACCGCTCCGGTGCGGCCATCGTCGGTGGGCAGATGCGGTACGAGGCCGACACGGCGAGCCAACGCGGCATCGTGGCGGCGATGACCTCGCGGCTCGGGGCGGGCCCCGCCGCCTTTAGGCGCGAGGGTGGCCAGCCACGTTTTGTTGACACCGTCTACTTGGGTGCTTTTCGGGCGAGCACGATCCGGGAGATGGGCGGCTATGACGAATGGTCGGGCGGCAACGAGGACGCCGAGCTCAACTGGCGAGCTCAAGACTTCGGCGGGGTATACCTCGATCCGTCGATCAAGTCCTGGTACCTCGGGCGCGAAGGGTTAGGAGCACTGGCGCGCCAGTTCTACCGTTACGGCCACAACCGTGCCCGTACCATCCGCAAGCACCCCCGCTCGCTTTCGTACCGCCAGCTTGCAGTGCCTGCGCTGTTCCTCGGTCTTGTGAGCCCGCGGCGACGCCAGGTATTGGTGGCATATGTCGTGGCCGTCCTCGCAAGAGGTGCACTGGAGCTCGTAAGTGACCCTCCAGCGGTGCCGACCTTGGTCGCTTCTTTTCCGACGATGCACGCGGCCTGGGGACTCGGTTTTCTACGGGGTATCACGAGAAGAGCGGAGCTGGGCAGGTCCAAGATGACACTTCCGGGTGCCGCGGCAAGCGGTTCCTCAAAAGATGGACCGGCGCCGCTAAGCTCACGATGGCAATGACTGCGTTTGCGAAAAGGGGTTCGGTGGCACCAGTCCCATTGGGCTTTCGATGCGCGTCGTAGTCCTAGCAGGCGGATTGGGTTCGAGACTCCAAGAAGAGACAGAGACGCGACCCAAACCGATGGTTGAGATCGGTGGTCAGCCGATTCTCTGGCACATCATGAAGCTCTACAGCTCGTTCGGAATGTCTCACTTCGTGATCGCCCTCGGTTACAAGGGTGACATGATCAAGTCGTATTTTCTCGACTACCGCACCAACGCATGTGACCTATCTATACGGACATTGGCAGGCGAGCTCAGCGTTCTGGGCTCGCCGAGGGAGGACTGGACTGTCGATCTGGTCGACACCGGTTATGCGACCAACACCGGCGGGCGGGTGCGGCGCTTGGCCCCGCACCTTCCTGACGAGAGTTTCTGTCTTTCGTACGGCGACTGCCTTACCAACGCGGACCTCCGCAAAGCAGTTGATTTCCACCGCGATCATGGCCGGCTCGTCACGCTCATGGCAGTCCGACCGCCTGCTCGATTCGGCTGGCTCGAGCTCGACGGCAGTCTCGTGACCGAGTTCGTCGAGAAACCGGATGTCGGCGAGGGCTGGGTGAATGGCGGCTTCATGGTGCTGCGCCGGGAGGTGTTAGAACTTATCGAGTCCGACGATCAGAGCTTGGAGCTCGACATCATCGCGCCGCTCGCAGTATCCGGTGAAGTCATGGCGATGACACACACCGACTTCTGGCATCCGATGGACACGCTGAAAGATGTGAGAGTGCTGCGCTCGCTGTGGGACGGCGAAGCGGCCCAGTGGCGACTATGGGACTAGACCTCTCCTGGGAGCAGCGGAGAGTTCTGGTCACGGGAGCCACGGGCCTGCTGGGAGGCTGGTTGGTCCGCGAGCTCGTGAGAGACGGAGCTGACGTTGTGGCGATAGTGCGCGACTCGGTTCCAGGCACCTTCATGGAGGTCGAAGATCTATCGGGTCGCATCACCGTTTGCAGAGGAGATGTCACCGACGCCTCGTTGGTGCGAAGGGTCTTGGCCGAATATGAGGTCGAGACCATATTCCATCTGGCGGCTCAAACGATCGTTCCGATAGCCAATCGGAGCCCGATTTCAACTTTCGAAACCAACATCGCCGGAACTTGGACCGTTCTCGAGGCCGCGCGCATCGGCACGCCAGGGGCAGAAGTGGTCGTCGCCTCGTCCGATAAGGCCTACGGGCCGAGTTCTCGTCTACCGTACCGGGAGGATTACCCTCTTCACGGTCGTAGTCCGTATGACGTCAGCAAGAGCTGTGCGGACCTGATTTCCCAGTCGTATGCGACCACTTGGTCAATGAATGTTTGTGTGGTCCGGTGCGGCAACCTCTTCGGCGGCGGCGACCGTAATTACAACCGGCTTGTCCCAGGCGTCATCAGGGACGTGATGTCTGGGCGCAGGCCAGTCCTTCGATCCGACGGAACCCCGGTGAGGGACTACATCTATGCGGAGGACGCCGCACACGCCTATCTCTTGCTGGCCACCGCGATGCGCAGGGACGCCTCACTTCGTGGGAGCCCCTTCAACTTCTCTCTGGAGGCACCTACAAGCGCACTGTCCGTCGTCAACCTGATTCTCGAAGTCATGGGTTCCGAGCTCGAACCGGACATTCAGGCTCGCGCTAGTGGCGAGCTCGAGGAACAGTACTTGGATGCTTCCGCGGCGCATGCTCGTCTCGGCTGGCAGGCGCAGATTCCTTTGGCCGAGGGTATCAAACGAACTGTGGAGTGGTATCGAGCCCACGGCTGAAGCCGCTGCAAGCAACTATTGAGCCCTGCACGCGGGTATCGGCTCGTCAGGGAAGGAATCCGGTGACAGCCTCGATGACTCGTTCTACGGTCCGGGTTGGCATCAGCGAGTGGAGGGGGAGTGTCACGACCTCCTCGCAGACGCGCTCTGTAACTTTGAGCACGTCCGTACGGCAGTTGCGGAAATGAGTATGGCGATGCACAGGGATGAAATGGATGCCGGTTGCGACACCCTCACTATCCATATGCGCTATGAACGCCTGCCTTAATCCCTCGAGGACTCTAAGGCTGTAGATGAACGGGCTTATGTCGCCAAAAGTGGTCGCGACCGGCTCGCACCAGGGAAGTTGTGAGAAGGCAAGGCTGTAGGCAGTACAGACCTCCTGCCTGCTTTCGATGAACTCTCGAATGCGGGCCATCTGACTCAGTCCCACCGCTGCCGAAATGCTGTTCAGGTGGTAGCGGAAGCCGTCTGATACGACGTCGTACTCCCATGCCCGCGCATTCTGATAACGCAGGTGAGTCTCCTTGTCAACGCCCAGGAACCGATAGAGCCGTAGCTGTTCCTCGCTTGCGGCATCTGGCACGACGACACAACCACCGTCCAACGACGTGACGACTTTGACCGGATCGAAGCTAAAGCAAGCAAGATCACCGAACGACCCGATGGCGCGCTGGCCGACGACGGTGCCGAGCGCGTGGCAGGCATCCTCGACAACCCGCAGTCGACTGGACTCGGCGAGACTGTACAGGGCTGTCAGGTCGGCCGGTATGCCTGCGAAATGCAACGGGAGGAGAACCTTTGTCCGGGGCCCGATCATCCGTTGAGCGGACTCAGGGTCCATCGCTAGGTTGCTCTCGCTGATGTCGGCCATGACCGGCTCAGCGCCGCACATGCGGATGGCCTGGTGATCTGCGACATAGTTGAACGAGGTTGTGATCACTTCGTCCCCAGGTCCAACGCCGGCCAGCCGTAAGGCAACGTGCAGGGCGGATGTGCCGGTGTTGAACGCAACGACTCTTCGATCTTGAAGGCCTAGGAAGTTCCCGATTGCGGACTCGAATTCCTTCGTCAGCCTTCCCATGCCGAGCCATCCGTCCGCCAGCGCGTCGACGACCGCCTTGATCGTGTCGTCGCCGGTAAGCGGGCTGAAGACGGGGATCAAACCCTGCTCATTCATGACGTCCCACCTCAAGAGCAAGCCATGGGTTCCGATCTGAATCAGCGTGCCAGTTTCTTGACTCGACCGGTCTCGCCGGCACCCCAACCACAGTCGTCCCGGGTGCGACGTCGTGCGTGACAACAGCGCCGGCACCGACGAATGCGCCCGATCCGATCCTGAGATCCGGAAGGACCGTGGCGCTTGTCCCGATCACCGCCTCATCCTCGACCACGACCTGTCCGGCGATCGTAGCGCCGGGCATCACGTGGACTCCGTCGCCGACTTTCGTGTCGTGATCAATGGAGGCGTTGGTGTTCACGATGCACTGCTTTCCTAGCGAGACGTCGACACCTACAGCGGCCATTGCCAGCACTTGATCACCACTGCCGAGCGTCGCAGTGCTGTCCACCCAAGCGCTTGGATGTGTGAGCGTTACTGGTTTGATCCCCATCGCGGACAGGTAGGCATCTACGGCGAGCCTGCTCGCTCCGCGGCCGCCGCCGAGCGCGGCGACAAAGCACAACCGATCACGTTCCATCGAGCCCAGCCATGTGAGAAAGTCAGTCTCTGTATGCCAGATCGGCACGCCCGGAACTGGACTCGAGATCATCGGATTCCGATCACAGATACACACAAGGTCGATATTGAGACTCTTGAGAATCTGGTGCACGACTTTGGCTTGTCCCTTCCCACCCCAGACGATGGCCGCGTCAGTGTGAGGCTTCATGGTCAGCGCACCCTGACCAGAAATCCATCCGGTGCCGCCGAGGCAAGGAGTCGGTCGTTCACCTCAGCGGCTTCATATCGATCGTCGGCGCTCAAGAAGCTTTTCACCGCAGTCCAAGGGCTGTTTTCGGCATTCCACGGTCGATCAGGAAAAGTCTCTGAAGGCATGTCCCGTATGACCGTGTCCATGACGACCAGGTAGCTTCCGACGCTGACCAGATCGCCGTAGAAGGCGAGCTCAGCTGAAACATGGGCCTGTGTGTGGTTGGAATCCAGCATTACGAGAACACGGTCGTGCCTTGACCGTACCTGCCTGACCTGCTCCATCACCACAGGGTCCACCGAGTCGCCTTCGATTGTCGATATCGACGACGCCAAGGGGTGTGTTGACAGGGTCTGGCGAGCATGAGGTCGGATGTCGATGTCGATACCGAGAACTTCGCGTTCACCGCCGAGAAGCTTAAGGATGCTCGCCGACAGCAAAAGCGACCCTCCGTAAGCGATGCCCGTTTCGATCACCAGGTCAGGCTGGGCGGACCAGATGAGCTCTTGAATGACCACGATATCCTCGGGAAACTGAATTATGGGGACTCCGAGCCAGCTGAAGTTGTACGAATACCCGAATCTGGTTGCGGCCGAGACCCACTCTTGCCTCGCCCTTTTCGTCTCCGGGCTCGCCTTCATCGCGTGAATGCTTGCGGGGTCGCGTGGCTTCCGCTCGCTCCTAGGTACCGGCTCACCGTCTCGTCGCTCCATGACGCCAGCGATACTACTTTTCTGGTGCTGAGGTCACAGGTACTGTTGGCGACTCAGGTTCCTGGCGAGGCTGCGTGGTTCTTGCGCCTCGAGACAAGACGAGCAGAGGACGCTATGGACCACACGAAGACGGCGTACAGAGCCGCAAGGCCCACAGCTCTTGGCACCGCAGCCAGGCCTTTGCCGGGTTCCAAGCCGAGCCCGGCGTGAAGCATCCACCAAGTGGCGACAAGTCCCAACGAGGCGGCGATCACCGACAGAGGGTACCTACGCCCTAGGGGACTCGGCATCCTAGTCCGATAGATCCTCCAGTACATCACGAGGCCGATGGTCTCGCTCAGGATCATCACATAGGCGGCACCAGTCGCTCCCCACAACGTGACGGCGATTGCGTTGGCTGCGATGTTTGAGACCGTCCCGACGGCCGCCGTTCGCCAAAGCCCACGCTCAGCTCCTGAGAACACGGCCATTTGGAACAGGTAGCCGTTCAACAGTGCGATCGCAGCGGCACCTACGAGTATGGCCAGCAAGGTTCCTGCCCCTGCAAAACGTTCTCCGCTGATCCAGATGACGAAGGGACGAGCGAACAGCGCGCCAAAGAGTGGAAGCGGAAGAGCGACAGTGAGAATGACATCGAAACCACGCCGGGCAAGGAATCGTCGTCGGTCGTCGTCCCCGACCATGAAGTCCGGCAAGAGTGCGTTGGAGAGGAAGGAGGGCACTACGAACAGGAAGGAAGCGATCTGATACGCGAGCCCGTAGAGAGCTACTGCCCGGTCGCCACGGATGAAAAAGATCATGAGGCTGTCGGCACACGCATACGCGGCCGACAAGATGTCGCACTGGCCGAGTGGCGCGGCGGCCCGGATCTGCCTGCGAAGGTCTTTCCTGGCGCCTCGGAACCTTGGCCTGACAAAGCGTACGGCCAACAACAAAGCCGAGATACAACTGACGAATAGGTAACCGAGATATGCCAGAGCAAAGCCCCGCAAATGCAGGTGGTGATCCACGACGAGCAGGGTCGCCACGAGCAAGAAGACACTCGACGCGAGATCCAGCACGGCTCTCGCGTCACTGCGACCTCGTCCGGCCAGCACTGAACCGATTGTCACGAACAAAGCCATCATCGGGATGCCGGGAGCAAGGATGAGGACCATGGCTAGGGTTTCGGGTTTGCCCCAGTAGAGACCCGTTCCTACGGCAGCTGCCAGGATCGCGCCAAAGATCGAGACGACTGCTGTGGTAGTGAGGGCCCGACCGAAGGCAGAACCAACGTCGGCACCAGGTCTGGCTACCTCTCGCATGGCCAGAGTCGCGATGCCGAGGCCACCGAGAACAGCGAAGAGCGAGAACCAAGCCAGCGCCACGGTGATCGGCCCCCATTGCACGGGACCGAAATAACGCGTCGCGTCGCGCAACGCCAGCAGCGAAATGGCCGCTCCGAGCGTCCGCCCGACGAGGCGCGCAGCACTGCCGTACGCGATGCGTCTGACTTGACCGCGCGACTCGCTCAACTCAGCGCCGCTCTCGAACCCGGGACAGGACCATCGGGCGTCGGTAAGTCCTCCGGCCCAAGGCCAAGCGCTCTCAGTCCCATCCGGGAGGTCACCATGCCATATCGTGGCACTCGTGCGCGCGACCATGGAGTCTTGTCAAAAGCGCGGTCTGACATTCCGTCGCTTGTACCCTGATCCTCTCATGCACCGGCACAGGAGCGTCGCGTCGTGAGTTCCGCGGCCCCCCCGGTTTCGGTCGGCCTTCCCGTTCGCAATGGCATGCCGTATCTTCTCGAATGCCTAGAGTCGATCAGCCGGCAATCCTTCGGAGACTTCGAGTTATTAATCTGCGACAACGCGTCGACCGACGATACCGAGAAGGTGGCGCGGGACTTGGCTCGTGCTGACTCGCGTGTACGTTACAAGCGGGTCGAATCCGACGCTGGTGCAAGCGCTAACTTCAATCTAGCTTTCAACGACACGAGAGGAGCCTTGTTCACCTGGGTTGCGAGCGACGACCGCTTGATGCCTTCGTACATCGAGCACTGTGTCGCCCATCTCGCCGCACATCGCGAGCACGCGATGTGCGTGCCAGGGGTGAGGTTCATCGATGAATCCGGTGTTACACAAGGGCTTCTCCACCAGCCGACGGCGCTCAGCTCACCGGCGTTGCGAACTCGCCTCCAGGCCTACCTGGACCGCCGGTCTTGGTACATGGTCTATGGACTTGCTCGTCGCGAGGCTCTCGTGCGGACGGGCTTGTTTTCGCCCCGCTTTGGGTCGGATGTTGTCCTCATGTGGGAGATGTTGCTTCGATTCAGATTAGGCACCTTGCCCGAGACGCTCGTCGATTATCGCCGATACGAGGTCAAACACGCCGATGTCGTCTGGCGCGGAATACAGCCAGAGGGCGCAGGGCAGGCTCCACGTTGGCTACATGTGGGCCTCTTCAAGGATCTTCTGGAGCACTGCGATGGGGTGGACGTCGATCCCGTGACCCGTGTCGTCGCTCGACGCGCTCTGCATCGTTGGCTGATCAGCACGCCGTTCCGAGACCTAATTGTCGACGACTTGAGGGACGAGCTTCGCCGGTCTGGTCGCAGGTACAACCCGGTCTATGACACGGTCCTGCTTGCTGCGATGGCTTTGTTGCGCCCGAGCCGGGCGATCCGCAATGCTCGCCGCGAACCGTTTCACCAGATACTACGGGGCGGGGACGCTCCCAGCTCACCCAGCCGCTGAGTGGTTTTCCCGGCCAGCAAGCTAACTCTGGCCTGCCGCCTCCGAGGTGAGCAAGGGCAAAGCCGCGTCCCGCTCACTTATCACCAGCGGCGAGCGGGGCCACGAAATACCTAGGATCGGGTCGTCCCATCGGACTCCCGTCTGGGCGTCTTTCACGTACGGGACAGAGATCAGGTAGGAAACTTCCGTGCCAGGTGTCAACGTCAAGTACCCATGGGCACATCCTGGCGGGACTATTACGGACCTCCGATTCGAGGCGCTCAGTTCATGGCCGACCCACTGGTGTCGTGTCGGTGAACTCGGCCGCAGGTCTGTGACCACATCGAAAAGCACCCCGGCTGTGCACCTGACTGCTTTTGTCTCTGCATAGGGGTCGCGTTGATAATGCAAACCCCTCATCGTGCCGGGAGAGTCGTTGTAGGAGATCACGTACTGGGCGACTCGGGCATCTACGCCGAGTGCAGCAAGCTCCTCGGCATCGTACAGACGGGCGAAAAACCCGCGTCGATCCGGGATCAGCTCGGGCTCTACGAGGAATACGCCATCTAAGACTGATTCGGTGACGGTCATGTAAGCACCGTCAGGCTGGGCATAGTCGTGACGAAGGCTCCTCCCCATTCCCCCACTTCGGGAAACGAATTTCGCACTTCGTCGAGCAGGTTCCAAGCCAAGACAACCACGTAGTCGGGACGGTCGGAGAGGAGCGTCTCCGGGGCGAAGATGGGAAGGTGAGTCCCGGGAAGAAAGCGCCCCTGCTTGTGCGGGCTGCGGTCAACCACATAGCTAATCTCGCGCGTTGATACTCCACAGTAATTGAGAAGTGTGTTGCCCTTCGCCGCCGCACCGTAACCCGCGACCTTCGCGCCATTGGCCGCGGCGTCTTCTAGGAAAGAACGCACAGATGCCGCGCGTCGGCCGGCCGCCACAGCGAACTGGTCGTAGGCATCCGTCTCCCCCAAGCCCAGTTCGCGTTCTTCTGCTCGTTTCGCCCCGACTGAGGAGTCTTCGTCGTACCTTGCCGATTCGCGACACGCGATAATACGAAGGCTTCCCCCATGGGTCGCGAGGCGTTCCACGGCGAATACCCGCAGTCCATTGCGGCGGAGAATGGCCTCGCAGGACAAAAGAGAGAAATAGAACACGTGCTCGTGGTAGATCTGATCGAACTGCGCTCCCAACAGCATGGTCGACAACTCGGGGAACTCGATGCTGAGGATGCCTTCAGCGGCGAGCACTCTGGCGAGGCCAGCGGCGAAGTCATTCGTGTCTGGGACGTGCGCGAAGACGTTGTTGGCGACCAAGAGATCGGCAGCGACTCCCTTCGCGGAGAGGCGTTCGGCTAGCTCCATTCCGAAGAAGCCGACTTCGGTCGGTACGCCAGCAGCCCGCGCATCTACGACCACGTTTTCGGCCGGCTCGACACCGAGCACCGGAATCCCGGCGGCGACGAAGTGCTTCAAAAGGTATCCGTCGTTGGAAGCTACCTCTACGACGAGGCTCCTGTCGTCGAGGTGACACCGTTTCAGAAAGGTTTCCGCGAACTGCTTTGCATGGTAAGTCCAGGTGTCTGAGTAGGAGGAGAAATATGAGTAGTCGGAGAAAAGCCGGCTCGGAGACACTCCCTCCTCAAGCTGAACGAGCCAGCACTGCTCGCAGAGGCGAATCTTGAGCGGGTAACGCTGCTCAGTCTCACATTCCTTCTCGGACGCGGGATACTCGTTTGCAATCGGGACCAACCCGAGGTCGAACACCGTACGGCCGAGAGCTGCTCCACACGAACGGCAAAAAGTGGCTATCACGGACTCATGTCCCCGCAGTTCCGAGCAGTGCCAACGGGTGCCGAGGTTTGGGCGCCAAAGGCTTAACACCTTTGGGTCCTGAGGCCGCGAGACGAAGCTGCTCGGCGATCCTTTCCGCAGCGACGTCCCAGCTCCAGTCGCGCCGGACCAGGGAATGCAGATCTGCGGGCGAGGTCTTAAGATCGCCGCCAACGATTCGGCTGATCCCTTCTCCGAGGGAAGCGGCATTTCGGTCCGTAAGGTACCCGTTTATTCCGTCCGTAACGGTTTCACGGTAGCCCCCTTGAGCGATGGCGACGACCGGAGTGCCACAGCTAGTCGACTCGAGGACTGTGAGTCCGAATGGTTCCAACCGGGCAGCACAAACGGTGACATGAGCGCTGCGGTAAAGGCTCACGAGGTGCTCGTCGGAAATGCCTCGGTGCAGGTGGAGCTCAACTCCGGTCGAACGGGCGAGGCTGTCGAGCTCAGACGCATAGCCGGGTCGCTCGCGTTCGTACACGACATGCAACTCTCCGGCAATGGAGGATGCGCTAGCCGCGTGGGCTGTAGCTGCCAAAGCCAAGTCATGACCCTTCACCGGGTGAAGTGCTCCGACCGACAACACGCGGAGGGGTTGTGCAGCTGACGGCAGGCGCCTCGAAGACTCCACCGGCGGGCAGAACACACTGTAGTCCACGCCGAGATAACACACGACAGGGTCGATCCCGTACGCCGCCGTCAGCACGTCAGCGCTGAAACGCGAGTTGCAGAGCACGCGGTCGACGGCTGCGACTGCGCGACGGTCACGCCGACGACACACCAGCTCGTAAGGAGGCCGCAAGAGCTTGGTGGGCATTC
Source organism: uncultured Acidimicrobiaceae bacterium (assembly GCA_963779425.1). Taxonomy (GTDB): domain Bacteria; phylum Actinomycetota; class Acidimicrobiia; order Acidimicrobiales; family Bog-793; genus Fen-455. The sequence continues at coordinate 145,087 of CAVZYD010000007.1, forward strand.
GTCTATAGGAGGGTTGTGACGCCGGGGGAGGAAGAGGAGCCTCGAAACCGACCCGGCGAGCCTCCTGGGCGTAAAACACGCACGGCACGTCCAGCCATTCGGCGATAGGAACGGAGAGGCTGAAACGGCAAGCATGTACGAACGCGACGTCATAACCCTCTCGGTTGATATCGCGCGCCATCTGTCGCTGGACACGTCTCATCGCTTCGCCGGCGAGCACAAAGGAACCCGTGCGTCCGAGGCGAGGTGCCACCATGGCCACTGCCTGCGGGAGCGGATAGCGCCTCGTAGACGCGACCAGGCTAGGGAGATCTAGCCTGTAAGTCCCTGCGGTGAGGTCGGCGAACCGGTCGACCGAGGTCACCTCGGCGGAGAAGAGATCCACCTCGAAATCCGTCGGGAAGCGCTTAAGTTCCTCGTAAAGCGCCCGGAGTGCTCCACCTGGCGGCAATCCGTGAAAGAGCGCCACACGCAAGCGGACACTCTCAGGCACGGGAAAGACGATAGCTGGGACTTGGGCGTAGCTGGTGACTAGCGTCTTGCCTTATCGATGACCATTGAACCTCCGACCTACGAGGTCTCAGCTGTTGTGGTGAACTACAACGCTGGAGCCGCGCTCGGCGAGTGTGTCGCGAGCTTGAAGCGCGAGGGCGTCAAGAGTGTCGTGGTCGTGGACAACGGCTCAACTGACGACTCGCTCGAGTGGCTCGCTTTGCAGCACCCAGGCACAAAGGTGATCCAAAGCGGTCGAAATCTCGGTTATGGGGGAGCCGCGAACTACGGCTCACGTTTTGTCACCGGTGAACTGCTGCTCATTTGCAATCCCGACCTGGTCTTAATGCCCGGAGCGCTGGGCGCGATGGTTGACCGACTCGCCCGAGACCCGTCGCTTGGCCTGGTCGGACCCGCACTCGTGGGTGTTGACGAGGGCCTACAACCGTCGGGAAGGGCCTTTCCCACTCTGGGTCATTCGAGCTTGCAGGCACTTCTAGGCGTGATGGCCCCTCAGAACCGCTATAGCAGGCACTATCGAGAGGCGAACCGGGCACGCGCCGCGACCGGGATTGTGGACTGGGTGACGGGCGCTTGTCTGCTCGTTCGTCGTGAGGCCCTTGAATCCGTAGGGGGATTTGACGACCGGTACTTTATGTACGTCGAAGAGGTCGATCTCTGCTGGCGGCTGGCGAAGGCCGGATGGCGAACCGGCTACGAGTCCTCTTCTCATGTTCGCCATCTCGGAGGAGTCTCGACCGCCGCTGTTCCCTACAAGATGATCGCCGCTCATCATCTTTCGCTTTGGAGGTTCGCACGTCGAACCACAAGAGGTCCCGAGAGGTTGCTGCTTCCCTTCGTGGCCGCAGCAGTTACAGGTCGGTGTGCGGCAGTCTGCCTACGTCGTATCTTGAGCGACGCCGGCAAGAACCGACCGCAAGGCCATTCGCGGAGTGCGCGCTAGCGGGCCTTGTCCTCGAAGACCGTCCGCAACGTCCGGCCGATGATCTGAAGGTCGAGGCCCAAGCTCTGGTGGCGGAGGTAAAAGAACTCGTACTGCAGTTTCTCGAGGGCGTCGATGTCGCTCGCTCCGTAGTCGTAATTGACCTGCGCCCAGCCGGTGATGCCAGGCCTGACAAGATGGCGCAGCTCATAGAAGGGAATCGTTTTGGCGAGCAGCTCGACGTAGTGAGGTTGCTCCGGACGTGGCCCAACTATCGACAGATCGCGACGGAGAACGTTCCACATCTGCGGGAGCTCATCGATATGGAGATGCCGAAGCGCTCGACCCACATTGCCCAAGCGGGGGTCGTCTGCCTCGGTCCAGCTCGGTGTGCTGCCTCCCGGGCGCATCGTCCGAAACTTGTGGATGGTGAACACCTTCCCGTCCTTGCCGACCCGGGGCTGGCTGTAGAAGAGGGCCCCGCGATTGCCGAACTGGTCGAGGAATGCCACCACGGGGACCGCTAGAACCAGGGCGAACATCCCGACTAATGCGAACACGACGTCCATGGCTCTCTTGGCCCGTGCGTAGGCAGGCCGATGGATCTCGTTGATGTCGAACAAAAGCGATATGCGTTCGAGCTCGGAGATCGGCAACTTGCCTAGCCATACGTCGTAGAAGAGCGAGAGCGTCCTGATCCTCACGCCCTTCGAGTGAAGCTCAGCTGCTTGGGTGACAATCTCATCGCGCTGTTGCGCCTCTCGGTCGAGCACCAGCAGGTTCGCGTTGGTGGCACTCAGGAGTTGTGCCAACGGATAGGGCTGTTCGGGCGTTGGCATGACGGCATCGGGCGCCACCATCTCGATCAGTTTGGCCGGTCTCTCCGTGTGCTCTTTGGTGTCTCGGGCCAGCCGTTCGGCTTCGCCACCCGAGACAATGGCCACTACCCGATCCAGATAAGCGCGTCTCCGCTCGTTCGCGGTCGACAGTCCGGATACCAGGACAAACAGGGGCACGAGTATCGCGGAGCTGACAAATACCACGAAACGAGGCAGGAGCTGGGCGCCTGTGAAAAGCTGAAGCACCGAGATAATGACGTCGGCCGCTCCGAGAGCGGCAACCGCCCTCGCGATACGACGTGTCAGGTGCCCACTCGAGTCGGGCAGACCGGCTGCGTAGCTCGTTGCCCAGATGAGGGCGATGAAGATCAGGATCCACCGGAAACGTGGTTCTTCAGTCAGCGGGTAAACCTGCCGAGCTACATAGTGTGAATGAACCGCTTCTGTGGCGACGACGACGGCTAGCGTCACAACGGGAAGGAGCCACTTGACCGGACGACTCATCACCGACTATTCAAGCCCAGAAGTCGCGGTCGCCGGTGCCAAAGAGGTGACGGTGGCGCCTGAGCCTGAATTGTCGGAGTTACGCGAGCCGCCACCGCAGGACCGCTTCGGCGGTGTCAGCTATCTTGGCCTGTTCGCGGCCGTAGGCGCGGCCGCCCTGTGCCTGGCGTTCTCGCCGAAGGTGAACTCGGTGACCTTCACGCCGAAATTCGCCGTGCTCCTTCTGTTCGCCGCGGTGGGCATCGTCCCGTTGGCCCGTCTTGTCGTCGCGGACTCACCGCTACGTTGGCCGGCAAGAGCCGCGGTGGCGTTCCTCGCCGTGGCGCTTGTGTCGGCTCTTGTCTCCCCGTCGCCGAATATCGGGTTCTTCGGACTCTACTTGTGGGGCACGGGTTGGCTGTTCTGGCTTGGAGCAGCCGGCGCTTTTGCAATCGGGGCCTCACTCGGTCCGAAGGAGCGAAGATGGCTCCTCGCAGGGTTGCTCGTTGGTGCGCTCGGAAACGCGCTCATCGCCATTTTCCAGATCGTCAAGGATCTTCCTACGCCGGGTCTTTCCCTGTTCAATGGAAGCCAGGCCGATGGACTCTTGGGTAACCCGATCCACCTGGAGGCTCTCCTGCTCGGTGCTCTCGCGCTCGTGTTGGGCAGGGCGTGCCGGGCACCGTTGCGTTGGGGCGCTCCTGTCCTGCTGTTGGCGGTCGGTCTCGAGTTCACCTTCGAGCGCTTCGCTCTCATCGTTCTCGCCCTACTCGTCTTGTACGCGCTTTACACATACGGTCTGAGACGCGGCGCCATGTTCACGTTGCTCGTTGGCCTCGGGTATGGCGTCGGCTACCTAGGCGGTGGCTCCGGCCTCGGATCGCGAGTGTCCTCCGGTACGGGCGAGACCACTTTTGGTCTCCGGCTTCGGGTATGGCTGCAAGGGGCACGCTACGTACTTCACCACCCTGTGTTGGGTGCCGGCCCCAGTCAGCTCCGAACTGCGATGGACTCAAGCGCCACCCTCGCGTTTTACCAGCACGTGCTGGCGGGCAAGATCCTGACCGACGGTCACGACGTTTTCGTCGAGGTTGCCGTGACGACCGGCCTCCTCGGTCTGGCCTGCTTTCTGGTCTGGCTACTAGGAGCGGCCCGCATAGCAGGGCGCTCCGCGTTTCTCGGGTTTGCCGGGGCGATGATCGCCGTCGAGCTCGTAGAGCCGATCAATGTGGCAATTCTTCCTCTCGCGTTTCTTGCTCTCGGTGCCGCAACAGCGGTGCGCCTGAGGCCAGAAGGCACGCCAGAGGAGCCCGCCTCCCAACAGGTAACGCCAGACGTCGAGCAGAATGTCGGCAGACAGCACAGCGGACGTCTTCCGTATGCCCAGGTCACGACCGTGGCAGCCCTTGCTATGGCTCTCTTTCTCGCAGTCTCGATGGTTTTAGGGGACGTCTACATGTTCCGTGGGACGAATTCCGGGCCGGGCAAACCTTTCAACCTCGCAGCCGCAAAGGTCGCGGAGCGACTACTTCCCTACTGGCCCGATCCGGCGCTCGAAGTCGCCCAGATCAAGGCTTTCGACAGCCTGAACAGGGTGTCCGCGGCTTCGGCCGACCTAGCCGAAGCACGCCAATGGACGGCCGTGGCCGCGAGCCGGGACCCCAAGAACCCACAGATTTGGACGCTCCTGGCTGCAGCAGACACCGAGCTTAAGAATTACGGGCTTGCCCGTGTTGCGTACTACCGGGCGCTCTCGTGCGACAGGTGGTACACCCAGGCGCTCCAGGGTCTCGGGCAGCTGGATGGGGACGAACACAACTGGAGAGGTGCAGTCCACTTCTACCAGACGGCCCTCACGACCGCTGTGAACGACGCGGCGATGACGGCAAACTTGCGCGGATTGCTCAAGACTGCGCACCGGCAGGTCGCGCGAGCGGGCTGATGGCCCAAAAAGTGTCCCTGGGTGCTCTCTCTGCCACGTAGAGTGTTAGATAGAGCTAAAGTTATCGCTGCTGCTGCCGATGTTCACCTTGGTAGCAGTTTCCATTGACCCGAGGAGGAAAGCTTAATGAGACAGGTTCCTGAGAGGCTCCGCGCGGCGCCTCCGGTGCGAAGAGGCTGGAGAGGAGGGCTTCACGCTTATTGAGCTGCTCGTTGTGCTGCTCATCATCGGCATTCTCCTTGCGATCGCCATCCCGACGTTCCTGTCGGTGACCAAGACCGCGAACAACACTGCCGCGCAGGCCAACTTGCAGACCGCCCTCACGGGTGCCGACACCTTCTACACCAACAACAACCAGACCTACAGCAAGATCATGTGGCCGAACTCAGGTGTGTCGACAATCACAGCCGTCGACACGGGCCTGTCGTTCGTCAGCGCGGCTGCCTCGACCAAGTCGAACGTCATCTCGCTCTCTACTAGCGGCAACCTCGGCTGGCTCGTGCTGGCGGCTTTCTCGCCCGGCACGAAGGACTGCTGGATCGTCGTCGACCAGAAGGCGGCGCAAAGCGCGAACATCGCCGGCAACACGAACCATGCCACCGGCACCTATTACGGAGTGATTAAGAACACCACCAGTTCAGCGTGTACTGCTGGATCGGGCCTTGCTGGGACCGGTTTCACGTCCAGCGGCTTCCCGAGCGGATAGTTACCTGCAAGATCTGCCTATGGCTAATCCCTAGGACGATCTGTTGATGCAAAGGACCTCCTGACCTCGTCAGGAGGTCCTTTTGCATTGCCGTGGGGACTCCGATCCCTGGAGCGCCGTGGACCCGGTGCTGCTCCGTCCGGTCGTGCGGATCCCCTTGCCGGTGTTCCCGGCGATCGAAAGACTTCTCGAAAGGACGAGGGGATTCGTAATGTGGTGCCTTCCCGACGGCCACAATGCTCAGTAGGTCGTACGCGGCACTCTCGGCTCGCTGCCCCTCGCCTCTGTGTTCGGAATCCGCTGGTCGTCGACACGGGCAAACGGCCGACCAATCTTCGGCATAGCGGTGTAACCCTTGATCCGCCTGAAGGATCGCTCGGCCTCGAGCATGCCGGCGGCGATCCATCGCTTCTTCATGGAACCGTCCTTCCAGCGAGTGACGCGCCCTGTCGTTCGCCGGGCGACCGAGATCATGGACTCGATGCAGTTGGTGTTCGTAAGGTTCTTCGCGAGCGAGACGGTGACGCCGATGCGCCGGGCGGTGAACATGTCCTCGAGGCCTTCGCGAAGCGAGGCGGCCGCGTCGGGGTGATCGGCTTCGAGCTCGGCTGCCAGGCGCTTTGCCGCCTCCAGGCCCTTTGTCGGATCGGGTTGGGCGAAGATGACCCTGAGCCTGGCGTCGACGGTGCGGGCGAGCTCCTTCGGAAGGTGATCGCTCAAATTTCGTCGCTTATGGATGGTGCAACGCTGCAACCTCACTGATTCGCCGAAGACCTTCTTGATGCCGGCGGCGAGGGCCTTGGCCCCGTCTATGACGCACAAGATGCCCTGTTCGAAGCCGAGGCCACGGCTGACGAGGTCGGCCAGCAATGAGGTGACGACCGTCTTGTTCTCGGTGTCGCCGAGCCAGAGCCCGACGGGGATCTTGAGACCCTCGGCGGTGATGACCAGGGCCACGACGCAGCACTGACCGGCCACCTCGAGGCCGTCGATCATCAACACGGCGACGTCGAGACCGGCGAGGTTGCGAGCCATGAGATCGGCCAGGGCCTTCTCGGTGGCGGCGACAAAGCGCCGGGAGACGGCCGACTTGGAGGTGAAGCGTGACCGCTTGTCGATCTCGGTCCCGACTGGCTCGGCGACGTCTTGGTGACGGCGGGTGGCGACACCGGCCGGCATGCGCTCGACGACGAGGGCATTCAGCAGATCGGCCGAGCTGAACACCTTCCAGCTGTCCAAGGTGATCTCCTCGCCCCTAGTCGTCCTTGCTCGTGGGCGCTCGACGGTCACAAGGCGCCCGCCGAGGACGACCGGTCCTTTCGTCGTCCCGTGCCAGTGGCCGGTCCTCCCCTCGGCGATCCTGGCGTGCTTCGGCCCGATACGTTCGGCGAGCTCGGTCTCCATCATCTAGTGCATGACGACGAGCCCGGTCGCCGACGCGAAGGCCAAGAGGCCCTCTCTCATGGCGTCGGCGACCTCGGCGAGGGCGATGCTCGCCTCGAGAGGCAAGTTGGCCAGCTCGTCGGCCTCCGGCGCCCGCGCGACGCTCACGACAGGTACTTTCTTGTTCACGGTGGTCCCCTTCCTGTGGGTTGTTCTTGCGGAACGCCCGACACCTACCACACGGCAGGTCTCAGGCGGGGGACAACCGCCTTAGTTCAACAACGTTGGGGACACGCTCAAGCTCAGAGCGCTGTGCGACTGCGATGGGCACAGAGAAGGAGAATCTCTCGTTGCATCTCACTGGGCTGCAGGCGGCTGCGCGGGCCTGGTGAGATGGCCCGGGCCTTTGTGAGCTCTGCTTGCACGCCAGAGGGACCACTCGCGAACGAGGAGGCCTGGCCTTATGACCTTCGAGCCGATGCGTTCCCGGCCTGTCCGTGGCCTGAGAAAGGGCAACCTGGCCATTGTCACGGCGCATGGGCTCTTGTTGGGTCTAGCGCAGGTTGTAAAGACCCGATCGAGTTCCAAGATCCGGTTCAGCACTTCTGAATTTGACGGGTGAGTTGAGGAGTCGGTAGCCGTTTTTTCGTGGCAGTCAGTCAGCTGTCGTTTGCCAGCGAGAAGGGACCACCTAGCCACTGGTTTTGCCAGTGGCATGGGACCACCCCTGTTGCCAGTCATGGGACCACCCTGAGCATCCACCAACACCGGCCGAAGACAGATTCGGCTGGGCCTGCGAAGCCATCGCGGAGGAGGCCCCATGGTGTTCAGGGAGGTAACGGTGGTCCAGATCAAAGAGGCGCTCAGACGCTGGCTTTTAGGTGAAGGCGAACGCCCCATCGCCCACGGGGTCGGCATCGACCGCAAGACGGCGAGGCGCTACATCGCCGCTGCTTTAGAGCTCGGGCTCGACCGCTCCGCTGGCGAGGGCCAGCTCACTGACGAACTGATCGGCCAAGTGGCCGAGAAGGTGCGCCCGCACCGTCCAGATGGCCACGGCGAGACCTGGGGGAAGCTTCTCGGAGAGGAAGAGCAAATCAAGGCCTGGGTGAAACAGGACCTCACCGTGGTCAAGATCGGGATTCTCCTTGCTCGCCGTGGTGTCGTCGTCCCGCACCGGACTCTGGCACGCTTTGCCACAGAGCGCTGCGGGGCGGGGCGGAAGAGAACAACGGTCCGTGTCGACGACCCACCCCCGGGCATAGAGCTGCAGGTGGACTTCGGGCGTCTTGGTCTCGTGCCAGACGGCGAGCGGCGCCGGGTCTGTCACGGGCTCATCTTCACGGCGGTGTTCAGCCGCCATCAGTTCGTCTGGCCGACTTTCACCCAGACCACAGACGACGTCATCTCTGGCTTCGAGGCCGCCTGGCGGTTCTTCGGCGGGGTGTTCCCGGTCGTAATTCCCGACAACATGTCCTCGATCGTCGCCAAAGCCGAGAACACCGCCCCCCGTTTCAACGACACCTTCTTCGAGTACGCCCAGTCGAGGGGCTTTGTCATCGACGCGGCCCGCGTCGCCACCCCGACCGACAAGCCGCGGGTGGAACGCGTCGTCTCTTATGTGCAGAAGAACTTCTTTGCCGGAGAGAGCTTCGTCGACCTTGCCGACTGTCGGGAGCGGGCCGAGATCTGGTGTAAGAAGACCGCCGGCCTGCGCATCCACGGCACGACCCACTGCCGCCCGGCGGAGATGTTCCGTCTCGAGGAGCTTCCTCGTCTCGGCCAGCTCCCCGGTCAGCCCTTCGACATCCCCCACTGGTCAGAGCCGAAGCTGCACCGTGACTTCCATGTGGAGGTGGACAAGGCCCTCTACTCGGCCCCCCACCAGCTCGTCGGCAGGCACCTAAAGGCAAGGCGCGACTCAAAGACCGTGAAGCTGTACTTCCGCGGAGAGCTCGTGAAGTTGCATCCGAGAAAGCCGCCTGGAGGGCGCTCGACCGATCCGGCCGACATGCCGAGCGGGAAGGAGATCTACGCGACAAGAGACCTCGACCGCCTCGCCCAGATGGCCAAAGGCCACGGGGAGGCGATCGGCATCTATGCCAAGGCGATCCTGGACACTCCGCTTCCTTGGACCAAGATGCGCCAGGTCTATCGCCTCTTGGGACTGGTGAAAAAGTGGGGCCCGGCCCGCGTCGAGTCGGCCTGTCGGCGTGCCCTCGAGGCAGAGGCGATCGACGTGAACCTCATAAGTCGCATGCTGGAACGCGCCAAGGAAGCGGCCGAGCCCGACGCCCGACCCGAGCTGGTCGTGGTGCAGGGACGCTTTGCCCGTGATCCTTCTGAGTTCGCGGCCGCAAAGCAGCAGAACAGATGACCGCCCTGTCACCCACCGTCTCGCCCGAGCTCAAGGTGCTCATGCGCCGGCTCCGCCTCGGACGCTTGTTGGACACCTTGCCCGAGCGCCTCGCGCTCGCCCGCAGTCACGAGCTCAGCCACGTCGAGTTCCTGGAGCAGTTGTTCTCAGACGAGGTGCAGCGCCGCGACGCCGACTCGGCAGGACTGCGGGCCCGGGCAGCCCATCTCGACCCGCACATGTACCTCGAGGCTTGGGACGAGACAGCCGCGGTCAGCTATGACCGGGCGGTGTGGTCAGAGCTCGTGTCGCTGCGTTTTGTCGACCAGGGCCGGAACGCTTTGATTCTCGGACCAGTCGGGGTGGGGAAGACATTTCTCGCCACTGCGCTCGGACACATCGCCTGTCGCCGACGGATCAGTGTCCATTTCGAACGGGCCGACCGTCTCCACAGGCGCCTTCGAGCGGCCCGCCTCGACGCGAGCTACGACGCTGAGATGCGAAAGCTCATCGGCTTTGAGCTTTTGATCCTTGATGATTTCGCCCTCCAAGCCCTGGATCCCACCGAGACGGCCGATCTTTACGAGCTCGTCGTGGAACGCCACCACAAAGCGGCCACGGTGCTCACCTCGAACAGGGACCCGGTTGAGTGGCTGGCGGTCATGGCCGACCCGCTCCTCGCCCAGTCCGCCGTCGACCGTCTGAAAAGCGCCGCGTGGGAGCTCGTCATCGAAGGAGAGTCCTACCGCGGACGCGAGAAGCCGATCATCGCTCCCGGTCAAGACAAGGTTCCTTCGAGGCGGCGACGCCGTTCCACTTGACACCTGTCTTGGCTGCCGAGATCATCGCGTCAGCCGGTCGATGTGGACGCGACGTGGTCCCATGCTTCTGGCAACGGCCTGGTCCCTTAAGACTGGCAAGCGACAGTCAGCATTAGAAAGCTATCGACGTCCACCCAGACCGGAGTTTGGCACGACTTAACTCAACTGCGGCCAGAACGTTCCATAACCCGGGAGCTCGCAACTGTGATCAGGGAGCTGCTGCGCGGACTGAGTACCGGACAAGAGCTTGCTTTATCGGACGGACCCCGCTTGCCGGTTTCTTAGGTAGCAGCTCCAGGCGTCACATAGGTTGTGTACGCAACCGCAGAGATGTTCATGCTGTACTGCATCCCGTCGTTGACAGCCAGGATGTTCGGGTTGGCACCTGCCGCTCCGAGGTTGATTGTGTTGATCGTCATGAGGCGTCCCATGCCGTAGAAGCCTTTCAGGAACTGAAAGATGTTCCTATGGCCCCCCGTGACGGTGAAGCTCACACCTATGTCCGACAGGCCAGGTACGCCGCTCGGGCTGGGGTAGTCCGCCGGAGTAACCGACAAAAGATCGCAGTTGGTCGCAGTCGCAAGATTGTTCAGTGAGTCGACGATTCCAGGCGGGTCCTCAGTCGGTGGGATAGCAGTCTGCACCTTCTTGAGGTAGGGGAGCTCGCGGAGCACGAGCTTCTTTTCTGCCTTTAGCGAGGCAAGCTCGAGGTTGAGCTGGGTAAGCGTGGTCTGGTCGGAGGACACCTGAGCCTGAACAGTGCTGAGCTTGTTGCTCTCGGGCGTCATCCACGCGAACCACCAGACTACGAGCAGGATGATCACGAGGCCCGTGACGACCAGCACGACCTTGGACTTCAGCAGGTCAAAGTTGAAACCGCGCAATGAGTTCATCGTGGCACCTGGAATTCGTTAGCTCGGATAGAGGTGACTTCGGCCGTGACTCCAACCGTTGCGCTGTAACCGATCTGTTTCGTCGCGACCTGGGAGATTCCGGTGAACCCGTTCACAGTGAGCCTGCCCGAGCCGTTGATCGAGAAGTACCAGCTGCGGAAGTACGGGTACCCAGACGACGCCTGAAGAGCGAGGCTGAGAGACGCGATCTGGACAGCGGAGGGTGGTGTCGGCACCGTGCTTGTCGGAGTCGCTGCAGTCACGCGGGCGACTGCGGAGGCGGAGAAGGTGGTGATCGTACCCCCCGTCGGTGTCGCGCTCGTCAGAGCCGTGAGCACACCTGGCCAGTACACCTCGTTCTGCACGATGGGCTGGCTGATAGATGCGAGGGCGAGGATCGTGGCGCGTTCGCGCTCCACTTTGTTGTACCTAGGGATCTGGGCATTCACGCTCCCGATCTGAGTCTGGAGCGCGGCGACCTGGTTCTCGGCATTGTGAACCTTGAGGAAGCGGAGGGCTCCGAAAGCAACCATCACGAGAACAAGGAGGATTCCCACAACGACGAATGAGCGCTCCAATTGCTTGCGGCGACGCCCGAGCACGACCTCAGGGGGGAGAAGGTCGAGTTCTTTGACGTCTTTCGAACCTGGCAAGGCAAGGCCGACGACGACCGCCACGGCGGGGTCGAGTCGGGCTAGTTCGTCAGGCGGTAGGTGAAGTCGCGAGCAGTCGATCCGCCCCAGAGCGCTTCCTTGTACCACGGGCAGCCGGAGCTGTTGTTGTAGCAACTCGGCAAAACCGGAAAGACGGGAACCGCCTCCCGTAAGCACGACCCGCCGGATGGGGCTGCGGCCTGTCAAGCTGGCGTAGTAGTCGATCGAGCTTCGTAGCTCGTTGATAAGTGACATCGAGGCGTCTCGGGCAGCGCCCACCGCAACGCGGATATGGGGTGCCGAGTCGTCCAGGTTCCTCTTTATCGCCTCGGCATCTGCCACCGGCAGGTCGAGTGCGCCTGCGATTGCCGCCGTTACAGCGTCGCCACCTTCTGCGATCGTGCGGACGAAGTGAGGAACGCCCTTCTCGTGGACGGCCACTTTGGTCAGCCCTCCACCAATGGCGACGATCGCCTCTGGGCCTTCCACGGCAGTTTGCGGATCGTAAAGGGCCCTGATCATCGCAGAAGAGGTTGGTTCGACGCTGACGGGCGTCAGGCCGGCGGCCGTGATGATCTCGACGAGGGGATCGACGAGGTCTCGGTGAGCCGCCGCGACGAGCACTCGCCGCTCGGGCATCCCGTTAAGCCCGATCGTCTCCTCCAACGGACGCGCTGAGATGAGCGCCTTGTCAATAGCAAATGGGATGACGTCGAGTGCTTGTAGTCGCACAGCGGCGTCGATCTCCGAATCAGGCACCACTGGCATGCCGAGCTCGCGCGTAATCGCCCTGAGCCCGGCGATACCAACATGCACATCGCCGGGCGAGAAGCCGCCCTCTTTGACGCAACGCTCGACCGCAACGCGCACTGCGGGAAGGTCGAGGATGACACCGTCAATGACGGCCCGCGGAGGAAGACCGACTTGGCCTAGACGGACCAGTTCAGGCCTCCCATGACCGACGACGACTTCGGCCATGCGGACCGCGCTGCTGCTGATTTGGACACTTACGCGTCCGCGTAGGCATCAACATGCTCCTGACACTGAAAGTGATCCCACCGTGCTGACAACTTCACAATTCATGCGAATGCTTGGCCTTCCAAGTAGTCGGCTCTTAAGGGTCGTAGTCGGCAGTCGATGTCGGTCGGAGGAAGACATAACTTTCACAAGCCTTGATATCGGCCTCCTGGCGGCAGTTCTTGAGTCAAAGAGCACCGATATCAGTGGACGTGCACTCGTTCGCCCTGCCCGATTCCTTCGGACCTCAGGCGTTCGGCTGCTGCAGAAGCTTGACATAGTCGAACATCGGCAGGTACAGGCTTATGACGATGGCGCCGATGCAAGCACCCATGAACAAAATGATCAGAGGCTCGAGGATCGAGGTGAGACTGTCGACGGTCGCGTTCACCTCGTTGTCGTAGAACGTGGCGACCTTATCAAGCATGTCGTCGAGGGCACCTGACTCTTCGCCCGTCTCGATCATCTGGGTAACCATGATCGGCATGACCGGGTACTTGGCGAGGGTTGTCGACAGTGACTTGCCTTCTCGCACGCCTTCTTGGGCGCCGATGAGCGCGTCGGCGACTATCTGGTTGCCTGCGTTCACCGAGACGATGTCGAGCGCTTCTATGACGGGCACGCCTGCAGAGAGCAGAGAGGAGAAGGTTGTGCAGAAACGGGCAAGCGCGACCTTGTGAGCCAAGGGGCCGAAGACAGGCGGGCGGAGCTTGAAAGCATCCCATTTCCGTCTCCCGCCCGGTGTGGCGATCCAGCGTCGCATGGCGACCACGATCACCACGATGACCGCGATGACTACCACCAACCAGACGCTTGCCACGACGTTGGAGATGGAGATGACGATCCGGGTCGGAAGGGGGAGCGTCCCGTTCAATGACGAGAACAGATGTTTGAAGATCGGGACGATGAAAATCATCATGGCGGTGACGATGATGATGACGGCGCACAGCACGATAGCCGGGTACGCCATGGCCGAACGCACCTTCTGACGCAGTTCGACCTGCTTTTCCAGAGTGGTAGAGAGCTTGAGGAGAACGGTGTCCAGCTGACCGCCGACCTCTCCGGCTCGAACCATGGCGATGTAGAGGGGCGGGAAGATCTTCGGGATCTTCTCGAGCGAGGTCGACAAGGACGAGCCCTGCTCGACCTCGGTGCGTACCTGAAGCATCGCGTCGCGAAGCGGCTTTGACTCGATCTGGTCGGCGAGCACGCTGAGCGCCCGTACCAGGGTAAGTCCGGCTGAGACCATGGTCGCGAGCTGGCGACTCATGAGGGCGACATCTTTGAGGGCCACTCGGTCTGTCACGCCAGGAATGTTGATCTCGCGTCGCAGGTTGATCGAGACCGGCTTGATCTCTACGGGTGCGTAGCCCATGTCCCTCAGGCGCGCCGCCACAAGAGGGACGCTGTCCGCCTCGAGCTGACCTTTTACCATCCTGCCGTCGGCGTCGCGGACCTTGTAGTCAAAGGTCGTCGTAGGCATAACTCAATCCTCCAAACGGGGGGTGGTCTTCGTCATCGAGACCTCAAGTAGTCGCGAAGCTCGCTCGGATCGTGGCAGCGGTCAAAGGCCATCGCCTCGGTGATGGTGCCCGCCTGCACGGCCTTGGCCAGACCCTGGTCCATGGTCTGCATTCCCGCCGCCGCTCCGGTCTGAATGAGCGAATAGATCTGGTGTGTCTTGGCGCTCCGGATGAGGTTGCGGATGGCGGGGTTGCACAACATGACCTCGGCCACAGGGGTGCGGCCGAAGCCGCTGGCGCTCAGGATCAGCTGCTGGGTGATGACCGCTTCTAGGGATGAGGCGAGCTGAATCCGGATCTGGTCCTGCTGGCCGCTCGGGAAGACGTCGATGATGCGGTCGATCGTCTGGGGAGCGTCCTGGGTGTGCAAGGTCGCGAAGACGAGGTGGCCCGTTTCGGCCGCGGTGAGAGCCGTGGCGATGGTCTCGTTGTCACGCATCTCACCGATGAGGATCACGTCTGGGTCCTGGCGGAGCACATGACGGAGCGCCTCCGCGAACGACTTCGTGTCGGAGCCCACCTCGCGCTGGTTGACGATCGAGCGGTTGTGCGTGTGGAGGAACTCGATCGGGTCCTCAACGGTGACTATGTGAAGCGGCTTCGACTGGTTGATGATGTTGACAAGTGAGGCGAGCGTCGTCGACTTGCCCGATCCCGTCGGTCCCGTCACGAGGACGAGGCCCCGGCGCAGGTCGGCGAGCGAAGGCACGACGGCCGGGAGTCCGAGGGTTTCGAAGGGCGGGATCTCATGGGGAATGGCCCTCATGACGGATCCGATCGAGCCTCGCTGCAGAAAGACGTTCACCCTGAAGCGGCCCACACCCATGATCGTGTGGGCGGTGTCGAGCTCGTGCTCCGCCTCGAAGCGCTCACGCAGCCCCTGGGTGAGGATCCGGTAGACCATCTCGCGGATCTGCTCGTTGTCGACGCGGCCGAGGCCCTCGATCGGCCGTAGCGAGCCGTCGATGCGAATGGCGGGCGGCAGTTGGTTGGCGAGGTGCAGGTCAGAGGCACCGTTTCGCACTGCGTAGGTAAGCAGCTCGTCGATGTCCAAGATGCCGTCGGGGCTGTAGGTGGGCGTGAACACTTCCATGTCGGGCCTGCCGCCCGAAGCCGGGATGTTGGCCCGCTTCACGTCAGTCGCATAGTCACTTTTCCAGTCGTCCGCGTCATATCCAGGCTCGAACGACCCGTTGGAGGACGGGTCGCGTGGACTGTGCGCGCCAACCATGGCCGGCTCGGGCACCTGCGCCGGCAGGCTCGTGACGGGCGCTGTCGCGGCCATCGCTCCCGGCACGTTGGCGATCGAGGGGGAGGGAGCCGGCGCTGCTGCGGGCGGCGCAGCCGGAGCCGAAGCGCTCGCCGTCTCCTCGCTTGGAGAAAGGCGTGGGTAGACGGCGTTCATGAGGTGCTCGATGGCGATCGGGTCGGCCAGTACGCAGCCGTTGACCTCGACGCCTAAGAAGGCGGAGATCTCACGTTCGCGGGCGACGTCGATGGGTTCCGCGCAAGCGAGAGTCAGGCGTAGGTCGTCCAGCCTGTAGCCGATGGCCTTCAGTTCCCGGGCGAACAGCTCGGGTACCAAGCGGAAGGCCTCTCCCATGGGCCGCTGATCGGAGATGTCGACGGCGGCGACCCCGGATATGCGGGCGAGCTCGGCGAGCGAGACGGCGGCCTCCACGAGGCCCCGGTCGGCGAGCACGGCGGCAACCGGGCGGCCGCTCGTGGCGGCCTCCGCCAGGGCGGCGGCGGCCGCGTCACCAGTTAGGCGGCCGACCGAGACGAGTGTCTCGGCCAGGCGCTTGGACCATTCGGTCGGGGTCCGGCGATCGGTACTCATACGACCACCCTCAGTATCTCCTCGAGGCTCGTTATGCCGAGCGCTGCTTTACGAAGTCCGTCGTGACGCAATGGAACCATCCCCTGTTCGAGGGCTAGGTGTTGGATGTCATCGTTTGACCCGTGGCTGATGATCGCCCGCTCAATCTCTTCGTCAACGAGCAGCAGCTCCTGAAGCGCGATTCGGCCGCGGAAGCCGGTGCGGCTGCAAGCCTGGCAACCGACTGCCTTTCGAAAGCGCGGCTTGCCGTTCGGTGGTTCGTCTTCCTCGGTGAAGCCGATCAGCTCGAGATCCTCGACAGTCGGCGAGTAATCCTCCTGGCAGTTCTCGCACAGTTGCCGGGTGAGGCGTTGCGCCAGGACGCAGTCGAGGGCGGAGCCGACGAGGAACGGCTCCACGCCCATTTCGACTAGGCGCATTGGTGTGCCCGCGGCGTCGTTGGTGTGCAGGCTCGAGAGCACGAGGTGGCCGGTGAGGGCAGCCTCGATCGCTATGACGGCGGTCTCACGGTCGCGGATCTCGCCTACGAGAATCACGTCCGGGTCCGAACGGAGGATCGAACGGAGGGCATTAGCGAAGTTGAGGCCTGCCTTGGGGTTGACCTGAACCTGGCTGACACCGCGCAGCTGGTACTCGACCGGGTCCTCGACCGTGATGAGGTTGCGCTCGGGCGAGTTGAGCGCGTTCAAGGTGGCGTACAGCGTCGTCGACTTTCCCGACCCGGTCGGCCCTGTGACAAGGATGGTGCCGTAGGCCTTTCGGTACGCGACCTCGAAGCGCTTCTCGACAGTCGGCAAAAAGCCGAGCTGGGAAAGCTGCAAGGTGGCGCTCGACTTGTCGAGCACCCGGAGGACGATCTTTTCCCCGTGCACCGTCGGGAGTGTGGCCACCCGCAGGTCGATCTCGCGTCGGCCTGCGGTGAGGGTTATGCGGCCGTCCTGGGGGGTGCGGTGCTCGGCGATGTCGAGGCTGGCCATGACCTTGAGACGTGTCGTCACGCCACCTTGGATGGCCTTTGGGGAACGGGTTATCTCGTGCAGAACGCCGTCGATGCGGAACCGGATGCGGATGTCGTCGGCGGTCGGCTCGATGTGGATGTCCGAGGCGCGTTCTTGCAGAGCCTGGCGGAGGATCAAGTTGACGTACTTGACGATCGGCGCGTCTTCGACGACGGCGTGAAGATCGGTGAGCTCTGTGACCCTGGTCTCGTCACCGGCCGAGGTCTGCGACGCCGCCGTCTGGGCGGCGAGGGTCGTCTCCCGGTCATGGCGGTAGACCCTGGAAAGGTACTCAGAGATCTGGCCGGCGCTGCAGACGACTATGTGCAGGTCGGTCCCGAGCAACGTGCGTAGGTCGTCGACGGCGAACACGTCCGACGGGTTCGCCATGCCGATGATCGGGGTGTCGTCGCGGTAGCCGATCGCGAGCACCCGGTGGCGGCGTGCCAGGGCCTCAGGGATCAGCTTGGTCGCCTCGGGGTCGAGCGCCTGCTCGTTGAGGTCGACAAATTCCATGCCGGCCTCCGCCGCGGCGGCTCGGATCAGGTCCTCTTCCGAGACGAGGCCGAGCTCGCTCAGGATCTCGCCGAGGGAGCGTCCCGTGGCCGCCCGCTCGCGCAAGGCGGCTTCCATTTCCTCGCTCGTGACCTGTCCGGAGCTCACGAGCAGCTCGGCGAGTCCCGGAGGCGTCTTGGCGTCTGCGGCCACCTTGGAAGAGGCGCTCTTGCGTTTGCTGCTGGAAGCCTCGAGCAGCTCGGATGCGGCTTTGAGAGCCCCTTGCGCCTCAGCTTCGGCATCGGGGCGAGCACCCGGCGAGTCGACCGCCGCGGTGATCTCGCCGATGTCCTCTATCGCCGCCTCGGGCTCAGATGCCCGGCCCGCGGCGCCCTTTTGGGCGCGGGTGGACGGGACGGTGTCCGGCTCCGGAGGCGAAGGGGGCACGGGAGGAGGCGGGGGGACAGGAGGTGGCAGGGGCTCCGGCGGCGCGGGAGGCTCCGGCGAGGGAGGGGAGGCCGGAGACTCCACGCGCGCCGATGTTGGAGCGGAGGAGGTCTTCGTGGCACCGTCGAGGTTGCGCGTCGGCGCGTTGTTCGAGGCGACGCCTGCTGACTCGGATCGGCCGTACATGCGCTCGATGAAGGCGTCGATCTGGGACTCGCAGGCGACGACGGCGTGAATGTCGCGACCGATGCTCGTACGGAGGTCGTCCATGGCCATGATGTCGTCCGGTCGGGCGACGGCCACCACGGGCGTGCCGTACTTCCAGCCCACGGCTAGGGCGTGGTGACGACGGGAGGCCTGTTGGGGGAGCAAGGAGGTGGCGGCTGCGTTGAGCGGGTACCTGTCGAGGTCGACGTATTCGAGGCCGACCTCTTTGGCTAGGGCACGCGCCTCGGACACCTCCGCCTTGGAAGGTGACAACTGCCGTCGTGCGGCGTGCGGTGCGCTTTGCTCGGTGGTACTCATCCCCCTATACCATCGGGCGCGCGGCGCGATTTCTTTATTCGATCATTTCCAGGTCGGGCCAACATGCGCTTGTCCCCCTCCCGGCGAGCTGGGCGTGGGCGCGCTGAGCGGTCGAAGCCGCGCGCTACGTGTTCATGTTAGCGCGGATAGGGTACGCAGGACATCGACCTAGGGCGCTGCGCCTCGGAGGGAACAACGTGCATGTGATCGCCGTGGTCGCCCCCGCGCGAACCGGCCTCAGGGGGAAGGTCGTCGGAGCCCGGTGTCGGCGACCGTAGAGGCCGTGGCCGGCGTCGTCGGCCTCGTCATCGGCTCGTTCCTCGGCGTGGTAGTCGACCGGCTGCCGCGCAAGGAGTCGATCGTCTCACCGCCGTCGCATTGTGTCGCCTGTTCGGCTCCCATTCGCACTTACGACAACATCCCCGTCGTCTCCTATGTGCTGTTGCGAGGCCGCTGTCGGGCCTGTGGCGCGCACATCCCGCCCCGGGACGCCTTCTTGGAGCTCGGTACCGGCATTGTGTTCGTCCTCCTCGCCTGGCGCGTGGCCTCGGTGTGGGCGTTGCCGGCCTTTTGCGTCCTCGCCGCGAGTCTCATCGCCATCTCGGCGATCGACGCCGAGCACATGCGGATCCCCTCCCCACTCGTGTATGCCACCGCCGCTTTGGGCGCGCCGTTACTCGTGATCGCCTCGGCTGGAACCCACCGTTGGTCCGCGCTGCTGGCGGCCCTCATCGCGGGCGCGGCCGCCTTTGCCGTCTTCTTCGCCCTTTTTTACGCCGTCCCCAAGGGCATCGGCTTTGGCGATGTGCGACTGGCCGGGCTCTGCGGAGGTTTCCTCGGTTGGATCGGCTACCGCGAAGTGGTCGTGGCCTTCCTGCTCAGCTTCATCCTGGCGGGCGTGCCCGCCGCGGTCTTATTGGTGATGCACAAGGTGCAGCGCCGCACCCAGATCCCCTTCGGCCCGTTCCTGGCCTCGGCCAGCGTGATAACGGTGCTGTTCGGACCCTCGATCGTCCATTCCTGGTCGGGCTGGTGAGCGCTCCTCAGTAGCGGGCGGCAGAACCGACCAGACCGCGCTTTTGCAACGCCACGCGCAGGTCGTGCGGGTTCGACGCCGCCTGGGTCGCCGAACGCAGGTCGATCGTGCCCTGCTCGAGCAGCGAGACGAGCGCCTGGTCGAAGGTCTGCATCCCGTAGTACTCGCCCTCGCGGATGATCGAGGTGACGTCGCCACCTTGGCCGGGCTCGATGATGCACTGCTGGATGCGGCCGTTGATGATCATTATCTCCATCGCCGGCACTCTCCCCGAGCCGTCGGCGGTGGGCACGAGCCGCTGGCAGAGCGTGCCCCGGAGCGCTCCGGCGAGGCTGAGGCGCGCCTGGCGCTGCTGGGCCGGCGGGAAGAAGTCGATGACGCGGTTGATCGTCTCGACGCAGTCAATGGTGTGGAGGGTGGCGAAGACGAGGTGCCCGGTCTCGGCCGCGCTGAGCGCTGTCTCCACTGTCTCGGTGTCGCGCATCTCACCGACGAGGATGACGTCCGGGTCCTCGCGAAGTGCCGCGCGCAATGCGACGAGGAAGCTCGCAGTGTCGAAGCCGACTTCGCGTTGGCTGACCGCAGAAAGCTCGTCGTGGTGGAGGACCTCTATGGGGTCCTCGATCGTCACGATGTGGCATTCACGGGTGTGGTTGATGTGGTCGACCATGGCCGCCAGTGTCGTGGTCTTGCCGCAGCCGGTCGGTCCCGTCACGAGGATGAGGCCTCTCTGCTCGTCCGCGAGGCGCCGCACGGCCTCGGGCAGGTTCAGCTCGCCGAAGGAGCGGGCATGAGAACGCACCAGGCGGAACACCATCCCGATCGTGCTGCGCTGATGGTAGGCATTCACCCGAAAGCGGCCCAGGTCCTGAATGGCATAGGCGAAGTCCGCTTCGTTGGTATCTTCGAAATGCGCCCAGGTGCGCGGCTGCATGATCGCCTTGGCGATCTGCTGCATGTCCTCCGATGTGATGACGGGCGCGTCGGCGACACGCGTGAGGTCGCCGTTGATCCGCATTCGTGGCGGCGAGCCCACCTTCAAGTGCAGGTCGGAGCCATCCGCCGCGGACAGACGGCGCAACAATGAGTCAAGATCTGAGTGCTCCATACCTACAGCGTCGCGCATATCACGCAAAGTGGCAAAATTTTGCCGCGGAGCGTGGTCTCGCTCCCGGCACGCCGAAGCGCGACACCCGCCCGTCGCACACCTCGCGCGCTATCGTGCTCTAGGGCTAATGACAGGCTTGTAGTTCGTCCACAGGCTGTGGACGAAGCCTGTGGACAGGGAGTGGGCGAGCGGTGTCCGAGGCGAACGAAGTCACAGCACACACCGGGGAATCGTTCGTCCACCTGCACACTCATACCGAGTACTCCATGCTCGACGGCGCCGCCCGGATCGGCGATCTCGTCAAAGCGGCGGTTGCGGACGGTCAACCGGCGCTGGCGATCACCGACCACGGCAACATGTACGGCGTCCTCGACTTCTACAAGGAGTGCCGCGAGAAAGGCATAACGCCGATCATCGGCACCGAGGCCTACATGGCGGCACAGTCACGTTACGAGCGCCCGGTGCGTCGGGGCCGTATCGACGACACCGGCGGGGAAGGCGACCGGGGCGAGAAGCTCTACTACCACCTGACCGTGCTCGCGGAGACCACCCAGGGCTACCGCAACCTCATCAAGCTCTCCTCGGCCGCCTACCTCGAGGGCTATTACTACAAGCCCCGAGTGGACTGGGAGCTCCTGGAGAGACATCACGACGGACTCATCGCCACGACGGGATGCCTGGGCGGCGTCGTCGCGCAGGCGCTTCTCGCCGAGGACTTCGACTCGGCCATGTCCTTGACGGGGCGCCTCCAGGACATCTTCGGCCGGGAGAATCTCTTCGTCGAGCTGCAGGACCACGGACTCGCGGCACAGCGGACGACAAACCCCAGCCTCATAAGGATCGCCCGTGCCCTCGACGCCCCGCTGCTTGCCACGAACGACAGCCATTACTGCCGGCGCGAGGACGCGGTCGCCCACGACGCCCTTTTGTGCGTGCAGACAGGGGCCACGATCCACGACCCGAAGCGGTTCAAGTTCGAGGGCGAGGAGCACTATCTCAAGAGCTCGCAGGAGATGCGGCGTCTTTTCGCCGAAGTGGCCGAAGCTTGCGACAACACCTTGTGGGTGGCGGAGAGGGCCAAGGTCGAGCTCGAGCTGGGCAAGCCGGCCCTCCCGCAGTTCCCGATCCCGGAAGCCTTCAGGCGCGACAGCTACGAGAAGTCGGCGGCGGGTTACTTGGCCCACCTCACCTACGAGGGCGCCGCGGCCCGCTACGGCACTCCCGTACCACCGGAGGTGGCAGAGCGGATCGATTTCGAGCTGCGGGTCATAGCGGAGATGGGTTTTTCCGCCTACTTCCTCGTCGTGTGGGACATCATCCGCTACGCCAGGGAGGCGGGGATCCGCGTCGGCCCGGGCCGAGGCTCAGCGGCGGGATGTTGCGTCGCTTACTGCCTGCACATCGTCGACCTCGACCCGATCCGCTACGACCTGCTCTTCGAGCGCTTCTTGAACCCGGGCCGAAAGCAGATGCCCGACATCGACATGGACTTCGACGAGCGCCGCCGGGGCGAGATGATCCGCTACGTCGCGGAACGTTACGGGGCCGATCATGTCGCCCAGATAGTCACTTTCTCGACGATTAAGGCGCGAGCCGCCGTGCGCGACGGAGCCCGTGTCCTCGGCTTGCCCTATGCCCTCGGGGACCGGATCGCCAAGGCGATGCCCCCCCTCGTCATGGGCCGCGACACACCGCTTCGCGCTTGTTTGGAGCGGGTAGAGGGGCACGAGGACGGCTACATGGCAGCAGCCGATCTGCGCGAGATGTACGAGGGGGACCCGGACGCCAAGCTCGTCATCGATGTCGCGAGGGGCCTCGAGGGCCTGCGTCGTCAAGACGGCATCCACGCCGCGGCGGTCGTCATCACCCATGAGCCGCTCACCGAGTACCTGCCCGTGCAGCGCAAGCCCGAGCCGGGCGCCGACCCGGGCGAAGCCCCCATCGTCACCCAGTACGAGATGCACGGCGTCGAAGAGCTCGGCCTTTTGAAGATGGACTTCCTCGGGTTGCGCAACCTGTCTGTGATCGAGATGGCCCTCGATTTGATCGAGCAGACCACGGGCTTTCGGCCCGACATAGACGCCGTGGCCTTGGACGACGAGGCGACCTACGAGATGCTGCGGCGGGGCGACTCCATCGGGGTGTTCCAGCTCGAGGGGACGGCTATGCGCTCGACGCTGCGCTCGCTCGCGCCAACGAGCTTCGACGACGTCGCCGCCCTCGTGGCCCTATACCGGCCGGGCCCGATGGCGGCCAACATGCACCGTGACTACCCGGACCTGAAAAACGGCCGCAAGCCTGTCACCTACCTCCACCCGGAAATGGAGGCGATCCTCGGCGACACCTACGGCCTCATGCTCTACCAGGAGTCGGTGATGCGGGTCGCGCAAAGCTTCTCGGGATATTCCGTCGAGGAAGCGGACAATCTCCGGAGGGCTTGTGGGAAAAAGAACCGGGTCCTCATTGCCGCCGAACGCAAGAAGTTCATCGCCGGATGTGTCCACCAGGGCTACGACGAGGCGCTCGGCACGCAGCTGTTCGACATCATCGAGCCCTTCGCCGACTATGCCTTCAACAAGTCGCACGCCTACGGCTACGGACTCGTCGCCTATCAGACGGCCTGGTTGAAGGCGAACCACCCGGTCGAGTACCTGGCTGCTCTGCTCTCGTCTGTGAAGGGGGACAAGGACAAGACCGCCGTCTATCTCGCCGAGTGCCGCACCCTCGGCATCGAGGTGAGGGTGCCGGACGTGAACGCCTCCTCCTCCAACTTCACCCCCATCCGGGCGAGCGGGGACGCCGGCGGGGTGATCATCTTCGGGCTGTCTGCGGTGCGCAACGTCGGCGAGGCCATCGTCGAGCACATCGTTGCGGCACGCGAGGCCGGCGGGCCCTTCACCGACTTCTACGATTTCTGCCGCCGGGTCGACTCGAGCGCTCTCAACAAAAGAGCCGTCGAGTCGCTCGCAAAGGCGGGTGCCTTCGACTCGCTCGGCCATCCGAGAAAGGGGCTCTGCCTCGCCTTCGAGGGCATCATCGAGCGGGCGCTCGTACGCCGGCGCGAAACAGAGCAGGGGATCGCGACGCTGTTCTCGCTACTCGAGGACGAGGCGGGCGACGCCGTGGCCGGCGGCAGCTCTCCGGCCAGCTTCGACGGCACCTGGGTGGCGATTCCCGACCTCGAGTTCGACAAGGCCGAGCGATTGGCCTTCGAAAAAGAGATGCTCGGCTTGTACGTGAGCGACCATCCCTTGATGGGCCTCGAGCAGTCGCTGCGCAACCTCACCGACGTGACGATCCGCGACCTGCTCGACTCGGCTGCTCCCGCCGAGGACGGCCCCGGGCCCGGCGGTCCCTTGAACGGGGCGGGGGAGTTCAACGAGAGCGTCGCGATCACGACAGGAGGGGTCGTCACCGCCCTCCTGCGGCGCTACACCCGCCGCGGCGAGGTCATGGCGACCTTCGTGCTCGAGGACCTCGAGGCCGCCATCGAGGTGATGGTCTTCCCGAAGACCATGCTCGAGTACGGGGCGCTCTTGGAACAAGACGCCATCGTGTCGGTGCGCGGCCGGCTCGATCTGCGCGAGGACCAGCCCAAGCTCATCTGCAGGGAGATAAGGCGCCTGCAGCTCACCGCGCCCGGCAACGATCCGCCGGTCGAGGTCGTATTGCCGCTCAACCGGCTGACCGACTCGCTCGTGCGCCAGATCCGCGATCTCGTGAGCGAGCACCCCGGCACTTGCGCCGTCCATCTGCGCGTGGGGGAGAAGGTCTTGAAGCTGCCGCCGCAGTTCAACGTCAATCCCCGAGGTGGCCTGGTCGGCGCCCTCAAGGAGCTTCTGGGCACGTCTGCGGTCGCCAACTGAGCAGCTGGCCAGACGCCCTGGCAGGTCATCGCTTATATCCCGTACACTGGTTGTGGTCCGAGCCGGGATGTGCACGCACAGCCGGGCACGTTGGGGCTCGGCGTCGCCAGTAAAGGCCATTGCACTGCGGGCGGTCTCGGACCGTCGGGCGGTGGGCCAAGGCGGCAGGGTGAGAGCGACGCACGGGAGTATGGAACGGTCATGGCCATCGAAATCGAGGTCGCTACGAAGGATTGCACGGCGCTCACTGACGCGGAATTGGCCGAGATGGCCGATCTCTCTGCGGCCGAGAGCGCCGGCTGGGAGGTGGGCTTCCTTTCCAAGCAGCGCGAGGAGTGGGTGCTCGTCACCCAGGCTCGTGAGCAGGACAAGCTCTTGGGATACGCCCTGGCCACCCTGGAGCGCATCGGCGGCACGCCGAGCCTTTTGATCGGCGTGGCTGCCTTCACCCGGGGGCCCAATGCCAGTGCCGCCCTGGAAGCCGCCATGCGGGACCTTTACCGGCGGGCCGTGCTCGCCTTTCCCGACGAGGACGTCCTAGTCGGGACGAGGTTCGCCCAAGCCTGCGGCTTTCGCGCTTTTTCCGGGCTCGAGGACGTCGTCCCAAGGCCCGACCACCGGGCGACAGGCGAGGAGCGTGCCTGGGGCCGCCGCCTTGCGAAGCGGTTCGGCGCGGATGGGAACCTCGACGACAGGACCTTTGTCCTCAAAGGTGACGGTGACGCCGCCGGGCTGCTCGACTACGACCCCCAGGCGCCACCGCCCGAGCGCGAGACCCTCGACTGCCTTTTCGCGGCAGTGGACGCCCAGCGCCGCGACAGCCTCGTGGCCTTCGGCTGGGCGATGGCCGAAGCCCTCGCGGCCAGCTCGCTTCCTCTTTGATCGAAGGGCCTTCGCCGCCCCAGGTCTTTCAGGGCCTCGTCAGCACTCCGAGCACGAGCTTGGGAGCCTGCCCGCGGCGCGGCACCCCGAGAGCCACCACGAGGTAGCGCGGGACACCGCCGACCGCCCGTTCGATGACGTCGCCCGATAGCGTGCCCCCCCGGGCCGCGCCGTCGGCTGCGACGATGCGCTCGTCGACCACCGGCAGGCGGTGCTTGCGCCCGCCGAGGCTGAACTGGCACCAGGTGCCCGCGGCGTCCCAGACGAACTGCGGCGCCCGGTCGGGGGCGACGATGGCGATAGAGGGTCGCGAGCCGTCGAGGTCCTCATAAGAGATTGACGGGCCTAAGAACCCCAGCAGCGGTCGCCGCTGGTCGAGCGGGACCAGCTCGGTGAGAAGGCGGCGAACGGCCCGGCGCTTCGGGGTGCCGACGAGCTCAGGTGCCCTGGCGATCGTGACCGCCTCCGGGCGGGCCGGGTCGGCCGGTTCGTCGTCGTCTGCCAGCTCTATCTCGACAAGGTCGAGCTCGGGACCGGAGTGCAACTGGGCGCCCGCCTGTGCGGCGCGGGCGAGGCTCGAGTCCGCCGGCACGACCGGCCAGCCGGAGGCCCGGCTGCGCAACATGGCCCCCGAGGCGACGTCCACGGCCACCCATTCCGGCCCCCGTGCCAGCAAGAGGCAGCGGAGCACGTCACCGGGCTCGTTCGCCCGGGCGAGGGCCGAGCGGCGGTGGCGGGGCGTGGGGAGCCGCACGCTACGCCGCCTCATGGCGACACGAACGCTGCGTCGAGGGCCGCCAACAAGTCGTCGAGGCTGGCCGCAGGTGCCAGGCACGATCCCCGGCGACAGACGTAGGCAAAGCCGTCCTCGCGCCCGGCGAGGAGCGGGCCCGAGCCCCAGGCGAGCACGGCACCGGGCAAAAAGCGGCCCTGGGCGCCCCGGACGAGGTCCTCGCGTTGTCCGGCGACGACGACCTCGACCGGCCCCTCCTCAGCCAGAGCTGTCGCCAGGACGAGCTCGCCCAGGGACAGGGGGGCGGCCTCGAGCTCGTCTGCGGCCGCGGCGACGATACCGTCGGCCGCCGAAGTGAGCTCGGCGTCGCCGGCAAGGGCACCGAGGCGGTAAAGGGCCACTGCCGCCACCGAGCGGGCGGCCGGGGTGACCCCGTCATGGAGCTCGCGGGGCCGCACGAGGAGCCGTTCGGCGTCGCTTCCGGTCGTGTACAGGTTCCCTTCGTCGTCGGCGAAGAGGCGCAGGAGCTCACGGGCGATCGTCACGGCCTGCACCGTCCAGCTCGCCTCGCCCGTCAGCTCGCCGAGGCGGGTGCAGCAGTCGACGAGCCAGGCGTAGTCGGCCGCGTAGCCGGGAAGGCTCGCCTGTCCCCGGCACCAAGAGCGCAGCACCCTCCCATCCTCGCGGCGCACGTGCTCGAGCAGGAAGACGGCGGTCGTCTCCGCCGCCTCGGCCCAGTCCTTCCTGCCCGTAGCGGCGGCGGCCTCGAGCAGTGTTGAGCACGCCATGGCGTTCCACTCGGTGACAACCTTGTCGTCGAGCCCCGGTCTCACGCGGCCGGAACGCGCCACCAGCAGCTTTGCGCGGGCGGCCTCGATCTCACTCGGGCGACGCAGCTCACCGCGCCGGGCCAGGTGCAGAACGGTCCGGCCCTCGAAATTCCCCCTCGGCGTGACGCCGTACCAGTCGGCGGCGGCTTTCGCCAGGCTCGGCCCGAGCACGGCGTCAAGCTCCTCGGCCGACCAGAGGTAGTAGCGGCCCTCCTCGCCCTCTGAGTCGGCGTCCTCGGCCGAATAAAGCCCCCCGCCCGGGTCGCGCAGCTCTCGCAGCACGTAGCGGAGCGTCTCGTCCAGCACCTGCAAAAAGCGCGGGTCGCCGTCGAGCTGCCAGGCGTGCAGGTAGACCCGGGCGATGAGCGCCTGGTCGTAGAGCATCTTCTCGAAATGGGGGACGGACCAGTGCCGGTCGACCGAGTAACGAGAGAAGCCTCCGCCGAGCTGGTCGTAGATGCCACCCGAGGCCATCGCCTCCAAGGTCTGCTCGACCATAAGGAGCGTGGCGGCGGCTCCGGTGCGGACGTGGTCGCGCAAGAGCAGGTCGAGCAGAAGAGGTTGGGGGAACTTCGGGGCCGTCCCGAAGCCACCGTCTATTGGGTCGAAGATCGACTTGAGCCCCTCGACCGCCCTCGAGGACAGCTCGTCGGCCCGCCCCGGCGCCGCCACGGTCCCGGCCGTCCTTGACTTCCCGAGCCGGCTCTTCACCGCCTCCGACAAGGTGCGCGCCTGGGTGACGACGTCGTGGCGGCGCGAGCCCCAGGCCTCGATGACAGCGTCGAGCACCTGGGAGAACGAGGGCATGCCTAGGCGGGGGCGGTCGGGGAAATAGGTGCCGGCGAGAAAGGGGAGACCATCGGGGGTGGCGAAGACGCTCATCGGCCAGCCACCCCGGCCCGTGACTGCCTGGACGGCCTCCATGTAGATGGCGTCGAGGTCGGGGCGCTCCTCGCGGTCGACCTTGACGCTGACGAAATGGCCGTTCATCAGCCCGGCGGTCGCCGGGTCGGCGAAGGACTCGTGCCCCATGACGTGGCACCAGTGGCAAGACGAGTAGCCGATGGAGATAAACAGCGGCACGTCGAGCTCTTTGGCCCTCGCGAGCGCCTCGTCGCCCCAGGGGTACCAGTCGACCGGATCGCCGGCGTGCTGGCGCAGGTAGGGGCTCGTCTCGGCGCCGAGCCTGTTCACTGCGACCCTTTGCCTTGAAGGGGGCGAAAGACTTCCACGCCCCGGAATCTATGGCCTCGGACATCCAGGCTCGGTCCCGGGCGGGAAAGAGGGCGCCCCCTCAACCGGCAAAAGCGCGGGGACCCTCGAGTGAGGACAGCTCGGCCCGGCTGATCTTCCCGATGGCGGTACGGGGCAGCTCGGCGACGAGGACAAGCTCGCGGGGGGCGGCGAAGGGCGCCAGGTGCTCTTTCACGAGCTCGCGCAGCTCGGCGAGGAGGCTCCCCGCCTCCCTGCCACGGGCTTCGGGCGAGACGACGACGTAGGCGACGAGCCTGGCGCCCCATTCCGGGTCTGACACGCCGCCGGCGGCGACCTCGCTCACCCCGGGGTGGCGCCTCAGCACCTCTTCGACCTGCACCGGCCAGATGTTCTCCCCGCCCGAGATGACGAGGTCGTCCAGCCGGCCGCGGATCTCGAGGCGCCCGCTGTCGTCGAGCTCCCCGGCGTCGCCCGTCCTATAAAAGCCCTCGGGCGTCTTCGGGTCGGTGCCGTCGCGGTAGCACCTAAAGAGCATCGGGCAGCGGAGCCATACCTCGCCCGCCTCGAGGCGCACCTCGACGCCGTCGAGGGCGACGCCGTCATAGACGACCCCGGAGCCTGTCTCTGTCATCCCGTAGGTGGCGACCGTGTTCGCCGGGCGCCCCTTCGGCGGCTGCTGGCCCCCGAGCACGACGGTGCGAAAGAGGGCGGCCCCTTCGGGACCAAGCCGGGAAAGAGCCGCCGGCACGAGGCTCACCAAGGTGGCGCCCCGCTCGAGAGCGGCCGAGCGCGCACCTTCGACCGTGAAGCGGGGCTGGATCTCGAGCGGTGTCGCCGTCACCATCGCCCGTGTCACGACGGACAGGCCGCCGACGTGGGAGAGGGGCAGGCAAGCGAGCCAGCGGTCCCGGGTGGGGTCGACGCCGAGGCGGGCGCTCGTCGCCCGGGCCGAGGCCTCGACGGCGCTATGGGTGAGGACGACCCCCTTCGGCTCTCGTGTCGTCCCGCTCGTCGTGACGACGAGGGCGTCGCCGTCCGCCACCGGCTCGCCCCCGGCCACCGGCCTCGAGCCTGATCCGTCGACGACGGCCGAGGGGCGCAGCGCCTTGACGATGCCGGCGAGGACGGGTTCGGAAAGGCGCGTGTCCAGGGGGAGCACGGCGTCCCCGTCGTCCCAGCAACGTCTGAGGGCATCGGCGAAGGCCGCTCCGCCGGGCATCGCGAGGGCGACAAGGCGGCGCACCCGCCAAGAGTACGGGGACAGCCTCGGCCCTCGCATTAACCTGCAGCCCGATGGCCGCCACCAATTGGACCAGGCAGGGCGAATACCAGGACATCTCCTATGAGACCGCAGAAGGGATCGCCAAGATCACGATCTGTCGTCCCGAGGTGCGCAACGCCTTTCGCCCCCAGACGCTCTTTGAGCTCTCCCGTGCCTTCGAGCTCGCCCGCGACGACACCGAGGTCGGTGTCGTCATCTTGACGGGCGAGGGCCCGGACGCCTTTTGCTCGGGGGGCGACCAGCGCGTGCGAGGCAAAGACGGCTATCTGGGCGACGACGCCGTGGCCGAGCGGGGCATCGGCCGGCTGAACGTCTTGGACCTGCAGGTTCAGATCCGCCGGCTCCCCAAGCCCGTCATAGCCATGGTGGCCGGTTACGCCATCGGCGGTGGCCACGTGCTCCACCTCGTCTGCGATCTCACCATCGCCGCCGACAACGCCCGCTTCGGCCAGACCGGCCCCAAGGTCGGCAGCTTCGACGGCGGTTACGGCGCCGGGTTGTTGGCGAGGACGATCGGCCTAAAGCGGGCCAAGGAGATCTGGTTCCTCTGCCGCCAGTACGACGCCGCCAAGGCACTCGAATGGGGGCTCGTCAACGCCGTCGTGCCTCTCGAGCGCCTTGAGGCCGAGACGGTGCAGTGGTGCCGCGAGATCCTTGCCCTGTCGCCCATTGCGCTTCGCATGCTGAAGGCGGGGTTCAACGCCGCGGACGACGGCCTGGCCGGGATCCAGCAGCTCGCGGGCGACGCCACGATGCTCTTCTACATGTCCGAAGAGGGCCAGGAGGGACGCAACGCCTATGTCGAGAAACGCCGGCCCGATTTCTCACGGTTCCCCCGGCGTCCTTGAGTCAAGTGGCGCTCGAAGAGTGACCACTGCCGGCAAATGGGTGGCCGGTGCGCGGCCGCGGACCTTGCCCGCCGCCATCGTGCCGGTCGTGGTCGGCACCGCCGTCGCCGATGCCGGGGGTCCGGTGATCTGGTGGCGGTCGGTGTGCGCCCTTGTCGTCGCCCTCGGGATACAGATAGGGACGAACTACGCCAACGACTACTCCGACGGGGTGCGGGGCACCGACGCCGAGCGCGTCGGCCCGGTCAGGCTCGTGGCGGCCGGCCTCGCCTCGCCCTCGGCCGTGAAGGCGGCGTCGTTGGTCGCCTTCGCCGTGGCCGGGGTGGCCGGTCTCGTGCTCGCCCTTTTCACCACACCTTGGCTGATTCTCGTCGGCGCCGTGTGCTTCGCGGCCGGGTGGTTCTACTCCGGGGGGTCCCGGCCCTATGGCTACGCCGGCTTCGGGGAGGTCTTCGTGTTCGCCTTTTTCGGCCTCGTGGCGGTCGTCGGCACGGCGTATGTCAACATCGGCCACATAACCGCCCTGGCCGTCACGGCCTCCATACCGGTCGGCTTTCTCGCCACGGCGTTGTTGGTGGTGAACAACCTCCGTGACATCGAGACCGACCGCAATGCCGGCAAGAAGACCCTTGCTGTCCGCGCGGGCCCCCGGGCGACCCGCGGGCTGTACGCCACCTTGGTGCTCGGCTCGTTCGTGATGGTGCTCGTCATCGCCCTGCGCCGGCCCGTCGCCCTCATCGCCCTCGCCGCCCTCGCCGCCGCCGTGGCGCCGCTTCGCCGTGTCCTCGGCGGGGCGAAGGGCCGTGACCTCGTAGAGGCGCTCGCTGCCACCGGGATGCTGCAGCTGGCCTTCGGCGCCCTGCTCGCGCTCGGGATCGTGCTGTGAGGGCTCCCTGTCGCCTCGGCCTAGGCGCCCTCGTCGAGGAAATCGCGTACGAGGGCAGAGAAGAGCTCTGGGCGCTCGAAGCACGCCGCGTGCCCGGCCCCCTCGACGATGGCCAGGCGGGCGTTTTCACCGATGGCTGCGACCGTGCGTCTCGCGATGGGCGTGAACTTGTCGTCGCGGGCCCCCACGACCACGAGCACGGGCATCTCGAGCTCGCCGAGGCGCTCCCAAAGCGGCGCCTGGGTTCCTGTGCCGGCGGTCCTGAGCGAGGCGGCCAGGCCCGCAGCGCTGTTGGCGAGGCGCGAAGCCCGGTCCGCTTGATCGTCGCTGAGGTGGGCAAAAAGTGGCCCGGCGAGCCATCTGTCGACGAATCCCGGTACCCCGTCGTCCCCGCCGGCTTCGATCTCGGCTGCCGTCAGATCGTCGGCGTCGCGGCGGGCGAGCCGGTCCGTCTCGTCGTCGATGCCCGGGTGAGCCCCGACGATGACGAGACGCTCGATGAGCTCCGGCGCGGCGAGGGCAAGGTGGAGACAGCACCTCCCCCCGAGCGAATAGCCGATGTAGCTGGCGCTCCCGCCCGCTCGTCCGATCGCTGTGGCCGCCTGCGAGATGCCGTCGCCCGCTGTCGGGACGAAAGAGCGCCCGTGGCCGGGGAGGTCGACCGCGACGACCTCGAAGCCGTCCGCGAGCTCGGCCTCGATGCGCGCCCACGACGCGCTCGTCTGGGTGAACCCGTGCACGAGCACGACCCGCGGTCCGTGGCCGCGACTGGTCGCATGAAGCGCAAAGGACATCGCGGGTGACCGTAGCGGCTAGCTTCTCGGCCACGCTCGTCGACGAGTGGGTGCGCTCCGGGCTGACCGACGCCGTCATAGCCCCGGGCTCGCGCTCGACGCCGCTCGCCGTCGCCATTGCCCGCGAGAGCCGAATCGCCCTGCACGTACGTCTCGACGAGCGATCGGCCGGTTTTTTCGCCCTCGGGATCGGCCTTGCCACGGGTCGGCCGGCGGTTCTTGTCACCACGAGCGGTACGGCGGCGGTCGAGGTCCATTCGGCCGTCGTGGAGGCCTATCTTTCCCGGGTCCCGATGATCGTGTGCACCGCCGACCGTCCTCCCGAGCTGCACCACGTCGGCGCCCCGCAGACCATCGAGCAGACGGGGCTGTTCGCCGGCGCCCTGCGCTGGGCGGTCGACCCCGGCGTGCCCGACGACGAATCCCGGGGGAGCTGGCGGTCGCTTGCCAGCCGCCTTGTCGCCGAGGCGACCGCCGGGCCCATGGGACCTGGCCCAGTGCACGCCAACCTGGCGTTTCGCGAGCCCCTGCTCGATCTGCCGGACGAGCTGCCCCCCGGGCGCCGCAACGGGCGGCCCTGGCACAGGGCCGACGCCGTGCGAAGAGTCCCCGAGCCCGGTTCGCTCGACGCTCTCGTCGGTCTCGCCCGCCCGGCGGCTAGAGGCCTCATCGTCGCCGGTGCCGGGGCGGGACGACCGGAGGTGATCCGCCGCCTGGCCGCCGCGTTGGGCTGGCCGGTCCTCGCCGACCCGCGTTCGGGCATCCGGGCCCCGGGGGAGCCCGGCGCTCCCACCGTCGCCGCCGCCGACGCCCTCTTGCGCGTCGAGGCTTTCGCCCACGAGCAGGTGCCTGAGATCGTGCTTCGTCTCGGTGAGCCCTGGGCCTCCAAGGCGGTGGCGGGCTGGCTCAGCGCTTCGGCCGCCGCCGGTGCCGTCCAGGTCCTCGTCGACCCGTACTGGGCCTGGCGGGATCCCGGCCGTGAGGCCGACGTGGTCATGGCAGCCGACCCGGACTACGTGTTGGAGGCCCTCTTGTTGCGCATGCCCGAGGGTGGCGGCCCCGGGCGCTCGGCCTGGGCGTCGCCCACGAGCTGGGCGGCGGCGTGGGCGCAAGCCGAGGCGAGCGCCCAGCGGGCGATTGACGGAGTGCTGAGCCGACACGGCGAGGCGACCGAGCCGGGTGTGGCGCGGGCCTTGTTCGCCTGGTCACCGCCCGGCTCGACCCTTGTCGCCTCTTCCTCGATGCCCGTGCGTGACCTCGAGTGGTTCGCCGCCCCCCGCTCGGACCCGCCCCGGGTGCTCGCCAACCGGGGTGCCAACGGCATCGACGGCGTGGCCTCGACGACCCTCGGCGTCGCCGCGGCCGCCGCCGGCACAGGCGGCCCGGTCGTCGGGCTGATCGGCGACCTCGCCTTTCTGCACGACTCGACGGCCCTCGTGCGGGGGAGGCGGGAGCCGACGCTGCCCGCCGTGCTCGTGGTCGTCGACAACGGCGGCGGAGGCATCTTCTCGTTCCTGCAGCAGGCTTCCGAACTGGAGGAGGCCCTTTTCGAGAGGCTCTTCGGCACCCCGCAGCGCATCGACGTCGCCGACCTCGCCCGTGCCGCGGGGTGCGACACGATCGAGGTCACCGCCCGGGCCGAGATCCCGGTGCAGCTCGATGTCGCCCTCGCCCACGCTGGCCGGCGGGGGCCGGCGGTCGTCGTCGTGCGCACCGACCGCAAGGCGAACCTCGCCCTGCACGGCGAGCTCGAGGACGAAGTCGCCCTCGCCCTTGGCTGAGTGGCACGCTTTGGGCATGGGGAAGATCTCCGAGGACCTCGCCTTTCGCGGGCTCGTGAACCAGGTGAGCGACGAGGCCCTCTGGGCCTTGTTGGACACCGGGGCGACGACCGCCTACGCGGGGTTCGACCCGACTTCGGACAGCCTCCATGTCGGCCACCTGCTCGGGATCCTCGCCCTTCGCCGCCTGCAGGAGGCGGGACACCGCCCCATCCTGCTCGCCGGGGGCGGCACCGGGATGATCGGTGACCCCGGGGGCAAGTCGGACGAGCGGCCCCTTCTCTCGCCAGAGCAGCTGGCGGCCAACTTGGAGGGGATCCGCGCCCAGCTCGGGCGTCTGCTCGACATGTCGCCCGGCGCCGGCAAGACCCGGGCTTTGCTGCTCGACAACTCCGAGTGGCTCTGCGCCTTCGGCTTCATCGAGTTCCTCCGAGACATCGGCAAGCACTTCACCGTCAACCAGATGATCGCCAAGGAGTCGGTCAAAGCCCGCCTCGAGCGGCCCGAGCAAGGCATCTCGTACACCGAGTTCAGCTACATGTTGCTGCAGGCCTACGACTACCTCCACCTGCACGACGCCTACGGTTGCCGCCTCCAGCTCGGCGGCAGCGACCAGTGGGGCAACATCACCATGGGCCTCGAGCTCATCCGCAAGCTCAGGGGGGCCGAGGCCTTCGCGCTCACCTGGCCGCTGTTGTTGCGCCCCGACGGGACCAAGTACGGAAAGAGCGAGTCGGGGGCGATCTGGCTCGACCCTGCGAAGACCTCGCCCTATGAGATGTACCAGTTCTTCGTGCGCACCCACGACGACGAGGTCGCCGTCTTGCTGCGCCAGTTCACCCTTTTGAGCCGGGAGGAGATCGAGGCGCTCGAGGTCGAGATCTCCACCCGGCCCGAACAGCGCGTCGCCCAGCACGCCCTAGCCCGTGGCGTCTGCACCCTCGTGCACGGCGAGGCCGAGACCGAGCGGGCCGCCTTGGCGGCTCGGGCGCTCTTTTCCGAGGACCTCGCCGGGCTCGACGAGAAGATGCTCCTCGAGGTGTTCGCGGACGCGCCGTCTTCGACCTCGCCCCGGGCGGCTTTGGACGAGGGGGGCCTTCCGATCGTCGACGCCCTCGTGGCGAGCGGTCTTGTCACCTCGAAGACGGCGGCGCGGACCGCCGTCTCCCAGGGCGGGGTCTATGTGAACAACCGGCGCCGCACCGACGCCGAGGACCGCCTTTCGAGAGACGATCTTCTCGCCGACCGCTACGTCGTGCTTCGCAGGGGACGGCGGGACTACCACCTGCTGCGTTTCGAGTGAGTCCGGCCGTGCGGCACCGGCTGCACGAGGCGGTGGTCGTCTCCGCGGCCGCCTTGGCGCTCGCCACGGCCGGCGGGTGCACGGGCTACTCGGGCACGCGCTCGCACCAGGTCTCGCAGTGGGCTTTGCAGTACACCGTGGTCGCGAACGACCAGACCGTGCTCTCGGACATAAGTGCCATCAAGCGTTCGCTCGCCGCCGGTCAGCTGAAAGACGTGACGAGCAACTGTGCCGGGCTCGTGACCGACGCCGGCACCGGGTACGGGAACCTGCCGACGCCGGACAACACCTTGACCGACGAGCTGAGCACGGCCTACCAGGACTTCGCCAACGCCGGGAGCTCGTGCGCCGCGGCCGGGAGCCTCGAGTCGTCAAAGGTCAAAGCTGCGCTGCGCACTATCGCGAAGGGCCTCGTCCCGCTCGGTGCGGCGACTCGCCGCCTCGCCGCCGACGGGGTGCACTAGGGCGCGCGATGTGCTGCGGCCCGGCCCCGTCGCTCCGCCCGGCCGGCGCATGACGACGCCAGTGCGCGGGCGTCGTCGCCTCGCCGGCAGGCTACGGTTCGGGTGTGAGCACCAGCGGTGTTCCGGTCGACCCCCTCCCCGGCGGTGGCGACCCGGCAGAGTACGAGCGGTTGCGCCGGCGCGTGCTGTGGAAGTTGGTGACCGGGCTCTACCTGCTTGGGAGCCGGGCCGGAGATCGTCGTAACCTGATGACAATGAACTGGGCCATGCAGGTCTCACACGACCCCAAGCACGTCGCCGTGTCGGTCGAGAGCGCCGCGGTGACCCACGGGCTCATCTCCGAAGGCGGCTGTTTCTCGGTGTCGTTCGTGGCCCGCGACAACAAAGAAGTCGTGCGCAAGTTCGTGAAGCCGCCCGAGCACGACTTGGCAGCCCGCACCCTTGCCGGCTTTTCCTACCGCGACGGGCTGAGCGGGGCCCCGATCCCCGAGTTCGCCATCGCTTATCTCGACTGCGGGCTGCGTCACAGCCTCGAGCTCGGATCCCACTCGCTGTTTGTGGGAGAGGTCCTCGACGCCGGCTTCGCCTCCGGCAAGGAAGACGTGCCGGTTCTTCGCATGGAGGACACCCGCATGAACTACGGAGGATAAGCATTAAGACAGAGAGGCATTAAGACGGAGAAAACGAGATGAGGGACCGGAACGGCCGGGCCTCGGGCGCCGGGTTCCGGCGTTCGGAGGGAAGCGACGGCTCGGGTGCCGAAACTCTTCCGCCCGCCTGGATCGGGGGCCCGGTCGGCGGCTCAGGCACCGTCGTGCGCCGCCCCGCCGGCGTCGGCGACTACCGCTGGATCGGCGACGAGGCCGCCTTCGAAACTCTTCTGGACGAGCTCGCCTCCTGCGAGGTCTACGGGCTCGACACCGAGTTCCACCGGGAGCGGACCTACTTCCCCCATCTCGCCTTGCTGCAGCTCTCCTGGGAGGGCGGGATCGCCCTTGTCGACCCGCTCGCGATCGACATCTCGTCTTTCGCGAGGGTCCTCGACGGCCCGGGCCTGGCGGTGCTGCACGCGGCCGAGCAGGACCTCGAGGTGCTCGAGCGCGCCTGTGGGACCGTGCCCAGCAGGCTGTTCGACACCCAGGTGGCGGCGGGCTTTTTGGGCCAGGTTTCCCCCTCGCTGGTCAAGCTCGTCGAGCGCACCCTCGGCGTCAGGCTCTTGAAGGGCGACCAGCTGACCGACTGGACGCGCCGGCCCCTGTCAGCCGGCCAGCTCGCCTATGCCGCCGGCGACGTCGCCCACCTGTTGGCGCTGCGCGACTCGATCGGTGCCCGTCTCGAGGAGATGGGCAGGTCGGCCTGGGCGGAGGAGGAGTTCGCCATCGTCTTGTCCAGGGACCGGTCTCCCACCGAGCCGTCCGAGGCATGGTGGCGCCTGCCCCGCTCGCGCCAATTGCGGGGACCGGCCCGGGGCGTAGCCCAGGCCGTGGCGGCCTGGCGCGACCGCAGAGCGCGCCAGCTCGACCTGCCCGTGCGCTTCATCCTTCCCGACCTGGCCTTGTTGTCCATCGCCCAGCACCCTGCACGCACCCGCGAGGACCTTCGCCGCACGAGGAGCCTCGATGGGCGCCACCTCGGTGGAGGCGCCGCCGACGAGCTCTTGGAGGCGATCGCCGAGGGCCTCGAGCTCGCCCCCGCCCAGCTGGCCTTGCCCCCCGCCCACGAGCTCGACCAGCCGAACCGGGCCGTCACGACCCTTGCCACGGCCTATGTGGCGCAAAGGGCGGCGGACCTCGACCTCGACCCCGCCATCTTGGCCACGCGTGCCGACCTGGTCGAGTTCATGCAGGACCCTCCCCGGGGGCGCCTTGCCGAGGGTTGGCGCAGCGACCTTGTGGGAGAAGGCCTGCGGCGACTGTCGGACGGAAAGGCGTCTCTCTCATTCGACGGCCACGGCGCCCTCGTGCTCGAGGAGCGTTCCTTCCGTTCCTTTGACCACGAGGCCCGTTCCGTCGACCACGAGACCTCGCGCTAGCACTCCCCGGGAGCCCGGCCGGAGAGCCCCCAGCGCTTTCGGCTCAGGTCGTCTCGCCTGTCGGGCCGGAGCCCTCCGATGCAGGGCGGAGGTCGACGCGAATGGTCAAGACGCCGTCTTCGAGGGAGCCGACGGCGTCGCCGAGCATGGCGAAGTCCTGAAAGTCGAGCTGCATCTGGCGCAGGATCATCTGCCGCTCGGCCCCCTCGACCGGCGGCAGGCCGCGGCGGCGCACGGCGGAGGCGCGCTCGCGAAAGCGGGCGATCATCTCGGCTGGGTCGAACTCCTCGGTCACGGTCGTACGATAAGCCAGGCGCCCCCTCGACGCGGCCGGCTGGAAACGTCGCCGCGCTTGCGGGCGAGAGCAGTCTCGCCGCCTGCCCGAACCGTGACCTGGGTGGATATGCTGTAGCTAGCTGGTAGGGCGACCTTGGGGGCGCCACTCGGCCAGTGCGGCAGCGGCTCTGTCGGGACCACCTCACCGCCGCTGTCAAAAGCGGCATCCGCGAATCTTGGGAGCGGCTCGTGAAAAAGGGACGTCATCGGCGTTTCGAAGAGGCGCGCAGCCTAAAGCGCGCAATTGAAGTAACTGTGGAGCCGTGCCCCGAGTGCGGGGCCGACCCGGAGGAGGAGCACGCCTCCTGGTGTCTTTACGAATCGGAGGAGCTGGACGAGCCCGAGGAGGCCGACTATCTCGGCGCGCCCTCGCCCGTCGTGGCTTCCGACGCCGAGCACAACGGGGCGCTCGGCCGCAAAGACGGCGGCGCCTCCGAGGCGAGGCCCGGCTAGAAGGGCCCCTTTGTGCCCGGCACGCCGGCGCGCCGGCGCACGGTCGGGTGCGCCAGCGGTGAATTACCCCGGCCACGACGGTCGGTGCGGCTTTTCATATACGAACTGAGCAGGTCGTAGACCTCCTGGCCGGCCATGGCCACGATCTCGTCGCGAAGCGAGATGTACACAGGCTCGCGTCCGGAGAAAGCCTCGGGCGCCTCGGTGCACCACCAGGCGAACTCCTTGCCGCCTTCGCCCCAGTGGCGCCGGCCCCACTCCGACAGGGTGCTCGTGACGTGCCCGTCCGGCGCCACGACGTCTTCGCGCCGCAAGGGGAGCTGCCAGCAGACGTCGGGCTTGAGCTCGAGCGGCGGCACGCCGCGCTCAAGCGCGGCGCGGTGCAGGGCACAGCCGGCGCCACCGGGATGACCGGGGCGGTTGAGGAAGATGCAGGCATCGGCCATGAGCCGGGTGGTGATGACCCCCTTCGAGTCGCGTTTCAACACCCCGGTCTTGCGCCGGCCCTTGGCGCGGAACTGCCACTGCTCGTCCGAGAGCGTCTCGGCGGCCGCCGAGACGCGCTTCGCGTCCGCCTCGTCGGTCAGGTGCGCTCCGTACGAACAGCACCCCTGCAAGAGCTCGGGCGCCTCTGCGGTGAGCACCCCCTGGCAACCGCAGCCGTAGATGCACTGCCACGAGCTCGTGAGGAAAGTGACGTCGACGACCCAGGTCCGTGCCTCGCAAGGGTCTTCGAAGCTCACCCATTCATGCGCGTCAGGCGGTGCTTGAGGCTCGGGGGCCATTGGGCCAAGGTAGCGTTTCGTCGGTGTCCGAGGTGATCTGTGTCGCGCCTGGCGCGCTCGAGGTTGTGCGCGAAGCCCTCGCCAAGGAGCAAAACGCCGACGACCTCGCCCTCTGGCTCGAGGTGAACGGCATCTCGAACAGCTCCTACACCTACGACCTGTGGTTCGGTCCGACCTCCGCCATCGCCCCGGGCGACGCCTCCCAGCACTGCGGCGGGGTGCTTTTCGTCGTGCCGGCCCAGAGCGTCGAGCGGGTGCGGGGCGCCACCTTGGACGCGAGCGATCGTGGTGGCGAGACGGGCCTTGTCATCCTCAACCCGAACACGCCCCGGCCTGTTGCGCCGACCTTCAGCGGGGACGAGCTCACCGGGCCGCTCGCCCGACGCGTGCTCGAGGTGCTGGAGCGGGACGTGAACCCCGTCATCGCCGGCCACCGCGGCCATGTGGGCCTCGTCGGCGTCGAGGGATCGATCGCCTTCGTCGAGATGTCGGGCGGTTGTCAGGGCTGCGGCATGGCAGGTGCCACCTTGAGCCAGGGCATCGTCATTGCCATCACCGATGCCGTGGCCGAGATCCGCGAGGTCGTGGACGTGACCGACCACATGTCGGGTGCTACCCCCTACTTCGGGCCGGGCGCCGCCCCCGGCCCGCCGTGAGGCGGTGAGCGGCCATGGGTGAGCACGTT
The DNA here is from genome assembly GCA_963779425.1 of uncultured Acidimicrobiaceae bacterium. Taxonomy (GTDB): domain Bacteria; phylum Actinomycetota; class Acidimicrobiia; order Acidimicrobiales; family Bog-793; genus Fen-455. The sequence goes on from CAVZYD010000007.1 coordinate 184,762, forward strand.
CTCCTCGTCGGCATGATGGGCTCGGGCAAGTCGACCGTCGGCCGTATCGTGGCCGAGCATATGGGCCGGCCCTTTTGCGACAGCGACGCGGAGGTGGAGCGCCGCAGCGGACGAAGCGTCCCGGAGATCTTCGCCGAGCGGGGCGAGCGCGCCTTTCGGGCCGAAGAACGCGCCGCGCTCGGTTCGGTCCTTGCCTGCCCGGTACCGTCTGTCATCGGTGTCGCGGGCGGCGCCGTGCTCGAGCCAGAGACGCGTCGCCGCATGCGCTCTGCTGGCTTGATCATCTGGCTCGACGTGGCTCCGCAAGCCCTCGCCGCCCGCGTCGGCGCGGGCAGGGGCCGGCCTTTGCTCGAGGTCGACCCCATGGGCACGCTGCGGCGCCTCGACGCCATCCGGCGGCCCGTGTACCGCGAGCTCTCGGACTACGTCGTGCACGCCGAGCGGCGCTCCCCCGCGGCGCTCGCCGAGGTCGTCGTCCGCCTCGCCCGTGCCCATCTCGAGACCGCCAGCGGAGCGCAGCCATGGTGAGCGGAGCGGCGAACGGGCCGGCCGCCCGGGACAAAGCCGGGCGCGTCGAGCCGATACGGGTGCGGGTGGATCTCGCCGAGCGCGGCTACGACGTGCTCGTCGGCCCGGGGGTTCGCGGGGAGCTCCCCGCCTTCATCCCGGCGGGCGCCCGGCGGGCGAGCGTTGTGACCCAGGCCGGCATCGGGGTCGAGGTCGACCCCGGGGTTGTGTTCGAGGTCATGACCATCCCGGGCGGGGAGCGGGCCAAGTCGCTCGCCACCGTCGAGGAGATCTGCAGGTTTATGGCCCGTACCGGCATGCACCGGGGCGACGTCGTCGTGGCCGTAGGCGGTGGGGTCGTGACCGACGTGACCGGTTTCGCCGCCTCGAGCTACCACCGTGGGATCGGCGTCGTGCACGTCCCGACCACCCTGCTCGGTCAGGTCGATGCCGCCGTCGGCGGGAAGACCGGGGTCAACCTGCCCGAGGGCAAGAACCTCGTCGGGTCGTTCTGGCAGCCGCTCGCGGTTCTCTGCGACACCGAGACCCTGTCCAGCCTGCCGGGGCGGGAATGGCGCTCCGGGCACGGAGAGATGGCCAAGTACGCTTTTTTGGGGGTGGAGGACCTGGACAGCCTGGAGCTTTGCGACCAGGTGGCCCGCTGCGTGGCGTTGAAGGCCGAGGTCGTCGCCGAGGACGAACGCGAGGGCGGGCGCCGGATCGTGCTCAACTACGGCCACACCTTGGCCCATGCGCTCGAGGCGGCCGGTCTCGCCAGCGAGGACTCGCTAAGCCCCGCCACCGAGCTGCGTCACGGCGAGGCAGTCGGCATCGGCCTCGTCTTCGCGGCAGAGGTGGCCTACTCCATGGGAAGGATCCCCCGCTCGCGCGTCGAGCGTCATCGCCAGGTCGTCGCCGGATACGACCTGCCGACGGAGCTTCCCCCGGGGGCGGATCTGGGAGAACTTGTTTCCTTCATGGCCCGTGACAAAAAGGCCGACGGGGCGATGACCTTGGTGCTCGACGGTCCGGACGGGGTGGAGCCTGTCCGCGACGTCAGTCCAGAGCTCGTCGCCGAGGCGCTGCAGGAACTGAGAGGCGAGCGATGAAACCAGGAGACGAGCCGAGCCGACCCCCAGTCCTGCTCTTGGTCTCGGGCCCGAACCTCGGCCTTTTGGGCGATCGCCAGCCCGAGATCTACGGTGCCGCCACCCTCGTCGAGCACGTGGAGCGGGCGGCGCGTAGCGTGGCGCGACTCGGCTGTGAGCTGAGGCACCTGCAAAGCGAGCACGAGTCCGAGCTCGTGCAGGCCGTCCACTCGGCGCGCGGCTGTGTCGATGCGATCGTGGTCAACGCCGGTGCGCTCTCCCATTCGAGCTGGGCCCTGCACGACGCCCTGGCGGCCTTCGACGGTGTCGTCGTCGAGCTCCACCTCTCCAACCCTGATGCCCGGGAGCCCTGGCGCCGCCTATCGGTGCTGGCGCCCGTGGCAGACGGCACCGTGGCCGGTTTCGGTGGGCTCGGCTACGAGCTCGCCGTTGAGGCGGCGGCACGCCTCGTCGCCGAGCGCGGCGGCACCGTTTAGGTCCCTCGCCAAAGGGCGCCTCGTGGCGAGCCGCGGGCGCGCCGTCGCCGGCGCCTAGCATCTGCGCCGATGCTGAACGGTCGTGAAGTTGCCACCCTGCCCGCCATGGACCTCGCCGCCCGGCTGCCGCGCCTGACGGCGCGCCTCGAAGAGCTCGGCTGCGACGGCCTTCTCATAACCAAGCTCGCCAACATCCAGTACCTGACGGGCTTCACGGGCTCGGTCGCATTGCTGCTCGTGGCGGCGGACGAGTCGCTCTTCGTCTCCGACGGGCGTTACCGGAGCCAGTCAGCCGAGCAGGTCAAAGCCGCCGGCGCGCCGGTGCGGATAGAGATCGGCGGCCCGCTCGCTCAGCTCGATCACATCGAGAAGCTGGCGAAGGGGCTCGGCCGTCTCGGGCTCGAGGCCGACCACATCTCCTGGGGCGCCCAGCAGCGCCTCGCCAAGCTCGTTTCGCCGCGGACCAAGCTCGTCTCGGTCTCCCGGGCCGTGGAAAGCCTGCGCGCCGTCAAAGACGAGGGCGAGCTCGCCCGTATCGAGCTCGCCGCCGACATCGCCGACATCGCCCTTGCGCAGGTGAAAGAGCTCCTCAGCGATCTGCCGACCGAGCGCGAGTTCGCCGTCGCCCTCGAGTTCGAGATGCGCCGGCGCGGGGCCGAGGCGGTGGCCTTCGAGACGATCGTCGGGAGCGGTCCGAACGCCGCCCTTCCCCATGCGCGGCCCTCCGATCGCCGCATCGAGGCCGGAGAGCTCGTCGTGATCGACTTCGGGGCGGTGGTCGACGGGTACCGCTCCGACATGACGCGCACCTTGTGCGTGGGCGAGGCGCGCTCCACCGAGCTGCGCGACCTGCTCGAAGCAGTCCTCGCCGCCCAGCGGGCCGGGGTGCGCGCCGTGCGCGCCGGCGTGAGCGGCGGCGAGGTCGACGCCGCCTGCCGGGAGTCGCTCATCTCGGCTGGCCTCGGCGACGCCTTCTTGCACGGGACCGGTCACGGCGTCGGCCTCGAGGTCCACGAGGCCCCCTCGGTCTCGCAGGACTCGACTGATATCCTCGAAGAGGGTGCCGTCGTGACCGTCGAGCCCGGTGCCTACCTCTACCCAACCGGTGGCGCGCGCATCGAGGACACCTTGGGCGTAACTGCCACCGGCGCCCGTCTGCTCACCAAGTCGACGAAGGATTACGTGCTCTGATGGCTTTTTCCACAAATGACCTCCGCAACGGCATGACCCTCGATTTGCCCGAGGGGCTCTTCACGGTCGTCGAGTTCCAGCACGTCAAGCCGGGCAAGGGGGGCGCCTTTGTCCGGACCAAGCTGCGCAACGTGCGCAACAAGGCGGTGATCGAGCGCACCTTCCGGGCCGGAGAGCAGGTCGAGCAGGCCGTCATCGACAAACGGGAGATGCAGTTCTTGTACCGCGACGGCGCCGAGTACGTGTTCATGGACAACGTCTCTTACGACCAGATGCAGGTGAGCGAGGCGTCGCTGGCCGAGGCGGCTCCGTACCTGAAAGAGGGCGACTCGGCCGTGATGCAGATGTACGACAACGAGATCGTCGGCGTCGACCTGCCCGCAGCCGTCGAGCTCACCGTCGCCGAGACCGAGCCCGGTCTGCAGGGAGACCGCGTATCTGGAGCCCGCAAGCCCGCCACGCTCGAAACCGGCCTCGTGGTCCAGGTGCCGCTGTTCGTCAACCCGGGCGAACGCATCAAGGTCGACACCCGGACCGGTGAGTACCTCACCCGGGCCTGAGGGCTCATGGCGGCGCGAACAGCCAGGAGCCAGGCGACGGGCCAGGGAAAGAGCGCTCGAGCTGCTCTATGAGGCCGAGACGAAGGGCCTGACCTCCACCGAGCTCTTAGCCGAGCTGCCCGTCGAGCCCGACGAGTACGCCGCCGAGCTCGTGCTCGGCGTCGAGCGGCGAGCCGAGGAGCTAAACGGCCTCCTCGCCCGCCACGCCACCGGCTGGGCGGTCGAGAGGATGCCCATGGTCGACCGCTGCGTGCTCAAGATGGCGGCCTTCGAGCTTTTGGAGGAGCCGGAGGTCCCCGTGGCGGTCGTGTTGGACGAAGCGGTCGAGCTCGCTAAGACCTTCTCGACCGAGGACTCCGGGCGCTATGTGAACGGGGTGCTCTCCGCCGTGGCGAACGAGGTCAGAGGACGTGGGCGGGAGGATCCCGGCGCGTGAGGACTCCGATCGGTACACTGACGCCTCGGACGTAAAGCGGGTCCAGCGAGGCCCGTACGGACGAGAGGAGCCAAGTGGCTGACAGAGAAAGAATCCCGCGCCCTTCGGGGCGCATTTTTGTTGCCCGTGCCCAGGTCATGGACGGCGACGAGGTCCGAAGAGCCCTCATGCGCATCGCGCACGAGATCGTGGAGAAAAACCGCGGGCTAAAAGACGTCGTCGTCGTCGGGCTGCAGACCGGGGGCGTGCCGCTGGCCGAGAGGCTTGCCGCCATGCTCGAGGAGATCGAGGGCGCTCCGGTGCCCCTCGGATCGATAGACGTCGCTTTTTACCGTGACGACATCGGCCTGCGCCCTGTGCATCCCGAAGAGGTCACGGACCTGCCCTTCGACATCACCGGGCGCACGGTGGTCCTGGTCGACGACGTCCTTTTCACCGGGCGCACTGTCCGTGCCGCCCTCGAGGCGCTGGCGGCCCGGGGTCGGGCGGCTTCCGTGCAGCTGGCCGTCATGGTCGACCGCGGGCACCGGGAGTTGCCCATCCGCCCCGATTTCGTGGGCAAGAACCTGCCCACGCGCCTTGACGAGAGCGTCGATGTGAGCGAAGAGGGCGTCTCGATCGGCGACCTCGTCGCCGCCGAGAGGGGGGCAACACGATGACACTGGACGAGCTTTTGGCCGACCACCGCGCCCCGGCGGTCGCGCACCTGCTTTCCATCAACGACCTCGACCGGGAGCAGATCCTCGAGATCATGCGCCTTTCCGACGCTTTCGCCGAGGTGTCCGAGCGTCCCATCCCCAAGGTGCCGGCGCTGCGGGGCCGCACCGTGGCGACGGTCTTCATGGAGCCCTCGACGCGCACGCGACTTTCCTTCGAGACGGCCGCGAAGCGTCTCTCGGCCGACACGATGACCTTCACCGCCGCCACCTCGGCCACCGTCAAGGGCGAGTCGCTACGCGACACCGTCGAGACGATCGACGCCATGGGCATCGATGCCATGGTCATCCGCCACCACGCCTCCGGGGCACCGCTTCGGGTCACCGACTGGGTGAAAGCGAGCGTCATCAACGCCGGCGACGGCACCCACGAGCACCCGACCCAGGCCCTCTTGGACTGCTACACGATCCTCGAGACGCTGACCAAGCGCCGCGAAGGCGAGGCGCCGGCCGACCTGAGCGGCCTTCGCATAGCGATCGTGGGCGACATCAAGCACTCGCGCGTGGCGCGCTCTGACGTGCTCGCCTTCTCGGCCCTTGGCGCCGAGGTCGTGCTCGTGGCGCCACCGACGCTCATGCCGGCGTCGCTCGAAGGCTGGCCCGTCACCGCCACCGGGGACTTCGACGCCGCCCTCGGCGAGCTCGACATCGTCTACCTGCTGCGCATCCAGGCCGAGCGACTCGGCGAGATACTGCTGCCCTCGCTCGATGAGTACCACTGGCGCTACGGGCTCACCCGGGCCCGCGCCGCCGCCCTCAAAAAAGACGCCCTGATCATGCATCCCGGGCCCATGATCCGAGGCGTCGAGATCGCCCCGGACGTGGCCGACCTGCCGGCGTCACTCGTGACCCGTCAGGTGAAAAACGGGGTCCTCGTCCGTATGGCCGTCCTTTTCCACCTACTCGGATCGGGGGAGATCTGATGACTGCAGAGCAGTTCGGAGCCCAACTGGGCGACCTCCTCGTTTGCGGAGGGACACTCGTCGACGAGACGGGCGAGTGGAGGGGCGATGTCTTGGTGCGCAAGGGCCGCATCGAGGCGGTCTCTCGGGAGGACTCGCTCACGGCGCCGCCGGGTGCCACCATCCTCGACGCCGGCGGTTGCATCGTCTCGCCGGGCCTTGTCGACCTGCACGCCCATCTGCGCGAGCCGGGAGGGGAGATAGCAGAGACTGTCGAGTCCGGGTCCAGAGCCGCCGCCCTAGGCGGTTACACGGCCGTCGTCGCCATGCCCAACACCGAGCCCGCCATCGACTCGGGGGCGATCGCGAGGGACGTGCTCGCCCTCGGCGACAAGGCCCTGGCGGAGATCGCCGTGGCGGGGGCGATCACGGTCGGGCGCCGCGGCGAGCGGCTCGTGCCCATGGCCGAGCTGGCCGAGCTCGGGGTGCGCCTTTTCACCGACGACGGGCGGGGCGTGCAAAACGGCGGCTTGATGCGCCGGGCACTCGAGTACGCCTCCGGTCTCGGCGTCGTGCTCGCCGAGCACTGCGAGGACACCCAGCTCGCCGCGGGCGGCCACATGAACGAAGGTGCCTGGTCAAGCCGCCTCGGCATCGCCGGCCAACCAGCCCTCGCCGAGGAGGCGATGCTGGCCCGCGACATAGCCCTCGTGCGCTTGACGGGTGCCCCCATGCACTTCTTGCACCTTTCTACGGCGGGATCGCTCGAGATGGTCCGGGCAGCCAAGTCCGAAGGGCTCCCCGTCACCGCCGAGGTCACGCCGCATCACCTGGCCCTCAGCGACGCGGCCGTGCAGGGCTACGACCCGGTCTACAAGGTGAACCCGCCCCTTCGGACCGTTTCTGACGTGCTGGCGCTTCGGGCCGGGCTTGCCAGCGGCGTCATCGACGCCATCGCGACCGATCACGCACCGCACGCCCCCGAGCGCAAGGAGGAGCCCTTCGACGAAGCCCCGGCCGGCATGCTCGGCCTCGAGACGGCACTGGCGGTCGCCTACGGCGTGCTTTGTGCCGGGCCCGGGCCGGAACAGGGCGACGCGACGCACGGTTGGGTGCCTGCGGGCGAGGGGGCGAAGATGCCACTTCGTGAGCTTGTGGGCCTGTTCTCCTGGAAGCCGGCCCGTATCGCCGGCCTCGCCGCCGAGGGCTCAGGGGGTGCTCGCGGACCTCGTGGTGGCCAAGGCGGACCGATACGTCCCGGCGCCGTGGCCCACCTGATGGTGTTCGACCCTGAGGCCGAATGGGTCGTCGACGCCACGCGACAGGCGAGCCGCAGCCGTAACACGCCCTATGCGCAGCGCAGGCTCAAGGGCAAGGTCCGCCACACCGTGTTCGCGGGCGAGGTCGTGGTCCTCGACGGCGAGGCACAGCGGTGAACGAGGCAGCCGGCCTAAAGCCGTGAGGCGACTTCAGCGCCAGGGCGAGGTCGAGCTTTCGACCTCGGTCGCAAGCGTCCGGCTCCCTGCTCCGGTGATGACCGCTTCGGGCACCGCCGGGCACGGAGCCGAGCTCGGCGCCTATTTCGACCTGTCAGCCATCGGCGCCGTCGTCGTCAAGTCGCTCGCGGCCTATGCCTGGGCGGGCAACCCGGCCCCGCGCGTCTGCCCGGTGCCGGGCGGCATGCTGAACAGCGTCGGGCTGCAGGGTCCCGGCGTCGAAGCCTGGCTCAACGACGAGCTGCCCGCCCTGGAGGCCTGCGGCGCACGCGTCGTGGCGAGCATCTGGGGGCGCCGCGCGGAGGACTACGCGGCGGCGGCCGGCCTGCTCGCCGACGCGCCCGCCTGCGTGGTCGCCGTCGAGGTGAACGTCAGCTGTCCGAACCTCGAGGACCGAAGCCGCATGTTCGCCCACTCGCCGAGGGCGACGGGGGAGGTCATCTCGGCTTCGGCCGCCTGCCGGCGGCCGCTTTGGGCCAAGCTTTCCCCGAACACCTCCGAGCTCGTCGCCGTCGCCGCCGCCGCCCTCGAAGCTGGCGCGGAGACCCTCACGCTCACCAACACCTTGCTCGGCCTCGCCATCGACACCGAGCGCCGCGCACCGGTGCTCGGGGCGGGGGGCGGGGGGCTCTCGGGCGACGCCCTGCACAGTGTCGCCCTGCGGGCCGTCTACGAATGCCGGGCGGCCTTCCCCGACTGCGGCATCGTCGGGGTTGGAGGCGTGCGCGACGGGCTGGGCGCCGTCCGCATGCTGCTCGCCGGGGCGGACGCGGTCGAGGTCGGCACGGCGAGCTTGGCCGATCCCCGTGCCGTCGCCCGGGTGCAGGCCGAGCTCGTGTCCTGGTGCGTCCGCCACGAGGTAGGCGCCGTGCGAGATCTCGTGGGGTCGGCCAACGACAGGCAAAAGCGAGGTGGACCATCGTGACATTCGTCGAGCGACCACCGGGCGCCCGCGAGCATCTCGCGCTCGCCCTCGACGTATCGAGCCTGGACGAGGCGGTCGAGCTCGCCACCCGCCTGCGCCCGTGGTTCTCTGTCGCCAAGGTCGGCCTGGAGCTCTTCTCCGGCGAAGGTCCCCTCGCCGTCGACGCCCTCTTGGACGAGGGCTTCCAGGTCTTTTTGGACCTGAAGCTGCACGACATCCCGACGACGGTCGCCCGGGCCGCCCGCCGCATCGGGTCGCTCGGCGTGTCGTACGCGACGGTGCACGCGGCTGGCGGCCCCGAGATGCTGCGGGCAGCGGTGGAAGGTTTCGAGGAGGGCTGGGAGGCGGCGGTCGCAAGCGGCCATCCGGCACCGGTCGCCGGCTTGGCGGGGATCCTGGCGGTGACCGTGCTCACGAGCGAAGCCCACGCCGACGCCGAGCTCATCGGCGAGCGGGCCTCGCTCGCCTCAGCGACCGGCTGTCTCGGGGTGATCTGCGCCGCCGCCGACCTCGCCGCCGTCGTCGGGCGCGCACCTGGCCTTGTCACCGTCGTCCCGGGCATCCGCCTCGGTGGGTCGTCGCCGGACGACCAGGCCCGCGTCGCCAGTCCCGCCTCGGCCATCGAAGCGGGCGCCGACATCCTCGTCGTCGGAAGGACGGTGACCGCTTCGAGTCATCCCGAGGAGGCCGCCGGGGAGCTCACGCGCGAGGTGCTCGGCGCCCTCGCCGCGGCCCGCCGCTCCAAGGCAAAGTGACCCCCTTACGACCTGGGGATCCTCCCGCGCGGCTGGCCTGTCCTTGTAGAAATGTTACGAGTGGACTACGGTGTAATTGAAGGTTTTTCGCCTTTAGGCGATGGCCCGCTTTTGTCTATGTCGAAATAACCGAGAGAGCATTTGAGCAGGAGGTCCGGGCGTTTATGTTACGAAAGCACAAGCTAGGGAAGCTCGCAGTATTAGGGACCGCTGTCGCGTGCGCGGTGTTCGTGCTGGCTGTCGGCGCGACAAGCTTCGCGGCACCGTCCAAGGCGCAAAAGACGCAGGTCACCCATATGGTCAAAGTCCCGGGCGGCACTTTGACGATCGCTGAGGGCGCAGCCGCCGGACCGAACTACATCTTCCCGCTGATGCCCCTCCAGTACTTCAGCGTCACGAACTTCGACCTCATCTACCAGCTGTTCCCGCCCATGTACTGGTTCGGTGTCGGCAACACTGCAGCGCTCAACACGCAGCTCTCCATGGCCGACCAGCCGGTGTTCACCAACAACGGCAGGACGGTGACTATCCACCTCAAGGGTTGGAAGTGGAGCAACGGCCAGCCCGTCGACTCCCAGGACATCTTGTTCTGGATGAACATGGTCAAGGCCAACGCCACGTCCTGGGCCGGCTTTGCCCCTGGAGCAGGCCAGTTCCCCGGTGACGTCACCAATGTCGTGACCGCCGGTCCGGACACGGTCGTGTTCACCCTCGACGCCAGCTACAGCTCGTACTGGTTCACCTACAATGAGCTGAGCCAGGTCAGCCCGATCCCGCTCGCCTGGGACGTCACCAGCGCCGGGGCCAAGCCGGGCTCGGGCGGTTGCTCGACGGCGTCGTACAAGTCCGTCACGACCGCGACGACCTCCAAGGGCCTGCTCGTTCCCACCTCGGCTTCCGCCAAGGCTTGTGTCGCCGTCTACACCTTCCTCTCGGGCAAGACCGAGGCGGGCGACCTCGGCACGTACGCCACGAACCCGCTCTGGCAGATCGTCGACGGTCCTTTCAAGCTGACCTCGTATGACGCCACCGACGGCGGCGCCACCTTGGTGCCGAACCCCTCCTACTCCGGGACGCCGAAGCCGTCCCTCGCCAAGCTCGTCCTGGCCCCGTTCACGACCGACGCCGCCGAGTTCAACGTCTTGTCGAGTGGCAACAAGCTGAACATCGGCTATGTCCCGCCCCAGAACGTGCCCAAGTACTCGGGCAAGCCCTGGTGCTCGAACGGCCCATCCGCGGGTGCGAACAACGCTCAGCTGGCGGCGCACTACAACCTCGTGCCGCTCTATGGGTGGTCCGTCAACTACTTCCCGGTGAACTTCACCAACCCGACCTCGGGGCCGATCTTCAAGCAGCTCTACGTCCGTCAGGCTTTCCAGTCGCTGATGAACCAGAGCCTGTGGATCGCGCTTTATGACTCCGGTTACGGGGTCCCGACCTACGGGCCGGTGCCGGTGATGCCGCCGACGTCTTTCGCCTCCAAGATGGAGAGCTCCGACCCCTATCCCTACAGCCCGTCAAAGGCGAAGTCGCTGCTGAGCTCGCACGGGTGGCACGTCGTCCCGAACGGCGTCACGACCTGTGTGAAGCCGGGTACCGCGTCTGATGAGTGCGGTGCCGGCATCGCCAAGGGCGCGCAGATGAGCTTCAACTACCTGTATTACAACGGCGTCACCAACTTCAACGCCCAGATCCAGGAGATGGCGACGAGCTGGGAGCAGGCAGGCATCAAGCTGAACCTGGCGGGCAAGTCCTTCGGTGACGTCATCGGCACGGCGCTGCCTTGCCCGGCCGGCAAGGCCTGCGGCTGGGACCTCGCCAACTGGGGCGGCGGTTGGGACTACGCACCTGACTACTACCCGACCGGTGAGGAGATCTTCACCACGGGGGCAGGCTCGAACAGTGGCGGCTACTCCGACCCCACCAACGACGCCAACATCGTGAAGACGAACGTCAGCTCGTCGCTCAGCGCCCTTTACACCTACGAGAACTACCTCGCCGTGCAATTGCCGGTGATCTGGCAGCCGACGGCGGCCTACGAGCTGACCGAGATCGGCAAGAACGTCTGCGGAGTGACCCCGCAGAACGTCCTGCTCAACTGGCCAGCCCAGGAGTGGTACTTCTGCAAGGCCTCCTAGTAGCAACAATCGGGTCCGGTCTTATCTGACGGGCAACCGAACGGGCACGTCCCCCGGGCCACGACTTAGGTCGTGGCCCGGGGTGCACGTGGCCCATGGCCCGGGACGGTTGGCGAGGTTCGAGCCCGGCCGGATCGGGATGATAAAAAAATGCTGTCGGACCGCCTGTTAGCATCGTGGCCCGGGGAAAGAGATAGCGACGCAGTGTCCCGCGCGGGCAAGGAGTAGCGCATGATCGGCTACCTCATTCGAAGAGTGATCCAGGCGGTCATCGTTATCATCGGCGTCTGCCTCATCACCTTCGGCCTCTACCACCTGTTCCCCGGCGGGACCGAGTCTGAGGCTCGCATCATCCTCGGCAACCGCGCCACGCAGCCGCAGATCAACTTGTTCCTGTCGCAAAACGGCCTGAACCGGCCGATCTGGACGCAATTCTTCGTCCTCGTCGGCCACGTTTTCACATTCAATCTGGGCTACTCGTACAAGCTGAACGAGCCCGTTTCGACGATCATCGTCCAGAAGCTGCCGAAGACGGTGCTCCTATTGGGGCTGTCGACGCTCCTTACGGTCATCATCGCCATTCCCCTGGGCATCTTCCAGGTTCTCCGCCGCAACAAGCCGTCCGACTACGCCTTGACGACCCTGTCGTTCATCTTCTATGCGACGCCGACGTTCTTCCTCGGCATCGTGCTCATCCAGGTGTTCGCCATCCACTGGCACATCTTCCCGCCCGAGGCCCCGCAGTCGGCTTCCATCGGGTCGATCCTCGCTGACTGGCAGGGGCTCGTGCTGCCCGTCTTCACGCTGGCCGCCGTGTACATCGCAGGCTTCAGCCGATATATGCGCTCGTCGATGATGGAGGCGCTCACCGAGGACTACGTCCGCACGGCACGGGCGAAGGGCCTTTCCACCCGACGGGTCAACTACGTCCATGCGCTTCGCAACGCCCTCATCCCCATCATCACGCTTCTCGGGCTCACGCTGCCGGCGATCGTGAGCGGCGCCCTCATCACCGAGTCCGTCTTCAACTACCCGGGCATGGGGCTCGCCTTTTACAATGCCGCCATCAACAACGACTTCCCCCTCCTCATCGGCACCGTGGTCGTCGCCGCCATGGCGACGGTCGTGGGCTCACTTCTCGCCGACATCTTGTATGCGGTGCTCGACCCGAGGATCCGCTATGTGTGAGCCGCAGGCCCGGCGCGGCCGCCCCCTCCCGGCGGGACCAAGGTGATCCCGCTCAGGGGCGATGCGCCCCAAAAGACCCTCCTCGATGCCGAGGTGGCCAGTGGGGCGATGGTCGTGGAGCCGACGGAGGTCACCGAAGCGGGTGAGGCAGGCTCCATAGGCGGCCTCGGCAAGATCATCTTCCGGGTCTTTGCTGAGAACAAGCTCGCTCTAGTGAGCGTCGGCATGGTCCTTTTCATGTTGCTCTTCTGCTTTGTCGGGCCGCACATCTATGTCACCAACCAGACCGACCTCGTCGTCACGAGCGTGAACCAGGTGCTCGCCCACCCCAACGCCCAGGACCTTTTGGGCACGGATGCCAATGGTTACGACACAGTGGGCAGGCTCATGTTCGGCGGGGCCACCGCCCTCGAGATCGCCTTGTTGGCTGCCGGTATCGCGACCGTGTTCGGTGTCTTCTTCGGGGCGGTCTCCGGCTACGCCGGTGGTGTGGTCGACGCCATCATGATGCGCATCGTCGACACGATCTTGTCGATACCGGTCCTGTTCCTCCTGATCGTCATCGCGGCGATCCTGCACCCCTCGTTCTGGTTGATCGTGTTCATCGTTGCGCTCGCCGCCTGGCTCGTCCCGGCGCGCCTCATAAGAGGTGAGACGCTCACCTTGCGAACGCGCGAGTACGTCCAGGCAGTAAGGGCCATGGGCGGCGGTGGGAGCCGGATCGTCGTGCGCCACATCATCCCGAACGCCGTCGGGACGATCATCGTGAACGCCACCTTCCAGGTGGCAGATGCCATCGGCCTTTTGGCCGCGCTCGGCTTCCTCGGCTTCGGCGTGCCGCCTCCCGGCACGAGCTGGGGCCAGATGCTCTCCGACGGCATCAGCTACGCCCAGGCGGGTGACTGGTGGCTCATCTACCCGGCCGGTATCTGCATCATCCTCGTCACGGTCTCGTTCAACTACATCGGAGATGCTTTGCGCGACGCCTTCGAGGTGCGCCTGCAGCGTCGCTGACAGATGCTGTTCGAGGCGGTACTTTTGCCCGCATAAGTGTCCACGCGGCGCAGCTTTGACGGCAGTCGTTCAGCTTGGACCGGCTGCTCGTAAGCGGTCGAAGTCAGCTTTGCATCAGACAGCGAGCACGACACGGCCGCTATGGCGTGTCGACGAGAGTGCTCGGGCAACGGCGCCCGGCGGACTAGGCGCCGGGAGCTGCCGCCAGGCCCGTTGCGGCCATCGGAGCCGTGCCGATGGGCTTTTCCAAGGGAAAGTGGCAGGCCGCCATGTGGTCCCCGCCGAAGGACTGCAAGGGCGGTTCCTCGGCGGCGCAGATGTCCTGTGCCGCTGGGCAGCGGGTGCGGAACCGGCACCCCGACGGCGGCGTGAGCGCCGAGGGCAGCTCTCCTGAGATGTGCCGCCCCCGGCGCTCCGCGGCGAGGACTGGGTCCGGCACCGGGATCGTGTCGATCAGGCCGCGGGTGTAGTGGTGCACGGGCGTCTCGTAGATCTCCTTGGCCGCGCCGATCTCGACGAGCTTGCCGAGGTACATGACACCGATGCGGTCCGAGAGGAATTTGAGCACGGCGAGGTCGTGCGAGATGACGATGTAGGTCAGCCGATGCAACTGCTGAAGCGCCTTCATCATGTTGAGGATCTGGGACTGGATGGAGACGTCCAGGGCCGACACGGGCTCGTCGGCGACGATGAGGCGAGGGTTCAAGGTGAGCGCCCGGGCGAAGCCGATCCTTTGGCGCTGGCCGCCTGAGAACTCGTGCGGGTAGAGGTCTATGGCTTTTTTGGAAAGGCCGACCTCCCGCAAAAGGCCGGCGACGCGCTCCCACTGCTCGGTCCTCGAGCCGATGTTCTGCACCTTGAGCGGCTCGCGCAAGATCGTGCCGACGCGCATGCGGGGGTCGAGGGAGGCGTACGGGTCCTGGAACATGATCTGGAAATTGCGCCGGTCACGCCGCAGGTCACCGTGGCTGAGCTTGGTGACGTCTGTGCCGTCGAAGCGGATCGCTCCCGAGGTCGGCTTCTCGAGGGCGACCACGAGCCGCCCGATGGTCGTCTTGCCGCAGCCGGACTCTCCGACAAGGCCGAAGGTCTCGCCCTCGCGCACCGAGAAGGACACGTTGGAGACGGCCTTCACGCTGCCCACCTTGCGTTGCAGGACCGCACCAGCGGTGACGGGGAACTCCTTTACGAGCTGGTCGACCTCGACGATCACCTTGCGTGACTTGAGCTCCTCGACCCTTTGCAGGGCGAGCCGGCTCGCCTCGGCCGCATCCACGACACGGATGGCGTGGCGCGGCGCTGAGTCGCTGCCCACAGGGTTGAAGCAGGCGGCAAGATGGCCCCCCTGGTCGATGAGCGGTGGTTCCTCGAGACGGCACCGCTCGGTGGCGTTGCGGCATCTGGGCTCGAAGCGGCACCCGACGAACTCGCCGCTCAGGTCGGGCGGCGTGCCGGGGATGCTGTAGAGCGGGACGCTCGCGTCGGCGTCCATCTTCGGGATCGAGTCCAAGAGCGCCTCGGAGTAGGGGTGACGCATCTGGGAGAACAAGTTGCGCGTCGTGGCGCTCTCCACGATCTTGCCGGCGTACATCACCATGACCCGGTCGGAACGTCCCGCGATGACGCCCATGTCGTGGGTGATGAGGAGCACGGCCATCTTGAGGCGGTCGCGCAGCTCGTCGATGAGGTCGAGGATCTGCGCCTGGATCGTCACATCGAGCGCTGTCGTCGGCTCGTCGGCGATCAAGAGCTTGGGCTCACAGGCGAGGGCGATGGCGATCATGACGCGCTGGCGAAGCCCGCCGGAGAGCTGGTGGGGGTAGGAGGAGAGGCGCTCGGCCGGCCGCGGCATCCCGACGAGCTGGAGCACTTCGATCGCCCGCTCGGTCGCCTCCTCCTTGGAGACGTGCTTGTGGATCCGCACGGGCTCGGCGATCTGGCGGCCAACTGTCATCGTCGGGTTCAACGATGTCATCGGGTCCTGGAAGATCATGGCGACGTCGTTGCCGCGAACCTCACGCATCTGGCGCTCGGGCATCTTCACGAGCTCTTTGCCGAGCAGGGTCACCGTGCCCCGGGTGATGTGTCCGACATTCGGCAGCAGCTTCATGATCGACAGCCCGGCCGTGCTCTTGCCGCAGCCGGACTCGCCCACCAGGCCAAGGCATTCGCCCTCGGCCACGGAGAACGAGATGCCGTCGACGGCACCGACGGTCGCGGAACGGAGGTGGAATTCCGTGCGAAGATCGACAACCTCGAGAACGTTGGCCATGGATGATTCACCCCTGTTAGCTGCCGACCAGGGCGCCAGCCGTGCCACCGCCCAGGACGATTGTATCGCTGATCCCTGGTCACCCGCCTTGTGCTGCGCTATCGTAACCGCCCATGCCACAACCTCCTAGCCTCACGCCCGAGCAGCGCCACGCGGCGCTCGAGAAGGCGGCCCGGGCGCGTCGAGAGCGCGCCGAGATAAAGGACCACCTCAAAAGTGGTCGAGTTACCCTGCGAGAGCTTCTTGTCAAGGCGGAGTCCGACGAGATCGTCGGCAAGATGAAGGTGCTGGCGGTGCTTGAGGCCCTGCCGGGGACCGGCAAGGTCAAAGCCCGGCGCCTCATGGAGCACGTCGGCATCAGCGAGACCCGCCGACTGCAGGGCTTGGGGGCCAAGCAGCGCGAAGCGCTGCTTGAGGCTGCGACCCGGCCCTGATCCTCGTCGTCTGCGGACCCGGGGGAGTAGGCAAGGGGACAATCGTCCGGCGCCTCGTCGCTGAGGACGGGCGCCTTTGGCTGAGCCGTTCATGGACGACTCGGGCCCGTCGTCCGGGCGAGCCCGAGGAGGCCTACGAGTTCGTCGACCGCGACACCTTCTTGCGCCGTGTGGCCGAAGGTGGATTTCTCGAGTGGGCGACAATCCTCGGCGAGTACTACGGGACACCTACGCCCGAGCCCGAAGACGGCCGTGACATCGTGCTCGAGATCGACGTGCAGGGCGCCCGCCAGGTGCTCGGGCACTGCCCGGGGGCCTATTGCGTGCTCGTGCGGGCGCCTTCGCCCGAGGTGCAAGAACAACGGCTGCGCTCGAGGGGCGACTCGGAGGAGCACATCCAGCGCCGCCTCGCTCTCGGCAAGAAGGAGGAGGCCGAGGGCCTCGAGCTGGCGGCGCGCGTCGTGGTGAACGACGACTTGGACCGGGCCGTCAAAGAGCTGGCGGACATAGTGGCACAAGCGCGCCGCCAGGGCTGTAGCTGCACTTGAGTGCCCCGCGCCGTCTCGGCGCTGTGGCGGGCGCCGGGCCGGTCGCCTAACTTGCAGCGGTCGCCTAGGACTTGCAGAAGTACCAGTCTTCGGCGACCCAGGTGAAAAGCGGGTTCTGCGGGGTGAAGCCGCAGACGTCCTTCGCCACCTCTTTGAGCTCGGTCGTCGTCTCCGGCTGCCAGATCTCCGGCACCTGCCGGGCGATGTAGTTCTCGTAGCTGTAAAGGCTGTCCAAAGAGGGCGAGGTTCTGGTGGCGGCGATGAGCCTGTCGGCCGTGGCGTCGGAGTAGTCGCCGAAATTCGAGCCTGCTCCGGAGGAGAAGAGCTGCTCGCCGGTCGGGTAGTAGTCCGGCGAGTAGTCCCACCCGCCGTCCCAGTTCGCCATGCCCCAGTCACAGGCGTTGCCGGCCGAGCACGGGGTGGCGGCCGTTGTGATGACGCCGTCGAAGCTCGTCGAGCCCTCTAGGTCCAGATGGATCCCGGCCTTCTCCCAGGTCGCCGCGAGCGCCTTCACCTCGTTGACGAACGAAGTGTTGCCCGCGTAGTAGAGGTAGTCGAAGCTCAGCGGTGCTCCCTTGGCGATGTTCGCCCCACACTCGCCGCTTGCGGTTCCCGGCTTCGCACATGTGCTGACACCGCCCGGCATGACCTTCCAGCCGTGCGAACGGAGCAGCGCCCTCGCATGGGCCGGGTCGTAGGGGTAGGGGTTCGAGCTCTCCTGCGGCGTCAACAGGTCGGTGGGCGGGTACACGGGCACCGGGCCGTAGGTCGGGGCTCCGTAGCCGGCGTCGAAGGCCTGGACCCACCCGGTCTGGTTCATGAGCGACTGCATGGCCCGGCGGACGTAGGTCTGCTCGAAGATCGGCCCTGCCGCCGGGTTGGTGTAGTTGAGGGCGAAGTAGTTGACCGCCCACAGATACGCCGGGTCGAGGTTGTAGCTGGCCGCCAGTGCCGGGTCGTTCCTGCCCGCCAGTGTCTGCCCGCTCTTGGTGAAGGCCGGTCCCGTGTAGGTCGGAAGCTCCGCCGGCTCGACATAGCCGACGTCGATCGTGCCCCCGTTCTTGAGGGCCTCGTACTCGGCGGCGTTGGTAGCGAAGGGGACGAGCACCAACTTGTCGAGCGATGACTTGACGGGTCCCGTATAGGCGCGGTTGGGGACCAAGGTGGCGCCGAAGTCGGTGGCGTCGAAGCTGGCGAGGCTGAACGGGCCGTCGACGATCTTCCAGAGCGGGTTCGTCGCCAAGGTGCCGAGGTCGGCCGCCTCGGTCTTGCCCGTGAGAAAGTCATAGACCCCCGCGCAGGCCTTGGCGGAGGCCGAGACCGGGGTGAGCACCCCAGTGGGCGAGACCGAGGTCGTTATCGAGGCGTACGGGGCGCCCGAGCAGCCGCCCGAGCCTGCCTTGGCGCTTGCGCTCGTGATGTCCCAGGCGATGGGGAGGGGGGTGACCTGGCTGAGCTCGTCGTAGGTGAACCAGTAAGGGCTGTAGGGGGCGTTCAGGCTGAAAGTGACCGTGTCGGCCAGCTCGTCGGCGACGACGTTGGTGACATCACCTGGGAACTGCCCCGCGCCGGGCACGTATCCGCCCCACGAGGTGGCGTCGGCCTTGAGCATGTTCATCCAGAAGACCACGTCGCGGGCGTCGACGTTCTCGCCGTCGCTCCACTTGTAACCCTTCATGTCGATCGTGACGCTCCGGCCGTTCTTCGCGTAGAGCGGAGGGGCGGCGAGCGAGAGGCTCTTGTCCAACTCGGGGGAGGTCCCGGTGCCGAACCAGTAGAGCGGGCGGTAGAGGAGGTAGACCAACTGGAGGTTCGCCAGGAAGAAGTACGACTCTCCCATCATGGGGAAGATGTAGTCGGGCCCGTCGGCGGCGGCTTCGGCGACGGTCAAGGTGCCACCTTTGACACGGACCAGGCGGGGAAGGCGCGCCATGCGCCCGGTCGTCGCCGCCTGTTTGGGGCTCGCTCCGAATCCCGCCAGCACGAGCGCCACGGAGGCGACCATCAACCAGGTGGTCGCGAGCCTGCCCAGCTTCCGCCTTCTCGTCATCGTCTTGCCGAAGCTCCTGGACTCACAGCAGCGCTGGCCGCCTCGAGGTTCGAGAACCCGGCCGTCGTCCCCTTTTCGCCACTGTAGCCCATTCGTAACATCATTAACACCAGCAACTTGCCTGGAGACCGGCCTTTGACCGGGCCCCGCCCGAGCGGACCGATATAGTGGACGAGGTCCGCCGGGCGCAGTTGTCCTGGCGCGCCATGCCGCCTCGACGAGGCGGTACCCAGCCTAGAAGGAGTCCCATGGCCGAGCCGCGCAGCACGATGATCGATCCGCCGATCGAGGTCCTGCTTGACAAGGTGGACTCGAAGTTCACCCTCGTGACCCTGGCGGCCAAGCGCGGGCGGCAGGTCAACTCCTATTTCAGCCAGCTCGGCGAGGGCCTCGGGGCCATCGTGCCCCCGCAGGTGGCCTCCATCGCCCGCAAGCCTTTGTCGATCGCCCTCGAGGAGATCGCCGCCGGCAAGGTCGTCGCCTCCTGGCCCTCCGAGGACGAGGTCGTGGTCGAAGGCGCAACGCCCGCCGGCGAGACCGCCGCCGCCCCCGATCCCGGAGAGGCCGGATAACCCAGCGCGTATCGCGCCTGGGCTGCGGCCGTGAGTGACGCGGGAGCGGTACCGAAAAAGGCCGGCGGCCCTTCGCAGCCCGAAAGGCCGCTTGCCGGTGCCAACGTCGTGCTCGGGGTAAGCGGCGGCATAGCTGCCTACAAGGCCGTCGAACTGTGCCGTCGCCTGGTCGACGCCGGCGCCCATGTCGTGCCGGTGCTCACGGCGAGCGCCACGCGCTTTGTCGGTGCCGCCACCTTCTCGGCTCTCGCCTCTGAACCCGCCCGTCTCGACCTTTTCGCCGACAACCTCCCGATCCCGCACACCGAGCTCGCGCGACGCGCCGACCTCGTCGTAGTAGCTCCGGCGACTGCACGCGTGATCGGCTCATACGCGGCGGGGATCTCGTCCGACTTGTTGGTGGCGACGCTGCTCGCCACCCGGGCCCCCGTGCTCGTCTGCCCAGCGATGCACACCGAGATGTGGGAGCACGCCGCCGTGAGGGAGAACGTGGCCAAACTCCGCCTTCGCGGCGTCCATGTCCTCGAGCCGGAGAGCGGCCACCTGGCCGGCGGCGACGTGGGGGCGGGGCGCCTCCCCGAGACCGGTGTGATCTTGGAGGCCGCCGAGGCGATCCTCTCCCAAAAGGCGCTGAAGCCGCCTCGTTCCGGCCCGCTCTCGGGGCGCAAAGTGCTCGTGAGCGCGGGCGGCACCCGCGAGCCCATCGACCCGGTGCGTTATGTGTCCAACCGCTCCTCGGGAAAACAAGGGCACGCCCTCGCGGAGGTGGCGCTCGAGATCGGGGCGCGGGTCACCCTCGTGACGGCGTCCGAGCTCGCCGTCGCCCCGGGCGTCGCGGTCGTCGAGGTAGAAACGGCTCAGGAGATGGCCACGGCCGTGCTCGAACGCGCCGCGGAGGCCGACCTCGTCGTCATGGCCGCCGCCGTGAGCGACTACCGGCCGGAGGACATGGCCCCGACGAAGCTGCACAGGGCCGACGGTGTCCTTGAGATCCGTCTCGTCCCGACGCTGGACATCCTCGCCGAGCTCGCCCGCCGGCGCCGTCCCGGTCAGGTGCTGGTCGGCTTCGCCGCCGAGACGGACCACCTCGCCGGGCGGGCGCTTTCGAAGCTCGAGGCCAAGGGCCTCGACCTGCTCGTGGCAAACGACGTCGCGGCGGACGGGGTCGGCTTTTCTCACGACACCAATGCCGTGACGATCTTCCAACGCGGGGGCGGGCGCCTCGAGGTGCCGCTTCGGTCCAAGCGAGACATCGCCGAAGCGGTGCTGCAAGCTACCCTGCCTTTGCTTCACGAAGCCCGCCAGGAAATCGAGACTGAGGAGCAAGAGCGTTGAGCGGTTCCCTTTTCACCTCTGAGTCGGTGACCGAGGGCCATCCGGACAAGATGGCCGACCAGATCTCCGACGCCATCCTCGACGCGATCTTGGAGGAGGACCCCAAGGGCCGCGTCGCTTGCGAGACCCTGCTCACGACCGGCCTCGTCGTCGTCGCCGGGGAGATCTCGACGAGCGCTTATGTCGACATCGCCCGCCTTGCCCGCCGGACGATCTGTGAGATCGGCTACGACCGCGAGGAGCTCTGCTTCGACGGGAACTCCTGCGGCGTGCTCGTGTCGATCGACGAGCAGTCTCCGGAGATCGACAGCGGGATCTCGGCCGCCTATGAGGTGCGCAGCGGAACCGCCGGCGAGGACGCCTTGAACGCCCAGGGCGCGGGCGACCAGGGGATGATGTTCGGCTACGCCTGCGACGAGACCCCCGACCTCATGCCGTTGCCGATCTGGCTGGCGCACCGCCTCGCCCGTCGCCTGGCCGAGGTGCGCAAGGCCTGGACGATCCCCTATCTCGGCCCGGACGGCAAGACGCAGGTGAGCGTCCGCTACGAGAACGGCCGGCCGGTGGCGCTCGACACGGTGGTCATCTCCACCCAGCACACGAAGAACGCCGATCTCGACAAGCTCCCCGACGACCTGCGCCAGCACGTCATCATGCCGGAGCTGCCCGCCTGGCTCGACTCGGAGGGCTACCGGCTCTTCGCCAACCCGAGCGGGCGCTTCGAGCTCGGCGGTCCCCAGGCCGACACCGGGCTCACGGGGCGCAAGATCATCGTCGACACCTACGGCGGGCTCGCCCGCCACGGCGGCGGTGCCTTCTCGGGCAAGGACCCCTCCAAGGTGGACCGCTCGGGCGCCTATGCGGCGCGCTGGGTGGCAAAGCACGTCGTCGCCTCGGGGGCGGCCTCGCGTTGCGAGCTCCAGATCGCGTACGCCATCGGTGTCGCCCACCCCGTCTCGGTGATGATCGAGACCTTCGGGACCGAGGTCGTCCCGCTCGAGCACATCTCCGAGGCGGTCGACGAGCTGTTCGACCTCCGTCCGGCCGCCATCGTGCGAGACCTCGACCTGCGCCGGCCCATCTACCGCCGCGTGGCCGCCTACGGCCACTTCGGCCGTTCCGCCGCCGAGGTCCCCTGGGAGGCGACGCCGCGCCTCGAGGACCTACGCGCCGCCCTCGGTCTCTAGCCCGGGCCCGGTCGGACACGCCCGGGCTCCCCGCCGCCTCGGCGCGACCGCGTCCCTGGCCGCGAGGGCCCCTGGGCCTGCTCTTGGAGCGACGAGAGCGATGAGCCAGATCGTCGAGGTCCTTCCCGACGTGAGCGGGATCGACAGACACTTCGCCTACGAGGTGCCTGCGGGGCTCGCAGGCCGGCTTGAGATCGGAAGCATCGTGCGCGTGCTGCTGCACGGGCGCCGGGTCCGGGGATGGGTGGTCGGCGAAACCGCCGAGCTCGCGCCCGAGATCGAGCTGCGGCCGGTGAGCGATCTTCTGTCCTTCGGGCCCCCCAAAAGCGTCGTCGAGCTCGGCCGGTGGGCCGCCTGGCGCTATGGCGGCCGACTGCGCCCCTTGCTCGTCGCCGCCTCGCCGCCGCGCCTTTTGCGGGCTCTGCCCGCGCCGGGGGCCGCCCCGGCGCCACAGGCCGCGGAAAACGGCGCCCTCGAGCACGAGATCGCCCTCGCCACCGGCCAAGCGCTCTCGTCTCGGCGCGCCGTGCTGCGCCTTCCCCCGGCAGCTCCAAGGCAAGCGGTCATCGAAGCCGTCTTCAAGATGTGCTCGCAGGCGCCCGGGGACCTCCTCGTCCTCGCCGCCTCGAGAAACGACGCCGTCACCTTGGCGGGCCGCCTCGAGCGGACGGGCCACGACGTGGCCCTGCTGCCGGAGGCCTGGGCGGAGGCGGCCTCGGGAGGGCGCACCGTTGTCGGCACACGCTCGGCCGTGCTGGCCCCCCTCAGGGCCCTGAGCGGCATCGTGGTGCTCGACGCCCATGCCGACTCGTACCAAGAAGAGCGCGTGCCCACCTGGGAGGCGGCCGTGCTGGCGGACGAGCGCGCCCGACGCGCGAACGTGCCCTGTCTTCTCGTGAGCGCCTGCCCGGGCCTCGACATCTTGGACGGCCGGGTTCTCGTCACCTTGTCCCGGGAAGCCGAGCGCAGCGGGTGGGCCCCCGTCGAGGTGCTCGATGCCCGCGACGAGGACCCGCGCGCGGGCGGCTACCCGACGCGACTGGCCTCGCTCATAAGGGACGCCGCCGCAGCCCAGCCGGGCCGAAAGGTCGTGGCGGTGCTCAACCGCAAGGGCCGGGCCCGCCTGCTCGCCTGCGGGCGCTGCCGGAGCCTGCTTCGCTGCGAGAGATGCGGCGCCGCCCTCGCCCAGCTCGCAAAGCCGCCGGCGGGCGAGGCGGCCCTGCTCCACTGTCCGAGGTGCTCGTTCCATGGCCCGGCCACATGTCCGTCCTGCGGGCCCACCCGGCCCCGGATCTTGCGCCCGGGCGTCGCCCGGGCCCGCGAGGACCTCGCCGCCCTCACCGGGCTCGAGGTGGCCGAGATCGACCGCGCAGCCACGGAGGGAGAAAGCGGCCCGCAGGCCCCCGTCCTCATCGGGACAGAAGCCGTCTTGCACCGCGTCGGCTCCGCCTCGCTCGTGGTGTTCTTGGACTTCGACCACGAGCTGTTGGCGCCCCGTTACCGGGCCGGGGAACAAGCCCTTTCCCTCCTCGCCCTCGCCTCCCGCGTCGTCGGGGGCCGGCGCCGAGCAGGGCGCGTAGCCGTCAGGACGCGCCTTTTGGACCACGAGGTCCTGGCCGCGGCCCTGCACGGCGACCCCGGGCGCCTGACGGCGGTCGAAAAGCCGCGCCGGGAGCTATTGCGGCTTCCCCCCACGACCGCACTCGCCCTTTTGAGTGGCGACGGCGCCGCCGATCTCGTCGCCCGCATGGAACGCGGCGACGCCGGGCTCGAGGTGGGAAGCCTCGCCCCCGGGCGATTCTTGGTGAGGGCGTCGGGACCGGACGTGCTCGCCGCGGCTCTCGCCTCGGCCGGCCCACCCGGGCCGGCGACCCGCGTCGAGGTCGCCCCCCGCCAGGTCTGAACCGCCCGCCGGGCCGGTGACGCGCAGGGCGCCCCCCCCGGCGCAGGGCCGCTGCGCCAGGGCCTGTCGGGAGAGATGACCTGCTATCCTGATCCGTGCCGGCACTAAGTCGGCGCGGCGTGGTGTGCGCGCCACCGCCGCGATTTGTTACCCGTTCTCTTCCCCCGCCTGGTCGGCGTGGCCGGCCGGCACAGCAAGAAAGCACGCCACTCAAGCATGCCCGACAAGACGGTCACGATCACCGAGCACCGCCTTCACGAGACCGACACCGGCTCGCCAGAAGTGCAGGTGGCGCTACTCACCGGACGCATCAACCATCTCACCGACCACCTCAAGATGCATCGGGGAGACCACCACACCCGGCGAGGGCTGATGAAGCTCATCGGCCGCCGCCGCCGCCTGCTCGACTACGTGAAGGACAACGACGTCGAGCGGTACCGGACCTTGATCGCCCGGCTCGGGATACGGCGCTAGCAAGGCGAACCCCCGGTGGCGACGTTGCCCGGGGGGACATAGGGCGCAGCCGGGGGGCCATCCTCACCGGCGCACAACGCCCGTACGAAGACAAGCGGCGCCGCACGGCGCCAGCTGCCAGTCGCCGAATACCGGGACCGACGAAGGAGGGCTCCGGTGCACGCCGACTGGGAACTGGCAAGCGCGACGCCCCAATCAAATAGGAGTGTCATGGCTGATGCCATCACCGTGTCCGGCCCCATCAGTGGGACCGACCGGACCCTGTCGTTCTCGACCGGAAAGTTAGCCGGTCAAGCTGACGGCGCCGTCGTCGCCCGCATCGGCGACACGATCGTGCTCGCCACCGCCACGGCCGCGCGAAAAGTACGCGAGGGCACCGATTTCTTCCCCCTCACCGTCGACATCGAAGAGCGCATGTACGCCGCCGGCAAGATCCCCGGGTCGTTCTTCCGCCGCGAGGGCAGGGCGACGGACCAGGCGATTTTGACCGCCCGCCTCATCGACCGGCCGTTGCGCCCCTCGTTCCCAGAGGGGTTCCGCAACGAGGTCCACGTCGTCGGGACGATCCTCGGCGCCGACCAGACGAACCCGCACGACGTGCTGTCGATCAACGCCGCCTCCGCGGCGCTCATGATCTCGGGCATCCCTTTCGAAGGACCGATCGGCGCCGTCCGCATCGCCTATTCGACCGAGGGCGTCTGGCTTCCCCACGCCTCTTACCAAGAAGGTGACGCCTCGACCTTCGAGCTCGTCGTCGCCGGGCGCGCCCTCGGGGACGAGCCGGGCGCCGATGTGGCCATCGTCATGGTGGAGGCGGGCGGGACCGAGAAGGCCTTCGAGTACTACGCCAACGGCGCCCCTTCGGTCACCGAAGCCGTCATCGCCGAAGGCCTCGAGGTGGCCAAGACCTGGATCCGTGAGTCGATCGAGCTGCAGCGACAGCTCGTGCGCGAGGCGGGCTCCAAGCCCACGATCGACTTCGTCCTGTTCGTCGACTACGGCGAGGACGTCTACGAGCGCGTCGTGGCCGTCGGCTCCGACCGCCTGCAGGCGGCCAACGCCATCACGACCAAGTCCGAGCGGGGCTCGGCTATCGACGAGGCCACCGACGCCGTCGTAGACGAGCTCTCGGCCGAGTTCCCTGAGCGCGAGCGTGAGATCCGCGCCGCGGCCCGCTCGTACACGAAGAAGATCGTCCGCAAGCGCATCGTCGAAGAGGGCATCCGCATCGACGGCCGGGGACCGACCGACATCCGTCCCCTTTCCGCCGAGGTCGGCCTGCTCCCGACGGCGCACGGCTCGGCGCTGTTCCAGCGCGGCGACACCCAGGTGCTCAATGTCTGCACCCTCGGCATGCCCCGCATGAACCAGCTGCTCGACACGATCGGCATCGACGAGACCAAGCGCTACATGCACCACTACAACTTCCCCCCCTTCTCGACCGGTGAGACAGGCTTCATGCGCGGGCCCAAGCGCCGCGAGATCGGCCACGGCCTTCTCGCCGAGCGGGCCCTCCTGCCCGTCATCCCGCCCGAGAGCGAGTTCCCCTACGTGCTGCGTCTCGTCTCCGACGTGCTCTCCTCGAACGGGTCGACGTCCATGGCCTCGGTCTGCGGCTCCACGCTTTCGCTCATGGACGCCGGGGTGCCGATCAAGGCGCCGGTCGGCGGCATAGCCATGGGGCTCGTGTTCGCCGAAGGCAAGTACACGACCCTCACCGACATCTTGGGGGCCGAGGACGCCTTCGGGGACATGGACTTCAAGGTCGCCGGCACGGCCGATGTCGTGACCGCCCTGCAGCTCGACACCAAGATCGCCGGCCTGCCGGCAGAGGTGCTGGCACAAGCTCTCAGCCAGGCGCGCGAGGCGCGCCTCAAGGTGCTCGAGGTCATGGCGGCGGCGATCTCGGCTCCGCGGGCCGAGGTCGGGGAGAACGCCCCGAAGATCGTGAGCTTCGAGGTCCCGGTGGACAAGATCGGCGAGATCATCGGCCCGAAGGGCAAGGTGATCAACGCCATCCAGCAGGAGACCGGCGCGGACGTGAACATCGACGACGACGGCACCGTGGGCACGGTCACCATCGGTGCCAAGCAGCGCTCGGTCGTCGACGAGGCCCGCCGCCGCATCGAGCTCATCTTGGACCCGCCGACTCCCGAGGTGGGCGCCGTCTACAACGGCAGGGTGGTCAACATCACCAAGTTCGGGGCCTTCGTCAACATCCTCCCCGGACGCGACGGCCTGGTCCACATCTCCCGGCTCGGCCAGGGACGCAGAGTCGAGCGCGTCGAGGACGTCGTCACCCTCGGCCAGGAGGTCGAGGTCCGAGTCGATGAGATCGACCCGCAGGGCAAGGTCTCGCTCTCGCTCGCCAGCGAGCCGCCGAGCGAAGGCGCTTCTGGCCAAGCCGGCTCGGCCGACAACGGCTCGGAGCCCGAGGGCGCTCCCAGGCGCTCCGGCCGCGCGGCGCCGAGCTCCGGCGCGCCGTCCGGTGCCGGCCGCGAGGCCGAGGAGTCCGGCGGCGTGCGCCGGCGCGCCTCGTTCGAGGACGCCTTCGCGAGCGAGCTCGAGTCGACCTTCGGGAACCTCGGGCCCGCAGACCTCGCCGGTGGGGCACCGGCTGGTGGTGGAGCGCGACGCAGCTCGGAAGGCGGCGGCCGCCGCAGTCCCGGCGGCAGCTCGGGCGCAGCCCGACGCCGCCCGCGGGCCGGGGGGCGTTGAGCTGAGCTTCGTGGGCACCTTCGGGCGAGGGACCGTCTCTTCTTGATCAAGATCAGCCATCTCCCGAGCGGCATCAGGCTCGTGAGCGAGTCGATGCCCGAAGTCGCCTCGCTCTGCGTGGGGGTCTGGGTAGGGACCGGCTCGCGGGACGAGACCCCGCAACAGGCGGGCATCTCGCACTTCCTCGAGCACCTGTTGTTCAAGGGCACCCCGGAGCGGACAGCCCGCGAGATCGCGGAGGAGGTCGATGCCGTCGGGGGCGACATGAACGCCTACACGACCAAGGAGTACACGACCTTTTACGTGCGGGCCCTGGCCGAGCACGTCGAGCTGGGCCTCGACATCCTCTGTGACATCCTTTGCCGCCCGGCACTTCGTGCAGAAGAGGTCGACGCCGAGCGCCAGGTGATCCTCGAAGAGGTCCTCATGCACCGTGACGAGCCTGCCGACGTGGTCCAGGAGCTGTTCGCGACGGCGATGTTCCCGGGCCACCCGCTCGGGCGCGAGGTCCTCGGCGAGCCCGAGGTCATCACCAAGGTGACGGTTCCGGCCATCCGGTCCTTCTTCGACACCCACTACCTGCCCGGCAACATGGTCATCGCCGCCGCCGGCGACCTCGACCACGACCGTCTCGCGGCCGGTATCGAGGCCCGCTTCGCCGGGCGCAGCGGCGGTCGTCCCCCTTCGCGCGAGGCGCCCTCGGCCGCGGCTGTGCCGCTCGTGGTCGAGCCGCGTGACACCGAGCAGGCACAGCTCGTCTTGGGGGTCCGGGCGCCCGACCGACACTCGCCGGAGCGGTTCTCCCTCGCCGTGCTGAATCACATCTTGGGCGGGGGCCTTTCCAGCAGGCTGTTCCAAGAGATCCGCGAGGCGCGCGGCCTCGCCTACTCGATCGGGTCCGACCGCAGCGCCTATCAGGACGCGGGCACGCTCGCCGTCTCGGTCGGCACCTCGCCCGACAAAGCCCATGAGGTGCTCGAGATCCTTCACGGCGAGCTCGACCGCCTCGCCGACAAGGGGATAACCCCCCGGGAGCTCGAGGTGTCCAAGGGGCACCTGCGCGCCGATTTGTTGTTGTCGCTCGAGGACTCCGGCTCGCGCATGTCGCGGATCGGCTCGGCGCTTTTGCTCTTCGACTCGGTGCTCACCTCAGACGAGCTGCTGGCGCGCATCGCCGCTGTCACCGCCGACCAGGTCCGCACCCTTGCCCAGAGCGTCCTCATGGGCCCGAGAACCCTCTCTGTCGTCGGGCCGTTCTCCGAGTCGGACTTCAAATGACGCGCGTGGCGGTGTTCGGCGCCGCCGGGCGCATGGGAGCCGCCAGCTGTGCCGCCGTCCTCGCCGCCGACGACCTCGAGCTCGTCGCCGCCGTCGATCCTTTGGCGGCGGGCCGCCTTGTTTCGGAGGTGGCGGCGCTCAAAGGCACAGGGCTCGTTGTCGGCGCCACGCCGGAGGCCGCCTTCGAGGCCGGCGCCGAGGTGGCCGTCGATTTCACCGTGGCGGCGGCGGCGCGTGCGAACCTGCGCTCGTGCGCCGATCACGGCGTGCACGCCGTGTGCGGCACGACGGGCTTTGACGCCGCCGATCTCGAGGCGATGCGGGAGTGGTTCTCGGGCAAGGCCCATGCCGTCGTGGCGGCGAACTTCTCCATCGGCGCCGCCCTCATGATGCGGTGTGCCGAGCTGTGCGCCCCGTTCATGGCCGGTGCCGAGGTCATCGAGCTCCACCACGACCGCAAGCGCGACGCCCCGTCGGGGACCTCGCTCGAGACGATCCGCCGCATGCAGGCCTCACGCGAGTCGGCCGGGGCGGGGGACTGGGCGCCGGACCCGACCGAGCACGAGCTAGTGCCCGGCGCTCGGGGCGGGCTCGGCGACGGCGGCCTGCACGTGCACTCGGTGCGCCTCCCGGGCCTCGTCGCCCACCAGGAGGTGGTCTTCGGCTCGCAGGGAGAGACGCTCACGATCAGGCACGACTCCTTGGACAGGGTGAGCTTCATGCCGGGCGTGCTACTTGCCGTGCGCAAAGTGGCGGAGCTTCCGGGCCTCAACGTCGGGCTCGCAGCCCTGCTCGGGTTCTGAGTGGACCTGGTCCAGGCCCGCAACAAAGCTCCTCGTCAAGGGCTTTGCGGCCCGGTTCGCGTTTGCAGGTCCGTTTCCGCCCGCGTGCTGCTAACTTTCCGTCCGTGACAAGGCCGCGACCATGACGGCGCCGGCTCGGCGCCCCGGGCGCTTCGGCGCCGTGGTGACGGCGATGGTGACGCCGTTTGACGCCATTGGGCGAGTCGACATCGACGGAGCCGTCAGGCTCGCCCGCCATCTCAGCGCCGAGGGGAGCGACGGCCTCGTCGTCACCGGCACGACGGGTGAAGGCCCGACTTTGACAGACGCCGAGCGCACAGAGCTCTGGGCGGCGGTGGTGGGCGCCGTCGCCGTGCCGGTCATCGCAGGATCGACCTCGAACGACACGGCGCACTCGGTCGAGCTCACGAGAGCCGCTACGGCCACGGGCGTGGCCGGGATCCTCGCCGTCACCCCTTATTACAACCGCCCCTCGCAGTCCGGCATCGCCGCCCATTTCGCCGCCGTCGCCGCCGCCACGGCGCTCCCGGTCCTCGTCTACGACATCCCGGTGCGCACGGGGCGCAAGGTCGCCCTCGAGACGATGCTGCAGCTCGTGCGCGAGTGCCCGAACATCGTCGGCGTGAAGGACGCCTCGGCCGACCCGGTCGGGGCGGCACGTCTCGTGGCGAGGGCGGGATCGGGCTTCGAGCTCTACAGCGGCGACGACGCCATGACGCTTCCCCTCCTCTCGGTGGGCGCTGTCGGCGTCGTGAGCGTCTCCTCGCACTGGGTCGGGCCCGAGCTCGGCGAGATGATCCGGCGCTACCTGGACGGCGACGTCGAGGGTGCCCGGGCGCTCAACGCCGAGCTGATCGAGCCGGTCTCGTTCCAGTCGAGCGACGAGACGCCCAACCCGTTGCCGACAAAGGCGGTCCTGCGGGTACGGGGACTCCCGGCGGGCCAGTGCCGGCTTCCCATGGGACCGGCCCCGGACTGGCTCGACGCCAAGGCGGGCACCATGCTCGCCGCCCTGGACTCGTGGCGGGCGGGCCGATTGGCCCGGAGCGGAGTGGCGAGCACGCATGCCTGAACCGGTCCGGATCTCCTTCCTGGGCGGCCTCGGGGAGATCGGCCGGAATTGCGCGGTCTTAGAGCAGGAGGGCCGCCTCGTCGTGCTCGACTGCGGGGTGATGTTCCCCAACCCCGAGATGCCCGGGGTCGACCTCGTGCTGCCGGACTTCACCTTGTTGCGCGAGCGCGCCGGCGACGTCGACGGCATCGTGCTCACCCACGGTCACGAGGACCACGTCGGGGCCCTCGCCTATTTGATGCGCGACGTGGACGCCCCCGTCTACGGCTCGAGCCTCACGTTGGGCTTCGCCCGTAACCGCCTCGACGAGGCCGGACTCGGTCAAAAGGCGCCCCTCGTGGCTGTGCGCGACGGCGAGCGCCGCCAGATCGGGCCGTTCGAGGTCGAGTTCATCCCCGTCACGCACTCGGTCCCGAGCGGCTTCGCCCTCGCCTTCCACACGGCCCAGGGCGTCGTGCTCCACAGCGGGGACTTCAAGCTCGACTTGAACCCGGTCGACGGGCGGCGCACGGACCTGACCCGCATCGGCCAGATCGCCGCCACCGAGGGCGTGCGCTTGTTGCTGGCGGACTCGACGAACGCGGAGCTCCCCGGCTACACCGGCAGCGAGAGCTCGGTCGGCGAGTCGCTGCGGAGGATCTTCATCGCCCAAAGAGGCCGGCGCATCGTCGTCGCCTGTTTCGCGAGCCACGTGCACCGCATCCAGCAACTCGCCGACGCCGCCATCGCGAGCGGGCGCAAGGTGGCGCTCTTGGGCCGCTCGATGGTGAAAAACGTCGGCATCGCCCGCGACCTCAACATGTTGACGATCCCGGACCGGTACTTCGCCGACATCGAGACCGTCGGTGACCACAACCCGGGCGAGATCTGCGTGATCTCGACCGGCTCCCAGGGCGAGCCCATGTCCGCCCTGGCCCAGATGGCCTCGGGCGAGAGCCGCTGGCTGCACATCGAAGAGGGCGACGTCGTGGTGCTGAGCTCGCACGCCATCCCCGGCAACGAGTGGGCCGTCGCCAAGGTGATGGACGGCCTGGCGCGACGGGGGGCCGAGGTCATCCACGCCGGCGTCGCCCACGTGCACGAGAGCGGCCACGCCCACCAGGGCGAGCTCGCCACGCTCTTGTCCATCGCCCGACCCCGCAGCTTCGTGCCCGTGCACGGCGAGTACCGCATGCTCGTGCGCCACTCCCGCCTGGCCATCGAGATGGGCGTCGCCCCGGACGAGGTGCTCATCTGCGAGGACGGAGACGTCGTGCAGCTCGGTGACGAGGGGATCGACTTCGCCGGCGAGGTGTCGGCGGCGCACGTGTTCGTCGACGGCATCGTGGGCGACGTGGGCGTCGGGGTGCTGCGCGACCGGCGCGTGCTCGCCGAAGAAGGCGTCGTCGTCGCCGTCGTCACCGTCGACGGCCGCAGCGGGGAGATCGTCGGCGCCCCCGAGATCGTGAGCCGGGGCTTTTTGGACGAGCCGGGCGCCGAGTCGGTCGTAGACGAGCTGCGGGCCGCGCTCGTAAAGGCGATCGAGGTCACCGTCGGCGAAGGCGGCCAGGACCCCGACGCCCTGCGCCGGGTCATGCGCCGAACCGTCGGGCGCATCGTGAGCGAGCGCACCCGGCGCAGGCCGATGATCGTGCCGGTCGTCCTCGAAGCCTGACAGGACACGCAACCTCGCCTGCGCGGCTTTGAGGTCCCAGTCACCGGAAGTGGCTGGTGTTAGCGTTGTGCCTATCGTGGCAGTGTCCAGACGTGTCGTCTCCAGCCAATCCGCGCCTTCCCGCAACGCTGCAACGAGGGCGAAGACCACGCCCCCGGCGCCAGGGAGGGCGAGCCGGGCGGCGGCCTCAAAGCCTGGCCTGAAGCCGCGCGCCCTGCCGGCGAGCCGCAGGAAAAAGGGCCGGTCACGCTCGTCTCGCCACAAGGCGAGCTTTCTCGGCACCCTCGGGAACGGCTTGGCGAGGGCGTTCGAGATCCTGGCGGCACCGTCGGAGGACGCCTGGGGCTGGGCGCTTGTCCTCCTCGGCGTGCTCGCCGGCCTCGGGATCTACCTCAACGTGCTCGGGCCCGCCGGCCACCTGTTGCGCACGGGGGGTGCCCGGGCCTTCGGCTGGGGAGCCGACGTAGCCCCTGCCGGCATGCTCGTCGGCGGGGTCATACTGCTGGCGGGGCGGGCGCGACGCGGCCTCGGGGGAGTCCTCGCCGCTTTCGTCCTCCTCCTCGTCGTCTCCGCCGGGCTCGGCGACCTCGTCGCCGGGTCGCCCTCGAGCGCGGCGAGCTGGCTCCGCCTCGGGGGAGCGGGTGGGATCGTCGGCGCCGCCGTCGGCCGCGGGCTCTCCGGGCTCATCGGTGTCGCCGGAGCTTCGGTCGTGCTCGGTGCCGTCGCCCTGGCGGCGATCTGCGGCCTGGCCGGCATGCCGTTGCTCGCCGTCATCGGCCTCACCGGCCGGGGCCTCGTCGCCGGCGGCCGCTTCACCGCAGGCCTGGCCCGGGACTGGGTGGCCGCCATGCGCATCCAGCCGGGCGACAGGCATGCCCCCGTCGTGGCCATCCGCGAGGCCGAGGGCGGCCGGGACGGCTTCGGGGTCTGGCCGGGCAACACCGGGGCGGTGGCGCCCGGCATCGGACACGTGTCCGTCCTTTCCGGGGCAGAGGACCTGGAACAAAGCCAGCTCGAGGGAGAAGCCCTCCCGCCCGCGGCTGGCGAAGTTCGCGTGGGATCGGCAGACGTAGCAGTCGCCGACGTGGAGCCGTCCGATGGGGACGTGCTCCGCGTCGCGGCCGTCACGGGCAAGCCGACCCAGCTCGCCTTGCCCGTCGGCCCCACGTTCGGCTCCTGGAAGCTCCCCTCCTTGAAGCTTTTGAAGCGGAGCAAGGAGCAGGACCTCGACCGCAAGGCCATAGAAGAGCGCGGCCGGGTCCTCGAGCGCTCCCTCGGGGCCCATGGGGTCGAGACGCACCTCGTCGGCTTCACCGTGGGCCCGACCGTGACCCGGTTCGAGCTCGAGCTCGGCGCAGGCGTGAAGGTGGCCCGCGTCACCACCCTCGCCAAGGACATCGCCTACGCCATGGCCTCGCCGGACGTGCGCATCCTCGCTCCCATCCCCGGGCGTTCGGCGATCGGCGTCGAGGTGCCCAACCGCGACCGCCAGCTCGTCACCCTCGGCAGCGTGCTGCAGTCGCTCGAGGCGCAGCGCTCGACCCATCCCCTCGAGGTCGCCATCGGGAGGGACATCGCCGGGCGGGCGGTGATGGTGAACCTGGCCGAGATGCCGCACCTGTTGATCGCCGGGGCCACCGGGGCCGGCAAGTCGTCGTGCATCAACTCGGTCATCACCTCGATCCTCATGAAGGCGACGCCCGACGAGGTGCGCCTCATCCTCGTCGACCCCAAGCGCGTCGAGCTCGGCCATTACAACGGCCTACCCCACCTGCTCACCCAGGTCGTGGTCAACCCGAAACGGGCCGCCAACGCCCTCTCGTGGGCGGTGACCGAGATGGAGCGCCGCTACGACCTGCTCGCCGAGTGCGGCATCCGCGACATCACGGGCTACAACGCGGCTGTGGAGCGGGGAGAGCTCGACGAGGGACGGGTCCTCGATCGGGCCCAGGCGGCCGCCTACGAGGCCTCCCTCGCCGAAAAGGAGGTTCTTGCGACCGCCGAGCTCGCCGAGGAGGACCCCGTCGGGCCCGAGCAGGCCGGAACAGGCCTGGGCGAAGGCGTCGCCGGCGAGGACGGAGAGCTCGAGGCTTTGGCGGCCATCTCGGACGACGAGGCTGACGCGGAGGCCTGGCCGGGCGAGCTCGAGCTGTCGGGTCCCGTCGTGGCGGCCGCTGCGGGCAGGCTTTCCCCGGAAGGCCACTCAGGTGCACGCCATGTGCGCCTGCCCTACATCCTCATCGTGGTGGACGAGCTGAACGACCTGATGATGGTGGCGGCCCGCGACGTCGAGGAGTCGATCTGCCGCATCGCCCAGATGGCCCGGGCGGTCGGGATCCACCTCGTCATCGCCACCCAACGCCCCTCGGTCGACGTCATCACCGGGGTCATAAAGGCGAACATCCCCTCCCGGCTCGCCTTCTCGGTCTCCTCCCTCGCCGACAGCCGGGTCATCCTCGACCAGCCCGGTGCCGAGCGCCTCGTCGGGCGGGGGGACCTGCTCTTGCTCACCGCCTCGAGCAGCGTCCCGCGCCGCATCCAGGGCCCCTGGGTCGGCGAGGACGAGGTCCGTGCCGTCGTCGCCCACTGGCGGCGCCAGAGCGGCCCCCGTTATGTCGAGGGCGTCGAGGGCGAGGACGCCTCACAAGGCCGGGGCAGGGGTGCCGAGGACGACGACGACGAGTACTTGGCGCGGGCAATGGAGTTGGTGGTCCGCTCGCAGCTAGGCTCGACTTCCATGCTCCAGCGCAAGCTCCGCGTCGGCTTCGCTCGGGCCGGCCGGCTCATGGACCTTTTAGAGCGGCGGGGCGTCGTGGGCCCGTCGGAGGGATCCAAGCCCCGTGCCGTCCTGATGACAGCCGAGGAGCTGGACGAGCTGTAGCTCAAAGGCCATAGCGGCGGCGGAAAGCGTCATGCAAAGCGAAGGGATGATTCGAGCCTCCATGACCTCGACCGTCGCGGCCCCGGTCGGTTCTGGTGTCGCCACCTGGCCGCAGGCCAGGCCCAAGTCCTCGGCGTCAAGGGCCCGCCGCCGGCGCATGTTCTGGCGCCGGCGTCTCACGGTGCTGGCCGGTCTCGCCGTCGCCGTGTCGGGCACGGGCTGGCTCATCGCCCAGCCCGGATCGCGTGCCTTAGGCGCCGCCAGTGCCAAGACCCTGCGCCAGCTCCACGTCGAGGTCCCTGCCCTCGTCCCCCTCGTCCCGGCCGAGACGAGGTTCCCCGGCACGCTCGCACCCCTGCCCATCCCGAGCGTCGGCCAGTCGGCGGTCTTCGTGCGCGGGGTCGGGCTCCTCGGCGCCTCCTCCTACGAGCCCTCGGTGCCCATCGCGAGCGTGACCAAGGTCATGACCGCCGTCATAGTGCTTCGCGACCACCCCCTGGGCGACGGCTCAGGCCCCGTCTTCACGATGACCGCAGCCGACCACGAGGCCTGGATCCAGTCCGTGGCGAACGGCGATTCCAGCCTCGAGGTCGTCGCCGGCGAACACCTGACCGAGCGCCAGCTGCTGGAGGCCCTCATGATCCCGTCGGCGTGCAACATCGCCGACTATCTCGCCCGTTGGGACGCAGGCAGCATTCCCGCCTTCGTGCGCAAGATGAACGCCATGGCCGCCGCCCTCGGCCTCAAGCACACCCATTACGCCGACGCCAGCGGGGTCGACCCGGCTTCGAGGAGCACGGCGATCGACCAGGCGATCCTCGGCGCCTACGCCATGGGCGTGCCCGGCATGATCTCGATCGAGGACCACCCCGACATGACCTTCCCGGTCGAAGGGGCCGCGCCCAACTACAACCCGGTCGTCGGTTACGACGGCGTCATCGGCCTCAAGTCCGGGTTCACCGACGCGGCGCAGATCTGCCTCGTCATCGCGGCACGGCGCAAGGTCGGCGACCGCATCGTCCTCGTCGTCGCCTCCACCCTCGCTCAGCCCACGAGCCTGCAAGGGGCCGGAGAGGTGGACCTGCAGCTCCTCGACGCCGCCACCTCCGACCTCGAGCCGAGGCAGATCCTCGCGGCGCGCCAACCCGTGGCCTCCGTCGTCGCTGGGTGGAGCCTAAAGAGGCTGAGCGCCCTCGTCGAGGCTCCGGTGACAGTCGCCGGTTGGCCGGGGCTTTCCGTGAGCACGCTCATCAAGCCCGCAGTTCCCCTCCGGCCCGGTGTCGGACGGGGCTGGGCGCCGGCCACGACCGTGGCCAAGGTCGAGGTGTCGACGGCCGGAGGCATCCAGGCGGTCGCTCCCGCCAAGCTGAGCGGTTTTCTGCCCTCGGCGCCTCCCGGGTGGTCGCCCGCCGCCGCGGCCAGCTCCACCACGGTCTTGGGCAACAGCTAGCCACCGCCGTGCGCGCCCGAGCCCCGGCCTCCTCGGCCAACCTCGGTCCAGGCTTCGACGTCGTAGCCCTGGCTCTCGCCCTCTACGTGGAGGTCGAGATCGTCCCCGCCGCGCGCTTCTCGCTCACGAGCGAGGGGGAAGGGGCGAGCATCGCCCATGACGGCCAGCACCTCGCCGCCCAGGTGGCCGAAGCCGTCTGCGGGCACGACAGGCTCGCCATCACGGTCCGCTCCGAGATCCCCGTCCGGCGCGGGCTCGGGTCCTCCGCCGCTTTGGCCGTGGCCGCCGCCGCCGCCGCCGGGGCGGCCGACCCGTTCAAGGTGGCCGCCGGCTTCGAGGGCCACCTCGAGAACGCCGCCGCCTCCACGGCGGGCGGCCTCGTGTCAGCGGCGGCGCTCGACTCCGGACCGGCGCTGCGCCGCTTTCCCCTCGACCCGGGGCTCGCCTTCGTCGTCATCGTGCCCGAGCGCGAGCTCGCCACCCAAGAGGCGCGACAAGCCCTTTCGAGCGAGGTGACGCGCAGCGACGCCGTTTTCAACCTCTCCCGTATGGGCCTGCTCCTCGCCGGTCTTTCCGATCGCGCCCTGCTCAGCGCCGAGGCCGGTGACGACCGCCTCCATCAGTCCCAGCGGGCTCGCCTTTTCCCCGAGGCACCCGAGCTGTTGGCCCGCCTCGTAAAGGCCGGGGCCCTCATGTCGTGCTGGTCCGGGGCCGGGCCGAGCCTGCTGGCGGTCTGCGACGGCACCGCCGGGGCGCGAGCGGTCCGCGAGGCGGGCGAGGTGGCCCTCGAGGCGCTCGCCGTCCCCGGGCGCGCCATCGTGCTGGCGCCGGACCTGGAGGGCCTCGTCGTAGAGAGGTGAGACCTTCGACCTTGTGGTGGAGCCGGCGCCCTTAGGTTATGTAGGAGTGCAAATGGGGGGGCTTGCCACCTCGGGCGAGGCGACGGCGAAGACGACGGCTCGGGCCGAGCGCTACAAGTGGATCGCTCTTTCCAACACGACCCTCGGCGTGCTCATGGCGACACTCGACGCCTCGATCATGCTCATAGCCATGCCGGACATCTTCCGGGGCATCCACCTCGACCCGCTGCAGCCGGGCAACAGTTTCTACCTGCTCTGGATGATCCTGAGCTTCCTCATCGTGAGCAGCGTGCTCGTGGTGAGCCTGGGACGGCTCGGCGACATGTTCGGCCGCGTGCGGATGTACAACCTCGGCTTTGCCATCTACACCCTCGCCTCCCTCGTCTTGACCGTCGACTGGCTGACCGGCCGGGCCGGCGCCCTCTACCTGGTGGGCTTTCGCGTGGTGCAGGGCATCGGCGCCGCCTTCCTCGTCGCCAATTCGGCCGCCATCTTGACCGACGCCTTCCCCGAGAACCAGCGCGGCCTCGCCCTCGGGATCAACAACGTCGCCGGGATCAGCGGGTCGTTCATCGGCCTCGTCGTGGGCGGGTTGCTGGCCCCGATCGACTGGCGGCTCATTTTCCTCGTCTCTGTGCCCTTCGGGGCCTTCGGTACGGTCTGGGCCTACTTGAAGCTCGAGGACAGAGGCATCAGGCGTCACGCCCGCGTGGACTGGCTCGGCAACCTCACCTTCGGCGTCGGGCTCACCCTCGTCATGATCGGGATCACCTATGGGATCGAGCCCTACGGGCGAGACACCATGGGCTGGACGAACCCGAGCGTGCTGGCCGAGCTCGGCGCCGGCGCCGGGCTTCTCATCGCCTTTTTGTTCATAGAGACCAAGGTCAAAGACCCGATGTTCCGCCTGCCCCTGTTCAAGATCCGTGCCTTTGCCGCCGGCACTTTGTCGAGTTTCCTCTCGGCGCTCGGCCGGGGCGGGCTCATGTTCATGCTGATCATCTGGCTGCAGGGGATCTGGCTGCCCGAGCACGGCTACTCGTTCTCCAACACCCCGCTTTGGGCGGGCATATACATGCTGCCCCTCACGGCCGGCTTCCTCCTCGCCGGGCCGGCCTCGGGGATACTCTCGGACCGTTTCGGCTCGCGCCCGTTCGCCACGGGCGGGATGATCGTGGCCGCCGTGAGCTTCTTTCTCCTCGAGTCGCTCCCGGTCAACTTCTCCTACGCGGGATTCGCCGCCATCCTCCTCATGAACGGGCTCGGCATGGGTGCCTTCGCGGCGCCGAACAGGGCCGGGGTGATGAACAGCCTGCCCGCCACCGAGCGCGGTGTGGGCGGCGGCATGAACGCCACCTTCCAGAGCTCGGCCCAGGTCCTCTCCATCGGGATCTTCTTCACCCTCATGATCGTCGGGCTCTCCTCGGCGCTCTCGTCGAGTCTGCTAAAGGGGCTCAGGGCGCACGGGGTCCCGAGCGCCATCGCTGCCCATGCCGCCAGCCTGCCCCCGGTCTCGACCCTTTTCGCCGCCTTCCTCGGCTACAACCCCGTGCAGCATCTCGTCGGCTCCGCCGCCCTCGCCAAGCTGAGCGGGGCCCAGCGCTCCGCCTTGTTGGGGCACAGTTTCTTCCCGAGTCTCATCGAGGCTCCCTTCCATTCCGGCCTGCACGAGGCTTTCGCCTTTTCCATCGGGGCCTGCCTGGTGGCGGCGGTCGCCTCCTGGTCACGGGGCAAGCGCTATGTCGGCCACGACGAGGACCCTGCGAGCCTCGCCATGCCCGAGGTGACGGGCGAGCACGCCACCGTCTTGGTCGAGAGCTGAACGGGGCCCGACGCCGCCCGCAGCCGCGTCGTGGCCGGGCCTGTCGTGTGTCGCATTGTCCCGTCGCCGGCAGAGCTCACCGGCTGTCACAAGGGCGCTAGTCGGTCTCCAGCGAGGCCGCCGTCACCATCTCGAGGGCCTCTGATTGCAGCTTTGGACTTGTGGCGTCGACGCCCTGCAGTCGGGCGCTCCATTTCTCCTCGATGTGGCCGTAGCGCCAGAGCAGCATCGCCCCCGCCCAGGTGACAACGAACATGCCCACGATCACAAAGCCCGCCGTGTTGATGTTGAAGTTGTACATGAAGCCCCAAAAGCCGTGCTTTTGGCTCAGGCCGTGGATCTCCATGGGGAATATGCCGAGGGCCTCTACGCCCCCGATGAAAAAGCAGATGGCCACGGACAGCCCCGTTATCGCCAGGTTGTAGTACACCTTGCGGACGGGGTTGAAAAAGGCCCAGCCGTAGGCGAGGTTCATGAACAACCCGTCGGTCGTGTCCATGAGGGTCATACCTGCGGTGAACAGGATCGGCAGGCAGATGATGGCGTACCACGGGATGTGGCGCGAGGCGAGGAGCGCCGTGGTCGCCAAAAGCGCCACCTCGGTGGCGGTGTCGAAGCCCAGCCCGAAGACGACCCCAACCGGGTACATCTGCCACTCCTTGGTGATCGCCTTCGTCCAGCGGCCGAAGAAGCGGTAGAAAAAACCGCGGTTCTCGAGCTGACGCTCGAGCTCGGTCTCGTCGTAGGCTCCTTGTCGCATGGCGCGGAAGACCTTTACGATCCCGGCGAGGACCACGAGGTTCAACAGCCCGATCAAGAACAAGAAGGCGGCCGAGACGATCGTGCCGAAGACGCCCCCGAAGGTCTCGAGCCCCGAGTGGGCGTTGGAGACGGCGGAGAAGACCGTCCTCTCGGCGACGAGGATGCCGACTCCGATGGCCACGACGATGGTGGAGTGCCCGAGGGAGAAGAAGTAGCCGAAGGCCAGCGGGCGCGGCTTGTCGGTGTCGTAACGGTCGTTCATCACCTTGCGCGTCGTGTTGTCGATCGCCGAGATGTGATCGGCGTCGAAGGCGTGCCTGAGCCCGAGGGTGTAGGCGAGGATGCTCACGCCGATCCCGAGGCCCCTGTAGTGCGAGGGCACGACGAACACGAAGAACACGAAGAAGCCCACCGCGTGCAGGCCGAGGATAGAGCCGTACATCGCCGTCACCCGGAACCGCTCCACTGGGCTGAGGGCGGAAAAAGAAGCCCGGAGCTGATGCTTCATAGTCAGGGCGGCGTCGGGCCCACGGGTGGACAATGGCGGCACCGACAGCTCCTCCCCCTCGACACCCCTGACCAGGTAAGCCTAGGCCCAACTGAGAACTGGTTGCAATAGGAAGCTGGACGCTAAAGGTCTGACACGGCCATCCAGTTGTGAGGCCCGCCGCCCTGTCGTTGACGGCGAGCTCGACGACGCCTTGGACCTGCCCTGACGCCAGCGGGCGGGTGCCGAACACGACCAAACCGTCAGTGGCAGAGCGCGCCGGCGTCGTGGCCGATGGGTACTGCAGGCCAGCAATAGCGGTGACCGCCATATCGCGTGGCTGCAATCGCTCCTGTCAGGAGGCTTGGGTGGAGGAGTCTTTCGGCCGCCGGGCTTAATCAGTCTTTTACTCGATCGGCCCAGGGCCTTATGCCACCTCCATCGGTGAGAGCGCCGATAGAGGTCGTGACGACGGCGTTCCTGCCCCGCCGTTTGGCGGTCAAAAGCCGCTCGTCCGCCGTCGTGAGTGCCATCTGCCAGTCCTTGGCCGGACCGTAGGCCACCCCGAGGCTCACAGTTACATGGAGCCCGGGCGCGACATTGCTCCAGTCGAGCTCGGAGACCGCCATCCGTATCCGCTCGGCGAATCCGTATGCACCCGCGGAGTCGGCGCCGGCAAATGCCACCACGAACTCGTCGCCGCCGTATCGAATGGCTAGCTGGCCCTTTCGTGTTTTGCTCGAGAACAGCTCGCCGATTCGTTTTAGCACTGCGTCGCCAATGTCGTGACCGAACGTATCGTTGACTTCCTTGAAAGAGTCGACGTCGGCGATTATGCAGGCAACTTCGCTTTGTTGCGCAGCCTCTTCGCGGACAAAGCGTTCAAGCAGTCGCCGGTTGCCGATGCCGGTGAGGGCGTCCTGTTCCGCCGATCGCGTGGCCTCGGCCGCCTGGGTTTGCAGATTCCTGCGGTCGCGCTCGAGCTCCACGTGTGCCCAGACCTGCTCGACGAGCTGGCTTGTCTGGGCCTGGTGTATCGCCGACATGTGCCTATTGACCTCTCGCGTGTCCGCCAGGGCGCCCTTGAGGTCGCCAGTAGCCTCCTCACAAGCGGCCAGTTCCTGGAGCGTCAGCATCAAGTCGTGCGCGTCGTCGCTCGTCTCGACGATGCGGATATCGCGCCGGGCTGCGGCGAGAGCTTCCTCGGTTCGTCCCGCCAGACGCAGACATCGGGCCTCGACCCAGGCGAGCTCGGCGTACTGTGCCACAGCTGTGACGGCCTTCACCTCGGCAGGGAGCTCGTCCAGCACTTGGAGCGCATCTTCCACCCGGCCCAACTCGCACAGGACCTCCGCTAAGAGCCGGTAGTTGCCCAGCCGAGGATTGACCACGGCTGCCTGTTCGCGGAGCAGTCTTTGTGCCGCCGCCTCGGCGCGTTCGAGCCGGTAAGTGTCGGTGCCCACTTGTTGAGAGGCAAGCAGCAGTGAGTCGGCGATGTTGTACAGCTCGCGGCAGATCCTTTCGCTGTCACCTAGGCGTTCTGCGGCCGCGAGCGAGCACTCGAACTGTTCTACGGCTCGGTCGTAATCGAGGTAGTAGTAACAGAAGATTCCCAGTCGGTTCGTGATCTCCATCCGAAGGCGGTCGTCTGTCACCGAATCGAGGCCCAGGATGCTCTTTGTGGCCAGTTCCGAGGCGAGCGCGACCTTGCCCAAAAGGGAGGCATGAGCCGCGCCGAGGCTCGCCGCATCGACGGCCAACTCGGTTTCGCCGGCCATCTCGAACAGAGTCATCGCTTCAGCTGCGTCCTCACAGGTCTCGAGGCCGCGCGCCTGGAAGGATCGGACCCGCGCCCGGCAGATGAGAAGCCGAGCTCGGTCTGCTGGATCGGTCAGGGCCTCGAGCGCCCTCGTGATCTCTGGCATGCATGCTTCGCAGGCCTCTGGGGTCGAGGCCACACGAGTTCTCGCGAGCAGCGCGTCGAGGTCGACGTCCTTGTCCACTCTGTTTTTTATCGACCGTCGCGGAACCAATCCTGAGGGCGTCAAGGCAAGGAACGGGGAGAAGGAGAATATGACAGGCGGTGGGCAATGTCCCCAAAGTTCCGCCCGGGGAAGTCAGCCTTAAATCCAGAACCACTGGCGTTATCGCGCCGAACGATCAGTCTTCTTCTGCTCACGGACGACGACGGCGCCTATTCGCTTGATTTCGCCATGCATCGCAACGGGATAAAAGCTCTCGAGGAACGCCGCTGATGAGCCTTTGACCTCAACGTTGAGCACCGGTTGGCCCGTTTCGAGCACGCGACGGTAATGCGGCTCGATCTGTGACCAAAGTGTCGGTAGAACATCGTCGATGCGCTGGCCGATGTGCTCGGCGGCCGGCAAGCTGTTGAACCCGGCCAAGGAGGCATTGACAGCTAAGTAGCGGAGGTCATGGTCCACGAGGCTCAATCCGACTTTTGGGTTGACCAATAGCGATTCGAGGAATACCAGGGCTTCCTCGGCCTCACCACGGGCGAGGCGAATCTCCGCCTCATTGCGCTCTTGGTCATGGATGTCAACGGCGGCACCGATCCACTTCTGGATCCTTCCGTGGTCATCGAGGAGGGGACGGGTGCTTATGGCGAACCACCGGTACTGTCCGTCGAAGCGTCTCACGCGGAACTCTGTCCTGATGGGAGCCTCGGTTCGAGCAACAAGCTCTCGAATCAGGCGAACCCGCTCAAGATCGCTCGGATGGACAAACCGGATCCATCCCCATTCGAGCAACCTTCGCGCCGGCAACCCGGCGTAGTCGGTGGCACAGGTATTGACGTACTCGATCATCCGTTCGGCGGTCGCCATCCACACGGCGTGGGGGATGAACTCCGCGGCCAACGAGAAACCGTCGACCGAAATCCCCGACTTTCGCATGGAAGCACCTCGAGGCACTCGAACATCCAAAGACCAGAGTATCCAGTTGAGTTCTGCGAAGCTTTCGACCAGGCCTCTTGGGTTACTCGGTGCGTTCCCAGGCAGTGCTCGTATGCGGTCGCGCCCGCCGCTCTCGGCGCCGGCGGGCGTCGAGACAAGCGAGTCTCGTTGCGGACAATCACCTGGCATGAGGTGCCACCGCGGCCGACGTTGCCCGGCTCGAGATAGTCGGCGGCCGGGGGATACAGCGGGCTGTGTGATCGTACGAGGCGAGGCCTGAGACTGGGCCTCAGCCGCCAGAGGGCACTCCGGCGGCGATCTCGTCCAGGCCCTGGGCGAGGGTGTTCCAAGACAGCGTGGCGCACTTGATGCGCACGGGGAACTTGACCACGCCCTGCAGGGCGGCGAGCTCGCCGAGATCGTCCGGCTTCACCGTCGCGGCCTCCTCGTCCTCGCCGTCGGTCTCGTCCCCGCCCAGGGAATGCTCGTGGATGGACATCATGGCCTTGAAGGACCTGATCAGCGTGCGCGCCTCTTCGACGGGCTTGCCCTTCACGCTCGCCGACATCATCGAGGCGGAGGACTGGCTGATCGAGCAACCCTGCCCGGCTATCCGCAGGTCTTTGACGATCCCGTCGTCGACTTCTAAGTAGACGACGATCTCGTCGCCACAAAGCGGGTTGAAACCCTCCACTCGGTGGGCGGGCG
Source organism: uncultured Acidimicrobiaceae bacterium (assembly GCA_963779425.1). Taxonomy (GTDB): domain Bacteria; phylum Actinomycetota; class Acidimicrobiia; order Acidimicrobiales; family Bog-793; genus Fen-455. The sequence goes on from CAVZYD010000007.1 coordinate 228,360, forward strand.
GGACGGGGAGCTCGCCCCGGTTACGGGGCGAGCGGTAGTGGTCGAGGATGATCTCGCGGTAAAGGTCTTCGAGGCCGGCCATGGCGGGTTCGTGGCTCCTATGTCAGTCGGCGTGTCAGCCGAAGAATGCTGCTGCGACGTCGAGCGCGTCCGAGAGGGCGACGACGTCGTCCTCACCGTTGTAAAGGTAGAACGAAGCTCGTGCGGTCGCCGTGACCCCGAGGCGCCGCATGAGGGGCTTCGCGCAGTGGTGCCCCGCCCGCACGCAGACTCCCTCGGCGTCGAGGACCTGGGCGAGGTCATGGGCGTGGATGTCGCGGAAACCTAGAGAGAGCACGCCTCCGCGCCAAACCGGGTCGGCGGGGGGCCCGAAAATCTTGAGCTCATCGCCGTGGCGCTCGTTCAGCAGCTCGATGGCACGCGAGGTGAGCTCGGCCTCGTGGGCGGCGATCCTGTCCATGCCCACAGCCTCGAGGAATCCGATCGCCGCGTGCAACCCGACGGCCTCGGCGATCGGCGGCGTGCCGGCTTCGAACTTCCAGGGCAGGTCGTTCGGGGTGAAGCCGTCCAGGCGGACGTCACGGATCATCTCACCGCCGCCCAAGAACGGCGGCATCGCCTCGAGCAGCTCTTCACGTCCCCAGAGCACCCCGATGCCGGTCGGGCCGAGCATCTTGTGGCCCGTGAAGGCGAGCAGGTCGACCCCCATCGAGACGACGTCGACGGGGCGGTGCGGGACGAGCTGGGAGCCGTCCGCGACCACGAGGGCGCCGGCGGCGTGCGCCGCGGCGACGATGGGGCCGAGGTCGTTGATGGTGCCGAGCACGTTCGACATGCACGAGACCCCGACGAGGCCGACGCCGTCCATGAGGGCGTCGAGCCCGGACAGGTCCAGGCGGTAGTCCTCCCCGACGGGGATGTACCTGAGCTCGACCCCGCGCTCGGCGGCGAGCATGAGCCAGGGCACCAAGTTGGCGTGGTGCTCGAGCTCTGTGAGCAAGATGGCCTTGCCCTCGGGGAGAAGGTGGCGTCCGTAGGAGTGGGCGACGAGGTTGAGGGCCTCGGTGGCGTTCTTCGCGAACACGACCTCGGTGCCCGGGTGGGGAGCGCCGATGAACCGGCCCACGGCGTGTCGGGCGGCCTCGAACTGGCGGGTGGCCTCCTCGGCTATGGCATAGACCCCCCGGTGCACGTTGGCATGGGTGGTCTCGTAGTAGTGGTCCATCGCCTCGAGCACGGCGCGTGGACGCTGGGAGGAGGCGGCCGAGTCGAGGTAGACGAGGCGCTTTCCGTGCGACTCCTGCTCGAGCAAGGGGAACTGCTTGCGGAGCTCATCTAGGTCCAGCGCGCCCGTCTCGACGGTAGACGTCATGATCTCAGCGCCTCGTAACCCTCGCGATCGAGGCGCTCGGCGAGCTCGGGCCCGCCGCTTTCGACGATGCGGCCTTCCAACATGACGTGCACGCGGTCGGGCCGCAGCTCCTCGAGGATCCTGCGGTAGTGGGTCACGAGCAAGATGCCGAGCTCGGGACGGACACGGCACACCTCCTCGATGCCCCGCGAGACGATGCGCAAGGCATCGACGTCGAGGCCCGAGTCGGTCTCGTCCAAGATGGCGATGTCGGGCTCCAACATGGCCATCTGCAGGATCTCGTTGCGTTTCTTCTCGCCGCCCGAGAAGCCCTCGTTCAGATAGCGGCTGGCGAAGGAGGGGTCCATGCCGAGGCGCTGCATCCACTCCATGAGCGAGACGCGGACCTCGAGCACCGAGACCTCGCTCCCGCGGCGCGCCGAGACGGCCTGGCGGAGGAACTGCGACACCGGCACGCCCGGGATCTCCTCGGGGTACTGGAAGGCGAGGAAGACACCGGCCCTGGCCCGGGCATCGGCCGGCCAGCTCGTGATCTCCTCGCCCCTAAACACGATCCGCCCCGAGGTGACCTTGTAGGAAGGGTTGCCGGCGAGGGTGTTGGCGAGGGTGGACTTCCCCGAGCCGTTGGGTCCCATGAGGGCGTGCAGCTCGCCCCGTCCGACGACGAGGTCGACCCCGCGGAGGATCTCGTGGCCGTCGACCTCGACGTGCAGGTCACTGACGGCGAGGACGGCGCCGGGGTCTGGGCCGTCGCCAGTTTCGGCCCCGTCCGGGGCAGGCTGAGCCCCTGTTGGGCGTCGGGCTTCGGCGGTCGCGGTCGCATCCGGCACGCCCTCCATGTTAGACGCGTCCGTGGATTACCACTACGTCCGTAGGGGAAAATAGGCGGTCTCGAGCGGCCGAAGGGGCGGTCCTAACGTCCCCCGGAGCCTTTCCGGCGGAAGCTCCTACCAGCCCCGGGCCACCCACTCTTCGAGATGTGGCTGCTCGGCGCCGATGGATGTGTCCAAGCCGTGGCCGGGCATGACGATCGTCTCTGGCGCGAGGTGGGAAAAAAGGCGGTGCTCGATCGAGTCGATGATGGTGGGGAAGTCGCCGAGGTCGGTGGCCGTGTTGCCCGGGCCTCCGGGAAAGAGCGTGTCGCCGGAGAGCAGGACCGGTGAGCCTTCGATGAGAAAGCACATCGACCCGGGCGTATGGCCGGGGGTGTGGATGGTGCGCAGACGCAGCCTGCCGACCTCGAGCACCTCGTCGTCTTCTAAGAGCAGGTCGTAAGAGGCGAGCATGGCGGCGTCCTCGGCACGGACGGCGACCTCGTAGCCGGCCTCGCGGAGCTGGGGCACGGCCTGGATGTGGTCCCAGTGACCATGGGTCTCGACGACCTTGCGAACCCCGAGCTCCTGGCACAGCTTGAGCAGCTGTTCGTGCTCGTTGGCGGCATCGACGAGCAGCGCCTCACCGCTTTGGCGACAGCGCACGACAAAGACGTTGTTGTCGAGGGGTCCGACGACCACTTTGTGGATCTCGACCTGCTCGTCCTCATAGTGCATGGCCCGGCCTCCTATGTCGCGTTCGGGGCGGCTTGAGGCCGCGGCGAGCAGGGGATAGATCTCGAGACAGAGTAAAGTCCGCGCGTGGGGCGCAGGCGCGCAGGACGGCCGGCCGAGCGGGCCGCGGGCCTCCGACGAGGACCGGGAGCGGTTCGCGAGCGAGCTGCACGAGCACTTTGCCGAGGGCCGGCTCAGCCTCGAGGAGCTGCAGCGTCGCATCGAGCTCGTCTACTCGGCCCAGACCCTCATCGACCTCTACGAGCTGACGAGTGACCTGCCTCACCCCGGGCCGAAGCTCTCGCGCCGGCTCGAGCCTGCCCGTCGGGCGCCCCGCAAGCGCAGCTGGTGGCCGTTCGGCTAGAGGGGTGCACCCACGGGCCGGCGAGTGCCGATACATTAGGGGCCACCAGAGAAAGGAGGTGGTCCAATTCATGAGTAGTCAACCTTGCGGGACCCTGGAGGTGGCTGGCCGCTAGGCGGCACGCTGGACCACCTGGTGGAATCCATCCAGACACCCTCGGTGTCCTCCGGTCGGGAGTTGGTCCCGCTCGATGCAGTCCGGAAGCCGAGCCTTTTTCAGCAAACAACGATGGTTGTGGGTTAGCTCCCATGGCCGCCTCGAGGGGCGCTCAGGCGCCCCTCGAGCGCGTCTTGGCGACAGTTTGCCTCCTGGGTCGGTCTTCCCCGTTCGGAGATCGTGTCCCCCCCGAAGCGAGGCCGCTGTGTGAACATGGAGCAAAGTGATCTCGATCAAGCGAGCGGCGGTCCTCGCCCTGCTCGTCCTCCTCGCGACCGGTTCAGGTGCTGTTGTGGCCGTACGCCTCACCGGCTCTTCGCCGGTGGCTTTCACCGCCTCGTCCTTGAGCGCTTATGAATGGGTCGACACCTCCTGGTCTAAGGGAGCCTCCGCCTACGAGCCCGAGCTCGTGGTCTTGAAAGAGCTGGGCGTCACCGACCTGTTCGTGGACATCACGCGGGCTGTCACCTACGAGCAGTCGCACAGCGCCGCTCTCGTTGCCTACCTGACGACGTTTCGCCGCCTCGTAGCCGAAGCAGCCGCCAAGGGCTTAAGGGTCCAGGCCCTCATGGGGGACCTCGAGTGGGCGACGAGCGGTCCGGCCGGCATCAACGAGGCGCTGGCGGTCATGACCGAGCTCAGGGGAATTTCCTGCGGGTGAGATGGCGGCCGGGTTCCAGCTCGACGTGGAGCCTTGGGGCCTTCCCGACTGGGCCAGCCACGAGGTTGCCTACGCCCTCGACTATGACCAGATGGTGCGGCAAGTCGCGGCCTTTTGGAAGGCGGGGAACTTCCCTGGGACCCTGGGCTTCGCCGTCCCGTTCTGGTGGAACGGCATCGGCGGGTCGGTCCCCGACATCAACCCCGGGACCGGGTTGGAAGATCCTCTGACTGCGGTGCTCACAAGCCTCGCTCCCGTCCCGGGCTCTAACCTGAACGTCATGGCCTACAGCGCCCGGCCGCGTGCCCCGGGCGGCACCGAGACGATGTTCAAGAGCGACCTCGCCACGGCCAAGTCCGCCGGCTCCCGGGTGACCTTGCTGCTCGGCCAGGACCTCGCGCCCGATCCGGCGGCGGTGAGCAGCACCTTTGCCGGCTCCACGTGGCACAGCTGGACAACCAATGTCGCCACTCTCAGGTCCGCCTTCGCCTCAGAGCCCGACTTCGGCGGGATCGCCGTCGAGGACACTCAGGCGCTGGTTCTCCTCCACAAGGGCTAGGACCGTCGTTTGGGGTCGGAGATGCTGGACAGGCTCTGCCACGTAGGGTGATTGGTAGAGCACTGAGCGTTAGATTACGGGGAATATAGCCCATTCCACGTTTATCAGATCGCTCTCTTGGGAACTGTTCGTCGTCGCGTTGCCAAATGTTCACCCGGAAGTCATACATGCATATGCGGTGGCTTTCCCGCTTGACATTCAGGTTTCAACCATGGCACCATAGACCGCGTACGCCACTTGCGATGAGTTGGAGTAGGTAGGAAACTCGTCATTATTTAGAGATAAATGTGACTTCGAGATCCTCGAGCTAAGAGTGATTCGGCAGGTCGTGGCTACTGTGAGGTAGCCGTTGCCGGGCGCGGTGCGGCCGTGCCTCGAGAGACTCCTGAGCAAGACCGAGGATTGGCCCGAAGATCGGGTGGATCCGTTTCGCAAGGATATTTCAGGGAAATCTCAGACCACTTCGAGCACTGCGCGGCGGACTTTGCGTCCCGAAGGTGCAGCTTCAGGGGGAAGGATGGACAACGACCACGATTCGTCGGCAACGTCGTCTCTTGCTGAGACCTGGCCAAGCTCTCGTCTTTCGGGTTCGAAACTCCGCCCTGACTCGGCGGTAATGAACAGGGACAATGGGGAGAAAGAGGGGCAAGCAGAAGAGCCCGTCGCTCGCGGCGAGGTTGTGCTATCTGGGGGGACGCAGTCCTTGCATTTTGACGCGGCGAAGCTGCTGAGAAGGCAACCAGTAATCGCCTATGGCGAAGAGGCGCGACGGCTCATCTTCAACAAACGCGTCTTGGTGACCGGTGCGGGCGGATCGATAGGAAGCGAGCTCATCCGCCAGCTCGATGTTCTGCAGCCCGAGAAGCTGTTCCTGCTCGATCACGACGAATCGCTCATGCACTCCCTGCAGCTCGAGGTTTTCGGCGACGGGCAGCTCGACCACGAGAGAACGATCCTGGCCGATATACGCGACCAGCGACGGCTCTCGAACCTGTTCTGCGAGGTTCGCCCCGATCTCATATTTCACGCGGCCGCCCACAAGCACCTTGCCATTCTCGAGCGTTATCCCTCCGAAGCGGTGCGCACCAACGTGGCCGGTACTGAGAACGTCATCCGGGCCTCGCAGAACTGCGGAGCGGAGAGACTGACCTTCGTCTCGACCGACAAAGCGGCCGACCCGACCTCAGTTCTCGGGGCCACAAAGCGGATCGCCGAGGTGCTCGTCCATCAAGGCGCCACCCGCGGGCTGCGCACGGCTTCGGTGCGGTTCGGGAACGTGCTCGGCAGCAGGGGCTCATTCCTTCACACCTTGGCCTATCAGCTGCGGGCGGGCATCCCGGTCACGGTGACCCATCCTTTGGCGGAGCGGTTCTTCATGTCGATCCCCGAGGCGGCCGCCCTCGTCATCGAGGCCTCGGTGCAGGCCAGCCGGGGCGAGACCTACGTCCTCGACATGGGCACCCCGGTGCGCATCTTGGAGCTAATGGACAGGTTCCTCGAGAGCAACGACCTTCCGGCGCCCGAGGTTCGCTACACCGGGCTCGTACCCGGGGAGAAGTTGAGCGAGCGATTGTTCGACACGAGCGAGGTGCGGCTCAAGACCAAGCATCCTCGTATTTGGCAGGTACCTGCGGTCGATGAGCGGTGGTCCTCGCTCGAGCGGCTTGAGCAGCTCTACTTCGAAGCCGCGCTCGCCAACGAGGAGGCCGTGCGCAGGGAGCTTTGGGCCTGTGCCGAGGCGCCCGGCAGCGAGACGTGCCTGGACCCACAAGAGCGCACAGCATGAGTGGAGCCGCCGCGGCCGAGCTCTTGTTGAGCTTGTTGCTGGTGCCTTTGATCCCGGCTCTGGTGGACATCATCCCGAGCATTAGGGCGAGGCGAGGCCATGTCTTCCCGATCCCGCAAGACCATCGCAGCCTCGAGGACTTCACCGTGCTCGTGCCCATCTACGGCAACGTCAAATACCTCGAGAACGTGGACTATCTGCGACCGTACGGGTCCCGGGTGACCTTAGTTACCACATGCTCTGAGACGGCGGAGTTCAACGAGGCCCTCGATGCCATCGCGGGCGAGAACGCCTTCTCGGTGTTCCGCACCGTTGTCGCCCGCCACGCGGCCGCGGGCAAGCGCCAGACGGCGGGCACGATCAGGGACCAGATCATCCGTGACGCCACGGAGTTCGTGAGCACGGGCTACGTCGTCTGCATCGACGCCGACACGGTGACCGACCGACCGCTCGGCGAGCTCGTCGGGGCGCTCGAGGCGAACAACTTGGACCTGGCTTCGGTGAAGCTCGTGCCGTCCAACACGAACCGGCTTCTCGGCCGGCTCCAGGCGCACGAGTACCACATGGTCATGCGCCTGCGCCGTGTGTTGCCCTTCGTGTGCTCGGGCGCCTGCCAGGTGGCCCGCAGCGAGGCGCTGCGCGAGGTGATGCGTCGTCACAGCCTTTTCTTCCAGGGCAACGACGTCGAGCTCGGCCTTCTCGGCGACGCCCTCGGCTACCGGGTCGGCTTTTTGACCTTCGTCGTGCCCACGACCGTGCCCGACCGGCTGCGCCCGTGGCTGCGCCAGCGCATCGCCTGGGCGGGCGGGGAGTTCCGCCTTTTCATCGTCAATCCCCAGCTCGTTATCCGGCACCCCTTCTACGCCTTTTACGGCGGGGTCGTTGTCATCCTCCTCGTGCCGCTGCGTTGGATCAACATGGAGAAGCCGGGCCTCGGCCTCGCCTCGATGTTCGTCCTGTACTGGTTGGTGGTGCTGGCCGTGAATTGGCGCCAGCGTGACTGGAGCCTTCTCGTCTACCCCTTCTACGGCCTGTTCATCAGCCTGGTGCTCGTGCCCATCGGGCTTCTCTCCTATTTCCAGATGGCCATCCCCGAGCGCAACTGGGGCCGGATCCGCCGGGGCCACCTGCACCGGCGCCGCCCACGTCCGAGAAGCCGACAGGAGGTGGGAGGTGCAACGCCTAAAGAAACTCAAAGGCCTGGTTGGGCTCCTGCTTTTGACTAGCTTGATAATGGCCTGGGACGGAGACGCCAGGGCCGTGATCAACAAGCTGCCTTTTTTCGGCGGGGGCCCGCGGGCTCTTTACACCTTCCCCGCCTTCATCTCGCCGGACCGGGCGCCGGGTCAGGTCAATCTGTTGAGCGACCCGAGCTTCGAGAACGCCAAGTTCAAGATATGCACCTTCAAGTGCAAGGCGAACTCGGGCTGGAGCCTCGAGCACTTCAGCCTCGGCGAGCCCACCGCCTACCGGACGCGGACCGGGGCGGTGACGGGGTCGTTTGCCGAGGCACTCGTGTACCACGGCCACAAGGGCGACAACGGCATCCACAAGGACATCGAGCTCTACCAGGGTGCCCGCAGCCGCGCCACGACCGCCGGCCACAAGCTCACCTTCACCTTGTGGGTGTCGGGGAGCTGCACCAGATGCATCCCTTTCATCGGCATCGAGTCGTTCAACACGAGGTACCAGTACCTGGGCGAGTCGGACCAGTTCTTCTCCCCACCCGCGCTGGCCCAAGCCGTGCAGGTGTCGTATCTGTTGCCCATCGGAACCGTCAGGGTGGCCGCCTACATCCAGGTGCCGGAGCTCTACTCGTTCTCGAACGTGAGGCTCTATCTCGATGACGCCTCCCTCGTCGTTGAGCCCGGGAGGTTCCCGGCCCCCGAGCCCACCTATAGGTGACGGGTGGTTCCCCCATGCGGCCGGGTGCTCCGGTGCGGCGTGACTTCGGCCGACCAATCTCGCCCCCCAATCTCGCGCCGCAAGGCCCGGGACCCATCAGGGGTCCCAACCCAAGGGACCGGGCCGAGCAGGACGAAAAGAGCGCCGGGAGGTGAGAGATGCGCAGGTACGCCAAGTTGAGGGGCCTCGTCGGGCTCTTGTTGCTGACGGCCTTACTGATGGCCTGGGACGGGAACGCCAAAGCCGTGATCAACAAGCTGTCCCGGGCATTCGAGGGCGGTCCGCGGACTATCTACGTCTTCCACGCGCGGCATCTCACGCAACTTGGCCTCGGGCGAGGTCAATTTGCTCTCGGACCCGGGCTTCGAGGAGGCGAACGTCAAGATCTGCACCTTTGAGTGCAACGCCGCCTCGGGGTGGAGTCTCGAGCACTTCAGCACCGGCGCGCCCACGATCTACCGGACCCGGCACGGGGTCGTGACCGGGTCGTACGCGGAGGCGCTTTCTTATCGGGGCGAAAAGGGCGACAACGGGGTGCACAAGGACGTCGAGCTCTATCACGGGGCGGTCGGGCCGGACACGCGCCCGGGCCACGAGCTCACCTTCACCCTCTGGGTGTCGGGCACCTGCGTGCGCTGCACCCCCTTTGTAGGCATCGAGGCGTTCGACTTGAAGAACCACTACCTGGGCGAGTCGGACCAGTTCTTCTCCCCTCCGAAGAGGCCGAAGGCCGTGCGCGTGTCGTACATGTTGCCGGTAGGGACCGTCGTGGTGGCCGCCTATATCCAGGTACCCGAGCTCTACTCGTTCTCAAGGGTCCACCTGATCGTCGACGACGCCATGCTCGTCGCCTCGCTGAAGACCTACCCGGCACCGAAGCCCACCTACAAGTAGCGAGCACGAGGCGAGACTGACCCGCCTTGGCACCGAGCCGTCAAAAGGTGCGGAGCGATCGGAGGACAGAAGCGGTGACGACGCGGGACAGGTACTCGCTGTAGTCGATGGTGAGGTGCTCGATGTCGGTGAAGGCCACGAAGTGCCCGATCACCGGCTCGCACACGTCATCGGCGCAGAACCACTGGTAGGTGGGCACGAGCCGCGCTTTGACGGCGGTCGCCACCTCGGCGTCGCGGGCGAGGTAGGCGCCGTAGTAGCCGGCGCCGTAGGTGTAACGCGAGGAACACTGCTGCGGGAAGTGGTGCGCGGCGAGGCAGGAGGGAACAGGCTCTGCAACCCGGGGCTCGTGCCCATCAAGATGCGGCGCGCTGAACGGGTCAGCCTGTGTCGCCTCAGCGAAAAGCCGCGCATAACCCTTCGTCCACGCCTTGTTCGAGATCTCCCCGAGGTCCGTAGCCCCGGAGACGCCGATCACGGCGACGGGGCGCAGCGCCGCGATGGCGGGACCGAGCCGTGTGTGCCACAGGTTGCACAGCTGGTACTGCGCCGCCGTGCTCGCCGTGTAGACGAGGTCAGGGGCGGGGCAGCCCGCATAGCCGAACACGGCCAAGCGGTAGCCGCTGTGCTTGAGTCCCATGTCGAGGGCGGGGGTCCAGTTGCCCGCCGTCGAGTCCCCGACGAGGACGACCGTGCGTGTCGCGTCGAGGTCGCCGAACAGACACGGCACGGGCTGCCCGGCCAGTGCCGGGTGCAGGTAGGGGTCACAGGCACCGAAGAAGGCCGGGCCGGAGGCGGCGTAGGCGGTCTGTTCGGAGTCGAAGGTGGCGAGCGCCGGCACGGTACGGGCCGGGACGGTCCTCATGGCGCCTGCCGCGGCTACTGCTCTTAGGACCTGGGCCGACGAACCTGGCGTCACCGTCGTCGAAGGGCCGCTTGACTGCGCCGCCGATGACGTGCTCAACCCGATGCCTGTGGCCACCCAGACCGAGCCCACCATGACCGAGGCCATGGCGAAAGCGGGGGCCCTATGGTGACCGAGCAGCTTCCAGTGCCGCACCGGGTTCTCGATGTAGTAGTAGGAAGCGATGGCGACTGCGTAGCTCACGGCGAGGAGCTCGCAGCGGGCCCCGAGAGGCAAGGCGCCCCCGGCGTAGACCAGGGCCAGCATGAGGATCGGGTAGTGCCACAGAAAGAGCGAATAGGAGATGTCGCCGGTGAACTGCATCGGGCGCAGCTCCAAGATCCGCTCGGCTCCGTGGTGGCCGCCGAGCCCGCCGCACCACAAGAGCGCTCCGGAGGCAGCGACAGGCCACCAGGCAACCACGCCCGGATACGAGCCGTTGTCGCTGAGCAGGAGGGCCGCCGCCACCATGGCGACGAGGGCGCCCCAGGTGATGACGGCACGGACGGCCCCGGGCATCCAACGCGGGCGGGGCACGAGCGCCAGCAGGGCACCGAGACCGAGCTCCCAAAAGCGGGTGAAGGGCGAGTAGTAGGCGCCGACGGGGTCGACGTGGGTCTCATGGGCGCACCAGCAAGCCGAGGCGCACACGAGGAGGAGGCAGACACCTGCGAGGACCGTGCGCCGGTAGCGGGTGGCGATCACCGCCACGAGAACGACCATGAGGAGGGGGAAGAACAGGTAGAACTGCTCCTCGACCCCGAGCGACCAGAAGTTCAAGATGAGCGAGGATCCCTGGTGGGCGGCGACGTAATTCGTCCCGGTCTCGGTGAAGCGCCAGTTGGCCCCGAACAGCGACGCCCAGCGCTCGTCCACGGCGAGGGACCGCGCGGCGGGGGCGCCGAGCCAGTACCAGCTGAGGGCGAAGGTGACGAGGAGGGCGACGGTGGCGGCGGGGATGATGCGTTTCACCCGACGCGCGTAGAAGTCGGCCAGCTTGGCGCGGATCGGGGCTTCGTGCTGCTGGCGCATGAGCTGGCCTGTTATGACGAAGCCGCTCACGACGAAGAAGACGTCGACGCCGATGAACCCACCTTCGAAGCCCGGGATGTCGGCATGGGCCAAGAGCACCAACAGCACGGCCAGCGCCCTTAGGCCCTGGATGTCCACGCGGAAGGCACCTGACCGATCGTGGCGCGAGGCGTGGCGCCGGCCGTCGGGCCGCGCCGGGGAAACGGTGGGCGGGATGGTGCGGTCGATTGCCATTGTCGGTCTCGGGTCCGTTCGGCCGCGCTAGGGCGAGGTGAGCTGCGATCGTGAGCGGTGGCGCATCGAGGTCATGCTTCGGCCATCTGGCGGTACTCGACGGGTTCGTCGCCACGGTGGGCGAAGGCCGCCGAGGAGAAGAGCGCCAACTCCAAAGGCGTGTGAGCCTCGCTGTGGTCTGAGGCCGCGGCGGGCGTCGTCATCCGCAGCACCCGGATCACGCCGCCGAAGGCCGCCGCGAAGACGAGGGCCGAGGCGACGACGGTGGCGAAGAGGCGGCCGGAGAAGTCATGGGTGAAAAGCGCCAAGGGAATGCCTATGTAGATGCAGGCGACCACGCCGGCCATCGGCAGTGTCACTGCCGACGAGACTGCTTTGCCGGAACGGGCCGAATCTCTCGGCATGGTGCTTTCGACAGCTGTCCCGTGGTGGTCATGACCGCCAATCGGGGCAAGTTGAACGGGCCGGGGTGGTACAAGAACGCCGGTGATCGCCCGCCGACGGCGGAGGTGCTGAGGCGGCCGCCGCCGTCGGTGGCTCTGCTCGGACGTCTTTAGCCGGAGCGGCCTCATCGGCCCCGGACCACCCCGGAAATGTCCGCGCAGGTGGGCCGGGGCGTGGGGCGCCCCGTGCTCAAGGCGGACTTCGTCTTGTGTTTTCATACCCTTTTCTTTCCTCGCAATCAGGCGACAGGGTGCTTTGCGGCGCCCGTCGGTTCTTGTGGAGATCACACAGCCGGGATGGCCGCTCCCGCCCGGGCTGGCCCGGACCTTGCCGGGCTGTTGGCGTCCGCTGCCGCCGTCTTCGGAGTCGGGCGCCATTCGACCTTCCGCTTGCCCCCGCACCACATGAGCAGCGCCCAGAGCCCGGCACAGCTCTCGAAGATGCCGGCGATCGGGGCGAGGCAGACGACGAGGGCAACCTGTCCGAAGCGCTGCAGCGGCTTGAGCCCGGCCTCGGCCACGTTGTACCAGCCGCCTATGAAGATCGAGCCCAACCAGAGGCCCCCGACGAGCGTCAGCCAGAGCGTGATCCACGGCGAGAGATAGAAGTGGTGGCCGCCTATGAGGCTCTCGAGAGCCAAGAGCAAGAAGAGAGGACCGAAGCCGAGCGCGAAGACGCCGACCACCGCTCCGAGGGCGAAAGTCGTGATCCGGTAGACCGTCCCTCCCACGAGGCGCAGGCGGATGTGATGGGGCAAGGTGGCGAACTCGGGGGAGCGCCGGATCATGGTGAGGCCCTGCAGGACACCGAAGATCCACCGGTAGCGCTGACGAAAGGCGCTCCGGTAGGAGATGGGGGGCTGTTCGAGCATGACGCAGCCGTGCCAGCCGAAGACGTCCGTCCCTCCCGAGAGGAAGGCGTTCATCCCGAAGACGTAGTCCTCGGCGATGAAGGGCTCGCCGTCGAGGCAGCCCATGTCCCAGCCGAGTTCGTTCTCGAACTCTTCGTCCACGACCAGGTTCGAGCCGTGGAGGTGCAAAGGGATGCCCGACTCCATGACGTGGCGGCACTCGAAGCAGCCGATCGGCCTGTTGGCCTCCATGGAGCGGCAGAGCGGGCTCGTGTTCAGGTACTCGAGGGGATAGTGGATCGGTCCTTCCAGCACCTTGTGGGACGTCTCGGAGAGCACCCGCAGCAGCTTGCGCAGCTCGGCTGGGACAAGGACGCTCTCCTCGTCGTAATGGAGGATGAAGGTCCGACCCGGCTTGCGGTTCCAGCCGGCGCGGCGGCGCTCGACAGCGAAGTGGAGCGCTCGTGCTTTGAGCTTGGTCCCGTTCGGCGTCTCGTAGGCGGCGGGGAGGACCACGGCGTCCACGGGCACGGCGTGACCGGAGAACGTGCGCTCGATCCGGGCGGCCTGTGTCTTTGACTCGGTGATGAGCTCCACTGACAAGAGCTCCCGATAAAAAGCGGGGTCCTCGGCCCCGAGGTCTTGGACGTTGCGGATGCCCCGGAGGATCACCTCGGTGCTACCGGCCGAGCCGTGGGTGGTGATCTGCACCTTGACGTGGGGCAACGACAGCGAGCGGAGCTCTTTTGTCGAGACCCTCGCCGTGCGCCGGTAGCGGTCCGAGTGGAACACGAAGCTTCGCCAGTACGAGAGCAGGCGGATGCCGACGAAGGTGATGAGGACGAGCAGGGTCGGACCGGCCGCTCCGTACGCTGACATGTAGAGGTGCATTTTTGGGTCGGGCTCCAAGAGGGGGTCGCGAGGGTGATCCGGGGTCAGAGTCCGCCACGGGCCGCATCTTGGCCCCGCCATTCCTGGGCGGCCGGCCGCGCAAACGCGGCCGTCGGGCGTGTCGTAATGGCTCTTCTGGCTGGCTTAGGGGTTAAGCGGCCTCCAGCTCGCCGTGGCCAGCTCCTTCGTCCTCGGATCGTGTTCCGAGGACGGCGAGGCAGTCGTTTCTCACGAAGCCCCGTTCAACGTTGACTGTATTTGCTGGTTGTCCTGTCGAGCCTTGGCGCAGACCTGGTCCGCGCTCTGGGTGTTGGACTGGAGATGCGGGTCCCTGTAGGCCGGGTTGGCGATGTCGTGGTCGATCTCGGCCTGCAACGAATTCATGTCACCGACGCAGGCGGCGAGCCCGTTGGAAGCGGTTCCCGTCTCGGAAGTGAGCTGGCTCAGCAGTGCCCGCTCGAGGTTCTTTGCCTGGGCTTTTCCTCCCGCGGACACCTGGGCCTGCAAGCTCGTGACTTTGGCGTTCAGATTGGCCGTCTGTGAATTGAGCGAGGCGAGAGCGGCGTGGGCCGACAGGAGGTCCTTTGACAGCTCAGCGTTACGGGTCAAAAGTCCGGCGTTGAGGGCGACTGCGTTCCGATCGTCCTGGCGCCATTGACTGGCCGACTTGTTCTGCTTCAGGGCCACGAAACCTGCTCCGAGCGTCGTAAGGAAGAACACGACGGCGAGGACGGTCACGACGATCCGAGAGGTCCGGCTGCGCCGCCGCGATCTCGTCTCTCCGAGAAGCGTCGTTTCGCTGACATGGGTTGCCGGAGGCTTCGGCGAAGCGGTAACCGCCTCTTCTAGCACCACCTGGGCCGGTGTCGCATTCGCCTCGCCGTGGTCGTCGGATGTTTCGAGGTCGCCAGCCTGCTCGTCGGCCTGCTCCTCGGCCGTATCGGAGGAGCTGAGTTTGAAAGACGTAGGAAGAACCGCGGGCTGCTCTGCTTCCTCGGAGGCGGCTTCGGTGTCCTCACCTGTCTCGTCGTGATACGCCTCGTAGCTTTGCGGTTCGTCGTCTTCGCTCGGCGTCGTGGCGTCCGAGATCGTGGGACCCCAAGTCTGTGGGCTGTAGGCGAATCGCCACACCGACGCCTCGTCCTCGGGCTGCGCAGCTGATTCAAGGTCTGTTTGACCTTGCTCGTCGTTCGTCTCGACATCACCCGTCTGAGCATAGGACTGCAGCTCCGGCGTCTCAGCTGAGCTGAGCTCCACGGAGGGGGCAGGAACCTCTTCAGCTTGCTCGGCTTCCTCGGCTACGAGCTCGGTAACTTCGACGGTCTCGTCTTCGTGAAGCACCTCGGGCGTAGCAGCTTCGTCGTTTTCGGTCGGAGCGGTGGCGTCTGTAAAGGTGGGTTCTGGAGAAGGCGGTGGCAGGTAGGCGAACGGCGACAATGTCACCACCTCCTCCTCGGCTTGCTGTGCAGCTAATCCGGGGTCGGCCTGAGCTTGTTCGTCGCTCGTCTCGACATCGCTTGGCTGGGCATCGGCCTGCAGCTCCGGCGTCTCAGCTGAACTGAGGTCAACAGAAGGGGCACGAACCTCGTCAGTTTGCTCGGCTTCCTCGGCTACGAGCTCGGTGACTTCGACGGTCTCGTCTTGATGAAGGGCCTCAGGCGTATCAGCTTCGTCGTTTTCGGTAGGCGCCGTGGTGTCAGTGAAAGCGGTTTCCGGAGGTGGCGGTGGCTGGTACGCGAACGGCGACAAAGTCACCACCTCTTCCTCGGGTTGATCGACAGCAGTGGCCAGCTCGGCCTGCTCTGGTTCGCTTGGTGTCTCGGTCTCAGTCGTCCGATCATCGGATCGCGGCTTTGGCGTTTCGGCCGAGCTCGAGTCAATGGAGGCAGGAATCTCGTCGGGCTGCGCCGCGTCCTCGGCAACGAGCTCAGTAACCTCAGTGGCCTCGTCCTGTCGCAGCGCCTCGAGCGGAGCAGTTTCCTGGTCTTCGCTCGGCGTCGCGTTATCGGTGAAGGTGGGCTCCGGAAGCGGCGATGGGTTGTACGCGAATGGCGACCCAGTCACTACTTCTTCCTCGGGCTGGTCAGAAGTGAGTGACAGGTCCGCCTGCCCCTTATCGTCGCCCGTCTCGGCCACACCTGCTTGATCGACGGGTCGCCCTTCGGGCTCATCAAGCGAGGCGAGCTCAGCGGAGGCAGGAAGCTCATGAGCTTGCTCGGCTTCCTCGACAGCGAGTTCGGCGGCTTCAGCGGTCTCGTCTTGGCGTAGTGGCACGGACGAGCTCGGTTCCTCTTCGCTCGGCGTCGTTTCCGAGAACGCCAGGACCAAAGGCGGCGATGGGTTGTACGGGTAGGGCGACTCGGTCACCGTTATCGCCTTGGGCAACTCTGTTACCGACTCGAGCGCCGTACGATCGTCGTCGCTCGGCGCCTCGGCCTGGCTGAGGTCGTCGTCCGACGGTCCCTCGGGTACCTCGAAGGAGCTGAGCTCCGCGGAACCAGGAGCCTCGTCAGGGTGCTTCGCGTCCTCGACTGCGGACTCGGTGCTTTCACCGGCCTCGTCTCGATAAGGTGCCGCGAGAGACCGAGTTTCGTCTTCGCTTGTCGTCGTGGGATCCGTGAGCGTGGAGTCGAGGGACGCAGGTAGGGCGAACACGAATGTTGACGCCGTTTCCGCGGGCTTATCGGGGTGCTGGAGAACAGAAGCGAGCGCCGCCCGTCCTAGGTCGTCGGCCGACTCGGCGCCACTTGCCTGATCGTCCGGTCGCGCTTCGAGCTCGTCGGGCGAATCGAGGTCGAAGGACGCGGGGGCTACTTCAGGCTGTTTCGCTACTTCGCCGACAGGACCGTTGCTTTCACCGTCCTGATGTTGTTCTTCGGGTGTGCCGAATTCGTCGTCTGTGCTTGGTGTCGTCGTCGTGGCAGTGAAGGTGGGTTCCGGAGGCGACGGTGGGCTGTACGCGAAAGACGAGGCGGTCACTGTCTCTTCATCGGGCTGTGGGGCAACAGACCCCGGTTCTGCCTGCCCTTGATCGTGAGGCACCTCGGTGTCGCCCATCTCATAACCAGGCCGCAGCTCGGGCGTGGCATGTGAGCCGAGGTCAGCAGTCGCGAGCAGCTCGTCGAGCAGCCTCGCTTCCTCGGCAGCAAATTCGGGACCTCTGGGTGTCCCGTTTTGATGCAGCGCGTCGAGCTTGCCAAGTTCATCAACATTGCTCATCGTCGCCCCCGGCCTCCCGAATGTTTTCCATTGACAACAGGTGCAACTTGCCCACCAGGGTGTATCGGCGCGAAGGACTCAAAGATTGAGCGCCGGTCCCCACGATCTAAGAAGCACGGACGTGCTGGTCGCCTGACTGGCCAGACTCAAAGCCAGCTGGCGTGGGATTGCGGCCCGTGTTGGCCGCCTGGCACCTTTCCGCCGATCCGATCCGAGCGGGCAACCGGGCGGCTGCACTCGCTTGGCCGCCCTTTGTGACGGGTCCCGTAATGGCGCGGCTGCAAGTGACAAGACACCCGTCGAGAGGTGGCTGAGCGGCCACGGATCGGTGACGGCCAGGCTCCCCTCTGAGCGCGAGGGTGTCCCTGTAGCCAAGCAGTCCCTCCTCGCTCTGAGGCCGTGCCTAAGCCTTGCTGTCACAGCCCGATATTGGCTGTGGCCACCAGGTGGGTTACGCCTCCAGTAGCTACCCTGGAGCGAAGGGTGACGGCGTGGAAGTCCTCGCTGACCTGGGAACAGGGCTCGACCGCTTCAAGATAAGAGCAGCGGGAAAATGAGCGCTGCCGTCAGCGGGGACGGACTGGAGTTGCGGAAGAGCTCGGATGACGCCGGTTCTTCGGGGTGAGAAGCCGAAAGCTGCTTAGCTACTTCCCCCTGAAAAAGTCAGTGGAGGATCCCCCTCATCAGGGCACCGATCGGCGATGATGGCCCCGACCCGTAGGACTAGTACGGATCGAGGCCACCATGTTGAGAACGGTAAACGCGCAGCCCACCTTGTGGGAAGCGCTCCTCCCCGAGATGTGTCTTGTGATGCCCGCTGAGCTCGAGGCAGTAGACCGGCTGCTCGATGACGAGGAGTTCTTCAAGCCGTTCCGGGCCCACTTCCATGCCGTCCTCGGCCGACCCTCGGTGCCGATCGAGACCTACCTGCGTCTCATGTTCTTGAAGTACCGCTACCGGCTCGGCTTCGAGCCGCTCTGCCGGGAAGTCGCCGACTCCGTCTCCTGGCAACGTTTCTGTCGGATTCCCCTCGGTGTCGCCGTCCCACATCCGACGACCCTGATGAAGATCACGACCCGTTGCGGCTCGTCGGCCGTGGAGGGTCTGAATGAGGCCCTCTTGGCCAGGGCAGCTTCCGCCAAGGTCTTAAAGACCAACCGGGTGCGGGCCGACACGACCGTCGTTCCCGCCGACGTCGCCTACCCGACCGACTCGGGCCTTTTGGCCAAGGGAGTGGCCAAGATGGCCAAGGCGGTGGGGCGACTGAAGGCCGGCGGCCTCGCCCCCCGGGTCAGGATCCGGGACCGGACCCAGCTTCTCCGACGCCACGCCCGCTCCATCGGTGCCAACCTTCGCCGGCGTACCGAGGAGGCAAAAGGCGAGGTCTTGGCCATCAATGCCCGCATGGCCCGGGCCGCCACGGAGGCCGTCGGTGAGGCCCACCGAGTGGCTCTTAACGCCCGGCGGCGACTCCGCCAGCTGGGGACGGCTGCGCCTCCAAGACTCGAGTCCCTCGCCCACGACCTTGAGGTGACCGCCGAGCGGGTAGCCCGCATCGTGCACCAAACCCGCCAACGTCTGGCCGGGAGCGTCCCCGAGGGAGCCACGCGACTCGTCTCACTCCACGACCCCGACGCCCGTCCTATCCGCAAGGGTCGTCTCGGCAAGCCGGTCGAGTTCGGTTACAAGGCCCAGGTCGTCGACAACGAGGACGGCATCGTGCTCGACCATGCCGTCTTCATCGGCAATCCACCGGACGCTCCCATGCTCGTTCCCGCCATTCAACGCATCAGCCGGCGGGTCGATGATGTTCCAGAAGCGGTGACAGCAGACCGTGGCTATGGCGAGATTGCCGTCGGCGACATGCTGAGCGACCTCGGCGTGCGCCAGGTCGTGCTCCCGACCAAGGGCAAACCCAACGCCGCCCGTCGGGCAATCGAGAAAGAGGAAAGGTTCCAGGGGTTGGTCCGCTGGAGAACGGGGAGCGAAGGAAGGATCAGCTGCCTGAAACGCGACTTCGGATGGAACAGGACCCGGATCGACGGGCTCGAAGGGGCGAAGACCTGGTGCGGCCACGGGGTGTTCAACCACAACCTCGTCAAAGTGGCCGCGCTGGTGGTCGCGAGGTGACAAACGGAGATGTCCGGTTCGTGGAGATCGAGACCCGTTTCGACCCGACGACCTCAAACCTGAGCGCTGACGGTCCCTCCGTTCACGTCGGCTTTTTCAGGGGGAAGTAATTAGGTGGTCCTCGGCCCCGAACTGCGAGATGATGCAATGACGACCGCAATCTCACGTCCCCACTCCGGCGATTCACGGCCTACGACGGTGATCGTCAATGGGACGGCTCAGTCGTTGCAATCGACGATGCTGCTGTCGGCACTGCGCGACGAGCTAGGTCTGACGGGTGCCAAACCGGGCTGCGGGGAGGGGGTGTGCGGCTCGTGCACGGTGCTCGTCGACGGCGAGCCCGTCCGGGCGTGTCAGCAGGCAGTCGCAACCCTGGCCGGCCAGGAGATCACCACGATCGAGGGCCTGGCGACCGCGGGACGGCTGCATCCTGTCCAGCAGGCTTTCGTCGAGGCCGGTGCCGCCCAGTGTGGTTACTGCACACCGGGAATGGTTCTCGCCGTAGCTGCTTTGTTGAGCCACGATTCGAATCCGGACGATGATGCCGTCAACGAGGCGCTCTCGGGCAACGTGTGCCGTTGTGGCACCTACCAGCGGATCCGTCTGGCGGTGAAGCGCGCCGCCGATATCTCGGCGAGCGTGACGGCCGGTACCGGGCCGTCATCTGTCGTGGCGGCAGACGACTGGGAACTATCCGAGCCCTCCTCGCCCGGGTCGCGCTCGGCCCGTCCGTGGGACTTGACCGATCCCGACAAGCGTGACTGGTTCGGGATGCTAGGTGACGGGATGGTTGTGGTTCTTCCGCCACCTGAGCCATCGACCGAGACCTGGAGCACGGCCGGCGGGGGTGCCTGGCTCCACGTCTCGGATGCGGGGAAGGTGACGGCGTTCACGGGCAAGGTAGACGTGGGACAGGACAACCGCACGGCGCTGCGCATGCTGGTCGCCGAGGAGCTAAGTGTCCCCCTGGACAAGGTCCGCCTGATCATGGGGGACACCGATCTGTGTCCCTATGACATGGGCACCTTCGGTAGCCGGTCGATGCCCGATGCCGGTACCGCTTTGTGTCGGGTAGCCGCCCACGCCCGAACGCTCCTGCCGGTACCACCCGGGGCACGACGGATCGAGATCGTCACCGGGGAGCCGATCTGCACGGCCCCGGCCGACTGGCATTGCGCCGGGAACCCTCTCGTGGCCCCTGGAACGCTCGACCTGGTCACAGGCGCGCGGCGTTTTGTCTCAGACCTGAGCCTTCCAGGGATGTGGCATGGGATGGTGCTGCGTCCGCCCGTCTTGGGAGCGAGACTGCGGTACCTCGACACCACGGCCGTCGACGACCGACCCGGGGTCGTTGTCGTTCGCACGCCCAAGCTGGTCGCCGTCGTCGCCGCAGACCGGGGAGCGGCCCGAGGAGCTCTGGCCGAGCTTCGAGCGGACTGGGAACTGCCGGAAATGCCTTCGGAGGACGACCTTGAAGCTTTCCTGCGTTCCCATCCGGCGAAGGACGTCGACCACTGGAGTCAGCCAGTGCTTCGCGAGGTGGGTGGTCCTGACGGCGCGTTGGCGTCTGCGCCGGTGCGGCTCGAGGCCACCTACTCGACCTCCTACATCGCCCATGGTCCGCTCGAGCCGCGTGTCGCGGTGGCTGTCTGGGATGGTGACGAGCGGCTCACGATCTGGACCGGCACGCAGACCCCCTTTGCCGTGCGGGCGCAAGTGGCCGGTTCGCTCAATCTGGCGGAAGAAAACGTCCGCGTGGTCGTGGCCCCGACGGGCGGTGGATTCGGAGGCAAGCACGCGGGTGGCGTCGCGGCCGAGGCCGCCGTCCTGGCCCGGGAGATCGGCAAGCCGGTTCGCGTTGCTTGGACACGGCACGAAGAGTTCACGGCCGGCACCCTCCGCCCGGCTGCTGTCATCGACGTTGCGGCCGGGGCAACGAGCGGTGGCGAGCTTACGGCGTGGAGCTTTGTAAACATCAACTCCGGCCCGGCGGCTTTAGCGCCCCCATACTGGGTTGCGAACCAACGACTCGAGTACCGGCCCGCTGAGAGTCCTCTACTCCAGGGCTCGTACAGGGCTCTGGCAGCTAATGCCAACAACTTCGCCCGAGAGTCGTTCATCGATGAGCTGGCCCACGAGCTGGGACGCGATCCGGCCGAATACCGCCTCGACCTCCTTGCCGACGAGAGGCTCGGCGCGGTGCTTCGCGCCGTCGCCGATCATGTCGGGTGGGCCACCCGCCGCACCGGAACCGGATGGGGCATTGCCTGTGGACTCGAGAAGGAAGGACGGGTGGCCACCGCGGCTGAGGTCCGGCTCGATCGAGACGGCCTCGTGAAGGTGGCCCGCCTGGTGATCGGATACGAGTGTGGAGCCATCGTCAACCCTGAAACGGTGACCAACCAGATTGAGGGCGCCGCGGTCATGGCCCTCGGCGGGGCGCTCTTCGAGGAGATCCGCTTCAGCAAAGGAATGATCACCAACGGGACGTTCTCTGACTACCGGGTCCCACGGATCTACGACGTACCCTCGATCGAGGTCGTCCTTCTTGACCGGACCGACCTGCCATCGGCGGGAGCAGGTGAGACGCCCATGATTGCCGTGGCCCCCGCCATTGCCAACGCCATCTTCGACGCCACCGGTCGCCGCCTGCGTTCGCTACCACTGGCATCCCTCGCCCACCGCAGCCAAGATGTGACTTCTGGGGAAATTGGGCGTTGATGGTCACCAAGGCTGCCGCCAGTTAGAGGTCTCGGGCTCTTCCCGTGCATGCCCTTCCAGACCAGTCAGACCGAATGACACTAAGGCGATTGAAGGCGAGTCGCCGGATGGTCGGGCGGTTCAGCATCAGCATGAGCGGGCTCTTGTGCCGAACGCCTATTCTCCCGCGGCGGTCGACCTCCACTCGGTCGCGCTCAGTCAAGTCGGTGGGCGTGCCGACGTGAAAATGGCCTCAACTTCCGGCAGCACAGTGGTGACTCGGGGGATCACGTCCTCATCAGCCGGTGACTTGCGTATATGAGATCGTCGAAGCGGCGGGCGGCGCGCTCACACTGACATGCTCACCCCACTTGGAGAGCAGAAGCGTCTCGTGGTCTCCAGAGGTGTCCGAGGCGGTTTCTTTTATCGGCAAAGCCGCACCCACCGCCGAGATCGTAAGGGTGTTCGAGGTTTTCGGCGTGGAGCTTGTGGCAGCGATCGTCCATGTGAGGACGTAGACCTTGGTCCCATTGGCATCTGCCATGGAAGTCTTGGTCCCCTTGGCCTCAGGGAGCACGGAGTCAACCGAGGACATGGTGACGTCAGATTTGAAACCCGAGTACTCGCTCGTACCTGCCTTGAACGACACCCAGTGCTTTCCGACCTTTTTTGCCTGTGCGGCGCTCAGTCCAAAAATCTCTGTCAGCCCGGAGGAGCTCCCACTGATGTAGGCATAACTTGGCGTTGCCTTGATCGTCGCCGTTGCCGCACCAACGGCGATCGTCTCCAAACCCTCGGTCACTCCCGAGTCCCGTGTGACCTTCTCGGTGCTCGATGACGAACTGGACGTCACCGTCAACGACAGGCGGGCACCGGTCTGCTTGGCGATGGCCGCCTTCGCCGAAGCCAGTACCGAGCTCGTCGTGTCCGCTCGAGCGGATGGCCGAGCGGATGGCGTAAACCCGCTACAGGTCAAAATCACGAGTGCGGTCGTCGCGAGTACAAGGGGGAGGCCAAAGCGCTGGGCGCTTGACCTGAGGACAAAATCCACTCCAACAAACCTAACAGTAGAGAGGGGAGTGGAGCCCATCGGCCGCAAAGAGCAGACACAGCCGGTTGCCTGTTGAGCCGCGCTTGGACGTCGAACAGACCACTCTCCGACAAACGTCGAGCGGAGCGGGAGCAGGACCCGTTGGCGGGAAGTCAGGGAGCCGCCCAAGAAGGGTCGAACCGGCGAACGGGGGCCGGGGCCGCGTCACGGCCCCAGGGCCTTACCTTGGGCGTGAGTGGTAGATGCTCAAACAAACAGGAGGCGCTCTGGATATGCCGGACGACGACGCAGTTGGTCGCAACCTTAAAGGCATGGATGAACTCGACTTCGTGGGATGGAACAGCGCCGACTGGACCGGCGTCTTTGCTCACTATCACACCGACGAAGTAGTCGTGGACTGGCAAGGACAGCCCCAGACCCACGGCATCGAGGAGCACATCGAGGCTATGAAGTCATACGTCGAACACAGCGGCGGCGGGACGCCGCCCCAGATCACGTCCCACCCGATCAGGTTCGGGTCCGGAGAGTGGACGTGCGTCGTCGGGGAGTTCGCCAATGGTGCACGTATGGTGGCCGTCGCCAAATGGTGCACTGGCGCCATCGCTGAGGAGTACATCTGGGCATAGCACCAGAACCGACGGCCTGCGCACCGCTGAGTGCGCTCCTCACTCTCCGGTCATCCACGCGCCCGAATGTGCGGATCTAGGGCGATGGTTCAGAATGAACCCGCAGAACATCATGGTCGAGATGTCGCGGGCGCGCCCGATCGACTGTGACATCCATAGACCACACCACGGTTCCGCCCTCGTCCCCGTCGAGGAGGACTAGGCCTCGGCCCGGCAGCGAGAGGGGACCGGCTAGTTGCGATGCGGTGAGGCGAAGTTGGCGCGCTAGCTCAGCCGATGCGTGCCGGCGTTGTACCGGATGATCACGACCGGACAGTAGGAGTGGGTCGCGAGGAACTCGCTGACTGAGCCGAGCAGCATCCCGGCGAACTCGCCGTGTCCGCGGCTGCCGACGACGATGAGCGACGCCGTCTTCGACTCCTCGGTGAGCGTCGGGCCTGGTTGACCCTCGACAACTGCCGTCTTGAGATCAGCGCCGGACTCTGCCCCGAGGACTTCGCTGATGGTCTCGTTGAGCGCGGCCATGGTATTGGTCGCGGGGTCAACACCCGGGAGCCATCCGGGAGACCGCCCCCAGATCGACGTGTCCTGCCAGGCGGAAATTACGGTAAGGGTCATACCAGTGAGCTTGGCCTGTCGTGCCGCCCAGGCGAGCGCGTCCTTGGAGGATTCCGAGCCGTCGACTCCGACAACGATCCGCTCCGGTCTGCCCGTGCTCTCCTGTGTCGTCGACATGGTCCCTCCGGTCCGATCCCTGGTCTGGGATTCTTCCCATCCGGTATCTCTCGATGATAGGCGTTGCTCCCCGGTGGGTCATCGACGAAGCTCGGTAGGCAACAAAGCCCTCCTTTACTGTCGCGCCCGAATGCGCGCACCGGATACCTTTCCTAGGGGCAGGAACGCCGCGGCCTATCGAGGCGGTACGGAACAGCTGACTCGCCCTCACCTCGCCGGGTCGTCCTGCCCGCGCAGTCCTCCCAGCGCGCTCGGCTACTAGTCGGTGTCCGCATCTCGGAGTACATGTCGAGCCACGTCTCAAGTGTCTACAGGTGGGACCGGACGGCATCGTTGGGGCTCACGGCCTCTCGCTCCGAGACAGCTTCGAGGAACGCGGATGCTTCTTCAAGTTCCTTCAGCTCCTCGGTTGCCCTAGGCGACCACGAAGGCGGGGACGAGTTGGAAGCAGTCCGGCCAGCCCTCCATTACTTGTTCCGGCTAATCGAACCTTCGAGCAAGACGCTCGTGTAGTAGCGCAGGCGCTGGACGCGTCCACCCCGGCTCGCCATCGTCATCGAGCTACTCCTAGACCCGCTCATCGATGGCGCCAGGTAGCTGACCAGGACGTCATTCACCGGGTCCATCTTGATGCGCCACGGCGAATTGAGATGCGTCACGACGAAATTGATCAGGTAACCGACGCTGCCCTCCGTGCGCGTCGGCGTTGTCGCCCTTGTCGACCTCAAGGAAGGTGAAGATGGCGACCAGAATCAAACGGAAGCCGGGTCCGATCAAGAAGAGGGCGCGGTGGTTCCGGTAGTGATGGGACTAAGCGGACAAGGGGAACCACTCAGCTTTCGTCGAACGCGAAGCTCATGGGCCTCCCTACTTCTGGCTTGACCCCTATGGGCTTGACCCGTTTTGACGGACATCCACGATCGGGCGACACCGCCCGGAAAGGATGTCCATCATGGAGACCATGGAAAACGGGAGACGAGCGCGACGATCGTTCTCCGCCGAGTACAAAGCCGAGGTGGTCGAGCTCTGCCGCACGGGCGGCAAGCCGATCGCCCAGGTCTGCCGTGACCTCGGTATAAGTGAAACGGCGGTGCGCCGCTGGATCGCTCAGGCCAAGGTAGACGCCGGCAGGCGTCCTGGGCTCACGACCGACGAGCACGCCGAGCTGGTGGCGCTGCGCAAGGAGATCAGGGTGCTTCGAGAAGAGCGGGACATCTTGAAGCGAGCGACAGTTTTCTTCGCCAAGGAGACCCGGTGAACATCTACCCGTTCATCGAGGCGGAGAAGGCTGAGCAGGACGGCAACGTCTCAATGGCGTGCCGTCTGCTCGAGGTCTCCCGTGCCGCCTACTACGAGTGGTCCACGAAGGTCCCCTCTGCCCGCGAGATCTCAGATCACGAGCTCACCGAACAGATCAAACAGATCCACCACAAGTCCCAGGGCAGGTATGGGGCACCCCGGATCACCGACGAGCTGCGAGACGACGGCGTCTGCGTCGGCAAAAAGCGCGTCGCTCGCCTCATGGCCCTCAACGGGCTCGTGGGACGCTGCAAGCGCCGCTTCAAGAAGACCACGATCGCCGATCCGGACGCCGAGGTAAAAGCCATCGACCTCATTTGTCGCAACTTCGGAGTCGGCGTGCGTGAGATCGACACCGCCTGGTGCGGTGACATCACCTACCTGCGCACCTGGGAGGGCTGGCTGTACCTAGCGACGGTGATCGACTTCGAGAGCCGCCGTGTCGTCGGCTTTGCCATGGCTGATCACATGCGGGCCGATCTCGTCACAGATGCCTTGCAAATGGCCATCGATCTGCGCCGGCCAGCACCCGGCCCCATTTTTCATTCCGACCGAGGCTCGCAATATACCTCTGGCGCCTTCCGCCAGCTTCTCGAGCAAAATGGCATCGTTCAGTCGCTTTCCCGACCCCGCCAGTGCTGGGACAACGCCGTCGCGGAGAGCTGGTTCGCGACATTGAAAGAAGAGCTCATCTACTGCCACCCGTGGCCAACGCGTGCGATGGCCAAGCGAGCCATCTTCGAGTTCATCGAGGTCTTCTACAACCGCGTGCGCCGCCACAGCTCACTCGGCAGCCTGTCGCCAGTCGAATACGAGAGAAGGAAGACGGGCCAGGCCCTTACGAGAACTCAAGCGGCATAATCAACCTGTCCGTCGAAGCGGGGCAATTCCACTAAGGCAGTGTCACTTGCCTGGCAACTCGTTCCGGCGGTGCACAGTGAGCCCGCACACAGTTCAGTATTCGGACACGAATCGCAGTTCTGGCAGCTTTCGCATCAGGTCGGGTCGGCGACCACGAGAGTGAAGCCACTCAAGGGAGACTTCTTTTCTGTCGACAATTCTCGGTTAGTGCAACGATGACCAGCGGGAGACGACAACTGTGGCCGTAAGCCCGAAGACGAAGGCTGTTTGCGTGGCGTGTCCAATCTACGGCGGATTTATGAAGCGAGGGAGTTCATGTTCCATACCAGCATCCGGTTGAAGTTGGGGGCGGCTCTCACCGTTCCGATTGTCGCCGCCGCCATTATGGTCGTCGGTGCGCCGCAGATCGCGCTCGGCGCAAGTCGCCCAGTTCCGGCCGTTCTGTCTTTCACCGCCACAAAGAACAGCGTCCCGGACACCGGTGGCAACGTTGTCTTCAAGGCGAAGCTCAAGTACGCTTCCTCCTGCGAGATCACGGTGTCGCCCAGCCTGACGGGCTTCCCGAAGTCCTTCTCCTGCTCCTCCAATCTCGTGACACGGTCGGTCACGCTACACGCCAACAACAGTGCAGCCCCGATCACCTACACCTTCGGGATGGTCGTGAAGAACTCGGCTGGCAGCGCTGCGGCCGCGAACGTGATCGTGACCGAAGGTGCTTCGCCGGCTCTTCCAGTGCCGGTCGTGCTGTCGTTCATGGCCACAAAGACCAGCGTCCCGAACCAGGGCGCCAAAGTCATCCTCAAGGCAGCGCTCAAGTACGCGTCGTCCTGCGAGATCACGGTCTCACCGAGCCTGAAAGGCTTCCCGAGCTCTTCCTCCTGCTCCTCCGATCTCGTGAAGCGGTCGGTCTCCTTGCGCGCCAACAACAGCGGAGACCCGATCACCTATACCTTCGGGTTGATCGTGACGAATTCGGCTGGCAGCACTGCTGCGACGAACGTCGTCGTGACCGAAGGTGCCGCACCGCCTCCGATCTCCTTCACGCCTCCGCCACCTGGTACCTCGACGACCGCCGTCTTCGCTGCTGAGGGTGTCTTTGTAGCGGACGATCCCCTCGTCGTGACGGTGACGAACAACAGCGCTACGACTCAGGTCATCGCCAGCGCGGCCATCGGCACTGTCGGGGACTCGGGCGACTTCACACTCATCAGGGACAACTGCGCATCCATCACCGCACACGCGAACTGCTCGTTGGCAATTCAGTTCCAGCCGACTGGTGCGGGTACCCGAACCGGTGCCGTGAACGTCGTTGACGCGAGCTGGGGCACTGCGGGCACCACCTTGCAACTCAAACTGAGGGGAACCGGTGTTTGGGCGACCGCGACAGTTTCCAATAGATACATCCACAACAACGTCCTGACCTTCCCAGCAAATCAGGTGCTACTCACAGAAAGCCCCGTCCAGTCTGTGACCCTCACGAACGTAGGTTCGGTACCGCTGTATATCAGTCCCGCTCCCAACGGAATCGGACTCATCGGGGGTGAGACGACCGACTTCATTGCCGCGCTCGACACCTGCGCCAACCAGCTTGTTCCCGCCGCTCCGCTCATCGTGAGCGTCGGTCAAAGCTGCACGTTCCAGGTCAATTTCGAGCCAACAGCCACGGGTACTCGAACAAGCAACGTCGCGGTCGTCGACAACACGCTCGACACCCAAACAGAGCTGGGACTGGAAGGCGTCGGCTTCGAAAAAGCCGCGTGACCTCCTGAGACGAGCCCTATCTCGCAGTTCGTCTGAATGGAACCGCGGCCTGGTCACATTGCCCCGCATCAGGTGAAGGCTTGAATCCGCGCCGCTGAATGGCACGACCCCCGATAGCCTTGCGAGGGAAGCCAAGCGCCCGTGCACCCTGTCATCCTGGTCGAAATACTCCTGGAGACGCTTCTCGACGGCCTCCAGGTAGCTGACCAAGAAGTCGTTCACCGGCTCCATTTTGGTGTATTGGGACAGCCCGAGAGGTGCTTCTGAAAATCGGCTGTGTTCAGTGTTTTAGTCATCCGTGCCGATAGTGGTAGTGGGCGTACGACCTCCAGTCGCCTTGCGAGGGAAGCCTAGAGGTCGTGCGCCCCTTTTCCTGGCTGCAGCCAGGAGACGCTTGTCGATGGACTCCAGAAGGCCAACTAGTGTCCTGAGTCGGAGATTCGCGCGCAATATGCCGCCAGCGTGTCGAGTATCTCGTCTGCGCTCTTGTGCCAGACAAAGGGCTTGGGATCCTCGTTCCAGTTGGCGATCCAGGTCGTGATTGCCGCTTCGAGTTCCTTGGTCGAGCGATGAGTGCCGCGTCGTAGCCACTTGGTGGTCAGCTCGGCGAACCAGCGCTCGACGAGGTTCATCCACGAGCTATAGGTGGGCGTGAAGTGAAGGGTGAAGCGGGGGTGGCGCAGCAGCCAGCGATGAATCTCGGGCGTCTTGTGCGTTGAGGAGTTATCGACCACGACATGGACGTCGAGGTCTTTTGGCACACTGTTGTTGATCAGGTTCAAGAATCGCCTGAACTCAAGGGCGCGGTGGTGCTCGGTCATATCAGCAATGACCTGGCCCGAGGCGATGTCGAGGGCTGCGTAGAGGTTGGTGGTGCCGCCTCGCACGTAGTCATGGGTGCGTCGTTCAGGTAGGCCTGGTCGAAGCGGCAGCACTGGTGAGGTCCGGTCCAAGGCTTGGATCTGGGTTTTCTCGTCCACACAGAGCACCAAGGCGCCTTCTGGCGGATTGAGGTAAAGACCCACCACGTCCCGGACTTTTTCGACGAACTGGGGATCGGGCGAGAGCTTGAAGGAGTCGACCAGATGGGGCTTTAGGCCAAAGGCCCGCCAGATGCGGCTCACCGCAGATTGGCTCATGCCGGTGGCTTTGGCCATTGACCTCGTCGACCAATGGGTGGCGTCGGTGGGTGTCTGTTCCAAGGTGGCCACGATCAAAGCCTCGACGTGATCGTCCGTGATCGATCGCGGGACGCCTGGGCGCGCTTCGTCGTGCAGTCCCTCCAAGCGCTTTGTCACAAAGCGCCGCCGCCATTTCGACACGGTCGGTTCGCTCACACCGATCCGGCGCGACACCTCGCGATTGGTGAGACCACTAGCACACTCGAGGACGATGCGACACCGAAGAGCCAAGGCCTGCGCGCTCTTTGGCCGGCGAGCCCAACGTTCCAACGTTTCACGCTCGTTGTCGCTCAGCACTAGCTCTGCTTTGGGGCGGCCTCGTTCTGCCATCGCTACCTCCCATCGTCGTCGATGGAAGGAGCAACGCGCCGGACAGGAGGAAAATTCCTATATCTGAAAGAATCTCCGACTCACGACACTAGGGCGGTGTTGATTTAAGCGCTCGTTCGAGGGTGCTCGCGATTTCCTCTCCCACCGACAAGAATTGGTCTGTGCAGGGAAAATCCAACCCAGACCGCCAGATGCTCGATGCCGCGGCCTTCTGCCGAGGCCTTGTTGAAAAGGGCACGGTCTACTCATTCCTGGCCGATCACCGAGACGATCTCTTCAAAGACGAGGACTTTTCGGACCTGTTCCCCTCCGGAAAAGGCCGGCCCTCGGTCCCAGCCGTCCTCGTTTGCTCGGTGATGGTGCTCCAGGCCTTGGAGGGCCTGTCGGACCGCGATGCCATCCGACAGCTGCGGACCCGCATCGACTGGAAGGTCGCCTGTGGACTGGCCCTTGACGACCCGGGCTTCGACTTCACCGTGCTTACCTATTGGCGCACGCGCCTTCGCCAATCAGAGCGGCCCCAACGGATCTTCGACGCCATCCGTGCGGTCGTTAAGGCGACCGGTGTTTTGAAGACAAAGCACCGCCGAGCCCTCGACTCGTCCATCCTCGACGACGCCGTCGCCACCCAGGACACCGTCACCCAGCTCATCTCGGCGATGAGAAGGGTCCGTCGCTCAGTGAGCCAAGCAGCCCTCGTTCCCCTCAAGACAGCGAGCGACGAAGGTGGCAAGCCGATCGTCGAGTGGTCCGACGAGAGTGCCCGCAACGCCCTTGTGACAGGACTTGTGAACGACGCTCTGGCTGTCCTTGGGGCGGCCGAGAGCGTTTCGCTCAGCAAAGAGGCGCACGACGACGTCGGCCTGCTCGCTCTCATCGCCGGCCAGGACGTCGAGCCCGGTGAGCAAGAAGGCACCTGGCGCATCGCGAAGAAGGTCGCCAAGGACCGGGTCATCTCGACCGTCGACACACAGGCCCGCCACGGCCACAAGTCGACTGCGGTGCGCACCGACGGGTTCAAGGCGCATCTTTCCACCGAGCCCGATACCGGGATCGTCACCGCCGCAAAGCTCACCCCCGCCAACCACCCGGACGGCCCGGTCGGGGTCTATCTCATGGAACAAGAGCCCGAGGGTCTCGAGGTGCTCGCCGATTCGGCCTATGGCTCGGGAGCGGTGCGCTCCGCTCTTAGGGAGAAGAACCACCGCCTCGTCATCAAACCTCTTCCCTCCCGTCCCCACATCCCCGGCGGGTTCGTCCGCGACGACTTCTCGGTCGACCACGAGCAACGGCGCGTCACCTGCCCGGCCGGACATGTCGCCCGGCTCTCTTTAGGCGGCATCGCCAACTTCGCCCTGCAGTGTCTTTCCTGCCTGCTGCGCTCACGCTGCACCAAGGCCAAAGCGCGGAGCTTCACGGTTTCTGAGCACGACTCCGAGCTCGTCGCCGCCAGAGCGGCCTGGCGTGACGAGGAACTGCGGGCGAGCTATCGCCAACACCGCCCGATGGCCGAGCGCTCGATCGCCTGGCTCGTCGCGAAGGGGAACCGACGACTTCGCTATCGCGGTGTCGAGCGCAACGAAGCTTGGCTCAACCGACGCGTCGCGGCGCTCAACTTACGCAAGCTCGTCGTGCTCGGTCTCACGAGGAGCGACGGCGCCTGGGTGCTCGCCGGCACCTAACAGGTCCTCGGGAGCGTCCCAAGGAGGGAACGACACCTACGGTCAAAGACCTACCAGCGCGACCGGTTCTCACCCTCTACCCCGGCTCTTCGGTGCGGGCTTACCCCCGAGGACCCAAAGCAACGCTACGCCCCGTTTGGGCGGCGAGAAAGGGCCTTGTTCAACAGGGCCCTAGGCCGTTTCCTGGCCCATCAAGTGCGTTCCACGTACCCCTTGGACCTAGGCGCTGGGGAAGCCACCTTGCTGCGGCCCTGTCAAGGTGCCGGTCGTCGGGGCCGCCGTGCCGTCCGCCACACAGTCCGCAGCGCCAACGTTGGCGTCGAGGGCGTAGTAGGTGCCCATGTCAAGGCTTTGTCCCCAGATGGTGGTGGGGGCCTTCAAGTCCAGTATCGACCAGCAGTCGTGGGTACCTGGCGCCCACGCCGAGAGCACGAGCGAGGTGGACCCGTCGGTCCACAGCGACACCACGTTCAGGCCCGACGAGTTGGTTCCGCTGACATAGTTCACGCCCGTGTCGATGTCGGAGATATTCGACACAGCCGGGTTCCCGGACGAGTCGATGCCCGAGTAGGTCTGGCCCTCTTGGGTCCAGTAGGCGTTGGCACCCGTGAGGGCGGTCTGCAGGTTGGCCTGCACGGTGGTGTTGTTGGCGCTTTTTGTCACCGTCAGGAATATCGGGATCGCCACCGCCAACAAGATGCCGATAATCAGCAGGACAACTAACAGCTCGATGAGCGTGAATCCCTGCTCAGACCTGGTCTCTAGGTTATGGAGCCTTCCTTTGATGCTTGACACGGGATGTTCCTCCTCGCAATGGATGTACAGCGGTCTAAGTGTTGGAGTGAACTGTGTTGCTTTGTGTTGGGTTCCGGGAGATTCAGGTAGCCCGCGCAGCTCCCCGTGCGTGTCGGCGTTGTCGGCCCTGGCGCGCCTCGAAGAAGGTGGCAAGAGCGATCAGGATCAGGACGATGCCAGCCCCGAGCAGGAAGAAGCCGCGGTGGTTCTGATAGGCGATGGCGACATAGCCGACGAGCGGTACGGACCACCGTGCCCGGTAGATGGTGTCCCCCTGGATCGAGAGCGTCCACGGGTCACGGACCGTGTTGGCATCGCCCTGGGTGTTGAAGAGGAGCTTGCCCCCGGGGCCTTTGGTGATTTTGACGATACGGTGCACGATTTGCTCGGAGAGCTTGAACGGGTCCCTGAAGATGATCACGTCGCGGACCTGGAGACTGTAGACGGGGACACGTTGGCTGATGACGACGCCACCGACGGACAGTCCAGGTCTCATGCTGCCGGAGAGCACCGGAGTCACCATCCAGGTGCCTTGGACGAGTGCAAAGGCGGCGATACCGGCCGCGCCGAGGATGGCCAGCACGAGGACGTAGGCGATAACGGTGCGGATCGCCCTCTCCACGCTTAACGGCTTGGAGCGTGGACGGCCCGCAGTCTTCGGAGTGCCCTTCTCGGTGGCGACGAAGACGTAACTCGCCACAACCGGGGAGTCTTCCTGGACGACCGCGCCCTCCTGAACGATCGGCGTGCCTTCCTCAGCTATCCCAGGGGTCTCGGTCCCGGTGGGCAGAGACATGGCGTCATCGGAGACCGCGCCACTGCCCTCAGCGAGCCGTGGAGTGCTGTCCTCAACGGGGCCATCAGTCGTCATGATTCCTCCCGCGAGGCGGCATTGCCAGAACGACACCCGCCGGATCAGTCACAGGGAGAACCGCAATCCTGCGACTGATCCGGCGGTTCCAGTGCTTCGGTTGTGATCAAGATTATCGCTTAGCTCATGAGCCTTGGTCTTGGTCCGTCAGCTAGTGGGGGATTACAAAAATCCCCCACTAGCTAATAAGGAAAAGGCTGTTTAACCGTTGTAGTTCGCCGTCAAGGTCACGGTGTCAGACTCACCCACTGCGGAATTCGGCAGGGCCGCTATCGCGCCGCAGCCTTGGGTCGAGGCTTCCCCGGCGTAGAGGTCCACTTGGTACGACGTAGTGCCACCAACTGGAAGAGTTACTGGAGAACCTACGGAAAGCGGATTTGCTGACTCGGCGTTAGTGAGATACCCAGTGCCGTAGTAACCCAGGCCGTAGACACCTCCAATGCACAGACCCAAGTTGGATTGCAGATCATAGCCGACGGCTGGGGTGTCGCTCACGGTGAATGAAACCAAGGTCACCGGGATTGTGCCGACGTTCACGACATTGACCGTGGAATTCGCGTCAAACGTTGACCCGACTGTTTGTGCGGGCAAGGTGATCGAGTTGCATGTCAACGGGTAGGCCACGGCGGTCGCATAGCTTGTACAAGTGTTGGTAGCACCAGCCGCATAAAGCGCCACGCCGGGCACGCCAGCGTTGATCGTCTGGCTGCTCGCAGTAGTAGTGGTGAATACTGCGTGAGCGCCAGCACCAATGAGTCCCAAGCCTGCGAGGCTCATTACGCCCGTCATTGCAATGGTCTTGAGTTTCATGTCTTACTGCTCCTATCGTCTAGATGGAGTACTAGACGCGGGCGTCGGGTTCGCCAGTCGCTCCCCACAGGCCAGGCGACCAAATACGGCCTGTGGATCATCACGTCGCCTTTGCCCAGGAACCCATGGGGGTTCCTGTTTGATGCCAGGAACCCATTTGGGGTCCTGTTTGTTGCCAGGGAACTCGGATAAGCAGTTCCCTGTTGGTGCGATCCAGACGGGGGCCGCAATGTCCCGCCTGCCAGAACCGCAACACCTTGTCGATCGAGAGCGGAGGGCTGAGGTATTCGTGTCTTAGTCGTGTGAACCACCGACTGCATGAGCCTTGCTCGGGTTGTTGTATATGAATGTCACTGCCGGGCTGGTGCCGACGTTGCCGAGGCTGTCGGTTGCCTCAGCGATAACCGTGTAGTTGTCACACGAGACGAGGGACTTCGTCGCCAGGGCGAGTGACCAGTTCGTCGTGCTGCCGGTGACTGCGACGAAGGTCTGGCTCGTGGCGCTGAACGAGGATCCATTCCACCAACGCTTGGTCGAGGTGTTCTCGACGGCCACCGAGACCCCGGTGATGGTCGCCCCGGTGCCTGAGTCCGACGAGGCGGTGCCTGTGATCGTCCCGCCCCAGTTCGTCGACCCGTACTTGGCGTTGTTCATCGGATAGGTGATGGCGACCGACGGGGGAGAGCTGTTGAAGGTGAAACTCACCAGCGCGGAAGTACCGGTATTTCCGACGCTGTCAGTGGCCTTGGCGATAACGCTGTAGGCGTCACCGGAGACGAGGTACTTCGCCGACACGGCGAACGACCAGCTCGTGGTCCCGCTTGCGGTCTGGAAGCTCTGGCTGCCACCGCTGAACGAGGTGCCGGCCAACCACTTGCTCGTCGTCGTGTTCTCGACGGCAACTGAAACGCCCGTAATGTTCGTCGTCGGCCCCGAGTTCGTCGAGGCGGTGCCGGTGATCGAGCCTGTCCAGTTCGTGCCGTAGGCGGTCTTGTTGACCGGGTAGGCGATCGTCACCGTGGGAGGTGGCGTGGCGTAGCTGAAGCTGACCGGCGAGCTGGTCCCGACGTTGCCATAAGAGTCAATCGCCTCGGCCGTGACCTTGTAGCCGTCGTTCGATGAGAGATCAGAGTTCGGGACCAGCAGTGACCAGGTTGTGGTGCCGTTCGTGACCGCGACGTAGTTCGGGCAGACCGCCGTGTAGGTGTCGCCTGCACCGGCCCAGCACAGCCCGCTTCCCTGCTGGAGGGAGACCTTTACTTTCGCGATGGTCGACCCTGTTCCTGCCACGGCCGTGCCCGTGATCGACCCGCCCCAGTTGGTGCCGTAAGAGGTGTTGTTCACCGGGTAGGTGATGGCGACAGTCGGCGGGGCCTTGGAGGTGCGATTGCAATAGGTGAACCTCACTGGCGTGCTCGTGCCGAGGTTCTTCAGGCTGTCCGTTGCCTGGGCAACGACGTTGTAGTTGTCACCTGAGGTGAGGTTGCTCACGGCGAAGGGAAGGTTCCACGTCGTGCCGCCAGATGCGGGGTTGAAGGTCTGGGAGCTGGAGTTGAACCCGGTGCTGGTCCACCACTTGCCCGTGTTTAGGTTCTGGATCGCCACCGCCACGCCGGTGATGGTCGTCCCGACGCCCGAGTTCGGCGACGCCGTGCCTGTGATCTCCCCGAGCCAGTTGGCGCCGTAGGTGGCGTTGTTCACCGGGTAGGTGATGGCGACCGACGGGGGAGCCGTTCGCACGCAATAGGTGAAAGAGACCGGCGAGCTGGTGCCGACATTCCCGGCGCTGTCAGTGGCTTGGGCGATCACGTCGTATGTGACGCCCGAGGTGAGGTTCAGTGCTGGAAAGCCGAGCAGCCAGGTTGTCTTGCCGGTGGCCGCGATGAAGCTCTGGCTGCCGGAGCCGAAGGAGCTGCCGTTCCACCACTGCTTGGTGGCTGTGTCCTCGATGGCCACTGCGACGCTGGCGATGCTCGTCCCGGGTCCCGAGTTGGACGAGGCCGAACCGGCGATGTCGCCCTGCCAGGTGGTAGCCCCGTAGGTGGCGTCATTGACCGGGTAGGTGATCGTCACCGTCGGTGGGACCTTTGTGGTGCGGTTGCAGTACGTGAAGGCGACCGGCGTACTCGTGCCTACGTTCCCGGCGCTGTCGGTCGCTTGGGCGATGACGCTGTAGTTGTCGCCCGAGGTGAGATTCGCCGCTGCGAAGACGAGCGACCAAGTCGATGTGCCGCTCACCGGCACGAAGGTTTGACTCGCGGCGCTGAACCCCGAGGTGCTCCACCACGAGTGCGTGTTCGTGTCCTCGATGGCGACCGCCGTGGCGGCGATGGTCGTCCCTGCCCCAGAGTTCGACGCGGCCGTGCCCGTGATCTGGTTGCCCCAGGTGGTGAGGTCGTACTGCGTGCCGTTCGCCGGGTAGGTGACGACGACTGTCGGGGCGGCCGTGTCGTAGGTGAAGGTCACCGTGGAGCTGGTGCCGATGTTCCCGAGGCTGTCTGTCGCCTGGGCGATGACGCTGTAGTTGTCGCCCGAGGTGAGGTTGCTCGCCGCCAGGGCAAGCGTCCAGTTGGCCGGAGTGCCGCTTGTCGCGGTGAAACTCTCGGCGCTGGCGCCGAAGGAGGTGCCGTCCCACCAGGTGGATGTGGTGGTGTCCTCGATCGCGACGAGCGTGTCCTTGATCGTCGTGCCCGCTCCGGAGTTGGACGAGGCCGTGCCGGTGATGGTCCCGGTCCAATCGGCCCCGTAGGTGGTGTCGTTGACGGGGTAGGTGACGGCGACGCTCGGCGCAGTCGTGCTCTTGAAGCTGCCAACCGTGATCGTCTGGCCGCTCCTAGTCGATGTGGTGAAGACGGCCCTAGCGCCAGCCCCGATCAGGCCCAACGCGGCCAGGCAGACGACCCCCACAAGTGCGACCGAGCGGAGTTTCACAGCATCCTGCTCCTATGCTCGCAATGAGTACCGGATGCAGGCGTCGGGTTCGCCAGTCGCTCCCCACAGGTCTGGCGGCCAAGTACGGCCTGTGGATCATCGCGTCGCCTTTGTTCAAGAACCTGAACAGGTCCCTGTCTGCTGCCAGGGCACTCGTGGGGGAGTTCCCTGTTGGTGCGGTCCAGGCGCGGCGGGAAACAACACCCCGTCTGGCAAAACCGCAGTATCTGGTGGATCGAGACCGGGGCGCGTTCCCCGCGAAAACGGCACTACCGGTGACTAAACGCTCACGCATCGTGAGTTTTGTCCGGGGTACTGACAAGTGAGCGGTTGTCCTCGCTGCAACCAGTACCCGCGGTGCATCGCTCATAGGGTTCCCTGCGCTCCCCTTGACTGTGCACCGGAAGTCCCTGAGCCGACAGAGGCGAAAGTCACTACTAAAAGGAGACTTGTAACTACACCGATGTGATACAAGAAGGGAAGAAGTGGCCCAGCATCCATAAAGAGCCGCTTTACAGAAGTGCCCGTCGTCTTGTTACTGAAAGCTCGCTGTGTGTCTTTAGACGGTTCGGGTCTGTCCGATCGGCAATGGCCGAGCGGATGCTGACTTGAGGAATCCTGCTGTGTGCAGCCAGTGGCAATGCCACAAAGCCCTATTCCGTGCCGAAACTCGCGAAGACCCGTCGTTCCCACTCTTTTCGCTCGCAGGTGCAGGGACACCTTTTGCCGCGCGGGGACGGGTTCGCTATTGGCTCCTGCCAGCCCAAGCGACCATATAAGGGCTGGGTATCGGTGCTTCCCTCGCTGAGCGAAGGGTTTACCCTAAAACGTCATAGGTGTCAAGCGGCATGTCAAATGGCTGCAGATCGAGCCTTCTCTTTTCCCGATGAATTGGCAGCCTTCATGGCACGCTTGTGCTCCCTGACGGCGAGGAGAGCATCGGGGCTGTCAATGTCGGCGACCGACATCAGCGAACCCGGCTCGCCGAATTTCCCAGCCGCTTTCTCCCAGCCCTTCGGTCGGACACCGAGCTGCTTTCCGAGCAGGGCAACGAAGATCCGGGCTTTTTGTTCACCAAAGCCGGGAAGGGCCCGGACGTTGTTGAACAATTCTTCGCCCGTCTTGGCCGTCGTCCAAACAGCTGCCGCGTCCCCGCCGTATTCGTCGACCAACAAACGGCAGAGCTCATGCACGCGTGCGGCCATCGAGCCCGGGAAGCGATGAAGGGCCGGACGCTCGATGAACAAAGCGGCGAGGTCGTCCGGGGCCATGGCGGCGAGCCGGGCGGCGTCAAGCTCGGCCCCGAGCCTCTCGCGCAGGACCCAGGGCCCGGCGAAGGCCTTCTCGAGCGGTACCTGTTGGTCAAGGACCATGCCGATCAAAAGGGCGAGGGGATCCTCGACCAGGTACTCGTCCGCTCGAGGGTCGCCGGTGAACGGGAGGCTCTTCGAGGATTTCAGGGCTCGCGGCATTGCAGGAGTGTATGGCGGGAAATTCGTTGCACCGCCGTCCGGGGTCCGCAAGTCGCGCCCGAGGCGCCGGCGCCGGGTTCAGGCTTTGCGCGGGTCGATCGCCTCGGGGTTGAGCCCGTACTTCTCGATGGCCGCGGCGACCTCGCTCGGCTTGCCCTCGCCGGCGGTGGCGAGTTCGGCCAGCACGGCGACGACGATGTGAGCGGCGTCCACCTCGAAGTGCCTGCGCAGCGCCGTCCGGGTGTCGGAGCGACCGAACCCGTCGGTCCCGAGCACCGTGAAGGGCCTTTCGACGAAGCGTGCGATCTGGTCCGGGACCGCCTTCAAGAAGTCGGTCACGGCCACGATGGGTCCCGCCGCGTCCGCCAGCGCACGGGTCACATAGGGCA
Organism: uncultured Acidimicrobiaceae bacterium; assembly: GCA_963779425.1. Taxonomy (GTDB): domain Bacteria; phylum Actinomycetota; class Acidimicrobiia; order Acidimicrobiales; family Bog-793; genus Fen-455. Next base: position 266,802 of record CAVZYD010000007.1, read on the forward strand.
CGCGGGGGGCACTGCCGGGATGGAGGCGGTTCCAGCGCTCGACTTCCAGTCCGTCCTCGCGCAGAGCCTTGTAGCTCGTCACGGACCAGGCCTCGGCTGACACGCCCCATTCGGTTGCCAGCAGTTCGCGTGCCTGGATGGCGGCTTGCCAGGCCGGACCCGAGAACAGGATCGTGGCCGAGCGGCGCGAACCACTCCCGCCCTCGCCGGCGCTTTCGGAAAGTGCCTCGCTCTTTGAGCTCTTGGTGCTCTTGCGGTCAGGCTTGGTTTCGCCCTCGCTGTCTTCTTGGATTTCACCCTCGACCGGCCCGGCATAGCGGTAGATGCCGCGGAGGATCTTCTCCTTGAGGGCGGCGACGGCCTCGGCCTGCACGGCCTCGTCACCTTCCGGCACGGGCAGGGCGGGCATCGGGTAGTTCTCGTTGTAGAGCGTCAGGTAGTAGATGCAGTCCTCGGCCTTCGGGCCGTACATGTGCTCGATGCCGTGCTCGACGATGGCTGCCATCTCGTAGGCGAAGGCAGGGTCGTAGGCGTGCACGCTCGGCACGACCGAGGCGAGGAGGTGCGACTGGCCGTCTTCGTGCTGGAGGCCCTCGCCGCTCATGGTGGTGCGTCCGGCGGTGCAGCCCATGAGGAAGCCACGTGCCCGGGCGTCGGCCGCCTGCCAGATCATGTCCCCGATGCGCTGGAAACCGAACATCGAGTAGAAGAGGTAGATGGGCAGCATCGGCGTCGACCAGGTCGCGTACGCGGTCCCCGCCGCCTGGAAGCTCGCCATGGCGCCCGCCTCGGTGATGCCCTCTTCGAGGATCTGGCCTGAGCTGTCCTCGGCGTAGGAGAGGAGCAGGCCGGCGTCCACCGGGGTGTAGAGCTGACCGTCGGGGGCGTAGATCTTCATCTCGGTGAAAAGGGCGTCGAGGCCGAAGGTGCGGCCTTCGTCGGGCACGATCGGGACGACGAACCTGCCGATGCCCGGGTCGCGCAACAGATTGCGCAGCAACCTCGCGAACGCCATGGTCGTCGAGACCGCCTGGCCGCGCGAGCCGAGGGTGAACTCGGCAAAGGCCGCCGGCATCGGCGCGGGGAGCCCTGTGAGCCCCCGGCCCCGGACCATGCGGTGGGGCAGGTGGCCACCGAGCGCCCGGCTGCGGGACTTCAAGTACTCCTGCACCGCTGAGCCGACGGGCGGGCGGTAGTAGGGCGGCTCTTCTGTGTCGAGGGCGGCGTCGGGGATCTCGTCTTGCAGGCTCAACCGGGCGCGCAGCACCCGCAGCTGTTCCTTCGTCATCTTCTTTATCTGGTGCGTGGCGTTGCGTGCCTCGATCTCCGGGCCGAGGGTCCAGCCCTTCACGGTCTTGGCGAGGATCGCCGTCGGTGCCCCGACCTGCTCGGTGGCCGCCTTGTAGGCGGCGTAGAGCTTGCGGTAGTCGTGCCCGCCCCGGGGGAGGGTCTGCAGCTCCTCGTCCGAGAGGTGCTCGACGAGCTTGCGAAGACGGGGGTCGGGTCCGAAGAAGTGCTCGCGGATGTAGGCACCCGACTCGGTGGCAAGGGTCTGGAAGTCACCGTCGAGGGTGGTGTTCATCTTGTTCACGAGCACGCCGTCGACGTCGCGTGCCAAAAGCTCGTCCCAGCGCCTGCCCCAGATGACCTTGATGACGTTCCAGCCGCAGCCTCGCAGGAGGGCTTCGAGCTCCTGGATGATCTTGCCGTTGCCCCGGACCGGCCCGTCGAGGCGCTGCAGGTTGCAACTGACGACGAAGGTGAGGTTGTCGAGGCGCTCGCGGGCCGCCAGGCTGAGCGCGGCACGCGTCTCCGGCTCGTCGAACTCGCCGTCTCCGACAAAGCACCACACGCGAGATCCGCTCGTGTCGGCGATCTCGCGGTTGAGCAGGTAACGGTTAAAGCGGGCCTGGTAGATGGCGGAAAGAGGACCGAGGCCCATCGAGACGGTCGGGAACTCCCACCAGTCGGGCATGAGGCGGGGGTGCGGGTAGCTGGAAAGGCCCTTTCCTCCGACCTCGAAGCGGAAGTTGTCGAGGTTCTTGTCCCCGATCCTGCCCTCGACATAGGCGCGGGCGTAGATGCCGGGCGAGGCGTGGCCCTGGAAGTACACCTGGTCGCCGGGGGTGCCGTTGTCCTTGCCCCGGAAGAAATGGTTGAAGCCGACCTCGTACAAAGAGGCGGCGCTCGCATAGGTCGAAAGGTGCCCGCCGATGCCGCTGTCGCGCATGTTCGCCCGCGTCACCATGACCGCGGCGTTCCAACGGATGCAGCGCCGGATGCGGCGCTCGAGGTCCTCGTCGCCGGGGAACCAGGGCTCGGCCGCGGCGGGGATCGAGTTGACATAGGGGGTCGAGACCGTCGCCGGGAAGCCGACCTGGCTTTCTCGCGCCCGCTCGAGCAGCTTCATCAAGAGGAACTGGGCCCGAGGGCGGCCTTCTGTCTCTACGACGGCATCGAAGGAGTCCAGCCACTCGGAGGTCTCCTGGGGGTCGATGTCGGGTACCTGGTGTGAAAAGCCATCGATGATCACCCCAACAGTCTCGCGCCCCGCAAAGCCGCGTCCGGCCGCGCCGGTGCTTGGTTCACCCACGCCGGGGTGCCGCAGCGGGCAGACTGGCCCGGTGAGCTTGTTCGAGGAGCCAGAGGCGACCACCGTGTTCACCGACGGCGCCTGTATCGGCAACCCGGGGCCGGGTGGCTGGGCCTGGGCCGTCTCCGAGGGCGAGTACGAGAGCGGCCATGACGCGCTTACGACCAACCAGCGCATGGAGGTCACCGCCGTGCTGCAGGCGCTCGGTGCGCTGCGCGGTCAGGTGCACGTGGTGAGCGACTCCACCTATGTCGTCAACTGCTTCAAGCAGAGATGGTGGATGGGATGGCGCGCCAGGGGCTGGAAGAACTCGCGGGGCGAACCGGTGGCGAACCAGGACCTTTGGCGCCCCCTCGTAGAAGAGGTCGTCGACCGCCGGCGGGGCGAGATCAAGCTCAGCTGGGTGAAGGGACATTCGGGCGACCCGATGAACGAGCTCGTCGACAGGCTCGCCGTGCAGGCGGCGCGCCTGCAACAAGGCGCCCACGCGGGCTGATCCACTGGCGTAAAGCGGCCGCCTCCCGCCCGCCTTAGATTTCGGAAATGCAGATCAGCGGAGCAGGAGCGATCGTCTCGGGTGGGGCCTCGGGCCTCGGCGAGGCAACGGTAAGGGCACTGGCCTCGAAAGGCGCCATCGTCACGATCTTGGACCGGGACGAGGCGAGGGCGAGAGCGCTCGCGGGCGAGCTCGGCGGTGCCACCTCATATGCCGCCGGCGACGTCACCGACCCGGGAGCCGTCGGAAGAGCCGTCGCCCAGGCGGCCGCCAGTGCCGTGCTGCGTATCAACGTCAACTGCGCCGGCATCGGCTGGGTGCAGCGCACGCTCAGCAGGCAGGGAGAGCCGCACGACTTCGAAGCCTTCAAGACGGTCGTCTCGATCAACCTGTTCGGGACCTTCAACGTCATGAGGTTGGCGGCAGCGGCCATGGCGAAAAACGAGCCCCTCGATGACGGCGAGCGGGGCATCGTCGTCAACACGGCCTCGGTGGCGGCTTTCGAGGGCCAGATTGGCCAGATCGCCTACTCGGCCTCCAAGGGCGCCATCGCGGGGATGACAGTCCCGGCCGCCCGCGACCTGTCGGCGGTCGGGATCCGCGTGAACACGGTCGCCCCCGGGATCATGGACACGCCGCTTTTAGGCCTCCTCCCGGAGGACAACACCAAGGCGCTCGGACAAGGAGTGCTCTTCCCAAAGCGCCTCGGGACCCCGGGCGAGTTCGCCGGGCTCGTGGTGGCGATCATCGAGAACGGCTACTTAAACGGGGCCACGATCCGCCTCGACGGGGGCCTAAGAATGCCGCCGAAGTAGTCGCCCGCGGGCAGAGCCCGAGGGGCCGGTTCCCGATAGTGTCGGTCGTCATGCGATATGTACAAGCAGGTGGTGAGCGGGTGTCGGCCATCGGGCTCGGCACCTGGCAGTTCGGCTCGCGGGAATGGGGCTACGGCTCCCATTACGCCGAGCACGACGCGGTCGACATCGTCAACCACGCCTTGGACTTGGGCATAAACCTCATCGACACGGCCGAGATCTACGGCTTCGGCCGCTCGGAGCGCATCGTCGGGCGGGCCATCGCCGAGAGGCGCTCGGAGGTCTTCTTGGCCACGAAGGTGTTCCCGCTCCTCCCGCTCCGCTCGGTTGTCGCCAAGCGGGCGGCGGGGAGCGCCCGTCGCCTCGGCATCGGCCAGATCGACCTTTATCAGCTGCACCAGCCGAACCCGGTGGTGTCCCTCAACGAGCAGATGGCGGCGATGCGGGGCATCCAGCGAAGTGGCGTCATCCGCCAGATCGGGGTGAGCAATTACACCCTCGAGCGCTGGCAGGCGGCCGAGGCCGCCCTCGGGGGCCCGGTCTGGTCCAACCAGGTCCGGTTCAACCTCGTCGACCGGCGCCCCTTGCAGGCGATGACGAAGTGGGCCGCCGACAACGACCGGGTCGTGATCGCCTACAGCCCGCTCGCGCAAGGCCTTTTGTCCGGACGTTACGACGCCGAGCACCGCCCGACGGCCATGCGGGCGAGCTCTCCCGCCTTCCTGCCCGAGAACCTCGACCGCGCCCGGCTCTTGTTGCGGACGCTTAAAGAGATCGCCGACGCCCATGACGCCACCTCTGCCCAGGTCGCTCTGGCCTGGGTCATCAGCCATCCGAACGTCGTCGCCATACCGGGGGCGAGCACCGTCGCCCAGCTGCAGCGCAACGCCGACGCGGCCGATCTCGAGCTCAGCGCCGAGGAGACGCACCGGCTCATGGACGCCGCCGAGGCCTACCGCCCCGTGCAGGGCGTGGCGGCCGTGCCTGGGCTCGTGCGGACCTGGAGCGAAACTTTGCGGCACAAGCGCTAGCCCGGTCAAAGGGACGAGCGCGACCGGTCCGGCGGGGGATGAAGGCATGGACAGCCAGCTGACCTGGGCCGACGCGACGGCTCAGGCCGACCTCGTGCGCAAGGGCGAGGTCTTCCCGCTCGAGTTGGCCGAGGCGGCCATCGAGCGCATCGAAGGCTGCGACAAAGCCCTTAACGCCGTCATCCACCGGCGCTTCGCCGCCGCCTGCGATGAAGCGGCCGGTGAGTTGCCGGACGGGGCTTTCCGGGGCGTGCCCATCGTGCTCAAGGACCTCGGCGCCCCCCAGGCGGGGGAGCCCTACTGCGAAGGCACCGGCTTCGCGAAAGCGGCCGGTCACCGCGCAACAAGGGACAGCTTCCTCGTGGGGCGCCTCAAGAAAGCCGGCTTTGTCGTCCTTGGGCGCACGAACACCCCGGAGGAGGGGACGTCGAGCACGACCGAGCCCCGGGCCTTTGGACCGACGCGCAACCCTTGGCACACGGGTCATTCGAGTGGCGGGTCCTCGGGCGGCTCGGCGGCTGCGGTGGCCTCCGGCATGGTCGCCGTGGCGCACGGGAACGACGGCGGTGGTTCGATCCGCATCCCGGCCAGCTGCTGTGGCTTGTTCGGCCTGAAACCGAGCCGCGGCCGCGTGAGCAAGGGGCCTGCCCCGGCCGAGGCCTGGAACGGCTTGTCCGTCGACCACGTGCTCACGCGTTCGGTTCGCGACTCGGCAGCCGTGCTGGACGAGATCGCCGGTTACGAGCCGGGCGACACCTTCGTGGCGCCGGCGCCTGTCCAGCCTTTCGCCCGGGAGGTGGGTGCCGACCCGGGGCGGCTGCGCGTCGGGCTGCTCGACCGTCCCGCCCAAGTGGAGTACCCGGCTGATGCGGATTGCTCGGAGGCGGTGCAGCGCACAGGACAACTCCTCGAGTCGCTCGGTCACACAGTGGAGATCGCCCATCCGGCCTCGCTCGAAGAGCCCGAGTTCGAGCACCACTTCCTCGTTATCGTGGCAAGTGCTACCGCATTGGCGTTGCGCGAATGGTCACGCGCTCTCGGAAGGGAGATCTCCCCCGAGGAGTACGAGCCGGCCAATTCGCTCCTCGTGGCCCTCGGTAAGTCCACCTCGGCCCCGGACTACCTCGAGTCCGTCCTCTGGCTCGAAGGCTTCCGGCGGCGCACGGTCGCTTTCTGGTCGGAGCAGGGTTTCGACCTGCTCTGCACCCCGGTGCTTGCCCAGCTGCCAGCCCGGATCGGCGAGCTCTCTGACCCTGTGAGCGGCGAGGCCAGGGAGGTCGCCAACTGCCAGCTCACCGCTCCGTTCAACGCGAGCGGCCAGCCGGCCGTCTCGCTGCCCCTTTCCTTCTCCACCGGGGGGCTTCCGATCGGGGTCCAGCTGGTCGCCGACTACGGCCGGGAGGACGTTCTAATCCGCGTGTCCAGCCAGCTCGAGCAGGCCACTCCCTGGGCCGACCGCCATCCGCCCCTGCGCGCCTGATCGTCTGGGCAGGCCGGGGAGAGGCGATTTCTGGCCCGGAACGTCATTTGGCCACTAACCTGCGTACTTCCGATGGCTCACCGTCTTTCCCACCTTGACACGCTCGCGTCCGAGGCGATCCACATCATCCGTGAGGTGGTAGCCGAGTTCGAGCGCCCGGCGCTTTTGTTTTCGGGGGGCAAGGACTCGGCCGTGTTGCTCCATCTCGCCACGAAGGCATGCCGGCCCCAGCGGGTCCCCTTCCCGATCGTGCACGTCGACACCGGGCACAACTTCCCCGAGGTCCTCGAGTACCGGGACCAGCAGGTGGCCAAGCTCGAGGTCCGACTAGTCGTCGGCTCGGTGCAAGAAGACATCGACCGGGGCTCGATCGTCGAGCAACCCGTGCCGGGCGCCACCCGTAACCGGCTGCAGACCTACACCTTGTTACGGGTGCTGGAGGAGAACCGCTACGACGCCGTCTTCGGTGGAGGACGGCGCGACGAGGAGAAGGCGAGGGCGAAGGAGCGGGTTTTCTCCCTTCGCGACGAGTTCGGCCAGTGGGACCCCCGTGCGCAACGACCCGAGCTGTGGGACCTGTACAACACCCGGCACCTGCCGGGGGAGCATTTCCGCGTGTTCCCGCTCTCGAACTGGACAGAGCTCGACATATGGCAGTACGTCGATGAACAAAAGCTCGAGCTCCCCCAGATCTACTTCGCCCACAGGCGCACCGTGTTCCGCCGCGCCGGCATGCTGCTCGCCGTCGGACCCTGGACAAAGCCGCGCGAGGGCGTGGAGGCAGAGCAGCCCTTCGAGACGAGCGTGCGCTACCGGACCGTGGGCGACATGACCTGCACGGCGGCCGTCGAGTCGACGGCGGGCACTCCGGGCGAGATCATCCTCGAGACGGCGGCGACACGGGTGAGCGAGAGGGGCGCCACGCGCGCCGACGACCGCTTCTCGGACGCCGCCATGGAGGACCGCAAGCGGGAGGGCTACTTCTAGTGGAACTGCTGCGCTTCGCGACGGGCGGCTCTGTCGACGACGGCAAGTCCACGCTCATCGGGCGCCTCCTCTACGACTCGAAACAGATCTTCCAGGACCAGCTCGAAGCCGTGCAACGCACGAGCGTCGCCCGGGGCGACGAGTACGTCAACCTCGCCCTGCTCACCGACGGGCTCCGGGCCGAGCGCGAGCAGGGGATCACCATCGACGTCGCCTACCGCTACTTCTCCACCCCGAAACGCAGGTTCATAATCGCCGACACGCCGGGCCACACCCAGCACACGCGCAACATGGTCACGGGCTGCTCGACGGCCGACCTCGTGCTCTTGCTCATAGACGCCCGCGCCGGGGCGACCGAGCAGACACGACGCCACGCCATGATCGCCTCCCTGCTCGGCATCCGCCACCTCGTGCTGTGCGTCAACAAGATGGACCTCGTCGGCTACTCGAGGGAGCGTTTCGAGGAGATCCGCGACGACTTCATCGCGTTCTCCGAACGCTTGCAGGTCTACGACCTCACCTGCATCCCCATCTCCGCTCTGGCGGGCGACAACGTCGTCGAGCGCTCGACCGAGATGCCCTGGTACGACGGGCTCTCGCTCTTGAGCCACCTCGAGACCGTCCACATCGGCGCCGACCGCAACCTGATCGACTTGCGGTTCCCCGTGCAGCTCGTCATCCGGCCGATCTCAAGCGAGTACCACGATTTTCGCGGTTACGCGGGCAACATCGCGAGCGGCGTGCTCGAGGTCGGCGACGAGGTTGTGGCCCTCCCCTCCGGGTTCTCGAGCCACGTCGTGAGCATCGACGGGCCCGACGGACCGCTCAAAGAGGCCTTTCCGCCCCAGTCGGTCGTCGTGCGGCTCGAAGACGACATAGACATCTCGCGCGGTGACATGCTCTGTCGGCCCAACAACAGGCCGAACGTGGGCCAGGACGTCTCGGCGATGGTCTGCTGGATGGCCGAGAAGCCGCTCCGAGAGGGCGCCACCTACGCCATAAAGCACACGACCCGCTGGGCGCGGGCGCGCGTGCGCACCCTCCAGTACCGCCTGGACGTGAACGCGTTGCACAACGACTCGCGCTCCAGCGAGCTCGAGCTCAACGACATCGGCCGCATCCATTTGCGCACGACCGTTCCCCTTTTGTACGACGAGTACCGCGACAACAGGGAAACGGGCAGCTTCGTGCTCGTGGACGAGCAGACGAACGCCACGGTCGGGGCCGGCATGCTGCGTCGCCCGCAGGCCTGAGCGCCCACGGGGCCGTTCGCCGTGGCCTGCCGAGACCGGCCGTTCACTGCCCGTGAGGTGCTCCGGAGGCTTTAGGCTGAGACAGGATGGCCCGCCGGCCAGCGAGGGTGAGGGCTGTCCGGCCGACCTGGCCGAAGGCCCGCAAGTCACGAAACCAGGAGGTGGTCCGTTTGCCAGCGAACCAAGCTGAGCCGGCGCAGTACGACATCGTTGTCATCGGGGGCGGTCCCGGCGGGTACGCCACGGCTCTTTACGCCGCCGCCGCGGGTCTGTCGGTGGCACTGGTCGAAAAGGACAAGGTGGGAGGGACCTGCCTTCACCGCGGTTGTGTGCCGGCAAAGGAGTTCTTGGAGACGGCGACGGTCTTCCGTGGCGTCGAAGGGGCAAAGGAGTTCGGCATCCACGCCAGCCAGCCGGTCGTCGAGTTCTCGATCAGCCAGGACCGCAAGAACCAGATCGTCGACCAGCTCTTCAAAGGCCTCTCCGGCCTTTTGCAACAGCGCAAGGTGACGACGGTGCCCGGGGTCGGCCGCCTCCTTCAGGGCAAGCTCGTCGAGGTCACCGGGCCCGACGGCTCGCTGAGCACGCTGAGCGGGAAGAACATCGTCCTCGCTTCGGGCTCGGTGCCGAGGACGCTTCCCGGCTTCGAGGTGGACGGCCGCTTCGTGCAGACCTCCGACGAGCTCTTGGACCGGCGCGAGCTCCCCCGCTCGGCGGCGGTGATCGGCGCCGGGGCGATCGGCTGTGAGTTCGCCTCGATGCTCTCCGACCTCGGGGTGCGCGTCACGCTCCTCGAGGCCCTGCCGAAGATCCTCCCCGGTTGCGACCAGGACGTGGCCAACGTCATCGTCCGTTCCTTTACAAAGCGCGGCATCACCGTGCGCACCGGTGTCAATGTCACCGGCCATGAGATCGAGGGCGACCACACCTCGGTCGTGTTCGCCGACGGGGAAAAGCTCGAAGTGGAGACGATCCTCATGTCGATCGGGAGGCGCCCGCTCTCAGACGACCTGCTCTCAGACGGCACCGGCGTCGCGCTCGACGAGCGCGGCTATGTGCGCGTGGACGAATGGATGCGCACCGGGGCCGAGGGCATCTTCGCCATCGGCGACCTCGTAGCGACACCCCAGCTCGCCCATGTCGGCTTCGCCGAGGCGATCCTCGTCGTAAAACAGATCCTCGGGGAGAGGGCCATCCCGGTCGACTACGCCAATGTGCCCTGGGCCATCTACTGCCACCCCGAGGTGGCCTTCGTGGGCATGACCGAACAGGGAGCCGTAGAGGCGGGCATCGAGATCGTCACGAAGAAGGACCCCTTCGGGGGCAACAGCCGCGCCCGCATCCTGGGCGAGACCGAAGGCCTCGTGAAGGTCATTTGCGAGAAGCTGCCGGACGGGCGGGCGGGACGCCTCCTCGGGGTCCACATGGCCGGCCCCTGGGTCACCGAGCAGCTCGGCCAGGCCTACCTCTCGGTCAACTGGGAAGTCACGCCCGAGGAGGTATCCCAGTTCATACAGCCGCATCCGTCTTTGTCCGAGACCTTCGGGGAGACGGTTCTTGCCCTCACAGGAAGGGGTCTTCACATTGCCTGACATCACGATGCCTCAACTGGGCGAGACGGTCACGGAGGGGACGATCATCCGCTGGCTCAAGAAGGTGGGAGACGCCGTCTCCCACGACGAGCCGTTGTATCGAGGTGTCGACGGACAAGGTCGACTCCGAGGTTCCCTCGTCCGTGTCGGGCTACATCGCCGAGATACTCGTGCCCGAAGGAGCGACGGTCGACGTCGGCACAAAGCTCGCCGTCGTGACCGAAACGGCGCCCTCCGGTGCCACCGCCACGGCTCCGGCTGGCGGCGCGGCGCCTGTCGCGCCAAGCCCTGTGCCCGCTCCCGCCCCAGCCCCCGTCGCGACGCCGCCTGCGCCTGTCCCGACCCAAGCCGAGCTGCCCCCGGAGGCGGAGGCCGTGCTGGCCGGGGTGCCGCCGACCCAGGAGGCCGAGCTTGCGCCCAAGGCGGAAGCTTCCTCGCCGGCCGCACCGGATTCGGAAGGGACCGAGTCGAACGGCAAGGGAATGGTGCTCTCCCCTGTCGTGCGGCAACTCGTCGTCGAGTACGGCATCGACCCGTCCGCCGTCCCGGGCACGGGCAAAGGCGGTCGGGTGACGCGCGCCGACGTGCTTTCCTTCATCGACCGTCGCGCGGCTGGTGGCGCGGCGAGCCCGGCGACTGCCGCCGCCTCACGGGGAAGCGTGCCGGCCCCGGCGGCTGCGAACGCGGCGGCCCCGAGCCTGCCGGCGGCGCCTGGCGCCTCCACCGTGGCCGACAGCCCGCACAGCTTTGCCGCCGGACCACGCGACGAGGTCGTGCCCTTCACGAACATCCGCCGCCTCACCGCCGAGCACATGGTCCGCTCGAAGGCGACCTCGGCTCACACCCTCGTTGTCGTCGAGGCCGACTACGAGGGGATCGAGCGGGTTCGCAACGCCCATAAGAACCGCTTCCGGGAGGAGGAGGGGATCGGGCTCACCTATCTCGCCTTCGTCGCCCGGGCGGTGGTCGAGGCCCTGCACGACTACCCCCAGCTGAACGCCTCGGTGGGCGAGGACGCCCTCGTCATCCACCACGACGTGCACCTTGGCATCGCGGTCAACCTCGACCAACGCGGGCTCATCGTCCCCGTCGTGAAGAACGCCGACGGTCAGTCGCTGCGAGGCCTCGCCCGCGCCATGGCCGAGCTCGCCGAGCGGGCGCGGCACGCGCAAGCTCTCGGCCGACGACGTCGTGGGCGGGACCTTCACCATCACGAACCCGGGTCCGTTCGGCACGCTCCTAACGGGGCCGATCATCAACCAGCCGCAGGTGGCCATCCTCTCCACCGACGGGGTCAAGCGCCGCCCGGTCGTGGTCACCTCGAGCGACGGGACCGAGGCGATCGGGATCCATTCGGTCGGCTTGCTGGCCCTCTCGTTCGACCACCGCGCCGTCGACGGTGCCTACGCCTCGGCCTTCCTGCACGCGCTGGCCCAGGCGATCGAGACGCGCGACTGGGAGGCCGAGCTTTGAGCGAAGCCCGCCGCGAGCTGCACGTGCGCTGGCTCGGGCGCGTGCGTTATCGCGACGCCCATGTCCTGCAACAGGCCCTGTGCGGTGCCGGGGGAGCCGAGTACCTGCTCTTGTTGGAGCACCCGCACGTTTACACCCTCGGTGTGCGCGCCAAGGCCGAGCACATCCTCGTCGACCCGGGCTCGGTCGGCGCCGAGCTCGAGCACGCCGATCGCGGGGGAGATGTCACCTACCACGGCCCCGGTCAGCTGGTCGGCTACCCCATCTTGAACGTCCGCCTCGGGATGGGGGCGGTGCCGGCGCACGTGCACGCCATCGAGCAGCTCGTGATCGAGGCTCTCGGGGACCTGGGCCTGAAGGGCGCCGGGCGGCTGCGCGGCTATCCCGGCGTCTGGATCGATCCCGAGGGTAAAGCGCCGAGGAAGATCTGCGCCGTCGGGGTGCGGATCAACCGGGGGCGCTCCATGCACGGCTTCGCCCTGAACGTGGATCCCGAGATGTCCATGTTCGGCCACATCGTGCCCTGCGGGCTGAGCGATCTCGGCGTCACCACCATGGCTCGAGAGGGTGTGAAGGTCGAAATGTGCGATGTGGTGGAGGCGGTCGTGCGGCGGGTGCCGGACACGCTCGCCCCCGGCGCCGCCATCGAGCGCCAGGACTCCTCGTGGTGGCCGGGGCCGCCCCGGGCGGCGGCGCCAGCGGATTCTGCCGAGGCGGGCAGGCGTTCTGACCGGGCGCTCGAGCGCCGCCTCGTCGACGCCGGGGTCGACCCGGCCCGGGGCGTGTCGATCTCGGCCCGCAAGCCCGATTGGGCAAAGGCTCAGGCCCGTATCGGGCCGGAGATGGTGAAATTGCGCAGGACCATGCGCGAGCTCTCGCTCGTGACGGTCTGCGAGGAAGCCGGGTGCCCGAACATCTTCGAGTGCTGGGCCGACGGCACGGCGACGTTCATGATCAACGGGGAGCGCTGCACGAGGGCGTGCGGTTTCTGCCTCATCGACACGAGGCGCCCGCTGCCGCTCGATCCCGGCGAGCCCGAACACGTCGCCGAGGCCGTCGCCCGCGTGGGCCTGTCGCACGCCGTCGTGACGGCCGTGGCGCGCGACGACCTCGCCGACGGCGGGGCGCTGGCCTTCGCCGAGACGATCAGCGCCATTCGCCGCCGCAGTCCGGGCACGACGGTCGAGGTGCTCATCCCCGACTGCAAGGGCGACGATGCGGCCCTCGAGATCATCTTCGACGCCCGGCCCGACGTGTTGAACCACAACCTCGAGACGGTCAACCGTCTGCAGCGCGCCGTGCGGCCCTCGGCCTCCTACGCCCGCAGCCTCTCGGTGCTGGCGCGCTCGGCCGCGTCCGGCTTGAAGACCAAGTCCGGCATCATCCTCGGCATGGGCGAGACGCCCGACGAGGTCGTGGCCGCCTTGGGGGACCTTCGTTGTGTCGGGGTCGAGATCGTCACCCTCGGCCAGTATCTGCGACCGACGGCCGCCCACCTGCCCGTCGCCCGTTGGTGGGCGCCGGACGAGTTCGCCAAGCTGGCCGCAACGGCCCGCGACATGGGCATCTCCTATGTCGAAGCCTCCCCCTTGACCCGTTCGAGCTACCACGCCAAGCAGGCGGTCACCGTCGCCGCCACGAGCCGCGCCCAGGTCTCGTGAGCACAACGAGCCAGCTTGGCCCTGCGATCGACGGCGCACTGGCACGGGGAGGGCGCTTTTCCCACGTGCGCGACCGCATGAGGCAGATGGAGCTCGACGTCTTGCTCTTGTCGCTCGGCGCTGACCTTCCCTGGCTCACCGGCTATGAGGCCATGCCGCTCGAACGCCTCACGATGCTGGTGCTGCCCGTCGACGACCATGCGACCCTCGTCGTGCCCGAGCTCGAGGCTCCCCGCGTCGCCCACGACCCCAGGCTTTTCGAGATGCGCCCGTGGGCTGAGCACGAGCGCGCCGGCGAGATCGTGGCGGGACTGGTCGGAAAAAGGAGGCGGCTCGCCGTCTCGGACCGGTGCTGGGCGGCGCACCTGTTGGAGCTCGAGTCATTGCTGCCCGAGGCGCATTGGCGAAGTGCGAGGGAGGTCGTCGGCCCGCTGCGTGCGGTCAAAGACCCGAGCGAGGTGGCGGCTCTCAGCGCCGCCGGGGCGGCGGCGGACGCGGTGGCGGCCGCCCTTTTGGGAGGCGAGATCGCCCTCATCGGGAGGACCGAGGCCCAGGTCTCCGCCGAGATATCGGCGCGGCTTCGCGAGGAGGGACACGACCGCGTCAACTTCTCTATTGTCGGGAGCGGGCCCAACTCGGCGAGCCCGCACCACGAGCCCGGCCCGCGTCGCATCGGCCGGGGCGAGGTCGTCGTGTGCGACTTCGGCGGCTCCTTGCACCTCGAAGACGGCGTCGGCTACTGCTCGGACATCACCCGCACGGTTGTCACCGGAGAGCCCGAGGCGGAGTTCGCCGAGCTCTACGAGGTGCTGCGCCTGGCCCAGGCCACCGCCCTCGCCTCCGCCCTCGTCGGCACGCCCTGCGCGAATGTCGACAGCGCCGGGCGCGACCCGATCACGGCCGCCGGCTACGGCGATGCCTTCATCCACCGCATAGGCCACGGCATCGGGATCGAGGAGCACGAGGACCCCTACATGGTGGCAGGGAACCTGACGCCGCTTGTCGCCGGGCATGCCTTCTCGGTGGAGCCGGGCATCTACCTCGCCGGCCGTTTCGGCGCCCGCATCGAAGACATCGTCGTCGCCACCGAAGACGGCCCGCTCGCCTGCAACAACGCCGATCACAACCTGGTGGTGGTGGAGGCCTGAAACGGCCCGTGTCCTTCCGGGGCGCGAAGCTCGCACAGGGCGGTCCGGACAAGCGCCGGGCCACAAGAGAAAGGGTGAACCATGGATCTCGGTCTCGAGGGCCGAGTGGCGGTCGTGGCCGCTTCGTCGAAGGGGCTTGGCCGTGCCGCGGCCGAAGCTCTCGCGGACGAGGGCGTTCGCCTTGTCATCTCGGCGCGAGGTGAGGCGGCGCTCGCGAGCGCCGAGGCGGCGCTGGGGTCGAAGGGGGCCGACGTGCTTGCCGTAAGGGCGGACGTGACCGATCCCGCCACGCCTGCACAGCTCGTCGCCGCCGCGCTTGAACGTTTCGGTCGCCTCGACATCGTCGTGGCGAACGCCGGAGGACCGCCCCCGGCGGGTGCCCTCGAGCTCGACGACGAGGCCATCTTGGCGGCGGTGCAGGCGAACCTGCTCACGAGCGTCCGGTTCGTACGGGCCGCCCTGCCCCATCTGCGGGAAGCGGGATGGGGCCGGATCTGTTGCATCGCCTCTTCGACTATCGCCCAGGCCAATCCGACTCTCGCTCTGTCCAACACCGCGCGGACGGGGCTTTGGGCATGGGCCAAGACGGCGGCGGCGGACCTGCGGGGCAGCGGCATCACGCTCAATCTCGCCTGTCCGGGGTACCACCTGACCGACCGCATGAAAGAGCTCGGCGCCGCCGACAGCGGACGTGCCATGGGAGACCCGGCCGACTTCGGCAAGGTAGTGGCCTTTTTGTGCTCGCAGCCGGCGGGCAACGTGAACGGCGCCAGGATCGTCGTCGACGGCGGGGACTCCCTGGCTCTTTGAGCTTTGCCTTGTCAAACGGCGCCGAGCAGCCCCGGTAACCTTTTGCACGTGACACATGGGACGGGAACGACATGACTGAGCCAATGCCTTTGTACCGGCTCGCCGATGAACTGGCTCCGCCGGCCCCTGTGCTCATCGTCGCCCTGGAGGGCTGGGTGGACGCCGGGCTTGCCGGTGCCACAGCCATGGCGGCCCTGCTCGAGGGGATCGACACGCGCCCGTACGCCCGGTTCGACTCCGAGGAGCTGCTCGACCAGCGCGCCCGCCGCCCGAAGCTGAGGATCGTCGACGGCATCAACGACGACCTCGAATGGCCCGAGGTGACGTTCGCGCGTCGGAACCGACGCCGTCGGCTCCGGCGTCGCCTTATTGACCGGGCCGGAGCCCGACATGCACTGGAGGAGTTTTTCCGATGACGTCGCCGCCCTTGCCCTGGCGCTCGACGTGCGTCTCATGGTCGGCCTGGGCGGCTTTCCCGCCGGCGCGCCGCACACGCGCCCGGTGAAGCTGGCGGCGACAGCATCCGACATCGGTCTCGCGAAGCAGGTCGGTTTCATCCCCGGGGCGATCGAGGTCCCGGCCGGGATACAAGCGGCCATCGAGCGCGCCTGCTCGAGCCACGGCATCCCCTCGATCGGGTTGTGGGCAAGGGTGCCGCACTATGTCGCCGCCATGCCCTTTCCCGCCGCCTCGGTTGCCTTGCTGGAAGGCCTGGCCAGTATCTCCGGCCTCGTCATCGACACCGATCCCCTGGCCGAAGCGGCCGAGGAGGCCTGCCGGAAGGTGGACGAGCTCATAGCCCAGAGCACCGAGCACCAGGACATGGTCCGCCAGCTCGAACAGCAGATCGACGTGCTCGAGGGGACACCGGTCGACATCGACGAGAGGGCGGTTCCCTCGGGCGAGGAGATCGCCGCCGAGCTCGAGCGCTACCTGCGGGGCCAGTAGACAAACGGTCCTGGGCGGCGCCCGGCCCAAGGGCGCGCTCTCGTGGTGGTTGCGCTAACTTTATAATCCGGATGGCATAAGTCATCATTTGGCCTTGCTCCGGAGGGGGACTGCAATGAGCGTGACTGACGAGTTGCTGGACAACAACGACACCTACGCGGCGACGTTCGACAAGGGGGACCTGCCACTGCCGCCCGGCAAGAAGCTGGCCGTGCTGGCCTGCATGGACGCCAGGCTCAGCCCTTATGCCGTGCTCGGTCTCAAAGAGGGCGACGCCCATGTCATACGCAACGCCGGGGGAGTCGTCACTGACGACGCCATCAGATCACTGGCCATCTCTCAGCGCTTGTTGGGCACCGAGGAGATCATCCTCATCCACCACACCGGCTGCGGGATGCTCACCTTCAGCGACGACCAGTTCAAGCGCCAGATCCAAGACGAGGTCGGGATCAAGCCGTCGTGGTCGGCCGAGGCCTTCCCGGACCTGGACGAAGACGTGCGCCAGTCGGTCGCCCGTATCAAGGCGAGCCCGTTCATCCCGAGAAAAGACTCGGTGCGTGGCTTTGTCTACGACGTCGGCACGGGCAAGCTCCGCGAGGTCGTCTAGGGTTCGAGGGCGCCATTAGCCTGGATACGCATTTGGTCGAGAGCTGAAGCTCACGAGCGAGGCTCTTCGACACAAGGAGGGGGAACCGTGGACCTTCGTATCCAGTGCCTGTGCATCGACGCCCGCGACCCGGCGTCCATCGCCAGCTTTTGGGAAGAGGCGCTCGGGTGGCGCCGGACCCACGAGGAGCCGGACGAGGTCGTGCTCGAGCCGCCCGTCGGTAGTCCCGAGGACGGTGTGGCGCCGGACCTGTTGTTCTTGAAGGTGCCGGAGTCGAAGACGGTGAAGAACCGGCTCCACATCGACCTTCGTCCCGCCGACCAGCAGGCGGAGGTGGAGCGCCTCGAGTCGCTCGGTGCTTCGCGGGTTTCTGTGGGCCAGGGCGACGACGTCACCTGGGTCGTGTTGGCGGACCCGGAGGGAAACGAGTTCTGCGTGCTCAAGTCCTTGCAGGGCTGAGCCGCCTCAGGGAGTCGAGCGTCGCCCCTTTTCTCTTTCGGCCAGCACGCCGGCTGCCGCACGCACGAGGGCGTGGAACACGGCCCCGTTGTCGTCTGCCTCGGGGTGCCACTGCACGCCTATGCAGAAGGGCTTTTTCGGGTCCTCGATCGCCTCGACGGTGCCGTCGTCGGCCCAGGCCACCGCCGACAGGCCGTCTGCGAGCCGGTCGATGCCCTGGTGGTGGTGGGTGGGCACGTCGCGGGCGTCCCATCCGAGGGCTTTTCGCAGCGAGCTCCCCGGGGCGACGCGGACCATGTGGGTGGAGAAGGTGCCCGGCGTCGGGTTGTGCTCCTCGTGGCCGAGGACCTCGGGGAGATGCTGGACGAGCGTGCCGCCCCGGGCGACGTTCACAAGTTGCATCCCCCGACAGATAGCCAGCAGCGGCAAGCCGCAGCGCTCGGCGGCCTCTATCAAGGCGAGCTCGCTCTCGTCACGCTCGGGGCGGGGCGCCTGAGAGCGGGGGTGCGCCTCGGCCCCGTACCGGGCCGGGTCGACGTCGGGGCCGCCGGTCAGCACGAGGCCGTCGAGACGCTGCAGGAGGGTGTCGAGGGTGGCGCCGGCCTCGTGTTGGACGGGGAGGATGAGCGGGCTCGCGCCCGCGTCGACGAGCGAGCGCAGGTAGTCGGACGGCACGAGGGAGGCCTTGGTCTTCCAATGGCCCCAGGAGGCTTGCTCGTCGTAGGCGGTGACCCCGATGACGGGGCGCTCCTCGGGGCCAGGTGCCATCAAAGGGGCGTCACGTAGGCGCCGTTGATGCCGCCGTCGACGAGGAAGGTGCTCGCCGTGATGAACGAGGCGTCGTCGGAGGCGAGGAAACAGGCGGCTGCCGCTATCTCCTCCGGCTCGGCGAAGCGGCCCATCGGGATGTGCACGAGGCGGCGGGCGGCGCGCTCCGCGTCCTTGGCGAACAGCTCGCGCAAAAGCGGCGTGTTCACGGGCCCCGGGCAGAGCGCGTTGACACGGATCGACTGGCGGGCGAACTGCACGCCGAGTTCGCGCGACATCGAGAGCACGCCGCCCTTGGAGGCGGTATAGGAGATCTGCGACGTCGCCGCGCCCATGAGGGCCACGAACGAAGCCGTGTTGATGATGCTCCCGCCCCCGTGCTCGAGCATGATCGGGATCGCCGCTTTGCAGCACAGATAGACGCTGGTGAGGTTCACCTCCTGCACCCGGCGCCAGGCGTCGAGCTCGGTCTCGAGGATCGAGTCGTCGTCGGGAGGCGAGATCCCGGCGTTGTTGAAGGCGATGTCGAGGCCGCCGAAAGCTTGCACGGCGGCGGCGTACATGGCCTGCACGCTCGCCGGATCGGTCACCTCCGCATGCACGTAAAGGCCGCCGATCTCGGCCGCGACGGCACTGCCGGCCTCATCGGCGAGGTCGGCGACGACGACGTGCGCCCCTTCGCGGGCAAAGCGTATGGCGCTCGCGCGGCCGATGCCGCTCGCAGCACCCGTGATGACGGCTACTTTGCCGTCGAGCCTTCCAGGCATGCTGAGTCCCCGATCGTGAGTGGTGAAAAGAGGCTGGAATAAGGCTACGGGGCGCCGGTGGCGATGAACACGTTCTTGAGCTCGGTGAACGCCTCGAGCGCGTCCGGGCCGAGCTCGCGGCCGATACCCGAGCGCTTGAAGCCACCGAAGGGAGTCCAGTAGCGCACAGAGGAGTTCGAGTTCACCGAGATGGTCCCTGTCTCAACGGCGCGGGCGACCCGAAAGGCGCGCCCGACGTCGCGTGTCCAGATCGACCCGGAGAGCCCGTAAGGGGTGTCGTTGGCGATGCGGATGGCGTCCGCCTCGTCCTTGAAGGGCACGACCACGACGACGGGCCCGAAGATCTCCTCGCGCACGGCCGGAGCCTCAGGCGGCACCGGTGCGAGCACGGTAGGAGGAAACCAGTACCCGGCGCCCTCGGGGGCACTTCCCCGGAAGGCGACGGGGGCATCTGCGGGCACGAAGCCCGAGACGGCCTCGCGTTGGCCGGCGCTTATGAGCGGGCCCATCTCGCTGGCCTCGTCGGAGGGGTCGATGACCTTGACCGCCTTGACCGCCTTTTCGAAGTGCTCCATGAAGACCTCGTAGGCGCTCGCCTCCACCAAGATCCGTGAGCGGGCACAGCAGTCCTGCCCGGCGTTGTCGAACACCCCGTAGGGGGCGGCTTTGGCGGCGGCCTCGACGTCGGCGTCGGAAAAGACGATGTTGGCGCTCTTGCCACCGAGCTCGAGGGTCACCCGTTTCACCTGCTCGGAGCACCCGGCCATGATCTTCTGGCCGACCTCGGTCGAGCCAGTGAAACAGATCTTGCCGACGGCCGGATGGGTGACAAAGCGCCAGCCCACCACCGAGCCGCGGCCGGGAAGCACCTGGAACACGTTCTCGGGAAGGCCGGCCTCGAGAGCGAGCTCGCCGATGCGGATCGCCGTGAGCGGCGTGAGGTCGGCAGGTTTCAGCACGACGGTGTTGCCTGCGGCGAGCGCCGGGGCGAATCCCCAGGAAGCGATCGGCATGGGGAAGTTCCAGGGAACGATGATCCCTACGACGCCGATGGGCTCGCGGAAAGTGACATCGACCCCGCCGGGAACCGGGATCTGGCGCCCGAAGAGGCGTTCTGGAGCACCGGCGTAGTAAGCGAGCACGTCGCGGACATTGCCCGCCTCCCAGCGGGCGTTCGAGATGGTGTGGCCGGAGTTCGCCACCTCGAGGCGCGCCAACTCCTCGTTCGCCCCGTCGACGGCCTCGGCAAAGCGCCGTAAAAGCCGAGCCCGGTCGCCCGGCGAAACGGCCCGCCAAGCGGGCAGCGCACCGACAGAGCGGGCGATGGCCTCGTCGACTCCCTCGGCGTCGAGCTGTTCGACGCTGGCGATGGTCTCCTCGGTGGCGGGGTTGATGACGGCGTGCGTGCTCACAGCCGCTCGAACCCTCGATAGCGCTCCCAGTCGGTGACAGCCGACTCGAATGCCTCGAGCTCGACGCGTGCCATGTTCGAGTAGTGGGCGACGACGTCGTCGCCGAAGGCTTTGCGGGTGACCTTGCTAGCCCCGAACAGGTCGGCCGACTCCCGCAAGTTGGTGGGAAGCCGCGGCTTGTCCGACTGGTAGGCGTTGCCGATGAACTCTGGTTCGAGCTCGAGCTCATTTTCGATACCGTGCAGGCCGCCCGCCACCATCGCCGCCAGCGCCAGGTACGGGTTCACATCGCCACCGGGCACACGGCACTCGACGCGTAGCGCGCTCGGCTGATGGCCGATGATGCGAAGGGCGCAGGTGCGGTTGTCACGCCCCCAAGCTAGCGCGGTCGGTGCGAACGATCCGGCGACGAAACGCTTGTAGCTGTTGATGTTCGGGGCGACGAACAGCGTCAGTTCCCGCAACGTGGCGAGGAGCCCGGCGATGAACTGCTCGAAGACGCGAGAAAAACCGTGATGGCCGTCGGAGAAGACAGGCCGGTCCGAATCGTCGCGAAGCGAGATGTGCACGTGGCACGAGTTGCCCTCGCGGGCGTCGTACTTCGCCATGAACGTCAGGCTGTAGCCCTCCTGGCCGGCGATCTCCTTGGCGCCCATCTTGAACAAGGAGTGCTCGTCCGCCTTCTCGACGACGCCGGTGTAGCGGAAGGCGATCTCGTGCTGGCCGTAGTTGCACTCACCTTTGGCCGATTCGACCCACATGCCCGCGTCGCCCATCTCGTTGCGGATGCGTCGCAGCAAAGGCTCGACGCGGCCCGTGCCCAAAAGCGAGTAGTCGACGTTGTACAGGTTCGCCGGGGTGAGGGACCGGTAGCCGGACTTCCACGCTTGTTCGTAGGTGTCGTTCAAGACGATGAACTCGAGTTCGGTGGCGGCGAGCGCGTGCCAGCCGTAAGCAGCCAGGCGCTCGGCCTGGCGTTCGAGGATCTGGCGCGGCGAGGCCACAACCGGGGAACCGTCCGCCCAGCGCAGGTCGGCCACGCAAAAGGCCGTGCCGGCGTGCCAGCGCAACAGGCGCAGGGTCGACACGTCCGGCACCATGACGAAGTCGCCATATCCCCGGTCCCAAGAGGACATGTCGTAGCCGAGGACGGTGTTCATCTCGACGTCGACGGCGAGCAGGTAGTTGCAGCCCTCCGTCCCTCCGGTCATGACGTCTTCTAGGAAGTGGGTGGCGGCGAACCGCTTGCCCTGCAGGCGTCCCTGCATGTCGGTGATCCCGACTACCACCGTGTCGATCTCGTGAGAACCAACGAGCGCCGCCAGCCTGTCAACTGTGAGGGCGGGCGAAGCTTCGTTCAATCGACTCGCCCGCCACGGCCGAAACTGGCCTCAATGGCCTTCAGCTCGTCCTCGGTTCCTTGAACCTTGGGACCGGTGAACCAGTTGTGGGCCGACAACAGCCAGTAGGCCCCTGCGAACAAGAGCACGACGCCGACAGCGATTGGGGCGTAGTTGAACGTGTCGCGGCCGACCGGGCTGAACTCGGGCAGCATGAACAGGACCGAGATGAACGCCACCCAGATGATGCCCACCCAGCCGACGATCGGGCTCCAGCTTCCGAGCGACCAGCGGCCCTTTTTGAAGTCGGCGCCCTGGAAGCGGCGCAGCAGTGTCGGCAGGATATAGGCGATGTAGAGGCCGATCGTGGCAATCGAGGTGACGGCTCCGTAGGCGACGCCGCTCCACAGGGAGGGGACGGCGAGGAGGAAGGCGAACACGACACAGAACCAGATGCCGTTCGTGGGCGTCCTCGTGCGGGGGTTGATCTGGTGCCAGAGCCGGTGGCCGGGCACGGCCCCGTCCCGGCTGAAGGCATAGAGCATCCTCGAGTTCGCCGTGACTGACGCCATGCCGCAGTAGGCCTGGGCCATGAAGGCGATCACGAGCAGGAGCTCAGCCCCGTGACGGCCGATGGCGTCGGTCCAGATGAGCACCGGGGCGAACTCTTGGGCGGCGTACTTTGTGTAGACGGCCATGTTCGTCGGGATGACGAAGGTGATGGCGAGGATGAGGATCCAGCCCGCGATGAGCGATACGACGATCGAGCTGACGATGCCCCGCGGTGCGGCGAGGTCAGGGCTCCTCGTCTCCTCGGACATGTGCGCCGAGGCGTCATAGCCGGTGAAGGTGTACTGCGCCATGAGGAAACCGATCAGGAACACGTACCACTTGGAGCTGAAACCTGAGAGGTTGATGAACTTGGTGAAGACGAACGAGGCCGAGGCGTGGTGACTGGGGACGAATATCAGCACTATGGCGATGGTCGCCACGCCGAGGATGTGCCACCAGGCCGAGACGTCCGAGAGGAAAGCAACCACGCGCACGCCGAAGGTGTTCAGCAGGCCGTGGATTATGAGGATGCCTGCGTAGACGACGAGGATCCAGCCCGCCGTCGTCGGGAAGTTGAAGACCATGTTGAGAAACGCCGTGAAGAAAAAGGCGAAGCCGTAGTCGATGCCGGCCGTGATGGCCACCTGGCCGAGGAGGTTGAACCAGCCCGTGAACCAGCTCCAGGCGCCCGGGTTGCCTTTGGCGAGCTTGGCGGACCAGTAGTACAGCCCGCCTGCGGTCGGATAGGCGGAAGCGATCTCCGCCATGCCCAGGCCGACGACGGTTGTGAAAAAGCCGACGATGATCCAGCCCCAGACGATGTCGACGGGGCCGCCTTCCTCCATCCCGAAGTAGTAAAGCGTCAAACAGCCTGACAGAACCGAGATGATGGTGAAGGAGACGGCGAAGTTCGAGAACCCGCCCATCCTCCGGTGGAGCTCCTGGGCGTAGCCGAGCTCGTGGAGCTTGGCTACGTCAGCGTCCACACCCCTGGGTGTGGGACCCGTGCCCTCGTCGACCGACATTGAGGCCCCCCTCTCCGGACAACGGACCCAATCCGCCATTCGGTGCGAACCATTAAAACAACGGCTCCGTTGCAAGTCAAGGGACCATTTTGCCCAGCTCAGCGCGAATGCCGGACCGCCTCGGAGGCGATCGGACCCGGCTTTCGGCCGATCTCCTGGCACACTTACGACCGATGGGCGCCGTGCCGGAGATCGTCGAGTTCCTCCTCACGTACCCGCCTTTCAGCGCGCTCTCCCGGGCCGAGGTGGAAAGCGCCGCCGCTTGCGCCGAGATCGAGTTCCATCTCGCCGGGACGGAGATCTTCTCCCAGGGCGCCCAGCCGAGCGTCCTTCGCGTCATCCGTGCCGGCGCGGTCGAGATCGTCCATGACGGCCGGGTGCTCGACCTCATCGGGATCGGCGAGATGTTCGGGCACGCCTCGATGCTCTCGGGGCTTCCGACCGGCTTCGCCGCCCGGGCGGCGGAGGACACCTTGACCTACCGGATACCAGCCGACGTGGCCTACAGGTTGCTGGGCCAGCCTGCGACGCTGCGCTATGTGACTCGCTCGCTGCTGCAGGACCGCTATGGGATCCGCCAGGGTCGGGCGACAGACCTGGACCGCAATCACCTGAGCCAGCCGGTCGGTTCCCTGCTCCGCTCGCCGGCGGTGCTCTGTGCACCCGACACCCCCATACGGGACGTGGCCCGCGAGATGAGCTCGCGCGGAGCGACGGCGGTATTGGTCGACGTCGGCTCCAGCCTCGGTATCCTCACCGATCGCGACCTCCGCTCCCGGGTGCTCGCCGTCGGTCTCTCGCCGGACACCCCGGTCTCACAGGCCATGACCGTGCCGGCCGAGACCGTGCCCGCCGACCGCCTGGCGGGCGAGGTCCTCTTGGACATGCTCGACCGCGGTTTTCGTCATTTCCCGGTCCTGTCGCCGACCGGGGAGGTGTTGGGCGTCATCGGCGACTCGGATCTCGTCGAGGTCCAGACCCACTCGTCGCTCTCGCTGCGCCGCGCCATCGCCCGGGCCGGTGACGTGGCAGAGCTCGCCCATGCGGCCGCCGACCTGCGGCCGATGATCGTGAGCATGCACCGAGCCAACGTGGCGCCGCTCGACATCGAGGCCGTGTTCTCGATCGTCTCGGACGCCCTTACGCGCCGCGCCCTCGAGTTCGCCGTCATCGAGGTGGGCGAGGTCCCGGTGCCCTTCGCCTGGCTCGCTCTCGGGAGCCAGGCGCGGCGCGAAGCGGTGCCGAGCTCCGATCTCGACAGCGCCGTCGTGTTCTTGAAAGGCGACGAAGCGGCGCTCGATGTGGACCGCGTGACGCGCCCGTACTTCTCCGCCCTCGCCCAGCGGGCGACGGAGATCCTCGTCGCGTGCGGCTTCCATCCCGATACCCATCGGGCAAGCGCCTCGGACCCGCTCTTCGTGCGGTCCCTCGAATCCTGGCAAAACGCCGGTCGTTCTTGGCTGGAGGGCCCGACCCAGGACAAGGCGCTCGTGCTCACCTCGGTCCTGGTCGACAGCCGTGCCGTCTACGGCGCACAAGTGGGCGAGATGCTGACAGAAACCTTCCGCCCCGCCCGGGAGCACCCTGCGCTCTTGCGCCTGCTCGCCCGTTTCTCGTTGTCCCACAGGCCTCCGACAGGGTTCCTTGGCGGACTCGTCGTCGAACACTCCGGGGAGCACCGGGGCCGGCTCGACCTGAAAGACGGCGGCGCGCTTCCCATCGTCAACCTCGCCCGGTGGGCTGGGATGGCAGCCGGGGTGATCTGTGCGTCGACCCCGGAACGCCTGCGCGCCGCAAGCGAGGGCGGCATCTTGAGCCATACCGACGCCGACACCCTCATCGAGGCATTCGAGCTCGTCTCGGAGCTTCGTCTCGACCATCAAAGCGCACAGCTCATGGCGGGCACGGAGCCCGACGACTACGTCGACCCGTCCGAGCTCAGCGCGCTCACCCGCACCTATTTGAAGGAGGCCTTCCGCGCCGTGGCTGCCGTGCAACAAAGGATCGCCAGCGACCTCGACTTCGGTGTGCGGTGAGCCTTTGGTCGACACGAAGGCGGCACCGGGCGCCAGCCGCCGACTCCTATGTCCGGGCGCGCCCGCCGAGTCGCCGCACACCGTGGCGCGAAGCGCGCGACAGCGTCGTCGATCTCGAGCTCACCGGCCTCGATCCGAGGACCGACGAGATCATCTCCTTTGGAGCGGTCCCGATCGAGGCGGGGCTCATCGGCGCCGGTCGCACCCTTTACGGCCTCGCCCGGCCGACTCGCCCGCTCCCAGAGTCGTCCGTCGTCATCCACGGCATCCGCAGCCTCGACCTTGAGAAGGCACCGCCCCTCGACGAAGCGATGGGGCCGTTGCTCGAGGCAATGGCCGGACGTGTGCTCGTGGCTCATTCGGCGACGGTGGAAAGGGCCTTCCTCGGTGCGGCCCTGCGCCGCCAAGGCGCGCGGCTGCGCGAGCCTATTCTCGACACAGCTGTGCTCGGTCGCCTGCTCTTGGTGGATCGGGGGGACCCGTTCCCCGGGCATCTCAGCCTCGGAAGCTTGGCGGGGGCAATGGGGCTTCCCGCCCACCATCCTCACCACGCTCTCGGCGACGCCCTGACGACGGCCCAGGTCTTCTTGGCCATCGTCTCCCATCTCGAAAGACGCGGCCCGGAGACGGTCGGGTCGCTCGCTCGGGCGGCGGCCCGCTTGGAGAACGCCCGTCATTACGTGTCGAGACCCACGGTGCCCTGACGGGTTCAGGTGACGATGTTCACAAGCCGCGGGGGACGGGCGATCACCCGGGTCGGCGACGCGCTCCCGATTGCCTCTTGAACCTTTGCAGAGGCAAGGGTGAGGGCCGTGGCGGACTCTTCTGAGATGTCGCGGGGGACTTCTATGCGGTCTTTCACCTTGCCGTTCACCTGCGCGAGCATCGTCACCGTCTTGTCGGTGAGTAGCCGCAGGTCCGCCACCGGCCAGGGCCTGGTGTGCACGTTGTCGCCGCGGCGTCGCTCGTAGGCTTCGGCAGACAGATGGGGGGCGAACGGGGCCAGCAGCTCGAGCAGGGTGTCGATCGACTCGTCGACGACGGCCTGGTCCGTGCCCGAGCGGGCATGGCGGGAGATGGTGTTGTACAGCTCCATGCATGCGGCCACCGCCGTGTTGAAGGCGTAGCGGTCGATGTCGGTCGTCACGCGGGCGATCGTGCGGTGAACGGCCCGCCTCAGCTCCTCGCTCGCGCCGGCGCAGGCCTCGGCTGTGGCGTGGTCGCCGGGCGCCGGGTCCGTGGCGAGGCGCCATACCCTGCCCAGGTAACGCGACATGCCCTCGAGAATCTCCTCGGTCTGCTCGTTCCAGTCGACGTCGTCAACGGGCGGCCCGATGAAAAGGTGAAGCAGGCGCAGGGCATCCGCCCCCACCCGGGTGAAGTACTCGTCGGGCGAGACGACGTTGCCCCTTGACTTCGACATCGCCCGGCCGCCGAGGCGGATCATCCCCTGACAGAACAGCTGCGCGAATGGTTCGCGGATCTCCTTTGGGCCGAGGCCGGTGTCTCCCAGGGCCCGCGTGAAGAAGCGGGAGTAGAGCAGGTGCAAGATAGCGTGTGTTATGCCACCGATGTACTGGTCGACCGGCATGTAGTGCCGTGCCGCCGCCACATCGACAGGGCCTGTCTCGTCGTGGGGATTGCAAAAGCGCAGGAAGTACCACGAGGAGTCCACGAAGGTGTCCATCGTGTCGGTTTCCCGGATTGCCGGGCCCCCGCATATGGGACAAGTCGTTTTCAAGAATCCCTCGTCGAAGCGCAAGGGCGACTCTCCCGTCGGGCGGAATTCGACGTTCTCAGGCAGCAGGATCGGCAGCTCGTCGACGGCGACCGGCACGATCCCGTGCGTGGGGCAGTACACGACCGGAATCGGGCATCCCCAGTAGCGCTGCCGGCTGATCAGCCAGTCGCGCAAGCGGTAATGGACCTGTCGAGAGCCGATGCCGTGCTCTTCGAGGAACTCCATCGCCGCTCGCTTGGCGGCTGGTACATCGAGGCCGTCGAGGAAGCCGCTGTTGATCTTGAGACCCTCACCCGCATAAGCGCCGCCTGTGAATCCGTCAGGAGGTTCGACCGTGCGTACCACGGGAAGGCCATATGTCTCGGCGAAGGCGAAGTCACGCTCATCTTCGGCGGGCACGGCCATGATCGCCCCGGTCCCGTAGCCCATAAGTACATAGTCGGCGACGTAGATCGGCACGGGCTCATCGTTGAACGGGTTCACGCAGTAGCTGCCCGTGAACGCACCGCGCTTTTCGAGCGACCCTTCTGAGGACTGGCGTTCGATGTCGGTCTCCTGCTGTGCCTTGGCCCGAAGTTCGTCGACCGCGGCGCGCTGGGCGCCAGTTACGAGCTCGTCCACCAGCGGGTGCTCGGGGGCCAAAACGGCGTACGTCATGCCGAAGCTCGTGTCAGGCCGAGTGGTGAAGACCTCGATCTCGATTCCCGGCCGGCCGACGACGGCCATGCGGAACTGGGCACCTTCGGACCGCCCGATCCAGTTGCGCTGCATGGTCTTCACGCGCTCGGGCCAGTCCAAACCGTCGAGGGCGTCCAGCAGCTCCTCGGCGTAGTCGGTGATCCGGAAGAACCACTGCTCGAGGTTGCGCCGTTCGACGATGTCTCCCGACCTCTCGCAGGTGCCGTCAGCGAGAACCTGTTCGTTGGCGAGCACGGTGTGGCATCCGGGGCACCAGTTCACAGGCGCCTCGGCCCGGTAGGCGAGTCCCGCTCGAAGCAGTTCGAGGAAGATGACCTGGTTCCACCGCATGTAGTCGGGGTCATGGCTCCGCAGCTCACGTCGCCAGTCGTAGACCGCGCCGAGGCGCTTCACGGAAGCCTTGAGCTCGGCGATGCGCGCCTCGGTGTACACGCGGGGGTGGTCGCCACCTTTGATGGCAGCGTTCTCGGCCGGCAAGCCGAACGAGTCGAAACCGAAGGGGCTCAGTACGGCGTGGCCCTGCATGGTGCGGTGCCGAACGAGCACGTCACCGAAGGTGTAGTTACGGATATGGCCTTGGTGGGCGGGGCCGCTGGGGTAGGGGTACATGCTCAGCACGTAGTACGGGGGTCGCGGATCGTCCTGGTCGACCTGGTAGGTGCCGTCCTCGTCCCAGCGCCGCTGCCAGCGCTCCTCAACTTCACGAAAGTCGTATTCCGCCACGAGACCAGGTTAGTTGGCTGGTGTCGTCGCCTCAGGTGGGCTCGACGCCGATCTGGAGGTCGCCTTCGGCTCGCACAGGATAGAGTGCTGGCATCCCTCGGGGGCGTAGCTCAGTTGGTAGAGCGCCTGACTGGCAGTCAGGAGGTTCGAGGGTTCGAGTCCCTTCGCCTCCACTCAATGGTCATCACAGGTGGCCGGGGGCCGTGTTCACAAGATAGCAGTGAACACGGCCTTTTCTGTGCCTTTCGTGCCGCGAGAGCCGGTCGGGGGGACTCGGGGTGCCTGCAGAGCGCGTCCGGGACGCGGATGGAGGAGGGTCTTGCCTGTCTTTTCGGATGACGCCCCTGGGCGTGACTAGAGGAGAGCTCTAGCCAGGCACGCTCGGACCGTCGTCGGTCGGGGGTGGCACGGGCGGTTGCTGCTCGTGGCGTCGGGGTCGCTTTCTTCCTGGTCCGGAGGCTGCCTGGCTTGCCCGGCGCGCCTCGAGCTGGTCCTGGCGTTCACGCGACTCGAGAAGGCGCAGGTTGTGGACCACAGCAGCAAGTGAGTACATGAGGGTGTTCTTCGCCGTGCCGAACAGGCGGCACCAACCGCGGCGGACGCCTTCTCCGGCAGGATCGGCGAGACGGGCATAGGCGCGTTCAGCTGCGGTGCGCCTCGCATAAGAGCGCCGATGAATCGGGCTCGGGTAGGGGTGCTTTTGGCGAGTCTTGTCATTGACCTGCGGGGCCACGGTGATGCTTCGCTGACGACAACACCTGGGAGGGCTGCTTGGTGCTTGCGTGACACTCGGGTGGGAAAAGGACAGATTGAGCGAGGCCCCGACGAGCGGGCAGCGGAGCTTGCCGGCGGCCGCCGGGCACATGACACGCTCGTAGCCCTCCTTGTCTGGCCGGGCCAAGGGGGCAAAGCGGTAATGCTCGAGCTCGGCACAAGAGCGGTCATGGGCGGCCACGGCCTTCTCCGGGGCGCCCCGCACGAGGGGGCCGAGTGCCAAGAGGCGCTCGGGAACGCACGGGCAGTAAAGGCTCCCGTTCGCACAGACAGCCCCTTCGAAGGTGCCCTTCGGCCCGCGGTCGAAAGGATGCAGGTCCATGACGGGTTCGGCCCCGATGTTTCTAAGGCGTCGGCTGAAGCCGGTCTTGAACGAGTAACCGCAATCGGCGAGGACATCGCTCGGTCCTTTACCTGAGGCGGCCATGCGTTCTAAGGCCCCGGCCATCTCATCTGCGGGCTCGATGCTGGCGCTTTTCACAACGACCCGATAGATGAGCTCGGGATCCGGCTTTTCCGCCCCCTCCTCGCAAGCCACGACGGCGACCTGGGCGTAGTAGCCCCAGAACAGGGCGTCTTTGGCCCCGGGAGCGTTTCGTTTCGCATGACCCCAAGCGGCGTCGGGATCAGCGGAGATCTCCTCGCTCAACTTGTCCTTCGGACGGGCCCAGCTCTCGTGGTCGGTCCAGTCGACCGCCAGGCAACGATGCTCCCTTTTGGCTTTCGGCACGCTTGCTTCCAAGAGGGCGTCGATGAGACCCACGAGCATCGTCTCTTTGGCCGTGGTCTCGATCCCCGCCCGTTTCTTGGCGAGGTGTCCCGGGCGCTTTAGTGGTGCCACCGGTTGAATACTGACCCTCTATCACCCGCCGAAAACTGACCCCCCTTCGCGGCGATCCACCACTTTCCGTGCTGGATCGCGAACCCTGGCTGCATTGTCGGCCGGGGAGGAAGGACATGATCGACGTGGACGACTGGGCAGAGATCCGTCGCCTGCACTTTGCCGAGCGCCTCGGGATCAAGACGATCGCCCGTCAGCTCGGTGTTGCCCGCAACACCGTGAGAGTCGCTGTGCGCTCGGGTTCACCTCCGAACTACGAGAGGCCAAAACGGCCTTCGCTCGTCGACGCCGTCGAGCCCGAGATCTGCAGGTTGTTGAAGAGTTGCCCGACGATGCCGGCGAGCGTGATCGCCGAGCGCCTCGAGTGGGGCCACGGCATCACCATCTTGAGAGATCGCGTCGCCGAGCTCCGGCCGCTGTTCAAGCTGCCTGATCCGTGCCAGCGGACGTTCTACGCGCCGGGTGAGATCGTCCAGTTCGACCTCTGGCAGCCCGATGTGGACATCCCCCTCGGATATGGCCAGGCCGCCAAGCTCTGGGTGGTGACAGCGGTCTGCGGTTACTCATGCTTCATGGCCGCTTTTATGGTGCCGTCTCGGGCCGCTTACGACGTCTTGTGGGGTATGCGGCACTGCTTTGAGCAGATCGGTGCCGTGCCGAGGACCATCGTCTGGGACGGTGAGGGCTGCATCGGTCAGTGGCGCCGGGGCAAGCAGGTCCTCACGGGCGAGTTCCAGGCCTTCCGGGGAACACTCGGCGCAGGAGCCCGGCTTTGTAAGCCGAACGATCCCGAGGCAAAGGGCGCGAACGAACGCTCCAACGGCTACTACGAGACCTCGTTCCTCCCGGGACGGAGCTTTTTGGACAGGGAGGACTTCAACGCCCAGCTCTCGGCCTGGTTGAAAAAGGCGAACCGGCGCCGGCACGCGACGACGCGGGCCGTGCCGGCAGAAGTGATCTATGAGGACCGGGGATCGATGATCGCCCTCCCACCGGTGATGCCCGATCCCTCTTTCAGTTACTCGACCCGGCTCGCCAGGGACCACTACGTGTGCTTTGACGTGAACGACTACTCGGTCAACCCGCGCTTTGTCGGCCGCATGGTGAAGCTCAGAGCCGACCTCGACCAGGTCGTGGTCACCTGCGGCGAGATCGAGGTGGCCAGGCACCGGCGTTGCCTTGCCAGCCACCAGAGCCTCTTGGACCCGAGCCACGCCATGACACTTCGCATGATGCGGGCCGAGGCGGCTGTGGTCCCGACCCTTGAGACAGAAGTCGAAGAGCGCGATCTCTCCGAATACGACAAGGCTCTCGGGGTGGCGTGATGGCGAGCACGAAACGACCCGCGCCCGATCTCGAGTACCTCTGCCGGACGATGAAGGCACCTTCTCTTTTGAAGTCCGTCGATCGTCTCGCAGAGCGGGCGAGAGCCGAGACATGGGCATACGAGGAGTTCCTCGCTGCCTGCCTCGAACGCGAGGTGGCCGCCCGGCAGTCAAACGGAGGTGAGATCCGCATCCGAGCGGCACGCTTCCCGGCACGAAAGACCCTCGAGGACTTCGACTTCGACCATCAGCGCTCTTTAAAGCGGGAGGTGATCGCCCATCTCGGAGCACTCGACTTCGTCGAGTCGAAAGAGAACGTCGTGTTCTTGGGCCCGCCCGGGACGGGAAAGAGCCATCTCGCCATCGGGCTTTCGATGCGAGCCTGCCAAGCGGGACACCGCGTGCAGTTCGCCACGGCGGCCGAGTGGGTCGACCGCCTCGCAGAGGCCCATCGTGTCGGCCGTCTCCAACAAGAGCTAATCCGTCTCGGCCGTTACCCGCTCATCGTGATCGACGAAGTTGGCTACATCCCTTTCGAAGCCGAAGCCGCCAACTTGTTCTTCCAGCTCGTCTCCTCGCGCTATGAGCGTGCCAGTGTCATCGTTACCTCGAACAAGCCCTTCGGTCGCTGGGGCGAGGTCTTCGGAGACCCGGTCGTGGCAGCGGCCATGATCGACCGCCTCGTGCACCACGCGGAGGTCGTCTCCATGAAGGGAGACAGCTACAGGTTGAAAGACCGTGACCTCGGGAGGGTGCCTAACGACGACGCAGCGTGAACCTGGTCGCCGGTTGGGGGGTCAATTTTCAACCGGTGGCAGGGGGTCAGTTTTAGGCCGGTGTTGACACTTTAGTGGTGCCACGCCCCTAAAGGAGGGGACAGGGCTCGGGTCGATCGGCTTCATCATGGCGTTGAAGCTGTGCTCGAACATCCTGTAGCTCGCAGTCTTGAGCCCGTCGCGGCCAGGTCTCGCCACGCCGAGGCGGACCTGGTCGATGACGCTCAGGTCGCAAAGGCAGCGATAGGCGGCCGAGAGATGGGCGACCTTGGAGTTCGAGATCGACAACAAGATGCCCAAGAGCACCGTGCGGAATGTGAGCTGGCGGGCCGGTCCCGAAGACGAGACGGCCTCCTCCAACATCTCGGTCACCCCCGAGCGGTCCAGCACCTCTTCGAAGCGCCTAAGGCGCGAGCTCGTGCTCAGCTCGAGCCCCCGAGCAACAAGACGAGCTCGGCCTCGTCTAATTGAGGAAGCGACAAGGCGAGGTCGAACAGTCTCTGGGAGTACTTAAGCCCGGCTGCCCGCAGCAGTGCGGGCACACCGAGATGTTCCAGTTGTTCTGAGATCCAGGTCGAGCGCATCTTAGAGACCGAGAGCCGCTTAAGGTCGACCCCGCCGCTCAGGCGGGCAAGAACCGGGGTGGTGACGTTCTTCCTCGTCGGGGCGATGCCCCCGGTCATGTTGTTCGCACCGGAGAAGGTGGCGCACACAACCAGCATCGCCTGGTAGCGCTTGAGCACGGGCACGACCCGGGCCCGGGCTCCTTCGACGACGACGACGAGGCCCCCGGAGCGTTCCAGTACGTGGTGTCCGGTGACATATCTCATGTCCAGCCCGTCGAGCCCGGCACCAAGGCCCAAACAGAGCATCGACTCCATTGCCCTTCGTCGTCGGAGCACCTGGCGTCGGGCAAGGGCGAAGTAGGCCTCGATCTCCTCGAAGCTGTAAGGAGCCGCCGGGCCGTCGCGGGCGATCGGGGCAGGCTCGGCCCTAAGCGCCAGGCCAAGGCCGCGGGCGACAAAGCGCAAGTTGGCACGTCTTGTGCGCCTCGAGGCCGGGGTCGCTTTGTCCATGGCCGTGGCGATGTGGCGCTCGATCACGGCCTCGTGGAAAAGTGAGCGCTCAGTTGCCTCAAGGCCGATCCGAAGGCCCCACTCACAAAGTGCAGAGCCGGCCAACAAGAGGGCTCTCGCCCGGGGCGGCCCGGCCGGAGCCAGCTTTGTGACGACGGCTCTCGCGAACTCGGCGGACTCAAAACAGCCATGCCGCGGGGTCCAGCTGGCGACGACCTCGAGGGCGAGAGCCTGTCCCGACTTGATCATAAGGTATATATACAGGAGGATATGACGAAGATGGTGAATCCTCCCTGTCAGGCTTCAGACGTGGACCCAGAACAGCGCGCCGAGCTGTCCGAGATCGCCAAACAGCTGGCCGAGATCGCCCGCAGCGGACGCGTCCTGCCGGGCACGATCTCAGAGCGGCGTACTCGATGCGGGAGGCCCAACTGCGCCTGTCATGGCGATCCACCGAGGCTGCACGGTCCTTACTGGCACTGGACGCGAAAGGTCGCCGCGAAGACCGTCGGGAAGTACCTGAGCGAGGACGAAGCGGGCGACTACGAAAGCTGGATCGACAACGACAGACGCCTAAGAGAGCTCGTCTCAAGACTCGAGGCCCTCGGCGTGGCCGCCCTCGAAGCCGACGAAAGAACCTCCCACCGTTCTTGAGCCAAGACCTGTGGACCAAGTGTGGTTGCCACAGCGCTAAAGCGTGTCACCATCTCCAAGTCGCCAAGTTCGGCCAGTTCACAGGCACATGTGAAGACCACGCTCACTCCAAAATCTTCACGCTCGCTCGCTTTCGGGTTCACCGAAGGCGACGGCGTAGCCGTTATTCAACCACTCGGGTGTGTCGTTGCCTCGCGGACCGCCTCAAGTGGTTCGGTGAGAGCCTCAAGGGCGCGGTCGAAGACGGATCGAGCAGGTGTTTTGATGATGGCGCCCTCAGACGCGGAAAGCCGCTTCCTAGGCGGGGGGCACGGGGACCTTGGTCGGGGGTGGATCGTCCGGCTCAGGCCAAAGTGTCTGGTGCCTTCGGTGCCTCCTGCGCGAGCTCGGCCCCATGGCCGAACGCCGGGCGTCTTCTGCTCTTCTGGCTTCGAAGGACTCCACGATCCTCACGTTTCGCACCATGACGGCGAGGGCGTACATGAGGGTGTTCTTCGTGAGGCCGAACAGGCGGCACCAGCCCCGTCGGATGCCACCTGTGGACGGGTCAGCCAATGAGGCATAGGCGCGCTCTGCGGCCGTGCGTCGAGCGTAGGAGGCCCGGTGGGCGGCACTCGGATAGGTGTGGGCCTGGCGGGTCTTCTCGTTCACCTGCGGGGGGACGGTGATCGTCTGTTGGCGGCAACATCTTTCTTCGAGCCCGGGCGGCCCGGCCACGCTCGGGCGTTCGTTCGAGAGCCCCATCGAGGCGAGCTTTAGGCCACAGCGGCACTTGCCGGTAACTGCCGGGCAGGAAAAGCGCTGGTATCCCTCGCCGTCTGGAGCGGTGACAGGCGAGAACCGGTAGCGGCCCAGTTCTTCGCACTTTCGGTCATGGTCGGCGGCTTGATCTGGTTGCGCCCCCCGACAAAGGGGCCCGAGGCTCAACAGCCCGGGCGGGGTCCTTGGGCAGTAGAGCTGGCCGTTGCAGATCACCGCTCCCTCAAAGGTGCCCCGAGGCCCCCGGTCGTTCGGATGCAGGTCCATCACAAGGCGGGCACCGGCGGCCCGAAGCGGGCGGGCGAAGCTGTAAGGCTCGCGGTCGGAGTACCCGCAGTCGCAGAGCACGTCTTTCAACAAGAGGCCTTCTTGGGCGGCGCTCACAAGAACTGAGGCCATCAAAGCAGCGGGATCGTCGCGCGGTGGGGCGAAGGCGATGCGGCGCACAAGCTCTAGGACGGCGGGACCCCCGTCGTCTTTGACCATCGTGGCCACCTGGGCGTAGTAACCGAAAAAGAGGTGGTCCTTTGCTCCCGGGGCCTTGCGCTTGGCATGGCCCCAGGAGGCATCGGGGTCATTGGCGGGCTCAGGGTCGTCCTTGGCCCGGGGTCGGGACCAGGTCTCGTGATCGGTCCAGTCGATGGCGAGCGATCTCGAGGAGTCCTTGTGCTCGGCCGGCACGCTTGAGTCGACGAGATCTTGTGCGAGACGGAGAACAACGGCCCGTTTGGCTGTTGTGTCGACGCCCGAGCGGACAGCTTTTAACCACGAGGCCCGCTCGTTGGGCCCGACACCTTTGAACGAGGGCACCGGGCTCGGGTCGATGGCCTGCACGATCTTTGTGAAAGCGTCCTCGTATTGGCGGTAGGTGGCCTGATGCCAGGGGTGATCTCCGGTGGCGACAAAGCCGAGGGCGAGCTGGTCGTGAACACTGAGCTGCGACAGTGCCCGCCAGGCGGCTTTCAGATGGGCGGGGCGCCCGGCGTCGAGTGCGAGCATCACGCCCAAGAGCACGGTGTTGGGCCCGAGTTGGCGGGGCCTTCCCCCCTTTGGCAGCAAGGCCTTGAGCGTCTCGGCCACACCCGAGTCACATAGGGCCGCCTCGTAGGCCAAAAGGCGTCTCTTGGCGCTCAGCTCGTTGCCCCCAAGAGCGCCACCATCTCTTGTTCGCTTAGCGCGGGCAGGGACGAGACGACGTCACCGAGCCGCTGCGAGCAGGTGATCCCCGCCGCGGACATGAAGGCTTTGAGACCGATCCGCTCGGCGCAGCATGACACCCAGGTCGCCCGCAGCCGGGAGACCTCGAGCCGCTCCAAGTGCAGGCCGCCGCTCAGCTTGGACAAAAGCGGGGTCGTCACGTTGTGGCGGGCGGCCATCTCCCCGCGAGTCACGTAGCCCTGACCGGTAAAGGCGGCCGAAGCCTCCAACAAGCGGTGATAGCGGGTGAGGACCGGGACGACGCGGGCGGCGCCGCCAAAGACGGTGACGACAAGGCCTCCAGATCGAGAGACGACATCTGTGCCGCGGACAAAGCGGAGATCTCTTCCCACGAGCCCGGCCCCGGCGCCGAGGCAGATGAGCCCGGTCAGGGCCATGTTCCTCGAAACGGTGGGCTGGGCCCTGGCAAGGGCCAGGTAGGCGTCTATCTCAGCTGTGCTGTAGGGGGCCTTGGCATGGTTGCGTGGCAAGGCCACCGGCCCCGGTGGCACGACAGAGGGAACACGATGGGCGAGATAGCGCAGGTTCGAGCGCAGCGTGCGGCGCGACGAGGAGGAAAGACGCGTTGTCGCGCAGAGGACGAAGCGCTCGATCACCGAGTCTTCGAAGAGGACATCCGGATCCAGCTCCAGTCCGAGCGAGCACCCGAAGGACGCAAGCCTCGAGGAGGCATGCAGCAGGGCCGTGGCGCGCTCGCGGCTTTCTAGGTGCACCTTGGCCACCACGGCCCGGGCGAAGACAGCTGCCTCAGGGCTGACCGAGACCGGCGAGTAGGCGGCGATGGTCGCCGCGACAGAGGACCTTTCCCGCTCCTCTAAGGTCCCGGGCCACGTCCTGCTCACCACGACTGTAGATATACAGTAGCTCATGAGTGAAGTGGTGGATCCCTCATGGAAAGCTCGATCGATGCGACTCGAGCCCGAGCACCATGACGAAGCTCGTCAGATCGCGAAGGAGCTGGCCGCCATCGCCCGCAGCGGTTTGGTGCTCCCCGGCTCGATCGTCGAGCGCCGCACCGTGTGCGGGCGGGCCAATTGTGCCTGCCACAAGGACCCTTCCCGGCGTCACGGCCCCTATTTCCAGTGGACCCGCAAGGTCGCCAAAAAGACTGTCGGAAAGTGGATCTCGGCCGACCAGAACACCGACTACCAAATCTGGGTGAGAAACGACAGACGAGCCCACGAGCTGCTCGCCCGCCTCGAAGCTCTAGGCATAGCCGCCCTGGAGGCTGACACGCGAACTCGCCACGGGAGTGACTCCACAGGCTGAGGCTGGGGACAAAACGTGGTCCGTCGGCCGTTATGGCGTGGTGGACTTCCCCGATTACCTCGTTCAGCCCCTGATCACAGCCTTATGTGAAGTGCTCACTCCGTTGTGGAAATGACAACGTTGTCCCTGTTCAGACGCAGCATTTCATTGGCACTTGCCAACCAAGGCGAATGGCCATGTTCGAACCCTGCGTGTCGGCTGCACCGCAGTAGAGACGAGGCTCGCGCCCGCAAGCAGTTGTCGGTGTCCCTCGGCGACCCGGCGTTGGATGCTCCCTGCAGCACCGTGAACGACGTGCGTTATGAGACACCTGCCGCATGCCAGATCCGAGTCTGATTGTCGCGACGAGAGCATCGGCTCGGACTCGCACAGATGAGGTATTCGGTGCAGAGAGCCCGTACCTCGTTTCCGGCGCGGTCAGTCGATGCATCGACAGCCGCCGCGGGTTCTCGCACGCTCGATGAGTCGATCGAGAGCGTCGCCGGGGGTCAGGTTGAGCGAACTCTGCCGAGCACGAAGTCGAATCCACCCTCAACACTGAGCCCTCTGCCATCGGCATAGGCGCGCCGAAACTCCTCGTCGCCTAGGGATGCACGCGCTTCGTCGATGCTGACCTCGCGATAGCGCGCTTCGAGGGGTTGCCAAGGTTCGCCCGTTTGGTCGAGGAATGCCTGCGCGGTGCCGTGGAGCGCGGCGGCCCGATGCCAGTCGCCCCGGTCCGTGGCGAGACAGGCGAGGCCAAGGTTCGCGTACGCAATGCTGTGGCGATCCGCACTCCGACGACTTATGCGCAGCCCCTCCTCGAACCTGGCGCGAGCGCCCTTTCCGTCGCCCTCTTCGCGAAGCACCCAGCCTAGGTTTTCAGACACGTGGGAGATCATCGATCCGATCGCCAGCCTGGCTTGAACGGCTTCTTCTAGGTGCAACCGAGCGGCGGAGATGTTCCCGGCCTCCAACGCGAAAACTCCCGGGTTGTTCTGCAGGGTTGCGGTGAGGTAGCGATCACCCGACCGTTCGGTACAGGCGATGGCCTCAGCGAACAACCCTCCGCGGCTTGCCGGATCGATGAGTTCACTGCACAAGAGGAAGCTCGCCAGGCTGTCAGCCAACAAGACGTCGTCGCCAAGCAGCCTGGGGCGCTCGACGGCCTCTTGGCCGTGGGGAAAGCCTCGCTCAGGATCGCTGGCAAAGTGACAGATGTCGGAGAGCATGCTGAGCGACTCGATAACCAATCGGTCGTCATCGAGCTGGCGGGCGGTCTCGACCGCCTGCTCAGCAATGTGCCGCGCCACCTTGATTGAGAGGGCTTGCATACGGTGTGCTGTCCGCTGCAAAGCCCTTCCCGATTCCTCCAACGTTTCTCACCTCTAACGGTATCGGTGGGGGACCTTCCGGCTTGTCGTTCAGGTCCCTCCCATTCCCGCCAGTCTCGGGTTGAGCAAGGACAGTTCGAGTGGTGGTGGCATGAGCGCTGCTCATCTCCGCCTGGCCGCCCACACCCTCTCCGCGGTGTTACATGCCACCGAGGACCGCTGATGCGACTCTGCGGATGCGTTCGGGATCGGCGATTATGTCGAGCTCGACAACCTGGTCGTTGACGACGGTGAAGGCCATCACTCCGTGGGGCTGCCCAGCGAGGGTGATCACGACGCCCGCGGTCCCGTTGATCAACGCAGGGTGCAGCAGAGCCGCCGGATTTGCACCGAGGCGCGCTTGCCTCGCGACAGCGGCTGCACCGCGCACGACCCGGGACGCACCCGGATGGCTCGGGCCGAAGTCGACTCGCAAGATGACCTCAGGGTGGAGTACGGCGACCAGTGCGTCGAAGTCGCCACTGCGGGCTGCCAAAAAGAAGGCGTCAACCACGGCTCGTTGACGTGTGAGGTCGGGGTCCGCGACTTGAGCGCCTTTGACCCGGCGCCGTGCCCTGCTCGCCAGCTGCCGAGCGGCAGCCGGGGATCGACCCACCATGGGGGCAATCTCCTCGAATGGCAATTCGAACATGTCATGGAGTACGAAGGCCAGGCGCTCCGCGGGAGCCAGGGCATCGAGCACGACTAGGAGAGCCAGGCCGACCG
This sequence comes from uncultured Acidimicrobiaceae bacterium, assembly GCA_963779425.1. Lineage (GTDB taxonomy): Bacteria > Actinomycetota > Acidimicrobiia > Acidimicrobiales > Bog-793 > Fen-455. Next base: position 305,988 of record CAVZYD010000007.1, read on the forward strand.
AGTCGGCGAGCAGTGCCTCGCCTTCTGGCCCAAGCTCCCCCTCTGAGCTGATGACAGGATCGGGGAGATGTAGCTCGAGGGATTCCTCTCGCCGGACATTGCGTGAGCGGAGCATGTTGAGACAAACGCGGGCGACGATCGTCGTCAACCATCCTCCAAGGTTCTCGACCTCGTTCGTTTCCGCCCTGCTCACCCGCACCCAGGCGTCTTGGACGGCGTCGTCGGCTTCGGTGAGCGAGCCAAGCATCCGATAGGCGACCGCTCGCAGATGGCCCCTCTGCTCCTGGAAGCGCTTCGCCAACCACTCCTTGTCGTCCATTGCACACATCCTCACTGAAAGCCGTCACCACAGTGACTCCTTAGGGACCACCGATGTGACAGAGCACAAGTGGCAGGACCGACGCTGAACCGAGGGTCGACGCTGACTGGCGGTGTCCTGGCTGCCGTGAGTCAGGTCCATTGTGACGCCAGCCGTGACCACAAATGGCTGGTCAACGGCATTCTCGCCCGCGACCTCACACCTCCCCACCCGCTAGGTGTAAAGGGTGAAGTACCAACTCCGATCAGTTCGATGAAGGAGCAACAGATGCCATCCCGAATCTACAATCCAGAGCTGAGGTACCTGGGCGGCCCAGTGGATGACGCCTGCCAACTTCGAGTCGGACGAGCGAAAGCGGAACTTACCAAGCGGGTCCCTCATCGAGCTGCTGCGGCCGGGGGTGAGCCCAAGCAAGCAGATCGGAGTTTCGAGCGGGTCGTTAGGCCAGCCGATCGGGGCAGGCCGGCGGGTGCCAGGATCCAGGCGGATTGACCGATGGTGTCAATGGAACGATCTGTCACATGTTGGTATCCCACGGGGTCATAGAGGTGGAACCCCGAAACCTAAAGGAGATCGCCATGGATGCTCGACTCGACATCTACAGAAATGCGGTTGCCGGAGAATTCACTAAGCACATCAACGCAGCAGGCGCGGTCATAACCGGCTCGACCTTGGCAGCCACGACTCAAGAGCTGGTCAAGATCCGTGCCAGCCAGATCAACGGTTGCGCCGGTTGCCTCGACATGCACACCAAGGATGCCGAGCACGCCGGGGAATCCTCGGTGCGACTCAACCTGGTCGCCGCATGGCGAGAGGCGACCGTCTTCACCGAGGCCGAGAGGGCTGCTCTCGAACTCACCGAGCAGGGAACCCGCGTCGCCGACCGCAGCGGTGCCGACGACGATGCCTGGGCCAACGCGGCCAAGCACTATGACGATGACCAACTCGGTGCACTGGTGTGCCTCATCGCCCTCATCAACGTGTACAACCGGCTCAACGTCATTACCCGACAGCCCGGAGGTGACTACACGCCCGGCCAGTGGGGATAAGGGCGTGACGTCGCCTCGGCCCACCAGCCGGCAATGTATGGGAGGTTGAACTGTTGGGGGATCGCTTTCGAGATGTGGTCGCGTGACAGAGAGACGTAGCACGGCCCAACGCGTTGATCACGCGAAGTCATTGCTTCAGCACGAAGCCGACACCTGGATTGCGACGGCCAGCGCGCAAGGCGAAGCTCATCTGGTGCCGCTGTCTCTCTCCTGGGATGGATCGTCCATAGTCTTGGCTACGGAGGCCGGATCCGCCACGGCCAGGAACATTGCTGCGACGGGTGGGGCACGGTTGGCAGTCGGCTCCAGCCGAGACGTTGTTTTGATCCACGCGACCGCGATTACCGCGCCGTGCGATGAGGCCGACGAGTCGACGTGCGCGACGTTCGTGGGTAGGACTGGATGGAACCCGATCGAGGAGGCCGGCCAGTGGGTATTTATTGTTGCGAAGCCCATCAAGATCTTGGTGTGGCAGAACGTGGCGGAGGTGCCGGGGCGCACTGCTATGCGTGACGGCGAGTGGCTCTAGGACCTAGCTGAGCGGTTTCATGTGTTGGCAGCCACCCGCTGTGGGAGGCAACGCCATACGGTTGTGCAGATGGAGGAAGAGGGCCGGCGTACTGACGCCCAGGTACTGTGTCGCCGGCGGCGGTCCAGGGACGGTGTATCGGCATTCGTCGACCAAAGAAGCCCTGTTCGAGGTCGTCGTCGGCGATCGAATAGAAGAGCTGGTCAGGAGGCTTGCGCCTTGTCGGACGATTCGGATCCCGGCCGTGTGTTTCTTCCTTCGTCGAGCGCTTGGCACGCGAAGGCGCGTTCAACCGCGACCTGGTCGAAGAGCTTGCCTCCGACGGAATCAGAATGCAGCTCGGCGAAGCGCCGATCGTCCGAACACTCACTGGTGTCCTCGCCGCGCTCCACCGCAGCGCCCAGAGTGAGGGGTCCCCGCTAACTGGACCAATTAGCGGGTTCCCCTCAGCGTGCAGCCGCGCGAGCGCATTCGCGTAGTCGACCGCTAAGACCTGCGGAGGTGACACCGGTGCGTAGTAGGTCCAGAGCGTGACCGCGAAGCCGTCACGCTCCTAGACAAGCGGCTCGACGCGAGGCTCAAGAGCAGCCACCGGGCTCTCGGTTTCGGCGAGCCCCTGCGCAAGCTCGATTTCGAATTGTGCGACCTCATGGCCTAGATGTGCGACTCGAGCAAGGACGTCACAGGGCATGAGGCGCAGAGCGAGCTTGTTCGAGTCGTGAAGAACGACCGCGTCGTCGATTGTCAGTTCGAGCGCTGAGGCGGTCGACAGGGCCGCAGCCACCGCACGTGAAACCTCTGCAGCCTGCATCTTCGCCTTACCTTCGCCGCTTTGCGCCAGGAGATCTCGAAAGCGTGCCACCTGCACGATACCGACCTGTTCAATCGAACATCCGGCGAGCGATGCGTACTAAGTGCCCCGACCGCCGGTTAGAGGTCGCCTCCTTCAGTCACGCACACGCGAAATGTGCGAGCGGTTTGGGAGTTTCACGAAGCAGCTCCACTTTCGACCAGCGATGACAGCAGGTCTTCCATCGCGTCGAAACTTGCGTCCTGTCCATTGTCATCGTGGCTCTCCGCCGCGGCTTCGTGTGCCCTGGCCATGTGAGCACGGCCCGCCTTGTCGCGGAACGCCGTGGTGATCGTCAGCGTCGTTACGCCGTCGACTTCGCTCAGAGCGTGGGTCTCTGTGGCCCACGCATCCGGCCATCCTTCGAAGAGCCAGGTGTTGACTAGCCGAGTGGGCGGATCGAGCTCCAGGTACGTGCCCCGGAACGAGCACTCCATGCCGTCAGGGGTCACGAAGACATTGTGGAAGTCCCCTCCGACGCGCAAGTCGATCTCACAGATCGTCATCTTGTCTCCTCCTGTCGCCCACCAGCGGCGCACATGCTCCGGCCTCGTCAAGACGTCGAAGACGAGCGCGATCGGAGCGTCGAACCTTCGTGTAGTGACGATCTCGAGCTCACTCGGGTACTCGCGCACCGTGGTTCCATGCCGGTTGGTCACTGTTGCTCTCCTTGTCCTTGCAACTCTTTGAGGTGGTCGTCCATCTGATCCAGCCGCTCGTTCATGATCTGTTCGTACTTGGCCATCCAGTCGCGAAGCAGTCGGAGGTGTGCTGGGTCAAGCCGGTACAGCCGCCGCCGCCCCTCCGCTCTGCATTGGACGAGCCCCGCCTTGCTCAACACCCGCAGATGCTTGGAAACCTGGGGTTGGGGCATCGACAGGTCATTGACGATCGTTCCGACCGCCTTCTCGCCTCCGACGAGCGTGTCAAGGATCTCGCGACGGTGCTCCCCGGCAACGGCGTTGAAGACGTCTGCCGACTTGAGAACCTGAGCCATGCCCCATGATACATTCCACCTTTGGCATATGTGAATGTCCTGGACCTGACCCGAAGGCCAAGGCCCCCCTGAGACTGCCATCAGGTCTGAGAGCGATGGATGCCCAAGATCGCCGGAAACGAGGTGGTGGCCGACCGGGTTCGAACGTAGTCTCATCACTTCCGGAGCCGATCTTGCGGCGAGCCATCCGGCACCCGACATTCGCCCAAGCTCAGGCTTTCGTGTCGCATAGCCCCAGGTCAGCTGGGCCAGGAGGGTTCGAACATAGTCTCATCACCTCCACGCTGTTGTCGGAATGACAACGTTTTACCTGTTCAGAGGGTGTTTTTCGTTGGTATTTGCCAACTAAGGCAAAGGCCGAAGTTCGAACCCCAGCGTGTCTGCTGCGTCTGAGCAGGCGACGCGGTTCGCGCCGGCAAGCAGCTGTCCGTGCACTCAGCGGGACGGTGTCCCTCCTAGCGACTGTTTGGGGGATGACTCTCGCTGAGAAGGTCAGCGCTTGGCGATTGCTTTGCGAACTGCGGGCATGACCTCGCGTACTCAGAGGTTCACTGTCGTGTCGCTGATGCTGTCGAGTCGGGGGAGGCGGCCTGGCCATCTCGACCACCCAGGGCATCGAGATCGGGGAGGGGCAGGGCCATGATCCGCTCGGCCTGCCGGGTGGGGATACCGAGCAGTCGGAGGAGGTCCTCGGCGACCTCATCGGTGGCCTGGGCGTCGTCGCGTTCAGGGTGATCGTGGAGGAACTGTCCGAGGGAGAGGGAAACGCCCACAATGATGGTGAGCGTCAGCTCAGGGTCGCTGACGGTGAATCGCCCGGTACGAACACCCGCCTGGATGTCGCGCAGCGCCCGGAAGGCGAGGCTCCGGGCCGAGCCGGCCGTGGTGAGGCCGTTGTTGATTAAGACTTTGCTCATCTCGGGGTTGCGACGGTGGAGGCGACCGAAGAGGCGAAAGCTTTGGGTGAAGACCACAGCGGGGTCGTCGATGTCTGCGGTCAGCTCGTCGAGGAGACCGCCGAACAGCTCAAGAGCGTCTTCCACCGCCGCTTCGAACAGCTCCTCCTTGCTTTCGAAGTGGTTGTAGAAAGAACCCAACCCGACGTCAGCGGCCTGGGTGATCTCAAGGATCGGGACATCGAGAGTGCCGGCGGCGAGAAAGCTCTGGGCGGCGCTGATGAGGGCCGCCCGCGTGTGCGCCTTGCGCCGTTCGAGCCGGTTGCTCGTGGTTGTCACCTCGGCCATCTGTCGCGCCTCCCACTCCGGTCTGAGCGTCATCTTAGCTGTTCTCGTCGACTGTGACGAATACCTCTTGACAGATGATACACTCATGTATGATGATATCGTCAGTTCGATACCAGAAGGAGGCAGTCATGATCAAGAGCGTCGACCCGCGCGACAGCCGAGCCGTGCGCAACCTGGAGAACGTCATCGCTTGGAACGAGATGATGATCAACCAGAAGCGGCCGAAAGAAGCGATCGAGAAGTACACGCGTCCGGATTACATCCAGCACAATCCCCTGCTCGAGGACGGTCCCCAGGGGATCATGAACTACTTCACGCAGGTCACGACGGAGCGTAAGAACGCCCGCCTCGTGTACCACCGCACCATCGCCGCCGGTGACTACGTCTACACACACGGCGTGTTCTACAACTTCATCGACGACGATCCCGACGACCACGGGATGGCCGTTGTCGACATCTTCCGGATGGACGATGAAGGCAAGGCTGCTGAGCATTGGGACGTACTGCAACTAGTCGGCGATCCGAAGTCCAACGTCGCTCCGTCATTCGGGCCCGCCGTCTTCGGAAAGCCTGTTCCCGCCCAGAACCCCAATGGCATGGTCGAGGGCACCGACGAGTCGTAAACCGACGGCCGACCTCAAACCGGGCAGACCCGCGCCCGGCCGCGGCCGAGCTCTTGGTTAGGAGGGACGAAATAGGAGGCGGCGATCGCCTCCAGTTCCTGCCCGGCAGGCGATCAAGTCGGCTCTGCCGCCGACACACGTCTTCGGCGGGCGTTTCCGGCGCGCGGGACTCAATCAAACAGAAAGGTGTGCATCATGCGTGCAGCAGTGGTCGATGCCCTTGGTGGCGTCCCTATCGTCGAGGAGTTCGCCGATCCGACGGGCGATGACGTGGCAGATGTCGTCGCCGCCGCGTTGAACCCGTTCGACTTGATCGTTGCGGCCGGACAAATGCCCGGCCGGCAGTCCTCTCCACCGTTCGTCGCCGGCGTTGAAGGCATCGCTCGCCTCGCGGACGGCACGCTGTCCTACTTCGCCGGCCCGAGGCTCCCCTATGGCTCCCTCGCCGAGCGCGTGCCGCTGGCGGGGGCGGACACCGCCCCGGTGCCAGCCGACCTCGACCCAGCATTCGCGGCAGCGCTCGGGGTATCCGGTATCGCCGCCTGGCTCTCGCTGACCAACACCGGCCGGCTCATGGCCGGGGAGCGGGTCCTCATCTTGGGCGCCGAGGGACAGGTCGGGCAGCTGGCAACCCAGCTCGCGCGGCTGCTGGGGGCGTCGCAGGTCGTGGGTGCGGTCCGAGCCGACGAGAACCGCCAAGTGGTCCTCGAGCATGGCGCGGATGCCGCCGTGTCGACGGCCGAACTGGACACCCTCAGCGAACGGCTGCGGGCGGTGCTAGGCGACGGCGCCGATCTGATCCTCGACCTGGTCTGGGGACCGGTCGTCGCCCATGCGATCGACGTAGCTCGTCCGCGGGCGCGGGTCGTCCAGGTCGGCAACGCCGCAGGCGCGACGGCGATGCTCGCAGCGCCCACCTTTCGCAACAAGCTGGTCAGCATCCTGCCGCACGCCAACTGGGCCTTTTCAGGAGCCGAGCGCGCCGCCGCCTTCGAACAACTCGCGACGCACGCCCAGAGTGGCGCGCTGCGCCTCGAGGTTGAGCGGGTGCCGCTCGACGACGCAGCGTCGGCGTGGAGGCGGCTCGAGGCCGGCACCGCCACCCGCAAGCTCGTCATCGTCCCATAAAGAGGAGTCGAAGATGACCGATGTGAGAAGCAACGAGACCCCTGCCGCCGCGATCACCGGGGCAGGAGCAGGGTTGGGAAGACAGATCGCCCTCGGCCTCGCCGAACAGGGCTACCGGGTGTTCGGCACCGCGTTGTCCGCCCAGGAGATCGAAGACCTCCAGCAGGCCTCGGACGGATCGGTGCGACTGACGATCGTCGATGTAACCGACGACCAAGCGGTGCACTCGTGGGCGGAGCAGACCACCGGTGAGCTCGGCGACCACGGACTCGACGTGCTGATCAGCAACGCCGGCATCCTCACCCCGGGCCCACTCGAGGTGTTGGCCCTACAGGCGATACGCCACGAGTTCGAGGTCAACGTGTTCGGCAGCCTGGCGGTCATCAATGCCTTCCTCCCGGCTCTGCGCAGGGCCCGAGGACGGATCGTCCAGATCGGCTCGGCAACCGGCAAATTCCCCCTCCCGTTCAACGGCCCTTCCAGCGCATCGAAAGCGGCGCTCGAAGCGTTCGCCGACGTTTACCGGGCCGAGCTCGAGCCGTTCGGCGTCCACTTCGTGATCGTGGAGCCAGGCAACATGGCCACGGGCGGCCCGGCGACCACCGCCCGCGCGCTGCAGAAGACAGCCGAATCCATGACGGCCGAGCAGCGCGTGCTCTACGGCGACGCCTTCGCTGCGTTCAGCGCCACGTTCAACAGCATGCAGAGCAGTGGACTCGACGCCCCCACCGCAGCGGCACGCGTCATCCAGATTGCCCAGCAACAGCCGGCGCCCATCCGCGTACCGATCGGACCGGACGCCGAACAACTCATGAAGGCCGTGCACGAACAGACCGACGAAGAGCTCGATGCTCTCCGCTTGCGAGTCGCTGGACTGGACGCCTAGGCCCGCCATGAACGCACGTGTTCCGCCCGACCTTCGGCGCGAAGCGCATGGGCGTCGCCGCGATCGCCAAGGTGGCGTTCAGGAGCTCGGACCGGGCCGGGGATGTGATCAACAACCTCAACGTCGAAGGATTTGAAGGACGGCACATTGGTTGACATGCGCAAGTTCTGGAGGTTGCTCATCGATTTCACCGGGGACGGAAAGACAACGACCCAAGAGTTGATCCACCGCTTGTCGGTGGGCAGCCGTCTGGCGGGGCTTGAGAGAGGAGATGGAATGTCTGCCTATGTCGTACTGATGCAACAGATTGATGACATTGACCGGTACGTCAACGGGTACGTGCCCGCGACGCAGCCGCTACTGCGAAAGCACGGCGCTAAGATGCTGGTCGGAGGCGGACGCCTCGAGGCGGAACCCGCCCAGGGTGATCCGCCGAACAGCACGGTTGATCCGCTTCGCCGACGTCGAGGCAGCGTGGGGCTTTCTGAACGACCCCGACTATCAGCCCGTGAAGGAGATTCGCCTCGGCACCACGTCGCGGGGACAGGCTGTGGTCACGCCCGGGTTCACGCCGGCCAGTAACGGTGGCTCTATACCATGACCACGACGGAAGCCCCAAAGAGTTTTCTCCTCGGCGTGGCGCGGAAGCCATCAAACGGACACCGGACCGGGAAGGAGCGAGGGTTGCCCGTAGCTGACGGACCTCAGGAGCTTCACGGCCGCAAGCTCGCCCTGGTCTTCACGGGGCTCATGCTCATCATGCTCCTGGCGGCGCTGGACTCCACCATCGTGGCCACCGCGCTACCCACCATCGCCGGCGACCTTGGGGGCCTCAATCACATCTCGTGGGTGACCACCGCCTACCTGCTCGCCCAGACCGTGGTCACGCCGCTATACGGGAAATTGGGTGACCAGTACGGACGCCGCATCGTCCTCCAGGTCGGGCTCGTGATCTTCCTGATCGGCTCGGCCCTCTGCGGGATCAGCCAGAGCTTCCCCGAGCTGATCGCGTTCCGAGCGTTCCAGGGTTTGGGCGGGGGCGGTCTGATGGTGAGTGCCCAGGCGGCGATCGGCGACGTGGTGCCGCCCCGTCAACGCGGTCGGTACCAGGGCCTGTTCGGTGGCGTTTTCGGCCTGGCCACGGTGATCGGGCCCCTTATCGGCGGTACGTTAACCACCAACCTCTCGTGGCGCTGGATCTTCTACATCAACCTGCCCATCGGTGTGCTGGCACTGGTGGTGTTGGCCCTCACCTTCCCCTCGGTGGCCACCCGCATCCAACACCGGATCGACTACCTCGGTGGTGGCCTTTTGGCCCTCGCCCTGGGTGCCCTGGTGCTCCTGGTGAGCCTGGGCGGCACCACCTATCCCTGGGCCTCTTTCCAGGTAATCGGCCTAGGCGCCTTGACCTTGGTCGCCTTGGGCGGGTTCGTGCTGGCCGAGCACGGGGCCGCCGAGCCGGTGCTCCCGCTCGGTCTCTTCAAGAACCAGGTCTTTGTCAGCGCGGGAATCGTCGCCTTGTTCCTCGGGTTCGCCATGTTCGGGACGATCACCTTCCTCCCGCTCTACTTCCAGGTGGTAAGGGGAGCCTCGCCCACCGAGTCCGGGCTGGACCTGCTCCCGCTCATGGCTGGGCTCCTGATCACGTCCATCGCGGGTGGCCAAATCGTCTCGCACACCGGCAAGTACAGGGTGTTCCCCATCGTCGGTACCGCGATCATCACCGTCGGGCTCTTCTTGCTGTCTGGTCTGTCACCTGAGACCTCCACCCTGGAGGCCGCCGGCTACATGTTCGTGACCGGCTTCGGGATTGGCCTGGTCATGCAGGTCCTGGTGGTAGCGGTGCAGAATGCCGTGGGTTACGAGGACCTCGGCGTGGCCACCTCGGGCAACACACTCTTCCGCAACATCGGCAGCTCAGTGGGCACGGCCGTGGTCGGCACTATCTTTGCCACCCAACTGGCCAGCCGGCTCCGCTCCGCGTTCCCCCATGCCTCGGCATCCCAACTGAACACGTCGCACCTGAGCGCGGCATCCCTGGCCCAGCTCCCGCCCTACATCCACGCCGCTTACCTGGCTGCGTTCGCCGGCTCCCTGGACATGGCGTTCAAGGTCGCTGGGTTCGTGTCAATCATCGCCTTTGTCTCTTCGTGGTTCATCAAGGAACTCCCGATGCGCGACACGGTGACCACCCAGGATCTCGGGAGTGCGTTCGGAGTACCTCGATCCAGCGACTCATGGTCGGAGATCTGCCGGGCACTTGGTGTCCTTGTCGGCGGTCAGCAGATGCGCCAGTGGCTAGAGCAAGTGCCTGCGGAGGCGGGCACGGACCTGCCTCTCGCCGACTGCTGGGTGCTGGTGCGGTTGCGCCGAGACCCGCAAGTGGACCTCTCGACTCTGGCCACCGCAGACAAGATTCCCCAGGCCGCGCTCGACGGCGCAGTCGCCGACCTCATCGAACGTGGCCTTCTCGTCGCAGGTACCGCAAGTGATCTCGTTGTCGCCGATGGTGCCGCTGGCGCTGAGGCGGCTAATGACGTTCTCCCTTCTCCTACGCTCAGCTCGAGTGGCACCGTGGTCGCCGACGAGCTGATCGACGCGGTACGGAACCAACTCGAGAGACTCTTGGAGGGGTGGTCACCTGAGCAGTTCCCGGACTTGGTGCAGCTCCTAAACCAGTTTGCTTGCGACATCCTGCCGGGCACGCCGACCCTGGTCAGCACGGGAGCGGTGGAGCATGAGCAGTGACGGCAGCGACTTTCCCGCAGCGGCGCTGGCCTCGCGCGACAGGGCCCGGGTCTCATTGCGAGCTCGACATTCGGCCAAAACGGCGAGTGGGACCGGCAGCGCGCATCGGGCTAACTCGTTTCAGGACGCGTCGGCGCGTTCAGTCACATGGAAGATTCAGATGATTGGTCAGCAGACCGGAGGTTGCCATGCAGACCACCTATAACACAACCCGACGGACGATCGTCCGGGTCGAGGACAAGATCCACCTCGGTGCCGACTCACAGGTCGACGACCGCAACGCGATCATCTTGCCGATGAATCCGGCGCTGACGGACCCTTTCCTGCTGCTCGCCGAGGACTGGTTCTCCACGTCGGGCTTTGAGTGGCACCCGCATCGTGGTCTTGAGACGGTCACGCTCGTCCTCGACGGCGTGCTGGAGCACGGCGACAACCTTGGCAACGCCGGCACCTTGGTCGCTGGCGACGTCCAGTGGATGACCGCGGGACGCGGAATCATCCATCGGGAGTTGGCCTTCCGCAACGAGCGTGCCCATATCCTGCAGCTGTGGGTGAACCTGCCAGGCGAGCAGAGGATGGTCGAAACCCGCTACCAGGACCTCCGGGCTCCCGCGCGTCCCATCATCGAGCGTAAAGGCACTCACCTCGACTTGATTTCGGGCCACGTCGATGACATCTCCGGACCAGCGCTGAACAACTGGCCGATCTCCGGGATACTGATCACCCTGGAGCCGAACGCCAGACTCGAGCACGTGGTGCCCGCAGCCGACCGTGCCTTCTTCTACGTCCTGTCCGGCGAAGTGACGATCGACGGCCGCGACCTCCGGGGTGGGCAGATCGCCTGGTCCGACCCGTTGCCGCGGGCCGCGGTCTCGGCTATTACCTTGGCCACGGGTGACGGGGACGAACCGAGCGTCGTCATGGCCTACAGCGGCCAGCCGATCCGCCAACCTGTCGCGATGGGCGGGCCCTTTGTCATGAATAGCCAGGCCGAGATCGAGCAGGCGTTCCGCGACTTCCACTCCGGCAAGTTCGGGGACGTCCCCCGCCAGGCTCGCCTCCAGACCCGCTGAGCCCGGCTTGCGTGCAGCACAGCCGATGCTGGGCCGGCGGTTGAACGACCCGATGAAACGCATCTAAGCCACTGATTCTTGCGGCGGGGTTCGAACATAGTCCCATCACTTCGGGCGCTGACCTTGTGCCGCGCCAACCAGGGCTCGACTTGCTCCGCCGATCAAACTCAGGCATCATTCCCCCAGTTCAGCGGACCAGGAGGGGTTCGAATAGTCTCATCACCTCCACCGACCGAAAAGCCCTGGTCACTGAGTGTGCGGGTGTGGCGACTCCGCCAGGGCGGGTGCGAATAAGTCGTGGTTCGCTTGGCCGACCTCGATTAGGTGACCGTCTGGATCGCGGAAGTAGCAACGAAGTTCTGGGCCGCGACCTATTGGCGGGGTCAGAAACTGGACTCCTTTGGAACTCCTCGGCGATGGCTGTGAATGAATCCGGCGTGGGCTCATCTGCCGATGGCAAGGGCGAGGAGGGTATTGACCGCAGTTTCGAACGGGCGGGTACTCCGTTGCACCTGGGCGAGGAGTAGCCCTCCTTGGAGCGTGGCGAGCAGAGTAGTGGCGAGGTCGTCCGGGTCGATGTCGGACGGGAGCTTCCCGTCGGTATGTAGAGATCGCAGTCCATCGCTGATGGCGGCTGCCCACTGATCGAACCCTGCCGCGATGAGCGCTCGGGCCTCGGGGTCGCTCTCGGCGAGTTGACCAACGAGCGAGCCAAGTTGGCAACCCCCCTTTGCTTTGGTGCGCTTCGCTGCGGTCATCACCATGTTCCGCCAGGCTTCGACTCCGTCCGCGCTGCCGAGCGCGTGCCGCTGGCGATTGACGATGGTGTCGGCTTGGTAGTCGATGACCGCCTGCACGAGTTCGTTCTTGTCGGGGAAGTAGTGGTACAGCTGCGAGCCGCTGACTTCCGCTGCCACCTTGACGTCTTCCAAGGTGGTCGCCGCGACCCCGCGCTCGTGGATCAAGGCGGCGGCCTTCTCCACTATTCGTGCCCGGGTGCGCGCTCCCTTGGGGGTGAGCCTCGGCCGGTCACTCGTCTCGCTGACCATGCACCGAATGTTAGCAGGATTTTGGGTTTGACAGCCCAGTCTAGCCCTGTCAGACTGAGTTGCACAACCCAGTTTTACTAGAGAGGACGACACATCGCATGACTGACCTAAAGGGCAAGACAGCTCTGGTAACAGGCTCGACGAGCGGGATCGGCAAGGCTACGGCCATCGCCTTGGCCGCCCGCGGCGCTCACGTACTAGTAGTGGGACGCAACGAACAACGGGCCAAAGACGTGGTCGCCGAGATCGAGGGCAACGGAGGCAGCGCAACGTTCCGGCTCACTACGTTGAGCGATCTGAAATCGGCCCAGGACCTAGTCGAGTGGGCCACTGAGGAAGGTGACGGTCACGTCGACATCCTCATCAACAACGCTGGCGTCGCCTTGCTCGGGCCAAGCAACGCAGCCACCGAAGCAGAGTTCGACGAGACCTTTGCCCTGAACGTCAAGGTTCCGTTCTTCCTCGTCGCGTCACTGGCCCCAGCCATGGCCGAACGCGGATGGGGTTCGATCGTCAACGTCTCCACGATGGTCGCGAGCTTCGGACAGGCCGGCATGGCTATGTATGGCGCCAGCCGAGCGGCTCTCGAACTATTGACGAAGGCCTGGGCCGCCGAATACGGCGCTCGTGGTGTTCGGGTCAACGCCGTTGCTCCCGGTCCGACGCGCACATCGATGATGGAGGGTATCCCCGACGAGATTGTGAATCAGCTCGCAGCACAAGCACCAGCAGGTCGCGTAGCTCAGCCCGAGGAACTTGCTGCGGCGATCGTCTTCCTCGCAAGTGATGATGCCAGCTTCGTCCACGGCGTCACTCTTGCGGTCGATGGAGGCCGGGTCGCGACGTAGCGCCTGTCGGCGGTGACGTTTAAGAGTGAAGACCTAGAACACAGATCACAACTAACAACTGAGGAGTATCCACATGAGCGCATACGTAGTTGTCGAATTCACAGTCAAGGACCCGGATGTTTACCGTGACGAATACAGCGCCAACGCTGGGAAGACGGCAAAGGAGCGCGGGGGAGAGGTTCTCGCCAACAGCAACTGGGAGATCCTGCACGGCGATGGCTCGCTCACTTCAGGGGCACTCATGCGGTTTCCCGACCATGAGGCGGCCCTCAACTGGTACAACTCGCCTGAATATCAGCAGCTGATCGATGTCCGAAGCGTCGCCATGGATGCCCGTTTCAGCTTGCTCGACGGCCTCCCTAGGCCCACAGAAGGTGAGAGGGAATCCCAATGAGCGCACTCCCAGGAGAGACGGTGCTCATCACGGGCGCCAACGCCGGGATCGGCAAGGATGTGGCCCGGCAATTGGCATTACGTCCCGAGATGGCGCGGATCTACCTGGCGTGCCGGAACCGAGATCGGGCGACAACGGCAAAGGCCGAACTCGAAGCCGTGACCGGCCGGCACATCTTTGACATCATTCTCATGGACGTTGCCTATCTGGGGTCGGTCCGCGCCGGCATTGCGGCCATCGATGGATCCATCGACGCGGTGGTCATGAACGCCGGTGTAATCGGCGACAAGAAGTTGATGAACTTGACGGCTGACGGTGTCACCACCCTGTTCGCAACGAACGTTCTTGGTCACGTCGTTCTCCTCGAAGGGCTCCTGACCGAGGGCCGACTTGGCGAGGTGGCGGTCTTCGCCGGAAGCGAGGCTGCCAGAGGAATTCCGAAGTCTGGATTTTTCACAGCATTGTTGCGGATGAAACGGCCATCCTTCGCCTGAACCTCTGCCGATGAACTCGCCACCGTCATCGACGGCAGCTACTTCGACGGCAAAAAATTTGAACCCAACCTAGCCTTCAGTCAGGTCAAGTACATAGGGGCCCTGTGGATGTCGTACTTGGCCCGCCAATACCCTGACCGACGACTTATTACCGTGAGCCCCGGGAAACACCACCGGCACCCAAGCCCCCGACGGCCTTGCGCTACCACTACGTATAGCGGGCCAAGTACGTCATGCCTCACCTCGGTATATCCCACGAACTTGACGTGGGCGCGAAGCGACTGGTTGACGGCGTCACCGACTTAACCCTTTCGAGTGGCGTGTTCTACGCCAGCGCGGCCGACACGCTTAAGGGTCCCTTGGTCAACCAAGCGGACATCTTCCCCGATCTGGCCAACCCGTCGTTTCAGGACCACGCCAACGAGGCAATCCACCGCTTTATCACCTAAAGACATTCGCGTAAACACTTCAAGATCCAGGAGAAGCAGAGAAAAGCCGGTGCGACCCGCGGCCGCGCCTTGCTCATTGCCGGAGAGGTGACCGCGCGTGCCCGGAGCTAACCGCGGGGTCACGAAGTCCAATTGTGCTCTGAGCCGCCTTGCCTAGCATCGCCAACGGGCTCGTGATCGCGCTCGCGATCTCGGTAGGTGAGACCGCCCCGCTTCTGTACACTGCCGGCTCGTCGAACGCCTTGCCGACCTTCAGTTTGCACAACTCGCCCCTCGGCTATCTCTCCTACGCCGCCCTTCTGGGATGACCCGTCCTCGAGCGTCGACATCCTTGCCAACGACGCCGCCTTGCTGCTCGTCCTTTTGCTTATAGTCGTGTCGCGGGTCATCGACCGTTCGACCCAGAAGTATTCGGACCACTAGCTCGTCGCGCCTCAGTCAACTAGGCAATCGACTCACTGGCACGTAAGCGCTAAGTCTGCTCGGCATCGGCCTCACTGCCGGCCGGCTTGAGCGAGGGGTAGCTGATTGCCGACCGATTGAATCCCTTGATGATCAGCCAAACGGCCAGGACCATCTCCTGCACGGCTATCGGAAGATTCAAGATCACTTGGGTCGTGGACATGTATCCGGCGACGAGGAACAACACCAGCAGGCCCGCAAGCATGCCGAAGGCGACGCCACCGGCACCCCAGACTGATAACCACCGAGGAATGAGGTGCGATCGATAGAACACTGTGTAGTACATGAGGGCACCGACGTAGAAAGCGAATACCCCTGCGAGGCTCGCTCGATCGCGAAGCGCCAGCAGTAATCCACCAGAACTCTGAAAATACGACCGAGATGGCGCTCCAGCCGCGACAAACTCCCGGCTTAGGGTCAAAAACAGGAGTGCGTCGACCGCGACAACTGCGTAGAAGACACCCTCAATAATCCGGAAACCGACCGAGCCAAGAGCGAAACCTTCGTCGTGTCTTCTCAGAACTGGATACAGCGAAACAGCAATGCCGGCACTCGCAAAAGCGGCTACCAACTGAAAGAACGCTCCTACAATTACCCGGTCTTGGTTCGCAAAGACCTTGAGAAGGTAATCGGGGCTGTTGAGGACCGGGTTCAAGAAGCTGGTACTCAACAGACTGGCAACGGTCGCCGTTATGAATAGGACTCCCGCGAACGTTGCGCTCGATCTGTCTGACGCCATCGTCACCACCTCGCCGTCGGACCGCCCCTGGCTGCCTCACTCCTGGCCATTCCATCCTAAGACACGGTGTGTCACGCGGCAGGGTTGGATTTTCGCCGGCTCTCCAGTAACCAACGATGGGTCGCGCCCGAACGCGCGCACAGATGGGGAGTCCCACCACGAGGCAACGGCTGCTTCGCGCGACCGATTCGGCAGGGCGCGAGGGGCGCTCATCGAACCGTGTCCCAGAACGTCGTTATGCACCCGTTCCGGTCCGGTTTCGATACCGGGTGCGCGTGGCCATGTTGCCCGGCAGCCCAAAAGGACCATGTGGGTGGCCACCAGAGCCCGCAATGTTCTCGGGCATATATGGGCCTTTCTTGGCAGGAGGCTTGATTATTCTCCGGGCGGCTCTTGGACAGGATCACCCTCTGCATGTCTAAAAGGTGGCGCGGCGGTGGAACACCCCGAAGACGCCGAGACCGTAGGCCGCTAGAAGCACGAGCAGGATGCCGGGGACCACGAAGAACCACGTGAACAAGTTGAAGTTCGGCAGACTGTCGATCTGCGCGTAGTTGTGCACGTTTTCCTGCATGGTTGTCACGAGTGGCTTGTAGTGATCGAGCCCTGGAGGCACGTCGGTGAAGATCGGCACCAATTGCGGGAAGCTCCCGAGGAGCTTGGCCATCGCCGGAAAGTCCGATCCCAGGAACTGCTGCACCTGGGCTGGGGTCATGTGGAGCTGCGTCGCGAGTCCCGCAATGAGCTGGGGTGTTTCTCCTGCGGCTGCGACACCGCCGTTGGCGACTGCACGCAGGGGCACGAAGGTCTGGTAGTAGTACTTGACGGTCGTGTTCACGTTGGCGGGCTGCATGATCGGGTGGAATTCATTCAGCATCGTCTGGCCTGCGCTTGCCTTGCTGGGTAGCGAAATGGCGAAAGGCGCCACGATCAATAGCACGCCGATGACAAGGACCGGCCAGAGCACCTTGCGGTTCATTACATTCTCCTTGGTACTGCATTGGGGGGTCGCCGACGTACCTCGGTCTTGGGGACATTGGCAGTGTCGCGGGTTGGTTCGGAAGAACAGGTGTCCTTCTAGATGAACAAGAGCTGCGCGCCCTCCGTCTTCTCGATGAAGTCGGAGGCGTTAATGATGCCCTCGACAGCCTCGTAAAGGTCGTTCTCGTCCAGGTGCATCATGTCGGCCGACATCTGACAGGCCCATAGGTGCCCGCCTGAGGCCACGATCTGTTCGAGGAACTCGGGAACCTCCGGTACACCAACCTCTGAGATCTGCTTCTTCATCATGGAGGTGGCCATTGCGGTCATCCCAGGCACGCCACCGAGCCCTTGGGGCATGTGGGTTGCGGTGTTCCCGAGCGGGGTGAACTTGAGGTTGCCCATCCGCTTCTTCGTGATCATGTCGAAGCCCCAGAAGGTGAAGAACAGGTGCACTTCGACGCCCTCTCCGAGAGCGGCATTGGCGAGTACGAGGCCCGGGTAGGCCATGTCCAGGTTGCCCTTGGAGCAAATGATGGCGAGCTTTCGCTCGGTACCGCTGTCGTCGAAGTTCGGGACTGGCGCAGATACGGTTTCGGTGCTCATGGTGGTTTCTCCGTTCAGGGTGGTCATACGCAGCCTCGAGGCTTGGGCAGCCCCGCGATGTAGGCCATCTTCTTGGCTGGCTTCTTCGGGAACAGCTCGAACAGTTCTTTGGTCGGGATCCCACCGAGGGTCGTAATGCGGCGGATGGTGGCCGTCTCGCCGCGCTCCTTGTAGTCCTCGCGTAGGAAGCGGATCGCCATCCAGTGGGCGTCAGTAAGGTCAACGCCGATCTGCGCGGCGAGGACCTTGGCGAGGTCCTCGTCCCACTCCCCGTACTCGGTGAGGAATCCCTCGTCATTGACGTGGACTTCGCGGCCGTTGATGGTGGCCAATGGCATTGTTAGTTACCTCCTGTGTGCACGGTGGTTGCTGGGCCGTGCTCGGCGCCGATGGTGCGGAGCGTGGCGAGGACTCGTACAAGTCCACGGCGGACTTCGGGATCGCGCATCTGCCTCAAGAGCGCGAAGGTGGACGGCGTCTTGGCGGTATCCCCAGACTCCACCTCCTGGAGCGTGACGGCAGTGCGGCCCAGGAGGCTCATGACCTCAGGCTGAGTCATCTGCTTGACCGTTCGCAGGATGAGGACGATGTTGTCTCCGAGGAGCTTGACGTCTTCGTCGTTGAACGAGGTGACGACTGTGTCGACGACACCAGCTGCATCTCGAGCAAAGGAGAAGTAGCCTCGCTCGTCGAGCTGCTGCAGCCTTGCGTTTAGGCTTGCAGTTGCGGGCGTGGCGAGCGGGCCAAGTTCGTCGGCGAGGGCAGACAGTATTCGCAGCGGACCAATCCACGCCTCGAGCGTGGCTGCGTCGCGGACGAGGGCATGGGCAAGGCTGGCGACTTGCCCGAAGTCACAGTGATCGGCGTCGAGATGCCTTGTCGCCATGGACACCGCCTCTTCGGCGATTGGCGCCAGGTCATCGGCGAGCTCTTGCCAGCGCTCTCGGTCTTCGCGCTGGCGGCGCAATTCGCCCCTGATCTCCGCGAGCTGGTCGGCCAGTCCGTCCAGCCGCTCGTCCACCGACGACTTGGTTGTCGCGGTGCTCATCTATGGCTCCTCGACCTCTTTACCGGCCATCGACATGAGCGGTTCGAGCGGCATCTCCTTGCCCGGCAGCAGCAGATTCCAGTACACCCAGCGGAACATCATCTTCCCCCAGTGATTGGTCTCCGACTCGCGAAGCAGGCTGAACGGCCCGAGGCCGGGCAGCGGGTATTTGCCTGGGAGCGGCTCGGTCTCGTAGTTGAAGTCGATCAACAGCCCCTTGCCGTGCCCCGTCTCGATGAAGCAGTTGGCGTGGCCGTCGAACAACTTCGTCATCGGCCTGCCGTGCAGATGGCTCATGAAGTTGTCCTCGAACATCTCGATCGAGAAGTGCGCTACCGAGCCCGCCTTCGAAGTCGGGATGTCGGAGGCGTCTCCGATGGCGAAGATGTTCTCGTGGGCCTTTGAGAGCAAGGTCTGCTTGTCGACCGGGACGTAGTTGAGGTCGTCGCCTAGCCCTGAGCGTGCGACGTAGTCCGCGCCCATGTTGAGCGGGACCGTGACCAAGAGGTCGAAGGGAATCTCGCGCTCGTCGTAGGAGACGAGGGTCTTCGTATCCGGGTCTACCCGCTCCACCATGAAGTCACCCTCGATGGAGACCTTGCGCTCCTCGAGCATCTGACCGAGGTACTTCGAGGCGATCGGTTTGGTGAAGGCTCCTTCGAGCGGAGTCGCGAAGACCATCTCGACCCTGTCGCGCATGTCGCGCTCGGAGAAGAAAGCGTCGGCGAGGAAAATGAACTCCAAGGGCGCAACCGGGCACTTGATCGGCATGTCGACGATGTGCACCACGAGGCGCCCTCCGTCCCAGTCGGCGAGCTTCTCCGCCAGCGCCGTCGCTCCCTCGAGGGTGTAGAACTCGTGCACGCTCTTGCCCCACTCGCCGTCACCCATACCGCGTGTCTGGTCAGGACGCGGGGAAGTGCCGGTCGCGACAACCAGGTAGTCGTAACGGAGTTCGCGCCCATCAGTGAGCAGCACACGGTTCTCGTCCGCAACGACAGAGTCGATCTCGCCGATGATCAGGTCGACTCCGTCTGGGATGAACCTCCTGCGGGACTTGACCAGATCGCGTGGTTGGTAAATACCGAAGGGGACGAACAGGTGTCCTGGCTGGTAGTAATGCGTGTCGTTTTGGTCCACCACGCTGATCTTCCAGGTCGCGGGGTCGAGCCGCTTTCGCAGCCGGTTGGCGGCGATCGTCCCTGCCGTGCCGCCCCCGAGAATCAACAATCGGTTCATAGGTTGCTCCTCGTGTCGAGTTCGGACGACATGCCCGCGGAGATGCGCGACAGCTTCGCGGCGATCGTGGGAAGCGAGGCCAGCACCCGGGCCTGCCCCTCATCGCCCAGCCGATATAGAGCCCGGTCGTCGTCGTCGGTAGCGGCGAGGCCGCCGGCGACCAACATGCCGACAAGCCGAGAACCGATGCGGACAAAAGCCCGCGCGCAGTCGAAATCAAGCGGTCCCGTGCGGAACCGAATCTCGAAGTCCGGGTCTTCGGCGAGCTGCTTCCAGTCGGCCAGACACTTCGCCATCAAGCTTGGGTCGTCCGAATGCTCGCTGAACCAGGGACATGGATTGATGATTTCGGTGACCGGTTCACCGGCCATGTCCGTAAGGACCATCATGACGCCGAGTAGCTCTGCGGCGAGCTCGATGAGCGGCAGCGCGACCCCGACAGTTCGTAGAAGAGTTCGTCTGCTCGGTGCTGAGACCGCCGCGAGATCGCCGCCGGGCGACCCGAGCATCGCGGCGATGTGCTCCGCCGGAAACCTCCACTGACGTCCGACCTTCATTGCGGGCAACCGCCCGTTCTCGGCCATCCGGTAGACGGTGGACCGATCGATCCCGAGCATCTCTGAGACCTGCTCGGCGCGGAAAAAGCGCTGCGCCTCATGCATATTCTGACTGCCCATCTGCATGTCACGCATATTCACTGCCTGCATATCCTGCACTTCCTGCATGCTACGAGTCGCCTAAGTTCCGCAATAGTGCCGAAAGTCCCAACCTCATTGGAGACTGGGACACTGCGCCAGCGGGATGGACCCGCGACCACAATCGTCTCGACGGGGAAGCGGGGCCCTCACGGGTGTGAGCCAGATCGCCACCGGCTATAACGACACCTGCGCCCTGCTCTCCGGGGGCAAGCTGAACTCGGAAACGGGACGACCTCGACCTCCCTGACGCCAGAGTTCCCGTGCAGAGCGAAACCCGCAGACAATTAGGCGCTATGTGGGAATCGCCTCAGGCGGGCTCCGAGCCGTCAACAGTTGCAGAGTGCAGGCGTTGCATTGCAGCGACATCGTTGGGAGTGGCGGGCCGGATGGAGGGCCACCCGAACGCATTCAGCAAACAGACAAACTGCTTCTCCTCGCCCTCGGCCAGAGGGACATGGAGTTTCCTCGATCGCCGCAAGCCCCCCAGGAAGTGCAGATCCAAAGAATGTTCCCCTGGCGAGACCTGGTACACCTTCATCTCCTTGGGCGAGATGGCGCCTACCTTCGAGCCGTCGAGGAAGACGTTGACAACACCACCCTCACCGATTGCAGGGCTCCGGCGTTGGGCCTGGCCGCGGCCGAGCCGGGATGCGGCCCGGAGCACAACCAGGGTCGGAAACGCGGGCCAAATTCGATTCGGGGCTCGCCACAATTGGATGGTCGCTCCAACTCCGTCCTCCATGCCCAGCGAGGTGTCTCCGCCCCTGGTTGCCGCGAGAGCATCCGATCTTTCAGGGTCGTGGTTCACAATTCTGTCTTACACCGATCGGCGGCAGAAGAACAGAGCACGGCTGGTCGCGTCCGGATCGCCGAGGCGGGGTTGACAGCGACTCGTGCTGCTGTAGCAGTGTCCTAAACACCAGATAAGAGAACAGCGAGGCCGGAACGCCACCGCGAGTTTCACCAATAGAGTTCCGCCTCGATCTCGGCTCCAGCGTGGCGACCTACCCGCAGCTCGTTCAGGTCGAGCATGCCTGCGGCTCGGATACCTCGTGCTCGGCGACCAGCCGAAGGTCCGCGACGTGGTTGCGGAGCTGGCGATCAAACCGAACCCCGTGCTCAAGGCCTACAAGGAGCTGGAGACGAAAGGCCTCGCAGTCGGGAGGCTCCACCGGCGCAGAGAAGCATGGGACCGCAGGCCACCAAGGCGAGCGTCAACCGCGCCCCTCCCTCCCCGGGGTGCGGCTCCAGCGCGAGGAAGATCGTGGTCAGGCCAACAAGGGCGGCGAGGACGACGACGGCGAGCCAGTGGCGTTCGCCGAAGGCCACCACCGTCGGCTTGGGCGGGCTACCGAACGAGGGATCACCAGGCACTGATTGGACCGTAGCGAATGCGCCCCCCGAGCGCATCAGCCTGGAGGATGACGTCGTGCTGGTCCTGGGGTCGCCGTTGACCGACCTGGACTCGCCGGTCAACCCAGCATCTCGGGTCGAAGCGACCCACATCCCTAGTGGGATTCGTCGTCGCGCCGATGTAGATCAGGCTCTATGCACTGTCAGCTCCGACGCCGGGAGCTGAGTATGCAGAATTCGTTGCCCTCTGGATCAGCCAACACAACCCATGACTCCTCGCCCTGACCTACATCCGCCCTGGCAGCTCCAAGTCCGAGCATCCGCTCAACCTCCCTGTCCCTATCGTCAGGTCGGAAGTCGAGGTGGAGTCGGTTCTTAACCGTCTTGTGTTCAGGAACGGCGACAAAGAGCAACCCAGGGAGTCGGTCTGCTGCTGGTCGAATCTCAAACTCTTCCGGATCGTCATTCACGACAATCCACCCGAGTGCCTCTTGCCACCAACGTCCCAGAGCCGCCGGATCTCGTGCGTCGATGATCGTCTGTTCCCACTCCAAGCCCATATTCTCAACCTAATGACATCCGATCAGCTTGTCGACGAGGCAGGCTGATCTCCGAGCCACCCGCCCCGCTCTAGCTACTGAACGATCCATCTAGTGTCCACCCCTCGGCCAGTCATCGAGGTGATGCCGCTCGTAATCGGCTCGGTTCGGACCAGGGACGAACAAAGGGGCGTCGATCTGCGGTACCGCTGCGCGGGATTGCGCACCTGCGTTCTGTTTCACACCTGCACGCGCATCACAGGTGGACGGAGACAAGTGGTAGGGCTCAATTCAAAGAGCGAGCCGCATCACCACCCGAGGGCCGAAGTCGTCGTCACCGACGGCGCGCTCATGCTCACGGATTGCCTGTAGCCCAGGGGTGAGGGCGTCCGGCGTGACGAAGCCGAGCGACTCGTAGAACGGTCCATTCCAGGGAACATCCCGATACGTGGTCAGCGTGATCGCGTCGAACCGGCCTGATCTTGCCCATTCGCAGGTGGCTTGCACGAGAGCGCGCCCGAGACCTTGGCGACCGTGGTCCGGATGTACGGCGAGCTGCCAGATGTGGGGGTTCCCGTCCACCAGCTCGACACACACGAATCCCACTGGTGGGTCGGCGACGACGAGCACGAGCACCGCCTGGCCGAAGTGGTCCTCGGCGTCGTCGTTGTTGAAAGGTCCGATCCCTACCGAAGCAAACAGTCGGTCCGCCTCGAACTCGATCCTGCGCAGCCCAGAGTACTCCTCAGGACGTGCTTGCCGGATGGTAGGTCCTGAGTGCTCCTCGATCACGTTCCGAGTATCACATGAGGCCTGGCACCCTCGAACGTCAGCTCGGTGGCGCATAATGACGCTCGGCGTACAGGAGGCTGCGCACGCCAAGTAGGCGCTCGGTGCGGATCGCCCGACGGCGCCAGCAGCGGCCTGGTCGGGCGCGGCAGCGGTACGGAGGCTTGTCGGTGTTCGGGACGACGTTCTGTTTCGCGCCGGCCCTGGAGCGGCACTTCGGAGATGAGGGTGCATAGCCTGCGATCGGGTCAGTCGACAAGTCGACACGCTCGCGGCGAAGATTGAGCGGTGGCCGACGCACAGCGCCCTCGCAGATACGTAGAACCCGGGTGGTTCACCCGGAACGTCTTCAACCGTGCGGTGGCGGTGCTTACCCGAGCGGGTATGAGTGTGTGGGGGTCACGCGAACTACGGGTTCGCGGGCGCAAGAGCGGGGAGTGGAGGTCAACGCCGGTCAACCTGCTCAGCTTCGCCGGGGAGCACTACCTGGTGGCCCCTCGCGGCGACACGCAGTGGGTTCGCAACCTGCGCGTCGCCGGTAACGGCGAGTTACGGGTGGGACGACATAAACAGTTGTTCCAGGCGACGGAGTTGGCCGACGCGCAGAAGCTCGAGGTCCTCCGTGCCTACCTTAAGCGCTGGAAAGCGGAGGTAGGTGTTTTCTTCGGCGGGGTCGGTGCCGATGCCTCGGATGCCGACCTCCTTAGCATCGCGCCCAACCACCCAGTGTTTCGCTTGGCGTTTACCGAAAGCGCGTGAACCACCCATAAGGTGGCACCTGAATATCCTTAATCGCCAGCGATGTGTTGACCCGCGTTCTCGAATCGGAGAGTCCTATGCCTAGCCGTCGTTCCGGCGGGTGGGAGACGACCGCCGCCGACGCGGTGGCAGCACACAGATCGGTTAGTCTTTACTCCTTGTTCTTCACGCCTGCTGCTGCGTCAAACGAACCTCGTGCGAAGATGAAGCCGTGGGCGCCCTCCGAATTAAGCTCGCAAACTTGCCGCTTGTGGGACGGTTCGCTGTCGTCGGTGCGGCTAGTGCGGGTGCGGCTGGAGCGGTCGCCGGACTTGCCATCGGGTTGATCGTGTATGCACCGACCGCGCCGTTTGCCCTAGTGGAGCTTGCCTTGCCTTCGACCGTCGTCGGGGGGCTCGCTGGGCTTGCAGTCGGAGCCGGCGTCGCAGTCGTCCGCAGAGTGCGCCATTAGCAGCCTGCTGCGCGACGCAATGGGTAGTAGGCACACCGCATGCTCCGTTTCGCGCGAACCGGATTGACTGAGGCCTGCGCCAAGAACGGCAGAGATATCGCGAACGCCGAGCGGTAGATGTGACGTGGCCTCGTGCCCGTGATGTTCTGCGAGCCGGCTCTGATTGCTCTGGCCGAGGCGAGTCTCCTGCGATCAGACGAGCGGATCGAACATGATCTCCCGGACCTCCTGAGCGCAGCGGCAGGCGACGGCGAACTTGGTGGCCCACTGCAGCGCCTCTTCGCGTGAAGGCACCTCGACGATCGCGAACCCGCCGATGACAGCCTTGGTCTCCGGGTACGGGCCGACGGTTACCTTCCCGTCGGTAGCCACGATGCTCGCCCGCTGGCTGTCTACGCCGCCGCCGGAGACCCACACCCCTGCCTCCTGTGCCGCCCGGACCACCTGATGTGCGGCCTCGCCCACTGCCGGCATCTCCTCCTCGGGGAAGGTCATCGCGCCATCGTCGAACGAGATCAGGTACCGCGTCATCCCAGGACTCCTTCTCGAAACGGCCTCCTCCGGCCGCCTTACTCCTTTTACCATGACCCGCTCACAACGCCGGGTAATGGCCGCGCCCGCTCGAGATGTTCGAGCGAACTCACGACCAGGTGCTCAGGCATGGGTGACGGAGTGAAGTGCTCGCGGCACGGGCGAAGAGTTGCTGCCGATGACCACCGAGCTCGTCGGGACCATGGTCATGCTCAGCTTTCTGGTGCTCGCATGAGGCTGGCTGGAGAAGAGATCGGTGATCCTCCGGAAGGCCGGAGCGCAAGCGGCGGCCGTAAGCGCGGGACCGAACCCAGGCGCCGGAGTCGCGAGTCTCACCGTTCTGGCTCTGTCATCGCCGCGCTCGGCGCGGCGATGAACGTGGGTCGATCGGAATCTTCGTGGTTATTGCCTCATTCCTGCTTGTGGGGCGGCGAATCGCGATCACCGATATGTGGGCGAAGCGGTGAGGGCGCCATTCCGATGCGCCCACCGACACCTAACGCCGGATGGGTGGGATCGTGCGGAATGAGCCCCTTGTTGACAGCTGCGGTTCGGCGATCACTGCCTAGTCCTGGCCAGGAGGCCAACCCGCGGCGTCGAACACTGCCACGGGGTCCAGGTAGTCCCGCCAGTGTGTCACTTTGCCATCTTTGATCGTCACGACGGAGACGAACCGGTTGTTGTACGGACGACCCGTCTGCACTGATTCGCCATGCACCTCATACTCAAGCATCACGACGGACGCCGCGTGATCTCGATAGACATGGAGACCGTCAGCGCTGTTCACGGTCATAAAGCCGTCGTAGTCGCTGTACAGGTCGATGATGTTCTGTCGCCCTTCCACCCGCTTCGGATAACCAGGCACAGAGATGTCGTACTCGAAGACGACATCGTCAGCTAGCAGATCGAAGTAGTCCTCGCCATCGGCTAGGCCTTGCAGGCCTTCTCGGATGATGCGGAAAAAGTGGCCATCAGCTCCAAAGTTCGAGCTGTCTTCTGTGTACTCGGTCACTCGTCCTCCCGTTGGGCCCATATGGCGGTGGCGCGCTGTACCGATCTATCGAAGCTGGCGGCTCAGCTCGTGATCGTAGATCCCGAGTCGTGGAGACTGAGCAGCCGTTACGATCGGTTGGGTGGGGTTCCCCCAAGTGCCGTGACTCAATGAACCTCACATCGAACCCCGGGGCCGTCTTCCCGGAGACCAGTGAATAATGCGTCTTCTGGGCCTTTCGTGGCGCGGAAAGCCGAGCCCGAGGACTTTGAGCGTCCGCTACCGGTCCCGGTCAACACCACTAGTTCAAGATCGAAGGGCTGAACTGAAAAGGTTCTCCATGGCGTGCCAGTGGCGCTCGCAGGCAGCTTCGTCGTAAGTGGCGTTGTCCGGAACGGCGAAGCCGTGGTGAGCGGGATATGTCTCGATCGTGTGGGCGACGCCGGCCTCGGTCAGGGCCCTCTCGAGACGGTCCTTCTGCTCGTCGGTGAACGACTGGTCCTCCACAGCTCCGGCCACGTAGACCGTCGCCTCGATGGCGCCCGCTTTGTGGTGGGGGCTGTCGGGGTCGTCTTCTTTGGCGAGGTTCCCGCCGTGGAAGGAGGCGGCTGCCGCCACTCGTCCGCCCAGGACTCCGGCCGCGATGAGCGAGAGTCGACCGCCCATGCAGTAGCCGGTCGTTCCGATGCCGCCCGGATTCTTCTCGGGCAAGGAGTCCAGGTAGTCGACGAAGGCAAGGGCATCGCGGACGGCCACATCGGCGGTATAGCTCCGTACCATTGTCATAATCCGATCCCTCGACTCGCTGTCCTGGAATGCGGTGCGCATGTCGAAGGGTTCATATGGGCCGTTGCGGTAGTAGAAGTCTGGCACCAGGACGATGTACCCGAGTCCGGAAAGCCGCTCACCCAGCTCGCGCATGGTGTGGCGCATCCCGCCAGCGTCTGGGTACATGATCACCGCCGGCCAAGGTCCCTCACCTTCGGGAACGCTCAGTGCCGCTGGGCAGGTCCCGTCCTCGGTCGCGATCTCCACGGTGCGTTGCATCGTCCGGACCTCCCTAATCGTCTCGGTCCGCTACCCTACAATCCCCGAGCGCTGCACTTGGCCGTGGCTGTTACTTCGCCTTGCCGCACCGGTGCGATGAGCGCTGAGGGAGGTTTCCCGGCACCTGAGATCGATGACCGGGTCGCTGATCCTCGGGGCGCCGTTCGTATTGTCGAAGACTCGGTAGTGCTGGGAAGCAAACGACCACCGGGAGCACACCCCGGTCAAAACCGTTCAGGGAAACGGACATTGCCTACGGTGCGAGCGGGGTCTGTCCCCGGTCCGACGCCCAAGTACCGGCCGGCCCAAGACGGGTCCCGAAAGCTGAATCCGTTCCCCGAATCGCCTGGCCTCACGTTCAACGTGAGCTGACGCGACTCGACCCGCCACCCGGAGTTACGGGAGGTAGCGGGTCGAGTCGCTTAGAGAGAGACAAAGCAACGGGTTTTCACTGACCAGCCGATGTCTTGGCCTGCTGGTCGGGTAAGCCTGGGCACCGGTCGACAAGCCACACCATAAGCCCGCACCCTGAAGATCTCATGAGAAAAGGGTGGGGATCGCCTGGAGATCCGAGCGATGTCGTCGGATGTCATGCCCCAGACGCCCCGCACCAACATCGCTCTGCGCGAATCTCACGCTCCTGGGCGATCGGCGAACGGCGGCTTCGCCTCTAACTGCGGACCGCGTTGTGTCCGATGAACACCGCGGCGGTTCTAGGCAGCTAACTCCTTACGACCGAGCTTGGCGCCCGGCCGCGTCAGTGACTCACCCTTGGAACCTCGTGACCGGAGGAGCCGAGGAGGAAGTCGAGATCGCAGCCGGTGTCGGCTTGCAGGACATGGGTGATGTACAACGCCACCCATCCCCGCGTCGCGGCAGGTTCCGGAGGGACCCACTCGGCTCGACGACGAGCGATCTCCTCGTCGTCGACCTCTAGTCGAAGGGTACGTGTCGCGACATCGAGAGTGATCTCGTCGCCGGTGCGGACGAGGGCAAGTGGTCCGCCGACGGCCGCTTCAGGGGCGACGTGAAGTACGACTGTGCCGAAGGCCGTCCCGGACATCCGTGCGTCCGAGATCCGGACCATGTCGGTGACTCCAGCCGCGAGAAGCTTACGGGGTAGGGCAAGATTGCCAACTTCCGGCATACCCGGATAGCCCCTCGGGCCGGCGTAGCGGAGCACAAGCACGTCGTCAGGGGTGACGTCCAGGTCCGGATCCTCGGCGGCTCGGTTGTAATCCTCGGTCGAGTCGAAGACGAGGGCCCGTCCCCGATGTGACAAGAGACGTTGCGAAGCGGCCGAGACCTTGAGCACAGCCCCTCTCGGGCACAGGTTGCCCATGAGCACTGCCGTCGCAGATCCAGCAGGTTGAAGGGGTTCTTCGAGGGTGCCGATGACCTCGGGGCGCCAGCAATGAGCCCCTTCGACGTTCTCGGCCACGCTGTCGCCGGTGACAGTCGGCGCGTCGCCGTGGAGCAGGCCGCCCTTCAAAAGCTCGGCTGTCACGACTGGGAGGCCACCCGCGTCGGCGAAATCCTCCATCAAGTGCCGACCAGAGGGCTGGAGGTCGACTAGGAGCGGGACTCCGGCACTCAAGGTGTCGAAGTCAGCCAGCTCGAGGTGGCATCCCGATCGGCCGGCGAGAGCGAGGAGATGAATGATGGCGTTCGTGGATCCACCGATGGCGGCATTGGTGATCACCGCGTTCTCGAAAGCCTCGCGAGTGAGGACCCGCGACGGCCGGATCTCGTCAGCGACCATGGCGACGATCCGTTGTCCTGAGGCCTGGGCAATTCGGAAACGGCCGGCGTCAACGGCGGGCACGGCGGCGCTTCCGGGCAGGCTCATGCCGAGGGCCTCCACCATGCAGGCCATCGTCGACGCCGTGCCCATCGTCATGCAGTGCCCGTGCGAGCGGCTCATGCAGCTTTCGGCAAGCGAGAAGTCCTCCTCGCTCAAGCGCCCAGCCCGGAACTCCTCCGAGAGGCGCCACACCGCGGTGCCCGAACCGAGATCGCCACCCTTGTAACGGCCGTTCAGCATGGGGCCGCCGGTGACGACGATCGCAGGCAGGTCGACGCTGGCGGCGGCCATGAGCATCGCTGGGGTCGTCTTGTCACACCCGCAAAGGAGCACCACCCCGTCGAGCGGGTTGGCGCGTAGCGACTCCTCGACCTCCATCGCCATGAGGTTCCTGAAGAGCATCGCTGTCGGTCGGATCAGCGTCTCGCCGAGTGACATCGTCGGGAACTCGAGCGGGAACCCCCCCGCTTGCCAGACGCCACGTTTCACTGCCTCAGCGAGCTCGCGAAGATGAGAGTTGCACGGAGTGAGCTCCGAAAAGGAGTTGGCTATGCCGATGACGGGGCGCCCGTCGAAGACCTCAGGGGTGAAGCCTTCGGCGCGCACCCACGACCGGTGGATGAAACCGTCCTTCCCGCCCGCTCCGAACCATGCTGCGCTACGCCTGGTCGACGCTCTCGTGGGTTCACCTGCAGATGACATGACCAGCCTCCCATCCGAGATTGCAGCTTTACGACGCGTCGCATGAACGCCGTCCGAACACTTGCCTATGTCCCGTCCCTGCCGGTCGATACGTTACGTCCAAGCGGCCGTCGCGGGTCCGGGCCGGATGACAAAGCTCACGCCGGCGGACGAGCAGCCCGAGAATCATCCTCTTGTCTCGGTGGCCGGTACGGCCTGTCTGGTCTCGCTCGAAGCGCTCACCCGGACCCCAGTACTTCGGAAAGTGGCGACCTAATCCACGCGCCGCCCGAGCTCTTCTTCGAATCACGTGCGAGCGAAGCCAACGGTCAGTCGCTGAAGACCGTCTTTATGTTGGTGAACTCGCGGATGCCGATGGCGGACAGCTCGCGTCCATAGCCCGAGCGCTTGACCCCTCCGAAGGGGAGGTCGAAGTAAGAGATCGTCATGGCGTTGATGAAGGTCATGCCTGCTTCGAGGTCTTGGGCGAAGCGGCTCTTCTCCGCCTCGTCATTGGTCCACGCACACGAGCTGAGGCCGAAGCTGGTGTCGTTAGCGAGCGCGATCGCCTCGTCGATGTCGCAGGCGCGGAAGAACGAAGCGACGGGTCCGAAGACCTCCTCGCGGTAGACCCGCATGTTCGGGGTGAGCCCGGTAAGCGCCGTGGGCTCGACGAACCATCCTGGTCCCTCCATCGTCCCGCCACCGCAGATGGCCTTGGCCCCCCTGGACAGGGCGTCTTGCACCTGTTCGTTCACCTCGTCGCGGCCTTGCGCCGTGGCTAGAGGGCCGACCTGAGTTGCCTCGTCGAGCGGATCACCGACGACGAGCTTCGACATCGCCTCTGCGTAGCGCTCCTCGTATTCATCCGCGATCGCTTCGTGGATGATGAAGCGCTTGGCCGCGATGCAGCTCTGACCATTGTTCTGGATGCGCGCCCAGACGCCGATCTCGATCGCCCGGTCCAAATCGGCCGATGGCATGACGATGAAGGGGTCGGCTCCACCGAGCTCGAGCACGGTCTTTTTGATGGCGTTTCCGGCGATGGACGCGACCGAACGCCCCGCACCTTCGCTACCTGTCAATGTGGCCGCGGCCACCCTGTCGTCCTCCAGGACCGCCTGCACGCGGTCGCCACCGATGAGCAGAGTCTGGAAGACGCCTTCGGGAAAGCCGGCACGACGAGCTGCGTCTTCGATGCCGAGAGCCGCTTGGGGCACGTTGGAGGCGTGCTTCAACAAAGCGACATTGCCGGCCATGAAGGCCGGAGTGGCGAATCTGATGACTTGCCAGAGAGGGAAGTTCCAGGGCATCACGGCCAGCACCGGGCCGATCGGCAGGTACTTGAGGTAGGAGCCGTTCTTGGCGGCGGTGCCCGCGACAGGTTGGTCGACGAGCATCGACTCCCCGTGTTCTGCGTAGTAGCGCAGCACACCCACGCATTTGGCAACCTCGGCCCGTGCCTGGACGATGGGCTTTCCCATCTCCAAAGTCAGGGTTTCGGCGAAACTGGCCCCTTCCCTCTCGAACACGTCAGCCATCGCCCGAACGAGCCTGGAGCGCTCGGCGAAGCTGGTCAGGCGGTACGAGCGAAAAGCGCTGTCTGCGAGGGCAAGCCTGCGCTCAACCTCGGCTTCGTCGTAGGGCTCGAAGGTCTTAAGAGTTTCGCCCGTCGTGGGGTTAATAGTTGAAATCGGCATGATTGGTGAGTCCACCTCCGTAGGTCGAATTGCAAGATTCTGGTGCACGTTCGTGTGGGCGGTTTTGCTATCGCTCTCGGAGCCCGCCGCAGCGATCCGTAGCGTTAGCGAGCTAGGACCCATCGAATTGGAAAATCTCGGGATGGCGCAGCAGTTCGACTCGTGTGCGCCGGATGTGGCCGCGGAGGCAGAGGCAGGCGTCGGTCGCGTCACCGCGGTGCAGGGCATCGAGTAGAAGGTTGTGCTCGGAGTTGACAATCCAGAGTCTCCCGGCTCCGGCAAGCACCATGTAAGCCCTCCGGTAGTACTGGGTGGAGTTCCAGAGCCTGGTGACGGTCGTGAAGAGAGGCTCCATGTCGCAACGCGAGTAGCTCAGAAGATGGAACTCGCGGTCGAGGTTGAGGAACTCCGCCACGCCCGGCCACTGTTCGATGCGGGCCTGCAGTTCTCCCAGGCGCGAGAGCTCGGCTTCGCCGAGGCGGGCCATGCTCTCGGTAAGTGCTAGCGGCTCCAGTTGCTCCCGCATCTGATAGAGCAGGTCAACCTCACGGCCTTCGAGCAGAGGCACGCGAGCCCCCTTGTTCGTCTCGAGCTGGGTGAGCCCCTCTGCTTCCAGCATGCGCAGCGCTTCTCGCACCGGCAGGCGGCTGGCACCCAACCGGTCGGCGATGTCTTCCTGGCGGATGCGCTCGCCCGGCTTGATGTGGCCGGCCAGTATGGCCTCGCGCAAATACGCGGCCACGCGCTCGCTTGCGGCGGGCCTGCCTACCTCGTCGAGAGTCGCCCGACTAGCCACCGTGCGAACTCGTAGCCTCCGGCCAGCCCGGTCGCTCGAAGGCTTTGCCGCCCGGATACGACACAAGCTCGAACTGCATTCCCCAGGGGGCGAGGAAATATACCCAACGCTGGCCTTCGGTCGCCCCGCCGCTCACGGTCGGCTCACCGAAGACAGTTACTCCGTGTTGGCGTAGATACGCGACGGCAGCATCGAGATCGTCCACGTAAAACGAGACATGGTGACCGCCGATATCGCTGTTGCGTGGTTCGACTCTTCGTTGGTCGGGCGCCGAGTACTCGAACACCTCGAAGACGCCCTTTCCCCCGCAACGGAAGAAGTTCTGCCGTTCCATACGGGTCCCCGGGTCCACGTTGAGGTGTTCGGCCATCCAGGCCCCGTCGCGCTCGAAGGGGCCCAGCGAGTACATCAGCTCGCAGCCGAGCACATCGACCAGGAACGACCTCGCCTCGTCCAGGTCGGGCACGGTGAAGCCGAAGTGGTCGACCCCCGTCAGCCCGGGCAGACCTGTTGCCATGCCGCCTCCTTCTGATATTGGATCCAATATCAGTCGATATTAGCAGTTCGGACGCGCTAAACTTTCATTTTTTGGACGAATTGGATCCGATTCGTCGCAGATTCCAGTTGTCGAAAGGGAGGTAGAACCGTGTCTGAGCGTCGAGCTCTGGTCCCAGCCGTCGCCTGGGAGCGAGTGGAGACCACCGAAGAGGACTGGGCCGCCGCAGACGCCCAGTTGCTAAAGAGCATGTGGAGCCAACTGGTCCTCATCCGGTCCTTCGAGGAGTACCTGCTGGAACTGGCCGCAGACGGTCTGGTGCACGGGCCGGTCCATTCCAGCATCGGTCAAGAGGGCGGAGCCGTCGGTTCGGTACTGGCGTTGAAGGAAGGGGACACGGTCAACGGCTCACATCGTGGCCACCACCAGTTCCTGGCCAAGTCGCTCGCCTACATCGAGCCCAAGGGCATCGACCCGACGGCCGATTTCTCCGACGAGGTTCACTCGGTGCTGTTGCTGACCATGGCTGAGATCTGCGGTCTCGATCGCGGCTTTGGCCACGGTCGCGGCGGCTCGATGCACTTGCAGTGGAAGCAGGCCGGGGCGATGGGCACCAACGCCCTGGTCGGAGGCGGCGTCCCTCTCGCTGCTGGCTCCGCCTGGGCACACCGACGTGCCGGCACCGACGCAGTCGCCGTCACCTACTTCGGTGACGGAGCCATCAACATCGGCTCGACTCTGGAGTCGTTCAACCTGGCGGCTGCCTGGCGCCTACCCATCTGTTTTTTTATCGAGAACAACTTCTATGCGGTCTCCACGAGCGTCGAAGAAGCGACCGGTGAGCCTCGCCTCTCGGCGAGAGGGCCGGGATTTGGGATTGAGAGCTTCCAGGTTGACGGTATGAACGCCCTGGCCACCTACCTGGCCATGAACATGGCCCTTGAGCGGATGCGAAGTGGTGAAGGGCCAACACTCGTCGAGGCCGAGGTCTACCGGTACTTCCACCAGAATGGCCCCTTCCCCGGTAGCGCCTTCGGGTACCGCTCGAAGGAGGAGGAGCTGGCGTGGCGGGAGCGGGACCCACTCGGCCAGGTGTCGTCACACCTGCTGCAGCGCTCGATTCTCTCGGAACAAGCCCTGGAAGGGACAGTCGAGCGGGCCAGGGACCTTATGAGGGAGATCGGCTCGTCGCTGTTTGAGCCGGTTCCCGGTTCCAAACCCGGGCAACGTCGCATCAAGCCGGCGGAGTGGCCCGACCCGACCTTCGTCAACATCGGAGTTCGCGGTGACCTGCGGGAGTTCGACGCCGCTCCCATTGCAGACCGCGACGATTTTGCCGGGAAGTTGACGGGGATGAAATTCATCGACGCCGTCTCCGGTGTCATGGCACGTCGAATGGCCACCGACGAGGGCATCGTTGTCATGGGCGAGGACGTGCACCACCTGAAGGGCGGTACGAACGGGGCCACGCGGGGTTTGAAGGACCTTTATCCCGACCGCGTGCTCGGCACGCCGATCAGCGAGAACGCCTTCTGCGGGCTCGGGGGTGGTATCGCTCTCGATGGGCGCTTCACCCCGGTCGTGGAGTTGATGTACTCCGACTTTCTATGGGTGGCCGCCGACCAGCTGTTCAACCAGATTGCCAAGGCACGACACATGTTCGGCGGCGATGGTGACGTTCCCCTCGTGCTCAGGAGCAAGGTGGCGATGGGCGCAGGCTACGGTTCGCAACACTCGATGGATCCCGCAGGTGTCTTCGCCGCTTCTCCCGGCTGGCGTATCGCCGCCCCTTCAACGCCGTTCGACTACGTCGGGCTGATGAACAGCGCCCTTCGCTGCAAAGACCCGGTGCTGGTGCTGGAACACATAGACCTTTACGCCGGCAGTGGCGAGGGCCCGACCGATGACTGGGACTACTGCATCCCTGTCGGCAGAGCAGCCGTGCGCCGAGTCGGCTCGGCCGTCACGGTGCTCTCTTATCTCGCCATGACCGGCTACGCGCTCGAAGCGGTGGCGGCCACCGGGGTAGACGCCGAAGTGATCGATCTCCGCTGGCTGGACCGGGCCAGCATCGACTGGGAGACGATCGAGCGCAGCATTCGCAAGACCTCCAGGGTGCTGATCGCCGAACAGGGGCCGATCGGTCCCTCCTATGGCGGATGGCTTGCCGACGAGATACAGCGCCGCTTCTTCGACTGGCTGGACACGCCCATAGAGCGCGTCACCGGGGGAGAGGCGTCGCCCAGCATCAGCAAGGTCCTCGAACGGGCTGCGGTCGCCCGTGACGAGGAAGTCGCCGCCAAGCTGGAAGAGATGATGGGGGAGCACAATGCCTGAGCTGCTTCGCATGCCGGAGGTAGCGGCCGGCACAACTAGCGCGACCCTGTGCGACTGGCTGGTAGGGGAGGACCAGCAGTACTCGGCAAGCGACGTCCTCGCTACCATCGAGACAGACAAGGCGGTCGTCGATTTCACGGCTGACACCGACGGTATCCTGCTCAGGGTGCTGGTGTCTGCGGGCACAGAGGCACCGGTTGGAGCTCCGATAGCGCTGATCGCGCGGCCTGGCGAGACTGTGCAAGATGTAGACGCTGTCTTAGCCACGCTCGTCCTCGGGCCGCCACAAACGACGTCGGTATCGCCGGTTGCAGTGCCGGGGGGGCCGACATCACCTGGCGATCCCGTGGCTTCGAGCGCCGGCGGAGGCGAGCGCTTCGCGGCCGCTTCGAGCGAGGGCCAAAACACTCGGATCTTCACCAGTCCTCTCGCCCGGCGTCTCGCGCAGGAAGCCGGTATCGCCACCGAGTCGATCACCGGTACGGGACCCAATGGTCGCGTCGTCCGTCGTGATGTCGAGTTGGCCATAGCCAAGAAGGCCGGCGCCTCCGAGGTCCTGCCGGAAGCGCCGCAGCCGGCAGGACCGGTCGCGCCACCGCTGACAGAGATGCCGGAGCTGGGTGCGGCGGCGGCACTTGCTTTAGCCGGTTTCGCCGACGTGCCGCATTCGCGAATTCGTCGGGCGATCGCGCTGCGTTTGACAGAGAGCAAACAGACGACTCCTCACTTCTACTTGCGCGGCTCTGCACAAGTGGATGGGCTGCTCAAGTTGCGCACCCAACTCAACGAGACGTCAGGGGTCAAGATCTCGGTCAACGACTTCGTGATCAAGGCCGCGGCATGCGCCCACGTGGCGGTGCCGGCGATGAACGTCGTCTGGATGGCTGACTACGTGAGACAGATGGCGACCGTCGACATCGCCACTGCGGTGGCCACGACGACTGGATTGGTGACGCCGGTGCTCCGCGCCGTCGAGCGCATGCCGATAAGCGTGCTGGCGGCCGCGACGCGTGACTTCGCCGAACGAGCCAGGGAAGGGCGGCTCCACCAGCACGAACTCGAGGGAGGGTCCTCCACGGTGACCAATCTCGGTATGTACGGAACCGAGGAGTTCGCCGCCATCATCAACCCACCGCAGTCGTCGATTTTGGCTGTCGGTGCCATTCGTCTGGAGCCCGTTTTGACAAGGAAAGGCAAGGTGCGACCGCGGTCGGTGATTCGGGTCACCGTTTCGGTCGACCACCGTCCTATCGACGGCGCCACTGCCGCCCATTGGATGCGTGCCTTTCTCGAAGCTCTCGAGCAGCCGATCCGACTCCTTGTCTGAGAGCAGTGGTCGCCCTTGCAGGCGGCACGAGATCTTTGGACCCTGGGCGGGGAGCGGCAGCGAGGCTGGCAAGCGATGGACAGGAGACGAACACGGACATGGAGACCTATCAGATCGCGGTGATCCCTGGTGACGGGATCGGTACGGAGGTCATCTCCGCCGGGTTGACCGTCCTGCAGCGAGTAGCCGAGCTGACCGGGAGCTTCGCCCTCAAGACGACCGAGCACCCGTGGTCATGCGAGTGGTACCTCGCCCACGGACAGATGATGCCCGAGGACGGACTTGACCGACTGCGTGATGCCGAGGCCGAGTACCTCGGTGCGGTCGGGTTCCCGGGAGTAGCCGACCATGTCTCGCTGCGCGGGCTTCTTCTTCCGATACGTTTCGGGCTCGACCAGTACGGCAACCTTCGGCCGATCGAGCTGTTCGAGGGCATCGCGGGACCGCTGCGCGATCGTGGTCCGTCAGACATCGACATCGTCTGTATCCGCGAGAACACCGAGGGCGAGTACGTGGGTCTCGGGGGCCGATTCCACGAGGGCTGTCCCGACGAATCGGCCATCCAGACGTCGGTCTTCACGCGAAGGGGCGTCGAGCGAGTGGCGCGTTACGCCTTCGAGCGGGCGAGGTGCCGGCGCAAAAAGCTCGCCAGCGCGACCAAGTCCAACGCGCTGCAGTACAGCGCCGTCTTATGGGACGAGGTAGTGGCTGAAGTCGGAGCCCAATTTCCCGATGTGGAGCTGACGAAGTACCACGTGGACGCGCTGGCGGCACGCTTTGTCACCGCCCCCGATTCGCTTGATGTAGTCGTCGGGAGCAATCTCTTCGGTGACATCCTCACCGATCTCGGAGGCGCGTTGCAGGGCTCACTCGGCTTGCCGGCTGGCGCCAATCTCAATCCGGAACGCCGCTTCCCCAGCATGTTTGAACCGATCCACGGCTCCGCGCCTGACATCGCAGGTCAAGGGATCGCGAATCCCATGGCCGCTGTCTGGGCAGGCGCGCTGATGCTCGAGCACCTGGGCGAGCAGGAGGCCGCGGGAATGGTCATGGCGGCGCTTCAAAGGCTCGCAAAGCAGGGGCCGCACACGCGCGATCTCGGAGGCACGGCCTCCACATTTGAAGTTGTGGAGGCACTCGTGGCTCTGTTGGCCGAGTGACACGGCCTTCGGCTGATCGCGGCACCTCCAGAGCTCCGTGACCTTCGCGCGGCCAGGAACAATCGTCGAGGCCATGGTTGGCTGACCTCTGCTTTGGGAGCAAACCCCTTGCAGGAACAAGTCGTGGGCGGTCCGTTTTACACGCGCCTTGGCTTGGGCCTCTTGCTGTCACAACCGGCCCGCGACAGAACCCGGCACAGGGACTCCGCGGGTACGGGGCGCCACCCGGGATGAGGTGTCCGCCTATCCCCAATCCTTCGTGCCGCCGGCGTTGAGCGCCAGGTTGCCGCCGTCGACGGGGAGCACGGCGCCGGTGACCATTGAGGCGGCGTCGGAAACAAGGAAGAGCACCGGCCCGACCATCTCGGCCGGCTCGCCGATGCGGTTCAAAGGTATCCCGGACAAGAACCTTTGCCGGATCTGAGCACCGAGCTCGGGGTTGTCCAGCCGGACGCGCAGGCCGGGTGTCATGAACTGGCAGGGCTGTATGGCGTTGACTCGGATTTGGTGCTTGGCCCATTCGATGGCCAGTTCCTTGGTCATCATCACGACGCCGCCCTTGCTGATGGAGTAGGGGTAGTTACCGCGGCCAAGCGCAGAGGTCCCCGCGATCGAGCACATGTTCATAATCGCCCCGCCGCGGCCCTGGGCGATCATGCGCCTGCCGGCTTGGCGGCAACAGAGGAAGTAGCTCGTCAGATTGATGCGCAACGCCTTGTCCCAGTCGGCCAGGGAGAGTTCCTCGGGTCGACCGAACGTGGGCGTGTAGGCGAGGTTGATGAGGATGTCCAGCCTGGCGAAGGTCTTCTCCACCTGCGCGAAAACGTCTTCGACGGCTTGTTCGTCCGAAGCGTCGCATGCGAGCGTCAATGACCGGCGGCCCGCTTGCTCGACCCCGGCGGCTGAGGCTTTCAGCGTCTCGGCGTCGATGTCGACGAGCGCCACGTCGGCACCGTGGGCGGCCAGACCCTCGCAAATCGCCGTTCCAAGTCCGCCGCCCGCACCGGTTACGACCGCGACACGGTCAGTAAGGTCAAACA
Source organism: uncultured Acidimicrobiaceae bacterium (assembly GCA_963779425.1). Lineage (GTDB taxonomy): Bacteria > Actinomycetota > Acidimicrobiia > Acidimicrobiales > Bog-793 > Fen-455. The sequence continues at coordinate 344,242 of CAVZYD010000007.1, forward strand.
ATGCGTCCACGATTTCACCTCCAAGGAGAGTTCGCCGACCGTTGATCATCGACGGCACCGGCTGTCCGACATGAATATGTATCTTTTGCTAATGACCCACCACAACTAATGAGGAAACTGTCGAATTCAGTGATCAGCCGATTCGTCAGCGTTGAACCAAATATGCGCGTTGCAGACCTGCTACGAGTCGGCGACCTAGAAGACCTGTCCGGTGCGGACGGCCTCCAGATCGCCATCGGGAGGTTGCCGCACGGCGAGCTGTTCATGTTCTTGGCCGGGTGGTAAGTGAGCCTTGTGCCGCTCACGCCTTCGAGGAGCACCCTGCCGACGCTGTGCGCGCGGGTTTGAGCGCGCGCGGGCCTTCCGTCGGTCGACGAAGGAACCTGCCTCGTTCGCGTCGCCGGGCCAGTGAGGGTGCGATGAACGTGGAAGCCATAGCGCGACTGCTTCACGACCGGGAGGGCTCGCTGCGGGGAAAGGCCGGGCACGACGGAGTCGGGGGCGCGCCCCTAACCCGAATTCGTCGTCTGGGCCGATCGGCTTTTGAACCGCCAGCCCGTCTGGTGCAACACTCCCAGTAAGGAGGATCCATCATGTCTGATATAACACATGCGATCGGCACCATGCGACTGGTGCCGGTGATCGTCATCAACGAAGAGGAGAATGCCTACCCTCTGGCACAAGCGCTCAAGGCCGGAGGTCTGCCTTGCGCCGAGATCACCTTCCGTACCGCCGCGGCGGAGCGGTGCCTACGGGCAATGGCCGCCGACTCCGAGATGCTGCTCGGAGCAGGTACCGTGCTCAACCCGGAGCAGGTCGACCGGGCTGTGGAAGCGGGCGCCCGGTACATCGTCACGCCGGGCTTCAGTGCCGAGGTGGTGAGGGCTTGTAAGGCCAACTCGATCCCGATCTTCCCGGGCGTGTCCACCGCCACCGAGTTGCAGATGGCCCTCGAGGCCGGCATCGAGGTGGTCAAGGTCTTTCCTGCCGAGGTCATCGGCGGCCTGGGGCTGTTAAAGGCCCTGGCCTCGCCGTTTTCGATGATGCGGTTCATTCCCACTGGCGGCATCAGCCTTTCCCAGCTGGCTGACTACCTGGCCTTTCCCCCCGTGCTGGCCGTCGGGGGCAGCTGGATCGCCCCGTCCAGTCTCATCACCGCCAAGCGCTTCGCGGAGATAACGGAATTGGCTTCGCAGTCGGTGGCCGTTTGCCAGGCCGCCCCCGCCAGCAAGGAGGCCGGGCGATGAGCGAGCCGAACGGGGCGGTGGCTCCGGTCGAGGTACGACCGGCTCAGGAGTGTCGTTTCGACGAGGTTTCCCTGGGCGAGATCATGCTCCGCCTCGACCCCGGGGACAACCGCATCCGCACGACCCGTGAGTTTCGCGTCTGGGAGGGGGGCGGCGAGTACAACGTCGCCCGAGGATTGCGGCGTTGCTTCGGACTGCGCACGGCGGTGGTCACGGCTTTGGCCGACAATGACGTCGGGCGCCTTATCGAAGACCTCATGCTCCAAGGCGGTGTGGACCTTTCCTTCCTCCGTTGGGTCCCCTATGACGGCATCGGGCGTCGGGTGCGCAACGGCTTGAATTTCACCGAGCGGGGTTTTGGGATGCGTGGGGCCGTCGGCGTGTCGGACCGCGCCTACAGCGCAGCCAGTCAGATTCGGCCCGGAGAAGTGGACTGGGAGCACCTGTTCGGCGAGCTGGGGGTGCGCTGGTTCCACACCGGCGGCATCTACGCCGCCCTGTCGGAGACCACGCCCGAAGTGATCGCCGAGGCAATGCAAGCAGCCAGGAGACGCGGCACCGTCGTCTCGTTCGACCTTAACTACCGACCCAGCTTGTGGAAGGACTTCGGCGGCCAGAACCGGGCGAGAGAGGTGAACAGAGCTCTGGCCTCCCAGGTCGACGTGATGCTCGGCAATGAGGAGGACTTCACTGCTTGCCTGGGTATCGAGGTACCGGGAGGCGACCCCAGCTTCGCTTCGGTCGAAGTCGACAAGTTCAAGGCGATGATCGAACAGGTGACGAAGGAGTTTCCCAACCTGAAGGTTGTGGCGACCAGCCTTAGGGCAGTGCGCTCGGCGACGGTGAACGACTGGAGCGCGGTTGCGTGGTCCGCCGGTGGATTCGCCGAGTCTGTCCATCGACCCGGCTTGGAAGTGTTTGACCGGGTCGGGGGAGGCGACAGCTTCGCCTCAGGGCTGATCTACGGCCTGATGGAAAAGGGCGACCTGTCACTTGCGGTCGAGTACGGAGCTGCCCACGGTGCCCTGGCGATGACTACCCCTGGAGACACCAGTATGGCTAGCCAGGCCGAGGTGGAGAACCTGATGAAAGGTGGCAGCGCCCGGGTGCAGCGTTAGCGCGATGCGCCGACAGGCCGGTCGGAACGACTTTGCTCGGCACTAAAGGGTCTCACAGAGGAAGGTTCCTGACGCGCCTCGCCGAGACCTCGCGGCGCCCCTTCCTATCAACAACCAGTCTCCAGAGCCGTTTTCAGGCGCCTGGCTGCCAAACGACGAAGTCGTCCTTGGGACTGGGTGCTCAAGTAGGCCACATGCGGGCTGGCTGTGACGTGCCGATGAGCCACGAGGCGAGCTGTTGTTCCCACCGGCGGCTCAGTCGGCCAGACGTCCAGCGAGGCCCAGGCGATTGCTCCCTCGTCCAGCACGGCGAGCAAATCGCCCTCGTCGACGACCGGACCGCGTCCGGTGTTTATCAGGTGTCCCTGCGGACCTAGCTCGACGAGTACGGCGCGGTTCACCATGCCGATGGTTGCCTCCGTTGCAGGAAGGTGCAAGGAGAGGTGTCTAACCCGAGACGCAAGCTCCAGGAGGCTCGTGGCGCGTTGCACACCGGTGAAGGACTCGGCAGGGACATAGGGGTCCCAGGCAAACACGGGAAACCCGACAGTGCTCAGTATCTGTCCTGTCCGGCGCCCAATGTTGCCGAAACCCGCGATGCCCACCGCGTCTTCATCGGGAGGGATAGGGGCGGCAACGATGTCCGGGCCCCAGGCTCCCCCCTTGACCGCAGCGTCGTACTCGGCCAATCGCCGCGCCCGGGCGATGACCATACTTGCGGCGTGCTGCGCGACCTCTTCCACCGCGTAGTCGGGAACATTCAGCGCGGCGATGCCCAGGGCGGCAGCTTCCTCGCAGTCCACATTGTCCATCCCAACGCCGTAGCGGACCAGGGCGCGCAACCTCGGAAGGCTGTGGAGCACGTTCTTGGTTATCGGGGCCATGTTGACGAAAAGCCCTTCAACGGTCGCGGCGGCAGCGACGACCTCCTCCTCGGTTGTCGCGTTGGCGACGACGACCTCGTACTCGGGTCCGAGTTCCGACTGTTCGATTGAGCCGGGCTCGGGATATCCGACGCAGTCGGTAATCACGACGTGCCGCAAGGTGCTCATGGAGTTGTCCATATCGCTGACCATAATCAATACGATGATCGTTGTGCTCCGACGGTTGACCGCGCTGTTCGCCAGATTCGCCCGTCTCCCGCCGCGCAGAGGACGTTCGGATCGCCTAAGCAACGAGTCCTAAGCACGGGCATTGACGAGCAAGCCGCCGTCGACACTCAGAACCTGGCCTGTCACGTAACTGGCATCTGGAGACGCCAGCCAGTACACGGCTTTCGCGATCTCGTCCGGCCGACCGAGGCGACGCATCGGAATCTGTTCGGCGAGAAGTGTTTCGTCGACGAGCCCCGATTTGGCAAAGTCCGCGACCCGCTTTGTCTTCGTCCAGCCGGGAGCAACTGCATTGACACGAATGCCTGCCTCGGCCCATTCGACCGCGAGGACGTGGGTGAGGCCTTCGATGCCCGCCTTGGCGGCGCTGTATGACAACCGTTTCGGGACGCCGACTCTGGCCAACACGGAGGAGAGGTTCACGATTGCTGCCGTCTCGGAATTCCGAAGTGCCGGGTACGCCGCCCGGCTGCAGCGGAACGTACCGTCGAGATGCACGGCGAGCATGTCGGACCATGACTCGTCATCTACCTCCGCGGACGGTTGCGGGTGGGCTGTCCCCGCATTGTTGACGAGAACGTCGAGGCCACCGAACTTGGCAACCGTCATGGCGACCGCCGACTCGACCGAGGCGGTGTTTCGAACATCGAGGTCTAGACCCAAGACCCGTTCCCCGGCTGAATCGAGACTCCTGGCAGTGCGGCGAGCTTCGTCACCGTCGACGTCCGCGATCACGACGCAGTCGAGGTTGTCCAGGAAGCTCTGGGCCACCGCCGCGCCGATACCTCGAGCTGAACCTGTGATGAGAGCGACCCTTGGTTGTTCACTCATAGCACGCCTCCCGTTGCTCGGCCCGGCCGTTTCCGCGTGGGCTGGGGAGAGCCCGGTGACGTCGCGAGTACCTCAAACTGATACCTCGGCCCCTTGACAACTATGTTACGTGATGTATGATCCATCAAGTCGGAAAAGACATCAAATGCGCTTGATATATCGCCCCTGGAGTCGTCTGGGGCCGGGCTGTGGGGGGTGTTGTTACCACGGTGATCGTTCCCAAAATGGCGGTAGTAGGCAGCTTCAAGGACGGATCGTCACATTCTGATTACAGCGACCCAGACTCGAATCGAGCGCGCTGAGACCGAGCTCGATCCCGGTACCCGGCTCATCTGTCCAAACGGCACGGTTGTGGCTAGTCGGAGCCACGCCTCAGCCATGGTGAGCTCCCGCTCGGAGACGGCACCGGTGAAGAACCCTCAGCCCGACCAGGCGCGGCTTGCCCGTCCGCGACAGCAACGAGTGCCATCGCGACAAGGTTCCTGTCAGCCCGAAGGTCATGTGTCTGGTCCCGGAAGCGAACCGGGGGTGGGCGCTACCAGTTCGCCGCCGCTCGGGTGATAGCTCTGTCAGGCGGTGTGCAGGATTCTGGTGTTCGAGAAAAGGAGCACCCTAAAGATGGCTGCGAGGTCATATCGAACTGAAGGCAAAGAAAGGAGGGGAAGCAGTTATACAGCGGTATCGGGAACGGGTTTGGCAATTTTCGCCCGGTACTGAGCAATGCTTTCGAACGAGTATGTTGGCACAGAATTGGAATTAGGAGGTCAATGGTGCGAAGTCTTTCGAGAGTGTTCGGCGCACTAGTCGTGGTGGGTGGTATCGCCTTGACTGGTGCTCTAGCGACCGGTGCTGCTTCCGGCGCGGCCACTCATCGCGCGACGGCGGCAACGAAGCCTTATAGCATCTATTTGTCCAACAACTTTGTGGGCAATGACTGGCGGATACAGATGGAGAAGGAGGCGTCCGTCGCAGCGACGATGCCGTACTTCAAGGGTGAAGTCAACCTGACCGTTGTCAACGCCGCCGACAGCGTCACCGCCCAGATAGATTCGTTGCAGGCAATTGTGGCAAAGCATCCTGCTGCCATCCTTGTTGACGCCTCTTCGCTCACTGCCCTCAACCCGGTGATTGCCCGGGCGTGTGCCGCGGGAATCGTTGTGGTCAACTTCGACCAGCAGGTGAGCGCACCCTGCCGCGTATAAGATATTCACCAACTTCACTGCGGGCGAACAGTTGAGCGCCAAGTGGATGGCGGCGATACTCCATGGCAAGGGCAACGTTTTCGAGGACACCGGCCTGGCTGGTGCTCCGATAAGCGCCACGATCAGCGATGCCTGGGCGAGCGTGCTAAAGAACTACCCCAACATTAAGGTCGTTGGCACCTACCAAGGTCAGTACGCCTTGGGACCGGAGCAGCAGGGTGTCGCTAGCCTGCTGGCAGCCCACTCTGACGTCAATGGCATTTTGACGCAGGGATACTGCACCGGGGCCATCAAGGCGCTGCAGGCGGCGGGACACGCGTTGGTCCCCATGCTTTGCCAGTCGTACAACCAGACATACCTTGCACTGGTGCAACAAAAAGGTGCCCAGGGCTTCATCATGGCCAACCCGGCATATCTGTCGATACTGGCCATGCGCACTGCGGTCGAAGTGCTGGAGGGCAAGATGCAGCCGAAGACCGATGTGCTCGTTCCGCCCTGCTTCTACCACGGTGGCTCTTCACCCGCTGGGGGCAACTGCCTACCGATCAAGCTCGGAGTCAATGCGTTCCCCAACCTCTCCCCGGACCTGACCCTGCCGGTGAGCCCGCCGTTCATGACCATGAACCCGGCCAAAGTGAACCCATAAGCTCCAAGCCAACGTAATCAGTCGTGTTTGGGCGCCTGCGGACCGAAGTCTTGCCCGCAGGCGCCCGGCGCGCCCCCGATCAGGAAGCGAGCAGTGTGTGACGCCACTGAATGCGACGGCTGACCCTGCGGAGGGACTCCTTGTGGCTAGGGGGATCAGCAAGGCATTCGCGGGCGTCAAGGCCTTGAGCGGAGTCAGTTTTGACGTCGTAGGGGGTGAGATACACGCCCTTCTCGGTGAGAACGGTGCGGGTAAGTCAACTCTCATCAAAGTGATTGCGGGCGTGTACCACGCTGACGCTGGAGAGGTGCAGTTCCGCGGGGAACGATTCACCCCCCGTGACCCTGACGAGTCGAGCCGCAAGGGCGTGGGCGTGGTGTTCCAAGAACTTCCACTTGTTCCCGACTTGACGGTGGCGGAGAACATCTTCTTCAACCGCCAGCCGCTGACCCGGTTGCGCACGGTTGCGGGGCGCCGCATGCGCTCCCACCGCGCAAGAGCTTTTCGAAGACCTTGGCCTGAGAGGGATCGATCCCGGGCGCCAAGTGCGTGACCTTTCGATGGCCGCTCGCCAGCTTGTGGCCATCGCCAAGGTGCTCTCTTATGACCCAGCAGTGCTGGTGCTCGATGAAGCGACCTCTGCGTTAGGGCCGGCCGAGGTGTCTTGGTTGCTCGACCACGCCCGCCAATGTGCCATATCGGGCAAGGGGATCATCTTCATCTCCCATCGCCTCGCCGAGGTGCAAGAGGCATGCGACCGAGTGACGGTGCTTCGCAACGGACAAAGTGTGGGCACCTGGCAACTTGGCGAGGTAGGTGGTGAGGACCTCGTTGCCGCCATGCTGGGGCGCCGCTTGACACAGCTGTATTCCCCTCGCCGAAGCGAGCCGACCGAGAAGGTGCTGTTGTCGGTGAGCAATCTGTCCACCAGCCAGCGGCTCCGCGGCGTGAACCTCGAATTGCACAGCGGAGAGATCCTGGGCATGTGCGGACTCGAGGGCCAGGGTCAGCTCGACCTGTTCCTCGCTCTGTTCGGCGTGGTCAAATCGCATGGGTCGATCTCGGTCGAGGGGGTTCCGCGCCAGTTCCATTCTCCGCGCGACGCCATCCGAGCCGGCATCGGCATCGCTCTCGTTCCGGAGGACCGAAAGGGAGAGGGCATGCTCCCCAGTCTCTCGGTGCGAGAGAATCTCTCTTTGCCAAGCCTGGAACACCTGCACCGCTTCGGGATCCTGGGTAGGGACGTAGAGCAGCAATTCATCGGCCCAGCCGTGAAGGACCTGCGCATCGGACGCCTGGACCCGGAGCAGTTCGTCGGTACGCTGTCCGGCGGCAATCAGCAGAAGGTTGTCGTAGGAAAATTCTTGCTTACCGGCGCGAAGGTCCTTCTGTTTTATGACCTGACCCGAGGCGTCGATGTCGGGACCAAAGCTGAGATCTTCCGAATGATGGAGGATCTCGCCGCTGATGGTGCCGGCATCCTGTACTACTCGAGCGATGTGACCGAGCTGGTCAACGTGCCGCATCGCATCGCCGTCGTGTTCGAGGGGCAGATCATCCGCGAATTCCGCCACGGTGAGTGTGGAGAGGAGTCATTGGTTGCGGCGATGGTGGGTAGCACAGACCAAGAGGCGTTAGTCAGTGAGGGCGGGGAGGTGGACAGCTAGGCAATGAGCGAGGCAAAGCTCGACGTGAGTCGAAGCCCGGATGGACATCGATCTCCGGCCCTCCGCAGCGCGACCGGCGCCTTTGGTGCTTGGACACGCTCTGGCGACATCAGGCCGTTGGCTGCCTGGGTCCTCGCGTTGGCTTTCCTGTTCACCTATGCCGCCTTGCAGCCGGGCACGCTTTCCAATACGCAGCTCGGGATAATCTGCGCCGACACCCTCCCTCTGGCTGTTCTTGCCCTGGGACAAGGAATCGTCATTCTCACCGCAGGCATCGATCTTTCGGTGGGAGGTGTCCTGTCCCTCTCTACCACCATCGCCGCCACGCACTTCACCAACGGCGCAACGATGGTTGTCTGGGGCCTTGTGATCCTTGCGTTCGGGATGGCAGCCGGAGCCGTCAACGGGGTTCTCGTAGGGAGGTTCGGACTCCAGCCCTTCATAGTCACTCTGGCCACCTGGTCGATTTACGACGGGATCGCTCTTTATGTCCTACCAGTGGAGGGTGGTCAGGTCCCTGTCGGCTTCGCAAACTGGATCAACAACTCGGCAAGCGGACTTCCCAATGCGATCTGGGCCCTGATCGTGATGGTCGTTATCTGGCTTTGGTTCAAGCGCACGAGGACGGCCCGTCAGATCTACGCCATCGGATCCGACCGGGAAGGTGCCCGTATTGCGGGGGTTAGCATCGACCGCACCCTGGTGGTCACCTACGCGATCTCGGGGTTTTGCGCGGCAGCGGCAGCTTTGTTCTACGTCATGCTCACCGCCTCGGGCGACCCGACGTCAGGCGACTCGCTGATCCTTCCTTCGGTTGCCGCCGTTGTGATCGGCGGGACGAATCTGTTCGGTGGCAAAGGAGGTTTCGTAGGCACCATAGCCGGGGCACTTACCCTGACACTCCTTGGCGATGTCATCTTCGTGTTCAACCTTCCGTCGTACTGGACGGTCGTAGCCGACGGCCTGCTTCTCATCCTTGCCGTGCTCATGGGTGGCGCCCTGCAGCAGTTGCAACTCCGCCGAATGATGAGGCGACAGTGACCCCGCCGAACGAGGAGACGGCCGTGACGCCGCCAGTCGAGGAGCCCTCCGAGAGCTTGCCGCCAGAGGAGACAAGTCCCACTGCCGCGGGCACAGGTACGAACGCCATCCAACTGAAGCGCCTGCTCCGGCGTAACCGCCCCGTGCTTTACGCCTACGGCTTGCTCGTCACCTTGGCGTTGGTGGGCGAGATCATCACTGGGGGATTTCTCGCCCCGTCTCACATCGACGAGATGATCATCACTGGCGCATTCATCGCCTTCGTCGCTCTGGGTCAGACTTTCGCAATCCTGAGCGGTGGGATCGACCTGTCCATACCGTGGGTACTTAACAGCGCTTCTGTGTTGCTGACTCTTTGGGCGCACGACTCCTCTCTCCGCATGATCTGGCTCGTTCCCGTTCTCCTAGTGGGGGGCGCTCTCATCGGGCTAGTCAATGGCGTCGGCGTCGCGTTCCTGCGGATTCCCCCGATCATCATGACCCTGGGCATGTCGTCGGTTGTCGAGGGTGGGCTGCTCCTCTATACGAACGGAGGATCGGGCGGGGTAGCGCCTTCCGCCGACGTCTACCTCGCGACGCACCGTTGGGGGTCGTTTCCGGTCGTCGCCCTCTTGTGGATCGTCGTTTTGGTCGGGGCCACGGTGGTGCTGAGCAAGACTCCCTTCGGACGCCGTCTCTACGCCGTCGGGCTCAATAGCAGGGTCGCCTTCTTCGCCGGCGTGAACGTGAAGATGGTCACGGTCAGCGTCTATGTCCTAAGCGGCGTCGCGGGTGTCATTGCTGGTGTCGCGCTTGCTGGTTACGTGGGAGAGTCTTATCTCGGCATGGGAGATCCGTACCTGTTCGCGTCGGTCGCAGCCGTCGCGATCGGCGGAGCATCTATTCTTGGTGGCACGGGGAATTACGTAGGTACCACGGCTGGAGCCTTGGCTCTAGCCGTCCTCGCGGCGCTGCTTCCAATCCTCGGATTTCCGCAGGCGGCGCTCGAGATCGTCTATGGATGTGTCATCCTCGGCGCCATCGCGGTCTCATCAGCCAAGGTCGGTTCGCGACGCCGTGTGGAATGAGGCTATAAGGCGCGAAACTCCAGGTACAGGTAGCTGACCTCGTCCATCGGCGACAAAACCGGCCAACCGCCAAGAGTGCGGACCCGCTCTGTTGAGTGCTGCGGGCTAACCCGCCAGCCCGTCCGGGCAGAGCGTCACCGCTGATGTGCCGGTGAGCACAAGAGTCCGCCCTTGAGGGTGCAGGCGGTGGTAGGTGTCCACGAATAGCTGGGGATCCAACGTCGCGCCCTCGCCGTAATCGGCGTCACGCCACAGGCCGTAGTGGAAGGGGACCGCGAGGCGGGTGTCCTGCAGCCACGCGAGTCAGCGCGGCTTCGTACGCGTTCATGTTCCCATTCGTCCCGTTCATGGAAATGAGCGAGACAGTGACTCCATGAGTATCAGCGACTATGTCCTTGTCGTATTCGGTATCTCCACTGTGATACACGCTCACTCCGTCGGCTTCGACCACAAAGCCCACCGCGTCAGGTGTGGGCTCGGGCCCAAAAAGGTGACGTGCGTGAACGGCGCGAAGGGAGATATCGCCAATTTCTAGGCAGTCACCTCGAGAGACTGCCATGGTCCGGGAAGGGCTCGCACCACCGGCGAGGGCCTTTTCCACGGCCATGGGCGGCCCGATGAGGCGGGTCCGGTCGTGACTCAAAAACGAGGCGAGCGAGTCAGGATCAAGGTGATCCTCGTGACTGTGCGTGGCCAGCAAAGCATCAAGGTCTGCCTCGGCCGCGTCGAGCGGGGCCGGGACGTTTCGGGCGATGCCGTAGGAGCGCGTGACAGAGTCAGAGAGGTACGGGTCGACCGCAACTACTGTGCCGCCGGAGCTCTTGAGGACCACCCCTGACTGGTAGAGCCACCACAACACCAGCGTCCCTGGGCGGACTCTTGTCGTTGCTATCTCTTGCCAAAGATTGGCGCTGGTAGTCATATCCTCTCCCTTAGGGTCTAGCCCTGAAAGACCAGACGCCGAAATCAAAGCGTCAGTTGCAGCATCAACGACGACACTGTCATTCGGGACTAACATGCTTCGCTGAGCTGAATCCTTGCTCGATTCAAAATATAGCGATCGGGACGTGAATACCCCACTTTTAGCGACCGCGCGGATGGACTCGGCGCTGGTGGGATTGTGCCCCGAAGGAGTGAGACGTTCTCCAGCAGCAGTTTCTCCGTGCTGTTTTCGACGACATCAACCGGCTTTGTGGTTGCTTAGGCGAAAGCACCCAGCGGTCAAGGCCAGGTTGGCCTCCCAATCTGTAGCGGCGGTTGGGTTCCAACTCGTACGAAACCGTATCCTCGGAAGGCGGTAGGGTGGTGTCGAGGACCTGCACGACGCCGGCTCGCCCAGCGTTTTCGGGACCTTGTGGCCGAGTAGAACATGATGTATGATTGAGCCTAATGACTGCATCGCTCGCCGGCTCGGCTTCGGGTGGTGCCGCGCGGCGCCCACGGCGAGGCGCGCTCACGAACATCAGCACGTACAAAGTTGCCGTCTACAACACCTTGCGCGAGGAGATCAAGACCCTCGAGCTGCAACCAGGTGAACGGCTCGTCGAGGAGCTCCTTTCTGATCGGTTCGGTATCTCGAAGACACCTATCCGCGAAGCGCTTCTCCTTTTGGAGAGCGATCACCTGATCGAGCTGATACCCCATGTCGGCGGGGCTGTGACCTGGATGTCCCTTGCCGAGTACGAACAGGAGCTGTTCCTGCTCGACTCCCTAGAGCTGCCCGCACTTGAGCTCGTGGCCGAACGCGCCACTGAGGAGGACATGGCGCGCTGGGACGCCAAGGTTGTCGACATACGGCGCCTGAGCCGGTCGGAAGACAGACTCGAGTATCGGGCACATGTATCGGCGCTCCATGCAGATATCTTCACCGTCAGCGGCTACCCACGGCTCGTAGGGATCATCTCGTCAACACAGATGCTGTTGTTTCGCTACAGCGTCTTGTTCATAGACCGCGACCCTTCGAGGAAGTCACGCGAACATGAACTTGAGATCGTAACAATGCGTGTCCGTCATCTGCGCAACCGGGATGCATCCGCAGCGGCTGCTGTGGTGCGTCGCCGGCATGCCGAGCAGTTCAAGCGCGCCCAAGAACGCGTGGCCGCCGGGGACCCTCTAGTGATGCCTTACCTCGCAGAGGGGCAGTGACTTCTTGCGCCGTGATCCAACGTGTTCAGTCACGACGAATCCCGTGGCGGTGGGTTTTTCACATCGGACCTGACTGCGTGACAGGCAGTTAATCACCGGGTCAAGTAGGGAGAGGAGCCGTTGAAAGTCTTCAACAGCGACATAACGAGAAGCGAATTGCTCCGCCGCGTCGGCAATTTGGCCCAAGTGGGTAGCGTTCAGCTGCTTGCCCACGAGGAGGGCTATGCGCGAGGCTCGCGCTTTTTGGACTTCCGGACTGGGAGCGGTTTTCGTTTCTCGGTCCAAGTGGACAGAGGCATGGACCCGGGCTACGCGGAGTTCAATGGCGCCTCGCTCGCCTGGTTGTCGCCGAAACTGTTTCCTGCGTCTGCTTACTGGGAGAACGACGACCACTCATGGGTGCGCTACGTACTTGGCGGGCTGTGCAACACCGCCGGGCTGGTGACGATCGGCGATCCGCAGACTGTCGACGTGTCGCATTTCAAGTTTCACTCGCGTGCAAATGACCGGTACGGGACTCACGACCGGATCGGCATAGTACCGGCTAGCCACTTCACCTTTGGGGAACGCTGGGAGGGCGACCGCTGCTTTCTTTGGGCGGAGGGAACTGTTCGCCAGGAGATCGTCTACGGCGAGAACCTGCTTCTCACCCGGCGCTACGAGGCAGAGGTCGGAGGCAGTTCGTTCACGTTGCACGATGTCGTCCGTAATGACGGATTCTATTCGACGCCCCACCAACTCCTGTACCACTTCAACATCGGCTACCCGGTCGTTGACGACGGGGCCGAGCTCCTGGCGACCGCAGCCGGGCCTGTCGCCGGCTCGATCTTTGGTGAGGACCCCGGGGCAACGGAGCGTTATCGTACGTTCTCCGCGCCCGAAAGGGAGTTCTTTGCCGAGGCTTACGAGATCCCGAGAACGGTTGGGGCCGACGGCCGTGTCGCGACGGCAGTGGTCAACCGCGGTTTCAAGGCGATTGACGGCGGGCTCGGCGCCTACATCAACTACGACCCTTCAACCCTTCCCACCTACCTCGAGTGGCGGATGATGGGTGAGGGGCTTTATGCCGTCGGCATGGAGCCGTCGACCAATGGGTTCAAGACCATCCCGGAACTTATCGAAGGCGGCTTCCCGGTGATGATGGAGCCAGGTGAGGAACGTACATACCAGCTCGAGTTCGGCGTGCTTGCCGGCGGTGAAGCGATCGATGCCTTTGCAGCGTCGCTTCCGTCTGGGAAAGCCCAGCACATCTGATGGCCAAGATCTTCATCCCAGCCATAGGTGTCGCGATGGAAGAGGCACTCCTCGTCAGCTGGCTCAAACAGCCAGGCGACGAGGTTGCGGCCGAGGAGGCCGTTGCCGAGATCGAGACGGACAAAGCGGCCATGGACCTTACGAGTCCGGCGAGTGGGAAGATGGGTCCGCACCTGTTCGAGCCGGGCGCGATCATCCCGGTAGGAACCACGATCGCTGAAGTCCTAGAGGAGGGCGAGGCGAGTGCACTTGAAGCTGACCAGCCCGAAGCTTTGGCTGCTAACACCGAGCCGATCGTCGCGCAGCTAGCTCCCGCGTCGCCGGTTGAGACAGAGGGCGGCCCCGCTCCGCACAAACTCAGCCCGCGGGCGCGTCGTTTGGCTCGAGAGGCTGAGGCTGAACCGCCTGCGCAAGCGGAAGGTCCTCCCCAGGAGCGTTTCCGGGCCCTGATCGCGGCCAAGGTCGCGCAGTCGTGGCGAGAAATCCCTCATTTTGCCGTCACGCGCGAGGTCGACGCAGAGCCCATGCTTGCCACTCTCGAACTTTTGCGCAGGGGTGCTTCCGAACCGATGCCGACCTTGACCGACACTCTTCTGCGAGCGCTCGCACTTGGCTTGCGGGAGTGCGGTAATCCCGGCCCAGACGACGTTGGCCTTGCGGTGGCAACCGACCACGGAGTAGTTATCCCAGTGGTCCACGATGTGCTTGGTCGCGACAGCGCGGGCCTGGCCAGAGCGCGGAAAGCAGCGGTTGAGAGAGCCCGGTCCGGACGCCTGAGTCCTGAGGACCTCGGAGCTTCGCCACCGTCCACCCTCTCAAACCTCGGAGCTTTCGGTATCGACCAATTCACCGGCATCATCGCCCTCGGCCAGACGAGTCTTCTCACCGTGGGACGCGCAATACCGCGCGTGGCGGCGGACGATACGCGGACGTTGAGAATTCGAACGAGCTTTTTCGCCACGCTGAATGTGGACCACAGAGTCATCGACGGAGCTGCAGCTGCGCGCCTGCTTGCTGCCGTCGCCGCTGCCGCAGAGGCCATGACCTCGACCTTCTAGGAGAGACATATGACCCTTAGTCAAACACCTAGCACCTCGCCGGAGTCCCTTCTCAAGATCGATCTGGCCGGACTTCCGCTTGACGACCTCGGCGAGTGGCTCGAAACAATGCTTGTCATTCGCGAGTTCGAGGACTCGCTTCAGCCGTTGACGGTGAGCGGTCAGATTCCGGGGGACGTGCACCAAGCTTCAGGCCAGGAGGCGGTGGCCGTCGGTGTGATGCGTGCGCTCGCACCGACGGACATCGTTGCCAGTCCTCACCGTCCCCACCACCACGCCTTGGCCAAGGGCCTCACGCCTCGGGCTGTGATGGCCGAGCTTTGGGGCCGGGCGACGGGTTGCGCGGGAGGTCGGGGTGGCACGATGCACCTGAACGATTTCTCGTTGGGTTACTTCGGATCGAACGGGATAGTCGGCAGCGCACTCGGAATCGCCATGGGCGCCGCACTGGCGGCGAAGCTTCAGCACACGGAGCAGGTTTGCGTCGGCTTCTTCGGAGATGGGGGCGCCAACACGGGCAGGACGTGGGAGTTCGTCAACTTTGCCGCAATGCAAAAGCTCCCGCTGATCGCAATCTGCGAGAACAACCAGTATGCCGTCGAGACTTTCGTCGAGCGCACAACCTCGGCCAAGTCGATAGCTGACAGGGCAGCCGGCTTCGGTCTGCCTTCCGTGCAGGTCGACGGTCAGGACGTTGGCGCTGTCTACAAGGCGACCACCGAAGCACGAAGGCGAGCATTGAACGGGGAAGGACCTTCGTTCATAGAGACGGTCACCTACCGCTACCACGGTCACCAAACCAACGAGGTCGTCAACTACAGGACGAACGAGGAGCTTGAGCACTGGCGCCAGACAAGAGATCCGATCGAGCGCCTCAAAGCAGCTCTCGAAGATGCGGGCCTACTCGATGCGAGCCAGTTCGAGAAGCTCGCGGGCAACGCCCGCGACGTGGTGGAGGATGCGATCCGTTTCGCGGAGGCATCGGAGGCACCCGACCCAGCAACCGCGACCAACGGTGTCATCGGCCTTGCATTTGACTCGAAAGGAGCGGCGTGAGCCAGCTAGTGACAGTGGGACAGGCGTTCCAACAGGGTTTGCGCGAGGAGATGCTGAAAGACGACACGATCTTCGTGTTGGGCACGGACCTCTTCATTCGCGGCGGCCACTTCGCTCAGATCAAGGGGATCGGTGCAGAATTCGGTCCGGAGCGTGTTATCGACGCCCCGATCTCCGAGGCGGCCATGGTGGCGGCAGGTGTCGGCGCGGCTCTGAACGGCATGCGACCGCTCATCGATCTGAACTTCTACGACTTCGCCTTGGGCGCGATGGATGAGATTGTGAACCAGGCGGCCAAAGCGCGCTATCTCTGGGGGAGGCCCGTACCGCTGATCATCAGAGCCTCTTCGGGTATCGCGCTCTACGCGGCCCAGCACAACAACAGCCTCGAGGCGTGGTTTATGCACACGCCTGGGCTGCTTGTGGTGATGCCATCGAATGCTGCCGATACCAAAGGGATCATCAAGTCCGCCCTGCGGGGTGAGGACCCGGTCATGTTCTTTATGCATAAGAGACTGACAGGTTCCCGGGGCGAGGTGGGAGGTCCGGATGTCTACGTGCCTATCGGCAAGGCTGCGATAGCCCGACCGGGACGCAGCGCGACGGTGGTGTCGTCAGGGATCGTTGTGGCAAAGGTACTGAAGGCCGCAGAAATCCTGGCGCCTGAAGGCATCGATCTCGAGGTGATCGATTTGCGAACGATCTTTCCGCTTGACATGGATCTGATCGAGGAGTCGGTACGCAAGACCGGACGCGCCCTTGTCGTAACTGAGGAGCCGCCGTACGCAAGTGTTGCTTCGGAAGTCGCTGCCTCAGTTCAAGAGAATGCGTTCGACTATCTCGATGCGCCCGTTGCTCGCGTGACGGCTGCTCACGCGCCGATAGCTCACTCTCCTCAGCTGATGGAGGCGGAGATACCTCAGGTCGAAGGCATTGTCACGGCAGTGCGGCAATCGTTCCAACGGTGGCCCTCGAGCGACCAATAGCCGATAAGCTCACCCGCCCTGGTCCTCAGCCAGGCCTAAAGCCGTGAGCGCCTTGTCCTCACGCTCGTAGCGTCTTGGAGAGTGGTCGGCGGCTGACTCCCACCAGTTGGCATACTCCTCGAGCATCCTTCGGTTGCCCGTAGTTGTCTTCGTGCCGAGCTCTCTTGTGAGCTTCGTTCCGTCGAGCACGTAGTGTTCCGAGGGGTAGGGGAAAACAAGGTTGTTCAGGTCAACGGTAACCATGTCGACGCCAAGCGCCTTTTCATCTATCGAGACGACCTTCGCTTCAGTTCCCAGAATGTCGGCGCACAACTCCACCCAACCACGGTTCGTGATTGCACGCCCATAGCTGCAGTTGTATGCCTGGCCAGCGGCAAGGTCGGGGCACTCGAGCGCCGCGACCAGCGCCCGAGCGGCATCGTCTACGTAAACGAACTGGTTGAGCGCCTTCCCCTCGTCCGGTAAGAGGATCGGCCGACCGGCCTCGAGCCTCGAGAACACAAAGGATTCGCGGTCGGCGAAATTGCCGGGGCCGAGTATGAACGGAAAACGGAAACACGTCACTGCATAACGACCCTGCGCCTGCGCTTCCCAGAGGAGCTTTTCAGACGCGACCTTCTCTTCCCCGTAGCGTCCCCAGATCGGATTCGGCCCTAAGAGGGTTGACTCCGGCCATGGCAGCTCCGGCGATGGGCGATAGACGGCGCCACTCGAAACGAAAACGTAGTGGGCAACCCTGCCGGTGAGGGTCTCAGAAGCTGCCCTAGTCCAATCTGAGAAGTACCCGGACAGGTCTAGCACCGCTTCAAATCGGGCGTCGCCAAGCCCGGCCAGACCATCCGGTTGCGAGCGGTCACCCGTGATCGACCTCGTGCCCGGGCCAGGCGCCCCCGTGACACCCCGGTGCAGGACCGTCACCTCAACGCCAGAAGCTTCAAGGAGCCGGCATACACGGAGACCGAGGAACCGCGTGCCGCCGAGGATCAGGACCTTCATGTTCGTTTCCTCAGCCCTTCGTGGCACCGGCGTTCATCGCCAGGTTGCCACCATCGACGGGGAGCACGACACCGGTGACCATCGAGGCGGCGTCGGAGACGAGGAACAGGACCGGTCCGACCATCTCGGCCGGCTCGCCGAGGCGATTGAGTGGTATGCCGGACAGGAACTTCTCCCTGATCTGGGCGCCGAGCTCGGGATTGTCGAGCCTGTAGCGCAAGCCGGGGGTCAGGAACTGACACGGTTGGATGGCATTGACGCGGATCTGGTACGGGGCCCACTCGAGGGCCAGCTCCTTGGTCATCATCACGATCCCGCCTTTGCTTACGCTGTACGGGTAGTTGCCGCGGCCGACAGCAGACGTCCCGCCGATCGAGCACATGTTCATTATCGCCCCCCCTCGACCCTGAGCAATCATGCGCCTTCCGGCCAGCTTGCAGCAAAGGAAGTAGCTGGTCAGATTGATGCGAAGGGCCTTTTCCCAGTCAGCCAAGGAGAGATCCTCGGGCTTGCCGAACGTCGGCGTGTAGGCGAGGTTGATCAGGATGTCCAGTCTGGAAAAGGTCTCGTCCACGCGCGCGAAGATATGCTCCACAGTTTGTTCGTCAGAGGCGTCACCTTCGAGCGTCAAGGCTCGACGACCCGCCCGTTCGACACCGGCCGCCGAAGCAGCCAGCGCGTCGGCGTCGATGTCGATCAGCGCCACATCGGCGCCATGTGCGGCCAGACCCTCGCAAATGGCCGTCCCGAGTCCCCCGCCCGCACCGCTCACGACCGCGACACGGTCTGTGAGATCAAATAACGTGTCCACGACTTTACCTCCGAGGAGAGTCTGCCGACCGGCGACCTTCGACGGCAGCGGCAGTACGAAATATGCATGCAACCATTACCAATGACCTAATCGAGCTACCTAGCAACCTATTGCGCACTAGGTGCTTTGACAACCAGGAGCCATGTGAGGAGATCGGGAGTGGCTGTCGAGCGCGGTTTAATTTCCAGACGCGACCCCGGCGACATTCCTCTCCAGCTCTCAGCTATTCGAATACCTCTTCACGGCATCCCAGTTCCAGTCGATGCCAAACCCAGGACGATCTGGCACGAGCGCGTACCCGGCCCGTATCTCGAGTTGTGTGTCGAGGAGCTCGTGCAGTCCGTCCAGCCCGGCCGCAGGATCCATGTACTCGAGTCCGGCAGGGTGCAGATGGGGCAGGGCCGCTCCAAAATGGACATGGATAGGTGCATGGACGTGGGTGGAAACCTCCAAGCCACGAGCGGATGCAAGTGCCGTCGCAGCCATAAATTCCCGTACACCTCCGACGACCGTTGCGTCGCAGCGGACCACGTCGACCGCGCCGGACTCGATGAGGTCGTGGAAGGCGCGGTGTCCACCAAGGTTCTCGCCCAATCCGATGAGCATCCCCGTTCTGCGCCTCAGGTCAGCTACGAGAGAGGAGAGACTTTCGGAGAACGGGTCTTCTACATAAGAGAGGTCAAAACGCTCGAGCAGGCGTAGTCTCCGAAGAGCGTCCTCGAGGCTGGTGAACGATCGAAAGGCATCAACGACGACGGTGCAACGACTGCCTACGACCTCGCGCACTGCTGTCAAGCGTTGCACGTCGGCGGACGGGTCGTCAGAACCAATTGTGATCTTGACTGCTTTGCATCCGAGAGCGATAAATCCGGCCATCTCCTCTTGCAGCACACTCACATCCTCCGGGGTGCGTCGCACATAGCCGCCAACCGCGCAGATGGGCACCTCGTTGCGTAGCTTGCCGAGTAGATCGGCGACCGGGACACCGAGTCGTTTTCCCATCATGTCCCAAAGGGCCAAGTCGACGGCACTTGCGGCTACCGAGAAGAGCCCTCGCTCGGCGTAGGGCCAGTGCGAAGCCGAGAGGTGACGCCTTATCAGTTCGGGCAACGAGGAGTCCGCACCAATGAGCAGTGGCCTAAGCGCGTCTTCGACGATCCGGGTTATGGGGAGCCCGCGTCCGAAGGCGTACGCTACGCCCTCGAGGCCGCTCGCGGTCCGAAGGCGGACCAGGTCGTAGTGGCGCCGTGTCACAGTTGCGTGCCCGACCAATAGAGGCCTCGGCAATGGCACAGAACAGGAAAAGCAAGTCACGTCTTGGATCGGGTCGTGGCCCACGCTGGCCAGGCGTTCAGTTGTGTCGATCAAGGTAACGTCCCCAGGTCGCTGACTAGATGCCGAGGCTGGTAATCGGCAAGGTCCGCGCACCCCAGCGCGCAGACGTATGCGAGTATTCAACGACAGTGACCTCGGGGTCACCTGCGCCGTCCACGCCACCTCTCTTTTCCAACTGGGTTGGACCTCACCTCGAAGGTCCCCGCCATCTCAGCACGTCGGAACCCCCTCTTCTGACCAACAATGCCAAGCATGGCATATTCCTCATTGCCCGGCTCGGGATCTGGTCACCGATCCTTATGATTGGTCCAACGTATGGCACCCGAGACCAATTCTCAAGACTTTGCCCTTCTATCGGTGCAGAGCGTCGGTGAGTACCTCGTGAGACGTGGGATCTTTGACACAAAGCGCGCCGTCGAGGCACAGGAGCTTGGCGGTGGTGTGTCGAATGTTGTCTTGGTTGCTCGGCAAGGTGAGGTCAGAGTTGTGGTGAAGCAGGCGCTAGAAAGGCTTCGCGTCCCGGACGAGTGGCTCGCCCTGCGAGAACGCACGATCACCGAGGGCGAGGCTCTGCGTCTTGCAACGCGCATCACCCCCGGTTCGGTACCGGAGGTGCTCGACCTCGACCGCGACGTATGTGCCCTGACGATCTCCGCGGCCCCTGTTGACTGGAGCAACTGGAAGGAGCGATTGCTTTCCGGGCGCACCGATTCGAGCGTTGCCGAACGTCTTGGGAAATTGCTCGGAACATGGCATTTTGAAACCTACAAGAAGCGGGAGGTGGCGCGCGCGTTCGCAAGCTCTCAATCGTTTGACGAGCTGCGAATTGATCCCTATTACAAGACGGTAGCGAGGCGCCGTCCCGAGCTCAATGCAGCAATTGAGGAGTTCATCCAACGAATGCAGGCCACCCGTCTTTGCCTTGTTCACGGCGATTACTCGCCAAAGAACATTCTCGTAGGGTCTGGACTTTGGGTGATCGACTTCGAGGTGGCGCACTACGGTGACCCAGCTTTCGACGTTGCCTTTATGCTCAGCCACCTTCTGCTGAAACGCCTGCACATCCCGCAGAAAGCGTCGGAGCTCGAACTCTGTGCCAAAGCGTTTTGGGGGGCATACGAAGGTGTGACCCCGCGGCTTTGTCCAAGCGCGGAGTATGTACTGGGCCATGTCGGATGCCTGATGGTTGCGCGGGTGGACGGCAAGTCGCCCGTCGAATACCTTACTGAAGCCGAACGTGAGACAGCTCGACGCATCGGCTCGAACCTTCTGCTCGATCCGCCCAGTAACGTTGAAGAGGCACTTGCCCTTTCGGATCCGTACCGGGACCGGAGGTAAAATGATGTCGTCAGTCTCACACCAGCACGTCTCTGTGGTTATCACCCAAGTGGTCGCCCGGGAGATACTCGACTCTCGGGGTCGCCCCACCGTTGAAGTCGATGTCCAGCTATCGGATGGCGCGGCGGGGCGCGCCAGTGTCCCTTCCGGTGCGTCGACGGGGAGCCACGAAGCATGTGAGATGCGTGACGGCGATCCGAGTCGCTTTGGCGGTCTTGGGGTGCGCCGGGCCGTGCGCAATGTCACCGAGACGATCGCGCCGGTCGTCACCGGACGGGACCCTTTCGATCAGCCTGGGCTCGACGCGGTGCTCGTAGAGATCGATGGAACGCCCGACAAGTCGAATCTCGGAGCGAACGCGATTCTCGGCGTCTCATTGGCCGTTGCCCGAGCCGCAGCGTCATCAGCCGGAGTTCCCCTCTGGCGTCACCTGGCCGGCGACAGCACCCCGCTGCTGCCTCTTCCCATGGTCAATATTTTGAGTGGGGGCCTGCACTCGAAGGGAGGCTTGATTTTCCAGGACTTTCTCGTCGTTCCCGTTGCCTCTGCGACCTACAGCGAAGCTCTGGAGACTGTGTATGCCGTCCGGGCCGCCACATTTGAGCTGCTCTCGGAGCGAGGGTTGTCGATCCTGAAGGCCGATGAGGGCGGGTTCGGGCCGGCGCTCAATCGCCCCGAGGAGGCACTCGACTTACTCGAGGCGGCCATTGTCAAGGCGGGTCGCCAACCCGGCGAGGACGTCATGTTGGCGCTCGATGTCGCGGCGACCCACTTCTTCGACGGGCGGTGCTACCGCTTGCCCCATGAGCCGGCCCCCTTGTCAGCGCAGGAGCTCGTCGCCACCCTCGAGCGCCTTGTCGACCAGTACTCGATCGTCTCTATCGAGGACGGCCTCGCCGAGGATGACTGGGAAGGATGGGGAGCCCTGACACGCAGTCTCGGGGCACGTGTGCAGTTGATTGGAGACGACCTGTTCACAACGAACATCGAGCGCCTAGAGCGCGGGATCGGTGCGGGCGTAGCCAACGCGGTGCTCGTAAAGATGAACCAGATAGGGACGCTGACTGAAACGATCGACGTCATGGAGCGGGGCCGTGCTGCAGGCTATCGCACCGTCGTCTCTGCTCGCTCGGGTGAGACCGAGGATTCGCTTCTTGCCGACTTAGCTGTGGGGACCCGCGCGGGCCAGATCAAGATTGGCTCTCTTGCCCAGTCGGAGCGACTATCGAAGTACAACCAGCTCCTTCGCATCGAAGAGGAACTGGGCTCAAGTGCCTGCTTTGCTGGCTCGAGCACGCTCTCACCGTGGACCGAGAGGCCCGTTGATCATTAATGGTTCGCCACAGGCTCAGCACGGACTACGTTTGTGAGCGAGCCGATCCCAACGATCCAGGCTTCCACGACGTCGCCGTTCCTCAGGTAATGCGGCGGCTGCTGGAACCCACCGGTCCCGTGCGGAGTGCCTGTAAAGAGTAGATCTCCTGGCAAGAAGGTGACGGTCGCGGTCAACCACTCCAGTAGTTCGCTGACGGAGAACACCATCTCCGCAGTGTTCGACTCCTGCCGTGTTTCACCGTTCACGCGGAGCCCGATGGGGAGCGTCTGGGGGTCTCCAAGCTCGTCCGGCGACGCGACAACCGGACCCAGGGGACACCAGCTGTCGAGCGACTTCGCGCGCACCCACTGCCCATCTTGTCGCTGAATGTCGCGCGCCGAGACGTCATTGCCGATCGTGTAACCGAGAAGCGAATCCAGTCTCGCCCGATGCTGAGGTCCAACCGACTCGCCAATCACCGCCACCAACTCGACCTCCCAATCGAGCTCCTTTGTCAAGTGGTGGAGCACGATCGGCTCGCCCGGGCCGATGATCGAGGAGGGGAACTTGGAGAAGATCACTGGGCTGGTCGGTGCGGGCACTCCGGTTTCACGGCAGTGGTCGAGATAGTTCAGGCCGACGCAGACGATCTTGCTGGGACGTCGAAGCGGGGCAAGGATGGTGATCTCGTCTGGCGCCCAGCGAGGAGAACCTGATGCTGTGGCCTCGGCTATCCGAAGACGAGACGTCGAGTCTCTCGTGAGAGCGCCACACAGGGCGTCGAGGTCGGTCAAAGGCGGGTCACCTCCCAGCGCCGCTGTGAGGTCGACCACTCCCTGTTCCGAAAGCGACACCAGAGCTGTGCCATCTCGATGACGGACCGTCGCAAGTTTCACGTTTCCTCATTTCTCGCCGAAATGTCGTGGGTGAGATCTCGGCTAGTTTTCCAGGTAGTCGCGCCCTTCAGGGCGCGACGGCTAGGCGGCCAACACTTAGAGGCTTGCCTTCGAGGTAGTCGAGAATACCGTCGACCGTCATGGTCCGGATACGACGGTTTGACGCATCGGAGTACCAGGCAACATGTGGAGACAAGATAACGTTTGGTGCTGTCAAGATTGGGTCGTCCTGCGAGGGCGGTTCGACCGCGAGTACGTCGAGTCCAGCGCCGGCAATCCTGCCGGAGCGGAGCGCCTCGCTGAGCGCCACTTGATCGATTAGAGCACCCCGCGCGACATTTACGACAACGGCTCCGGGACGGAGCAAATCGAGTTCACGCGCGCCGATCAGTCCGCGCGTGGCGTCGGTCACTGGCAAATGCAGCGTCAGCACATCGGTCTCGGCCAGCAGTTCGTCGAGCGTTGCAGCTACCCGGACGCATTCTGGAGGCTCGGCAACGAAGGGGTCGAATCCGATGATTCTTGCTGCAAAAGGTCGAATTCGGTCCGCAACGGCGCAGCCGATTCGGCCGAGCCCGACGACGCCGACTGTGAGTCGACTCATCGGGGGTATGGGCGCAAGCTTCGTCCATGAGCGCCACGCCGTGCGCGCAAGCTCGTCGCTTTGCATCAGCTTGCGGTTCACTGCGAGCAACATGGCGACGGCATGTGTCGCTACCTCCTCGGTGGCGTAGTCAGGCGTGTGGTAGACGGCGATACCGCGCTCGCGTGCAGCCTCGAGGTCGATGGCATCGAGCCCTATTCCGACTCTAGCGATGAGTCTCACGTCTGGCCCGAGTAGCTCGATATAGGAGCGGGGGAGCGTCTCAACGGAGACGACCACAGCGTGCACACCGAGTGTCTCGCGCGCAACGTCTTCAGCGGTCAGGAGAGAGGCCATGCGGATTTCGGCCGGTCGTCCCGAGAGGTGCTCGGTCTCGACATCGACCTCGGTGAGGACGCCCTTGGCAACGAGGATCTGGAAGTTGTTCATTCGGAGGTCTCCTGAGTTACGAAGCGTCTCGCAGCAACAAGCGCGCGACGAGCGGCTGCCCGTGGGTCCTGCCACGGCTCTTGGGGAAAGGTCTCTACGGATATCGCGCCCGCGTAACCACAGGTCTCAAGCGCTTCGACGAATGGGAAGAGGTCGAGATCTCCTTCGCCAGGCAGCGCCCGCCAGGGCGAAACCGGGTTGCGATCAGCGAACTGAACGATCGCGATGCGGTCAGCGGAAACCGTAGCGAGCTCGCTGTACGCGACGCCGGCAGTGGCGACGTTGTAGCTGTCGAGACAAAGACCAGCGCCGGCTCCGACAGCATCGACTACGGAGCGAGCGTCAGCAAGGGCGCGGAGGCCACTGACGGCTCGGGGACGGCTGGAGGAGAGACCAACTGGTTCCAGAGCAAGGCGTACACCGCTTCCGCGAGCAAACTCGGCGAGTTGGAAGAGTTTGTCCGTAGCTGCCGCAATCATTTCGGCTGGTTCCGGAAGCGGTCGTTCGCTCATCGGTCCGACGCAGACGACAACGTGGGAGCCCGCCATCGATGCCACCTCGAGCAAGGCGTCGAGCTCTTCTCGGCGGTCCGGGTCGTCTGGTAGCGCCCAATCCATGAGCGGGCCGACCGAATCAACTGGCAGACCGCCCGCACGAGCAGCGGCGCCCATGGTTGAAGGGCTCTCGTTTGCGCCGAGGAGCCGCAGCTCCACCCCCTCGGCTCCGCACTCGGCCGCGATCGCGACGAACTCGGCCGTGGTGATCCCAGGCAGGCAGGACTGGTTGAGGGCGATGCGCATCAGAAGACCTCCCCGTTCTTACAGCGGGCCGAACACGGCGTTTTGTGCGCCCTTCGAGGTTGCCGAGCTGGCCGGATCATCGTTGAATACGGGCCGAACCGCCCGCAGCGAAGTCCCGCACCTGCTGGAGGGTCGCCATGGTGGTGTCGCCTGGGAAGGTCGTGAGCAGCGCGCCGTGCGCCCAGCCGAGCTCGACCGCGGCCTGTTCCTGCTCACCTGCGAGCAGGCCGTAGATGAGTCCCGATGCGAAGCCGTCCCCGCCGCCGACACGGTCGAGCACGTCGAGATCGCAGATTGGTGAGGTATATGTCTTGCCGTCGATCGAGGCGATCGCTCCCCATCGGTGCCTGCTGGTCGAGGCGACGTCCCGCAGCGTCGTCGCGAGCACCTTGATCTGTGGGTAGCTGTCGAGAACGCCGGCGATCATGGCGACGAAGGCGCTCGCATCCAGAGCCGATTCGCGCCCGATCTTGGGGCCTGGGATACCGAGCGCTTCTTGCAGGTCCTCCTCGTTTCCCACCAGGACATCGACATTCTCGACGATGCGACGGAAAATCGGCACCGCCTTTTCGCGCCCGCCCCAGATGTCCCAAAGCTTCTTTCGGTAGTTGAGGTCGAACGAGACGACGGCCCCGGCGGCCTTGGCGGCCCTCATCGCCTCGATGATGAGTTCGCTCGTCGTGGCCGACAAAGCAGCGAAGATCCCGCCACTGTGGAACCAGCGCACGCCCGGAGTGAAAATCTCGCTCCAGTCGAAGTCTCCCGGCCGCAACTGCGCAGCCGCCTCGTTTGCCCTGTTGTAGAAGACGACGGGAGCCCGCACGCCGTAGCCGCGGTCGCTATAGACAGTTGCCATGTTCGGTCCCCTGACGCCGTCGTGGGCGAAGTACTTGTAGAACGGCGTCACCCCCTTTGCCCGCACTCCTTCGGCGATGAGATCGCCGATCGGGTAGTTGACCATGGCGCTCACGATCGCCGTTTTGAGAGCGAAGCAGTCTGCAAGGTTCGCGGCCACGTTGAACTCGGCACCGCTCACATGGATCCGGCACTCCGTAGCCTTGCGAAACGGGATCACGCCTGGGTCGAGGCGGTGGTTGAGCGCCCCGAGCGCGACGAAGTCCAGTGGTGCTCGTTCTCGGATGTCCAGCCCATATCTCATCGCAGTTCAGCTGGCTTCGGCGAGCAACCGTCTTGCCTGATCGGCGGCTTCAGATGCCTCGCGGCCGTAGCCGTCGGCGCCGATGGATCGGGCGTAGTCATCTGTGATCGGGGCACCGCCGACGATCACCTTCACCCGGTCGCGCACGCCGGCATTCTCGATGGCCTCGATCACGGTCTGCATCGCCGGCATGGTAGTGGTCAAAAGTGCCGAGAGGCCTACCACTTCTGGCCGGAATACCTGAATCGCCTCGACGAAGCGCTCTGGGGAAACGTCGACGCCGAGGTCGTGGACGGTGAAGCCGGAACCTTTGAGCAAGATCGTGACGATGTTCTTGCCGATGTCGTGGACGTCGCCTTTGACGGTGCCGATAACTACCGTGCCACGCGAGACGATGTCTGCCTTGGCCATCAGTGGCTCGAGAAGCGCGAGCGCCGTTTGCATCGCACGAGCTGAAAGGAGCATTTCCGGCACGTAGATCTCGCCGCGCCCGAAGCGCTCACCGACGACGCCCATTGCCGCGATAAGGCCGTCATTGACGATCGTGCCCGGTGCAGCGCCGTCGGCTAGGGCAGTTTTGGTCAGCACCGCTGCCTCAGGGGCGTTGCCTGCGATCACCGCATTGCTCAACTGCTGCAGGTCCATGTTGTCTCCTGTCGCCGTCCGTCCTCCACTGCCGTACCGAGTTACCGTGCGAGCTCCATGAGGTCTGAGTCTCTAGCCTCGAGTCGTGGTCCCAAGAGTGCAAAAGTTCCTGCAGCGAGTGAAGCTCGCCGTTCACCTGCGGGTCGCACCGCAACAGACATGGGCACGCGTACGTATATGACCGCTCGCACCCGATCACGCATTAGGGCTCTATTGATCTCGCCGGTCAAGCCGTCTTCCCTATCACCTGTATCGCGTTGGGCACGATGGTCAATTCCTCCACGCAGGCGCGCTCGGGGAGACTGAGCACGAACAAGATCGTGGCTGCGAGGTCTTCCGGTTGCAAGCATTGCGCCAGCACTTCTGGTGACGGCGGCTGCGGTCGCTTACCCAACAGCTCCGTCGCCACCTGTGCGGGGAGTATCGAAGTGAACCGGACGCCACGCTCGTGTTCCTCAAAGGCTGCGGCCCGCACCAAGGCAAGGACGCCGGCTTTCGACGCCTGATAGGCAGGCCCAGAGACGTCTGGCCATTGTGCAGAAACGCTCGACAAGACCACGACGTGCCCGCGCGTCTCACGCAGTTGGGGCAAAGCGGCGCGGATACAGGAAAATACCCCGGTGAGGTTCGTTTCCAACAGCAGGCGCCAGTTGGCGTCGGTGAGCTGTTCCAAACGGCGGTCGGGGATGTTCGTGCCGGCGCAGCAGACGAGAGCATCGATCGGAGCCTCCTCGCCGACGCGATCGACAAGGGCCTCGACCGCACCAACGTCGGTTACGTCAAGTTGGTGGACGGTGAGCAGTCCTGTGGCAAGCCGGTGAGCGCCCAGCTTCTCTTCCGCCACCGGAGCACGGAAGTCTGCCGCGTGGACCCGCGCGCCCACGTCAACAAGAGCAGAGGCGGTAGCACATCCGATCCCACTGGCTGCGCCGGTGACCAGCACCACGCGGCCCTTGAGTCCTTCTACTCCGATACTCATTGCAACCCCCTTTTCCGCAGGGTCAGGTGCCACCATCATCGGACAGAAGCGCCCGAACGCCCATCTAACCACCTGGCAGCTTTGAAGTCGGCGGCACAGCACGGTCGACGGTCGACCTCGGCGGAGACTAGCAACTTGCCATCGGCGTCGCGAAGTTGGCCACCCCGCCACAAGGAACGCTCCGAAGTGGATCAGAGGGCGCCAACTTCAATCCGTCTCGGTCTACACGCGAGGCGATACCGGTCCGCCGACCATTCGACCCCTATTCCCTAGATTGCGCCCAACTAATAGGAACAGATCAGGCGGCCCTCAGGCCCTTTTGAACAAAATCGGGCTATTGTGCGCACCTGCTCTTTTCATGGCAGCCACACGGGAAATCGGACTATGAGTCGGCCCCCGAAGGGCTAGATGAGTGCCCCGGTCAGCTTTTGTCTGGACCGCCGCCGGCCTGCATCAGTGCAGGTCAACGGACATGAACACCGGAGGCTGGGCGTCTGGTCACGGGCACGCCCTCAACCCTTGACAGTCATCGCACGTGATGTATGATGCATCACATTGATGCAACAGAGATGTAATGGCGCCTGACTAACAGTAATTACAGGAGGGAAACGTGAGATTAACCTCAACCTGGACGCGCATCACCACCGTCGCAGCAGTCGGGGTAATGGCTGTAGCGCTCCTTGGTGTGTCGACTGCGTCCAGTGCAACAACCCGCTCCTCGAGGCCACACGTCTCAAGGTCATCGGGGCCATGGACGATCGACCTTAGCAATACTTCATTGGACAATGGCTGGCGACTCGAGATGCAGTCGATCGTAAAGCTCGCTGCCGGTGTCGCACCCCTCAACAAACAAGTTAAGTTCAATATTGTCAATGCTCCCAACACGGTTGCTGGGCAAATTCGAGTCGGTCCAGTCAATGATCGCCGCGCATGTGAGCGCCATCATCATTGACGCCAACAGCCCGACGGCTCTCAACCCAGTGATGGACCAGGCAGTTAAAGCCGGGATTCCCGTCTTCTCCATGGACAGCCCGACAACCTCCACTGAGGTGTACCACCTAGGGACCAACCTGGTTGAGTCTGGGTACCTCGAAGGCCTGTGGCTTGCAGAAGCGATGGGTGGTAAGGGCAATGTCGTCATGTCGGAGGGAATCACCGGCACTGGCGGAGCCGACCAGGAGAACGAGGGCGGCTACATGGCCTTCAAGAAGTTCCCCAATATCCACATCGTCGACCAGTATAACGGCCAGTGGGCAGATGCCCCATCAGAGGCTGGAATGGCCGCTATCCTCGCCACAGACTCGAACATCCAGGGTGTTTGGAACGAGGGTGGAGCTGACGGCGTGCTGCAGGCTTTCCTGAAGGCCCACCACGCGCTCGTCCCGATCACGGGCTTTGCCTTCAACAACTTCATGCTCGATCCGTTCCTCCACAAGGGATTGCAGATGATCGCGGGCAGCAACCCGATCTACATGAGTGTCGTAGCGCTCCAGGACGCAGTGAAAGTGCTCGAAGGAAAGATGGTTCCCAAGAACACGGCGTTCCCGATCACCATGTACGAGTACCCGAAGCTGCTCTCGATGCCGAAGACGTTCACCACTGCTGGGTGGGGTCCGGCAAGCTACATTCTCGATGCCAAGAACGTGTCGGCAGTTCCCGGGCTCAATGCGGAATTCTCATTCCCTTACGAGCCTCCGGGCTACACCTTCACCTTGAAGCAGGTAGAGGCAGGTATGTAGGAACCGCGTTCTGCGGACATTGTTAATCCCGTAGTTGTGTCATCGATGGGGTCCGGGACGTCTGTCCCGGACCCCATATCGGCGGTGAGTGCGCGTAGGAAGGTTCTCATATTGCGTGCGGAGAGCAGCACGGAAGGCCCGAGCCCGGTTCTTGAGGCGATAGACATCTCGAAGCGATTTGGTGCGACCCCTGCCCTAACTGGAGTGTCGATCGAGCTGAGAGGTGGGGAGACCCGAGCGATTGTCGGGGAGAACGGTGCTGGTAAGTCAACCCTGATCAAGGTCATCGGCGGGACGGAGCGACCCGACGCCGGTACCCTCATCCTCCAGGGCAAGCAAGTGGAGTGGCGCACTCCGCACGAGGCACGTGACAACGGCATAGCTGTCGTGCATCAAGAGCTCAGTCTCATCGGCGACCTCACCGTCATGGAGAATATTTTTCTCCGTCGCGAGCGGCTTTCGAAGGTCGGTCTGATTCGGCGACGCGCGATGGTGACCGAGACGCAGGAGCTATTCGAGCGCCTCGCTATTTCCGGTATCGGGCCTCATGTGACCGTCCGGCAGCTCTCGCCCTCGCAAAAGCAGCTCGTGGAGATCGCGAAGGCAGTGAAGGACTCGCCGGCCGTGCTGATACTGGACGAGCCGACGTCGAGCCTGGGTGAAGCCTGGGTCGAGTGGTTGTTCGGCCGACTGGCAGACTGGCGGGCGGAGGGGATGGCGATCGCGTTCATCTCGCACCGGATAGCTGAGATAACAGCCATCGGGGATGCGATCACGGTGTTGCGCAACGGCCACCTCGTTCTCGACGTGAGGCGCGGGGAGAGGAGCGAGAGAGAGCTGATAGCCGCCATGAGCGGGCGAGACATCGACGTCGCTTTTGCGAAGATTTCTCCTCCAGGCGACGAGCCTGTCCTCACCGTGAGTGGCCTGAACGGCCTGAGCGGCCAGCGCTGGCCACGCGATGTGTCCTTCACGATGAACGCAGGCGAGATCGTGGGGATCGGAGGTCTCGACGGCCAGGGGCAGCGGGAACTTCTTTTGTCTCTCTATGGCATCAACCGTGCCCACGGGACGGTACGGGTGGCTGATGAGAAGCCTCTCCACCGTTGGAGCCCGAGCCGCATGCAGGATCTGCGCGTCGGCCTGGTGCCAGCCGATCGGCGCGGGGAAGGCCTTCTTCAGAGAAACTCCATCGGGTTCAACATGGCACTGCCGTGGTTGCGGAGTTTCAACCGATGGTCATTTCTCGACACGTCGAAACTCCTGCGAACCGCCCACGAGGTCGGCACCACGCTGGCGCTGTCGACGGACGACTACTCGCAGCTTGTAAGCGTCCTGAGTGGTGGCAACCAGCAGAAGGTGGTGCTCGCCAAGTGGCTGCTCGGCTCGCCAAGACTATTGATCCTGTACGACGTGACCCGAGGAGTCGACATCGGCACGAAGGTGCAGATATACCACCTTCTGGCGAGGCTCGCCTCGGAAGGCCTCGGCGTCCTGTTTTACACGACTGACATCGCTGAGCTGGTGAATCTGAGTCATCGCGTCTACGTGATGTATGAGGGTGCGATAGCCGCTGAACTGTCCGGTGAGGAACTGACCGAGGAGTCGATCCTGCATGCGTCTTTCGGATCCTCACTGCAAGCGCCCGTAGATGACCGAGCTCGGATCTAGGCGGACGACATGAGCACCCGCACCGTCGAGAGCCAGACCCGCGCGCCGGGACTGGTCATCAATCACCTCGGACTGCTCAGCGCGATCTTCATTCTTATCGCGATGTTCGTGAGCTATTTTGCTCTGGACCCGTCTGCGTTGGCCGATTCCACGTTCACGTCCATACTCAATTCTGCGCTGCCTTTGATGATGGCCGCGGCGGCCGAGACCGTGGTGCTGCTTGGTGGTGGTATCGACCTGTCCGTCGGGGCAGTGATGAGTCTCGTCAGTGTGATAGCTGCCACCGAGATGGGAGGCGGAGCCGGCTCGATGCTGCTCTGGTCAGTCCTGGTCGTTGCTTTGGGATGTGCCATCGGATTTCTCAATGGCGTCCTGATCGAGTTCGCCCGGATCCCGGCCTTCATTGCCACTCTGGCAACCCAAGAAGTGATACAGGGCGTGTCCCTGGGTGTGTTGGGTAGTCCGGGAGGCAACATATCAAATTCGTATAGTTCGGTGATGCTGGGCACATCATTCGGATACATTCCGAATTCCGGCATAATCGCACTCATTCTGCTGGGGTTGTATTATCTTTGCCGACACGTCCGTTCGTTTCGCTGGCTTTACGCTGTTGGCAGCGATCGCCAAGCGGCGAGGCTAAACGGCATCAACGACCGCCGTGTGGTGATCGGCTCCTACACCGTGTGCGCAGGAATCGCCGCGGTGGCCGGTCTCACGTTTGCCTCGTTGTTGAGCTCTGGAGACCCCATACAGGGACTCAACTACTTGCTTCCATGCATTGCAGCCGCGGTCATCGGCGGCACGTCGGTATTCGGAGGAAAAGGCGGTATCCACGGCGGCATCGTAGGTGCGCTCATCCTGACGGTTCTCGCCAGCCTCTTGTTCGCCGCGAACGTGACGCCCTTCTATGAGGCGTTCTTTACGGGTCTTGCGACCGTACTCATTGTCGGAATCGGCGTGGTGATCGACCGCTACGCCTCAGCGAGGATAGTGGCGTGAGCACAACAATGACCGGTGACGGTGAGGGTGTGGCGACGCCAGAGGTGGCGCCGGAGCGAATGAAAAGGCGTAGGCGTGAGCTCACGTGGATCTGGGCTGACGGATCGCCCAGCGCCGTGATACTGATCTACTGCCTTGCTGCGGTTATCTACCTCATAACCGGCATCCGTTCGCCAGGATTCTTCACCGGGGGAAAGCTCCTTTCAGTGTTCGTGCTGGCCAGTGTGCTTGGCGTCCTCGCTTTGGCGCAGCAGCTGGTGCTCATCCTCAAGGGAGTTGATCTGTCGCTTCCCTGGACGATGAACATGGGCGCCGTCTTGATCGCCTACTTTCCTCATCGCGGACTTGGGGAGTCCGTCGAATCTTTGTGTTTGACGCTTCTCTGCGGACTCGCTGTCGGTTTGGTGAACGGATTCGGCATCGTCGTTATAGGAATTTCTCCGATCATCATGACCCTGGGCATGAACGGTCTCGTGCAGGGGACGCTGGAAGTGTTGACGAATGGCCAAGGTTTTATTGCTGCCCCAAGCTGGGTCATAACGCTGGGAAGTGGGTCGACCATCTCTGTCCCGAACATCTTGATCGCGTGGGGCGTCATCGCCATCCTGGCAGTCGTCGTGTTGGGTAAGACGACTACCGGGGCGCGGCTGCTTGCCGTCGGGAGCTCCACCAACGCGTCGCTTTACTCCGGACTGCGAATTCGCCGAATCACCTTCGCTGCGTACGCCGTCGACGGGTTGCTCGCCGCTTTCGCAGGGATCTTGCTCTGCGGTTTCGTCAGTGAGAGCTACCTAGGTATGGGCGATCCGTACCTGTTCTTGTCGGTCGCCGCGGCTGTGGTCGGCGGTGTCTCGATCTATGGCGGTCAAGGGAGCTACATCGGAGTTATCGGTGGAGCGTTGACCTTGACTCTCTTGACCTACCTGTTTGCCGCTTTCAGCCTCGGGGTTGCGGCAAGTGACGTGGCGTTCGGCGTCATCGTCGGGTTGGTGGTTGCGATTGCCGGATTGCGTAGGCGAGCCGGCATTCACGGTACGAAGACAGTTCTGCCGTTTCTCCGTGGACCTGCCGCGATGCTCAGGAGGGGTCACGAGAGCGAATGACGACCGCTCGACTGGATCCGTCTTTGCTCGCGCGGCCAATCGCGGTGGTCACCGGCGCTGAAGGCGGTATTGGAACCGCCATTGTGGAGAGGCTTGTCGCGGACGGTATGACGGTGGCGGCTGTGGACGTGCGAGCGATGAAGCCGGCTCGCGACAACGTCTACACGTTCTCCTGCGATGTGGCCGACCCGGTCCAGGTGGACGCGCTCGTACGACGGGTCGAGGCTGAGGTTGGCAAAGCGGCGGCCGTGGTGAATTGCGCAGGGATTGGTGTTTGGTTCAAACGCGTTGGAGAGATCTCGGCAGAGGAGTGGAACCGCGTGATAGGCGTCAACCTGTCGGGTGCGTTCTATATGACCCGCGGGTTCTTGCCGGCCCTAGTCGAGCAACGGGGATCGGTCGTGAACGTTGCGTCTGTCCACGGGGTTGCGACCGCTCCCGGATATGCCGCCTACGCGGCCTCCAAAGCGGGACTCTTCGGGCTAACGAAGGGTACCGCCGTCGATTACGGCAAAGATGGCGTGCGGGCAAACTGCATCGTGCTCGGATCAGTAGACACGAATATGACTCGTGACTATGAGGCGGAAGCTATGCAACGTGGACTTGTTATCCACTCGATTCGCCCCTGGGAGAGGACAGGACCGGGGCCCGTGGCGGATGTAGTGAGCTTTTTGTTGTCGAGCGGTGCCGCGTTCCTCAACGGTGCGCTTGTGCCCGTCGACGGCGGTCTGCTTTCTTGGCTCTAGTCGCTCTACCGGTGCCCCTCGTCTTCTATCAGCTCATCGAGGAGTTGGTCTTGTGGAGGGTCAGCCGCGCATCATCTGGAATGCAGAAGGAGAGGGCATGAGCACGCATGTTACCCATGACGCGAATGTCTCCAGACCGAGACTTGAGGGAAAAAGAGCGCTTGTAACAGGTTCCGGGACAGGCATTGGACGGGAGGTCGCCCTCGAGTTCGCCCGGCAAGGCGCGAGCGTTGTCCTGCACTACTCGAGCAGCCGAGATGGGGCGGAAAGCGCGGTTGAGGAGATCAAGGCTGGCGGAGGCACAGCAAGCCTTTTACAGGCAGACCTTGGCCAGGTAGACGATTGCGCCAAGCTTGTCGAGTATGCGGCGTCGTTTCTGGGCGGACTGGACATCTTGGTGAACAACGCTGGTATCACGGAGTGGGGCCCTTTCGACGAGGTGACGCCGGCTCAGTTCGACAAGCTTTACCACGTGAACATCCGGGGCGACTTCTTCTGTGCGCAACGCGCCATCAGACACATGGGCGATCACGGCGGAGCCATCGTCAACATGACTTCGGTACATGGCCTAGAAGGCCAGCCGGGACATTCGGTCTACTCCGGAACGAAAGGCGCCATCATCGCTTGGACTCGCGAGCTGGCCGTGGAGCTAGCGCCTAGGAAGATTCGAGTGAATGCGATCGCCCCCGGGTGGATCGTCGTGCAGAGTCATTTCGTGCGCTACGAGAGCTACTCGACCGAAGCGGGCGCTAAGCAGATTCCGTATGCGCGAGTTGGTGTGCCACTGGACATAGCTAAGGCCTGCGTATTTCTTGCTTCTGACGAAGCTGACTACATCGTCGGTGCGGTACTGACGGTGGACGGCGGCCTAACGGCTCTGCTGCCCCTTGATTAGTTGCGGCACATCAAGCAGGCGGCGACGAAACAGGGCACGCAGCAGTGTGACCTCGGTCGGAGCCAGTTCACTGCGGTCCCGCCGGACAACGCATTGGGTGAGGATTCCCGGCCACCCGGCGGTTTCTCTTTGAGCTCCTCGTCGAAGCAAGTTAGCTGCGCTAGGCGATAAGCGCCTCGGGCCGCCAGCTACGAACCATACGCCGGGCGTGTTTCGACCGGCCGGGCTGGACAAGCTTTGCTACTGCCGATCAATCCTTCAGTTGTCGTCTAGGCGTTACTGGTCGATTTTGGAGGCTCTTTAGCAGTTGTGCGTCGCCGGGCGAGGAATGGCTCCCGCGAAATTTAGGAGAGAAGGCTCACTTGCCGGGGAGTACATACCAGGTTACTTTTGGCTTATGCCGACGATCGCTCGGCTCCTCCATCGATGACAGGAGAACTGGCCGTGGCGCGTAGTATTTCGGCCGAACTCGCGTTTGCTGGTGAAGCGGAACTTGGCGAGGGTCCCGTCTGGGACCCTGTTACCAAGACTCTGATCTGGCTGGACCTGCTAGGAGAGAAGGTGCACCGCAGCGATCCGTCGTCCGGGCTCACAACGACGGTCGCAGTGGAACGAACCGTAGGAGCAGTCGCCCTGCGAGCTGCGGGCGGCCTTGTCGCTGCAGTCGCCGGCGGATTCGCCGGCATCAATGACCTCGGGCAACTCGACACGCTCGTGCATCTCGAAACCGACATGCCGCACAACCGGATGAACGACGGGAAGTGCGCTCCGGACGGCAGCTTCTGGGCGGGCACCATGGACCGCGACGGGAGTCCCGGTGCCGGCACCCTCTACCGCCTTGGGCCTGACCTCCAAGTGTCCGTACTGCTCACTGGGCTCACTGTGTCGAACGGTCTCGGCTGGGCTCCCGATGGCACGGCCATTTACTTCATCGACACACCCGACGCTCGCATCGACAAGCTAAACCAGTCGGGGCCCGACACCTGGACGTGTACGCCGTGGGTCTCAATCGACCCGTCACTCGGGAGCCCGGACGGACTGACAGTCGATGCCGAAGGCAACGTATGGGTTGCGATGTGCTTTGGAGGGCGTGTGCTGTGCTACTCGCCCGCCGGCGAGCTTCGTGCCACGGTCGAAGTCCCGGCGAAGGTGACGACATCGGTCGCGTTCGGAGGTGACGAACTCGATCTGCTCTTCATAACGACGGGTCGGACGACTTTGAGCGAGACGGAGAAGCTAAGCCAGCCCACAGCGGGCTCGGTCTTTGTCGCGGTCACCTCCACGGTTGGACTACCGCCCGCTGTATTCGGCGGCTGATCAACGCGCCGCGAGCACGCTTGCAAGACGGTTCGGATCACGGCAAGCCAACGTGAGCTGAGCCTAAGCTAAGAGTCTCGGTTCTTACGCGAGGCACAAAGGGACAGGCCCGATTGTTTCATTGCCGCTGGGCACGGCGTCGCCAGCCTGTCTTCGGCTAGATTTCTAGATAATTGGTGCTATTTCTTGCCCAACGAGGTGGTGATTTGCAGCAGCGGCAGGCTGGTTCAATCCCGGATCTCTTTCAATCTGTCAGAGAGTTCGCGTTCATGGCACCGTTCCCGCGCCTGGTCCCGGTGCGTCAGGTCTTCAAGCGTGTGACCGAAGAAGACCCCGCGGCCGCTACCAGACGTGAGCTGGCTCGATTGAGCAGTGTCGTCGAACCAGGCATGCGAGTCGCGATAACAGTCGGCAGCCGCGGCATCCGTAATCTCCCGGTCATTGTGCGCGCAGCGGGCGAGTGGTTTCGAGACGCAGGCGCAGAGCCCTTTGTCGTCCCGTCAATGGGTTCTCATGGTGGGGCCACTGTCGCCGGCCAGATTGAGCTTCTCGATCATCTCGGCATAACGGAGACCGAGGTTGGCATGCAGATTCAGGCGACAATGGACACTGTCCTGGTCGGTCAGTGTGACGACGGCCCGCCAGCCCACCTGGATGCGATTGCCGCCAGCGCCGACGCAATCCTCCTCGTTAACCGCATAAAACCACATACGGATTTTCATGGCCAGGTCGAGAGCGGTCTGGCAAAGATCTGTTCCTTGGGCCTCGGCAATCAGCGAGGTGCCGAGGCGGTTCACGCTTACGGCGCGGCAAATCTGTCGCGCTGGGTGCCTGAGGTGGCGCGGAAGATCATGGGAGCAGCGAATGTCCTCGGCGGACTGGCGATCCTTGAGAATGCCTTCGAAGAGACGGAAAGAATAGTGTTTCTGGAGTGTGAGGATATCGGCGGCGTCGGCGAGGCGCTTTTGCTCGAAGAGGCGCGCACGCTGATGGGATCGCTTCCCTTCGACGATCTGGACGTTCTGGTAGTTGATCAAATTGGCAAGGACAAGTCGGGTTCGGGCATGGACACCAACGTCATAGGGCGAAGGAGAGCTCGTGGCGTGAAGGAATTCGACCGTCCGCGCATCGCGAACATAAGCGTCCACTCCATTAGTCCAGCAGCAAACGGCAACGGTATCGGCGTTGGGCTCGCAGACTTCATACCCTTCCGTGTCCTCCGGCAGATTGACCTGCATGCCACGTATATGAACGCTCTGACAGCCGGCAACAGCGGTATACAGAGAGCACAGCTACCACTGGCCCTTCCCACCGATCGCGACGTCATCGCCGCGGCGATACTGACGTGCGGGCGCGCGGACCCCGCTAACGTCAGGCTGGTTCGTATCCACGATACGCTCGATCTAAGCCGGCTTCTTGTTTCGGAGTCGCTCCGATCTGTCGTGGAAGGCACACCCGGGCTGGAAGTCGACGGCGATGCCTTTCCGCTGTCTTTTCACGAAGATGGGAGCCTGCTCAAAGAGGCCGGGTAGTCAGACCCTTTCTTCGCCAAGTACCCAAATGGACTTGGCCGAACCAGTCGTGGCGAGATGCTATGAACTGTGAGGATGGTTAAGGTACAAGTCGAGCTCTGCGGCGAAGGGGCGGGAAGTCGTCGGGCTATTTCGGAGGGCACGTTCTGCTAACCTCCGTGCATGACGATTAGTTCCCGTGAGCGGGTGTTGAGAACCATCTCTGCGGGACAAGCAGACTGCATTGCAGCGGCACCTTATATGTATGATCTTGCCGCCGTTGTCGCCGGCGTCGGGTTGCGCGACTTCTACCTAGATGCGAGTGCGATGGTACGGGCGCAATTGAGCCTGCATGAGACTGTCGGACAGGACGTCATTTGCGTCGGCTCTGACAACTACTACATCGCTGAAGGATTCGGATGTAAGACAACGAGGAGCGACGACGAGCTTCCCTCCCTTGTCGCTCCGCCGCTTGCCTCCTTAGAGGAGGTTTATGAGCTCGAGGCGCCGGACCCGAGAACTCAGGGTCGGATGCCGATCATGCTCGAGGCGATTGCCATGCTGCGACGGGCGGTTGGGGAGGAGGTGGCCATTCGTTCGCCCGGAACAGGTCCGTTCGCTCTGGCTTCCTACTTCGTCGGGACCCAGCAGTGGCTGCTTGAGGTCGCGTTGGCCGAGGCGGGCTCGGACGAGGGCAACGAAGCCGCCGTTCACCATGCGCTTGGCTTGGCCGCACAGGCGTTGATCGAGTTTGGCAAGGCGTGTTTCGATGCCGGGGCCGACTTGATCCATTGTGGCGACTCGTTGGCGTCCTGCAACGTCATCTCGCCGAGAACCTATGCGCGCTTTGCTTGGCCGTACCAGAAGATGGTTTTTGACGCTTGGAGACAGCACGGCATCACGACGGGCCTTTTGCACATCTGCGGCGACAGTACCAAGGTGCTCGATATGTACCGTGACACTGGTGCGAACGTGATCGAACTCGACAGCGCAGTCGATCTGGCCGACGCGTCGCAGCGGCTCGACGGCGCAGCCACGATCCTCGGGAACGTCAATACCGTGACCGAGCTCTTGCAGGCCGATACGTCGCGGACAGAGGCTGCCGCGCGACGTTGCATCGAGCAGACCGGTGGACGGAACTTCATTCTCGGGTCGGGATGTATCACGCCTCGCCACACACCGGTTGAAAATGTGCAGGCGCTCGTGCGGGTTGCGCACGGACATCGCTTCTGAGAAAGGGCCGAGCTCGGCTTAGGGCCAGGCGCGTGCCAAAAGATCGTGGTAGGCGTCTTCGCTTTCGACGAACTTGTCCGAAACCATGACGTAAAGGCCGTCGCGGGGAGCTTTTTGGCAACGTCGGCCAACTCGTCGAAGAAGGCGTCGACGAAGATAATCAGCCGGGTGCGTTGCAAGATCTCCTGCATCACGGGCACAAGGGCCTGCAGCGAGGGTCCGTTCGACTCAACAGTCATTTGGATACCTGCAAGACCAGGGATCTTGAGGAGATGGGGGTAATGCGCGTATCCCGTCGTGTGGACATGGAAGAACGTGTACGGGCCGAGGTGCTCGACCAGTCGCATTTCATGGTCGAGGAAGAGGTCAGCGAAGATGTTCGGGGAGGCGAGCCCCATCATGTCCTCTTGGATCGCAACGCTCGGGGCCGGGGCCCAGTAGCCGAAGATGTAGCCATAACCGCCCAACTTCGGGGGAACAAGAGCGAAGTGCATATCGAAAACGTCACACACGAGCGATCCCACGCGCTCAAGTTCCGCCGCGACGAGCTTCGGGGCGTCGTAGAGGTCTAGGAAGAACCCGGTAAGACCTCGCAAGGCGCCGACCACGTCCGAGAGACCACGAATGATCGATGGGCTCACAAAACAATCCGCCGGGCAGGTCGCTACCAGGTCCTCGGTCTGGCGGCGCAGGCACTCGAGCCAGTCGTTGGTCGCCGGGATCGGCAGGGCCGTAAGGTCCTCGACGCGATCCACAAAGTGCGCCCCAGACAGAGAGCCAGAGGCGTACGGTACGCGGCAACCACTTATCGCCTCGAGCCACGGAATCGCTCGCCAAGGGGCGTTATACGGGAGCCAATCGTCGCTGAGGACTCTGCGACTGAAGCTTGCGTCCTCGTAGTCCGTGCGTACAAGAGAAGGCGTGACGTCCGCTGGCACAACCTCTTTGTTCGGAAAGGGAGCCTTCAGGTACTTCACCGGCAGCCAACTTCGGTCGGGTGTGACGCCGACGGGGGGTCGGTCGACCGACTCACGGTTCCACAGGCCGCGGTGAAACCGGTCGATACTTTCTGCAACCTGGTCAGGGTGCTTCAACTGCACGACCTTTCAGTTCTTCGCCAAGCGGAAACCCCACTTGCGACGCTTACCTTGGCAAGGTGATGCCGACTGTTTATCAGAAGAGCCGGCAGGGGTGGGGCTTGGCCCGCGCGGATGACCTTGAACGGTGATGGCCGGCCTACCGTTGCGATTCCATCGGCATGGTCGGCGGCCCCCGCCGGAGGTCTCGGCGTCCGCCGCTAGCCGCACGCGGCCTTTGCGCAGCTCTGAAGCCGGTCCCCTGGCCCGCAAACGCCGCCGCGGCCGCTGCCGGTAACGCGGCCATCCGTGGAGCCGCACGGGCAGGAGGACAGAACTCGGACCAGATTGTGACGTGCGGTCTGACCTCGCTCCGGCCTGGGCAGCAGACACGGACAGGTCAGGGAGTTGCTATCGGCGCCCCGTCAGGCGTCCACCCAGCCGCACCCGGTCCACGCGTCGATCGCCGGAATGGATACCAGCGACCGTCTCGGCCAAGACGAAGTTGTCGCAGCCCAAGCGTCACCCGGTTATGCCGGACGGTCGCCTGCTCGCCGAGCAGCTGCCGCCCGACCGCCATTGAAACGCTCGGTGCGTCCCAGCTCTCGAGTAGCACGAACAGCCCTTCGCTCCCACCTTCTCGCCATGCCAGAGCCTGGTTCAAAAGGTCACGGACCGGTACGCCAGTCGAGGCGGCAAGCTCGATAATTTCCCCTTGCCCGCTGGTCGGAGTGAGCATCGCTGCCGCGCGGCGAGCCAGATCCGCCACCTCCGGAAGCTCGAGGCCCGTGCTCCGCTCACCGTGAGCCAGCTCCCAGGCCCGTTGTGCCGCGTCGTCGGCCAGTTGCTGGAGCGACAGTGGGGTGAGGCCTGAACCTGGTGGGGGATCCATCGCCAGCACCGTCGGTCTCCCGTGCTTCGCCAGTGGAAGGGGGATGGCTGGGATGGGCGGGGCACCATCGGCCGACAAGGTCGCCCAACGTGCCCACGCCTGCTGAGCGCTGACCCCGGTGTCGGTCCTCCAAGACGTCGCCGGCTCAGCACCAAGCTCCGCCGTGCCGTGCCGTGCCTGCCTCCCTGCGGCCCGCCTGGCGCGCAACCCGGCTAGCAGGGTCTCCCGGTCTCGTCCCCGCATCAAGAAAAGTAGAAAAGGGTCCCCGTCCAACGTGTCCGCCACTAAGTAGCACACCGCCGCCGAGTGCTTGCAGGGTTCCGCCCAGTCAGGACACGAGCAGCGCGGGCTGCACCTCGCCGGCGACCGGCAGAAGTTCGATCCCGGCAGCGGACAAGTCGTCGGCCACACCAGGCGGCATCTCCCCATCGAGCAAGGCCGCCAGGTGGCCCACCTGGCTGGCAAGCGCCGCCAGCGTCCGGTCCCACTCCTTTGCCGAATATCTGCGCACCCGGACGGTCACCTTGTATGGCTTGGCCCGCGACCCCTGTACGGCAGCCACAATCTCGCCGGCTCGCACTTCCAGCTCGCTCACGGCGCCGGTCCGAGCGTACGTGCGGCCGCGAGGCAACCGGTTCGGGTCGAGCCTGGCTCGCTGCTCGAGCGCGTCAACCCAAGCCTTTCCCCACCAGGTGGCACCGAAGGGTCGCTTCCCGGCGGCGCGCCAGGGACCCGAACCAGGACGGCGCTTGGACGCCGGTGGATACCAACTCACGAGACTTCGCCAGAGGGCGCGAAGCGGACCAGGGCAGCCAATTCGGAATCGCTCAAGTCACCGATCCATACCTCGCCTTGACCGACGACTGATTCGGCGAGGGAGCGCTTGTTCTCCAGCAGCTCCGCGATGCGGTCCTCGAGCGTGCCCTCGCACACGAGGCGGTGAATCTGCACCGCGCGGTGCTGGCCGATCCGATGCGCCCGGTCGCTCGCCTGGTCTTCCACGGCTGGATTCCACCAGCGGTCGTAATGGATGACATGAGTTGCCGCCGTCAGATTTAGGCCGACCCCTCCCGCCTTGAGCGACAGCAGGAACACAGGCACGTTGCCGGCCTGGAAGCTATCGACCATCTCCTCTCGCTTGCGCGCCGTCACACCACCGTGGAGGAACAGTGCCGGGATCCGTAGGGCGGCGAGGCGAGCCTCGATCAAAGAGCACATCTCTACGAACTGGCTAAAGACGAGCACGGAGTCGCCCGCAGCCAATATGACGTCGAGCAGCTCCTCGAGCGCCGCGAGCTTTCCCGACCGGTTCGCGAGCGGGCCGGCCTGGTGCAGGTACTGGGCCGGGTGGTTGCAGATCTGCTTCAGTACCGTCAACAGTCGCAGCACGAGCCCCTGTCGTACGATGCCCGATTTCGTGGCGATGGCGTGCAGCGCCTCACGGACCTCGGCCTCGTAGAGGGAAACCTGCTCAGTGGTAAGTGGCACGGCGAGGTCGGTGATCGTCCGCTCCGGCAGGTCCGGAGCGATGGCGGGGTCTGTCTTCCTTCGGCGCAAGAGAAAAGGCCGGACGGTTCTCGACAGGCGATCTGTTGCCTCCTTGTCGTGGTTGCGCTCCACCGCAACGGCGACAGTGCGGCGAAAGCGCTCAAGCGGACCGAGCAACCCGGGGGTCGTCCAGTCCAGGATCGACCAGAGCTCGGTGAGTCGGTTCTCGACAGGAGTGCCTGTGAGGGCGACACGCGCCTGCGCGGGGATGGACCGCAGTGCCTTGGCCGTATCCGACAAGGGGTTCTTGGCGTGCTGGGCTTCGTCGGCAACCACGATCCCGAAGCCCGCCGTGCCCAACGCCTCCTTCTCCCTGCGAAGGATGCCGTAGGTGGTGAGCACGACCTCGCCGACTGCAAGATCGTCGAGGCGGCGAGTTCCTCCGTGGAACCGGCGTACCGGCACCGACGGGGCAAACCTGTGAAGTTCCTTCTCCCAGTTGCCAAGCAACGAGGTGGGGCAGACGACGAGGGTCGCAGGTGCCCGCGGCTCTCGTTCTGGTCCGGTTGGAGTTGCCCGCTCGGGGCGCCCAGCCTTGCGGCTGGAGGGTTTGGGCGGGACAAGATTCAGTCGCACCTTCTGGGCGCGCTCTAGGCGGTGCAGGTGCAAGGCGATGACCTGGACCGTCTTGCCGAGCCCCATGTCGTCGGCGAGACAGCCGCCAAGGCCAAGCTCGCACATGGCAGCCAACCAGGAAAATCCCCGGAGCTGGTAAGGGCGAAGCACGGCTAAGAGTTCAGCTGGCTGGGCCAGCGATTCGAGCGTGTCGGCCGACAGCAGACGGAGACGGTCGGCCATCTCGGCAATGGCACCTTCGGCAACGACCTCAACGAGTTCGCCGTCAACTTCGAGCTTGCCGCCGAGAAGCGCGGCGAGGGCTGCAGCTGCCGTGATCCGCCTTGAGCGCTTCTCTTGTGCTTTGGCGATGAGCTCGGCTTCAACAGCGACGAAGCGGCCCCGGATCCGGACGAGACCTCGCTTTGCCTCAGCGAGGAGATCAATCTCTGCCGGGCTCAGTGCCTCCCCTCCGACCGTGAGCTCGTAGTGGAATTCGAGCAGCGACCCAAGATCGAAGCCCGCCTCGGTCACCGCAGCCGGTGTCGGAGTCATGACCGCCCGCAGGCTCAGCCCGCCGGTGAGAAGCTCACTTGGCCAAAGGACGCTTAAGCCGGCACTTTCGAGCCGGCTGGCACCGTCGAGCAGAAGGTCCGCAAGCAGGTCATCGTCAAGTGGCAACGAGTCCGGGATCTGTTGGCTGAGGAGGGTCTTAATCGGCTCCCACACTCGAGAGCCGCGCCGCAGGGCCAGCAGAAGATCGCGCTCTGCCTCCGGTCCGAAGCGCGCCGCCAGCACGTCAGGCATCGTGAACAGCTCGGCAGCATCCACGAC
Source organism: uncultured Acidimicrobiaceae bacterium (assembly GCA_963779425.1). Classification (GTDB taxonomy): domain Bacteria; phylum Actinomycetota; class Acidimicrobiia; order Acidimicrobiales; family Bog-793; genus Fen-455. The sequence goes on from CAVZYD010000007.1 coordinate 388,098, forward strand.
GAGACTCGGATCGGTGGTACTCGAGACCTGGAGCACGCCTCTCGGCTCCGGCTCGGACACATCATTCAGGTGGACACGCATGGCAAAGGTCGCTCCGCTGTCGATGCCGGCGGACGCTTCAGCGAGCCAGGGGCGTAACTCTGTCGCCAGCGTTGGCCGGGTTGCCGCGAACAAGCTGGAGCCGCTGGCCGTCGCCGCCGCCGCCGTTCTCGGGAGGGTGTCGGCCAGCGCATCCCACGCGGCGGCGACGAGGAACACCGGAGAGTGCACCTTCAGCGGCGGCCTTGATGATGTGAGCGCGACCGCGTGTCCAAGGGGCGGCATTGCGTTTGCGAGCTGCTCCAAGAGGATGCGGTCGTCCGGGTCGAGCGGGCCGGCTCGCCATGCGTCAAATCCGGCCGGGCTGATTGCCGGACGCAGCCGGCCGCGGGCGATCAAGCCGATACCAGCGGTCATGACACTCGCCCAGATGCGCGCCGTGGCTGTCGTGACCTGCGAGTCGTCGAGGTCGAGCAGAAGCGGGAGGGCAGTTGCGATCGAGAGGAAGCTCGCCGCAACTTGGCGCCGCCGGATTGACTTGGCAGCAGGCAGGCCCAGCTCGATGGTGCCCTGCTCACCCAAGCCTGCGAGATGCTCATCGCGAAGGTCCTCGCCCTTGCCGCCGTCCAGGCGGAACGCAACGAACCGTCCCGAGCGTGGAGGATCTCCGGGTACGAAGCTGACCTCGGCGCCTCCCAGTGCCGAACCGGAGCCGGCCAGCTCCGCGGCTGGGATCAAGATCCTCGTCCCCTCATCGTGGTCACGGTAGTCCGGCCTCCGCTGAGCCAACATCGCAAAGCTGAACCCCTCTCTCCGATGATCACGATGTGGCCGATTAGCAGTGGCTAACTGAAGACCAGATTGGCGCGGATCTCGACAACTAGATCGTTGTGGCAGCCGGAAGTAGCCGTCTTCGTATTCGATTGCCGGCACACGGCTGATCGATGTGTGGATTCGCGCCGAGTTGAACCAGTGGACCGAGTCGGCCGTTTCCCGCTCGACCCCGGCAGCGCTCCCGGTTCGCGGGTGCCGTTTGATGAGCTCTGTCTTGCACAAACCGATTGTCTCGACTCCATGAAGTGCTCGCCAGGCCTTCCAAGATTCCTGGGTTACCCGTCACTGTGGGTACCGGACAACCTACAGCGATGGAGTTTGTGCAGCGTGCACGGGATTTCGTGGTCGAGCCTGGTTTGCGCCGACCACGTAACCTTTCCGAAACACATATGGCCGTGGACCAGCTGACGAGCGGATCTGCATCACGTCTGCCTATGTTTTACCAGGTATTACCACTGTTAGTGGTCACCCTACCACGCGAAGCTAAAGGCGAGATGACCTCGTGCCGATGCTCCTTCCATGAGGGCACTGCTGAGCAGGCAGGGGGCCAGGACTTCGACCGAGGAGTTCTTCATAGGGCCGGTCGAGTCGAGTCGCAGGACGAAGAGATTCGCACTGTCGCGCGTCTTACCGGCGGTACTGGTCGCGATCGGGTGTCTCGCCCTCGTCCTTCCCAGCACGGGCGCGTCGCCGTCAGGACCGGCGACTTTGTACGGTCAGTACAGCAACGGCCTTCCCACTTCTTCCAGCTTCTTCCCCATCGGTGTCTGGTTCCAGAATCCGGCGGGAGGAGACGTCCCGGCACCGTACACGAACCAGGCGCAAGCATTTAAGGCCATGGGTATCAACGTGTTCGTCGGGATCAGCCAAGAAAATGGCGTCGCTTGGCCGGAGAGTTACGGCGCGGACCAAGGAGAGCTGGCTGCCGCGGCGAACGCTGGCGTGTACGTCATCGGCGGCGGTGATCCCAACTGCACTCAGGACAACACGGGCGGTGACCCGTGCGACACGGATCATGCATCTGTCGCTTCTGTTAAGCAGCTGCTCGCCTCTCTGCCTGCCGCCGATCAGAAGTACTTCGTCGGCTACGAGTGGACAGACGAGCCCCCATGCAACATGAACATCACCTCCCAGGTGGCGGCGATCAGTGCCGAGGACCCGACGCGCATGACCTACGCCAATGAGGGCGCCTGGGTAGCTGACCTGCCCGGCAACGACATCGGTTCTCCGAGCGGCTCGGGTCTCACCACTACTCAGTGCCTGAGTGACGCCGAGACGAACCTCGTCGCCACCTCGATTGCCTCAAGTGACGACTACGCCCTAACGGACCCGTGGCACACGAGTACGTGCGCGGGAGCAAACTGCACCTATCTGTACGGTGTCTCGGCGGCCAACATGAGGGCGCTGGCCGGACCCACCAAGCCCGTCTGGGCCTTCATTGAGTCAGGCACCGACGACCTCGGCCTTAGCACGCAGAACGGGGCCTGCAACTGGACGAGCAATCTGTGTGCGAGCGGAAACGAGGCTGCCGCGACGCCGGTCCAGGTCAACTCAGCTGCCTGGGACGCGATCATCAACGGCGCCAATGGCATTGAATGGTTCTGCGATGCCTCCGACATCGGGTCGACGGGCACAACGAACTCGGGCACGACCGCCTACGACGCCTGCGCAGGTGGCGCTGGGGACGGCAGTCCGGTAGGCGGCTCGACGATCATCCCTGCGAACCTGACTTACATCGACAACACTGTTGAGTCCTACGCCCCCGAACTGAATTCTCCTGACTTGAGTGGCATGGAGGTCTCGACCTCCAACCCGTCTGTCCCCGTGGTGGACATGCTCAAGCAAGTCGGCGACGATGACTACCTCTTTGTCGAGAGTGACCGCGACGGAGCCACGACCGCCACCTACAGCGACCCTGCGCTTTCCGGATTGACCGCCACTTTGGTCTATGACTCCGCCAATCAATACGACCCCGCCAACTCCGAACAAGGCATGACGTTCACGTTCTCGGGGACGGGCACATTCAGCGACACGCTCGGGACGACAAACAATCCCTACCAGGTGAAGATCTATGCCATTGCAGGGGCCGGTTCGACGGACCCGTCGACCACAACTACGACAGATCCACCAACTACGACCACGACGATCCCCGTGACCACCACCACGGTCCCGCCCGTTACGACGACGACGCTCCCGCCCGTGACCACTACGACCATTCCCGTGACCACGACGACGGCCCCGCCTGTGACTACCACGACCATTCCCGTGACCACGACGACGCTCCCGCCCGTCACAACCACGACCGTGCCGCCCGTTACCACGACGACGGTGCCGCAAGTGACCACCACGACCGTTCCAGCGCCGACGGTCACGGTCCCCACGACGCTCCCTGTGACCACCACGACCCTTCCAGCGCCGACGGTTGTCGTTACCACCACGACGGTCCCGCCTGTGACCACCACGACCCTTCCAGCGCCGACGGTTGTCGTTACCACCACGACGGTCCCGCCTGTGACCACCACGACCGTTCCAGCGCCGACGGTTGTCGTTACCACCACGACGATTCCCGCGCCGACAACGGCCACACAACCACCCTCGACCGTGAGGCCGGCCAGGCACCTTCACCTGCCTCCGGTGCTGCCGATCAGGGACCTGGTCTTCTCACTGCACTTCAAGCCGTGAGGTGATTGCCCGTCTGCCGCTGAGGCTGGTTCTCACGAAGGCGCGCTCCTAAGGGAGAGAGCTTCTGGGCACCTTGAGTCTTGGGATGAGCGCGCGGCTGACCAGTGAGCGCAAACGAGCCGACTTCTCGCCATTTAGGGATTCGATTTGCTTGGTCAGCGACGGGCGGGCGCAACCGACGACCATTGCCCGGACGACAGCTAACGAGACCGGAAAGCCCCTCCGTCGGTTCACCCGGCGGAAGGCATCATCGATCTCGCGTTAGCCGGTTCGTATGTTAGTGATCTCCCTCAGAAACTCCCTGGCACGAACATCCCAGGTGTGGCGACCAGCAAAGTCCTGCAGCTTCTCTCGCCCGTGACGATCGAGCGGCGAGTCCAGAGCTCTCACGACGGCGCTGACAAAGCTTGCTGGCGAATCGGCGACGTCGATAAACGGGCAGGCGAGCCAATCAATGGCAGGCAGGTCGGTAGCTACAACTGGACGTCCCGCGGCCAGGTACTCCAGGGTCTTTAGAGGAAAGCTCGCCTCGTTGAAAGGACTGTGGTTGTAGGGGACTAGACCCACTTCTATTGCCGCCAGATATGAGGGCAGCTCCTGAAAGTGTCGGGGTCCGACCCACTGCACGTTTGGCCGGCTGAGGAGGGTGTCTAGCGCCTTCACGTCGAAGCGCGGGTGTGTTGGACCAACCAATAACAGTGAAACTCCCGCGGCGGCCACGGCCTCAAGCAACGAAGCATCGATGCGTTCACCAATATGACCCATGAACCCTGCGATAGGTGGTTTCAGCACGATGTCAGACGCAGGCTCCAATTCGAGGGTGCGACCGAACACCGTAGGGTCGCAGCCGAAAGGGATGAGAGCGGTTCTCGTACCGAAGTGGGACATGTCAGCTTCGACTCGAGGATTGGCGGCAACGATGAGGTCGGCTTTGCGGGCGAGGCGGATTTCGCCGCGTCGCATGCCGTCACGCGACACGCCGATGAGGTCGGCCATTGCCACGAAGTCGTCTTGAGCCCAGTAGACCCTTCTTCGCTCACTGCAACGTCCTAAGACCGGCGCAAAGGGGGCGCAGTCGATGAGGGCCTCAAGGCTGCCACCTAGTTCTTCAACAGCCTTCGTGATGCTGCGAACGACCAGCGAGCTTGTCAACCTAGCTATGCCTACACGATGCCGAGCGGGCGTCACGACGGGGCTCAGTCGGGTCAGTCGTGGCCCGAGGGAGCGTAGCCAGGGTCTCACGAAGGCTGCTTTGGGCACGTCGTCTAAACACGACACGGCTGGGTCGACATAGAGGACGCTCACGTGTCTAGAAAGGCTCTTCGCGAGCTGCTGGTCCGCGAACCAAGGGCCGTCCCAACCGTTGGCGGCTCTGAGCACGAGGATTCCATTCTTGGACTCCGGCCACGGCTCGACGAGATCCGTAGCCGGGCGGGGAACGGCCCCTGCTGGCTCACCGAGCGAGTCGGTGCTCAAGGCGCTCTCGCGATGTTTGCCCGAGGTCAAGCCGTGAGATTCCGAGCCGCCGCCCATGACCGGAAGAGAACCTACACCGTGCGTGACGCACAACTACGGTGCCCCACACGATCTTCGCCGGTATGAGCCTTGGCTGCCGAGCTGCACAGGGGAGCAGACAGCGCGGAAGTTCTCATGGAACCTCGCTGAGACGGATGTGCCAGCGAGTCGTTCAAGTTTGCATTGCTGGCTCGGCTCACCTGGTCCGACTCCTTGGTTGGGTCATATCGAACGCCGCAAGAGGTCATGGGTTCAGTCTGCGGTCCCTAAGTGGGCTGAACGACCGGCGGGAAGGTCCCGGCATCTTCAAACACGATCTCGCGTAACCTCGTCGCGAATCGAGCTTCGCTAAATCGATGCGTGTGGGCAATGAGGGTCTCGACGGAGAACCTTGTCGAAGAGAGCTCGTCCATCGCGGCCATGACATCTTCCGGCTCGGGGCTCTCGATGAAAGTCCCCGTCACGCCTGCGACGATTGTGTCGAGAAAACCACCGAATCGCAGAGCTGCGCTCGGCTTGCCAAATGAGGCAGCCTCGAGTGGGGTAAGGCCGAAGTCTTCGAAGGAAGCGGTGACGAGAGCTCGGCAGTTCGCGTAGCACCAGCGGAGCTGCGCATCGGTCGCGCTACCAACGAAGCTGACGCGTCCCATGCCACGTGACTCGAGATAGTCTCGTTCAGGGCCAGTCCCGACTATGACCAGGCGGTCTTTTGGCCGACTCCGCACTGCTTCAACGACCGCATCGACATGTTTGTAGGGAAGCAGGCGCGACACGCACAGCCAGAAGTCGGGCTCCAGCCCTTCGATCGCCTGTATCGGGCCTGATGGGCCAATTGCCGGGGGAGGGGGAAGTACCTCAGCCCTTATTCCGTACAGCTGCTGGACGGCATCGGCCACGGCCGTCGAGTTGACAAGGTACTGGTCGGCGGACAATGCAGCCTTCTTGTCCCATTTGAGGAGTGCGCCACGAGCTAGCAAGAGCGCGCTGCGCTTGAGCCCGAGCTGTAAACGGTTCGAGATGTTACCGTCGGTTGGCGTGCCCGGCCCTAGGTACCGATCCGTCTGGTAGAGCCACCGGGCAAGGGCGTGGCAGTAGACGATCTTGCGTCCTGAAGCTTTGACGCCGTGAGCCCAGCCACTCGAGCTGCAGACCGTTACGTCGCTCTCGACCGAGAATCGCGAGAACGTGGGAGCGAGGAGAGGAAAGGCCCCCCGGTGATGGCGACGAAGGCCCGGGACGCGGCCCAGCCAGGATGACCGCACTTCAAAGTCCGCGAACTCGGGAAACGTGCCCTCGGGGTCGAAAAGTGACGTGTAGATGCAATGGGTGTCGAGAGCGCGCGCCATCACCAGCACCACTCGCTCGGCCCCACCGCGCTGGGTCAGATAGTCGTGGACCAGCGCCACGGAGCTCTTAGTCACAGGTCCCCCTTGGCCGGCCGAGGGTACGGTGAACGGTGACACGGGGGCCGACGAAAGCTCTCGGGACGGCGGCTTCCGCCGTGTCGGTACCTTCCCGAGCAATACGAACCTCGTCCACCAGAGCGCACCTCCGCCTGGCCGGCATTCCTTGGGCCTGGCCCGTCGTTTGCGCTTCCGCTCAGCGCAGGCCCTTCCTGTCTCACAACAAATCCTCCGATGACTGCCGAGGGCTTGTGCCCAGCTTGCCGCTCAGTGTTCTCGCCAAAGTACGGCCTGCCTCCTCGCAGTGGCGGCTAATTGCTCTCTGCCATAGCCAGTAGTGGACCCACCAGAGTGCCAGATATCTCGGGACATCAAGTTTAGAGGCGGATTCTCGCCTGCTCGGTGAACCGGGCCTGAAAGACGTGACGATCGAGTAGCCGTTCAGTCCTTAGGTACCGCAGTCTCGCGGTGCGACGGCTTCTCACAGAGAGCCCGCCTTTTTGACCGACCGAATCGCTCTGATATCGCTTTACCGAGCAGAGCCGGCATCGTCTGTGCTGCCCTCAGCACGTGGTCTAGCAAGGCGGGATCCTGGGCCAGTCGCCACGCCCACTCGAGTCCGAGACGCTCGACCACTTGCGGAGGCGGCAGCCTCGTGCCTGCGACGGTGTCTACTGCGCCACCGATGGAGAAATAGACCGACGGATGGTGGCGTGCGAGGGCGTCTGCCCACAGCTCTTGTTTCGGGCACCCGAGAGCGACGAGAACCACTTCGATCGAATGGGCTTCCAAGGCGGTGGCAATCTTCGCAACTGTCATGGGCTCTGGTTCGCTCGGATACCTCCCGCCTAGAACGAGCCAGTCGGGTCGTCGCTTGCCGAGCACCTGCTGGCTCGCCGGAGAGCTCCCAATGAGGGCGACCCGAGCTCCTGCAGCCAGTTCGCCGTCGAAGATCCGCCGCACTACCTCCCGTCCGGTAAGACGCCCTTCGCTTCGCAGGCCGGCGAGCGACAAGGCGAGTCTCACTCCGTTTCCGTCTACGAGAACGACCGACGCTCTCGAAAGCGCGGACGCGTACAAGGGGTCCGTGCGCCACAGGTAAGCCTGGTAGGGAGCAAGAGTGCAGACGGTGGCCCCTTCTTGTCTCGCTACGGCAGTGGTGACCCACTGCTCGAGACCTGACCAAGTCAACAAAGATAAAGGCATTCCCAGATGCCGCGTCGTGATCCGCTGGCCTTGGTCGGCTGGTGCCGAGGGTGCCGCGGGGCGAGAGGTCTCCCATCTGGCATGTCTGTCGTTGACCCGCAGCCGTGGCAAGAGACGGGACATCCCCACAACAAAGAGAAACGTCGCCAGATCGAGCCATCGCGACGGCTGCAGATTTGCACGGATCAGGGCGGATCGCGATCCTTGCTGACTTCTATCGGGGTAGAGCTCGAGGTGCTCACGGTTGCCTGCGGCTACCCGTGACTGCACCCTGATGAGTTCTCGGACCGTTGCCGGGGGCCGCACAACGGCGGAGAATGTCTCGACGGTCAGGCATTCCTCCCTGGCGAACAGGCTCTGCACGAAGAGATCGTCGCTTATGACAGGAGGAAAATCCGAGAAGCGGGACCGGCCTTCCTCCGACAGGCAGAAGACACCGCGCCCAATTAAGTGGTCCGGGTACGGTGCACGCGCGCGAGCCCTGTAATGCCGGACCACTCCTTTTGAAGCCGACGACATGTCGAGGCGGAAGCTGACGGTCGCGGCGGGCAGGCCGGTCCTTTCGAGCTGCGCGGCGAGCTCGTCCACGATCTCTCGCGGAAGCTCGATGTCCGCGTCCAGGTAGACACGTGGGTAGCTACGAGCGGCACGGTCGCCGAGGTTCAAAGCGGCCGTCTTGCTGGATGCACCTGTTTCGATAACGCTTACGTTCTCGAACGAGTTGGCCACGGCGGCTGTCGCGTCGCTACAGCCATTACAGATGACGACGACTTGCAGTTCTGCTGGCCGTTCGGCGGGGCGCAGCGCGCTAAGGCAGCGCGCGATCTCCGATTCTTCGTTGTGGGCGGGGATGATGACAGTCGTCATAGTGAGAAGTGGTCGTCCGGAACAGCCCGGTGGAAATAGGGGCCCTTAGGAGGAGCATTACCCTAGTCGGCCCGACCGGTACGGGATTGTCAGCCGTTGTAAGGAAGGATCTCGTAGATCTTCACGCTGTAGTCTCCTGGTAGAGAGTCCTCGAATGCTCCGTCGGAGTTGAGCGCGATCCTGTCACCTTGCTCCGAGACGGCTGGGTCGTAACGAGCGTTCGAGTCATAAAGCAGCTCGGCCGTGCCGTTCGGGAAGCCGGGCAGCTTGTATTTCCCCGTCGTGGTTCCGTTTCGGTTGCCCTCGACGAAAAGATAGGTGGTGCCGTTCACCTCTTTGAGCATCGAGAGGATAGGGATAGCAGGATCGGAGCTGCGTACGCTCAGCTCGCCCAGGACGTCCGGCGCGTTGAGCTCCGGTGCGAAGCGCTCGATGGTGTGGTTGATGTACGACAGATTGTCCCGGATCGTGTTGTTGGAAGCGCAGTAGTCCCAGATCGGCGTGCCGTCCGGCAGCAGTTCGTCACAGAACCATTCGATCCCGCTCGCGCCCCCCAGCAAGGCCTCCCAGGCTGCGGAGTTGACTTGCGTCGGTGTCGCGCTCGGTTCTTCGGCTTTGCCCTCATTCTCAGAGCTCAGCCCTAGCTCGTTCGTCCCCGTTTCCACGAACTCCCAAACGGGCTCATCTGGACCGACGAGCATCCGCATGTTCTGGGCCTCCCGGCCGTAGACCCACAAGCAGTCGTAGCCGGCAGAGGTGTTGCAAAGGTACGTGTGCCAGGGATCTGTCAGCGCATAGTCGTCGGCGGACGCGATGCTGGTCGCCCTCAAGTTGGCCTCGGACTGGGCGAGACACTCGGTGGACCCGAGAACATTGTGTTTCGGCAGCCATGCGATCCACGCGCCCTCGTTGTCGAAGACAAGTCGAGACGGGTCTTCACTTTCGACGGTCGCGACCTGAGCCGCCACGTTGGTGGAGCAAGTAGGTTCGTCCCCCCACTGGTAGCCAATGAAGTATTTCGCAGCCCCGGGAACGCGGGAGACCAATTTGGCAATGCTTGCCACTGACTCCGCCGACGTAGGGGAAAACGGATCGCCACCACCGATTACGTACATGTGCTGACCGACGGCCGCCTCCAGCTCGCCGTCATCGCTGCCGAAGCGCTCCGGCCACGAGTTCATGCCAACGAAGATATTGACGCCCATGGCACGGAAGGCCGCTGCCTGGTCCATGTAGGCCTGCGGTATGTTTCCGCCGTTTGGAGCCTGGTCCCACACGGCAATCGGGAAGAACGTGTCGGTCGTTGGCAGCAGGCGTGAGTACAGTCCGGAGTTGTTGAAAGTGGCCACGGCAGGAGACTTTGCATGCCCGGACCGGCTCGGGCTCGTGTGCGTCGGAACGAAAACGCTCGCGAGCAGGCCGATGGCAGCGACGATCGCTGCGACTATTATCAGATGTTTGGCCACGGAGCGTACTTTGTCCCCCACTATGCGTGCTGACTGGGAAGGCTCAGCCTTAGGCAAGATTGTCATGTCTCCCACCGGACTATGGCAAGGACCATTGGAGGGAGAGGGCGCCGTAGATTCGTACGGCGCATTGCCGCGTTACCAGAGCGTGAAGGCATCAGACGAAGCGAGCGGGGGGCCCCGTCGCTTTCCCAACCCGAAGGACTTATGAGCGACGGAACGATCGTTGGGGATGAGGGCCGACCGGCTGACCGCACGCTGGGCGCTGTTGCGCGCAACAGCCTTGGCTGGACATTCGCCAACAACGTGGCCGGGAGGTCGTTGACCTTCGTTAGCAGCCTTGTGTTGGCACGCCTGCTGGTTCCACGGCAGTTTGGTGTCTTCGCCATCGCCCTTGTCGTCTACTCGCTACTCATCAACCTGAACGACATCGGCATCTCTACCACCATCGTTCGTTGGCCAGGCAATCTCGATGAAGTGGCACCGACGGCCACCACACTCATCTTCCTGACCAGCCTCGTCGTTTACGGCGTGTTCTTCATAGCAGCCCCGTACTGCTGCCGGCTGGTCGGCGCCCCCGATGCGACAGGTGTGACCAGGCTGCTAGCCCTGGCCATCATCGTGGACGGGATCTTCGCCGTTCCGACTGGGATGCTCACGAGGTATTTCAAACAAGATCGCCGCGCCGTCGCTGACCTTGTCAATTCGGCGGTCGCCACCGTCATCTCGATCGTGCTCGCCGTTCATGGCTATGGCGTCTGGAGCCTGGCTTGGGGCAGGCTCCTCGGAAACCTTGTCGGCGCCGTGCTGTGCATGTGGTTCTCGGAGCGTAGATACCGCCCCGGGTTCAAGTTCAGCGCGGCAAAGCAGCTGCTGCGCAGCGGGGCACCGCTGCTGGGCACAACGGTCGTGACCATCGGCGTGTTCAACGTTGACTACCTAACGATCGGCCGCATCCTGGGCCCCACCGCGCTTGGCTACTACGTGCTTGCCTTCAATGTCTCAAGCTGGGCGATCAGCATCTTCTCGTTCGGCGTCGACCGCGTCTCGCTACCTACTTTCGCCAGGCTCCGTGGCAACCCTGAAGCGCTCCGCCTGACATTCATCCGGGGAATGACATTCCTGTGTCTCGTCACCTTCCCCGTATGCGCCTTGATGTCGGCGATGAGCCATCCGCTCATCCTGTTCATGTACGGGTCTCGCTGGTCGCTTAGTACCGACGCGCTCGAGTTCCTCGCCGTCTTCGCGATCGTGCGGATCATCCAGGAGCTCGCCATGGACACACTCATCGCCGTTGGCAACTCGTTGAGCACGCTCTTGTTGCAGTCTCTTTGGTTGATCGTGCTGATTCCCTGTCTCATCATCGGCGTTCACCTCGACGGCATTACCGGCGTCGCCATTGGCCACGTAGTGGTCGGATTCGCGGTGGTCGTGCCGATCTACGCCATCGTGATTCGGCGACTCGGTGTTTCCATTGGATCGTTGCTGAAGCACCTTGCCTGGCCGCTTGTCGGCGGTGCCTTGAGTGCCGTTGTGTCAAGAACCGTATCGGAGCACTTCCAGACTCCGTTGTTTGCTCTCATCGTTGGCGGCGGTTGCGGGTTACTCGTCTACTCACTGGCGGTTCTTCCGACGCGCCGCATCCTGAGCTCCAGCTCGGGCACGCTCGATATCGCGCATGCTTTTCCGGGCGAAAGCTCAATACCGATGTTGCCCGATGTGGCACCGAGCGGGGTAACTACACACGACCCCGAACTCGTGGGCGGCCCTGGCGTCGTGTCGTTCCCGGCTGCCCGCGACCTTCTCAGCAAGGTCGATGCCAGCCCTGTTTGGTTTGGCCCTCCGGACCGTCCCTTGTTCGGATGGCTGCACATCCCCGAGGGGAACACGGCAAGAGCCGGTGTGGCGCTGTGCCCATCCCTAGGAATCGAGGGCCGTCGGGCCCACGTTGCCTATCGGATGCTTGCCGCGGCCTTGGCTGAGAAGGGTTTCTTGGTGCTCCGGTTCGATTACGACGGAACGGGGGATTCTGCTGGAAGCGAGCGGGATCCAGGCCGAGTTGCCGCCTGGACCGCCAGCGTGAGCCAGGCGCTGAGCTTTCTCGAGCATGCAGGGGCGGCGAGAAAGATTCTTCTGGGAATGCGAGTCGGAGCCACGATCGCGGTCAACGCCAGCTTCGAGACCAACCTCGATGCTCTGGTCCTATGGGACCCGTGCGCCAGCGGACGCAGCTTCGTCCGGGAGCATCAGATGCTTCTCAAGGTGATCGATCCCTCAGGCGCGATGTCGCAAGGAGGGTCAGGCGTGACATCGCAAGGAGTTGAGCTACCCGGACATGTATTGACAAACGCGACCGCCGCGGATCTTGGCTCCCTGCGGCTAGAAGCGCTCCGGAAGGGACGCGCCAGACGTCTCCTCGTTCTCGAGCGCCCGGATCGACCGCTCGACCCCGAGGTGCGGAGGCAGCTTTCCGACGACGGGGCGGAGTGGGGGGAGGCCACAGGTCAAAGCGAGCTCCTCGAGGCGATATCGCCTGATGACACGCCACCTTTGGAGGCGATTGGCAGGGTCTGCGCATGGATCGACGGGGTCGTCGACGATTCTCGCCAACCCATCGCGCTTCAGGCGCCGGAGAGCGCCGTCGTCGGCCATACCGTGGGCGGAGCGCCGATCACCGAGCGGGTCGTGTTTCTTGGTCCACTTGGCCTCGTCGGAATTGTGACTGACAGCGACCAGGCCGCAGCTGGTCCCGTAGTGATCATGTTGAACGATAGCCATGAGCATCACGTGGGCCCGGCTCGTCTCTGGGTGGAGCTTGCCCGGTCTTGGGCCGCGCTCGGGATCAAGTCACTTAGGGTCGACCTGAGCGGCATTGGCGACAGCCCGCTCCGGCCGGGCCAAAAGGAGCTGGTCGCTTTCCCACCGGAGGTGTTCGAGGATGTAGCGGACATCGCCAATGACGCGCGGCCAGGTAATCCAAGCGACGTGGTGTTGATGGGCGTCTGCTCGGGGGGCTATCACGCCATCGAGTGCGGCATCAGCCTGGCTGCTCGCGGGGTCTGTGCCATTAATCCAGTCCTTTTCTCCTCGAGGTGGCAAGAGCATCGCTCAGGTGAGCAAGCTATGCCCAGAACCGTGACCCTGCTCTCGTCAATACACCCTCGATTGGCCCGAGCGTTTGTTCTCGCGGTTGCCCAGATTGCTCCGAAGCGATCGGCCGCTGGCTCGCTCGTAATACTCGAGTCCAAAGGGACGAGCTCGCTAATCATCTGCGGCGACGGCGAGGCACGTCAGGTCGAGCGGCTCGTTCACTGGAACAAGACTCTCAAGCGACTTACATCCAATGGCCGTTTTGTTTTCGCGCATGTCAAGGGACTCGAACACTCCCTGCTCACTGTCGAGCCCCGACAGACGACGGTGTCGCTCTTGACGGACTTCATAGTCTCCTTCGTGCGAAAAGATCCCATCTTCATAGACGGCGCGTCCAGCATCGGTGATGACCCAGCACGGGGATCCTCGCCTGTAACGGCGGCACCCGCGGAGGGAACGACCTCGCTGCAGGGCTAGGGCGTAGCTTCGGCCGCCCGCACGGTGTCAGCGTGCCGATGCGGACAACAGTCCGGCGGACTGGGTTGGGCAATGGGACAGGTGTAACTAAGGACACGACCGAACACTCACGACGACACACCGATTCGCAAAAGCTCGAGTTCGCGCGCTAGGCGGCCGAGGCACCGCCTTATACTGCGTCAGCGTCCACACCCCCGGCCTGGTTCACCCCTTGAGCGACGCAACATGTCATCTTGTTCTGACCCTGCAGTTTGAGGTGGTAGTTTTTTTTGTCGTCGCTGCGAGGGCGAGACCGTGCGCCGAAACAAAGCACGAGCACATGGAGACTAAACTTAACCATGGACTTTTGGCAGTCACTGGCATTGCTTGGTCGGCGTTGGGTTTTCCTTAGCATCGCCCTGTTGCTAGCCCTTGTTATAACCGCAGGGGTTTACGAAACGGTAAAGCCGCAGTACCAGGGCACTTCGGAGCTCCTGTTGGTTCCGCCTGCCATCTCATCAAACCAAACGTTCGGCAACTCCATCAACGACTACGGCAATCTCAACACTGTGGCCTCCATCGTGAGTTACAGGGAGGACAGTCAACAGGTCGCCGATCAGTTCAAGGCCATCGGCATAGACAACTACACGGTCGGAACCGACCCGACTGGCGCTGTGCCGGAATTGATCATCACCGCAACGGCAAACTCGCCTTCGCTGGCGCTTGCCGAGAATAGGACGCTCACTCGAGACGTCATCGACTACCTGTCTCAGGTGCAGTCAGGCGCGAAGCCCGGCACCTTGATCTCGACGAGGACCTTGGGCGGAGCGTCACAGGCCACCAGGGACGATAAGAGTCGTATACGAGTAGTCGTCGCGGTCGGTGTCGTGCTCGTGTTTCTTGCGGTGGCACTCACTTCCCTCTACGACACGATCAAGAGGCGTGGGGCGACGACCTCCGAGCGCGACCCGGGCACGAAGGTGCGCATGCCCGATGACGCTACTTTCGAGTTAGAGCCACAGCTCCTAGCCGACGGCCGAGTGTCGACCAGGGCTGCTGTTCAGTACGGTCGTCGCGCGAGTGGCGACTCAGCACGGAGGAGTGCTCGCGCGCCAGGAAGCTCGGCTCCTGTGCATGCCCATCAGGATCGTTAGCGACTCTGTGCGAAGGCGTGCGAAGTGAAGCGCATATGGAGCTCCCCCGCGGTTAGGTTGCTCGGGCCGATCGCGCTAGTCGGGCTACTTATCCTGGTCGGCCACAAGGGGGCTTACCTGGCAGTTGCGTTGTTGAGCTGTGCCCTCGTGGTGGTTCTGTTCGCGTTGAGCCGCCGGGACGTAACGACGGTCGTCACGATCTACATCGTCGCCATGGTCTTGTTGCCCTCGTACTTAACCATCGGTGACCTCGGAGCTGCCGGCAGCCCGACAACTATCGTCGGGATGGCGGCCCTGGCGTGGTGGCTGGTCAGTCGGCTCGTACCCGGGCAACCGGTCGCCACTGGACATCAGCCCATCCGGATCGGCGTCTACATCTTCCTCGCCTCGATCGTCCTCAGCTTCGCGTCTGCTTTCAGCAGGGAGATTCCTGGAGTGGAGATCTCCGGAGCCAACAGGGGAATACTCGAGGTGCTCGGACTAGCCGGCATCGCCCTCCTCATGGCTGACGGCATCGAGACCCGCGAGCGTCTCGACGTGCTCGGGCGGCGGCTCGTCTACTGGGTCGGTGTCCTGTCGACCTTCGGCATCATCCAATTCGTGACCGGGTCCACCCCCTTCCAGAGCCTCTATGCCCATCTTCCGGGTTTCACCTCGGCATATATCCCGGCGCCCATCACCAGTCGCGGGGGATTGAGGAGAGTGCAGGCAACCACCGGGAGCCCGATCGAGTTCGGGCTGGTGCTCGCCTGCGTTCTACCGATCGCCGTGCACTACGCCAAACAGGCGCCGGTGGGAAAGCAGGGACGCCGCTGGCTGTGCGTGGTGCTCATTGCGGTGGCGCTGCCCATGTCACTCGCGCGCACGGGATTCGTGGGTGCCGCCATCGTCTTCGTCGTCATGTACATCGGTTGGAACGCCCGCGAGCGCATTGTGGGAGTTGGAGCCGTCGTCCTGTTCGCTCTAGGGCTACGTGCGGCCAAGCCTGGCTTGGTCGGGACCATTGTCGGGTTGTTCACAAACGCCGGAACGGACCCGAGCGTCGTTCACCGCGAGCAGGACCTGGCGCGCGCCGGCTTCCTCGTTCGTCAGTCGTTCTTTTTCGGACGGGGATTCGGGACCTTCATCCCGTCCGAGTTCACGCCCCCCGGTCAGCCCGTGGCCTCTCTCGACAATCAGTATCTCGGCTCGCTGATCGAGACGGGAATTGTGGGTCTCGCATGTCTAATCCTTCTGCTGCTCATCTGGCTGTTCACAGCGCTTGGCATCCGCCGCCGCAGTCGCGAGCCCGCCACGCGTGAGCTTGCGCTGGCACTAGCCGCCTCGTCGCTTGCTCTGGCCTTCGGGTTGTACGTCTTCGATGCCTTCAGCTTTGACCAGGTGTCGGGCACGATGTTCATCCTCATCGGGATGACCGGCGCCCTGTGGCGCCTGGCCCGGCAGGAGGACGTCAGTCCACAGATCGAGCCTGTTCGTTCGATCTCGATCCCGTATGCCTAGCGAGATCAACACCACCGTTATCACGGTCACCTGGAACAGCCAGTCAGTTATCGGAGGCTTCCTCGAGTGCCTCCCCGCTGCCATGGGTGAGGTGCCGTGGCAGCTTGTGCTTGCGGACAATGGCTCTCATGACTCCACCGTGGCGATCGCCCGTCAGGCGTTGCATGATGTCCGTGTCGTGCAGCTTGGTCACAACGCCGGGTACGCAGCCGGCATCAACGCAGCTGTCGAGGCCGTGCAAGCGGACACACACCTTCTCATCTCCAACCCCGACGTGAAGCTGGACGCTGGTTCCGGGCAGCTGCTGACGAAGGCGTTGCTGGAGCCGCGCGTCGGGATCGTCGTTCCTCAACTGCGTGACTCAGCCGACCAACTTGTGTTCACGATGCGCAGGGACGCAACGGTTCTGCGTGCTCTCGGCGAGGCGCTCCTCGGAGGCGATCGGGCCGGGCGTTGGGCGCCTTTCGGAGAGACGGTGACGCGAGTCGAGCCGTATGCCCAGCCAGGCGACGTTGACTGGGCCTCTGGCGCCGTCATGGCCATCTCGCGCGAGTGCGCTGAACGCGTTGGTCGCTGGGATGAGTCGATGTGGCTCTACTCGGAGGAGACCGACTATTGCCTGCGCGCCCGCGAAGCCGGTTTCCGCGTGCGCTACCTCCCGGACGCACAGGCCCTTCATTTCGGCGGGGAATCGGGCGAGAACCCTGTGTTGTGGACGGCACTTACGGTTAACCGGATCCGATTGTTCGAGCGGCGGCATTCCCGACTGCACACCGCCGCATTCCGCTCTGCGGTGACACTCAACGAAGCGCTCCGAGCTCTCGCCGGCCGTTCGACGAGTCGAGCTGCTCTCAGAGCGCTTACTCACTCGAGACGGCTTGCTCCGCCACGTCCGCCGAAGGCCAGCTGAGTCTGGCGCCTCTCCTGGCGCCAGCCGGCCTGCGGGGACAAATCATCGCCCGCCGTCTGTCGGCGAGGCGGGCCACGCCACATAGCGAGCCGCCACCTCGCGGCGCCTGTTCAGAAGATCAGAAGGCTCCGTGCCCGCGGAACACGCGAGCCGGTGTCATCCACAGGATCCGGAAGTCCCACCAGATAGACCACGAGGCGACATAGAGATAATCGAGTCGCTGCATCTCCTCGAAGGTCAGCTCGCTTCTCCCCGAGACCTGCCACAGTCCGGTCATGCCAGGGCGGACCTCGAACCGGCGCTGTGCCGACCCGTCGATCGCGCTTGACTCGGCCGGGACAAACGGCCTCGGTCCGACGAGAGACATGTCGCCGCGCAGCACGTTGAACAGCTGGGGTGCCTCGTCGAGACTTGTCCGGCGCAGGAAGCGTCCGAGCGTCGTCGTGCGGGGGTCGGCGCGTATCTTGAACAAAGGGCCGTCCATCTCGTTCGCGTTCACCAACTGCGAATGCCTTTGCTCGGCATCGTGGGCCATTGTCCGGAGCTTGTAGATGGTGAAGGGCTTGTTGTCCTTGCCGATTCGCTCCTGGCGGAACAGCACCGGCCCCGGAGAGGTCAGCTTGATCGAGATTGCCACTACTAACAGCCCAGGAAGGGCGGCCAAGAGCAATATGCTCCCGAGGACGAGGTCGCAAGCTCGCTTGACAGCGCGGGCGGCCAGATTCAGTCGCGCCGGGGCGACATCGATGAGAGCAAGTCCGGCAATCTCTTTGACCGAAGAGCGCCAAGTGATCAACTCGAAATACCTGGGCACGATCGAGATCGCGACGTGGTCGTTCAAGGTCTGCAGTCGGATGATCGCTTCGGCCGGGTGTGTTCTTGAGAATCCGACCATCACCTGGTGGATGTCGAGCTCCTCGACGAGCCGGGGCAAGTCCTCGATGCTGCCCAGCACTGCCGTACCGGGAGCGGGGTCGTCGTCGACGCACCCGACGACGGTGATGCGAGGGTCCCACGACATGTAGCGGAGCAGATGCCGGACCATCATCCCGCTACCGACAATGAGAACTCTGCACTGCTCTGTTTTGACAGCCCGTAACGCCCTGCGACTGGCTGCGCGCCCGGTCGGGATCGCGGCGACTGCGATCAGCAACGCGATCACGATCGTGACAGGCTCGAGCGTCGCCTGCCGCTCAAGGGATCCGAAGAGATGATCTATGCCTAGTACGCAGCAGCCAGCAATCCCGAGGCCATAGACGATGTCGTGCAACTCGTTGAAGGAGCTCTTGAGGACCTGGCCCGGCGACTTCGAGTACAGGTTGTTGAGTGCCAGGGCAGTCACCACGGCGACGAAGAGGGGCAAGCTGAGCACGACGTTGGCGACCAGTATCGAGCTCACCGATCCGGTTCCCGGCTGGTGCACAAGGTACAGGGCGAGGCAAAGGCAGATGGCGAGCCCGACGACGTCTGAGGCCACGAGCGCCAGCTGGGGCCTGAAGCGCCCGCGGCTCTTCGCCCCCGGTGCGGTCCCTACGCCCTGTTCGACAGCGGTCGGAGCCAGGACTGGTACCGCCTGCAGGGTCGGCGGTGTCCTTCTCGTTTCGCTGTCGATCACGACGCTGGACAGGGCCGCCGCCCGCGGAACGTCCAACTGCGTCGAATTCGCCATGCTGGAAAACGCCTCTTCCATCGACCCTCGCTCGATCTGTACTACGGCGACGGCAGGCATCCTCCCGACCGGTAGGTGAGAGAAAAGACCTGCCATTTATGTCACGTGCCCCCGCTGCCCCCGCTACCCCCCGCTACCGTCGACGGGCTCCCTAGATAACCGGTCACCGACGCGGATATTCCCCGGCATCGTATACGACTTTCGACCCTCCGAAATACACGCGGCCCCGCCACAAGCGCGGCTCAGCCGCGGTGCAGGGTCTTGTGACTATCAGCCAGCTTGAGGCTTCTTGCCGACCTGCCCCGAGGTGCCGGGGCGGCCGACTCGCGACGATCTCGGGGGCTCGAGCGCTGACATCAGATCGAGGTAGGCATCGAGGCGGTTCGCCAAGTTGGGCCTGGTGGTCGCCCGGTGCCGCTTGACCGTGGCCGGCAAGCGCAGCGGCCACAAGGACGTGCGTTGGGACCGGGTCGGTTGACCAGCTGACATGGCTGCCTCGTGCTTCCGAAGTCTGTCTTGCTCACCGCCCGTGCTGCTCGAGGTTCGAATTCGGACCTCGAGCAGCAACCAAAACTAGCATCGGTGGTCTCTGGGAGGGCGAATCACGTCGCCTAGGCCTGGGCTGTCAACCAGCCCCTACCGGCTCTGAACTGGCCGGATAAGGCTTCGCCGTCGCCTCCGACGGCCCGACACTGCCAGTTAAAAATGATCAGGGTGAAGGGTCCCTGCTTGTCGTCGGCAGGTTCGAGGGCCAGTGGGCACGGAGGATCACGAGTGCCCGCGGGCACGGAGGATCAACTGTCGGGAACCGATTCACCACGTTCTTGCCGAGGTGGAACGCGCCGGGTTCGCCGTCGCGAACACGACTGCTGGTGCCGGCCGAGACGCTTGGCCCCTTGAGGATCCCTGGGGCCCAAGCCGTTGAGCGTCGGTAGCGACCCGCGCCGGGCCCATAGACTGCCTGAACGGTATTGTCTGGTCACTCCGGGCGAGGCACGTCACGTGTCCTAGCCCCCTATCACACACAGGTGCTCAATGACCTACAGACGTCATGTCGTCAAAGCTCGAGTTGTCGGTGGTGCGATCGTTCTACTGAGCACTGCGGCGGCGCTTGGCCTGAACGGATCGTCCGCGGCCGTGTCGCGTCCGGTTCATCGGGCAGCCACGCTCACAGCGGTCCCGCTGTTGAAGTTCAACCCGTCAGAGCACTTCGCCTCAGCCCCGAACACAAACCAGTGCGAACAGATGCTTGGCTACGCCTGCTATTCCCCGCTACAGCTTGAGACCGCTTATGACATGAAGCCGCTTTATGCGAGCGGGGACACCGGAAAAGGCGAGACGATCGTGATCGTCGACTCGTTCGGCTCCCCGACGATAAGAAGGGACCTGGCGACCTTCGACAAGACCTACGGCCTGCCGAACCCGAAGCTGACCATCCTGCAGCCTGCGGGGAAGGTGCCGGCATGGAACCCGAAGAGCTCGGCCATGGGGGGCTGGGCAGCCGAGGCGTCGCTCGATGTCGAGTACTCGCACGCCATGGCCCCAGGGGCGAACATCGTCCTCGTCGAGACCCCGGTCAATGAGACCGAGGGCATCGCCGGTCTTCCCCAGATGATGTCGGCCGAGCTCGCGGTCATGAACCCGAAGAGCAAGTACTACGAGGACCCTTCGGTGATCAGCCAGAGCTTCGGCGCCACCGAGAGCACCTTCGCCACAGCCCAGCAGATCATCGGTCTGTCGCAGACCTATCAGGTAGCCCAGGCCGACGATGTCACCGTGCTTGCGTCGACTGGTGACGACGGTTCGACCGAACCGGTCAACGCCGCAGGCACGAAGTACTCGACCACGCCCGCCATCAACTGGCCCGCCAGCGACCCGCTCGTCACCGCCGTCGGCGGTACGCAGTTGCACCTGAACCTCGCCGGCCAGCGCTTGCTCCCCGACAACGCCTGGAACGACACGAACTTCCTCGGGAGCCCGGCGGCGGGTGGGGGAGGTCGCTCGATCATCTTCAACCGACCCACCTACCAGAACGGCGTCAAGGCTGTAGCCGGGGTGCACCGGGTTATTCCAGACATCTCGCTCAGTGCGGCAGTCGACGGGGGCGCGGTCGTTTACTTGAGCTTCCCCGGTTCGCAAAAGGGTTATTACCCGATTGGCGGCACGAGCGAGGCGTCGCCGCTATTTGCAGGCGTGGTAGCGGTGACCGACCAGGTCCTCGGTAGGCACATCGGCTTTCTGAACCCGTATCTCTACTCGCTCGCCGCGAAGGCCACCCTTAAGCATGACGTCGGCATCGAGGGCATCACAACCGGCGACAACACGGTGAGTTTCCTTCAAGGCGGGACTGACGTGACCGTTCCCGGTTGGGTCGCGACGCCCGGCTACAACCTCGTAACCGGCCTCGGCACCATTGACGGAGCCAAGCTGGTGGCCGCCCTCAAGACCGTCGCGCCGGTGCCTTCCACGACATCGGGTGGCTAGTCGCGATCGCTTGGGGCAGGCGGGCCACGCTATCGTGCCTCGATGCGCGCAGGTAAGGACGAAGACGACTTCGATGGCGCCGACGCGCCCCAGCTGAGCCTCGGGCACCGCCGGCTGCGAGGCCAGAAGGGCGATTCGGCCAGGTCGCCCCTCGGCGAGCGTCTGCGCAATCTCGTACTCAAGCCGGCAGGGGACCCGGTCTCCTCGCCCCCGTCCTCGGTGCCCCTCGCGGGCATCGAGGAGCTGGAGGCGCAGGTCAGGTCAGCCAACGACAAGGAGCGGTTCATCGGGCTGGTGGCAGCGCCGCTCGCCGCAGCTATCGGGATCCTCGTCATCAGTGCCCTCATCGACAACGACCCGCCCGCTCGACTGAAGAACGGCCAGATCAACACGCTCCATGTGAGCCTGTCGCTCTACCACGACCTGGGCGGGGTGATCCTGCTCCTGTCGGTCTTGATGCTCGTGACCGCGATGTGGCGCAAACGCCTGTACCTCGGCATCGTGACGGCGCTCTATGGTCTCGCCGTGTTCAACCTGCACTATTGGGGCTTCGGAGTCCCATTCATCATGTTCGCCGCCTGGCTCTTGGTGCGGGCCTACCGGTTGCAGCGCGATCTCGCGCGAGGCCACCGAAGCCAGCCTTGGCGCCGCCGCGAGCCGACCAGGAAGCCGTGCCGCCTCGAAGAGGCCACCTCCCAAGCCCAACAAGCGTTACACGCCGCCGCGCTAGTCCTGACCCTCGCCTCCTAAGCGGGAGGCGAGATGCCCCGTGTTCGTCCACGACCGGTGCCTAGGGGATCCGACTTGGCGCAGCCCGCAAGTCCGCCCGCTTCAGGAAGGCAACGACAAGGAGAAGCCCGAGGGCGACCACGAGCACGCTCGGAAGAATGAACACCCTCCACGAGCTGTGCTGGGTGGCCATGGCCCGAGGCGTGGAGAGGAGCGCCGGGTCAGACGGGACGACGACCGCCCGTAGCCTCGTTCCCGGAGTGACGAGGGCGTTGCCCGGCAGGGAGTCGCTGTAGCGGTGACCGTTGAGCGTGAAGCTCGCCGTGCAGTCGTAGCCCGCCAGATTGCTCCCACTGCCGCCCATGAGGCCGAGGCAGGTGGAAACGGTGACCTCGAGCGGGACGCCTTGTTGGCGCAGCCGATTGATCTGGGCGTTCTTGTCCATTCCAGAGATGAACAGGACGATGGTGGACGCGGCGAGCGCCAAGAGGCAGATCGCCATTAGGACCGTCCGTGCGTGGCGGGCGTCCACCTCGACGGTGGCCCCGCGAAGAGTCGTGACTGGCTTGTCGGTCATGCCGACGGCGCGCGACGTCACCTCCTTGTCCCAGAGGCCTCTCCGTACGGAGCTGTACGCTCCACTGCCGCTGTTGGCCAGTGCATCTCGACACCTTCGTTCGTCACCGCGCCGCGGTGCTAGGCGATCCGGAGATCGTAGCGGTCGTGCCCGTTCGCCATAGCTGGGGTCCCGGTGCTCTGGCGCTTAGAGCGGCGAGGTTGCATCGCGGGACCTCGCGCCCCCCTGGCGGTCCGCGGCGCCGCTCACCCGGCAAGCACCTGGTCCTCGCAGCAGTTCACACACAGTTAACCGGGATGTGACAGGGAGGAAACCCTTCATCTGCATGCTTGCTAGCGACATGGCGGGCCACTGCCTTTATATTGCCGCACCCGGTTGGCACCTCCGGGGCGGCGGGCCAGTGGGTACGCATTGACTATGAGAGGAGCACTCGGGCCGTGCATGAGTTGTTAGCGACAGTCCCTGTTCCGTATCCGAGTTGGCTGAATCCGGGCGACAATACGTGGCAGATAACTGCCGCAACCTTCGTCGGCCTGATGAGCCTTCCTGCTCTGGCGGTCCTGTACGCCTCGACCGTGCAGAAGAAGTGGGCCGTGAACGTCATGGCAATGATGTTCGCCGGGTTCTCGCTCGTTCTCGTCGCCTGGGTGCTTTGGTCGTACAAGATGGGCTTCGGGGCCACTTCGATTGGTGGAGGCGTCAGAAACGGCATACAGACTCAGCTCTCCGGCGTCGGGTGGGTGAAGCACTTCTTCGAGAACTTCGTCGGCAAACCGGGCGGCATCACCAGCAGCGTCGGCGAGCAAGGCCAAGCCGTCTCGGCGGCCAACACCGCCGTCCCGTTCCACTTTCCCACCTCTTCGCTCGCCTACTTCCAGTTCGTCTTCGCCGCCATCACTCCTCTTTTATTCCTGGGAAGCGTGCTCGGCCGGATCAAGTTCAGCGCCTGGTGTCTCCTCGTGCCGCTGTGGTCGACCTTCGTCTACGGCGTGGACGCGTTCATGTTGTGGGGCGGCGGCTACCTGGCCCAAGAGGGGGCGCTGGACTTCTCCGGGGGCTATGTCATCCACATGTCCGCAGGTGTCTCGGGCTTCGTGGCGGCGTGGGTCCTCGGTCCCAGGCTCTTGCGGGACCGAACGCACGCGATACCCAACAACCTCGTCATGGCGGGAGTCGGGGCCGGCATCTTGTGGCTCGGCTGGAACGGCTTCAACGGCGGGGACCCCTACTACGCCGGCGCCAGCATGGCAGCGGCGGTGATCAACACCAACCTCGCGACGGCCGTCGGGGTGCTGACCTGGATGGCCCTAGACGGCTTCCTCTCCAAAGCGAAAAAGCCGACGTTCCTCGGGGGCGTGAACGGCATGATATGCGGCTTGGTCGCGATCACACCGTGCGCCGGTTGGGTCAACGGCCGGGGTGCCATCTACGTCGGGCTCATCGCCACCACGGTCGTGTGGGTGGCCTGGAACTACCTCTCCAAGGTGAGGCCATTCTCGAAGGTCGACGACGCCCTCGGTGTCGTGTACACGCACGGCATAGCCGGGTTCACCGGCGGCATGCTCCTCGGCATCTTCGGTGACCCGAACATGATCGAGTACGGCTGTGGTCACCTGAACGCCGCCGGACAAGTCGTCAACACCTCGCAATCGACATATGTCGCCGCCCACGCGGCGTGCGTTCCCTTCTCGGTGGCCGGCCTCATGTACACCGGTTCGGCCCACCAGCTTTGGGAGCAATTCCGGGCTGCGTTATGGGTCATCTTCTGGTCCGCGCTCGTGACCTACATCTTGATGAAGCTGATTAGCGCCGTGTTGAGAGGCGCCCGCTACAGCGACGAGATCCTCAAGGTCGGCGACATGGCGATCCACGACGAGGAGGCCTTCCCCGAAGGAGTCAGTGCCGAGGAAGCCGAGCTCATGGAACGGGCCCTCGTGCTGGCGGGCATCGGCGAAGATACCCCGCCCGACCCAGGACTGGCACCGAGCACACATCCCGACTTCTTACCGCCCGACGAGCGAGATCCGGTCTAGAAGCACTCCGGAACCCTTCTAAGGGCCTGCACTACTAAGCACGCCACGTGATTCGGTCAGGCTCCCACGGCGCCCGTCGTGGGAGCCTTGCCGCGTAGCCAAGAGGGGAAAAGCCCGTGAGGACCGAGCGAAACTGGCCGCTTCAGTCGGGCCAGATTTGCCATGAAACCGATGGCAGGTTTCTCAGGCAAGCCTGAAGGGGAAGGTTCTTGGACCGGGACTCCGGGCCGAAAAACGTCGTCCAAACGATTCCGTGTCCGTCCCTGCGGTCGAAGCTCACGCGCAGCACGCCGGGTACGTGCTCGCACTTACTGAGCACTTGGACGGAGCGAGACGGTGGCAGGGCTGAACGGAAGCCGACGAACAGCTCGTAAGGTGCTCGGCACTGGCCGGCGCACGGGTCCTGTGAAGCGGCGCTGCAGCCGGCGATTATCAGCGCCAAGGTCACAATCGTCGCCGCGCAGGGCTTGTGCACCGAGCCCATCATCTCACCAGGCGCAACGCTCACCGCCCGAGTCGATGGACCGAGGCCTGCAGGAACAAACCAGGCCAGGACGGCAAGATGCCCCCCACCCCGTACCGGTGGGGGGCATCTTGTTGCTCACTCGTCGGGTCCCCGCCGACGAGGGTTGACTTAGCTGGTGGTCGTCGTTGTCGTCGTGGACATCGAGACAGGCTTCAGGAAGTGGATCTTGTGCGTGCTAAGGGCGATGTCCTCGATGAACTTGACGTCGTTCCTTGCCTTTGCGAGATCGCGTGCGACCTGGTTGAGCTGGTAGCTCCAGGTCTTGATCTGGCTCTCGTTGCCGGGATAGCCCGCCGGAGTGAGTGCAAGGGCCTCAGCTGACACGCCGTTGGTCAACGACGTGGCGGCTGTCACCTGAGAGGTGATGTCGGCGAGGAGAGTATTGGCATTGGTGGAGCCGAGCTCGCTGACCAACGGTCCGAGCTCGGTGGCGAGGGCGGTGTAGCCACCTTCGACGACGGTGTCGTTGTCGGCCGCGAGCACGAGGTTCACCTGGGCGGTGACAACCAGGTACACCCTCTCGTCCTGGATCATGGCAGTTTGAATGGCCTTGAGCTCAGCGAAACTCGTCGCTGCGGCGGCGTTGGTGGCGTCGGTGCTGAGGGCTGCCTGCTCGTTCGTGATGACGGTGGACAGCGCCGTGCGGTCCGAGGTGGTCACGTTGGCGGCGTCGGCGACCTCTGTCCCGAGCAGGGCCAGTTGGACCTGACGGGCGAGGATCCGGTGTTCCAGCGCCAACTGCGCTTGCTGGAACGACACGGACGACGTAACGGCCGTGACAGGAATCGGCTTGGGGACGTGGATCTTGTGGATCCCCAATGCGATGGCCTCGATGGCCTTGACGTCGCTCTTGGCATAGCCGAGGTCACGTCCGACCTCGTTTAGCTGGTAGGTCCAGGTCTTGATCTGGCTCTGGTTGCCCGGGTAGCCCGCCGGAGTGAGAGCCAGGGCCTCAGCCGATACGCCAGTGGTCAACGAGGTGGCGGCTGTCACCCGGGAGGTGATATCGGCGAGCAGGGCAGTGGCCCGCGTCGAGCCGAGCTCGGTGACCAACGGTCCGATCTCGGTGGCGAGGGACGTGTAGCCGGCCTCGGTGACGGTGTCGTTGTCGGCACCGATCACGAGGTTTACCTGGCCGGTGACCACGGCATACACTCGCTCGTCCCCAGTGACGGCTTTGCCGATGGCTTGGAGCTCAGCGAAAGTCGTCGCCGCCGCCGCGTTAGTGGCGTCGGTGCCGAGCGCTCCTTGCTCGTTCGTGATGATGGTGGACAAGGCTGACCGGTCCGAGGTAGTCACGTTGGCAGCGTTGGCTACCTCGGTGCCGAGCAGGGCCAGTTGGACCTGTCGGGCGATGATCTGGTGTTCCAGCGTCAACTGCGCTTGCTGGAACTTTGTCGTGCTGCTGGGCAACAGAGCCTGAGCCTGCGCCGAAGAGGCACTAACGACGAAAATGCCTGCCGCGGCGATCAGGGATATGGCTGTTGCTTTGGTTAGGTGTCGTCTCATGCCATCCAGTGTAATGCTTTCGCAATATTTTTGTCAACTCTGCAACATTACCGTCACTTTATGACACTCGGAGTGCCCCTATCCCGGCAGCTCGCTGAGGCGTCTCCTCCAGGTAGCCTGGAAGGCTCGAGGGCCCAGCAGCGCCGATAAAGGTGCTGTTCAGGCGGGTTGGAGCTGGCGATTCAGGTCCGATCGCGAGCAAGCTCGCCAGCCCTGGAGGAAACTGGTGGCTGGTGGTAGCCGAGCGCTCCTCGTAACATTTTTCGTCATGCGGCGACGCGACGCCGTAACACAATGATTACGACGACCCACAGGAGCGAGCCCGTGTTGTGCCAGTCATGATGGCGTGACCCGGAGGGGCACTGCGGGCGTCAGGTAGGAAGGAGACGGGCTCCGTCCCTCGGGGGCCAACCGGACGATGACCCAGTAGGTGCCCGGGGGAAGCGCAGATCCGAGCCCGCCGTCGCAGCGCGCCGTACCTCCGATGGCGGGCATCGTCGAGGACTGGCCGGCGCCGAGGTGCAGTCCATAGCCGGTTCCGGCGATCGCACCGTCGTAAATTCCGACCACCTGCAGGGTTCCGAGTCGCACGAGCACGGCTTCGAGAGGTTTTCCGGTGATGATTGTAAAGCTGGTCGGGCCACGCTCACTGACGACGACGCTCGCGGAAAAACTCGCAGCCGAACGAACAGATCGCTGCGCCAGGCGAAGGGACAGATGGAGTCCGGTCGGGAGGGGCGCCGACGGGGCGAGCCTTCCGCAACGTGGGCTCCGACCGGGAGAGCCGTCGTAGTTCGTGAGGCCAACAGTGACGGCCAGATTGCGTCCGAACTGAGCCAGCAGCCGGTGTGCCAGCTGTTCCTCGCCAGCATCCAGTCCTATGAGTACCGGGCCACCCGGACAGGTGACCGTCATCTGCAGCTGACCTCGAGCGAGTACATCCACGCGGCTCGTGATGCTCGCCGCCTGCGCGGCCGTCGTCCCTGTGGGCCCGCGGCCTACGCAGCCACGTGGCGAGCCGACGGGCACAGGCGGATAGCGACTGTCAATCGCGTGCTGCGGCGGCGAGGTCGTCCCGCCGGATCCCGAGCTCTTCGCCGAGGTGGTGCACGCCACGGCGACAAAAATGAGCGACACGTAAGCGAGTATTCGCCAGCCACGCACTGTCTCTATCGTCCCACGGCCTTCCAGCCAGTGCGCTTCGTTCGGGGGCGGACGGTCTCGGCCCACCTCGGGAGCAATCTCCGTCAGGTCGATCACGACTTGGTCGGGGAAGCTCTTCCCAGTCGTCCCGAGCGCACTTGCTGCCGCGAGCGCTACGCGCAAGGTCCCTGAACCTGCCTTCGGGCTGCCTACGACCACGGCCGCCCTAGTCAAGCGCATCCCCGACACTTTGGGAGCCTGGCACCAGCAGGGCAAAGGCCGATCAGCCTCGTGCTGAGCAACGGTCAGAGAGGCAGATTCTCCTCAGGTCCCCTTGGGTCTAGTTGTCGGGTTCTTCGGCAAGGACGTCTTTGAGGGGGAACGGCTCGAGCGCCATCACGACACCTACGCTGTCCTGCCACGTCAGCTGCACGAGCCCGTCAGCGGACGTGACCCTCGAGCGGGCGGGCGCGTGATAAAGAAGTAGCCGCAGGTCGACTGCCCCCGGTCTGGCGGGCCAGTCGTGCCCGAGCCTCTCCGACACGAACCGCTGCACCTCGCTCAGCACCTGCTGGCTCGCGAGCGCGACCGCTCTTGGCGGCGAGTCGAGACGAAACCGTGCGAGGCGCAAAGAGATGGCCCGTTCACCTTCCGGGTGCTTGACAAGGATCGAATTGTCGACCGACCGAACGACCTCGAACTCTGGTGCGAGGGCGACCCGCAAGCGGTCCACCAAGAGTGCAGCAAGCGCTGCGCTGTCGATGAGAGCTAGCGCGTCCGACGGATCTCCATCCGGCAGCCACCTTGCATCCCAGTCGCCGGCTGTCGATCGGTCCATCCGTCGCCTCGGCCACGCTGTGGTCGAAGAGGCCGTCAGCTTCTGCTGGAAGACGACGTCGGCGAGGAATCCACAAAGGATCATCCAAAGAAGTGCCGCCCCACCGACGAGGGCGAGCACGATGAGGAAGAACCACTTGAGGTCGACCGCGCCGCCAAGGCCCTTGGAGTACTTGAGAATCCAAAACAGGGCAGTGAGAGGTATGGCGAACAGGACCACAGCAGCAGCCAGGAAGCCTCCGATCGGCAAGCGTCGCGGGTCGAGGCGCCTGCGCCTCATGGCGAGCGCGCTCGGGCTGGGGGTCGCCTGGCCAAGAGGCTTGGACGAGGTTCGCTGTACGAACGCAGCGGTCCACAGGCAGATCACGACTGCGACACCACCTACGAGCGAGACCGCCAGCGCTTCGTGCACGGCGGCCGGGAGCGTGACGAACTCCCAGACGAAAAAGCCGACGATCAGAACAGACGCGACGCCTCTGGCGATGTACTCGGTGCTCGGGGACCGTGGCGGGCGAACGGTCATGGTGCCGCGGGGCTCATCTCGGACGAGTTGGCCAGGTCAAACTCGGCCAGCATGCCGGCCCCGTGGGCGTGGGCCTGCCCAGCCGGTGCCCCATTTCGACCAACGGCACAACCCCGGAATCGTCACTCGTTTTCCTCTCTTGGGCCTGAGCTGGCAAGTTCGATCAATTATCGACTCCCGCCACGCCGCGATTGAGAAGGTCACCAACTTGAGGTGCCAAAAGTCGCGTGTCGCCGGTTACGCGCTCGCTCACTAGAAGGCTCCGCTTTATGGGTGCGCGTTCGCAAAGCTGCAGAAAGAACGAGTACCCCCGGGGTCAGATTGCGAGCCAGAGGGCGGGCTCGTCCCAGGCCGGGAGGGACCACACGCCACCCAAAAAGCGCGCCGGCGGCGGTGCCACGCGTGCTTGTGCTTGTGGCTGCGATCTGCTACAACGAAACTCGCACGTGTGATCCCTTGCAATTTCACAAATAGCGGCGAAGGTCCCTGGTCCCCAGGGCATAGGTGAGGTGCCGGGACACATGAGACCCATGACCCTCCGTTGGGTAGGCACGCGGGCGAAAATGAACATTTGACCCTCCTGTCTCGCCGCGTCTGGCTTCTAACTCAGGAGGCGGTGCGAATGGGCACTCAGGAGAGCTATACGAGCAGCCTGCAGATCGAGCGTCGTTCGATCGACTACATCCCCGCCGCGGAGCGGCACGGCTCGCCCCACAGGCTGTTCTTCATCTGGTTCGGGGCGAACATGCAGGTGACCGCGGCCGCGACTGGTGCCATCGCCGTCGTGATCGGGCTCTCGTTGCCCTGGGCCTTGCTCGCCCTGGCCATCGGCAACCTGTTCGGCGTCACCTTTATGGCTGCTCACTCCGCCCAAGGCCCCAAGCTCGGCATTCCCCAGATGATCCAGAGCCGGGCTCAGTTCGGCTTTTACGGGGCCATCGTCCCGTTGGTACTCGTGCTTTTGATGTACATCGGCTACTTCGCCGCCAGCGCGATCCTGGGCGGGGCGGCCCTGGCGGCTTGGTGGGGCATCAACGCCAAGCTCGCCACGGTGATTGTGTCCGCCATATGCGCCGTGCTGGCGATCTACGGCTACCGGATGATCCACCAGTACGAGCGCTGGGTGAGCCTCGTCAGTGGCCTCGGATTCGTGTACCTCACGATCCGGTTGCTGACCCTCCACCACATCAGCGCCGTATGGCACTCCGGAAGTGTTCCCTACGGCACTTTCCTGCTCGGCATCACGCTCGCCGCCACCTGGCAGATCACCTACGCCCCCTACGTGGCCGACTACAGCCGCTACTTGCCCGAGAACACGAAGATGTCTTCCACCTTCTGGTGGACTGCCGCCGGCTCGGTCATCGGCTCCTACTGGTTGATGGGCTTCGGCGCCATTGCGATTGCCGTGGCGCCCAAATTGTTCGGCAATGGGAGCGTGACCTTCTTCACCGGTCTCGGCAACAGCCACACAGGTTGGTTGATCGCCCTGATCATCATCGGCGGCATCGTCGCTGCCAACGTGCTCAACCTCTACGGGATATTCATGTCGTCCACGACGACCATCACGGCGCTGCGCCGGATGCAGGTGAGCCGCGGGGCGAGGGCAGCGTTCGTGCTCACTGCCGCAGTCGTGGGCACGGTGCTGGCGATAGCTGCCACGTCGAACTTCTTGAACAACTTCGAGAACTTCATCCTCTTTTTGGCCTACTTCTTGATCCCCTGGACCGCGATCAACCTGACGGACTTCTATTTCGTCCGCAAGGAGCGCTACGACATCAAGTCGATCTTCACCCCCGACGGGATCTACGGTCGGGTCGACTGGCGGACCATGGCGGCCTACTTGATCGCCATCGGGGTCGAGATCCCATTCATGAACACGACGTTCTACGCCGGACCGATGGTCTCGCACCTCGGCGGCGGCGACATCTCGTGGATCCTCGGCCTCATCGTGGCGAGCGGCCTGTACTACGTGTTTCACATTGGGGTGGACGTGATGCCGCCGGCGCAGGACTCGACTGCGGCGGCCCCAGAGGCCGCACCTTCGGTCGAGACCTCAGGACGGTGACGAGATGACCAGTGGACCACGCCCAGTGCACGCCCCGCACGGCAGCCAGCTCTCTTGCAAGGGCTGGCCGCAGGAAGCGGCCATGCGCATGTTGATGAACAACCTGGATCCCGATATCGCCGAGCACCCCGACCAGCTGATCGTCTACGGGGGGGAGGAAAGGCGGCCCGCAGCTGGGCCGCCTTCGACGCCATCGTGGCGAGCCTGCGCGATCTGGGGCCTGAAGAGACCCTGCTCGTCCAGTCCGGTAAGCCGGTCGGCATCTTCCGCACCCACGAGTGGGCACCCCGCGTGCTGATCGCCAATGCCAACATCGTGCCGGAGTGGGCGAATTGGGAGGAATTCCGCCGGCTGGACGCCCTCGGGCTCACAATGTTCGGCCAGATGACGGCGGGATCTTGGATCTACATAGGGACCCAAGGCATCTTGCAGGGAACCTATGAGACCTTCGCCGCCATCGGCGAGAAGCGTCACGGGGGCAGCCTCACCGGGACGATCACCCTCACGGCTGGTCTCGGGGGGATGGGTGGTGCCCAGCCCATGGCGGTCACGATGAACGGCGGCGTCGCCCTTTGCGTCGAGGTCGATCCCTCGCGGATCCAACGGCGTCTGGACTCCGGCTATCTCGACGTGCTCGCAAGCGACGTGGACGACGCCCTGACACGGGCCATCGAGGCCAGACGCGGCGGCCAGGCACTGTCGATCGGCATCCTCGGAAACGCCGCCGAGGTGGTGCCCTACCTGCTCGCCGTCGGGGCCGAGATAGACGTCGTCACCGACCAGACCTCGGCGCACGACCCTTTGATGTACGTCCCGATCGGCGTGAGCGTGGACGAGATGGCCGACCTCAGGGTGAAGGACCCCGACGGGCTCACGAAGATGGCGCGCGAGTCGATGGCCCGCCACGTCGAGGCGATGGTCGGTTTCCTCGACGCCGGGGCCGAGGTGTTCGACTACGGCAACTCGATCCGCGCCGAGGCGAGGACGGGCGGCTACGAACGCGCCTTCGACTTTCCCGGCTTCGTCCCTGCCTACATCCGGCCGCTTTTTTGCCAGGGCAAAGGACCGTTCCGCTGGGTGGCGCTTTCGGGCGATGCGCGCGACATCGCAGAGACGGACAAGGCGGTGCTCGCCGAGTTCCCGGAGAACGAGTCCTTGGCGCGGTGGATCAAGATGGCCGGGGAACGCGTGCACTTCCAGGGCTTGCCGGCGCGTATCTGCTGGCTCGGCTACGGGGAGCGTGACCGTCTCGGCCTGCGCTTTAACGAGATGGTGGCGAACGGAACGCTGCAGGCTCCGATAGTGATAGGCCGCGACCACCTGGACTGCGGGTCGGTCGCCTCGCCCTACCGGGAGACCGAGGGTATGCGTGACGGCTCGGACGCCATCGCCGACTGGCCGCTACTCAACGCGTTGTTGAACACCGCCTCCGGTGCTTCGTGGGTTTCCATACATCACGGGGGAGGCGTCGGGATAGGACGCTCCATCCATGCCGGGCAGGTGACGGTCGCAGACGGCACGGCACTTGCTGCCCAAAAGCTTGAGCGTGTGCTCAGCAACGACCCCGGCAGCGGCGTTATCCGCCATGTCGACGCCGGCTATCTGGAGGCCGAGCAGGTGGCCGCGGCCCATGGGCTCAGAGTCCCGATGCTCGAGTACGCCAAGGCGGAGGCGGAGATGTCGACATGAAGCTCACCGAACAGGACGAGGAGATGCTCGACGGAGCCCACGGCGAAGGTGTCGCCCTGGCCATGCAGGTCCTCGTCGCCATCGGTCGCGCCTTTGACGCCGAGCAGATGTGCGACATCTCCCGCGCCCATGTCGCATTGAGCAACCAGGACGCGGACATCTGGTTCGCGGAGCGGCTCGTGGCGGGAGGCGCCGTCTGCCGAGTACCACCGACGGTCAACCCGGGTTTCTGCCTCGAGTTCTTCAGGCACGTGCCCGGGCTGACCCCGGACGACATGTCCTCGATGGAACGGACCGAGGCCGCCTACCGCGCCCTAGGAGCGCAGCTGACCTATGACTGCACACCGTACCTACAAGGCAACGTCCCGCGCTTTGGCGAGGTCACGGCTTACTCGGAGTCGAGTGCCACTCCGTACATGAACTCGGTCTACGGAGCGCGCACCAACCGCGAGTCCGCCCAGTCGGCCCTGTGCGCGGCCGTGACCGGCCGGGTACCGGTCTACGGCCTGCTGCTCGAGGAGAACCGCAGGGCTCAGGTGCACGTCCATGTCGAGCCCACGCTCACCGACGAATTCGACTACCACCTGCTCGGATACGCGGTACCCCGCAAGACAGGTCTGCAGACCGCCTTCATCCCCGCGTTCACCGGCATACCTGTGAACGTGAGCCCGGAGGCGCTCATGAATCTCGGTGCCGAGCTGAACACGGGTGGCAACGTCCCGATGTACCACATAGTCGGGGTCACGCCTGAGGCGCCCACGCTCGAGGCCGCCTTTCACGAGGGTCCCCCCGGAGAAAGCGTCGTCATCACGGCGGACGACCTCGCCGAACAGCACCGCCTGCTCTCGGCGCAAGGTGGCCCGGTCGACTTCGCGCTGCTCGGCTGCCCTCACCTTTGCCTCGACCAGCTGCGCGCCATCGCCGAGAGGATCGATGGTCGCCAGTTCAAAGCCGAGTTCTGGGTCATGACCTCCTTCAGCGCCCTTGAGATCGCCCGCCGCATGGGCGTCGCAGAGCTGATCGAGAAGGCCGGGGGGCATCTCGTCCCCGACACCTGTATCGATCAGGTGGTCTGGAAGCACCTGGCAGGAAAGAGGGGAGTCACCGACTCGCTCAAGGGCGCCTATTACGCCAAGCGCCGGGACATGGAGTTCGCCCTGCGCAGCGTGGGCGACTGCGTCGAGGCGGCGATCAAAGGAGAGATCTCGTGAGGACCGGGGAAGCCTTAGTCTTAGCTTGCCGCGGCGCGTCGCCGGGCAAAGCGTCCGGGCCCGCCGTCGTGTCCACCGACGCCATCTGTTTCTACCTCGTGGACCCTTCGTCGGGCGTTGTCATCGAGACCGGCCATGCCCTCGAGGGACGGTCAATTGCCAGTGCCGTGCTCGTCTGCCCGGGCGGCAAGGGAAGTTCGGTCGTGCAGGCCGACGGTCTTTACCAGCTTTCCAAGGCTGGCACGGCGCCGGCGGCGATCGTGGTGGCGGAGTTCGACACCGTGCTCGTGGCTAGTGCCGTGATCATCGGTGTGCCACTCGTGCGTTGCAGCCCGGAGGACTTCGGGCAGATCCACGACGGTGACGTGCTCGACGTGGACTCCGACCGGGAAGCCGTCACGATCCGTTGACCGTCGCGCCGGTCGTGCGCTCGCTGCGGTGCCGCGAGCTCGACCTCCCGCAGGTGCACCTCGTGCGTCAGTGCTTCACGGTGCCACCGGCCGTCGACGTCGCAGCGAGCCTGAAGAGCCAGTGGCGGGCGCTCGCCACCGCCATCAGCCCCCCGGTGGGGGCCCGCATCGCCGTTGCGGTCGGCAGCCGGGGCATCGACGGCCTGCTGCCGGCCGTACGGACCGTGGTCGATGAGTTGGCCAAGGCGGGCTGCGAGCCGTTCATCGTGCCGGCGATGGGTTCGCACGGGGGCGCCACGGCCGCCGGCCAGCGGGAGGTGCTTGCCGGTTTCGGCATCACAGAAGAGGCGGTCAAAGCCCCCGTTCGCGCCAGCATGGACGTGGTGTCGCTGGGCGCTGTGGGCGACATCCCCCTTCTCATTGACCGTCTCGCAGCCGAGTCCGACGGCATCGTGCCCGTGAACCGTGTCAAGCCCCACACTGACTTCGCCGGTCCGATGGGGAGCGGCCTTTTGAAGATGCTCAGCATCGGCCTCGGCAACAAGGCCGGGGCCGAGCGGCTGCACCGGGCGGGCGTGGCCCGTGACCTGGGCGAGATCGTGCGCGAGGCCGGTGTGGCCATAATGGCCAGGGCACGGGTGCCTTTCGGGGTGGCCATCTTGGAGAACCAGCAGCACCGTGCCTGCGAGGTCCGGCTGATACCGGGCCCGGAGATCGAGTCGGGCGAGCTGGCCCTGCAGGAGGTCGCGCGGGGGCTGCTTCCTGGGCTTCCCCTCGACGACATCGATCTGCTCATCATCGACGAGATGGGCAAGGAGATCAGCGGGGCCGGACTGGACCCCTACGTGATCGGACGTTCCCTCGGTCCGTGGCAGGTGAAACGCGAACGACCCCGCGTGACGCGCATCTTCGTGCGCGACCTCACCCGCGCCTCGGAGGGCAACGCGTGTGGTCTCGGCTTCGTCGATGTCACAACGCCGCAACTCATCGAGAAAGTGGACCTCGAGGTGACCGCCGTGAACGCCATAGCGGCCTGTTTCCCAGAGGACATGCGCCTGCCGCTGACGCTTCCCACCGAACGCGACGCCATCGGCGCCATGCTCGATACCCTGCGGCCGTTCACGACCGCTGACCTGCGTCTTGTGCACATAAAGAGCACGCTCGCGGTCGAGCACCTTGTCGTTTCAGAAGGCTGCCTCGCCGCCTTAAGGGAGCGAGACGACGTGGTCGTCGAGGAGCAAGCTCGCTACCTCGAGTTCGACGAAGAGGCCCGATTAGTCTCGCCGCTGTTGCTGTAGAAGCTGATCCAGGAGGTTTCGCGTGAGCTGGTTCGAATGCGTGCCGAATTTTTCCGAGGGCCGCGACGAGGCGAAGATCGCCCGTATCGTGGCTGAGGCGCAAGCCGGCCCGGGCGTGACTTTGCTCGACGCCGAACAGAACGCCGATCACAACCGCTGCGTGGTAACCCTCGTCGGCGAGGGTCCGGCGCTCATCGACGCCGTGATCCGAATGATGCGGGTGGCGACCGAGCTTATCGACCTCACCAAGCATCAGGGCGAGCACCCCCGTATGGGCGCCACCGACGTCGTCCCCTTCGTACCCCTCGGCGACTCCACCATCGACCAGGCCGTCGACCTCGCCGTAGCGCTCGCCGGGCGCGTCTGGGCGGAGCTCCAAATCCCGGTCTACCTGTACGGCCTGGCTGCCCAAAGACCCGAACGCCAAGACCTCGCCAAGGTGCGCGCCGGGCAGTTCGAGGGCATCCGGGACTCGATCGGGACAGATCCAGCCCGGCGCCCGGACGTGGGCGAGCCGCGGGTGCACCCGACCGCAGGCGTCGTCGCCATCGGCGCCCGGCCCGTCCTCATCGCCTACAACGCCTACCTGAGCACTCCCGACGTGACGGTGGCAAAGCGCGTGGCCAGCGCGGTGCGCGCCCGCGACGGCGGCCTGGCCGAGGTCAAGGCTCTCGGCTTCGACATCCGCGAGCGCCAACGCGCCCAGGTCTCCATGAACCTCACCGACTACCGGCGCACACCTATCCATCGCGCTGTCGAGGCGGTTCGGCGCGAGGCCGCCCGCTTCGGCGTGGGCGTCGAGGAGACGGAGGTGGTCGGCCTCGTACCCGAAGACGCCCTCTTCGATGCCGCGGAGTACTACCTGCAGCTCAACAGTTTCGACCGGGGCACCGTGCTCGAGCGCAAGGTGCGGGGCGCCCAGTCACAAGCCGAGTCACTGTCTGACTTCACGGCCCGTCTCGCGGCCCGTACCCCGACACCGGGCGGCGGGAGCGCCGCCGCCGCCGCCGGAGCGATGGGCGCGGCTCTGGGCGAGATGGTCATGGCCTATTC
Organism: uncultured Acidimicrobiaceae bacterium; assembly: GCA_963779425.1. Lineage (GTDB taxonomy): Bacteria > Actinomycetota > Acidimicrobiia > Acidimicrobiales > Bog-793 > Fen-455. Next base: position 424,976 of record CAVZYD010000007.1, read on the forward strand.
GGCCCCCAAGGACGATCCCGGGCCGGACCCGGTGAGAGACGAGCTCGCCGGGGCCCGGAGCCGCTTTCTCGGCCTTGTCGAACACGACGCACAGGCTTACGCGGACACCGTCACGGCGCGCCGGGCGGCCAAGGGCCAACCCGGGCCGGAGGCGGAGGAGGCTTGGACGGCCGCCATCCGCCACGCCGCCGACGTACCCCTCGAGACGGCGCAGCTCGCCTGGACGTGCGCGACGAAGCTGCAGGACCTGGCCGAGAGGGTGAGGCCGGCCATGAAGAGCGACTGGACCACGGCCCTCGCCCTGTTGAAGGCGGCCCGCGAGGGTGCCCTGGCGAACGTGGCCATCAACCTCGACGACCTCCGCGAGCGTGGGGCCGACACCGCCGACTTGGAAGAGGCCCTCGGCAAGCTTGCCTGAGCCACTAGCCTCCGCCGGTACCTGAGCCCGCGGCACGCCTCGAAGCGGTCCGCACCGTTCAGCGGTAGGCGTCCAGGCCCAAGTGGACGGCTAAGACGAGCCCTCCGCAGGCGATCACGACCCGCAGTGGAGTCGCCGGCAGGTGGCGCACGATCACCGGGCCGAGCCGCCCGCCGATGAAGCAGCCGGCCGCGAGGGGGACCACCGCCCACCAGCGGAGCGGACCGAAGGCGACGAAAAGGCCTGCGGCGACGACATTGGCCAGTCCGACAAGCAGGTTCTTCACGGCGTTGCTTCTCGCCAATGTCTCTCCTGTGGCGATGAGCAGCAGCGCCAGGAGCAGCACGCCTGCCGCCGCCCCGAAGTAACCGCCGTAGACAGCGACGAGGAACACGGCAAGGGCGAGTTTCCAGGTTGGTCGGAGCAAGCCCGATGGCGCCTTTAGGTTCTGTTTCCGTGGGATGAGCATCGTGAGTGCCGCCAGTCCTATTAGCCACGGCACGACGAGGGCGAAGGTGGCCGATGGCGTCGCGAGAAGGAGGACTCCACCGGTCAGTCCGCCGGCGGCGGCGACCGGGCCGAGATATTTGGCCCGGGCCCTTTGGCCCTTCAGTTCCGGCCGCGAGCCCCAGACCGATCCGACGCTCGTGAACACGAGGGCGACGGTGTTGGACACGTTGGCGCTCACCGGAGGGAGGCCGACGGCCAGAAGTGCGGGGTAGCTGATGAGTGACGCCAGTCCCGCCACGCTGCCCGTCAGGCCGGCGCCGAAGCCCGCCAGCACCAACCAGATTGGATCGAGACCGTGCAAGGTTTCCCCGAGGCTACTTGCCGGTCCCGGGAAGGGACGGTTGGCGAGGCGGGCCTCTCTCCGCAAGCACGGCGTGGCTCCTCCCGGGCAGCCGAGCGAGCAAGGAGTCCGGCCCGTAGGATCACTCGCGCAAGTTGTCGTCGGCCCGGGGGACCACGCCGGCAAACCTCGGGGATCCAACCCAGCTGCCCCTTCGCGCAGGGAGCGATGCCTCATGAAAAAGGAGTGACGTGCACGAAGATCGAGAAGAAGGCGTGCCGCAAGCGCCCCTGTACAAAGAGATCCTCTACACCGAGGCCGAGGTCGACGCCCGCATCGCCGCCATGGCGGTGGATATCACCCGCATCTACAAGGGCAGGGACACCTTGTTCGTGAGCCTCCTCAACGGCGCACAGCCTTTTACGGCGAAGTTGATGCGGGCGATCCAGCACCATGACCCCTATTTCCATCCGAATGTTCAGTCAATGATCGTGAGCCGCTATGGCTCGAGGCGCCACGGGGGCGAGCCGCGTCTTGTCACTGACCTGCCGCCTGGCTACAGGGCTCTCGGCAAACGGCACGTTGTCCTCCTCGATGATCTTGTCGACGGAGGCGGTACCACGGACTTCACCGAGCGTCACCTGTACGGCTACGGGGCCGAGACGGTGGAACGGATCGTTCTCGTGAAAAAGCTCAAGCAGCCTCCGATCGAGGCCAACATCGCCATGTACGGCTTCGAAGCGCCGGACGTGTGGCTCACCGGGATGGGCATGGACAACGTGGGTATCGCGCCGGAGGCGAATCGTTGGGCGGGATGGATCGCCATTGCCAACCCGGTCTGAGTCCGAGCTGGCAGAGTCTGTTCCCGCCCATCTCGCGGGTTGGGACGGTCCTGGGCGAGAGCGCCCGAGGGCGCTTCTTGTCCTGGCCGACGGGGAGGTCTTCGAAGGCGAGGCGATCGGAGCGGCCCCACCGAACGGCGTCGCCACCGGCGAGCTCGTGTTCAACACGGTGCTCAGCGGTTACCAGGAGGTCGTGACCGACCCGAGCTATGCCGGCCAGGTGATCGCCTTCACCTATCCCCACATCGGCAACTACGGGGTGAATGCCTTCGACGACGAGGCCAGTCGCCCCTTCTGCCGGGGCATCGTCGTGCGCGACCTTCCCGAGCGACCCTCGTCGTGGCGCGCCACGGGGTCCCTCGAGGATTTCCTCGTCCGTAACGGCGTGGCCGGTATCTCGGGCGTCGACACGCGCAGACTCACCCGCCACCTGCGGGAAAAAGGCGCCATGGGATGCGCCCTCGGCACGGCGGAGGAGTCCCAGCTTCGCGCCGCGGCGGCGACGGAGCCGGGCACGACCGGCTGTGACCTCGTCTCGGGCGTGACCACTAAGGAGCCCTACGAGCTGGGCTCGGAGCGCCTTCGTGTAGTCGCCTACGACTTCGGCGTTAAAGCCACCATGCTGCGTTCCCTGGCGCGTTTCGCCACCGTCACGGTCGTACCGGCCTTTTTCCCCTCGGCGAGGACGCTGGAACTCGAACCCGACGGCGTCTTGCTCTCGAACGGCCCCGGCGACCCGGCCGCCCTCGGGGAGATCACAGGCACGATCGGCGAGCTGCTTGGCAAGGTGCCCGTGTTCGGCATATGCCTCGGTCACCAGTTGCTCGGTGCCGCGCTAGGGGCCAGGACCTTCAAGCTGTCCTTCGGGCACCACGGAGGCAACCACCCGGTTCGCCGCCTCGAGACCGGTCGGGTCGAGATCACGAGCCAGAACCACAACTATGCGGTCGAGCCCTCGTCTCTTCCCGACGCCGGGGCGAGGGCCACCCGGGTCACCCACATCAACTTGAACGACGGCGTCGTGGAGGGCTTTGCCTGCGAGCGTCTCGCCGCTTTGGCCGTGCAGTACCACCCCGAGGCAGGCCCTGGTCCGCACGACGCCCGCTATTTGTTCGAGGAGTTCCGCGTGCTGATGGGGGCCAAGACCTGATGCCGCGGCGCCACGACATCGAGACGATCCTCGTCATCGGCTCCGGGCCCATCGTGATCGGGCAGGCGTGCGAGTTCGATTACTCCGGCTCTCAGGCCTGCCGCGTGCTGCGAGCGGAGGGGTACCGCGTCGTGCTCGCCAACTCCAACCCGGCGACGATCATGACTGACCCCGATCTGGCTGACCGAACCTATGTGGAGCCGCTCGACGCGACGGTTCTTGCCGCCATCGTCGAGCGTGAGCGACCCGACGCCATCCTGCCGACGGTCGGGGGCCAGACCGGGCTCAACCTGGCGATGGAGCTCGCCGAGCTGGGCGTGCTCGAAGATCTCGCGGTGGAACTGATCGGGGCGAGCGCCGTGGCGATCTCGACGGCCGAGGACCGCGACCGGTTCAAGCGGGCCATGGGTGAGATCGGGCTCGAAGTGCCCGCGTCAGGCTTCGCCTCGTCCCTCGAGCAGGCCATGGCGGTGGGGGAGGTGGTCGGGTTCCCGCTCATGGTCCGGCCCAGCTTCATCCTCGGGGGGGCGGGGACCGGCACGGCGGACGACCGCGACACGCTGGCAAGAGTTGCCACCGAGGCTCTGGCCGCGAGCCCGGTGTCCCGGGTCTTGATCGAACGCTCGATCGCCGGTTGGAAGGAGTTCGAGCTCGAGGTGATGCGCGACCGGGCGGACAACTGCGTGGTCGTGTGCTCGATCGAGAATTTCGACCCGGTTGGCGTGCACACGGGCGACTCGATAACCGTCGCTCCGGCCCAGACACTCTCCGACGTCGAGTACCAAGCCATGCGCGACGACGCTTTCGCCTGCATCCGCCGCGTCGGGGTGGAGACGGGCGGCTCCAATATCCAGTTTGCCGTCGAGCCCAAAGACGGGCGTCGCCTCGTCATCGAGATGAACCCGCGCGTCTCGCGCTCGTCCGCTTTGGCGTCAAAGGCGACCGGGTTTCCCATTGCCAAGATCGCCGCTCGCCTGGCGGTCGGCTACACCCTCGACGAGATCACCAACGACATCACCGGTGCCACTCCGGCAAGCTTCGAGCCGACGATCGACTACGTCGTGACCAAGGTCCCCCGTTGGGCCTTCGAGAAGCTCCCAGGGGCCCTCGACCGCCTCGGGACACGCATGCAGTCCGTGGGCGAGGTGATGGCCATCGGCCGTACTTTCCCCGAGTCCCTGCAAAAGGCGCTCCGTTCGCTCGAGCAGGGCCGGGCGGGTTTGAACGCCGACGAGGGCGAAGACACCTATGAGCTGTTGGGCGACGACGAGGTCATGGCCAAGGCGTGCCAGCCGACCCCCGAGCGCGTCTTTCACATGGAAGCGGCGCTGCGGCGGGGCATCACCCCCGACGCCGTCGCCCGAGCCACCGGCGTCGACCCCTGGTTCGTCGACCAGTTGCAGAAGATCAGCCTGGCCCGCGGCGCCCTAGAGGCGTTCGCGCAGGGCGGAAAGGGCTTAGGGGACCTCGATCGCCGTGCTTGGCGGGAGGTGAAGCGTCTCGGCTTTTCGGACGCCCAAATCGGCTACTTGCTCACCCGAGGGGCTTCCACGCGAAGCGGCCAAGTCGTGGGCGAGGACGAGGTACGAGCGGCGCGCCTAAGAGCTGGGGTGAGGGCGACGTTCAAGACCGTGGACACCTGCGGCGCCGAGTTCGCCGCTCTAACGCCTTATCACTACGCCACCTATGAAGACGAGGACGAGGTGCGCCCGAGCGAGCGCCCGCGGGTGGTCATCCTCGGCTCCGGCCCGAACCGCATCGGCCAGGGGATCGAGTTCGACTACTGCTGCGTGCACGCTTCCATGGCACTGCGGGCGGCGGGATACGAGACCGTCATGGTCAACTGCAATCCGGAGACGGTCTCGACCGACTACGACACCTCCGACCGGCTCTACTTCGAGCCGCTCACCTACGAGGACGTGGCGAACGTGATCGAAGCTGAGCGGGAGGCCGGGGTCGTCCACGGGGTGGACCTCGCCCCGCTCGCCGGCGTGATCGTTTCGCTCGGAGGTCAGACTCCTTTGAAGCTGGCCCACGCCATCGATGCAAGTCTCGTGCTCGGCACCCCGCCCGCGTCGATCGACCTCGCAGAGGACCGCGAGCGATGGAACGCGCTCTGCGAGCGCCTCGGCATCCCGCAACCACCAGGTGGCACAGCACTGACAGTTTCCGAGGCCTTGGACGTCGCCGCCAAGGTCGGCTATCCCGTGCTTGTGAGGCCGAGCTACGTGCTCGGGGGACGGGCCATGGAGATCGTCTACGACGACGAGAGGCTCGAGAGGGCACTGCTCGCCTTGTCGAGCTCGCTCAGGAGCGAGGGTGGCGTCTCGGCGCTGCGGCCCGTGCTCGTAGACCGGTTCTTAGAAGACGCCATCGAGGTGGACATCGACGCCGTTCGCGACATCTCGGGGGAAGTTCTCGTCGCGGGGGTGATGGAGCACGTCGAGGAGGCGGGCATCCATTCGGGTGACTCCGCCTGTGCCCTTCCCCCGCCGACGCTCTCGCCCGGCCTTGTCGCCACACTCGAAAGCCATACGGGCGCCATCGCCGAGTCCCTCGGCGTCATCGGGCTCTTGAACGTCCAGTTTGCCGTGAAAGACGGAGTGGGCTACGTGCTCGAGGCCAATCCGCGTGCCAGCCGCACGGTTCCCTTTGTCGCCAAGGCGACCGGCCTGCCGTTGGCCAAGGTGGCGGCGCGCCTTTTGACAGGGACCACCTTGGCGCAACTTCGAGACGAGGGCATGCTCCGGCCCCCTGCCAGAGCAGGCTGGGTGAGCGTCAAAGAGGCCGTGCTCCCATTCAGCCGCTTCCCCGGTGTCGACACGTTGTTGGGCCCAGAGATGCGCTCGACGGGCGAGGTCATGGGCATCGGGACCACATTCGGTCTGGCCTTTGCCAAAAGTCAGATCGCGGCAGGAAACCGCCTGCCATCGGAGGGCACTGTCTTGTTGTCGCTAGCCGATCGCGACAAAGCCTCCGGCCTGGAGGCGGCACGCGCCTTTGCTGAACTGGGCTTTGAGCTTGCCGCAACGTCGGGAACGGCTGCGTTCCTCGAAGCTGGCGGCCTGGCCGTGGTAACGGTGGCGGGCAAGATCGGAGAGAGCGGGGCCGCGGACGTGGTCGAGTTGATCTCCTCAGGTCGAGTCGAGCTGGTGGTCAACACCCCGCGGGGCCGCGGGCCGCGGGCCGACGGCGTGCGCATCCGTTCCTCGGCACTGCTCCACCGAGTGCCGTACCTGACGACCCTGGCCGCGGCTCGTGCCGCGGCGGCGGGGGTGGCCGACTGGAAGCGACACGGCCTGTCGGTAGTCAGCCTGCAAGAGGTCCACGGCCAGCGGGCTAGGCCGAAAGAGGTCAGCAGCGAGATGGGGAGCTGAGCTTCGCCCTCTCATCTCGAGGGGGTGATGCCTCCTACGGGGCGTGAGTTCTGCTTCTTGAGCCACATGCTGTGGCTTATGGCGACGTTCAAGATGATCACGATGGGCAACGGGATGAAAAACGCCATCATGAGCGGGATGAAAAGGACCAGGGTCAGCACGACGAACGACCCCCAGTGCCACCACTTCGGGCCGACCAGGAGACCGGTCACGAAGGCACCCGCCAAAAGCACCAGGCCGATTGCACCCGCAGTTGCGCTGGACATAGCGGCGATCATGGGTCCTCCGATCCTTAAGGCTTCCCAGGCCACCCCGCCTGTGCGTCAATGGTCCTTGAGCGTTCCCTCCACTGCCTTCTCCTTTTGATTGTCAGCAGTCGCCCGCGGGCCAAACAGAGGCGAAAGACCCCACTCACTAGGTCAAGCCGGCGGCTTGTCAAAGGTCACTTCGGCCGCTGAGCTGTCCGGGTCCTTGTCAACCGGCCTTTCCGGCCGGGCGAGCATGGCGGCGCCGACGACCACCATCACGAAGCCGCCGGCGCGCACGATCCCGAAAGGAGGCGCCGGAAGTCGCTCGTGGAACACCACTATCCCGGCGATGATCGGGAGGGCATTGTTCAACAGCGTCGACATGCCGGCTGTGGCAAGAGCGCTGCCGCGCTGGAAGGCAAGTTGCATGGCGACGAAGCCGAGCACGTGGCAAGCGACGAGCACGGGGATGAGAAAGAGCCCGACACCACTGACGGCTCCTTTTGTGGACACATCGCCGGCCGCGAAGCACAGCCCGGCAGCCACGCCGAGACCGGCTCCAGCCCGCATGAAGTCGGAACCAGGTCGCCAGGCGAGGGCCGCCGCCACAAGCATCACGGCCAGCCAGATCAAGACCGTGCGCGTTCCCGCCACGACAGGCTTTGGAATGCCGGCGGCGAAGGAGATGCAGACGAGCACGAGACCGCTCACGCACACCCCGACGGCTGCTTGCTCGATGCGCGAGAGCCTCACGCGGGCGACGCGCCAGACGAAGAGGGCGAGCAGGCCGATGCCTCCGGCAGTGGTCGCTTGCACGAGCGATATCGGCGCGAGGAACAGCGCCCCAATGTAGAGGCCCCAGCCCGCCAGTCCGGCGACATAGCCCACGACCCAGCCGATGTCGCTGAACAAAAGCCTGAGTCCTCGCCACGGGTGTCGCAACGAGAGGGCGGGCAGGGTGTTCGAGGCTCGGTGCTGGGCGAAAAAGCCCCAGTTGAGCATCACCGCGGCGCCGAGCGCTAGCAGAAGACCTAGGGCAGTCCTCATAGAGAGAGCAGTTCTAGAGACTCTGGATGCTTGAGATCGAGCTCGGAGGCCAAGGGCACCTCATCACGGCAAGTACCCGCCGGTCGCCGGTTCCCGTTCGAGCCGAGGGGAAGACCGGAGAAGGGCAGGGAGCCCTCGGGTGCCTTGGCGGCGGTCGCCACCGAGGGGAGGTCTCTGCGCCGATGGTAGACGACACAGCGAGGTTGGCACCCGAGGTTGAAATTGCGATTGAACACGATCAGATCGTCGAGCTCGAGCCCTCTTCTAGGCACGAGAGCGCCTAAAGTTCGAGCCGCTGGCGGCTCCGAGCTGCAGGCGACCGTGGAGAGTCTCGACGCCTTCGATCGCAACGTCGCCTCGATGATGAGCAAACCCCGAGCGTTTCAACGTGCCGTCTCGTTTCGGCACCGACGAGAGCGACAACGAGGCGACGGTCTCACATACGGCGCCGAGGAGGAAGCCGCCGATCCAACCGGCCGACAAATGCCCTGTGAAGAAAAGGGCATCGCGACCGCCAAGGGTGAGAGGTCGTTCAGCTGCATGACGGGTTCGGCTCGGGGTGCCTTTTAGCCATTCGAGCTCGACCGAGCAAACTTCGAGGCAAGTTCTGGCAAGACGTCGCCAGCACAGACTATCTCGGAGCGATAGCCGTGAGCCTGCACCCTGCGCCCGGCCTGCCGCAGGGTTCTCAATCGATCCGCCCCTTGGTCGGGCCAGCGCGACCCGCTTCTAGTTCGGCCCGGGACATCAGGGCCGAGGCGCGATGATTCACCCGGATTTCACCCACAGTTAATAGAAATGAGCGAGAAGGTGCTCGGGGCCTCGACTCATCTTGCTATAACAGTTGTGTGACCGATCCTCTTAGCTCCGATTCTCCGACAAGACGATCACGGCCATGTTCGGCCGCTCCGATGCGAATCGCACTCGTGGCCCACGACAACAAGAAGTGGGACCTCGTCGAATGGGCACGGGCCAATAGAGAGGTTCTCGCCCATCACGAACTGATCGCAACCAGCTCCACAGGTGCAGAGCTAGAAGCCGAGCTCAATCTTCCTGTGCATCGCCTCCACAGCGGTCCGCTCGGCGGGGACCTTCAGCTCGGCGCCAAGATCGCCCAGGGCGAGGTGGACCTGCTGCTGTTCTTCTGGGATCCGCTCGAGCCGCAGCCTCACGACCCGGACGTAAAGGCGCTTTTGAGAATCGCGGTCGTGTGGAACATTCCTGTCGCCTGCAACCGCGCCTCGGCCGACTTCCTTATCACTTCGCCGCTGTTCGACGGTGACTACCACAGAACTGTGCCGGAGTATGCGGGTGTGGTGGCTTCGGCCCAGGCGCCCCGCTCCTAGTCCCTCTTGGGGCAAGCTCGCCCGCCCTTTGTTGCTGCGCTCGTTGTCTCAAGCTATTTGCTGGCGATGACGGCGCACCCAGCGGGGGAGCTTGCCTGAATCGGGTACCTGCGTGGGCCGCTCGTCTTCTGTGCTGGCGAGTCGGTGCTGCCAACACGTGTCGCACAGATAGGTGCCGAGTCGCATCCAGGTCAGCTCTCTTTGTCCGCAGTCGGCGCAGCGGCGGCCCAGGTAGGCCGTGCGCTCGGCCGGCCAGGGTCCTCGGGCCTTGGTCAGCTCGACCAGGCGATGTTGGGCTCTCGGGACCAGCTGCCACGTCTCCGCCTCGTCTCCTTCTACATCTACCGGGACGACGAGATTCCAGGTGGCCAGGTCGCGCAGCAACGCATCGAACGTCTCGACGGGGATCTCCTTGTCTCCCATCGCTTCCCCCTCCGTTTGATCTGCAAGTTCCATGCTCGGTAATCGACCTCGGTGGCAACCGGACGGCGCGGTCTGCCTAGTCCCAAGGATGCCAGCACCACAACGCGTTATCAGGACGCGCTGGGCCTCAGGTTTCGACACTTTCGTGCTCTAGGGTTAGCTTCTCCGGGTGAACAAGCAATGGCACGAGGAGAACCGCCTGGCGCCGGGAGCCTCATTCGACGAGCGCGTCCGGTGGCACCTCGAGCATGCCAAGGCGTGCGGATGCCGCCCGGTCCCGCCAAAGGTGCTGGAGGAGATCGAACGTCGCGAGCTTGGGTCCGAAATGGGCCACTGAACCGGGCCCGACCCCGCTCAAGGGGGCCGATCCCTTAGCGCTGGGCCTGTTGGAGTACCACGACGGTGTCCTCGAAGCCTTCGAGAACGGCCATGGACAGCCGGGCTCGTGCCCGGTCGCGGGCGCCGCGTAAAACAAGTTGCGATCTCCTCTAGGTCCGACTGGGGGTGGAGAATGCAGCGCCGACGGTGTTCACGGTGGAGAACGGCCATCCTCTGAGCCTCACGCACGTCCCCCAGCTCTTAGGTAATCCCTCAACCCGAGAGCTTCGTCGAAGAACAAGAAATCGCCAGCCTCTCGGTGATCACCGAGCGAATACGCCTCTCGCCACATGCCGCGAGGGCCTCACGGACGGCCACCCTCATTGCGCGAAAGCGCTCATCGTCTTTGACGATCGCCCGGACGTTGCCGGCCTCGACTGGAGCCAGCCACACGGAGGCTTTGAGCGCATATTGAAGCCAGCGCCAGTCCCGCGGCTGCGAAGACCTTCCTCGGCTCGCGTCTTGGCAAGGTGTTCACAGCCCCAATGACAGGACAGCCTGATCGTGTCTGTGGGCTTGCCACCCGACCTCGCCCCACCGGCTAAGGATGTGCGCACCCAGTTGCCTTCGGGCAACGCCCGATCGAACTGCGCGAGGCCGCCAACCAGCCCGCGAAGAACAGCGGCGTGGATGGTCCCTACAGCCCCGTGCCCACGACGACTGCATCGAGCGGCGAAGGCCGGTCAGTCCAAAGGCGCGTTCCGTTGCAACCTTGGCTCGAAGGTTTCGTATTCGGGGTTCCACACGCAGGCGTCGATGGCGGCCTCGATCTCGGCGTCGGTGGCCGGCGGGGCAACCTTGCCGTCGCGCGCCTCGCAGGCCACGGCGAAGGCGATCTGGCGTGAGATCGAACGCAGCTCGGTGAGTCGAGGGTAGATGGCTCCTTTTTCGATGCCGCTCGTCCGGGACCAAGGAGGCGAGCGTGGTGGCCGCCACCAAGGAACATGCGGTCGGTCACCTCCCAGGCTTTGGCGGCGAGGGCGCCGAGACCGACGCCGGGGAAGACGAAGACGTTGTTCGCCTGTCCGACGACGTGGGTGCGCCCGTCTAGCTCGACCGGGTCGAAGGGACTGCCCGTCGCCACGACCGCCCGGCCGTCGCTCCACGCGAGCACATCAGCGGGCGTGGCCTCGGAATTCGCCGTCGGGTTGGAAAGAGGCAGGACAATCGGGCTCGCCGTCCGGGCGGCCATCTCGCGCACCGCCGCCTCGCTGAAGGCGCCGGGTTGCCCGCTCGTGCCGATCAAGATCGTCGGCGCAACATGGCGCACGACGGTCTCGAGGTCGTAGTGGTCGGCCGGCTCGAAGCCGAGCTGGCTCAGGTCGTCGCTCGGTGAGAGCGAAGGGGCGCTTGTCGTCCTGCACCGCCTCGCGTCCTTCGAAGAGCAGGCCCTGGGAGTCGAGCATCGCCACGGCGAGACGGGCTTCTTCCTCACTGGCGCCTTCGGAGACGCATGATGGACTGAACGAGCCGGGCGATGCCGATTCCGGCCGCGCCGGCCCCGAGGAAGACGAGCCGTTGTGCCGAGAGCTTCTCGCCCCGGTGTCTGAGCGCCGCCAGGATGCCCCCGCACACGACCCCGGCCGTTCCCTGGATGTCGTCGTTGAAGCACGGGATCCGGTGGCGGTAGTGGTCGAGCAGCCGGATGGCGTTGTGCTGCTTGAAGTCCTCCCACTGCATCAAGGCCTCGGGGTAGACCTCTTTCACCGCTTCGACGAAGGCTTCGACGAACGCGTAGTAAGCCTCACCGCTCAAGTCGCGCTTTGCGGGTAGCCGAGATAGAGCGGGTCGTGGAGCAGGTCCTCGTTGTCGGTGCCGCAGTCGAGCGAGACCGGGAGGGTCTGAGAGCGGGTGGATGCCGGCTCCGGCGACGTAGAGGGCGAGCTTGCCGATCGGGATGCCCATGCCGCCGGCTCCCTGGTCACCGAGGCCGAGGATGCGCTCGTTGTCGGTGACGACTATGAGGCGGACGCCCGGCTGGCCGGCGTTGCGGAGCAGCTCGGGAATGCGGTCGAGGTCGTCCGGGGTGATCCAGACGCCCCGGGCGCGGCGGAAGACGTGGCTGTACTCCCGACAGGCACGCCCGACCGTCGGCGTGTAGATGATGGGGGCGAGTTCCTCAAGGTGATCGACGAGGAGCCGGTAAAAAAGGGTCTCGTTCCGGTTCTGCAGTGCGGCGAGACCGATGTACTTCTCGAGGTCGTCGCCCTTGCGGCGCAGGTGCTCGAGCTCCAGGGCGACCTGCTCCTCGATGGTCGTGATCCGCCACGGCAAAAGGCCGCGAAGCCCGAGTGCCGCTCGCTCCTCCTCGTCGAAAGCGGTGTCCTTGTTGATCGGGGCGCAGTCGAGCAGCTCCCGACTTCGCGCCGCCGTCAGCTCCTGCGGCAGGTCAACCCAGCCGGACCGGCCCGGACTCGACATGGTGTCCTCGTTTCACTCGGCTTGTCCTAGATAACTCGCTTCATCCTGGTGCTGTAAGGGCCGAACGTCACAATCGGGACTCCTCGCCCGCTCCCAATGGTGCTGGCAGCAGCGGCAAACGGGCCAGGCGGTAAGTTTGGGGGCGACCGCGAACCCTCGTGGTTGACAAGGCAGACGGAGGACACATGGAACCCGAGTCGGACCAGCCCGCAGCGCAGATGCTTGCCGAGCTCGAGGAGGCCTCGGCACGCCTCGATGCGGCGGACCCGTTGGAGATAATCGACTGGACCGTGAACCGGTTTCCCGGAAAGGTTGCCCTGGCGGCCTCGTTCCAGGACGCCGCGCTCATCGACATGGCTGTTCGAGTAGAGCCCGCCATCGAGGTCATCTTCCTCGACACCGAATTCCACTTCCCCGAGACGCTCGCCTACGTGGAGCGGCTTCGCAAGCGCTACAACCTCAACCTCCTCATCACTCATCCTGAGGTGCCGCTCGACGAGTTTCCCTGCGGCACGAGCCAGTGCTGCGAGGTGCGCAAGGTGGCGCCTTTGGCCAAGGCACTTGAGGGCCACAGCGCGTGGATCACCGGCCTCAAGAGGGTCGACACTCCCGAGCGGGTGGCCGCGCCTGTCATCGGATGGGACCCACGACGCAACATGGTGAAGGTGAACCCGGTCGCCGCCTGGGACGACGACGACATCGACGAGTACATCGCTGCCCACGACCTGCCACGCCACCCGCTCAACTACGTCGGTTACGTCTCCATCGGGTGTGCCCCGACGACCGTGCCCGTACCGGCGGGCCACAATCCGCGTGAGGGTCGCTGGGCAGGTACTGACAAGACCGAGTGCGGGCTGCACGTCTAAAGGGCTCCCCCCGTACCCGGGGGAGTTCGCCGGTTTTGGGGGCTCGCGGATCTGCTGTATGGTCCGATCAGTCTGTACCGGCGATTCGGGGCAGGCCCTAACGAGCCATTTCCCCGATTGCCCTCTTAGGGGAGGCGATTATGCGAGGAATCACACGACCCGGGGTACCCAGGCTGCACGCGAAAAGCTTTGGGGTCTCCTTGTTTGCAGCTGCCCTGGCTGTGCCTGCACTAGTGGTGAGCCAGTCCGGAGCAGTGGGAGCGGCTCCCGCCCTCGCTGGCGCGAGCGGCGTCGCGCAGCGGCCGATGACCGTGGCTCTTGCCGCGCAGCTGTCGAAGAACGTGGACCGTCACGTGATCGTGATCATGAAGAGCCAGCTGGCGCCATCGCGCGTCGGCAGCAGGGAGGCCTCGCTGCGCTCCAAGGTGATCGCCGCTCTCCAAGCGCCCCTTTTGGGCGAGCTGCGCGAAGTGCACGCCACTCATGTGAAGACCTACCAGCTAGTCAGCTCCTTTGCCGCCACGGTGTCGGCCGGAGAGGAGTCCTGGCTCAGATCCGACGCCTCGGTGGCAGAGGTCATCCCCGACGTGACCATCGACGAAGGGGAGCCCTCGGTCTCGAGCGCGGTCGCTTCGGGCTCGCAACCGGCCCAGGCACTTTCGCCGAAGACGGCCCAGTGGTCCCCGTCTAGCCCTCCCAGCCCGAGCTCGCTCACGGCGAACGTTATCCCTGGTGCCTGTGGCCCTAACGGCCAGGTGCAGCTCGATCCCGAGGGGCTGTCCCTGACGAACACCGACTCCGACAATCCGTCGCAGAAGACCGCACGCTCTCTCGGGATCACCGGCCAGGGCGTCAAGGTCGCCTGGATCGCCGACGGCGTCGACACCAACAACGTGAACTTCATCCGCCGCAACGGGACATCGGTCTTCGACCCGGCCACGGGCGGGGACTACGAGGATTTCTCCGGTGACGGGCCGGGCCAGGTGACCGGCGGTGACGAGGCGTTCCTCGACTCCAACACGATCGCCGGCCAAGGCATCGAGGTCTACAACGTCAACGGCTTCAGCGCTCAGGCGGACCCGTCGGCGTGCAACATCCGTATCGAAGGCGTCGCCCCTGGCGCAAGCCTTGTTGGTCTCGACGTGTTCGGCACCCAGGAGGCCACCACCGAGTCGAATTTCCTCGAGGCCATCAACTACGCCGTCGAAACAGATCACGTGAACGTACTCAACGAGTCGTTCAGTTCCAACCCGTTCCCCGACGTCACCGCGCTGGACGCGACCAAGCAGTTCAACGACGCCGCCGTCGCGGCCGGGGTCGTGGTGACTGTCGCGACCGGCGACGGAGGCTCGACCGACACCATCGGCTCGCCGGCCACCGACCCGGCCGTGATATCAGTCGGGGCGTCGACGGACTTGCGTTTCTACGCCCAGACCAATTACGCCGCCGCCCGTTACTTCGCCACCACCGGCTGGTTGGACGACAACGTCAGCTCGCTCAGCTCGGGCGGCTACGACGAGACCGGTGGGACGGTCGACCTGGTCGCCCCGGGTGACCTGAGCTTCGCGTCCTGCAGCACGGACACAGCGATCTACACCGAGTGCACGAACTTCCAAGGTGAGCCCTCAATAATCGAGGAGAGCGGCGGCACGAGCGAGTCGGCACCTTTCGTGGCCGGCGGCGCCGCCCTCGTCATCCAGGCCTACCGCCAGAGTCACGGCGGTGCCACACCGAGCCCTGCGGTGGTCAAGCAGATCCTGCTCAGCACCGCCAGCGACCTTGGTGCTCCTGCCACCGAGCAGGGCTCGGGCCTGCTCAACAGCTACGCGGCCGTTGAGATGGCCGAGTCGATGCCGGGGGCGGCGAGTCCGAGTGCGACTCCGGCCAGCTTTGCGAGACCGCTCGAGGACACCTTGCTCCTGTCGACCAACCAGCTGAACGCGGTCGCCAACCCCGGCACAAACGAGACCTGGCCGGTGACGGTCACCAACACCGGACAAGACACCCAAGCAGTGCGTCTTTCCGGGCGCAGTTTCGGCCCGAGCGAGGACGTGCAAAGCGGAACCGTGACCCTCACAGACGGCACGAGCCCGCAGTTCACGAACTATCAGGGACTTCAGAACAACTACGCCGTCATCCACTTCAAGGTGATGCCCGGCCAGGACCGCCTCTTCGCCGCCATCGCCTACCCGGGCAACCCGGGCGACGGCCTCAACGCCAGGGTGCGGGTGATCCTCGTCGACCCGCTCGGGCGTTTCGCGGCACACAGCTTGCCCCAGGGAGTCGGCAATTACGGCAGTGCTGATGTCACCGAACCCGCCCCGGGCCTTTGGACAGGTGTCATATTCGGGGATGTAGCTGCCGACAGCGGCACCAACGGGACCATTTCGTGGCAGGCCTCGACCCAGCAGTTCGTGCCGTTCGCCTCGGTGTCGCCCTCGTTCGTCTTCCTGCGGCCCGGCCAGAGCCAGACAGTGTCGGTGAGTGCCACGACGCCGTTCTCGCCCGGAGACGCCTCCGGCTCGATCCTGCTGAACTCGAACATGACCAACGTGAACAGCTCCATACCGGTCACGCTCCGTAGCCTCGTGCCGGTGCAGTGGGGCCGCGGCACTTTCAGCGGCGTGCTTACCGGCGGCAACGGCCGCGCGCCAGGCGAAGGCCAGCAGGACTACTACGAGTTCTACGTCGGGCGAGGGGTGAACAACATAACCGCCAACGTGGCGCTCAGCAGCGATCCCGGAGACTCTTTGGGGGCCTATCTCATCAGCCCGGACGGCGACACGCTCGGCTATGGGCAGAACAACGGCCTCTCGCTCACGGCGTACACGTTGAACCCGGCGCAGGGAATTTGGACCCTTGTCCTTGATCTCTCCGAGCCGGTGGTGGGCGACGAGGTCGCGCAGAGCTTCAGCGGCACCGTCCAGTTCAATGCCGCCGAGGTCTCGGCCGCCGGGCTTCCGGACAACCCTCGGATCAGGCTGGCTGCCGGCGCGGGGGTGACCGTGCCCGTCACGGTCACTAACAACGGCGACGCTCCTGAAGCCTTCTTCGTCGATCCGCGCCTCGACGCCATGAGCGCCCTCACACTCGCCCCGCTCTACCCCAACACGGTGCCGCTGCCGATGACGCTGTCGACGGTGTCGCCGAGCTGGTTCGTGCCGACGCAGACTTCGGGTCTTTCCGTCACCCAGACATCGTCGCTCCCGGCCATGTTCGACATCAGCCCCTACGCAGGCGACCCGGACGTCGCCAGCTCGGCCAGCGGTCCCGGGCCTTTGTGCTCCGACAGCGAATCGGCCTCTTACGACGCGCCCGGGGGCGCCGTCACGGCCGGCTACTGGGCCGCCGGGCCGACAGAGTGCGGGCCGTACTCTGCTCCGGCGCCCCTCGGTACGGCAACGGTCAACATGACCGCTGAGACGGAGGGCTTCGACACTTCGGTCGCCTCATCGACAGGCGACTTGTTCTACCTGCTCGACGTCGAGCCGAGCGAGGCCGCTACCTTCGCCCCTGTGGTCGTCGACCCCGGGGCGAGTACGGTCATCGATGTCACCATTACCCCCTCGGCGCCCAGGGCCACGGTGGTGAACGGCACCTTGTACATCGACGCCGCGATCGCCGGGGTGTCCCCCTACGGCCAGGTCTCCGCAGACGAGCTCGCCGGGCTGCCGTACAGCTACACGGTCAGATAACTCCAGAGTCTCACGACCACCTAGCGGCAGAACCTGCGGAGGACCTGACCGGTCCTCCGCAGGCGAGCCGCAACCTGGACGGGCCGAGAGAGCCGACACCTTAAGCTGGATCTCGGCACGAGCCCCTTTTCGTCTCTCTAGAAAGCCGTCCTGGCTCAGCTCTGCCCGGCGAAGGAGCCCGGGCTCCAGAGCTGTTGAAGGCTTGGAGAGAGTGAGCAGATAGATGGCGTTGTTGCAGCGGGCAGGATCAGCGGGGAGTCCTAGTCCGAGTCTTCGCGCCGCGTCTGGGTCCAACCACAAGACGCTTCATTACAAGTGGATCGCCTTGTCGAACACAACGCTCGGGATGCTGATGCCGACCATCAACTCCTCCATCACCTTGATCGCCCTGCCCGACAGTCGCCTCATGGCTGAGTGGTGAGCGCTACTTGCACGAGGAGCCTCCGGTCGTGACGCCAGCACAGCTCGAGCTCACCCCGCGAGAGCGTCGGCGCCTGCGAAACACGCTGAGCTCGGCCGCCTAACCTTGCGCTGTGGCCGAGGCTCGTAAGTTCCTTGTACGCACCTTCGGGTGCCAGATGAACGAGCACGACTCCGAGCGGATCGCGTCGGTGCTGGCGGCCGGCGGCATGACGCGCACGGACGATCTGGAGAAGGCCGACGTCGTCGTGCTCAACACCTGCTGCATCCGCCAGAACGCCGATGACAAGCTTTACGGGCACCTCGGTCAGCTGAAGTCGATCCAGGAGCGGCGCCCCGGCATGCAGATCGCCGTCGGTGGGTGCCTCGCCCAAAAAGACCGCGAGCTGCTTCTAAAGAGGGCGCCGCACGTGGACGCCGTCTTCGGCACCCATAACGTGGGTCGGGTAGGAGCTTTGTTGGAGCAGGCCCGGGCGAGCGGCGAGGCGGCCTTCGAGGTGATCGACGGCCCCGGGCCCTTAGACGGGACCGACTTCCCGGGCGCCATGGCCGTTCGCCATGATCAGCCCTACGCGGCCTGGGTCACCATCCAGGTCGGCTGCAACAACTCGTGCGCTTTTTGCATCGTCCCCGAAGTCCGTGGCCCGGAGGTCAGCCGGCCCTTCGGCGAGCTCGTGGCAGAGCTCGAGGCGCTCGCAGCCCGGGGCACGGTGGAGATCACACTGCTCGGCCAGAACGTCAACTCCTACGGCCGAGACCTGACGACAAAATGGCGGGGCTCGTCAGCATCTCGGCGCGACGTGGCCTTCGTGGCCGGGTCGCGCTGGGCAGGCGAGGGTGCGGCAAGGCCAAGACCCTTGTTCGCCGATCTGCTCCGCGAGCTCGGAGCCGTGCCGGGCATCCGCCGTATCCGGTTCACGAGCCCGCATCCAAAGGACCTTCGGCCCGAGACGATCGCCGCCATGGCCGAGACTCCGGCGGTCTGCGAGCAGCTCCACCTGCCGCTGCAGTCGGGTAGCGACAAGATCCTCGCCGCCATGCGGCGCGGCTACACGGCCGAGCGTTACCTTGGCCTTCTCGAAAAGGCGAGGGCCGCGGTGGGGGACCTTGCCGTGACCACGGACATCATCGTCGGGTTCCCCGGGGAAACCGAGGAAGACTTCGAGCGCACCCTCGAAGTGGCCTCGCAGGCCGCCTATGACAGCGCCTACACCTTCATCTTCTCGCCCCGGCCGGGCACGCCCGCCGCCGAGATGACCGAGCTGTACGTGCCGGCCGACGAGATCGCCGATCGCTTCGATCGGCTCAAGGTGGTCATCGAACGGTCTGCGCTTGCCCGTAATCTGGCCCGCGTCGGCCGGATCGAAGAAGTCATAGTGGAAGGGCCCTCCAAAAAGGACCCAGCCGTGCTATCGGGACGTACCAGGCAGGGAAAGCTCGTCCACTTCGCCCCAGGCGAGGGCGACGGCCCCGCCCCGGGCGGCTTTGCGACGGTGCGCATCGAGCACGCCGCTCCGCACCATCTCACCGGCACGCTCGTCTCGCTCGGAGACGCCCCGGCCCGTCGCGTGCGGGAACGGATCCCGGTGGTTGCTGGCTGAAGCGGCACCCGCCCGGGCCCGAGCGGTCCTGTCCCGATCGGGCGACGGAGGGTCGTCAGCCTACAATGGGCAGTCGTGAGCGTGTTCGCCAAGGTACTTCGCGCGGGCGAGAGCAAGAAGGTGCGCAGCCTGGCTGCCATCGTGCCCTCCATCAACGCGTTAGAACCCGAGATCCAGGCCTTGTCGGACGAGGAGCTCGCTCGCAAGACCATCGAGTTCAAAGAACGCCTAGAACGTGGTGAGGACCTCAACGACCTGCTCGTAGAGGCCTATGCGGTCGTGCGCGAGGCGGGCGTTCGTACCATCGGCCAGCGCCACTTCGACGTCCAGCTCATGGGCGGCATGGCGTTGCACTTCGGGTGGATCGCAGAGATGAAGACCGGTGAAGGCAAGACCCTCGTCTCGACCCTGCCCGTCTACCTGAACGCCCTTCCCGGCCGCGGGGTCCATGTCATCACCGTCAACGACTACCTGGCCCGGCGCGACGCCGAGTGGATGGGGCAGATCTACCAATTCCTCGGACTGACGGTCGGGCGGGTCACCCCTGAGGTGGACGACTTCGCCGCCAAGGCGGCGGCATACCGGTCGGACGTCACCTACGGGACGAACACAGAGATGGGCTTTGACTACCTGCGCGACAACATGGCCGGCCGCCGTGAGCACATGGTGCAGCGCGGGCACGTCTACGGCATCGTCGACGAGGTCGACTCCATCCTCATCGACGAGGCCCGGACCCCGCTCATCATCTCCGGGCCATCGAACGACTCGACGAAGCTCTACTACCAGTTCGCGAGCGTCGTACGGACCTTGCGTCGCGACGTCGACTACGAGGTGGACGAGGAGAAGCGCACGGCGGTTCCGACCGAGGCCGGCATCGCCAAGGTCGAGCGCCAGCTCGGGGTGGAGAACCTCTACGACTCGGTCGCGGTCAACTACGTCCACCAGCTCGAAAAGGCCCTCCAGGCCAAAGAGCTCTACCACCGGGACAAGGACTACCTGGTGACCGACGGCGAGGTGAAGATCGTCGACGAGTTCACGGGCCGGATCATGGAGGGCCGTCGTTGGTCCGACGGCCTCCACCAGGCTGTCGAGGCGAAAGAGCGCGTCAAGATCCAAGACGAGAACCACACCTGGGCGACCATCACCTTGCAGAACTACTTCCGCATGTACGAAAAGCTCGCCGGCATGACCGGTACCGCGGAGACCGAGGCGGCCGAGTTCGCCTCGACCTATCAGCTGCACGTCGTGCCCATCCCGACGCACCGACCGATGATCCGCACCGACGAGCCGGACCTGATCTTTAAGACCGAGGCCGTCAAGTTCGAGGCGGTCGTGGAGGACCTGAAGGAGCGCTACGAAAGCGGCCAGCCCGTGCTCGTCGGCACGGCGTCTGTGGCCAAGTCCGAGGAGCTGTCCCTCCTCTTGGACAAACAGGGCATCCCTCACCATGTGCTCAACGCCAAGCACCACGCCCAAGAGGCCGTGATCGTCGCCCAGGCGGGACGGCTGCACGCCATCACGGTCGCCACGAACATGGCAGGACGTGGCGTCGACATCGTGCTCGGCGGCAACCCGGAGGGCCTCGCCCATGACGAGGTGCGCGCCCAGGGGCTCGAGGTCGACTCCGACGAGGGGCGCGAGCGCTACGAGTCGCTGCTGGAGAAGTTCAAGCAGCAGTGCGCCGCCGAAGCGGCCGAGGTCTGCGCCCTCGGCGGGCTGTACGTGCTCGGCAGCGAGCGCCACGAGAGCCGCCGCATCGACAACCAGCTCCGGGGCCGGTCCGGGCGCCAGGGAGACCCGGGCGAGAGCCGCTTCTACCTGTCCTTAGAGGACGAGCTCATGCGCCTGTTCGCCACCGGGGCCGTGAGCTGGGTCATGGACCGTGCCCTGCCCGAGGACGTGCCGATCGAGGCGCGCATGGTCACAAAGGCCATCGAACGGGCCCAGCACACCGTCGAGGGGCGCAACGCCGAGACACGCAAGGAGCTGCTCAAGTACGACGAGGTGAGAAACGAGCAGCGCAAGGTGATCTACGCCCGCCGCCTGCAGATCATCGACGGCGAGGACCTGAAAGAGCACACAGAGCACCTTTTGACCGAGACCGTGGACCGCGTTGTCGCCAACCACTGCCCGAACAACTTCCCCGAGGACTGGGACCTCGAAGGCCTCGTCGTGGAGCTGACCCAGTACTACCCGACGAGGTTCACCGTCGAGGACCTCGAGGCGGCCTCCGATGTGCAACAGCTCACCGAGAGCGTCCTCGCCGAGGCTCTGGGCTTTTACGATGAGCGGGAGACGAGCTTCCCGGGGGGCGCCGAGACGGCGCGCGAGGTCGAGCGCAATGTCCTCATCCAGATCATCGACCAGCGCTGGCGCGAGCACCTCGTCGAGATGGACTACCTGAACGAGGGCATCCACCTGCGTGGCATCGCCCAGACCGACCCGCTCGTGGCTTGGCAACGAGAGGGTTTCGAGATGTTCGGCAAGCTCATTGACTCGATCGACGACGACTACCTGCGTTATGTCATGCACGTGCAAGTGATCGCCGCTCCCAGCGAGGACCCCGACTACGCCCAGGCGGATTTCGTAGCGGCGGACGACCCCGCCACCGGCCTCGGGGATCAGGGCCCCGCCGCCGAGTTGGGCGCAGGTTCACCCGAGAGCTCCTCGGGCCCGCCATCGGCTGGTCCAGGTGCCGCCGGGCCCGCACCTGCCGGGGCGAGCGCTGCGAGGGCCCCGGCCGGACAGGAGCCCTCGCCCGGAGCCGGGCCGGCGGGCCGGCCGCAAAAAGGCCCGGCTTCTAGGGGCGGCGTTGGCGGTGCAGGGCAGCGTCGCCCGCCCTCGGGGCCCATCTCGCCGACGGGGACCCGGATCGTCGGCGGGACTCCGGCCAAGGTGGGCCGCAACGAGCCCTGCTGGTGCGGCAGCGGCCGCAAGTTCAAGGTCTGCCACGGCGCGAGCTGAACGATCATGGCTCGAATAACCGACGGTGCTCCCGATGGCCCGCGCCCTGAGCTGGGCGACGTGCTGGCCTCGCTGCGCCTGCGCCTCGACGCTGCCAAGGCATATCTGAGGCTGGACGACTCGATGGCGCGCCTGGCCGTGCTCGAGAAGTCCATCGCCGAGCCCGACCTGTGGTCGGACCCCGACCAGGCGCGCAAGGTGACCTCGGAGTACGGGCGGGTCCGAGACGACGTGGAGAGCCTGCGCAGCCTCGACACTCAGCTCAGCGACGCCGAGGCCATCCACGCCATGGCCCTCGACGAGGGCGGTGGCGAGCTCGCCTCGCTGCAGGGCGAGCTTGAGGACACGGCGGAGGCGGTCGCGAAGGCGCTCGACGACCTCGAGCTGCGCAGCCTGTTCTCCGGTGAGCATGACGAGAGGGACGCGGTCGCCGAGATCCATGCCGGCGCGGGCGGGACCGACGCCCAGGACTGGGCCGAGATGATGCTGCGCATGTACCTGCGCTGGGCCGAGCGGCGGGGGTTCGCAGTTGAGGTCGACGAGGTGTCCGAGGGAGGAGAGGCCGGGATCTTGTCGGCGACCTTCATCGTCCGCGGCCGCTACGCCTACGGGCTCTTGGCCGCCGAGAGGGGCGTCCACCGCCTCGTGAGGATGTCCCCGTTCGACTCCCAGCACAGGCGTCAGACGAGCTTCGCCTCCTTAGATGTCGCTCCGTTCCTCGAAGATCTCTCCGACGAGGTCGACATCGACGAGAAGGACCTGCGCATCGACACATACCGTTCCTCCGGTGCGGGGGGACAGCACGTCAATGTGACCGACTCCGCCGTACGGATAACGCACCTTCCCACCGGGATCGTCACCTCCTGCCAAAACGAGCGCAGCCAGCACCAGAACAAGGCCAAGGCGCTGCAGATCCTCGCCGCCAAGCTCGCCGAGCGGCAGCGGGCCGAGCGGATAAAAGAGCTCGAGACCCTTTCCGGCCCGCTCAGCGAGGTGGCCTGGGGAAGCCAGATCCGCTCTTATGTGCTTGCTCCCTACCAGCTCGTGAAGGACCTCCGCAGCGGTTATGAGACGGGCAACGTCGAGGCCGTGCTGGACGGCGATCTCGACGACTTCATGATCGCCTTTTTGAGATTCCGCAGGGAACATGAGGGGTCCTGAGCGCCCGGGGCGGCCTTACCGGGTTCTCACAAGGCCGGCTGGTAACCTTCGAGGAGGGGATTTCGTGTTGCGCCGCGGGGGAGAAGAGGGCCGATGATCCGCTTCGAGAACGTCACGAAGTCCTACAAGGGCTCGGTCGTCGCTCTGCGCGAGGTCTCCCTCGAGATCCTGAAAGGTGAGTTCGTCTTCCTCGTCGGCGCCTCGGGCTCGGGCAAGACCACGATGCTCAAGCTCTTGCTGCGCGAGGAGGTCGCCGACCGGGGCGAGATCTGGGTGGCAGGCAAGGAGATCGGTCAGCTCTCTAACTGGAGGGTGCCCTATTTGAGGCGCAATCTGGGCTGCGTCTTCCAGGACTTCCGCCTGCTGCCCAACAAGACCGTGTTCGAGAACGTCGCCTTCGCTCTCGAGGTGATCGGCCGGCCCCGACACGTGATATCGACCCAGGTGCCCCAGGTGCTGGACCTGGTCGGTCTCGGGCAGAAGGGCGACCGCCTCCCGGACCAGCTCTCGGGCGGCGAGCAGCAGCGTGTCGCTATCGCGCGGGCTTTTGTGAACCGCCCTCTCATCATCCTCGCCGACGAGCCGACGGGGAACCTCGACCCCACGACGAGCCAGGGCATCATGTCGTTGCTCGACAGGATCAATCGCACCGGCACGACAGTGGTCATGGCCACCCATGACTCGACCATCGTCGACACCATGCGCCGGCGGGTCATCGAGATCGACCACGGCGCCGTCATCCGCGACCAGGCCCGGGGGATCTACGGACTCGACCCGACGGTGTCGGCCACCCGCGGAGTCCCGGCCGTGTCGATCTCGGCCGTGCGGGCGGGTTCGGTCGATCTCGGCACCGACGACGCCGAAGAGCCGGTCACGAGCCGCCAGGAGGCCGTCCGGGCACGCAGAGGCCGCCGCTGATGCCCATTTCTGCGGGCTACGTCGCCCGCGAGACGGTGACGAACTTGTGGCGGAACCGCTTGATGGCGATCGCGGCAGTCCTCACCGTCGCCGTCTCGCTGTCTCTTGTCGGGACCGCCCTTTTGATGCGTCAAGCGGTTAACAACGAGCTTGTCGAGCTCAACCAGAACGTCGACTTGCAGGTCTTCGTGCAGCCGACGGCCTCGACTGCCGAGATCGCGACGTTGCGCACGACGATCGGCCAGACGCCGCAGATCCGCAAGTTCACCTACCTCGACCACGACCAGTCCTACCAGCTGGCCTGCCGGATCAGCGGTCAGACCGTCTGCAGCGTGCTGACGCCTGCGACGACCCCGCCCGTGTTCCAGTGCACTCTTACGGACCCGGCGGCGGCGGCCAGCGTGGCGAGCATCTTCGAGCACCTCCCGGCGGTCTTCAAGACCACCTATCCGTCGCAGGCGGCGCACACGCTCACCTCGGTGAGCAACGTCTTGCAGATGGTGCTGCTCGTGATCGCCCTGGTGCTGTTGGTCTCGGCTCTCGTGCTGATCCTGAACGCCATCAGAATGGCGATCTTCTCCCGCCGTCGCGAAGTCGGGGTGATGCGCCTCGTCGGGGCTACGAGCTGGTTCATCCGCCTGCCCTTCATGGTGGAGGGCCTTGTGCAGGGGCTGATAGGAGCTGTCGTGGCCGCCGGCATCGTGCTGCTCGGAGACCTCGGCATCCAGACGCTGATCCGCCACTTCCGGGAGTTCTCCTCTGCTGTCGTGCCCGGCCACGACGTGATCATCACCGAGGTGTTCGTCGTCGTCATGGGCGCCGTGATCGGCGCCATCGGCTCGGCCGTGGCCGTGCGGAAGTTCCTCGACATCTGAGCGGGCCTCGACCGAGACCACTATGGCAGCGGTATTTCGTCATGGCGGGCTGCGGCTAGCCTCGAAACCCACACCGTTCGCGACAAGGAAGAGATCTTCGATGCACGAAGGGCTAAGGCGGGGGCGAGGCTTTCGTTTCGCGGCGGGTGCCGTCGCCTGCTTGGCCGGGCTCTCCGGTTCAGCTCTGCTCGCCGGCTCCGCCACGGCCTCGCCGACAAGCTCGGGAGCTTTTCTCGCCCCGCGGTTCGTGCGCCTCGGCTCGGTACCCCGCCTGTCGCCTGGCGCCGTCCGACTCGGCCGCGTGCCGGGATCGCAGCTCATCGAGGTCGATGTGGCGCTGCGCCCGAGAGACCCGGCGGCGCTGGAAAGCTTCGCAAGTGAGGTCTCGACCCCGGGCTCGCCGCAATACGGCAGGTATCTTCGCCCGGGCGAGTTCGCCTCCATCTTCGGAGCGAGCGCGGCGACGGTGCGTGCGACCGTCAAAGCGCTCCGCAAGCTCGGCCTCAAAGTCGCCTCGGTGAGCAGCAACCGTCTGTTCATCAAGGTCTCCTCGACGGTCGCCACGACAGAGCGTGCCTTCGACACGACCCTCGTGCGCTACCGCCTCGGCTCGGGCGCCTACGTCTATTCGAACCTGTCGGCGCCGCGTGTCCCCGCGGCCGTGGCGGGCGGCATCCAGGCGATCGCCGGCCTCGACGACCTCGCCACAGCGCGCCCGGGGGAGCTGTTGAGCTCCCGGGTAGCCGCCCGGGCCACCAAGCTGGTCTCGGCCCGCTCGAGCCTTTCCGCCGTCCCGGGTGGCCCACAGCCCTGCTCCAAGGCGAGCAACGAGACAACGGCCACCGGTCCCTACACCGCCGACGAGATCGCCTCGGCTTACGGGTTCAACGGTGTCTACGAATCAGGTGACTTCGGAGCCGGCGAGACGGTGGCCGTCTTCGACTTGGCTTCCTTCAACCAGCAGGACGTGGAGACCTACGACGAGTGCTACTTCGGCGCGACCCAGGGTGCCTCGATGGCTTCGCCGCCCCACCTCAACGTCATGAGCGTCGACGGCGCGCAGAGCGGTCTCGGCGGCGACGGCGACGTCGAGGGCACCTTGGACGTCGAGGAGATAAGCGGATTCGTGCCCGGGGCCACCGTGGACGTCTACGAGGGTCCGAACACCGTCCCAGGTGGCCTAGACGTCTACAACCAGATCGTCACTCAAGACAGCGCCCAGGTGATCTCGACCTCGTGGGGAAGCTGCGAGTCACAAGTGGGCGGGAGCGCCGTCGTGGCGGCGGAGGCAAATCTGTTCGAACAGGCGGCCGCGCAGGGACAAACGGTCGTGGCCGCCGCCGGCGACGACGGCTCGACCGACTGCACCGACCAGGGTGACAACCCGGTCAACACCCTTGCCGTGGACGACCCGGGCAGCCAGCCCTATGTCACGAGCGTGGGGGGGACTGCCCTCGAGACGCTCGGCTCGGCGAGTGTGGGGACGACGCCAGCGGTGGCACCGACCCAGACCGTGTGGAACAACGGGGACAACGCCGGCGGCGGCGGCATCTCCTCGAACTGGGCCATGCCCGCCTACCAGTCCGACGCCGCCGCGCCGCTGCAGGTGGTCAAGTCCTACTCTTCCAGGAAGCCGTGCGGGGCGCCGACAGGCGATTTTTGCCGGGAGGTCCCAGACGTCTCCGGGGACGCCGATCCGAGCACGGGTCTTGTGATCTACCTGAGCTCGCTGGGCGGCTGGGCCTCGATCGGCGGCACCAGCATCGCCTCGCCTCTTTGGGCGGCACTGGCCGTGCTGGCGGACGCCTGGCCGACTTGCAGCGACCACACGGTCGGCTTTTTGAACCCGTCGCTTTACGAGATCGCAGGGCAGAGCCCGAGCGAGTACGCCAACGGCTTCGAGGACATCACGACCGGAAACAATCACCTGGCCCAGTTCCCCGGCATGTGGCAGTACGGGGCCACGGCTGGCTACGACCTCGCCTCTGGCCTCGGCACGCCCATCGCGGCCAATCCCCTCGGGGGAGGCCTCGTCGCCGAGCTTTGCACCCTGCCCGAGAGCGGCGGGGCGTCTTACGCCTCCCCGACGGCGTCCTCGGTCGCCGCCGTGCTGCCCCGGGTAAAGGCGATGAACACGGCGTCGTCGTGGGTCAAGGTCACCTTGCGCACGGCACTCGGCTTGCCAATCCGCGCCAAGCGAGTGATCCTTGTCGCCACGGCCAGTTCGTTGAGCGCGGCGAAGACGGTGATAAAGCCGGTGTTCCTGACCACTAACGCGGAGGGAGTGGCGATCTTTCAAGTGAGCGACGCCCAGGTCCAAAAGGTCACCTACCACGCCACCGATCTCACCGACGGCGTGCTGGTCGACGGGTCGGCAACCGTTAGCTACGTGGCGCCATGAGAGGTGTGATCCTCGCCGGCGGCACGGGCAGCCGGCTCCATCCGCTCACTCGCATCACCAACAAGCACCTGCTGCCGATCGGCGACCGGCCCATGATCAGCTACGGCATCGAGGCACTCGTGAGGGCCGGCGTTACCGAGATCATGGTCGTGACGGGCGGGACGCACGCCGGGGAGTTCCTCAGGCTCTTGTCGAACGGCCAGGAGTTCGGCGTCGACCGCCTGCTTTACGCCTACCAGGAGCGGGCGGGCGGCATAGCCGAGGCGCTCGGCCTGGCGGCGAACTTCGTCGGCGACGATGCCGCCGTCGTCATGCTCGCCGACAACATCTTCGGCCGGTCCTTCGTGTCCTCGGTGGACCGCTTCGCCGAGGAGCCGAAGGGCGCCCGACTGGTGCTGGCCGAAGTCAAGGACCCTGATCACCTTCGCCATCTCGGGGTGCCGGCGCTCGACGAGGCGGGCAGGATCGTGCGCATCGTCGAGAAGCCCGATGACCCGCCGAGCAGCTACTGCGTCACGGGCGTCTACTTGTACGACCCAAGCGTGTTCGACGTGATCCGCACCTTGCGCCCCTCAGGTCGCGGCGAGCTCGAGATCACAGACGTGAACAACCACTACGTCGCCGAGGGCCTGGCCAGCTACGACGTACAGGAGGGTTTTTGGGGCGATGCCGGCGAGTCCATCGACGCGTACTACGCCGTGAACGACCACGTCCGTCGTTACGGCGCCAATTTGGACTGACCGCCTCGCCTACAAGGCGCCTTTTTCAGGCGAGCGCCACTGCCAAGGCGTCGGAGAGGTGGGCGTAACGGTGCTCGAAGCCGACGCTTGTCAGCTTGTTCGGGAGCACTTTTTGACTCGCGAGGAGCAACTCGTCGGCGGCGCCCCGACCGAGCGCCAGGCGCAGGAGCGCAGCCGGCAGCACAAGCCTGCTCCGCCTTCCCACGGCGTAGGCGAGGGCCTGTGTCAACTCGGCGTTGCGCACCGGATGGGGGGAGGTGGCGTTCACCGGCCCGGCGAGGGCGTTGTCGTCGATCGAGCGGAGGATCGCCGCGACCTCGTCCTCGAGCGCGATCCAGCTCGTCCACTGCCGGCCGTCGCCGAGACGAGCACCGAGGCCGAGCTTGAAGGCGGGGATCTCGGCTTTCAAGATCCCGCCCGCCGCCCCCCCGGGCCCGCCGAGCACGATGCCGGAGCGGACCGTGACCACGCGGATGCCGCGTTCGAGCGCCGGGGTGGTGGCCGCCTCCCAGGAGCGGCAGAGGTCGGCGAGCACCCCGGAGCCCTGGGCGCTCTCCTCGTCGAGCACTTCCTCGCCCCGATTCCCGTAGATGCCGACGGCCGAGCCCGACACGAGCACGGCCGGTGGCCGCTCGAGGGAGGCGAGCGCCCGGGCGAGAATGTCACCGAGGGCGACGCGGCTCGAGCGGATCATCTCCAGCCGCTTCGGGCTCCAGCGCGCTGTGATCGAGGCCCCGGCCAGGTGCACGGCAGCGTCGATGCCTTCCAGGCTCCGCCCAGGAAGTCGGGACAGGTCAAGCTGACGGCGGGCGAAGTCCACCCCTGCCTCTCCTTCGCCAGGGGCGCGGCGGACCACAGGGTGCACCTCGTCACCGCGTTGGACAAGCGCCCGCACGAGGGCACTGCCGATGAACCCGCTGGCGCCGGTCACGACGATCCTCACCCCTAAGTCCTCCTCCGACGAGCCCGGGCTCGAGCCGGGGCGCTGGCGAAACAGTCCGGACGCGATCGTGACTGCGTCATCTCAAGATCGTGGCCTCAAGAGCTGTTCGTCAGGCGTTGATCGGGCCACCGAGGTCGTCGATCGGTCCGTAGGGCTCGTTTGCCTCGAGGTAGCACTCCTCGTGGAAGTGGTCGACACGGTTCCAAGCTCCGTCGAGGTAGATGTTCGCGATGACCTGACGCGGGTGCGTGCGGGCGGCGAACTTGATCTGCTTGCCGCAGCTCACGCAGCGCACGTCGTTGCCGGGCTCGACGCCGCGCACCACGGCTCGGGTAAGGCTCAAGCTCGCCCCCCGAGGTTCGGCCCGGCTGTCCGCGAGGCCGGTGGCGGTACAGCGATCACAACCCACACGCTAGCGCCGGGGCACCCGCAAAGGCCGCGGAGGCTGGCGTTGGCCCATGTGAGAGGCCAGAGACTGCCCACCGGTAGCATCGCTTAGATGGTTGAGCGATCGGGCGCAGGCAAGCTCGCGGGCGCCTATGGGACGAACGCCTGGCTCGTCGAGGAGATGTACGAGTCCTACCTCGCCGACCCCGCATCGGTGAGCGAAAGCTGGCGTGAGTTTTTCGCCGATTACCGCCTGAGCGAGGCCCCGGAGCGAGCGAGGGCCGTCTCCGAGCGCACCGAGGAGCCCACCGGGGCTCCTCCAGCCGTCCCGGCCGCTGCCGGCGCCCCTTCGCCCGGTGCTTGGCAACAGCGTTCTCCCGCAGGGACCGAGGCGCCACAGGCCCCCCCCGGCGAGCCGGCGGTGCCGCTTCGCGGGGCGGCGGCCCGCGTGGTGGAGAACATGAGCGCCAGCCTCTCGGTCCCGACCGCCACGAGCGTGCGCCCCGTCCCGGCGAAGCTTCTCGAGGTCAACCGGGTCGTGATAAACGACCACCTCGGGCGCACCACCGGTGGCAAGGTGAGCTTCACGCACCTCATCGCCTGGGCGATCGTCAAGGCCCTCGGGGCGGTCCCGGAGATGAACGCCTCCTTTGTGCCCGAGATCGACGAGACGGGCTCGGCTGGGGTGGTCCGCCACGAGCACGTCGGGCTCGGGATCGCCATCGACCACGAGCGAGCCGACGGCAGCCGCGCCCTTTATGTCCCCTGTGTGCGCGAGGCCGACACGCTTGGCTTCTCCGAGTTCCTGCACGCCTACGAGGACCTCGTGCGCAAGGTACGCACGAACAGGCTCGCTGTGGACGACTTCGGCGGTGTCACGGTCACGGTCACGAACCCCGGGGTGCTCGGGACCACCCAGTCGGTGCCCCGCCTCATGTCCGGCCAGGGCGCCATCATCGGGGTGGGGGCGCTCGGCTATCCCGCCGAGTTCGCCGCCAGTGACCCCGAAGTGCTCGCCGAGCTCGGCCTCTCCAAGGTCGTCCTGCTCAGCTCGACCTACGACCACCGCATCATCCAGGGCGCCCACTCCGCCCTCTTCCTCGCCCGGGTGCACGAGCTGTTGGTAGGCGAGCACGGCTTTTACGACGAGGTCTTCTCCTCCCTGCAGGTGCCCTACAACCCGGCCCGATGGCACAAGGACATCAACCCGGTCGGCTCCAGCGACGGCGTGCACGCAAGGCTCGTCAAGCAGGCCAAGGTGCAACAGCTCGTGAACATGTACCGGGTGCGGGGCCACCTCATCGCCAACTTGGACCCGCTCGGGACGGTGGCCCCGGCCCTTCATCCCGAGCTCGACCCGCTTACGCACGGCATCACCATCTTCGATCTCGACCGAAGCTTTGTCGTAGAGGGCCTCGGCGAGGAGACCGAGCTCCCTTTGGGCCGCCTCCTCGACATCTTGCGCGACGCCTATTGCAGGACGATCGGCATCGAGTACATGCACATCGAGGACCCGGAGGAAAAACGCTGGATCCAACAGCACGTCGAGGGCGTGCCCGGCACGTGCAGTCCTGAGGAGCAGCATCACGTGCTCGAGCGCTTGAATGCCGCGGAAGCCTTCGAGCGCTTCTTGCACACGCGCTACGTCGGCCAAAAGCGCTTCGGGCTCGAAGGAGCGGAGTCCGCCATCCCCCTGCTGGACGCCATCTTGGACGAGGCTGCCCAGGCCGGCATCGAGGAGGCGGTGCTCGGCATGGCCCACCGGGGCCGCTTGAACGTGCTCGCCAACATCGTCGGCAAGTCCTACCGGGAGATCTTCGCCGAGTTTGAGGGCAACCTCGACCCCGAGAGCGTGCAGGGCTCGGGAGACGTGAAGTACCACAAAGGCGCGAGCGGGAAGTTCGCCGCCCGCAACGGCATCGAGCTGCCCGTCACGCTCGCCTCAAACCCGTCGCATCTCGAGGCGGTCGACCCGGTCGTGGAGGGGATCGCCCGGGCCCGCCACGACCAGCGGCGAGACCCCGGGCGTTATCACGTGCTGCCCGTGCTCGTCCACGGTGACGCCGCTTTTGCCGGCCAGGGCGTCGTGGCCGAGACGCTCGAGCTCTCGCAGCTGCGCGGTTACCGCACGGGCGGGACCGTTCACCTCGTGATCAACAACCAGCTCGGTTTCACGACCCCCATCAAGGCCGCCCGGTCCTCGTTCTATCCGACCGACGTGGCAAAGACGGTGCAGGCGCCCATCTTCCACGTGAACGGCGACGACCCGGAGGCGTGCGTGCGCGTGGGCCGGCTGGCCGTGGCTTTCCGCCAGCGCTTCCACAAAGACGTCGTGATCGACATGGTCTGCTACCGCTTGCACGGCCACAACGAAGGTGACGACCCGAGCTACACCCAGCCTCTCATGTACCGACAGATCGACCAGCACCGCTCGGTGCGAAAGCTCTACACCGAGACCCTCGTAAAGCGTGGCGACATCACCATCGAGGAGGCCGAGCGTGCTCTGGACGACTTCTCGGCCAGGCTGCAAGCGGCCTTGGACCAGACCCGGGCGAGCGCCCCTCCCCGCATCGAACGCCTGCCTGCTCCCGCCGTGGAGAGCCCTTCACCCCTCTCCAAGGCCGAGAACGGCCTCGAGCGGTCTGTCCTCGACCTGCTCGTCGCAACGATCCACGAGCCCCCGGAGGGCTTCAATCTGCACCCCAAGCTCGCCCGCCAGCTGCAGCAGCGAGCCGAGCTCTACGAGGCCGGTGAGGTCGAGTGGGCCCTGGCCGAGGCTCTCGCTTTCGGAGGCGTGCTCATGGAGGGCTACGACGTGCGCCTCGCCGGCCAAGACACCCGCCGCGGGACCTTCAGCCAGCGCCACTCGGTGCTCTTCGACTACGAGACGGGGGCGGAGTACACGCCGCTCGCGAATCTGGCCCAGGCGCGGGGCGAATCGCCCGGGGCGGGCCCGGTGGGACGTTTCATGGTCTACGACTCGCTGCTTTCCGAGTTCGCCGCCCTCGGCTTCGAGTACGGCTACTCGGTGGAGAGCTCCGAGGCGCTCGTTGCCTGGGAGGCGCAGTTCGGCGACTTCGCCAACGGCGCCCAGGTCGTGATCGACAACTTCCTCGCCTCGGCGGGGGAGAAATGGGGGCAGAGCTCGGCCCTCGTCTTGCTGCTGCCGCACGGCTACGAGGGCCAGGGTCCGGAGCACTCCTCGGCTCGGCTCGAGCGGTTCCTCACGATCTGCGCGGGAGACAACCTGACCGTCGCCCAACCGACGACGGCGGCGCAGTACTTCCACCTGCTGCGCGCCCAGGCGCACCGCGGCACGCGCCGGCCGCTCGTGGTTATGACGCCCAAATCGCTGCTTCGCGCCCGCCAGGCCCGCTCCCTCGTAGGCGAGCTCGTCGCAGGCAGCTGGCGCGAGGTGCTCGACGACGAGGCCGTCGCGCACGAACAGGTCCGTCGTCTCGTGCTGTGCAGCGGCAAGGTGGCCTACGACGCCATGGCCCGGCGCGACCGCTTGGCCGAGGGGGAAGCTGAGCCGGTGGCGGTGGTCCGCGTCGAGCAGCTCTATCCCTGGCCCGAAGACCAGATCTCCGATCTGCTCGCAAGCTACCCGGCCGCCAACGAGGTCGTCTGGCTCCAAGAGGAGCCGGAGAACATGGGCGCATGGTCGTTCGTCCACGGCCGGCTGCACCGCCTGTTGGGCACCCGCTACCAGCTGAGGCACGTGAGCCGGCCCCAGTCCGGGAGCCCGGCGACCGGGTCGAGCGCCATCCATCAACTCGAGCACGAGGACATTCTCGAACGGTCGGTAGGCCCCCTTCCCGGCTGAGGCCGGTCGGTGGTGCTTGACTACAAGGGCATGCCCATCGAGCACATCATCGTCGACGGATCAAATATCGCCACAGAGGGCCGCTCCCTGCCGAGCCTGAAACAGCTCGAGGAGGCCGTCGCCGAGTTGCGCCGCGACCATCCCGATGCGGAGATCACCGTCATCGTCGACGCCACCTTCGCCCACCGTATCGACCCTTCTGAGCTTGCGCGTTTCGAGCAGGCCGCCATGCGCGGGGAGTACGTGCATCCTCCTGCCGGAGCGATCGGACGAGGAGACGCCTTCTTGCTGCGGGTCGCCGAGAAGGTCGACGGGACGGTGCTTTCCAACGACTCGTTCCAGGAGTTCCACGGCGAGCACCCCTGGCTGTTCGAGCGGGGGCGGCTTCTCGGCGCCACTCCCGTGCCGGGCATCGGGTGGATCTTCAGCCCTCGCCAACCTGTCCGAGGGCCGAAGAGCCACCAGGCGGTACGCGAGAGCGAGCAAGCGAAAAAGAGGGTGACCAAGGCGATCGCCGTCGCCACCAAAGAGGTCGTCGAGCCTGCCGGAAAACCGGCTGGCCCCGGGCCGGTTCCGAGCGGGTCGCGAAAGCGCCCGGGCGGCGCGCCGGCAGCGGAGAAAGCGGCTGCCGGCTCACGCGAACGGGACAAGCCCACCCCTCTCGCCGTGAACGATCCCCTGGCCTTCATCTCCTTCATTGCCGAGCACCGCCTCGGCGAGCAGTTCGAGGGGGAGGTCGAGGGTTACACCTCCCACGGCGCCGTTGTCCTCGTGGGTGAGATGCGCTGCTACATCCCCCTCGCCAATCTCGGTGACCCGGCCCCGAGAAGCGCCCGGGAGGTGCTAAAACGCCACCAGCGCGGGCAATTCGTCCTGACGGCCCTCGATCCTCAGCGGCGCGGGGCGGAGCTGGCCCTGCCCGGCATCGCCTATGTCTCCGGCCACCCACGTGAAGAGACCGTCGCCGCCGAGGTCCGCCTTGCCCGCTCGGCGCGCAAGGCGGAAGTCCAAACCGAGCCCAAAGCTGTCAAGCCGGCGGGCAAGAAAGCGGCCGCAAAGCTCGCAGTTGCGAAGATGGGCGAGGAGAAGGCGGCGCCGGCCAAGGTGGCTTCTTCTCCTGCCAAGCCCGTCGCCGCCGAGCCAGCACCGAGGAGGACGACGGCCAGGAAGGCACCTTCGAAAAAGGCGGCTCGGCCGGCAAAGCTGACGACGGAAAAGGCGCCGGCGAAAAGGCTGGCAACGGCCCGGAAGGCGCCCTCCGGGCGGCGGGTGGCCGAGAAGGCCGTTTTAGACAAGGCGCCGGCCAAGAAAGCGCCACCGAGCAAGGCCCGGGCTCCCCGGGCGCCGGCCGCGAGGCCGCTGGCGCCCGAGCCGGGGGCAAAAAAGGTGGCCGCGAAGGCGCCGGCCGGCAAGTCCCGGGCGCAGGACCGCCCCGCGAAGAGGACCTCGGCCGCCAAGGCGGCGGCGTCGCCCACAAAGGCCGGGGCGGCATCCGAACCGGGCCCTGTTGTCGGGCGAAAGTCGCCTCGGACGACTGCCTCGACGAGATGACCGCCATCGAGGGGCTGATCCCGCACCGGCCTCCGTTCCTCCTCGTCAGCGAGATAGTCGAGCTCGACCCAGGCGTCTCGGGGCGCGGCAGATGGCACCTCACGGGCTCAGAGGAGTTCTTCGCCGGCCACTTTCCCAACAACCCGGTGCTGCCGGGAGTCTTGATGGTCGAGTCCCTCGCCCAACTGGCAGCCGCGGTCGTCCTCGCCGACGGGCGTTACAAGGACCGGCTGCCCTTGTTCGGGGGCATTGACCGGGCACGTTTCCGGCGCCGGGTCGTTCCTGGGGAAACGCTCGACCTCGAGGTCCTTATCGGGCGCCTCTCGGCTCGCGCCGGGAGCGGCCACGGGGTGGCGAGCGTAGGCGGCCATGTCGCCTGCGAGGCCGACCTTCTCTTCGTGCTCGCCTGAGGGCCACTTGCAACACCCAGAGTGATGGTGTATGCGCTTGGAGCGCGATAATCGTGGTAAAGTTCGCGCAGCCGGACCTGCACGCGGCTGGTGCAAGGCCGGAGCGTCGCGAAGCCAGAGGTCGCCTTGGGTCAAACAAGAGGGGTAGCGGTCATGGGGCGAGGGACAGACGGAGCGTTGCGGAGAGGGTCCCGAAGACACGCGCGTAGAGGACGGTTCGTCGCGCGGTGATGAGGGACTCACCCTCGTCGAGCTCCTCGTCGCGATAGCCGTCATCGTCATCGTGCTCGTGCCGACGACGGTCTTCGTCGTCCAGGCGCAGACGACCGTCTCCTCCGAGCACCTTCGCGCCGAAGCGGTCAACGTCGCCACGCGAGAGCTCGAGACACTTCAGCTCCAGGCCTCGGAGGGGACTTTGCCGACCGGCACCTCGAGCACCATCTACCCGGTGGGCGAGACGGGTTCGCGCGTCACCGACTTCGACGTCACGACGAGTTGGACCGTGGTGACGCAGGGAACAAACCAGTCGATCTGCGCCTCGGGGGCCTCGATCGCCCAGCAGATCTGGCTTGTGACAGCAGTCGTGACCTGGCCGAGGATGCACGGTGCACAGCCCGTCGTCCAAACCACCGAGATCTCCCCGGCTCAGGCGGGCGCCGTGCAGCAGTTCGCCGGCGAGCTGGCCGTGCGCATCACCTACGACGGAACCGATCTCTTGACGGGCCAGGACGTGCAAGCGTCGGTGACCGGCACCTGGACCGGGTCGGCCGGCACGCAACCGGCCATCCCGACCGGCACGGTGACGAGCGAGACACAGGACTCCGGCTCCAACGGCTGCATCGTGTTCGAGAACCTCGATGCCACGAGTGACGCGCAAGGCGGGTACAACTACACGCTGTCTTTCGCCGGCAACGAGGGCCCGCCCCCCCTCGTCTCGGGGAGCGAGTACGCCGACACCAACCCGAACGGGCCCTTGACGGTGAGCATCCCGTCCTCGCAGCTGCAGCCGGGCGTTCCCGACGAGGTGAACGTGACGCTCAACGTCGGTACCGACATAACCCTCGCCTATACGCACCCCGGCGGCAGCTGCACGACAGCGCCCACGCTGCCGGTGTCGCCGCCCGTGAGCTCGAGCATCATGCCCGTCTCGGTCTACAACTCCCTCATCACTGCCTATTCCAACAACACCTGGGTCGCCTACCCGAGCAACGGCACCACACCGTTCAGTTCCGTCCTTCTCTTCCCCTGGTCGGGCGTGACCGACATCTATCCGGGCGACCAGCCGGACAGCTCACCTTCTGCCTACGGCTCTTACACCTCCCCACCGAGCCCGTGTGTCGTCGACACCGTGAGCGGCAACTCGGCCACGGTCTACATGCCCGTGTACCCCCTCACCATCGTCGTGAACTCGGGGAGCGCCAGCACCTTGACCGCCAAAGAGGTCGCTGGCGGCAGTTATCCCTTCTCTCTCAATGAGACGTCGCCGAACCACTTCTCAACGAGCATGCCCCTCGGCGAGTACCTGCTGTCCCATGACACGACGGGTACGGTCTCGCCCGCCTACGTCTGGGTCACCCCGGCGGGCGAATGCACGGCGGTCACCATCACGACCCTGCCGCCCGCTCAAGCAGCGTGCAACTCGGCGAGCGTGAATGTGAGTGCGCTATGAACGGTCTTCACAGGGCCTTGGAGCGGCGCCGGCAGCCCGCCGCCCCACGTCGGTCTTCTCGGGCTGGGGACAAGGGTTTCACAGCCCTCGAGCTCATCACCGTGCTCGCCATCTTGAGCGTCGTGTTCACGATCGTCACCTCGCTTTTCATCTCGTTCAACCAGCAGTCGACGAACACCCAGGACTCGGTGACGGCCGTGCGCCAAGAGACCGAGGCGGACCAGACCCTCGTGCAGTACCTACGCGGCACGAGCCAGGTGCTCGCCGTCTACGACAACCAGGGCGCCCAGATCGGTCCCTCCCCGACCGAGCTCGACGCGGTCACCTCGGCGGGCTTCAACGCGACCACCTACAGCTCGAACTGCACGAACATCGACGCTCTGTGGTTCAAGCCGAACAGCGGTCCCAAGGCCGATGCCCAGTTCGACATCACCTTCGACGTCCCCGCCGCCGGCCCGGCCAACGGGTCCGGGACCCCGCCCGCGCCATGGTCACTCGTCACGCCGGCGGTCGACATCCCGACAGCTTTCAACCCGGCCTCGACGTGCACCCCGGGAGGCACGACGCAACGGACGGTGGCGACTTACTACGCCCTGAGCTCGCAGACCTCGCCCGTCTTCACCTACTACAAGTACGTCGGTAGCGAAATCCAGCCGCTGGCGATCCAAAACCCGGTCCCGGCGTGCGCCATCAACGAGATCGCGGCCGTCGGCATCCACATCACCTTCCTTGCCGGGCCCCAGATCCCGACCGAAGGTTACGCGGCCGACCAGCCGACGACGCTGGACACCGTCGTGTTCCTGCGGGGCTCGTCGACGGCGGCGACCTCGACCACGACCACCACCTCGACGCTCGTCGCGTGTCCGGAATGAGGAGATGACGCCGATGTCAGCGCGCAGCAGTGCCCAAGCTGAAAAAAGGGTCCCATGGGCGAGGTTCCGCCGCCATGTCGCAGCGGCGATCGCCCGGCGCCTCGCGGTTGCTCGCGACGATTCCGGGCAGGCTCTCGTCCTCGCCATCCTCGTCGTGCTGGTCGTGTCCATCCTCGTGCCGGTGCTTGCGACCCAGCTTGACGCCGAGAACTCCGCCACGGAGATGTCCGTCTCGAGCGAGCAGGCCCTGGCCGCGGCCGAAGCAGGCGTGCAGGAGTACCGCAACTACCTCGACAACGTCCCCGCCTACTACGCCTACAACTACGGTGCTCCCGACGGCGACCCGGCCTTGACGGGTTGGAAGCAGATCGGCACCTCCCACGAGTGGTTCCACTACGTGCCCGACCCGAGCCGCCTCACGGTCCAGTCGGGCGGCAGCGCGGGCCAGATGGTGCTCGAGGTGACGGGTCGGGCCGGGGTACCTGGTGCCTACGCCTACCGGTCGCTGCTCGTCAGCTTCAAGCTTTCCGGCATCTTGACCGACTCTTACTACTCCGAATACGAGCTCTCCGACCCGAACGAACCGGGCGTGCTCCCGAACGTCACCGTCACGCCCTCCGGTGGTTCGGGGACATCGGTGCCGATGGACCAGGTGCAAGTCGAGTACAACTACACCAACGCGAGCGGCACCACCACCACCTACGGGCCGATGCTCTTGAGCGACGCGCTTTGCAAGTACCACACCTATGACGAGAACACCTTCGTCGACTCCATCGGCAATGTCATCAACCGCCATGTGGCCCCCGACACTTTGGTGGCGAGCGCCTCGAACCCGTATTACGGCCCTTACTACGACACGGACGGGATCACCTATACGGTGCCGAACACGCCGGGCTGGCCCAATGCGGGAGCGACGATTCAGATCCCGAGCGGCGTGCGCCCGTGCTCGGCCTACGGGGTCGGCATCTACGACGGCTCGGTCGCCTTCAACGGCACGGCCTACACCAACGACCAGTTCTGGCTCTGCGGGAACCCGCAGTACAACGGAAATCCCCCCCTGATATCGGGCGCCCCGGCGAAGCCGTGGTCCTACCGGGACGCTTGGCAGGGCGCGGCGCCGTGGGTCAATCCGGCGAACGGGAACACCTACTACGTGCCCCAGGGCTGGGTGGACGATTTCTATGACGGCTGCGGGGGAACACCTACCTGGGGCACGGGCGTCACCCCGGGGGCGATACTCGGTGGCTCCCAGCACCTTCCGACGACGACGGCCGGCCTCATCTCCTACGTCAACGGAACGAAGGGGAACGGCTGTCTTTACACAGGTCCGACGATGATCGAGTTCGTCAAGGGCGGCACGATGAACGTCTGGAGCCCGCTCTCGCAGAACACCGAACCCGACTACACGAGCGGCACGCCGGCCGCCTGCGGGACCTTCAGCCCCTCGGCGCCCTGGCAAACTGGCATCCCGGTGCCTGTCGACAGCCCGAGCCTCAATGAGAGCGGGGTCATCTACGTCCAGTCCGAGCAGTCCGCAGGCGCCAACTCCGCCTATCAGACCGCCCCGCCGGTGAGCGTCGTCGACCCGTCGAACCTCGCCCTGCCGAGCGGCGCGACCTGCATCAACCCGTACTACTACAACCTTTCCGCCACCGCGACGCAATGCACCGAGGGTGACGCCATCATCGAGGGCGAGCTGCACGGCCAGATCACCCTCGCCGCCTCCGCCGACATCATCATTTCGCGCGACCTCACCTACCAGTGCGCCGACGGCTCCGGGGGCGCGACAGATGTCGACCCCTCGACGGTGACCGCCTGCAACCAGGCGGGCACGAGCGACGTGCTCGGCCTGCTCGCCAACGAGGACCTGTTGATCGCCCACCCGGTAAACGGCGGCAGCAACGACCCGATCTGCACCGACGACGGGACCGAGTCCAACCCCGGCATCTCGAATGTCGTGCCGTGGTCCTGCGACATCGGCAACCCGTCAAGCGGGAGCCTGCCGGCCGGCGTTGTCACCGATGCCGCCATCGTGACCTTGAACGGGTCCACCTACGTGCCGAGCTTCACCACCGGAGCAGGCTTGGGCGGACTCTACGAGAACGGCACGAACATCAACTACTACCCCGGGTTCAACGGTGTCTCGGGCGGGGCCGGCTACGACCAGGAGCTCTCCTACGACACGCGCCTTTCCTACCTGAACCCCCCTCACCTGCTGCAGGCGACCGACACCGTGTGGGACATCGTCGGCTTCGTGGTCTGTGGCACGATCAACTCTGAGACCTTCACGGTCCACTCGGGAGCCCAGGCGGTCAGCTGCCCGTCTCTTCCCTAAGGCGGACGGCCTCACGGCGCCGACCGCCGCCGTGAGGCGGGGAGGACCGAATGCCCGAGGGGCGTTGCGTCGCGGCCGCCGACAGGCGACGCTGTCAAGATGCGCATCGCCACCTGGAACGTCAACTCGCTCAAGGCACGGCTCGCCAAGGTCGAGGAGTGGCTCTCCTACGCCGGGCCGGACGTGTTGTGCATGCAGGAGACGAAGATGTCCGACGCCGCTTTTCCCGCCCTCGCCTTCGCGGCGCTCGGCTACGAGTCCGCCCACCATGGCAACGGCCGCTGGAACGGAGTCGCCATCTTGTCCCGGGTCGGGCTGGAAAATGTCCAGGTCGGTTTTTCGAGCGAGCTTGCCGAGGAGATCGAGGAGTGCCGCATCCTCACGGCCAGCTGCGCCGGCGTGCGCGTCTCGAGCGTCTATGTGCCGAACGGGCGGGCCGTCGGCAGCGAGCAGTACGAGCTCAAGCTCGCTTGGTTGCGGCGCCTTCGCGAAGAGCTCGCCGCGAGCACGACATCGGACCAGGCGGTGGCGGTGTGCGGCGACTTCAACGTCGCCCCGCAGGACCGTGACGTCTGGGACATCTCGAAGTTCGCCGGGGCAACGCACGTGAGTGAGCCCGAGAGGGCCCTGCTCGCAGAGCTCGAGGCATGGGGGCTCGTCGACGCCTTCCGCCTCGTGTACCCCGACACCGACAAGCTCTATTCGTGGTGGGACTACCGCGCGGGCGACTTTCACAAGGGCAGAGGGATGCGCATCGACCTCGTCCTTGTCTCAAAGGCCCTTGCCGGCTCGGTCCGCTACGCCCTCATCGACCGTGAGGCGAGAAAGGGCATGGGAGGAGAGCGGCCGCCGTCGGATCATGCCCCGTTGTTCGTCGACCTCGAGGCCTAGGTGGCCTCGATGGGACCGGCCCCCTCGACGATGCGGCCGGCGGAGCTCGACCGATGAGCCGGGCCCTTGGCTACCTGCCGGTCGAGGAGCTGGAGGGCAGGCCGCACGTGCTCGTCGACGGGGCGGCGCGTGCCGGGTCCGTGCTCACCTTGTCCCACTGGCCCCAGAGCCCGACACCGCCGGCTCTAGTCCGTGATCTGTCGGCCCAGATCGTGTTCGCCTTTCTGCACGCCTTCGAGGGCCGCCTCGCCCTCGGTGCCCCGGCCACCCATCGCGGTCAACAGCGCCGGTCCGGCGTGGAGATCAAAGCGGCCCTGGCGGCTTTCGAACGGGCCCAGGTGGTCACGAACGACCACTTCGACGAAGACGGGGTCGTCTCGGTGTTCGCCATGGCCGACCCGGAGACGGCGCTTTCTCACGAGGAGCTGCTCGTCGATGTCGCCTCGTGCGGGGACTTCGGAGTCGTGCGCTCCCGCCAAGCGGCGCGTATCGCCTTTGCCATCGGCCCGATCGCAGCCGCGGCCGAGGCGGCCGAGCTCTCTTTGGTCGCCGAGCGGCCGGGGAGCTGGTCCGGGCCGCGCTACCGGGCCGTGCTCGAGCGCCTGGTCGAGCTCATCGAGCACACCGAGGCCTTCCGGTCGTACTGGGCCGAGCAGGACGCGGTCCTCGTGTCTTCTGAGGAGGACCTTTCCAACGGGTCGGTCGTGATAGAGGAGGTGGGTGAGGTCGATCTCGCCGTCGTGAGACGACTGCGCGGGACGGCGCCACCGGGGTCGGTGGCCGCGGGAGCCGTTCCCTTAAGCGCCGTGGCGCTGCACTCTGCGACGCCGGCTTCCCGGGTCCTCGCCTTCAACGGCGGGCGATGTGAGCTCTACCTGCGCTATGAGAGCTGGGTCCGTTACGTGAGCCGGCAGGTGCCGCGCCGCCCCGACCTCGCGCCCTTGGCGGCGCAGTTGAGCGCGCTGGAGCCCTCCGGCCTCAGGTGGTCGGCCGACGGGGTCGGGTCCCTCGTGACACGGATGCGGCCGGAGCCCGACGGCGAGACGGATCTCGACCCCGCCGTCGTCTCGCGCCTCGTCGTGGCTTACCTGAAGAGCGCCCCCCCGGCGTGGGACCCGTTCCGGCGCGCCGGCGCTCTCATCCCGATGAGCGAGCGGCGATGGCTGCGATGAGCCCGGCGGCCGGGGACGGCCGTGGGCGTCCGGGGTCCTTCAGTGGACCGGCAGGCCCCAAAGAGGGAACCAGCGCTCGAGGTCGGGCTCCATGGCGAGGTCGGTGGCCAGCGTGACGTTCAGCAGTCGTTCCCGCTCCGAGTCGCGTTTTTCGGCGGCCTGGAGAGGGACGAAGGGGTAGAAAGTGCCCCGCTTGTAGAGATAGACGAGATAGGTCCCCGCCACCTTGGGTGCTCCGGTGGCGGCGGCAGGGTCGGACGCCCCACCGGGGATTGGGGCGAAGCCGAAGACCGAGCAGAGAAGCTGAGGTCCCCAACCGTGGTCCTGCAGCGTGGTGTTGACGACATGGGCCTCGTTGATGAGGTCGCCGAAGTCGTCATCGGCGATGACGGCCCAGCGGTAACCGTAGGAATCGGACTCCTCGTGGATCTTGACTCCCTCGCCGAGGTCGAGCAGCTGCTCGACCTCGGTGGCGGTCTGGGCGAACTGCTGCCCGGTGGCCGGCTTGAAGCACACTCCGGCCTGGCCCGTCGGGCGCAGTCCGAGGGACGCTTCAAGGGTGATCTGCGCCCCCGGCAGCCCGAAGAGATGGTCGAGGTCGGGCTGAGCAGGCTTGGTCCTGCCCAGGAGCACGTCGAACAGCTTCATCCAGCGCGTCCCATCTGGGCCTCGAGCTGGGTCAGCTGCTGCAAGCGACGTTCGAGACTGGGGTGCGTCGAGAACAGGCTGGAGAGGCTGACGCCCTTGGCGAAGGCGGGAGCGAAGAAGAAGGCGTTGAAGTGCTCCGCCGCCCGTAGGTCACGTGTCGGGATACGAGACATCTCCCCGCTCACCTTGATGAGCGCCTGGGCGAGCAATCTGGGCTGGCCGATGAGGATCGCCCCCGACCGGTCGGCCGCCAACTCCCGGTAGCGAGACAGCGTGCGGATGAGCAGGAAGCTGATGGCGTAGATGATCGCCGAGAAAACCAGCATGCCGAGCTCGAGAATGGCGAGCTGACCGCCTCCGGCCCCGCCACCTCCGCGACCCCGGTTGCCACCCCCGCCGAAACCGCCAAAGAGCCCGGCGTAGAGCAGCACCCGGGTGAGCAGTCCCGCCAGGATTCCGAGGAAGCTGGCGATGGTCATCACGGCCACGTCGCGATGGGCGACATGGGACAGCTCGTGGGCCAGCACGGCCTCCAGCTCAGGCTCGTCCAGGCGTCGCAGGATGCCGGTGGTGACGCAGACGACGGCATGTTTTTGGTCGCGTCCGGTGGCGAAGGCGTTCGGCATATCGACGTCGGCGATGGCCACTTGGGGCTTGGGCATATCGGCCATGGCACAGAGCCGGTCGACCACCCCGTGAAGCTGAGGTGCCTGCTCGCGGGTGACGAGCTTCCCCTTCATCGAGTAAAGGGCGATCCGGTCCGAATAGAAGTACTGCACAAAGAGCAGGACGAGCGCTATGACAATGATGAAGACGAGCTTGACGCCGACCTCGAAGAGCACCGTGACGAAAAGGGCGTAGAGCAGCCCGAGCAAAAAGACTGTCGAGATCATGCGGGCCGTCAGCCCACGATCGGCAGGAAAACGAGTGCGCGACAACTGGATCAGGACTCCCCGACTTCCTCTGAGGCAAGAAAGTCACGCAGCTCGGCGAGCGACGCGGTCTCGTGCGGCAGCGCCAGATCGGAAGGAACGAAGCGGTCCGGTGCCACAGGCTTGCCCTGTGACCTCACTTTCTCCACCATCTGGGTGAGCACTTGGTGGAAGGTCGCCTCGTCGCCGGCCTCCAGCGAGGCCAGCAGCTTCTTGTCGAGATCGTCCAGTGAGGCGACTTGGCTGGCGTCGAGCTCGAACTGGCCTTCTCCGAGGATGCGCACGATCATGACGCGCCGCCGTCGTCGAGGCTGAAGGGGTCGGCGGGCGCTGGCGGTGTCACGACCTCACCGTCGACCGGCTCGTCGGAGGCCGGTGCCGGGGTGCCTGATCCGGCCCCGAGCTCGCCGCTCGGTGCCGTGGTGGCCTGGCCGAGCTCGCTTTTCATCTGGGCGAGCTGAAGCTGCACGTCACTGGCGGCGGC
Source organism: uncultured Acidimicrobiaceae bacterium (assembly GCA_963779425.1). Taxonomy (GTDB): domain Bacteria; phylum Actinomycetota; class Acidimicrobiia; order Acidimicrobiales; family Bog-793; genus Fen-455. Next base: position 469,177 of record CAVZYD010000007.1, read on the forward strand.
CGACTTGTCGAGCTGTGCCTGGATCGAGTCGGTCGAGCCGGAGAGGTCGGTGAGCGTTCCGGAAGCGAGCAACTCGTCCACCGCACCGGCGCGGGCCTGCATCTGGGCGATCTTGTCCTGAGCCCGCTGCATGGCCATGCCCGTGTCGCTCATCGACTCCGAGATGCCGGAGACCGCCTCGCCGATCTTGGTCTGGGCCTGCGCGGCCGTGTAGGAGGCCTTCAGGGTCTCCTTCTGGGTCCGGAAGGCCTCCACGCGAGCTTGCAGCTGCTGGGTGGTCGCCTCGAGCCGTTCCTGCTGCTGTGCCAGCTGGTCGTGCTGGGTCTTGAGGCCCTCGAGCTGCGTGGCGATGCCAGAGCGACGGGTGAGAGCCTCGGTGGCCAGGTCCTCACGGTTCTGTGCGAGTGCCTGCTTTGCCTGGTTCTGCAGCTTGGCCGCAGCCTGTTGCAGCTGCTGGGCCTGCAGCTCGATGCGCTTTTTGGCTGTAGCGACATCGGCGAGGCCGCGCTTTACCTGTTGGAGCTGCTCGATCTGCTTCTCATAGGAGAGATCAAGCGTCTCGCGAGGGTCCTCGGCCTTGTCGAGGACCTTGTTAGCCTTGGCCTGGACGATGTTCGTCAGGCGCTTCATCACACCCATATGTGCTCCCTTGACGTCTTAGGGCCAGCATAAAGCCTGTCGGAGTCGCCGGCAGCATCGTGCCGGTAGCCTGAGCAGCCATGGACGACCAGTTCTGCATCCTGAGCGTGCACGCGCATCCCGACGACGAAGCCTCCAAAGGTGCAGGGACGATCGCGAAATATCACGCCGAGGGCGCCCACACCGTTCTCGTCACCTGCACCGGCGGTGAAGAAGGCGACATCTTGAACCCCGTCATGGATACGCCCGAGGTCCGTGCCGACATCGGCCGCGTCCGGCGCCGCGAGCTCGACAAAGCCGTCGAGATCATCGGCTATGACGAATTGGTCCTGCTCGGTTACCGCGACTCGGGAATGGCGGGCAGCGAGGCGAACTCCGACCCGCGGGCTTTTGCGGCCCGCCCCCTCGAAGAGACGGTGGAGCGCCTCGTGGCCGAGGTCCGCCGCGTCCGCCCCCAGGTGATGATCACCTACGGCGACGACCACGAGCACTATCCCCACCCGGACCACATAAGGGTGCACGAGATCTCCGTCGCCGCCTTTGCCGCCGCCGGTGACGCGGAGGCCTTCGCCTCGGCGGGGGAGCCTTACCAGCCCTTGAAGCTGTACTACTCGGTCTGGTCGCGGGCGCGCATCGTCGCCACCCACGCGAAGTTCCTCGAGCTCGGCCTAGAGTCGCCCTTCGACGAGGGCTGGCTGGAGCGCCCGGGCAACGAGGACCAGATCACGACCTCGATCGACCTGACCGGTTTCGAGGACATCCGCCGGCTGGCACTGCTGGCTCACGCCACCCAGGTCGACCCGTCCTCCAAGTACTGGTTCGGCCTGCCCCCCGAGATACTGCGGACCATCCACCCCTACGACGACTACATCCTTGCCCAAAGCCTCGTCGAGACCGAGCTGCCCGAGGACGACCTTTTCTCCGGCGTGCGCCTCACGACGAGCCGGTAGCATCCGCCCGCAGCGAAGGTGTAGGCAAGGCGGTGCGGTGGAAAGGCCACCGGCACACCCAGGAGGAAGACATGGCCAAGTGGCTGACCCAGGAGTGGCTCGATGAGGGCAGGTTGCTCGCCGAGGGACAGCCGGAGCGCCCCGGGGCGACCGCCAGGTTGCAGTACGTCATAACCGACGGGCCCGAAGGCGACATCCGCTACTACTGGGTACTCGAGAACGGCAAGCTCCTCGAGTCACGCCTCGGCGAGCTGCCCGATGCCGAGGTGACGCTCACGCAGAACTACGAGGACGCCATGCGCATCCAAAAAGGCGAGCTCGACGCCAACGCCGCCTTCATGCAGGGCCGCGTGAAGGTGACGGGCAACATGGCAAAGCTCCTGGCATTGCTTCCCATCACGAGCTCGGCCGAGTACAAGCAGCTCCAGACCGATACCTTGGCGATCACCGAGTTCTGACTGCGCTCGCCAGTCGGCGCGACCGCTAAGAGCGGTTCTCAGGAGAGCCGCATGAGCTCGCGAAGCTCCCTGTAGCCGAGGAGCTTCACCTGGCCCGCCGCCCCGATCGCCCGGGCGAGGGCTCCTCCGGGCGAGAGCAAGCCGTAGTCGCCAGTGCGCGAGCGCCAGTCGGGCGCTGCCGCACGCAGCTCGACAGTGTCGAGAGCCGGCCGTAAGCAGACCTCGGTAACCCCGGGCTCGAGGTTGGCGAGGAGCCGGGACAGCTCGTCTGCGGCGTCAGAGGTCTCTTGTGAGTGCGAGCGTGCCTGCTCGGGGCTGCCCCCGGGGCCGTCGGGGACGGCGCCCAGGGCGCTGACCGAGCCCGAAGCGAGGACGACACGGTCCGGAGAGACGACGCCGCGTTCGGCGGCAAGGGCCCGGAAGGGAAAGCCGGCGAGCCGTTGTGCCCCGGCGTCAGGCAGCCGCAAGGGCAGACGGAACTCTTCTGCCAGGTCCAAAAAGACGTCGAAGAACTCCGGTTTCAGCTGGACCGAGTCGAGGTGAGCATCGAGATGGCTCACGTCGAAGCCCCAGTAGATCGCCCGCTCGAGCTGTGCCCGGCACTCCCGGCGCACCTCGTCGAGGTCGGCGTGGTCCCACAAGTCCGCTGGCGTGCGCGGGAAGCCGCCGTCGCCGTCGAGCAAGGAGGGAGCTTGGGTGATCGGTCCCCAGCGGTAAAGATCGTGCTCGGCATTGAGCGTGAGGCCCACGCCGATGTCTTCCCCGCGGTACGAAGCGGCGGCGCCTCGTGCCCAAGGTGCTGGGACCATCAAGGTCGCCGTCGTGGCTATTCCCTTGCGCAGCACCTCGTAGATGGCGAGGTTCCCGGCGTGGAACACCCCGAGCTCGGCGCAGCTCAGCACTAAGAGTCGTTCCTCTGCGCCGTAACCGAGCCGTTCAGCCAGTGTCGTCACGCACGTGACGGTAGCCGCATTCGAGGCGGCCGAGCGCACCTCGACGATGTCCGCGCGAGCCATGCAAAGGGCCGCTCCGCCTGTTCACGCCGGGGAGGAAAGTGGCACACTGAGCCCATGGTCCTATCAGGTATTTTGGCCTCGGATGCGCTTGTCGGCGGCATCGTCGGAGGCGTCGTAGTCCTCTTGTTCGTCGTCATGATCGGCCTGCGTACCCTGCTCACCGTTGTCACCGAGTACCAGCGGGCCGTGTTCTTCCGCTTCGGGCGGATCCGCGCCGAGGCCAAAGGCCCGGGACTCATCTTCCGCATCCCTGCCGTCGACCGGGTCGTCAAGGTCAACCTCCGCGTGGAGGTGGTCGACATCCCCGCCCAGAGCGCCATCACCGCCGACAACGTCACCTTGCAAGTCGACGCCGTCGTCTATTTCCGTGTCTCGGACCCAGTCAAGGCCATCGTCGGTGTGGACAACTTCCGTCTGGCGAGCCAGCGCATCGCCATGACCAGCCTCCGCTCGATCATCGGGCGTCACGAGCTCGACAACCTCCTCGCGCACCGCGAGGACATCAACAACGAGCTGAAGGCGCAGATCGCCTTGTCCACCCAGGGCTTCGGCGTCGAGGTGCACGAGGTGCAGATCCGGGACATCTCCCTCCCAGCCGAGCTCGTGCGGGCGATGTCGCGCCAGGCGGAGGCCGAACGCGAGCGCCGGGCCAAGGTGATCGCCGCCACCGGCGAGCTCGAGGCCTCGAGAGAGCTCTCCGAGGCGGCGACGACACTTGCCTCCGCTCCCGGTTCGATGCAGTTGCGGTCCTTGCAGACCCTCGCCGAGGTCGCGACCGAGCACAACTCCACCTTGATCTTCCCCATCCCGATCGAGCTCCTCGAGTTCATGAGGCGCCCCGGCGCCCCTGGCGAGATCAGCCCGTTCGCCGTGCCGCCGGCCCCGGCCGTGCCGCCGGCTCCTCCGGCTGCTGTCTCGCCTGTCCCTGGCGCGGCGGCGATCGGCGCCACGACTCTCGGCCAAGACGGACCGCCCGAGGAGAACCCGCCTGTTTGAACAGTTCCGGCCGGGGGCCGCCTTTGCGCCCCGGCCGACCCGGGCTCGGGTCGGGCGCCACTTAACGACCCTTGGTGCCGACGGTCCCGCTACTAGCTGACCGGTTATCGAGAGGCGCGAGTCGTCTGGCGAAGCGACCGAGGACCACGCCGATGGCGATCCCGCCAGCTACGTCGGAGGCATGGTGGATCTTCGTGTGGATCCGGCTGAAGGCCACGACGAAGGCCAGCGCGTAGTAAAGGGGCGCCCGCCTCTCGTTCTCGGCGAGCAAGGTGGCGGCGCAGAAGGCCGCGGTGGCATGCCCGCTCGGGAAGCTCGATGTGAGAGGTTGGCGGAAGGGCAGCGGATGCGCCTCCACCGGCCTCGGGCGCCTCCTTCGGAACAGGGACTTGAGTCCCGCGTTCACGACAACTGACTCGATCCCGGTGGCCATGATCGCCCGCAGCCCTGCCCGGGTGTCGCCGGGGCGCCCGCGCAGTATCCGCACGAGGCCGAGGGCGAGCCAGAGCAGCCCGAAGTCACCCAGGGCCGAGGCGGTGTAGAAGACCCGGTCGGCGACCGGGTTGCCGCGCAAGGGGGCGACAAGATCGTCGAAGCGGGCATCGAGAGCGTCGACCCTGTTCGACAGCGCACCAGCGCTTAGATCGGCGCACGGACCAATCAAGAGGGCGGGCCTCCAATGATCACACTGGCGCCGTTTGAAGCCGGAGCCGCCGGGTCCGAAGTCACCAACGAGCCTTCAGGCCGATCGAGCCGATGGCGAGCTGGCGGCGCGTCCCGTAACGCCGGGCCGGCTTGGGCCGGATCTCCACCAAAACAGGGGCAATAGGCCTGGAAGGCACAAAAGCGGCAGAGGCTCGACGGGTTGGGCCGGAAGTCGTCTTCTCTGCAGGCCCGCTCGATGGCTGACCAGACGCCAAGGGCACGTTGGCGGATGCCGCGCATTGCCTGGTCTGTCGGCGCTGCCGAGATGACGACCCGGTCGCGCAGGTACAAGAGCCGGACGACTGCAGGCCGGCCCCGCCCTTCGGCTTCACAAAGCAGGGCGTACATCTGGACGCCGCCCAGGCGCGACCTCGTCTGCTCGTTGCGCGGCACGCGCCCTGTCTTGTAGTCGACAACGATCAGGCTGCCGTCGTCCGCCTCGTCGAGGCGGTCGATTATCCCGCGCACGGTCACTCCGTCGAGCTCGGTGCTCACATGCAGCTCGAGGCCGACCACCCGGACAGCGTCCGGGTCCTCAAGCTCGAAGTAGCGGCTCACGAGCTCGCCGGCATCAGCCAAGAAGGCGGCTCTGTCGGCCTCGTCGAGCCCGAGGGAGTCGAGCTCGCCCATGTCGTGCAATTCCTGCCAGGCACGAGCCAGGCTCGCCTGCGCGGCGGACCTGCTCCTCGAGCCGCGTGGGTAGTCGTCGAAGAGCAGCTCGAGTGCCCGGTGGACGAGGGTCCCTTTCAGCGCGGCCGGGGAGGGCGGCTCAGGCAGGTGCTCGACGACCGAGAAGCGGAACGCCAGCGGGCAATTCGTGAAAGAAGTGATCTTCGAGGGCGAAAGGGTGCTCGGCAGCTTTAATTCGGTTACGACAGGGGCCATTGGGGCAAGGCTACGCCGGGGGTGGGTCAAGAGCCCGGATCATCGACTCTGCGACCTTTAGTGGCTGCTGGAGCGGTCCGAAATGGCCGAGCCCGCCGAGCACCTCCAAGCGCCCGTTCCGGACGCGCTCGAGGAGCATCCCTAAAGCGGCGGGGGAGAAGTCGTAGCTGTCGGCGCCACAGGCGAGCACGACGGGGCACTCGATTGCCCCGAGGCGGCTGAAGGCAGGGTGGCGAAAGCCGTTCTCGTAGATGCGCGCCTCGTTCTCGCCCCTGCAAAGGAGCCTTATCGTGCCGTCGGGCAGATCCTCGAAGCCGAACTCGACGTAGGCGGCGAGCACCTCGGGATCGAAGCTGGAAAGTGGTGGCTTCGAGGCGTAGTTGGCGTAGGCCTCCTCGCGCGAGGAGAAGACCTCCCGCCGCTGGCGGGCGCCTTTAGCCAGCGGCTCGGCCAGGTCCGCCTTGGAAGGGACCTCGGAGGGGAACACGACGGGCTCGAAGCAGTAAAGGCTCGAGAAGGTGCCCGGCCGGGCCTCCTCGGCCAGCAGCAGGGCGGCTCCTCCGCAGGAATGACCGATGCCGACTGCTCCCATGAGCCCGAGGGCGTCGACCGCGGCGAGAACGTCGTTCCCGAAACCGACCCAATTGAAGTCCAAGTCCGCCGGCACCCCCGACTCGCCGTGCCCGCGCAGGTCGGGGGCCAGGCAGTGGAGACGGCCGCCAAGGTGCCGTGCGAGCGGTCCGAGCACCCGGGCGTGGAAGCCCGTCGCATGGACGAGGAGGGCTGGTGGGCCCTCACCGCCGAGGTCGTGCAGGGCCACACTGACACCGTCGCTCGCCGTGGCGTGGAGGGGGGGCACTGTCCGAGCAGGCTAATGGTTATGCGCGTGGGGTCCTGGCCGCGCGGGCGATGGCGCTTGAGGTACGGCTCAAGTAGAAAGAAGGGCGCTGTGGAACACTTCCTTTCGTCTTGGGGCTATGTCGCGCTCTTCCTCTTGACCTTTGCCGAGGCCGCCTGCGTGCCGATTCCTTCCGAGGTGACGCTCGGCTATGGCGGCTACCTCGCCTCGACGGGCAGGCTCGACGTCGCCCTCGTGATCGTTCTCGCTGTCGTCGGAGAGTTCCTCGGTTCGTTCGTGGGCTGGTCGATAGGCCGTTTCGGAGGCCGTCCCCTCGTCGACAAGTTCGGTCGCTATGTCCTTCTCACGCATTCGGATCTCGACAGGACAGAGCGCTGGTTCCGAAGGCGCGGGGAACCGGCGGTGTTCTTCGGACGCATCTTGCCCGTCGTCCGCACCTTCATCTCCATTCCCGCCGGGCTGGCAGAGATGAGCCTCGTGCGCTTCGGCGCGGCGACCTTGGCCGGGAGCGCCATCTGGTGCACGGCCATCGCCCTTGTCGGCTACGAGCTCGGCGGGGAGTGGACCAAGATCACCAAGGGCTTCAGCGCCGCGGGTTACGTCCTCGTGGCTGTCGCAGTCGTTATCGTCGCCGCCTTCATCGGCCACCGGTTCTCGGTCCTGCGCCGAGAGAGGCAAGCCGCCCGCCACTAGCGGCCCCTTGGCACTGCTTTGCTCGCCGGTGCCTCAAGAGCACCGCGCGTCGCGATGTCCCGCCTCTTAGGGGCTCTTTGCGCCTCGGCAGTCTCCGGCCCGGGGCTCTCAGCCCCGGGGGCAGTTGGCCGTCGAGGCCTGGGCCGAGTTGGCGCTCACCTGGAGACAGGACTCGTTGACGGCCACGAAGTCGCGCGCCGGGATCTCTTTCATCAGATTGACGAGCGTGAGCGGCCACTGGGGAAAGGCACTGCCCTGGAAGAACCAGTTGCTGCCGTTGTCGGCAAGTATCAGGCCGTATTGCTGCATGGCCGTGATCACGACGGCCAGTTGGGCGCAATAGGGCGTCCCGGCCCGGCAGATGTCCGAGGCTTTGAAACTGGCACTCAGGCGGAACCGTGCCCCCATCGGTGGATAGTCGGCACCGCAGGACCCGGCCTCGTGCCGAGCCGGCCAGATGAAGGCGTCGTCGGTGCACTCAGCGGTGAAGCGGATGGCGTGGTCGACCTTGCCCGACAGCACCTCTTGGTAGAGCAAGAGCCCAGGCAGGATGGGCAGCCCGGCCGCATCGGCGGAGGTCCAGCCGGCGGGGCGGAGGGCGTTCGAGTTGAGGCTCCAGATTGCCCCCGAGCCGGCCGTCGAAGCCCTCTTGGAGACGTAGTGCGCGTCCCACAGCTCGTAAAGCACGCACGTCGCCGGGTCGACCATGAGGGCGTGCCTGTCTCCGGAGGCGTTCTGGTCCCCCTCAATGGGCGTGTTCGGTCCGAACGGGTAGGGGCCCGGGTCGCTCTCGTCTCCGTATTCGAAACTCAAGTGGATGAAGGGCTGTGTCTTCGGGTTGATCACCGTCCACGGGATCCCGTAGGGGTAGCCGCCCTGGTCAGGTCCGAAGTCGGGGTGCAGGTATGTCGTGGAGGCGGCCATGTGGGCCATCCAGGTGGCGCTGTCCTTGTTGACGGGCAGCGTGGAGATGTCGGTGTTCCAGACGTTGTCGCCGGGGAACATCTGGCACTTGGGCGCACCCGGCACGGGTGGGCCTTTGGGCGTCGTCGTTGGTGTGACAGCTCGGGGGTTGCTCGCCCCGGCCGCGACCGGCATCCCGGCCAGAACCAGCGCCGAGCAGGCCAGGCCGGCCGCCGCCGACGCAACGCGAAAGCCGAGGCGCGACCGACCGCGGTTATCCATCTTCGCAGTATCGGCTCGCTTGAGCAGGCCTTGAGTGCTTCTTGCGGCACGAGGCCCGTCCGTCCTACGGTCGCCCCGGAGAAGGGATCGTGTCATGGACGAATTCGAGCGCGCATCGAAACTGACAGCGGACCCCCTCGCCCTGCTGTTGGACGAGGCGGTGGAGCTTGTCCGCCGGGCGGGCGAGCTCACGCTCGGCTTTTTCCGCTCGGCCGGTCTTGCCGTCGAGCACAAGGCGGACGGCTCGCCTGTCACGCAGGCTGACCGCCAGGCCGAGCGCCTCATCCGCGAGGAGCTGGAGACGCGCCACCCAGGAGACGGGATCGTCGGGGAGGAGGAGGGCCTCAAGCCCGGCGAGACCGGGCGGCGCTGGTTCGTGGACCCCATCGACGGGACGATCGCTTTTACCCGCGGCGTTGGCACTTACACCAACCTGCTCGCCATGGAGGACGAGCACGGCGTCGCCCTCGGGGTGATCAACGTGCCCGCCTTGGGCGAGACCGTCTACGCCGCCAGGGGGCTGGGCTGTTGGTGCAACGGCGTGAGGGCGCAGGTGAGCGAACGTGACGAGCTGGCCGAGGCCTACTTGTGCACGAGCGCCATCGACAACTGGACCGAGGCAGCCCTGCTGGGCGTGAAAAGGGCCGGCGTCCAGCTCCGCACCTGGTCGGACGGTTTCGGGTACGCCCTCGTGGCCACTGGGAGGGTAGACGCCATGACCGACATGCAGGCCGAGTCCTACGACGTCGCACCTATGCCAGTGATCCTCTCGGAGGCCGGTGGGCGCTTCACGGACCTGCGTGGCGCTCCGAGGCATGACGGCGGGTCGGCCCTTGCGAGCAACGGGCGCATCCATGAGGCCCTCCTCAAGTTGTTGACCCTGTCGTGAACCGCACGAGCCGGGTGCCAGAGGTGGGGTCGCTCCTGGTGCGCGGGATCGGTCAGCTCGTGACCAACCGAGCCGAGCTCGGCTCAGGCTCGCTCGGGCTGGTTCGCGATGTCGACCTCGTCATCGAGGCCGGCAAGGTCGCTTGGATAGGAGGAAGCAGGCATGCTCCGGCGGCCGACTCCGTGCTGGAGGCGGAGGACGCTGCGTCATCCCCGGATTCGTGGACTCGCACACCCACCTCGTGTTCGCCGGCGATCGTGCCGAGGAGTTCGCAGCCAGGATGGCGGGGGAGCCTTACGCTGCCGGAGGGATTCTCTCGACGGTCGCGGCCACGCGGGCCGCCCCCGAGAGCCTGCTCATCGACACGGCCACCAGGCTGGCCAAAGAGGCCGAATCTCAGGGCACGACGACGCTCGAGACGAAGTCGGGTTATGGCCTGACCGTCATGGACGAGTCGCGATGCCTGGAAGTCGCTCGCAAGGTTGCCGAGGAGGTCACCTATCTCGGTGCCCATGTCGTGGCACCGGAGTACCGGGGCCGGGAAGAGGACTACGTGGCCCTCGTCACCGGAGCGATGCTCGATGCCTGCGCCCCAAAAGCCGCCTGGTGTGACGTCTTTTGCGAGAAGGGTGCCTTCAGTCCCGAGGCGAGCAGGGAGATCTTGCAGGCCGCCCGCGCCCGTGGGCTCGGCCTTCGTGTGCACGCCAACCAGCTCTCCCACGGCCCGGGCGTGCGCCTGGCTGTCGAGATGGGCGCCGCCTCGGCCGACCACTGCACCCACCTCGACGGTACGGATATCGACGCCCTCGCCGGTTCTGACACGGTGGCGACGCTTCTGCCCGGGGCCGAGTTCTCGACTCGCTCGTCGTATCCGGACGCGCGCCGGTTGCTCGACAGCGGTGTTACGGTCGCGCTGGCCACTGACTGCAACCCGGGCACCAGCTACACGACGAGCATGCCCTTTGTCATCGCGCTCGGCGGTGCGTGAGATGCACATGACTCCCGACGAGGCGCTCCTTGCTGCCACCGTTGGGGGCGCCCGGGCGCTGCGGCGCGACGAGATCGGTGCCCTTGGCCCGGGTTTTCGCGGTGATCTCGTCGTGCTGAACGCTCCGGCTCCGGCACATCTCGCCTACCGTCCCGGCGTGGCCCTCGTCGCGACGGTGGTCCGTGCCGGCCGGGTGATCGTACCGGCAACGACCTGGCCGTCGCCGGATTCGGCCCGCGCGGTGACCGGCGGTAGGAAAGATCCACCGAGGCCGGGCCCTGCGGGCGGTGCCACTTGGAGCTAGGCGCTCCCGGATTCGGGTGCAGCCGACTTAAGCTGCGCATTCTGTGATCGACTCGGACGAAACGCCAGTGGCTGAACAAGAACCGGCCACCACCGCTGCGCCCGCCTCGCGGCCCGCGACGCGGCACCTGCTCGAGTGGGTCGTCGTCCTCGCGGTCGCCGTTCTCGTTGCAGCCGGTCTGCGGACCTTCGTCGTGCAGGCCTTCTACGTGCCGTCCGGCTCGATGCTCCCGACGCTTCAGATCGGGGACCGGATCCTTGTTCTGAAGCTCGGCTACACGATCCATCGGGGCGACATCATCGTCTTTCGGCGGACACCGGCCGACACTTACACAACCGACGCCGATCTCGTGAAGCGGGTCATCGGCCTTCCCGGCGAGACGATCTCTTCGCGCGGGGACACGGTGCTCATAAACGGCAAGCCGATCAAAGAGCCGTGGCTACCACCTGTCAAAGAGCAGGTGACCCAGCAGGGCGACATCAACTGCGCCGAGAGCGCCTTCGACATCCCGACGACGAAGATCCCGGCCAACCACTATTTCATGATGGGTGACTGTCGGGGAGACTCCGTGGACAGCCGAACTTGGGGCACCGTCCCGGCCTCGTACATCGTCGGCGAGGTGTTCGTCTCAGTGTGGCGCTTCGGCCATCCCTACTTCCATTGGTTCTGATCTGGCCCTGTGACGAGACGGGCTGACTCGCTTGGGCGAGGCGAGCGCGCGGCCGCCGCCCGCCACCGCCGCGCGCAGGCATTTGCCCTCCGGCGCCGTCGCCTCGTCGCCGTCCTTGCCGCCATCGTCGTGGTAGTGGTCGCTTGCGTGGCGATCTTCGCCGGCGGCGGCGGCCCGAGCCTTACCCCGCTCGAGGCTCGCATCGTCGAGCTTGCCACCAGTCAGCTCGGCTATCGGACCGACCCGCCGGACACATACTGCAACCGTTTCAGCGCCTACTGGTCCGCCGGAGCTCTCGACTGCCCGAACTCGAACCGCGACGAGGAGTGGTGCGCCGATTTCGCCGCCTGGGTGTGGCGCAAGGCCGGTGTCTCGTTCGTCTACGGCCAGGTGCCGGGCGACATCAACGCAGCCTCGGTGAGCTTCTATTTGTGGGGGGTGGTGCACCACAGCTGGCACGCGGTTGGTTCCGGCTACGCCCCCCAACCCGGCGACATTGCCGTCTACGGCCTCGATCTCGCCACTATGCAGGCACAGCACGTGGCCGTCGTGACGAGCTACACGCCCGGCGCGAGGGGCCCGAACGTCGTGAACGGCGACGGAGAAAGGACGGGCTTCAGCGTCGTCGAGACCGGCACCGACCAGTACAAAGCGGACCTCAGCGGAGACGGAGACCAACTGGCCGGCTACGTGTCGCCTCCTCCTCCGCCGCTCCTGAGCAAGCACTGAGCAGCGCGCCAAAGCGTGGGAGGGTCCCGCCACGACGGGCCGCGCTCAAAGGACCCGCTTTCCCGTCTCGGAGGTGTCGTACCCGCCGAGTCCCCGCACCGATGCCTGGAACTGGGCCGAGGTCAAAAGGTCCCAAATCGGCCTTAGCAAAGGGTCCTCCATAGAGGAGGCCTGCGTCACGAGGTCGAAGGGCTCTTGGACGACCGGGACGAAGTCGAGCCCGAAGGCGCGGGCGGCGGCGAGCACCCCGAGGCCACAGTCAAAGCGCCCCGAGGCGACCGAGGCCGCCACCGCCAAGTGGGTGGGCTCTTCTCGTTGGTAGCCGTGGAGCCAAGTGCGCGCGATGTCCAGGCGGTCCAGCTCGAATTCCAACAGTGCCCGCGTGCTTGAGCCCGCCTGGCGATTGACGTACATGATCCCCGTCCGCGCCAGGTCCTCGATCCCGCAAAGGCGCAGCGGGTTGCCGGCCGCGACGATGAGCCCCTGTTCGCGTCGGACAAGCCGCACGGCGCCGAGGGCATGCCCGGGGAGCACTTGTTCGAGATAGCCGAGGTTGTACTCGCCCGCAGACGGGTCAAACAGGGGCGTGCCGACCAGGTGGCAAAGACCGTCGCGCAGCGACTCGAGGCCCGCAAGCGAGCCCACACTCAACAACGCCAAGGTGGTGCTCGATCCTCTGCTTCGAAGCGAGGCTGCTGTCAGCTCGAGGGCGAGGTCGTTCGATCCGGCGACCACGACACTGCGCTCCAGCTCTGCGATGTCCCTTAGCAGTCCGACCTCGACCTCGGTGCCGGCGTCGTGGCCCGTAACCCCCGTCGGTATGCGCAGCAGCCCGTCAGCTCGGACGAGCGAAGTCAGCACACCCGCGCCCCGGGGAAGCGCCTCTGCCAGGAGGCGGTCCCCTACATGGCCGAGACGGACGCGCACCCATTCCTCCACGTCCGCAGGCGAGGTGATCTGGCGTGCCAAGACGGCGCGCGAGCTTGGCCGTGGCTGGTCCGAGCAGCCCTGGAGGCGGGCCAGCAGGGGAGCGGCGAAGACCTCGAAGCTGATCGCCGCCGAGACCGGGTAGCCGGGTGCTCCCAGCACGGGGGTCGCGCCTATTACTCCGAGCATGACGGGATGCCCCGGGCGGACCGCCACGCCTTGCACCGCCAGCACGCCGAGGCGTCGGATCACCTCGGCGGTGTAGTCGTCGCGTCCGGCGCTGGCGCCGGCGATGACGATCAACAAATCGCTCGTATCGGCAGCTTTTATGGCGGCCCGGCTAATGCCGTCGGGGTCGTCGGGCTCGATCGGCAGCACGACCGCCTCACATCCGAGCTCCCTCGCCTGAGCAGCCAGCATTATGGAGTTCGTGTCATGGAACTGGCCCGGCTCGAGGTCGGCACCGATGGGCCTTATCTCGTCTCCGGTCGCCAGCACGGCCACGATCGGCTTTCGCCACACCGCCACCTCGCCCACCCCTGCCGCGCCGCAGGCGGCGATGTCGACCGGGCGCAGGCGGTGGCCTGCGAGCAGGAGGAGCTCGTGGGCGACGATGTCCTCTCCGACCGAGCGCACGTTCTGGTAGGCGGTTGCCTCCGTGCGCAGCTCGGCGGCGCCGTTCGCGAAACGGACATGCTCACGCATCACCACGGCGTCAAAGGCATCGGGGAGTGGGTCCCCAGTGTCGACCACCTCGTAGCTGCCGGCAGGAAGCAGGACGGGCGACTGCTCCCCGGCCCCGGCCGTGTCGCAGGCGCGCACCGCGATGCCGTCCATGGCCGAGGCATCGAAGGGGGGAGAGGACCGTAGCGCCCAGACGGTCTCGGCCGTGACCCGGCCCGCGGCTTTCCCAACAGCGACCCGTTCGACCTCGAGCCGTCGCGGGCACGAGGCCTCTTCGCAGGCGGAGTACCAGAGCTCGGTCGCTTCTTTGACAGTGGTCACGGCTCGGTCACCGCCGTCGTGAAGGAGACGACGTCACCTTCGGCCAGGGGCTCTTCGGGATCGGGAGACGTCTCGGCGCCGTTCAAGGTTACGAAGGCGTCTGCGGTGAGGCTCAAACTGACTGCTGCGGCCGCACCGCCCAGAGTCGAGGCGCGGACCGTGGTCGGCTGCGGGCTGGCGGCACCCGCCTCGCACCGCTCGACACGGACCGCAGGCTCAAGACACCTCTTCGCCGTCTCATACTCCTCCCTGTTGTTGAGGTTCGTAACCGACGCGAGCTCCGGGTCGAAACGCGCCAGGCAGGCGTCTGCGAGGAGTGCCTCCTCGTCGAGCTCGTGCCAGGCGCACTCCTCCAAGACGAGCGCGACCCGGAGCCGACCGGAGCCGAGGAGGCGATCAACGACCGGCACCAGGCTGGTGCGATATCCGGCCGCGAGCGATTGGCGAAAGCCACGCACGCAGGGGACGCACGCGTCGGCGGTGAGCTCGCCCATGACTTTGCGCACGAAGGCTGGGTGGAGAAACGGCATGTCAGTCGAGGACACGAACACCGCCTCGCAGCGGTCCGCGAGCGACCGAAGACCAACCGCGAGACCGCCCAGGGGCCCTTTGCCCTCTTCTAGGTCGTCGAGGACCTCGAAGCTGGCCGGAAGAGCGGGAAGGCGTTGCGCGGGCGAGCGGACGAGTACGACAGGGCCGTCGACGCCACGAGCGACGATGCCTGCCACGCGTCGCACGAGCGTGGATCCGTGCCATGCCATGGTCGCCTTGGACGCCCCCATTCGCGAGGAACGGCCCCCGACGAGGACGATCCCTCCCGTGCTGCTCACCGAGAGTCAGGTCCCGCTCGCGTGGCGAGGCCGCCCCTTGGCACTCGAGCACCGAGCCGGCTCAACCGGCTTCGTGCTCGTCTCCCGACTCCGCCAGCTCGTCCGCGAGACGCCGGGCAGCTGCGAGGGCTTCGGCAAGTGGCACGCCTGCCCGGGCCGCGAGGTAGCAAGAGACGGGGGCGGCCGTACGCTCGGATGCATGGGCGGCGACTCCAGCGAGCGCGAGGAGCGTCTCGACCTCGTCGTCTGTGATGGGCGGCGAGCCGAGAGCCGCTGCGTACCGGTCGAGCCAACCACGAGTGTCGAGTGCCATGACCGCCGAGCGTAGCCAGGCGGAGCGGGTTCCGCCCTCGGCCCGGGTCGTACGGGTGCCGCTCGAGATGGACAAGAGCCCGAGTGCCGTCTTGCGGGCCGCCGGTCGCGATGCCCGGCCCTTCGCCTTGTTCGGGTCATGGTCGGGAGGCACGGCCCTTATTGGCTCGGACCCGCTGGTCGTTGCCGATGAGTCCGATGACCCCTTCGCCCTGCTCGACGAACAGCCCGCCATCGCGGCCGCCCTGCCCGGTGCGACCGGGGGTGGATGGGTCGGCTATCTCGGCTACGGCCTCGGGCGCCTGGTCGAGCGGCTGCCGCCGCCGCCTGTGAGGCCTGTGCCCCTGCCGAGGTCGATGCTCGCCTTTTACGACCACTTGTTGAGCCGTGACGAGGCGGGACGATGGTGGTTCGAAGCGCTCTGGTCAAACGAGCAGTCAGAGCACCTCGAGTCGCGACTTTCCGAGTGGCGCCGGCGCGCCGCCGAGCCTGAGGCACAAGCGGGCAGGTTCGCTTGCGGGAGGTTCGTCCTGCGCCCGGAGCCCGAGATCCACCTCGTCTCGGTGGCACGTGCGATCGAGCACATCCGTTCGGGCGACGTGTTTCAGGTGAATGTGTGCGCCCGCCTCGAGGCCGAGTTCTTCGGGGATCCGCTCGAGCTCTTCTGCGCAGGTGCCGGCCGTCTCGCACCGCGTTACGGCGCCTTCCTCGGGCAACCTTCGCTCGCGGTCGCCAGCTTCTCGCCTGAGCTGTTCTTAAAGCGCCAGCATCGCGAGGTGCTGAGCTCGCCCATCAAGGGCACGGCGCGGCGTCGGGGCTCGTCTTTGCACGAGCGCAGGCAGCTTCTCGCCTCGGACAAGGACCGGGCGGAGAACCTGATGATCGTCGATCTCGTGCGGAACGACCTCGGGCGAGTCTGCCGCTACGGCAGCGTCGCCGTTTCCGAGCTGTTCAGGGCCGAAGAGCACCCGGGCGTGTGGCACCTCGTCTCGGATGTGACGGGTGAACTGTCGAACGAGACGTCCGACGCCGACCTCGTGCGGGCCGCCTTTCCTCCTGGTTCGGTCACGGGAGCGCCCAAAGTAAAGGCGATGGAGCTCGTCACCGCCCTCGAGGCGACCGAGCGCGAGGTCTATACCGGCGCCATCGGGATCGCCAGCCCCTTGTCGGGACTCGAGCTGAACGTCGCCATCCGGACCTTCGAGCTCGCTCGGGGGAAGGCCTGGCTCGGAGTGGGTGGTGGCGTCGTGGCCGACTCGGATCCCAACGGTGAGCTCGAAGAGTGCTTCGACAAGGCCCGGCCCCTGCTGGCCGCCGTTGATGCCGAGCTCGAAGGGCGCCCCCAGGCGAGAAGCGGAGCCCGATGGCGGGCGACGTCTGAGAATGCTCTTGGTCCAGCCGCTTTCGGCGCGGGCGTGTTCGAGACGGTGCTTGTGATCGACGGCCGGCCCGTCGAGCTGGAATCGCACCTCGGGCGGCTCGCGGCGAGTGTCTCGTGCCTGTACGGATCGAGGCCTTCGCCCCGGCTCGGCGCTGAGGTGATGAAGCGGGCGAAAAGCCTGGCAGGCCCTCATCGCCTCCGAGTCCTCGTGCGCCCTCGCCCGGGGGGCGGCCTTAAGAGCGAAGTGACGGTCTCGCCCGCTCCGGAGGCCTTCTCCGGCTCACCCGGCCTGGGGGTGACACTGATCCCGACGGTTCTTTCGGGCGGCCTCGGCCGACACAAGTGGTACGACCGCGTGGTGCTGGCGGAGCGGCGCGAGACCCTCCGGTTAGGCCGGGGCCAAAGGCTCCTTCTTCTTGACGATGACGGAGCCGTCCTTGAGGCCGAGCATGCGAACGTTTTTGCCGTCTTCGGCGATGTCCTCCGCACTCCGCCGCTTGACGGGCACATCCTCGCGGGCACCACTAGGGATCTCTTGATGCGGGTGGCGGCCGGGGAAGGCTTCGAGGTGGTAGAGGAGCCTTTCACCTTGTCAGAGATCGCCGCCGCCGAGGAGGCCTTCTTGACGAGCTCGATAGCTGGCCTTTGTGCTGTCGACGAGCTGCTTGGGAGCCGGTCATTTGGCCCGGGCGCGGTCACTGCCCGACTCGCGAAAGCCGTTTGGGCGTCGTGGACCTTTGTTCACGGGCGAAATGCCTGATTTGTGGGCGATTTGTCCCGCCAGCGACCCCCGGCTTGGCAGCGTGTTCAACTGCGGTGTACAAAGTTGACATGGCCATTTCAACGGTGTACCCGGCGACGGGCGAAACCCTTAAATCCTTCGAGCCTTACAGCGAGGCAGAGGTAGAGCGGAGGATCGCGCTGGCAGATAGCGCTTATCGCGCTTACCGGCGCACGAGTTACGACGAGCGCGCCCAGCTCATGCGCGCCATGGCAGACGTGCTGGAAAAAGACCAGCTGGCAATCGCCGAGATGATGACGCTTGAGATGGGAAAACCCGTCGTGCAGGCTCGCAATGAGGTGACAAAGTGCGTCGGCGTGCTGCGCTATTACGCCGAGCACGGCCCGGCCATGCTCGCGGACGAGATCGTCCCCGGAACCTCAGCCAAAAAGGGCTCGTACCTGAAGTACCAGCCGATCGGCCCCGTGCTGGCCGTTATGCCCTGGAATTTCCCCCTCTGGCAGGTGATCAGGTTCGCGGCGCCGACCTTCATCACCGGCAACGTTGCCTTGTTGAAGCACGCCTCGAACGTGCCCCAGACGGCCCTCAACATAGAGGACGCCGCCAGGCGGGCAGGGTTCCCAGAGGGCGTGTTCCAGACCCTGCTCGTCGGTGGGGATCGGGTGAAGGCGATCCTGGAGGACGACCGCATCGCCGCCGCCACTGTCACGGGCAGCGAAGGCGCCGGACAATCGGTGGCTTCCATCGCCGGCAACGTCATCAAAAAGACGGTGCTCGAGCTCGGTGGGGCCGATCCGTTCATCGTCATGCCGTCCGCCGACATGGACCGGGCCGTCGAGATCGGCGTGTGGGCACGGGTGCAGAACAACGGCCAGAGCTGCATTGCGGCAAAGCGCTTCATCGTCCACGAGGCGATCGCGGACGAGTACGAGGAGCGTTACGCGGAAGCTATGGCCAAGCTCGTCATCGGTGATCCGCTCGACGAGGCGACCCAGGTCGGGCCGCTCGCCACTGCGCAGGGTCGCGACGAGGTGAACGAGCAGGTTGCAGACGCACTGTCGAAGGGCGCCAAGGCCATCTGTGGTGGCGGGACGATGGACGGTCCGGGCTGGTTCGTCCAGCCGACCGCGCTTACAGGGCTCACTCCGGACATGCGCGTCTACCGTGAGGAAGTCTTCGGGCCTGTGACGTCGTTCTTCCGGGTCGGCGACATCGACGAGGCGATCGCCCTCGCCAACGACAGCAGTTTCGGCCTCAGCTCGAGCGTGTGGACCAACGACGCGGCCGAGCAGAAGCGTTTCGCCGACGACCTCGAGTCGGGCATGGTCTACGTCAATGCCATGACCATCTCGTACTTCGACCTCCCCTTCGGCGGTGTCAAGCGCTCGGGCTATGGCCGCGAGCTGTCCCCGGCGGGCCTGCGGGAGTTCACCAACATAAAGACCGTCTTCAGCGACTGACCATGCCGGCCCGGGTGCCTCTAGCCGAGGTGCCCGGAGGCCCGGTGGCATTTGGGGCGATGAATCTTCAACCGCGGTGTTTCGCGCGGATGCGCCCCGAGGCGCGGCGGTGATCCTTGGGAAACGAGCGCAAGAGACGACGGAAAAATCCCCACGCGGGGCCAGCGTGTTGCCGAGCCGTCCCGCGTGGGGATGGTGTTACAGCTCAGGACTCAGAGCTCAGGACTTCGACGCGTTCCAGAGGAAGAACTGGCTGAGCGCCGTCGGGTAGACGCCGGTCACGTTCTTCTGGGTTGCGCTTAGGTAGTTGTAGAAGTACGGGTAGATGATCGGCGTCTCGTCAAGAAGCAGGGTCTCTATCTGCTTGGCGATGCTCCGCTGGCTGGAAAGGTCGACCGCAGCGACGTACTGCTGGGCGAGCCTGTCGTACGTGGCGTTGTTGAAGTGGGCGGCGTTCCAGGCACCGGCCCCGGTCTTCTTGTTGTAGGTCTCCAACGGGGCGTTGAGGAACAGGTTCGGCGTAGAGCGGGAGCCGAAGTCGACCATGCTCATCTCACCGTCGAGCCAGTCCGAGGTCCCGTAGACGCCCGAGCCGTAGTACTTGTCCGGCTGCTCGATGGTGAGGTTGATATCGACCCCGATCTCCTTGGCCCAAGTCTTTATGAACTGGGCGAGCTCGGGCATCTCCTGGCGCTGCTCGGTGAGAAGCGGAGTGCTGAAGCCCTTCGCGTAACCGGCCTGCGCCAGCAGCTTCTTTGCCTGGGCGATGTTCTGCACGCGCTGGGGCACGGGAGCCGTAGACGGGAAGACGGGGGCAAAGGGGCTGTCGTTGCCGATGTCGGCATAGCCCTTGAAGAGCGCTGTCACCAGTTGTGGGCGGTTGAGGGTGAGGGCGACCGCCTGGCGGACCAGGTTGCTCTTGAAAGGACCGGTGTCGCAACGCATCGAGAGCTCGCGGTGGGTCGAGGCCTTCAGCCTGATGATGTTGAAGTTGCCGTTCAGCAGCTGCGGGCTCGTGGAGACGAAGAACTGGTCCAAGCAGTCGATCTCGTTCGCCACGAGGGCGTTCGACATCGGTTCCTCGCTCGCGTAGAAGGTCCACTGGATCTCGCTCGAGACGGCCGGCGTCCCCCAGTAGTGCGGGTTGCGGACGAAGGTCGCGCCCACGTTCGTGGTGTAGCTGGACATCATGTAATGCCCCGTGCCGACCCAGTCCTTGGGGTAGTTGGAGTAGTCGTAACCCTTCGGGACGATGATCATGTTGTAGTTGTCGCACGAGACGGCGTCCGGGAAGGCGGCGTCGGGAGACACGAGGTGGAAGGCGACGGTCTGGTCGTCCACCTTCACCACGCCGGAAGGCTCCAAGACCCCGGAGAAGACCGAGAGAGCAACGCCGCCGGTCTTCGGGTTGGACTGGCTCTGGAAGCTGTAGACGACGTCATCGACCGTCATCGGGGTGCCGTCGTTGAACTTGACGCCCTGGCGGATCTTGAAGGTCCACACGTCTGCGGTTGCGTTCGAGGTCCAGCTCGTGGCGATCCAGGGCTTGTAACCGAGTGTCTGGTCGGTCTCCACGAGGAACTCACCGACGTTGCCGAGCAGCTCGAGGCTTCCCTCGTCCTCAATGGTGATCGGGTTGATGGCGCCGGCAGGGACGATGATGCCCGCCCTGAGCGGGCTGGTCGAGGCCGCCCGCGCCTGTCGGGCTACCGCGGACGATGCCCTCAGGCCAGGAAGACCCTTGGCTTCAAGGATGCCACCGAGGAGTGGCAACGAAAGGCCGAATGCGGTGCCCTTTTTGAGGAAGTCCCTCCTGGATAGGTTTCCGGCGACGAACTCGTCGATGATGTGCTCTTGGATCGGTCCCCGACCACGTCGGAGGTTGTCGAGCCTTTCATGGTTGACTTCCTGACCACTGTCGTTGACGTCCATGCGTCAACCTCCCTTTGTCGTCCCTCGCCGTAGGCGAGTCTTGTCTAAGATCCTGGACCGACGTTCAGCGTACTGCGTCTGTTACGATACTAAGTCGAACGAGCATGCGCTAGGGGTTTTGGGCACTTGCAGGTTATCGGGGCTCCGTACCGATAAGGACGCGAGAGAGGAGGCTCAAACGGAAAAGCTCGACATCCCCACGGCCTCGACGGCACCCGCGGTCGTAACGGCCGTGCGAGTGCTCGATGCACTGGCAGCCTTCCACGGCTCTGCGACCTTGGATCAGTTGACCCGGGCCATCGATGAGCCGCGCAGCTCGGTGCACCGGATCCTCAACACCCTTGTCGAGAGCGAGCTCGTGCAAAGACTCGGCCAGCGCGGCGGCTACCGGATGGGGCCCAAGGTCATGTCCTGGGGCTCGGCTTTTCTCCGCGCGGTCAATGTCATCGATGAGTTCAAGGTGGTGGCCCCGCCCATCGTGGCTCGCATCAACGAGACGATGCAGCTTGCCGTCCTAGATTGGCCCGACGTGGTGTTCGTCGCCTACGTCGATTCGCAGCGTCCCGTCAGGCTGGTGACCGAGGTTGGACGGCGCCTGCCGGCCCATGCCACGGCAGTGGGAAAAGCGCTGCTCGCCTTCTCCGGTGTCAGCGCGGTCGAAAGGTACCGCAACCAGGAGCTACGAAGGCTCACACCACGGACGGTCGGCTCGGTGGAGGAGTTGGAGCGGCAGCTCGTGAAAGCTCGTCGGCGCGGTTGGGCCGAGGCGAGCGAGGAGTCGTCCGAGAACCTCAGCTGTCTCGCCGCACCCGTGCGCGGCCACGACGGTGTCGTAGTGGCCGCGATGACAATCTGCGTGCCGGAACCGTCATTGAGACTGTCGTATCGTCAAGCGCTCGGGCGCGAGCTGCTCAACGCCTGCAGAGCCCTCTCCCACCAAATCGGTGCGGACGAACCTTGCGAGGCGGGCGTCTTTCGAGGGCCCGCCATGACCAGGACCGCGGGCGGGCTTCGCTGAGCCGGTTGCTTGGTGCCGGAGACCAGCCTTCGCGGACACTGTCAGCGAACTGACATCAGTTTTAAGTCCTCACCAGCGGGTTTTGCCGGAAAAGCCCGGATTCGACCGGACGTTGGATCGATGGTTACACTCCGATCAAGGCCGTGTGGATGGACATCCAGCCGGTAAGACATAACGGAGGTGCCGTACGTGAGCACTGCCATAGAGACACTCGCGGCTGTATTGGAAGCGCCGGGCAAGGACTTCGTCGTAGAGACCGTGCAGCTTGCGCCGCCAGGTCCCTCCGAGGTGCTGGTACGCATAGAGGCGAGTGGTGTCTGCCACAGCGACTGGAACGCCGCCTCGGGTGCCTCCGCCACACCGATGCCCGCCGTGCTCGGCCATGAAGGCGCCGGCGTCGTGGAGTCGGTCGGCTCGGCCGTCACGCGGGTGTCCCCCGGGGACAAGGTCGTGCTCTCCTGGCTGCCTACCTGTGGCGTCTGCCCGGCCTGCATGAAAGGCGACCTGTCTCTTTGTGCCAACTCCACCACCTACATGGGCCAAGGCGCCCTGCCGAGTGGCGAGGTGCGCCTGTCGAGGAACGGTTCGCCGCTCTACCACTACTCGTACCTCTCTACCTTCGCCCGCTACTGCGTGGTCGACGAGCGCTCCTGTGTCCCTCTGGCGAACGATGCCGATCTGGAGGTCGCCTGCCTCGTCGGGTGCGCCGTGACGACCGGAGTCGGCGCCGTGTTCAACAAGGCGAAGGTCGAGCCCGGAGCTTCGGTCGTCATCTTCGGAGGTGGGGGCGTGGGACTGTCGGCCCTCATGGCGGCACGGTTCGCCGGCGCCGGCACCGTCGTCGTCGTCGACCCGGTCGCCTCAAAACGTGAGCTCGCCGACGAGCTCGGCGCCACGGCGACTCTCGAAGGCAAAGACGGCGACATTGCCGAGCAACTGCGCGCTCTGTGCGGCGGCGGAGTCGACTACGCCATCGAGGCGGCCGGGCTTCCGGCCCTCGCCAGGATCGCCTTCGACGCCATACGCCCGGGCGGCATGGTCGTGCTCGTAGGGGTGCCTGCCGACGGTGAGATGGTCTCTTTCCCGGGCAATGTGCTCGTGCGCTCCGAGAAGATCGTCACAGGGACGTTCTACGGCTCGGCGCGCTGTGCCTTAGACATGCCGTTGATCATGCGCCTTTACGCGCAAGGCAAGTTCCCGCTCGACCGGTTCATCTCGGAGCGCTACCCGCTCGAAGGAGTGAACGAGGCCTTCGCAGCCATGCTCGAGGGCCGTGTCGTGCGAGCCGTTCTGAAGCCATGGGAAGGAGACAGCTGATGCTTATCGGAGAGTCCTTTGTGGGCGACGGCGTCAACGCCGCTCATATCAACGTCGTGCTGGGACGCCGGGACGGCCCGGTCGGTACGGCGTGGGCGAGCGCGCTCGCCGCACCGAGTGCCGGACATGCGCCCTTCGTCGCCGTCGCCCAACCCGGCATACCTGCGGTGCCCCCGACGCTGTTCGTCAACAAGGCCGCCATCGCTGGGCCTGTTCACGGCAACATGACATGGGGACCGGCGCAGGCCGGCGTGGCCCAAGGAGTCGGCCAGGCGCTCGAGGAGTCCGTGATCGACAGCAACGACGTCGACAACCTGGTCCTCATCGCCGCCGTCTGGGTGAACCCGAACGCCGACGACGAGGCCGAGGTCTACCGCAACAACCAGGTCGCGACGCTCGAGGCGTTGCAAAAGGCGGTACAAGGACTACCCAAGGCGAGCGAGTTCATAAGCGCCGCCAAGGCTCCGTTCAACCCGTTCTTCCGGCCCGCCTAGGCAGCACCCCGAAGCGGCGACCACTCGTGCGCGCGGCACCGCGAAGCGTCGCGTTGACTGCCTGAGCACTCCAGGATCCTCAGCGACGGAAAGAGCACTCGCCGGCCGTCGTGCCCCCGTGCGTCAGCTGATCGGCAAGCAACACAAGAACCCAGAGAGTCACGAATAGATAGGCGGTAGGAAGATGGACATTCGCGAGTTCTCGATGGACCTGTTCTCGCTCAGGGGCAAGACCGCCATCGTGACGGGAGGCAACACGGGCCTTGGTCAGGCCTTTGCGCTCGCCCTCGCCAAGGCGGGTGCTGACGTCTTCATCCCGACGGTCATGGACGACGGCGGAGAGACAGCTCGCCTCATCGAGGCTGACGGCCAAAGGGCCGAGCTCCTCACGATTGACATCACTCGCAAAGGTGCGCCAAAGGCGGTCGTCGAGCGTTGTGTCGAAAGCTTCGGTGCCGTGGACGTCGTGGTGAACTCGGCCGGCATCTGCAACATCGCCTCCGTAGACAAATTCGACCGCAGCGAGTGGGATCCGATGATCGCCCTCAACCTGACGGCTGCCTTCGAGCTCAGCTACGAAGCCTCCAAGTTCATGGTCGCGCAACGCTCCGGCAAGATCATCAACATCGCCTCGCTGTTCTCCTTCCTCGGGGGCCAGTGGTCGCCGGCCTACGCGGCCACCAAGCACGGCCTTGCCGGGTTCACGAAGGCCTACTGCGACGAGCTAGCCCAGTACAACGTCCAGGTGAACGCGATCGCACCGGGCTACTACGCGACGGCGATCACCGAGACCACCCGGTCGAATCCCGAGACCAACCAGCGCGTGCTCGACCACATTCCGGCCGGACGGTGGGGCGACGCAGCCGACTTGATGGGCGCGACCGTGTTCCTCGCCAGTCGCGCCTCTGACTACGTGAACGGTCACGTGCTCGTTGTCGACGGTGGCTATCTGGTCCGGTGAGACCGCCGAGGACAACGCGCGACGGAGGAGAATAGGTTCATGGTGCAATCACGTTCAGAACTGAGCCGCGAGGCGATCCGACAAGGACTCGCCGAGCTGGTCGGCCAAAGCCAGGTGTGCGTCGACGAAGACGTGCTGAAGGCTTCCAGTGTCGACCGGTTCAAGAAGTACCAGGCCGTCAACAAGATCTTCGCGGGTCCCATCCCGGCCGCGGTCGTCTCGGTGAGCTCGACCGAAGAAGTGGCAGAGGTTCTTCACTTCGCGAACGACCATCGCATCAACGTGGTTCCGCGCACCGGTGTCACCTCGACCGAAGGCGGGCTCGAGACGGTCGTGGAGGACACGATCGTGCTCGACGGCTCGACGATGAACAGGATCGTTCACATCGACCCCGTCAACATGATGGTCACGGCGCAGTGCGGCGTTCCCCTAGAGGTGCTGGAAGACGCCGTCCGCTCACAGGGCCTCACCACGGGCCACTCGCCTCAGTCAAAGCCCCTAGCCCAGATGGGCGGTCTCACCGCCACGCGCTCGACCGGGCAGTTGTCGACGCTCTACGGCGGCATCGAGGACATGGTCATCGGGCTCGAGGCCGTGTTCCCCGACGGGACGGTCTGTCGTATCAAGAACGTGCCCCGCCGGGCCGTCGGCCCAGATATCAGGCACATCATCATCGGCAACGAGGGTGCGTTGTGCTTCATCACCGAGGTCACGGTCAAGCTGTACCGCTACCGGCCGGAAAACAACCAGTACCGGGGGTTCCTCGTCGAGGACATGGATGCCGGCATCTCTGCCATCCGCGAGGTCGTGACGGACGGCTTTCGTCCCTCGGTGTGTCGCGTCTACTCCGAGGAGGACGCCCACCAGCATTTCGCCGACTTCCACAAGGGAAAGTGTGTCCTCATCTTCATCTGCGAGGGCCCAGAGGAAATAGTCGCCGCCACCGTGGCCGAGATCGACCGGGTCATCGAAGCTCATCCCCACGAAGTCGTGGACCCGGTCCGGATCGCGAAGTGGTTCGGCGACTTGAACTGGGGCATGGACAAGATCATCGCCGAGCAGGAGTGGATGCTCAAAGAGCACAACCTCGGCTACACGACCGAGATCTCGGCCAACTGGTCGGACATCGGCGAGGTTTACAACTCGGCGATGCAGCGCATCCGCACCGAGTACCCCTATACGGAGGATCTCACGATGCTCGGGGCGCACTCCTCGCACAGCTACCAGACCGGTACCAACTTGTACTTCGTCTACGACTACAACATCAACTGCGAACCGCAAGAAGAGATCACCAAGTACCACATCCCGATCAACGCCATCATCGTGGAGGAGGCCCTCAAGCACGGGGGCTCCATGGTGCACCACCACGGGATAGGCAAGTACCGGACCGACTGGACTGAACAAGAGCACGGCAACGCGTATTACATGTTGCGAAAGCTCAAAGAAGCCTTTGACCCGAACGGCATCATGAACAGGGGCACGATCTTCAAGGCTTAAGAGAGTCTCGTCGGCGGTCTTTGGAGGCAAGTGTGAAGCGCTACCTGATCGGTATAGACAACGGGTCACAGAGCACAAAGGTGTCCGTGTTCGACGAGCACGGCACCGTGGTGTGCGAGGGACGCCAAGCGCTACGGCCCAACGACACGCCGCGCCCCGGCGTCGTCGAGCACCCCGACGACGACATCTGGTTCTCGATAGGCGAGGCGAGCCGACGTGCGATGGAGGCTTTCCCCGGGGATCCGGCGGACATCGTCGGTGTCGGCCTGTGCACCATCCGCTTTTGCCGGGCGCTTCTAAAGGGCGATGGGACGCTCGCCAGCCCCGTGATGAGCTGGATGGACGCACGAGTATCGCGACCCTACGAGCACGTTGACCCGAACGTGCGCTATGTCACGACCTCGTCCGGCTACATCTCGCATCGGATGACGGGGGAGTTCAAGGACACGGCGGCGAACTACGCCGGCGTCTGGCCGATCAGCTCGGACAGATGGGAGTGGTTGCGCGACGACGAGGGCTTTTCGAAATACCAGGTTCCCCGCGAAATGCTCTTCGAGCTGCTGATGCCGGGCGACGTGCTCGGATCCGTCACGGCGGAGGCTTCGCGCCACACCGGGATCCCGGAGGGACTACCGGTCTTCGCCACCTCGAATGACAAGGCGGTCGAGGCCCTCGGCTGCGGGCTTCGCTCCTCCGACACCCTGCTCGTCTCGCTCGGCACCTACACCGCCAGCATGACGACGGGACGGCGCAACGTGCTGGACGCGGCGAGCTTCTGGTCAAACTTCGCCTCCATTCCTCATCAGTACCTCTACGAGAGCTACGGCATTCGCCGGGGCATGTGGACGGTGAGCTGGTGGCGCGACCTGCTCGGTGAGGAGGCGAGATCGGCGGCGCAGCGACAGGGCCTCGGCCTCGAGCGGTACCTCGACCTCGAGGCGGAGAAGGTGCCAGCCGGCTGCAACGGCCTCATGGTGGTCCTTGACTGGCTCGCGCCGACAGAAGCCCCCTTCAAGAAGGGCTCCATCGTCGGTTTCGACGTGCGCCACGACCGGTTCCACATCTACCGGGCGATACTGGAGGGGATCGCCCTCACCATCTACCGCTGCGGCACGGCCATGGGGACAGAGACAGGTGAGGAGTACCGCCAGATAGCTGTCTCCGGTGGCGGTTCGAACTCAGATGTGTTCATGCACATCTTCGCCGACGTCTTCGGTCTTCCGGCTGTTCGCAGCAAGATGAACAACGCCGCGGGACTGGGCTCGGCGATATGCGCCGCGGTCGGGCATGGTCTTTACGGCTCCTTCGACGAGGCCATCGAGAACATGGTGTCTTGGGAGCCCGCCTTCGCTCCCGACGCGACGAACCACGACCTTTACCAGCGCATGGCGACCGTCTACGACGAGATCCCGATCCTCACGGACAAGATCTTCGAGCAGTCCTACGAGATCTTCGGCTGATCGGCCGCCTCGGCGCTGTCTTTCGCCTGCAGGCTCCGCAGCTCCTCGACAGGGATGTGGCAGCGCATCAAGTGGCCCGGCTCGACCTCGACGAGCGCCGGCTCGGTCGACTCGCACAGCCCGTTCGCCAACCGCCGCGGACAGCGGGTGTGGAACACGCAGCCCGACGGGGAGTGCGCCGCGCTCGGGATCTCGCCTGTGAGCCGGATCCGCTCGTGGTGCGTCCCGTCGAGGCTCGGCACGGCCGAGAGCAGTGACTCGGTGTAGGGGTGATGGGCACCCGAGAAGACGGTCTCCGCGGGACCGTACTCCATGACGCGGCCCAGATAGAGCACGGCGATGCTGTCGGAGAGGTAGCGCACGACGCCGAGGTCGTGCGAGATGAAGACATAGGTGACTCGCTCGCGGCTTTGCAGGTCGGCTAGGAGGTTAAGGATGGCCGCTTGCACCGACACGTCGAGGGCCGAGGTCGGCTCGTCACATACGAGGACCCGGGGAGCCCCGGCGAAGGCGCGGGCGATGGCTACTCGCTGCTTGAGCCCTCCGGAGAGCTGGTAGGGGCGCAGGGGTAGATGGCGCTCCTCCATTCGCACGGAGCGGACGATCTCGAGCAGTCGTTGCTCACAGGCCTCGCCGGAGAGGCCGGCAAGCTTCTTGAGCGCCCTCGTGATGATGTGGCGCACGCTGTGGCGACGGTTCAGTGCCGAGTCGGGGTTCTGGAAGACGATCTGCATCGCTTGCAGTTGCTTGCGGTCGCGCTTGGTGCATTCGCCGGCAAGCGGCGAACCTTCCAGCTCGATGAGCGACCCCTCGTCGGGCACGCTGAGCCCGAGCACGACGCGGGCGAGCGTCGTCTTGCCGGATCCCGACTCGCCAACGAGGCCGAGGGTCTCGCCCGCCTTCAAGTCGAGGTCGACGCTGACGACGGCCCGTACGTGCTCGCCTTTGACATGGAAGGTCTTCGACACGCCCCGCAGGCGGATCACCGGCTCCTCGCCCGAGTCGGGACTGCGCAGCTTGACGTCCTCCGGGGTGGCCCTGGGCAGTTCAGGTGCCTGCTCGTGATAGTGGCAGCGTGACGTCCTCGAAGTACTCACCTCGTACATAGGCGGCGTCTCTTCGAGGCAACGTTGGTTCGCGAGCGCACAGCGCTTTGCGAAGATGCAGCCGACTTGGACTTCGCCGGGCCCGGGGAGAAAGCCCGGGATGGTGTCGAGACGACCATGGTCCTTGCGCTGGCCGGCCCGCGGGACGCAGCGCAACAGCCCCACGGTGTAGGGATGCCGGGGGTTGTCGAAGATTTCCCTAGCCGGGCCCTGCTCAACGAGCTCGCCGGCGTACATGACCCCGACCCGGTCGCACATCTTGGCGATCACGGCGAGGTTGTGGCTTATGAACAGCACCGAGGTCTCGAACCGCTGGCGCAGCGACGACACGAGGTCGAGCACCTCCGCCTCGACTGTGGCATCGAGAGCCGTCGTCGGTTCGTCGAGGATGAGCAGTGCCGGCTCAGATGCGAGCGCCATGGCGATCATGACTCGCTGCAGCATCCCTCCCGACAGCTGGTGAGGATAAGCGCGAAGCACGCGCCCGGGATCGGCGATCTGCACCATGCCCAGCAGCTCCTCGGCGCGCGCCAGTGCCTCCGGCTTTTTTGTTCCGCCGACCTCGTAGACCTCGGCCACCTGACGTCCGACCCTAAGCGACGGGTTGAGGGCACGGCCGGGTTCTTGGTACACCATCGAGATCGTGCGGGCGCGGAATTTTCGCAGGGCTCGCTTGTCCATCTTGGCGGGGTCCCGCCCGTTGACGAGGACCGAGCCGCCGCTCAGGCGCCCGTTGCGGGGCAGGTAGCGCGTGATGGCGAGGGCGGTGGTGGACTTGCCACAGCCCGACTCGCCCACGAGACCGAACGACTCTTGTCGCCCGATGCTGAACGAGACGTCGCGCAAAGCCAGCCGGTCGCTACCCCGCACGCGGTAGGCCACATCGAGGTGGCTCACCTCGAGGGTCGTAGAGGGCGCCTCGACGGTGGCGGCGAGGTCGGAGGAAGTTGCCAGGGTCACTGGATGAGCACCGCCTCGATCGAGTCGCCGATGAGGTTTATCGCGATGATGAGCGAAGCGATCGCGAGCGCCGGGAAGAGCGTCTCCCACCAGTAGCCAGCGGCGAGGTAGTTGGAGTTGATGGCTATGTCGGCACCCCAGTCCGGCGTGGGCAACTGGACGCCGAAGCCGAGGAACGACAGGGTCGCGATCGTGAAGATCGCATAGCCCAACCGGACGGTGAACTCGACCAGGATCGGGCCGAGCACGTTCGGGAGGATCTCGATGAACATCACGTGCAGGACGCTCTCGTCCCGTAGCCGGGCCGCCGCCAGATAGTCGAGCTCACGCTCTTGCAGCACCGCGGTGCGCACCGTCCTCGCGATGATGAGGGAGAAGACGAAGCCGATGACGACGATGAGTGTGAGGGTGCTCGGGCCGACGGCGACGACGAAGAGGAAGGCCACTATCACGATGGGGAGAGACAAAGCGGCGTCCACGATCCTGCCGACGATCATGTCGAACGGACCCCTCAGATAGCCCTGGGCGAGGCCGATAGTTGTCCCGAGAACGGTGCCCAAGAGCGTTGCGAGCGGGGCGATCTCGAGGATGTCGCGGGCGCCGACGATCACACGCGACAAGACGTCCTCGCCCACGTCGTTGGTACCGAACCAGTGGGCGGCCGAGGGGGCAAGCTGGGTGCTCAAGATGTTCGCCGTCGTGGCGGGGTAGGGGGCGAACGAGCTCCCGAAGATGGCGCAGACGATCCACCAAAGCAGGATCAGGGATCCGACGATGAACGTCTTGGAGCGAACGAGCTGGTGAAGCTGCTCGCGGCGGACCCGCCCGATCGAGACGTCAAGGGCCCCGGCCGCCCCGATGGGCGCGCCGGGCACGGCACCCAAGACCTCGGCGGTGGAGGGAGGCACGATCGGGTCGAGGTCGGCAGTCACTCCGCCTTCTCCAGCCTGATCCTGGGGTTCAACACCGTGTACAAGATGTCGGCGATGAGCGTGGCGGTGAGGTAGACGATGCCGATGAAAAGGACCCCGGCCTCGAGCGTCGGGAAGTCCTTGTCGTTGGCGGCGTTGATGATCAAGGTGCCGATGCCGGGGTAGACGAAGAGCTTCTCGACGACGACGAGGCCACCGATGAGGTATCCCGTCTGGGTGGCGATGACCGTGATGGTCGGCAGCAGCGAGTTGCGCAGCACGTGACGGCGGATCACCACCCACCTGGGCAGCCCTTTCAGCGTCGCCGTTCGGACATAGTCCGAGTCGAGGGCCTCGACCGTACCTGCCGCGGGCCATGCGGGCGATATAGCCGAAGAGGATGAACACGAGCGGTATGGCCGGCAGGATCAGGTATTTGAGCTGAATGAGGAACGACGAGCCGGGCGGGGCGTTCGCCGAGACCGGCAAGATCTTAAGGCCGAGGGCGAACACGACGATGAGGACCACGCCCGAGACGAATTCGGGCACGGTCGAAAGCGAAAGGCTGGTGGTGCTGATGAAGCGGTCCACGAGCTTGCCCCGGTTGAGCGCCGCGATGATCCCGCCGAGGATGCTCAGAGGCACGACGATCACAAAGGCGAATGCGGCGAGCTTCAGCGAGCGGCCGATGTAGGGGAAGATGAAAGAACTGACTGGTGCCTGTTGCTGGTAGGACTGCCCGAGGTTGCCGTGCAGGATGCCGGTCGCCCAGCTCCAATACTGGACGAGGAGCGACCGGTCGACACCGAGCTTGTGGTCGAGCTGGAGCACTGCCTGTTGTGACGCAAAAGGCCCGAGAATGGCCCTGCCTGCGTTGCCGGGGAGCACCTGACCGGCGAAGAAGATGATCAAGCTCAATAGCACGAGCGTTATCAACGCCAAGCCGACACGCTTCACGATATACAGCAGCAATTCACACCCTCCTCCCTGTGTCGCATCTCGGCGCGGCTAGTGGCCGTGTCGAGACCGGAGGTTAATCAGGCTCTGAAGCTAGCAGGGCGGCCCTCTATTCGCCTCTCGGGAGCTAGCTGCCACCATTACATGCTGTTCCTGCCTTATCTGGGCATAACAAGGTCGTCGCCCGCCGTCACGGCCTAGAGCTTCGGTCCTGTGACCGGGGTGTCACCAGCGGTATCTGTGATGCTTGGGTCGCGGATACCATGGCGATTAGCATGCCAATTGGCACGTAATTGGCCCGAGTTCGACTTAAACCGGGCCGAGTGCTCCTGGGCCGGAAGTGCTTCGGCCTCTACAAGGGCTAGATCGGCGGTCAATCTTGAAATGCCAGCAGTAGACCTTTCGATTGTCGGGCGTATTGTCACCGGTGGCGGCGAGCCGGACCGGGGCGAGATCCAGATAGCCGCCGGCCGGATCGTCGAGGTGCGAGAGGGCGAAGCGACCGGGCCAGCCACGACCCGGATCGACCTTGGGGCTGCGTACCTGCTACCCGGCGCCATCGACTGCCATGTGCATTCCGGCAGCCATGCGGGCGAGCGCATCCACGCCATGACAGCCTCGGCCGCCGCGGGCGGTGTGACGACGGTGATCGACATGCCCTACGACGTGGGGGCGCCCGTGGTGAGCCCAGAGGTCTTGGCCACCAAACGGGAAAAGGTCCTGAGCGAAGCTGTTGTCGATGTCGCCCTGCTCGGCACGGTGCGCCCCGGAACAGCTGGCATAGACGTCGGCCCGCTCGTCGAGGCGGGCGCTGTCGGCTTCAAGCTCTCGTTGTTCGGCACCGACCCGCACCGCTTCCCCCGGATTCCCGACGACCAGTTTCTCGAAGTCCTCGACGCCATCCGCGAGCACGAGAGCGTGGCCTGCGTGCATGCCGAGAACGAGGAGATAATCAAGCCGCTCCTGGCGCGGGCGCGCGAATCCGGTTCGTCCGCGCCGCTTGAGCACTGCCGGTCGCGCCCGCCGGTGAGCGAGACCCAGGCCGTGCTGACGGCGCTCGAGTTTGCCAGGGAGACAACGTCGTTCCTCCACCTCTGCCACTTGAGCCTTGCCCGCTCTGTTGACCTGGCCCGTTGCTACGCAGCTGAGGGACTGCGGGTGAGTACCGAGACCTGTCCTCACTACCTGCGTTTCTCCGAGGACGACATGGCGCGCCAGGGCGGTCGTCTGAAGATCAACCCGCCCTTGCGAGCCGCGGCCGAGGTAGCAGGGCTCTGGGACCGATTGTGCGCCGGGGCGATCGACGTCGTCGCATCAGACCACGCGCCATGGCCACTTTCCGACAAGACGCGGCCGGTGATCTTCGACAATCACTCCGGCGCCCCCGGTACCGAGACACTTGTTGCCGTCCTCGCTGCCGGTCTGCTCGAAAGGGGCCAGAGCCTGAGCGCGCTCTGCGAGCTCGTGGCGGCCTCTCCGGCACGGATCTTCGGGATCTCGCACGCGAAAGGCTCGCTCACCCCCGGCCTCGACGCGGACGTGATGGCGTTCGACCCGGGCAAGCCGTTCACTCTCGACGAGGCCGATCTGCACTCGAACGCCGGCTGGAGCCCTTACCACGGCATAACCTTCCCCGGGCGGGTCGTGCTCACCGTTTCCCGGGGCGAGGTGGTCTGGGACGGCTCGAGAGTCTTCCGAGCAGCCGGCCGTGGCCGTGTGGTCGAGCGCGCCCGGGCAGGGTCGGGAAATGGCTGAGCCCGGCGCGGTGCGGGCCAAACGCGGCCCTGAGCTGCGTTGCTTGGGCTGGCGCCAAGAAGGACTCTTGAGGATGCTCGAGAACGTGCTCGAGGTCGGCGAGCGTCCCGCGGACCTGGTCGTGTACGCCGCCAGGGGCAAGGCTGCCCGGGACTGGGAGTCTTACGGGAGGATCGTCTCGTCCCTGAAGCTGCTCGGAGAGGACGAGACCCTCGTCATCCAGTCGGGAAAGCCGATCGGGGTCTTCCCGAGCCCGCCGGGCGCACCCTTGGTCCTGATGGCCTGCGGGAACATCGTCGGCCACTTTGCGACGCCCGAGTACTTCGACGAGTTGTGCGACCGCGGCCTCATGATGTGGGGAGGCCTTACGGCCGGCGACTGGCAGTACATAGGCTTCCAGGGCGTCCTGCAGGGGGTGTACGAGCTCTTGCAGGCCGTCGGTCGGGAGCATTTCAGTGGGTCCCTCGACGGCAGGTTCGTCCTCACGTCGGGTCTTGGCGGCATGGGATCGGCCCAACCGCTCGCCATCGCTCTCGCCGGTGGCCGTGGCATCGTGGTCGAGGTCGACCCGGAAAAGGTCGACCGGTCGCTCGAGCGGGGTCATCTCGCCTCGGTGACCGACGACCTCGACGTGGCGCTCGAGTCGCTCGAAAAGGCGCAGCGAGGTGGCGTCATCGGACTTGTCGCCAATGCCGCGACCGTCTACGCGTCCCTCGCCGAAAAAGGCGTCGTTCCAGACGTCGTGACCGATCTCACGGCCGCGCACGACGCCGTCTTCGGCTACTGCCCGCTCGAGTGCTCGCTCGAGCAATGGCGCAGGTCGCGTTTGGTGGACCCGGTTGGGGTTGCTGACAAGGCCCGGCGCTCCATGGCCCTCCAGGTGCAGGCGATGTTGAAGCTGAAGGCTGCCGGTGCGATCGTCTTCGAGGCCGGCAACAACCTGCGTGTGCAGGCCGAGGGAGCGGGGGTCACAGACGCCTTCACCATCGACGGCTTCGCGCAGCGCTACCTGAGGCCCCTGTTCTGCCGGGGGATCGGCCCCTTCCGGTGGGTGGCCTTGAGCGGCGAGCCATCAGACCTCGCCGAGCTCGACCGACTGGTCGTCGAGATGTCCTTTCGTCCTGAGGTGGGGTCGTGGATCTCGCTTGCCCGGGCGCAACTCACAACGCAAGGCTTGCCAGCTCGTAGCTGCTGGCTCGGCCACCGAGAGCGTTCCAGGTTCGCCGTCGCCGTCAACGGCCTCGTCCGAGACGGGCAGCTCGCCGGACCGGTCGCCTTCACTCGGGACCATTTCGACTCCGGGGGGATGACGCACCCCTACATCGGCACCGAGGGCATGGCCGATGGGTCGAGCGCCATCTCGGACTGGCCGATACTCGACGCTCTTTTGCTGTCAGCCTCTGGCGCCGACCTCGTTGCTGTTCACGGCGGTGGGGCGGGTTATGCCGGCTACATGCAGTCCGCCGGAGTGACGATCGTCGCCGACGGATCGGAAGGGGCAACAGAGCGACTGGCCCGCGGCCTTGACGCCGATAGCGGCTTAGGCGTCCTGCGTTACGCGGACGCCGGTTACAGCCAAGCGGTGTCCGCGGCGCGAGGTGCCGGCCTCGGGCTCCGCAGCGAGCAGGAGGAGAGGCAATGAGACGAGAACTGACCCCAAGCGATGCCCTGGACGCGGTCTGGGGCGGGTCGGTGCTGGCGAGCGGGGGCGGTGGCTGGGTCGACCACGGCCTGCTCATGGGTGAGCTCGCCACCCGCGTCGGCCGCCCCGTGCTGTGCACAGCCGACGAGCTCGACGACGGTGACGTCGTCGTCACCGTCACAGCCATCGGCGCCCCGGCGGCGCCGACCATAGAGATCCGCCCGCTCGACTACGTGCGAGCGTTGCAGCTCGTGGCTGGCGAGCTCGACTATCCCGTGGAGGCGGTCATGACGGCCCAGAACGGCTCGTCGACCACGCTCAACGGCTGGATCCAGTCCGCCGTTTTGGGCGTGCTCGTGCTCGACGCCGCCGGAGACGTCCGCGCACACCCGACGGGCAAGCTCGGCGCCATGGGGCTCACCACTAGGCCCGGATACGAGACGGTCCAGGCGGTCGCCGGGGGAAACCGTGAGCTGTCCGGCGGGCTGGAGGTGGTCGTGCGAGGCCAGGTGATCGCCACATCGAACGTCTTGCGCGACGTGTGCGTCAGGGCTGGCGGTTTCATCGCCGCCGCCCGTCATCCCGTCGAAGCCGCCTACGTGAAAGAGCATGCGGCGCTCGGGGCGGTGAGCTACGCCTTGTCCCTCGGCTCGGCCATGCGCGCTGCGCCCGACGCGATGGCGGTCATCTCGGCGGCGATCGAGACGACAGGGGGCAGGGTCGTCGCTCAGGGAGCCGTGAAGGAGGTGGACCCGCTGCGGACCGAGGGCGGCTTCGACCATGGGTCCATCTCCATCGACGGTCACCTCGTGCGGTACCTGAACGAGTACATGACGGTGGAGCTCGACGGCGAGCGCCTCGCGACCTATCCGGACGTCATTGCCACCTTGTCGCTCGACGACGGGCGTCCGGTGTCCATCGCCCAGATGACGCAAGGGCGCGAGGTGGCGCTATTTGTCATAGACCGCTCGCTGTTGCCGCTCTCCACGAGCACGCGTGACCGGTTCGCGCTCGAGGAGGTGGAGCAGATCATGGGCGTCAGTCTGGTCGGCCAAGGCTCGCCCGAGCCGTCGCCATGAGCCCGCTGCCCCAACCGGACCTGGCCCGGGTCGCGGACGACCTCGAGAGGCTGGCGTCGTACCGGGACCCGGAGGCCCCGGGTTGGACGCGCCGCGTCTTTTCGAGCTTCGACGGCGCCGGGCGTGAGTGGGTCGCCGGAAAGATGGAGGAAGCGGGTCTTCGCGTCGAGAAGGACGCCGCGGCCAATCTCATCGGGACCTTGCCCGGTGCCGCCGGACTCTCCGGCGCGATCGTGACCGGTTCGCACACCGACACGGTGCAAGGTGGCGGACGATACGACGGCATCATCGGGGTGCTCGGTGCCATCGAGGCCGTTCGTTGCCTGCGCAGCTCTGGCGCCGAGCTCGACCACGACCTCGTCGTGGTCGACTTCCTGGGAGAAGAGCCGAACGACTTCGGCTTGAGCTGCCTCGGCAGTCGGGCCGTCGCCGGCGCGCTCGACGAGGGTCACCTGGCCCTTCGCGACGCCGAGGGACGCAACCTCGCCGAGGCGATAAGGGCCGCGGGCGGTCGGCCGGCCGAGCTTGCAGGGGCGCGCTGGCCCGAGCGACTTCACTGTTATGTCGAGCTGCACATCGAACAAGGCCCGGTGCTCGAGCAGGCCGGGGTCCCCATCGCGGTTGTGACCGGCATTGCCGGCATCTACCGTCTCCTGGCCGGCATAACTGGGCAACCCGACCATGCGGGGACGACACCCATGGGCCGGCGCCGGGACGCCTTGCTGGGGGCGGCGGAGGTGGCCCTCGCCATCGAGGAGATCGCCCAGGGCCCGCTCGCCGGTGCCCTCGCGAGCGGCGTGGCGACGGCGGGGCGCCTCGAGATCCGCCCCGGAGCCCAAAACGTCGTTCCGGCAGAGGCGGATCTTTGGGCCGAGGCGCGAAGCGCGGATGGGGCCTGGCTGGACGAGTTCGGGCGCAGGGTCACGAGCGAGCTTGGCACCATCGGTGCCCGCCGTCATCTGGAGACCACCTTGAGCTGGCTGTCTCGCCAGGCTCCGGTTCCCGTGACAGGCTGGGTGGCTAGCGCCATCGCCGAGGCGGCGAGGGCACAGGCGATCGAACCCCTCCACTTGGCCAGCGGTGCCGGCCACGACGCCTCCCACATGGCACGCCTCGGGCCGATGGGCATGTTGTTCGTGCCTTCCCGGGCTGGCCGCAGTCACTGCCCGGAGGAGTGGACAGACCTTGAGGACATTGGCAGGGGAATCTCGGTCCTTGTGGAGACGATGGTAATTTGTGATCACCGAGAGGAGGCTGCGCTGGGGGAGGCGGCGCAAGAGGCCACATGAACGAACGAACTGTAGAGCTGACGGGAGCCAACCTGACCGTCGAGGATGTCGTGGCGGTCGCCCGCAAGATGGCGGGGGTGAGCCTTTCGGAGGAATCGCTCAAGCGCATGCGCCAGGCCCGCGACGTCGTCGACGCGATCCTTGCGAGTGGCGAGCCGGTCTACGGGCTCAACACCGGCCTTGGCTCGCTTTACCGATACCGGATCGCGCCCGAGCAGCTCGAGCGCTTCAATTTCGCCACCATGGCGGACCTGACCTCGTCGTACGGCCAGCCTTTGCCGCGCGACGTCGTGCGGGCGATGATGCTCACCCGGGCCAACGGCATGGCGACAGCTGGTGTCGGGGTGCGATGTGAGCTCGCACAGCTGCTCGTCGAAGTGCTCAACCGAGGTGTGCATCCCGTCGTCAGGGAAGTCGGCTCGGTCGGCCAGGGGGACCTGTCGGAGATGTCCGATATCGGCAAAGTGCTCATCGGCATCGGCCACGCCGAGGTGGCGGGCGAGGTGATGAGCGGCCGCGAGGCTTTGCAACGTGTCGGCCTGGAGCCGATCGTGCTCGCCCCGAAAGAGGCCCTCGCCCTGATCAGCGCGAACGGCGTGACCCTCGGTCGGGGTTCTCTCGTGCTTAATGACGTCACCGATCTTGTCGACGTCTTGCAGGTGGCAGCCGCCCTATCCCTGGAGGGCTTTGCCGGCAATCTCTCCATAATCCATCCCGGAACGGGCCACCTCCAGCCGCAGATCGGGCTCATCACAGCCGCCGACCGGCTACGCAACATGCTCGAAGGTTCCTACCTGTGGGAGCTCGGCTCGGCGCGAAACTTGCAAGATCCTCTCTCGTTTCGCTGCGTGCCCCGTAGCCACGGTGCTCTCTACGACGCCCTTGTCTATACCCGCTCCAACCTCGAGGCAGAGCTGAACGCGGCGAACGACAACCCGCTCGTGCTCGTCGGTGAGGGCATCATCATCTCGGTCGGCAACTTCGACGTCGTAGGTCTCGCCATGGCCTTCGACCTGTTGCGCCTCGCCATCGCGAACGCCATCAAGGTCGCCAACGAACGGGTGCAAAAGCTGCTCTGGAACCACTTCAGCGGACTGCCGAGCGAGCTTGCTTTTGAGCAAGGTCCGAGCAACGGCCTGAAGCCCATGGGCCGATGGTGCGCGGCGCTCGCCGCCGAAGCCCGTTCCCTCGCGAGGCCGGTGACGCTCGACTACACCGGACAGGTGGCAGAAGGCATCGAGGATGATGCCAGCATGGCCCCGCTCTCGGTGCGCAGGACCCACGAGCTCGTCTCGCTCGTGCATCGCACGGTTGCCTACGAGCTCATCACCGCCGCCCAAGCAGTCGACATGCGCGGCAAGTGGCCCCTCGGGCGTGGGACCTCTGTCGCCTACGAGGTCGTGCGTGAGCACGTGCCCATGCTGAAAGACCTGCGTGGCTGGGACCCCGACATCGAAGGTCTCGTCGATTCGATATCCCGCGGTGAGCTCGGAGCCCGTATCACGGCCCACACCGGTGGTCACCAGCCGCATCCTGTCCGAGCCTCGGCCGCGCTCTACACAAGCGACCAGTCAGCGCATTAGGGCGCGCGCCCGAGCGACAGAGGCGTTGGGGGTCCGACCGAGCTAGGCAGGTCTCAACTCAAAGGTGGCGGACGCGGACGTGGCGCACCGGGACCCGCATGTGAAAGGTGAGCCAGCCGATGGCGAGGCCCGCCCCAAGGACGGCCTGTGCCACGACGAAGGTCCCCCGCGCACCGAGCGGGCCAACCAGGGCGCCGGCCAACAGCGGACTGACGACGCTTGCCAGGGCCCAGACGAGATTGAGCAGTCCCATGACGACACCGAGCCCCACTCCCGCCTGGGTCGCCCCGGAGGCACCAAGTGGGTAGCCGACGGCCCAGAGGACCGAGCGAACAGCAGAGGTGGCGCACAGCATCACGACTACGAACAAAGGTGCGGCGCTCGCCGACGCGGGGGACATGACGAGGGCGAGGACGAGGCCCGCGCCGAGGACGGTCTTGAGGCGCACAGCCCGATGTCCCACCCTGCGGGTGACGGCGCTGCCGAGGATGAACAGCACGGCCGCCAGGGAAAAGGCGACTCCGATGGAACCTTCGGAGGCGCCAGAACCGTGCAGCTCGAGCGGGGCGACCAAGGTGACGAGGGCCGCAGAGGCGCCGGCCAGCGTCACGGCGATCGTGGCTCCGAGCACCTTGAGGTCGGCCGCGGCCGTGCGGACACTCACAAGGATCCTCGTGCGCTCCACCACGCTCGCACCTTCGAGGTCGATGGCGGTCAAAAGCAGCGTCACGGCGACCATCAGCACGGTGGCGACGACGAAGGGGGCGGCGAGGCCGAAGTACTCGGCGATGAACCCGGCGAAGGCAGGACCGACGATGCAACCGAATCCCGACGCCGTGATGGTCCCGGCCAGGCACGTCTCGTCTCCCGACGCCCGTGCGAGCCAGGTGAGGGCGGCCGTCCACACGATGCCGTAACCGAGACCGAAGACGAGGCGGGTCGCGAGTAGGACGGGGAAATTAGGGGCGAAGGCCTGGCCGAGCGTGGCCACGACGATCAACCAACCGGACCACAGTGTCAGCACGCGCGCTCCGAAGCGGTCCGACAGGGCACCCGCCGGTAGCGAGATGACAAGGGCCGCCACCCCCGTGGCGGCGAGCAAAGCGGCTATCTGTACCCCGCCTAGCTGGAAGCGGTGCGCGTACGAGGGCAAAAGCGGCGCGATGGCCGACTGGAGCAGGGAGCTGAGCAGGGCGAGGGCGTAGATGAGCCAGCGCAGACGGGCGATCCGCGGGTCGCCTACCTCGGTCCCGCCTGGTGTCGTCCCGGCTGGTAGAGCTGGCAGTGGGCTTCGTTTCCGGATTATCTGACGTGGTCTCGTAATGTCTTTAAGGGCCACCGCATACCTAACGGACGCTGGACACTTCTTGGTGCCACTATTTTACGACAATATATATCGCTACTAAACTGAATAATTGATGCCAGAACGATCGATCTGGTCGATCGATAAGGGAGTTGGTCTGCGGGAGCTGAGGGCCCTGCTCGCCGTCGCGGACCTCGGCTCGTTCCGCCGGGCCGCCATTGAGCTCGGCTACACCCAGTCGTCGATCTCGCACCAGATCGCTTCGCTCGAGCACGCTCTCGGGGCTGAGCTGTTCACCCGGCCAGGTGGTCGGGGCGCCGTGAAGCTGACCACGAGCGGGGCGGCGGCCTATCGGCGGGCGCGTCGTGCTCTCGGCGAAGTGGAGTCCATCGGCGCCGATGTCGACTCCGCCCGTCGGGGCGAGCGGGCCCGGATTCGGGTAGGGGTCTCGCAGACGGCCGCCGCCGAGCTGATGCCGGCCGCGCTGCAGTCTTTTCGCCAGACCCACCCCGATGTCGAGGTGATCTTGAGCGAGGTAGAAGAGACCCAGGCGATAACGAGCGGGCTGGGACGGGGCAGGCTCGACCTGGCCTTCGCCCTCAACCCGGAGCCGGACGAGCGCGTGGAGGCGATTCCGCTCTTCGAGGACCAATGGGTGATCCTCACTCGGCGAGACAGTCGCCTCGGCGAGGTCGAGCACCTGAGCTTCGACATTCTGGACGGCTTAGAGCTCGTCGCTTGGACACGGCGATGGAACAGCCAGATCGTGCTGGAAGAGGCGTGGCGCCGACGCGGCATAGCGCCGCGAATCGTCTACCGCACTGACGACAATCTCGCCCTGCAGCGTCTTGTCGCCGCCGGGCTCGGTCACGCTTGCATCGGCCGACTGGCGGCGCGCCGAGCCATTGACTCGTCACTCACCTGGCTTGCTCCTCGCGAGTCCCTGACGCCCCGCCAGATCGCCCTGTGCTATCCGCGCCACCGGGAGCTCACCGGCGCCGTGGCGGCCCTCATATCGGCCATCCGGGCCCATACGGCGGGCTGAGCCCGGCTGACTTGGCGTGCTCGGTCTGGTGGCGGTCGAGAAAATGGCCGAACCGGCCTGCCTGCAGCTCGGCTTTTCCGGGGACACAGATCATTTGCTATTATTTCCACGACTTCCATAGATATGAACAAGGAAGGTAAGCGGATGGCTGTTCAGGTACCGGTCAGACCGGTCGCTGCAAGGAGCCGGGAAGTGCTCCAAGGTGCGAGCGCGAAGGCGACCAGGCGGAGGGGCATCGACGACGAGCGTCGACAAGCCATCGCGGAGTTCCTCAAGCCTTACCTGGGCATTCGTAGCCGGCTCTCGCCGCGTCAGCTCGGCGTCGTGACCTCCGCCATGGCGACCAGCCGGCGGCTGTGGGAAGACCTCGTCGTGGAGGATGCCGAGCAACGCTGGTACATGCCGCTTCACCTGTCGCCGACCTGTGACGTTTGGCTCCTCGCCTGGCTCCCCAGCCAGGACACCGACTGGCACGATCACGGCGGGTCGTCCGGCTCGTTGTGTGTCGCCGACGGGGCACTTGTCGAGCACCTGCGCACCGAGGGCGGCCATCAGGTGCGCTCACGCCGTTTGCACGTTTTAGAGCCGGCCTCCTTCGGCCCCGCCCACGTGCACAACGTCGGCCATTTCGGCGACACGCCGGCGGTGAGCATCCACGCCTATTCACCACCTCTCGTGGCGATGACCTATTACGAGCTGACGCCGCCAGGACTGGTCGCGAGCGAGACCGTGGAGGTGACTTCGCCCGAAGGTCCTTGCCGCGAGTTCGCTCGGCCACGCCTGAGCCAAGGGGTGGACGACCTTGTCGCGGACGCGCGCGATTGGGATCGAGCGTCTGAGCCCCAAGTCTGCTCACCGCGCCGTGGCCGCCGGGGCGACCCTGGTCGACATCCGGCCCGTCGAGCAGCGTCGTGAGGAGGGGGAAATCCCGGGCGCGGTCGTGATCGAGCGCAACGTGCTCGAGTGGCGGCTCGATCCCCGCAGCGATGCCCGCATCGTCGAATTGGCGCGCTATGACGCCCAGATCATCGTGTTCTGCTCGGAGGGCTACGCATCGAGCCTGGCCGCGGCGAGCTTGCGTCACCTTGGCCTCACCCGTGCCACCGACTTGGCAGGCGGGTATCTCGCTTGGAAGGCGGCCGGGCTGCCGACGTCGCGCTAGACGGTGCGGGACTCGACATCTAGGTGCCGGGCCGCCGGGACGCCGAAGCGGCTTCAGTCGCCCAACTCGGTGCGCCGGCGATTCACGTAGTCCTCTAGCTCTTGGCGGATGGCGTCGTCGAGGGGTGGTCGCTCGTAGACCTCGAGGGTCTTCTCGTAGATCGCCGTCGCCCGGGCGCTCGCGTCCAGGGCACCTTGACGCGACCAACGCTCGAAGTTCATCGACGATGACAAAAGCGGGCGATAAAAGCACTCACGGAAACGTTCCATTGTGTGTGCGGCACCGAGAAAGTGCCCGCCGTGGCGCACTTCGAGGTGGGCTTCGAAGGCGAGTGCGGCCTCGTCGATCTTTAGCGGAGTGAACTCGGTGCGCAGCATCCGCAAAAGCTCGATGTCGATGATGAACTTCTCGTAGCAGCTCACGAGGCCTCCCTCCAGCCAGCCCGCGGCGTGCATGACCCAGTTCGTCCCGGCCAGGAAGGTCGGCAACAAGGTCATGAGAGCCTCGTAGCCCGCCTGGGCATCGGGGCTCTGGCTCGAGGTGAGGCCACCCCCGGTCCGAAACGGCAGGCCGAAGTGTCTCGCCAACTGCCCGGTGCAGAGAAGACCTATGGCCGATTCGGGCGTGCCGAAGCACGGTGAGCCCGACTGCATGTCGATGTTGGAAAGGAACGAGCCGAAGATGACTGGGCAACCGGGACGGATGAGCTGGGCGAGGGCGATGCCCGAGAGGGCTTCAGCCAGCTGCTGGGCGAGCGCGGCAGGAATCGTGACGGGTGACATCGCTCCCATGAGGAGAAAAGGAGTGAGCACCACCGCCTGGTTGGCGAGGTTGTACTCGAACTGGGCATCCAACATGCGGTCGTCCCAGCGCAGGGGCGAGTTGCAGTTGATGAGCGAGATCGTGGCGGGCGTTTTCTCGATCGCCTCTCGCCCACCGAAGAGGATCTCGGTCATCTTGATGGTGTCGAGGGCGTTCGGGCCCGAGACGACGCTGCCCATGTAGATCTTGTCGGTCAGGGTTTGCAGCGCATAGATCATGTCGAGATGGCGTGAGTCGAGCGGGGCGTCATTGGGCTCGCAGATCACACCTCCCGCCGAGTCGAGCTCGGGGAAGCTCTGTGCGAGCATGCACAACTTCTCGAAATCGGCCATGGTGGCGTCGCGACGCACGCTTGCTTGCCTGACAAAGGGCGGCCCGTAGACTCCGCCGAAGACCATGTGGTCACCGCCGATGTGGACTGTGTTCTCCGGATTGCGAGCCTGCACATCGAATTCCCGTGGCGCCTTGGCAACCTGTTCGAGCACGAAGTCGGGATCGAGCAGCACCGTCTGGCCCTCGACGTCCTGACCAGCCTGGCGGAAGAGCTCGACCGCCTCGGGCTTGACGAACTGGACGCCGATCTCCGACACGATCCGTCGCCAACCACGGTCGAGCACGTCGACCGCTTCCTCGGAAAGAAGCTCGTACCGGGCCATCTTGTTGACGAACATCGTCACCTCACTCCGCGCAGCGCGCTCGCTTGACGCTCCCGCTGGGCCACTTTAGACTCACATAGTAGAACTATGTCTCGTAACATGGAACAAGTGCAAGTGAGCGCGGTGAAGCGCACAGGCTCGCAAGCCATCGACCGGGCCGCCCAACTGCTTTGTCGAGTCGTCGACTCGCCCGAGTCGGTGACCTTCACCGAGCTCGCCGCCTCGAGCGGGCTCGCCAAGAGCACGACCTCGCGCATCTTGTTGGCTCTCGAGCGCAACGGGCTCGTGCGGCGTGAGGTCGGCGGCGCCTTCAGGCCCGGGGAGGCCTTCGTCCGCTACGCCCT
Organism: uncultured Acidimicrobiaceae bacterium; assembly: GCA_963779425.1. GTDB lineage: Bacteria > Actinomycetota > Acidimicrobiia > Acidimicrobiales > Bog-793 > Fen-455. Next base: position 513,093 of record CAVZYD010000007.1, read on the forward strand.
TCGTTCCAACAACGAGAGCGAGCTGGTCGACCTCGCCCGCCCGTTCTTGCAGCGGCTCGGCGAGCTCACCCACGAGACGGTCAACCTTGGGGTGGTGCACAACTCGATGGTGGAACAGATCGCCCAGGTCGACAGCCGCTTCGTGCTCGGGGGCACGAACTGGTTGGGGCGTTGCGAACCTTTGCACTGCACGGCTTTGGGCAAGGCGCTCCTCGCCTGCGGCGCAGCCGCGCTCCCGCCCGGGCGCCTGGCGCGTCTTAGCCCGAAGACCATCACGCGGCGGTCCGTCTTGGAGGCCGAGCTCGAAGAGGTCCGTCGGCGGGGGTACGCCGTCACCGACGAGGAGCTCGAGCGCGGACTGGTCGCCGTCGCCGCACCGGTCTTCAGGGACCGCCGCCTCGCCATCGCGGCCATCTCGGTGACGGCTCCCTCGACGCGCCTTGGGCCCTCCGCTCTGGCCGAGGTCGCGGCGCAGTGCGTGGCCGAGGCGAAGGCACTGTCGGAGCTGCTCGGCTACCGGCAACAGAGGGAAGGAGCGGCGTGAACCGGGAAGAGCTCCTCAAGCAGATGTACGACGACACTCTCGTCGGTAACGCCCCCTCGGTGCTCGAGCTCACCAATACCGGGCTCGAGATGGGTCTCAATCCCGAGACGATGCTGTTCGAGGCCCTCATCCCCTCGCTCGAAGAGGTCGGTGCCCGCTTCGAGCGGGGCGACTTCTTCGTGCCGGAAATGCTCATCGCGGGAAAGGCGATGGCCGGGGCGCTCGAGGTGCTGAGGCCCTTGTTGGCCGAGACGGGCGTGGAACCGGTCGGCACATTCGTCATGGGCACAGTCAAAGGCGACGTGCACGACATCGGGAAGAACCTCGTGAACATCATGCTGGAAGGTGCCGGGTTCCACGTCATCGATCTCGGGGTGCAGGTGGCCCCGGAGAAGTTCGTGGAGGCGGTGCGCGAGCACACGCCGGACATCGTCGGTTTCTCGGCTTTCCTCACCACGACGATGCCCATGTTCAAGGCGAACATCAACGCCCTCGAAAAAGCCGGCTTGCGTGACCAGGTGATCGTCATGGTAGGTGGAGCTCCGGTCACCCAGGAGTACGCCGACGCCGTCGGGGCCGACGGCTACGCCTCCGACGCCTCTGCGGCGGTGAGCCGGGCCAAGCACCTTCTCGCTCAACGAGGTGCCGTCGCCTCGGCGTGAGGGACCGAGGCGGAACGACCACCATGCACACTGTCTTGCGCTCGGCGTCCAAACAGGTCGTGATCGGCGACGACCAGCCGTTTTGCATCGTCGGTGAGCGGATCAACCCGACCGGTCGCAAGCTGTTCCAGGACCAGCTCCGCGCGGGCGACCTTTCCCGAGTGGATACCGATGTCGCCCAGCAGGTGGCGGGTGGGGCCATGGTGCTGGACATCAACATGGGAGCTCCCCTCGCAGATGAGGTCGAGCTGATGGTTAAGGCCGTCAAGCTCGTGCAGGGTCTCACGGACCTGCCCCTTTGCATCGACTCGTCTGTGATCGAGGCCCTCGAGGCGGGACTGGCGAGCTATGAGGGAAAGGCCCTCGTGAACTCGGTGACCGCCGAAGACGAGCGGCTCGAGGCGGTCCTTCCGCTCGTGAAGCGCTACGGGGCGGCGGTGATCGCGCTGCCGAACGACGAATTCGAGATCCCCGAGCAGCCGCTTCGCCGCCTCGAGCTCGCCCGCAAGATCGTGGAGGTCGCGACGGGACAGTACGGTATAGCCATAGAAGACATCGTGTTGGACCCCTTGGCGATGCCGATCGGGGCGGACACGACCCTTGTCGTGAAGACCTTCGAGACGATCTCGCTGATCCGTGAGGAGCTTGGCACGAACATGATTCTCGGTGCCTCGAACGTGTCATTCGGGATGCCAGACCGCTCGAGCATAGGAGCGGCGTTCCTGACCATGGCTATGGGTTGCGGACTCACGAGCGCCATCATGGACGCCCGCTCGCCCCAGCTCGTGCGTGCCGTCAAGGCGGCCGATCTCTTGCTCGACCGGGACCCCTGGGGGGCGTCCTGGATCGCCGCCCACAGGGCCGAACAAGCGTCCGCGGGCGAATGACGAGCGTTCCGACGAGGCCGGATCGCGACCTCGCGGAGACCGCTGAGCCGGGTTCGTTGGGCGAGGTGGACTCGCCCCATGACGGGCGGGGCCGTTTCGACCTTCTCTTCGAACCGTCCGGCCGCAAGGTCCGCGTCCCCCCGGGGGTGATGCTCTTCGACGCAGCGAGCTGGAACGGCGTCGCCATCGACTCCACCTGCGGTGGCCATGGCACCTGCCGCAAGTGCAAGGTCAGGCTGCTCGATCCCGGGAGCACCATCTCGGCGCTCGACACGCGGGCGTTCTCCTCCGACGAGCTCCGGGCCGGCTGGCGGCTTGCCTGCCGTGTTCAGGTCGAAAGCGACCTTCGCGTGGAGGTGCCACCGCTCATGACTCGACCGAAAGCGGCCACCGTTGGCGTCGGCCGAACGGTGATCCTGCGCCCGGCGGTACAAAAGCGCTATGTGGAGCTGACCGAGCCGAGCCTGTCGGACCAGACGACTGATCTGGAACGGCTGTTGGCGAGCCTTGACGACCTCGAGCTGCGAGCCGACCTGCACGTGCTGCGTTCCATGGGCCGGGTGCTTCGGGACAACGACTACAAGGTGACCGCCATTGTCGTGGACGACGTGCTCATCGACCTCGAGCCGGGCGACACCACCGGGCGCGCCTTCGCCATCGCTTTCGATCTCGGCACGACGACCGTCGTCGCCACCCTGCTTGACCTCTCGACGGGCGCGCCGGTGGCCGTGCAGTCGATGCTCAACAAGCAGCAGAGCTTCGGCGCCGACGTGATCACCCGCATCAGCAAGATCATGATGGACGACCGGGCACTGTCCCGGCTCTCGGTGCTGGCCCACGAGTCGCTGAACGAGCTGGCCCAGGGGGTCTGCCAAGATGGCGGCGTCAGCCCGGCTGAGGTGTACGAGATCGCCCTCGCCGGCAACGCCACCATGACCCACATCGTCTTGGGCATCGACCCCGGTCCCTTGGGGGTGGCACCGTTCATCATGTCGACGAGGTTGTTCCCCGAGATCCTCGCCGCCGAGGTCGGTGTTGCGGTGCACGAGCGCGCCCGCGCCGTGGTCTTTCCTTCCTTTGGTGCCTATGTCGGGGGCGATATCGTTGCCGGTCTTTTGGCCTCGGGGATGGACCGGGACTCGCGGACACGGCTGTTCTTGGACATCGGCACCAACTGCGAGCTGGTGCTGGGCAACAGCGACCGCCTGATTGCGACGGCGGCACCGGCCGGCCCCGCCTTCGAGGGTGCTGCCATCCGCTGCGGGATGCGCGCCGCCCCGGGCGCGATCGAGGTCGTGAAGATGACGCCCCACGACCTCGAGCTCGGCGTCATCGGCGATGTCGAGCCGGAGGGCCTCTGCGGCTCCGGTCTCGTGGACGCCGTCGCCGAGCTCGTCGGAGTGAACCTGCTCGACAGCTCCGGGAAGTTCGTGCCCGACGAGGATGCCTGCCTCATCGCACCCGGCATCGCCACGAGGCTCAGCAAGCTCGGCGAGGAGCGGGTGTTCGTCCTTTACTGGCGGGGCGAGGTGGGCGACGTGGCGAACTCGATCTATCTGTCCCAGCGCGACGTCCGTGAGCTCCAGTTCGCCAAGGCCGCGATCGCCACCGGCTGGAACGTGCTCTTGGAGGAGGCCGGCCTCAAGCCGGCTGACCTGCAGCAGGTGCTGCTCGCCGGGTCCTTCGGGAGCTATCTCTCGCCTGCGAGCGCGATCCACCTGGGCCTGGTCCCGAACCTGCCCGTAGTAAGGGTCGTGAGCGCGGGAAACGTGGCGGGCGAGGGGGCGAAGATGGCCCTTCTCAGTATGAGAGAGCGGGCAGGAGCCATGGCACTGCTCGAGGAGGTGGAGTATGTCGAGCTGTCCGACCGTGGCGATTTCAATGACAGGTTCGTCGATCAGCTTCCCTTCCCCTCTTGAGCTGGGCGCCGGCGCGCCGGTTGCCCTCATCGCTTGTGGCGCGCTCGGGGCTTCGATCCGCGAGGTCGTCGCCCGTCGTGGCTGGGCGGTGGAGCTGCACATGCTGCCTGCTTTGTTGCACAACCGTCCCGACTTGATCGCTCCAAGCGTTGAGCGCCTCGCCCGGCAGATTCACTCAGAGGGCCGCTTGGTGGTGGTCGCGTATGCCGACTGCGGCACCTACGGCGCCCTCGACGCAGTCTGCGAGCGCCTTCAGATCGGGCGGCTGCGGGGTCTTCACTGCTACGACGTCTTCGCCGGCGCCGACACGATGGGCGATCTGTTCGAGGAAGAACCCGGTACTTATGTCCTCACGGACTTCCTTGTGCGCAGCTTCCGCCGGACGGTGTTGCGTGAGCTCGGCCTTGACCGTCGACCTGAGCTTTGGAGCGACTATTTCGGCCACTACCGCCGCCTCGTCTGGTTGGCGCAACACCGCACGGCCGAGCTCGAGACTGAGGCCCAGGCGATCGCTGCCCAGTTCGGGCTTCGCCTCTCGGTTCTCGATCTCGGTGTGAGCGCGCTTGAGACTCAGCTCGAGGATCTCCTTGCGGCGGCGGGTATCGAAACCGACGGCGCCAGGCTGTCTTCGAACGCCGCGAGGAAGCTCCTGTGCGTGGCGGACTGAGAGCCGCCGCTTCGCTGCTCGGCCACCCGCGCTTTGAGGTCATTCCGACCAGATCGGCCGAGGAGGCCGTCGTCAAGTGGCTGCCGCCCGAGCTCACCGTCACCGTGACCGCCTCTCCGCGCAAGGGCCTCGACGCCACCTTGGAGCTCGCCGAGCGCCTGAGCGGGCGCGGATACCGGGTCGTGCCGCACGTCTCGGCCCGCCTGGTCGAAGACGAGGCCCATCTCGAAAAGGTCGTAGCCCGCCTGACTGCCTGCGGTATAGATGACATCTTCGTCCCCGCTGGTGACGCCGAGCGTCCTGTCGGGCGCTTCGACAGCGCCTTGTCCCTCCTCGAACAGATCGATGCGCTCGGCCGACCGTTCAAACGCATCGGGATCACGGGCTACCCGGAGAGCCATCCCGAGATCTCCGACGACGTCACGGTGCAAGCGATGTGGGACAAGCGCCACTACGCCACCTACATCGTGAGCAATCTGTGCTTCGACGCCGCGACCTTGAGACGCTGGATCCGACGGGTGAGGGACCGCGGCGTCGTCCTGCCCATCTATTTGGGCCTCGCAGGCCCCTTGGAGCGCGCCAAATTGTTGAACATCGCCGGCAAGATCGGAGTAGGCGAGTCGGCCCGCTTTCTCTCAGGCCATGCCGGCTGGTTCCTCCGTCTTGGCGCGCCGGGTGGTTACAACCCGGCTCGCCTGCTCGATCGAATCGGGGCGACGCTGGTGGAGCCGGCCTCGATCGTCGAGGGCATCCACCTGTTCACCTTCAATCAGCTGAAAGAGACAGAGCAGTGGCGCCAGTCCGTTCTCGCCTCGCTGTCTGTGGGGACTCGTGCGGGTAGGCAAGCTCACGCGGGCGAGATCACAGGCGGGCCGCCGAACAGCCAGAGTGGCTGATCGTGGCGAGGCTTCAAGTTACGCGGCGGCGTTGTCGTCAGGGCTGTCGCATCACAGCAGCGAACCGCTCGGCGAAACCCCGCCAGAGGGCAAAGAGGCGAGTTTCGGCCGAAGCGACGCTGGCGATTGCCAGCTCCAGCTGACGGCGGCGCGCCGGCGTCGCAGGCTCCTCCGCCTCGGCCCAAGCCCTTAAGACCGCGCTCGTGACCTCAGGATGGAACTGCACGCCCCAGGCGCGCTCTCCGATGCGGAAAGCCTGCACGGCACAACGCGGGCTTGAAGCCAGCAGCACGGCCCCGGGCGGCAGCTCGGTGATCTCGTCGTTGTGCCACTGGACAACCTCGACCGGCGGTGCGATCCCTGCGAAGAGCCGGTCGCGGTGAGCCTCGTCGTTGAGCTCGATCCGGTCGAGCCCGAGCTCGCCACCCGACCTCGCCGGCTCCACCCGGCCTCCGCAGGCCGCCGCGAGCATCTGAGCACCGAGGCATATGCCGAGCACGGGCCGGCCTTGCGCTGTCGCCTCTTCGAGCATTGCGCGCACCTGTGCGAGCCAAGGGGCCTTGTCGTCGTCGAGGGCACCCATCTCGCCGCCGAGCACGAGCAACCCAGCCCCCTCCAGGCGACTCGGAAGGACGTGGCCCGCGTAGGGTCGCCAAAGCTCGACCCGCAGCCCTGCCCCGCTGAGCCAGTGCTGGAACATTTCCGGGCCGGCGTCAGGTTCATTCTCGACGACGAGCACACGCTCGCAACCAGTCGTGTTCAGGTGCACCATCGTAGGAGGCGTTCCGCGTGGCCATGGCGTGGCGAACCCGCTCAGCCAAGCGCCGAGTCCTGCGCGGGTTGCCGCGCAGCAGTAGTTTGACGGATTGTCACTAAGGGGGGTGGTCGCTCATGGCCAACAGCGAGATGGACATCATCGGGACAGTCGACGATCCCCTCGTCGAGGCCCGCCAGCTCATCGAGGGCGCCTCGCAGGCAGGGCTCCCGTTGCGGCTCTTGGGCGGTCTTGCGGTTCGCGTGCTCTGCCCCGACTTCCCGCCCAGGCTCCGGCGCGATCAGGACATCGACTTCGGCTGCCTCTCCAAAGGCCGCCAGGCCGTCATGGCCTACCTGGAAAGCGCCGGATGCGAGCCGGACAGGCGGTTCAACTCGCTCAACGGCGACCGCCAGATGTACTTCAACGCCCCTTCCGGACGGCCCATCGACGTCATGGTCGATCGTCTCGCGATGTGTCACGAACTTGACTTCCGGCCCAACTTCGCCGCCCTTCCCTTCACCTTGGACGTCGTAGACCTGCTCCTTACAAAGCTGCAGATCATCGAGGTGAACGAGAAGGATGTCCGTGACATCTTGCAGCTGCTCTCTGCCTTTCCCGTCTCCGGCGACAGCCCGGGAGAACAAGGCCCAGTAGTCGACCGGGCGCGCTTTTGCAAGATCCTCGGGGGCGACTGGGGTTGGTGGCGCACCGTGACGAGCAACCTGAACAAGCTGCCGTTGCTCGTGGGCGAGCATCCCGATCTCCTGCCCGCGCTGGCACCGCATGACGCGCTGCGCAATGCCGAGCGCCTGATCGATCTCGCCGACGCCACGCCGAAGTCGATGCAGTGGAAGATCCGCTCGAAGGTGGGTGACCGGGTGCGTTGGTACGAGCTGCCGGAAGAGGTTGCCCACTGAAAAAGTGCCTTGACGTGGGTCCCTGCTGGTGGTACTCATTTCGCGGCACAGGCCGAGGTGTCATGGGGGAACCGGACCGGAACGGTTGGCCGCCGGTACCAGCAACGGTGCTAAGGGGGTGAGGGCGGCGTCATGAAGATCTTTTTCGCGACCGACATCCATGGCTCGGAGGTGTGCTGGAAGAAATTCCTCAACTCCGCTGCGTTCTACAAGGCCGACCTCGTGATCCTCGGCGGGGACGTCACAGGCAAGATAATGGTTCCGATCGTCGTGCGGCCGGGCTCGTTCGAGGTGACGTTGTCGGGCGAGACGCACCACCTCGAGACGGAGGAAGAGGTCCGCAACATCGAGACCCAGATCCGCAACCGGGGGTACTACCCGACGCGGATCACACCCGACGAGCTCGGTGAGCTGAACGAAAAGGACGGCTCGATAGACCGCCGATTTACCACCGAGATGGTGAACACACTCGATCGCTGGCTCGACATGGCCGACTCAAAGCTTCGTGGGGGCGACATCCCCTGCATCGTCAATGGCGGGAACGATGACACTTTCGAGATCGACGGCATCATCGAGGCCTCACCGTGCGTCACCTTCGCGGAAGGCAAGGTTGTAGACCTCGACGGCTTTTACCTGGCATCCATGGGTTACACGAACCCGACACCGTGGGACACCTTCCGGGAGGCGCCCGAGTCCGACATCGCGAGACGGATCGATGATGTCGTCGGCCAGATCCCGGACATGGAAAGGGCGATCTTCAACTTCCACGCCCCGCCGTTCGACTCCGGTCTCGATTCGGCCCCGGCTCTCGACGAGAACCTGCGTCCCATGCACGGGGGCGCCGTCATGAAACCGGTCGGCTCGACCGCCGTCCGTGACGCCATCGTCGAGCATCAGCCGATGTTGTCTGTCCACGGCCACATCCACGAGAGCCGCGGCGTCACCAAGATCGGCCGGACCCTGACGCTCAACCCGGGCAGCGTTTACACCGACGGCGTGCTGCAGGGAGCCGTCATCGATCTCAACGAAAAGAAGGGAAAGGTGACGAGGTACATCCTCGTCAATGGCTAAGGCAAAGAACCAATTCAAGGAGGGGGATATGGCGACTGTTGAGGAGGCGGCGAAAAGTGTAGGGGGGAAATCGGCCGGTTCAGAGGCGCCGACCCTTTTCCTGCGCAAGGCGACCGGACTGGTTCGGGGTTGGTCCGTCCGAGACGCGATCATCTATGCCTGTCTGTCGACGAACATCATCACGCTCGGTATCTACGAGTTCTCTTTCAACTCGTTCATTCCCAAGGGCCAGCTGCTCACAGCGGTGCTGATATCTGCTGTCTGGGTGAGCTTCCTTGTCATCGCCTACACGGGGCTCATCGTGACGATCCCGCGGGCAGGTGGCGACTACGTCTGGCAAAGCCGCATCCTCGGAGGGCCGGTGGGGTTCGTCTTCGCGGCGACCGGCTGGTGGTTCATCTTGTGGCTGTGGGCACCGATCTACGGCACCGTGCTGAATGTGGAGCTGATTCAGCCTCTCTTCTACACCCTCGGAGCGACAAGCGTCGCCACCTATTTCGGCACCCACAACGGCACTTTCACGATCTGTTTGATCACGATCGCAATCGCCGGCCTGCTCGTCTCGCTCGGGATGAGCGGCTACGCCCGGGTGCAGAAGTGGTGCTTTGCCGGCGGCGTGGTCGGTTTTCTCGCCATCGTCATCCTGTTGCTCGTTTCCTCGCACGGCAGCTTCGTGAGCTCGGTCAACCTCGAGGCCCACAAGATCTTCGGCGTCTCGAACCTGTACGGCACGACACAGGCAGCTGCCTCCAAGATCGGCTACTCGGCCCCGGCCTTCGGCTTGAACGCCTTCGGGGCCAGCATGCTCTTGGTGCCGATGTTGATGTTCTACCTTCTGTGGCCGAACTGGGGATCGACGCTCTACGGCGAAGTGCGCGGAGCGAGCGACTTCAGGCGTGTTTTCACAGGCATGTTCAGCGGCCTGTGGCTAACTGTGATCCTCTCGGTCGTGTTCTTGGTGCTGATGGCCAAGACGTTCGGCTGGAGCTTCTACAACAACGCCAATGCCGCCTTTTGGGCCGGCAAAGGAGCCATACCGATCTGGCCCTACCCGATCATGATGGCCTCGTGGCTGGTCCACAACGAGGCTTTCCAGGTCATCTTGCTGCTCGTCATGAGCCTGTGGTTCTTCGGTTGGGTGGGCACCTTGTTCCTCTCGTCCACCCGGGTGATCTTCGCCGCAGCCTTCGACCGGGTCTTGCCTGACTCGGCCGCCACGGTCTCAGAGAAGCGCAAGGTGCCCATGGCCTCCCTCGTGCTGATGCTGCTTCCGGCCGCCCTCTTGAGCGCCGTGTACGCCTATTGGATCAAGTTCCAGACCTATACGCTCGACGCCACCCTTGTCATCGCCGTGACCTATCTCGTCAGCGCCTTTGCCGTCGTCATCCTGCCGTGGCGCAAGCCCGAGCTGTGGAAGGCGTCGGCGGCGAGCAAGTTCAAGCTCTTCGGAATTCCGATCGTGCCCGTGGCGGGCCTGGCGACGATGGGCCTCGTCATCTACAACCTCTACGAGTGGCTGTCCAACAGCGCCTATGGCGTCAACAACCACGGCTCTTTGGTGTTCATGGGCATTCTTTACGTCCTCGCCATCGTCGTCTACGTGGCTGCCCGTTTGATTCGAAAGCGTCAGGGGATAGACCTGGGCCTTATCAACAAGGAGATCCCTGTCGAGTAGGGGCCTTGAGCAAGAAAGCGCGCAAGCGCTTGGGGATAGAGCCGAGATGGCCGGCCCGCTCGGCAGGCCGGCCATCTCGCGTGCCTAGGAACCGAACCGGGCCCTAGCGGGACAAGCGAGGCGGGTTCGGGCCGGTGGAGGAGAACCGGCCCGCCGCCGCCCGCTCAGGTGAAGACGTAGGCGTCCGGCTCTTCGAGCTCGGTGTCCAGTCCCGCGAGCTCGACTGCGTCGGGCACCCGGACGGGCTCGAATCGGTCCAGGACCTTGAGGATGACCCAGGTGAGGATGAAGGCATAAGCCGCGATGAGGAAAGCCGCCGCCACCTGCTTGCCGAAAAGCGCTGGGTTGCCCGCGATGAGGCCGTTGCGGCCGGCCGCGTTGACCGACTCGTAAGCAAAAACGCCCACGAGGATCGAACCGAGAAGCCCTCCGATACCGTGCGCGGCCCAAACGTCGAGGGCGTCGTCCCACTTCATGTGGCGGACCAGGGCGACAGCCGAGTAGCAAATCGACCCGGCCAATAGACCTATCGCGAACGACGCCCATGTCGGGACGAATCCGGCGCACGGCGTCACACAGGCGAGGCCCGCTACCGCGCCCGTGAACGCGCCCACGATGCTTGGCTTCCCGGTGCGCCACCAGGATATGGCGAGCCAGGTGCACATGGCGACCGATGCCGCGATGTCGGTGTTGACGAAGGCCTGCGCCGCCACTCCGTCGGCGGCGAGCGCCGAGCCGCCGTTAAAGCCGAACCAGCCGAACCACAACAAGCCCGTGCCGAGGCCTACGAAGGCGACGTTGTGCGGCACCGTCCTCTCACCCGGGGCGAACTTGCGGGACCCGACCACCCACACCGAGGCGAGGGCGGCGAAGCCGGCGCTCGTGTGCACGACCATGCCACCGGCAAAGTCCTCGACGCCCCACTTCATGAGGAAGCCGCCTCCCCAGATCCAGTGCACGATCGGCACGTAGACGAGAAGGCTCCAGATGACGAGGAACTTGAGGTAGCTCTTGAAGTTGATCCGGTCGGCGAAGGCACCAGTGATGAGGGCCGGGGTGATGATGGCGAACATCTCTTGGAAGATGAAGTGCGCGAGTGCCGGGATGTGGGGGGCCCACGGCCCCGGCTTCACGCCGACGTTGCGCAGCCCCGCCCAGGAGAGGTTGCCGATGACGCCCCCGAGGTTGCCCGAGAAGGCGAGCGAATAGCCGACAAGCACCCAGAGAACAGTCACCACGCCCATCGAGATGAAGCTCTGCAGCATGATGGTGAGAAAGTTCTTCCTGCGCACGAGGCCGCCGTAGAAGAACGCCAGGCCGGGCGTCATCACCATGACTAGCGCGGCGCTTATCAGAACGAAACCGGTGTCACCGTCGTTGATCACCCGGGCCTCCTTTTTGTGACCTAGAGCGCCCTACGCCTCACCGCGCGCAATGACCATTATGTCGTCTGACGACTCGCGGTACGCAACTCGGTGAGGGCGCTCTCACGGCGGCTTTGCGGATGTGCCCTGTGAGCAGGGGCGCGACGCACCGGGCGCTCGCGTGCGAGATGGGCCCCGGGCGGGCGACCAGTGGCGGGGTTGAGACCATGGCTGCGGCACCAGGCCCCGAAGGCCTTGTAGCGGTACGGGGGCGCGTTACGCCAAGTCACCTTGAAGCCGACGCGCTCGCTGAGCGCTTGGAACATGAGGTGCATGCAGATCGCCGCGAAGGCGAGGGAGGCGAAACCGAACCCGGCCACCGCGTAGGCGCAGACCCTGGACCAGCCCTGACCGACGAGGAAAAGGATCAACCAGACGGGCGCGGACCAGATACCGATGGTCGTCGTCGGCCCTGTGAGCAGGTGCAGACGTGCCGCTTTGCGCCCGATCCGGGGCGACCACCTCGCTAGAAACGGGGCTCTCGAGGGCATTCATCTACTTCCTGAGAGAATCTCGGGCCTGAAGAGCAGCGAGGAGACCCTCCTCGGGCCGCCACGCATAACTGAAGCACAGCATCATTTCCCCTGTCAGGCAAGGGGGGAGACCAGATATCATCCCCGCTGGTCTTGCCTTTGTCCGGTGGACTAGGGCGCGGGAGGTGAACGCCTTGCGGGATCGGTACGACTTCATCATCGTCGGGGGCGGCTCGGCCGGGTGCGCCCTGGCGAACCGGCTCACGACAGACGGCTCGAACCAGGTCCTCGTCTTGGAGGCGGGCCGAGCGGACTACCGCTTCGACGTTCTCATCCACATGCCCGCGGCGCTGACGATGCCTATCGGGAACCGCTTTTACGACTGGAAGTACGAGTCAGAGCCGGAACCGTTCCTGGGCGGGAGGAGGATCTACCACGCCCGGGGGAAGGTGCTCGGCGGCTCGAGCAGCATCAACGGGATGATCTTCCAGCGGGGCAACCCGCTCGATTACGAGCGGTGGGCGGCGGAGGCGGGGATGGGGGAGTGGGACTACGCCCATTGCCTGCCCTACTTCAAGCGCATGGAGACCTGCCTTGCCGGGGGGGACGACTACAGGGGCACCGACGGCCCGCTCGTGCTCGAGCGCGGGCCGGCCACGAGCCCGCTGTTCAGGGCCTTTTTCGAAGCGGTGCAACAAGCGGGCTACGAGCTGACAGACGACGTGAACGGGTACAAGCAAGAAGGCTTTGCCGCTTTCGACCGTACGATCCACCGGGGGCGGCGCCTGAGCGCTGCCCGGGCCTACCTGCATCCGGTCATGTACCGGCGCAACCTCCAGGTCAGCTGTGGGAGCTTCGTGACGAGGATCGTCTTCGAGGGTCGACGGGCCGTCGGGGTCGAGCTCGCGCAGCCGCCAGGTCGTCGTATAGAGGCGGGAGAAGTGATCTTGTGCGGGGGAGCCTTCAACTCTCCGCAGCTGCTGCAGCTCTCCGGCGTCGGCAGGGCGGACGAGCTCAGAGCTCTCGGCGCGAGCGTGGTCGAGGATCTTGCCGGGGTGGGGGAGAACCTGCAGGACCACCTCGAGGTCTACGTGCAGCACTCTTGCACCAAGCCCGTCTCGATCGCGCCGGCGCTCAAATGGCGCCGCCGGCCGTGGATCGGCCTTAACTGGCTGCTGTTGCGCAAGGGGCCCGGGGCGACGAACCATTTCGAGGGAGGTGGCTTCGCCCGCAGCAACGAGCACGCCAGGTACCCGAATCTGATGTTCCACTTCCTTCCCATAGCCATCCGCTATGACGGCTCGGCACCAGCCGGCGGCCACGGCTACCAGGTGCACATCGGTCCCATGTACTCAGACTCGCGGGGCTCGGTGAAGCTCAAGTCACTCGACCCGACAGTTGCCCCGGCCTTGCGCTTCAACTACCTGTCGACCGACCAGGACCGTAGGGAGTGGGTGGAGGCCCTGCACGTGGCCCGGAAGATCCTGGGCCAGAGCGCTTTCGACGAGTTCGACGGCGGCGAGCTCTCGCCGGGACCGGGCGTGTCGAGCGACGGCGAGATCCTTGACTGGGTCGCCCGCGACGCCGAGACGGCCCTGCATCCCTCGTGTACCTGCAAGATGGGCACAGACGACCTGTCCGTGGTGGACCCCACGAGCATGAAAGTGCACGGACTGGAGGCCCTGCGCGTGGTCGACGCCTCCGTCATGCCCTATGTCACGAACGGCAACATCTATGCCCCGGTCATGATGTTGGCCGAGAAGGCCGCCGACATCATCTTGGGAAACACGCCCTTGGCGCCGTCCCCGGTCGGCTTTTACCGTCGCGGGGCAGCCGGGCCCGCTTCGAGCTAGCGGCGAGCAGGCTCATCCGGGCGGCTCGATAGCCCTGGCGCCGCGCTGGCGGATGGCGGTGACGAGGGCGGGGATGATCACGTTCAAGTCACCGATGACGGCGTAGTCGGCCCGCGAGATGATGGGAGCCTCGGGATCGGTGTTGACCGCCACGAGGCACTTGGCGCTTTGGCATCCCGCTAGGTGTTGGATGGCCCCGCTGATCCCACAGGCCAAGTAGAGCTCGGGTGAGATGCGCGTGCCGGTTTGGCCCACCTGTTGACTGTGCGGACGCCAGCCGGCGCTCGTGACAGCCCTCGAGACACCGACGGCTGCTCCGAGCAGCCCCGCCAGCTCCTCGATCGCGCCGAAGTCCTCCGCGCTGCCGACGCCGCGCCCGCCGCCGATGACGACCCGGGCCTCCGCCAGCGAGATGCCGGCGCTCAGCTGGGTCCAGTCCGAGACCTTGACGCCGAGGTCGGCCTCGCTGAGCAAAGGGCGGTAGACCTCCAACCCGGGCGCAGCCGGTGTTGGAGCCGGTTCCGGGGCGACGCCGTCGAAGGCAACCGTGAAAAGGGCGATCGTGCTCTCGAGGACGGCATCTTCGATGAGGCTGCCGGCCCAGCGTTGGCGGCTCAAGGCGACGGTCGTCTCGCCGCGTCTCGTGGCGCGCAGGCAGTTCGCCGCCATGGGCAGCCCGCTCAGCGCGCCAACATGAGCCATCACCTCATTGCCCCGGTCGGTGCCTGCGGCGACGACGGCCGAGGTCGGTGTGGAGGAGGCGAGATCGACAAGCGCCCTCGCCCACGCGATCGGGGCGTAGGAGTCGAGCTCAAAAGCCTCGATCGAGTAGGCCTGCGACACGCCGAAGGAGCCCAGTGTCTCGAGCTCGGAGGCGGAAACACCGCCCACCACCGCCGCTGCGAGCTCTTCGCCCGCCGAGCCGGCGAGGTCCCGGGCGAAGCTGAGCGCCCGTAACGAGGCGTCGATCGGGTCGTCGCCGTCATGTTCAACGAGACAAAGGACGCTCATGGGAGCACGCCCAGTCGCTCGAGCAGGCCGACGAGGGCCGGCACCGCCTCCACACCCGTGCCGAGTATCTCGGCCCGCTGACGTTGCACGACTGGGACCTTGAGCATCTCTTTGTGCAACGGCTCCTCGTTCCATTGCGGCGCGGCGGTCTCGACGGGCGCCTTCTTGGCCCGCATGCGCCCGGGCAGGGAGGGGTAGCGAGGCAGGTTGATCCCCTCTTTGACCGAGACGACTGCCGGTAGGGCGAGCTCGAAGAGTTCCTCGCCGCCGCGGAACTCGCGCTGGGCCCGCAGGGTCTCGTCGAGCACATCGAGGTGTTTGATGCCTGTGGCACATGGCCGTCCGAGGGCATGGGCGACGCGGACGGCGACTTGGTAGTCGCCCGTGTCGGCCGCCTCGTTGCCGAAAAGCACTAGGTCGTAGGGCGCGTCTTTGGATTCGTGCTCCCGAACTGCCTCGACGATGGCACGCGCGGTCGCGATCGGGCCCCACTCTCGGCCGTCGGTCTCGAGCAGGACCAGCCTGCCGGCGCCGATGGCCGCCGCGTCGCGCAGCTGTTCGACAGCCTCGGGCGGTCCCAGGGTGAGGACGGAGACGAGCCCGCCTCGTGCCTCGATGATGCGCACGGCCTCTTCGACGGCACACTCCTCGTGCGGGCTCACCGTGAACCCGAGCAGGTGCGTGTCGAGGTCTTGGCCGTCAGGGGCAAGGGTGATCCGGGCCCCCACCATCGGGACACGCTTCACGCAGACGAGGATGTTCATGGCCGTCTCGGCCTTCACGGGTTGGTTCTAAGGATCGAACGGGGGAGTGCAGCCGACGACAGCGTGGTCACGGGATAAGCCTCCTTCAGGTACTCGACGCCTAGGCCAGCGCCTTTGGTTGCATGAGCTGGGAAGGTACGCAAAGAGTATGTGCTTTGCGACCGCGGCCATGCGCTCGTCACCACGTGACGGGGTCGGCCCCTTTCGTCCTCGAGGCGGTCACGTGCGCCGGTGAGGACCCTTTCTCCCGCCCGGCAGGCAGCCAAGGCCTTCTGCGATGACCACCAGTTGTCGTCCACGGTCAAGGCGCAAGGCTTGTCGGCGAGGAAGGAGGCGGCGCCGAGCCGGCATGGTCCGTCACCGCCCGGTGACAAGGCTCCTGGGCGCAAGGCGCAGGTAGCCGGCGCAGGTAGCCGGCGCAGGTTTGCCTTTGTCTTGCAGCCCTTTGGGCTGGTAAGACCAGTTGAAGCTAGAGTGACTTCAGTTTCAGCATCTCAGTCAATGGTGACCGAAAAGGAGATCTGACATGGCCATGCCGAGCGACCTAGAGATCGCGCGCCAGGCGCACCTCAAGCCGATTGCGGAGATTGCGCAGGACATGGGAATCGACCGCCGCCTGCTGGAGCAGTACGGCGAGAGCGTCGCGAAGATCAAGCTGGAGGCCATCGCGGAGCTCGCCGACCGCCCCCGTGCCAAGTACGTCGTCGTCTCCGCCATCACCCCGACGCCGCTCGGCGAAGGCAAGACGACGACCATCGTCGGCCTCGGCCAGGCAATGCACCACATCGGCAAGAAGGCGACGATCTCGATCCGCCAGCCGTCGATGGGCCCCACCTTCGGCATCAAAGGTGGCGCGGCCGGAGGCGGCTACAGCCAGGCGGTCCCGATGGAGTCGTTCAACTTGCATCTCACCGGCGACATGCACGCGGTGACGGCTGCGCACAACATGCTTTCGGCCATGGTCGACAACCACCTGCAAAAGGGCAACGAGCTCAAGATCGACCTGCACAACATCACCTGGCGTCGGGTGCTCGACGTGAACGACAGGGCCCTTCGCAACATCGTCATCGGACTCGGGACCAAGCAGGACGGCATCCCGCGTCAGACTGGCTTCGACATCACCGCCGCCTCTGAGGTGATGGCAATCTTGGCGCTTTCGACCTCGCTCAAGGACATGCGGGCGCGCCTCGGACGCATCGTCGTGGGCTACAACGACGACGGCGAGCCGGTGACCGCCGAGGACATGAAGGGTGCCGGGGCGATGGCGGTGATCATGCGCGAGGCCATCAAGCCCAATCTTCTCCAGACGATCGAGAACACCCCTGTGATCGTGCACGCCGGCCCGTTCGGCAACATCGCCCACGGCAACTCGTCAATCGTTGGCGACATGATTGGGATCCACACCGGCGACTTCCTCCTCACCGAGGCAGGCTTCGGCGCCGACATGGGAGCGGAGCGCTTCTTCGACATAAAGTGCCGCGCATCTGGGCTCAAGCCTGACGCGGCCGTCGTTGTCGCCACGGTTCGGGCCCTCAAGGTCCACTCGGGGCGGCACAAGGTCGCGGCCGGGCGCCCGCTGCCCCCGGCCATCTTGGAGGAGAACCCGGAGGAGGTCCATCTGGGCGGCGCCAACCTGCGCAAGCAGATCGAGAACATCCAGGTCTTCGGTGTGAGCCCCGTCGTTGCCATCAACGCCTTCCCGGGTGACTTCCCCTCCGAGCACGAGGCAGTCCGCGAGATCGCCGCCTCCATGGGCGTGCGTGCGGCGGTGTGCACCAACTTCGCCGACGGCGGCAAGGGTGCCACCGAGCTCGCCCAGGCAGTGGTGGAAGCGGCCGACGAGCCGAGCGACTTCCGCTTGCTCTACCCCAATGAGGCGTCGCTGCGCGAGAAGATCGAGACCGTGGCAAGAAAGATCTACGGCGCCGACGGGGTCGACTACTTGCCTGCCGCGAACCGCCAGATCGACTCCTACGAGAAGATCGGCTTCGGCAACATGCCCGTGATCATCGCCAAGACGCACCTGTCGCTCTCCTCGGACCCGACCCTCAAAGGGGCGCCGACGGGATGGCGCATGCCGGTGCGCGAGGCGCGGGCCTCCGTTGGCGCCGGCTTTGTGTACCTCATCTGCGGCGACATGAGCACGATGCCGGGACTGTCAACTCACCCTGCCGCGGAGATCATCGACATCGACGAGAACGGCGAGATTGTCGGACTCAGCTAGGGAACGGGCTTACCTCAAGTCATCGCTCGCGAGCTTCCTCGAGCTCGTTTCGGCGGACGAGCCGGCGCCCGCCGGCGGATCTGTCGTGGCCATGGCGCTCGCCATGGCGGCCGGGCTGTGCGTCATGGCGGGGCGGCTTTCTGCGACACAGCTCGAGGATGCCACCGAGCTCGTGCAAAGAGCCGAACAGCTGCGCGACCGCGCCGCCGCCCTCAGCCAGGCCGACGCCGCCGCCTACGGCGAGGTCATCTCAGCCCTGCGTTACAGGGAGACTGACGCTGAAGAGCGGCTCGGACGGGTGGCAGCGGCGCTGTCCGAAGCAGCCGAGGTGCCGACGGAGCTGGCGGAGATCGGCGCCGATGTGGCGGCCATTGCCGCCCGCATCGCCGAGGGCGGGAAAGCGAACCTACTCGGCGACGCCGTGACGGCCGCTTTGCTGGCCGCGGCAGCCTGCGAAGCGGCCGGCACTCTCGTGACGATCAATCTGGGACAACAACCCGGGGACGACCGCCTCCCTCGGACTGCCCTGGCCGTGGCACAAAGCGCCGAGCTCGCCGAGCGGGCGCGGCGCCGGCTCGGGGCGTGAGGGGTGGACCGCTTTCGACGCGCTCAGTCGGCCGAGCCGAGCACCTCGGCCGCGAGCTCAAGGTGGGCGAGGTCCTCCAGGTCCAAGAACTGCAGGTAGACGCGGCTTGCACCGGCTTGGCGGCACTCGTTGAGCGCCGCCAAGGCTTGTGCCGGAAGCCCTGCTATCCCGTGCTGTTTGAGCTCATCGGGCTCACGGCCGATGACGGCAGCCCGCCGGGCGAACTCTGCCTCGTCGCGACCGATGCACGTGGTCATCCACAGCGACCTCGTGAGCGAGGCGGGGTCACGCCCGATGTCCCGGCAGGCGGCGACGACGCGGGCGAACTGTTCGACCACGTCTTTGAAGTTCCCTCCTGACATGTTGAACTCAGAAGCGAAGCGAGCCGCCAACGCCGGAGTGCGCCTCGGGCCGTGGCCACCGATGATGACCGGAGGGTGCGGCTCTTGTACCGGGCGGAAGACCATTGGGCAGTGCTCGAGGCGGTAGTACCGGCCCGCGTAGTCAAAGAACTCTCCTTCGCCAGTGGCCCAAAGCCCCTCAATGATCTCGAGCTGCTCCTCGAGACGATCGAAGCGCTCCTTGACCCTCGGAAAGGGGATGGCGAAGGCTCGGTGCTCGCGCTCGAACCAGCCGGCGCCTATCCCGAGCTCCACGCGCCCAGCGCTCATCTGGTCAACCTGGGACACCGTCACGGCGAGCGGTCCGGGCAGGCGGAAGGTGGCAGAGGTCATCAAGGTCCCGAGGCGGATGGTGCTCGTCTTTGTGGCGAGGGCCCCGAGGGTGACCCAGGCGTCGCTCACACTCGGCTTCGGGGCGGCGTCTCCGATCAAGTGGTAATGGTCCGAGCGGAAAAAGCCGTCGAAACCCAGCTGCTCTGAACGCTCGGCAAACGTCGCCAGGGCGGAGAAGGTCGTACCTTGCTGTGGCTCTGTGAACACCCGTAGATCCATGGCGAGATCCTACAAGTCGGCTCCATTCGCGACCCGATGGCCCCTAGCGACCCGATGGCCGAGCGGTCAGGCGCGGCGCTCCTTGAGGGCTGTCTCGAGCCGAGCTCCGTAGTCGGGGTCGGCTTGGTGGAAGCTCGCGAGAGACCGCTCGACGATGTCGTCTCGGGAGACCTGAGCAAGGCCGGCGGCGATGTTGTCGACGAGACGTGACTTGGCGTCTTCAGGTATCAAGCGGTAGAGGGAGCCGGCCTGGGAGAAGTCGTCACCGTCGTGCTGGTCCCAGCCGTAGCTGCCGGAGGCGCCGCCGCCCAGGGAACCGTAGAGGCTCTCGCCGGTCTCGGCCGGACCGCCGAAGCTGTTCGGCTCGTAGTTCTTCTCGCGCCCATAGCTGGCGTCGAAGCGCATCGCCCCGTCGCGCCCGTAGTTGTCCGCCTTCGTGGCGTGGGGCCGGTTTATCGGGAGCTGGGTGTGATTGATGCCGAGGCGGTAACGGTGGGCGTCGCCGTAGGCAAAGAGCCTGCCCTGGAGCATCTTGTCCGGCGAGGGTCCGATGCCCGGCACGAAGTGGGCAGGGTCGAAGGCGGCCTGCTCGACCTCGGCGAAATAGTTGTCCGGATTGCGGTCGAGCACCATCTTGCCGACTTCGATGAGGGGATAGTCGCTGTGCAGCCACACCTTGGTGAGGTCGAAGGGATTGACCCTGTATGCCGGCGCCTGTGCGGCCGGCATGACCTGAATCTTGAGAGTCCAGCTCGGGTGCTCGTCGCGGTCGATGGCCTCCATCAAATCGGCCGTGTGGGACTCCGGGTTCGACCCGGCGAGGCGAGCCGCCTCGTCGGTGCTCAGGCACTTGATGCCCTGGTCGGTCATGAAGTGGTACTTGACGAAGAACTGCTCGCGGGCGGCGTTGACCCACTGGAAGGTGTGCGAGCCGTAGCCGTTCATGTGCCGGTAGCTGGCCGGGATGCCGCGGTCGCCGAAGAGCCACGTGAACATGTGGGTGGCCTCGGGCGAATGGGAGAAGAAGTCCCACACGTTGTCCGGCTCTTGACGGTTCGTGTAGGGATCGGGCTTTTGCGAGTGGATGAAGTCGGGGAACTTGAGGGGGTCACGGATGAAAAAGATCGGGGTGTTGTTCCCGGTCAGATCGTAGTTGCCGTCCTCTGTGTAGAACTTGACGGCGAAACCCCGCGGGTCACGCACGGCCTCGGGTGCCCCCCGGCTACCTGCCACGGTGGAGAACCTCACGAACACCTCGGTCCTTTTCCCGACCTCGGACAGAAACCGCGCCCTCGTCCATCGAGAGACGTCGGTCGTCACTTCGAAGTGACCGTGGGCTCCCGAGCCACGGGCGTGTACGACGCGTTCGGGGATGCGTTCGCGATTGAACCGCGCCAGCTTCTCGATGAGATGCTGGTCCTGCATCAGGACCGGTCCGTCAGGCCCGGCGGTTTGCGACCTTTGGTTGTCCGCGACGGGGGCACCTGACTCGGTGGTGAGGATGCGATTAGCGGGCATGGTCAGTCTCCTTTTCTTTTGACTCGGTCTTTGCGGTGGCGAGCTGCGACTCCCCGCTGGCATTTGGAGCAATGTCCCCAGAAGGTGACCTCGGCCTCGTCGATCGCGAAGCCGTCCGTCGAAGAGGCCGCCAGGCACGGGGCCGCGCCCACGACGCAGTTGACGTCGGCGACGGCCCCACATGTGCGACAGACGACGTGGTGGTGGTTGTCCGCCACGCGAGTCTCGTACAAAGCGGCGCTCCCCGCCGGCTCGATTCGCCGGACCAGGCCCGCGTCGCATAGAGCGGACAGGGCGGAATAGACAGCTTGGGTGGACACGGTGTGGAGACGGGCGTGGGTCAAGTCGATGATCTCGTCAGCGCGTAGATGGTGGCCGCCCTGGCGCAACACGGCAAGGACGGCCAATCGTTGGGCGGTGACGCGGAGCTTGACCGATTCCAGTTCGTTTCGCAGATCAGATGGCGATGCCACTGAACTTAGAATGATTCCAATCTAGGAGAAAGTCAACTCTTGATTGGCCCCCGCCCGGCCGACGGGTTGCTCGCTCCGCTTTCTCTCAGCCTTCTAGGCCGGTGGGGCTTTCCGGGACGTCGACGGCGTGGGATTGGAGAATCTCCAAGGGCACGATCTCGAGCGCCCGCTCATGGGTCGAGGCCAGCACCACGTAGGCGGCGGCGCCGTCGTAGTGGGCCCGCAGCCAGTTGGCTGCTGTGACACACCATCTGTCTCCGGGCACGAGGCCGGGAAAGCGGTACTGAGGCATCGCAGTGGTGAGATCGTTGCCGATGGAAAGCTGGTGCTCGAGGAATTCAGCGGTGACCACGGCGCATATCGTGTGGCTGCCCAGGTCGTCAGGTCCCGTCTTGCAGCACCCGTCTCGGTAAAAACCGGTGAGAGGGTCGATGCCGCAAGGCTCCAGCTCCCCACCCAGCACGTTGCGATCGTCCATAGGGCATTATCGCTCAAGTCCTTAGCGCCATTTCCTCCGGCTCATCCCCAGCCCAGTTCCTCGAGCCGCTTGTCATCGATGCCGAAGTGGTGCCCGACTTCGTGGATGACGACCCGGCGGACCATTTCGACCACGTCCTGCTCGCTCCGGCATGCCTCACAAATCGTGGCCATGAAGATCGTGATGCGGTCCGGCGTGGTGGCGGAGTAGTGAGCGCCTCTGCTCGTCAGCGGGACACCCTCGTAGAGACCGAGCAAGCGTCCAGGCGGGCTTTGGTCGTCCACGATGACGGCGAGGTTCTCCATGGCCGCGCCGAGCTCAGCCGGTATTCCGTCGAGAGCGTCGGCCACCAGCACCTCGAACTGTTCGAGCGGGATCACGACCATGTCGCGACGATGAGCATCCGGGACATCTTGGTCGGCGGGAGGGGCCGGACTAGCCCACGGCCCGGACGAGGGCCTCTTCGTAAAGGCGCGCCAGACGGTCCCAGCGCGCGTTCGCGCCGTGGTCGATCTCCTGGCGGGCCGGATCGGCGTCGAACCAGGCGACCGTCTGCCTGATACCTGTCGCGAACGGGACCGTGGCCTTGAACTCGGGCACGAGGGCGCGGAGCTTGGCGTTGTCGAAAACGGCGCTGTGGGCCTTGTCGCCCCAGAGACTGCCTTCTTCGTCCGGGTCGGATGCCACGATCCCGTCGCTCGGCACGTGCAGGACGTTCGCCTCGACGCCCGCCGCCTCGGCGACCAAAGCGTAGATCTGGTTCCAGGTGAGGGCCTCCTGCGAGGTTATGTGGAAAGCCTCGCCGATGGCGCCGGGATGCCCGAAAAGCCCCAGCAATCCCTTGGCGAAGTCGCTGTTGTGGGTCAAAGTCCAGATGCTGGTCCCGTCCCCGGGGACGATGATCCTTGCTCCCCGCCGCATCCGCTCGAGGATCGTGTACGGCTTGTCCCAGCTCCCGACCGCGACCGGGATCTGTGAGAGACCGTAGGTCAATGACGGCCTGACGACGGTCATCGGGAATCGGCTCTCCGCGTGGGCGCGCCGCAGCAGCTCCTCGCAGGCAATCTTGTCTCTCGAGTACTTCCAATAGGGGTTCACCGTGGGTGTCGACTCGGTGATCATCCAGTGCGACGGGGGCTTTTCGTACACCGAGGCCGAGCTGATGAACACGTATTGCCCACAGCCGGCAAAGACGCGGACGTCCTGGCCCACATGTTCGGGTTGGTAACCCACCCATTGGACCACGACATCGAACTCGAGGCCGTTGATGACAGCTCTGACCTGTAGCTCATCGGCTGCGTCAGCCCTCAGCACGTGGTCGGCGGCGACGACGGTCGGCAGCTTCGAGCGGCCCCGGTTCAAAAGCCACAGCTCGTGACCGGCTGCCACGGTCGCCTCCGAGCATGCCGAGCTGATAAGGCCGGTCCCACCGATGAACAAGATGCGCATCCGGTCAGCTCCTCGGCCTCGTCAGACTGTGTTCAGAAAACTTAACCGGCTGAGGTCGCGCTGAGCCCGCCGTCCGGCCCTTCCTAGCGGCCCGGGCCGGACGGGTCTTGCCTGCCAAGCCCGAGAGCTGTTGGCTGTCGCGTCAGGGTCGGTCAGGCTGCGGGTGAACTACTGCGCCGCGCCGGTGACGTGCGCCGCCCGACCGAGGGCGTGCAGGCCCTCTTCGATGGAAAGCAGTGTCGTCGTCTTGAAGGCGCGCACGTCGCCTCCGCTGCTGACTGCCATGGACCATGCCGCGACGCCACGGCTGTCTGGGAACTCGACGATTCCTACGAGGTCGTAGTCGCCAAAGCAGAAAAAGAGGCTCTCGATTGAACCGCCGAGCGCCTCTGCCGACGACTGCACCCGTTCGACCACCCTCTGCGGCCCACGGCTCATGGCGGCCCACGCCTCTGCGGTATAGCCCACCTGGACGAAGTACTTAGCCACGTGACCTCCTTCGCCGGCACCATCAGCCGTTACAGGCGCCGAAGGCCCGCGGCAGGTGCCTCGCGTTCCAACACTACAGAGTTGGCTCGCGGGTCAAAAGGGCCTTCAGCGCCGCGGCGGGGTCCTAACCTCTGGGTGTGTCCGAACCTTCTGTCGAACCGCGCTGGTTCACGGTTCGGTGCATTTTCCAGACACCTTCCGACGGCGGATCACTCTACGAGGAGCGACTGACCCTCTGGCAGGCGGAGAACTTCCACCATGCCATCGCCTTGGCAGAGAAAGAAGCGGAAGGTTACGCCCGCGCCAACGGCGTCAAATACGTCGGTCTGGCCCAGGCTTGCCTTCTGGCTGAGCCCGATCCGCCCGTGAGCGGGTCGGAGGTGTTCTCGCTCGTTCGAGAGTCAAGGCTTTCTCCGACGGATTATCTGGACGGATTCTTCGCCACGGGCGAGGAAAGGCAGGGCCGCGCGGAGAAGGGGTGACGCGGACGACCCGAAAGCGACGAGTCATGGCGACAGGCTGCGCCCCATCGGTCGCCTATGGCGCTAGCTTTCGGCAGTCAGCAGGGCTTGGTCACAGCACGACGTCCTGCGCCGGACTTCGCGGACCTTGTGTCAGTTGCCATTGCCGAGAGCCAGCACAAGCATTCCTTCGCTGTTCCTAAACCGAGGCGTTCGTGGACCGGGTAGCCCAGTTCGCTGGACTGCGGCCACGCCATTTCGCACCGGCAATCAGGCCATCTGCGACAGTCAGGGGGGTCATGGCGGCACCGGATCCAGTCGACACTGCGCCGGCGAGGTCGCGACGTTCGCGTAATACTTGCCGCGCAGGGCCTGTGAGATTCGGACGACCCAAGGCCACAGGAGATCGTGACTCAGATGGAGCCGAGCCGGAAGGTCGACCTTGTTGTCGCCGGTGGGACTGTGCTGCCGATGTGTGGCGAACAGCCCATCGATGACGGAGTCGTGGCCATAGACGGCGGTCTGATCGTCTCCGTCGGCAAGAAGGGTGAGGGGGCGGAACCAGTCGGACGGCGCACTATCGACGCCGGCGGGGGAGTCATAATGCCGGGCTTCGTCAACGCTCACACACATGTCGGTTCGAACATGCTTCTCAGAGGGCTCGATGAGGACGTCCTGCTGTTCGAGTGGCTGGCCTCCATGTGGCGGCTCAAGAGGAACTTCGACGACGAGACTCTTTATTGGGCCAGCCTGGTCGGCCTCGTCGAGATGTCGCGAGCAGGCATCACTTGTTTCAATGAGCATTTTGACGCCTATGCCGTCGAACCAGAGATCAAGGCGCTCGAGGTGTTGCCGTTGCGGGCGACTCTCGCCTACGGACTTGCCGACCAAGGGATCTACGAATCGATCGCCGACTGGTCCTGGGCGACAATCGGCCGTTTTGGCGAGATCCTCGCGTCAGTGCCCAACAGCAAAGAAGGGCGCGTTCGACTCGGGTTGGCGCCGCATGCCCCTTATTCGTGCGGAGCAGACATGTTGCGCGCAGTTCGCCAGGTTGCGAACGACCTCGGCGTGCCAATTCACACGCACGTCGCGGAGGGTCTGCAGGAGGTCGCCTACGTAGCCGAACATTACGGCACCACTCCCGTGAGATGGCTGGAATCGTTGGGGTTTCTCGGCCCAGACGTCACCTGTGCCCACTGCACCCAGCTCGACGACCTGGACATCGCGATCTTGGCCGCACGCGATGCACGGATAGCGACGTGCCCTGTAAGCAACGCCAAGCTCTGCTCGGGCACCCTTCCCCTGGCTGAGCTAGGTGTCGCGGGCGTGCGAGTCGGCCTCGCGACCGACGGGCCAGCTTCGCACAACACCATCGACATGTTCCAGGAAATGAAGTTCGCCGGCCTGGTTCACAAGCAGCGGACTGGTGATCCCCGCTTTCTCACCACCAGGGAGCTGTTGGAGCTGGCCACGACTGGCTCCGCCGACGCGATGCAGCGTCCCGAGGTGGGGCGACTGGCGCCCGACTTGGCGGCCGACCTCATAGTCGTCGACCTCAGCGGAGCGCATGTACAGCCCGTGTACGACGTCATGGCAGCGCTCGTCTATTCCTGCCGTGCCGACGACGTGAGATACACCATCGTGGGGGGAAAGGTCGTCCTTGACGACAGGGTGGTGGTGGGTATCGACGAGGAAGAGGCGATCAGCAATTTCCGCCGCATGGCATGCCGATTGCGCGACAGGAGCCTCGCTCCCTAGGACAGAGTTCCTCAGGCAACTTCCCCTCGTGGGACGTTGTACGCCCTTCTGACAAGTTCTGCCGCAGCGAGCCTGTTGGATCCGCGATTGGCTCATTCGAACAGTTGGAAGAGGCCCCGTACGCGTCCTACCTACGGGCAGCGTCCCGGTCCCGACCCGAAGATGCCTTCTCGCGGCACGTCGACGGGCGCTCAGCTTAAGTTGTGGGCGCACGTGGCCCCGTCCCGATTGCTGTTGGTGCCATCTGGGCAGATGGTGTTCGACCAAGTGGTGTCGGTCAGGACCGCCCCGGTCAAAACGGCGTAGGTGAGTCGAGCGTTGGTCAGGTTGGCCCGCGTCAAGTTGGCGTTGTTGAGTACGGCGTCGTAGAGCGGAACTCCGGTCAGGTTGGCTCTTGTCAAGACCGCGCCGATCATGTCGGAGCCGGCGACGTTGGCACCGGCGAGATCGGCGCCCTTGAGGTCGGCAGAGGCGAGATCGGCTCCCGTGAGGTTGGCGCCAGAGAGGTCCACCGAGGACAGGTCGACGTGGAAAAGGTCGGCGCCGATCAAATAGGCGTCTACGAAGTCCACCCCGGTCAGCTTCGCATTGGCCAGGTCAACGCCTGTCAGGTTCGCGTTCGTGAGGTCTGCGCCGCTCAGATGGTCGCCGGTGAGGTTGGCCCCGGCCAGGTCAGCGTCAGGCCCGACCAGATAACCCTTGAACAGGCTCCAACCCGACGGGAGCGCAGACGGCCTTCCGCTGATCGCTCCCGTGGAAACACTTGTCAAGGTGGCCCCGTTCAGCATGGCCCCGGTCAAGGTGGCCCCCGTCAAGGTGGCCCCCGTCAAGGTGGCCCCGGTCAGGTTGGCCCCGGTCAGGTTGGCGTCGGTCTTGGCGTCGGTCAAGTTGGCCCCGGCGAGGTCTGCCCCGGTCAGGTTGGCCCCGGTCAAATCGACGTCGAACAGATTAGCGCCGGCGAGGTTTGCCCCGGTCAGGTTGGCTCCGGTCAGGTTGATTCCCGCGAAAACGCAGTCGGCGAGGTCCACCCCCGGGTAGGGAGTCGCCGAGCAGTCACGGGGAGGACCAGCCGGTGCCGTGGATGCGAGCGGCCCGCTAGCCCCGGCGACCTGCACGGCGCCGACGGCGCCACTCGCGAGCCCGAAGGCCGCCACCACCGCTGCGACCAGCCCAAGTCGGCCACGCACGTGTCCTCGAACGCTCATCGGTTGTTCCCCCCTTGGTGTCACCTTCGTGTCTGAAGGTCCCCCTTGGGTCGACGGTACGCCGATGCGGTGGTTTCAACAAGGGATTTCCGGAAAAGGTCGCAGGCGCGAAAGCTCGCAGAAGGCGTTTCCCGAGCCTTTCGATGCCCGGGCCGGCGTTCGTACAGCCTCGGCGAGGCTCAGCGCACGCGTACTCGCGGGTCGAGCAAGGCATAGACAATGTCGACGATGGTGTTCATGACGACGATGAAGACCGCGGCGAGGAGGACGACCGCAGCGACCACGGGAAGGTTGCCGTTGAACAGAGCAGAGAGCGAGAGTTCCCCGAGGCCGGTGAGACCGAAGACGCGCTCGGTTACGACCGCCCCGGCCAAAAGCGTGCCGACGTCGATGCCGAGCTGAGTGGTGATCGGGGTCAACGCGGCGCGGAGGCCGTGCTTGTAGATGACGACCCTGCGGGAGAGGCCCTTGGCCCGCGCCGTGCGTATGTAGTCCTCGCCCAAGGTGTCGAGCAGGGAGCTGCGGATGAGGCGCGTGTAGACGGCGGCTTGCACGAGCGCGAGCGTGAACCAGGGCAGGATCAGGTGGACGAACCACTGCGCCGGGTTCTGGGTGAGCCCGACGTAGCCCGAGGCGGGGAACCAGTGCAATCCCGCCTCGGTCAGGTAGAAATACAGCACGAGCAAGGCGAGCACGCCGAGCACGAAGGTTGGCATCGACAAGAACGTGAGGGCGAACAGGGTTCCCGCCCGGTCGCGCTTGGTGTGCGGGTGAACGGCCGACATGATGCCGATCGGAATGCCGATGAGAAGCCACAAAACCGCGGCTCCGACGACCAAAGAGGCTGTCACGGGAAAGGCCCGGGCGATCTCGGAGACCACCGGGAGCTGGTTCTGGAAGTCGAGACCGAAGCTCCCGTGTGCCAGCCCGACGAGGTAGTGCCAGTACTGGTACCAGAATCCGTGGTTGAGACCGAGGCGGATCTCGGTGTCGGCGATGGCTTGTGGGCCAGCCGCGTGACCGGCGAACCGGGCGGCAAGGTCCCCGGCGTTGCCGGCGAAGAAGATGAAGTAGGTCGCCAAGGTGATGAAAAGGACGACGAGGACTAGGTACGTGAGCCGCCTCAGTATGAACCCGAAGATCACTCTTGCACCGTGCCCGTCAGGTTGGACCGGCCGTGGCGCGGGTCGAGGGCGTCGCGCAGGCCGTCTCCGAACAGGTTGAAGGCAAGCGTCGTCAAAAACAGCGCCACACAGGGGAAGACCAGCACCCACCAGGCAATGGTGTAAAGGTCGCCGTTTTGTGCTTCGGAGATCATGTTGCCCCAGGACGCCGTGGGCTGCTGGATGCCGAGCCCGAGGTAGGACAACGTCGCTTCCAAGACGATGTTGACCGGGATGAGAAGGGTCGCGTAGACGACGGCCAGGGCGATGAGGTTCGGCACGATCTCGACGAGCATGATCCGTAGGTCGCTCGCGCCGACGGCTCGAGCGGCTTCGACGAACTCGCGCTCGCGCAGGCTTATCACCTGGCCCCGGACGAGCCGCCCGATGAGGGGCCACTGGAAAAAGGCCACCACCAAGATGATGAGGGTGAGGCTCGCCCCAAAACGCGCCACGAGCGCCAGCGCGAAGAGCAGCACGGGGAAGGCGAGCATTATGTCCATGAACCGTGCGATCAAGGCGTCGACGGGGCCGCCGTAGTAGCCCGAGACAAGACCGAAGGCGAGCCCGAGGACAAGGGCCATCGCCGTGGCCCCCACCCCCACCTCGAGCGAGACGCGGGCGCCGTAGATGAGCCTCGAGAGCACGTCGCGGCCGAGGTCGTCGGTGCCGAGGAGGAAAGCCCGCGATGGGCCGACCGGGTGGCCGTAGATGGAGAGCCCGGTGTTGGAGTACTGGGTGTTCGGCCCGTGACCGATGAGCGCCGTGAGCACGGGGGCGAACAGGGCGACGAGGCAGATGAAAATGACGAAGCCGAGAGCGACCATGCTGACCTTGTCTCGACGCAACCGCCTCCAGGCCAACCTGAGCGGGGTGCGTCCCTCGACCGCCAGCTCGGCGTCTTCGAGAGGAGAGTTGGGATCGACTCCACTCAGCATCTCGGCCGGGTTCACGCTCATGACTGCACCGTGAGCTCTTTCGAAGCGGGGACCTCGGCATCGCCCCATTGCTCCCAGGCGGCGGCTGCCAAGGTGTCGCCGGCCGCGACCGGGAAGTGGCAGGCGACGAGCCTCGCTTCTGGATCGCCCGCCACGTGGCGCAGGCCCGGCTCTTCTTGGGCACAGATCTCCTGGGCCTTGGGACAGCGCGGATGGAAACGGCATCCTGAGGGCGGGTTGACGGGGGACGGCACCCCGCCCGCGAGCAGGACGCGCTCTCGACGCTTGCCTATAAGGCCCACCTCGGGCAGGGGCACGGCCGAGAGCAATGAAGCCGTGTAGGGATGGCGAGCCCGTCTGTATATCGCATCGACCGGCCCGATCTCGGCGATGCGACCCAGATACATCACGGCCACCCGGTCGCTCACGTGCCGCACGACCGAGAGGTCGTGGGCGATGAAAACGAGGGTGAGGTCGAACTCTTTTTGCAGGTCCTCCAACAAGTTGACGATCTGAGCCTGGATCGAGACGTCCAAGGCGGACACCGGTTCGTCGCAGACGATCAGCGTGGGTTTCAAAGCGAGGGCTCGTGCGATGCCGATGCGCTGGCGCTGGCCGCCGGAGAACTCCGCCGGAAACCGGTTGAAATGCTCCGGGGCGAGCCCGACCATCTCCATGAGCTCTTGCACCTTTTGCTTGCGCTCGGCCCCCGAGGACACATTGTGGACCGCAAAAGGGTCGCCGAGGATGGAGCCGACGCGCCGGCGGGGATTGAGTGAGCCGTACGGGTCCTGGAACACCATCTGCAGCTGCCTTCGCAGCGGGCGCATGCCGCTGCGGCGGAGAGCGGTCAAGTCTTTGGAGAGGAAAAGGACGCGGCCGGAGGTGACAGGCAAAAGTGAGGTCATGAGGCGAGCGAGCGTGGACTTGCCGCACCCGCTCTCGCCGACGAGCCCCAGCGTTTCGCCCTTGTGCACCTGCAGGCTCACTCCGTCGACGGCGCGCACCTTGGCACCGCTGTGACCGGCGAAGGCCCCGCCCTTGACGGGGAAGTGCTTCACGACATCTTCGAGCTCGAGAAGGACGTCGTCCGCCGCGCCCGCCGCTGAGGCGGAACCTACCGCTGCCGGCTCTCGGACAGAAAGGCCGGCAGTCGTACCGACACGATCCGGAGCCAGCACGCAGGCCGAAAGGTGGCCGGGGGAGTGCCCTACGGATCGCAAAGGTGGCGGCTCGACGAGGCACTCGCTGCGCACGTACGGGCAGCGGGGGGCGAACGGACAGGTGGTGGCGCGTCTCAGCGAAGAGGGCGGGTTGCCCTTGATCGGCTGCAGCCTTTCTGCCCGCGAAGCGTAGATGGGGATCGACTCGAGCAGTCCCTGTGTGTACGGGTGGTGCGGCTCGGTGAAGGTGGCCTGGACACTGGCGCGCTCCATCGCCCGGCCCGCATACATGACGACGACCTCTTTGGCGAAGTCTGCGACAACACCGAGATCGTGAGTGATGAGGATGATGGCGGTGTTGAACTCGGTTTGCAGCTTCGAGAGGAGCTCGAGTATCTGCGCCTGCACGGTCACATCGAGAGCCGTCGTGGGCTCGTCGGCGATGATGAGAGCCGGCCGCAGCGCGATTGCCATGGCGATCATCACGCGCTGGCGCATTCCGCCTGAGAACTGGTGGGGAAAGTCGCGGGCGCGACGCCCCGGATGGGGGATGCCAACCGTCTCGAGCAGTTCGACGGCCCTGTGCTCGGCCTCGCGCTTGCTGATCGCTTCGTGAGCCTCGATCGCCTCGGCTATCTGACGCCCGACCCGGTAGAGCGGGTGGAGGCTGGTAAGGGGATCTTGGAAGATCATCGAGATGCGGGCCCCGCGGATGGCGCGCATCTGATCTTCTTTCAAAGTGAGAAGGTCTCTGCCCTCGAACTCGGCCCAGCCGCTGACCTGCGCGGCCGGGCTGAGTCCGAGGATCGCCTGTGTGGCGACAGATTTGCCGGAACCTGACTCGCCGACGATGCCGAGTGTCTGCCCGCGCTCGACCGAGAACGACAGTCCCTGGACGGCCTCAACTATCCCGTCGTCGGTCGCGAAGGACACGCGCAGGTCCCTGACGTCCAGCAAGGCCACGTTCTGGTCTCCTTTAGCGGTGTCGCCGGTCCTTTCGAGCGCGCTCACCCAAACGGTCCCGACCGAACCGGGTCAGGGCGCCGAACCTTAGACGTGTCGAGCGGAGCTCAGTTCGTCAGCCGTTCTTCAACCAAAGATTCGTGATGTCCACGTACCCGAGGAAGCCGTTGAAGACGGCGCCCACGACATTCTTTCCGAGGAAGTCAGGCTCCGCCAGGTAAACGAGCGGGACCCAGGCGGGGTTCTTCGTCATGATGTAGTCGTCGAGCGCGGCCCAGTCCTTCGACGCTGCTGCCACGGTCGGGGCCTGCAGGGCGGCGGTGATGCCGGCGTTGACCGTCGGGTCGTTGTAATCGCCGTAGTCGGTCGAGCCGTTCCCATACAGGGCGCCGTCGAGCAAGGGACCGAAGAAAGATTGGGCACCGTTGCCGTCCCAGTCCGGGAACCACAGTCCAATGGCGAGGTCCCAGTGGGCCTTGTTGCTCGGCGTCTCGATGTAGTCGAAGTACCCGCCCTCAGACGGCTGTTCGTTGAAGCTCACAGTTACTCCACCGGCGGCGAAGTCGGACTGCAGCGCCGCTGCCTGCTCCGAGAACGGAGCATTGTTCGGGTAGACGAGGCTGAGCTTGATGCCGTTCGGGTAACCGGCTTTCTTCAGCATCGCCCTGCACTTGGCCGGGTTCCCTTCGTCGCTCGCGCTCGGGTACGGGTTGATGGCGCGAAAACCGGTGATCTGTGGGGGAAGGATCTGGTTGGAGGCGACGTTGACGCCCGGCCCACCACTTTCTTGAACGATGTGCCGCTTGTTCACGCAGTACTGGAGCGCTTCGCGGACTGCAGCCTTTTGCAGGGCACCGCCACTTGCCTTGCTGTCCATGTTGAACACGAGGTAGTAGACCCCGCCGACGTAGGCCTGCAGATACTGGGGAGACGAGGTCAAAGACTCGACATCGGCGGTGGGAACTGTCGTGTCCCACTCCAAGTCAGCCGTGCCCGTCTCGAGCTGTTCTTGGATGATGGTGGGGTTCTCACCCTCTGTGATGGTGATGCCATCCACGTACTGGTGGCGCAACGAGTCCGTGCTCTGCTTCCAGGCCGGGTTCCTCACGAGGGTGAATCCGACGTTCGGCGTGTAGCGGGTGATCGTGTACGGACCGTCTGAGATGAAGTGCTCTTCCTCCTGCACAGAAGAGGGCAGGTAGTTGAGAATCTCGACGGGGGCGGGCGAGCTCATGGGCAGCGCCATGATGTTGATGAAGTTGCTCGCAGGGTGCTGCAGGGTGATCCGCAAGGTCAACGAGTTCGGGGTGGCGAGACCACTTATCTGGTGAGTGTCGATGTAGGTCTTGAGGACGGCGACTTCGGCGGAAGGGCTGGTCGGCAGCTTGATCTTCTGAAAGCCGGTGCAGAAAGCCGGCATGCCGGCGATGTTGTTCTCCCAGTACGACAAGGGCGGGGCTGGGCTGACCGGGTTGCAGAGCCGCTTGAGACCAAGGACCTCGTCCGAAGAGGTCACCTGACGCGGCCCGCTCGGAGCGTCCCACATAACACCGGGCTTGACGTGGAATGTGTAGACGAGCCCGTTGGGGGAGATGGAGTACGTAGCCATGTCCGGCACGACTTGCGTGGGAGCGGGGGTAGAGCGCAACGAGGAATAGGAGACGAGCTGGCGGCTGACGGCGCGCAGCACCTCATAAGTCGTCGTGTAGTACGCGCAGCAGGTGTCCAGGTGATCGACGTCACCCGAGCCCACGATCTTGAGCTCGCCGCCGTAGACCGGCTTGGTGTGCGGCGCCGGCGGCAGGATGTCCTTTTCGCCCACGCCGGTACCGGGGCCGCTCGCGCTGGTGGCGGTCTTGCTCGGGCTGCCGCTCGAGCTGCTTGCGCCGCAGGTGATGCCAATGATCGTCACGGCCGCCAGAACTGAGATGAATGCGGCTATCCAGCTTCTTTTTCGCATCGTTCTCCCCTTGTAAGTTGGGCCGTGCTGCTGGACCAAAATCGGCCTCTAGCAGCGATGCGACCTCGTAACAACTTTGTCACGTCACTCGCCCTCGCGCCAGTAACTACGCGAGGCTCACCTCGGCAAATTCTCTTCGCCTGCGATGTGGGCTCTCGTCGTAAGCCCGTGGTGCGTGTCCGCTTTGCTGGCTTGCCTACTTGGTGGTCGTCGAGGCGGGGTGGGTGAGAGGTGACACCGCTTGCAGGCGAGGAATCGCCGGCCGGGAAGGACGGATGAACCGGCTGAGCATCCGGCCTAGGTGGGGCAGAACATGTGCGCACACCCCTCACCGTGACCCTCGCCGCGTGTTCGAGCTCCCCAGATCGTCGTACCGCGACGGTGGCCGTCACCTCGCCCGTGGCGCTCGCCATGATGGGGACGTGAAAGTACGCCGTGTAGATCCTCGTGATCAGACATGGGGGGTAGACCAGCCGTCTTACCGCGTCTACTTCCATGACCCCAGGGGAGCCAGCGACGAGTACGAAGTCAACGGTGCCGACGTCGTCAAGGTCCTTGCTTGGGCTGAGGCTTGGCGAGCCGGACGGACGTTCGTCTTGTACGCCTGCGTGCCGCATGATGGCCTCGGACTGGTGCGCCTGGTTGGCACGGACCCCAACGAGACATGGCCGCAGGACTTCTCGGCCTCACCGAGTGGAACCGACTGAGTCGCTGGAGAAGCCACAAATGGAGCGTCTCAGGTGAGCCGTCGAGATCTAGCTTGAGCGCCGCGGATGTCGGTGGCGACCTTGAGGCCACGAGGACCGCCGCAGCGCCATCGAGGCCACGGAGGAGGGCAGGGAAGCGCTCCCCGAGCCAAGCAGGCTGCCCCCCTTATTGCGGTGGCCTCAGCGTGCCGGTGGTGGGACCAACCGGTGAATCGTTCGGCGCAAATGCAGCCCTAGCGCGACTGGCCGAGCTAGTGGCTGGTCTCCGGCGCCGGGCCAGCCGAGCGCTGATGAGCAGCCGCCGCTCTCCTGGCCGCCTCGACGCCTGGGTAAGGGCCGCGCAAAGTTCGTAGTTTCTCGGGGAGTTGGTCGGCTGGGCCCCCGTTGTCCCCGCAGTCGGGGCAGACGATGACCCACATTCTCTCGTCCTCTTGGGTCGGAATGCCTCGACCCTGTTCCTCCGGGTCGAGCGCAAGGGGCATTGGGTGCGGCTGGTGCAGCTTCGCCATACCGCTGAAACTAGACGCGACCTGCCTATGGCGCTCGAGCAACGCCAGTTTGTAGGTCGAGTTGGGATCGGCCGGGCTTGACCCGGCCACGCTGTGGGACAGGTCGGTTTGGCTTTACCACCTGATGAATTGCCCCGGCAACTTGGGCGAAGGCGAGCCCGGGGACCCTCCCGGCGCGCGGCACAACCTGTGAGCTGGGAGAACACTGGAGCGGGCGACCGGGATCGAACCGGCATGACCAGCTTGGAAGGCTGGAGCTCTACCATTGAGCTACGCCCGCAGGACAGTGCCGAGGCTACATCGCGACCATGGCGATGACGACAGGAGCGCGGGGACGGGCGCACGACCTGCGGAACGGCCCTGTCGGGCAGGCGTGACTGCTTGTCTCTCGTGCCGATCACAACCGTCGGGGCGCCCGGACTTGAACCGGGGACCTCCTGCTCCCAAAGCAGGCGCGCTGCCAAGCTGCGCTACGCCCCGCTGACTTCTTGAAACTTACATGACCTAGACGGGGCGACCTCGCGTCGCCGAAGGCGCGCCAGTCCCGTTGCCTGTCCCGCGGTGACATCACGCTTGTAGGAAGCGGCGAGCGGGCTTGGTGGACAGTCGTGGGCGACGGTGGCGGGCGCCCTAGCGCAGGCCCGGTAGAGTGACGCACGACCTATGCGATCCACTTCTGAAGCCCTCGAGGGCAACCGCGTCAAGCTCACCGTAGAAGTCGATGAGGAGGAGCTCAGAAAAGCAGTCGACGACACGTTTCGCCGGTTGCAGAAAGAGGTGAGCGTCCCGGGCTTCAGGCCGGGAAAGGTGCCCCGGCGCCTCCTCGAGGTTCGACTCGGACCCCAAGCCATAAGGGCCGAGGTGATCCGTCACGCACTGCCCGATTATTACGCCCAAGCCGTCGAGGAGGCGGACCTGGACACGATCGCGGCTCCAGAGATCGACATCACCTCCGGCGAAGAGGAGGGGCCCCTCGCCTTTGACGCGGTCGTGGAGGTTCGTCCCAAGGTCTCCATCGCAGGTTACGAAGGCCTCGTCGTCACGGTCCCTGCCCTGGAAGCGACCGAGGCCGAGATCGATGCGCGTATTGACAGGCTCCGGGAGCAGTTTGCCCAGCTCAGCGAGGTGGAGCGTCCCGCCCGGGACGGTGATCTGGTCACGGTCGATGTTCACGGCGTCCGGGACGGCAAGCCCGCCGAGGGGCTGAGTGCCGACGACTTCGTGTACGAGGTCGGCACCGGAGGCATTGGGGAAGGCGTCGACGAGGCGCTTCGTGGCAAGAAGACAGGTGACATCGTCGAGGTCGCGGCCCCGCAGCTGCAGGGAGGAGCCGGCTCCTTACGGGTCCTCGTCAAGCAGGTTCGGGAGAAGGTGCTGCCCGAGGCGAACGACGCGTGGGCCTCCGACGCCTCGGAGTTTGACACCCTTGAGGAGCTGCGCAAAGACGTCGCGAACCGCCTGACGAGCTTGAAGAAGCTCGAGGCGCGCCTCGTCGTACGAGAACGTGCCGTCGAGGCGCTGGCGGAGCTGGTCGTCGAGGACATGCCTTCAACGCTCGTCGCCGGTGCGGCCGAACAAGCTCGGGAGGCCCTGAGCCGGCGTCTTGGCGAGCGTGGGCTGACGATCGACGAGTACCTCGAGGCATCTGGTCAGGCCCCTGAGGAGCTCGCGGCCGAGTTCGAGCGCCAGGCCGTGTCGCAGGTCCGGGCCGACCTAGCCTTGCGGGCACTGGCGGACGCGGAGGGGATCACCGTCGAGGATCAGGACTTGGCCGCTGAGATAGAGCGTCTCGCGCGCCAGACCAACCAGGACGCGCGCTCGCTCGCCACCCGCCTCGCAAGGTCTGGTGGTCTCGAGCAGCTACGCTCAGATGTAAGGAACGACAAGGCGGTCGCCTGGTTGACCGACTCTGTCGACCTTGTGGATGAGCAAGGGGCCCCGATGGATCGAACGTTGCTCCTCGAAGCTGTGGGTTCCGAGGAAGAAAGTGTGGTCGCCACCGGCGGGGAAGCCGCCGCCGACGACGGTGTTGCCCAGGTACAGGTTGTGGGCGCCGAAGCCGGCGACGAAGAAGGGGTCGACTCGTCACAGGACAAGGAGGACTGAGCTTTGGCCGCCAATGACTACCTCGTCCCCACCGTGGTCGAGCAGTCGCCGAGAGGCGAGCGTGCCTATGACCTGTTCTCCAGGCTGTTGCGCGAGCGGATCATCTTCATCGGCACGCCGATAGACGACACGATCGCAAACCTCGTCTGCGCCCAGATGTTGTTCCTCGAATCGGAGGACCCCGAGAAGGACATCAACATCTACATCAACTCGCCCGGCGGCGACATCACCGCACTGTTCGCGATCTACGACACCCTCAAGTACGTGCGCCCCGACAAGTCGACCTTCTGCTTCGGCCAGGCGGCCTCGGCGGCCGCCGTGCTTCTCGCCGCAGGCACCAAGGGCAAGCGGTTCGCCCTCCCCCACGCCCGGATCCTGCTTCATCAGCCCTACGGCGGAGGCGGCGGGCAGGCGAGCGACATCGAGCTGCAGGCCAAGGAGATCCTCAGAATGCGAGACCTCCTCAACCAAATGCTCGCCACCGACACCGGTCAGTCCGCCGAGAGGCTGCAAAAAGATACGGACCGGGACTTCATAATGGACGCCGAGGAGGCCAAGCAGTACGGCATCATCGACGAGGTCATCACGAGCAGGGAGGCCGTCGGGTTCGCGGCGGCCGTCGGCGCAGCCTGAGCACCGGGGGACGATGTGGCCAAGTTCGGCGATGGTGGAGAGCTAGTCAAGTGCAGCTTCTGCGGCAAGTCGCAGAAGCAGGTCAAAAAGCTGATAGCCGGACCGGGTGTCTACATATGCGACGAGTGCATAGAGCTTTGCAACGACATCATCGAAGAAGAGCTGTCGGAGCCGACCGAGGTCCGCTTCGAGGACCTGCCCAAGCCGAGGGAGATCTTCGACTTTTTGAACGACTACGTCGTGGGCCAGGAGCAGGCTAAGAAGATCCTCTCCGTGGCGGTGTACAACCACTACAAGCGCGTGCAGGCGGGTGCTTACCGCGACGGCGACGTGGAGATAGCCAAGTCGAACATCTTGCTCCTCGGCCCGACGGGATGCGGAAAGACGCTGCTTGCCCAGACGCTCGCGAGGATGTTGAACGTGCCGTTCGCCATCGCGGACGCGACGGCGCTCACAGAGGCCGGCTATGTCGGCGAGGACGTCGAGAACATCCTTCTCAAGCTGATCCAGGCGGCCGACTACGACGTCAAAAAGGCGGAGACCGGGATCATCTACATCGACGAGATCGACAAGATCGCCCGCAAGAGCGAGAACCCCTCGATCACGAGGGACGTGTCGGGTGAAGGTGTCCAGCAGGCCCTTTTGAAGATCCTCGAGGGAACGACGGCCTCTGTTCCGCCCCAGGGGGGCCGCAAGCACCCGCACCAAGAGTTCATCCAGATCGACACGACGAACATCTTGTTCGTCTGCGGCGGCGCGTTTGCCGGCTTGGACAAGATCATCGAGAACCGCATCGGTCGGGCGGGCATCGGGTTTCGCGCGGACGTGCGCCACTCCAAGCACCGGGAGGAGGGAGAGGTTCTCATGCAGGTCCTCCCCGAGGACCTGTTGAAGTTCGGTCTCATCCCAGAGTTCGTAGGTCGCCTCCCTGTCATCGGGGCGGTCCGCAGCCTCGACGAGGAGGCGCTCGTGCGGATCCTCGTCGAGCCGAAGAACGCCCTCGTCAAGCAGTTCCATCGCGTGTTCGAGCTCGACAACGTTGAGCTCGAGTTGACCGAAGACGCCCTTGAGGCCGTCGCCCAACAGGCCATGCTGCGCGGCACGGGTGCCCGTGGGCTACGGGCCATTCTCGAAGAGGTGCTCCTCGAGGTCATGTACGACCTCCCGAGCCGGGAGGACATCGGGCGCTGCGTGGTCGACAAGTCCGTCGTGCTGCAGCGTGTCGCGCCCAGCCTGGTGCCGCGCGGCACCGGCCAGGAGAAGACCGAGCGCCCGCGTCGCGCGGCATCTTGAGCCGGCCAGCTCTCCTGGACGACCTTTAGGCGTGTCTCAGTCCGACCGCCAGACTGGCTCCCCCGACGACCCGCCTTTATTGCCCCTGCCGGGCGGGGGGAGTCCGTCTTTCGGCGAGACCCTGGCGTGGTTGGACCGCCACATCAATCTCGAGGCGATCGAGGCAGGCCGCGCGGGGAGCCTGGGTCTGCCCAGCCTCAAGCGCATCCGCGCCCTCCTCGGCGCCCTCGGCGATCCGCAGACCACCTACCCGGTCGTCCACGTGACCGGGACCAACGGCAAGGGCTCGACCTCGCGCATGACAGCGGCCATCCTGCGGGCCTGCGGGTTGTCGGTCGGCATGTACTCGAGCCCGCACCTCGAGCGGATCAACGAGAGGCTCGAGTTCGAAGGTGTCGAGATATCTGACGAGTCCTTCGCCCAGGTGCTCGGGACGGTTGCCGAGGTCGAGCGCTTTCTTGGCATCCGAGCGACCTGGTTCGAGCTTGTAACCGCGGCCGCCTACGCCTGGTTCGCCGACATGGCCGCCGAGGTCGTCGTCTCCGAGGTGGGCCTCGGCGGGCGCTACGACGCCACCAACGTCGCCGACGGCGACGTGGCCGTGGTCACCAACGTCGAGCTCGACCACACCCAGATCCTCGGCCCGACACGAGAAGCCATCGCGGCCGAGAAGTCCGGGATCATAAAGCCCGGCTCCCTCCTCGTTCTGGGCGAGGAGGACCCCTCCGTGGCGGCCATCTTCGAGACGGAGGCGCAAAGCGTCGGGGCACGTGCGGTGTGGAGGCGGGGTTACGAGTTCGGCTGCTCGTCCGACCGTCTTGCCGTCGGAGGGCGC
This sequence comes from uncultured Acidimicrobiaceae bacterium, assembly GCA_963779425.1. Classification (GTDB taxonomy): domain Bacteria; phylum Actinomycetota; class Acidimicrobiia; order Acidimicrobiales; family Bog-793; genus Fen-455. Next base: position 552,480 of record CAVZYD010000007.1, read on the forward strand.
CTAGTAGACCTTTGGACACCGCTCGGGCAGTTCTCCGAGGTGCATCTGCCCTTGCACGGCGCCCACCAGGCGGACAACGCCGCGGCCGCGCTCGCGGCGGTGCAGGGCTTGCTCGGCACGAGTGTCGACCCCGATGTCGTCGCCGGGGCCTTCGCCTCTTTACGGGTGCCAGGCCGCCTCGAGGTCTTGCGCAGGCACCCCCTCGTCGTGCTCGACGGGGCCCACAATCCCGCCGGGGCGGCCGCGGCCGGCAAGGCCCTGAACGATGACTTTGCGGCTGCGCGACGGGTGATTGTCGTCATGGGATGTCTTCGCGGCCGCGACCCGGCCCAGTTGTTGTCCGCCCTCGGCCCCGCGCGCATCGACGTCGTCGTGGCCTGCCGACCCCCCTCCCCGCGGGCCCAAGAGCCCGAGAGTGTCGTGGAGGCGGCAGACTCGCTCGGGATCCGGGCCGAGGAGGCAGAGACGACCGCCGAGGCGCTGGAGCGAGCCCTCTTGCTCGCCGAGCGTGACGACCTCGTGCTTGTGACGGGCTCTTTGTACGTCGTCGGCGCGGCGCGTACGGCGCTTTCTTGAGGGCTGAGGCGGCCGGTCGGGCTCGCGGCCGACATTGCCGCTCAAGCCCGGGGGCGATTAGGGTCGCCGCCCGTGGAGCGCACCCTCGTCATCTGCAAGCCCGACGCCGTCGAACGCGGTCTGATCGGGGAGATCATCAGCCGGCTCGAGCGGAAGGGTCTTCGAATCGTGGCGGCGGAGCTGCGCACGATCGACACCGCCACCGCGGGCCGGCACTACGCAGAGCACCTCGGCAAGCCCTTTTACGGCGACCTTGTCGAGTTCATCTGCCGCAGCCCCGCCATGGTCATAGTCGTCGCCGGACCCGAGGGGACATGGAAGGTGGTGCGCACCTTGATGGGGCCCACCAACCCGGCCGAGGCGCCCCCGGGCACGATCAGGGGTGATCTCGCCGTCGAGATGACCGAGAACTTGATCCACGGCTCCGACAGTCCCGAGTCGGCAGCCCGGGAGATTGAGATCTTTTTCCCCGATCTCTCCTGAGACGGTTATAGGCCTGCCCAGTTGTGAGGCAGGCTGGTGGGACCCGAGGGAAAGGAACTGGAGATGCCCAGCCGCGATGACTACCGCCGTCGGATGTACCGGGGCGGTCGTCCGAACCGCCTGGCACGGGCCATGAACCGGGTTTCCGCATCGATCAATTCGGCTGGAATTTGGCCGCAGCGCTTTGTGACCTTGGAGGTGCGCGGCCGACTTAGCGGCCGCCTCATCAAGTTCCCTCTCGTCATGGCCGACTACGAGGGCGAGCGCTACCTGGTCTCGATGCTCGGTAACGACGCCAACTGGGTGCACAACGTCCAAGCAGCCGGTGGCGAGGCCGTGCTCCGTCACGGACGGCGCGAGATCGTGCGGCTCGTGGAGGTGCCCGTCTCAGAGCGGGCCCCGATCCTGCGTCGTTACCTCGCTTGTGCTCCCGGGGCGAGGCCCCACCTCCCGATCGACCGCAACGCCCCCCTCGAGGCTTTCGCCCACATCGCCCCGCTCATACCGGTCTTCCGGGTGACCCGCGCCCGTGAGGCGGGCTGAGGCGTCTCGAGGAAGCGGGGACGGGGCAACTTTCCGCTTAGGAGTCGGGTCGGTCGACGGCCCGCCCGTTGGAGATGACGACGACGTCGTCAAAGGTCGCCAGCTCGTCGAGCCGGTGGGTCACATAAAGCACGCTCTTGCCGGCCGTGGTCGCCATGACGTCGTGAAGGAGTCGTTCGGCCGTCGACTCGTCCAGGCCCGAGGTCGCCTCGTCGAGGACGAGGACGGGCGAGCCGGCCAACAGGGCACGGGCGAGGGCGAGGCGTTGGCGCTGGCCCCCGGAAAGCTGGGCGCCCTGCTCGCCGACCTTGGTGTCGAGGCCGTCCGGAAGCGATTCGATCCACTCGCCGAGTTGTGCCGTCCGGGCGGCATCGGCGATCTCGGCTTCGCTCGCCTCTGGCCGGGCGAGGGCGATGTTGGCGCGGATGGTCGTGTTGAAAAGGTGCGTGTCCTGGGCGACCCAGGCGATCATGCGGCGGGGGGTCTCCTGGTCCAGGCGCTCGAGCGAGGTGCCCCCGAGGCAGGCTTGGCCCGCCTCGAGCGCCCAGAAGCGGAGCAGGGTGTTGACGACGCTGCTCTTTCCTGCACCGCTCGGGCCCACGAGGGCGACTCGTCTTGTGGCCGGTACCGACATCGTGAGGCCGTCGAGGGCGAGGGGGCTGTCCGGCCCGTAGCGCAGGACGGCGTCTTCTAGCACGATGTCTGTCCCGTTAGGGTCGGGAAGGGGGTCGACCGGGTCGCGGACAGGCACCGGGATCTCAGCGATGGCGAGCACGCGGCGGGCGGCGGCCAGGTGGTGCGAGAGCCTCGAGACGGCGTCGGCCACCCCCGGCACGACTTCGAAGGCGCCGAGCGCCACCAGGGCAAGGACGGCGAGCATGTATCCGGGGAGCCGGTGAGCCCCGACCGCCGGGATGGCGACCGCCAGCAAGAAGATGACGGCTAGGCCGGTGAATGAGATGGCGAGGCCGGAAACGGCGCCCGCCGTGAAGGCGCGGCGGCGTGCGAGACGGGTAAGGGCCTCGTCATCGTCGAGGGCGCGCTGCAAGAACTCCTCGTCGCGCCCGAAGGCGACCAGGTCCGCTGCTCCCCGCAAGAGCTCGACGACATCGGCCGAGAGCTCACCTCGTAGCGCCGCCTCCTTCGCCCCGAGTCCCCGCTGGCGCAGCCAGGCGACCGTCGAGGTGGAACAGAGCGCACCGGCGAGGCACCCGGCCAGCACGAGACCGGCGACAGGCAGGATGACAGCCGCGAGGGCGACGGCGAACAGCGAGCTCAGCACCCCGACTACCACGGGCGATATGCCGCGCAGCGCCAGGTCCTGCAGCGAGTCGACATCCGCGGTCGCCCGGGAGAGCAGGTCGCCGCTTCGCCACTGGGAAAGGGCTGCCGGGGTCCGGGGCTCGACCTCGTCGTAGAGCCACAGCCTGAGTCGCCCGATCGCCTGCAGTGCCGCGTCGTGGCCGAAGAGCCGCTCGGCGTACCGCAGCGGCCCCCGGCCGAGAGCGAGGATCTGTACCCCGGCCATGAGCACCGTCAAGGTGTAAAGGGGCGGCCGGAGCGCCGCCTTGTCGATCAGCTCACCCGAGCAGGCCATGAGGCCGACGGTCGCCATGGCGGCTCCGGTCCCGAGGGCGACAGAGAGCCCGTAGCGTCCCCGAGACGGGGCGGCGATGGCCAAGAGGGCCTTGAAGGTGTCCCTGGCCGAGCGGCGGGGCGGCTCCGGGGCGCTCACCGTCTCGCCCCGATCGGCTCAGCGAAAGGCGCTCCGGTCGGGCCTGTGTCGACGAGCCGGCCACCGACGAGGGCGAGCGTCCGGTCGACGCGCCCGACGAGCCCGAGACGGTGGGCGGCGACGAGGACGGTCCGGTTCTCGAGCCAAGGCCCGAGCGTCGAGGCCATCGACAGCTCGCGGCTGGCGTCGAGATGAGCCGTCGGCTCGTCCAAGAGCACGATCGGAGCATCTCGCAACATGGCCCGTGCGATGGCGATTCGCTGGCGCTCACCGGCACTCAGCGTGAGACCACCTTCGCCGACCGCCGTCTTGAGCCCCTGCGGCAGCCGTTCGAGAACGCCGGACAGGCCGGACTGCTCAATGACGCGGGCGAGAGCTGTCTCACTGGCTCGGTCCACCCCGAGGCGCAGGTTGTCGGCGATCGTCCCGCGGACGAGGTAGGGGCGCTGCGGCACCCATGAGATCTGTTCTCGCCAGTCACGGAGGGGGAGCTCACCGAGGGCGACGCCTCCTACGGTGAGCTCGCCGCCGACGGGCGTGACGAAACCGAGGAGGACGGCGAGCAGCGTTGACTTGCCCGAGCCGGACTCGCCGGTCAGAGCGACGTGCTCGCCGAAGGCGAGCTCCAAATCAACCCGCTCAAGCACCGGGAGAGGGCGGGCGGGGTAGGAGACCGTGAGATCCGAGAGCCGCAGCGTGCTGCGGGCGAGCGTCGCCGCCGCCGGCGTCCCGGCCCGCGAAGACGCGAGCTTGCCTTTCGGCGGGGTTGGCCCCCGGTTGCCTGCCGCCGTCCCGGGGGCGGATTCGGACCCAGGCTCGTCTAGGACCTCGAGGATGCGGTCGGCGGCCGCCTGGCCCGCCGTGCTCGCGTGGAACTCGGTGGCGGCGCGCCGCAACGGCAGGTAGACCTCGGGCGCCAGCACCAAGACCGCGAGCGCGACCGAGAGGTGGAGCGAGCCGTCGAGCAGGCGCAGCCCCAAGAAGAGCGCCACGAGCGCCGTGCCCACTGCGGAGAGCACCTCAAGGGCGAGTGAGGACAAAAAGGCGACCCGGAGCGTGCTCATCGTGGTGAGCCGGAAGTCTTCGGCGGCCTCGTCGAGTGTTCGCCGCCCGGCATGCACGCGTCCAAACGCCCGCAGGGTGGCAAGGCCCTCGAGCAGGTCATAGAAGGCGGCCGCGAGCCCAGAGAGCCTGTCCCACTGGCGCTCGGCGTGGCGCTTGGCCTCCAGGCCGAGCAGGACCATGAACAACGGGATGACCGACGCCGTCACGGCGAGGATGAGGAACGAGCGCCAGTCGGCCCACAGCACCCACGCCAGCAGGATCGGCGGCGCGACTGCGGCCACGATCGCCGTCGGCAGGTAGCGGGCGAAGTAGACCTCGAGAGCTTGCACGCCCTGTGTCGTCACCGAGGTGAGCTCGCCCTTGCGCTCGCCGGCCAACCACGACGGTCCGAGCGCCACGGCCGTTTTGAGCACCTGGCGGCGCAGCGCCGAGGTCACCGTCGCCGAGGTGCGGTGCGCCGCCAGCTCGCCCAGCCACGACAGAACCGCGCGGGCGAGGAAAGCGCCTGCCAGAGCGAAGAACAATGTGAGCAGGCGGGAAACGGGCCGGTGGCCGAGGAAGGCCCTTTGGATGATGAGGCCGAGAAGGACGGCCTGGACCACCAGGCACACGGTCGAGGCCACTCCCACGGCCACGGCCGCCGCCAGGTAGCGGCGGGTGGTAGAGACTCTGCGGGCCAAACGCGGATTGATGAGCCCCCCCGGACGCATGGTGTTAGCGCTCAGCTGGTGCCGCTCTCGCCGATCGGTGAGCTATCGACGCCAGCTTTGGAGGTGACTTCAACCCCATGGGCAACAGGTGCGGCGGCCGGACCCTTTGCTCCTGGGGCACCTTCGCCGGGGCCGGGCTGGGGAGGCCGTGTGAGCCGGCCGCGGAAGACCCAGTAGGACCAGCTTTGGTACACGAGCACGAGCGGCGTGAAGATGAGCGCCACGATGGTCATGACTTTCAACGTGTAAGGCGCGGAAGCGGAATTGCCGATCGTGAGGTCGTAGGCGGGCGAGATGCTCGAGACCATGACTCTCGGGTACAGGTTCAAAAAGATCGTGGCGACAAGGCAGACGAGCCCGATCGCCGTGGCGACGAAGGCCCAGCCGTTCATGTGCTCGCGCAGTAGCCACCCGACAGCGGCGACAGCGGCTATGGCGAGAATCGGGACGATGGGCGGCACGAGACCGGTGTCGTGGATGTTGTGGGCGTTCACGTAGGTCCATGCCAAAAAGGCCACGATCGCCGCCGTGGCGGCGGGGGCGAGGAGCTTTGCCGCACGGGAGGCTCGCTCTTTTAGATCGTCGGTGGTCTTCAAGGAGGTGAAGACGGCCCCGTGCAGGCTGAACAGGAGCAACGTGGTGACCCCGCCCAGCAACGAGTAGGGATTGAGAAGGTTGAAGAACGACCCTAGGTAGGTGAAGTTGGCGGCGATGGGCACGCCGCGCAGGATGTTGGCGAAGGCCACTCCCCACAAAAGCGCCGGGAGGAGGCTCCCCCAGAAGATGGCGTGGTCCCAGGCGAGGCGCCAGGCGGGAAAGGCCCGCTTTGACCGGAACTCGAAAGCCACCCCGCGGAAGATGAGGGCCGCCAGGATCAAAAACAGTGGGAGGTAGAACCCGCTGAACAAGGTCGCGTACCAGTTCGGGAAGGCGGCGAAGGTGGCCCCACCGGCCACGAGCAGCCACACCTCGTTGCCGTCCCAGACCGGGCCGATCGTGTTGATGAGGACGCGGCGGTCGAGGTCGTCTCGGGCGACGAGCCCGAGCATGATGCCGACTCCGAAGTCGAACCCCTCGAGGACGAAGTAGCCCGACCACAAGATGGCGATGACGACGAACCAGAACACCTCGAACCCGGTGTGGGCCGAGGCGACGTTGGCGAGGATGAGCGGCACGGATCCTCCCTTCTCAGTACACGAGCGCCGGCACCCGGTCTTCACCGGGCTCGGGCTCGTCGTCGGGCTCGTCGTCGTGCTCGTCGACCTCGCCCTCACCGCGGGCGAAGCGCGCCATGAGCCCGAAGTCGATCGCTGCCAAGAAGCTGTAGATGGCCGTGAAGCCGACCAGCGTCGTCACCACGTAGCCGGTGCCGATGTGCGAGACGGCCTGGGAGGTCTTGAGCAGCCCGTAGACGACCCATGGCTGGCGGCCCATTTCGGTGAAGATCCAACCCGTCGTGTTGGCGATGAACGGCAGCGCTATGGCGAACACCGAGACCCGCAGGAACCAGACCGAGCGCTCCAGGTGCCGCCGGCGCATGAGCCAAAGGCCTACAGCCAGCAACAAGAGCATGAGGATCCCGCAGCCCACCATGATGCGGAAGGTCCAGTAGGTGACCCACAAGATGGGCTTGTAGTTCCCGGGGCCGTACTTGGCCGCCTCCTGGGCTTGGATCTGGTTGATGCCCTGCACGGGCCCGTCCCAGTCGTTGTCCGCCAGCACCGAGAGCATGTGAGGGAGGCGGATCTGGAAGATCGGGTTCCCGGAGAGGTCTCCGATCGTGAGCAGCGAGAAGCTGGCGCCGTCCTGGGTGTTGTAGATCGCCTCGGCGGCGGCCATCTTCATCGGCTGCTGGCGCTCCATGATCCTCGCCTGGTTGTCGCCGAAGAACATCGTGGCCACGATGGCGACCAGACCGACTACAAGGGCCAGCTTGGCCGAGGTGGCGAAGGCCGCTCGAGGCGCCCGCCCGGCGCGCCGGTCCTTCAACAGGTGCCAGGCACTTACGCCGAGCAGGAGCATCGTGGCAGTGACGAGGGCCGAGAAGAACACGTGCAGGAACGAGCCGATGAGGGTGCTGTTGGTCATGACAGCCCAGAAGTTGGTCATGACGGCGCGGTTGCCGACGACCTTGTAACCGACCGGGTGCTGCATCCAGGCGTTCGCCGCCAGGATGAAAAGGGCCGACAACATCGTGCCGACGCTCACGATCCAGATGGACGCCAGGTGGACTCGGGCCGAGACCCGGCCCTTGCCGAAGATCCAGACCCCGAGGAAGGTCGACTCCAAGAAGAAGGCCAGCAAAGCTTCGACGGCCAACGGGGCGCCGAAGACACTGCCCACATAGCGCGAGTAGAGCGACCAGTTCATGCCGAACTGGAACTCCTGCACGATGCCGGTGACGACGCCGATGGCGAAGTTGATGAGGAACAGGCGCCGCCAAAAGCGGGTCATCTGCTCCCACTTGTCGTGTCTGTCGGGCTCCCCACGGGTCCGGTAGGCGGCCGTCTGCATGATCGCCAGCAAAAGGGCGAGGCCGATCGTGAGCGGGACGAACATGAAGTGGAAGACCGTCGTGATCCCGAACTGCCAGCGCGATAGATCGAGCGTCATTGCAATGATGAAACCTTCCTGACCTGCGCTGCGTTAGGGCCGAAGGTCCCATTGCCAGGGCACGGTAGTAGGTACCGCTCTTGTGACCTGGGCGCTTATCCCCTAGCCTGGTTGCGCAAGCCCGTCTACTTCTGGAGCACTTGTATGTCTGAGAGCAGGTTCTCCGTCATCGGTCGCGACATGGCCGTCGACCTTGGTACCGCCAACACGCTCGTCTATGTACGTGGCCGCGGGATAGTACTGAATGAGCCCTCCGTCGTCGCCATCAACGTCAAAGACGGCCACCCGCTGGCCGTCGGCGTCGAGGCGAAGAGGATGATCGGCCGCACGCCGAGCAACATCCAGGCGATCCGGCCCCTCAAAGACGGCGTCATCGCGGACTTCGAGATCTGCGAGATGATGCTGCGCTATTTCATCCGCCGGGTGCACCCGCACCGTTTCTCAAAGCCGCGCATGGTCATCTGCGTGCCCTCCGGCATCACCGGGGTGGAAAAGCGCGCCGTGCAAGAAGCAGCCGAGTACGCGGGTGCCCGCAAGGCCTACATCATCGAGGAGCCGATGGCCGCCGCCATCGGCGCCGGCCTTCCGATCCATGAGCCGACCGGGAACATGGTTGTCGACATCGGGGGTGGCACGACCGAGGTGGCCGTCATATCCCTCGGCGGCATCGTCGTCAGCCAGTCGATCCGCATCGGCGGCGACGAGCTCGACGAGGCGATCATCTCCTTTGTGAAAAAGGAGTACAGCCTGGCGCTCGGCGAGCGGACGGCGGAGGAGATCAAGATCGCCCTCGGATCCGCCTACGAGCTCGAAGAGGAGCTCCACGCCGAGATCCGTGGTCGCGACCTAGTGACCGGCCTCCCGAAGACGGTCGTCACCACGACCGAGGAGATCCGCAAGGCCATAGAGGAGCCCGTTTCGGCCATAGTCGACGCCGTGAAGGTCACCCTCGACCGCACTCCGCCAGAGCTGGCGGCGGACATCATGGAACAGGGCATCGTGCTGACGGGCGGAGGCGCCCTCTTGCACGGCCTCGACAGCAGGCTGCAGTCCGAGACCCACATGCCGATCGTCGTCGCTCCGGACCCACTCAACTGTGTCGCCCTCGGTAGTGGCATGTGCCTCGAGGAGTTCGAGGCGCTCAAGCAGGTCCTCATCTCCTCGACCAACCGCTGACCCTCCGAGGTCGCGGTGGCCACCACGCGCCGCAACACGAGCCAGCGCCTCACGCTCGTGATATTGCTGCTGGCCTCCATAACCGTGATCACCGTGGCCTACAAGGGCGAGGCGCGACGCGCGACGACGTCGGTTCGCGACGGTGCCGCCGATGTCGTCTCACCCATCCAGCGCGCCATCGCGGCCGTCTTGCACCCGGTGGGCAATTTCTTCGCCGGCATGACCGACTACGGGGGTGCCCTGGCGGAAAACCAGCGGCTGCAGCTAGAGGTCGGTCAGCTCCGTCGCCAGCTCATCGAGTCGCAGCAGGCCAAAGCGCAGCTCGACCAGCTGCAGGCGGACGAGGACCTTCCTTTCGTCGATGGGATCCCTGAGGTGCTGGCGGAGGTGATCTCCTCGCCCTCGTCCAACTTCCAGCTCACGATCGAGATCGACCGTGGCACCTCCAATGGCGTGGGGGTCGGCATGCCCGTCGTCTCAGGGATCGGCCTGGTCGGCTCGATCATCGCCGCAGGCGGGCACACCGCTGTCGTCCAGCTCGTCACGGACCCGAGGTCAGACGTCGGGGTTCGTTTCGGGTCCGGCAACGTCGCCGTCGCCCAGGGCCAGGGCGAAGGTGACCCGCTGGAGCTCGAGGATGTCTCGGAGACGAGCGCCACGACCACCGGCGCGGCCGTGGTCACGAGCGGGCTCGACGTTGCTGCATACCCTTCCGGCATCCCGGTCGGTACCGTTTCCTCGGTGCGGCATCCAGGCGGGTCCCTGACAACCGACGTTCTCGTGACCCCGCTCGTCAACGCCTCAGCTCTCCAATACGTGGCCGTGTTGCAATGGCTTTCGCCCGCGTGAGTGCTCGCAGGACGGCGCCGCTTTCCCCCCGTCGCTGCAACGGGGGTGTCCGTTGACGCTGCGGATGTGGGCACGGCTGGCACTCATCGCTCTCGGGGCCGTCATCGTCCAGGTGGGCGTGCTGAACCAGATCGTCATCGGGGGCGCCCACGCCGACTTGTTCCTGCTCTTGGCGATCTCGGCCGGCCTCGTAGCCGGCCCCCAGCGGGGCGCCGTAATGGCCTTCGCGCTCGGTCTCCTCGCCGACTTGTTCGTGCAGACCCCGTATGGACTGTCCTCGCTTTGCTATGTGATCGTGGCCTTCGCCGTCGGCTTGGCGACCGGTGCGCTCCCCGGGCGGCCCACGTTCGGTTTCCAGCTCGCGGCTGGCTTCCTCGGCGGGATAGGCGGGACGCTGCTGTTCGCCGGTCTCGGCATCCTCATCGGCCAGCCGAGCGTGCCCCTGCACGACCTCGCGGTCATCGCGGCTGTCGTCGCCGCGGGCTGCATGCTCTTCGCTGGGCTCACCTGCTGGCTCTTAGAATGGACCATCGACGTCGCGCCCGGGGTCCACCGCGACGCCGGCGCTTTCGCGAGCGGCAGCGCGCGGTGAGCGCGCCAGGCGGAGGTGGCTTACCGCCACCGGGGACAGGCGGGCAATCGCGCCGGCGCAGCTTTCCCCCTGAGCGTGGGCAATCCGGTCGAGTGCGGGCGCGAAAGCCCGTGCAGGCGCCTTACTTCCCCGCCGACGAGGAGACGGACCGCCACCGCCGCATAGTCAGCTCGAGCCCGCTAAAGCGCATCGAGGAGGAGGAACGCGAGCAGGAGCGCCGGCAAGAGAGCGCCCGTTTCGGCTTACGGCTGACGATCATGGGCCTGATCGTGCTCGTCGCCTTCTCCGCCGTGGTGGTCCGGCTCTGGTCGCTCCAGGTTCTGCACAGTTCCCACTATCGCAACGTCGCCCTTGTCTACGAGGAGCAAACTGTCCCGATCACGCCCGCCCGCGGCCTCATCTTGGCGCGCGAAGGCCAGGTCCTCGTCGGCGACCAGGTGCAGCCGGTGGTCACCCTCAGCCGTTCGGCGGCGACACAGGTTGTCATCGGGCGTCTCGCGGCGCTTTTGGGCGAGAGCGTGACGGACGTGAACACGGCGCTGGCTAACCCGCAGGCGAGCCCCTACCAGCCCGTGCCGATAGCCATCGGGGTCTCGCAGTCGACCATCGTCTACCTGTCCGAGCACCAGGACCTGTTCCCCGGGGTTTCCGTCGCCTTCACCGCCGAGCGCACCTACCCCTACGGAGACACCGCGGCCCAGCTGCTCGGCTACACGGGCGACATCGACTCGGCCGAGCTGAAAGCCCTCGCCAAGTACGGCTATACCCCCAACGACGTCGTCGGCCAGGCCGGTCTCGAGGCGACCTACGAGCTCTACCTGAGGGGCACGCCCGGCTCGGAGGTGATAAAGGTGGACGCCCTCGGCAACCCGATCGGGACGGCGAAGACGACGCCTCCGGTGAGCGGCGACGACCTTGTCCTCAACATGGACGTCAACCTGCAAGAAAACGTCGAGCATGCCCTGACTCAACAGATCGAGAACCTGCAGTCGAGCGGACTTCCCGCCGACGGGGGCGCCGCCGTGGTGCTCGACCCCGAGACGGGGGCCGTCCTCGCCGTGGCCTCGGTACCGACTTACAACCCGTCGTGGTGGGTGGGCGGCATATCGGACGAGCACTACCAGCTCTTGACGAGCCAAGCCGACCACGACCCCTTGCTCAACCGCGCCATCCAGGGCTTGTGGGCTCCTGGGTCCACTTTCAAGCTCGCAACCGCCACCGCCGCCCTCAACGACGGCATGCTCGCCAGTCTCGGCGGGTACATAAACGACCCGGGCTCCTACCAGATCCCCCCCCCGTGCACGGGCCAGTGCACCTACTACGACAACATCAACAACGGCGTGAGCGAGGCGGGTCAAGGGCCGCTCGACGTCACCACGGCGCTCGCGGTCTCCGACGACGTGTTCTTCTACACCCTCGGTGCCGACTACTGGTTCGACCGGGCCACCTACGGCCAGGACCCGATCCAGAACGTGGCGGCGCAGTACGGCTTCGGCGAGACGACCGGAATCGACCTCCCGAACGAGTACTCGGGCCAAGTTGACAGCCTGAAACTTCGCCAGATGCAGCATGCCGAGGCGCCGCAGGCCTTTCCGAGCGACTATTACGGCGTCGCCGACAACATCGAGATGGCCTTCGGCCAAGGTGAGACGCTCGTCACGCCGTTGCAGGAGGCGGCTGCCTACGCCACGTTCGCGACAGACGGGACCCGCTATGCGCCCCAGGTCGTGAATTCGGTCATCTCTCCCTCCGGCAAGGTGGTCAAGCAGTTCAAACCCAAGGTGACTGGCCACGTCTATCTGCCGCCCAACACCTACGACCAGATCCTGGGCGGGCTCGAGGGCGTCGTCGACGACCCGAAGGGGACCGCCTATGACAGCTTCCTCGGCTACAAGGGGATGCCGATTGCCGGCAAGACCGGCACGGCGACCGAGAGCGCCGTGAACGGCGTGCAGCCAACTGCGTGGTTCGTCGCCTTCGGGCCAACACCGCCCTCCACCCCGCGTTACGTCGTCGCCGTCGTGATCGACCAGGCCGGCTACGGGGCCGCCGCCGCGGCCCCGGTGGCAAGGGAGATCTTCAGCTATCTGAGCGCACACCCAGTGGGCTCGCCTGACCTCCGCCCTCCTGCTAACGCCCCCTGAATCGTGCCGGGCGGAGGTGCCCGAGGAGTAAACTGCCACCCAGGATGACGACGTCCAAGGCCTTCACACAGCCAAGTTCAGTTGCTACGGCGGTCTCGCTAGCCGTCGCGGTCGTAGCCTGCTTCGTCCTCTTCGCCGTCACCGACCGTACCGTCTCCCCATCTTTCGCAGAGGTCTGCGAACGAGACGACAAAGAAAATGCTCTCGCAGTCAATCTCGGTGACCCGTGCGAGCGCGCCGGAGGGGACACCCTCCAGGGTGCAGCTCGACGGGTGCCACCCGCGCCGCAAGCCGGCGCGACCTTTAGAAGGGATCTCCCCGATGTTGGATCCGACGACGGGCCTCCCGGCGGTCGTACCGAACGCGCCAGACGGCGTGAGCGGTCCGCCCGGGGCGGCCCACGGTGCGCGCAAGGCCGAGCTGGCGCCCTCGGGCGCCGACGGCCCGGATGTGCCGCTTGCTCCCGTGAGGCCGAAGATCGGCGACACTCGGCCGGCCCCGCTTGCAGCCAAGGAGCCCGAGGCTTCTCCCCAGCCCGGTAACGGACGGGGCAGCCAGGCAGCCGCATCAAGACAAAGGGAGGGCCAGCGCGCGGGGAACGGTGACGGCGGCGCCTCCTCCAGACGCCGCCGTGGAGGGCGCGGCCGCTCTCGAAGCGGCGGCTCCTCTCAAGGCGCGGCCGGCGAGGCGGAGGCTTTAGCCATCGAGGCCGTCGCAGATGCCCCCTCGACCGGCCCGGGGCGTACTCCCCGGGCGAGCGGGCAGAAGGCGCCCGAGAAGCCTGAGACGACGAGCACGTCGGCTCGGCGCCCTACCAGGCGGGGCAAGCCGGTGGGCCGCTACCTCATGTGCGTGCACGTCGAACATGAGGCGACCCACATCGCCGTGCTGGAGGGCCGGGCCCTCATCGAGCACTTCGTGGCCCGTCCCCAAGACGACGCCAACCAGATCGTCGGCAACATCTACCGGGGGCGGGTAAAGAACGTGCTCCCGGGCATGGAAGCGGCCTTCGTCGACATCGGAACGCCGAAGAACGCGGTCTTGTACTGGGGTGACGTCTCCTACGACCGCGACGACGTCGAGCGCCAGAGTGGTGCCGACAGGATCGAGCACCTCTTGCGGCCCGGCCAGACGATCGTCTGCCAGGTGACGAAGAACCCCATCGGGCTGAAGGGGGCCCGCCTCACCCAAGAAGTGTCCATCCCGGGCCGTTTTGTCGTCCTCGTGCCCGAATCCAGCACCTACGGGATCTCCCGGCGCCTCGACGACGCCGAGCGCCGGCGCCTGCGCCGGATCCTCGACGACGTGCGCCCCGAGGGCCACGGACTCATCGTGCGGACCGCCGCCGCCGGAGCGAGCGCCGAGGATCTCCGCCGAGACGTCGAGCAGCTCGTCGGGCGCTGGCGCGACATCGACGAGAGGACGCGCAAGCTGGCGGCACCGTCGCTTTTGTACTCGGAGCCGCACATGGCGGTGCGCATCATCCGTGAGGAACTGACCGACGAGCACCGTTCCGTGCTCATCGACGACCCCGAGCTCTTCGCCATCGTGCGCGACTACGTGGAACAGTTCAACCCCGAGCTTGCCGAGCGCGTCGAGCTCTACGACCTTTCGACCGAGGCGCTCCCGCTCTTTGAGCGCCACCATGTGCACGAGCAGCTCCACAAGGCGCTCGACCGCAAGGTCTGGTTGCCCTCCGGGGGCTCGCTCATCATCGAGCGCACGGAGGCACTCACCGTCATCGACGTCAACACCGGCAAGAACGTCGGGTCCTCAAGCCTCGAGGAGACGGTCTTCGAGAACAACCTCGAAGCGGCCGAGGAAATTGCCCGCCAGCTGCGCCTGCGAGACATCGGCGGGATCATCGTGATCGACTTTGTCGACATGGAGATCAAGGCGAACCGCGCCTCGGTGCTGGCTGCGTTCAAGGCGGCGCTCGCCCGCGACAAGACACCGACGCAGGTCTATGAGATCTCCGAGCTCGGTCTCGTCGAGATGACGCGAAAGCGTGTCGGCGAGGGTCTCGTGGAGGCCTTGTCGGAGACGTGCCCGATGTGCAACGGGCGGGGGATCGTCTTTCCCGACCAGCACCTGTGAAACGCTGCGCTATCGTTGCCGGCATATGTACGCAGTGATCGATACAGGTGGCAAGCAAGCGCGCGTCCAAGTCGGCGAGCAACTCGACGTCGAATTGCTCAGTGCCGCCCCGGGTGACGAGGTCAGCTTCGTGCCCAAGTTGGTGGTCGACGGAGAGCGCGTCGTGAGCCAACGCGCCCCTCTCGAGCAAGCAAGCGTCACCGGCCGCGTCGTCGGCCTGGCGAAGGGACCGAAGGTGATTGGCTTCACCTACAAGGCCAAAGCACGCGGCCGGCGCCGTTACGGGCACCGCCAGCACTACACCACCGTCGAGATCACCGCCATCGACCTCCCCGGCGGCCCGGTCAAGGCCGCGCCGAGCGCTGGAGCCGAGGAAGAAACCGCGACGGCGGCCGAGGACTGAGGAGAGGTTCATGTCAAAGACCAAGGGCGGGGGTTCCACCCGCAACGGCCGTGACTCGAACGCCCAGCGCCTCGGCGTGAAGGTGTTTGACGGCACGGCGATAACGGCCGGCACGATTGTCGTCCGCCAGCGCGGCACGCACTTTCACCCTGGCCACAACGTGGGCCGGGGAAGTGACGACACTCTGTTCGCCACGGCCGACGGCAAGGTTAAGTTCGGCTCGCGGCACGGGCGCCGCCTCGTGGACGTCGTACCCGCCGAGGACTGAACGCTCGAGCGCAGATGGCCGGCGCTCTCGCCAAGGGCTCGCTGCTCGTCGCCTCACCAACCCTTGTTGACCCCAACTTCTTCCGCAGCGTCGTGTTCGTCCTCGCCCACGACGAAGATGACGGGTCGCTCGGCGTGGTGCTCAACCGGCCCAGCCCGATCCCCGTCGAGGAGATCGTGCCCGGTTGGGGGGCACTTGCCGCCACGCCCCCCGTGCTTTTCAACGGGGGACCGGTGCAGCCGAGCGCGGCGATCTGCATCGGACGGACCGAGCTGCCCCAAGCCGCTGAGGCCGCCGGCTTCGCCCCCCTTTTCGGCTCCCTCGGCACGGTTGACCTGCACGAGGACCCGATCGACGTCCCAGTGCCGCTCGCCGAGGTGCGCGTCTTCACGGGCTACGCCGGCTGGGGGCCGGGCCAGCTGGCCGACGAGATCGGGACGGGCTCGTGGCATGTGCTCACCGCCAAGAACCAGGACGTCCTCTCGGGCGACCCCGAAGGGCTCTGGACCCGGGTCCTCCGTCGCCAGGGCGGGTGGCTCGCAGTGCTCGCGCTCTATCCCACCGACCTGGCATCGAACTGACCCCGCCGTGAGGCCCTGAGATGGCGTCGAGCTTTGTCGACGAGTCTCAGGTCCACGTAAAAGGTGGCAACGGAGGCGCCGGGGCGGTCTCGTTCCGCAGGGAGGCTCACGTCTCCAAGGGCGGCCCGGACGGCGGGGACGGGGGACAGGGGGGCAGCGTCTACCTCGAGGCCACGACGAATCTTGCCTCGCTGCTCTCCTTTGTCGACCATCCCCACCGTCGCGCCGGTGACGGCGGCCACGGGGGCGGCAAGAAGCGGCACGGCCGTAACGGGGATGACCTCGTCGTGCCCGTCCCGGTCGGCACGATCGTGCGCCATCAAAACGGCGACGTGCTCGCCGACCTCACCTTGAGCGGTGACCGGTACTTGGCGGCCGCGGGAGGCAGAGGCGGGCGGGGAAATGCCCGTTTTCTGAGCAACCGGTTGCGGGCGCCGGCTTTCGCCGAGCAGGCCGAGCTCGGCGAGGAGTCCTGGCTCAACCTCGAGCTCGAGCTCATGGCCGACGTGGCCCTCGTCGGGTTCCCCAACGCCGGCAAGTCCACGCTCGTGTCGACGATCTCGGCCGCCAAGCCCAAGATCGCCGACTATCCCTTCACGACTCTCGAGCCCCATCTCGGCGTCGTGCGCGTGGGTGGCACGAGCCGCCAGGACCCCGATGCCGTCGAGTTCGTCGTGGCCGACATCCCCGGGCTGATCGAAGGGGCCTCGGAGGGACGTGGCCTCGGGCACAAGTTCCTCCGCCACGTCGAGCGAGCCCGGGTGCTGCTCATCCTCGCCGACCTCGGCGAAGACGAAGGCCGGGCGCCCGGCGACCAGGTGCGCGTCTTGCTCGACGAGCTCGGTCGTCACCGGCCCGAGCTGGCCGAGCGTCCCCGCCTGATCGTCGGCTCACGAGCCGACAGGCGGGCCGCTGGCCCAGGCGGCAGCGGGGCAGCGCCTGATCCCGCCTTCGAGCCCGACCTTGAGATATCCGCCGTCACCGGCGCCGGTTTGGCACCGCTGCTCGCCAGGCTCGTCGCTTTGGTGGAACAGGCGCGCGCCGACACCCCCCTTGCGCGCCAGGCCGTCGTCGTGCACCGCCCCGAGCCCGAGGGCGTCACGGTGAGCCGGGAGGGATCAGTCTTCGTCGTGGTAGGCAGGCAGGCCGAGAGGGCGGTCGCCGTCTCGGACCTCACAAATCCGGACGCCCTCGAGCACATACATCGTCGCCTGAAGCGGATAGGCGTCGACAGGGCCCTTCACCGGGCCGGGGCGCGCGACGGTGACGCCGTGCGCATCGGGGCGCTCAGCTTCACCTACGAGTCGGAGCGCTGAAGCGGTGATCGTCGTCGCGAAGATCGGCACGAGCTCGGTGACGGCGAGTGACGGCTCAATTGACACCGTCGCGGTGGGCAAGCTCTGCGGCGAGGTCGGGGCCCTTCGCCGGGACGGTCACACCGTGGTCGTGGTCACCTCCGGAGCCGTCACCGCCGGAGTGGCGGCCATCTCGCCCGGGGGCGGGCACTGGAACGACCCGATGACCCTGCAGGCGCTCTCGGCCATCGGCCAGCCCCGGCTCATGCGCGTCTATGAAGATGCCCTCAAAGACGAGGGCCTACTCGCCGGCCAGGTCCTTTTGGCCCCGCTCGACTTCGCCCACCGCCAGCGCTACTTGCACGCGCGCGCGACCTTCACGCGCCTTTTGGAGCTCGGCGTCGTGCCGATCGTGAACGAGAACGACGCCATCGCCGACGACGAGATCCGTTTCGGCGACAACGACCGCCTGGCCGCTCTCGTTGCCCACCTGCTGCGCGCAGACGTCCTCGTGCTGTTGACCGACACGGCCGGCTTGCTGAGTGCCGACCCGAGGCACGACGCTGATGCGACGCTCATCGAAGAGGTAACCGAGATCGACCACGAGCTTGAGCTTGTGGCCGGTGGTGCCGCCAGCTCGATGAGCCGGGGCGGCATGTCCTCCAAACTGGCTGCCGCCAAGATGGCCGTCTGGTCCGGTTCCCGCGTCGTGATCGCCGCGGCCCGGCGGCCCGAGGTGCTGAAAGACGCCGTCGCCGGCCAGGCCGGCGTGGGGACGATCTTCTTGCCGCAACGAAGAGCGCTCGGGGCCCGCAAGCTCTGGATCGCCTTCGCCCTGCGCCCGGCCGGGCGGATCGTCGTCGACGAGGGGGCGCGACGCGCCGTGGTGGAACGGGGCAAGTCGCTCTTGCCAGCGGGTGTCGTGGCCGTGGAGGGCGCCTTTGAGGCCGATGACGCCGTCGAGATCGTCTCGGCCGACCACGTCATGTTCGCCAAGGGCATCGCCCGGCTCGGGTCGGCGAGGGCCGCCGAGTGGGTCGGGGCGCACACGGGCGATCTCGCCGACGATCTGCCGCACGAGGTCGTTCACCGCGATGACCTCGTCGTCCTCTAGAAGGCGTGGCAACGACGGGCCGGAGCGCGACCCGTTAGCGTGTGGTCCTCGAAGAGACGATCCGGAGGTCATTGAAGTGCCCGATCGATTCGTGGCGACCGATGCCGATGGCCTGCAACATCACGACGGCTATCGACGACGCTGGCCCTTGCCCGTGCGCCAGGCGGGCGGCTGGCGCCCGGGCGAGGTCGTCGAGCCGGACGAGAACGGCAGCCCGGTGACCTTCGCGGCGAGCGAGCTTGTCGATGCGCTCGGTGAGCGCGTCTTTGTCGCCGAGCTTGTCGGCGACAAGGGCGGTGCCCGACTTGTCGCCGCAACGTCGTGGTCAGAGCTCACGGCGGCGACGTTCGCCCTCGACTGCGTCGAACACGTCTTGGAGATCGTGCCCGGCAGCGCCGACGCAGAGCTTCCCGGCGGGGGGACGCTCGGTGCGATCATCGCCTCGGCGCGCCAATACCTCGTGAACGGAGCCGGGACGGACACCCACCGCCTCGGGATCGTCTCCCGGATCGCAGCCGCCCGTCGTCTTAGACACGAGACCACCGCCATCGGCGACGCCGCGTTCACCGCGGCCGCGCAGGCCGAAGGACAGGGGGTCGACATACTGAGCGACCCCGCTTGGGAGACCCTGGCCGCGGCACGCGACGCCGTACTGGCGGCGGTGGAGGCGGTCCGACATGTCGCCCTGCCCTTTCTCGCAGAGCGCGAGACCCGCAAGTACGAGGCGCTCGAGGAGCGCAAGGCGGCCGACGTCGACGAGGTGGACACACCCTGGGGCCGCTTTGCCGTCGGGGGCGGGGGACTCAAGTACGTACCGTCGTGGGTCTCGGCCCGTGACACCGCTGAGCGTTCCCGCCAGGCGGCGGCGGACCTCGGAGGGCCGGAGGCGGGCCAGGCCGAGCTGGTCTGGCAGGCAAGCAGGCTCGTGGAGCTGCTCGGACCTGTATAAAGCCAATCCCGCCCCGGTAGCCTGAGGCCATGTCGACCATGTCCCCTGCCGATCTCGACTCCCTGGCCCAACTCGGCCTGCGTGCCAAGAAGGCCGCCCGGCAGCTCGCCCTGGTTCCCTCCTTAGTCAAAGACGAGGCTCTGGCGGCGGCGGCGGATCGCCTCGTGGAACGCAGTGACGAGATCCTGAGCGCCAACGCGAAAGACGTTGACCGCTCGACGGCCTCTGGCGCCACGGCGACGGTGGTCGACCGCTTGCGCCTGACAGAGGCCCGCGTGGCGATGATGGCCGACGGCTTGCGGGCAGTGGCAGCCCTTTCGGACCCGGTCGGTCAAGTCGTCGAGGGCTACGTGCGCCCGAACGGGCTTCGCGTCGAGCGGGTGCGCGTCCCGCTCGGGGTCGTCGGCATCATCTACGAGAACCGGCCCAACGTGACGGCCGACGCCGCCGCACTGTGCCTCAAGTCGGGTAACGCGGCCGTGCTGAGGGGCTCAGCGGGGGCGCTCGCGTCCAATCGCGTCATCGCCTCCTCGCTCAGCCAGGCGGTCGAGAAGGCCGGGCTTCCTCGCGACGCCGTCCTATTGGTCGAGGACACCTCGCACGCCACAGCCGTGGAGTTCGTCCGGCTCCGCGGCTTGATCGACTGCCTCATCCCGAGAGGGGGCCCGGCGCTTTTGTCGATGATCCTCGAGCACGCCACCGTTCCCTACGTTTTGGACGGGGACGGCAACTGTCACGTCTATGTCGACGCCTCTGCCGAGCTGTCGATGGCCGAGCGCATCGTCGTGAACGCGAAGATGCAGCGCCCAAGTGTCTGCAACGCGGCCGAGACCCTGCTCGTGCACAAGGACGTCGCGGGCGAGTTCCTCCCCCGTATGAGCCGTGCTCTCGACGGTGTCGTCCTCGCCGCCGACGAGCGGGCGCGGCCGCTACTGCCCGGGTCGCGGCCCGCCACCGAGACCGACTTCGCCACCGAGTTCCTCGCACTCGAGCTCGCCGTCGGCGTCGTGGACGATCTCGACGGGGCGATCGCCCACATCGCCAAGTACGGCTCCGGGCACTCGGAGGCGATCGTCACCTCGGACCTCGGGGCCGCCACGCGCTTTGTCCGCGAAGTCGACGCCGCTGCCGTGCTCGTCAACGCCTCCACGCGCTTTATCGACGGGGGGGAGCTCGGCCTCGGGGCCGAGGTTGGCATCTCGACCCAGAAGCTGCACGCCCGCGGCCCGATGGGCCTTCGCGAGCTGACCTGTGTCAAGTACGTCGTCTACGGCCAGGGCCAGATCAGGTCGTGAGCGGAACCGCCGCAGACGGCGTGGCTCGCTTCTCCTCCCTGCAGGCGGTGAGAGAAGGGCTGGGATCGGTCGGCTATCTCGCCGACGACGGACTCTCGAGCGTCGTCTATCTGGCCGACCGCCTCGCCAAGCCCGTCCTCGTCGAGGGTCCGGCCGGGACGGGAAAGACCGAGCTCGCCAAGGCGACGGCCGGTTTCTTAGGCTCCCGCCTCATCCGTCTGCAGTGCTACGAGGGCCTGGACGAGGCCAAGGCGCTCTATGAGTGGAACTACAAAAAACAGCTGCTCCGCATCCAGGTCGAACGCCGCGCCGAGGACGCCGGAGGAGCCCGGGCGCCCGGCTGGGAGTCGCTCGAGGAGGACATTTTCTCCGAGGAGTTCCTGCTCACCCGCCCGCTCCTCGAAGCGATCCGGGCCACCGAGCCCGTTGTGCTCCTCGTCGACGAGGTCGACCGCCTCGAGATAGAGACCGAGGCCCTGTTGCTCGAGGTGCTTTCGGACTACCAGGTCTCCATTCCCGAGCTCGGCACAATCCGCGCCAAGCAGATCCCCCTCGTCTTTTTGACCTCCAACAACACCCGGGAGCTCTCGGAGGCCCTGAAGCGTCGCTGTCTGTTCCTCCACCTCGACTACCCCTCCTTGGAGCGGGAGCGGGCGATCGTGCTCGCCAAGGTGCCCGGCGTGTCAAACGAGCTCGCCGAACAGGTGGCCCGCGTCGTGCGCTCACTGCGGACGCTCGACCTCAAAAAGCACCCCTCCATCTCTGAGACCATCGACTGGGCCCGCACCCTCGTGCTGTTGGGCATCGAGTCCGTGGACTTAGAGACGGCCCGGGCCACGCTCAACATCTTGCTCAAGTACCGCTCGGACATCGAGGTGGCGGCGAAAGAGCTCGCTGTCGCGTCCGGGTACTGACACCGGCTCCGGGCGGGGCAGGCCGAGAGCGTGCTCGACATCCTCGTCGGTTTCGTGGCCGAACTGCGCCAGCTCGGGCTTCCTGTATCGGTGTCCGAGGAGGTGGACGCGGCCGAGGCGATGGCTCAGCTCCCCCTTGAGGACCGCCAGGCAATAAAGTCCGCCCTCGGCGCCACCTTGGTTAAGTCCGCCAACCACTGGCGGGCCTTCGACACCGCCTTCGAGGTCTACTTCTCGATTCGCGGTGCGCAGTTTCTCCTGGACGGGGAAGCTACGCCCCTCGGCGAGCAGGACGGGCGAGCCGAGCCGGCACCGGACGGCCAGCACCCGGAAGGCTTCGGCGGCACCGAGACGGCCACGGCTGAAGAGATCGCCGCCATGGTGATACGCGCGCTTCGCGACGGGGACCAGCTGCTGCTGAGCGCCATCGCCCGCCTCGCCGTGGCGCGTTACGCCGCCATGGAGCCGGGGCGCCCGGTCGGGGGGACTTATTACCTTTACCGGACGCTTCGTCATCTCGACTTGGAGGGCGCGCTCGCCCGGCTCGTCGCCGAGGCGCGTGCTCGTGCGAGCGGCGAGTTGGACGACGAACACCCCGGCGGAGCGGTCCTGCGGGGGCGACGGCCCGGCCAGCTCACCGCCCTCGAGGAGCGCTTGTTGGAAGATGAGTACAACACCCGCATCGAGCAGCTGAAGACCGAGATCGAGGCCGAGATCCGCCGCCGCCTCGTCGCCGACAGGGGAGCCGAGGCGCTCGCGCGGCAGCCTGCGCAGGCCGCTTCCCGAAGATGTCGACTTCATGCACGCCACCCGCGAGGAGCTCGTCGCCATGCGCAAGGCCGTCCAGCCCCTCACGCGCAAGCTCGCCACGCGTCTTGCCCGCAAGCGTCGCCACCTGCGCAGGGGAGCGCTCGACTTCCGCTCGACGATGCGACATTCCCTCTCCTATGGCGGGGTGCCCGTCGAACCGCGCTTTAAGCACCCCAATCAGGCAAAGCCGGAGATCTGGGTGATCGTGGACGTGTCCGGATCGGTGGCCTCCTTCGCCCGTTTCACCTTGCATCTCGTGCATGCCATCTCGTCGCAGTTCTCCAGGGTGCGCAGCTTCGTGTTCATCGACGGCATCGACGAGGTGACGGGCATCTTCGAGCGGTCCGAGACCGTGGCCGAAGCTATCCAGAAGGTCAACCTTGAAGCCGACGTCGTCTGGGCGGACGGCCACTCGGACTACGGGCATGCGCTGACCGTTTTCTATGAGCGCTTCGGAGACGAGATCGGTCAGAAGGCGAGCATCTTGCTGCTCGGCGACGCCCGCAACAACTACCACGCCGCCCAGGCCTGGGTCATCCGCGAGCTTCGCCACCGCGCCCGGCGCGTGTTCTGGCTCAACCCCGAGCCCCGCGCCTACTGGGGGAGCGGTGACTCCATCGTCGAGCAGTACACCCAGCACTGCGATGCCGCCTACGAGTGCCGCAATCTCCGCCAGCTCGAGGCGTTCGTGGAGCACCTGAGCTAAGGCACCGGTCGCGCCTTCCACCTTCTCGCACCGCCAGCGATCCGGGCACCAATCCGCCTCCAGGCTGCCAAGCGGCCGTGGCTTCCGGCGGACGAGGGACCTTGTTGCCGGCCGGTATCCTCGTGCCATGACGATCCCATGCGAGGGCCATGGCGCGCCCTTCGGGCGGCTGGCGCCGGGCACGAGGCTCGTCATCGTCCGCCACGGCGAGGCGGTGAGCAACGCCGAAGATCTCGTCGCCGGGCATCTCGGCTGCACCGGGCTCACCGAGCGGGGCCGCCAGCAAGTCGGCGCCCTCGCTGAGCGCCTGGCGCGCACCGGTGAGCTCGCCGGCGCGACTGCCCTTTACTCAAGCGTGCTCCGTCGTGCCCGCGAGACGGCCGAGATCCTCCTTCCTTACCTCGGCGAGGTCGCCTACAAGGCCCGATGCGAGCTGTGCGAGCGCCACCCGGGCGAGGCGGACGGGCTGAGCTGGGTCGAATGCGACAAGCGGTACGGGCGTCGCCTCCCCGGCGACGATCCCGAACGGCCCCTGTCGCCGGGCGGGGAGACCTGGCTCGAGTTCCTCGATCGGGCGGAGAGGGCCCTGTACACGGTCGCGCGGGCTCATCCCGGGGAGCTGGTCGTGATCTCGGGCCACGGGGGCGTCGTCGACGCCTCGCTCATCAGGTTCCTCGGCCTGCCGGAGCACGGGGGCATGAGCCGCTTTTTCCCCGACAACTCGTCCCTGACCGAATGGGCCTACACCGGCGCCCGCTGGTGGCTGGTGCGCTACAACGACGCCGCCCACCTCGACCCGCGTCCTCCCGACGAGCCGACCGGGCTACGCATCGCCCCTCCCGAGTGGGTCCGCCTCGAAAAGCCGCCCTTGACGGCTCTCCTCGGCGCACGGCGCCAGGAGTCTCAGCAGGCGTAATCAGGGTCGAAGGGGTAGTTGTTCGAGCCGGGCGTTTCCTGTAGGAGCCAGGTAGTGCCGCCGGCGAAGGTGTATTTGGCGCTGCAGAAAGGTGCCAGGGTCGACGGTGCCCAGTAGCCGTAGTTGGCGGGGTAGGGCGGTGAGGTCCAGTAGGCGCCCGCCACCCAGATCGGGATCTGCGGGCCGGAGGGCACATAGCCACCGGTGATCCCCTGCCACTGCACCGAGGTCGAGTAGATGCCGGCCGTCACCTGCTGCGAATGCAAGTAATCGAGCGCCCCTTGGATGGTGAGGGCGTTGAGGCTCTGGTTGCAGGACCAGTACTGGCCGCAGAGGTCGTTCTCGATGTCGAGCCACCAAACCGGCGACGTCGCCCCCTGGGAGCCCGCGTAGGCCATGGCCTCTTCGGCCGAGTTGAAGCCGTAGTTGTAGGCGAGGCAGCTCTGCTGCTCTGTGCCGGTGAACTCGTCGCAGGTCCCCTTCGGACCTTGCTGGTCGATGGTGTCGGACGAGGTCGGCGAGTTGAGGAACATGTACAGGTTGTAAGGGGCGCCGTTGGTGTCTTTGGCCCCCTCGGCCCAGGCGACCTCGGCCCGCAGGCACGGGTTGTCGGCGCCGACCGCCCACCCGTCCACTCCGACGATGGCCACGGTGTACTCGTCCGTCCCGGCCGGGTAGGAAGGAGAGCCGGGGAGGGCGACCGTGTCAGGCGACGTCGGCCCCTTGCACTGGGGCCAGTTGATGTCGTAGCCGAACGATCCGCTCGGGTACTGCAGGGGGGACACGTCGCTCACCGGCATGGCGGCGATGGAGGTCACCGGGGCGGTGCCGGTCACCTCGCTGAGCGAGCCGCGGGCGGTAGCGGCTCCGAGGCTCACGACCGTGCCGTTCTTCTCGGCCATCCACTCCGCCGTCCCGTCGGGGGTGAGAGCCATGCTCACAACGGGCGAACTGGTCTTGACCGGCGCCGGCGGGACGAGGCGGGGGGCATCGCCGAAGTGGGCCACGTTCCCGTTCGCCCGGGCGAGCCAGTAGCCACCCCCGTCGGGAGTGGACGCCATGGCGACGATGGCCTGGGCAGGCGAGTCGGCCCCGGCCGATCCGTAGAAGTTGGCGTCACCGAAGTGGAAGACCTCTCCGGAGGCACACGCGATCCAGTATCCCTGGCCGTCGGGGGTGCCTACGATCCCGACGACACGACCGGGGAAGGGCTGGGTGAGCGACCCGTAGCCCACCGCGTCACCGAAGGGCAGCACACGGCCCTTCCCGGTCACGAGCCAGTAGCCGCGGCCGTCCGGGGTCGCCGCGGCGGCTACGACCGGGTCCTGGCGCACCCTGCCCCCGGCCTCGCCCTCGAAGTTGGCGTCCCCGAAGGCATACACGCTGGCGTCGGCGCCCACGAGCCAGTAGCCCTTGCGGTCAGGGCTCGGGACCAGGGCGACGATCGGTGCCTTGAGGTGCTTGCCGTAGGCGGAGCCGTAGTAGGCGGCCTTTCCGAGCGCGGCCACCTTGCCGTTGGCCTCCGCCAGGTCGTAGGCGAAGGTGCTCGGGGGCGGGAGCACGACCGAGGCGATGGCACTGACGGGGGTCGTCACCCCGCGCAGCGAGCCGTGGGCGATGGCCGTGCCCAGGTTCAAGACGTTGCCGTCTTGTTCGGCGAGCCAGGCACCGGTGTCCTGCGGGGTGGCGCTGAAGCCGACGACGGGCGAGCCCAGCTTCTGCGCCGGGCCGAGGGCCAGCCGGGGGGCGTCGCCGTAGGAGAACACCTGCCCATCGGCGGCAGCGAGCCAGTACCCGCCGCCGTCACTTGTCGTGGCCATGGCGACGATCCGTTGCCCGTCGGGGATCGTCCCGACCGGGGCGTAGGTCTCGGCGTCACCGTAGGCAAGCACCGTGCCGGTGCTTGTCGCGATCCAGTAGCCGTCGCCGTCGGCCGTAGCCACGATGGAGACGGCGCTGCCCTTCATCGAAGAGGTGACCTCCCCGTAGCTCTTGGCGTCACCGAAGACCATGACGTGGCCGTACGAGGTGACGAGCCAGTAGCCCCGACCGTCCGGCGTGGCGGCCGCGCCCGTGACGGGGTAGGTTCGCACGCTCCCGCCGGCGTCGCCCTCGTAGGTGGCGTCCCCGAAGGGATAGACGCTGGCGTCGGCGCCAATCAACCAGTAGCCCTGGCGATCAGGAGTCGGGACGAGGCCGACGATGGGCGAGACGAGGTGAGCCCCGTAGACCGAGCCGTAGTAGGCGGCCCCTCCGAGGGAGGCCACTTGTCCGTTGCTCTGGGCGAGGTCGTAGGCGAGGGTGCTCGCTGGCGGGACGGCGACCACTGCGATCGAGGTCACGGGCGAAGTACGCGTCACGCCTTGGGGCGAGCCGTGATAGGCGGCTGTGCCGAGGCGCACCACCGTGCCGTCCTGCTCGGCGAGCCAGGCCCCGGTGTCCCCGGGGCTTAAGGCCAGGCCAGCGACGGGCGAGGCGAGGAGGCGGGCCAGGCTCCCAACGAGCTCGGGAGCGTCGCCGTAGCTGAAGACGGTCCCGTTCGCCGCCGCCAGGAAGTAGCCGCCCCCGTCGGCAGTCGCCGCCATGGCGACGATGGGCGCCGCACCGGGGCTGGCCCCGACCGGGGCGTAGGTCTCGGCGTCCCCGAAGTTGAAGACGCCTCCGGAGGCACAGGCGATCCAGTAGCCCCGGCCGTCGGCGGTGGCCACGATAGCCACGACCGTTCCGGTGAAGGGCGATGACACCGAGCCGTAGTTCTCGGCGTCCCCGAAGGCCATCACCTGGCCGTTCGAGGTGACGAGCCAGTAGCCGCCGCCGTCCGGGGTGGCCGCCGCCGCCACAACGGGCTGGGCTCGCACCACCCCGCCAGCACCACCTTGGTTCTGCGCGTCCCCGAAGGCGTGCACGCTGCCGTCTGCTCCAATGAGCCAGTAGCCCGCCCGATCAGGAGTGGGGAGTAGGGCGATGGTGGGCGCCACCAGGGACCTTCCGTACAAAGAGCCGTAGTATCCCGCCCCTCCGAGCGCCGTCACCGTGCCGTTGGCCTGGGCGATGTCGTAGCCGAGCGCCGTAGAGCCTGATGTGGTCGCAACGGCGGTGGCCGACGTCGCGCCGGCGGTCCCCGCCGCGCCGAGCGCCCCGCAGCTCAAGCCGGCCCCGAGCGCGAGGACGACGGCCACGGCCGTCGCGAGACGGCTCCGCCGGCGCGATGGGGCTCCGGTGTCGGGGCGTGAACGCTCAGAGTGCACTATAGGGCACTTATCGTCATAATTTCAGAACTCTTGACCCATGGCCACCTCCAGCCACAAGGTCCGAAGGCTCAATGTCTTCGCGCTATCCCCGCAGCAGCTCGGCGATACGAAAGGCGAGGTCCGTCGATTGACGGGCGTTCAAGCGCGGGTCGCAGGTGGTGGTATAACGCAGCGGCAGCTGCTCTTCGACGATGCCGCCGATCCCGCCCAGGCATTCGGTCACGTCGTCGCCCGTGAGTTCGATGTGCACTCCGCCCGGCCAGGTCCCCTCGGCCATGTGCACGGCGAAAAAGCCCTGGATCTCTCCGAGCACATCGTCGAAACGACGCGTCTTGCGGCCAGACTCGCTCACAAAGGTGTTGCCGTGCATGGGGTCACACACCCAGGCCACCGGGTAGCCCGCCGCGGAGACGGCGCTCAGCAGGGGTGGGAGGGCGGTGCGGACCTTGTCGACACCCATGCGCGCCACGAAGGTGAGCCGACCGGGAACACGTCCCGGGTTCAACCGCTCGCAGAGCTCCACCGCCTCGCTAGGCGTCGCCGTCGGACCGAGCTTGACCTCGACCGGGTTTCCTATCCCGGTGGCGAACTCGACGTGCGCCCCGTCGATGTCCCGCGTGCGCTCCCCGATCCACACGAGATGGGCCGAGCAGTCGTACCAGTCGCCGGTGAGCGAGTCTTTCCGGGTGAGGGCTTCCTCGTAGTCGAGCAGCAGGGCCTCGTGGCTCGTGAAAAGGTCGACCTGATGGATCGTCGAGTCGGCCGTAAGGTCGACGCCGCAGGCGTTCATGAAGCGCAGGGCTCGGTCGATCTCTTCGGCGATGGCCTCGAAGCGGCGGCCCTCGGCGCTCGTGGCGAGGAACTCGAGGTTCCACAGGTGCACCTGGGAGAGGTCGGCGAAGCCGCCCTTGGTGAAGGCTCGGAGCAGGTTAAGCGTCGAGGCCGACTGGTGGTAGGCGCGCAGCATGCGCGTGGGGTCCGGCACCCGGCCCGAGGCGGTCTTGACGTCGTCGTTGATGATATGACCCCGGAACACGGGCAAGTCGATCTCACCGACCCGCTCGGTGGGCGAGGAGCGGGGCTTGGCGAACTGCCCGGCGATGCGGCCGACCTTTACGACGGGTACACCAGAGCCGTAGGTGAGCACGACCGCCATCTGCAAGATGACCTTGAGCTTGTCCCGTATGCCGTCGGCGGAAAAGTCGTCGAACGACTCGGCGCAGTCGCCGGCCTGGAGGACGAAGGCCCTCGCCGCCGCGACCTCGCCCAGAGCGCGGGTGAGCCGACGCGCCTCGCCGGCGAAAACGAGGGGAGGGAGCTTGGCTAGCTGGGCGAGGACGTCCTCGTAGGCGCCAAGGTCTGGCCAGGGCGGTTGCTGGGCGGCTGGGCGCTTGCGCCAAGAAGACGGCTGCCAGGCCGGCTCGTGCTCCGCCTCGGCCACGGCCGGGGCACCGTCGCCGAGAAAGTCCTGTCTCACCGGGTCCGAGGTGGTGCTCACTCCACAAGCGTAGGCGGGCTTGACGACTCGATCTTGCCGCGCCGTTCTCGGTCCGCCTACCCCCGGGCGAGGCTCGAGCGCTGGCTACGCTGCAGTGGTGCGCGGACCCCGGCGACTCGGCATCCTCGGGGGGA
This sequence comes from uncultured Acidimicrobiaceae bacterium, assembly GCA_963779425.1. Lineage (GTDB taxonomy): Bacteria > Actinomycetota > Acidimicrobiia > Acidimicrobiales > Bog-793 > Fen-455. The sequence continues at coordinate 581,197 of CAVZYD010000007.1, forward strand.
CCTTCGACCCCGTCCACGTCGGCCATCTTGTGGCCGCCGTCAATGCCCGCCACGAGCTCGGTCTCGACAAGGTGCTGCTGGTCGTCGCCAACGAGCCGTGGCAGAAGGTGGCGAGCCGGCCCGTAACTTCCGCCGCCGAGCGCCTGGCGCTCGTGGAGGCGGCCGTCGAGGGCGTCGAGGGACTCGAGGCGAGCGGGATCGAGATCGAGCGTGGGGGGCCCTCCTACACGGCCGACACCGTGGCCGAGCTGGAAGCCATCTGGCCGGAGGCCGAGCTCGACCTCATAGTCGGTGCCGACGCCGCCGCAGGGCTCGCGGGCTGGGAGCGCCTCGAAGAGGTACGTTCCAAGGTCGTCCTCGTCGTGGTGAACAGACCCGGCACGACGATCGACGCCGCGGGCCCCAACAGCCCGCTCGAGGGCTGGGACGTCCGCATGGTGGAGGTGCCGGCGCTGGAGATATCGAGCACCGACCTACGTGATCGGGTGGCGAGTGGGCGCCCCCTAGACTTCCTCATTCCTATGCCGGCTATCCGCGTAATCCGTGAACACGGCCTGTACCCTGTGACCAGATGAGCCGCCTCGGCAAGCTCCGGACCGCACCCGAAAAAGCGTTCGGCCCTGGGTGGGCTCGGGACCTGGGACGAGGCGCCCGGCTCTACCAAAGAGCCAACGGACCGCGTTGAACCTCGACAGCGTTTTCGTCGCGGCCGGTGCCGCGGCTTCGAAGACCGATGACCCGACAGTCGTGCTCGAAGTCGGGGACCTGCTCGGGATCACCGATCACTTCGTCATCACAAGCGGGAGCAACGTGCGCCAGGTGCGCACGATCGCCGAGGAGGTGGAAAAGCTCGTCAAGGCGCGAGGGGGCGGTTCGCCGCGCTACGTCGAAGGTCTCGACGACGCCCGCTGGGTGCTCATCGACTACGGGCAGTTCGTCGTGCACGTGTTTCTCGATGACGCCCGCCACTTCTACAACCTCGAGCGCCTTTGGGCCGACGCGCCCCGGGTGGACCAGCCCTGGCCGGAGGGCGAGCGCGTCGGCGTCGAGTTCTAGGAAAGCTCAGTCGGGAGTCGGCGCCAACTGGCTGTAGTCGGCGCGATCGACGCCCATGTCGGCCGCGAGCGAGCCGTTGCCGATCTCAGGCAACACGGCGATGCCGTCTGACTCGAAAAAGACCGTCTTGATCGTCGGCAGTGAGGTGACCGACCAGACGATCTGGGCGAAGTACAAGGGCGCCTGGTCAGGCAACAAGGACTGGTAGCTCGGGTCGAGCTGTACGGTCAGGTCACCGTTGCTTACCGGTCCCGCGGCGATGAGATTGGCCGTGGCTGGGATGGCGCTCAAGATCCCCTGGTCGGACTCCACCGGCGTCGGGCCGGCCTCGAGATAATCGAGCACCTCTTGAGGCGAGGGTGGCGGGCGCAGGTAACGGTAGGTCTGCACGAGCTGGGTGCCGTCCGGGGCGATGAGGTACATCGCCACACGTATCGAGCCGTGCACGACCGGGGTGGACAACACCGTCGTGTTGGGGACCGTCAAGGCGAGCGGTATCTCCGAGGACGGGATCGGCCGGGGCGAGGCGTCGACGGCAAGGCCGCAACCGGCCAACACCGTCGCCGCCAGGGCGAAGCATACGAGCACGACCAGGCGACGGGACCTCATGCCGCTTCCTCCTCGAAGAAGGGAAGCTCGACGACAAAGCGTGCGCCCCCGCCCGGACGGTCCTCCACCCACACCTTTCCGCCGTGCTGCTTCACGTGTTGAGCGACGATAGCCAGCCCGAGGCCCGTGCCATCGCCGAGCCCCCGCCGCCGCCCGCTCGTGCCCCGCGAGAATCGCTCGAAGATCCGGTCTCTTTCTTCTGGAGCGATGCCCGGCCCGGCGTCCTCGACGACGAAGTGCACCGAGGAGCCGTGATCCTCGACGGCGAGCAGGGTGGCGTTGCCGGCATAGCGCCGGGCGTTCTCGAACAGGTTGGCGAAGATCCGCTCGAAGCGCCGCTTGTCCACCGAGATATGGCGCTCTGCCACCCCCGGGGAGAACTGGATGGGCACGTCAGTGCCTGTGGCCGCGACGGTGTGCTCGATGAGGGCGCCGATGGCCACCTCGTCGCGGGACATGTCGCCCGTGGCGGCGTCGAGGCGGGAGATCTCCAGCAGCTCATCGACGAGCCGCCGGAACCGGCGCACCTCGGCTCCGAGCAGGTCGAGCGCCTGGAGTGCCTTCGGCGGCAATTCCTCCCGTCTCGCCTCGAGGACCGAGAGCGAGTTGGCGAGCGTGGTGAGAGGCGAGCGCAGCTCGTGGTTGACGTCCGAGCTGAAACGCGCCTCACGCTCGATACGTTCTTGGAGCTGGTCCACCATGTGGTTGAAGGCGGCGGCGAGGGCGGCGAGGTCGGCGAAGTGAGCACTTTCGAGACGCGTGTTCAGGTTCCCTCCCGCGATGGCGAGGGCGGCACGGGTGGTCTCGTGCAAGGGGCGCAGCGCGCGGGCGGCCGCCCAGCGCCCGAGAACTGCTCCGGCGACTGTCGTGATGAGGGCCGCGATCGTGAGCGCGGCCAGCAGCGTGTGCAGGGTCTTGGTGAGGTCCGCCAAACTGAACAGCTCGAAATAGGCGGTGGTCCCTGTGCCGTTGCCGTTCTCGGGCGGTATCGGGACGCCCACGACGAGCTCGGTGGCGCTGCCGGACCGGACGATCTGATACGAGGGGGCACCCGCCAGCACTGCCGTCCTCAGCGTCTTTGGCAGCTGACGAGGCGAGAGCGTCGCCGCCGAGGGGTACCAGTGCCCGGCGCTGTAGACGAGCGAGCCGGTGTTCGGGCCGGAGTCGAGGGTGGTGATCTCGAAGGGGATATACGTTGTCGCCCGCAGTTCGCCCCGCAAAAGGACGGCGTTTGCCAGGGCCTGGTGGCGCATCGAGGCGAGCTGCTGGTTGACGACCGAGGTCCTCACGGCGAGGTAGCCGAGGCCGGCCAGGGCGCTCGACAGGGCCAGGGCTCCGAGCGCGAAAGCCGTCGTGACACGGGCGCGTAGCCCGAGGCGGCGCCTCGGGGGGTGGGCTGTAGCCGGCGGGGGGTCTGTGGGAGCCGGGCGTTCGAGGGAGTGGTCCGCCGAAGCCGTATCTAGCGGCACACCGACAGCCTTCACAGCTAGGGAGCGAGCTTGTATCCGAGGCCGCGCACGGTGAGCACGTGGCGCGGCTCACTCGGTTCCAGCTCGATCTTGGTTCGCAGCCTTCTGACATGGACGTCGACGAGTCGCCCATCTCCGAAGTAGTCGTAGCTCCAGACCCGCTCCAACAGCTGCTCGCGCGACAGCACCTTGCCGGCGTTGGCGGCGAGCTCGCAAAGCAGCAGGAACTCCGTGCGTGTGAGGTGCACCTCTTCGCCGTTGCGGCGCACGACACCCGCCTCGGGCAGGATCTCGAGGTCGCCGAACTCGAGCTGCACGAGGCCGGGCTCGTTCGTGCGGGCCCGGCGCAAAAGCGCCCGGATACGCGCCGCCAGCTCTTTCGGCTCGAAGGGCTTGGTGACGTAGTCGTCGGCGCCCGCCTCGAGGCCCGCCACCACGTCGTGGGTGTCGGTACGGGCCGTCACCATGATGATGGGCACGGCACTGGTCTTTCGCAGTTCGCGGCAGCACTCGAAGCCGTCCATGCCCGGCAGCATTATGTCGACCACGAGCAAATCGAACGGGTTCGACACGAGGGCTCGCGTCTGCAGCTCTAGGGCCTCTTCACCCGTGCCGGCTTCCTCAACTTCGTAACCTTCGTCTTCGAGCGAGAGACGCATGGATGTGCGAATTCGTTCGTCATCTTCAACGAGGAGCACTCTGTGGGCCATAGCCTCCATTGTCCCTCAACTTGAGCACTTGCGGCTACCGGAGGAAATTGATCACGGAACAGCACCTTTCCGCGTGTCACTCGGGTACCGTGGAGCTGTGGGCTTCGAGCTCGAAGGATTCCTGCGCTCGCTCGCGTCGGACGCGCTGGCGACTCGCCAGGCGTACCGTGGCGATGTCGAGGCGTTCGTGGCGTGGGCCGGCCGGGCCGGGGTTGACGACCCCGACGAGGTCGATCGCCTCATGCTGCGGCGCTATTTGGCCTACCTTGCTACCCGCCGTTACTCGCGTCGCACCATCGCCCGCAAAGCCGCCGCCCTGCGCTGCTACTTCGCTTGGCTTCGGCGCCATGAGCTGATCAAGCTCGATCCCTCCCGGCGTCTTTCCGCTCCCGCGGGAGAAGCCCGCTTGCCGAGGGTGCTGTCGGCGGCGGAGCTCGAGGTCCTGCTCGAACCGTCGCTGCATGGAGCCGAGACCGCCGTGCCCGTTGCGGTGTCCTCGCGCGACGACGCCCTGTTGGAGCTGCTTTATGGGAGCGGGCTACGGGTGGCAGAGCTGTGCGGGCTCGGCCTTTCAGACCTCGACCTCAAGCACCGTTCGGTCACCGTGTGGGGCAAGGGCGGCAAGCAGCGGCGGGTGCCCATGAGCTGCGCGGCGGTCGAGGCGCTCGAGCGCTACCTCGCCGCCGGGCGCGCCGGGCTCGTCAAGGACTCGCCGACGGTCTCGGTCTTCATCAACCGGCGGGGTCGCCAGATGACTCCCCGAGACGTGCGCCGGGTGCTCGACCGCCGCTCTCCTGTACCGACGCACCCCCATGCGCTGCGCCACAGCTATGCGACCCATCTCTTGGACGGGGGGGCGGACCTGCGCGTCGTGCAGGAGCTTCTCGGTCATGCGAGCTTGCGCACGACCGAGATCTACACCCACGTTTCGACCGAGAGGCTGGTCAGCGCCTACCGCGGCGCTCACCCGCGAGCGTGATGAGCCAGACGGGCACCGACCGGCTCCAGTCCGTCGAGGAACTGTGGGCGGACTACAAGGCGACTGCGGACCAGTCCGCCCGCGATCGGCTGATCCTTCACTACTCGCCGCTCGTCAAGTACGTAGCCGGGCGCGTCGCTGCCGCCATGCCCAGTCACGTCGACTACGCGGACCTCGTCAGCTACGGCATCCTCGGGCTGATCGACGCCATAGAGAAGTTCGACCCTTCCCGCGCCATCAAGTTCGAGACCTACGGGGTGCCCCGCGTGCGCGGGGCCATCCTCGACGAGCTGCGCTCCATCGACTGGGTGCCGCGCTCTGTGCGCGCCAAGGCCAGGGCCGTCGACACGGCGTTCTCCAAGCTCGAGGGCACCCTCGGTCGTTCTCCGACGGACCGGGAGCTTGCCGATGAGCTGGAGATGACGACCGCCGACCTCGACGACATCTTGCGCCAGACCTCGCGGGCGGGGCTCTTGCAGCTCGACGACGTCTTGTTCCGTCAAGGAGGCAGCGGCGGCCAGACGCTCGGCGACACGCTCCAGGACCAAGGCGACGCCCCCGGGGCGACGATCGAGCTCGAAGAGACCCGGCGCCAGCTCGCCAAGGCGATCCAGCGTTTGGACGATCGGGAGCGCAAGGTGCTCACCTTGTACTACTACGAAGGTCTCAACCTGGCTGAGATCGGCGAGATCCTCGGGGTCACAGAAAGCCGTGCCTGCCAGATCCACACCAAGGCCGTGCTCCACTTGAGGCAGCGCTTGCGCGACGAGCTGGCCTGATCCAGCGCTGGCGTCGTGGGCGCCTCACGGGCGCGTCGCCGTCGGAGCCATAGAGTTGGGCCATGTCCACCCGGTCGAGCTCCATGGGCCAGCAGCACCTGCCGGGCGAGCTGCGGAGATCCGAGCTCGTTTCCGCTGCCATCCGGGTGATGCGCCGCCAGGGGCTCTTGGAGACCACCACGCGTGACGTGGCGGCGGAGGCGGGCGTGAGCCCTGGGCTCGTCCACCACTACTTCAAGTCCCAAGACGACCTCGTCGCCGAGGCTTTCGCCGAGGTCGCCAATGAGGACCTGACCCGGGTGAGCGCGGCGGTGCAGGCCTCTGCCGGATCTGTCGATCGCCTCGCCACCCTCGTCGACGCCTTCACGCCCCCGGACGCCGAATGGCCCTTCTTGTTGTGGATCGACGCCTGGGCTGCCGCGGCACGCCATGAGTCGGTCCGCATCCGTTCCCGGTCCATGAACCTGCGCTGGGTCGAGCTGTTCGAGCAGACGTTCTCTGACGGCGTCAAAGACGGCGTGTTCGATTGCCCCGAGCCTCGGGCCGCTGCTTGGCGGATGTTGGCCCTGCTCGACGGGATCGCCATCCAGGTCGTCACCCGCCAGACCGACATAAGCCGGGCGACGGTGGCCATCTGGGTGCACGAGGCGGCGCGCAGGGAGGCGGGTTTGGCCGAGCTCTAAGCCCTCCGTCTTCTGGCCAGGTCTTCGTGCGCGCTGGCCGCAGGGGCAAAAAAAAAGAGCGTTCTGTTCGCCTGCCAGCCACGAGCTGTAAGAGGAGGGCGAGAACCGTGGACAAGGTACGCAACCAACAGCGGCGCCGGGCCATCTTGGAAGCCACCGTCGAGATCATCGGACGCGAAGGCCCCGGACAGGTGACCCACAGAGCCGTGGCCGCCGAGGCCGGGGTGCCCTTGGCGGCCACCACGTACTACTTCGCCTCGAAAGAGTCCCTGTTCAACGAGGCGCTCAGGCTCTCGGTGCGGTCCGACCTCGACGAGCTCGAGGCACTCGCCCGTTCCATGTCCGAATCGCCTGCCTCGGTGGAGGCCTTCGCCCACTCGATTGCCTCCTTTCTTGCATCCCAACTCCGCCGCAGGCGCACGACGGTGGTCGCCCAGTACGAACTCGTGCTCGAGGCGGCCCGTCACTCGTCGCTTCGCCCAGCCGCCCGCGCCTCGACCGCCGCTTACACAAGGCTCTGCCAGGCGATGCTGGAGAGGATCGGGTCCGGCGAGCCTGCCCAGGACGCGCCCTTGCTCGTCGCCCTCATGGACGGGCTGCTCCTCGATCAGCTCTCCGCGTCCACGGCTCCGTTCGATGTCGGCAGACTCACTGACAAATTGCGCCGCTTCATAGCTGGGCTGGTGGTGGCGTCTTCTTAGGCCTCCAAGCCCGGCGCCACGTCCAGAGGCCGGATTGACAGTTCTGGTACATCTGTACCAATATGGCCCGGCGGCAGGCCTTCGCCTCGTCCGGGTAGCGCCTGGGCGGTGGGCGGACCTGGCGACAACTTCGTCACTTTGCGGGGGAGAAGGAAGGGTGAGCCATGCCCATGTCCCTCGAGGGTCTCGAGCCAAAGGTTCAATGCGTACGGCGCATTCATCACGTCGGCATCACGGTGGCAAAGCTCGACCGGTCGCTGGCGTTTTACCGTGACCTGCTCGGGATGACCGTTCTCGGTTTGAGCGGCGATGAGGAGGTGGGCGACATCGTCGGCATCCCCGGGGCTCAAGTGCGCGCCGCCGACCTCGATGCCGGCAACGGCCAGGTCCTCGAGCTGCTCGAGTACAGCACGGGCAGCGCCGAGCAGCCCGTGCACGGACCAGACACGATCGGCACCAGCCATCTCTCCCTCCAGGTAGATGAGCTGTCCTCGACGCTCTCGCGCCTTGCCGAGGCGGGATTCGAGCCGATGGGACAGGTCACCGCCCTCGAAGACGGAGGCGTCTGGGAGGGGTGCACGGTGGTCTATCTCCGCGACCCTGACGGAATGATCGTCGAGCTTGTCGAGCAGGCCTGCAATGGCTGAGGAGAACGCTGTAAGCAGGAGCGGCCCCTCGCAGCTGTCCCGCATCGACGACTGCCTTTCCGTGCGTGACGGCCGCTTGTGGATCGAAGGCTGTGACGCCACCGAGCTGGCGGCCCGTTTCGGCACGCCGATCTATGTGATGTCGGAGAACCAGCTGCGGAGAAACGCCCAGCGCTTCGTCGAAGCCTTTTCCAGTCGTTGGCCCGGTCCTGTGAACGTGTTGCCCTCGATCAAGGCGAACAACGTCCTCGCCTTGAGACGCATCCTTTCCGGCGAGGGCCTCGGATGTGACACCTTCGGCCGTTCGGAACTGTGGGCCGCTCTGGCCTGCGGCGTGCCGCCGGCGCTCATCTCGGTCAACGGCACGGGCAAATCAGCCGAGCTCGTGCAAGAGGCGGTCTCCACAGGCTGCCGCATCACCCTCGACTCGCCGCGCGAGCTGGACCTCGCCATAGAGGCGGCTCGCCGGAGTGGGCGCCGGGCCAAGCTGCGGGTCCGGGTGCGGCCGGACCTGTCCGCTCTTGGCGATGTTGCCTCTGACTTCAGCTGGGAAGCCGAGTCCATCTGCGAGGTGAACCGCCGGTACAAGGCCGGGATCCCCCTAAACGAGCTGCTGCCGCTCGGCGAGCGCGGCTCTTGTGGCTGACGAGGTCGAGCTCATCGGAGTGCACGCCCACTTCGCCCGGCACACACGCAAGCTCGAGGTGTGGGGGGCCATGATGGACGCCTTCGGCGACATGGTCGGTCGGCTGTCCTCGGCGTGGGGAGGTTGGCAGCCACGCGAACTTGACGTCGGCGGGGGCATCCCGACAAGCCGGGACCCCACCGGCCGGGCGATCCCGCGCCTGGCGTTCGAGACAGGCCCGGCGCCCACGGTGGAGGCTTACGCGGAGATGATCTGCGCCAGTCTCTCCGAATCTCTCGAAAGAAACGGCATCTCGGTTTCGGACAAGACCCTCGAGATCGAGCCCGGGCGTGCGTGTTATGCCGACGTCGGCATCCACCTGAGCCGTGTCGTCAACATAAAGACGGAGACCGAGCCAGAACTGCTCCGCTTCGTCGAGCTCGACACCTCGGAGATCTTCTTGATGGACGTGCATCTCGAAGCCGACCGCTTCGTCCACGTGGTGGCGAACCGGGCGTCTGACCCTCCGCTTTGGCGGGCCGACCTCGTCGGCATGAGCTGCGGATTCGACACGATCACGCCGGAGGCGGTTGTCCCCGAGGTCGAAGTGGGCGACGTTGTCGCCTTTTTGGACACGGGCGCCTACCAAGAGGCGTGCTCGTGCAACTTCAACGCCATCCCAAGGCCGGCCACGGTGCTCGTCACCGACTCACAGGCCGTGGTCGTACGCCGGGCGGAGACCATCGAGGACGTGTTCCGCCGGGACGTCGAAACGACCTCGGGCGAGCCGGCCTGAGACGATAAAAGCCGGGTCGGTCCGCGAGGATCGGCACAACCCCAAGGCGCGTCTACGGACCGGAACGTCACCCGGGGGCGAGCTCGTCACGGTGAGCACGGCCCATCTGAGTCCGGGACTCGGCATCGGAGCCTTGTGACATTCGACCCTATGCAGACGCAGGGGGCGTTTGTAACCTGGACACATGTCCAAGTTGACGGGCACTGTCGTCTCACGCTGGGCCGACAGTCCCCTCGAAGCGCTTTAGCGCGAGGAGGTCCTGGCCGCCATGCCTAGCCAGCTTCAGGCCGAGCACTTCATAGATACCCAGCAACTGACCCCCGAGCTGCTCTGGCGCCAGATGGACCTCATCAGATTGCTGAAGCAGGCCGACTACCACCGCGCTTGTCCGCCGGTGCTGCGGGACGCCTCGCTTGCGATGATCTTCGAGGAGCCCTCGACGCGCACGCGCGTGTCGTTCGAGGTGGCCATGACCAAGCTCGGCGGCCACGCCCTTTACCTCAAGCCAGGTGAGATCCACCTCGGTGCGAAAGAGAGCATCAAGGACACGGCCAAGGTCCTCTCCCGCATGGTCGACGTGATCGAGATCCGCGCTCTCAAGCACGAGACCGTGACCTCATTCGCCGAGCACGCCACCGTGCCGGTGATCAACGGCCTCACCGACTACAACCACCCGACCCAGGCCCTGTGCGACGTGTTCACGATGAACGAGCACAAGGTGGCCGACAAGTCGTGGCACGACCTCACCGTCGTCTTTGTCGGCGACGCCACCAACGTCTGCACCTCGACGGCCTCGATCGTGACCATGCTCGGAGGCACCTTCGTCCACGCCCGTCCGGACCAGTACAGCATCAAGGCGCAATGGCCCGCCGTCCTCGACGGGCTGGCCGAGAACAAAGAGCGCTACGGCGGGCGTTATGTGGAGACCGACGATGTCGAAGACGCCGTCCGGGACGCCGACTTCATCTACACCGACCTTTGGTGGTGGTTCGGTCAAGAAGACGAGATCCCGGACCGGGTGAAGGCCTTCAAACCCCGCTACCAGGTCACCACCGAGATGTTGGCGCGGGCACCCGAGCACGTCCGCTTCATGCACTGCCTGCCCGCTTCTCGTGGCGTCGAGGTGACCGATGAGGTGATGGACGGGCCGCGCTCGATCATCTACCCGCAGAGCGAGAACAGGCTCCATACAGAAAAGGGCCTTCTCACCTGGTACGTCTACCCGCGCCTTATGCAGGCAGTACCTGCGACAAAAGCGTTCCACGCAGAACGGATCCAGGCCTTTCTCGACGACTTGCCAGCGTCGAGCTGACCTCGGGACTGAAGAACCGAAGGAGAGAACCACATGGCCACCCTCGAAATGAGTCCGGGATCGTCGAAGGTCCCTGCAAAGCGCGGCGCCCTGCGCCGTTTCGACATGATCCTGTTCAGCGTCACCGCCATCATGTGCCTGTCCCAGGTGCCGATCACAGCGGGGCTCGGGCAGTCGGTCGTCTTCTGGACGATTCTCGTGATCATTCTGTTTTTCCTGCCCTACGGTCTCATCACGGCCGAGCTCGGCTCCACCTACCCCGACGCGGGCGGCATCTACTCCTGGGTAGCGCGTGCCTTCGGCGGCTTTTGGGGCACGCAGGTGTCGTGGTGGTACTGGGTCAACGTCGGCATCTGGATGCCGTCGGTGTACCTGATGTTCTCGACCCTTATGGGCCAGCTGTTCGGCTGGAGCATCGGCTTTTGGCCGAGCGTGATAATCGCCATCGCCCTCATCTGGATCAACTTCGCCATCAACGTCGTCAAGCTCGACACGAGCAAGTGGGTCGCCAACGCGGCGGCGGTCATCACCGTGGCGGTCATGGCCGTGCTGGCCATCGCCGGGGCCGTCTTTGCTATCCGACACGGCTCGGCCAACGTGTGGTCGAGCCACACGATGATGCCGACGTGGGCCACGATCGGCTTTTTGGGCGTCGTCGTCTACAACTTCCTCGGCTTCGAGCTCATGAGCAGCGCCAGCCAGGAGATGCGTGACCCCAAGCGCGACGTGCCCCGGGCGATCCTCTCCGCAGGGATTCTCATCGGGGTCATGTATGTACTCGCCGTGGTCGGCATGCTCTGGCTCCGCCCGCTTTCGACGATCACCGCGACGACCGGACTGTACGACGCTTTGAAGACCGGTCTCGGCTCCGCCGGTGTCGGGCACGCCTTCGCCTTCGTGCTCTGCCTCGGGGCGCTCTACTGCTTCTTCGCCCTGTTGATCCCCTGGACGATCGGGGCCAACCGGGCGGCGGCCGAATCCGCGATCCGCGGTGACCTGCCCATGGTCTTCGGCCGGATGAACCCGCGGTTTGGGACCCCGGTCGGGGCGGCGGCTTTGACATCGATCGTGGGAACGGTGTTCACCCTCGCCTACGGCATCATCGTCGCCGTCACCGGTGCCACCTCGGGCGTCGAGACGTTGTTCTGGAATCTGTTCGCGTTCAGCTCGATCGTGTTCATGTTCTGCTACCTGCTGCTCACGGCTGCGTTCATCAAGCTACGCCACAAGGACCCCGACACCCCGAGGCCGTACAGGGTCCCCGGAGGAATGCTCGGAGCTTGGATCGTCTCGGTCTGCTGCTTCGGATTCGTCTCGGCCGGAATCCTCTTCTTTATCTGGAGCAACCCGACTAAGCCCGCCGACTGGTCCTTCATCGGTCAGATGGCCATCGGACTTGCCGTCGTGGGGATCATGGGAGTCATCTTCTCCCACTTCGCGACCCACAGCCCTGACCCGGCGACGCTCGTGCGTCCCGAGCACCCCGAGGCAGGCGCGGACGTCGAGCTCGAGGGGCTCGTGCCGGACCATGCGGACGACTTGTTCCGAGGCGAGCTGCACGAAGAAGGGTCGCGCTAACAGCCGACGAGCATCTGAAGCCAAGACGACCTGCGAGAGCGGGCCGTCTTGGCTTTGGTCGTGGTGAAGGCACACCGGCGACCCGCTACGATGGCAAGCGAGGCCCGTCCGGGTCTCTTTCAAACTGCGTGCCGGCATGCCCGCGGTCGTCCCTAGGGACGCGGTGCCGGGACTGGCTCAACCGTCGGGAAGGAGAATCACGTGGCCGTAGTCACGATGAAGCAACTGCTCGAGGCCGGAGTGCATTTCGGCCATCAGACTCGCCGCTGGAACCCGAAGATGAAGAGGTTCATCTTCGGCGAGCGCAACGGCATCTACATCATCGATCTCAACCAGACCCTCGAACGCGTGGACAGCGCCTACTCCTATGTCCGCGATCTCGTCGCCGGGGGTGGGGTCATCCTCTTCGTGGGCACCAAGAAGCAGACCCAGGACCCCGTGGCGGAGTTCGCCACCGCCTGCGGCATGCCTTATGTGAACCAGCGCTGGCTGGGCGGCATGCTGACCAACTTTCAGACCGTGGCCGGCCGTGTTCGCAAGCTCGTCGAGCTGGAGGCCTCCCGTACCGCCGGCGACTTCGCCGCCATGCCAAAAAAAGAGGCCCTCTCGCACGAGCGTGAGCTGGAAAAGCTCGACCGCAACCTCGGCGGTCTGCGCCGGCTGGAGCGTCCCCCGGACGCCATCTTCGTGATCGACACGAAAAAGGAGCACATCGCCGTCACCGAGGCGAACAAGCTTCACCTTCCCGTCGTCGCCGTGGTCGACACCAACTGCGACCCCGATGTCATCGACTACGTGATCCCTGGCAACGACGATGCCATTCGTGCGGGCAGGCTCATGTGCCGGGTCATCGCCGACGCCGTGACCGAGGGGCGCTACATCGCTTCGCGCCGCGCCGTGGAGGCGGCCAACAGGGCTCGCCGGGCGAGCCAAGAGGCGAGCGGACCGGCGCCAGGTCCGGTCACGGCCGAACCGCCGGCTGCGGCGGCCCCTCGTGGCGAGACGCTTGAGGCCCCGAGCCAAGTCCCCGTCCCCGAGGCCCCCCCCGTTCCTTCCCTCGAGGCCGAGGCTGCCACCGCGCTCGAAGAGACATCGCCCGGCGAGTCCGCGGCACCCGATCACGAGGATGGCGCGAACGCCCCGAGCCCGGATGTCGCTTCAGGCGCCCCGGGTGTCGCTTCGGGCGTGCAGTTGTCCGGGCAGGACGAAGAAAACGGCCCAGCTGAGACTCCGAGTGAGCAAGCTGCGCCCGCCCCAGTTAACGAGAACCCTACGGAGGACTGAACTAGATGGCAGCGATAAGCGCAAGGGAGGTGCAGGAGCTCCGCAAGAAGACCGGGGCCGGGATACTCGACGTCCGGCGCGCCCTCGAGGAGGCCGACGGTGACCAGGCCGAGGCCGAGCGCCTGCTCCGCGAAAAGGGCATCATCAGCGCTGCGAAGCGCCAGACCCGCGAGCGCACCCAGGGCGCGGTGGCCGTCGTGGTGGAGGGTGACCACAGCCCCGTCGGGGCGATCGCCATGCTCGAGTGCGAGACCGACTTCGTGGCGAAGTCGCCCGAATTCGTCTCCCTCGTCGAGGAGATCGCCAACGAGCTCGCCGAGAAGGGCGAGCAGGCGCCGGCCGAGTTCTCGGACCGTATCGAGGACCTCGCCGTGATCTTGAAGGAGAACATCGCTCTTGGCCGCACCGTCCGCTTCGCGGCTCCAGAGGGCGCCATCATCGGCAGCTACTTGCACCTGCAAAACGGGCGGGGCGTCAACGCCGTGCTGGTCGAGCTCACCGGAGGCGACGAGGCGCTCGCCCACGAGCTCGCTCTTCACATCGCCTTCGCCCGTCCGGAGTACCTCCGTCGCGAGGACGTACCTGCCGAGCTCGTAGAGGAGTTCCGCCAGACCGCGATCGCGATCGCGCAGAACGAGGGCAAGCCGGCCGCGGCGCTTGACAAGATCGTCGAGGGCCGCCTGCAAGGCTGGTTCAAAGAGCGCGTCCTGCTCGAGCAGCCCTTCGTGCGCGACGAGCAGCAGACGATCGCGCAGCTGGTGGGAGCCAAGACACAGGTGCTCCGTTTCGCTCAGGCCGTCGTCGGCTCGTGAGCGGGTCTGCGCGGCGTCGGTGAGCGAGCTGACCCGCGACGGCGTGAGGAGGACCGAGCCCCCGTGGCACCGGGTGGTTCTCAAGCTCTCCGGCGAGGCGCTCGCGAGCTCGTTGTCGGACGAGACCATTGACGCCTCGACTGTGGGCCGCCTCGCCAATGAGATCGGCGCCGCCTGTGACGAGCTCGAGGTCCAGATCGCCATCGTCGTCGGCGGGGGCAACATCTGGCGGGGCACCACCGGTGCCGGCCAGGGCATGGACCGTGCCACCTCGGACATCATGGGCATGCTCGGCACGGTGATAAACGCCCTCGCCCTGCAAGACGCCCTCGAGCGAGTCGGCTGTCCCACCCGTGTGCTGTCGGCCATCCACATGGCCGAGGTGTGCGAGCCCTATATCCGCCGTCGCGCCATTCGCCACCTCGAAAAAGGCCGCGTCGTCATCTTCGCCGCGGGCATGGGCAACCCGTACTTCACCACGGACACGCCTGCCGCCCTGCGCGCCGCTGAGATCGAGGCGGACGCGATCTTGAAAGGCACTCACTCCGGGGTGGACGGCGTCTACAGCGCCGATCCGCGATTTGTCGCCGATGCCACCCGTTACGAGGAGATCGGGTTCATGGAGGTCGTGTCGCGCGACTTGAGGGTCATGGACCACACAGCCATCACGTTCTGTCGCGACAACAAGATCCCCATCCTCGTCTTCGACCTGATGAAGGAGGGCAACATCCGGGCCGCCCTCCTGGGTGAACGGATAGGTACGCTGATCAAGTGACTGACGACTCCCTCATCCCGGCCGCGCTCGCCGACAGCGGCGAGCGCATGCACAAGGTGGTGGAACACACCAAGTCCGACTTCGCCATGGTCCGCACCGGCCGGGCGTCACCGGCGTTGGTGGAAAAGCTGAAGGTGGACTACTACGGCAGTGAGGTCCCACTCCAGCAAATTGCCGGGTTCAGCGTGCCCGAGCCCCGGGTGCTCGTCGTGAACCCGTATGACAAGGGCGCCATGAAGGCCATCGAGAGGGCGCTTATCAGCTCCGATCTCGGCATCAACCCCTCGAATGACGGGCAGGTGTTCCGGCTGGTGTTCCCCGAGCTCAACGAGGAACGCCGCAAGGAGTTCGTGAAGGTCGTGAGGCACCGGGCCGAGGAGGGCCGGGTCGCTGTCCGCAATGTCCGTCGCGCGGCCCGCCACGAGCTCGAAGTGCTGGAGCGAGACGGTGACATCTCCTCCGACGACCTCGAACGCGCCGAGAAGGAGCTGGAGAATCTGACCCACGAGCAGATCGCAGAGATCGACAGGCTGCTCGGCCATAAAGAACGGGAGTTGCTCGAAATCTGAGCTTGAGCGCCACGGCGTTTGCCTGGCTCTCAGCGGGACCTCGAATGGCTGCCGGCACGCTGGGCTGTGCTTGCGGCGACGAAAGGGGCCCGCGAGGGAGGAACTGTGGAGGAGGGACAAAATCCCCAGGTGACGGGCGAGCCGGTCGCTGAGCGAGCTCGGATTGCCGGCGTCGAGGCTGGGATAGCGGCGGGGCTGGTCCCGAAGCTTGACGCCCGGACGACCGCCGCTTCTGAACAGAGCGAGGCCGATGCCGTCTGCGCAAGTGCCAAGGAGACCCCCGCCTTTTCGGGCTCGGCGGCGCAACTTGCCTCGCTCGCGCCTTACGACCTGCCCGACTGGACCGACCCGCCCACCTTGCAGGTTCCTCGCATCTTCTTGGACCTCGAACAGGAGGCCGCAGCCGGTCGCGGCGGCCCGCCACCTCCGCCCCCCGGTGGACCGGTCTGGCGCGAGCGCCAGGAGGACTGGAACGACGCTGACAGCGTTCTCGCCCAGCTCGCGAGCACCGGGCCCTCAGTCACCGACTACGAGGAGCCGTCTTCGGACGACCCGTTCGCGTACGACTTCCTCGACCTCGACGGCGAGGCCTCCTGGCTTGCCCAGAGCGACACCCCCGAGACCCCAAGACAACCGAGCCGGGGTGACGAGCCGCCCCCTGGCAAAGACGAGACGCCGGAGTTTGCACGGGGCTTGCCCGAGGAGCCTTCTTCAAAAGAGCCGGACCTGTCGCTTTTGAGCGAGATGCCCGACCACGACGAGGACACCGTCCCGGCCCGGGCCCCGAGACGGCGCCATGTTGCCCGTAGGGGCCGCGCCCGGGTCCTTAAGACCCACGCCGCGCCAGGGGAGCCGGACACCCCGCTCGAGGCTTCCGAGCCGAGAGCGCTCGACAGTGCCGCCGCGCTCGAGAGCGCCCAAGGTTCTGCCCGCAACCCGGTCGTCGCCACCCTCACGGGCGTCGCCTTGGCCGCCATCCTGCTTCTTTGCTTCATGGCCGGGCCTCCGGCGGTGCTCGTTCTCGCCGTCATCGCCGTGACGCTCGCCGCCGCCGAGTTCTTCCACTCCTTGGCCATTGCCGGCTACAGGCCGGCGACATTGCTGGGTCTTTTGGGCGTGCCGGGGGTTGTCATCGCCGCCTACTTCTACGGCCCCGAGGCCATCGTCGCCGGCTTCGTGATCTTCATCGTCGCCGCCATGTTGTGGTACCTGGCCGGCATCTCGCGCCGCTCGCCCCTCGTCAACCTGTCAGTGACCGTGTTCGCCTTCGGCTGGACAGGGGTTCTGGCGGCCTTCGCCGGGCTGCTCGTCGACCCGCGGATCTTCCCGGACCGCCACGGGATCGCCTTCATGCTCGGTGCCATAATCGCCGCGGTCGGCTACGACATTGGCGGTTATGTGATCGGCAGCCGGTTCGGCCGTCACAGCCTCGTCCCCTCGGTAAGCCCGAACAAGACCTGGGAGGGCCTTGTCGGCGGTTGTGCCGTGGCGATCGCGGCCTCGGCGGCCATAACGAGCCAGATTCACCCATGGGATGTCAAAACGGCGCTCGTGCTCGGCCTGATCGTCGCCGTCGTGGCCCCTTGTGGCGACCTCGTCGAGTCGATGATCAAACGTGACCTCGGCGTGAAGGACATGGGCTCGCTGCTGCCCGGCCACGGCGGGATGCTGGACCGGATCGACGCCCTGCTCTTCGTCCTCCCGGCCGCCTATTGCTTCGTTCGCCTGGCTCACATCGGATGACCGGCGTCGTGGACCGGCCGAGGCTGGTCCAAGCCGGCATTAGGACGCGTCGGGACGATGCCCCTCGGCGCGTCGCCGTCATCGGTTCGACAGGCTCGATCGGCACCCAGACCCTCGATGTGATCCGCTCGTCACCCGACCGCTTCGCGGTGAGCGCCCTCGGGGCGGCCCGCTCGGTGGAGCTGCTCGCCGCTCAAGCGGCGGAGTTCCACCCCGACGTCGTCGCCCTCGCCGACGAGACGCTCGCGCAAAGGCTCATAGAGCTCTTGCCGGCCGGCATCGAACTGCGCGCCGGACCGGAGGCGCTCGGTTCTCTCGTCGAGACAGCTGAGGTGGTTCTGAACGCCGTTGTCGGCTTCGCCGGGCTCGGCGTCACGGTTGCCGCCCTGAGTCAAGGGCGGCGTCTCGCCTTGGCGAACAAGGAGTCGCTCGTCGCCGGGGCACCGGTGGTCCAACGCGCCCGGCAGGTCGATGGGGCCGAACTGCTCCCGGTCGACTCCGAGCACGGGGCCATTTTCCAGTGCCTTTCCTGCGGCAGGCCGGAGGCCGTCTCGAAGCTGGTCCTGACGGCCAGCGGGGGACCTTTCCGAGGAAGGACGGCGGCCGAGCTGGCGTCGGTGACAGTGACCGACGCCCTCGCGCACCCGACGTGGCGGATGGGCCCGAAGATCACTGTCGACTCGTCGACGCTCATGAACAAAGGGCTCGAGGTCATCGAGGCGCGAGAACTGTTCGGCGTCGACTATGACCGCATCGAGGTTGTGGTCCACCCCCAGTCGGTCGTGCACTCGATGGTCGAGTTCTGCGACGGGACAACCATCGCCCAGCTCTCGGTGCCCGACATGCGCCTGCCGATCGGGTTCGCCCTCGGTTATCCTGACCGCCTTTCCTACCCTTACGGCTCGATCGACTTTGGTGCCATCGGGCGTCTCGAGTTCGAGCCCCCGGACCTGGCGACGTTCCCCTGCCTCCGCCTCGCTTATGAGGCGGGGCGCGCCGGAGGCAGTGCGCCGGCGTGGTTGAACGCCGCCAACGAGCTCGCCGTGGCGGCCTTCTTGGACGGGCGCCTCACCTGGCCGGCCATCGCGGAGGTCGTGGCCGAGACGCTCCAGGCTCACGAGCCGACAGAGCTGTTGCAGGTCGACGACGTCCTCGCGGCGGACGCGCTCGCCCGCGTGCGAGCCGAGAAGGTCCTCGAGGCTCGCCGGCGCGGCGCATGACGACGCAATAGTTCCGCGAAGCGAGAGACTTATCCTGATGGACGACATCTCCGATCCCGTCGCGCCCCCCGGGCCGAGCGCGCGGGCCGATGAGCTCGGGCCGCTGCTGCGGCTGGCGGCGGTCGTGGTCGTCGGCGTCGCCCTCACGATCGTGTTCGACGCCTGGCCGGTCCTGCTCGTTGTCCTCGCCCTTGTGCTCATGGTCATGCTCCACGAGTTCGGCCACTTCATCACGGCCAAGTGGAGCGGGATGAAGGTCACGGAGTACTTCTTGGGGTTCGGGCCGAAGCTGTGGTCGATCCGGCGGGGGGAGACCGAGTACGGCGTGAAGGCGATCCCGGCCGGTGGCTACGTCCGCATCGTGGGCATGACAATGCTCGAGGAAGTTGACCCACCCGACGAAGCCCGCAGTTACCGCCAGGCTTCCTTCCCGCGGCGACTCGCCGTCGCCGTGGCCGGCTCGGGCATGCACGTGATCATGGCCTTTGTTCTTTTGTTCTCGCTCTACGCCATCTCAGGAGCGCCCACGGCCACGGCGCCGACGATCACGAGTCTCGCCCAGTTCTCCAAGGGCTTGAGCCCGGCCCAGCGCGCCGGGCTCCGGTCCGGCGACAGGATCGTGGCCGTGGACGGGCACAAGAACCCGAGCCTCGACTACCTGATCTCGTTCGTCAACAAGCACTCTGGAGACCGCCTGACCCTCGTTGTCGACCGGGCCGGGCGCGACCTCACGCTGCGGGTAACTCCGGTCGACGGACGCCACGTGGTCGAGAAGGTCGGCGGGGAGCGCATCCAGGCCGCCCGCCCCTCCGGCCCGGCGACAGGCATCATCGGCGTCGAGCTCACCAACGCCCGTAACGAGACGGTCGGGCCCGTGCTGGCCGTGGGCCGAGCCGGCACCGAGCTCGTAGCCATCGTCGGCCAGACCTTCAGCGGTATCGCCACGATCTTCTCTTTGCACGGGCTCGGCAATTTCGCCCACCAGGTCGCCACTGCCGCCAGCAGCAAGACCTCGTCTACCTCTTCGTCTTCGTCGTCCGCCTCGGCCTCGTCCCCCGAGATCCTTTCCATCGTCGGGGCGATCCAGATCGGCGCCCAGGCACTGCGTCAAGACGTCCCCCTTCTCCTCTACCTGCTGGCGGCGATCAACCTCTTCGTGGGCATCGTGAACCTGTTCCCGATGCTGCCCCTCGACGGGGGCCATGTCGCCATCGCCGTCTACGAGCGCATCCGGTCGCGAAAAGGGCGCGCCTATCACGCAGACGTCGCCAAGCTCATGCCCGTCGCCTACATCTTCTTGCTCTTCATCGTGATCGTCGGGCTCGGCGCGCTCTACGTGAACGTCGTCCACCCGGCCCAGCTCCCCGGCGGCTAAGCCAGCCGAAAAGGTGCGAGGCGAACTGGCTCGCCGCAAGCCGGGCCGGAGACGAAGAGCCTCCTCGCAGGGCGCCGCTAGGCTTGCGCGCGATGCCCAGAACCTCGGCGACAATGGCCGAACGCCGCCAGACACGTCAGATCCATGTCGGCAAGGTGCCGGTCGGCGGTGGCGCGCCCGTCTCTGTCCAGTCGATGACCGTGACAAAGACGGCCGATGTCGAAGCGACCCTTGCCCAGATCTACGCCCTGGCGACGGCTGGGGCCGACATCGTGCGCTGCACCTGCAACGAGCAAGAGGCGGCCGAGGGCCTGGCCCAGATCGTGCCGCGCTCGCCCGTCCCGATCGTGGCCGATGTGCACTTCCATTACGAGATGGCGCTCGCGGCTTTGGAAGCCGGCGTGCACGGGCTGCGCCTCAACCCCGGGAACCTGCGCAAGCCTGAGGAGATCAAGCTGGTTGCCTCCGAGGCGCGTGACCGGGGCGTCCCGATCCGCATCGGCGTCAACGCCGGCTCGCTGCATCCCAAGCTCTATGAGAAGTTCGGTGGCGCCACGCCCGAGGCGCTCGTCGAGTCGGCGCGCATGGAGCTCGCCTACTTCGAGGAAGTGGGCTTCGACGACGTGAAGATCTCGGTCAAGGCCTCCACCGTCCCGGTCATGATCGAGGCGTACCGGCTGGCCTCGGAGACCTTCGACCACCCGCTTCACCTCGGCGTCACCGAGGCCGGGCCCCCTCCGGCGGGCCTGATCAAGGGGACGGCAGGGATAGGGGCGCTTCTCGCCGAGGGCATCGGCGACACGATCCGTTACTCGCTCACCGCGGACCCAGTGCAAGAGGCCAAGGCCGGTCGTCAGCTGCTTGAGGTGCTCGGTCTCCGCGAGCGCAAAGGGCTCGACCTCATCGCCTGCCCGTCGTGTGGTCGGGCGGAGATCGATGTCATCGACATCGCCCGTAGGGCCCAAGAAGCCTTCGAGTCGCGGGCGTGGCCGCTGCAAGTGGCGGTCATGGGCTGTGTCGTGAACGGCCCGGGAGAGGCCCGCGAGGCCGACCTCGGCATCGCCGCAGGACGCCACAAGGGACACCTTTTCATAAAGGGCAAGATCGTACGCGTCGTGCCCGAGGACGAGATGGTCGAGGCCCTCATCTGCGAAGCCGAGAAGCTCGTCGCCGAGGGCGTCGAGGCCCGCCTGGCCGCGGCTGACGCGGGGGCAGAACGCGAGGCCGAGGAAGACCGCAAGGCGCTCTTTGCAGCCAAGGGCGCCGATGTCAACCAGTCGGGCGAACGGATCGAGATGATCCGCAAGACGATCGCCAACGAGCAGGAGCCCCGCCCGCAAAGCGGCGATTAGCCCACGCCTGGCATGTCTTGAGCCGAGGACTGGTTGTATGACCCCCTTAGAGCTGCGCCCGATCGAGGGGCACGAGATCGAGGCCTATGCCGCCTGCCAGGCTTCGGCCTTCAGCAGCCGGTACCCGCCGGACAGGCTCGAGGCCCTGGCCAAAGAGCTGCAGCTCGACCGCACCCTGGCCGTCTTCGACGGCGGGGAGCTCGTGGCGACGGCCAGCTCGTGCGCGGCCTCGATGACCCTGCCCGGACTGGTCCGCAGCGACGTGGCGACCGTCACCGACGTGGCGGTGACCCCTACTCACCGGCGACGTGGTTTGCTCACCGCGATGATGCGGCGACAGCTCGACGACTTCCGCGCCAACGGTGAGGCGATAGCCGCTCTCTACGCGAGCGAGGGGGCGATCTACGGCCGTTACGGCTATGGGCCCGCCACCTTCGCTGCCCAGTACCTGGTCGACAAGCGCCTCGCCCGTCTCTTGCCCCCGAGCTCGCTTCCAACAGCGCAGGCGGCCCAAGGCTCGGTCCGGCTCGTCGAGCAGGCACAAGCGGCCGAGGCGTTCCCCCTCGTTCACGGTGCCTATGTGCCGACGCGGGTCGGCGAGCTCGATCGCCCGCGCTCGGCCTGGGACGAGATCTTGGGAGAGGTGAGCAGCCCCAGCATGGGGTACCGCTTCTACGCCTGCTACGAGGAGGGCGGTCGCATCGATGGCTACGCCGTCTACCGGGTGGCCGGGATTGATCCGGCTGACCATTGGCGCCGTGGTGTGTTCTTGGAGGAGCTCTGCACCCTGTCCGACGTGGCCTACACCTCGCTTTGGCGCTACCTGCTCGGCATCGACCTCACCGAGGAGCTGAGAACTGGCGGTCGGCCCGTAGACGAGCCGGTGCGGTACCTCTTCGAGGATCAAAGACAGTTTCGCACGGCTCAGTGGGGGTATCGCACCTGGGTGCGCCTCGTCGATGTCGAGCAGGCCCTCGCCCTGCGCCGTTACGAGGACGACGGAGCGCTCGTGGTTGAGGTGGAGGACCCGTTCTGCCCCTGGAACGACGGCCGCTTCGCCATTTCGGTCGACGGTGACGGCGTTGCCAGCGTCGAGCGAGTGGGGACGCCTGCCGATCTTGTGGTCACAGTCGAGGTCCTGAGCTCGTTGTACCTAGGCGGCGTGCCGGTCGCGGCCTTGGTGGAGGTTGGTCGCCTGGCCGAAGCCAGACAAGGGGCGACCCGACGCGCCGAGCGCATGTTCACCGCCCGGCGGCCGCCTTTTTGCACGTCTCACTTTTGAGTGTTGCGGCCTCGAAGGCGCTCAGGACCGCTCCATCGCTACGAGCTGGGCTTGTGGCGCCACCGAGTGGACAAGTTCACCGAGGTGCGGGTGACACGTGAAGAACAGCACCTGGTGTCGTTCGGCGGTCTCGGCGAGAACTTCTGCGATCGAGGCGGCACGGGCAGGATCGAAGTTCACGAGTACGTCGTCGAGGATGATCGGGAGGGCTTGGGCCCTTTCGGCGAAGGTCTCCGCCAGGCCGATCCGCAAGCACAGGTAGAGCTGCTCGAGGCTGCCACGGCTCAACGAGGTGGCATCGAGCTCGGATCCGGCCGAGGAGACGACCCTTATGGCGTCGCCGCCGGTGTCGTCACCGACAGAAGGCAGCAGTTGCACATAGCGACCCTCGGTCACCTTGGTGAATCTCTCCCCGGCACGCGCCAGCACCGCCGGCTGGCGCTCCTGCTCGTGGCGACGCAGGGTGCGCTCCAGCAAGAGACGGGCGCACCCAAGCACGGCCCAGGACCGAAGCACCTCGTCAAGCTCCTCCTCGAGGGCTAGCTTTTGCTGCTCTAACTGGGCGATCTGCGCCGAGCTGGCGAGCTCGCGCAGCTCGTTCGAGGCGTCCTGGTGAGCTCGCACGAATTGCTCCACCTCTTGGCGGGCGTCGGCCCGAGCGCGTGCCAGTGCCGCCTGCTCCTCGTTCCAAGCGAGCAACGCCCCCGTCTCGAGCTCGGCCCGAAGCCGACGCGCCGCAGGCCCGAGCCCGAGCGTCCGTTCCAAGGTCGCCTCAGCATCCTCGACCACCCGCAAGAGCGAGGCCCTCGTCGCTTTCGCCTCGCGCACCTCTTCGAGCGAGGAGCACAGCTCCTCCAAGACGGCCGCCGGTTCGGTGTCGAGTGAGTCCAGTCGACCGCCGAGGCTGGCAAAGGCATTGGTCAGCTCTGCCAGGTGGGCTCGGAACTCACTTACCTCACCTTCGAGCTGGCCGATCCGGGAGTTCACGCGGTCGAGCGCGGCGAGATGGTTCCAGGCCGTTTGCAGTGCCGTGAGGCTTTCCAACACGCCGTCAGGCGACAACGTCGCTCCGAGCCCATAGGCCGCCTTCCATGTGCCGAACCTGGCGCGCTCGGCCTCCAGCAGATCCGAGGCCCGCGCCAGTGACTCGTCTGCGAGCTTGAGCCGTCCCAGTGCCTCGAGGCTCCGACGGCGCTCCATCTCGATGGCCCACTCTCGGCTCCGTGCCGCCTCTATGGCTTCTGCGGCAGTCTCGAGGTCGGAGTCGCTCGGCGCTTTGGGCAGGCCGAGTGACGTGGCGAGCTCGGCCACGCGTGCCGTGACGCGGGCGCACGCCGCCGCCATGTCGGTCACCTCGGCGGGGGCCGTGACGAAAAGCCGCCGTCGTGCCGTCACGACGAGTGCCGCCAGTACGAACGAAGCCGCCGCGAGCGCGGCGCAAAGGATGCGAACCGCCGGAGCGGTGGACACAACGACGGCCACGATACCGAGGGCGGCGACGACGAGGGCGACCAAGGCGATCGAGATCCCGGTCGAGCGTCCGAGCGATCGAGAGGCCTCGTAGCGCTCGCTCGATACTTGCGCGCTGAGGCGGCGCTGCTCCGCGATGTTCTTGCGCAGCTCGCCGAGCAAGCGCGCCTTGAGTTGTGGATCGAGCTCGCCCGCAATCTCATCGTCCGCGGCCGAGCTCGCCGCACCTAGTTGATCGGGCCGACCGGCAAGTTCCGGTGCGGCACAAGCTTCCGCGTCCACGACGCTCGCCGCTCGGAAGTTGGACTCGAGCTCGGCGAGCGAGCTGCGAAAGCGACGCCCCTCATCGCTGAGCGCGATCCAGCCCTCCGCGTTGCGAACCCGGTCGCGATTCCAATCGGGGCCGAGCGATCCGAGAGCACCCTGAATCGACTGCTCGATGCCACCGCGTTGGTTGCAAAGATCCGCGAGCTGCTTGACGCGTTCGAGATGCCCGGAGCACGCCGACCGCAGCGAGAGGAGCTCAACTGCTTTGTCCTCGAGCCACGTCGCCACGGGCGCCGGCTCCGCCCAGGCCGTAAGCCGCTGCTCGGCGTCTCTCTTCTGCTCGAGCGCCTCCCAGAGTCGCACCAGCAGATCGAGCTCTCGCGTCCGGTGCTCGATCCGGTCCGCCTCCTCGCGGGCTTGGGCGACCTCGGTCTCGAGGCGGAGCAGTTCGCTTCGGCGTGCCGGATAACCGACCGCCTCACGGCTGGCTTCGCTGAGGCTGCGTCGGACAGCTTCGAGATCTGCCAGGAGGCGGTTGGCGCGGGCGTCACCTTGGCGCGACCGGGCCAGCTCGAGACGTTGCTTTTGCAGGCCGGCCATCGCTCGGGCCGCAGAGCGGCGCTGGCCGACGATGCTGGCGGAGAAGAGCAGCTCGCGCACTTCATCGCGCGAAAGGGCATCTGCGCTTCCAAGATCTGTCAGATCAACGGCGAAAACAGCCCGGAACAGAGCTTCGTCCGCTCCGCCCAGTGCCCGGCGCAGGTCCTCCTCGCATGCCACGCCTCCGTCGGGGCGCCGGATGCTCAACTCTTTTCGCGGGGTGGCGTAGCGCTCAATCCGCCACCTCCCCTCGTCGGTGGTTTCGCCTCGACCTTCGGCGAGGGTGAGCTGGCCGCCATGGCGGCCGCCGCGGACCGGCGGGCGGAAGCGTGGATTGTCGCGCCGGGCGGGGAACCCGAAGAGCATGGCCGTAAGGAAGTCGAGCAAGGTCGACTTACCGGCTTCGTTCGGCCCGTTCACGATCACGAGCCCAGGAGAGAGGTCGTCGACGCCGAAGTCCGCCAGGGCTCCGAAGCCGTCGACATGAAACCCGCTGATGCGCATCGCTAACGGGCCTTCCTCAACGCCTGTCACCTTCGAGCTCGCCAAGGGCGAGCAGGAGGGCCCGGTCGACCAGCTCGCCTGGCGGCAGGCCGGCCGGGCCGAGCATCCGTTCGAGCACGCGCTGGGTGCGAAGGGAGCCGGGGAGCCCGTCGGAGAGGTCGGTCGCCAGTTCGGCGACGGCACCCTCCTCGGTCTCGAGCCAGTGCCGCAGCTCGTCGGCCAACGTGACGAGATCGGCGGCGAAGTCCGACCCGTCCCGAGCTTTGTCGAGATCGATCTCCGGGCGCGAGCGGTCATCAAGGGAGGCCCACCAGCAGAAGGGGTCTTCGTCGGCGAAGTCCTCCCGCAACGCGGTGAGCACGTCGGCGACCGAGCCGGGCCGGCGCAGGTCGAAATGCAGATCGCCCTGGCCCGTGAGCCGCCCCCCAAGCACAAGCGAGCGCCCTTCGGCACGGGCGAGGCAGTCCCGGGAGGCATTGGCGAGCCGGGTCCGCAGCTGGGCGAGATCCGCGATCTCGGTGATGTCGAGATCTACGACGTCAAAGCGCACGAGGTCGCAATTGACCGGCTCGACTTGTGCCACACGCCCCCCGCGGACGTGCACCAGCACAGCGCCTTTCGGACCTCGTTCACTCGCTTTGGGACTTCGCGCCTGGAGGTTGCCCGGGTAGACCACCCAAGGTTCGTCAAGGTCGCCCCGTCCTGCGAGGGTCATCCTCGCGTGTATGTGTCCGAGTGCCCAGTAGTCGAGGCCCACGCCCCTCAGGTCCTCGAGCGTGCACGGGCTGTAGTCGTCGTACCCCGAGGCGGCCCCCCCGACGTTGCAGTGGAGAACGCCGACTTGTATGCCAGGCCCGGCCCTGTGGGCGAACCGCAGCGCCAAGTTCTCCCGTTCGCTGCGCTGGGCGAAGCTGACGCCTTGCACCGTCGCGAGGGGGATCCCGTCGACCTCGACCGTAACCGCCTGCACTGTCCCAGGCCCGAAGACAGTGACGCGCTCGGGCCAGGTGTCGCCGAGCGCCGACCAACCCGTCTCGACTGGGTCGTGATTGCCGTGCACGACGAAGCTGGCGATGCCGGCGTCAGACAGGCGGCCGAGGCCGTCACGAAACCGCAGCTGGGCGCGAAGTCCGCGCTCTGGCCCGTCGTAGACGTCGCCGGCGACCACTAAAAAGGCGGCGCCCCGGTCCAAGCACAGCTCGACGAGGGTGTCGAAAGCTGCCAAGGAGGCCTCTCGTAACCGTTCGGCCACTCGCGGCGCTGTCGTGCCGAGGCCCTTGAACGGGGTGTCAAGATGCAGGTCCGCTGCGTGGACGAAACTGAAATCGGGTATTCGAAAGGCCTCTTCCACTGGTGCGAGGCTACTTGGAGGGTGTATCACCACCGAGGGATGCCCATGTCCCAGCGGGAGAACAGGAGCCAGATGGACGAGCGGACCGGTGGCGAAGCGGTGGTGGACGCTCTCGTCCGTACCGGCGTCGAGGTCGTCTTCGGAATCCCGAGCGTCCACAACCTGCCCATTTACGACGCCATCAGGCGGGACGGCCGGATCCGATCGGTTTTCGTGCGCCATGAGCAGTGCGCTGTCGGAGCGGCTGACGGTTTCGCGCGGGCTTCGGGACACCTCGGGGTATGCGTCACCTCGACCGGTCCGGGTGCGGCCAACGCCATGGGCGGCCAATTGGAGGCGCTCTCCTCGTCGTCACCTGTTCTCCACCTGACAGGGCAGATCGACAGCCGGTTCCTCGGTCAGCGTCGCGGGTTCATCCACGAGGTCCCCGATCAACTGGCCATGTTGGCTTCGTTGTCGAAAGTCGCCCACCGGCCACCGTCGCCAGATGCTGTCGGAGCCACAGTCGAGCGCGCTGCAGCCGAGGCGATGGCATTCCCACGCGGACCGGTGTCGGTGGAGATCCCGATCGACTTCCAGTACGCGTACGCATCGCCAACACCGGCGGGCAGGGACCCAAGCCTCGTGAGCCGGAGTCCGGGTGAGGCCGGTGCAATCGTCCGTGCAGCCGAGCTCATGGCGCGTGCCCGACGGCCGCTCGTGTGGGCGGGCGGGGGAGCCGTCGCCGCAGGTGCCGACGACGAGCTGGCCACGCTCGTTCGCCGACTGGGCGCGGGTCTTCTAACGAGCCCGAACGGACGGGGGCTCGTCTCGGAGGAGGATCCCTGCTGCATCGGCAACCTCTCCTGGGATCCGGACGTGAGATCCCTTTGCTGTGAGTCGGACCTGCTGGTGGCCGTCGGGACGCGCTTTCAAGGCCCGAACACGGAGAACTGGAAGATGGCGTTGCCGAATAAGCTCGTGCACATCGACGTGGACCCCGCCGTTCCGGGTCGGAATTACCCGGTCGAGGTGGCGATCGTCGCTGACGCGAAGCTCGCCTGTGCGGCGTTGCTCGAAGAGCTCGATGGTCTCGGCGCCCCCGGCGTGCTCGCGGACTTGGATTGGACTCATCGGGTGGCGGCCGTCGCCAAATGCGCCCGAGAGCGACTGAGGGCCACGCTCGGGCCACAGAAAGGTCTCCTCGACGCCTTGGCAAGGTACATAGGTGCCGACACCGTTGTCGTGAAGGATGCCACGATCCCTGCCTACACCTGGGGGAACAGGCTCCTGCCGGTGCGACGGACGCGCACCTCGATAATGCCGAACGGCTTTGCCATCGGTCTCGGACTGCCGCACGCCATCGGGGCCGCGGTTGGCTCGAAGGGGGCACCGGTGGTGCTCCTTGTCGGAGACGGCGGCTTTCTGCTTAGCGCGACCGAGCTCGCGACCGTTGCTCAGGAGGACCTCCCGATCGTCGTTGTCGTCTTTGTGGACGGCGCCTACGGGGTCGTGCGCAACATCCAGCAAAGCCAGTACGGGCCTTGGGCCAGCTTCGGCGTCGACCTCGGGCGGCCCGACTTCTGCGGGCTCGCTGCGGCCCTCGGCGTCGCCGCCGAAACGGTCGCCTCAGTCGATGACTTTGCCTCGGCTTTGGGACGGGCGACCTCAGAGCGACGGCCCTATCTGCTCGAGGTTGATCTTGACGCCATCGGCCCGATGAGCCTGGCCTACACAGGCACCTCGAGGCCGCCTGAGCGGGCCTAGCTCAGCGCCTCTCTCATCGTCGGGGTGCTTTACGTGCCACGGTCCGCTCTTCGCCACCGGTGAGTCGTCCTTCCCCGGGACTACGCTTTTGGGAAACCGAAGTGCTGAGGAGAATCAAGATGTCTTTCGAGCTCAGCTCGTTGATGCAAGCCCGACAAGGCGAGAATTTCCGCCTTCACAGTGAATATCTCAATCCCCAGCTCGTAAAGGTGTTGAAAACCCTCGATTTCGACCGTTTTTACGTCAAAGGCGAAGGTTGCTACCTGTACGACCGCAACGGGGAGCGTTACCTCGACTTTCTCGCAGGGTTCGGCGTCTATGCGCTCGGGCGCGGACATCCAGTTGTGAAAAAGGCGTTGCACGACGCTCTCGACATGGACCTCCCCAACCTGGTGCAGCTTGACGCGGCGCTTCTGCCGGGTTTACTCGCAGAGGCGCTGGTGTCGAGGACCCATGAAGGGATCCAGCGCTGTTTCTTCTCGAACTCGGGTGCCGAGGCAATCGAAGCCGCGATCAAGTTCTCGCGCTACTCGACCAAGCGGCCGCGGGTGCTTTACGCCGATCACGCTTTCCACGGCCTTAGCCTCGGGGCGCTGTCGCTGAACGGCGGGAAGGAGTTCCGCGAGGGCTTTGGCGCACTGCTCCCGGGTTGTCACGAGGTGCCCTTCGGTGAGATCGAACCGCTCGAGCGCGAGCTGCAGCGCGACGACGTGGCTGCGCTGGTCCTCGAGGTCATCCAGGGTAAAGGCGTGAACCTCGCCTCGGACGAGTACTGGGCAGCTGCCGCCGAGTTGTGCCGCAAGCACGGCACTTTGCTCGTCATCGACGAGGTCCAAACCGGTCTCGGCCGGACGGGAAAGCTCTGGGCTCACGAGCATTATGGCTTGCGCCCTGACATCATCACGGTGTCCAAGGCCCTCTCGGGGGGCTACATCCCAGTCGGGGCGATGATGTGCTCCGCAGACGTCTTCGACCGTGTCTACTCGAAGATGGAGCGCGCCGTCGTCCACTCCTCGACCTTCGGGCGCAACCAGCTCGCCATGGTGGCGGCATTAGCCACGTTGCAGACAATTGACGACGAGGACATTGTCGACCGGGCGCGAGTCACGGGCGAGGCTTTCGTCAAGGGCCTGGCACCGCTTGTCGAGAAGTACGAGCTGTTCCAGGAGGTGCGCGGTAAGGGGCTGATCATAGGCTTGGTCTTCGGCGAGCCGAGCTCGCTGCGGTTGAAGTCGCGTTGGAAGATGATGGAGAGCGCCCGCAAAGGTCTGTTCTCACAGCTGGTCGTGGGACCCCTTTTCCACCGCCACCGGATACTGACCCAGGTCGCGGCCGACAACGTCAACGTCGTGAAGCTGCTTCCCCCGCTCATCGCCGGTCAAGAGGAAGTGGACTACTTCGTGGCGGCGCTCGACGACGTGCTCGAGGACGCGCACCGCAACTCGGCTTTGTTGTTCGAGTTCGGCAGGACGCTGGCCAAAAGCGCCCTCCGTCGGGAGCCGTCCTGAGCTCGCGAGAGCCGAGCGGGCCCCGGCCGGCGCGCTCGACGACGATCGAGCCGGGCGACCGGGTTCTCGTCACCGGTGCGGACGGATTCATCGGGTCGGCGGTCACCCGGGCCTTGTTGGCGCGGGCGGTCGAGGTGGTCGCGCTCTTGCAGCCCGGCGTCCCGCACACCAATCTCGACGGGCTTCAGATCGAGCCGGCCGTTGCGGACCTGCGCGACGGCCTCGGCGTTGTCGCCGCCGCCAGGGGTTGCCGCCTCATATTCCACGTGGCCGCGATCTACCGATTCTGGGCCCGGGATGCGGCGGAATTCTACGCGGTGAACGTTGGTGGGACTTTGAACGTCCTGAACGCCGCCCGGGCCGCTGGTGTGGAGAGGGTCGTCTACACGAGCACCGTCGGCACGATCGGCCTGGACGGCACGGAGCACAACCGCGTGGCCGACGAGACCGCTTGGGCGCGGATTGCCCATCTTTTCGGGCTTTACAAGCAGTCGAAGTACGTCGCCGAGCACGAGGTCTTGCGAGCTGGAGCTGAGGGTTTGCCGGTGGTTCTCGTACAACCGACCTTGCCGCTCGGTCCGGGCGACCGTGCGCCGACCCCGACGGGCAAGACGGTGCTCGACTTCTTGAACGGCCGCATGCCGGGCTGGTTCGACACGGCCTTGAACGTCGTCGACGTCGACGATGTCGCTACCGGGCACCTTCTCGCGGCCGAGCGGGGCGCTCAGGGACGGTCCTATGTGCTCGGAGGCGAGAATCTGGAGCTACGCGAGATCCTTGACATCCTTGCCGCCGCCACTGGCTTGCCGCGGGCGGTCATCAAAGTGCCGCGCCAGGTTGCGATTGCGGCTGGCCACGCCTCGGGTTTCTTGGAGGGGCGTCTTCTCCGCCGCGAACCGAGCGTTCCCCTCGAAGGAGCGCGTATGGCTTCGACGCGGATGATCTTCAGTGACGCCCGGGCACGTAAGGAGCTCGGGTACTCCTCCCGGCCGGCAGTCGAGGCGATCGTGCGCTCGGCGCGGTGGTATGCCGACAATGGCTACGTGTCGGCGAGACGGTTGGGGCGGATCTCGTGGAACGACCTCGCCGTGTCGGCGCCGAACGGCCAGGTCCAAGACGGGATCGTGACGGCGCCGGCGCCAAGTTCGAAGGGCCTGGCTTGACCTACCGCCAGGTCGTGCGCAGCCCGTTTCGGCTGGCGCACGAACATCGGCACACCACGGGGCAGTTTTCGAGCGTTGCAACGGCGGTGGCGCTATGTGCGTCACTTTTCCTTGTGCTCGCGTCGTGCAGCGCGCAGGGAGCCCCGCCGCCTACGACGACGACCTCCA
This sequence comes from uncultured Acidimicrobiaceae bacterium, assembly GCA_963779425.1. Taxonomy (GTDB): domain Bacteria; phylum Actinomycetota; class Acidimicrobiia; order Acidimicrobiales; family Bog-793; genus Fen-455. The sequence continues at coordinate 612,330 of CAVZYD010000007.1, forward strand.
CCACCTCGACCACGACCACGACGGCGCCGGTAGCGATCGCGGGGAGCTCGATCCTTCGCGCGCGGGTGGCTCCGCTGTCGCCCGGAGAGGTCGCGCTCCCGCCCGTCTTTGAAGGCAGCGCCGCCTGGCTGAGGATGGTCCCGATCGCCTACCGGAGTTTCGGGAGCGGTCCGGACCTTCTCCTCGTCTCGGGCCAGGACGGCACCTTGTCGTGGTGGGGTCAGTCGCTGTTGTCGGACCTGTCCGGTCACTACCGCGTGACCGTTTTCGACCTGCCCGGCGTGGGCTATTCGGGCAGAGCGACTGCGCCTTTGTCACTTTCGTGGTTGGCGGACATGACCGCCGGGTTCGCCCTCACGGTCGGCTTGTCTGATCCGATAGTGCTCGGTTGGGGTCTCGGCGGCGAGATCGCCCTGTCTCTTGTGGAGCGCCATCCAGGCTTCGCCTCGTCGCTCGTCCTCGTGGACACCACAAGCGCAGGTAGCGGGACGGTGAGGCCATCCAAAAGCGTCGCCCGGCTGCTCGCGCGCCCGAGTGCCACACCTGTGGCGCTCTCCACGGTCCTGTTCCCGGCCACGCCCGCCGGATTGCAGGCGCGCCTGGCGTGGCAGAGCAGTGTTCTTTCGGGAACCACAGACTGGATGACCGCACCGGCCATCGAAGCGGAGGGGGCGCTGCAGGCGAGCATCTGGAAAAGGGCCCCCTTGACGGCGGGCCTCTCCGGGGTGACGATCCCGGCGCTCGTCGTCTCGGGGGCGGACGACTTGGTCTTCCCGTCCGAGGACGCGACCCGCCTCGCCGATGAGCTGCCCCAAGCTACGGCTGTCGTCTTCCCGGACTGCGGGTACGGAGCGCTCATTCAGGACGCGCCAGAGTTCGTCGCCGCCGTCGAGAAGTTCACCGGGAGCAATGCCTCGTCTTCGACCACAACCAGTTCCACCTCGACAACGACAACTACGTCCCCTGTTTCCTCCTCGACGTCGTAAGTCATGGGAAAGCTTGCGCTTAAGGCGGCGCCGACAGGTGCGAGCTCGTGGCCTAGCAGGGACGCCCGTTTCTGCGACGGCCCCAGCGAAGCGATCTGTTAGCGGACTACGAATCCGCTCTCGCCCTTAACGGCCTCCAGGATGACTTCCACGTTGTCGACCCGCGCCCTCGGTGGCCCCGACCTACACCACGAGATCATCTGCTCGACGGCGGGCGCAGAGCCTTCGAACACCGCCTCCACGCTGCCGTCGGCGCCATTGTGCACCCAGCCGGCAACATCGCGCGCCAGCGCTTCGGAACGGCACGTGTCTCGGTACCAAACGTTCTGAACCCGGCCGGTGACGATCACTCGTCGCCGCTGGCGGTCCATGGCGGTGAGGCTACCGCTGTGGTCCGCACAGCGCCGCGGTGTGCCGACGGGCACGCACCAGCAGAGGCCGGGAGCACTTTCCCGGTACGATTGTTGTGCAATGTCTGTTCTCACGGCCGCCTCCGCACGCTCTGGCGCGTCCCGGCGGCAGGCAACCGGCCTCGCGGCGGCCGGGTTCGCGTCTGTCGGCTGGGGCTTCGGGGCGATCTTCGCGAGACTCACTTTCGCCTCGGGGCTGGTACTGGCCTTCTACCGCCTCTGGCTCGCCGCCGGGCTCCTCGTGGTCGTCCTCTATCTGTCCGGTCGACGTCTCAGTTGGGGGAGCCTGCGTGCGTCTTGGCTAGGTGGGGTGTTCCTCGCCGGCGACATGACCATGTTCTTTTGTGCCGTCAAGCTCACAAGCGTCGTCGACGCGACCGTGATTGGCGCCGTTCAGCCGGCCCTCGTGCTCATCGCGGCGCGCTACCTGTTCGGCGAACGGATGGGCCGCTGGGACGTCGTTTGGATCTTTCTCGCCATGGCCGGCGTCTCGGCGGCTGTGATAGGACCCGGGGTAGCCAGCCGGGGCGAACTGACCGGGGACCTGTTGGCCGTCGGGTCGCTGTTGGCGTGGTCCGCCTACTGGCTTGTATCCAAGCACGCCAGGGAGACTCAGCACACCTTGGACTACACCGCGTGCGTGACGATCGTGGCCGCGCTCGCGGTGACCCCCGTGGTGCTCGTGTCGGGCCAGCCTCTCGCTCGGGTGGAAGCCGGCGACTGGTTGTGGATCGCCCTCTTGGCTGTCGTACCCGGAGCAGCCCACCTGGCAATGAACTGGGCGCACCGCTATGTTGACGCCTCGGTCTCCTCGGTGATCGGGTCGAGCAACCCGATCGTCGCCGCTCTGGCCGCGGTGGTCATCCTCGGGCAACCTCTGACAGCCGTCCAGGTCGCCTGCGGCCTCGTGGCAATCATGGCGATCGCCATTGTCGCCATGAGACACCGCCAGCCGGTGGAGTCATTGCTGGAATAGCGGCCCGAGCGCGCCGAGGCGGGCGGCCCCCGAGCTTGCGAGCCAGGACGTAAGCGTCGAGCCGGAGGACCCCATCGTTAGACTCACGACCATGACCGAGCAGGCTGTGGGGGGCTCCCGGTCGTCTGCTGAACTGGCAGACCAGGTTCGTCCGTCTACGCGTCATGCAACGACCCAGATCCGAATGGTGTCGTCGAGCGGGAGCGGCAAGGGCACCGAGCGTGCGGATCTTCTCGCCACCGAAGAGCCGATGGCGATCCAGGTGCGAGGTCGGCACCAAGAGCCGGTGAGCGTCGCTGTGACTATGCGAACACCCGGCAACGACTTCGAGCTCGCGGCGGGGTTCCTTGTGAGCGAGGGACTCTTGCACGACCGCAGCGAGGTCGCCCACATCCGCTACTGCGACGTCGCGCCGGACAAACAGCACTACAACGTCGTGACTGTGGATTTGACGGTTCCTTTCGACACGGACTTCGCGCAGCGGCACTTTTTCGCTTCGTCTAGCTGTGGAATCTGCGGAAAGGCATCGCTGGACCAGGTCGAGGTCAGCTGCCCGGTGATCGTGGCCGGCCCGGTAGTCACCCGTTCGGTCATCGTCTCGCTGCCCGATGCTCTAAGGAGCGTTCAACGCCTCTTCGACCAGACCGGAGGCCTGCATGCCGCCGGCCTTTTCGACACCACAGGACGGCTCGTGGAGTCGCGCGAGGACGTAGGTCGTCACAACGCCGTCGACAAGCTCATCGGCCAAGCGTTCTTGTCCGGAGCGACGCCATTGCGCAAGAGCGTGTTGCTCGTGTCCGGCCGGGTCAGTTTCGAAATAGTCCAAAAGGCGGCGGTCGCGGGCATCCCAATCACCTGTGCGGTCTCAGCGCCTTCAAGCCTCGCCGTCCAGGCGGGAGAGCGCCTCGGCATGACCGTGGTCGGCTTCTTCCGCGGCGACAAGTTCAACGTCTACAGCCACCCGGAAAGGGTGGACACAACGACCTGAGCTGGCAAGGAGCCCAAACAGGCGGCGGCCGCATGTCGATGCTCCCCGGAGCACTCAGGCGGGGGCAGCCTCGCGAAGCCGCTGCGCGGCCGCCACCACGAGTGGGTCGAAGCCACCGCTGTCGATGTTGTCGAGAAGTTCGTTTCGCATGAGCGGGGGCCAGAACATCCGGATGTGGTTTGCCACCTCGGCGGCGGCCTGCGCTTCGGGATGGTGCTTGAAATTGGCCGCAATCTGATTGGCCATGCGCACGAGGTCAGCTCTTACCATTCGAATCCTCAGCGCAAGGCCGGGACGTCAGAACCCGCCCGTTGCGAAGCCAGGCCCGATGTGTCCGGGCCGTTCCCGGCGCGTACCCGTGCCCGCACCTGAACCGCCGTCACCTTGTACTCCGGGCAATTCGTCGCCCAGTCGGAGTGTTCTGTGGTCACGACGTTGGCGCCGGTCACGGGATGGTGGAACGTCGTGTACACGACCCCTTGAGGTACTCGGTCAGTGATGTGGGCCCTGAGCTCGGTCTCGCCCGCGCGGCTCGCGAGGGCGACCCAGCCTCCGTCGACCACGCCCCGCTCCTCGGCGTCATACGGGTGGATCTCGAGCAGGTCCTCCGGATGCCAGGTGACGTTTTCGGTCCTTCTTGTCTGGGCGCCAACGTTGTATTGCGACAAGATTCGCCCGGTCGTGAGGATGAGCGGGTAGCGGCGGTTCGTCCTTTCCTCGGTCGGGACGAACGGGGTCTCGACGAAGCGGCCCTTGCCCCGGACGAACTTGCCGACGTGCATGATCGGCGTCCCGAGAGGCGCTGCCTCGTTGCACGGCCACTGGAGTGATCCCACCTCGTCAAGCTTGGCGAACGACACCCCGGCGAAGGTCGGCGTCGACTGCGCGATCTCGTCCATGATCTCGCTCGGGTGCGAGTAGTGCATGGCGTAACCCATCGCGGTGGCGATTTCGCAGACGACCTCCCACTCCTGCTTGCCGTTCCTCGGCGACATGACCGGCCTCACCCGGTTGATGCGCCGCTCGGCGTTGGTGAAGGTCCCGTCCTTTTCGAGGAACGAAGTCCCGGGAAGAAAAACGTGGGCGAACTTGGAGGTCTCGTTCAAGAACAGGTCCTGCACTATGCACAGCTCTAGCTCGGAAAGGGCGGCTTCGACGTGGTGGGTGTTCGGGTCGGACTGGGCGATGTCCTCACCTTGCACGTAGAGGCCTTTGAAGCTGCCTTCGACGGCGCCGTCGAACATGTTCGGGATCCGCAGTCCTGGTTCCGAGTCGAGCTGGCGTCCCCAAAGTTCTTCGAACTGGTGGCGGACCGTGTCGTCGGAGACATGGCGGTAGCCGGGCAATTCGTGTGGGAAAGATCCCATATCGCAGGAGCCCTGCACGTTGTTCTGGCCACGGAGCGGGTTGACTCCGACACCGACCCGGCCGATGTTGCCGGTCGCCATGGCCAGGTTCGCTATGCCCATTACCATCGTGGAGCCCTGACTGTGCTCGGTGACCCCGAGGCCGTAGTAGATGGCCGCGTTGCCGCCAGTGGCGTACAAGCGGGCGGCTGCCCGTAGCTGCGCCGCCGGCACGCCTGTGATCTCCTCTGTCGCCTCGGGACTGTACTCGGGCGAGGAGATGAACGATGCCCAGGAGGCGAAGTCGTCAGGATCGCAGCGTCCGCTCACGAATTCGTAGTCGACGAGGTCTTCTGTGACCACAACGTGAGCAAGGGCATTGACGACCGCCACGTTGGTCCCCGGAAGCAGCTGCAGGTGAAAGTCCGCCTCGATATGGGGCGAGCGGACGATCTCTGTGCGCCGGGGGTCGATCACGATGAGCTTGGCCCCTTGGCGGATCCTGCGCTTCATGCGGGAGGCGAAGACCGGATGCGCCTCTGTCGGGTTCGCCCCGATGACGACGATGACGTCGCAGTCATCGGCCGACTTGAAGTCCTGCGTTCCGGCCGAGGTGCCGAAGGTCTCCTTGAGACCGAAGCCGGTGGGGGAGTGGCAGACCCGCGCACAGGTGTCGACGTTGTTGTTTCCGAAAGCGGCCCGCACCATCTTCTGCACGACGAAAACTTCCTCGTTCGTGCATCGCGAGGAGGTGATCCCGCCTATGGAGGCGACGCCGTGGCGGGCTTGGATCGACCGCAGGCGGCCGGCCGTGTAGGAGATGGCCTCCTCCCAGCTGACGGCGCGCCAGGGATCTGTGATCGCCTCGCGGACCATGGGTGTGAGCACGCGCTCTTTGTGCGTGGCGTACCCCCAGGCGAAGCGCCCCTTCACGCACGAGTGTCCTTCGTTCGCCCCGCCGTCTTTGTAGGGCACCATGCGGACTACCTCGTCCCCGCGCAGCTCGGCCTTGAACGAGCAGCCGACCCCGCAGTACGCGCAAGTGGTGAGCACGGTGCGGCGCGGCACGCCGAGGCTGATGACCGTCTTCTCCTCCAAGGTCGCGGTCGGGCAGACCTGCACGCATGCACCGCAGGAAACGCATTCGGACCCGAGGAAGTCGCTCGCCCCCGGCATGACCTTTGAGCCAAAGCCGCGTCCGGCGATCGTGAGGGCAAATGTGCCCTGGACCTCCTCGCAGGCACGCACACACCGCGAGCAGACGATGCACTTGGAGCCGTCGAAGGTGAAATAGGGGTTGCTCTCGTCCTTTTCGGCGCCGAGGTGGTTCTCTCCTGCATAGCCGTACCGGACATCGCGAAGACCGACGGCGCCGGCCATGTCCTGCAGTTCGCAGTCGCCGTTCGCGGCGCAAGTCAGGCAGTCGAGAGGATGGTCGGAGATGTAAAGCTCCATTACCGAGCGGCGCAGCTTTTCGAGGCGTGGGGTCTGGGTGCTGACCTTCATGCCGGCCTCGACCGGAGTCGTGCACGACGCCGGCGTGCCGCGCCTTCCTGCAACTTCGACAAGGCAGAGTCGGCAGGAGCCGAACGACTCCAAGGAGTCGGTGGCGCAGAGCTTGGGCACGTCGATGCCTGCGATCGCCGCCGCCCGCATGAGCGAGGTGCCCTCGGGGACCGTTACCGGCAGACCGTCGATCTCAAGTTCCACGGTCGGCACACCGGGTCGCGCGGGCGTTCCGAGGTCGTGCTCTTTGAGCAACGTCATAACTGTTCTCCTCGGGTCTCCGACGCGCCTGCGTGCGGTCTCGCCGCAACTCGCTTAGCTGCAATTATGGCATCGCAACGCCGGGAATCGTGTCGTGGGCTCATAACGGGGCCGCTTTGGCTCGGTTGAAATCCTCCGGGAAGTGCTCGAGGGCGCTTCGCACCGGGGATGGCGTGAGGCCGCCCATCGCGCAAAGCGAGGCGTCGACCATCGTCTCGCACAGGTCCTCGAGCAGCTCCAGGTTCGCCTCGCGCTCGACTCCGGCGATGATGCGGTCGATGACCTCGACGCCGCGCACGGCTCCGAGCCTGCACGGCGTGCACTTGCCGCAAGATTCCTCAGCGCAGAACTCCATCGCGAAGCGGGCCTGCAGACTCATGTCCACCGTGTCGTCGAACACGACGATGCCTCCGTGCCCGATCATGGCGCCCACGGCCGCGAAGGACTCGTAATCCATGGGCAAATCGAGGCGGCTCACCGGCAGGTAGGCGCCGAGGGGACCGCCGACCTGGACGGCTCGCACCGGTCGCCCGCTCGCGGTCCCTCCGCCGATCTCCTCCACGAGTTCGCCTAGGGTGAGGCCGAAGGCGACCTCGAAGATGCCGCCGTGCTTGACGTTTCCCGCCAGCTGGAAGACCTGGGTTCCACGGGAGCGCCCCAGGCCGAGCCCGCGGAACGACTCAGCACCCCGAGCGAGGATGGGCGGGACCGTGGCGATCGAGAGGACGTTGTTCACGACCGTCGGCTTGGCGAACAGGCCCGCGATCGCAGGCAGGGGCGGCTTGGCCCGGATCATCCCCCGGCGCCCCTCGAGACTCTCGAGCATGGCCGTCTCCTCACCGCAGATGTACGCCCCCGCCCCGACTCGCAGGTAGAGCTCGAAGGCGCGACCGCTCCCTAGTACGGAGGGGCCCAGCCATCCGTTGAGGTAAGCGATATCGATCGCCGAGGCCATCGTGGTGATGGCGTCGGGATACTCGGAGCGGACGTAGATGTAACCCTCGGCGGCGCCGACCGCCAGGCCGGCGACAACCATCCCCTCCACCAACAAGAACGGGTCGCCTTCCATAAGCATCCTGTCGGCGAATGTGCCACTGTCGCCTTCGTCCGCGTTGCAGGCGATGAACTTGAGATCCGAAGGTGTGTCGAGGACCGTCTGCCACTTGATGCCGGTCGGGAAACCCGCGCCGCCCCGTCCACGCAGCCCGGAGGCAGTCACTTCGGCAACTATCTGTTCGGGGGACATCTCAAGGGCACGGCGCAGTCCGGCGAGACCTCCCGTTGCCTCGTAGTCCGCCACGGACAGAGGATCGTTGACACCGACCCTGGCGAAGGTGAAGCGAGTCTGGCGACGTAGGTGGGAGATCTCCTCGGTTTTGCCTAGCCAGAGCCTGTTCGGGGCGCCGTCGAGCATTCCCGCGTCGAGGAGCTCGCCGACACCGGCGGCGTCGACCGGGCCGTAGGCCACGCGGCCCTCGGGTGTTGTCACCTCGACGAGGGGCTCTAGCCAGAACATCCCCCGTGACCCGTTTCTGACGAGACGGATCTCACGGCCCCGCACAGCGGCCTCGTGCACGAGGGCGCTGGCGACCTCATCGGCGCCGACCGAGCGCGCCGCGGCGTCGAGCGGCACGAACACTACAACGGGAGGCATCAGGCCACCTCGTCGCTTGCTCGGGCCACAAGCTGGTCGAAACAAGCCGCGTCGACCCTGCCTTTGAGTCGCCCGTCGACCATCACCGCCGGGGAGAGCGCGCAGTTGCCCAGGCAGAAGACTTGCTCAAGGGTGACTGCGCCGTCGGGGGTAGTGCCGCCGAAGTCGACGCCCAGGCGCTCGCAGGCGTGACGGGCGAGCTGCTCGGCACCCATGGACTGGCATGCCTCACCCCGGCAGACCTGGATCACCGACCTGCCCGGCGCCTCGAAGCGAAAGTCCTTGTAGAAGGTGACTACTCCGTAGACGTCGGCCCTGGAGAGGTTGAGCGCCTCGGCCAGCACGTCGACGGCGCTTGGATCGATGTATCCGAAAACATCCTGCACTTCGTGCAGAATCGGCATGAGCGCGCCTCGCTCGTCACGATGTTTCTCGACGATCTCGATAGCTCGCTCCTGCGACCACCGAACATACGAGCCCGTCGTTCTCGAAACCATCGCTGCACCTCGTCGTGCTGCGCCGCCCGCCTTGGAGTGCGCGCCAGCTCCGAATCCTCTCACTGCATGCTACAGATCGCCATCGCACGTGCGGCCGGGCGCCGTACGGCTCGGGTCGGTTCCCGGCGCAGCTCGTCCTTGTCAGCGTCAAGAAACGGCAGTCGCCGAGCGGATGCAGATCTCGTGCACCTTTTCTATGGCGTATGCGTCTGTGGTCGAGGTCACTGATCGCCGCCGCCGAGGATTCTGGCCTCGTTGAGTACGGCGGTCCCGGTTTAGGGAGCGGGCCGGAAGTCCTTCGACAATTCGTCCCTTCGTCACAAGTTCGAGCCGCAGGTTCGTGTCGATGCGGTGGCGCGTGGTCCAATGGCGGGCGTGCCCAACGGAGATGACGGGCTTGCCGCACTGCTCGCGAGCGCGGGTTTCGTCGCAGCCGATGAAGAGGCCGCCGAGCTTGTCACTTGCGCGGCGGGCGATGGGGACCAACTGAAACGGCTTGTCGCACGGCGGCTTGCGGGCGAGCCCCTTGCCTGGATAACTGGCAGGGTCTCGTTCTGCGGCGTGGATATCCTCGTCCACCCGGGTGTCTACGTGCCGCGTTGGCAGAGCGAGCCTCTTGCGCGACGCGCAGTGCAGTGCCTGCCGGAAGACGGGGTGGCGATCGATCTGTGTGCCGGGTCCGGAGCGATCGCAAAGGTCTTGGCCACCGCACGCCCTCGAGCGCGAGTGGTGGCTTGTGAGCTGGACGAACGCGCCGCTGCCTGCGCGACAGCCAACGGCGTGGAGGTCTACTGCGGGGATTTGTTCGCGCCTTTGCCAGACGGGCTCGAAAGACGAGTCGACGTTGTCGTCGGTGTCGTTCCCTACGTGCCCAGTCCGGCGTTGGCGTTGCTGCCGCGTGACACCTTGGCTTTTGAGTCGCCTCTTTCTTATGACGGAGGCCCGGAGGGCACCGATGTCCTTCGGCGCGTTGTATTGGGCAGCCCACGCTTCCTCCGCCCCGGGGGCACGCTGTTGTTGGAGCTGGGCGGTGATCAGGCGGCTGTTCTCGAAGGCGACCTCGCCTGTCAGGGCTTCGTCGACGTGACGGTTCTCCTCGACGAAGACGACGACGCACGCGGCGTCGAGGCGATCTTTTAGAAGAGCCCGGCTCGCGACGGGTTTAGGCGTCTTCGGGAGGGTCGGGCCGGCACGCAGGCGAGGCGAAATCACCAAGCTGGAGTCTCAAGAGCCGCAGCATCTCCCCCCGCCAGGCAGAGCGGGCACGGGCGGCTTCGACGGCGTCGGGGTGTACGAGACGGGTGACCTTTGGCCCGCCGGGTTCCTGGTCGAAGGCCGAGGCCCGGTTCTCGATCTCCATGTCGGCTTTGGTGTAGTGGGCGCGTTGGAGCAGGTAGCCCTGCCAGGAAGGGACGAGGAACGTCTCAAGGAACCTGCCCGGTACCGTCACATCCTGGAAGACGCCCCAGCGAGTGCCGCCGAGACGGCGCCGTACGATGCGCAGCTCAGCCATGGTGGTGAGGAACTCGTCGGCATCGTCGGTATCGATGTGGTACTCGACGAGGATCATGACCGGGCCGTCGTCAGGGTGGATGTGCTCGCCGATGGACAGCGACGGGTTCACGACGAGCTGCAGGGACGCGCGGTCCACGACCGGGAGGCGGAAGCGGGGGATCAAGACGATGCCCGGGATGAAGGCGACGGCCGCGATGAGCAAGGTGACGCGCAGCGGTAGGAAGGTGTCGACGACGCCGAAGCCGAGCCCACCGATGACGAAAGGTCCTTGCATGACGACGTAGAAGAACGACAGCGAACGCGCTTGCACCCACTCGGGGGTCACCTGGCGGGCGGCGATGATGAAGGCCACGGTCGCCCACACCCAGCAGGCGCCGGTCAACAAGAGCACCGGGATAGTTGCCAGCCTCGTGGGCCAGACGACGAGGGCCGCCACGGCCACTGCGTCGGCCATAGTCGCGCCGGCGACGATGGCATCGAGGCGGAAATGGCCCTGCAGGCGGGGGAGAACGAGGGCCGCGGCCATGGCGCCCACTCCGCTCAGTGACAGGTACAAGCCGTAGCCGAAGGCTGTGGTGTGCAGGTAGCGAGCGGCGAAGAGCGGGAGCAGCGCCCCGAGTGCCACAGCCGGCGTCACGAAAAGTGCCGTGCGGGCTGCTATGGCGCGTAGGCCTGGGGTGTTCGAGAAGTACCGCCAGCCCGACGAAATCGCGCCGAGCAGGCTTTCGGTGGCTGACGCGCCTGGCGTCGACAGGCGTAGGTCGTCCCTTCCCCGCCAGAGGAGGAGGAAGCCGATGAGGGGGAGCATGACCGTGCCGCAGAGGGCGAAGAACACCGTCGTGCCAGCGCCCCGGAGCACCGCTCCGCCTAGGAGAGGTCCTACTACTTGGCCGATGTTCCATTGGAAACTGTCGATGCTGAAGGCGACTGGGACGAGTTCAGGGGGCACGAGGCTGGCGACAGTCGTCCACCATGACGGCGAGGACGTTCCGTTGGACAGCCCCATGCCGGCGAGTCCCAAGAGCAGCGTCGCCGGCGTCAAGAGCTGGGCTGATGACATCACCACGAGAAACGCGCACGACCCGACGAGGAGGATCTTTGCCGTCAGCAGAACGGCACGCTGGTCCCAGGAGTCCGCGGCGGCACCTGAGAAGACCACGGCGAAGATCCCGAAGAGCGGGCTCATCGCCGCGGCGAGGGTGACGAGGACGGGCGAGGTGGTGAGTCGCTCCATGATGAAGCCCCCGACAAGGGTCACCGTCCAGACGCCTATGTTGGCGAACAGGCCCGTGCCTTCGAGCCACCGGAACGCTCGGCCGCGAAGCGGGGCCAAAAGTTCCCTCACCAGCCCACAGAACAGCAGCCGCGCCCCCTCAGTCAATTCAAAGCTTTTCCTCCATCAGATCTGCCAGCTATGGAAAGATGTCCCGTGGCCAGCCTGGTTCCCGACCTCACCACGCCCTACATCGCCGTCGATCTCGACGTGCTCGAGGCAAACCTGAAGGCGATGGCGGCGCTGTGCCGCAGGCTCGGAGTGTCCTTGCGGCCGCACGTGAAGACACACAAGTGCCTGGAGATCGCCTCGCGCCAGCTCGACGCCGGAGCTGGGGGCATCACCGTCGCGACCTTGTCGGAGGCCGAGGTTTTCGTTGCGGCCGGGTGCTCCGACGTCTTTGTTGCTTACCCGCTCTGGATTGATCGTGCCCGGGGAACACGACTGCGCTCATTGGCCGAACGCTGTTCGCTAGGGATCGGGGTCGACTCGATCGAGGGGGCGCGTGCCCTGGCGGCAAACACCGGGGGAGGTGGCGCATTCGAGGTTGTCATCGAGATCGACAGCGGTCACCGTCGCACGGGAGTAGCCCCGCAAGCCGCTGGGGGCGTGGCTCTTGCGGCCACCGAGGCCGGGCTGCACGTGCGGGGCCTGTTCACATTCCCGGGCCACAGCTATGGACCGGGGATGGCCGCGGCTGCAGCAGCCGATGAAGCGAGGGCGCTCAGCCTAGCTGCGGCGAGTTTGCGAGCCGCCGGCACCGAGATCGACGTCGTGAGTGGAGGATCCACTCCCACGGCGGCGTTCACTGATGCCGCATCGGTGACGGAGCTGCGGCCCGGGGTCTATGTCTTCAATGACGCCCAGCAGCTCGAGTTAGGCACGTGCTCGTTTGACGACGTCGCCCTGACCGTCGCAGCCACTGTCGTGAGCCGCACATCGGGACAGCTGGTGCTTGACGCCGGCAGCAAGGTGCTCGGTGCCGATCGCCCCGCCTGGACGAGCGGATACGGACGACTGGCCGACTACCCACAGGCTCGCCTGATGGCGTTGTACGAGCACCACGCGATCGTTGCATGGCCCGCAGCGTCGCCCCTGCCTGAACTCGGGTCGGTCTTGCGGGTCGTGCCCAACCACGTCTGTACGGCGGTGAACCTGGCGGACGATCTCGTCGTCGTGGCCGGCGGAGCGGTGCTCGACCGCTGGCGTGTCGCGGCTCGGGGAGCCAACAGCTGAGCGTCGGCTCGCTTGTCTCTCCGCGGGCAATCTATCGAGACGCCCCCTGAGTATCTCCTCTCGGGGAACGGCTCCGGTGAGGGCCGAGAGGAGATCTGACGGCTGCCACACAGGCCACCTATGACGGCCATCCCTCTACTCCTATGTGTTGCACGACGCCAGGCGAATGGCAACAACCTCGACTTGAACGGCGGCGTTTGGCACAAGAAGGCGCCTCCGGCTGGGGGGCTCGGGCTGGGGGCATCACCGCCGGGGAGACCGCTTGGCCATCCGACCTCGGTCTGAGCTACGGAGCCAGCCTGACCAGCCATGATGGAGCTATGGCAGCCACACCCGCCGTCGATGTCCTGAGCCGCAGCGGCGCCACCTACCAACTGCACGAATACAAGCACGACCCGGCTGCCCCCTACGGTCTCGAGGCGGCACAGGTTCTCGGGATTGATCCCGGCCGCGTCTTCAAGACCCTGGTCGTCGCGCTCGCGAGTGGTCTGGCCGTGGCTGTGGTACCTGTCAACGCGGAGCTCGACCTGAAGATGATGGCCCAGGCCCTTGGCGCAAAGAAGGTGACGATGGCAGAACCCACGACGGCAGAGCGCGCGACAGGCTATGTCGTCGGAGGTATCAGCCCGCTCGGCCAAAAGCGCCGCCTTTCGACAGTCGTCGACGAGAGTGCCTCGTATTGGCCCACCGTGTTCGTTAGCGGCGGGCACCGTGGACTCGAGCTCGAGCTGGCCCCGAGGGATCTGGTGACTCTTACCGGTGGCACTCTCGCTCCGGTCGCTCGTGAACGCATGCACCAGCACCCCCGAGCTGACTGAGCTTCCTCCGACTTGTTCCTTGGGGAGTCGCTTTCCCGGGCCGGCTCTCAGCGGTACAGCTGACCAGTCGCGCCGGGTAGAGAACAAGCTTGCAGTCCAAAAGAGCCTTTAGTTCCAAGCCTCTTGTGGGTCGGTCGCGATTCTGCTTAGGGGCACGCAGCTGTCCGGCGACCGTGGGTCGTGCCACGACACCGGCGAACTTGGCGTGAGTCTGTCAATTGTGCTTCAGAACAGGCAGAATAGAGCCGAAGGTAAATGCGAGGAAGAAAGGTGAGGACTATCCAATGGCGAGGTTCGACGCGAAGCGTTTGTCAAGGCTGGACTGGGCCGTTATCGGAGCAGGTGGTCTCAGTTTCATCTCTCTCTTCCTGCCCTGGTACGGCGCCTCGGCGGGATTCTTCAGCGCCTCGGTCAACGGTTGGAGCACGAGCTACGGCTGGTTCGGCGCGCTGCTCATTATCGCCGCGGGTGTGTATCTCGCGATGCAACGCTCAGAGGTCAACTTGAGCAAGGTGCCTTTCACGCCGGCCGTTGTAGTGCTTGGGGCGGCGACCCTCGGGGCGCTGATCGTCGTGATCCGATGGATCACACTTCCCAGCGGACACGTAGGGGTCGGCGGGGTGACGGCTTACAGCTATGGCCCGCGGGTCGGCATCTTCTTGACGATCATCGCCGGCTTGGTGCAGGTGGGTGCAGCCATCACCCTCTTCCGAAGCTCTGGGGAGAAGCTTCCCTGGGCTGAATAGGCTTGGCGCCCTACTCAAGGGCCGAGTTCTCGATCCAGAAGTCGATAAGGTCGCGCCTGCCCTCCACCTCTAAACCAGAGGCGGCCAACAAGGTCCGCCGATAGAGCACCAGTGACAAAGCGGCCGCCGGACCCGACAACGTCGCGGCTGCCGGCTGTTCGCCGGCGCCGACATCGAACCGGTCCGGTCGGAGCGCGACTGTCCACGCCTGTCCGGTGTCCGAGGCGCGAAAGGCGATGCTCTCACCGTTTCCTCGCAGGAGGACGACCTTCGGGGAGAAGTACGCGGCCGCGGCAAGGTTGCTGAGGAACTCGTCGATCGTGTCGGCAGCGACATACCCAGGCACTAGAGGCTGAAGACCTCGGGCGAGCTCGAGGTCCAGGCGGTGGACGAGAGTCTCATGGAGTTGGCGCCGAGACCAGAACCTGACGTGCTGGTCCGAACCCCAAGCCCACATCGCAACGTCCGGGTCGGCCGCCCGGAGGGTCCTCAAGAGATCGGTCCCTCCTCGCCTCAACCACTCGCCGTCGACGGGACCCTCGTCGAGTCCCATCTCTGACGACGGAATACGCGCGGCCGCCTGCACGCGAACGAGGTGTTCGGCCCAGCGGTGGACCGTGCCGAGGTGGCGGCCCAGATCCTCGACCGTCCAGCCAGGGCACGATGGCACCGCTAGCGAAGGGGGTGCGGTATCGACTAGAGCGGCAAAGCGCCTCAACTTCGCCTTGGAGAAGCTCACAATGCTCAAGGTGGTCCATGGTGCTGGATTCTGGCAGGGGCGGAAACCTGTCGCTTTGAGAACTGGACTGCTTGACAAGGTGCCGAGGTCTTGCTCGGGCGCCTAGCGGGCACCGCAGCATTAGCGACAAGCACGATCGAAGCTCGCCAGGGCCTCCTACCTCGAAATTAAACCTCCCAGGGCCGAGGAGCGAAGGCGTGCCGCGGCTCTCCTCCTTCTGACGGCGAAGGACGGAGTCAGGATTTGCAGGCGGCGTATCCTCTAGAAAGTCGGTGTCGATCCGACCTAGGCACCAGGTTCTCGGTGGTGCTCGCCGGAACCGATAGAAGGACTTACGCGTGGGGATCGAAGATCGCCCTAGTGACGTCGGACTGCCGAGTGTCGAGTCGGGCAAGAGCGGTCCGGCCCGGCCGGCGGTGACCTACCGGCTTTCCACGATCGTGGATTTGCTTGGGCACCTCGAAGACCCAGACGCGTCGCTCGATTGGCTGTGCCGCGCCTGTGCGCAGGAACTGGGGATGGGCGGGGCGGCCATAGCACTGATCGCGAACAACCACGATCCTGGCAACATTGCCGCTTCTGACGCAAGGGTCGCGCTTGTCGTCGACCTGCAGTTCACCTCTGGTGAGGGACCGACCATCGACGCTCACCGCGAGAGACGTCCCGTTTTCGAGCCAGCGCTGGAGACCACTACGCGCTGGCCCGATTTCGCCTCCCAGGCGGTAGCTGCCGGCGTGGCGGCGGTGTTCGCCCTGCCCCTACAGATCGGCGCGGCGAGTTTCGGGGTCTTGACGCTCTATCGCGATCGGCCGGGGCCGATGGCCGAAGACTTGCTCGACAGCGCGCTTGCCCTGGCCGACGTGGCCAGCGAGATCACCTTACGCCTGCAAGCCCAGGTACCTCTCGGCACCTTGCATGAGGTCGTCGAGTTACTCGCCACTGAACGGACCGTGGTCTACCAGGCCACGGGCATGATTGTGGTGCAACTGGACGTCGGCATCGAGCAGGCTATGGCCCTTCTCCGGGCGAAGGCCTATTCCGCCAGCCGGTCGGTGCTCGAGGTGGCCGCGGACGTGGTTGCACGGAAGCTGCGTTTCTACCCGTGACGGGAGAGTCGGGGTGGGGTACGGCCGGGTGGTGTTCGCATTTGACCCGTACGGTGGTTCAATTTGTTAGATATCGTTTTTGAAGCGCAAAGGAGGTGAGGATGTCGTGACACGACAAGATCTCTTCAGCGCGCACCTTTGTGGAATTGGCTGACACCCTGGTCGAGAACTACGACCAAATCGAGTTCCTCCATCGGCTGGCCGAGCGATGTGTCTCGCTTCTCGGGATGACCGAAGCTGGAGTAGTGCTGGTCGGCCCGGAAGGTCAGCTCCGGCCGCTCGCCTCCTCCAGCGAACGGATGCGTCTCATCGAACTGATCGAGGTGCAGCGCGAGGACGGCCCCTGCCTGGACTGTTGGCGAACCGGCGAGGCGGTACGCGAAGACGAACTGGTCAATTCTCGCGAGCGCTGGCCGCGGTTCGGCCCAGCGGCTCTCCAGGCTGGCTTCCTTTCTGCATATGCCGTTCCGATGCGGCTTCGCAACGAACGGATCGGCGCCCTCAATCTCTTTTCAGGCCGAACCTACGGCTTGATCGAGCCCGACGAAACCATTGCCCAGGCCATGGCTGACGTAGCCACCATCGGCATCCTCCACGAGCGCTTTATCCGCCAACGCGAGGAGGTCTCCGAGCAACTGCGGGCGGCCTTCAACGCCCGGATCACCCTGGAGCAGGCAAAGGGCATCGTCGCCGAGGCGACGGGAACGGATATGGACGAAGCTTTCGCTCTAATGCGCGGCTATACCCGCCGTAAGAGGCTGTTGCTTTCAGAGGTGGCAAGGCAACTGATCAGGAGGGATCTCGACGTCGAAGACCTTCGAGTCCAGTCCGACGCCTCTCGTTCCGCCCCGCGCTGATCGCGCTCGCCTTGCTGCTCTCAGCGCCCGGCCAACCACAAAGTGCTCCAGGCCGAGTTGCTTTGTTCGAGTACACCAGGGCCCGGTTGGCAAATTCAGGTTGGGTCCTGGCCGCGGCTCTGCTTCCGCCGCCTCTTCCATGGCGAGCCTGACGCAGTCCTCTAGCCACTGCTCACGACAAGTCCTGTCTCGCCCATTCAGCTATAGCTAGCCTTCCGTCGGTGAGAGCCAACGAGGACGAGGACCGAGCCAGAATCGAAGAGTTGCAGGCTCGTTGTGCTCGGTTCCTCAATGGCCATGGGAACCGTTCTCCGAGCGAGCTTTTGGCTCGGATTCCGGACGACACCCGAGCGGATCGATACGGCAAGGGCGGAGTCGTCGAGGATCTCGAGGCGGAGGTGGCCGACCTGCTCGGCAAGCCCGCGGCCGTCTTCGTGCCGACTGGGACCATGGCTCAACAGATCGTGTTGCGTGTTCACGCAGATCAGCGCGGCCGGCGAAGCGTTGTGTGGCATCCGGCGTGCCACCTCGACTGGCATGAGGGTCGTGGCTACCAGTGGCTCCATGACCTGGTCGGGGTTCCGGTGGGGGACATGCGAGCGCCGCTGACCCTCGCCGCCCTCACGAAGGTCGCCGAGGCTCCGGCCGCTCTGCTGATCGAGCTGCCGCAGCGAGACCTCGGCGGGGTCCTACCCCCTTGGGACGAGCTGGAGGCCATGACTGCCTGGGCCCGTCGAGCGCGGCGCAGCTGCCCACCTGGACGGAGCCCGTATCTGGGAAGCTGCAGCGGGATACGGGCGCAGCGAGGCTGAAGTTGCCGATGCCTTCGACACTGTCTACGTCTCTTTCTACAAGGGCCTTGGTGCAATCTCCGGATGCTGCGTGGCCGGACCAGCCGATGTCGTCGCGGAGGTGTCGGAGTGGCGGACCCGCCATGGCGGACGGGCCTTTGCCCTTTGGCCGTACGCGGCATCGGCTCTCGCTGAGCTTCGTGGCCGTCGGTGCCGCATGCCCGATTACTTCGAGCACGCTCGCCGCATCGCGGCTGCCATGACCGGGTTCGACTGGGTCCATGTGCTGCCTGACCCGCCGCAGACCTCGATGATGCACCTACAGTTGCGGGTGTCCGAGGCCGAGTTACTGGAACGTGCTCTCGCCATAGCGGATTCCGAAGGTATATGGACCTTTCCCGAGCCCTTTGCGCTGGACGGCCCGGCACAGTTGCGTATCGAGATGTCTGTAGGAGATGCCACCCTCGGGTTCAGCCCCGAGGAGATCCTCGGTCTGCTCCGCCGTCTCGCAACCGGCAACTAGGCGCTGGTACCTCCAGGGCTGCCGCCGCAAACCAGTTCTCGTTGATCGGCGCGGGTTCGAGAGCGTTGTTCTGTATCCTGCGCAGTTCGCCTACCGAGCCCTGGGGCCTCATAGAACGGCCAAGCCCGATCGGTGCCGTTGCCCGCTCCCAAACGTCGGTTAGCAAGCGATCTCCATGACATCTCCGCCGTCCGGCGCGGGGCCCTGTTCGCCAGATCTGGCACACGGTCCGCCCCTCCGAGCGAGATCGGCGCAGATCTTGGCGAAGCCGATCACGTCATGTGGGGCAAATCGGGAGCAGTGCCGCGGAACCAGTTCTCCATGGCGAGGATGGCGCCGAGTCCGATCCCCGTTGTCTCGTGCAGATGAGCCAGTTCGGCTGTGATGGCCTTCGTCGTGGTCTTCGCCTCGCTGACGTTTCCCGAGACCGTGACCTGATGGTCGCGAAGGACGTTCTCCATGGCGAGGATGGCACCGAGGCCGATCCCCGTTGTCTCGTGCAGATGAGCCAACTCGGTCGCGACGCCATCGTCGGTGGTTCGCGTGGCGCCGCTGTTGGAAGAGTGCCGGAGAACCTCGACCCCCCCTACCGGGCCTCTAGCTGTCAAAGTCGAACCCGATGAGGCTGTGGCGCCCACCGTTGCCAGAGCTGCAGCTGAGCAAGCGATGGCCACAAGAGCCGAGCCGATGCCTGTTCGTGAAATCTTCTTGATCGAGAATCGGGCACGATTCGCCTTCCTCACTCCGATCAAACCCAGCCATGCTGCAATCATGCTTTGCACCTCTGTTCCCCCTTGGTCCAGCCCGCTCACTGCGAGCTCACCTTCAGCGTGAACAGTCGGGAAGCTGGTGTCTGTGCCGGCGCGCACGTTCGAAACGACGTCGCCGACACACTCTGCTCAGGGCATCCGAGCCCGAGCCGCTAGGCCGATCGGGTCGACCAACTCGATCCGACCGCGGTGAAGGATCAGCAAACCGGCGAGTTCCGCCTGGCGCAACGTCCGGTTGACGGTCGGCCGGGTTGTTCCAGCTAAACCAGCGAGACCCTCTTGGGTGAAAGGCACTGCTAGTCCTGGCCTGGCTCCGCCCCACAGCTCGGCCACCGCAAGCAGCCTGCGCAGCACGCGCGCTTCGGCTGGGACATGGAGAGTCTCCACGACGAGGGCAGAAAGACGTCGTACCTCGGTTGCAAGCGCAGCCACAAGCACCTGATTGACAGAGGTGTGGACGGCCCGGAGCCGCTCGAAGTCCGCACGCCCGATCGAAAGGGTCTCGGCTGGCTCAAGCGCCGTTACGGTCGCGACGCGGCGGCCCGCATTTGCCACAAGTGCCAACTCACCGAAAAAGCCACCTGTACCGATCACGCGCAGCATCGTCATGTCACCTGCTGGAGTGCCGGCCCATACCGCAAAGCGGCCCTTTGCCACCAGGTGAAGCGACTCTCCTGGATCCCCCTCGTGGAAAACGACCTCGTTCTTGTCAAACCGGCGGCGAGAGGCGATGGCGAGGAAGCGGCGTCGATCCTCTTCGGAAAGCTCAGCGAGCAGAGGCCAGTTCACACTGGAATCTTCTCACCGCCCCCAACCAGCGACCAGCGAGCGACCGAGATGAGCGCGAGGCAGGCGCAGCGCGCCCCCGGTCCCTCAAGTCTTATGTTTCGCGTTCCACCGAGAACAGGCGCCATTCGCCTGGCAACCCCTTAAGTACATGCGATCCGCGCTCTCTAAACTCGATGTCTGACCCCGCGACAAGGTCTCGAACCGTGCTCGACACGAGCACCTCGTCGGGGCCGGCTTTCGCGGCCACTCGAGCACCAGTGTGGACCGCGATGCCTGCGATGTTGTCGCCCGTCACTTCGCATTCTCCGGTGTGGAGGCCGGCCCTTATCGAGAGTCCGAGATCGTGCGCTTCATCGATGATCGCGCAAGCGCATCGGATCGCTCGCGCCGGACCGTCAAACGCGGCGAGGAAGCCGTCGCCAGTGTTGGCGATCTCACGGCCCCGGAATCTCAGCAGCTGGCGTCGAACGAGCGCGTTGTGACGCTCGAGCAGATCACGCCAACGCCGGTCGCCGAGGTCGATGGCTTTCGTTGTCGATTCGACGATGTCGGTGAAAAGAACTGTCGCTAGCACCCGGTCGGGTTCGGCGTCTTCCCACCCACCTGCCTCCCATACCTCCATGAGAAACTGCTTGATCTCATCCTGGATCCGAGTGGCTCCTGCCCCCAACGCCAGGTGTCCCACTCCGGGGATCTCGACAAAGCGCGCTGAGCGAAGGTGTTGTGCGGTGTACTTGCCAACTTCGAGCGGGACCACCTTGTCCGCACCGCCGTGCAGCACGAGAGTGGGCACGCGGACGGCTGGAAGAATGTCCCGGACGTCGATCTCCCTGTTCATGCGGTACAAAGCTCCGAGCATGCCCGGGCTTGCTCCCCACCGGATGAAGTCGACAAAGGCCTCCACCTCGACATCGCTCTCCATTCCAAGCGTCCGAACCGCCTCGCGGGCTTCAGCTCGCGAGGCATACACGCGCAGTGCCTGATCGACCTCGCGCTGATAGGCCTCCTCATTGCGACCCCACGGAAAGTCCACGGCCCACATGGTCCGCGGGGAGCAACTGCGGAGGACCAGTGCTGCGGTCCGATCGGGATAGGTTGCCGCAAAGAGAACGCTCATCGCAGCTCCCTCGGACAGGCCGTAGAAGGCGGCACGCCGCGAGCCGACGGCGTCCATCACCGCCCGGACGTCATCCATGCGCGTCTCGAGGCTCGGGGCGCTCGTGACGGGATCCGACATCCCAGTGCCGCGTTTGTCGAACCGGATCAGTCGCGAGAACGACCCTAGATAGTCGAGGAACTCTCCGAAGCCTGGGAGCCTCCACTGCAGCTCCATGTGGGTAACGAAGCCCGGGACGAACACAAGGTCAAATGGCCCGTCACCAACCACCTGGTAGGCAATGTGCATATCCCCGCTCAGCGCATAACGCGTTTCAGGGCCCACCGCCACATTCTCGCCCGCCCCCGAGGACCGTGCTGGGTTGGCTGGGTGCGGGCTTTTTGGTACGCCGCACCCCACCTCCTCCCACCCGCCACCCCTAACACAGCTCGCCCCCTACGTCGGCAGGTGGCCGAACATGGGCGCCTCTCGTGCCAAGCGTGGGCGCCCTTTCGTCCGGCCCTGCGTGCGGCGGTTTAGATCACTGTTGCGTATTCGAGCGGCCAACGGCGGTGGTCGGGTTATTGGCCCCGCTCGTGCCCCGCCTGCGGCTGGTACGCGCGCCGAATGGGATACAGGCCATTTTGTGCGGGCGAAGGGACTCGAACCCCCACCCCCGAAGGGACCGGGACCTAAACCCGGCGCGTCTGCCAATTCCGCCACGCCCCGCGTGACGGTCCTGAGCGTACCCGCGCTCGAGCCTCCGGCTCTCGACTAGCAGTCACTGTCGGACGAGCCTGTTGCCTGATCGGAAAATGAAATGTGAGTAGTCCTGCGACTTAGGCGCGCTTGTCCAGGGGTGCGGGGCAGAGCCCCGCTCGGGACGGAGTCCCGATGTTCAGGCTGCTGGATTGAGCGTGACGGTGTGGCCGAGTGCTTGAAGTTGGCGGACGAGATCGCGGGCGCGGCGTTGCTTGTTGATATGTCGCTCGTAGAAGTCGGAGCCGAGGTCGATGAAACGAACGTCTTGGTCTGCGAGCAGGTGCCACACGACAACGAGTATCGAGCGGGCGACGGCGACAAGGGCGCGTTGGTGTCCCCTCCGTCGAACGAGTCGGCGATAGCGCTCGCCGAGGAACGTGTCGGTCCGCGCAGCCGCCGCCGCGGCCTCGCCGAGCGCACCTTTCAAGTAGGGGTTGCCCTTCCCTGTTCGGCCCGAACGGGTGCGTGGCCCGGACTGGATCGTGCGGGGTGACAGCTTCGCCCACGACACCAGGTGAGCGGCGGTCGGGAACTGGGTCATGTCGAGGCCGACCTCGGCGAGGATGATTTGAGCAGCACGTGGGCCAACGCCGGGGATCTCGTCCAACCGCTCGAGAGCGGAGAGACCGCTTTGATCACCGTTGCCGTCGTGGCCGTGCGATTCGGGAATCTGCTCGACGAGCTCGTCGACACGGGCAGTCAGCCGATCGATCTTCTCGCTGAGCATGTCGATCTGATCAAGGAGAATGCGTGCGAGTTCGGCATGGTGCTCGTCGAAGCGACCGGTGAGTGCCTCGCGCAGAGCGGCACGCTTCGGACGCATCTTGCCGAGTGCGAGATCGGCAAGGACCTCCGGGTCCCGCTCGCCGGCGATCAGTGCCTCGAGCATCGCCCGACCGGACTTTCCGAACAGGTCGGTCGCGACCGCGGAGAGCTTGATGAGCGCGTCCTCGAGGAGCTTCTCGAGGCGCTGCTTGTGCCGGGACCGCTCCTCGATGAGGTCAGTCCGCAGTCGTGTAGTCGCGCAGCTCGCGGATCTCGCGGGGCGGAACGAAGGAGGGTCGGAGCATTCCCCGCTCGTTCAGCTTCGCGAGCCACACCGCGTCGAGTTTGTCCGTCTTCGGACGTCCCGGCACCTGCTTCACGTCCCGCGCGTTGACGAGCCAGACGAGGAGGCCTCTCGCCTCGAGCAGATAGAAGAACGGCCGCCAGTAGTCAGATGTGGACTCGACAACAGTGCGCTCGATGCCCATCTCGGCGAGTTCGTCGGCGAGGCCCATGATCGCGTTCGTCGTCGCGGCGACGTCGAAGACCCTGGTGATCCGGCGCTGTTTGCCCGGCAAGCGGACGCAGACCTTGCCCGAGGCCTTCGCAACGTCGATCGCGGCGACTCGCTCCAGCACCTCGTCGTCCTCGTCGGCGTCGATCTCCTCGACGTCGTTCCCCATCGGGTCCTCCCTTCCTCTTCGGTTGAAGTGGGCTGCCCGGGGGCCTTCGTCAGGGAAACCGAAAGTCTGATCGTCGTCCTCGTGGGAACAGTGCGCGACCCTTTAGGTCGGGCCCCGGCGCCAAACTCACGTGCGGCCTTGTGACCAAGAAAACATCGGCGTCGCGGGCGTGCCCGGCACCATTTTCACGGCTGCGCTGTCGTCCCACCAGGTGGGACCTACGAGGGCCTCGCGCTCCGGTAATCTGCGGTCGCGGCTCGACCGGTGCCGAGCCTGAAAAGGAGGAACGATGTCCTTTCCGATCGCAGAGGGGATCAAGGCAGTCACAATCAGTTCTGAGTACGGCTCGGGCGATCGGGCGGGAGAGATCTACCAGCGTCTGCTCCGCGAGCGCATCGTGTTTCTCGGTACCCAGGTCGACCAGACCTCGGCCAACATGATCTGCGCGCAGCTGCTCCTGCTCGAGGCTGAAGACCGCGAGCGAGACATTTCCCTCTACATAAACTCCCCGGGCGGCTCGGTGACCGACGGCTTGGCGATCTACGACACTATGCAGTACGTACGCTGCGACGTCTCGACGATCTGCCTTGGGCTTGCCGCGTCGATGGGTCAGTTCCTCCTTTGCGCCGGCGCCCCAGGCAAGCGCTATGCCTTGCCTCACAGCCGGATCCTCATGCACCAGCCGTCGGGCCAGATGCAGGGCCAAGCCGCCGACATCGCCATCCAGGCCGAGCAGATCATTTACCTCAAGCGCATGATGGCCGAACGGATCTCCCAGCACACGGGCCAGCCGATCGACAGGATCGAGGCTGACTCTGACCGTGACAGGTGGTTCACCGCCCAAGAGGCCCTCGAGTACGGGTTTATCGACCGCGTTATCGACCGTTCCACGTTGAAGGCGACAACCTGACCTCCTCAGTTGTCGTCGTCTCGTTCCAGCCGACGGAGTGGCTGGCGCGATGCCTCGACTCAGTTGTCGGTCAGGCCGACGAGGTTATCCTGGTCGATAACGGCTCCAAGGGCGGCGCAGCTGCTGCTCACGAACGTCCTGGGGTGCAGGTCCTCCGCTTAGCCGAGAACCAGGGCTTTGCGAGCGGGGTGAACGCCGGCGTCGCCACAGCGCGGGGCGATATCGTGGCGTTGCTGAACGACGACGCGGTGGCCGGTCCCGGATGGCTCGAGACTGCAGAGCGCCTGCTGGAAATCAGTGACATCGCTGCCGTTGGCCCGAGGATCCTCCTCGCGCGCCGCTTCGCCGAGATCGCCCTCGACGACGACGAGCACTTCGTCCCAGGGGACGGGCGCGCACTCGGTCGCCGCCTCAGCTCGGCAACTCTCGACGGAGAGGACGTGTTGAGCGCTCTCGTGGGTCCCGGGGTGCACAGCCTCGAACAGGCGCCGGACGGCGAACGGTGGCGCTGGACCGCTGGACGGCGCTGTTTCTATGTACCGATGCCAGGGGAGCCAGGTTCTCCAAGTTGGCTTGCGGGCGATGTCCCGGGCGACCTCCCAAAGCTTGAGCTGAACCGAGAGCCTGTCCCGCTCAGGCGGGTCGTCGACCTCGTGAACAGTGCCGGGTCGTATCTCCGAAAGGATGGCTACGCGGGCGACTGCGGGGCCGAGCTTCCTGACGAGGATCGCTGGAGCCTGCCGAGAGAGTGCTTCGCCGTGAGTGGCACCGCTCTTGTCACCACGAGCGCCGTGCTCGGCCGCGTCGGACCCTTTGAGAGCAGCTACTTCGCCTACTACGAGGACACCGACTGGTGCTGGCGGGCCAGGCTGCAGGGCTACCGCGTCATGTACAGCCCTGCGTCGACTGTTCGCCATGTCCGCGGCCAGACGAGCGGCGGTACGCTCGCGGCCCGCACTCGGTTCCTTGCCGAGCGCAATCGGATTCTCACTCTGGCTCGTTGTGCTCCGCTGTGGCTGGCAGTGCGGGAGGCGAGGAGGAAGCGGTCGGGAGGCGGTGATGATGGCGTCGCAGAGGTGCTGTCACATTCTTTTCCGGCCGCATTGGCGCAGCGTGCGCGGCTTCGGCGCAATTGGGCCGTTCCGAGCCGTGAGGTCTACAACCGTTGGGCCGGTGTAGACGTGCCTGGCGGCGACGGGACTTAAGGAGCCGAGCTGAAAGCAGTGATCGGCTCGGAATGGGCCGTCTTGGGCACTTCGCCGTAAGAGCCGCTCCTCTTTGAGCAGATGATCGTGCCGGCGGCCGTCGCTAGCCAGAAGCCCTTACCCGACGGGTTCGCGGCTATCCCGATGACCGGCGAGCCAAGCCGCCCGGGAGCAGCCGTGCCGTGCGAGGCCGCCCCGTAGGAGTAGACCTCGCCGTCTTGGGCGGCGAGCCAGTAGCCGTCCCCGTCAGGCGCCGCCGCAATAGCGACAATCGGTGAGGTAAGCGGGTGCTTGGATGCCGAGCCATAGTCCGGGGCGTCTTCGCCATAGACCGCACCGCGGGAGGTCACGAGCCAGTAGCCGCCCGTCGCCGAGTCGACGGCAATCCCGACCACCGCGCCATTGGACCATTTCGCGCCCCGTGAACCGTGGTATCTCGCATCCCCGAAGGCGTAGACGGAGCCGTCACCGCCGAGGACGAAATAGCCCTGCCCATCCGGGGTAGCTGCCATGGCGACCACCGGGGCTCCGGGAGGCACCGGGCCGCCCCGCCAAGTGCTGCCACGAAGATCCCCGAACCAGGTTGCGTTCCCGAAGGCGTATACAGAGCCGTCGGCGAGCAGGAGCCAGTAGCCGCGTCCGTCGGGGGTGCTGGCCATCGACACGACGGTGGAAGGAAGGACCGAGCTGTTCAAGCCACCGCAGAAGGGGAGGTTGCCCCGTTCGAACACGGCGCCGTCACTGGCGACAAGGCGGTACCCGACGAGGTGGGGGCTGATCGGACCGCACGAGGTCCTGGACACGCTCTGTGGGTCGGCGATCCCTGTGCGATCGGCGTTCGCCCGCCATTCCGGCCAGGCGGGGGGGTTGGACGCGACGGGCGCGACGGGGAAGGGGTAGGCGTACAAGGTCGCCGGTACGGTCGGGCCGCCGCAGGCGTTGTAGAGCATCCAGCCGGTCTTCGGGGCACCTGGCACATAGGCGACAGCCGCGCTGCTCGGCGCGTCGCAGCCCATGTCGAGCGTCGACGCCCACGCTCCGGTGTTGTAAAGGAAGCTTCCGTTTCGGCCCGAAAGCAAGTAGAGCCCCCACGCCGCTCCGATGAGCACGTCATCTCCGTCGTCACGGCCTCCCGTGAGGTCCACGAGCACCGGCGACGAGGTGGCTTCGTTGTGGGCGTCGAAGACCGTGGACCAGATCCGGTGGCCCGAGCCGTTCCAAGCGCTCACGACGGCCGGGCCGTCCAAGCAGCGGGCGCATGATGTCGCCACGACGGCCTCCTGGCCGTCGATGCGTCCTATGGCCGGCGAACCGAAGGTCGGGCCGGCGGCGGTGACGGGCCAGCCGGGCACATCGCTCCCGTCATCGGCGTACACGGCGAGGATCTCGTCCGTGGCGGCACTGTGGTACCCGGAGTAATAGCTGGTCCCGACAACTACGGCCGGACGTCCCGTGCTGTTGAGGATCCCCACCGTCGGGCTCGACCAGATCGTCTGGCCCGTGCACCGTTGCCAAACGAGCTCGGGAGTGGAGCTCACGTAGCGGTAGTCGACCAGCCAGCCGCCGCGGCAACCATAAAAACCGCTCGCGTCACCCCCCATGATGATGTCGTCCCGCCCGGTGTGGCTGGTGTCTACGAGCGTCGGCGACGACCAGATCGTGTCAGCCCGATTGATCGGGAAGCCGGGGACCAGATGGCCATTCGGCTGCAGGGCGTAGATGTAGTGGTCGTACGAGCCGAAGACGATGTCGAGTTGGCCCGTGCCTGTGATATCGCCAACTGCCGGCGTCGCGAAGACGGGGTCCGAGTAGTCATCCGAGCCGGTTCCCCACGGGTTGAACGTACGTTGCGTCTGAAAGACGAATCGCACCTTCCCGTTCGCGTAGAAGGCCTCGAGGCCGCCCTGTTGGTCGCGCCTCCAGAGGGAACCTGCCCCGACGATGATGGAAGGCGGCTTGTTCGGGCCGTCGAGATAGGCAACCGCCGGGCTCGAGTCGATGGCCGTCGGTGTCTGGCTATTGATGTGCACGAACTGAGGCCAACCTGGCAGCTCGGTGCCAGTTCTCGCGTTCACGACGTAGATCTCGCCGGAAAGAGTTCCGAGGACGACGGCCTTGACGTCGTCAATCGTGGCCACGACCGGTGAGCTCATCCACACCGGGCCCAGGCCCCTCAAGGACCATGTCGAGGTTCCGAACTGATTGATCTGTGCGGCTCGGCTGCTCATGGAGTTGCCGTGAACCTTGGGTGTCGCCGTTACGGCCCAAGCAGCCGGGGAGGCAGGGACGGTCAAGAGGGCGACGAGGCTCACTCCTGCCAGACTCGAAAGCGCTCCCGCCAGCAGGCGGCGATGCGCGCCCAGCCGCTGACTCATGCCACGATGGCGGGTGCGACAGGATGCCATGAGACGAATTATAGAGGATTGCCACTATCTGTGAATTCACCGCCACTTAGCGTGCCCAAACTAGAGGGAGGTAGAAAACGCATCGCGTTTGTCACGCCTCGCTACGGAGATGCCGTAGTCGGCGGCTCGGAGGCTGTCGTGCGGGAGGCTGCGCAGGGGCTGGCTGAGCGTGGTTACGAGGTCGATGTCCTCACGACGTGTGCGTTGGATCACTACACCTGGGAAAACGAGCTCCCGCCTGGTACGACGGTGGAGGGGAGCGTGACTGTGCGGCGCTTTTTGACGATCCAGTCTCGCGACCGCAGTCGTTGGACCTCGATCCAAGAGCGGCTCTTATCAGGCGACCGGCTCGACGAAACAGAAGAGCTGGCCTGGATCAACGGGCGATTCCGAGTACCGGACCTGTACCTGTACCTTTCCGGGCACGCTGAACAGTACGCGGCGATCGTCTTTTCGCCCTACCTGTTCTGGTCGACGCTTTACTGTGCAGGGATCGCTCCGGAGCGGACGGTCCTCATGCCGTGCCTGCACGACGAGCCGTACGCTTATTTGCGCGCCGTGGCCGCGGCACTGGCGTCGTGCGCGGCGGTTTGGTTCCTCTCCGAGCCTGAGCACCAATTGGGTCACCGGCTTGCGCCGCTGGCCCCTCATCACTCGGTGATCGGCGCCGCCGTCAAGATTCCCGAGAGCTACGACCGCGGAGGCTTCCGCAAGCGGCATGACCTGACACGCCCCTACGTTCTCTACGCCGGCAGGCGGGAGGGGGGCAAGGGCTGGCAGGAGCTGATGGTCGGCTTCGGGATCGCGACCCGTCGCCACTACCTGCCCTTCGATCTTTTGACCATCGGTGTTGGGGACGCCCAGGCGCCACCTTCGCTCGAACACCGGATCATCGACCTCGGCTACCTCGCCCCGGGCGAGGTGCCCGATGCTTTTGCCGCCGCGGACGCCTTCTTGCAGCCGAGCGCGAACGAGAGCTTCTCGCGCACGATCATGGAAGCTTGGCTCGCCGAGACGGTCGTCATCGCCAACCGCCAGAGCGATGTCGTCACCTGGCACTGCGAACGCTCCGGAGGAGGTCTGCTCTACGGCGACGAGCTCGAGCTCGGCCAGTGCCTGCGCTTTGTCGCAGAGGCGCCCGAACAAGCCGCCCAGCTCGCTCGCAAGGGGCGCGAGTACGTGCTGGCGAACTACAGATGGCCCTCGGTGCTCGATGCCATGGAGCGTTCGCTCGAGGCCTTCTCGTGACCACTGACAAGCGAATGCCATGAAGGTCCTCGTCGTCGGATCGCTTCCCCCGCCCGAGCGCGCCCGCGCCGAGGCGTTGCGGGTCGAGGTCGCCGGCCTGCTCGCCGAGGGCCATACGGTCGAGGTCGTGGCGCCGGACCCGATCGCGACCGCCCACCGCTACCTGAGCGCGAGAGGGGTACCCGGATGCATTCAGCTCGCGGCCATGGTCTCAGGCTTTGACTGGTGGTCGTCCAGCTCCAGCCCGGACTTCCCGTCCGGGTCCGCGCCGGCAGGTTCGAACGCACCGTCTCGCTCTACGTGTTCTCGTTCGCCATGCGCCGGGCTCGTCATGTCGTCCTTCGCCTCGAGTCCGCAGAGGACCTGCCGGGCGGCCCGGGCGGGCGGGCGGCGTTCTCGGTCTGGCGGGGAGCCGAACGGATCGTGATCGGGGGCGAGGACGAGCGCGCCGAGTTCCTTGCTGCCGTGGGCAAGCGGGCGGAGAGCCTGGCCGTGAGCTCAACTCCTCTTGAGGAGCCTGGTGCCGATGATGGCGGCTGGGGCGAGGGGCCCGAGGTCTCGGTCGAGAACGTGCTCGAGCTCGTGCGCAGGAGGGCGGCGCGGGAAAGACGGGCGCTCGCATCGTCTGATGTGGCGCATTCTCCCGGTTGGGACCGCCTTGCGGCGCCCGGAATCGCCATGACCGAGGCCGACGTCGCCCTGCTCGGTCCTGACGCCCAGCGCAAGCCCACCGACCTGGCCCGGCGTGTCCTCGCGGCCGCGGACCGGCGACCAGCCCTCCGGCCCTTTGTCCGGGGCGTCCGCCTCGCCCGTCGCGGCGTCTATTCGGTTCTTCGACCGGCCCGGGCCGACTAGCCGACCGACACTCCCGTAGGCCCGAGACGAGTCTCAGGTGGCGTTTAGGAATTCGAAGGAGGGCACTGGCAGCCGCCTTGAAACTGTGATCATCGGCGTAGGCACGAGCGCCGTTGGCGAGCGTGATTCGTGCCGCCGGGATCTTCGAGGAGGCGTGCACACGCCTCGGCGAGCCCGCCGGGGGTGACTTCGACCGGAACCTTGGCGGCTGCGTTGTCGGGCAGCTCACCCATCCAGCCGACGTCGCTCACGATAAGGGGCACGCCGCGGGCCAGGCAGTCGCCGACTGCGGCCGACGCCTCGCCGGAGAACGATGCTCGTAGCTGCACGGCGACCTCG
Source organism: uncultured Acidimicrobiaceae bacterium (assembly GCA_963779425.1). GTDB lineage: Bacteria > Actinomycetota > Acidimicrobiia > Acidimicrobiales > Bog-793 > Fen-455. Next base: position 642,385 of record CAVZYD010000007.1, read on the forward strand.
GCCCGGTCCAGCCAGGCGAGGTAGGCCTCGGTCGCGACTCGCCCTGTCACGAGCACCCGCCCGCTCGAGACCGAGCCTATGAGCCAGGGCTTCAAGCTCTTCGGCGAGCGCCGTGCTGACTGGGCCGACGAGGGCGAGTCTGAGGTCCGGGTGCTCGTCGGAAAGGGCGGCGAAGGCGCGCAAGAGCTTGTGAGGCTGTTTTATCGGGTCGACGATCCCGAAGCTGGCCATTACCCGGGTTCCCGCCTCGGCCGGGCCGGGCCCACCTGGCGCGGCAGCGGCGGCCCGGGGGGAACTCGATCGCGAAGTCGACGACCCCGACGCGTGACGCCAGCTCCGGACCGGCCTCGAGACGCGCCAAGCGGGCAGCTGCATTCGAGGTCACGAGGAAACGGTCGGCCAGATCCGATCACCTCTCGCGCCATGAGGAGGCCATAGCGTTCCGCTTCGATCGCGGTGACCTGGCCCGAGGAGGCCAGGCCCTCGGGAAGGAGCGGTCCGTAGATCCTCCGGATCGAGCCGGCGACGCCTTGCGGCACGGCCAGTCTGGAATCCGCCGCGAAGCGGTAAAGGCCGCTCAGGCGGACCTCGTGGGCGAGCACGATCCCTCTTCGACGCCGGAGCGAAGCCAGGGCCGCTGTGTGGAACTCGCCGTTGCCGAGGACGTACACGACGTCGTCGTATCCCGCCGTGGCGGCTTCCACGGTCGCAAAGAAGCGGGCGTCGTAGAGCGTCGAGACCGGCCGGGGCGACCGGGGACTCGTCGGAGCGGACCAAGGCCGTCGGCAAAGCAGTCGATCTCGCGGTCACTGAGAGCGGCCAGCTCCTCGACGAGGCGGAAGCTGTAGCCAGCGATCCCGGACGGAATGGGTGGTAACGGCGAGACAAAGGCAAGCCGTCGCCGTCGCCGCCACGGCCGGCGCGGCCGGGCCAGGAGCGACTCGTAGACGGCGACGCTGCGATCAGCAACCTCCGCCCAAGTCGTGCCGCCCGGCGCGAGCGTGTTGGCGTGCCGCTTCGCGAAAGCGATCATCGTCCGAGAGCCTTTTCGATGGCGGCGCTGATGGCCGACGACGCTCGTCGGGTCGAAACGGGCTTCGGGCGCGACGAGGTCTCGCAATGGGTCCACGTCAGAGACGATGGCGACCGCACCGCAGGCCATCGCCTCGGCGACAGGCAGGCCGTAGCCCTCAAGAAGCGACGGGAAGCACAACAGCTCGGTCGCTTGGTAGAGACGGAGCATCGCCTCCTCAGACACGTGACCTGGGCAGAGGACTCGGCCTTCGATGCCTTCCCTGGCGGCGATGTGGTGGAAGTGGTTAACCATCAATGGGGGGAGCTGGCCGACAACGACCAGTTGGCGCGTCGTGCGCACCGCTTCGGGCAGCCTGGCGAATGCGACTATGAGGGCCTCGACGTTCTTTCGCCCGTCGCTTCCGGCGGGGTACAGCACGAATCGGGGCTCGAGGCCCGGCACAGCTTCCTGGGCCAGTGCGACTGCCTCTTTAGGGGACTCGGTGGGCACGAACCGCGCCGCTGTGCCGGCGCCGACCATGTGCAGCTTTCTCGTGTCGATGTCCAAGGTTGGCGGCGAGCGATCGGTTCGTCGCCGGGGAGATCGTGAGCAGCGCGTCGGCGGCACGTAGCACCTCCAGCCGGGCCGAGTAGACGAGGCGCTGGCGGACGTCTCCGAGATAGGTTTGAGGATGCTCGAGCGGGATGAGGTCATAGACGGTGGCGCAAAAGCGAAGTCCCCGTTCATGGGCCCATCTGGGCCATACCCGGTCGATCGGCACGCCTAGCTCGAAGGGCGAAAGCACGTGCAGGACGCGAGCTGAGGCCGGCAGGCCTGTGTAATCAACCTTTCCCGTGGCTAGGAGGGGACCGAGATCGCCAGGCGGAGGTAAGTCGGGGTTCAGAAGGTAGCGGCAGACCACCTCGGGTTGGTCCCGCTCGAGGGCGACCGCCAGCTCATAGGCATACCGGGCGATGCCGCGGCCCCTGAAGTCAGGGCTCTGCAGCGCCTGGAGATCGACAACGACGGGACCAGCGGTCACGCTGCGGGCGCCGAGCCTCAGTGCTATGACGGGTCCCCGGGAGCAGATGGCTTGCCTGCAGGCTTCGCCCGAGGGAGCCTTTGCGCGCTCCTAGAGGACGCCGGCGTCGTCGCCCCGGCCTTGGTCGCTTGTGACCCCTTCAGCTCTGCGAGCGAGTCCTCGAGCACCTCGAGACGGTCGGAGGAGGTGGCGAGAAGCCGGCCGAGCAGCTCGGTGGTCTGGTTGGCCACGTCAGCTTGCGCCGTGATGATGCGGGTCAGTTCCTCGACCTGGCCCTGCAGTTGGGTGACGCGTTCGAGCACGTCAGCGAGCGGAACCGTCACACGTCCGTCGAACTTCGTCGACAAGCTGGACTTCGCCTGGCTCCAGCCTCGGCGGCCGATGGACGTCACGGTCAATCGTCTCCTTCGGTGCGCTCGTTTTCCGGGCGAGCTTACCCGCTTCGTCCCCCGGCGAGGGGGTGAGGAGGGCCTGCGCAGGGCTGCTGTGTCTTCCCTGAGAGCCTTTCTTGGCTAGGGTGCTGGGGATGAAAGTTGCACCGAATCCGACGGCCCCGCTGCTCCAGGGCGGGCTGGGCGGCGGGAGCAGAGAGCTTCCGCTGCGCGTCGTCTCGGCCAAAGTAAACCTGCGCAATCGCTTCGTCGACATCTGGCAGGCCCGAGAGCTGGTCATCTTCCTCGTCCGCAAGGAGCTGAAGGTCCGTTACAAGAACAGCGTCCTCGGCTTTCTCTGGTCGTTTCTCAACCCCGCCCTCGTCCTTCTCGTCTATTACGTGGTGTTCAAGTACTTCCTCGAGAACCACATCGACCTGTTCGCCATCTACTTGTTCGCCGGGCTTTTGCCCTGGAACCTGTTCAACAACTCGCTTCTCAGCTCAGCCGGGGTGCTCGTCGCCCAGGCTGGAATAGTGAAAAAGGTCGCCTTTCCCCGCGAGATCCTGGCCCTCGCCCAGGTGGGCACATCGATCTGCTACTTCTTCTTCCAGGCTTGCATCATGGTCTGCTTTCCTCGTCGGCTTCGGGGTGATGCCGGATTGGAAGTTCCTGCCCGTCGTGCTGCTCGCGTTCGCCTGCGACGTCGTGTTCTCGGCGGCGCTCGCAGTCTTCCTTTCGGCGGTCACGGTGTATCTGCGGGACGTCCAGCACCTCATCGAGGTCCTGCTGGTGGCGGCTTTTTCAGCGCCCCGATCGTTTACATGTTCACGACGGTCGGCACGAAGCTTCACCAGCACGGAGCCTTGTGGGTCTATTTTTTGAACCCGCTTGTGACCATCGTGCTCGCGTTCCAGCGGTTCATATACGGGACCGTGGCCCCTAAGGACCACCCGATCCCCATTGCCACCTACGGGGAGCACTGGTACCTCGCCGTCCTCTCGGTGATCCTGCTCATCTCCGTGGCGCTGTTCATGGTTGCGATGGTGATCTTCGGTCGGGTCGAGGGCAACTTCGCCGAGGAGCTCTGAGCCCCCTGCAGACCGCAATCGACGTCCAGGACGTCTCCAAACGTTTCCGCCTCTACAAGGAGAAGTACACCTCTCTTAAAGAGCGCATCTTGCACGCCGGTCATGTGCCCCACGAGGACTTCTGGGCGTTACGCGACGTAGGATTCGAAGTCAAGACCGGTGAGACGTTCGGGATTATCGGCCGAAACGGATCTGGCAAGTCGACCTTGCTCAAGTGCATTGCCGGCATCCTGCAACCCACTTCGGGTCAGATCGTGGTCCGCGGTCATCTCGCGGCGATGCTCGAGCTCGGAGCCGGTTTCCAACCCGAGCTTTCAGGAAGGGACAACATCTACCTGAACGCGTCGCTGCTCGGCCTCTCGCGCCGGGAGATCGCCCGTCGCTTCGACGACATAGTCGCCTTCGCGGAGCTGGAGGAGTTCATCGACAACCAGGTCCGCTTCTACTCCTCGGGGATGTACGTCCGCCTCGGCTTCGCGGTGGCGGTGAACGTCGAGCCCGACGTGCTCCTCATCGACGAGGTGCTCGCTGTCGGAGACGAGCGGTTCCAGGAGAAGTGCCTGGATCGCATCCATCAGTTCCAGACCGAGGGGCGGACGATCGTCGTCGTGTCGCACTCGGTGGGAACTGTGCGGCAGGTTTGCGAGCGAGTGGCGGTGCTTGAGAACGGTGGGGTCGTGACCGTCGCCCCGCCGGGCGAAGCGATAAGGGCGTTTCGCAACTGCCTGCTTGCCGGCGAGGTCCCCGTCGCAATGCCGTCGGAGGAAGAAACGAACGGGTCCGGCGCGCCCTTCTTGCAACCGGAGCGGCGCGTAGTCATCACCGACGCGGTGGCGCGACATTCGGGACCGCCCGGGCGTGACTTCCTCACCCCGACGGACTCTCTTCGTCTCGAGCTGGAATTCCAGGTGAACGAGCCACTCTCCGACGTGGCCTTCGGCTGCGAGGTGCTCGCCAACAACGGCTCGGTCCTGTTCAACTGCGACAGCGCCATGCCCGAGATAAGCCAGGTCCATGATCTCGATCCGGGTCGCTACCGCGTTGAGTTCGATTTCGACCAGCTCTTGCTCTTGGATGGGACCTTCACGATCAACCTCCGGATACAAGACGCCGGCGGGGGAGTCATTCATGCCCGCCTTGAGCCCGCAACCACGTTCGCCATCGTGAGTCCGGGAAGGGTGACAGGTCTTGTGACACTGCCGCTGCGCATCGAGCTCTCGTCGCTCACCGGATCCGGCTCGGCGGCAGCGATTGCCGGATGAACTCCGAGGTCGTCGCTGAGATCGAGGCGCAGGTGCGCGAACTGCGGGCAACTGGGCGTGTCGCAGTGGGCTTTGAAGACGAGCTCGACGCCTGCTTCGAACAGGTCGCAGAGGCGAGCCTCGCCAGCGCCGGATCGCCTGCGGTTGGTGATCTCGGCTCTTCTTCGCCAGCCGGGCTGAGCCTCACCGAGCTTGGCAGGCGGCTTAGCGCCCTTGCCCGCCGCCGCCTCGGACCTTCCCTGCGCCACCTCGAGCGCCGAACGGCGCTCGGCGCCGCCCGCGCCGGGGAATCGGCCTGGATCCAGGTTCACGTCGCGGTGGACCGCCTGGAGAGGGTCGCGGCGGGTTCCAGGGTCGCGACCCGGGCCATCTCTGCGGTGCGGCCCCGGGACTTGGCCGGCTCGGGCACCGCTGCGGCACACCCGGCGATCGCGGGCCTGTTCTTGGACTGGGTGCTCGAACGTCTGAGCGAGGGGTCGGAGCCGGGCCGTGACCTCCCGCGTCGCGTGCTCCACGCCGAGTGCGGTGACGGTCGCATCGTCGAGATGCTCTCGGCCCGGGGCCTCGACGCATACGGAGCGGACCCGCGCTGGTCGGTGCGAACCCGCGGCGATGGAAAGATTGTCGCGGCCGGCGCCCTCGAGTACCTGAGCGCGGCGCAAAGTGAGATGTTCGACGCCGTATTGCTGACCAGCGTGGTCGACCGCCTGCGCCCTGGCGCCGCCCGGGCGCTGGCGCAACTCGCGGCACGCAGCCTCGCCCCGGGTGGGGTGGTCGTGCTCGTGAGCGCGAGGCCTGAGGCAGCCGTTGCCATGGACCCCGTCGCCGCAGACCTGGCGCCCGGCCGGCCGCTCCACCCCGTCACCTGGTGCCATTTGTTGGCGCATTCCGGGCTCGCCGAGCTGGCCGTGTTCGAGCCTGACGCGAGCGATCCCGATGCGCGAGAGTCCGAGGTTTTCGCCGTTTCCGCGCGGCGGGTGTCCCCGAGCCTCACAACCGCCATCGGAGCACGCTTGTGAGGGTACGGCCGGTCAGGATCGACCAGGTGATTCCCTCCATCGTCGAACGTGACGCCGTCAGCCACCACGCCCTCGAGGCACAAAGGGTCTTGCACTCGATGGGCTTTGTCTCTGAGATCTACGCCCGCAATATGGGACCGGGTCTTCACGGTCGAGTCCATCTCCTGGCGGACCTACCCCGGGAGCGGCCGGAACATCAATGGGTCTGCTATCAGGCCTCGATCGGCTCGCCGGCGGCCGAGGTATTCGCCTCCCACCCGGGCCTCAAGCTTCTCGACTACCACAACATCAGCCCTGCCGATCTCGTCGAGCGCTGGTTGCCCCATCTCGGTGAGGAAATCCGCCTCGGACGCAAGCAACTGGCGGAGCTGGCTCCGATGGTCGAGCTCGCCTTTGCCGACTCGGAGTTCAACCGGGTGGAGCTCGAGGAGGCCGGTTACCGCGAGACGGCGGTCGCCCCGCTCATGGTTGACACTACCAACTTCTCGAGCCCCCCCGACAAGCGTTTGCTCGACCGCCTGGCCGAGGCACGTGCACGCGGGGGCCATGACTGGCTTTTCGTGGGCCAGATGCTGCCGCACAAAGCTCATCAGGACGTCATAAAGGCTCTCGCCTGCGCCCGTGAGCTCTTCGACCCTGAGGCCCGCCTGCACCTCGTCGGGCGGGAGAGCTGCCCGGCGTACGCGGACGCGTTGCACCGTTTCGTCTCGGCGCTCGAGCTGAGCGGGGCAGTCGATTTCGCGGGCTCCGTCAGCTCAGGCGAGCTCTCCGCCTACTACGCGAGCGCAGATGTGCTCGTGTGCTGCTCGGATCACGAAGGCTTTTGTGCTCCGCTGCTCGAGGCGATGCATCACCGCTTGCCGGTGGTCGCCTACGGCGTGACCGCCGTCCCCGAGACCGTTCTCGACGCCGGCATCGTCCTGCCCGCGAAGTCGCCCGTGCTCGTGGCGACAGCTGTGCAACGCGTGCTCACCGACGCAAAGCTTCGCGACGAGCTCGTGCGGGCCGGGCTCGGACGTACGCAGGTGTTCAGCATCGAAGCCGCGAGGCGCGGCTTCGCTGAGTCGATCGAACGGGTGCTGCGGGCCTCTTGATCTTTGGCTCAGAGGGCGAGCAGGGCGGGCCTCGGCCGCGCAGAGGCTGCACGAGCCTCAGCACTAACATGGGTCACATCGGCAACATCAAGCGCGGTGCCGCTTTGCTCGCATGTCTTTCGCTTGGCGTGTTGGCCGGGCCGCTCGCCCTCGCCGCAGGCGCTGGTGCGGCCGGGCGTGGGTCGCTCGCGCCCTACCCGGCTCCGAACGTCGATATCGAAGGCTTCGGTGACGGTCCCGGGCTCGGGATGGGCCAGTGGGGAGCTTTCGGGTACGCCGCGCTCGAGCACGAGCCTTACCGCTGGATCCTCGCTCACTACTACGGCGGGACGGTCCTGTCGTCGGGGGACAACCTTGTCTCGAACGACCCGACGATCTCTGTCGACATCAACGAGAACGACGGGCACCCCGTCGTCGTCACCTCCACCTCGGCCTTCTCCTTCGGTGGGTATCCCTTTCTTGGCGGTGAGGTCGCTCGGGCCGTGCTGTCCGGGGGGCTGTGGACCATCTCCGAGGCAGCGAGCTGCTCTTCGGCGAGCTGGGCACCAGTCGCCTCGCAACTTGTCAACCCCGTCGCCACGCCCTCTTTCTTGCAGGCGTCCGCGACATCGAGCCAGGTGCTCACGATCTGCGAGCACGGCGGAACAGACCTGGCCGTTCGCGGGACGGTCGAGGCCTACGACGCGCCGAGCGGGCCGGTCACCTTGAACATCCTCCCGAGCGAGGAGTACGTACGTGGCGTCCTCTCCGGCGAGGTTTCGTGGTCGTGGGGACTGTTCGGCGGCAGCGACGGGTCTCCCCAGAGCGAGCCTTGGGGCTTCCAGGCACTCGAGGCGCAAGCTGTCGCCACCCGCTCCTATCTCGCCGCCGAGTTCGCCGCGGGCGGCTGGCGACCCTACGCGACCACGTGCGATTCCTACTGCCAGTCCTACCCGGGTATGGCGGAGGAAACCCCGGACCTCGACGCAGCCGTCGCCGACACCGCCGGCGAGATCCTCGAGCAGCCGGGTTCGACCGTCCTGGTCGGCCCAACGGGCCAGGTCGCCGACGGCGAGGCGCCCGTGCTTGCTGACTACTCTGCCTCCACCGGCGGCTACACGGGCGGGGGGCCATTCCCGGGCGTGGTGGACCGCGGAGACGCAGTTTGCATAAAGAGCGACTTCTACACGTGCAATCCATGCCACAAGTGGCAGGCGGTGGTGCCGGTGCGCGCCATCGAAAAGCAGTTCAGCTCCGTCGGCAAGCTGGCCGCAGTCACGGTGACCGAGCGCAACGGGCTCGGGGCACTCGGAGGTCGCGTGGAGAGTGTCGAGATCGTCGGGACTTCGGGGGCCGACGTCTCTGTTCCCGGTTTTGAGTTGGGATCGCTGCTCGCGGGCAACAACCCCGATCACTGCAGTTCTGATTGGTTCGGGGTCACCAATGGACCGTGAAGTCTTCCGGGTAGGCTCCGAGCCGGCCTAAGGGGTAGCACCATGGAGATCCGGGACAGGCTCTACATCGGTGGCGAGTGGGTGGCACCGGCGCGCGAGGCCACGATCGACGTCTTCGACCCGACGAACGAAAAGATCATCGGCGCGGTTCCGAGCGGCACTGCCGAGGACGTCGGGCGGGCCGTCCAAGCAGCGCGGGGCGCCTTTGGGAAATGGGCCAGCACTTCGCCCCTCGAGCGGGCCAAGTACACCTCCGCTGTCGCCGAGGGACTCGGCCGGCGCATGACCGAGGTCGCTCAGCTGATCACCCGCGAGGTGGGCATGCCGATCAACCTGTCGATGATCATCCAGGTCGGGCTGCCCATAGCGACTTTCACCTCGATGGCTGATCTCGTCGGGCAGATCCCCTGGGAGGAGACGATCGGCAACTCGCTTGTCATCCGCGAGCCGGCGGGCGTCGTCGCCGCGATAACACCGTGGAACTACCCCCTTCACCAGATTGCCGCCAAAGTGGCCCCGGCCCTGGCCGCTGGATGCACCGTCGTGGTGAAGCCGAGCGAGGTCGCTCCGCTCTCCGCCTTCATCCTCGCTGAAGTCATGGACGAGGCCGGCCTGCCGCCCGGGGTGTTCAACCTCGTGTCTGGGTACGGTCAAGATGTCGGGGAGGCGATGGTTCGCCACGAGGCAGTCGACATGGTGTCGTTCACCGGCTCCACCCGTGCCGGCAGGCGGGTCACAGAACTGGCCGGCGCCACGGTCAAACGTGTCACCCTCGAGCTCGGCGGCAAGTCGGCGACCGTGATCCTCGCCGACGCCGAGCTGGACCGTGCCGTTTCGAGTGGGGTCACCATGTGCTTTTTGAACTCGGGCCAGACCTGCCTAGCCCTGAGCCGGATGGTCGTGCCTCGTGAACGTCTGGCTGAGGTCGAGTCGATCGCGGCCAGGACCGTCGAGTCCTATACGCCGGGCAACCCGTTCGACGACGGGACGCGTCTCGGCCCTCTCGTCTCGGCCGCACAGCGCGATCGGGTACGCGCCTACATACAAAAAGGCATCGATGAAGGCGCAAAGCTGGTTGCCGGAGGTCTCGACCCGCCGGAAGGTCTCGATGAAGGGCTTCTTCGTGCGCCCTACGGTGTTCTCACGAAGTCCGGCGCGACATGACCATTGCCCGGGAGGAGATCTTCGGGCCCGTGCTGTCCATCATCGCCTACGACACAGAGGACGAGGCGATCGACATCGCGAACGACTCGATCTACGGACTGTCAGGGGCGGTGTGGTCGGCCGACCGGGCCCACGCCATCGACGTCGCTCGCCGCATTCGGGCCGGGCAGCTCGACATCAACGGCGCCAGCTTCAACCCGTCTGGCGCCTTTCGGCGGCTTCAAGCAGTCAGGCCATGGGCGTGAACTGGGCAGGTTCGGGCTCGAGGAGTACCTCGACGACCAAGTCACTTCAGCTGTAGCGCGGCGCCTTGACCGGACTTCCCACCGAGACATCGGCTCCAGGAACGAGTCGCAAGCGCGTCTGGCGGCGCCTGCGCTTTGTCGTGGGCATCGCTCTCGGTGGAGTCGCCCTCTGGGCGGTGAGCGGTCAAGGAGGCGAGCTGGCGGGCGCCTCAGCGGAGCTCTCGCACCTCGAGGTCGGATGGCTGTTGTTCGCGATCGGGGTCGAGGCCCTGTCGCTCGTCGCTTTTGCCCGCCTCGATCAGCGCCTTTTGAGATGCGGCGGCGTCTACGCGAGCACCGGGCGCTTCACGGCTATCTCGTTCGCCGCCGGTGCCATCGCCAGCTCACTTCCGGCAGGCCCCTTGGTCGCGAGCGCCTTCGGGTTTCGCCAGTTCCGCCGCCTCGGCGCTTCGGAGGCCCTTGCTGCCTGGGCCTTGCTCGCGACCCTCGTCTTCTCTGCCCTCGGGCTGGCCTTGCTGGCGACGGCCGGGGTCGTGATCGCGGAGCGGCAGGGCTCCGCCTTCGACCTCGTTGGTGTGACCGTTGCAGTTCTCGCTGATCACGATCGCCGGTGCCGCCGCCGTCTACGAACGTCGCATCCTGGTCAGTCTTCGTGGAATGGGTGCTCAGAGCCTCGCACCGGCTCACGGGCTTCCCGCGCCGGCCGGAGGAGAACGCTTTTTCGACCTTCGTCGCCAACATGAGCCACGTCGAGTTGGACAAGTCCGACCTGATGAGTGCTCTTGCGTGGTCGATAGCTAACTGGGCCCTCGACTGCGGCTGTCTCGTGTTCTCCTACCTCGCCGTCGGAGCCGGCGTGCCCTGGCGCGGGCTGCTGCTCGCCTACGGGGCGGGGCAGCTGGCGGCGAACCTGCCGATCACCCCGGGCGGTCTGGGCGTCGTCGAAGGCAGCCTCGTGATCGCCCTCGTCGCCTTCGGAGGTGGCCAGATCAGCACTGTCGCAGCCGTCCTCTTGTACCGGATCGTGAGCTTCTGGGGCTATCTCCCGGTCGGATGGCTCGTCTGGGCGGGGCTCACGTGGCACAACCGGCGCGCAGATAAGCTTGTCGCGTTGACAGCAGAGGAACCGGCTCTGCGGCAAACACCGGTCCCCGCCCTGGCTCCGAACAAGTCCGCGGAGCTTCCAGGATGACTCGCGCCACGCACCGAGCCAGGCGTCTTCGCGAGCGTGTCGCTGACGGCGAGCTCGGGTGTTCGATGCCGGGTGCACGCGTGAGGGCTGCACCTGAGCAAGGTCATTGGTCGGCCTCGCCGTCATCGTGGCCCTGGCGTGCGCTCGGCGGCTGCACCGCCTCCCGCAACGGCGCTCGGCACCCACGACAGCGCCTGTTTCAGGGTCTACCCGAGGCGCTTGCGGCGGTTCACGATCGTGGCCATCTCGCCGGCGAGCGGTACCTGCCGCCCAGGGCCCTGATCGTCGAGCTGCACCACGTCGTCGTTCCCGAGGCGTTGCAGGACGCATCCAAGGTTGCCACCTGCCTGGTCGCCTTCACGGGCCATTACACGGCCTCGGACGTCGAGCGGGGCTGGGCGCCCCATGGCACCACGGGCCAGATCGCCATCGTCGTCGTGCGCCAGCGCGACCTGGTGCTGTTGGCCACGGTCGTGCTCGGGCGGATCCCGCCCCGGCTCGTGTTCGCCCACGTGTTTCCGCGGCTTCATTGAGCCCGTCGGGCTCTAGTGGCACCGAGTTCGGCGCCCAACGGGCGAGGCCTCCTCAGGCGGCGAGCTCGACCGCGACCGACAGAGCCGTGGCGCATCGGGTCCGCCACGAGGTCGAGCTGCGTGATGGCCCCGGCGTCGCGCCAGGTCGGCCGAGGCGAGCTCGACGAGCTCGACGAGCGACGGCGGGCCCGTCACGACGCAGCGGGCGACCTGCGTGCGCATCGAGCCCTTTGCCTCGGTCTTGGCCCGCCGGAGCAGCGACGAGGACTTCCGCGACGGCCTCGAGGAGCTCGGGCGCGCGCCCGGGGCCGGCCCGCGCCGCCAGCGACTGAGCCGGAGGGCCACGAGGCGCGGTGGATCGAGCCCGGACTGCCACCACGACCATGCTTCTTCGGTGCAGTAGGGGAGGAACGGGCGCGAAAAGGCGCAAGATCACCGACAAGCTCAGCGCCAGCGCGTGGCGTGCCGAAGCCGGGCCGGCCTCGGACGGCATCGCCGTAGGCACGGGTCTTCACGAGCTCGAGGTAGTCGTCGCAATAGGACCAGAAGAAGGACTCGGTGACCTCGAGGGCGCGGGCGTGGTCATAGGAGTCGAACTCGGCCGTCGCCTCGTCGACGACCGCGGCGAGGCGGGCCAGCATGGCCGGCGTCGAGCGCGCGTGAGACCCGGTGGGCGGGACCTGGTCGGCGCTCTCGGAGCCGTCCACGCGCGAGAGCACGAAGCGGCTGGCGTTGAGGATCTTGATGGCAAGGCGCCGGCCGACCTTCATCTGCTCTTCGCTGAAGACCGTGTCGGCGCCGAGGCGGGCCGATCCGGCCCAGTAACGCACGGCGTCGGTGCTGTACTTCTCCAGGTACTCGAGCGGGGTGATGGCGTTGCCGAGCGACTTCCCGATCTTCTTGCGGTCAGGGTCGAGGATCCACCCCGAGATGGCGGCATGGCGCCAGGGCAGCACGGAGTGCTCCAGCTCCGAGCGCACGATCGTCGAGAACAGCCACGTCCGGATGATCTCGTGCGCCTGCGGTCGCAGGTCCATCGGGAAGACCTTGGCGAAAAGCGCCGGGTCCTCCTCCCACTTGCCGGCGATCTGGGGCGTGAGCGACGAGGTCGCCCAGGTGTCCATCACGTCCGGGTCGCCGACGAAGCCGCCGGGCTTGCCGCGTTGGTCCTCGGTGTAGCCCGTCGGGCACGTCGGTCGACGGGTCGACGGGCAGGCGATCCTCGGAGGCGAGCAGGAGGCCGTCGGCGACGACCTCGCCCTCGTCGTCGAGGCGGTACCAGACGGGGAACGGGACCCCGAAGAAACGCTGCCGCGAGATGTTCCAGTCTCCGGTGAGCCCTTCCACCCAGGCTTCGTAGCGGGCCCGCATGTACTCGGGATGCCATTGCAGCTCGCGTCCTCGCGCCAAGAGCGCCTCGCGGCGCTCTAGGGTCCGCACATACCACTGCGCACGACGTGACGATCTCAAGGGGCCGCCTGCCCCGTTCGTAGTACTTGACGGCATGGGTGATCGGGCGCGGCTCGCCGAGCAGCTCGCCGGAGTCGCGCAGCAGCTCGACGATGCGCGCCTGGGCGCTTTTTACGGTCAGGCCCTCGATCTCGGCGTAGCTGGCCTTCGCCCGCTCGGGGTCGAGCGACTCCCAGCCGGGCGTTCCGAACGGTGCCGGTCCGAGCCTGCCGTCCCTGCCCGACCACCGAGCGTGTCGGCAGCGCCGAGGTCACGCCACCAGGTGACGTCGGTGAGGTCGCCGAATGTGCAGATCATGGCGATGCCCGAGCCCTTGTCCGGCTCTGCGAGCTCGTGGGCGAGCACCGGGACGCGGACCGCGAACAGCGGGCGTCAGCACCTCGGTGCCGAAAAGGGCCTGGTAGCGCTCGTCGGCGGGATGGGCGACCAGGGCGACGCAGGCCGGGACGAGCTCGGGCCGGGTCGTCTCGATCTCGACGGCAGGGCCGTCTCCGTCGGCCTCGGCGAAGCGCAGCCGGTGGTAGAAGCCCGGGTCCTCCTTGTCGACGAGCTCGGCCTGGGCGACCGCGGTGCGGAAGTCGACGTCCCACAGCGTCGGCGCCTCCTGGCGGTAGGCCTCGCCCCGGGCCAGCAGGCGTAAGAAACCTCGTTGTGAGGCTCGACGTGACGCTTCGCCGATCGTCGTGTAGTGCTGGGTCCAGTCGACACGAGGCACCGAGCTTGCGGAAAAGCTGCTCGAAGGCCTGCTCGTCCTCGGCGATCAGGAGGTTGCACAGCTCGACGAAGTTCGGACGCGAGACCGGGACCGCCCGGGCGTTCTTGTCGCGTTTGGCCTCATGGGCCGGCGGCGACGAAGTCCGCGTCGTAGGGGAGCGACGGGTCGCAGCTGACGCCGAAGTAGTCCTGGACCCGGCGTTCGGTGGGCAGCCCGTTGTCGTCCCAGCCGATCGGGTAGAAGACGGCCTTGCCCGTCATCCGCTGGTAGCGGGCGACGATGTCGGTCTGGGTGTAGGAGAACACGTGCCCGACGTGCAGGGAGCCGGAGACCGTCGGGGGCGGGGTGTCGATCGAGTAGACCTCCGCGCGGTCGCGGCTCGGGTCGAATCGGTATGTCCCGTCTTCTTCCCAGCGCGCGGCCCAGCGGTCCTCGAGCCCCTCGAGTGAGGGTCGATCGGGCACGCGGGGAGTCGGCATAGGCCTAGTACGGTACTCCTGTGCTGCGCCTTCATGACACGGCCACGGGCCGACAGCGAGGAACTGGAGACCCGCCAGCCGGGCCGGGCGGGCATTTACGTCTGCGGCTCGACCGTCTACGGGCCGCCTCATATCGGTCACGGCCGTTTCTCGCTCGTCTATGACATCCTTCGGCGTTTCCTCGAGTACTCGCGGCATGGCGGTCGACCACGTCTCGAACGTCACCGACATCGACGACAAGATCATCACCAAGGCGAACGAGGAGCACCGCCAGCCGGAGGAGATCGCCGCCCAGTACGAGGCCGAGTGGTGGGAGGCGATGGGCAACTTGGGCTGCCTGCTGCCGACGGAGGTCCCGCACGCCACCGCCTTCATCGACCAGATGGTGGAGCTCATCGCCGAGCTCGTCGGGCTCGGCTCGGCTTACGAGACGAGCGACGGCGTCTACTTCACGGTCTCGGCCGTCGCCGACTACGGCCTGTTGGCCCACCAGAGCCTCGACTCGATGCGTTCGGGGGCCCGGGTCGAGGTGAACGAGGAGAAGCGCTCGCCGTTGGACTTCGCCCTTTGGAAAAAGGCAAAGCCCTCAGAGCCGTGGTGGTCCTCGCCGTGGGGCCCGGGACGGCCCGGCTGGCACACCGAGTGCGTCGTCATGTCGCTCGCCCTGCTGGGCGAGGGCTTCGACCTTCACGGTGGTGGCCAGGACCTCATCTTCCCGCACCACGAGAACGAGCGTGCCCAGGCCGTCGCGATCGGCAAGAGCTTCGCCCGTCACTGGATGCACAACGGCATGGTCGAAGCCCGCGGGGGCGAGAAGATGTCGAAGTCGCTCGGCAACGTGCTTTTGCTGTCCGAGCTCTTCGAGCAGAGTCCGATCCCCGGGCCTACCGCTTGCTGGTGCTGCAGTCGCACTACCGAGCACCGATCGAGGTGACGCCCACGACGCTTGAGTGACGCCGCAGCGGCCCTAGGCCGCCTCGACGCCTTGAGCGGTCGGCTGGCCGAGGCTGGGCGATCGAGACGAGCGAAGGTGCCGACTCCGAAGTGCTGGACGCGTTCGTGGAGCAGGATGCAGGACGACCTCGACACGCCCGCGTGCCACCGCCGTCCTCTTCGACGCCATCCGAGGAGCGAACATCGCCTTCGACGCTCGTGAGGCTCGACGGGCCGCGCGAGCTCGGCCGGGCCGTGCTCGAGTGCTTCGCTGCCGTCGGGCTCGAGGCCAAGGGCGTCGCCGAGATCCCGGAGCTCGGTGCTCGAGCTCGGCCGCCGCCGCGACCAGGCCCGAGCCGAGCGCGACTTCGCCGCCGCCGACGCGCTTCGCGCCGAGATCGTCGCTCTCGGCTACGTCGTCGAGGACACCGCGGCAGGCACGAGGATCCGCCGCTGAGCCTGGCGTGCCGGACGGTCTTGCGCTCTGAGCGTCAACCGGGCAGAACTGTTGCCGGCGGACTGCGCGGATCTCGGCTAACAGGTGCCTGGCCTGCTCTGCTACGTTGTCCGTCGAGAGCAACCGGATCGTGATGTCACGTGGGGTTGCCGAGAAGTCGGGCGGTGACCCGGTCGCCGGGGCACCTCCTTGACTATCGGCTACTCCCACGTCATGTTTCTCGGCCCGGCGCTCTCGTTTTATCTGCAATCTGAGACAAAGGGGAACGCCACAGTGGCGACCGGAGTAGTGAAGTGGTTCAACAGCGAGAAGGGCTACGGCTTCATCTCGCAGTCCGACGGCGTGGACGTCTTCGTCCACCACTCGTCTATCCAAATGTCCGGTTACCGGACCCTCACCGAGGGCCAGGAAGTCGAATTCGACGTTCAGGAGGGCCAGAAGGGGCTGCAGGCAGCCAACGTTCGGGCGCGCTGAGTCCGCGCACTCCCGGTGGGCCCGCCGCTCGGGGCGGGCCCTGCAATCGGCGGACCCGTGTCCTGCCGGCTCCGGCCCAATGTTCGGTTCCACGTGTCGAACCGGTCGATTTTCCGCGCCTTCGACGAGCCTTTGACGTCCCCTTGGTCCCGGGCGCCAGGACGAGGTCAGTCCGAGCATCGCTAGTTACTCGAGAGTCATTAAGCTGCCGCCAGCTGGCAGCTGGCGGCGACCGTTAGCCTCGAAGACTGACGAACGCCGAGGACGACTCCGTCCTGAGCCGAGGTGAACGATGGGTGACTTCTCGATGGAGCTGAACGAGGACCAGCGCCAGGTTCTCGAGTGGGTCCACGACTTCGCCGAGAACGTCGTGCGTCCCGCTGCTCACGAGTGGGACGAGCGGGAAGAGACTCCCTGGCCGATCATCGAAGAGGCGGCCCGGATCGGGCTGTACTCGTTCGACTTCATCGCGAACTGTTACGCCGACCCGACCGGTCTCCTGCTCCCGCTCGTCAACGAGGAGCTGGCTTGGGGCGATGCCGGCATCGCCCTGTCCATCCTCGGTTCGACTCTCGCCGTGGCCGGCATCGTCGCGGCCGGCACGCCCGAGCAGGTGGCCGAGTGGGTCCCGCGGTGCTTCGGCCAACCCGACGAGGTCGCCCTCGCGGCGTTTTGTGTCTCCGAGGCGGACGCCGGCTCGGACGTGGCAACCTCAAGACCCGCGCCGTCTACAACGAGGCCAGCGATACCTGGACCTTGAACGGGACGAAGTCATGGATCACCAACGGCGGCATCGCCAAGATCCACGTCGTCGTCGCTGCGGTTGAGCCGGAGCTCGGCCCGCGTGGCCAGGCGGGCTTCATCGTGCCACCGAACACGCCCGGGCTGTCCATGGGCCAGAAATACAAGAAGATGGGCATCCGTGCCTCCCACACGGCCGAGGTGGTGCTGCAGGACGTGATGGTTCCTGGTCCCTGTCTGCTCGGGGGCAAGGAGAGGTTCGACGAGCGGATCGCCCGGGCCCGGGAGGGCAAGCACGGGAGGGCTTCGACGGCCCTCGCGACCTTCGAGGCCACCCGCCCAGGCATCGCGGCCCAGGCGGTCGGGATCGCCCGCGCCGCTTATGAGTACGCCCTCGAGTACGCCAAGGAGCGCCGGACCTTTGGGCTACCGATCATCGAACGTCAGGCCGTCGCCTTCAAGCTCGCCGACATGAAGACGCGCATCGACGCGGCTCGCCTGCTCTACATGCGGGCCGCTTCGATGGCGATGAGCGGGCAAGCCCTTCAGCGCCGGGGAAGGCTCGATGTCGAAGCTTTTCGCCAGCGAGGCGGCAGTGTGGGTGACAGAGGAGGCGATCCAGATCCTCGGGGGCGCCGGCTACGTGCGGGACAATCCCGTCGAGCGTTGGCACCGCGACTCGAAGATCTACACGATCTTCGAAGGCACGAGCGAGATCCAGCGGCTCGTGATCGCTCGCGCCATCTCCGGGGTGCACATTCAGTAGTTAGCGCTGGGGTGGGTGTGTGTCGCCCTTCGGCGACGGCTGTGTCAGCCGTGCGGGAAGCCGCTGGACGTGAAACCGGTCCCAGCAAGGCCCGATCCAGCAGTACACGCTGAACTGGTGGTGCTCTTAATCACTCCGTAATAGGTGCCGGTGGCATGGTTCGTGTTGCCGGCGATGTTCCCGCTTTGCGCCGCCTTCTGGTCGACGACGATCCAGCAGTCCTTCGTGCCGGGCGAGAAAGCCGCCAGCACGAGCCAGCCGAGGTTGCCGCTAGTAGAGAGCGAGATGACGTTCGACTTGGTCGAGGCAGCCGCGCTGACGAACGACAGGCCCGTGTCGACGGCTGTGATTGTCGACACACCTGAGTTCGGCCACATGATCTTGCTGTAGGTCTGGTTGTTGTTGGTGTAGAAGGTGTCGGCACCCGTGAGGGCGGTCTGCAAGTTGGCCTGCGCGGCAGTGTTGTTCGCGGTCTTGGTCACCGACAGGAACGTCGGGATGGCGATCGCAAGGAGAATGCCGATGATGAGCAGCACAACGAGCAGCTCAATAAGCGTGAAGCCCTCCTCGGTGGCCCCGTCCAGTTCTGGGCGCCGCCAGTGCGGCCCGTCAGGGTCGTGTGTCATCTGATCTTCCTTTAGACAGTCGCACTTCTTCTAATGATTCATCGGACGACTGGCGGCCCGACCTAAGGGAAATCTTCCGTCACAGAGCGGCGGGCGCCCGCTGTCGCCATCGCCACGAGCTGGCAGGTGACGAGAGAACACTTCCGACCTGCTCTTATGCCTCGGTGCGGAACGCCCGCCTGTCATTGTCACGACAAAAGTTCTTGTCAAACCGCCGGAGGTACCCAGGGGACGAGGCTCGATCGGGGCTCGCTTCAGCGGTCCAGTTCGTCCCAGAGCTTGGCCCGTGAGGCCGCTCTCCAAAGCTCGGGAAGCTCGGCCGCCGCATGGTTGAACCGACGCTGTTCCAGTCCGGCCAGCAGGCCGTAGGTGTAGCCGTTGTGTCCTGGCCTGGCCCCTGCTTTCGCTCCGAGCTCACGGAGGAGCGCTCTGGCGACAACGGCGTCTTGACCCTCGCCGAGGTGTTCGTGGATCGCCTCAAAGCGGCTGGCTATGCGGGTGGCGACCTTACCGAGGAACGGCTCGAAGGCCTCGGCCGCGTACCGCATGCCCTTTGCCGCCTTGCGCACCTCGTGCAGGGCGTGCTCTCGTTGTGGGCCACCGGCTGTGGAACTGGCCGCCTCGACACGGCGCGCCACCCGCTCGAGTTCGCGCCGCAACAACCAGGGCCCAGCCTTTTCGATGGTCCGCTTCGCCCTCGGCCGGGTCGGTGGGGCGAGGCTCACAGCCCGCAGCACGTGCAAGAGGCTCAGGTAGCGGTCCGAACGCATCGCCTCGAGGGCGTCGTCGAGCGCCTTGTGCCTGGCGGCGGCGAAATGGCTGGCGATCTCGTCACGTACGGGACCCAAGACCTCCTCGGATGGGATTGTGTCGAGCAGCTTGTTGAGCTCGCTGCTCAACACGTCGCTGTCGCGTAGTGGGCCGAGGGCACTTCCGAGCCAGCCGAGCTCATCGCGCAACCACTCGGCCGAGGCTTTGTCAAGCACAGGGGCGAAGGTCCACAAGGCGCTTCGAAGTCGCCGAACGGCCACCCTCATCCTGTGCACCGCTTCGACCTCGCCCAGGCGCACGCCAGCGTCACGCTCGATGAGCTCGAGGACGAGGTCGTGCCAGCGCTTCGTGAACACCTTGGCGACCGAATCGGGTGCGCCCTTGGTCGGCGCAGGCTCGGCTATGAGCGGATTGGCCGCCGCGGCCCCGACAGCGCGCACGAACTTGGAGGGATACTCCGCTGGCCTGCCTCCGCAACGCTCGAGCTCCCGACTGATCTCTGCGAGCTCTTTAGGGCTGCCTTCGAGCAGCTCCACCTCCAGCTCCCTCCAGCGATCACGGGGCTCCGAACGCCCGTCGAAGAACGCTCCGACGTCGTCCTCGTCCACTTCTGCGAGCGGACGGCTCTCCGGATTGACAAGGAGGGTCCTCGTGCGCTGGGTCGAGAGCCTCACCACCGGTTGCAGTCTCCGCCCACCACTACGGGCGAGGGTGAGATCGATCAGCTCCTCAGGCACCTGCGGTGGTTCGAGGAGGAGGGAAGCCACCTCGAGCAAAGGCGCGGGACGTCGCAGCTCAATCCTGGTGTCGGCGCCCTGGCCGGGAAGCTTCAGGTGCCACCCGGCGTCTTCTCCCCCAAGCCGCAGGCGCAGCGTGGCACCAGTGCGGGCGAGCCGGTAGTCGGGCGTGTCGTAATAGACGGCGTCGAGGTCGACCGTCTCTACCGACCCGACGCGCAATGACGGTGCCAGTGAATCGAAACCTGGCAGCTCAGCATCATCGTCAACGACGAATTTCCGCTCGACCTCGATCAAAAGACACCCCCCGGTTCTCCTTCGCACCTTGCTCGGTGGCGCAATTTCCACCTACCCGAATTGTGGCCCAAATCCACTCCGTTTTCTGCCTCGCTTTCGGGCCCGCCCGGGACCCGCGAGGACACGCCTTTAGGACGGGTGAGCCGGTAGCCTCCAGGCCCATGGAGACCTGGGACGCCATCCGAGCCCGCCGCAACGTTCGCAGCTACGCGGACCGGGCCATCGCCCCTGATCTCCTCGAGCGGATCCTCGAAGCCGGACGGCGGTCACCCTCCGCGTCGAATCGCCAGCACTGGGACTTCGTCCTTGTCACCGACCCCGCTCA
The DNA here is from genome assembly GCA_963779425.1 of uncultured Acidimicrobiaceae bacterium. Classification (GTDB taxonomy): domain Bacteria; phylum Actinomycetota; class Acidimicrobiia; order Acidimicrobiales; family Bog-793; genus Fen-455. The sequence goes on from CAVZYD010000007.1 coordinate 662,637, forward strand.
GTTGCAGGAGCTCTCCGCCGTCTGGACGGGTGCGCGCCACCTGGCGAGTGCGAAAGCAGCTGTCGTACTGGTTCTGCCCGAGCCGGAGAACGAGCGGTCCGAGATGTCGACCAGTACGACCTCGGCCAGGCAACGCTGGCCATGATGCTGGCGGCGACGGATCTCGGGATAGGAAGCGGCCATTCCGCCATCGGCGATCGGGAGGCGTGCCGGCGCATCATCGGTGCGCCGCCGGAGCGAGTCTGTGCCTACATGCTGGCATTCGGCTACCCAGCTGACCGACCGCTGCAGCCGATAGCAGAGCCGAACCGGCGGCCGTTCGAGGAGGTAGTTCACCGGTCGCAGTTCTAGAGGCGCTTCAGATGGGTGTGCTTGCGAGTCGGGGCTTAAGCCGAGGGGCGCCCTTGTGATGCCTCGACTCGGCTGGCCCTCGCCGAGAGATTACGCGGTGTGCGAGCCTTGACGACGCCCGATGGCCGACCCAACGGCACTCAGGACGAGGGCGCCGACAACACCCAGGCACCAGAGCTGCACGACCTTTCCTGGAACGCCCTCGTGGACCACCCATAGCCTGCGGGACAAGGCGCCGACCAAGAGCACGACGACGCTGAGGCTCGCGGCAACGGTGGCATGCCGAGCCGCCGAGGCGGGACGCCGGCGCCCAGCGAGGCCCCCCCCGACAAGGAACCCAGCCGCCACAATGCAGGTGGCGATGACCCAGAGATGGTTGGGCTGGTCGATCATCGGACGCCCGTGCCAGTCCTCTTCGACGATCATGGTCGGGACGGAGACGACCAACATCAAGATCAGCGACGCAACTACTGCGGCCCAATCGAAGCCGCTTCGTGGCGGACTGAGTTCCCCGGCGCTCATGGCACTGATCTCTCTAGCACGAGAGCGCCCTTGCGAGCAGTCGAGGCGATCTGCACCGCTCTGCGGCGAAGCCGTCGTTGGCGAAAAGGCCCGGCCAGGCGATGAACCGGAGCGGGAAGTCGGTATTGAGCGCACCCTCGGCCGGCATGCCGCGCGTGGCCGTTCTAAGTGGCACTCGCAGCGAGCCAAGGGCCGCATCGGGCGAACGCCCAGGTCGAGGTTGTGAGCATTGTTCCACTGACCAATTGAATAAGCCGAGGCCACCCCGCTCTGCTCGGTTCAACGAGTCAGCGGGCATTTCCAGTAAGGGCTTTTTCGTTCACGTTTCGTCCTTCGGACCCCGAAGACCAAGGCCCTCTGTGCCGAGGCGCGCCCAGAACAGGATTCGCTTGAACGTATAGAAGTAAGGGGCCCGGTCGCCGAGGACCGCGCCCAACTTGTGCTCGTAGCGCTCCACGAACTCGTCGAACATCTCGGCGGGCAACACCTCCCGGAAGCGCAAGAGGGTGGTGCCCCTCGTCCACTCGGCAACTGCCGCGCTTGAGGCGAGTTCGTGCCCGTAGACCTGTAGGCGGACGATCTGGTCGGCAAAACCGATCTCGTGCAACAGCTCGGCGTACTGCTCCGGCAGGCAGACCGGAGCGGCGGCAGGCACGTCGCGCATGTATTCGGCAAAACGTGCCTGGAGGGCCACCTCGATGGCGACGGCATGGGAGGGGTGGTCGAAATTGGCCGGGACCTGGACGGCGAGCTGGCCTCCCGGGCGCAGCCCGGCGGCGAGGCGAGTGAGCAGTTCACGGTGGTGGGGCACCCATTGCAGGCTGGCGTTGGCGAAGATGACGTCGAAGGCCGCCTTTGGCGCGAAGTGGGCGATGTCCCCGTTTTCAAACGACAGACCGTTACCCGCGAGAGGACGCGCTTTTGCCAGCATCGACTCCGAGGCGTCGATCCCGAGCGTTGTGGACGCTTGGGTGTGCTCGTGCAGCCGGGCGGTGAGTTCCCCGGTGCCGCAGCCGAGATCCATCACCTCGCCCCCCGGAACGGGATCGACCATGGCGAGGAGGTCGAAGAACGGTTTGGCGCGTTCGGCGGCGAACTTTGCGTATTGACCGGGATCCCAGTTGTCGGTCGTCTTGTCGGTCTCCATAGGCCTCCCGGCTTGAGTCGAGCTATGTCGAAGGCGCCTGCGGTTCCTGAGGATATTGCCGCCCGCAAGGCTCGAACCGCCTTGCGGGACTTTGTGGAGGGACCGGCTCCTATCCTGAAAGCCATGACCGAGCCGGTGCCGTCTCCACCTGGAGAGATCGTGCTGGAAGAGTTCGTGTTGCGCCGCTATCAGCAAAAGGACGCGCCGGCACTTGCGCGGGCCGTCTGCGAGAGTTTGGAGCATCTCCGCCCTTGGATGCCGTGGATCTCGCTAGAGCCGACCTCACTTGGAGACCGCGAGAAGCTTCTCGCGAAGTGGGACGAGGACTGGGCCGAGGGCACGCAGTACTCGTTCGGGATCTTTCAAAAAGGGCGCGTCGTGGGGGGAGCTGGCCTCATGCGCCGCATAGACAAGAACGGTCTTGAGATCGGCTACTGGGTGCATCCAGAGTTCGTTGGTCGCGGATATGCCACCCGCGCAGCCGAGGCGTTGACGACGCTCGGGCTGGGCCTTCCCGAGGTGACCCACATAGAGATTCATCACGACAAGTCGAACCTGGCCAGCAGTCGAGTTCCCATGAAGCTGGGTTTCAAGCTCGTGGGAGAAGTGCCGGCAAAACCTGAGGCTCCCGGTCACAGCGGCATCAACTGCATTTGGAGGATGGACCGCGCCTTGTGGGCGAGGATGGCCACGGACACCTGAGCGAAGCGAACCCGGCGGCGCGCCTTTGCGGCCTAGTCGCGGTGGACGAGGCGAAGCCCGGCCCAGGCGAACTCTGCTACCCGCCGGGCGACCAGCCCAGCCTCGGCGTCGAGCATCTCTCGCGAAGCCGGCGAGCTGCGGTTCGAGTGCGAATGGAGCCAGTCGCGGGTCACACCCTTGGCCATGCCCACGACCGCAGCGGCCAGGACCCGCTGATGATCGGGATCTATGTCGGCGCGGATGAGCGGTCGCAGCGCGCTTGCGATCGTGTCGTCGACGCGCCGGATCGCCTCGGCAAGCTCGACGTCGTAGGGAAGGGTGCTGTCCAACAGCAGCCGCATGGCGGACTCGTTGTGAAGCACGAAGCGGAAATAAGCGTCGCAAACCGCCTCGACCTGCAGGCGGGGACCGGGGGCCAGCTCCGCAGCGGCGGTGAGAGCGTCGATGATGCGCACGACGACGTCGTCGAGCAGTTCGAGGAAAAGCGCTCGCTTGGACTTGAAATGCTGGTAGAGAAGCGGCTTGGTCACGCCGGCCTCGCGGGCGATGTCGTCCATGGTCGTGGCTTCGAGCCCGGATCGGGCAAAGGTCTCCAACGCCACGTCGAGCAACTGGCGTCTCCGTCTCGCTGCGGGAAGCCGAAGCCGTCGCGGCCTCAAGGTGGGACTGGTGACGGCCACGAGGAGGCATCGTAGTTTTCCGGCGCTGGCCGAGGCGGCCAGGTTCTGTTCAGGCCCGTTGTGCCAGCCAGGTGTGAAGGCGCCCGGGCAGAGCCGAGAGCGAGAAGTGTTCCCGTGCGAGCGCCTGGTTGCGGTCGAGCAATGCCGGATCGGGACTCGCCAAGAAGGCGCCCAAGGGCGCCCTGTCGTCTATGTCGAACCACTGGAAGCCGAGATTTCGCAGCTCTTTTCCGACGGGGTAGGGTCCGATCGCCAAGGGACGGCGGTAGAGGGCGGACTCGAGGCTCGGGTTCCCGAATCCCTCCCAGGTCGAGGGCAGGGTGACCACGTCGCTGGCGGCATAGGCGTCCGCCATCGCCGCTTCGGGCCACGCAGGTCCCCGAAGGACTTTCGTCTTGGTCCCGGCGGCGGCGACGAGCCGTTCGAGCTCGCCGTCATATCCGTCCTCGGGCGGTCCGAGCAACCAGTAGGTGGCATGCAGCCCGATGGCCAGGCGCATGCCGCCGGCGACGTTCTTGCGGGCGATGGCCCGCGTCGGCTGGAGGACGACGACTTCGCTCTCTCCAACCTCGAGGGCTTCGCGGGCCGTACGTCGATCACCTGGTGGCGGGTCCGGATCGAAACAGTTGTAGAAGACGGTCGCGTCGATTCGCCGGGCTGCCAGCTCACGTCTCGACCTGGCGTTGATGCACACGTGGTGCCAACAGGGGTCACTAGGAGGCGGACCGAGATGCTCGAGATGCGGCCGCTGCCAGGCGAGGTCGTGGTGGCGCAGGATCGCCGGCCTGCCTCGCAGCACATCGGCGACGACTTCGCCCGCGACACGATTCAAAGGAAGAGAGCAGAGATTCTCCACGAGCACCAGGTCCGCACCTGAAAGGGCTCTTTTCACCTCGGAGCGCAAGAGCGCGATGTCCCTGACGACGGCGTCCATGGAAAGCTCCGGTAGCAACCGATCCGCTCGACCGCTCCCAGCTACCGTCATCACGCCGAAGCCGAGCTGGCCGAAGGCCCAGGCCCACTTCGCGGCCTCCACAGAGACGCCGTCTTGGCCACCGAGTCGGTAAGAGACGATGGCGAGCGTCCCTGAGGTGGGTATGCGCACGCTCGCAACCTAGCGGGGGACAAATCCGGACGACGTCCCAACCGTTCTTAGACGTCGGGTTGCCAACAACGGAGCTTTTTGCGACCTTGGGCGCCAGGCTCTAGAACGGAGCGGTGAAGAAACGGGCGTTGATCACCGGTATCACCGGTCAGGACGGTTCTTATCTGGCGGAATGGCTCCTCTCGCAGGGCTATGACGTGGTGGGCATGCTCCGACGCTCGAGCACCCTCAACTTCGAGCGCATCGCCCACATCCAAGACAGCTTGACCCTCGTCTCCGCAGACGTCCTCGATGAGGTCTCGATCATCGAAGTGCTACGTGAGCAGCGCCCCGACGAGGTGTACAACCTTGCCGCCCAGTCCTTCGTCCAGACTTCTTGGTCACAGCCCGTGCTGACGGGCGAGGTCACAGGGCTCGGTGTCACCCGGGTGCTCGACGCCATCCGCCTGACCAATCCCGAGATCCGCTTCTACCAGGCGAGCTCGTCGGAGATGTTCGGCAAGGTGCGCGAGGTACCTCAGACGGAGCACACGCCTTTTTATCCCCGCAGTCCCTACGGGGTGGCCAAGGTCTACGGGCACTGGATCACCGTCAATTACCGCGAGAGCTACGGACTGCACGCCTCCTCGGGGATCCTGTTCAATCACGAGAGCCCACGGCGGGGCTTTGAGTTCGTGACGCGCAAGATCACCAACAGCGTGGCGAGGATCAAGCTCGGCCTGGATAAAGAGCTCCGTCTCGGCAACCTGGAGGCGAAACGTGACTGGGGCTTTGCTGGTGACTACGTAAAGGGCATGTGGCTCATGGTCCAGCAGGACGAGCCGGAGGACTACGTGATCGCGACCGGCGAGACGCACTCGGTGAGAGACCTGTGCCAAGTCGCTTTCGCGAGGGCTGGTCTCGACTACGAGCACCACGTTCGCATCGACGAGCGCTTCATGCGACCTGCCGAGGTCGATCTCCTCGTCGGAGATGCGGCAAAGGCGCACGGCAAGCTCGCGTGGAGGACCACCGTGGACTTCGCCGGGCTCGTCGAGATGATGGTCGACGCCGATATCGATCTCATGCGTCGCCAGGTCTCCTAGGCCGAGACGGTGCCCCTTAGCTGGCGTGAGCAGCTCGGCCACCGGACTTCACCGCTTGCTTAGGGCCCCCGGCGAGCTTCGCCCGGCGAGGCGCGTGACCTGGGCATCCTTTGGCCCCTAACATGGGCGATCTCAATGGCGCCTGCTATTCGTCTCCACGAGGCCGTAGCGCTGGCCGGCCGGTTTCCCCTCCTCGCAGGAGCTTCCCTGGAAGTCAGCCAAGGCGAGGTGGTGCATCTGCGCGGGCCGAATGGGGCAGGCAAGACCAGCTTGTTGAAGGTGCTCGCCGGCTTGATTGCCGTGCACTCGGGAGAGGCGACGGTGCTCGGGCGCGACCTGGTGGCAGACCGGCGCTGGGTGCGGCGCGAGGTCGGCATGCTCGGTCACCAGTCGTTTCTCTACGACGAGTTGACCGTGGAGGAGAACTTGCGCTTCGCCGTGCGGGCGGCGCGGGCAGGACAAGCGGGCATCGGAGCAGTGCTCGAGCAGTTCGGTTTCGGCGGGCGTCTCGCGTCCATGGCAGTAGGGCGGTGCTCTGCCGGACAGCAGCGCCGGGCCTCGCTCGCCGTGCTCGTGGCTCGGGGCTCCCGGCTCTGGCTCCTGGACGAACCCCACGCCGGGCTCGACCAGGAGGGTCGTGATCTTCTCGACCAGCTTCTCGCAGGCTCCAAGGCAGCCGGTCGTACCGTTGTGTTCGCGTCCCACGAGCACGACGCGTGCGGAGGCCATCGCCGACCGGGTGATCCACGTGGCCGGCGGCCGTGTCGTCGAGGGGACCGGGGCAGTTTTGCAACCGACACCGTCGACCGCCTCCAGCTCGGCCAGCGCGCAGCCCACCGCAGCCGGCCCGGTTCCTACGGCCCAGCCCGCCGACGGCGCCGGCCCTTCTGACCAGGTCACGAAAGCGTCCGCGCATGTTGCGTGACGCCGCCCTCGTCGCGGGCAAGGACCTCCGTATCGAACTGCGGTCCCGAGTCGGCCTGAATCAGGTGGGGCCCTTCGCGATCGCCGTCTTGTTGCTTTTTGGCCTGGCCCTCGGCCCCGACCGTTCTGTGCTCGCGCCCGCTTCGGCAGGACTGTTCTGGGTCGCGGTCCTGCTCTCTACGCTGCTTGCCGTGCAGCGCAGCTACGCCATCGAGTCGGCCGACGCGGCTCGGGACGGGCTTCGCCTCTCGGGCCTCGACCCAGGGGGGATCTTCCTAGGCAAGGCCAGTGCGGTTGCCGCGCAGCTGCTCGTGCTTGAGGCCGGCCTCACCGTCGGTGTCGCCCTCTTGTACGGCGCCCATCTGTCCGGAGCTCTCGTCCTCGTCGCCGCCTGCGCCGCCGGCACTTGCGGACTTGCTGCGGTCGGCACGCTTTACGGGGTCGTCGCCTCGGGCTTGCGCACGCGCGAGACGCTGCTTCCGCTTCTCTTTCTTCCCGTTGTCGCTCCTGTGCTTCTCGCCGCCACCAAGGCGTGGAATGAGGCGCTCGCTGGCACGCCGGGCCGCGCTGGTGGCTGGTTGGACGTGCTCGCAGTCTTTGCCGTGCTCTATATAGCCATTGGCACCGTCGCCTTCGGGCCCCTGTTGGAGGACGGATGAGCACGGCGACGATGCGCAGACAGACGAGCGCTACCCAAAGCGACGGCGCCGGGATGGCGCTTCACCTGTTGGGCGCTACGGCGCTTGTCGGCGTGGCGGCGACTGTGTGGCTGGGTCTGTTCGTCACGCCACCGGACGAGTTCATGGGAAATCTCGTCCGCCTGCTCTACATTCACCCGCCGATGGCTTGGGTGGCCTTCCTCGCTTACGGCGTCGGCCAGTCTCGCGAGCCTCCTGTACTTGTGGCCGAGGACGAGAGCCGAGCACTTCGACCGCCTCGCGGGCGCCTCGGCGGAGGTCGGTGTCGTCTTCACCGGCCTGACCCTCGCCTCCGGCTCGATCTGGGGCCGGCCCACCTGGGGCGCCTGGTGGGCATGGGACCCGCTTTTGACCACGACCGCTCTCCTATTCGTGCTCTATCTCGGCTACCTGGCCCTGCGCCGCGTGCCCGGTGAGTTCCACGTGCGGGCTCGGCGCTCGGCAATCGCCGCCCTGATCGCGTTCGTCGACGTGCCGATCGTCTACTTCTCCGTTGAGTGGTGGCGCAGCTTGCACCAGGCACCGACAGTGCTCAACCCGACGACGCACAAGACATATGTGCACGGGTCGATGGCCTGGACCCTGCTGCTCGGCTTCGTGTCGTTCACGCTCGTCTACATCTGGCTCATGGCCCACCGCTACCGTCTCGCCAAGTTGCAGGACCGGGAGGAAACCGAGGGGCTGGAGGTCGCCCTGGCCGAGCGCCGGGCTGAAGCGGGGGCGAGGGGATGAACGGTTACGTGGAAGCCGGCTACGTCGTGGTGCTCGGCACGCTCGGGAGCTACGGCGGGGCACTTTTGCTCCGCGAACGCGCCGCCCGGCGCCGCGCCGGCGGGAACGGAACGGGCGAGCGGGCCGGGAACGGACCCGGCGTCGCAACACAGGTCCACCGGAGCGGACCGGCCGACGAGGGCCTACAGCTCAGGCACCGTTCTTTCGAGGAGACGGGAACGGGGACCGAGCCATGAGCGATGTCTCCACCGCCACGAGCTCTCCCGGGGCGGCGACGGGCCGTGCCCCCTCGCCCCGCGACCCGCTCGAAGACGAGCCAAGCTCCGGGGACGCCGGAACTGCCCCGTCGCGGGCTGGGCGCGGAGCGAGACCACTCAGCTACGAGCAACGGCGCCAGCGTCGGCGGTTGGAGGTCGTCGGGGTCATCATCGTGGCGGCGATCGGTTTTCTCGTCTTCAAGGGGCTCACATCGGCGATCGTGTTCTTCAAGACTGCGAACGAGGCGGTCGCCCAAAGGGCGACGCTCGGCGACAGCACCTTCCAGCTTGAAGGCATGGTCCTGCCGGGGACGGTCCGCACCGTTCGGAACCGGACCGGGACGACGGTGGCCTTCGTCGTTGAATCGAGTGGCGTCAAGGTCGCTGTCACTAACACCGGCTCGCCGCCGCAGCTGTTCCAACCCGGGATCCCGGTCATAGTGGTCGGCCATTTCGTCGGCGCCACGGACCGTTTCGCCTCTGACCAGATCCTCGTCAAACATTCCAACAGCTACATCGCCGCACATCCGAATCGGGTGAAAGCGCTTAACGGAACGACACGATGAACGCTGCGCTCGGCCTGGTCGGCGTCGCCCTCGGTCTGCTCGCCGCGGTGTCCGGGGTCGTCACCATCGGCGTCGGGCTGGCGACGCAAAGACCGTCGCTTTACCGACACGCCCGCACGTTCGCCCTCTGGGTGCTCGCGGGAGCGGTCCTGGCGAGTGTCGCGATGGAACGCGCCCTTTTGCTCCACGACTTCTCCCTCGCCTTCGTGGCCGCCAACAACAGCCGCGAGACACCGCTTTTGTACTCGATCACCGGGATGTGGTCCGCCCTGCAAGGCTCGATCCTGCTCTGGGCCCTCATACTCTCCGGCTATCTGGCGGCGATGACGCACGTGTTCAGAAAGCGGGCATCCGACCCGCTCGTGGCGTGGTCGAGCCTGGTTGGGCTGGGCGTCGCCGTTTTCTTCTTCGCCCTCATGGCCGGCCCGGCGAACCCGTTTGCCCACGTCATCGGTCAGGTCCCCTCCGACGGATCGGGTCCAAACCCGCTTTTGCAGGACAACCCGCTCATCGCCTTCCACCCGGTCTTTTTGTACCTGGGCTTTGTCGGTTTCACCGTGCCGTTCTCATTTGCCATCGCCACGCTCGTGACGGGACGCTTCAACGAGGGATGGCTGCTTGAGACCCGCCGTTGGACGTTGTTCGCTTGGGCCTTTCTCACCATCGGGATCATGCTGGGCGCCTGGTGGTCCTACCAGGTCCTCGGCTGGGGTGGCTTTTGGGGTTGGGACCCGGTCGAGAACGCGGCCTTGCTTCCGTGGCTTTGCGGCACGGCCTACTTGCACTCGGTCATGGTCCAAGAGCGGCGGGGACTGCTTCGGGTTTGGAACCTTTCCCTTCTCATAGCGGCCTTCTCTCTGACTATCCTCGGCACCTTCCTCACCCGCTCCGGCGTGCTCGTCTCGGTGCACTCGTTCTCGAACTCGAACGTCGGCCCGCTCCTCCTCGGCTTTTTCGGCCTCGTCGTCGCGCTCGGAGTCGGTCTCATCGCCTGGCGTGGCGACTGGCTCCGTTCGCCTGGGACGATCGATTCGGCGGTGTCGAGAGAAGGCGCCTTTCTCGTCAACAACCTGCTATTTGCCGGGTTCGCTCTCGTCGTGCTGCTCGGAACGGTCTTCCCGCTGTTTGTCGAGGCGCTGAACGGCCAGCAGATCACGGTGGGGCGGCCCTACTTCGACACGATGACACTGCCGATCGGCTTGGCGTTGCTCTTTTTCATGGCGGTGGCGCCGGTGCTCCCCTGGCGCAAGGCAGGGGAAGGTGTCTTGCGCAGGCGCCTCGCAGTCTCGGCCTGGGTAGGTGTCGGTGTCGTGGTCGTCTGCGTACTTGCCGGGGTGCGGGGGTTCGCGCCCCTTTTGGCTTTCGGACTCGGCGGCTTCGCCGGGGCGAGCGCCATTCGTCAGTTGGTGCTAGCCGCCCTGGCCTCGCACAGGGCCGGCGGGGGAGCCTGGAGGGCGCTTTTCGGACGGGCGAACGGCGGCATGATCGTGCATCTAGGCGTCGTCATCGTCGCCGTGGCCCTTTCGGCCGCCAGCTCGTACGGACAGCGGACCCAGCTCGTGCTAAAGCCGGGACGGGCGGTCAGCTACGACGGCCACGTGTTCACCTACGTCGGCACCAAGCAATTCAGCCTTCCCAACAAGAGCGGTGAGATCGCGACGGTCTTGGTGGACGGGGCCCCCTTCCATCCCGCCATCAGCATCTTTTCCGGCAGCGAAGGAGTCGGCACCCCGGCCGTCGACTCTTCGGTGCGCGAGGACACCTATTTGACTCTCGCCGACGTGGACCTTTCTCCTCACGGCCCGGCCACGATAGACATCGTGATCCAGCCCATGGTGATGTGGCTCTGGGTCGGGGGGACCATCACGGCCTTCGGCGCAGTGCTGGCCGCTATCCCGAGCCGCAGGCGGCGAGGCTCGCTCTTGCAGGTCAGCTCAGAGGAGGGAGGCGCAAAAGAGGTCGTCGAGCCGCTGGGTGACCCGCGGCCAGCGGTCCGTGTCGCGCTGGGGGGCGGTGCCCTCGAGGTCCCAGATGAGACCGCTCCTGCGCCCGTCAGCGCTGGGACAGGATCGTGAGCGCCGCGAAGGCACAAAGCGGAGGGCTGAAGCTGGCTCGTTGGGCCGCATGTGGCGTGGGGCTCTGCGCTCTCGTCCTCGTCGCCGTGCTGGCGAGCCGCCCCGCCGCCACGCAGACCGCGTCGAGCCCACTTGTCGGCGAGGCGGCCCCAGCGGTGACGGGTCGCAACCTTTCCGGCGGGGAGTCCTCGCTGGCCGGCTTCAAGGGCCGCTTCGTACTGCTGAACTTCTTCGCCAGCTGGTGTCCTCCGTGCCGGACCGAGTCGCCGGCTCTGGTCAGGTTCGCCTACAGCCATCCCGACGGGCAAAGAGTCGCCGTGCTCGGGGTCGTCTACGGCGACACAGCGGCCAACGCCGTCGCCTTCGAACGCCAGGTGGGGGCCACCTGGCCCTCCGTCGTCGACCCAGGGGAGCGGATCGCAATCAGCTATGGCGTGGACGACCCACCTCAGTCGTTCCTCGTCGCACCCGATGGCAAGGTCGTCGACCGCATACTTGGCGGCGTCACCGTCGCAGGGCTCGACCGTCTCGTGAAGCAGGCCCTGGGAGCCCGGTCGTGACCGCGGCCCTTGGCTCGGTTGCAACGCGCCACAGGCGCGGACCTGCGGCTGCAGGGCACGCGGCTTTGTCAGTTCTCTCCTCCAAGCCAGCCTGGCTGCTAGTGGCCGCCATTGCTGTCGTTGCCCTCGTCCTCGGGAGCTTGCACCCGCCACAGCCGAGCTCTGCCGCGAGAATCGCCCACCTCGAGTCCGTGATCAAGTGCCCGAGCTGTGTCGACCTCTCCATCGCTCAGTCTGATGCACCTATCGCCGTCGGGCTCCGAGCCGAGGTCGCTGCCTGGGTCCACCGGGGCCTGAGCGACGCGAGGATCGAACAGCTCGTGGTGGCTCGTTTCGGCGAGCAGGTGCTGCTGGTTCCTTCCGGGTCGGGCGCCGACGTGGTCTTGTGGGCGGTGCCGGTCACGGTCCTCGGTGCGGCTGGTCTTGTGCTCGCCGTCTATTTGTGGAGGCGTCGCCGCCTCGAGGTGTCCCGATGAGCCTGAGGCGCGTTGTCACGCGGCGCAGCCCCGAGGTGCGCAGGCATGCGACGAGCCTCGATGCTCTGGTGGACGAACGCGAGTTCCTGCGCCAGTCGATCGAGGACCTCGAGGTGGAGCGGGCCTCCGGAGAGGTCGATGAGCGGGACTTCGCCGTCCTTCGTGCCCGCTACTGCCAAAGGCTTGACGAAGTCGAAGCCGCCATCTGTGATCTCGCCCCGGCCGAGCCGCCGGGTGTCGACCAACCTGGCGCGAGCGGGGGGCTCGAAGATGGCGAGGCGCCGGAGGCGGCCTCACTCGCTCCGCGCGACGTCGCGACCATGGCGGAGGGCGGCCCGTTGCGCCGGCGCCTCGGGAACCGGCGAGTGCGGCTCGTCATCGGCCTTGGCGCGGCCGTCTGTTTCGTCGTGGCGGCGACGCTTCTGGCAGCATCGTTCGCAGGTGTGCGCCTGCCGGGCGAGTCTGCGACCGGCTCGGTTTCGCTCTCGGGCGCCCAGCAGGAGCAGGAGACACTCGACCGGGCGGCCGTCTTGGGAAGCGAGGGACAAGCAGCCGAGGCCGTGCAGCTCTACAACGAGGTGCTCAAGATGGACCCGGACCAACCCGATGCCCTCACCTATGGCGGCTGGCTGATTCGCCTTGCCGGGCTTTCCGCGAAGAACCGGCTCGTGCTCGCGCAAGGAGACGCCTCGGTCGCTCGTGCCGTCAAGGTCGCTCCTGGTTATCCCGACGCCCATGCGCTCTTGGGTGTGATCCTCTACGAGGACTTCGCCCGGCCGGCACAGGCGGTGGTCCAGTTCCGTGACGCGCTGGCTGTCGGAGCCTCGGAGAACCTCGTTGCCTCGGTCGCCCCTGTCGCGCTGAAGTGCTTCGCGACCGCCAGGCGGCCCCTGCCGTCTCGCTATGCGAAGGCCTTGAACAAAGCGGCTGGCGTCGGTGGGGGAGGGTGAGAGGCTGGCAGGGACACCTCCCCGGGTCGTGAGGCGGTTAGGCGCGGTCGCTACTGAGGGCGCGCAGGCCGTTCACGACAGAAGGGAAGGCGGCCGCGAAGGCGTCGACGTCCGACTGCGTGGTCGACCAGCCGACCGAGAGCCGAAGCGAGCGGTCGGGGTCGACGCCCATGGCGGCTAGCACAGGAGACGGCTCGATCGACTCCGAGGAGCAAGCAGATCCCGAGTGTGCCGCGACCCCTGCGCGGTCGAGCCCGAGCAGAACCGCCTCGGCCAACACACCTCCGACCGCCACGTTCACTATGTGGGGCGCCCGCAGCACTGAGTCGCCGAGGGCGGTGACGTCTCGGAGGGAGGTGGCAACTTGGAGGAGGTCGTCGGTGAAGCCCTGGGCGGCCGCTCGCTCGTGTTCCAGTCGACCCGGCTCGCTCAGCGCTGCTGCGGCCGCACCAAGACCGACTATCCCGATGACGTTCTCGAATCCGCCGCGTCGCGCCCTTTCCTGCGAGCCGCCGAGAATGAAGGGCTCGGGGCGCAGCCCGCGGCGCACGATGAGCGCTCCTATGCCCGGCGGGCCGCCGAACTTGTGGGCGCTCAGCGACACGAGATCGGCGCCGAGGGTGTCGAGCTCGATCGGCACGTGACCAACCGCGGCGCCAGCATCGATGTGCACAGGCACGCCGGCCGACGCGACAGCGCGCCACGACCTCCTCTACCGGCTGCATGGTCCCGACCTCGTGATTGCACCACTGGCAGTTGACGAGAGCAGGTTTCTGCCCGCCGGTTAAGGCGAGCAAGGTCTCGAGATGATCGAGGTCGACCCGGCCCCTGGCGTCCACATCCAGGCGGAGGACGGCTCCGGCGCGTCGGGCAGCCTCTCTCACGCACGAGTGCTCGACGTCCGCGCACACGGTGGGGGCTCCCGGTCGCGACAAGCTGGCCGCGAAGATGGCCGCGTTGGCCGCTTCTGTGCCGCCGCTCGTGAACACGACACGGTTCGGCGTCGTGCCGACGAGCAGCGCCACGGCCTCTCGCGCCCTCTCGATGGCGTCGCGCACCACGTGGCCCTCGGCGTGGACCCGACCAGGATCACCGGCGTGGCCCTCCTCGATCCAGGCCGAGAGGGCCTGGGCGACCTCGGGGCGAAGGACCGAGGTCGAGGCGTGGTCGAGATAGTGGCGGTCGCTCAACGGCGCCTGCACCCGGGCCGCTTTGGTCGAGGCTCAGCCTGCGACGGTGGAGCAGGCCTCGTCGCCGCGCGCCCGCGAGGAGAACTGGACCGGCACGCTGTCACCGCACAGCCCATTCAAGAGGCCCTCGACGAGCCCACGATCGGCAGCGCAGAGGACCGGATGATCGATGGCGGCCGATCCGAAGGGACAGTGGTCGCGGACGATCGTGTTCGGCAGACCGGCGACGCCGCCGTGGGCGGCAAAACCCTGAGCCGTAAGGGCGTGGGCGACCGACTGCATGGCTGAGCGGAGCGACCGGGGCGCCTCGCCCGGCGCCATCTGCAAGGCGAGCGAGCGGCCGTACTCGCATCCCACCTCGTGGGCGATCTGCTCGGCTCGCAAGGGATCGACTATTGCCAGGAGCCGGCCCAACAGCGCCAGGAGAAGGTCGTCACGAAGCGCCGGCACGGCGGCCGTCGTGTCGCCGGCTGCAGAGAGGTAGCGCTTTGAGGGTCGCCCGACTCCTGCGTTGCCGCGGTCGACATAGACATCCAGGTAGCCGCCGGCGGCGAGCTTGTCGAGGTGGTGGCGGGCGACGTTCGGGTGCAGAGCGAAGTGCTCGGCCACTTCCGTGGCGGTCACGCCGCTGCCGCTCCCGGGCGAACAGATAGATCTGGCGCCGGGTGGCGTCCCCGAACGCGGAGGTGATGGCGGCCACCGTTGCCGAGAAGCCCTCGTCGGTGCTTGCCGGTCTCTGTGCCTGGCGCGTGCCTTCGCCCACACCCGTTATCGTACCGGGGGCTGCCGCGACAATGGGCATGACAAGCCAAGGACGCGAATGACCGGGCTCCCGCCAGGCTGATGACTAACCTCGACAAGCCTCTTGAGGAGGCCGTCCTCGGCGTCGTCGACCCGCCTTGTTCCACAGCCTCGGCGAGCTCGGGCTGGTCCGCTCTGTCGAGGGGAGCAAGGCCGCCACGGAGGTGGTCATCGCCGAGCCGGCCGCCGGTCATCCTGCTGCCCGCGAGCTCGGCGAGGACATCGGCAAAGCCGTTGCCGCAGCAGGTGGGGCGCCGGCCGCGGTGAGCTTCGTCAAGATGACCGAGGCTGAGGAGGACGAGCTGGGCGCGAGGCTGCGCGCTCTCGCCTTCGCGCCCGCACAAGCGACAGGTAACGGTCGGGCGCCGGGGGTGGCGGCCTCCATGCTCACGACGCAGCCGGACACGGTACGGAGAGGCCGGCCACGCGACCGAACCCGTTCGCCGACAAGTCCTCCCGCACTCGGGTAATCGCCGTCTCCTCGGGCAAGGGCGGGGTTGGCAAGTCGACCGTGACGGTCAACCTGGCCGTCGGCCTGGCGCGCCAGGGTCACTCGGTGGGGATCCTCGACGCGGACGTCTACGGCTTCTCGGTCCCCTCCATGTTGGGCATCGAGCGACCCCCGATGCTGCTCGGCGACCTGCTCATCCCGCCCGTGGCCCACGGGGTCCGGTGCATCTCGATGGGCTTTTTCGTGGAGGAGGACCAGGCGGTCATGTGGCGCGGGCCGATGCTGCACAAGGCCTTGGAGCAATTCCTCGTAGATGTGTACTGGGGCCCGCTCGACTTTCTCGTACTCGACCTGCCGCCGGGCACCGGCGACGTGGCGATGTCCATCGCCCAGTTCGTGCCCCGCGCCGAGGTGCTCGTCGTGACGACACCCCAGGCCGCGGCCGAGCGTGTGGCACAGCGCGCTGCCGTGCTGGCCCGCCAGCTCCGCCTTCCGGTGCGGGGAGTGGTCGAGAACCAGTCGTGGTTCACCGGTGACGACGGCAAGCGCTACGAGCTGTTCGGCCACGGCGGGGGCGAGGAGCTGGCGAAGTCTCTCGGCGTGTCGCTGCTGGCGCAGATCCCGTTTCTTCCCGTCTTGCGCCGGGCCGGCGACCTCGGCGTACCGGTCGCTGCCTTCGAGCCGGAAGGGGAGGCGGGGCAGGCTTTCGCGCGCTTGCCGAGCGCGTGGTGGCTCTCGGACCAGGGCGGCTGTACCGTTCGGAGCTCTCGATCAGCTGAGCCCGAGCCCTTCCGGGGCGGCCGCAGCCGCCAAGACGACCGCCGCCCGGAGTGGGGTAGTGCGACACCTTGCCCGTAGCGTCAAAGACGTGAAGGCGGCATCCTTGTCCGTGATGAGCGAGCAATCGCGGCGCTGGGCATCGACCATGAGCGGTCACCCGAGTGGTGAACCCGGCATTCGGACGGCCCACAACCCGCCCGTCTCTCTGGCAGGCCCCTATCTCGGGGGCCCGTCTCTCGCCGCCCCGGCGGATCTGAGCCGCCGGGCGTTTTCGACCGCGAGGCGCGAGAGGCCGAGGAGGAGTGGTTGTTGGCGCCAGGCGCGACCCGATCGGTCGGGGCGGGGAGCCGCGCCCTGGCGGAGGCGCCGATCCCTGGCGGACCTGTTTCGAGCGGGACCGGGACCGGATCATGCACTCGGCGGCCTTCCGGCGCCTGGCCGGCAAGACCCAGGTCTTCATCTTCCCCGCCGACCACCAGCGGACCCGGCTCACCCATGCCCTCGAGGTTGCCCAGGTGGCGTACTGCGATCTCACGCGCCTGCCGCCTGAACGTCGCTCTGACCGAGGCGATCGCCCTCGGCCACGACTGCGGCCACGGCCCCGGCGGGCACGCCAGCGAGGAGGCGCTGTCGCCTTTTTTGGCCGAGGGCTTCGACCACGCCGTCTGGGGTGCGGACGTCACCGCCGTTCCGCTCAATCTGTGCGCCGAGACCCTGGACGGGATCCGTAACCACTCCTGGTCGCGCCCGTCGCCAGCTACACCCGAGGGCGAGGTCGTCGCCCTTGCGGACCGTGATCGCCTATTGCGCCCACGACCTCGAGGACGCCGTTCACGCCAGAATCGTGACGGACGACGAACTGCCGCAAGTCGTCGCCGAGCGCTGCGGTAGCTCAAGGGGCCGCCAACTCAACGCCTTTGTCACCGACGCCGTCACGACGACGCTGTCGTCGGGCAAGGTGGCGATCAGCGAGCCGATGGGCGAGGCGCTCGAGGCGTTGCGACGGTTCAACTACGAGCGCATCTATCTCCGCCAGGCCTCGGTCGAACAGTCAGCCGCGGTCGTCGAGCTTGTTGCGCGCCCTCGTCGATCACTACGTGAGTCACCCGACGGCGCTGCCCTCGGGAGGCGAGCTCGCGCCCGACGACCCGTCCACGATTCGCGCCGCCGTCGGATATGTGAGCGGGATGACGGACCGATTCGCCTGCACGAAAGCCATTGAACTTTTCGGTGAGCGGGCTGTTGTGCTTGTGAACGCCATGAAACCTGTGTGACTGCTAGCTGAACTCGCTCTTGGCGGTTCCGCAGCTCTGAGCTGGATCAGGTGGGCGCCCACATGCCGCAAGGGAAACTTGCGACTCAGCCTGGCGGGAGTCCTCGTCAGGCATCCCGGCAGGGAGCTGACCAGGCTGGAACTGGAAGGCGTAGTCTTCCCCGTTTCCAGGGCCGCGTGCGGGCCGCACCGGCTGGTCGAGGCGCAGGAAGATGAACCCTGCCACCTGAGCCGTCCCCTACGATGACCGAGAAGCGGAAGGAGCAGCTCGTGGACGTGCGCATCGGGATCATTCATACGGTGAGAGAGCTCGACATCGATCTGCCGGAAGGGACCAAGCACGAAAAGATCGTCGCCGACGTCGAAAAGGCCCTTGCTCAGCCTGACGGCGTGCTCTGGCTGGCCGACAAGCGCGGGCGCCACGTCGCGGTGCCCGCATCGAAGATCGCCTACATCGAGATCGGCGGCGGGGGCGAAGACCGGCGCGTCGGTTTCGGCACCACCTGACGCCCAAGCTCGGTGCAAGAGCTTCTCTCCTACAAGCTGCTCTTCGTCACCGGCAAAGGCGGCGTCGGAAAGACCACCGTTGCTGCGGCCATAGCGCTGCTCGCAAGCGACCAGGGTCTGCGCACCCTTGTCTGTGAGGCGGAGCCGAAGGGGGACCTCGCCCGCGCCTACGAATGCGGACCTACGCCCTTCAGTGGTCGGCGCATCAGCGACCGCCTCGTGGCGATGTCGATGGATACCGAGGCGTCACTTCGTGAGTACCTGCGCGTCGTGGCGAGGGTGCCTACCGTCGGTCACGTCGGGCCTGTCGCCCGGGCGTTCGACTTCGTGGCGACCGCAGCGCCGGGGATCAGGGAGATCCTGACCGTCGGCAAGCTGTGTTTCGAGGTTCGCGAGGGCCACTACGACCTCGTAGTCGTCGACGCCTCCTCGACGGGCAGCGTCGTCGGCCAGCTGGCGGCACCAACCGGCATCAACGAGCTGATCCGGGTCGGCGTCGTAAGGTCGCAGACCGACTGGATACTGGAGATCCTTGGCGATCCGGTCCGGACCGGAGCAGTGCTCGTCTCGACGCCAGAGGAGATGCCCGTGACGGAGGCCATCGACCTGGCGGGGCGGCTCGCGAAAGAGACGCCCGTTCATCTCGCCTGTGTGGTGGCCAACCGGGTCCTTCCGGAGCTGTTCGGGCGTTCCGAGGAGCAGGTCTTCAACGAGCTCTCGCGTCCAGCGATGCGCGACCTGCTCGTGAGCGAGCTCGAGTCGTCGCGCGAGCTCGTCGAGGACGTCCTCGACGCGGCCAGGCTGGCGGTCACGGTCCGGCGCGACGGTGTCTTCCACCTCGAGCGGCTAAGGGCGGAGATCGCCCCGGAGGTGCCGCTTTTGTACCTGCCCTACCTGTTCGCCCGCGCCCACGGGCTGCGCGCCGTACGCCAGGTCGCCCGAGCCCTGTCCGAGGAGCTCTTGACATGAGCCTGTCGCAGCGCCCGCTCGGCTCACGCCCGGCGCGCCGGGCGGGAGCTGTCGCCCCGGGCGGCCCTAGCGTCACGCAGGAGCAAACGCGTCGCCTCGAGCGACTCCTCTCGGCAAAAGAGATCGTCGTCGCCTGCGGGCCGGGCGGAGTCGGAAAGACTACGGTCTCGGCCTCACTCGCGGCCACAGTGGCCGCTCGTCTCGGTGGCCGGGTGCTCGTGCTGACCGTCGACCCGGCGCGGCGGCTGGCGGACGCCCTCGGGATCGCGGGACTGGGCAACACGGCCCGCCGGGTACCAGATGAGGCCTTCGCCGAAGCCGGAGTGCGCCCGAAAGGAGAGCTGTACGCCGCCATGTTGGACATGAGCG
Source organism: uncultured Acidimicrobiaceae bacterium (assembly GCA_963779425.1). Lineage (GTDB taxonomy): Bacteria > Actinomycetota > Acidimicrobiia > Acidimicrobiales > Bog-793 > Fen-455. The sequence continues at coordinate 681,807 of CAVZYD010000007.1, forward strand.
AATCCTGGGACGCGCTCGTGCGAAGGCATGCCCCCGACGCCGCGACGGCGAACGAGATCATCTCCAACCCCCTGTACAGGAACATCACGAGGCGTTTTTCCCAAGGCCACGACTACATCGCCATGGAGCGGCTCTACGAGCTGCACGAACAAGGTGATTACGACCTGCTGGTCGTCGACACCCCACCTTCGCTCAACGCCCTCGACTTGCTCGACGCACCCGGGCGCATGGCCGAGTTCTTCTCGTCGAGGCTGCTGCGCTGGCTCATCGTGCCCTACCGTTCCCGGCTGGTGAACCTCGCCTCGCGGCCTTTTTACCAGGTGGCCGACCGCATCTTGGGCAGCCAGTTTCTCGAGGACCTGGCTGGTTTCTTCATTCTCTTCCAGACGATGAGGGACGGCTTTGTCGCCCGAGCGGACGCGGTGAGCCGGCTTCTACGCGACGTGCGGACGACTTTCATAGTCGTGACGACGCTCGAGGCGGTGCCGGCGATGGAGGCCGAACAGCTCATCGAGAGCCTTCGCGAGCGTCGCTTGCACCTCGGTCTGCTCGTCTGCAACAGGGTGCTGCCGGGGTCGTTCTCGGACCCGCCCGTCTCCCGCACGGCCGAGCTGCTTAGGGCAGCGCTCGGGCGAGCTCGCCGAGTCGCTGGCGACTCGCTTGTCGCCCGACAAGGCGACCTCAGACCGTCCCGGCGCCGAGATGGTCGCCAGAGTGCTGAACGAGGTGGCGCGCAGCTTCGCCAACTTCCGGCTCGTGGCCACACGGGAGGCGGAGCTCTTGGGTGAGCTGTCGGCTGCCCATGAGGTGACAGCGGCCGTGCCGTACCACCCCGGGCACGTCACCGACCTGCGAGGCCTCCTCGAGGTCGGCGGCAAGATCTGGGGCGACGAGACGAGCGGGTCCGACAGCTCGTCACCCGGGCGCGGCGCTACGGCCCGGCGCAGCGCCAGCGGCACGAAGAAGCAAGCTCCGAAGGACGCGGCCGTTCCCGATGGCGACTGACCGAGGGCGCCGTCCGGGGCGCCATAACCTGGTGCACGAAGCGGCCCTAACTTGTGCGGGCAGGCGGCCGGCGCCCGAGACGAGAAGCACGGGGCACGCCGATGCGCGAGATCGCGTGACCGTCGAGGCGTTGAGAGCCCCGCAACCTCAAGGCGACAGGTGAGCAAAAGATGAATCCCTCTCTCGATCCAGTGCCGCGTCGATGCTTCCGGCTCCCGACCTGATCCGGCGTTACACCTCGATAGATGTTCCCCAGCGCCTCCACCTCGAGAGCCTGATGGCGTCTTGGAGCCTTCTCGCCGACTTGTCATTCTCCGACTTGTTGTTGTTCGTGCCCGTTACCCGTGACCGCGGCGACACTGAAGAAGCGGCAGCGCCACTCGAGGCAGAGCCCGATTCGCCGGTGCACGAGACGGCCGGGGCCGCGGGAGACCGCGTCGCCTCGCCGGCTTCGTTCGTCGTGCTCGGACAGATCCGGCCCACGACGAGCCAGACCCTCTACGAGAACGATCTCGTCGGTCAGGTGCAGCCGGTCGAGACCCTCTTGAACATGGTCGAGGCCTACCAGACCGGCGTCATCATTCGGGCCGAGCAGCCGAGCGCCTTTGCTGACGGGCTTGTCCGCATCACCCACATCCCGGTGCGTCACCGCGGGACGATCCTCGGCGTGCTCTGTCGTATCTGGTCGCCCTGGACGACCCGGCGCCGGGGCACGCTGGAGCGTGTCTATCTGGAGCTGTTCGAGCGCCTCTCGGTCATGGTCGCCGACGGGCTTTCCCCTTCGTCGACGACGAGGCCGCAGTCGAAGAGGCGCCGCGCGTCGGAGACGGAGTGCTCGTCATCGACGCCCATGAGCGCATCACCTACGCGTCTCCGAACGCCGTGAACGCTTTGCATCGCGCGTCGATCACTTCTGCCATCGTCGGCTCGAGCCTGTCAACCTTGGGACTTGAGACCTCGGCCATCGACGAAGCGTTCGCGAACAAGCTCCCCGCCATTGAGGAGGTCGAGCGGCTTCCGGACGTGATGTTGATGATCCGGTGCATTCCCCTCATTTCGAGGGGACGAGGTGACCGGCGCGGCGATCTTGCTCAGGGACGTCACGGACCTTCGTCGCAGGGACCGGCTCTTATTGACCAAGGACGCGACCATTCGCGAGGTGCACCACCGGGTCAAGAACAACCTCCAGACGATCTCGTCCCTGCTCCGTCTCCAGGCGCGTCGCTTGGACGACACCGAGGCGGCGGGCCGGACGGCCTTGCTGGAAGCCGAGCGGCGTATCCGTGCCATCGCCTTGGTCCACGACATCTTGGCGCGTGACTCGACAGAGCAGGTGCCTTTCGAGCAGATCGTCTCTGCGCTTGTCAACATGATCCGTGAGACGAACACGATCACGTTCCCGGTGACGATCGAAGTCGACGGAGGCCTCGGCGACGTCGCGGCGGCGGTGGCGACTCCGCTCGCGGTTGCCATCGCGGAGCTGCTGCAAAACGCCATGGAGCACGCCTTTCCCGAGGCATGGAGCGCGGGGCGTTGGAAAGGGGCGGACGCGTGCGTCGAGTTAGTGCTGCGCGAGGAGCCCGAGCTGTACGAGGTCGTGGTGTGCGACAACGGCTGTGGGCTGCCGGAGGGCTTCGACATCGACCACACGCGCAGCCTCGGCTTGTCGATCGTTCGAGATCTGGTGCGAAGTCAGCTTGGTGGCACGATCACGATGGACTCTGACGAGGGCACAGTCGTCCGGCTCGGTGTTCCGGTGAACGGACGACCAGGCGCCGAGCCGTGAGCGGCGCGAGCCGGGTGGGCAAAAAAATCGAGCGGTGGAGCGGATAGTCCCGGTTCGGGACCGAAGAGAGTAAAACATCGCAGCCTGTCGCGCCTTTGCAGGCGCCGCCGGCTCGCAGTTACGGCGTGAGTTGGTTCAGCAGGCGTGGCGGCGCTGAGCGGCAAGCCAGGCTTTGCGCAGCTTGCGGCGCTCGTCTTCCGAGGTGGCTCCCCAGACGCCGGATTCCTGGTTGGTGGCGAGGGCGAACTCGAGACAGGCGTCCCGGGCTTCGCACTCAAAGCACACTTCTTTTGCCGCGTCGATCTGCTCGATCGCTTGGCCTGTGGTACCGATGGGAAAGAACAGATCAGGGTCAGTGTCCCGGCAAGCCGCAACCTGGCGCCAATCGTCACTGTCCCACTCGGTCGAGCGGGTCCAAGTCAGAGCCACCCTGCCTCCTCTGCAGTTGCCGATCACGGTGGGCGTTCGTCGTCGACCACGCGCGTTCGTGAACAGAATCACAAAACTGGTGTCCGAAAGTCGGCCGTTGTTCGGCTTGGGGCCGGCGGGAGGCGGTCGGATCCCGGACTGCGGACCCAATCCTAAAGTAGGTGAAGGACGCATGCAAGCATGTGATCACGATCACGAACTCTCACTATGCTCCGAGCGATCGACAAACCTCTGACGGCGCAGGAACATCGAATTGAGATGCGAGGGAGGAGGAGACTTTGACCGAGGTCTTCGCCCATCGTGGGTCCGCACAATTGCACAGGGAGAACACCGTTCCAGCCTTCATCGCCGCGCGGGAGCACGGCGCAGATGGGGTGGAGCTCGACGTTCACCTCACGGCTGACGGTGCCGTCGTCGTCCACCACGACGCCGATCTTCCAGGTCACGGCCCGATCGCGACCCTATCATCGAGGGAGCTGCCGGAGTGGCTTCCCACCCTCGAAGAGGCGCTGGACGCCTGCTGGCCGCTCCGGGTCAACATCGAGATCAAAGGTGAAGACGGTGAAGCCGAGCGCAGGGACTCACTCGCCTCCGCAGTGGCAACGTTTGTGACAACACGCAGGGAGGCGGCCCGGGCCGTGGTCTCGTCCTTCTCTCTCTCGGCGATCGATGCGGTGCGCGCCTGTTCTGGGCGTCTTGCCACGGCGCTGCTCATCGAGCCCACGGCAGATGCGATGACATCGCTCGCCACGGCGCATCGCCACGGGCACCTTGGCTTGCATCCCTTCTTCACCTCTGTCAACGAAGGCCTCATGAAGGCCGCCAAGGCCTCCGCCATGGCCGTTCGCGTCTGGACTGTCGACGACCCAGCCCGGATCGCCGCCCTGGCGGTGCTCGACGTCGACGCTGTCATCACAAACGACGTCCCCGCCGCCCTGCGGGCGCTCGGGCGTGCCTAGCCGGGCGCAAGGGCCGCAGGCGGCGTGCCCGAGGCCCGTTCCGGTTGGCTAGTGGGCGACTTGTCGGGGAGAATCGCCCCATGAACGTCGCGGTATGTGTGAAGCAGATCCCAGACACAGCGTCGCCCTTTGCGCTCGACCCTCAAGACCACACCCTCGTTCGCGAGGGGAAGCTGATCATGGACGACTCCGACAGCTACGGAGTGGAGATGGGTCTCCAGCTGGTTGAGGCAGCCGGTGGAGGTGAGGTCTGCCTCGTGTCGATGGCGCCCAACGCGGAGACGAGCGGACTTCGCAATGCGCTCGCGATCGGTGCCGCCAGGGCCGTGTTGGTGTCCGATCCCGTGCTCGCTGGCTCGGACGCGCTCGGCCACCGCCAAGGTGCTCGCCGCGGCCATAAGGCTCCTTGCGCCGGACCTCGTGCTGGCGGCAACGGAGTCGACGGACGGCTACACCGGCACGACGCCGGTGCAGATCGCAGAGCTGCTCGGCTGGCCGTCTGTCAGTTTCGCCAAGCACGTCGAGGTCGTTGAGGGATCGCTCCGGGTACGGCGCCAGACCGAGGCCGGCTATGACGAGGTCACCTGCCCGCTTCCGGCTGTCGTGACGGTGACGGCCGGCGTCGTCGAGCCTCGCTATCCCTCCTTCAAGGGGATAATGGCCGCCAAATCCAAGCCAATCGAGGAGATGACGGTGGCCGATCTCGGACTGGACCCTTCTGAGGTCGGATTCTTGGGCGCCCGCCAACAGGTTGTCTCGGTCGAGGCTGCCGAGGCGCGCCAGGCGGGCGAGATCGTCATTGACGAGGGCGACGCCCACGAGCGCGTCATCAGCTTTCTCGAGCAGCTCAAGATCTTGTAGGAGGGGGCCCACGCGTGGAAGAGATCTGGGTCCTCGCCGAACAGCACAACGGTGAACCGGCCGGCATCGTCTTAGAGCTGCTGACCGCGGCCCGCGGCTTTGCCGGAGCAGTCGAGGCCGTCACCTGGGGCCCCGGCGCGCAGAGAGCGGGCGCGACCCTGGGCCAGTATGGGGCGACGAAGCTGTACGACCTCGGCGACATCGGAGAGTCCCTGCCCGGCCCCAAGGTCGCAGCAGCCATCGCGGCCCATGTCTTGGGCGGGGACCGCCCTGATGCGATCCTCATCGGAGCGACCTACGACGGCCGCGACATCGCAGCTCGGCTGTCGGTGCGGCTCGACCTGCCTGTGCTGACCAACATCGTTGGCCTTGAAGCCAATGGAGACGCGCTCATCACGACGCATGCCGTATTCGGCGGCTCTGTGGTGCTCCGGGCGTGCTTCACGCACCGAGGTCCGGGAATCTTCGTGGTCCGGGCGAAATCGTTCCCGGCCGAGCCGGTCAGCGCGCCGGGCTCGAGGGAGGCAGGCGATTCCCCCGAATCGGCGGCGATCGAGGTTCCGAAGACCGGAGCGACCGACGCCGCCAGAATCGTCGCCCGGCACGAGGAAGAGCGCGGCGGTCCCAAGCTCGACGAGGCAGCCGTCGTCGTCTCAGGCGGGCGCGGCCTCGGTTCGCCAGAGAATTACTCCCTCATCACCGAGCTCGCTCAGCTGCTGAAGGGAGCTGCCGGCGCTTCGCGTGCCATCGTCGACGCCGGATGGGTGCCCTACGCCCTCCAAGTGGGCCAGACCGGCAAGACGGTGAAGCCGACGGTGTACATCGCCTGCGGGATCTCCGGCGCGACCCAGCACATGGTCGGTATGAAAGGGGCCAAGAACATCATCGCCATAAACAAAGACCCCGAGGCCCCGATCTTTACGATCGCGGACCTAGGTGTTGTTGGTGACGTCACCAAGGTGATCCCGAGGCTCATAGAGAAGCTCAAGGCTCGTAGTTGACCGCCACGGCACCTTTCGCCCGCCAAAACGACGCCATGTCGTGCCCTTCCTGGGGCCCCGCTGCGACCTTGCGCCGACTCGACGTGACGAGCGGGCAGCTCTGTGCGAGGGGCGCGGGAGCGCCAAGGACGCGCCGGGCTCAGCTGCCCTCTCCCCTTGGCCCAGCGCGCGACGCCTAGGCGACTCCCTAGCGGAAGGCATCATCGGGCGCTGAGAGCGGCCGTCCAGAAAGAGCGGCAGACCTCCACCATTAGGAGTCAAAGGATGTGTATCGTCGGGCCGCCGAAGCCATACGAGACCCGCGTGGCGACAGCTCACATGAAGGACTCGCCGGTTGCTTTTTCCGACCATTGACTTCGCAATCTTTTTCGGGATCGTCTTCGTCGGCAACTGGCTCCTTGCGCCTTTTCCCAAGCGCTGGCGGGTCTTCATCCTTATCGCGAGCTACGTCTTTTACGGCTGGTGGGACTGGCGCTTCGTCTTCCTCCTCGCCGTTTCGACCGTGTGCACGATCGCCGGGGGCCGCCTCGTCCACCGGGCCCGCAGCGACGTGGGCCGGCGAGCATGGATGATCGCAGCAGTCGCCGCCGAGCTGGGTTTGCTGGGATGGTTCAAGTACGCGGGCTGGCTCAGCGTCAATATCGACAACGTCCTTCACCATCTCGGGATGGGCGATCCCTTGCCGTTGCTCCAAGTGACGCTCCCGGTCGGGATCTCGTTTTTCACCTTCATGGGGCTGTCGTACGTGATCGACATCTACCGCGGGAGCCTCGAGCCCTCCCCGTGGTTGGACGTTGCGGTATTCGTCGCCTTCTTCCCGCACCTCGTCGCCGGGCCTATCGTGCGCGGTTCGGACCTGCTTCCCCAGATCCGCAGGGCGCACCGACGTGACCCGCGCCGCATCGCTCTTCCCCGGGCGGCTTACCTCATCTTCGCAGGCCTTTTCAAAAAGGTCGTGCTCTCGAGCTATATCTCGTCACAGATCGTCGACCCGGTCTTCGCCAACCCGCATACGCACTCTTCGCTCGAGGTGCTGCTGGCGATATACGGCTACGCCGTGCAGATCTACTGCGACTTCAGCGGCTACACCGACATCGCCATCGGTTGCGCACTGTTGTTGGGCTTCCGCTTCCCGGAGAACTTCAACGCCCCTTACACGGCCACCTCCTTGCAGGACTTCTGGCGGCGATGGCACATGACATTGTCGTCATGGCTTCGCGACTACCTCTACATCCCGCTGGGCGGAAATCACGGCTCGCGGGCGGCGATGTACCGCAACATCATGATCACGATGGTTCTCGGCGGCTTGTGGCACGGTGCGGCCTGGACCTTCGTCGCCTGGGGCGCGCTACCACGGCACGGGGCAGTGCCTGGGCCATTACCGAAGAGCGAAACGTGTCGAGTCTGGGCTCACTGCCCAGCGCCAAGGCCGTTGGTGGGTCGCATGGGAGCGGTTCGCGACCTTCCAGCTCGTCTGCGTTGGATGGGTCTTTTTCCGCGCGACCTCGTTCGGGAACGCCTTCGCGATGTTCGGGCGCCTGTTCACCGGCTGGACGGTGCCGTCCCCGCTCGTCAATTTCGCTGTGCTGCTCACCCTTGCGGTCGGGATCGGGTCCCAATATGTGCCGAAGGAGCTTCCCATGCGCGCGCAAGAGGTCTTCTCACGGCTTAGCGTGTACGCCCAAGGGGCAGTGCTGGCAGGCATTCTCCTCGTCATCACGACCCTCGGGCCTCCCGGGGTCGCCCCGTTCATCTACTTCCGCTTTTGAGACTGGGATGATCTTGTCGAAGGTGGCACGAGCTTCTTGAGCATTTTCGGGAACGGACGCGGATCGAAGGGCCGTGAGCCTGCTCGCAGAGACGACCGGCGCCAGGAAAATGGCCGAGCACGCTCAAAGACATCGACGCGCGATGCCGCCCCGAGGCGCCCCGGCGCTGCCGACAAGGTGTCGAAAGACCCCGCCCCAAGGCGGCCGGGCACTTCCGACAAGATTGCCAAGGGAGCCGTGCCCCGACGGAGCGGCACTTCGTCGTCAACCTCGCAGGCTCCCCCGAGACGTGCCTCGTCCAACCGCTCCTCGAGAGTCGAGCCGTCCAAGAGGCCACTTCTCTCGGCTCGGGCGAGGTCTGGGGGGCCAACCTCGAAGGCCCTTGCCTCCCGCCCGGCGAGCCCGCAGCGACGAGCCGGCCGACAGCTCCCGGCTCGCCCGCAAAGCGGGGCGCGCCCGGAGGAAGAGGGCGCTCCGACCGACAAACGGCGGCGAGCCTCAGCGGGCCGCATACTCGCCGTAGGGCTGCTCTGTTTTCTCATCTGGCTCTTGTTCGACGCGAACCAGCTGTACCACTCCGCCGAAGCGGGCCAGATCGGCGCGCGCCGCACGGTCGCCGTGACAATCCTTCGACCCTTGGCCGCCCTCTCGAACGCCTTGCGGATTTCCGGGCCGGTCAATGCCGCCGACTCGGCCCTCGGCAGATGCGGGATCGGCGGAGCGCCGGTGTGCGGGAGCGGCGGCAACACCGTTCCCACCATCCCGGTCACCATCCCGAGCACGGTCCCGGTGACCATCCCTCCGCCCGTGGTCGTGGTGGACCGGCGATCGACCGGCTACCTGGGGTTGTTCGGGGCGCCGCATCTCGGCGGGGCACCGGTCCCGAGGCCCCTGCCGAGTTGGCCCCCGCAGATCGCATCTCCGACCGGGCGACGTCCTTTGACGTTGCTGTCGATCGGAGACTCCATCGGGGAGGACCTCGGCTACGGTCTCGGCGACGTGTTCTCGACCGACTCCGCTGTGCGCGTGGTCCAAGAGGGGGTGGAGGACACCGGCCTCTCCCGGGCCGACTACTACAACTGGCCGGCGACCCTCGAGGTCGAGCTGCAGCGATACCACCCCAAGATCGTCGTCGTCATGATGGGCGCCAACGACGCCCAGGCGTTCTATGACGGCAACAACACCTGGCTCTCCTTCGGACGCCCCTCGAGCGACCCGTCTTGGTGGCGGGCCTACACGGCTCGGGTCGCGCTCATCATGGACGAGGCGACCGACGCCGGTGCCCATGTCATGTGGGTGGGTCTGCCGCCCGATGGGTTCCGCCTCGACGGTACCGGCCTGGTTCCCGAACCGACTGAACAAGGTCTTCGCCTCCCAGGCGCTCATCCATCCCGGCGTGAGCTACTTCTCGGCCGCCAAGGTTCTCTCCAACAAGCGGGGTGGCTTCACCGAGTACATGATGATCGGCGGCTCGGAGCAAGCAGGTCCGTTCCACCGACGGCGTGCACCTGCTCCCGGCTGGCTACGACCTGCTGGCAGGAGACCTCGTCCAGCCGATGGAGCAGGGCCTGGCACGTGAACCTGGGCGTCTCTTAGCGGGGCACTCGCCGGCGAGGCCCGGCGGGCTCGTCTCGAGTTGCCGGGGACAGCCGGAATGTTAGAAACCGCGTCAGTGCCCTTGTTGGGCGGCGCGTTCACGGGCAGCTTCGATCTCCGCCTCGGCTGCCTCGCGTCCGGCCCAGGTGGCCCCTTCTACCGACTTGCCCGGCTCCAGGTCCTTGTAGACCTCGAAGAAATGCTGGATCTCAAGCCGGTCGAACTCGGGCAGGTGGCGTAGGTCTTGCAGGTGCTCATGGCGAGGGTCATGGGCGGGCACGGCGATGATCTTGTCGTCGGGACCTTTCTCGTCGGTCATCCGGAACATGCCGATCGCCCTCGAGCGCACTACGCAGCCCGGAAAAGTCGGCTCCTCGACGAGCACGAGGGCGTCGAGCGGATCGCCGTCGAGCCCGAGCGTCCCGTCGACGAATCCGTAGTCAGCCGGGTAGCGAGTCGAGGTGAACAGCATGCGGTCCAGGTAGATCCGTCCCGTGACGTGGTCCATTTCGTACTTGTTGCGTTGGCCTTTCGGGATCTCTACTACGACTTCGAATTCCATCGGCAGCCTCGTGTTTCGCCATCGTCGGCGTGATCGGCCCTGTGGGCCAGATCGTTTTGGACGACCAAGGCGAGCCAGGTCCGCCGGCGGAGACTATCAGGCAGTCTCCGACGAGGCGCGCTGGAGAAGCTCGAGCAACGGGGCCTCAAGACCCGGCGCCGCGGCCACGAAGACGGGCCCTTCGAAAAGTCCCTCGAGCGCGGTGACGCTCCCCCCTGCCTCTCGCACGATGAGGTCGCCCGCGGCGACGTCCCACGGTTTGAGCTCCGACTCGTAGTAGGCGTCGAGACGCCCGCACGCCACTGCGCACAGATCGAGGGCGGCAGAGCCGGCACGGCGGATGTCGCGCACGGCGGGCAGCACGACGGAGAGAAGCCGGGCTTGAGCGGCCCTGTTCCCGGCGCGATAGGAGAAGCCCGTGCCCACGAGCGCTTCGCCGAGCGGCCGTCGTGACGCGTGGAGGCGCAGCTCGTGGCCGTCCAATGACGCGCCGAGGCCTTCGGCGGCGGTGAACATCTCGCCCGTCGACGGGATTGTGGACGACCCCCACGATGCCTCGGCCACCGAGCGCAGGCCGCGATCGACACCGAGAACGTCGGGATTCCGTAGAGGTAGTTGATTGTTCCGTCGAGGGGGTCGATGACCCAGGTGACTCCCGAGGACCCGTCTTTCGCGAGCTGCCTTCCTCTCCGCGGATGCCGTCGTCGGGCCGGGCGGAAAGCAGTGATCGGACGATCAGCTCCTCAGTGGACCGGTCGATGTCGGTGACGAGATCGGTAGGGCTCGACTTCGTGGAGGCGCCGTCGGCCAGCAGACGCCCTCCGGCGACTTCGGGCAGTCGGGCACACAACAGGTCTCCGGCGGCGGCCGCGACATCTCGGGCAAGCGCCAAGAGATCGAGATGAGCTGTTGTCCGTGCAAGCTCAGGCCTGTTGACATCGCCGGCGAGAATGGGATCGGTCATGGCGCGCGACGGCTCGGGGCCGCCGGTGGGCCCCCGCGGAGGCTGACGAGCTGGGCCAAGCGGGCCACGAGCACCTCGATCACGAGCTCGTCCGGCCAGTCGATGACACCGCGAAGGTCGAGATCGGCATCGGCGATCAGGCTAATGGCCCGGGCGACACGCTCTGGGCCGAGCCTTCGCGCCTGGGCGAGGACCTTTTGAGCCGGGAAGGGCGACATGCCGAGCAGAGCGGCCGCCGCGCTTGGGATCGGTGATGCCGCTCCCGTCCAGGCGGAGCATCGCCCCGTAGTGCCTGTGCAAGGTTGCCAGCAGCTGGAAGGGGTGGCGGCCTCCGGGGCCGAGCAGGCGGTGCGCCACCCGCACGGCGGTCTTTCACGTCGCCGCTGTCGAGGGCGTCGGTGAGATCCCAGGGCGGGGCCGCTCCTTCGTCTCCTAGGAACGGCTCCAGGTCGGCCAGCGTCACCCGGCCGCCCTCGCCGTATGCCGCCGCGAGAACGTCCAAGAGCGGGTGCAAGCGTGATAAGTCCTCGCCCAAGATGCCTTTCCAGGAGTTGCCGGGCGGCAGGCTCGAGGTGGACAGGAGCGAGCTGCAGCTGCTCGCTCAGCCACTGGGTGCGCGCCTTGCCGGACGGCCCGGGCGAGGTCTCGATCTCCCGGCCGTGTGCCTTGACTGCTTTTGCAAGTGCGGCGGGGAGGGCCTTTGCCGACGACGCGCCAGCACGAGCACGTTCGGCGCGAACGACTCGTCGAGACGCGAGGCGAGCTCGGCCGCCTGGGCGGCGTCGAGGTTCTCGCAGTCGCGCAGCACGACGATGCGCCGGTCGGCCAGGAACGCGGGCGTGAACAAGGCATCGATGCACGGCGCCGATGCACGCCCTCGTCGCCGTTCGGAGGTGCCGGCACGCGGTGCTCCTCGATCGCGACCGCGAACGCCTCCCGTCTCGGCCTCCGCCGGTCCTCCTCAAAGGTGCCGTTCGGCGATGCGAGCTCGCTCGAGGAGCCGAGCGAGGCCACGGTCGACGAGGGCCGGCTCGGTGCCCTTTACGACGAAGACGGCTGTCGGGTCCGGCGAGGTGCTCATGTCGGTTCACTCGCAGCGCCCGGGGCCGGCCAGCGCCCTGGCGGAGATCGGCTCGCGCCTCGAGGCGGTCCCGCCAGTCTCGCCCGGAGGCGCCGACTCCATGATGGCTTGCAGCAGGTCGCGAACCTTGCAGGTGCCGGCGACGTCGTGGACGCGGACGAGCCGGCAGCCGCCGGCGATGCCGAGGGCCGCCGATGCCAAAGAGGCGTTGCGGCGTTCCCCGATGCCGAGCCCGAGCAGGACTCCGAGGAAGGTCTTGTTCGAGGAGGACAAGAGCAGCGGGTAGCCGAGCGAGGCGAGCTCGGCCGAGCTCTGCAGCAGCAGCCAGCGACTGGGCGGCCGTCTTGCCGAGGTCGAGGCCCGCGTCGAGGATGATGCGATCGGCAGGGATGCCGTTTGCGAGGGCGCGTCTCGGCGCGTTCGAGGAGGAAGCGCTCGACCTCGGCGACGACGTCGTCGTAGTGCGGCTCGGGGTCGGGCACCCGAGGCGCGAGGCGGATGTGGGTGGCCACCACGCTGGCTCCGGCTCCGGCGGCAGACCGGGAGGTAGTCGCGGGTCCGCGAAGCCGCTGATGTCGTTGCCGAGGACGGCCCCGGCATCGAAGGCCGCTGCGGCCACCGACGCCCGCCAGGTGTCGACCGAGAGGGGCACGTCGAAGCGTTCGTGCAGGGACGCGATAGCGGGCACGACGCGGTCGAGCTCCTCCTCCTCGGTCACCTCCGGGCCCGGGCCGGCCTTCACCCCGCCCACGTCGAGCACGTCGGCGCCGTCTTTGACGAGCTGTTCGGCACGGGCGAAGAAACGGTCCAGGTTGAAATAGGCCCCTTGGTCGTAAAACGAGTCCGTCGTGCGGTTGAGGATGCCCTATCACGAGTGCCCGGGTGGCAAGGTCGTAGCGGTGCTGACCGAGCTCGAGCGGGACAGGGTGGCTCGGCCAGAAGACCGGGCTGTGTTCCAGCTGCACGCCTGAGGCTCCGGCCCAGCTTTGTCAGAACAGCCGGGAGGCGAGGGCGCGGCGGTAGCTGTTGCGCGCCTCGGGTCCGAGGGGTCCATCGTCTCGAGGAGGTCGACGAGCTCCTGGCGGGCCTCGTCGTCGGTCTTCACCCGCTCGAGCAGCGCGTCGAGGTGTCGCTCGAGCGCGAGTTCATCGCCGGCGCCATTGGCGTGCAGCGTCGCGGGGCTACCCGCGACCGCCAAACGGGCGAGAGCGGCGACACGGCGGGCCTCGCCGGTGTCGGGGATCTTCGCGAGCAGGCTGAGCGCTTCAGCGGGCTCGCCGCGCCCGACGAGGATCTCGGCAAGAGCGACGACGGCGCCTGGCAGGTCGGGCTCGAGCTCGAGCGCCCGGCGGAGCGAGGCCTCGTCGCCGGCCGCGAGCAGCTTCTCGGCCTCGCTCGGTGCAGGAAGGAGCTTGTCCACGAACTCACGGACAGCGCCTTCGCCAAGCGCGCCGATGAACTGGTCGACGATCTGGCGGTTCCTGATCGCGAAGACGGCCGGTATCGACTGAACCTGGAAGCTCTGCGCGATCAGCGGGTTCTCGTCGACGTTGACCTTGACGAGCTCGACTGCGCCGCCGGTGGCCTCGACGACACGTTCGATGATCGGGCTCAGGGATTTGCACGGCCCGCACCAGGGCGCCCAGAGATCGACGAGGACCGGGACCGTGTCGGAGCGGACGAGGACATCGTCCTCGAAAGAGGCGTCTGTGGAGTCAATTGTCATCGGGCGCGACCCTACCGGTTCCATGTGCCCACCTGCCGTTCAAGGTACTAGGCGCTGCAACGGCGGCGCCCTTTCGAAGCGCCGCCCGCAGGTCTCGTTGCCCTTAGGGGCGGCGGTGGCTAGGGAAGCTTCGTCGGGGTTGCCGGCAGCGTGAACTCTCCCGCCGGCACGCTCGTCGAGTAGCTCGTGATCTCGAAGCTGCCACTCGTGGCCGCGGTGGCGCCCGTCCACGACACGTAACCGAGGACGCCCTGGGCGGTCACACAGAAGGTCCCGGACCCGGTCTCGTCAGGCAGTCCGCTCACGGTGATGCACGAGAGCGGGAAGCCGCTCACCGTCATCGAGGAAAAGCTCGTGTGGGCGCCCTTGGAGTTGGCGTAGGCCTCGAAGTCCGGAAGGTACCTGGAGGGCTCGATAGAGGTCGAACAGCGCTGCTTCCGGATCGCCCGCACCCGCGCTGAAGCAGCTCCAAGTACTACCTGTCTCGGAGCAGATGTCGCTCTTTGTGCCAGCCGTGATCAGCTCGAATGTGCCCGAGCTGGTGACACCTTTGAAGATCGAGTCGGGCGACTGCTCCCCGATCGTGAGGCTCGTCAACTCCTTTGTGGCGCCAGAGGTGATCTTGTAGTTGGCGAGAAACGTCGCGTGCTCACCGGCCTGGAACTTCGCGAGCAGCGACGACCCCAGCGAAGCGGCCGATGTCGTCGTCGTGGTGGCAGGCTTGGTGGTGGTCGTCTTGGCCGAGCTGGGCGATGTCGTCGTCGTGGACGAGGCCGCTGGCCCGGTCGTGGTCGTGGTGGAGCCTGAGCTCGAGCTGCCACAGCCGGCCGCCAAGACCGCGGCCAAGGCCAACAAGGCCGCGCCCGTGACGACGCGGTTCAATTTGAAGCCCCTCGCAAGCTTTCTCATTTCGGATCCTCTCACCTCGTCGGGTCGTGCGTGACCACGGCGGCCCAAATGCGCCAATCCGGACACCGGGGACGGCTACAGATCGCAAGAGGCTATCTCACGAGCGACCTAGCCCCGCGCAATGGCGTTGAGCGAGCTGAAATCGTCAGACGACGAAGTACTTGGCCATCGGGTGATGGCAGATGATGGCAAGGGTCGTCTGTTCGGGATAGAGCTGGAAGCCCTCGCTCACGGTGACCCCGATGCGCCCGGCGTCGAGAAGGTCGACGACCTTGGCGTTGTCCTCGAGTTCGGGACAGGCCGGATAGCCGAAGGAGTACCGGCCCCCGCGGTGCTGCTGGCGGAACAGGCCGGTCAGGGTCGGCGCGTCCTCGTCCGCGAAGCCCCATTCCTCGCGGACGCGCCGGTGCCACAGCTCGGCGAGGGCTTCTGTCATCTCGACCGACAGCCCGTGGGTCACGACGTAGTCCCGGTAGCGGTCGGCAGCGAACAGCTCGGCGGTGCGTGTCGAGGCCTTGGCGCCGACGGTCACGATCTGAAACGCGGCGTAGTCGCGAGCCTGTGACGTCCGCTGGCCTGAAGAAGTCTGCGATGCACAGGTACGGCGTCCTTGGACTGGCGCGGGAAGCTGAACCGCATGCGCTTCGGTGGTGCGCTGGTCGTCTTTGTAGACGACGAGATCGTTGCCCTCGGCGTTCACCGGGAAGTAGCCCCAGACGACCTGAGGCACGAGCAAGCCCTTCGGCCTTGGCCTCGTCGAGACGACCCCGAAGCTCGGCGCGGACCCGCTCTTTGAACTCGGCGTCGCTCTCGCCGGCTTCGGGGCGGTAGCCCCACTGGTTGCGGAACAGCGCCGTCTCGTTGAGGTAAGAGGCGATGTCGTCGAGCGGGATGCCCTTGGCGACCCGGGTGCCGAGGAACGGTGGCTCGAACAACTCGTTGTCCGTGCCCAACTTCCGGCGAGCGCGCCGGAAGCGTTGCCGGGTCGATGCTCGGCCAACTGCTCGCTTCGCCTCGGGGGGAGCTTGCGGCCCGAAAGCTCGGTCCCGAAGCTCGGGTCGTCGACGCCGCTGCGCTTGATCTCCATCAGCCGGTCGAGCAGGTGCAGGCCTTCGAAGGCGTCCTTGCCATAGAAGACCCGGCCTTTGTACAGGCTCCGCAGGTCCTTCTCGACATAGGTGCGTGTGAGCGCGGCGCCACCCAGGATGACCGGATAGTCGGACTTGCCGAGCCGGTTCAGCTCCTCGAGGTTCTCGCGCATGATGAGCGTCGACTTCACGAGCAGCCCGCTCATGCCGATGGCGTCGGCCTCGACCTCTTCTGCCTTCGCGAGCAGCTCGGACATCGGCACCTTGATGCCGAGATTGTGGACCTCATAGCCGTTGTTGGTGAGGATGATGTCGACGAGGTTCTTGCCGATGTCGTGCACGTCGCCCTTCACGGTCCCGAGCACTATCCGGCCCCGCCCGCCGGACTCGGTGCGCTCCATGTGCGGCTCTAGGTAGGCGACCGCCGCCTTCATCGTCTCGGCCGAGCTGAGCACGAAGGGAAGCTGCATCTGGCCCGAGCCGAACAGCTCGCCGACGGTGCGCATCCCGGCAAGGAGCATCTCGTTTACGATGTCGAGCGCCGGGTGCCCGGCCCCGAGGGCCTCGTCGAGCTCGGCCTCGAGACCGTTGCGGTCACCGTCCACGATGCGCTGTTCCAGCCGGCGTTCGACCGGCCAGCCTGAGCGGTCCTCGATCGCCGAGTGCGTGGCCGCGCTCTCGCCCTCGAAGGCGGCGATGAGCGCCGAGAGCGGGTCATAGCCCTCCCGGCGCCGGTCGTAGATGAGGTCGAGGCAGATCTCGCGGTCGGAGTCGGAGATCTTGTGCAGGGGCTGGATCTTGCCGGCGTGCACGATGGCAGCGTCGAGCCCGGCCTGCACGCACTCGTGCAGGAACACGGAGTTGAGCAGCTGGCGGGCGGCAGGGGAGAGCCCGAAGGACACGTTCGAGAGGCCGAGCACCGTGTGAACGCCTGGCAGTTCGGCCTTGATCCGTCTTGATGGCCTCGATCGTCTCGATGCCGTCACGCCGGCTTTCCTCCATGCCGGTCGAAAGCGGCAGGGCGAGGGGGTCGAATGAGCAGGTCCGACGGCTCGAGCCCGTAGCGTCCCGACGGCGAGGTCGTGGATCGCCTTGGCGGCGCGCAGCTTCCAGTCGGCCGTGCGCGCCTGGCCGTCGGTGTCGATGCAGGTGCAGATGACCGCGGCGCCGTAGTCACGAGCCAGGCGTGAGGAAGCGGTCGAGCCGGGTGCCGGGGGCGTCCCCGTCTTCGAGGTTCACCGAGTTGAGCACCGGCCGGCCGCCGATCCACTGCAGCGCCGCCTCGGCGACCGGTGCCTCGGTGGTGTCGATGACGAGCGGGATGGAGGACTGGGTCGCAAAGCGCTGCGCCACCTCGGTCATGTCCCGCACCCCGTCGGCTCCGGTGTAGTCGACGCAGACATCGAGCAGGTGTGCCCCCTCGCGCGCCTGGTCACGGGCCATGGTCGACCGTGGTCTCCCAGTCGCTCGCGAGCATGGCATCGCGGAAGCGCTTGGAACCGTTGGCGTTCGTCCGCTCGCCGATGACGAGGAACGACAGCTCCTGTTCGAAGGGCACCGCCACATAGAGCGAGGCGGCCGAAGGCTCGTAGATCGGCGATCGCGGCGCCGGGCTCGAGATCCGCGCAGGCTTTCACGACCTTGGCGAGGTGCTCGGGAGTGGTCCCGCAGCAGCCGCCGATGATCGAGACCCCGAGCTCGCTTACGAACACGGACAGGTGCTCGGCGAGCGCGTCAGGAGTCAAGTCGTAGTGCATCTTGCCGTCGAGGACCGAAGGCAGGCCCGCATTGGGCAGCGCCGAGATCAAAGTGCGCGCCTGGCCGGAGAGGATAGCGCAGCGCTTCGTACATCTCGACTGGGCCCGTGGCGCAGTTCATGCCGATGACGTCGGGCTTCATCGCCTCGAGCGTGCACAGCGCCGCGCCGATCTCGCTGCCGAGCAGCATCCGGCCGGTGAGCTCGATCGTCACCTGCACCTGGATCGGCACCTCGCGGCCCACGTAGCGCATGGCGCGTCGCGCGGCCTGAATGGCCGCCTTGGCCTGGAGCAGGTCGTAGCAGGTCTCGATCAAGAAAAGGTCGGCACCGCCGTCGAGCAGGCCACGGGCGAGCACCTCATAGCCGTCCCGTAGCTCGGTGAAGCTGACCTGGCCGAGAGTGGGGAGCTTGGTGCCGGGTCCCATGCTCCCGGCGACAAAGCGCGGCCGGTCGGCTGTCGAGTAACCGCTCGCGACCTCCTTGGCCAAGCGGGCCGAGGCGCGGGCGAGCTCTTCGGCCCGCTCGGCGATCTTGTACTCGGCGAGCACGAGGGGCAATGAGCCGAACGAGTTCGTCTCGACGACGTCGACGCCGACATCCAGGAATGACCGGTGCAGCTCCCGGACGACGTCTGGACGCGTGACGCAGAGCATTTCGTTGCAGCCCTCGAGCGCCTCGCCGCCGAAGTCTCGCGCGCTCGAGCTCGCGAAGCTGCAGGTTGGTCCCGGTCGCGCCGTCATAGATCACGACGCGCTCGCGCGCCGTCTCGAGATAGCTCTTGGAGGTGCTCACTGGGCAACGAGCCTATCTGGGCGCTCTCGTAACGGGTCCGAAGGGACTCTGGCAGCCGTCGAAGGTGCCGGCGGGCCAAAGGAGGGAGCCGGAGCCGAACCGCCAGCAGCTGGGGCCCACGCCATTGGGCCATCTCGAAGTCGACGCAGCGTTTAACCGTCCGGGCAAAGGGGGAGTTCGGGCCGAGCCGCTCTCCGAGGCCGAGGGAGCGAGCCGTGTCCTGTACCTCGAGCTCGACGCCTTCTGGTGAGCCTTCGAGGCGAATCGCGAAGTGCCGTATCAGCCAGGTGGTCGAAGGTCCGAGCACTGGTAACCAGAATGTCTCGACATAAACAGAGCGAGCGTCGTAGCCGACCTCGTCGATTACTCGGTCATGCCAGGGCTCGACGCGAAGCCACAGCCGCGAAGCCAGCGGCGAAGGCTTTGGGTAGTCATCTTCGGGGTTGACATCAGGGGCGGGTTGCACGAGCATTCTCGACCTCCGTCATGGCTGGGTGCTCCGATTGCTCAGACGCTGAACCAGTTGCCTCCCGCGCTACCTACCTGCGGGGAAGGTCCGTATACGAAGCGCGAGGGGGAGCACGAGGGCCGAAGGCGCTCCGGCTCCAGAGGGGACCGGGGAACAGCCAGCGGAGGTGGTGCGTCGTAACCGGAGGGGTCGTAATCTTTCGAAGGAACAGGGGAGGGGGGTGGACGATGAACTGCCCGGCGTGTGGAGGCGAGAACCCGCAAGAGGGCAGGTTCTGCCTCGAGTGCGGCAAACCACTGGCATTCGCCTGTCCGAACTGCGGGACAGCCCGCCCATCGCGTGCAAAGTTCTGCGGCCAGTGCGGCACAATGCTCATTTCGCCCGCACTGAGCGGACTCAACGCCACCGCACAGGCCCCGGAGTCAGTAGCTGGCCCGGGCACCGAGCTTCGTCATGTCTCGGTGCTGTTTTGCGACCTCGTCGGCTTCACGCCCTACTCGGAGAACCGGGACCCCGAAGAGGTCCGCGAGGTCCTTTCCGGCTACTTCGAACTCGCCCGTGCCATCGTCGGTCGCTACGGAGGTGTCGTGCAGAAGTTCATCGGCGATGCCGTCATGGCGGTCTGGGGCGCGCCCGTCGCGAAGGAAGACGACGCGGAACGGGCCGTTCGCGCCGGGCTCGAGCTCGTCTCGGCAGTCGCCGGCTACGGCGTTGAGCACAGCACGGAGCTCCGCGCCCGCGTCGGGGTCGTGACGGGTGGCGCGGCCACGACCGAGACGGCCGAGGAGGGCCTTGTCATCGGCGACCGGGTGAACACCGCGGCCCGTATCCAGTCGGCCGCCCCACCGGGGTGCTGCTATGTCGACGAGGCGACAAAGCGGGCGACAGCCGCTTCGGTCGCCTACCTCGACGCCGGGGCCCACTCCCTCAAAGGAAAGGCCGAGCCGGTCCACCTCTACCAGGCGCTAAGGGTTGTCGCCGGCGTCGGTGGTGCGCTCAAGTCAGAAGGCCTAGAAGCCCCCTTTGTCGGGCGCGACCGCGAACTCCGTTTGGTCAAGGACCTCTTTCACGCCTCGGCCCAGGAGCAGCGGGCCCACCTCGTCTCGGTGACGGGCATCGCAGGCATCGGGAAGAGCCGGCTGGCCTGGGAGTTCTACAAGTACATGGACGGGTTGTCGGACCTGTTCAGCTGGCACCGGGGACGTTGCCTCTCCTACGGAGAGGGGGTCGCGTACTGGGCGCTCGCGGAGATGGTCCGGAGCAGGGCGGGGATCGTCGAGGCGGAAGACCCAACCTCGGCAGCCGCCAAACTGCACACCACCGTCGAAGAACACATTCGCGATCCCGAGGAACGTCGCTGGGTCGAGCCACGTCTCGCCCATCTGCTCGGACTTGAAGAACGGACCGCTCGGGACAAGGAGGACCTGTTCGCCGCTTGGCGGCTCTTTTTCGAGCGTCTGTCGGAGATGCACCCGGTCGTGATGTCCTTTGAGGACATGCAGTGGGCGGATTCCTCGCTTCTCGACTTCGTCGAGTACCTGCTCGACTGGTCTAGAAACCACGCCATATTCGTCCTAACCCTGTCCCGCCCAGATATTGTCGAGCGCCGGCCAAACTGGGGCGCGGGACGGCGGAACTTCACGTCCATCTACCTCGAGTCGCTCTCCCAATCGGCCATGCACGAGCTTGTCACGGGGCTTGTGCCGGGCCTTCCCGAGGACGTTTGCGACCGCATCCTCGCTCGCGCAGAGGGCGTACCTCTCTACGCCGTCGAGACCGTGCGCATGCTCATCGACAGGGGCCTGCTCGTGCGTGCGGGAGACCGCTACGAGCCGACCGGGCCGATCGGAGCCCTCGACATCCCCGAGACCTTGCAGGCTTTGATCGCGGCTCGCCTCGACGGGCTCTCCCCGAAAGAACGGCGCCTCCTTCAAGAGGCAGCTGTAGTGGGCAAGACCTTCAGCAAAGAGTCGCTCTCAGCCCTGCTCGGCGAGGCGCAAGAGACGCTCGATGAACTGCTTTCCTCGCTCGTGCGAAAAGAGGTCATCTCCCTCCAGGCCGACCCACGTTCTCCCGACCGGGGCCAGTACGCCTTCTTACAGGACCTCGTCCGAGCCGTCGCCTACGAGACGCTCCCAAAACGCGACCGCAAGCAAAAGCATCTCGCTGTCGCTGCTCACCTCCTCGAGGCGTGGGCGAGTGACGAAGACGAGATCGTCGAAGTCGTGGCCTCGCATTACCTCGAGGCGTACCAGCTCGCTCCCGGTGCGCCCGACGCCGAGGACGTCAAGGCCAAGGCGAGGAGGTTTCTCATGCGAGCCGGCGAACGCGCCGCTGCCCTCGCGGTCGCGGAAGGGGCGCAACGCTACTTCGAGCTCGCGCTCGAGCTGTCCGAGGACGCGCGCAGCCGGGCAGCCCTCGACGAGCGCGCCGGCCAGATGGCGCTCGTCGCCGTGCTCACTGACGACGCCAGAGCACACTTCGAGGCAGCGATCTCGGCTCTGGACGCGATCGGCGAGACTCACGCGAGCGCCCGCGTGTCTGCCCGCCTCGGTGAGGTCGATTTTCTCCAGGAGCGCCTTGAGCAAGGCATCGAGCGGATGGAGCGGGCCTTCTCCCTCCTCGCCGACGAAGAGCCCGACGCAGACCTCGCCACACTGGCGGCCCAACTTGCGCGGCTTCATCTTTTCAGTGGTACGCACGACCTCGCAGCGGCGCGGGTCGAGTTTGCCCTCGTCCTCGCCGAGCGCCTCCGCCTGCCAGAGCAGTTGTCCCAAGCCCTCAACACCAAAGCTGTCCTGCTGGAGTTCCAGGGTCGCCTGGAAGAGGCAATGGCGCTCATGCGCCATGCCCTCAAGGTGGCTCTCGACAACGACCTGTCAGCCGCGGCTCTGCGCGCCTACAACAACCTCGCAGCCTTCCTTTTCGGAAACGACAGGTACGCGGAGGCCAAGGAGTTGCAGAGCCTGTCACTAGAACTCGCCCGGCGGGTGGGCGACCGTGGATTCGAGCGCTGGATCCTCGCCGGCGAGGCGATGCAGATGACAGAAACCGGTGAGTGGGACGAAGCCTTGGAGATCATGGAGGAGCTGCAACGCTCGGGAGGCCTGATCGGGACGTTCGGTGCTCGACTTCTTTATGCCGTACCGATCTATGTGCACCAGGGCAAGCTCGAGATCGCCCGCGAGCTGTTGGAGACCACCTCGAGCATGAAGGAGTCCGAGGAACTGCAAACGCGCTCGGCCTACGCCTGGGCCGAGGCGTTGCTGGTGCTCGCCGAAGGCGACGTCGCGGCGGCTCTCTCAGCAGCGGCGAGGGCGGTGCAGGCCCGCCAAGAGCTCGGCGTGGCGGGCTCTGTGAAGCTCGGCCTGGTCGTGCAACTCGAAGCCACCATGCTCGTGGACAAGGCGAAGGCCGAGGAGCTCGTCTCGGACCTCGAGCGGTTACGTCCCGGAGAGACATCGCCGTTCCTTCTGGCTCAGACGGCGAGGTTCCGTGCCAAGCTGTCTTCGGTCGACGAAGACGCCGGCTTTTCTTCCGCGGTGGCAGCCTTCCGCGAGCTTTCCATGCCGTTCTGGGTCGCAGTCACCTTGCTCGAGCAAGGCGAATGGCTCCTCGCCCGGGCAAGGGCCTCTGAGGCTGCTCCGCTTCTCGCACAGGCACAGGTCATCTTCGATCGCCTGCGCGCCCGCCCGTGGCTGGCGCGTCTTGCCGAGGCGGCGAACCTCGAGAGCATCTCGGCCTGAATCGGGCCTCATAGGGACGAACGAGACAGGATCACCGCGTTCGAGTGCTCAGAAACTAAGAACCAGAAGGTCTTCTCGTGGGCCGACCGAGTCAAGTCGTCGGGCCTCGCCTCAGTCGTCGCCCCGCCGGCGGTGAACCGTTAAGCGCAGCCCTGCGAACCAGCCCTGGCGCGGGTTCAAAGGGCGCGCCGGATCCCGACTTCGTCGAGGTGGTTGTGCAGGTCCAGCGGGTCGTCGTAGACGCGGTAGGCCCCGGCACGCTCGAGTTCCTCGCGCCCGTAACCACCTGAGAGCAGCCCGACGCCAAGGGCCCCCGCCCGCCGGGCCGCCAACAGGTCCCAGACGCTGTCCCCGACGACCATGCTCTGGCGCAGGTCGACGCCCAAGAGCTCGGCAGCCTTGATGAACAGGTCGGGATCCGGCTTGGCATGGCGGACCTGCTCGCTCGTGACGACCACGGCGTCGTGGGGTACCCCGAGCATCTCGAGCGCCGGCGCGGCGTTGGCCGCCCGGCTGCTGGTCGCGATGGCCCAGGCAACACCGTCCGATATGAGGGCCTCGATCAGCTCGCGGAGCCCGGGAGCGGCCGGACGCTCAAGCGCTCCTCGGCGTATGCGATCGAGTAGCGCTTGCGCAGGTCGTCCACGAGACCTTCGTCGATGGGCCGGTTGGTCTCTCGGACCAAGGCGTTGATGAGCAAATCACCGCTCATGCCGATCCGGCGGTGGATCTTCCAGACCGAGAGCTGGATCCCGCAGTCGTCGAGCGCCCGTCGCCAAGCGACCACCTGCTGGTAGACGCTGTCCACGAGCGTCCCGTCCAGGTCGAGAATTACCCCGCCCGCGCTTTCCGTGCCTAGTGTCAGAGTGCTCATGGCCCTATCTTGCCCGGCGCGACCGAGCCCCGCGCCGGCCAGCCTCGGGACACCAATGCGCAGGAGGACGACGTGACAACCGCGGACCTGAAACGAGCCGTTCTGCAGGCGAATCTCGACCTTGTCGAGCGCGGGCTCGTCTTCGACACCTTCGGGAACGCCAGTGGTGTCGACCGCGAGCTGGGCGTTGTCGTGATCAAGCCGAGCGGCGTGCCCTACGGTGAGCTCTCGGCCGAGGACATGGCTGTCGTGTCGCTCGGATCGGGCGCTCATCTGGAGGGCCTTAAGCCGTCGTCGGACACGCCGACACATCTTGAGATCTACCGTTCGTTCGCGAGCGCGGGTGGTGTTGTCCACACGCACTCGACCTTTGCGACGAGCTGGGCACAGGCTGGGCGGGCGATCCCGTGTTACGGGACGACGCACGCGGACTACTTCCGGGGCTCGGTGCCCTGCAGCCGCGAGCTCACCAACGAAGAGATAAACGGCGCCTACGAGAAGGAAACGGGTCGGGTCATAGCCGAGACGTTCCAAACCCTTGACGCCGAGCAGATGACCGCCGTCCTTGTCGCGTCCCATGGCGTGTTCACTTGGGGGAACGATGCCGCAAAGGCCGTCCTGCACGCCGCGGTCGTCGAGGAGATAGCTCGCATGGCGCAGATCTCGCTCGGCCTTAATCCGTCTTTGCGGCCCGTCAACTCCCAGCTGCTCGACCGCCATTTTTTGCGCAAGCATGGCAGCGGCGCCTATTACGGACAGACAAGTCCTTCACGAGATCCCGAGCGGGCCATCCCACCAGCCCCGGAGCAGGACCAGCTCGGTGGCGCGTGAGATCAACCAGCCTCATGACGGCGGCCGATGAGGGAGTCGTCTTCGAGCCCTAGCTCAACTGAGCAGTAAAGGAGAGCCGTGAATCTACGAGAGAAGATCGACGCAGCCGAGGGAGTGCGCAAGGCCGACCTCGTTTTGGCCGGCGGGCAGTTGGTCAATGTGGCCACGGGCGAGATATACCGGGCCGACGTGGCCGTTACCGGCGATCTCATTGCCGCCGTGGGCGACGTCGGAGCGCAAACAGGACCGGACACGACGGTCATCGACGTGACCGGCAGGTACCTGGTGCCGGGCCTCATCGACGGTCACCTTCACATCGAGTGCAGCAAGCTCTCCATAACCATGTTCGCCGACGCAGTGGTCCGTTTTGGGACCACCAGTGCGGTCTCCGGGCTCGACCAGACCTACGCGGTGGCGGGCCTCGAAGGTGTGCGAGACGCCCTTTCCGAAGCCGAGGCGAGCCCGATGAAGGTGTTCTGGGCGGCCCCCTACAAGGTTCCGTACACGATTCCCGAGACGAACGTCGGATTCCGGCTCGGTCCTGACGTCCACGAGATCGCCCAGAAGTGGCCCGATTGTTTCGGAGTCTGGGAGACGGTCACCGAGTTCATCACCAACCGTGACCCGGAGGTGCTCGCGGTGATCGAGATGGCCGCCCGGAACCGTCTGCCGGTCTTCGGTTGTGCTCCGATGGCGAGCGAGGCCACCATCGGCGTGCTGGCTGCCGCCGGCATACGTCTCGACCACGAGAGCTACAGCGCCGAAGAAGTCCTGGCGAAGATGCGTGCCGGCATGTACGTGATGGTGCGCGAGTCGGCCGTCGCCCACTTCATGGAGGAGAACATCCAGGTCGTGACGCGGCTTGGGGCCAATCCGGGCCGGGTCGGCTTTTGCACCGATGACGTGACGGCCACGAGCCTTCTCGGTGGGGGGCACCTCGACCGGCTCGTACGTATGGCCATCAAGGCCGGGATACCCCCGGTCACAGCCATCCAGATGGCGACCATCAACACGGCTCAGATGTACCGGATCGATCACCTGGTCGGCTCGATCTGTCCCGGCAGGGCTGCAGACGTGCTCGTTGTCGACGACCCGGCGAGTTTCGTCGTGGAGAGGGTGATCTCGAAAGGTGTCCTGGTTGCCGAAGGACAACGCACGACGCACCCGCCGCAGGCGCCGGCGCGGGGACCGGCGTTGCTCAACACGATGAAGCGAGCCCCGCTTCGCCCGGACGAGATCCGCATGCCCACCGTCTGCGCCTCCCCCGTCCGGGTGCTCGCCATGGAGATGGACCGCGAGGTCCCCTTCGTGCGCCGCCGCCGGGATGTGGTCTTGCCTGTGATCGATGGCGGGGTGCAGGCGGACCTGGATCAGGACGCCCTTTATGTGACCGTGGTCGAGCGTTATGGAAAGACCGGGCAGGTACCCGTCGCCATTGTCTGCGGCTTCGGGCTCAGTTCCGGTGCGCTCGCGACCAGCGCCGCCCCGGACGACAACAACATCATCTGTGTAGGCACGAACCCAGCCGACATGGCTTTGGCCATAAACGAGGTGATACGCCTCGGAGGGGGGCTCGCAGTCACCGGAGGCGGCGCCGTAGTTGAGGCTCTGCCGCTTCCCGTCGGCGGCATCGTCGCCGACATCGACGTCGAGACCATGGCCGCGGCTGAGGCACGACTCGACCAAGCGGCTCGCGCCCTCGGCTGCCAGCTGCCGACCGCGTTCGGCTACTTGATGTTCCTCGAGATCACATCGATCCCCGACTACGCGATCACCGACCTCGGCCTGATCGGAGTTCGCGAACAGTCCGCACTCGAACCCGTCCTCGGGCCGGCCTAGCGGGGGATGGTCCTCCGAACCGTCCAATACCAGCCGGTCGAGGCTACTTCTGCTTCTTGGCTGCCTTGACAACCTTGGCTGCCTTGACAACCTTGGCTGCCTTGACAACCTTGGCGGGCTTGGCGGCCTTCTCGACCAAGGTATCTGAGCCCGGGAAGAAGAGGCCCTCGTGTCCATCCTCGCTCCAGCGGACCTGGTAAGGCGGGCCGCCGTCCGGGCCGAGCACCTTCAGCACTTCGGCGTTCCGGTCAGGTCGGTCAACTGTATGACCCCGGACCACAAGGTGATCTCCGGCTTTCACATCCATCGTGGTACCTCCTCGACATCCGGGATCCCATCGATCACGGTCCCACGTCGGCGGTCCTCAGTCTAAGGGGACAACGGCCCGATTTGCCGGACGGAGCGATTGGCTGGCGGCTCCTGCGGCCCAGCGCCGCAAGCCGTAGCATCAGGCAATGTGCGTCCTGTAAACGGGGACCAGGCGAGCGGGAGAAGAGGAGGAAGGGGAACCGGGCTTGCTCTGCGAGCACGCGGCCCGAGCAACCAATGACGCAGCCGGCCTCGTTCCTGGTCACTCCCGACGACCTGAAAAGGCACGGTCACAGGACCGTCGACTGGGTGGCGGACTACCTGAGCGGGCTCGAGAGCTTCCCTGTCCTCGCCCGGACGCTCCCCGGTGAGATCGCGGCCTTGTTACCAACGGCTGCACCTGAGGAACCGGAGCCCTTTGAGGCAGTGCTCGCCGACCTCGAACGGATCGTGCTGCCTGGGACGACGCACTGGCAGGCCCCGGGATTCTTCGGCTATTTTCCTGCGAACAGCTCGCCGCCAGCCATCCTCGGTGAGCTTGTCGCGGCCGGCCTCGGCGTCAACGGGATGGTGTGGGCCATGAGCCCTGCCTGCACTGAGATCGAGACCGTCATGCTGGACTGGATGGCACAATTGCTCGACCTGCCTGGTCGGTTCACTTCGAAGTCCGACGGTGGCGGCGTCATCCAAGACAGTGCGTCGTCGGCGACCCTTTGTGCGCTGCTCGCTGCTCGAGAGAGGGCCATCAACGCCGGCGCGTCGCTGAGCGACCTCTGTGTGTACACCTCGTCTGAGGCCAACTCCTCTGTGCAAAAAGGGGCTCGCGTCGCCGGGTTCTCCCGGCCGTACGTGCGTCTCATCCCA
Source organism: uncultured Acidimicrobiaceae bacterium (assembly GCA_963779425.1). Lineage (GTDB taxonomy): Bacteria > Actinomycetota > Acidimicrobiia > Acidimicrobiales > Bog-793 > Fen-455. The sequence goes on from CAVZYD010000007.1 coordinate 709,026, forward strand.
GTTGACGAGGAATTCGAAGATGGACGTAGCCGCCCTCGAGTCGGCCATGCGGCGCGACCGCCTCGCCGGGCTTACCCCCTGCTGTGTGGTCGCGACCGTCGGCACGACTTCCTCGATGGCTTTCGACCCGGTTCGCAACATCGGCGAGCTCTGCGCAGCCGAACGGGTATGGCTACACGTCGACGCTGCCATGGCCGGTTCGGCAGCCGTCTGTCCCGAGCTCAGGTCGCAACACGACGGGCTCGAGCTCGCCGACAGCTATGCCTTCAATCCGCACAAGTGGCTACTCACCAACTTCGACTGCGACTGCTTTTACGTGGCAGACCGGTCAAGTCTCATCGATGCCCTCTCGATCACGCCGGAGTACCTTCGCAACGACGCCAGCGACTCCGGCTCGGTGATCGACTACCGAGACTGGCAGGTACCGCTGGGCAGGCGCTTCAGGGCTCTCAAGCTCTGGTTCGTCCTCCGTTCCTACGGAGCCGAGGGCTTGCGGCGGCACGTGCGCGAGCACGTGCGGCTCTCGGAGCAATTCGCCACGCTCGTGGCTACGGATGGTCGTTTTGCACTCTCGGCCCCGCCGAGGTTGAACCTGACCTGCTTCCGTCACCTGGCCGGTGACGAGGTGTCGTCGGCCTTGCTCACCGATCTGAACGCCTCTGGTCGCGTCTTTCTCAGCCACACGCGCCTAGGTGGCCACTACGTCATCCGCTGCTGCATCGGCGGCACCTGGACGAAGGAGCGTCACGTGCAGATGCTGTGGCAGCTCATCGACGAGCTTGCGCCGAAGTCGTGAGCTGCCCGTATCAGCCGGGCCGTGAGTCGCCGCAACTCGCGAAACGGAGCTTTCGACAGCACGCGCACCGCGGCGAACGCGGTTCTAAAGAAGAAGATCGCGAGCGGCAAATTGGCCGCCCGGTACTTGCGAACGCTCTGAGCGAAGCGGGAGCGGTGCACCTCGCGGCATAGGTCGCCGCTTGTAAGAAGCCGCTCAGCTCCCCGGCGGTCGGTACGTCGTCTTCTTGTTCGCGGCTGCGTCAACCTCGGCTCCTGCGAAGAGCTGCACGGTTCGTACCGTGACTCCGCCTCCTGTAGATACTGCCAACGAGACGGCGACGGCAGACTCGTTGTCCGGGAAGTCGGCAACGATGTAGGCATGAGTGTGGCCGAGGCTGAAGTAGAACGACTCAAGCTTGCCACCGACGCTTTCGATCACCTCCTTGGCAGCGGCGATACGGGCCGAGCCGCCCTTCCCCTGACTGCCTTGATGCCGTCGCGTACTTGGCTTCCAGAAGGTACTTGGACATTGCCCCCCTTACGTTTGTCTGCGGCGACATTACGCCCTCGCCTCATATCCCGCTCGGAAGAGACTTTGGCCGATCGTTTCGCAGACCCCTACTAAGGGAGGGTGCTAGGTACCGGCCTGATGCTCACCACCAAGTTGCGGTGGACGGTCTGGGAACGATGGCGCATCTTCGTCGCCACGCCGACGACCGTAGAGGCGGAAATCGACCGGTACATGAACTGCGGACACACGTCGGTCTGTGCTTGCGCGGCGGTCATAGCGCTTGAGGATCTCTTGTTCCACGAGGCGAAGCTCGTTCTCGAACGCGGCCTCGGTCATCGGGACCGGACCGCCACGACGTGCGGGGGCGAGACGACGTAATAGGGCTCGGCGATCACGCGTGCCTGCTGGGCTGTGTTGTGCTGTGCCGTGTTGGCCAACAGTTGTTGCAGCGTCTCGGGCTTGGGGGCTAGGAGATCCGCCGCAGCGGCTCCGGTGTCGTGACCCCACACAGCTGCGACGGCCACGATGAGGACAAGACGCAGGGCGAACCGGGCACGCTCCCTCGGACCTCGGCGATGCCCTCGGCTGTCTCGACCCTGAGCTGCAGGTTTGCGCACGACCGGCACGGACGGTTCCAGGGGCGGGGAGGCGCGCGTCCGGCTGGGACTTGTCGACGCTGCGCGACCTTGAAAGCGGGGAAATTTCGCCATTCCCGTTCACTTTGCTCGTAAGTTTTGACAGACCTTCACTACCGAGCGGGGAACGGGTTCGCTATTCGCTCCTAACAGCCCAAGCGACCATGTAAGGGCTGAAAATCGACGCTTCCTTCGCTGTGCAAACCGTGACATCAGCACTCGGCAGTGTCAAGGGGTGTTTGAGATCTTTCTTGTAGGCCGATCTCCGCGGACAGCTCCGGACCGTGGCACGTGCGCTTGGGATGTCGAGAACAGGCGGTCGGCCGCCAAAATTTGCGTGACCAGGCTCTTTACCCGACGGGTAGGACCCGGCGCGACCGAGACGGCCTTACTTGCAGCGTTCACGCTGCCTGGCAACGAACACTCAGAGTGTCGACAGCACAGACAACAGGCTAGGCCGTGGTCTCAGCGTGCAGGCGTGGCCCCAACATGTCTTGCGAGAATGACACGCATGTGGTTTCTGTCGGTCGGCGGGTGCTGGCCGAGCTGCTGCTTGCTCGTCGGCCAAGGACGCCGAGGAGCACACCTTTCTTCGAAGCGCTGGGCTGAGTATTTGTGAACCCGTGACGCCAAAAATTGCGGCGAGAACCGACCTACGAGACGGAGACATTGGGTGGTGCGAGAGCCCTGGGAGTGGTCGGTGTTGCTCGCCGGTGCTGCTCACAGGATCCTGTCCGCCCGAGACCTCCGGAGCATCGATTGTTAGCCCGGAACTTGTGGCTCTAAGATTGCTTCCGATACCGGCTAGCCCGGACCACTAACTGGTCGCAGGGATATCTAGGTCGGCGCGCACGAGGCGATCTTCCTTTCCCACGGTCGCCTCGTCGCGAGCGATTACGGGCTCTTCTGAAGACCAATTAGATGCTGTCACCGACCCGATGTCAGCGACGACCGCTTCAGCGGCAATAGCCATCGTTCGTGCTGGTGTGGCTGCGAGACCAGTGAATGCGGCACTCAGGATCGCGCTGACCAGAGTGTTGCTCGCCTTTGCGAGCGGGGCTAGGAAAACCTGCAGCTCAGCAGTCGTCATCGGCTTCGCGCCGCTGAGGTCGATTCTGGTTGTCGCGGCATTGAATGGGGCAATGATCTCGAGAAAGGTCGCTGCCTCCCGCTTCGTTGTCGCTGTTCGAGCGACAGTAGTCGTCGGTGCCATAGTCGTCGGAGCGCTGGTTGGCGTGGTCGTGTTGGGAGGGCTTGTCGTACCTCCGCACGCGGCACACAGTAGCGAGGCGACACCGAGCGCCGCAGCGACGCTGATGATCAGTTTCATGACGTGTCTCCAATGTTGGTGGGTGTTGTGACGTCCTTGTCTTGGTAGAGCATCGTTTTCCGATTCACGCCAGTGGGAGTCTGTCCTTACAAGGCCTGACTTCACGGACTTACTCCCTGATCGCCAATCCAGTATCCAGGTCGAACAGCTCCAGCTGATTCGCGGACACCGAGAAGCTGAAAAGCTTGCCGGCTTGTGCGGATTGGCGTGGGTCTAGTCGCGCGATACAGGCAACAGGGGCACTGAGCCTGCCCGTTCGCGCAGTGGTCTCATCATCGGATTGGCGGCTCTCGGCCCGAACGACAGGTGCGTCGATGGCGAAATGAACGAGGATCTCCGATCCCAGCGCCTCCACGAGTTCGACCTGGCCCGTTAAGAGTTGGCCCGGATGCGCGCTGTCCGCCGCCGCAAGGTCCTCGGGTCTTATCCCGACCACAACTCTCCGTCCCCCATAGCGCTTGAGACCGGGGCGCTCGACAAGCAAGTCTTGTGGCAGGGTGATGTATTGGGTGCCAAGGGTGAGCGAGCCTATATCTGTCGATAGGCCCCCCTCGAGCAGATTCATAGCGGGCGAGCCGATAAAGGCTGCTACGAATATGTTGGCTGGTCGGTCGTAAAGCACCTGGGGAACGTCGCATTGCTGAAGTACTCCGGAGCGGAGAACAGCTACTCGGTCTCCTAAGGTCATCGCCTCCGTCTGGTCGTGAGTTACGTAGAGGGTCGCTACTCCGATGCGTCTTTGCACTCGGGCAACTTCGGCGCGCATCTGGACGCGGAGCTTGGCGTCGAGGTTGGAGAGCGGCTCGTCCATCAAAAACGCTCTCGGTTCCCGGACGATCGCCCGACCCATGGCTACGCGCTGTCGCTGCCCTCCGGAAAGTTGACCGGGTTTGTGGTTGAGCCATTCGATGATGCCGAGTACGCCCGCTGCTTCTCTTACTCGTGTGTCGATCTCGCCCTTTGGAAGTTTCTTCATGCGCAACGGGAAGCCGATATTCTGGGCTACGGTCATCTGCGGATACAGGGCATAGTTCTGAAAGACCATCGCTATGTCACGATCTCTTGGTGAGACGTCATTCACGATGTCCTCACCGATGCGGATGGTCCCCGACGTCACGAATTCATGACCAGCGATCATCCGAAGCACGGTCGTTTTCCCGCATCCCGACGGGCCTACCACCACCAATAGCTCTCCATCTCGGATGTGGAGGTCTAGACGGTGGACGGCCTCGAAGCCGTTCGAATAAACCTTAGTCACGTCCTCAAGGCTGATCGATGCCACGGCCTCAGCCGCGTCCCTTTCCGCATGAGGAGTCGTCACGACAGCCGCGCGAGGTGCGAGCGGTCTGACGATTCATTCCGAGACCTGTAAGAATAGAAGTGATCACGATCGCCTCAGGCGCAAGACGGACCAGCCGGCGACGAGGGGAAGCCGCACCTCGAGGGCGCGGCCTTGACGGTGCGGGACCTCCCTGCCGGCGCGCCGGGTGAACTGGTCGTCTCCGGCACCGAGCACGGCAGCTTCCGCGCTCCATTTCTCCGGGTGATCAAGGAGCACCCGCAGGGTAACCGACGCCACGCTCCCGGCCTGGGTTGGCTCTGACCATCGTCCGCTCCGGCTACCGCTTAAGTCGAGCACTGCAACCGTAACGAGGTCCTCGCCGTGGACAACGCGGGCAAACAATGAGCCGCCAACCGGCTCTGGGCTGACCGGAACAGTCGCCTCCACAGATACCGCCCCGTTCTCGTCGCCGATCTCGTACCAGGTGGTGTCCTCACCCTCGAGAAACAGATCTCTGCACCGAAGGGCGAAGCGACGCCAGGCGATCACTTTCCCCGCCTCCTCTGCAGTCAGGCGGGCGTGCTTCGGGTAGTACGGGTCGCAGAGCACCGCAGTTCGATCGCCATACATCAGAACGCTCGCCCCAAGGCAAGTGGCGATAGCCTCGGTGGACAAGACCGTCCGCAAGGACGCTTCGCGCTCGACGCCCTGAACTGGCCCGGTCGGAGCGTCGATTCCCCACACGGGCGGGTAGCAAGCCAAGCTGCCGCGTGTCACGCAACCACGTTCGTCCGGGGCACGAAGTCCCGCTTCGCCTGAACTTCGGTCCAGCAGCCCCTCAAGGTGGCGCCACCCGTTGTTGGGAGGCCATACCTCGCAGTAGCGGAACCCGGGTCCCTCCGGCAGGCGCGCCCCCGAAGGCACACCATTCACCTGGTTGAAGCTGATCAGATCACTGGGGCGGGCGGCACGTAGGAACCTGAGGAACGACTCGTAAGCACGGCGCAGGTCGATGGGATCGCCAGCCGAGTCCTGGGCGATGCGTGGGTAGCCGTAGGTGTCGACGTGGAAGCCGCGGAACCCGATCGTGTCGGCAGCCGATCCGTACGCGGCCACGAAGTGTCGCTGCCACTCAAGGTTGCCGGGATTAGCCAGCACGATCTGGTCAAGAAATCGAATGGCGTTTCCATCTCCCTGGTACATGAGCGTCTCGGGATGGGCTGATGCGAAGGCGTTACCGACGGCGTACACGGGTGCGTAGGCGTGAGCGACAGCCCCGAGCTCATCAAGCCCCGCGGCCAAAGACCGCAAAGCCTCCAAGGAGACCGGACGGTTCGAGGGGTCGTTCCAGCCGCTGGACGGACCGAGCGGCTCGGTGTAGCTCGCCATCCAGTCGTATACCTGGACGACGGTTGTTCGAAGCGCCCTGTGCCAAGCGAGTACGGCCGGGATGTCCTCAGCTTGGAACGACGTTGCGAAGCCGTGCACGGGGCGTTCTCCCTGGTGGGCGGCGACCGTCGTCAGTTCTTCAGCGAGTAAGCCTCCTTTGGCATCCAAAGCTTGCAAGGCGTAAGTCCCAGCACGAAGCGTTCCAAAGCGCGCAACGAGACCCAGCTCGGCCTGGACTAGCTCGCCCGTGGTGCGACAGGCGACGACATGGGAGGTACCTGCCGGCAAAGCCCGCAGAGACACTTCTTCATCGGTCCTGTAGAAGGAGCGCACGTCCGCAAAGCGCTGTTCGTGATCCTCGTCGGCGATGGGGCCGCCCTCGTCGTTCATCTAAGACTCCTTTCCTCGCCTAACGAGGCCTGGCAGGGTTGCGGCTTCTCGCCTTTTCATACAGTCCGCCCAAGCTCCGTGATCCCGGGCGTCCGCGGACTGCGCCTCAGCGGATGGCACCGAGGGACACCCCACTTCGGAACCAGCGAAGGGAGATGAGAAAGACCACGATGACTGGCACTGTGGCGATGACCGAAGCCGCAAAGAAAGGACCCCATTCGATCGTATGCACGCCGATGAAGTCTGCCAACCCAACGGGGAGCGTGTAATTCGACGCGGAGTTGATCATCGTAAGGGCAATTGGGAACTCGTCCCAGGATGCGCTGAAGATGAACATCGATACCACCGCGACTGCCGGCAGCGACAGTGGCACGATCAAGCTGACGAGCACCCGCAGCGTCCCGGCGCCTTCCAGGCGGAATGATTCCTCGTACTCGCGCGGTATTGCTTCGAAGAAACCGCGCAGTAGGAAGATTGTGAATGGAAGGTTCGAGGCCACATAGAGAAGGACGAGCCCAACAAGCGAGTTAAGCAAGTGGAGCCTGTCCATGAGAAGAAACTGAGGAATGAGCAGAAGCAGATTCGGTACCGCGAGGCTGGCCAGGAAGATGTAGAAGATCAGCTCCTTTAGCGGGAACCGGTAGCGGGCGAACGCGAAGGCGGCCAGGGACGCGAACACGACAGTGATCGCAACCGTCGCGATGGCGACGAAAAGGCTGTTCACGAAGTAGTGGCTAAAGCTGTTTTCGGTCCAAGCCTGAACGTAGTTCTGGATCGTCGGATGAGTGGGGATGAGAACGGTCGCCCCGAGGAGGCCACCGTTCGGCTGGAACGACAACGAGAGCATGTAGAGGAGCGGACCGAGGGAAAGCAACGCCAGTACAACAGCGATAACCATGCGCGACCGGTTCCGCTTGCGTATCCCAAAGAGGCCCGGCCCGGTTCCTGCCAGGGGTGCCGCCGCCTTTGCCTCGTCGGTTTCGATTGCGATCGCCATCGATCTCGTCTCTCTCAGAGGTCTTGCCGTCGAAGAATGCGGATTTCTGCTGCGCTAAAGCCGAACAGCACGACAGCGAGCAGCGATGCCAGGGCCGCCGCGTATCCGAAGGCGAAGTTAGAAAACGCCTGCTCGTACATATAGGTCATAAGTGACTGGGTCGAGTCGTAGGGGCCGCCTTTGGTGATCTCGTAGATCTGTGTGAAGACCTGCGCGGCACCTATGACCAAAAGCACAGTGACAAAGGTGACCGCGCCGCGGATTGATGGGAGGACGACATGGCGCCAAACACGGGCCTCGGGTGCTCCATCGGTACGAGCTGACTCAAGTAGCTCACGGGGTATTCCGTCAAGAGCAGCGAGGAAGATGATGAACGACCAGCCAACACCCTTCCAGATGCTCAGGAGCCAGATAACTCCGTTTGCCGTCCAGGTTTGGGCGGTCCAGTCGATGTTCACGGTGTGGCCGGCAAAGAAGCCGACCACCGCGTTCATAATGCCGCCTTGGGAAGCGAAGATATAGGAGAACACCCAGCTCACTACCACCCAAGAGGTCACAACTGGGACGTAGACGGCCGCCCGCCAGAACATCGAGCCGGGCAGGCGGTCGGTGAGAACTGCGGCAGCGAACAGACCGATCGCCATCTGGATCGGGACCGTGATGACGATGAAGAGAAACGAATTGAACGACGCCGTACGGACCACGGGGTCGGTGAAGATAGCCGTGTAATTCGACCAACCGACAAAGGGATTCGACGCTCCCGGGAAGATATGCCAGTTGAAGAAGCTGATATCGAATTGGCGGTAGATGGGGTAGACGGTGAAGACGGCGTACATGGCTAGCGCCGGCGCGAGCAAGAGGTACGGTGTCGCGATCCGACGAACGCGGTGAGGACGCGTGGAATGGCGCGAGGCAGCGCCCGGCGACAATGTCGCCGGGCGCTGCCCGAGGTTTGTCTGTCTACTCAACTCGCTTGGGCGAGCGCCTTGTTGGCTTCTTGGGCTGCTGTGTTGAGCCCTTGGGTGACAGAGACCTTCCCCGCAAGCATGAGAGCCAGCTGGTTGGAGAAGTCAGTGTCGAGCTCACCGTAGCCTGCCGTCACTGGGCGAGCTTTAGCCGTAAGAAGCTGCTGGGCGAAGATCCGCAGCGCCGGGTTCAGGTTTCCTTCGGCGTTGTTGTCGGTCTTGTACGCTGCCATGTCGCCAGCACTTGCCATGGCAAGCTGAGCGTACGGCGACTGGAGGAACTCGACAAACTTGATCGTGTCGGCGAGATTCTTGCCTCCCTTGGCGATGACGAGGTCCTCGCCACCGACGACTGAGACCGAGCCGCCCGGACCCGCCGGGATGACCGAGGTGCCATAACCAGTGAACCCTGCGTCCTTGTAGGTCGTCGTGGCCCAGGGACCGTCAAGGTACATCGCGTACTCGCCCTTCGGGAAGCCCGTCTCTCCGCTGATCGCTCCAGAGCCACCGACGAAGTCGCTGCCGATGACACCTTCCTTGTAGAGGCTCACAAGTGTGGAGACAGCATTCCTCGTGGCGCCTCCGTTCATGAAGCCGGTCGCTTGGGTCAGCTTTGCGTTGGTGAAGTTACCGCCATCGGTCCACACATACGGGCCGACGTTCCAGATATCAGTGCTGTCGACGCCGAGGCCGTGCTGTCCCTTGGAGGGGATGGTGAGAATCTTGGCGTCTGCGATCATCTCGTTCCACGTCGTAGGCGGTTTGAGGTTAGCCGCCGCGAAGTCGGCCTTGTTGTAGAAGAAGACCTGGGTGTTGGTGTCGTCCGGAAGTCCGTAGTAACCGCCGTTCCAGTAGTTCGTAGATAGCGGGCCGGGATCGGCAGCCGCTGCGACCGCTTTGAACCACGGCTGAGCTGACGTCTCCAACAGCGTTCCCTCCGATGCGAGCTGGGGGACCCAGGCGATGTCAGAACGCATCAGGTCGGGCGGGTCGCCTGCTGCTGATGCCGCAATGAACTTTTGCAAGAGACCAGCGTACGGCAGGGTGTCATCCTTCACTTTGATCCCCGGGTTGGCGGCCTCAAAGCTCGGAATGACAACGCCGTTCATCACAGGAGTCTCGGTCACGTCGTTGTAAGCGTTCCAGAACTGAAGCGTCACGGTCGCCGTGCTGTGAGCAGTCTTGGGCGTCACAGTTGATGCCGAGCTGACTGTCCCGGTGAGGGCTATCAGTGCTCCGCCGCCCCCGATTGTGGCGACCGCGAAAAGCACCGTCGCCTTGGCTCTCCACCTAGATGGACTGCTTGTTCTCATATTCCTTCTCCCTTGTTTTGGTATTTTGCTCCTGCCGTTTGACTCTTGACTCTTGACTCTTGACTCTTGACTCTGATTCCGCCTTGGTTGCCCTCCTCCTCATTGCCTGCTTCCCACCTGGGCCTCCCCCAGACAAAGCGATTTGGCGGTTTGCCGTCGCTTGTTTGACTCACCCTGTTTGAGGCCCATCCGACCCGGCGAGCGCAGCGCACAGCACCACGTACATGGCGTGGGACCAGGTGAGATCCTTCGCTGGAGGACCCCACCTCTCAACCCACTCGAGGTAGTGCTCCGGGTCGCGCCGCTCGCCCCCGAACTGCTCGCCAAGCCGCCCTTGTTCATCGAAGTGGGCAGCCACCCAGTCCCTCGCTAACCGTGCCGCGTCCGGGTCGCCAACGGATAGGTAATGCCAGCCGATCGAGGCCGTGAGCACCGGCCACGCTCCGCTTCCGAAGTACGTATCGGTTGGGTATCGGCGAAGGCCACCGTCGAGTCTGAGCCGCTCCTCTATCACGCGGACCGTTTCAGCGAAATTCCGATCGTCTGGCTCGACCACGCGAAAAGGTGTCGAAAGCCACAAGATGCTGGCGTCTACTTCGTCGCTCTCGGTTGACTTCACGTAGCGCCCGAAGTTCATCGCACTATCCCGAAGCCGAGATCGAACGGTGTGCGCGCGCTCGGCGAAGTCTTTCTCGTCGAGCAATCGTGCCGCGGCAGTCAAGCCACCGTAGACGCAAGCAAGCGTGGAGGTATGTAGAGCCGTTCCGCTCTCTTCCCAGACGTCGAAACATGGAGTGAGAGCGAAAGCATCCAGATATCGCCCGACCCGCTCGACGGAGTTGCGAAATTCCTCCGGGATGACGCTCTGTCCAGTGATGAGAAGGTGCTGGCCAAGAGACCACAACCAGGTGCCATAGCCATCGATTTGGAAGTTCGGCCAATCGTCGCCGACGACGTTCGAACCGTCGAGCGCGAAACGCGCGGGCGGCATATGGTCCGGGTGTAACGGTTTACCCAATCTATGCCACTCGATCGCACGATCGATCAGCTCGCTGATGCCATCGATCGCCTGGTTCACCCACGCGTGGTACCGCCTCGAAGCATCATGCTCGCCGACTTGGTCGAGTGCGTAAGCGACGAACGAGCCGTCACGTAACCAGCAGTAGCGATACTCGGCGAAATCAGGTGAAGCGACGATTGCTCCGTTCTCTTCCTGGTTCCGCAGTATCGAGACAACGCTCGCGCGTACGGTCGCCTCCGGGTTGACGTCACTCAGTTGATCGGACGTCTTACTCAAGTCGCGCCCAGTCCAATTCCTGATCAGGCTCGTGGCTGCCAGACGGCGCGGTACTTTGCAACGAGCCACGACCGGCGAAGCCGTTGGAGCGCTGCGTTCGTCCGGACGTGTGCCGCGCCTGACCAAGTCCGGACGGCGGAGTTAGGCGAGCAGGCTTGATATTGGTCTTCCGCGATCGGTAGTCCCGCCGCAGCGGGGACTCTGCAGCGGGACTACCGCAGTCGGATCTTGGGGGCGAGGTGACAGAGGCGGACTTCAGTCGCTGCTTGGCGATCATCGCTCGAACGCTCGCTGCAGGGACTTCTTCGAGCCGCCGATTCTTTGCTCCATCGTCGCCCCTAGAGTAGGAGTATCTTTCTAAGCAACACAAAGTTAGGCCTCTCGAAGTCGGGTGTCAAGCAATCCGTCACCGAAGGTTCACACCCGTGCGGCCGATCCCTCGTTTATCCTTTTTGTGCAACCCAAACGAAGGATGGGCGATGAAGGGCGACGGCGTCGTAGGTGGAGACCTCACTCGGATGGCGGTGCTGGCTCTGCTTGGTCAGCGCGGCCCTGCGTCGCGCGCCACCATCGCTCGTGAGCTCGAGCTCAGTCCGCCAACGGTTAGTCAGGTGACGCGACGCCTCCTGCAACAGGGCCTTCTCCAGGCGCTCGAATACGAGCCCTCTGAAGGTGGGCGGCCGGGGCAGCTCCTCGGTCTCGTCAGCACTGCCGGGAGGGCCGTCGGGGTGAAGCTCGCCGCCGACCATCTTGTGCTGGTGGACATGCGTCTGGATGGTCAGGTCGTCTACACGCGCACGGAGTCTTACGACGCGCTGGCGCCCGATGCGATGTCGCGCCTCGTTGCCACCGTGCGGACTTTTGCCAAACCTCGGAAAGAAGGACTTCTTGGCATTGGCGTCGGCGTGCCTGGCGTGGTTGAGCGTCCCGATGTCGGTGTGGTGGACGCGGACGTACTGGGTTGGACGAACATGTCTCTCGGGAGCCACCTGCGCGAGGCCGTCGGCATTCCTGTTCTCATCGAGAACGATGTGAAGGCGCTCGCCGTTGCTCAGAGGCTGTACGGGCTCGGTCGGACCCGCCGAAGCTTCGTCGTGATCACGATCGGTCGGGGTGTCGGATTCGCCTGCGTAGCCGACGGCACGCTCCAAAGAGGAGCCCGAGGAGGTGCGGGCGAACTCGCCCACGTGACCGTGAGCCCCGGCGGAGCACCATGCGCCTGCGGGCGACGCGGCTGCCTCGAGGCCTACGTTGGCAACGCGGGACTTGTCGCCGCTGCTAGAGCGTCCGGAGTCCTTGGTCCCGGTCAAGGTCTCGCCCGGTTGACCGAACTAGCCGACAGCGGCAGCACAAAAGCGTGTCAGGTGTACGCAGCTGCGGCACAACGCCTTGCCCGAGCTGCAGCACCAGCGATAGCCGCCCTTGATCCGGAGGTTGTCATCATCGCGGGAGAGGGAACCTCGTCGTGGCGACACTGCGACAAGGCGTTTAGCGGGACCCTGGCCAAATTGCTGCCCCCCTCGATGTCATCGATGACAGTCGAGGTGGACGAGTGGGACGAGTCAAGCTGGGCGCGCGGTGCGGGAGCGATCGTGCTCGCGACACCTTTTGACCGGCACGCCCTCGCCGGCGCCCAGCGTCTGCAGGTCCTGGCTCGCTTGCATGGCAACCGTGCGGAAGCGGTGTCCCTGTGGCCTTCCACTAGCTGAAGGGCTGCGATGCCGGCCTCCAAGCGCCCAGCGTGAGCGACCTATCGAGCGGGCATCGGTTGGGTGCAAAGCGGACCTTGGAAGCGTCTTGTCGCACGGCCGCAGGCTCCGTGGTCAGCTGAGACCTGCGGGCAACTTCCCGAGGACTTTGACGCCGCTGCCGGAAAGACCGACCACCAGCTCACCGACGAGGTGGCACCGGCGCGTTTGTGACAGACAGGTATCGCTCGGCCACGTTTTCTTCGATCCAGCGCGGTACGGGAACGACGACTTGGGCATGCCCACCTTGCCCGTTACGATGGCCTCCAGGCACCTTGCTTGGAGGGCGAAGCCCAGGTCCATCGACTCGATTGAATTCCCGAGGGGCCGGGGGCCGTTCAGATTCACCATGTGACCGCCCGCGAGCAGATGAATGCGGCGGCCGTCTTCCAAGGTGATGGTCTCTATCCCTTCGCCTGCGCTCTTGAGCTCTTTCACGCTCGCATGTTGGCGGATCTCGGCGACAGCGATCTCGGCAGGGAAGTGACCGGCATTGGCGAGGATCACTCCGTCGTGCAAGAGGGCCAGGTCATCAACCGTCACGACATCGCCGGCTCCCGTCACCGTGATGATGACGTCGGCTTCCGCAAGCGCTTCGGCGCGCCCGGGCACCAAGAACCCGTCGAGGTAAGCCTCGAGACGCCGGAGCGGGTCGGGTTCGACGACCGAGACGGTGGCAAAGGCGTTCTTGAAGTTGACGGCCACCCCCTTCCCGCACGGCCCATATCCGAAGACAGCGACGCGTCGGCCGTTGGTCATCCGGTTGGTTATGCGCAGGAAGGATTCGAGCACGCTTTGTCCGACGGCGTGGTAGTTCTCGGCGAACTGTTTGATTGCACTGTCATTGATGACGAGCAAAGGTCGTCCGATCAGCTCGCGAAATGGCATGAGCCGCATCCGACCGGAGGTCGTCTCCTCGGTCCCACCCAGCAGATGCTCGTAAGGTTCCTCCAGGTAGCGGGTGAAGAGGTCTCCACCGTTGTCCAAGAGGAGGTGCGGCTCGTTGGCAAGCACCTCGCGGAGATAGGAGTCGTGCTCGCCGGGGTCAGTCGTCGGGCCACCAATGACCTCCACGTCGTGGTTGCGCAGGTACTCCACGGCCTCGACCTGGGTGCTGCCAAGGTTCCCTGTCGAGACAACCTCGGCTCCTCCGCGCTGCAGCGTCAACAACAGCGCGACGGTCTTCGGCTCGAGATGTATCCCGGTGCCGATGCGCCTCCCGGCGAAGGGCCGGGTCGAGTCGAACTCTTCGGCGATTCCGCCAAGTAGGCGGCAGCTTTCGATAACCCAATCGATCCGCGTTCCCACGACTTACTCCCTGTGCGGCTTCTCGGCTTGGCTACAAGACTCCCATTTCGCCGCCGCCGCACAAGCCGAGAGCTTCCGGGTGGCAGCGGGACCGATGGCCTAAGCGCTCCTCTTGGCCACGAATCAGCCGCCTCGGTACGCCGTCGTCGTTTGCGCACCGCTCCTGGCTCAATAGCTTGTAGACACAGGCCCGGCCGAGGCGCTGGCCTAGGAGCCTCGGAGAAAGGAGAACCTGAGGTGCCTCAGGGAAGCGACATCGAACGCCAGGTGCGCGAGTACTGGGACATGGACGCGGCTACCTACGATGCTTCCCCAGGGCACAATCCCCGGACGCGCCTGGAAAAGGCCGTCTGGGCTGCCAGCTTGCGAAGGTTCTTGCCACCGCCGCCCGCCCGGGTGCTCGACGTCGGCGCGGGAACCGGTTTCTTGAGCCTGCTCCTGGCCGGCGAGGGCTACCGGGTGACAGCCCTGGATTTGGCGCCGGGCATGCTCGCCCAGCTGCGTGCGAAGGCCGTCGGCGCCGGTCTCGACATCGAGGTCATCCAAGGCAATGCAGCCGACCCGCCTCGCGGGGAATTCGACGCCGTACTCGAGCGCCATGTGGTCTGGACTCTTCCTGACCCGAAAGGGGCTCTCGAGGCGTGGCGCGAAGTGGCGCCGGCAGGGACGCTGTTGTTGCTCGAGAGTATCTGGGGCGCCGCCGCGGGTCCCGAGGAGCAACTGCGCACTGCTGCACGCGCCCTGCTCCGGCGCCTGCGTCAGGCGCCTTCCGACCATCACAAGGAGTACGACTCCGAGCTCGTCTCCGAGCTTCCCTTCGGCCACGGTGCGGGTCCGGAGGCACTCGTCGGCCTCGTCGAATCGACCAGGTGGGGTCATGCCCGCGTCGAGCGGCTTCGCGACGTGGACTGGGCGAGCCGGCAGGCGCTGCCGTCTTTGGTCGACCGGCTCATCGGAGTGGCACCTCGCTTTGCCGTGACGGCGGGCTAGAGGACGCCGCCATTGTCCGGGGCCGCGTGCCGGGGGCGTGTCACCCGCACCTTCACAGCGGATGGATTCTCACTTAGAGTGACGAAGGCAACCGCGCTAAGGTGTCAAGGCATGGCACGCCCCAAGATCTCGGCGTTGGCCGTAGTCGCGGCCGTGGCTAGCCTCGGCCTGCCATCGGCTGCGTTCGCAGCTCAGCTGCACCAGGGCCGCCCGACAACAACGACGACGGTGCGGGCCCGGCCAAAGCCGCTACCGGCATCGACGACGACGCTGCCGGTCGTCCCAGCAAGGGCTGAGCCGGTCTTGCGTCGCCTGCTCAAACAGGCAGCCGTCGTCACCGCCGACGACGAGAAGGCGGCAGCGCTCTCGGAGAGCTACGACCTCGAGAACTACAAGCTGGCAAGGGCGAGGCTCCGGGTTTCGGCCTTGAGCCGCGAGGTCCGCCTTGCCGACTCGCACCTGTCCGCGACCGGAGACCGCCTTCGCGAGGCGGCCGTCGTCGCCTACGTCACCGGCGAGCTCAGCGACGTCAACTCAAGTGTGCTTTCGGACAACGAGTCGGAGGGCCTCATGGCCGAGGTCTATTCAGGCGTCGCCCTCGGACAGTTGCGCCGTGCCCTCGGCCTCTACGAAGCGGCCTTTGGTGCCGAGCAGGCTTCGCGGGCCGTGGCCCTGCAGAACTCCCGCCAGATCGCACGGACCCTGCACGGGCTCGCCGTGCTGCGCGGGCATGCCCAGTCCTTGATACGGGAGGCGGCACGCAAGTACGCCTCCATCAGCCGACGGCTTCGCCGCCTCGTCGGGCGCAAGGAGTTCGCTCGGCTTTTCCTGCCGTGGCCGGTGGGCAGTCCCTACACGGGCCGGAACCTCGCCGGAGTAGACGTCTCCCGGGTTGCGACGGCGGCCCAGGGCCTGGCGGCCGCAGCGGCGGCCCGGAGGTTTCTCGGCGTCCCCTACATCTTCGGAGGTGCCGGTAAGGCCGGTGTCGACTGCTCGGGCCTCACGATGCTCGCCTGGGCCGCAGCCGGGATCTCGCTCGTCCACTCGGCGACGCTGCAGTGGGAAGAGTCGCAACCGGTCTCGCTCGATCAGTTGCAACCTGGTGACCTGCTCTTCTACCACTTCGCCCACGACGGTCCCGGTGCCATCTCCCACGTCGTGATGTACCTGGGATCGGGCCCGTTCGGGCTGGAGACCGTGGTGCAGGCGGCCGAGCCGGGGACAGACGTCGCTTTCGGCGGGATCTACTTCGACGGTTTGGTCAGCGCCGGGCGGCCCTGAGGTCCTAGGTGCAAAGAGCTTGCGTCCACCCGGCTCGAGGACCTACCAGCATCCCCGGTGAACCACATCGCTTGTCGCCCGTCGGGACCGGCTCGCCGGTGAGCCCTTGAGGCCTGCAGTTGTCCGCGCATCGTCAGGCACCCCGTAGCCGAGGGCCACGGCCCCGATGACCTGTTTGCCCGCGGGAACACCCAGGGCGGCGAAAAGGGCCCCCGGGTCTTTGTGCAGGCGGAAGAAAAGTGCCCCCAGCCCCTCGTCCGTGGCGGCGAGGAGCAGCAGCATGACAGCGAACGAGGAGTCGACCAGCCAGTAGGGGACCGGCCAGCTCCCGGCCGGCACGCCGGCGAGTTTCGAGCCGGACTTGTCCGCCTCCAGGTAACGGCTGACATAAGCGGCCGGATCGCTCAGGGGCACGACGATCACCGGCGCGCGGAGCAGGCCCGCGAGCCGGCCCGGCTCGGCGATGAACTCCGGGTCACTCGTCAGCTCGAAAAACTGCCCGGTCTGAGCAGGGCCCTCGAGCACAAGCAGGTCAACGCCCTGGCTGAAGCCTGCGGACGGCCCGCGCTGGGCTAGGTCGAGCACGCGGTCCAAGACCTCGGCTGGCACCGGTGAGCCCGAGTAGTCCCGGACCATCTTCCGACGCCTTACGACCTCGCTCAGTTGCACCTTGGGGACGCTAACGGACAGGGCAAGCCTCTTCGGAGACGGCGATGGACCCCTCGAGCGCGCCTCAACCACGTCGGAATGTTGAGTTAACTGGTAGTGTTTTAATTGCAGGTACTTTCGAAAGAAGAGGATTGCGCTCGTGGCGAGCTTCAGGGAGATGTTGAGCCAGGCCAAACAGGGCATCGTCGAGATCGACCCTGCCGGCGCGGCCGCAGTTTTGGGGGAGGCGCTCTTCTTGGACGTCCGCGAGCCTGACGAGTACGCCCAGGGCGCGGTACCGGGCGCCGTCCACCTGCCGCGGGGCATGCTCGAGCTTCAGGTTGAGGGACGCGTCCCCGACAAGGACCGCAAGATCGTCGTTTACTGCGCGGGGGGCACCCGCTCCGCACTCGCGGCGCAGTCGCTCGGCCAGCTCGGTTACACCGAGGTCGTCTCCATGGCCGGGGGGTTCAACAAGTGGAAGGACGAGGGGCGTGACTGGATCGTCCCGAGGACGCTCGACGCCGACCAGCGCAACCGCTATCAGCGCCACTTGCTCCTGCCCGAAGTCGGAGAGGCTGGCCAACAGCGACTCTTGGAGTCCAAGGTGCTGCTTCTCGGCGCCGGTGGCCTTGGGTCGCCTGCCGCTTTGTACCTGGCTGCTGCCGGGGTCGGGACGATCGGGATCGTCGACATGGACGTCGTGGACGCCTCCAACTTGCAGCGCCAGATCTTGCACAATCTCGACCGCGTGGGCGAGCGCAAGGTCGAGTCGGCGAAAAAGACGCTCACCGCCATGAACCCCGATGTGGACGTGATCACCTACGACATCCGGCTCGGCGCCGACAACGTGCTCGAGGTGATCAACTCCTATGACGTCATCGTCGACGGGACGGACAACTTCCCGACCCGCTATCTCCTAAACGACGCCGCTCTGATCAAGAAGATCCCCGTCGTCCACGGCTCCATCTTCCGTTTCGAGGGTCAAGCGACGATCTTTTACCCTTATGAAGGCCCCTGTTACCGGTGCCTCGTGCCCGAGCCACCGCCCGCGGAGCTGGCACCCTCGTGCGCGGAAGCAGGGGTGCTCGGCGTACTGCCCGGGATCATCGGTTCGATCCAGGCGGTCGAGGCGATAAAGCTCCTCTTAAAGCTCGGATGCCCGCTCGTGGGCCGGCTGCTCGCCTACGACGCCCTCGAGCAGACGTTCCGGACCTTCAAGATCCGCCGGGACCCCGAGTGCCCCGCCTGCGGGGAGGGTGCGGGCGAGATCGTTATCGCCGAGTACGACGAACTGTGCATGCCGCACGCCCTAAAGCCACCAGCTCCTGTGCTCGTCGCCCATTGACCGATCGGGAGCCCGCCCGTGGCGCCCGAGATCGCCGCGAAATGGAACCGGTAGGCGCTCGTTGTTCTGAGCGGCTTACGCTTTGGCCGTGGCGAGCGATGATGGTGTGCGCCGGACTGATTCGGGCATCGAGATCCGGCGCAGTTATTTCCCGGCGGATCTGGACGGCTTCGATCCTGCTCTAGAGCTCGGGGAACCGGGCAGCTTTCCCTACACCCGCGGGGTGCAGCGTGACATGTACCGCGGCCGGCTTTGGACGATGCGCCAGTACGCCGGGTTCGGGACCGCCCAGGCGACCAACGAGCGGTTCAAGTTCCTCCTCGAGGCCGGCCAAACCGGACTGTCTTGCGCTTTCGACCTGCCCACCCAGATGGGCTACGACTCCGACCACCCCCGCGCCGAAGGTGAGGTGGGCAAGGTGGGCGTCGCCATCGACTCGATCGACGACATGCGGAGCCTTTTGGCCGGGCTTCCCCTCGACCAGGTGTCCACCTCGATGACGATCAATGCCACCGCCGCCATCCTGTTGCTTCTTTACGAGCTGGTCGCCGACGAGCAGGGCGTGGCGCCGTCTTCCATCAGCGGCACGATCCAAAACGACATCCTGAAGGAGTACGTCGCCCGGGGCACCTACATCTACCCGCCCCGGCCCTCGATGCGCCTTGTCACCGACACCTTCTCCTACTGCGCCGAGCGCATCCCCGGCTGGAACACGATCTCGATCTCCGGCTACCACATCCGTGAAGCGGGCTCGACGGCCGTGCAGGAGCTGGCCTTCACCCTCTCGAACGGGATCGCCTACGTGGAAGCGGCGCTCAAGGCGGGTCTCGGCGTCGACACCTTCGCCCCGAGGCTCTCGTTCTTCTTCAACGCCCACAACAACTTCTTCCAAGAGGTGGCGAAGTACCGGGCAGCCCGCAGGATCTGGGCCCGGATCATGTCCGAGCGCTTCGGGGCGCGTGACGAGAAGTCGAAACGGCTCCGCTTCCACACCCAGACGGCCGGTTCGACCCTCACCGCCCAGCAACCCGACGACAACGTCGTCCGCGTGAGCCTCCAGGCCCTCTCGGCCGTCCTTGGGGGGACCCAGAGCCTGCACACCAACAGCTTTGACGAGGCGCTCGGCCTGCCGACCGAGCATGCGGCCAAGCTTGGCCCTTCGGACCCAGCAGGTCATCGCCTTCGAGTCGGGCGTGACCGACACGGTCGATCCCCTGGCCGGTTCCTACTTCGTGGAGACCCTGACCAACGAGGTCGAGAGCGCCGCCCTTGACTATATCGCCCGCGTCGACGCCCTCGGAGGAGCGGTGGCTGCCATCGAGGCCGGCTTCATGCAAGACGAGATCGAGCAGGCGGCCTATGAGTACGCGAAGGCCGTGGAATCGGGCACCGAGATAGTT
Source organism: uncultured Acidimicrobiaceae bacterium (assembly GCA_963779425.1). Lineage (GTDB taxonomy): Bacteria > Actinomycetota > Acidimicrobiia > Acidimicrobiales > Bog-793 > Fen-455. The sequence goes on from CAVZYD010000007.1 coordinate 728,635, forward strand.
GTCGGGGTCAACCGGTTCGTCGAGGAGGAGGCGGGCGAGCCGGAACTGTTCCCTATCGACCCGGCCTTGCAGCGGGGTCAGGTCGAGCGGCTGCGGGCACTTAGGGCGTCGCGGGACGCCGCCGGTGTCGACGCCGCGCTCGACGACGTGCGGGCGGCCGCCCGGGGTACCCAGAACCTTCTCGTTCCCATGCGCGAGGCGCTCAAGCGCCGCGCGACGCTGGGCGAGGTTTCAGACGTGCTCCGGGAGGTCTTCGGGGAGTACCGCCCGAGCAGGTGAGAAGGCGGCGGCTCGGGCTCAGATATGGCTGTAGGCCTTCGCCTGCAGGCGGCGGCGGGTGCCCTCGTTGCCGGCGAGGTCGATCACCGTCCATGCCATGGCGACGGCGCCGTCGACAAGAGCGCGATCGGCCGCCTGGGCGATGGCGGCAGCTGCAAAGCCAGCCTGATGGTTCACCGCCGGCAGCGAGTCGATGCCGAGCAACGGGTGGATGGAAGGGATCGCGAGCGACACGTTGCCCATGTCGGTCGAGGCGGTCAGGGCGGCCTCCGACCCTGCGGCGAAGACGCGGCCGATCGCCTTGGCGTTGGCGCGGTACAACCCCGCCATCTCCTCGTCGGTGAGGAACTCGGAGTAGACCGGGCCCTGGGGCACCACCTCGAGCGAGGCGCCCGTCGCGAGCGCACCCGCCTCGAAGCACTTGAGGACCCTCGGCTCCCACGCCTCGAGGGCCTCGAGGGTCTTGGCGCGTACATAGAACTTCGCCACGGCCAGCCCGGGCACGATGTTCGGGGCCGCCCCGCCATAGGTGACGATCCCGTGCACCTGGTCGTGCGGTGCGGCGTGCTGGCGCAAGAGCCCGATGGCAACTTGGGCGACCGTGATCGCGTCGAGCGGCGTTGACGCCGCGCTCGTGGGTAGGCCGAAGCGTGCGCCTCCTTGCCGGTGTAGCGGACGTCGAAGTGGCTCACGGCCAGACACGGCATGCGGTCGAGCTCGTTCGGCGCGGGGTGCACCATGAGCGCGGCGTTGACACCGTCGAAGCCGCCCCGCTCGAGCATGAGGATCTTTCCCCCGCCGCCTTCTTCGGCCGGCGTGCCGAGGACGCGAACCGTGATGCCGAGGTCGTCGGCGAGCGGTGCCAGGCCGAGAGCGGCGCCGACGGCGCTGGAGGCGATGACGTTGTGGCCGCAGGCGTGGCCGATCTCGGGAAGGGCGTCGTACTCGGCGCAGATCGCCACGGTGAGCGGCCCCGTTCCCGCAGTGGCGGCGAAGGCCGTCGGCAACTCGCAGATCCCTCGCTCGACGGTGTAGCCCCCGGCGCTAAGCGCTTCGGCGCACCAAGTTCGAGGCGCGTTCCTCCTCGAAGGCGAGCTCCGGGTGGCCGTGGATCTTGTGTGAGAGCTCGACCAAGGCCTCCCCGGCGTCCGCCGACGGTGTCTCCGCGCCTTGGCCTTGGCCCCGCTCCAGCGCCGTGTCGCTCATTCGATCACCGCCACGACGTCGCCGGCGCCGAGCGAGTCGCCGACCGAGACCCGAAGCTCTTTCACCCTTCCGGCCCGGTCCGAGCTGATCGGGTTCTCCATCTTCATGGCCTCCAGCACGCACAGGGTCTGGTCGACCTCGACGAGGTCGCCCTCGGCCACGAGCACCTTGATGATCGTCCCCTGCATCGGGACGGTGACCCTCCCGTCGGCGGCGAGCACCGGCACCGCGGGCGCGTGCGGCCGCGAGGTCGCCGTCGCCCTTTTGGCGCGCGAGGCGCCTGCGGCGGATGACGAGACTCGGGCACCCAGAGCTTGACCCGGTAGCGGCGCCCGTCGACCTCGGCGTCCACCTCCCGCACCACCATGTTCTCGGTGCCCTGCGACGAAGGCTTATCGCCAGCTCTGGCCGGAAGGGAAAAGGCCTCGATCTGGGAGAGGTCGAGGCTCTCCTCGAGCCAGCGGGTGGAGTGGCGCGCCTCGATGAAGTCGGGGTGGCTGAGGACAGCCTGGATGGCCGGGATCGTCGTCGCGATGCCTTCGACCTCCATCTCCGAAAGGGCGCGGAGCAACCTGCGGCGGGCGGCCTCGCGGTCGTGGCCCCAGACGACGATCTTCGCGACGAGGTTGTCGTAGAACTGGCTGACCGTGTCGCCGGCTTCGAAGCCGGAGTCCGATCTCACCCCGAAGCCCTCGGGGAGGCGGAGTCCCGTGATCCGGCCGGGGCTGGGGAGGAACCTGCCTGCCGCCGGGTCCTCGGCGTTGATCCGCGCCTCGATGGCGTGCCCCCGGCTCGAGCGCGCCGACGCTTGTCTTGCGAGACCGGCAGCGGCTCGCCCGCCGCCACGCGAAGCTGCCACTCGACGAGGTCGAGCCCGGTCAACAGCTCGGTGACCGGATGCTCCACCTGCAGCCGGGTGTTCATCTCGAGGAAGTAGAAGCTCCCGTCCTCGTAGAGGAACTCGACGGTCCCGGCGCCCTCGTAGCCGCACGCCTGGCAGATCTTCACCGAGGCTGCGCCCATGGCCCGGCGGACCTCGTCCGGGAAACTTGGCGCAGGGCTCTCCTCGAGGAGCTTTTGGTGACGGCGCTGGCACGAGCAGTCCCGCTCCCCGAGCCAGACGGCATTGCCGTGACGGTCGGCGAAGACCTGCATCTCGATGTGGCGGGGCCAGGCCAGGTAGCGCTCGAGGTAGACCTCGTCATGGCCGAAGGAGGACTGCGCCTCGCGCTGCGCAGACTCCATGGCCGGCGGCCGCCTCATCGGGACCGGTCACCACCTTCATGCCACGCCCGCCGCCGCCGAAGGCGGCCTTGATGGCGACGGGCCAGCCGTTGGACTCGCCGAAGGCGACGATCTCGGCCGGGTCGCTGACCGGCTCGCTGCGGCCGGGCACGCAGGCGACGCCTGCTCTGGTGGCCGCCAAGGCGGGCGTTGATCTTGTCGCCCATGGTCTCGATGGCCTCTGGAGGCGGCCCGATGAAGGTCGCGCCTGCGTCAGCGACCGCCCGGGCGAAGGCGGCGTTCTCGGCCAGGAACCCGTAGCCGGGATGGACCGCGTCGGCTCCGCTTCGAACGAGCACGTCCAAGATGAGCTCGGTGGCGAGGTAGCTCTCCGCCGCCGTCTGGCCGCCGAGGGCGTAGGCCTCGTCGGCAAGACGGACATGGAGAGCGTTGTCGTCGAGCTCGGAGTAGACGGCGACCGTGGCGATGCCGAGCTCGCGGCAGGTCCGGATGACCCGCACGGCGATCTCGCCGCGGTTCGCGACGAGCACCTTTTCGAACACCCGACCTCCTTCCTCGACCTAGCCTCGCCTCCCAATGGACCGCTCGCCGCGACGACGGGCCAGCCGTAGGGGAGTGCTCAGTCGAGCAGGCTACCCCGGGGCGCCCCAACGAGGATCCCTTTGTCATGACCGGTTCCGGCCCTTGCGTCCCTGTCCCTTTCGCCGTGCCCGAACGCTTGCAGGTGGTCGACTCGACGAACCGGTACCTGGTCGACCTGGTGCGTACCGGCCTAAGGGACGGCTCGCAGGTCCCCGAGGGATACGCCGTGGTGGCCGAGCGCCAGAGCGAGGGCCGGGGGCGTCTCGGTAGGAGGTGGGAGGCGCCAGCAGGCACCGCGGTGTTGTGCTCGATCCTGTTGCGGCCCGAGCTCGGCCCGAATGAGATCCACCTGGCGGCTTGGGCGGTGGCACTCGCGGCGTTGACGCTTGCGCCGAGACTCGCCGGAGTCGAGCTCTCGCTCAAGTGGCCGAACGACCTCCTCGCCCGACCCTCGGCCGTCGGGGACGAGGCGGCGGCCTCCCAGCTGCGGGCGACCGAAGAGCGCAAGGTCGCGGGCATCTTGTCCGAGGTCGTGCCGCAGGCCGGCGGACATGGTCCGCCGGGCGGCCCCGAGCAGGGGCCCGCCGGCGTGGTCGTGGGCATCGGGATCAACGTGAACTGGCCTCCCCGATGGCCTCCTCAAGGCTCCGAAGACCCCGAGCTGGCTTCGATCGCCGCCCAGGGCACCGCACTCAACCGCGTGGCGGGACGCGAGATCGACCGGAACGGGCTCGTCTCGCGCCTGCTCGCCCACACGGCCAGCCGCAATGGCCTGTTGTCAAGCGGGAAGGGCCGCCACGCCCTCGCGTCGCAGTACCGGGCCGCCTGCTAGGACGATCGGCAGGGAGGTGCGCGTGGAGCTGGCAGGACGAGACCATCGTCGGCACAGCGGTGGACCTCGACGAGGCCGGGCGCCTTCTCGTCTCGACCGGCGCCTTCGTCCGGACCATCGCCGCGGGCGACGTCGTCCACCTCCGCTGAGCGGCGCTCAAAGCGCCGCCCGCGCCCGACCACGCCGGTTCGGCCGGGCCGGGCGGGGGCCGATTAGCCTGGGCCGATCATGCGACTTCTCATAACCGGCGGTGCCGGGTTCATCGGTTCGAACTTCGTGCGTTACTGGGCGGCCCACCGCCCGCAGGACCAACTCGTCGTGCTCGACGCTTTGACCTATGCCGGCGACCGCCGCAGCATCGCCGAGCTCGAGGCCACGGGGCGGGTGGCCTTCGTCCAAGGCGACATCTGTGACCAGCCCCTGGTCGAGGCGACGCTCGCCGAGCACGGGATCGAGACGATCGTGCACTTCGCGGCCGAGTCCCATAACAGCTTGGCGATCTTGGACCCGGCGCGGTTTTTCAGGACCAACGTGCTCGGGACCCAGTCAATGTGCGACGCCGCCCGGCGCGTCGAGGTGGCAAGGTTCCATCACATCTCGACCTGCGAGGTCTACGGCGACCTCGCCCTCGACAGCGACGAGTCGTTCCGCGAGGACTCCCCTTACCGGCCGCGTACTCCCTACAACGCCTCCAAGGCCGGGCGCGGACCATGTCGTGCGGTCCTACATCGAGACCTTCGGCCTGCAGGCGACGATCACCAACTGCTGCAACAACTACGGCCCATACCAGTTCCCGGAGAAGGTCATCCCGCTGTTCTCCACCCGTGCCCTCGAGGGTGAGAGCTTGCCGTTGTACGCCTCGACGAAGAACCGGCGCGAGTGGCTGCACGTCGAGGACCACTGCCGGGCGATCGAGCTCGTACTGGACAAGGGCGCGATCGGAGAGACCTACAACGTCGGCTCGGGCCAAGAGGCGAGCATCGAGGACATCGCCGACGGAGTGCTGGCGGCAACGGGTCAGCCCCCATCGCTCAAGACGATCGTCCCTGACCGGCCCGGACACGACCGGCGCTACCTGCTCGACTCGACCAAGATCCGCACCGAGCTCGGCTGGGCGCCGAGCGTCGCCTTTGCGTCGGGACTGGCGGCGACGGTGGAGTGGTACCGAGACAACCGGGCCTGGTGGGAACCGCTCATCGGGCGTTCGCCGGTCGTCGAGGGTGCCTGGGCGAGCGAGCCCCCGTCCACCGCCACTTCTTGAGACGGTCGGCATGCGAGTTTTCGTGACCGGCGTTACCGGTCAGGTAGGGACCGAGATCGTGGCCGACCTGCACCGCCGTGCAGCCGAAAGGGTCCGCGGGCCGGCGCTCGAGGTCATCGCCCCCGAGGAAGCCATGCTCGACATCACCGACCGCGACGCCGTGCTCGCCGCTGTCGGGATCGTCCAGCCCGAGGTGATCATCCACCCGGCGGCCTGGACGGCTGTCGATGCCTGCGAGCTAGATCCCGACCGCGCCTATTGCATCAACTCGCTCGGCACGCGCCACGTGGCCGAGGCGGCCCGCCTTGTCGGGGCACACGTCTGCTACCTGTCGACCGACTACGTCTTCGACGGGAACTCTCCACGGCCCTACCTCGAGTGGGACGACCCGAACCCGCTCTCGGTCTACGGACGGTCCAAGCTCGGCGGCGAGCGTGAGCTCGACGACGGCCACACCATCGTCCGCACTGCCTGGGTCAACGGCCGGGCCGGGGCGAACATGGTCAAGACCGTGCTGCACCTCGCCACCGCGGGCGAACCGCTCCGGTTCGTGAACGACCAGCGAGGCAGCCCGACCTCGGCGGCCGATCTTGCCCGCAGGGTCGTCGATCTCTCCCTCGGCAGGCATCCCGGGATCTTCCATGTGACCAACCAGGGCTCGACGACCTGGTACGAGTTCGCCCGCCTGGTGGTGCGTGCCGCGGGCATGGACCCGGCACGGGTCGAGCCCATATCGACCGGCGAGCTGAACCCGCCCCGCCCGGCTCCCCGCCCGGCCAACTCCGTGCTCGACAACGCCGCCTTGCGGTTGGGCGGCTGGAGCCTGCTTCCGCGGTGGGAGCAGGCGATCACGGGACTTGTCGCCGAACTGACGGCGTGAGCATTGCCGACGCCGGACAGCTCCGAACGGGTCGGCATCTCAACGAGGGTCAGCGCAGTTGTCGTCAACTACAACGCGGGCGAGGTGCTCGCAAGATGCCTTGTCGAGCTTGCGCCAAAACGGTATAAGCGACATCGTCGTGGTGGACAACGGCTCGAATGACGGCTCGATGCCTTTCGGGCCCGAGCCCGCGGCACCGAGATTGATACGCCCCCCGCGCAATATCGGCTACGGCGCCGGTGCGAACCTCGGTGCCCGCAGCGTTGAGAGCGAGCTCGTCTTCATATGCAATCCCGACCTCGTCGTGGAGCCCGGCACCATCGAGCACCTCGCAACTGCCCTGGAGCAGCGGCCTGACGCGGCGGTCGCCGGCCCCATGCTCGTTGAGCCGGACGGCTCGGTCTACCCTTCAGGCCGGTCGTTCCCCGGGCTCCTCGACGCCCTCGGGCACGGCTTCGTGGGCCTCTTTTGGCGTGAGAACCCTTGGACGCGCCGCTACCGGCTCGTCGGCGAGGACCAGCACAAAGCCCGAGACGCCGACTGGGTGTCCGGCGCCGGCTTCCTGGTGCGGCGCAAGGCCTTCGAGGCCGTCGGAGGCTTCGACGAGGCCTATTTCATGTACGTCGAGGACGTCGACCTTTGCTGGCGGCTGCACCGGGCCGGGTGGGCCATCCTCTACGTAGCCGTCCGGCCCGGGTCGTCCACGAGCAGGGTCGTTCGACCTCGCGCCACCCCTACCGGATGCTTGCGGCGCACCACCGGTCGATCCTGCGCTTCGCCTACCGCTCGACGTCGGGGCCGGACCGGCTCTTGCTTCCGCTCGTCGCCGTCGCCCTCGGCGCTCGGTTGGTGCTGGCGAGCCTGCGTTGTTTGCTGGCCGCGCGCCTTGACGCGCGCGATCTGGGGCGCGGGGAGCCCCCGGGCGAGGGCCTCTCGACGGCACCGGGGCCCCGTCCCGGTCCCGGCGAGAAGATGCAGGTTCCGGCTGAGGCTAGAGTCGTGGCCCGTGCCCAGGAATTCGATCAGCCGCAGGGTCGCGCGTGCCGCGTCGATCGGCGGCAGCCGCAGTTACCGCCAGCGCACGCCCTTGGGGTGGTACTCGATCCTGCTGGTGGTCTGCATCGTCGGCCTCGGCTTGATCGTGTTCAGCCGCCACGAGCGTCAGGTGAGAGCCACGTCCGCCTCGACCACCACCACGACCACCCAGGCGGACACGACGCCTCCTACGCTCGACCACCACTGGCAAGTGGCACTTTCGGTTGACATCTGCGGCACGGTCGTCAACCTGCCGCGCAGCGCCAACCAGACCTCGGGCATCATCACCGCCGGCAACGGCGTGGTCGACATCTATCCCGCCCGAGCCGGCAAGGACGCAAAGCAGTTCGAGGGCGCCAATGCGACGCTCGGCAAGTTCCTCTCGGCGGAGGGCGTGACCTTGACGGCGACTTCGCTGCAGCTTCCGAAATCGGTTGGCAAGCTCGCCGGCCTTTACGCCAACGGCCGCAAATGCGGCACCAAGCCCGGCCAGCTGGAGCTGGACATCTGGCCGGCGCCGACCTCGACAAGCTCGTTCACAGCCCAGCCTGCAGCCGACACCAACTACGGCAACGGCGAGATGTACATGCTGGCCTTCGTTGCAAAGGGGGCTTCCGTGTCGACGCCTCCGGGCGCCCACCTGGTGGCGGCGTTCCTCAAGTCCCAGACCACGACCACCACTACTTCGACCACGACCACCAAGCCTGCGACCACGACCACGACCACCAAGCCTGCGACCACCACGACCACCACTGGTTGATGGACGCCGTCGTTCTCGTCGGCGGCGAGGGGACCAGGCTGCGGCCGCTCACCTACGAGATCCCCAAGCAGATGCTGCCGGTGGTCGAGCGCCCGATGATCGTGCACGTCGTCGAGTGGCTGGCTCGTCACGGGATCGACCGTGCTGTGCTCTCGCTCGGCTACCGGGCGGACGCCTTCATCGAGGCCTTCCCCTCCGACGAGATCGCCGGGGTCGCCCTCGAGTACGTCGTCGAGCCCGAGCCGCTCGACACGGCGGGCGCGATCGCCTTCGCGGCAGACAAGGCGGGCGTCGACGACACGTTTCTCGTTCTCAACGGCGACGTGCTGACTGACTTCGACGCCTCGGGGCTCATCGCCTTTCACCGTTCGTTGCCAGGCGGCCGCCACCATCGCGCTGACTCCGGTCGCCGATCCCTCCCGCTTCGGTGTCGTGCCGACAGAACGCTGACGGGCGGGTCATCGCCTTCATCGAGAAGCCCCCGCCGGGACAGGCGCCGACGAACCTGATCAACGCCGGCATCTACGTGCTCGAGACGTCCGTGCTGGACCGGATCCCGGCCGGGCGCCGGGTGTCGATCGAGCGCGAGACGTTCCCCGAGCTGGTCGGCGCCGGCTTGTTGTACGCCATGGCTTCTGACGCCTACTGGCTCGACACCGGCACTCCGCAGCAGTTCCTCCAGGCCCAGCTCGACATCCTCTCGGGCAGGCGACTGACACGGCCGGCCGGCCCCGAGATCTCGCTCCGGGCTCTGGGTCGACCTGAGCGCCCGGGTGGCGGGCAGGCTCCTTCCGTGCTGCTTTGTCGGAGCGGGGGCGTCGATCGGCGAAGGGGCGTCCGTCCAACAAAGTGTCCTCGGGGTCGGCTCAGTCGTCGGGCCTGACGCGGCGGTGTCTTGTTCCGTGGTCATGTCCGGGGCCGAGGTGGGCGCAGGTGCAGTCGTGTCCGACAGCATCATCGGGCACGGGGCTGTGATCGGCGAGGGCGCCCGCCTGAGCGGGATGACGATAATCGGGGTCGGAGCCGAAGTGCCGGAGGGCTCGGTGCTCGACGGCGGGCGCTACCCCATTTCCTGAACGATCTGAGACAGGAGGCGGACTCCATGCGAGTTTTGGTGACCGGAGGGGCGGGTTTCATCGGGTCCAACCTCGTCGATCGCCTCCTCGCCGAGGGCCACGAGGTAGACGTCGTGGACGACCTGTCGACCGGGATCGCTCGCCAACCTCGCCGACGCCCGCGGCTCGGGGGGCGCAATGCGCTTTCACAACCTCGACGTCCGTTCCCACGATTTCGTCGACCTCGTCGCCCACCGACAGCCGGAGGTGATCTTCCACCTCGCCGCCCAGGCGGACGTCCGGGTATCGGTCGATCGCCCGGTGTTCGACGCGGAGGTCAACATCCTCGGCACCATCCAGGCCCTCGAAGGCGCGCGGGCGGCGGGCGGGGCAAAGGTCGTCTTCGCCGCCTCCGGAGGGCACCTTGTACGGCGAGCCGGACGATACCCACATCCCCGTCGACGAGCACCAGCCCCACCGGCCGCTCTCGCCCTACGGCGTGTCGAAGAAGTCGGCGATCGACTACCTGGTCGCTTATCGGGAGCTGCACGGCATCGAGTTCACCGCCCTCGCCCTCGCCAATGTCTACGGGCCGCGCCAGGACCCGCACGGCGAGGCCGGGGTGGTCGCCATCTTCGCCGGCAACCTGCTCGCAGGCCGCCAGTGCGTGATCTTCGGCGACGGCAAGCCAGACCCGTGACTACGTCTATGTGGACGACGTCGTCGACGCCTTCGCCCGCGCGGCACGCCGGGGCGACGGTCTCGTCCTGAACATCGGCACAGGGAAGGAGACCTCGGTTGCGGAGCTGTACGAGATCGTGGCGGCGGCCGTCGGCAGCGACCTTGTACCGAAAGCCGCCCCCCTGCGACCAGGTGAGCTGCAGCGGAGCGCGCTCGACCCGAGGCGGGCAGGCCTGCACCTCGGCTGGAAGCCCTGGACCTCTTTGGAAGAGGGGATCGAGGCCGTCGTCAGGTACCTCCGCCGAGACGATTCGTGATAGCTGTCCTTTGCGGCGGCGTCGGCGCCGCGCAGAATGCTCGCCGGTCTGCAAGGCGGTGATCGATCCGGCCGAGATCATCGGCATCGTCAACACCGGTGACGACACCGAGCTGCACGGACTGCACATCAGCCCAGACCTCGACACGATCACCTACACCCTTGCCGGTGCCGTCAACCCGGCCACGGGGTGGGGCCTCAGCGGAGACACCTTCCGCGCCATGGACGCCCTGGAGCGTTTCGGGGCAGTCACCTGGTTCCGCCTCGGCGACGCCGATCTCGCCACCCACCTTTACCGGACCGGCCGGATCCGCCAAGGCGCCACGCTGTCGGAGGTAACGGCCGAGATCTCGCGTACTTTTGGCCATCGGGGTCACCCTCATCCCGATGAGCGACGATCCCGTCCGGACCCGGCTGCGCATCGAGGGCGGGATCGAGGTCGCCTTCCAGGAGTACTTCGTCAAGCTGCGTCATTCTGTCGTGGTGGAGCAGGTGAGCTTCGCCGGCGCGGCACAAGCCCGACCGGCGCCGGGCGTGCTGGAGGCGCTCGAGGCGGCCGAGGTCGTGGTCGTGGCCCCTTCGAACCCCGTCGTGTCGATCGGACCGATCCTGGCGGTACCGGGCGTGGCGGACGTGCTCGCCAGGCGACGGGACTCGGTCGTAGCGGTCTCGCCGATCGTGGCAGGTGCAGCCTTGAAGGGCCCGGCGGACAGGCTGCTCGTCGAGCTGGGCGGAGAAGCCTCGGCGGCGGGCGTGGCCAGGTACCTGTCGGCCTTTGTGGGCACGCTCGTGGTCGATGAGGCCGACGTCGGCCTCGCCGACGAGGTCAAAGCCGCCGGGTTGAACTGCGTTGTCACGCCGACGGTCATGAGCACGCCGGCCTCGGCGGCGGCTCTCGCCCGCGTCGTGCTCGCCGGCAGAGCGCATGGCGCTTAGCGTGCCCTCGGGCCTTAGGTAGAGACTGCTGCGATGGACCCCGAGGGCTCCCTCTTCGTGTTCGGTGTCGACGGCCTGGGCGAGATCAGCCCGGGAGACGATCTGGCCGCTCTAATCGCCGAGCACGCATCTCTTCTCGAAGGCGACGTCGTCGTCGTCACCCAGAAGATCGTCTCCAAGGCCGAGGGCCGGACCGTCCGTATCGGTACGTCCGACCCGGAGGCAAAACGCCTCCTTGCCGAATCCGAGGCGGTTCGCGTGCTCAGGCGTCGTGGGGACCTGGTGGTGACCGAGACCCGGCACGGCTTCGTCTGCGCGAACTCGGGCGTCGACCTATCCAACGTGGCCGAAGGCTGGGCGGTGCTGCTCCCTGAAGACCCCGACCGTTCGGCACGGCGGCTTCGCGACGGGCTCCGGGCGCGCACGGGTCAACGAATCGCCGTGATCATCTCCGATACCTTCGGGCGGGCCTGGCGGCGCGGAGTCACCGACGTGGCTCTCGGCTGCGCGGGCATCCGCCCCGTGGTCGACCTCCGCGGGACGAAGGACGCTCTCGGCCGCGAGCTCGTCGCGACCGAGGTATGCGTGGTGGACGAGGTGGCCTCGGCGGCCGATCTCGTCATGGGAAAGGCCCGCAGTGTCCCGGTCGCTGTCGTAAGAGGGGTGGACCCGGCCTTTCTCGGCGAAGGCGCCGTCATCGAAGAAGTGGTCCGGCCCTACGCGGAGGACCTGTTCCGGTGACGTCTGCGTGCTCGGACCGGCCCGGCAGCCAGTGAGGGGGTCGGGCGCCGTCGCCGGCCTTCTCGGACCGGCAGGGACGTGACCAAGCTCCGCGTGGCCTACGACGTGCTGCCCCTCGCCGGCGAGCTCACCGGTGTGGGCCGGTTCTGTGCCGGCCTGGCGGCGGCGCTGGTCGAACTGGAGGACCTCGAGCTCGTCGGCTATGCCATCGCCCGGCACGGGCGCAAGGAGACGGCCACGGCCGCTCACGATCTCGGGCTCGACGTCCGGGCCTGGTCCGTTCCGACCCGTGTCGCCAACGTCGTCTGGCAGCGCGCCGAGCTGCCGCCGATCGAATGGCTCGTCGGGACGGTTGGCGTCGTGCACGGCACGAACTACGTGGTGCCCCCGGCGCGCCGGGCCGGTCGGGTCGTCTCGGTGCACGATCTGACCGCCCTGCGGTACCCGGAGATGTGCGTGCCGGCCTCGTTGGCCTATCCCGGCCTCGTGCGACAAGCTGCCCGCAAGGGCGCTTTCGTGCACGTCCCCTCCGGCTTTGTGCGTGACGAGGTCGTCGAGCGTCTCGGCGTCGATGCCGAGCGCGTCAGGGTCGTCCCCTACGGCGTGGACGGTCCCGGTCAGATCACCCCGGCCCGGGCAGCGGCCACGGTGGCGGGACCGGCCCGGGCCGGGAGACCGCCCCGGTCGGCGCCCTACGTGCTCGCCCTCGGCGCCGTGGAGCCACGAAAAGACCTGCCCACCCTCGTCGGTGCCTTCGCCCAGCTGGCCCGGTCAAATGAGGACCTCGAGCTCGTCGTCGCGGGACCGCAGGGATGGGCAGAGCCAGCCTTCGCCGCCGCGGTGGCCGCCTGCGGCGTCGCTCGGCGAGTGGTCCGGCTCGGCTACCTGAAAGAAGACGAGCGGCTGTCGTTGCTGTCCGGCGCCGTCGCCCTCGCCTACCCGTCTTTGTACGAAGGCTTCGGCTTCCCCCCCTCGAGGCGATGGCGGCGGGCGTGCCCGTGGTCGCGACGACGGCGGGTTCACTTCCCGAGGTGCTCGGCGACGCCGCCGAGCTGGTCGCCCCGGGTGATGCTGCGGCACTGGCAGGCGCCCTTCAAAGGGTCATAGAAGACGAGGCGCTCCGAGCCCGGCTCATCGAGGCCGGGCGTGCCCGGGCCGCGTCGTTCACCTGGGCCTCTGCGGCCGTATCGATAGCCGAGCTCTACCGTGTCGCCGCCGAGTCCAAAAGGTCGCGGTCGTGACGATCTCGGTTTCGCTCGCCGTCGAGCAGCTGCGCCGTCGCGTCCCCGGCGGCATCGGCACGTACACCCGTGGCCTCCTGCAGGGCCTCGGCGAGCTGCCTGCCGTCGAGCGCCCCCGGCTCAGCCTCGTCGCGAGCCGTCCCCCGCCGCGAAGCGATCCGCTCACGGGCTTCGCCCTCCCGGTCGTCGCCTCGTGGTTGCCCGGGCCGCTCATGACGCGCGCCTGGGATCTCGGCATCGCCCGGGCGGGACGGGGCAGCGACATCGTCCATGCCGTCTCGCTGGCGGCGCCGCTCCCGGTCCCTGGCACCTCGCTCGTGGTGACCGTGCATGACGTGGCTTGGATAGCCATGCCGGAGGCCTACCCGAAAAGGGGCCGTCGGTGGCATGAGGGTGCCCTGCGGAGGGCAGCCGCCCGGGCGGCTGCGATCATCGTGCCTTCGGAGCTGACTTTGCAGGCCGTCCTCGCCGCGGGTGTCGGCATCGCCGAGACGATGCTCACGGTGGTGCCGGAGGGCTCCGACCATCTCGGCCAGCCGGACGCGGCCGCGGCCGATCGCTTGCTCGCAGCCCTCGGGGTGCGAGGACCCTACATGCTCACGGTGAGCACGCTCGAGCCGCGGAAGAACCTCGGGCGGCTCGTGCAGGCCTACGCGCTGGCACGGCCGCGTCTGCCCGAGCCCTGGCCGCTCGTGATCGTGGGACCGACCGGCTGGGGGCCATCGGCGAGGAACCTCGACATGGCCCCGGGTGTGGTCTTCGCCGGCCCCGTCGACGGCGCCGTGCTGGCGGCCATCTATGCCGGGGCCCGATGCTGTGCCTACGTCCCGATCGTGGAGGGCTTCGGGTTGCCGGTCGTTGAGGCCATGGCGGCGGGCACCCCGGTCCTCTCGAGCCCGGTGCCGAGCTCCGCAGGGGCGTCGCTCGAGGTCTCCCCGACCGACGTGGGGGCGATAGCCGAGGGCCTTGTTGCCGTCGGCTGTGACGAGGCGACCCGGGCTCGTCTCGTGGCTTGCGGACTCAAGCGGGCTGCCGAGCTGCGCTGGGTCGATGCGGCCCGGGGGCACGTGGCGGTCTGGGAGCGGGTGGCCGGCGAACGACGGGCGGTCCGGTGAGCGCCCCAACATCCGGACGAGCTCTCGAGGTCGCGCTCGACGTGAGTGCCGTGCCTGCGCGACCTGCCGGGGCAGGACGGTACATCGTCGAGCTTTCGAGGGCCCTGGCGAAAAGGCCCGATTGCAGCCTCACACTCCTCGCCCGGCGCGACGACGCTGCCAGATGGCGAAAGAGCGCGCCGGGGGAGCGGGTTCTCGCCGTCGCCCCCACGGGCCGCCTTGGGCGCGTCTTGTACGAGCAGGTCCGTCTCGCATCTGTGGTCGCGGGTCTCGGCACGCCGAAGGTCGATGTGTACCACGGGCCCCACTACACCATGCCCAGGCGGTCACGGGTGCCCTGCGTGGTGACGGTGCACGACATGACATTTTTCGACCACCCCGAATGGCACGAGCCGAGCAAGGTGACATGGTTCCGCGCCGCCATTTCCTACTCGGTCGGGCACGCCTCGCTCATCATCTGCGTGAGCGAGACGACCGCCCGACGCCTGCGGGAGGTGCTCTCACCGAGGTGCCCGGTCTTGGCCGTGCCCCATGGGGTGGACCATGCCCGTTTCGTTCCCCAAGAGCCGGCACCCGGCGCCGACGCCGAGGTGCTGGAGCGCCTCGCCCTGGTCCGGCCGTACGTGCTGCAAATTGGGACCTTGGAGCCCCGAAAGGGCATCGCCGATCTCGTCGCGGCCTTCGATCTCGTCGCCGCCGGGCATGAAGACCTCGAGCTCGCCCTGGCGGGCGGGGCCGGGTGGAAGTCCGAGGCCGCCCTGTTGGCCATCGAGTCGGCGCGCGCCCGCGGGCGGATCCGCCGTCTCGGCTACGTGGAAGACGAAGACGTTCCGGCGCTCATCCGCCGGGCGCGCGCCGTGGTGTACCCGTCCCTCGAAGAAGGCTTCGGCCTCCCGGCTCTCGAGGCCCTGGCCTGCGGCGCACCGCTCGTCACAACTTCGGGGACGTCCATGGCCGAGCTTGCCGGCGAGAGCGCCCTGCTCGTGCCCGCTCGTGAGCCGCAGCTCCTCGCCGCTGCCGTGGAGACGGCCGTCACCGGTGAGCCTTCGCCTGAAGCTGACCACCGACGCCAACTTGGTCTCGCCATTGCCGCTCGCTACAGCTGGCAGGCCTGTGCCGAAGGCCATCTCGAGGCTTACCATCTCGCGGCCGGCCGCTGACGGCGCCAGGACCGCGGCCTTGGGCGACTGCCCCTCACGGCGGGGCTGATCGAGTCCCGTTAGCCTGAGCGCTTGTGCGCGCCTACCTGACCGGTGGAACGGGATTTGTCGGCGCTTGGCTGCTCCGCCACCTCTTTGACGTGGGCGACACTGCCGTCGCCCCCGGTCCCGAGGTCGATGTGACAGATCTCGCCCTGCTCGCCCCCGACGTGCAAGCGGCGCAGCCCGACGTGGTTTACCACTTGGCGGCCCTGACCCACGTGGGCCGGTCCTGGGCCGAGCCCGCGGAGACATTTCGCGTCAACGCGCTCGGCACCTTGAACCTCCTCGAGGCCGCGGCGCGCTGCCAAGTCCCGCCCATCGTCGTCGTCGTCAGCTCGGCGGAGGTCTACGGCCCGGTGAGCGACGCCGAGCCGCTCGACGAGCAGGCCGAGCTTCGCCCCGTGACCCCGTACGCGGCGAGCAAGGTGGCGGCCGAGTTCCTCGGTCTACAGGCCTTTTTAGGCCGGGGGCTACGCGTGGTTCGGGCGAGACCGTTCAACCACGTCGGCCCGGGCCAAGCTGACGACTTCGTGGTCTCGGCCCTGGCGCGCCGCATGGTCGAAGCCGAGCGCGCCAAGGTCGGGTTCGTGCGGGTTGGCAACCTCGCGGCTTCGCGCGACTTCACCGACGTGCGCGACGTCGTGCGCGCCTACCGCCTGCTAGCTTTGAACGGCGTTGCCGGGGAGGCCTACAACGTCTGCTCGGGCCGGGCGCTCAGTATCGCTGAGCTCGCCCAGCAGATGGCGGGGCTCCTCTCTTACAGGGTCGAGATGGTCGAAGATCCAGCCCTCTTCCGTCCTGTCGAGGTCCCAATCCTGCTCGGCGACGCCTCAAAGCTCATGACGGCGACCGGATGGAAACCTGAGATAGCCCTCGACGAGACTCTTTCAGACGTCCTCGGATACTGGCGGGGCCGGCTCGGCTGACTCAGGCGGAAGAGCCCAAGACCTTGGCGCGCAGCTCGTCTCGAGCTTCGCGGGCTTGCTGAACGATGGCCTGCACGGGCTGGGGGAGCCTCTGGAACACTGACTCGAGCGTCGAATCGACGACCTTTATCACCTGGGCGACGCTGGAGTCGAGCCCCCTCGCCCGTTTCAGCATCTGCTCACGGCCGTCGAAGAGCGAGCCGGGCACAGTGCCGCTCTCTTTGGCACGCTCGGCGGCCACTGCGAGCTCGTGGCGACGGACCTGGGCTTTTTGCAGACCTAGCACGCCAGCGCCGATGGCGACGTAGCTAGCTTCCTTGGCGAAACCCGCCGCGGCCTGGGCCGCTCTTGCGATGTCCTGCCTGAGATCGTCCATTTTTGCTCCTCTTAGTTGCTGTTGTGCTAACTATAGCAAGCGCAATAGGCGCGGGTGCTCGAGCGCGTGTCGGCGGCGCCCAAAGGCGCCTCGCCTCGCCAACTAGCGTGCGCCAGGAATGGCGAAGGCGAACAGCGGCGGCGGCAACAGACATGGGACCGCTGTCGGCCAAGGTGCGGCTCCAGATCCGCTGGGGGCGTATTTTGACCTGACGAGGGCATGCGAGCGGCCGGCAAGGGGGGCGCTTTGGCGAAGCGACTCGGAGGGCGCCCCTTCGAGGCGGCCGCGATGAGCTTGCTTGGCGAAGCTGTCGGGGGACGGCAGAGACATGTTGAACAAGGCCAAGTTGCCCGCCCCGCCAAGCGCGACTGTCTCGTGATGAGCGCGAGCCGCGCGGTAGCGTTGGTGACCTGATGCCGGAGGAGCAAGTCCCGCCGGTCGTCGCCGTGGTGGTCGCCAATGACCCAGGTCGGTGGTTCGAGGATTGTCTGGAGGCACTTGGCGCTCAGGACTACCCGAACCTCGACGTGCTCGTGGTCGACGCCGCGAGCCACGATGAACTGACCGCTCGTGTCGCGGCGGTGCTGCCGCGCGCCTTCATTCTCCGCCAGAGGGAGGACAACGGCTTCTCGGCGGCGGCGAACGAGGCGCTTTTCGCCGTGGAGGGGGCGTCTCACCTGTTGATCTGCCACGACGACGTCGCCCCAGCCCCTGACGCCGTCCGCTGCATGGTGGGGGAGTCCTACCGCTCCAACGCTGGCATCGTCGGCCCGAAGCTCGTGGAGTGGGACGCCCCGGACCGATTGCTCCAAGTCGGTCTCGCCGTCGACCGATTCGGCGTCGCTGTCGAGCGCGTCGAGCCGGGTGAGCTCGACCAGGCGCAGCACGACGAGGTTCGAGAGGTGTTCGCCGTGCCGGGCGGCTGCACGTTGGTGCGGACCGACTTGTTCCGGGCACTGGGTGGATTCGACCCGGAGATCGAGCTGTTTGGAGAGGACGTGGACCTGTGCTGGCGCGCCCAGGTGGCCGGCGCGCGAGTCGTGGTCGCCCCGGCGGCGCGTGTCCGCCACCTCCAGCTGGCACGGTCCGGATCGAGGGCAGTCGGCGACGTGGCGGCACTGCGCCGGCGCCACGAGCTGCGCGCGGTTCTCAAGAACTACGACGCGCCCCGCAGAGTTCTCGTCGCGCTAGATCTCGCGGCGGGCTCGATCGTCGAGGCGTTGCTGGCAATCGTGAGGGGCGACCGCAACCGTGCGAGAAGGGTCGGGGACGCGTGGTGGTGGAATTGGCGCCATCGCAGGAGCCGCAAAGCGGCCGCCAAGGCGCTCGCGCGAGTCCGTCAGCAGCCCGATCGCGCCGTCTCGAAGCTGCTGAGCCCCGGCGGGCGCCGCTCGGCCCTAGAAGCGGGCCAGCCCCGCCGATTCGCGCCTGGGCACCCGGCGGGCTTGACCGGCTCGACAGGTCCGGTCGGCCCTGCGGTTGAGAGCCTGTTCGGGAACGAGGACGACGCCGAACCGGTTGGGGCGGCCCCGCGTCGGCGCGTCCAGGTCGGACCGTCCCGCACGGGCTGGGCATTGACGGGCCTGGTCCTGGTCGTCTTGTTCGGCGTCCGCAACCTGTTCGGCGGCCATCTCCCCCTTGTGGGGGAGCTCTTGCCCTTTCCGGCGCCCTCGGTCTTGCTACGAGAGTTCTTCGGTGGCTGGCAGGACTCGGGCTGGCAAGCAACCGGGCCGGCGCCTGCGGCCTTCGGTCTTGTGGGCCTGGCCGGTACGGTGCTGTTAGGCAGCACCGCCCAGGTGGAGAAGCTCCTGTTGCTGGGCCCGATCCTCGTCGGGGCTATCGGCATGCACCGGCTCTTGGGTCCGCTCGGGTCCAAGCGAGCCCGGCTCGCCGGCACGATCGCCTATCTCGGCCTGCCCCTCGCCTGGAACGCCATCGCGGCGGGCGACCTCCAGGCCCTCGTGAGCTTTGCCGCCATGCCCTTCGTGCTGGTGCGCATCTGTCGCGCAACGCGCCTCGCGCCGTTCGCTCGCGTCAACGAGCCGGAGGGCTGGCGCGCCGTGTTGGGAGACGTGGTGCCCTTCGGCCTGCTGCTTGCCGTCATGGCGGCCCTGGCGCCTTGCTCGGTCGTTGCCGTCGTCGCCCTGTGCCTGGCAATCGTGCTCGGCTCGCTCGTCGCAGGCCGGCCCTCAGCGGTCTTTCGTGCCCTCGGGGTCACCACCGGGGCGCTCGCCGTAGCCTTTGTCTGCTTGTTTCCCTGGTCGCTCACATTCCTCCAGAGCGGGGCGAGATGGAGCATCCTCGCCGGTGCCGTCGGCGCGCCGGGGACCAGCGGCGGCGTGCTACGGCTGCTTCGTTTCGCGGCCGGCCCGATAGGCGCGGGCTGGCTCGGCTGGGGGATCCCCCTCGGTGCCGGTTTCGTCCTGTTCGTGGCCCGCGACGTCCGGCTCGAGTGGGCCACACGATGGTGGGTGGCCGCCCTCGCCACCGTGGCCCTCGCCTATGCCGGCGCTGTCGGATGGCTTGGTGCCGGCGGCGGTGCCACCTTGGTCCTCTTGGCTCCGGGCGCCTGCTGTATTGCGGGCGCTGTCGGGCTCGGTGTAGCCGCTTTCGAGACCGACCTTGCGAGGAGTCGTTTCGGCTGGCGCCAGAACCTCAGCGCCGCGGCGGCGTTGTGCCTCGTGGTCGGCCTGTTCCCGGTGCTCGTCTCCTCCGTGGACGGGCGCTCCTCGCTCCCATCTGTCGGCTTCGAGCAGATTCTCGGCTGGACGGCGCCGAAATCGGGGACACGGGGATACGAGGTGCTTTGGCTAGGAGACCCGGCGAGTGTGCCCGCGCCGTCCTGGCAGGTGCAGCGCGGGCTGGCCTTCGCCGTCAGCGCCGACGGTCTGCCAGGGGGCACTCGCCTTTGGCCGAGCTCCAATCCAGGCGTCGGGGCCGAGGTCGAGACGGAGCTAACCCGGGCCGAAGCCGGGCTCACGGTCCGCCTCGGTGCCGAGCTGGCGCTCGCGGGCATCCGCTATGTGGTCCTGCCGGACGGCATGGCTCCTGACCTTCCCGGTGTCCAGGTCCCGCCCTTGGTCCCCGCCCCGGTCGGCCTCGTCCAGGCCCTCCAGGCGCAAAGCGACCTTCGCCAGCTCCCGACCGAGGGCGGCGTGATCGCTTTCGACAACGTGGCGTGGCCGATCGCGGGCAGCCCGGCGGACGACTCCGTCGTCCCGACCGGCTCCGCGAGCGGCGGGACACCCTCATGGTTGAGAGAGCTCGGCCTGGCGGCGGGCCTGCTCGGCGTCGTCTTGGCGATCGGCGAGGGGGTGCTGCGGCGAAGGCGGCGTCGCCGGTCCGGCGCGGCGGAGTTGTCACCGCCCGGCGAGGCCGCAGCAGGCTCGATCCCCCCGCCGGGCGACGGCCCGGAGCCATCGTCGCACGCGGGCGCCCTCGATGACGCGACCGCCCTGTCCGAGACGGCCGGGATGACGTTGTCATGAGAGCGACGACCGCGCGGCGCTCCCGCTCTCATCTCCCGGCCCTGAGCGAAAGGAGTCGGTCCCTTCTCGGCGTGGCGATCGGAGTCGCATTGCTTGTCGTCCTCAACACCGTGGTACGTGAGAGCGGTGTTGGTGCCGCCGGCATCGAGTTCGTGGGCGCGCCGTCGCTTCCCGTCGTGCAGATGGCCAGACCGAGCGCTTGGCGATGCCCGGGTCCGCTTCCCATCGGAGCCGGCAAGGAGAGCTCGCGCATCGCCATCGTCAACGGTTCGAACGCCTCGGTCAGCCTCTCGGTGGCCATATCGCGAACGGGAATACCTGCCCGGGGCGTCTCCGGCGCCTCGTCGGTCTCGACCTCCCGGCTCGAAGTCGCAGGAGACTCACAAACCGTGCTCACCCTTCCCAGGCACGGTCCGGCGGGACTGGCCGCGGTGTCGATCGAGACCGACGCCGGCGGCATCGGCGTTGCCGAATCGATCCGGGGCGCTTCGAGTGCGGCCGGAGGCGTGATATTCGCCTCCCCGTGCACTCTCGGGTCCTCCCCGAGGAGCTATGTCCCATCGGGGAGCACACTCGGAGCCTCGGACGTCTTGGTATCGCTCTACGACCCCGACGCCACACCGGCAGTTGTGAACCTGAGCGTTTCCAACGGCGTGACACTGAGTTCGCCTCCCGCCTTCCAAGGACTTGTCGTCCCCGCCAGCGGGCTCGTCGTCCTCGATCTTCGCCGCTGGGTGTTCCAGCTGAGCTCGTTGGCGATCACCGCCACCTCGGTCAGCGGAGACGTCGTCCTCGGAGCGCTCGAGACAACCTCCGCCACGGTTGCGGTGGCCTCGGCAACGTCGAGCACACGCCAAATCACCCATGCCGTCTTGTCGGGTGCCTCCTTGCTCGTCGGATCAGATCAAGGTCTCGGGCAGTGGGCCTTCACCGCCCTGCAGTCGCGCATCGGCGTGGAGAGCATGTTCTCGACCTATAACCCGGGCACGAGACCGGTCTCGGTCAGTGTCGCTCCGCCAGGACGAACGGGGAAGGTCGCGGCGCTCACCGAGGACGTCCCAGCCGGAGGCATCGTCGAATTCGCCACGCCGATCGCGCCCGGGACCCCGGCCGGGGCGCGATCGGTCGTCGTCTCGAGCCAAGGCGGGGTCGTGGTCGTCGCCCGCCTGACAACACGACAGAGAACGACCGCGCTCGAGGAGCTGAACGCCACCTCGGGGACAGCCGGGCCATCCGACAGGTGGCTGTTGCCGGGCGCCGTCGTAACCGCCAACATCTCTGACGTCCTCACCGTTGACAACCCCGGAACCCGAAGCGCCGCGGTAACGCTGCTCGAGTTGATCGGCGGATCGGCCGGAGCGGTGTGGCGCGGGGCATACACCGTGCTGCCCGGCACCCAGCGCAGCATCAACTTGAGGCCAATCTTGAACCATGCTCCTGAAGTCGGCCTCGAGCTGTCGGCGACGGTACCTATCCTCGTCGAGCAGCAACTGACGCCCGGTCACGGCCAGACGACCGACGTCGGAGCAATCCCGATGCTGCCCTGATAACCGGTCGGCTTAGACCTCGGTCGGCGGGACTCCGCTCGAGGGCAGGCTCGACACCGGAGCCATGACGCCCTCGGAGAGCGAGGGGGCGTATCGCTCGGTGGCGGCCTTCTCCTCGCCTTCGGCGGGGCTGTGCACGGGGCGACCGTAGGCGACGTCGACCAGCCGGGCGATCTCGGCACCGTCGACCGTCTCGAACTCGAGCAGTGCCGCGGCAACTGCTTCCAGCCCGGCTCTGTGCTCTCGAAGCACGCTCGTGGCCCGGGCTTCCTGCTCCCGCAGGATCCTCGCCACTTCCTCGTCGACCACCCGGCTCGTGTCCTCGGAGTAGTCGCGGGTATGCATGAGGTCCTCGCCCAGAAAGACCATGCCCTGCGATCCCCAAGCCATCGGGCCCACGCGCTCTGACATGCCCCATTCGCGTACCATCTTGCGAGCCAGCTCGGTGTTGCGCTGCAGGTCGTCGCTCGCCCCGGTGGAGAGGTCGCCGTAGATCATCATCTCGGCCACACGGCCGCCCATGCGCACGACGAGGGCGTCCTCGATGTACTCGCGGGGGTAAAGATGCCGTTCCTCGGTCGGGAGCTGCTGGGTCACCCCGAGGGCGAGGCCGGTCGGGATGATGCTCACCTTCAACAGGGGGTCGGCGTGGGGGAGCACGTAGGCGAGCACGGCATGACCGCCCTCGTGGAAGGCGACCCGCGCCTTTTCGAGGTCCGAGAGCACGAGCGAGTCGCGGGGCTGGCCCATGAGGATGCGGTCTCTGGCGGCGTCAAAGTCGCGCATCTCGATGAACTGGCTGCCCCGGCGCACCGCGTGCAGCGCGGCCTCGTTGACGAGATTTGCCAGGTCGGCACCGGACATCCCCGGAGTCCCGCGGGCGATTATGGACAGGTCCACATCGGGCCCCATGCGCTTGTCCTTGCAGTGCACCTGCAAGATGGGGAGGCGCTCGTCGAGGTCGGGCAGCGGCACCACTATCTGGCGGTCGAAGCGACCGGGCCGCAAAAGGGCGGGGTCAAGGATGTCAGGGCGGTTCGTCGCGGCCATGATGACGATGCCCTCGGCAACATCGAATCCGTCCATCTCCGAGAGCATCTGGTTGAGGGTCTGCTCGCGCTCGTCGTGGCCGCCACCGAGCCCGGCGCCCCGCTTGCGTCCGATCGAGTCGATCTCGTCGACGAAGATGATGGCCGGAGCCTGTTTGCGCGCCGTCTGGAACAGGTCGCGTACCCGGCTGGCGCCGACGCCCACGAACATCTCCATGAAGTCCGATCCGCTCACCGACAAGAAGGGGACACCCGCCTCGCCCGCGACGGCACGCGCCAACAGCGTCTTGCCCGTGCCCGGCGGACCGACGAGCAGCACGCCTTTGGGCACGCGGGCCCCGATCTCTTTGAAGCGTCCAGGGGACTTGAGGAAGTCGACTACCTCGCTGATCTCCTGTTTAACGCCCTGATAGCCAGCCACGTCGTCGAAGGTCGTTCGGGGGCGTTCCGCCGTGTAGACCTTGGCCCGCGAGCGTCCTATGGACATGATGCCGGACATCTGGCCCTGGGCCCGTCTGCTCATCCATACGAAAAAGCCGATGATCAGTGCGACGGGAAGCAGGTAGATGAGGATCTCGCCGAACGCGCTCGAGCTGGGTGTCGAGAAGGTGTACTTGATGTTGGCCGCTTTGAGCTCGCTGAAGACAGCGTTCGGGAGGGGAACCGGGCCCGAAGAGGTGTAGCTCTGCCCGTTCGACAGCGTGCCCGTCACGACTCCGGTGTTGTTGTTGAAATCCGCGCTTTGCACATGGCCGGAGGTGATGTCCTGCTGAAGGGTCGAAAAACTGAGCGTCTTGGCGGTACTGCGGCTGAACATGCCAGAGCCGATCAACAACACGATGAGGACAATCGCGACGAGGGCGATCCCCCAACGCCAGACCTGGTCCGAGCCCGATGCTCCACCTGGCCCGGCCCTTCCCGGTCCATTGCCGGGGCGCATGTCTTGAGGCTGACGACTCACACCGCCTATCGTAGGCGGCACGGGCGCAAGGTCGGTCCGCGCGGCGATTTCGTGGCGCGCACGCCCGCACCCAATTGCCGTGACCCTTCCGGCGCGGCTTGACCGGGCGGCTCATGGCGACGACGCTCGCAGCGTGAAACCTCGTCGCGAGCGCCGAAGGACGGTCATCACGAACGACCACGCGCCCGAGCCGCCTCGGGCACGGTTCGCAAACTCGTTCGGCTTGGCCGAGGCCATGTTCGGCATTGTGGCGGGCTTTGTGCTGGCAAGCGTGGCCGTTTCGGCCTACGCCGCCTCGACACCGCACGGTCAGCACGCGAGCCAGTACGGCGAGGAGGTCCTGAGCCTGTTAGGACTTTGGATCGGCCTTGTCGGAGCTGTCGTTGTGGCAAGCCGGATGGCGGCAAGAGGTGGCACGGGCGCTGACGCCTCCCGCCTCGGCGCCGCCCAGAGGCCACGCGGCAGCGGAAGTGTCGTTCGCGACTTCGGCTTCAAGTTGCGGCCCTGGCCGGACATACCGCTCGGGATCGTCGCCGGCGTGGCTTCTCAGTTCCTTCTCGTCCCGGTGGTGGAGGCCCCGTTGCTTCCCTTCGTCCACCATCTCTACAGCCGCCTCGGTCACCCCGCCCAGAGCCTCACAGGCCACGCCTTCGGCCCGGGGCTCGTCGTGCTGTCCGTGCTCGTTTGTGTCGGGAGCCCAGTCGTCGAGGAGCTGTTCTTTCGCGGACTGCTCCTGCGAGGCCTCTTCGGGAGACTTGAGAACCTCGGCCCCCGCCTCGCTCCGGCTGCGTCGATAGTCATCACCGCGCTCGTGTTCGCCCTGGCGCATTTCGAGGCACTGCAGTTCCTCGGCCTGGCGGGCTTCGGGGTCGTACTGGGTGTGCTGGCCTGGCGCACGGGCCGCCTCGGTTCCTCGATCGTCGCCCACATGGCGTTCAACACCGTCACGATCATTGCCATAGTGGCCGCGCGATGAGTCCCGAGTAGGCTCGACCACGATGGCAGCTGACGGCACAGAATCCCTACAGTCGTTGTTCGACGACATCTTCAAGGCCTACGACGTGCGGGGCATTGTGCCCGACGAGCTCGACGCCCGCGTCGCCTATGCGGTCGGCGTCGGCTTCGGCCGGTTCGTGCTCTCCCAGGATCTCGCCGACAAGCGGATCGTCCTCGGACGAGATATCCGCGAGTCGGGCGTCTTGCTGAGCCGGGCACTGAGCGCAGGCGTGCTCTCAGTCGGCCTCGGCGTGGTGGACATCGGCTTGGCCTCGACAGACCTGCTCTACTTCGCCTCGGGCAAGCTCAACCTCGCCGGGGCGATGCTAACGGCGTCGCACAACCCCCCCGCCTACAACGGCATCAAGCTCTGCCTCCCCGGCGCCCGTCCGATCGGGCGCGACTCCGGCCTCGGAGACATCCGCCCGGTGGCCGAAGCCACCTACCCGGCCGCACCGGCCGATGGCGGTGCCGACGGCGTCGTGGGCGACGAACGAGTCGAGCACCTCGAGCTGCTCGACGAGTTCGCGGCGCACGTGCGGTCCTTTGTCGACATCGCGAGGCTGCGAGCTTTGAAGGTGGTCGCCGACACGGCCAACGGCATGGGCGGCCTCGTCGTGCCCCGCGTCTTCGCCGGTCTTCCCTTCGAGCTCGAGATCCTCTTCGGTGAGCTGGACGGCTCGTTCCCCAACCACCCTGCCAACCCGATCGAGGTCGAGAACCTCTCCGACCTACGGGCGCGGATTCTCGCCAGCCACGCAGACGTGGGCCTGGCCTTCGACGGCGACGCCGACCGTGTGTTCCTCGTCGACGAGCGCGGCGAGCCGATGTCGGGCTCGCTCACGACGGCGATCGTCGCCGCCACCATGCTGGAGCGTTTCCCCGGCTCGAAGATCCTTTACAACCTCATCTGCTCACATGCGGTACCCGAGATCATCACCGAGCGCGGCGGCATCCCGATCCGCACCCGCGTGGGCCACTCGTTCATAAAGGCGGTGATGGCCGAGACCGGTGCCATCTTCGGCGGCGAGCACTCGGGGCACTACTACTTCCGGGACAACTACCGGGCGGACTCGGGGATCATCGCGGCGCTCATCGTGCTCGAGGCTCTCTCCAAGGCCACGGTCCCCCTCTCGCAGCTGAGGCTCCCCTACGAGCGCTACTCGGACTCGGGCGAGATCAACACCGAGGTACCCGACCCGGCTTTGTTGATTGGCCTCGTCGCCGAGCACTACCGGGCCGAGGGTGCCAGGATCGACGACCTCGACGGGATCACAGTCGAGCTCGACGACTGGTGGTTCAACCTGCGCCCGTCGAACACCGAGCCGCTCTTGAGGCTCAATCTCGAGGCGCGGGACGCCCCCGAGTGCGAGCGACATCGCGACGAGGTGCTCGGCCTGATCCACAGGCTTGCGGAGAGCCCGACGCAATGAGCACAGTGTCGTGAACACGAAAGGTGTCCAGCATGCCGCTCGATCCGCAACTGCTTTGCATCCTCGCCTGCCCTGAGGACAAGGGCCCCCTGCTCTACTTCGCCGACGAGGAGACCCTCTACAATCCCCGGCTTCATCGGCGCTACCGCATCGTCGAGGGAATCCCGGTGATGCTCGTCGACGAGTCTGAGACCGTATCTGACAAAGAGCACGCCCGCCTTGTCGACAAGGCCGCGGCCGAGGGCATCGAGGCGAACTTCGACCCGGGCGAAAGCGCCGGCGCCGGTGCAACGACATGAGCTGGATAGCGCCAGACAGCCAGGACATGTTGCATGCGACCGCGGGACTGCCCGAGCAGCTTGAGGTATCGGCGCAACGAGCGGCCGAGGTGCCCGGCCTTCCCTCTTCAGAAGGCCTCGAGTCGATCGTCGTGCTCGGCATGGGAGGAAGTGGCGTCGCCGGCGAGATCCTGCAGGCGGTCGGCAAGGACAAGCTCACCCTGCCCGTCGTGCTGGTCGGCGACTACTCCTTGCCTCGTTTCGTCGGGCCGAGCACGCTCGTGTTCGCGGTCTCGTTCTCCGGAGAGACCGAGGAGACCCTCGAGGCGACCGAGACCGCCATAGGCCGCGGAGCCCGGCTCGTCGCGGTGACAGGCGGCGGACGTCTGGCGGAGATGGCCGCAGCAGGCGGCGCACCGGTCTTTACCACCGTGCCCGGGATTCCCCAGCCGAGAGCTGGAGTCGCCACGACGACGGCACCCTTGCTCATTGCCCTTGAGCGACTCGGGCTGCTCAGCGGCATGACCCCGGCCATCGCGGCCGCCGTCCACCAGCTGAAGAAACGCCGGGACGAGCTAGTCGGCGGCCTTGGGCCTGCTCTTGAGATCGCCCAGCGGCTCGATCGCACCATCCCGCTCGTGCAAGGGGCGACCGGCATCGGCGCCGTTGCCGCCCGCCGCTGGAAGACCCAGGTGAACGAGAACGCCAAAGCCCCGGCCTTTTTCGCCGCGCAGCCGGAATGGTGCCACAACGAGATCTGCGGCTTCGGCCAGAACGGGGACGTAACCCGGCAGGTGATGACGATCGTCATGCTCCGCAGCGACTTCGAGCACCCCCAAGTCGAGCGCCGTTTCAGCCTCGTGGACGAGTTCGTGGGCGAGGCTGTCGCATCGGTTATCGAGGTAAGGGCCGTCGGGCGGGGCGAGCTGGCCCAGCTCTTCGATCTGATCATGATCGGCGACTTCGTCGCCTTGCACCTCGCCACCCGGGAGGGGATCGATCCTGGGCCGGTCCCGGTGCTCGTCGAGGTGAAGCGCTTCCTCCAAGCGGCGAGGCAGTAGGCGTCTCGTCCGGGCGCGTCAGATGAACGGCGGAGACGTGACCGGAGATATCGGCGACCCGAGTCTCGCCGGCCTGGGGCGACTCAGGATCGCCTGGGCGGACGCGGAGATGCCCGTGCTCGCCTCGGTGCGCCAGCGGTTCGAGCGCGAGCGCCCGCTTGACGGGCTCGTGGTCGCAGTGTGCCTGCACGTGACGACCGAGACGGCGAGCTTTGTGAAGACCCTCAAGGCCGGCGGGGCCACGGTGCTCGTCTGCGCCTCCAACCCGCTTTCGACCCAGGACGACGTGGCCGCGTCGCTCCTCGGTGATGAGGGCATCGCCACCTTCGCGATAAGAGGCGAGAGCCACGAGCGCTACTACCGCCACATCGACGCTGTCCTCGACGGTCATCCGCAGCTCACGGTGGACGACGGCTGCGATCTCGTGTCAAGGCTCCACCAGTCTCGCCCCGGTCAGCTCGAAGAGCTGATCGGTGGCACCGAGGACACACGCACCGGCGTCATCCGTCTCCGGGCCATGGAGGCGGCAGGGGTGCTGCGCTACCCGATCGTCGCCGTCAACGACGCGGGCACCAAGCATCTGTTCGACAACCGGCACGGGACCGGTCAGTCCACGATCGACGGCATCGTCCGAGCTACCAACATCCTCCTCGCCGGGAAGAGGTTCGTCGTCGCCGGCTACGGATTCTCCGGCAAAGGAGTTGCCGACCGGGCGAGGGGAATGGGGGCGCTCGTCACCGTGACCGAGATCGACCCCATGCGCGCCCTGGAGGCGGTCACCGACGGCTTCGGGGTCGAGCCGATGGCTGTGGCCGCGCGAGGGGGCGAAGTTTTCGTGACCGTGACGGGCAACCGCGATGTGCTCCGGCCCGAGCACTTCACCGAGATGCGCGACGGGGCCATCTTGGCCAACGCCGGGCACTTCGACGTCGAGATAGATCTCCTCGGCCTCACCGCCATGGCCGAGGGCAGGCGGCGGATGGTGCGCCCGATGGTCGAGGAGTTCACCGTGAAGGCGCCCGACGGATCGCCCCGGCGCATCCTCGTCCTGGCCGAGGGGCGTCTCGTGAACCTGAGCGCCGCGGAGGGCCATCCGGCGGCGGTCATGGACCTGTCCTTCGCCAACCAGGCCCTCGCGGCCGAGTGGCTTGTGGCGGACCGCGGGAAGCTCGCCAACGGCGTGCACCCCGTGCCGGAGGAGGTCGACGCCGAGATAGCCCGCCTGAAGCTCGAGACGATGGGGATCGTCCTCGACGAGCCGACCGAGTCACAGCGGGCCTACCTGGCTTCCTGGACGATCGGGACCTGAGCCGCGCGCGTCGGGGCTTGTGGCGGCGGTGCGTAGACTCGCTGGCGATGGGCTGCGCGGGTCTGTGGTTGCAAGTCGATGCCAGTCGCAGGCGAAACGACCCACGTAAGGCGACTCGTGGTCGCTGAGCATGGTGCGGTTTAGACGTAAGTCCTGCCCTGCGCGGCATCGGTTGGCGATGCCGGCGGGAGAAGGGACCAACCGCGAGCTCGGGTGTGGCAGGGGCAGGGCGAGGATGCCCGCCCACACCGGGCGCGGGACACCCTCAGCAGGCGAGTGTGGGGTCAAAGACCAGGTCAGCCGCGTGTGCCCATCATCGGTTCTACAACCGAGTGCCTGATCGTAAAGGAGTCGCTCCATGGAGATCACGGTGCACACCCGTCATTTGGACATCCCGGACCAGCTTCGTGAGTCCGCCGTCGAGAAAGCACAGCATCTCGAGCGTTTCATGGAAGGGACACAGCTGGCCGAGGTGATCTTCTCCCGGGACCATGCGGCGCGTGACGACGGCTTTGTGACCTGCGAGGTCCGCGTCGTTGCCCGTGGACGATCGGTACGCGTCCGGGCGGGCGGGCACCTGGCGAAAGACGCTCTCGAGGCGGCCATGAGCAAGGAAGCGGCGCGACTGACACGAATGCAGGACCGACTCGTGCACCGCTCGCGCCCTCGCCACGGCCAGGCGGGCGAACGAGCGACGGGGCCGTCGGACTGAACCTCGCCCAGAGCCCGCAAGAGGGCCCGTTTCTGCCCGATCCGGCAAAGGCCGACCTCGCCTCGCCCCGCGTCGTGATCGTGGGCCCGACCGGCACGGGCAAGACCGCGCTCGCGCTCGCGATGGCCGACGCGGCACCGGAACGCTACGAGCTCGTGTCCGTGGACGCCATGGCCGTCTACCGGTTCTTGGACATCGGCACCGCCAAGCCGACACCGTCCGAGCAGGCGAGGGCGCCCTGGCACCTCATCGACATCGTCGATCCTTCAGAGCAGTTCTCCGTGGCGGCCTTCCAGTCTGAAGCGGGGCGAGCTCTTGCGGGCATAGAGGCACGCGGCCATGTGCCGCTGCTAGTCGGTGGTACCGGGCTCTACCACCGGGCGGTTGTCGACGCCTTGGCTATCCCGGGGCGTTTTCCAGACCTGGCCGCAGAACTCGAGCACGAGGCCGACGCAGAAGGTGGCCTCGCGCAATCGTTCAGGCGCCTAAGGGGGCTGGACCCCGTTGCCGCGCAGAGGATCGAACCTGCCAACCGGCGCAGGATCGTCCGGGCGCTCGAGGTGACTATCGGCACCGGGCGGCCATTTTCGTCTTTCGGACCAGGCCTTGTCGCCTACGGCCCGACGAGCTCGATCATCATCGGGCTCGAGCTCGAGCGCCCGGAGCTAGACCGCAGACTGGCGAAGCGTTTTGACGACCAACTCGCCCGCGGGTTCTTGGAGGAGGTCCGCGCCCTGGCGTCCAGACCAGCGGGACTGTCACGCACGGCACGCCAGGCCATCGGTTACAGGGAGCTGCTCAGCCACATCGAACAAGGTGTGCCCCTCGAACAGGCCAAGGCCGAGGTGCTGCGACGCCTACGAGCGCTTGCTCGGCGTCAGGAGGCCTGGTTCAAGCGCGACCCCCGCGTGGTCTGGATCCGTGCGGACCGGAGTGACCTGCTCGAGGCGGTTGGTGCCGTCCTCGCTGACACCGCTTTGACTGGGGTCGTGCGACACTGATGACCGTGTTGAGCTTGGTCAAATACCAGGGGCTGGGGAACGATTTTCTTGTCGGCTTCGACGGCGGTGCGCTTGACGCCGCCGGAGCGTTTTTGGCCGAGCGTGCCACGCACCTGGGCGAGGGGCCGAGATCACCGACGCCGAGCGACGACGGGCTCGGCCCGCTCGCGCGGGCGCTTTGCGCTCGGCACACCGGAGTGGGAGCCGACGGCCTCCTCGTGCTGCGGGCTGCGGATGCCGGCGGGGACGTACGCATGGTGCTGCGCAACGCCGACGGGGGCCGGGCCGAGACGAGTGGAAACGGCCTGCGCTGCTTCAGCTTTGCCACCATCGAGGCCGGGCTCGTGCCAGGCCCGGACGTGGTCGTAGAGACCGACGCCGGCGCACGACGGGCCTGTTTGCGCCAACGCCTTGGCCCGGGCTGCGCCGAGGTGTCTGTCGACATGGGCCAGGTCAAAGTCACCCGATCGGACCCCGTCGCCGACGCGGCCCTGCCGGGTTCGAGGGCGCTGCCTTGGCCGGCTTGGACCGTCGAGGTCGGGAACCCGCATCTGGTCCTGTTGGCGCCCAGCTTGGAGGGCATCGCCCTCACCACCATGGGCCCGACACTGGAACGGCGGCGTCCCGGGGGCCAGAACGTTGAGTTCGCCACCTATGAGCCCGACAGGGGCGAGTTGTCCCTCGTCGTATGGGAGCGCGGCGCCGGCGTGACGCTCGCTTGCGGGACCGGCAGCGTGGCGGCGGCGGCGGCGTTCCATTCGGCGGGGATCTCGCCTTCGCGCGTCCGGGTCCACAATCCCGGTGGGGTCGCCGAGGTGACCCTTTCGGGCGACGATCCGCTCGCGCTCTCGGCCGAGCTCGCCGGGCCGGTCCACCGCGTGGCCCGTTTCGAGCTCGACCCGGCCGAGCTCGCCGAGTCGGAGGATGTGGCCGCGTCGTGACGATGGTCCGGACCACCCTTATCGACCGGAGGTTCCGGGAAAAGATCGTGCTCGTCGGCGTGGTGGCCTGGCCTCGCACCTTGGAGGAGGTCGAGGCGAGCCTCGACGAGCTCGCCTTGCTCGTTGACACCGCCGGAGCCGACGAGGCAGCCCGGGTCGTGCAAAGGCGTGCCGCGGTCGATCCCGCCACCTACATCGGCCGGGGCAAGGCGGAAGAGCTGCGCAGGATCTCTGAGGCCGTTGATGCCGACACGGTCGTCTTCGACGACGAGCTCACACCCGCCCAGCAGAGGAACCTCGAGGCGATCCTCGGAAGGACCGCCATCGACCGGACGGCGGTGATCCTCGACATCTTCGCCCAGAATGCCCATACCCAAGAGGGCCGGGCACAAGTCGAGCTCGCCCTCAGCCGTTACCGGCTGCCCCGTCTTCGTGGCAAAGGGCTGACCTTGTCCCAACAGGCTGGTGGGATAGGCACGAGGGGCCCGGGCGAGACCCAGCTCGAGGTCGACCGGCGCCGGATCATGCGCCGCATCCGCAAGCTCGAAGTGGAGCTGCGCGACCTCGAAGCGACGCGTCACACGCAGCGCAAAGCGCGTGGGCGCGGCGCCCTCCGGACGGTGTCGCTCGTCGGCTACACCAACGCCGGCAAGTCCACGCTGCTCAACGTGTTCACCGACGCCGGCGTGCTCGTCGAGGATCGGCTCTTTTCCACGCTCGACCCGAGGACACGTCGCCTGAACCTGCCCGGCGGCGAGTCGGTGCTCTGTTCGGACACGGTCGGCTTCGTGCGCAAACTGCCCCACCAGCTCGTAGACGCCTTCCACGCCACCTTGGAGGTCGTGGGGTCCTCGGACCTGCTTGTGCACGTGGTGGACGCCTCAGCAGCCGACCCGCTGGCACAGATCGAGGCGGTCCGGACGGTGCTCGGCGAGATAGGGGCGGGCGAGGTGCCCGAGCTGTTGGCGTTCAACAAGGCCGACCTCGACCGGCGCAGGGCGGGGCGGCTCATGGCCTCGCACCCAGGTTCGGTGGCCTGCTCGGCCCTCACCGGCCGGGGCGTGCCCGAGCTGCTCCGTGCTGTCGCGGACCGGCTCCGCCTGGCGGACCGCACGGTGGACCTTGCCGTACCCGTTGCCCGCGGGGACGTCGTCGCCGCCATCCACCGTGAAGGTGAGGTGGTGGGGGAGCGCTACGAGGGCGAGCACGTCATCGTGAGGGCACGCCTCGACGAGCGGGGGACCCGGCGTTACGCCGAGTTCGTGCGACCGTGATCGAAGCCTCGAGCCCCGCCGGCCCCCCGGGGGAGTCGCAAGCCAATG
This sequence comes from uncultured Acidimicrobiaceae bacterium, assembly GCA_963779425.1. Taxonomy (GTDB): domain Bacteria; phylum Actinomycetota; class Acidimicrobiia; order Acidimicrobiales; family Bog-793; genus Fen-455. The sequence continues at coordinate 761,402 of CAVZYD010000007.1, forward strand.
GCGCCGGCGAGGACACCCCAATCGGCTTCGTACCGCCCGTGTACCCCTACGACAAGTTGGACGAGCTGGCGAAGATCGCCCAGGGCCACGACGGCGGTGTCGTCGACTTGTCCATCGGCACGCCGTGCGATGCGCCGGCGGATCAAGTTCTAGAAGCGCTCGCCAGCTCGGGCACAGAGCGCGGGTATCCCTCCTCGATCGGGACGGCCGAGTACCGCGAAGCCGCTAGCGCGTGGATGTCGCGGCGCTTTGGTCTCGACGGCGCAGCGCCGGCCCTGGCCGCATGCATCGGCACGAAGGAATTCGTCTCGGGCGTGCCTCACTGGTTGCGCCTGAAGACGCCGGAGCGCGACACGGTGCTTTGTCCCATGCTGGCCTACCCCACCTACGAGATGGGTGCCGTCCTCGCCCAGTGCCGGGCCGTCGCCGTACCGCTTTGCCCGGACGGGACGATGGACCTGTCGGCGATCTCGCCAGATGACGCCGGGCGGGCTCTGTGCTTGTGGGTGAACAGCCCCGGTAACCCCGCCGGCCAGCTCGAGGACCTCGGGGCCGTGGCGCGCTGGGGCCGGTCCAAGGGCGTGCCCGTCTTCTCCGACGAGTGTTACGTCGAGTTCACCTGGGCCGGTCCGGCCCACACGATCCTCGAGCACGGGCCCGAAGGTGTGGTGGCCGTTCACTCGCTCTCGAAACGGTCGAACCTCGCGGGGCTGAGAGCCGGCTTTTACGCCGGGGACCCCGAGCTCGTCGCGTACTTGTCGAGGCTTCGCCAGCACGCCGGTTTCATGGTGCCCGGGCCCGTGCAGCACGCCGCCGCCGTGGCTCTCGACGACGACGCCCATGTCGAGCAGCAAAGGGAGAGGTATCTAGAGCGGCTGACACGCTTTGCCAAGGTGCTGACCGACAGCGGGATCGACGCCGCGGTGCCGGCGGGGTCGTTCTACCTCTGGGTGCCTGCTCCAAAACGAGTGGTGCCAGTCCCCCCCGATGCGAACCCGGGATGGGCCTTGACGAGGTGGCTCGCCGAGCACGGTGGCGTCCTTGTCGCCCCGGGCGACACCTACGGGAAGGCGGGCTCCGATCATGTGAGGGTGGCCCTCGTACAGCCGGACGACCGCTTGGACCTCGTCGCTCGCAGGCTCGCGGGGGCATCGCTCGGTTAATGAAGGACCAGGTAGCCTCGGCGCGATGGAGAACCTGAGCTCTGCTGTCTCGCAGCTGTGGGAGTCTCGCAAGTCGCTTTCGCCCGGCGATGCCGACGCGCTCTGGACCGTGAACGAGGCGATCGGCCTGCTTGACCGGGGAGAGGCTCGCGTGGCCGAGATCGACCCGTCGAGTGGCGAGGTTGTCGTTCACGAATGGCTGAGGCAGGCGATCTTGTTGCTTTTCCTGCTCTCTGAGGTGCGACCCATCGAGCACGGGCCGTTCGAGTACACCGACAAGCTGGCCCTGAAACAAGGCCTGCAGTCATCAGGCGTGCGGGCCGTACCCGGATCCTCAGTCCGACGGGGGGCTTTTTTGGGGCGCGGGGTCGTCCTCATGCCGAGCTATGTGAACATCGGGGCCTACGTGGGGGCGGAGACCATGGTCGACACCTGGGCGACAGTCGGGTCGTGCGCGCAGATCGGCGTACGGGTCCACCTCTCCGGAGGCGTCGGGATCGGCGGAGTCCTCGAGCCTCCCAATGCCCGGCCCGTTGTCATCGAGGACGAGGTGCTCATCGGGAGCAGGTCCATGGTCACCCAGGGAGCGCGCGTCGGGCAGGGCTCGGTCCTCGGCGAAGGGACGATCCTCAACCCGTCCATCCCGGTAATCGACGCCTGGTCCGGCGACGAGCTGGGGCGGGGCTACGTGCCCCCTTGGAGCGTGGCGGTGGGCGCCATGCGTCGCCGGGAGTACCCCGGTGGTGAGTTCTTCCTGCCCTGCGTGCTCGTCGTTCGCCACCTCACGCCTGGCGAGCGGCACGACAAGGCCATGTTGAACGACATACTCCGCGAGCACGGAGCATCGGCGTGAGCCTTCCTCGGGGCGACCTTCTCCAGCTAACCGCAGAGCTTGTCGACATCTCGTCGGTGAGCCATGACGAGGCGAGGGCGGCCGCCTTCGTATTCGCGGCCTTGCGCGATGCCGAGCACCTCGAGACGAGACGTTTTGGCCACAATGTCGTCTCACGTACCTCGCTCGGTCGTCCGCGGCGTCTGCTCGTGGCCGGCCACCTCGACACAGTGCCGCCCAACGGGAACGAGCATGCCCGCTTGGAAAACGGGCGTTGCTCCGGTCTCGGAGCTGCCGATATGAAAGGTGGCCTGGCGGTGATGCTCGAGCTCGCTAGGCGGGTCGTCGAACCGGCCCTCGACGTGACCTATGTCTGGTACGCGTGCGAGGAGGTCGAGCAGCGCTACTCGGGCCTGCTCGAGGTCGAGGCCGCCGATCCCGGCGTTCTTATCGCGGACGCGGCGGTGCTGGCCGAGCCCACCTCCGCCGTCGTCGAAGCCGGCTGTCAAGGCGTGCTGCGCATCGGAGTACGCCTCGGGGGCAAGAGGGCGCACGCGGCGAGGTCCTGGATGGGGCTGAACGCCATTCACCGGCTCGGACGTCTGCTCCAGCTCGTGGACGGCTTCGCGGAGCGCCGCCCGGTGATCGCAGGCTGTGAGTTCCGCGAGGCCTTGCAAGCGGTTCGCGTGGACGGCGGTGTGGCGAACAACGTCGTCCCAGACGAGGTGCATCTGGCCCTGAGCCACCGCTACGCCCCGGATCGGACGAAGGGCGAGGCTTTCGAGGCGCTCTGTGAGCTTCTCGCCCCAGTCATCGACGAGGAGCTGGGTGACCGGGTCGTCCTCGAGGACTTCGCCTTGGCTGCGCCCCCCGACCTCGCTCACCCCCTCCTGGCGGCATTGGTCTCCGCCAGTAACAAGGCGCCTCGGGCAAAGCTCGGTTGGTCCGACGTCGCCTTTTTCAGCGCCCGAGGCATCCCGGCGGTGAATTTCGGCCCAGGCGATCCATTGCTCGCCCATACCGCTCGAGAGTGGGTCGGCCGCGACGACCTGGAAGCTGTCTACACGAGTCTCGAGCGGCTGATCTCGACCGCGTGAAGCTCAACGGGCCGTTGCGCTTCGGGTCCTTTGCGGGCTTCGCAACCGGTTGAGGGCGCGCCTAGTTCGGCTCAAAGGCGCCGCAGCACGGTCACGACCTTGCCGTAGATCACGACATGGTCCGCGGCGATCTCTATCTCGGAAAAGGCCGGGTTCGCGGGCACGAGAACTACCTTCCCCCGCCGTTTGCGGAGCGTCTTCACAGTCGCTTCGTCCTCCCCGATGGCGGCGACGACGATATCTCCGGATTCAGCGTCGGGCTGACGACGCACCACGACGAAGTCCCCGTCGAGGATGCCGGCGTCGATCATCGACTCGCCGCGGACCTTCAACATGAACAGCTCTCCAGAGCCAGTGAAGTCTTGCGGAATGGGGAGAAGCTCTTCCACCGATTCCTCAGCGAGCACTCCGGTACCCGCCGCAACGTGGCCGATCAAGGGGACATGGGCCACTGGGCGCACCCGTATCGCAGCGCCCGAGGACGGCTCCCAGCGGACGATGATGGCCCTCGGCTTTGTGGGGTCGCGCTGCAGGTAGCCCTCGCGCTGGAGCACCTGTAGATGCGTGTGCACGGTCGATGGTGAGGTGAGGCCAACGGCTTCGCCGATCTCGCGCACCGAAGGGGGATAGCCCCGCTCGCGGATCTGTTCCGCGATGAATTCGAGGATCCTGCGCCGCTTTCCTGCCAGGGTCGCCTCTGACATTCCTGCTCCTCCCGTCCAGACCGCGGTTCCGGTCTCCGCTTCGCGAGGCTAAGCCGCCGGGCGAGCGAATGCAAACACCCGTTCGTGAAACAGGCGTTCGACGGAGCCCTTGACAACGAACAGGCGTTCGTGGTCAGATGTGTCCGTCGAACATACGTGCGCCGACGGGAACCGCCGGGCACGGCGGGATCGGCCGGGGCCCGGTCGGATCCCGGGCCCGAGGAGGGGTGATGGGAGCGCTGGCACAGACCGAGCGGATGACAGTGGCGAGCCTCGCCGGGCCTGAGAAACGACCCCGGCCGGCCACGGCGCGATGCAGGCGGCCGAGCACGCGACAACAGCCGAGCTGGAACGTTCTCGCCCAGGAGATCGTCTCTTTCACTCCGCGCCGTGCGACCCGTGTCCTGGCGCAGCCTCCGAGCGAATTGGGACGGCGGCGCCTGGGCCGTCCAGTCCGGACTTCGCCTCCGGGATCGTCACAGGTGCGCCGGGTCACCACCTTGGCCCAGTCGTCATCCTCAAGGTCGTCAGCCCCCCAAGGGGGGGACCGGACGGCGATAGTCGGCTCCGTCGGGACCGCCGGGTACCGGCGGGCTGCCTCCCGGCCGCGAGGGTTGCGACGCCTCCTCCCCGGCGCCGCCACCCTCGCGGTCCTGGCGAGCGTCTGGTTTGGCACAGGGGCGCTGGCAAGCCTGCACCGCCCCTCGTTGAGCATCCCGGCCGCGGCCGTGAAGGTGCCCGGGGGCTATCTCTATGTTGCTCGCCCGGGCGACACCCTATGGTCGATAGCCTCCGAGCTCCAGCCAGGCGGCGACCCGCGGCCGCTCGTGGCCGAGCTCGAGACGCAGCTCCACGGTGCCGAGCTGGTCGCCGGCGACGAGCTCGAAATTGCCCTGAGCGCGCCGTGAGAAGCCGATCGGCGCTACGGTCGACTCGTGCGCTGCCCGTGGTGTGGGGCGACCGAAGACCGAGTCGTGGACTCTCGCGAGGCGGAACAAGGTGAGGCCGTCCGCCGACGTCGCGAGTGCCTGTCGTGCACGCGTCGATTCACCACCGTCGAGCGCGTCAGTCAAGCGGTGCTGTGGGTCCTCAAGCGGTCTGGCCATCGTGAGCCCTTCGACCGGCGCAAGGTGATCGCCGGCGCCCGCGCCGCCTGCAAAAACCGTCCCGTGCAGCCCGAGCAACTAGAGGCGCTGGCGGCGGCGGTCGAGCAGAAGGCCTGGTCGCTTGGCCCCGAGGTGCAAAGCGAGCAGCTCGGCCTCGCCGTGCTGGAAGGCCTGCGGAGCCTCGACGAGGTCGCAGCGGTACGTTTTGCCAGTGTGTACAAGGGCTTTGAAGAGGTGGACGACTTCGCGCGCGAGCTCGGGCTTTTGAACAAGGAGGCGGCGCATGACCCCGGCGGGGTCTCCCAAGACGAGCCCCGGCACGAACGCGAACCGGAGGGCAGCGCGGGGACATGACCGCGACCCTGCTCGAGGCGCCCCCGGCGAGCGCGCTCGCTATCTACGCCCATCCGGACGACCCGGCCATCTCCTGCGGCGGCACGCTTGCCTCGTGGGCCTCCGGCGGCAGCACGGTCCACGTCGTGATCTGCACCGCCGGAGACAAGGGTACGACCGATGCCACCACAGACCCCGGGGCGCTCGAGCGCTTGCGGGTTGTCGAGGCACAGCGTTCAAGCGCCGTCCTCGGCGTGAGCGGTACCCATTTCCTCGGCCACCTGGACGGCGAACTGGAGAACGACAGCGCTCTTCGGCGCGAGCTCGTCCAGATCATCCGGGAGCTAAAGCCGGAGGCGATCGTCTGTCCCGATCCGCTCGCGGTGTTCTTCGGCGAGCACCATTACAACCATCGCGATCACCGCGTCGTCGGTTGGGCCGCGCTCGACGCCGCTGCGCCGGCTGCGGCCTTGCCCCTCTACTTCAGGGGTACAGGAGAGTCTCACCAGGTCACAGCGGCGTATTTGTCTGGTTCGCTGGAGCCGAACGTGTGGGTCGACGTGACGTCCACCGTTGACCGGAAGATCGATGCTGTGTCATGTCATCTGTCACAACTCACCGACGCCGGTGACTGGATAGCGAGCGCGTTCCGCGACGGTGCCGAGGATGCGGGGCGAGAGGCCGGTGTCGAATACGCGGAGCCATTCCGACGCATCTGGTTAGCTCCGTGACCGTAGAGCTCGACATCTTGCACGTCGATATGGACGCTTTTTTTGCTGCTGTCGAGGTACTCGACAACCCGAGCTTGCGCGGCCGGCAAGTTATCGTCGGAGGTACCGGGTCGCGTGGCGTGGTCGCCTCGTGCTCCTACGAGGCAAGGGGAAAAGGGGTCCGTTCCGCCATGTCGATGGTCGAAGCGCGGCACCGTTGCCCCAACGCCGTCGTGCTGCCGGGAAGGCACGGTCGCTATGGCGAGGTGAGCCGGGAGCTTCACAAGGTGTTCGAGGTGTTCACTCCACTCATCGAGCCGATAGCCCTCGATGAGGCCTTCCTCGACGTCTCGGGCAGCCACCGCTTGTTCGGGACAAGCTCGCAAATTGCCGAGGCCATTCGCGAACGCGTCGCCAAAGACCTAGAGCTTTGCTGCTCGGTCGGCGTCGCGCGTTGCAAACTGCTGGCCAAACTGGCCTCGAGAGCCGCCAAGCCGGTGGCGTCGCCGCACGGCCCGGTTTCCGGGCCTGGCATCTTCGTGGTGCCTCACGACCGAGAGCTTGAGTTCCTTCATCCGCGGCCGGTTTTTGACTTGTGGGGCGTAGGCCCACGCACGGCCGAGCGCCTGGCTCGCTACGGGATCGCCACAGTCGGCGATCTCGCCAGTATCGATCCCGCGCACCTCGTCCGCCTCGTCGGACGGGCGGCCGGAACTCAGCTCCACGAGCTGGCCTGGGCGAGAGACGACAGGCCGGTCGTGCCTGACCGGCCTGTCAAGTCCGTGAGCCACGAGGAGACTTTCGCCATCGACGTGCACGACCCTGAACAGCTCCGCCTCGAAGTAGTGCGCATGGCCGACTCGGTTAGCAGCCGCCTTCGCGCGAACCGGCTCCAGGGTCGGACGGTGACGGTCAAGCTGAGATACGGCGACTTCACCACGATCACACGCTCGCACTCTTTGCAGCACCCGCTCGCTTCCACGGCCGAGCTGGTGAAGATCGCCACGGCCTTGCTCGCCGCGACCGATACCCGAGCCGGAGTGCGGCTGCTGGGCGTGGGCGTCTCCTCTCTCGAAGAGCGAGCCAGCGCAGGCTCCGAACAGCTCGCCTTGTGGGACATGGCGGAGGACGCAAAGCCCAATGCCCACCCGGACTCGCCTGCTCATTCGGACCTCGATGCTGCCGTCGATGCCATCCGGGAGCGCTATGGCGTGGCTTCGCTCGGCCCGGCCGCCCTTGTCGGCAGTTCCGGCCTGCGCATCAAGCAGGTCGGGGACTCCCCATGGGGACCTTCGCAGTGACGTCCCGTGGGTCTCCCCGGACGGCTGTGGGGTGCCGGACCGGCGCGAGCCAGGGGCGTCTCCAGCGTTCAGTATCATGGTGACTGCAACGAATACGGCCAGAATTACCCGCAGCCTTGCGGTCGCGCCGTTGTCGGCCCTGCGGCCGTGTGAGATGATTTAACCTGTGCAACAAGAGGTGTTCGGGAGGGGGTGACGATGCCGCTTTCAGAAGAAGAGCAGCGGATCCTCCACGAGATGGAGCAGAAGCTGTATGAGCACGATCGGGCCTTTGCCGACCGTGTGAGTACCAAGTCGTCGCATCGCCAGGGAGCACACTCCCGTCGCGGGTGGGTCGTGGCGTTTATCGCCGGCTTCGTGCTCTTGTTGGTCGCTTTCCGTTCCTCGTTGCTGCTCGGAAGTCTCGGTTTTCTGATCATGCTTGGCGCCGCGGTGTTCTATGTCCACCAGGCCAGACAGTCGGACTCGGCACGATTCGGCGGTCTTGGCGGACCCGCGCGGCGTTCGGGCATGGGTGACGAACTCTCCGAGATGCGCCGCCGTCTGCGGTCGCGCTTCGGCAACCGCAACTGACGCCTTCCTGCTGTATCTGAGCGGGGACGACACCTTGGCCCTCGCGCCCCGAAGCCCGCGCCGGGCGCGCGAGCGCGCTTAAGGGGGGAATCATCCGCCGCCCTCGCTCCGAAGCGGCCAACCGCGATCGCGGCGCATGGTGGGTCGAGGCCGCCTTCGTCTTGGCACGCCGCCCCGGATTGTGGCCGATCGCTTTCACAGAGACGATCTCGATGGCGCGGAGCGGATGGTGGCACCGCTGGCCGCCGGCGCCCCTTCCTGCACCGTCATGGCTGGCCTTCCGGATGGAGACCGCGTACGGCGACGCGAGCGCACGACCTGCGCCGGCCGATGTCGTTGCCTGGTTGGAGTGGTGCAAAGTGTCACGTCGTCGCACGCAGTTGCGGTAGCCTCCGGGCTAATGCCTCCTCCGGGACGACACGAAGGCTGACATGGTCGGCCGGGCGCTCGTCTTGAACGCGTCGTTCGAACCACTCTCGGTTGTCGCCACGCGACGGGCCCTCGTGCTCGTGCTCTCGGACAAGGCGGAGCTCGTGCACGGCACCGGCCTGGACCTTCACTCGGCAAGGGCGAAGTTTCCCGAGCCGTCAATCGTGCGCCTCGTCAACTACGTCCGGGTTCCGCACCAGGCGCGTGTCGCGGTCACCCGTCGTTCGGTGTTCGTGCGCGACGGGCATCGCTGCCAGTACTGCGGCGCCCAGGCGGAAAACATCGATCACGTCGTGCCCCGCAGCAGAGGTGGCACGCACAGCTGGGACAATGTCGTGGCTTGTTGCCGGCGCTGCAACAGTCGCAAGGAGGACCGTCTGCTCGACGAGGCGGGTTTCCGCCTCGCCCGCCCGCCCCGGGCGCCGCGCTCGCACCTGTGGCTGCTCGCCGCGAGTGGCGAAGTCCGTGACGAATGGGCCCCTTACGTGGAGCCTGTCCTCGGCCGCGCCGTCGGTCTCTGAACCCGCCCGCCTCCTCCGACGACTTTCGGGCCTGGCCCGTCCTCGAACGCCGCGCCACGCCTGCGGAGCTTCACGCCAGTCCGCCGGACCCGCTCGGTCGGCGCCTCGCGTGCGTCTGTTTTCCGCTCCGGCCTTCGGTCGTGATAGGCAGCGCCCAGCCGGCTTCTGACTTCGACGCCGAGCGGCTCTCGGGCGCGGGGCTTGATCTCGTACGGCGCCGCAGTGGTGGGGGTGCCGTTCTCGTGGCACCAGGCCGCCAGGTGTGGTTGGACGTCTTTGTGCCCAACGGCGATGTCCTGGCGCAGGCGGACGTCGGTAGGTCCTTCCATTGGCTCGGCCAGAGCTTCGCCGAGGCGATCGCGAGCGTATTGAAGGTGTCCTTGGACCGAGGGTGCATCGAGGTGCACCGGGGTGCCGCGCGGACGACACCTTGGTCCAAGACCCTCTGTTATGCAGGCCTCGGTCCGGGAGAGGTGACCGTTGCCGGTCGCAAGGTGGTCGGGATGTCGCAGCGCAGGGAACGTTCCGGATCCTGGATCCACTCGATGGCGCTTCTCAGTGAGCACGATGGCGATCTAGCGGACCTGCTGGACTGCCCCGCCGATCGCCGGGCCACCGCGCGGGCCGCCCTCGAAGGGGTCGGTCTTCGCGCTGGGGAGCATCTCGCCACAGCTTTGACTGAGGAGCTCCTCGGCCACCTCCCCTGAGGCGCACCGCCGGAAAAGACGCCTCCCCGAGCAAGGTAGATAGTCCTCCGGCCCACCCTTTTCCGGGCCAGCCCTTCGCCCACCGCACGCCCGCCGGACTGGCGACCCGGCGCCCAGCGGCCTCGCCATTTCTTCCGAGCGCCCTTGACACCCGAGAACTGGCGGTTCTCCCATGCCCGAGGTGGGGGAGGGCGCAGCACAATGATTGACTAGTGGGGGCAAAACACCATAGAGTGGCGTGAAGTGGGGACCCGGGGAGGGCTACCCCGTGACAGTGGGAACGAAGGTTGCTTTGTCGCCAGGTTTCAAGTTCGTCGGGAACTTCCCCCGCTCGCTGGACACCAAGGGCCGGGTCATCTTGCCGTCGCGCATGCGCACCCACTTCCAAGAGCACGGCTACCTGACTCCCGGTGCCGACGGTTGTCTGGCACTTTGGCCCGAGGAGGAATTCGAGCTCGAAGCCGAACGCCAGCACGCCAAAGACGCCATGGGTGTCGAGGCTCGCAACGACCTTCGTGACTGGGCGGCGCTGGTCACACGGGTCGAGTTCGATCGCCAGAACCGGATGCCCGTGCCCTTCGAGCTGCGCTCTCTCGCCAATCTCGAACAGGAGGTGCTCTTCGTCGGAGTCCTGGACCGGGTCGAGCTCTGGTCCCCCGCAAGCTGGTCCGCTCGCCGCGCACAGTCGCTCGGCGCGCTTTCACCGGAAGGCTCGGGCCGTGGGTGATGGCATGCCTGTCACCCCGGCGCCCTCTCGCCGGCATCGATTCCCAACATGTTGCTCCTGGATCGCCCGCAGCCCCTCGGCCGAAGTGCCGGATGGCATTCCAACCCTCTCCGCCCTGTCTCATCCTCACTTCGAGGGATGCCCTTCCCTCGATCTGGTCGGGGGGTTGCGGATGACCCAGGAGTTCTCTCACACGCCCGTCATGGTCTCCGAGGTCGTCTCCATGCTCGAGCCTGTCCCTCAAGGCGTGCTCGTGGACGCGACCGTCGGCGGCGGTGGCCACGCGGCGGCGCTGCTGGCCGCCTTGCCGAAACACGAGCTGATCGGGATTGATGCCGACGACGACGCGGTGGCGGAGTCCTCGGCTCGACTTGCCGGGTTCGCGAACCGAGCCCGGGTCATAAAAGCCCGCTTCGACGAGCTCGAGGGCGTCGTGCAGGCCTCGGCAGGCGGCCAGCCGATCGCCGGGGTGCTCTTCGACCTCGGCGTCAGCTCTCCGCAGCTGGACCGGCCCGAGCGGGGCTTCTCCTACCGCTTCGACGGTCCTTTGGACATGCGTATGGACCGCTCCCGCGGAGCCACGGCCGCCGACCTCGTGAACAGCCTCAGCGCGGGCGAGCTGGCCGAGCTCTTCGTCGACAACGGCGAGGGGCGCTTTGCTCGCCGCATCGCCGACGGAATCGTCGCGAGTCGGCCGATCGATACGACCGGCCGACTCGTTGAGGTCATCGAGCGCTACCTGCCCGGCGCCGCGCGCAAGAGGCCCGGTCACCCCGCAAAGCGGGTGTTCCAGGCCCTGCGCATCGAGGTCAACTCCGAGCTCGACGTGCTCGCGGTCGGTCTCGAGAGCGCCCTCGACCTCTTGGCCCCGAAGGGTCGTTGTGTCGTGCTGTCGTATCACTCAGGCGAGGACCGCCTTGTGAAGCAACGCTTCGCCCAAGGCGCGACCGGGGGCTGTGTCTGTCCCCCCGGGCTTCCCTGCGTCTGCGGTGCCGTGGCGACGCTGCGCGTGCTCACCCGGGGTGCTCGCCTCGCCTCGGCCGACGAGGTTGCCCGTAACCCGCGCGCCGCCAGTGCCAGGTTGCGTGCCGCCGAGCGCCTCGGACAAGGAGAAGCACCATGACCCCCGCCGGCCGCGCCGCCTCGTCAGCCGCCCGCGCCAGACAGGGCGCCGAACCGGAAGATCTGAAAGCACCACGGCCGAGGCTCGATGTCGTCGATCGGCGCTTGAGGGCCTCGCGGACACTGCGTCGTCAGGCGAACCTCTTGCGCACCCTCGGGGTCATGGCCGTCGTAGGCGCCCTTGCCATAACGGCCGCCGCGCACACTTTCGTCGCCTCCGATCAGCAACGAATCGACACCATGCAGGCCCAGGTGACGCAAGTCCTCGCCGAACAGCAGGACCTGCAGCTCTCGCGCGCTGAGCTCGAGTCGCCCCTGCGCGTGCTCAAAATCGCCGAGAAGCAGCTGGGCATGGTCTCGCCTGGGTCGGTCTCCTACCTGGCGCCGGTGAACCCCGGTCCTTCGGTGGCACAGGCAGGGGCCGCCGCGGCCGCCAAGGTCTCATCGGCGTCGGGAAGAAACGACGATGCCTCCCCGCCCGCCGACAGCACCAAGTCAAAGACGAGGTCCTCTCACTCCGGGGGCCGATCCACCGCGATCAGCCCGACCGGGTGAGCGAGTTGACGCTGTCCGGCCGGCAAGCGAGGGCCCGCTCGGGCTCACAGGCGGGAAGGCGCCCGCGTCGAACAACCATTGCAGGGAGTCGAGACGAAGCACCGGTGATGAGCCAGCGCGGCGTCGCCCGTCCCCGCAGGACATCTATCGCCACGCAAAAGGCCCCGCAGCGTGCCGGCAGCGCCCGTAATTCTGGCCGCGCCGCCGTCGCGGGCAGGCCTGCGGGCCCTCGCCCGAGTTCTTCGCCCCGCTCCAGGTGCTCCTTGCGGTCAGTCCCGAGAAAGCCGTCCCGCACCCATCGTCGCCTGATCGCCATGGTGGCGATCGCTGCCCTCGCCCTTTGCGGCCTTGGGGCCCGGCTCGTCCAGATCCAAGGTGTCGACGCCGCCCGTTACGCCTCCTACGGCGCCCAGGAGGTATACGGGCGCATCGCCCTGCCCGCTTTGCGCGGAACCATCTATGACCGTAACGGGAACGTGCTCGCCGCTTCCGAGCCCCGCGTCGATGTCATCGCCGACGACTACCTCGTGACCGACCCGAACGCCGGTCTCAGCCGTCTCGCCTCCATCCTGGGCCTGTCGCAGGCAGCCCTGCGGGCCAAGCTCAGCGCGCGCAGCGGGTACGTGCCCCTCGCGTACCAGGTAAGCGGAGCGGTCGAGGAGAGGGTCGCCGCCTTGGACCTGGCCTATGTGACCTTCACGCCTGACGTTGCCCGAACAGACCCGGACGGCAGCCTGTTCGCCCCTGTCCTCGGCATCGTCGGCTTCGGCGGCCGGGCCCTTTCGGGGCTTGAGTACATGGAGAACTCGCTTCTTGCCGGCTCCGCCGGCTCAGAGGTCGTGCCCACCGGCCCCAACGGCGAAGGACTCCCGGGCAAGCCCACAGACGTTGTTGCCGCGCGGCAAGGCACGAGCCTCGTCTTGAGCCTGGACGAGCCGCTTCAATTCGAGGTCACCAAGGATCTGTCAGCCCAGATCACCGCCACACACGCCACCGGCGGAGTGGCGATCGTCGAGGACAGGCGCACGGGCGGCATCCTGGCGATGGTCGACCTCGTGGCCGGGCCCCACGGTCAGGTCTCTGCGGCGGAACAGAATGCCGCCGTCACCTCGGTCTACCAGCCGGGCTCGGTGATGAAGCTTGTGACCATCTCGGGGGCTCTGCAAGAAAAGTTGATCACTCCGAGCTCGGTCTTCACGGTGCCTTATCAGATCTCGCTCGGCGGCTGGCCCTTCTCCGACGCCGACTACCACCCGACCGAGCAGCTCAGTGCCACCCAGATCCTCGCCCAGTCTTCGAACATCGGCACGATAGAGATCGCCCATCTCCTCGGGCCCGAACGTCTCTCCTACTTCCTCGGGGACCTCGGCTTCGGCAAGCCGACCGGGCTCGGCTGGCCAGGTGAGAGCGACGGCATCGTGCCGAGCCCGAACGACCCGAGCTCGTGGTCCGCCTCCTCGATGGGAACCGTCCCGATCGGCACCGGAGAGGCCGTGACCCCGCTGCAGATCCTTGACGCCTACAACGCCATCGCGAACGGGGGCGTGCTCATTACGCCCCGGATCATCGAGGCGACCGTCGGCGCCAACGGGGTCGAGCACGTCCTGCCCCTTCCGAAGGGAAGGCGAGTGCTCTCGCCCCGCACGGTCAAAGAGCTCCTTCCGATGCTCGAAGAGGTGACCGAGGACGGTACCGCTGCCGCCGCCCGCATCCCGGGGTATACCGTCGCCGGCAAAACCGGGACGGCGCAGATCCCGAGCGCGAACGGGAGCTATGAGGCCGGCGCTTGGAGCGCGACGTTCGTCGGTTTCGTGCCCGCACAGAATCCCGCACTCACGACATTGATCATGCTCTCTCACCCTGACCTCATGTACGGGGGCCTCGCCTCCGCGCCCGTCTTTTCTGCCATCATGCGCTACGCCTTGCGCCATTTCGACATCGCTCCCACAGGTGGCCCGGGTCTGGCTTCGGGCTCCTCGGCTCCCGATAGCCCGTGAGGACTCCCGCGGCGGTGGCTTTCGATCCGGAGGTCTCCCTCGACCAGGTCGTTGCCCGCCTGGCACCAGGCAGGATCATCGGCGAAGTGGCCGGAGTGTCCATCTCCTCGGTCACCTACGACCATCGCCGCGTGCATGCCGGTGCTCTGCACTGCTGCCTGCCGGGCGAGCACTTCGACGGACACGACTTCGCCTCGGCTGCGGCCGAGGCAGGCGCGGTCGCCTTCGTGTGCGAGAGGCCGCTTGAAGACGTTCCAGCCTCGGCGGTCCAGCTGGTTATGGGGCCCGATGGGGCTCGCCCGGCGATGGCGCTTGCCGCTTGCGTGCTGTGGAGCGACCCGGCCTCATCGCTTCGCACGGTCGGGGTGACAGGCACCAACGGCAAGACGACGACGACCTTCTTCCTGCGAGCGGTCTTGGAGGAGCACGGCTGGCCCACGGCGGTCATCGGCACACTCGGGGGACCGCGCACCACGCCTGAGGCACCCGAGTTGCAGCGCGCCCTCGCGACGGCTAGGGACACGAACCGTTCCGCGGTCGCGCTCGAGGTGACATCGCACGCGCTCGTGCAGCACCGCCTTGACGGCTATCGCCACGACGTGGCGGTCTTCACGAACCTGAGCCAGGACCACCTCGACTACCACGGGACTATGGAGGCGTATTTCGCCGCCAAGCTCAGACTCTTTTCGCCCGAGCACGCCCGCCGCGCGGTGGTCAACGCCGACGACGCCTTCGGCCGGCGCTTGCTCGACAGCGCCGTCATCCCTGTCGAGAGCTTCTCGCTCGCGCAAGCGAAAGACCTCGAGGTCGGTCTCGAAGAGAGCCACTTCCGTCTCGGCACGGCGCCGGTGAGGCTACGGCCGGGAGGCGAGATCAACGTCCGCAACGCCCTCGCCGCCGCCGCGGCGGCCCGGGCCCTTGGGGTACCCGAGGCGACGATCGCGGCTGGGCTGTCGGCAGCCGAAGGCCCGTCCGGCCGGCTGGAGCCCGTGCCCAACGACCTCGGCGTCGAGATCCTGGTGGACTACGCGCATACTCCCGCCGGGCTGGAAGAAATTCTGGCGGCGGCGCGTGCCGAGGCCGAGCTGCGCCGGGGCAGGGTCCTCGTCGTGTTCGGGTGCGGAGGCGAGAGGGACCGGGCAAAGCGGCCTGTGATGGGCTCGATCGCCACCCACCTCGCGGACGTGGCTGTGCTCACCTCCGACAATCCCCGCAGCGAGGACCCGCTCGCCATCATCCGCGAGGTCTGGACGGGTTGCGACGGCGCGGCCCGACTTGTCGTCGAGCCGGACCGGCGGCTCGCGATCGCGGCTGTCCTTCGGGCGGCGGGCACCGGCGACGTCGTCGTCGTGGCCGGCAAGGGCCACGAGAGGCTGCAAGAGATGGCGGACCGCTCGGTCGAGTTCAGCGACCGGGACGTCATCGCCGAGGAACTGGCGCGACTGGGCCGCGAGGGAGCCGGCGAATGATCCCTCTGCTCTCTGCTGGCGCGGTGTCGATCCTGGTAGCGGGGTTCGGGACGCCGATCCTTCTGCGCTGGCTCATCCGCTGGCGCATCGGCCAGCAGATACGCGTCGACGGCCCGGCGCATCACACGCTCAAGGCAGGAACCCCGACGATGGGCGGCATAGCGATCTTGATAGCGGTCGTCGCCGGCTACTGCCTTGGACATGTCGGGACTTCCGCCCCGTTCACCCGCCCCGCCCTGCTCGTGCTCGGCGCCGTCGTCGCCGCAGGAGCCGTCGGGGCGGCCGACGACTGGATCAAGGTGAGCCGGCGACGCTCGCTCGGTCTCAACAAGCGCTGGAAGACGATCGGGCTCGTGGCGGTCGCCGTCGCCTTCTGTCTCGCCGACCTGCACTGGGGCGGGGCGCGGACGACGCTCTCGTTCACTCGCTACGACCTCCCCGGAACCGAGCTTGGAAGTGTCGGTTGGGTGCTCTGGGGAACCGTGATCATCTTCGGGACGGCCAACTCGGTGAACCTCACCGACGGCCTCGACGGCCTGGCAGCCGGCTCAGCCGCTTTCGTCTTCGGGTTCCTCGCCCTTGTCGGCTTCGTCCAGTACCGTCACCCGGCGATCTACGGCGTGCACGCCGCACTCGACCTGGCCCTGGTGGCCATGTCGATGGGCGGAGCCTGTGTCGGCTTTTTGTGGTGGAATGCCGCCCCGGCCCGGATCATCATGGGCGACACGGGCTCATTGTCGATCGGGACCGGCCTTGCCTGCCTGGCTCTCTCGCTCAACGTACAGCTGCTCCTGCCCGTGATCGGGGGCTTGTTCGTCCTCGTCACGTTGTCGGTTGTGATCCAGGTCATCAGTTTTAGAGTCTTCCACCGCCGCGTGTTCCTCATGGCACCGCTGCACCACCACTTCGAGCTCAAGGGGTGGCCCGAGACGACGGTCACGGTCCGCTTCTGGATCTTCTCCGGGCTCTGCGTGGCCCTCGGCCTCGGCCTTTTCTACGCCGACTTTCTCTCGACGGGCTCGCTCAAATGAGCCGTTCCGCCCAGGCTCGGGCCGCGACGGCGAGGGAGTTGACCGGTGCTTCTAGGCGCAGGCCGCCAGCGGAAAAGTCGCGCCCGTCCATGGAGCTCGTCAAGGGCAGTGCCCGGCCGGCGCCCGGCCGCGCGACGGCGCATCTCAGCGCCGAGGCCAAGGTCCTGTTCGCCTCGGTCGCCGGCCTGTGCCTGCTCGGTCTGCCCATCGTCCTTTCGGCTTCGGCGCCAGGGGCGATCATGACGGGGGGCTCGCCCTGGTCCTACGAGATACGCCAGTGCCTCTACATGGGAATCGGAGTGACCGCGGCGGTGCTCGCGAGCCGGATCCCCACCGCCTTCATCAGGAAACTTCGCTTCGTGCTGCCCCTCGTCGCCTTCTCGCTTTTGATCGTGGTGTTCGTGCCCGGGATTGGCCAGTACTCTGGCGGCTCGAGTCGCTGGGTCGGGATCGGCCCTATCCAGGTCCAGCCGTCGGAGCTCATGAAGCTGGCCGTCGTGGTCTTCGCCGCCGACCTCCTCGCCCGTCGCGCAAAGCGTGCGGACCACTGGAACGCCGTCGTCCGGCCGCTTTTGCTCTTCATGGTCGTGGCGGGGGTGTTCATCATCAAACAGCCGGACCTCGGCACCACCATCGTGATCGCCTGCATCACTTTCTCGATGCTTTTTGCGGCTGGTGTCCGCATCCGCACCCTGGTCGTGCCCGGAATGGCCGTCTTCGCGTGCGGCGGCGTGCTGGCGATGTCGACCACCTACATGCGGGACCGTTTGATGTCGGTCCTCGACCCGTTCGCCCATGCCTCCACGACCGGCTACCAGGTCGTGCAGTCGCTTGCCACCCTGGGGCTCGGGGGTGTGACGGGCAGCGGCGTTGGAGGGTCAGTCACGCCCTGGGGGTACCTCCCCAACGCCCACACCGACTTCGTCTTCGCCGTGATCGCCGGCAACCTTGGCCTCGTCGGGGCCTTCGTCGTCCTTGCCGGCTTCGCCGCCTTCGGCTGGGCCGGTTTTCGCGTCGCCGCGCGTGAGAAAGACCCGTTCGCGCGCTTTGTCGCTGTCGGGGTCACCTGCTGGGTGCTCGCTCAAGCCGTGATCAACATCGGCGGCGTAGTCGACGCCCTTCCCGTGACGGGCATCCCCCTCCCGTTTATCTCCTACGGTGGGTCTTCCCTCGTCGTCGTCCTCGTGGGGGTAGGCGTGCTCTTCGGGTATCGCGCGCCGCCAGGGCGCCGCCGGGACGGCGTAAGGATGGGTGCGTGATGCGGACCCGTCATGGCTCGGTACGCCCCTTCGCGCTGCTAAGCGGCGGGGGCACCGCCGGGCACGTGCAACCGGCGCTCGCCGTCGGCGAGGCTCTCGTCGCCCGTGGCCACGAGCGCTCCAGCATCGACTATGTCGGGTCGCGCCGCGGCATGGAGGGACGCCTCGTGCCCGAGGCGGGCTTCCAGGTCACCTTGCTGCCCGGTCGAGGCATCCAGCGGCGTCTCGCGCTCGAGAACCTGGGCGCGGCCGCCGGACTTGCCGCGGCCTGCGTGCTCGCAGTGGCGATGCTGATTCGCCGCCGCCCTCGCGTCGTTGTCACCGTGGGCGGCTACGCCGGGCTGCCTTGTGCCCTGGCGGCGATCTTGTTGCGGGTCCCACTCGTCGTCGTGAGCTACGACGCCGTCCCGGGCACGGCGAACCGGATCGTGGCCCGCTTTGCCCGCAAGTGCGCCGTTGCCTTCGAGGCAAGTTCTTTGCCGAACCAGGTCGTGACGGGGGCACCGCTTCGCAGCTCGGTCCTCGAAGCCGACCGTAGCCCGCAAGGGCGCGTGGCGGCCCGCGCCGCCATCGGGGTGCCAGAGGATCGTTTTCTTCTCGCCGTTGCGGGCGGCTCGCTCGGTGCGCGCCGCCTGAACGATGCCACCGTCGGTCTTGCGAGGTCCTGGGCCTCGCGCGACGACCTCGCCATCTACCACGTCACCGGTGAGCGGAACCTTGCCCTTATCGAGGCGGAGGCAGCCAGTGTCGGCCTCGGGCGGAAAGACCCGAGCGGGGCCGCCGGAGTGAACGCTTCGGGCACAGGCCCAGGCACGGCCACGCAAACCGGCCTCGAGTACCGCGTCGTCGGTTACGAGAAAAAGATGCCCGCTCTTCTTGCCGCCTGCGACCTTGCCGTGTGCCGGGCCGGTGCTTCCACGGTGGCTGAGCTCGCGGCCATCGGGACTCCGAGCGTGCTCGTCCCCTTGCCCGGTGCCCCGCACGATCACCAGACACGCAACGCCGAGGCGCTCACAAGGCTTGGCGCGGCCGTGTTGCTCAAAGACGGCGACTGCACTGCAGAGCGCCTCTCCGAGCTCGTCGCTTCGCTTGTCGGCCAACCCTCACGTCTCGCCGCGATGGGGGCTGCAGCCGTCGCGGCCGGTCACCGCGACGCGGCAGACAGGGTTGCCGCGCTCGTCGAGTCGGTGGCAGAAGGCGTCGCATGACGAACTCGGACGAAGGGCGGATCGACCTCAGCCGGCCCCTTCACATTCACGTGGTCGGAGTGGGCGGGGCCGGCATGAGCGCCATCGCGGCCGTGCTCTCGGCCATGGGTCACGAGGTCACCGGCAGCGACATCAGGGCCTCGCAGTCCTTCGAGCGCCTGCGCGCCCGCGGCATCTCGGTCGTGACGGGGCACCAGGCCGAAAACGTCGCCGGCGCCGACGTGCTCACCTACTCCACGGCCGTTCCCGAGCGCAACGTCGAGATCCAACAGGCCCGTCGCCTCGACATCCCGGTCCTGCAGCGCTCCGCCATGTTGCAGGCGATCGTGGCCCTGCGACGCACGGTCGCTGTGGCGGGCACGCACGGCAAGACGACTACGGCGTCGATGCTCGCCCTGGTTCTCATCGAGGCGGGTCTGCACCCGAGCTTCATCATCGGCGGCGAGGTGAACGAGATCGGCACGAACGCGGCCTGGGACAGCGGTGAGCTCCTCGTCGTGGAAGCCGACGAGAGCGACGGGACCTTCTTGGAGCTTGCCTCGGAGATCGGGATCGTGACCAGCGTCGAGCCCGACCACATCGAGCACTATGGCTCCTTCGAGGCGCTCAAAGCGGCCTTCGGCACCTTTGTCTCCAAGGTCGGCTCGGCCGTGGTCTGTGCCGACGACCCGGTGGCGCTCGATCTGGCACCGGCATCGGCTGTCACCTACGGCCGCTCCCCGCAAGCGCGGGTGCGGATCGTTGGGGTCGAGTCCGGGCGCAACCGCCTTCGTTTCGAGCTCCTCCACGACGGTGACACCCTGGGCAACTTCGCGCTGCCCGTGCCGGGCGTCCACAACGCCGCCAACGCCACGGCAGCGGTCGCGGCCGCCATCGGGCTCGGGGTCGACCCCGAGCACGCCCGGCGGGCCCTGGCCCGCTTTGGCGGGGTGGCGAGGCGCTTTGAGTTCCGGGGCGAGCTCGGCGGTGTCACCTTCGTCGACGACTACGCCCACCTTCCCGGCGAGGTGCGTGTCGCGCTCAGCGCCGCCAAGGACGGCGGGTTCGAGCGGGTCATCTGCGTCTTCCAGCCGCACCGCTACTCGAGGCTGGCGACGCTCGCGCCCGACTTCGCCGACGCCTTCGAGGGAGCCGACGTCGTCGTAGTGACCGAGGTCTACTCCGCCGGAGAGATGGCGCGACCGGGCGTATCGGGCAAGCTCGTGCTGGACGCCATCGTCCGGGCGCATCCCGGGGCCAGAGCCGTTTACGTGCCCAACCACGACGATCTCGTGACCTACCTGCGCACGATCCTGCGACCCGGCGACCTGTGTCTCACGCTCGCGGCGGGCGACCTCACGAACATTGGCGCCGAGCTCGGTGGGGACAAGCGCCGGTGAGCGCCGCGCTCGAGGACGAGGTGTCGGAGGATATCGAGCGGGTGGCCGGCCTGCTCGGGCCACTGGTCGAGCGGGACCGACCAAATTGGCGAGCTCACCACCTACCGCGTGGGCGGGACCGCCGCGCTCTACTGCGAGCCGGGCAGCGTCGCTGAGCTCGAGCGCCTGGCCGAGGTCGTCGGCGCCACCGGGATCGAAGTTCTCGTGCTCGGGAAGGGCTCGAACGTTCTCGTGGCGGACTCGGGCTTTAGAGGCCTTTGTCTAAGGCTCGCCGACAAGTTCAGCGAGATCGAGATCGAGGACGAAGTTGTGCGGGCGGGAGGCGCCGCCGCCTACCCGGTGCTCGCCCGGCGAAGCGCCGCCGCGGGACTCACCGGTTTGGAGTGGGCGGTCGGCATCCCCGGCTCTGTCGGCGGCGCCGTCAAGATGAACGCCGGGGGCCACGGAGCCGAGACCTCCGATCGGCTCGTCTCGTGCCGGATAGTCGCCCTAAAAGGAGGCCGGGAGCAGGTCGTGGCGGCAAGGGCACTCGATCTTTCCTACCGCCACTCTTCCCTCGGAGCCTATGACGTCGTCGTCGAGGCCTCCTACCAGCTCGAGCACGGCGACGCCGCCACCAGCGGCGAGCGGATCGCCGAGATCGTGCGCTGGCGGCGCGAACACCAGCCTGGAGGGCAGAACGCGGGCTCGGTGTTCACCAACCCCCCCGAGGACTCGGCCGGGCGCCTCGTCGAAGCGGCGGGCCTAAAAGGGCTTCGTGTCGGCTCGGCCGTGGTGTCCGACAAGCACGCCAATTTCATCCAGGCCGACCCCGGTGGCTCGGCTGACGACGTGAGGCGGCTCGTCGAGCAGGTGCAGGTGACAGTTGCCGAGCGCCTCGGAGTGAAGTTGCGTACCGAGCTGCACATGGTCGGATTCGAGGAGGGGCCGTGACCGATCCGAGGATTCAAGCAAGGCGCGTGCGCGTGGAGCGGGAACGGGGGCACCGCCGCCTCTCGTTGTTACTGGCGGTGCTGGCCGCCGCGGGCTTGTCGGCTGGGGCGTTGGCCGTCTTGCACTCCAAGCTGTTCAGTGCCCGCACGGTGGTGATCGCGGGCGCGGTCCACACCTCGAGAGCCGAGATCTTGAAAGTGAGCGGCCTCGTCCAAGAGCCTCCCCTCATAGACCTCAACGTCACGGTGATGCAGGGGCGGCTCGACAGCCTGCCCTGGGTCAGTACGGCCTCGGTGCACCTTGCGTGGCCCTCGAGCGTCGGCATCGACGTGGTCGAGCGGGTGCCGGTGGCGACGAGCGCTCTTGTGGGAGGTGGCTACGCACTCGTGGACGCGACCGGGCGCGTGCTCGCCGATCAGTCCTTGCGACCCTCCGGTCTGCCCCTCGTCGAGCTCGGGAGCATCTCGCCACCCGGCAGCTCACTCGGGGCTTCGGCGCGGCCGTTGTTGGAGGCCGCCGCGGAGCTTCCCGTGTCACTTCTGCCCCGTGTGCAGGAGATAGTCGCCTCGCCTGAAGGCGGCATCGTCGTGCGCCTCGACGGCGGGCTGAAGGCGGTCATGGGCGACGACGACGCCCTCGCCGAGAAGTTCGTCTCGCTCGCGACGGTGCTTTCTCGGGTTGATCTCACGGGCGTCGGCGGTATCGACCTTTCCGTCGCGGCGTCCCCGGTCTTGACCCCCCTGGTCACCGCCTCTAACGTTCATGGCAAGGGTGATGGCTGAGATCGCCCGCGACGAGATCGGTGCTGAGGGGTGATCGAGGTCGCCGGGGTGGTTCGCGTAGCCGACCAGCGGTAACCCCACTGGTACTCAGGGAGAGGATGGAGCGCGGATGAGCACGCCAGGCCAGAGCTTCATCGCCGTAATCAAGGTCGTCGGTGTCGGGGGAGCAGGCGTGAACGCCGTCAACCGAATGATCGACGCCGGCTTGCAAGGGGTCGAGTTCGTGGCGGTCAACACCGACGCCCAGGCCCTTTTGATGAGTGAAGCCGACATAAAGCTCGACATCGGGCGCACCTTGACGCGTGGGCTGGGCGCGGGCAGCGACCCCGAGGTCGGGCGCATGGCCGCCGAAGAGCACCTCGAGGAGATCGAGGAGGTGCTCAAGGGCGCTGACATGGTCTTCATCACCGCCGGCAAGGGAGGAGGCACCGGTACCGGTGCCGCCCCGGTCATCGCCGAGACGGCCAAGGGCCTCGGGGCCCTCACCATCGGCGTGGTGACACGGCCGTTCGCTTTCGAAGGTCGCCGCCGTTCGAACCAGGCCGAGGAGGGCATCCAGCGCCTGCGCGAGAAGGTTGACACCCTTATCGTCATCCCGAACGAGCGCCTCTTGTCGATCTCCAACGAGCGCACCTCGATGGTCGAGGCCTTCTCGATGGCCGACGAGGTGCTGCTGCACGGCGTCTCGGGCATCACCGACCTCATCAATGTCCCTGGCCTCATCAACACCGACTTCGCCGACGTGAAGATGGTCATGAGCAACGCCGGCTCCGCCATCATGGGGATCGGTACCGGCTCAGGCGAAGGGCGCGCCGTCAACGCGGCGCGTCACGCCATCACCAGCCCCCTTCTCGAAGCCTCGATCGAGGGCGCGAGGGGAATCCTGCTCAATATCGCGGGAGGCAGTGACCTCACCTTGTTCGAGGTGAACGAGGCCGCGGCCATCATTCACGACGTCGCCCATCCCGATGCCAACATCATCTTCGGCAATGTCATCGACGACGCCCTCGGCGACACGGTGAGGGTGACGGTCATCGCGGCCGGCTTCGACCACTTAGAAGCCGAGGGCGCGCCAGGCGGCGGCTCCAAGCGCAAAGGGGTCCTCGGAGGCGCCGCCCAGGCGGGGACCAAGCCCGCAAGCGGACGCGACCGGGGCGGCGGGCGAGGATCTGCTCGCACCCCGCCACGGCGCTTCGCGCGGGCGCGACGTCTTCGACGTCGGCGGCGACGACGATCTCGACCTAGACGACGACTTCGACGTCCCCTCCTTCCTCCGCTAGGCGCGTTCAGATCGCGGGCACGCCCACGCTCGTGGTGATGAGCGGCGCGCTAGACGGTGACCTCGGGCTGCGCTCTTCTGATCCGGTTGGCCTCGTCGCGTCACGCCGCCAGGCCCTCGTGGCGGGCAGATGGCGTTTCCTGCGTCAGTGCCACGGCGACGGCGTCGTGGTTCTCGGCCCGCAGGAGCCCTGCGAGGGACGCGAGGCCGACGCACTTGTGAGCACGATGCCCGGTGCGCCACTGGCGGTGTTCTCGGCAGATTGCGCCCTCATCGGTCTCGCCAGCCCGCAAGGGGTGGTCGGGGCCGTGCACGCCGGCTGGCGTGGCCTGCTCCTAGGCGTGCTCGAGCAGACCGCGGCCGCCATGGAAGCGGTCGGGGCGAAAGACATCGCCGCGGTCGTCGGGGCCTGCATCGGACCCGAGTGCTACGAATTCTCCCCGGCCGACCTCGCGCCCTTAACGGCGCGCTACGGGCCCTCGGTCTCCTCTGAGACCTCGGCCGGCCTGCCGGCCCTCGACCTTCGCGCCGGGGTCCACAGGGCGCTCGAGGCCCTCGGCATCGCCGTCGCGACGGACTGGGCGCTCTGCACCGCCTGCGAGCTTGGTTGGTACTCCTGGCGCGCTCGCAAGGACACCGGCCGCCAGGCACTCGTCGTGACGACGGCGCAATGAGCCCGCTTTCTGACCAGATCGCCTCCCGGGCCGCTGCGGCCCGCGAGCGCATCGCCCAGGCCGGAGGCGATGTTGAGCTTGTGAGGATCGTGGCGGTGACAAAGGGCTTCGGCCCCGAGCACGTTGCGGCCGCCTTCGCAGCAGGGCTCAGGGACTTCGGTGAGAACTATGCCGACGAGCTCGTGAAAAAGTGGACGACGGTGGGCCGGGACGCGACCTGGCACTTCCTCGGCGCCGTGCAGCGCAACAAGGTCGGCCGCCTCGCCCCCTACGTGGACTACTGGCAGGCTCTCACAAGAGCCGTTGAAGGCCAGGCGATACTGCGCCACCGGGCCGAGGTCGATCTCGAGGGCCTCGAGCCGCCGGCGATGTTCGTGGAGGTCGAGACGACCGGCCAATCGGGGCGGGGTGGCTGCCTGCCCGAACAGGTCCCCCTGGTCGTCTCGGCGCTGCGCGAGCTTGGCTGTCGCGTCGAGGGCCTGATGACGGTGGCCCCGCAAGGTGACCCCGGACGGGCGCGGACCGCCTTCGAGCGGGTCGCTCGCCTGCGCGGCGAGCTCGGCCTCAAAGAGCTCTCGATGGGCATGTCGGAAGATCTCGAGCAAGCGGTCGCCGCAGGCGCGACGATGGTGCGTCTCGGGACTGCCCTGTTCGGTCCTCGCCCGCAACGCCGCAGGCTGTAACAATAGGGTTCTCGGAGGAGGGCTGGAGATGGCTTCGTTTGTTCAAAAAGCACTGATGTACCTCGGTCTCAAAGATATAGATGACGACGAGGAATACGACACTGAGGAGGAAGAGGTCGCGGAGCCGGCCTCGAGCCGAGTGCGCCAGAGCGCCTATCCCGAGCCTGTGCCGCAGCGGGTCCCCGTCGCCACGGTGCGCCCCTTGGCCCGTGACGACACTCGCGAGGTGCAGACGCCGGTGGCACGCGGCGCGGTCGTGCGGCCGTTTGTGACCCAGCGTCATTCAAAGCCCCAGGTCGTGGCCCCGGCGCGTTTTTCGGACGCGCAGGAGATCGGCGACATGGTCAAAGCCAGCATGCCTGTCATCGTCAACCTTCAAGCGAGCGAGAAGGACCTGGCCAGGCGCATGATCGACTTCTGCTCAGGGTTGACCTACGCCGTCGGGGGCTCGATGGAGAAGGTCGCCGAGGCGGTCTTCTTGCTCACACCCTCGAACGTCGAGGTCTCGCCCGAGGAGCGCCAGCGCCTGCAAGAGAACGGGCTGTTCCGTTCCTGACCGCCCCTTGCTCGGGCAAGGTCCGAGACACCGGCCAGGGCGCTGAACCTTGAGCTACGTCGTCGATGTCCTTAATTTGTTCCTGTTCGTGCTCCTCGTCCGGGTCGTGCTCTCCTACGTCCCGGCGCCGCCCGGGTCGGCGCTGGCGCCGATCACCCGGTTCTTCGAGGCGATCACAGAGCCAGTGCTGCGACCGGTTCGCCGCGTCGTGCCGCCGCTGCGCGTCGGGGGCGCGGCCGTCGACATGTCGCCGATAATCGTCTGGATCGCCATCTTGATCTTGAGCCGCCTGCTCTAGGTTCTCAATCGGCGGTATCCACCCGCTTCCGGGGATCGGCGGATACCATCCACATCATGGATCTTTCCGCCAAAGTCCTGCGCGAGGTTGAGTTTCGCGACCGCCTTCGCGGTTATGACACAGACGAGGTCGACGAGTTCCTCGAAAAGGTCGCCGTCGCGGTAGAAGAGCTGCAGGAGAAGATGCGCCAGCTTGCCTACCGGGCCGAGCGCGCCGAGCGATCGGTCTCCGACAGGGCAGCTGACGACGACGACGACACCATCCGCCGCACCCTTGTGCTCGCCCAGCGAACCGCCGACATGGCCGTGCGCGAGGCGCAAGAACAAGCCGCCGCGCTCATGGACGGCGCACGCAGCGAGTCCGACAAGGTGCTGACCCAGGCGCGCTTTGAGTCCGAGAAGCTCTTGAGCGGGGCGCGGGAGAACGCGGCCCGGCTCACGACGGAGGCCGAACGCCGACACTCCGACGACATCGCCCGTCTCGAACGCCAGCGTGACGCGGTCCGCGAGGAGCTAAAGGAGCTCTCCGAGCTCTTGGACTCCGAGCGCAAGCGTCTGGCGGACTCGCTTCGCGACGCCCTTCGTTTCGTCGAGAGGACCTTGCCGCCCCAGGGCGAGATCTCCGAGCTTCGCCCGGTACCGCCGCCTTTTGAGGGATCAGGTGGCGACGACGACATCGAGGCCCAGATAAACGAGGACGCGGAGGCGGCGGTGTCTGTCCCGCCCGATCTCGAAGTGGGCGAGGAGGAGAGGGCGAGCCTCGCCGCGCTCGCGCCCTTGGAGGACTCCGGTCCGCCCACCCAGGCCTGGCAGGCAGAGCCGATGACCATCTTCAGCCAAGGTGGCGACAAGGTGGCCGGAGCGGCCCTCGACCCAGGCCACTACGGCGCCGGGCCCGACTGGATCGCCTGAGCCCATCCCGCCCGCGCGAGCCCGCTTGGCTCAAGCGACGCGTTGCAGGCGGATCACGACGGTGCTTTTGTCCGCCAGCTCGCCCACAGCGGTGTACCACTCCTCGTGCTTTCCGGTCGCGTCGTCGCCGGAGGCCTCGATCTCCATCTCGGTCGCCAGCACCTGGGTGGCGACATGGCCCTGCCAGTTCCTCAGGGCCGGGACCACCTCGTCGCGGACCCCGATCCACAGCCGGATCCGGTCGGTGACCTGAAGCCCCGCCTCGCGACGGGCTCTTTGCACGAGGCGGATGACGTCTCGCGCCGTGCCCTCGGCCTCGAGCTCGGCGGTGGTCTCGAGATCGAGGGACACTATCCCGACTTCGCCCGGCAGCGACCGGCATGAGTCTGGGTCGCAAGGTCGCAGGCGCAGGTCGTATTCACCCGGGACGAGATCGATGCCACCCACTTGCACCGTCCCGTCCGAAAGCCGCGACCAGTCACCTTTATGGGCGGCGGCGATGACGTGCTGGGTACGAGGCCCGAGCCTCGGCCCGAGCGCGGCCGGGACGACGTTGAGCACTGTCTCGGCCAGAGCGCCCACCGACTCGACGAGCTTTACCTGCTTGACGTTCACCTCATCGGCGATCAGGTCCGCGTAGGGGAGAAGGCGGCTCGCACCCGGGGCGGCCACCGTCAAGGCCGACAGGGGCAGGCGGGCCCGGCGCCCTGCCGCCTTGCGGATGGAATGGCCCGCCGAGCAGACCTCGCGGGCGAGGTCCATGGCAACGACGAGTTCCGGGTCGGCCGGCAGCTCGTCCGCCTCCGGCCAGGGGCGCAGGTGCACGCTGCGCTCGCCCGTGAGGCCCTCGTAGACGGCCTCTGTCAGGAAGGGGAGGAACGGCGCCGCCACCCGCAAGAGCACCTCGAGGACGGTGTGCAGCGTGTCGTAGGCGTCCTGTTTGTCGTCGGGCGGCGACTCGGCCCCCTTGGCTGGGCCACCGGCGCGGCCGGCGTCAACCGGGCGCCAGAAGCGGTCCCGGCTGCGGCGCACGTACCAGTTCGTCAGCGCGTCCAAAAAGGCCGAGATATGGGCGCAGCCGCCCGCGAGATCGCAGCTTTGCATGGCGGCGGTGACGTCTTCGACGAGCCGGCACGTCTTTGCGAGCACGTAGCGGTCGAGCACGCCGGCCTGGTCGGTGCGGACACGGCCGGTGAGCCCGTCGGCGTTGGCGTAAAGAGAAAGGAAGTACCAGGTGTTCCAGATCGGGTTCAAGACCTGGCGCAGGGGCTCGGAGAGGCCCTTGTTCTCGATGACGACGTCGAGGCCACGCAGCACGGGCGAGCTGAGCATGTACCAGCGCATGGCGTCGGCCCCGTAGGCGGCGAACACCTCTTCCGGGTCGGGGAAATTGCGCAGCCGCTTCGAGAGCTTGCGGCCGTCGTCTCCGAGCACGATCCCGTGCGCTATGCAGGTCTTAAAGGGCGGGCGGTCGAACAGGGCGGTGGCGAGCACGTGCAAGCTGTAGAACCAGCCCCGGGTCTGGCCCACGTACTCGACGATGAAGTCGGCGGGGAAGTGCTCCTCGAAGCGCCGCTCGTTCTCGAAGGGGTAGTGGAGCTGGGCGAACGGCATGGAACCGGACTCGAACCAGCAGTCGAGGACGTCGGGTATGCGTCTCATCAAAGACGCACCCGTGGGGTCGTCGGGATTCCGCCTGGTCAGCTCGTCGATGCCGGGGCGGTGCAGGTCCTCGAGGCGGACGCCGAAGTCGGCCGCCAGCTCGTCCAGGCTGCCGTAGACGTCGACGCGCGGGTAGGCGGGGTCGTCGCTCTTCCACACGGGGATAGGCGTCCCCCAAAAACGGTTCCGGCTTATCGACCAGTCCCGCGCCCCCTCCAGCCACTTGCCGAAAGCACCGTCGCGAACGTGCTCGGGAACCCAGGTGATCTGCTGGTTGAGCTCGACCATACGGTCCTTCAAAGCCGTGACGGCCACGAACCAAGAGCTCATCGCCCGGTAGATGAGGGGCGTGTCGGTCCTCCAGCAGTGCGGGTAGCTGTGGGTGTACTCCTCGGCCCTCACGAGGGCGCCGGCGGCCTGGAGCCGCTCGACGATGCGGGCGTTTGCCTCGAACACGTGCACGCCGGCCAGGTCGGCCACCTCTTCGCTGAAGCGGGCGTGGTCGTCGACCGGGCAGATGACAGGGATCCCGACGGCCTCGCAGACGCGCTGATCGTCCTCGCCGAAACCAGGCGCCATCTGGACGATCCCCGTGCCCTCGTCCATGGCGACGAAGTCCGCCCCGAGCACCACGAAGGCGCCGGGGGTGTCGGCGAAGTAGTCGAACATGGGGCGGTAGCGGCGACCCACAAGATCGGCCCCAGTGACGGTTCCGAGGACCCGTGAGCCGGCGAGGACCTCCTCGTAGGCGCCGAGGCACGCCTCGCCGATCACCACACGCCCGTCGCCCCACTCGAGCACGCTGTAGGTGAGCTCCGGCCCGACGGCGAGGGCAAGGTTGGACGGCAAGGTCCAAGGCGTCGTCGTCCAAGCGAGCATCCCGAGCTTGCCCCGCAAAAGGGAAGGGCCGTCGTCGACCGGCTCGAGCTCGAAGCGCACCGTGACGGCCGGGTCGGTGCGGTCGCGGTAGGCGTCGTCTTGGCGCGTCTCGGAGTTCGAAAGCGGCGTCTCGCATTCCCAGCAGTAGGGAAGGACGCGGAATCCCTCGTAGGCGAGTCCCTTGTCGTAGAGCCGTTTGAAGGCCCAGAGCACGCTCTCCATGAACGAGGTGTCCATGGTCTTGTAGACGTCCTCGAAGTCCACCCAGCGTGCCTGGCGCGTCACGTAACGCTCCCAGGCGTCGGTGGTGCGCTGCACGAGCTGTCGGCAATAGGCGTTGAAGCTTGCGATGCCAAAAGCGATCACCGCCTGGCGGTCGGGCAGGCCGAGCTCTTGTTGCGCAGCCATCTCCGCGGGAAGGCCGTGGCAGTCCCAGCCGAATCGGCGCTCGACGCGCCGGCCGAGCATCGTCTGGAAGCGGGGGACAGCGTCCTTTACGAAACCGGTGAGCAGGTGACCGTAATGCGGCAGCCCGTTCGCGAAAGGGGGACCGTCGTAGAACACGTACTCGGTCTCGGGGCCGTGCAGGGCGACGGAGGCCTCAAAGGTGCGGTCCTCGCGCCAAAAAGCCAGGATCTCCTCTTCAAGGGACGGGTAACGCGGTTGGGCGGGGACCTGCGGGTAGCGACTCGCGCCTGTCGGCTCGGACATGGCCATACAGTAGGCGGCCATGGCAGATGACCTGTTCGACGTCGAGTCGACTGAAGAGGGACCCGTGGCGATCATCCTCCGCGTCCGCGTGCAACCCGGTGCCGGACGGGCCTCGGTCACGGGGCGTCATGGCGACGCCCTGGCCTTGCGGGTGGCCGCTCCGCCGATCGAGGGCAGGGCCAACGCCCAGTGCTGCGAGCTCGTCGCCGACATCCTCGGTGTGCGCAAGTCCCAGGTGGAGCTCGTCTCGGGCGAGAAGAACCGGCAAAAGCGTTTCCGCGTCACCGGCATCGATCCAGCCAGGGCCAGGGACGCCCTCGCCCAGGAGCTGCGCTCTGCGGGCGGGCGGCCCGGCTCGCGCGACCACAACGAAAGACAGGGGCGAACAAGACCGTGAGAGCGCCACGCGCGACCATGAGCTCTCCCCGCCGCTGCGTGAGACCCATGGAACTTTGTTGGCGGGCGGTAACCACTGGGGCTATCGTCGGTCACCCTCGCCGCGACAGGAGAGACCTATAGTGCCGACGACCGTAGTGCCGGCAGAAACGAAGAAGGGAGCCGTCGTGAAGGCGAACGCCCCCAAGGCGTCCGCGAAGCCCACGGTGGCCAAGACGACGGTTGAGTCGTCGGAAAAGGTCGCTGCGGCGACTGGTGCGCTCCCACGCGCCACGGCTGCCAAGGGCGTGACCGCGAAGAAGGCGGCGGCATCGCCGCCAACGAAGGCACCCGCGAAGGCTGGTTCTTCTGTGCAGAAGTCCTCCAAGGCGGTCTCGGCCAAGGCCGCCAGCCCGTCGGGCGCGAAGACCAAGGCCGCCAAGGCCCCGTTAAAGCCGGCCGTCAAGTCCGCCCCCAAGACGACCACCAAGGTGGCCACGACGAAACAGGCCACGTCACCCAACAAGGCCGCCTCGGCCTCGGCCGTCAAAAAGGCGCGCCCGTCTGCGACGACAAAAGCGACGGTCCGGGCCAAGGGCGACGCTAAGCCGGCCGCCAAACACGCACCGGCGACGAAGACGGATCTCCCGGCGAAGGCTTCGGCGCCGGCGGCCAAGGCCGCCGCTACCTCGCGCAAGTCCGCGGCGGGGGCGCGCACCGACCAGCCGCGCTCGGGTGCCGAGCTCGATGCCGCTGTTGCGGCTCCGAAGCGGGTCGTCGAAGGCTACGCGAAGGACGAGAAGTTCCTCGCCAGCCAGCGCGCAGCTTTGCTGCGCGAGCGATCGACCTACCTCGAGCAGGCCGCCTCCTTGAAGGCGGAGGCCGAATCGCTCGTCGAGGAGATGGAGCCGGGCGACATCCAGTTCGACGATGAGTCCGGCGAAGGCGGCACGGTCACCGTGGACAGGGAGCGTGATCTCGCCCTTTCCGCTCAGGCGATGGCGGCGGTGGAGGAGATCGACCACACACTTGCGAAAATCGACAACGGCACCTACGGGATCTGTGAGAACTGCGGGCGCATGATCGTAAAGGCGCGGCTCGAAGCCCTCCCCTACGCCCGCTTGTGCATCGACTGCAAGAGCGGGGGGCTCTCGAGACGTTGAGCACGGCCGGCGGAGACCGGCCCGGCGCCACCGGGGCAGAAAGACGACGGGAGCTGCCTGGCCGTGGCCGGCGGATTAGTTCGACTCTGCTGGTGGCGCTCTTGGTAGTAGCAGCCGACCAGGTGACCAAGTCTCTCGCCGTCTCCCGGCTCTCATCGGGGCCTGTCCATTTGATCGGGCCTTTTTCTTTTGAGCTCGCCTACAACACCGGCGTCGCTTTCAGCATCGGCACCGGCCTCACACTGCCGATCGTGGTCATCGTCGTCGTCGTAGTGGCGCTCGTCGCCTGGTTCGGCCGGACAGTGCCCAACCGGGCGGCGGCGATAGCCGTCGGCCTGATCCTCGGGGGCGCCGTCGGCAATCTCTCCGACAGGCTCTTTCGAGGCCATCACGGCGCCGTGGTCGACTTCATATATTCGGGTTTCTGGCCGACGTTCAACGTCGCCGACGCCTCGATCGTCTGCGGGTGCGTACTGCTCGGCATCGCCCTGTGGCGGGCGAATGCCACTACACAGTCGCATGAGGGTGAACGACGAGTGCTGCCATGACCGAGAGCGGTGACCACGTCGTCGTCGAGATCCCCCCGGCGCTGTCCGGCGAGCGCGTGGACCGTGTCGTGGCGCTGTTGTCCGGGCGCACCCGGGCACAGGTGGCCAGGCTCATCGCCGCCGGGGGAGTGAGTCTTTCCGGTGCCACAGTGTCGGTGGGCCATCGCAGGGTGCGGTCCGGCGAGATGCTCGAGACCGACCTCGGCACTTTGGCCGAGGTCGCCCGCTCGCACGCGCTCGCCGCGGCCGCGGGCGAGGTCGCCTTTCGCGTCGTCTATGACGACGCGGCGGTGATCGTCGTTGACAAGCCGCCCGGCCTCGTCGTCCATCCCGACGCCGCCCACCGTTCAGGCACGCTCGTCGCGGGCCTGCTCGCCTCTTATCCCGAGCTCGCCCGGCTTCCCGAGCTCGGCTGCGGAGAAGCGGACCGGCCGGGGATCGTGCATCGCCTCGACAAGGACACCTCCGGCCTGCTCGTGGTCGCCCGCACCCCGGAGGCCTACAGGTCCCTCACAGCCCAGCTGGCGGCGCGCACCGTGCACCGAAGCTACCTGGCGCTCGCCTCTGGCGCCCTCGAGGCCGAGGCCGGTGTCGTGGACGCCCCGATCGGGCGGTCGCTGCGTGACCCGACGCGGATGGCGGTGGCAGCCGGGGGGCGGGCGGCGCGCACCCACTACCGCGTGCTCGCCCGCTTCGGCCAACCCCTCGAGGCCACTTACTTGGACCTTCGCCTCGAGACAGGCCGCACGCACCAGATCCGCGTGCATCTTGCGGCCATCGGTCATCCCGTCGTCGGGGACGTGCGATACAGGGGCGACCGGAAAAGATCGGGCGCGGGGCGGACGTTCCTTCATGCGGCAGGGCTCGCCTTCGTGAACCCGGCCAGCGGTGAACAGGCGAGCTTTGCCGCCCCGCTTCCCGGCGATCTCCTCGCCGTGCTGGACCGCTTTAGCTGAGGCGCCAAGCCTCAAGCGGCGTCGTGAACTCCCTCGACCTCAGGCTGAACAGCGAGGAAGGCGAGGGCCGAGGACTCGATCCGCCTCACGCGGCGCACCCCGATCCCTAAGGTGCGTGCCGTCGACTCCAAAGAGGCGGGCGGGCTGCCGTCGAGTCCGAAGCGCAGCCGGACGACATGGCGCTCGAGCTCGGGCAGGCGATCAATGGCGGCGTCCAGCTTGCCGAGGGTGAGGGTGTGGGCGATCTCGTCCTCGAAGGGCGTCTCGTCACCGCTCACGACGTCGCCGAGGGTGGCGGTCGCCTCGCTCGTCAAGGGCTGGTCCAAGCTGGCCACGACACGGGGTAGGCGGACGTGGTCCGGGTCGGCCTCGAGCTCTGAGGCGAGAGCGTCCTCGGGTAGGCGGATGGCGCGGCCCTTGGACTGCACGGCGCGCTGCAGGGCCTGGCGGATCCACCAAGTGGCATAGGTCGAGAAACGGAAACCCTTGCGCCAGTCGAACTTCTCGACCGCTCGCATCAGGCCGAAGGTGCCTTCTTGGACGAGGTCGATGAGGTCGACGCCGCGTCCTTGGTAACGGCGCGCCCAGTGCACCACCAGACGCAGGTTGGAGCCGATCATCTGCTTGCGGGCTTCCTCGTCGCCCTCCTCGATCCTCTTCGCGAGCTCGGTCTGCTCGGCGGCGCTGAGAAGCGGGAAACGGCCCAGATCGTCAAGGAACAAACGCATGAGGTCCGGCCCACTGGAGCTAGGCTCCCTGGTGGCGCGGCTGCGCTCGCCCGCGGTCAGCTCCGGCGTGTTCACATCCTCGATCTTGTTGTCCGCTGGAATGACGCTCCTCTCCTTCCTGACTGCTTCGTGCTCAACAGATACAACGCGAATCAGGGCCTGGCCATTCCGCGTTTGCCAAGGGATCTCGCGTCGTGAGCGATACCCGTCCTCAACGACGGCTATGCACGCGCTCGCGGGTTAATCGAGGGGCGACGGTGGCGGGGCGTCACCCCGGGCTCTTTGCACCATGTCCTGCAAGGTGAACGAGTCGAGGTGGTGGCGCATGTGCTCGCCGACATCGGCCCAGACTGCCAGCAGCACGCACTGGCCTTCGTGGTCGCAGGCGCCGTTTTGGTGGGGCGGCCCGAAGTCTCCGGCCACGATCGGGCCGTCCACGGCGCTGACGATCTGTCCCAATGTGATCTGCGCGGGCACACGGGCAAGGACGTAGCCACCACCGACGCCGCGCTTGGAGCGGACAAGCCCGGCGCCTTTTAGGGCAAGAAGGATCTGTTCGAGGTAAGGCTGAGGAAGACCCGTCCGCTCTGCGATGTCGCGGACCGAGGTCGGCGATTCGTCCTCGCGAAGAGCCAGGGACAACAGAGCGCGGCTTGCGTAGTCCCCACGGGTCGACACTTTCACGTTCCTCATCGTACGGCGGTGGCCGCTCTATCGGAGTACTTCCTGGCCTGGCGGTCCTCGTTCAGGCCGACGCATCCCCCGCCAGCGCCGACCGGTCCAGCACAATAGAAAGATGTCTCTCAAGCCCGCCAGGGCCGTGAGCTGGCCGAGTAGGGTCCGCAATTGCGGCTGAGCTCGTCAGGTGCCAAGACCAAGGAGTAGCTGCGTGCGGATTCCTCGTTGGACGCTCGTAGTTCTCGCGACGCTTGGCGTCGTCGTGACGGCGTGCGGCAATGCCAAGCCCACGGTCTCGCATGCGGGCAACCTCGAGGGGGTGACGAGCTCGCGGATTGTCGTCGGCGGCGTCGCCTCTTTGACCGGGCCCATCCCGGCCGACTTCGCGCCGATCTTCGACGGGGTGAACGCCTACTTGGACATGGTCAACGCCAAAGGAGGTGTGGACGGCCGCAAGATCGACTTCGCCTACCCTCTCGACGACGGCTCGAACCCTTCCCAGGACACCGACCAGGTGCGCACCTTGGTTGCCCAGGACCACGTCTTCGCGGTGGTCGGCGTGGGCACGCCCACCTTTGCCGGGGCGAGCTACCTGGCCGCCAACAACGTGCCCACCTTCGGCTACACGGTCAGCACGCAGTGGACCGCCGGCCCGAGCTTGTTCGGCGCGGAGGGGTCGTACATCGCCTTCACGCGTCCCGGCCCGGAGCCCGCCTACCTCGCCGAGCAGATCCACGCCAAGGCGGTCGGTGTCCTCGCTTACAACGTGAGCGGGTCCTCGCAGGGCTGTGAAGGAGTCGCCTATGAGATGAGGCGCTTTCACATCCCGGTCGTCTACGAGGACCTTTCCATCCAGGCCCCACCCGTCGACCTCACGACAGACGTCAACCGGATGAAGGCCGCCGGCGTCGACCTCGTTGCGAGCTGCATGGACCTTTCGGGCAACATCTTGCTGTCGCGCACGATGCACCAAGACGGTATGGGCGCGGTCGCCCAGTACTGGCTGAACGGCTACGACGAGACCGCCATCAAGAGCTACGCCTCGCTCATGCAGGGCGTGTACTTCCTTATCGGCCATGTTCCTTTCGAGTCGGCCGAGCTGACGCCGGGCAAGTACCCGGGCATGGACCTGTACCTGACCGAGCTCGCCAAGTACTTCCCGACTGAGCTGCCCGGAGAGGCGTCGCTCGCCGGCTGGGTCGACGCCGACATGTTCGTGACCGGGCTGCGCCTCGTCGGGCGTGACCTCACGCGCACCAAGCTCGTAGAGGCCCTGAACTCGCTTAATGGGTTCAATGCCGACGGCATCGTCGCCCCGATCGATTGGCACTTCGAGCACCGAACGAACGGGCCGGTCGACTGCAACGTCTATGTCCGGGCCCTCGGCGGCCACTTCGTTCCCCTGTTCGGCTCGGGCCGCACCGTCTTCACGTGCTTCGCCTACCCTCAGCCGGCCGGCGCTCGCCGCGTGGTCGTCGTCCCGCCACCTGTGGGCGTGCCCGGAACTTGAAGGAGCTGAGCACGGAGCAGGAGACCGGGTGACCCAGTTTCTCAGCTACGCCATTCCGGGGCTGCCCTACGGCTGCGTATTCGCCCTCATGGCGGTCGGGCTCGTCCTCACCTATCAGACCTCGGGAGTGTTCAACCTCGCCTATGGCGCCCAGGCGTACGCCTCGGCGCTGATCTTCTACGTCTGCGTGCACGCGGGCTGGCCCAACTGGGCGGCCTTCCTTGCCGCCGTCGTCGTCGTGGCGCCGTTGTTAGGACTTGTTATGGACCGCTTCCTCTACAGGTTCATCCGGTCGGCCCCCGTGCTCGTCAAGCTCGTGAGCGCCCTCGGCATGCTCATCGCCATCCCGAGTGTTCTGCAGCTCATCTTCGGGGGCGAGGAACGCCTCGCGCCCCCCTCTTTGTGGCTGCCGCCCGGCTCGGTCTACTTCCACGTGGCAGGCGACGCCATCAACGGCACGGAGCTGTCGACGGTGATTGTCACCCTCGCCGTCGTGCTCTTGGCCTCGTTGATGTCGCATTTCACCCAGATCGGGCTCCGCATGCGGGCGATGGCCGAGAGCCCCCGCATGGTCCAGCTCGCCGGCATCAACTCCGAGCTCGTCGGCGTCGCCATCTGGGTGATGTCGAGCTTTCTCGCCGGCCTCGCCGGCGTGCTGTTAGCGCCCCTTTTCGCTGACCTGCAGGCACTGCACTTCACCGACCTGCTCGTGGCCGCCATCGCGGCGGCCGCCCTCGGGAGCCTGACCAGCCTGCCCTTGGCCTTTTGGGGCGGCATCGGCCTCGGGGTCGTCCAAGAGCTGCTCGGCGGTTACCTGCCGAGCGGGAGCGTGCTGTCCTCGGGCCTGCGCCCGGCGCTTCCCTTCGTCGTGCTCATCGCCCTTCTCCTCGTGCTGCCCGGCCTTAGAGAGCGCTGGTTCCACGACGACCCGCTTGCCGGATGTGACCCACCGCCACCCCCGATGGCGACGACGATCGGCGGTTACGGCCTGGAAGGCGCCCTCCGGGTCATCAGATGGACGGTGCTCGCTGCCTTCGTCGTCTCGTGTTTGACCTGGGTTCCCGGGAACTGGACCTTCACCCTCACCCAGGGCCTCGCCTATTCGATCGTGTTCCTCTCCATAGTTCTTCTGACAGGCATGAGCGGCCAGATCTCGCTCTGCCAGGCGTCCTTCGCCGGCATCGGGGCCTTCACCTGTGCCCAGCTCGCCAGCCACTTCGGGGTCTCGGTGCTTGTCGGGATCGTGGCTGGAGGAGCCGTGGCGGCCCTCGTCGGGGTCGTGGTGGCCCTGCCTGCGCTCCGTCTCGGGGGACTCGCCCTGGCCCTGGCGACGCTCGCTTTCGGGCTGCTCGCGGACAATGTTGGCTTTCAGTTCTCCTGGTCGGGAAACGGAGACTCCGGAGTCAACGTCCCGCGTCCCGAGCTCGGCTCGCTCAATTTCTCTAGCGGCAAGGCGTTTTTCGTCCTGGCCCTGGTCGTGCTGGTGGCGGCTTCGGTGGTCGTGCGCGCCATCCGCCGTGGCACGACTGGGCGCGAGCTCGCGGCCATGAGGGGCAGCGAGCTCGCCGCCACCTCGATCGGCACGAACCTGGCGAAGCTCAAGATCACTGTCTTCGCCGTGGCGGCGGCACTCGCCGGCGTCGGCGGTGCCCTCTACGGCTCGTTGCAGGGCACGGTCTCTCCGGACGACTTCAATTCGCTTCTCTCACTCGTGTTCATGGTTGTCGTGGTGACGACCGGCGTCTACACGGTTGAAGGCGCTATCGAGGCGGGAATGGCCTACGTCATCTTGTACCAGCTGCTCGACTACCTGCCCTCGCAGTGGCGCAACCTGTTCCCGATCCTGTTCGGTCTCGGGGCGGTCACCTATGCGCTTCACCCCGAAGGCATCGTGGAGTGGCAAAAGCGGCGTCTTGTCGAGCTCGTCACGGCGTGGCGGGAGCACCCGCAGGTGGTCCGCTGAGATGAGTCTCCTCGAGGCTCGCCGCATAACCAAGCGCTTCGGGGGGATACTCGCCCTGGACGAGGTCTCGATGGCCCTCGAGGCGGGCGAGGCGGTCGGCCTCATCGGCCCCAACGGTGCCGGCAAGACGACATTGTTCGACTGCCTGAGCGGGGTGCGCCACTTCGACTCTGGGGAGATCAGTTTCGACGGGCGGCGTATCGACCGCCTGCCGGCCTACAAGCGTGCCCGGCTCGGTATCGGGCGGACCTTCCAGCGTCTCGAGCTCTTCTCGGGCATGAGCGCCCGCGAGCACCTCATGGTGGCAGAACGGGTGCACCGGGGCGACGGCCGGCTCTGGAAGGACCTGATCGGCCGTGGGAGAGCGAGAGCACCGGTGCCGCGCGTCGAAGAGCTCCTCGCCGAGTTCGGCCTGCTAGAAGTCGCCGACGACCCGATCGAGTCGCTTAGCCAGGGTCACGGACGCCTGGTCGAACTGGGAAGGGCACTCGTACAGGACCCGGCTTTGTTGCTGCTCGATGAGCCCTCCTCGGGCCTGGACACACGCGAGACAGCCGAGCTCGCCAGCGTCGTTCTAGGCCTGCGCTCCCTGCGTCGCACCGCCATCTTGCTGGTGGAACACGACCTCGACCTCGTGCGGCGCGTCGCGGAGCGCATCTATGTGCTCGACTTCGGCAAGCTGATTGCCTCCGGCCCGGTCGACAAGGCGCTCGCCGAGCACGCCGTGCGGCGCGCTTACCTCGGAGACGACACGTGAGCGAGCCCGTCCGACCGCCCGGCGCCCAGCCAGTGCCCGCCGGATCTTTCGAGGTGGCGCCGGCTACGGGGGCGGCTCGTTCCGCCACGGCACCCCCCGTGCTGGAGCTGCGGGGGGTCTCTGCCGCTTACGGTCGCTACCGAGCCCTGTTCGAGGTGTCCCTGTCCATTCCCGCCGGCTCGGTCACGGCGCTCGTCGGCCCGAACGGGGCCGGAAAGTCAACGATCGCTCGCGTCGTGACCGGTCTCGTTCCCTCGACCAAGGGCACGATCGTGTTCGCCGGCGAGGACGTCACCGGCCTTTCCACCTGGAGGCTCGTTCGTCTCGGCATCGCCCATGCTCCCGAGGGGCGCTCGGTGTTCGCCACTTTGGATGTCGAGGACAACCTCCGCCTCACGTTCATGCGCGCCCTCGGGCGAAAGGGCACGGGTGAAGCCCTGGAGCGGGCCTTCGGGCGCTTTCCGGGCCTCGCCCACCGGCGCCGCCAGCTGGCGGGGACGCTGTCTGGGGGAGAGCAGCGGATGTTGGCGCTGGCCCGCGTGCTCGCCGTGCCGCCCAAACTGCTCGTAGTCGACGAGCTCTCGCTCGGGCTGGCGCCCCGTGTGGTCGACGACGTCTACAAGGCGCTGCGCGAGATCCGCGACGCGGGCACCTCTCTTTTGGTCATCGAACAGCAGCTGCCCAGGGCACTCGAGCTCGCCGGCCAGATCGTCGTGTTGCGCAAGGGTCAAGTTGTCGAGGCGGGGCCGGTGGACGAGCTCGGCGATCTGGCCCGGGAGCTCTTGCCCCGTGCGGACCAGGGCCCTAGTTCCTAGCCCGTGCAGCCGGGCAGTGCCGACCCGCCGTTGGCGAGCTCGAGCAGTGTGCAGATGGTCTGCTTGGCCACGAGCCACTTGCCATCTTTGTAAACGGCGAGCCCGATCGAGTGGCTGAGAAGGACCTGGCCCGTCGGGCTGACGATGTTGTAGGTCACCTTGGCGCAAGGGCTCGGGAGGGTCTCGTCGCTGCAGGCGGCTCCGTGCTCGATCACGACGCTGGTTGTCGTGGCACCTCCGGCCTCTTTCGCGAGTCCTGTCTTGAGCGTCGAGGTCATCGCCGAACGCAGCACTGAACCGTCCTGCACGACGGCGAGCTTGGGTGAAACGGCCGAGTTCGAGAGATCGAACAGGATCGTGTAGGCCTGCTTTATGGCGGCGGTCGAGGCAGCGGGCGAGGGGAGCGTGGTCGTCGTGGTAGGTGGCACGCTCGAAGAGCTGCACGCGGCCAGGGCGAGGGCGATCACCAACGCCGCGCTGATGCTCGCCCAGCGCTTAGGCGATCGGTTGCTCGGCACAGGCCGAGTCTAGGTTTGCGACCTGGTCGTTGTCGTGAACCGGGTCGGGCCGACGAGGGCCGCCCCGCCGTCTCCGGAGGATGAGATCGCCCGATACGCTGCGGTCCGGTGAGCATCTCGACGAAGCGGGGCGACGACGGCACGACGGGTCTCCTCTACGGTGGGCGGGCTAGGAAGGACTCGGCCCGCATCGAGACCGTCGGGGCCATCGATGAGGCTCAGGCGGCCATCGGCCTCGCGCGGGCGCAAGTCAGGGGCGCGAAGCTGGACAAGGAGCTGGCGGATCTCGAGCGCGGCCTTTGGATCGTGATGGCCGAGGTCGCGACGCTACCTCGCAACCGGCCCAAGCTCGTAGCGGGAGTGACACTCGTGAGTGAAGAGATGGTCCAGGCCCTGGAGCTTCGCGTGCACGAGCTCGAGGCCCTCGCCCCCGCGCTGTCCGAGTTCATCGTGCCCGGCCAGAGCCGCACTTCTGCCGCGCTTGACCTGGCGCGCACCGTCGTGCGGCGCGCCGAGCGCGACGCGGTTGGCCTGAGTCTCGGTGAGCGCTCGCGAGTAGTGCCGTACCTGAACCGTCTCTCGGATCTGTGCTGGCTCCTGGCCCGCGCCTCCGAACAAGAACATCTGACCGCTCGCGCTCCAGGCGCGCGAGCTCCCCGAGCAAAGGGTGGTGGCCGTCATGCACCTGCCGTTGACGCTTAAGACCGAAGCATCCGATTCGGCCCCCGAGCACCTCGATGCTCTGGGCTGGGGTGCCTTGGAGGGCCTGACGACAGCCAGACCGGGATTAGAGCTGGACAGCGCCTGGTGCGAGAAGAGGCGCTTTAGAGCCAAGCCCGGGGAGGCCTTGGTATCGGCCGGGGAGGGGGGGACAGTCCAGGTCGTGGTCGGCTTGGGGGTCGCCTCGGGTGTGACGGCGCAGCGCTTGCGCCAAGCGGCAGCCGGCTTCGCCCGTTCCACTGGCGGGGCGAAGGCACTCGCGCTCGATCTCACGGGGATCGCGAGCCTCGGCGTACCGGCCGAGCTCGCCGTTGCCGCGGCCATCGAGGGTTTCTGGGGCGCTCGGTACCGTTACGAGCGTTACCACGCCGGCGACCCGGACCCCCTCGAGTCGCTCACGATCATCGTCGCCCCCGATG
Organism: uncultured Acidimicrobiaceae bacterium; assembly: GCA_963779425.1. Lineage (GTDB taxonomy): Bacteria > Actinomycetota > Acidimicrobiia > Acidimicrobiales > Bog-793 > Fen-455. The sequence goes on from CAVZYD010000007.1 coordinate 802,143, forward strand.
ACCTGGCCTTTGCCCGGCGCGGTCTCGAGCGCGGACGAGCCATCGCGGACGCCACCTGGCTGGCGCGGGACCTGTCCAACGATCCCGCCGGAGCGCTCACCCCCGTCCGCCTCGCCGAGGTGGCCATTGAGATCGCCGAGCGCGAGGGTCTCGAAGCGCAGATTCTCGACGAAGAAGCCATCAGGGAGGCTCGCCTCGGCGGTCTGCTCGGCGTCGCCGCCGGCTCGGCGGAGCCACCGCGACTGATCAAGCTCGTCTACGTGCCGGCACCGGGACAGGCCCGAAAGCGCTCCGACGGCAGCATCCCGACGGTCGTCCTTGTGGGAAAGGGCATCACCTTCGACTCGGGGGGCCTCACTCTCAAAAATCTCGACGGCATGATGACGATGAAGACGGACATGAGCGGGGCCGCCGACGTCATCGCCACGATCGGCGCCTGCCGGGCGCTCGGGGTCGGTATCCGCGTGGTCGCCATCGCTCCGACGACCGAGAACATGCCGGGCGGAAAGGCCGTCAAGCCCGGAGACGTGCTCGAGATTCGCAACGGTAAGACGATCGAGGTCCTCAATACCGACTGCGAGGGTCGGCTGGTGCTCGCTGACGGGCTGTCGCTCGCGGTCGAGGAGGAGCCGGACGCGATCGTCGACCTGGCGACGCTCACCGGTGCGTGCACGGTCGCCCTGGGCCTTAAGATCGCCGGACTCATGGGCAACGACGATCGACTGGTGTCCGCGCTGCAGGCCGCCTCGGCGCGCGCCGGCGAGCCGACATGGCTGCTTCCCCTGCCCGAGGCCTACCGGCCCGACATCGACTCGGAGGTCGCCGACATGAAGAACATGTCCAAGCGCGGGGCGGGCGCACTTATCGCCGGTCTTTTGCTGCAGGAGTTCGTCGCCGATCGGCCCTGGGCCCACCTCGACATCGCCGGTCCCTCACGTTCGGACGAGGACTCGGGTGAGCTCCGCAAGGGCTCCACGGGTTTCGGAGTCCGCACCCTGCTCGAATTCCTTTGCACCTACGAGCCACTCAGTTCACCCGCGGCCGGTGCCGCCGGTGGAAAGGTGATCCCATGACTGACCACGACGAGACCGAACAGGCAACGACGGCTGCAGAGCTTGCAAAGCCCGAACAGGTGTTGCCGACCGGGGTGCCGCCTGCGGGCGAAGAGGTCGCCCAGGAGGAAACGCCGCTGGCCGCGGCCCCAGTCGTTAGCGACGAGAAGGCGGCCGATACAGGGGCAATGGCGAAGGACGAGGCAGCCGAGGCGCCAGTTCCGGCGCAGGTTCCTCAGCCAGTCGGGACAAAAAGGCCCGCTGTTTCCTCCAGCTCCAAGTCCGCCACGACAAGAGCCGCGACGCGTTCGACACCGCGCAAAACCTCGTCGGTGGCGGCCGCGAAGAAGGCCGCTACGGTCGTCGCGCCTGGAGTCGTGCCACCGCTACGACCAACCACGCTTGCGATCGACATCGGCGGGACCGGCCTGAAGGCTTCCGTGCTGGACGCCGTCGGCAAGCTCGTGGCGGACCGGGTCCGTGTCGCGACTCCCTACCCGTGCCCGCCCAACGTGCTCGTCGAGGCCTTGGCCACCCTCACCGCCCCACTGCCTTCGTTCGACCGTGTCTCAGCTGGTTTCCCGGGCGTCGTGCGCAAGGGGATCATCGTGACGGCGCCCCATTTCGTGACCCGCAACGGGCGTCCGGAGGAACCCGTCGTGGCCAAGTTGCTGACGGCATGGACAGGTTTCGACCTCGGTTCTGCCTTGGAGGCGCGCTTTGGGCGGCCCGTGCGCCTCGCCAATGACGCCGACCTGCAAGGTCTCGATGTCGTGAGCGGTTCCGGGCTCGAGTTCGTCGTCACGCTCGGTACCGGGGTCGGCACGGCATTGTTGCTGGACGGACGTTTGGCGCCGCACCTTGAGCTGGCACACCATCCTTTCCGCAAGGACCAGACCTACGACGAACAGCTCGGGGACGCGACGCTGCGGCGCATCGGTGTGAAGAAGTGGCGCAAGCGCTTTGACGAGGCTGTGGGCAACTTCCAAAGCCTGCTGAATTACGACCATCTCTACATTGGGGGTGGCAACTCGCGGCTATTGGTGGGCCACGTGGACCCATCGGCGACCGTCGTCGACAACCTGGCCGGGATCCTGGGCGGGATCAAGCTCTGGGAGCTGCCCGAGCACTGATCGCCCGGCCGAGCCGGAGGTGCGTGGCGCCGGTGTCAGCCGACCCCGGCGCATTGCGCGGCGAGCGCGGGCAGCAGGTAATGCAGCGGGACACGGCTCGACTCACTGAGCGTCGCCTCGAGCGCTTGCCAAGTCGTGTCCTCGCCGGCCGCCTCGGCGGCGAGTGGGACGGCTGCCCGAATCTGGTCGAGCGCTTCGGTCTGCAGTTGTCTCGCTTGGGCCGGTGACGTGGCAGTCTTGTGGGCTGCCGTCAAGCCTCGCTCGATGTGGCTGCACGCCTGGTCGGCGAGAGCCTGGGAGTCCTGGCCGGAACAGCCTGTCAACGCTGCGCTGCAGCCAATGGCGAGCACGATGAAGGCGGCCGCGAGATGCGACCACGCCGGTCTATTCGCCGAGCCAGTCGGGGGCATTGTCGAGGAAAAAGCGGGTCACAGCGAGCGCCCGGTCGAATGTGTCGCAGAGCAGCTCCTCGCCCGCCAGCACCCGGGCAAGTGAGACCTGTTGCCGGGCGACGATGGTGAGGCGCCGGACGGGGGCGTCAGTCACCGATCCGAACGAGTCGGTGGCTGAGATCTCGAGGGGGAGTTCGACACCGCCGACCCCCGCCAGGTCGATGGCAAGGCGGAGCAGGTCGGGCCCCTTAGGAAGCGGCGGGACGCCCCAGTTGAAAGTGAGAGGGAAGAACCACTTGTCAGGAGGGTCCTCGTCCTCGGGCAAGGCCACGACGGCGTCCTCGAAGTCGAGCAGCACGCGCGGTTCTACCTCGAGGGCGAGGTGGAGGTCGATCGGCCCGCCACAACCTTCCTCAGGGTGCAGGTCCACCTCCCAGAACTGGCGAAGGGAGTAGGTCTCGACGAAGTGGCGCTCGTCGTGCACGTGGAACTTGTGGTCGACCGCATGGTCCTTCAACTCGGCCACATAGCCCGCGACGTCGATGACGGCCATTCGGGAGGCAAGTTTAGGCGAGCGGCCGGCCGGGGGCGGCCACGCTACGGTTCGGTGCTGTGGACGTAGCCGAGTTGCTGCAGGTGCTGGCAGAAGCGGCCGACGGCGTAGCAGGGTCTTTGAAAGGGCTCGCCGACTGGGGTCTCGCAGGCACCCGGCCGGGCCAGTACCGTTCCGACCTCGTGGCGGACGCGGTGGCGGTGCGCGTGCTCGCCGAGGCCGGCCTCGGCGTGCTGAGCGAGGAGTCGGGACTGAGCGAGGGTGCCGATCAAAGGCCGCTGCTCGCCGTGCTGGACCCGGTCGACGGTTCCACCAACGCCTCCCGGGGGATCCCTTGGTACGCCACCAGCATCTGCGTGCTCGACGGGGATGGGCCGCTCGCCGCCCTGGTCGTCAATCAGGCGACGGGCGCACGTTACGAGGCGGTGCGAGGCGGCGGCGCTCGGCGCGACGGCGTCCCGATCAGGCCTTCTCGTGAGGAGTCCTTCGGGCGCTCGCTGGTCGGCTTGTCGGGCTATCCGCCGCGTTATCTCGGTTGGCGGCAGTACCGGGCGCTAGGAGCAGCCGCGCTCGACCTTTGCGCCGTAGCGGACGGCACCCTTGACGGCTACATCGACTGCGCCCGGGGTGCCCATGGAGGCTGGGATTACCTGGGCGGCCTTCTCGTGTGTGCCGAGTCGGGTGCGCTCGTAGCCGACGCAGCTGGCCGCGAGCTCGTGGTGCGGGACCACTCGAGCCGTCGCACTCCTGTTGCCGCAGGCACCCCGGAGTTGCTCGCTCAGCTCGTAGCCTCCAGGGCAACCTGGCGCCTGTAGCCTCGTCCCACGATGAGCACGAGCGAGACCGAGCCCTCCGATACGCCGTCCTCCGCGCCCAAGGCGCAGCTCCCGCTCCTACTGGAGGTGCAAGAGGACGATCTCGCCCTCGATCGCCTCGCCTACCGTCGCCGGGAGCTGGCAGAGCGTGGTGCGGTCTCCCAGCTCGAGGCCAAGCTCGCCGAGCTGTCCGCCCGCGTGAGCGAGGCTCAAGACCAGCGGGACAAGCTGGCCTCCCAGTTACAGAATCTCGAACAGCGTTCCGAATCGGTCGGTGCTCGGGTTGCCACCATCGAGCAGAGGCTGCGCTCAGGCAGGGCGGGCTCTTATCGCGACGAGCAGACGATGGGGGAGGAGGTGTCCTCGCTCGCCCACCAACGCCGCGAGCTCGAGGACCAAGAACTTGAGGTGATGGAGGCGCTCGAACCGCTGGACGAGGAGCTCGACGGCCTCAAAGAGAGCGCCTCGGTCACAGCGCGAGGAGTTGTCGCTCGCCCGTGAACAGCTGGGCATCGCCGAGGCGGCGATCGACGGGGAAGCAGCCGTGATACGCGCCGGGCGGGACAAGCTGGCCGCGCAGGTGGCGCCTGAGCTGGCGGCTTCCTACGAGCGCCTGAGGAAAAAGCTCGGCGGTATCGGAGCTGCTCATCTCGTCGGGGGGGCCTGCAGCGGCTGCCACCTCCTGGTACCGGCGGGGGAGCTGCACCGTCTGCGGCACTCCGCCCCGGACTCGATCGTCTACTGCGACCAATGCGGCCGGATCCTTGTGCCGTGACCAGCGGACAGGCGAATAGCTAGTCCGATGCTGTTGTTGGTCCGCCATGGCCAGAGCCAGGCAAATGCCGCAGGGCTCCTCGTGGGTAGGGCCGACTCCTCTTTGACCGAGCTGGGCCAACAACAGGCCGAGGCGCTCGGCGAGGTGCTGGCAGGGTTCGGGAGCGCTCCGTGTCGGATCCTCACGAGCCCGTTGCGTCGCGCCATGCTGACAGCGGAGGCGATCGCCCTCGCTTACGCCAAGGCGGCAAGCAAGGCCTCGGGTCAGGTCGCGCCCGAAGTGCTAGTCGACAACCGCTTCGTGGAGCTTGACTACGGTGAGCTCGACGGGACGGCACCCTCGATGTTGCCTGCGGGCCTCTGGGACCACTGGTACTCGCACTCTGAATTGGCGGCCGCCCGGCGGAGAGACCCTGTTGGAGGTCAAGGCCAGGGTGGCAGCCGCCTGTGAGGAGCTCGCCGGCGAAGCATCACAGGGCGACCTCGTGATCGTGAGCCACGTGTCTCCGATCAAGGCCGCCGTCACGTGGGCTCTGGGCGCCGGGCCTGAGCTTTCGTGGCGGCTCTCGCTCGGTGTCGCGTCAATTACCCGGATTGCGACCGAGGGCGTGCGCGGACCGTCGCTCGTCAGCTTCAACGAGACGGCCCACCTATGCCGTCTTTGCTGACCTGCTCGTCATGGCCTAAGACGCGACCATCCCCCGAGCTCACCGGCCTCGCGACCGGGAACCCGGGGGAAGATCCCGCTTCGATCACCTGGAGGGGGGTCGCAGGTGATCGGGGCTTTGTCTGACACCGGCGCGCCGCGCCGATGTGTCAGTGCTGGGTGGCTCCGACGTTCAGGACGTTGTCGTCGTCCGAGGCGCCGAGACCAACCTCGATCTTGCGGCTCTTGGCAGAATCCGCCACAGGCACCGTCACGGTCAGTACGCCGTGCTCGTAACTGGCGCTGATCCTGTCGGCGTCCAATCCCTCGCTGAGAAACAGGCGGCGGGTGAAGGTCCCCTGCGGACGCTCCGCCACAAGGACTTCGTCGCCCTCAGAGGGCACCCAAGAGCGCTCCGCTTTGATCGAGAGAACGTTTCTCTCGATGGTCAGGTCGAGGCTCGCTGGGTCGATTCCGGGCAAATCAACGCGAACTATGAATTTCTCGCCCTTGCGGTAGACGTCGAGCGGCACCGAGGCCCGGGCGTTCCACATCGGCTGGGTCAGCCGATCGAGCTCACGGAACGGATCGAAGCGCATCATCTCTTCTTGACTCCTTACTAAGCCGTGTTATCTTTACTGACACTATAGCGCTCAAGATTTTGATGTGCAAGCACTCATGTCCCCGTCAACCAACCGGGGCGGGTGCACTGGGACGCTTTGGAAGCCGCAGGGGCAGGTACGTGAGAGAATGTTCCCGGTGGTGGCGAGCCGACCGGGTGGCCGCGGCCGGGGCGGCGCTTTGGCGCCGCTGCCGGCTGAGGAAGGTCGGGGCTCCACAGGGCAAGGTGCTGGCTAACGGCTAGTCGGGGCGACCCGCAGGACAGTGCCACAGAGAACAGACCGCCGATGGCACGGCTTGCCGTGCACAGGCAAGGGTGAAACGGTGCGGTAAGAGCGCACCAGCGGCCGGGGTGACCCGGTCGGCTAGGTAAACCCCACCCGGAGCAAGGCCAAACGTGGGACGGGTGGCCCGCCCGATGTCCCCAGGTAGGCCGCTTAGATGGATGGCCACCCCGCCGGTACCGGCTCGCCGGCCGGCGGACAGAACCCCGCCTATAGGCCGGCTCGCCACCACCACCTCCCGCCAGGCGCGCTAAAATGCCGTCTGGCCTGCGGTTTCGGGCCACTTCGCCCGTAAGGGCGACGCCCAACAGTTCCTCGACGGCGTCCGGCGTGACCTCGCCCACGGCCTCTACATCGACCCGGTCCTCAGAGTCGATAGGTATTCGTCACCAGCGCAGTCGACGCGCGATCTCTACGCCTCTTCTGCCGTCGCCCCCTGGCGCCACATCGTCAAGTTGACTCGTGAAGTGCCGGCGCCGCAGCCTCGTCGAACGAGATCCTTCCCCGGGGTGAGCGGCGACCTCACCTTGTGGGAGTCGGCACAGCCAGCATCTTCGCAAGTTCCTCCCCGGTGGGCCCAGCCGCCCAAGTTGGCCGCCACCCTGTGCGGAGCACGGCACGAGCCTTCTCTTCGACAGCCTTCAGCGCTCCGGGCGGGACGAGCATCCCCATGAAGGGCCCAACCACAGGCATCATGCTTGGGTCTTGTCCAGCGGCCGCGCAGATCACATCAGAGGCTAGCGGGGCGCCGATGTCGATGTCCCGACCGTTCAAGCGGGCAAGCAGGGTCGCGTCCCAGTAGACGTGGTCCTCGTACCAGGGCCGGATGTGTTCACTGCACCAACGGTCGAACTGTTCGGCGATGGCCCGGTAGTCGTGCTCGGCGCTGCTCAGCAGGCGCACTAGCTCGGCCGCTTGGCGCAACCCAAGCGACACGCCTCGGCCCGCGGCCGGGTTAGTGGTACAAACAGCGTCCCCGACATAGAACAAGCCGGCGACCGCAGCTCGCCCGGCGTCGTCGAGCTGGCCTCGGTAGGTGTTGGACAGCCCGCTGCCGGCCATGACATCGGTGATGGGCTCAAAGCGGTCTTGGTCTGTCCACGGCGCCAGATTCGGTACATGCCGGGCCGCCGTCTCGAAGCACTCGTTCCTACGCAGTTCAGCAAGGTTGTCCTCTGAAGGGCGCACGAAGAGGGCGGACAGCGTCTTATCGTCCTGGGGGAAGACAATGGTCAGGTAACCCCGGTGCATGGCGCCCATGGGCAGTGCGCTGGACGGCGGGTCGACACCCTCCCGGGCCCGGTACATCCTGGCTGCGTACGAGAAACCGCAGGAGCCCCCTTCGCCCGGAGCCCTGTGCTCGTGGCCGAGCCGAGCGGTGCGGCCGGCGGCGACTATGACGATGTCGGCCTCCATCTCGGTGCCGTCGACGAGAACGCCGGCGACGCGGTCTCGGCGCATCGTTAGCGAGTCCACGTGGCCCGTCTGCAGCCTGAGCGCCGGATCACGCCCGGCCAGGGACCAAAACGCGCCCTCGAAGGTGGACCGACGCGCCTGAAGTCCCGTCATAGCCTCAGGGAGGCCTTCTGGGACCGCTGGTACACATCCGGCGTCAATGAGCGCGCCCCATACGTCAGGGAGGTTTTCGAGCAAGGTCTGGCGCACGAGATTGCGGAAAAAGTGCGGGAGGTTGAACTGCATTACGCCCCGGCGATCCCAAGCGCCCACGGTCGGTGGCGGGGGATCGCGGTCCACGACCACGACCTGGTGGCCTTTCCTCGCCAGTGCCAGCCCACAGAACAGGCCGGCTGGCCCCGCCCCCACGACGACTGTTCGCATCCAAACCCCCCGGTCGCAGTTGCACTACACTATAGGTGTGTTGACTACACTCATGGTAACTCCAATTGGCTGAAGCCGTCAAGAAGCCCTACGTGTCCCGCCTTCGTGATCAGCAGGCGCGGGCCACCCGAAGCGCCATCGTCGATGCCGCGGCACAGCTGTTCATCACGCGTGGGTACGGGGGAACGACTGTCGACGACATCGCCCGGGCGGCAGGCGTAAGCCGCAAGACGGTGTTCACTTCCGTGGGCGGCAAACCGGCGGCGCTGAAGCTAGCTATTGACTGGGCCATCGTCGGTGATGACGAAGCGGTGCCGTTGCTGGAGCGGCCGCACGTGAGGGCAGGCATGGCCGAGCCCGATGCCCGGCGCGTCCTAACTGATTTCGCACACAGCGTCAGCGAGATAAGTGCCCGGATCGCGCCGCTCAACGCCGTCGCCCAAGCAGCCTCTGGGCTTGACCCGGAGATCCGGGCCCTCGTCGAGGACGGCCAGGCGCAGCGTCTCCAGGGCATGCGCGTACTCGCTCAAGCGTTGGCCGAGCGAGGAGCGCTCCGGGGAGAGCTCAGTACCTCCGAGGCGGCCGACGTGCTCTGGTTATTCAACGACCCAGCCGTGTACCAACACCTAGTGTTCGAACGGCATTGGAACGAAGAGCGCTACCAGCGATGGTTGACAGACGCGCTGGCCGCCCTTCTCATCGCTAGAGGCTACCGACCGCGGCTTGCCGGGACTGGCCCGATCAGGCCCGAGGTTGGCGAAAAGACCTCATCAAGCCGTACCGCAAGAGTAAGGCAGCCACCTAAGAGACCTCGTGCGCAGCGCGGGCGGTCAGGAGCACAGAACAACGGCGGCCACAACGACGGAGATGCGACCTAAACGGCAGGCAGTATGAGAACTGCTGATGCTCTGCCATCCACGGTCACGAGGTGAGTGGATAGCTTCAGTTCTGCTTGGGACTGCTGGTCTGACTCGAGAATCGGCTGACGGTCAGCCTGTCTTACGAACGAGCAAGAGGGGCCGGATCAGAGTCTTGTTTTGTCAGCGAGGGTGTCCACAAGCGCTTCCCGCTCGTGCCCTTATCCTTGTTGGCGGCCACCTGGCTCAAGCTCGGACATAGAAGAGGGTGCCCGGGAAAGTTGCGTGATCGACTCGTGCGGCACGACCTGTAACCAGACTTGCGCGCCCGGGCATGCGATCGCAGGTCCCTCTAGCCTGGCGTTGTGCCCGAGTCACAGGACCAGGCAACAAGACGGTCGAAGAGCATTCCATCGATGCTTTGGGTCGTCCTTGGCCAGCTAAAGCATGCCCACATGGCTGAGGGCGCGGGGCGCGGCTCGATGCCGTCGCTGGAACTCTGGTCCAATATGTTGCGCGTCCTCGACGACCACGGCGTAGACAGGCGGAACCTGGCCCGCCTTGCCCGGCTCTCGAAGCGGGCGGCAAACTCACGCCTGTCGGAAGTCGTTCGGGGAGGGTGGGCGGAGGAGTTGGCCCGGGACGGCGCCATAGCGAGAGTGAGATGGACGGATCAAGGTTCCCAGGCGGCCCGCCGGTGGCCCGCGCTCCACGCTAGGGCCGAGAAGCGCTGGCGGGGTAGCGTGAGCGAGGGACTCGTCGACAGCTTGCGAACGAATCTGGAGGCACTGGTGGGCCAGTTTCCTTTGGAGCACCCGCACTACCCGGCCAGCTACGGCGCCGCGGACGCGAGCGTCACGGGTGGCCTAGGTCACGACTGGTCACCTGTGAGGCGGATCGGCGATGGCGGGGTGTCGGGGCTTCCGCTCGCGGTACTGGTCTCCCAGGCGGCCGTAAATTTCGCCATGGTCTATGAGGAACGAGCCGACGTGGCATTTTCGCTCGCCGCCACCGTGCTGACGAACCTGCCGACGGAGGGGCGGCCGTTGCCTGAGCTTGCCTCTCGGGCTTGGCTTTCTGCACTCGAGCGCCACGGCTACCTACGGGCCATCGCCGAGCGCAGGGCGGATGGGTCCAACTTCGTGCTGACCGAGCGGGGTCGTCGGTGCGCCGAGGGTCACGGCGCCCTGGTGCAGCAGGCGGAGGCCGACTGGACCGCGCGTTATGGGCGCGGTGTCGTACGAAGCCTGCGAGAGGCACTGGAGGGCGTTGCAGACCGGTGAGCGGTGGGTAGCGGAAGTTGAAACCCTTTCTTGCGCCACCGTCGAACAGAGCGCAGACAGAAGGCTCCAGCGCGTCTCCACGGCACCGCCGCGCGGTCGCTGTTAGGAGCGAAGCGAGACCTCGTCGAGTTCGATCCCGACGGCTCGTGGCACGGTCAAGGTCGGCATCCGGGCAAGCAAGCTGACCGCGCTCCAAGGAGGGCTCCTTCTCCCCAGCTGCACGATTAACCGATCGTCCTCCGCCGCCGTCGCCAACCAGTGTCAGGCCGGGCAGCGCCCGTGGGCGCTGAGGAGGTTAGAACGCCGCCGACCGGCGCTAAGGCACTGATCGGCTCGAATCAAGTCGTCAGTAGCGCAACTCGACGGTCTTCTTGCTGGAACCGCCTAAAGCGGACACGGTGACGTAGATGGTGCCCGAAGCAGAGGGCGCGATGACGGTGATCTCAGAGCTCGAGAGCACGTGCACTCCTCTCGCTGCTTTCCCGCCGAAGCGCACTGACACGGTCCCGACGAAGTTGCTTCCCTCGATGATCAGCTTTGTCGTCCCAACTGATGTCACCTTCGTGATCGTTGGTGCGGGTACGAAATCGTATTTGCTCGCCGCGGTTGGCTTACTGGTCCCGCCTAAGGCGGACACGGTGACGTAGACGGTACCCAAGCCGGAAGGTGCGGTGACGGTGATCTCAGACGACGATAGGACGCGGATTCCGGTCGCCGTTCTCCCGCCGAATTGCACCGAAACGGACCCGAGGAAGTTGCTTCCCCTAATCGTCACCTTGGTGCCTCCCTTCGCGGGTCCGCTCGTAGGTGTCATCTTGGTGATCGTCGGGGCGGCCACATAGCTGAACTGGTCGGCCGCAGCAGTTGTTGAGGTACCGGTCCCGATGTTGACGGTGACATTGACAGTGCCAGCTGGTTCACTTGGCGAGATCGCTGTGCAGCTCGTCGTCGAGGAGCAGCTCACCGCCAGTGCGGCGGTGGTGCCGAAGTCAACCGTGGTGCTTCCTGTCGTGGAGAATCCGGTGCCCGTGATCGTGACGAACATGCCTCCCGCTACCGGGCCCGACGTTGGGGAGATCCCGGTGACCGTCGGGGGAGAGGGTGCGGCGGGCGGCGGTCCCGCCGGCGGAGGTGACGGTGAGGGCGGCGGTGGTGAGGATGCGTCGGCTGTCCACTGGGCATAAAGCGTGACGCTGGCGGTGAAGGGGTAGCTAGCACCGTCGCCGTAGGCGATGCCCGAGCCATTGGCGGCGGTGTTCCAGTCTGAGAAGCTGTAGCCGGTCTGTGTGAAGGCGTTGGGCGTCAGCGCGGTCGCGACGCTGTCCGTCTCGGGAGCCATCGTGCCCGTTCCACCGTTGGCGTTGAAGGTGACGGTGTAGGAGGGATTCGACGTCCACTGGGCATAAAGCGTGACGCTGGCGGTGAAGGGGTAACTAGCTTCGTTGGCGTAGGCGATGCCCGAGCCATTGGCGGCGGTATTCCAGTCTGAGAAGCTGTAGCCGGTCTGTGTGAAGGCGTTGGGCGTCAGCGCGGTCGCGACGCTGTCCGTCTCGGGAGACATCGTCCCAGCGCCGCCGTTGGCGTTGAAGGTGACGGTGTAGGAGGGATTCGGCGTCCACTGGGCGTAGAGCGTGGCGCTTCCCGTGAAGGGATAGGTCTCCCCGTTCGTGTACGCCGTGCCGGAGCCGTTGGCGGCTGTGTTCCAGCCCGAGAAGCTGTAGCCAGTAAGTGCGAAGGCATTCGCGGTCAAGGCAGTGGCGACGTTGTCGGTCTCGGGAGCCATCGTGCCCGTACCGCCGTTGGCGTTGAAGGTGACGGTGTAGGAGGGATTCGGCGTCCACTGGGCATAGAGCGTGGCGCTGGCGGTAAAGGGGTAGACCTCCCCGTTTGTGTACGCCGTGCCGGAGCCGTTAGCGACTGTGTTCCAGTTTGAGAAGCTGTAGCCAGTAAGAGCGAAGGCGTTCATCGTCAAGGCCGTGGCGACGCTGTCCGTCTCGGGAGACATCGTCCCAGCGCCGCCGTTGGCGTTGAAGGTGACGGTGTAGGAGGGATTCGGCGTCCACTGGGCATAGAGAGTGACGCTGGCCGTGAAGGGATAGGTCTCCCCGTTCGTGTACGCCGTGCCGGAGCCGTTGGCGGCCGTGTTCCAGGCCGAGAAGGCGTAGCCGCTCCGGGTGAAGGTGTTCCCGGTCAGTGCCGTGGCGACGTTGTCGGTCTCGGGAGCCATCGTGCCCGTGCCGCCGTTGGCGTTGAAGGTGACGGTGTAGGAGGGATTCGGCGTCCACTGGGCATAAAGAGTGACGCTGGCCGTGAAGGGGTAGACCTCCCCGTTCGTGTACGCCGTGCCGGAGCCGTTGGCGGCCGTGTTCCAGTCCAAGAAGGCGTAGCCGCTGCGGGTGAAGGCGTTGGCGGCCAGGGCCGTCGCGGCGCCCTCAGTCTCGGGTGCCATCGTGCCCGTGCCGCCGTTGGCGTTGAAGGTGACGGTGTAGCTGGTCCCTGAGCTCTTGGCTGACGCCTCGTTGGAGAACGGGCCGACACCGCTGCTGTCGAGTGCCTGCACCTCGTAGAAGTAGGTGGAGCTACCTGTGGCGGAGTTGTCGGTGTAGGTCGTTGTGGGGGCAGCCACGGTTACCAAGTCAGTCGTCTCGTCGCCTGTGGCGGTACCACGCCAGATGGTGTATTGGCTTGGCGCGGCCCCGCTCGGTGCGGTCCAATCGAGCGTCACGCCGCCCCCGGAGCCTGACGCGCTAAGTCCTGTGGGTGCGCCCGGGGTGTAGGACCAGGCCCCGAGACCGGTGGCAAGGTTGTAGCCAGGCAAAGCCGGATAACCGTTGCTACCAGAGGTGATAGCTCGGAACGGGATGTTGGCGGGATTGGCGTAGAGATACGCGGCGTCCACGTCCGCACCTGTCACCGCCGCCTCCGCCGCCACCATGGGCGTCGACGCGCTCGTTCCTCCCACCGTCCACCAACCTGTCTGGCCGCTGTAAGGCACGCTGTCGTACACCGAGACGCCGGAGTTCGGGTCGGCGTCGAGGGAAATGTCGGGCGTTGCCCGCATGCCGTTGCAGTTCACGCTCCCGGTCGTCTGGTAGACGCTGGCTGGTTCGTAGACGCTGCAGCCACCACCACCGTCGCTCCAAGCTGATTCCTGGGCGAGGGTTCCACCCGAGCTGAACGTCAGGCTGGTACCCCCGACCGAGATCACGTCAGGCGACGCCGAGGGCCATGTCACTTCCCCTCCCGTGTCACCCGCGGCGGCGAAGTAGCTGACGCCGGGATCTGTGAAGGACGAGTCGTCCAAGTTCTCGCCTGGGGACTCGGTCGTTCCCCAGCTGTTGGAAACGTATTTCGCGTTGGCGGCCGCGTACTGCTCGGCCGCGAGCAGGTCCGAGGTGTCGCTGTCATTAGCCTCCACCAACAAGATGTTGGCCGCGGGAGCGAGCGCGTGAGCCCACTCGATATCGAGGCTTATCTCAAGATCCCAGTCGGAATTGGAGTCGGTAGGTAGGCCGCTGCCGCCGGCCTGGTTGACCTGCGTGAAATTGAAGCAGGGAGAGGAATAACCGTTGCACTCGGGCGGCAGCCCGTACTGCTCACTGAACTCGTTCAAGTCGCCAGCCGCGTCAGGATCGTTGTAAGCGTCGACGAGCGCAATTGTTTGACCGAGTCCCGCGGTCGATGAAGAGGTGAAGCCGTAGACGTCCTCGATGGTGGCCGGAGACAGGCCGGTCGGGTCTGTGTATTCAGGATTCGCGCCGCTCGGCTGGAGAACGTCGGTGAGACATTGAGCCACGCCTTCGCCTGGCTTGCCACAAACAGCCCTGAAGGAGCCTGTGAACGGCACCCGGGCACTGCTCGGTGCGTACAGGCCAGAGGAATAGGAGGCCCCCACCTGGGGACCGGGCACGGACTGAGCCGCCGCCGGAGCAACTGACAGCGCGGTGACCACAAACGCCACAACTCCGCAAATCGCAAAGATTCTTACGCGTCGCATTGCGTCTTTCATCGTTCCTCACCGCTCTCATGGGTCTCATGATGGGCTAAGGTCGACTCGTCCCCCCGCTCTTGATTTTCTTGAAGCGCCCATAGTACCTGTTGGCGCCCCAATGATTGCCCGAAATGGACATCTGCACCGACGGGGTGTCGGCATGATCGAAATCGAGCCGTAAAAGAAATAAGAATACTTCCGGGCCCGTCAGGGGGGTTGGATGGTAGCCGGCGCGCCGAGCGTTCCGGGCATGGGGACCGTGGGTCGCGCTCCCCCAGCTCGATTGCGACGGATCTACGGCGGATGGCGGCGATCGACGAGCAAGCCGTGACTGGTGGCGAGCCTGTCGAATCCGTGCCGGTCAGAAGTTGCCCGCGACTGACGAAGGGCGCGGACGGCTAGGCGCCATCGTGCAGATGTGCACCGCGGAATCTCAAGATTCATTTGTGCCGCGGGAGGCATTCGCGCACGAGGGCGGTCCGTAACCGTTCGAGGTTGCGATCCCCTTTGATCGCTATCCGATGGCCAGGACGACTATTTGTCGAATACTTCCGGATTGACAGTGTTCGCAGGGCGGATGCCGGCGAGCACATCGGCGACAGCGCTGGTCGCCAGATTCGCCATGGCCAAGCGGGTCGCGAACGAGGCGGAGCCGATGTGGGGGAGTAGCACGGCCCTCGGAGCGGCGAGGAGGCGCGGGTGGACATGCGGTTCGTGCTCGTAGACATCGATGCCGGCGGCAAACAGTCGTCCCGACTCGAGCGCGGCGCCGAGGGCTTCCTCGTCCACCACGGGGCCGCGGGCGGTGTTGACGAGAACCGCCGTCGGCTTCATGATCGCCAGTCTGCGGGCGTCGACCAGATGGTGAGTCTCCGGAGTAAGAGGCACGTGCAAGCTGACAATGTCGGCTTGCCGCAGCAGTTCGTCGAGATCGGCCACGTAGCCCGGCAGACCGGTCGGTGCCAGGTCGTGGTGGATGACCCGCATCGAGAATCCCTCCGCGCGCCGAGCCACTGCCTGTCCGATGCGGCCGTAGCCGATGAGCCCGAGAGTAGCGCCATGAACGTCACGACCCAGATAGCCGTCGAGCTCCCACTTCTTCCAGTTGCCCTTCCGCAGGTCGCGCTCGGAGTCTGAGAGCACGCGTGATGCCGAAAGGATCAGGGCGAAGGCAAGATCCGCGGTGGTCTCGGCCAGCACACCGGGCGTGTTGCAAACGGCAACTTTGGCCCGTGTCGCGGCGGCGACGTCGACGTTGTCGTAGCCAACCGAAACGGTCGCCACCACCTCGAGGCCCGGAGCAGAGGCGAACACAGCCTCGCCGATGCGGTCCGTCAGCTGACAGACGATCGCTTGGACGTCGCCGGCCGAGAGCGTGATCTCCTCTGTCGTCATGGACCCCTGCGGCTTCGGTATGACGAGGTCGTGATCCGCCAACGGACCCATGGCGTCATCGAACAGCTTCGAGGTCAAAAGAATGCGGGACATAGCCGGGAAGTCTCACACGCCCCGATCGCGAGGGTCCAGCCGCAGGCCGGTGTGGATCCCCACCAGTGCCTGCACGCCCAGGTCCTCGTCGTGGCGGTAAGTTACCTGCTCGGAGGTGGAAAACAGCAGGCTCCAGCCTTGCTGACCACCAAGCACCGTCGGCCCTGGGCCCGCCGGGTCACTGGCAACGGGGGATGGGCGGACCGTTTCGCCGACGACAGGAATGAGAGTTGCCATGCCGGAGACGAGCTCAGGGCATACGACGGACGGCCCCACGATCGTCTCGGCGCGTTGTGAGCGTCGCCTTTTGCCCCTGGCCCGGGGGATGTTCCAGGCAGGGACTTTGCGCCGCAACAGCGATCCGGGGCCGGCAACCGCGCCCTCGGAGTCCTCTTTCGCATCCTTGCCGACCGGCGAGGTTCAACTCCTAGGCCGGCCATGGTGAGCGCTGCAGCCGCTTCGGGGCGAGAGGTGCTCAATCCGCGGTCGTGGCGCAGCCGCGCCGGCGCGATCGTGCTGGCAGCGCTCAGCGCCGCAGCTGTATCCGCTTGCGGGTCTAGAGCTGGCGCCCCCAGCCCGCTGGCCCGGGTACAGGGTGCAACGATCCACCCTTCACTCGCGACCTCGATCGAGACCTCGGCGGGATCGTGGGTCACCGTCCCAATGGGTCATCTCGACCAGCCTCTCAACACCTTCTGGCAACTGTTCTTCCGTCCGAGGGGCGCGAGGCAGTGGTCCAACACGGCGTCGGCGCTCGCCGTCGCTACCAACGGAGGACTTGTCCTCGCCACCGACGCAGGCAAGTCGCTCACCATAGGAATTCGGCCCACCAACTACCTTGCCTACTCGCCGCTCATCGTCACCTCAAACGCCCGGTCGTGGTCGTCGGCGACCCCACTCGGCGCGCTGGCCGAGCAGCCCGACGCCCTGGCAGTGACCGCCGGGGGCGCCGCGCTGGCGCTAGTGGCAGGTGCCAGGACCGATGAGGTGTCCGCGAGCTCCGCGGGCCTGGCGGGATGGCGGACGTTAGTGACCGCGGCCGAATTGCTCGGACTCCCGGCCCGGTCGTGTCTGTGGGGTCGGCTCGATCACGGCCGTGGGCTTTTTGGGCACCCAGGAGCTAGTCGGGGCGAGCTGCGCCCGGCGCGGTGTCGTAGGCGTGTTCAGCGCGCCACGGGGAAGCTGGCGCCGGGACAGTTTGCAGCTCGTTGGACCACGGCTTTCTTCCTCGCTCGGCCACTCGGGCTCCCGCGTGCTCGGACTGCAAGCGACGTCGACAGAGCTTTGCGCGCTTGTCAGCCTTGTCCGCGAAGACGGCGCCGAACTTGTCGCTGCCTGCACTCGGGGAGGCACGCGGAACTGGCGGGTTTCCCCAGCGCTGCCCGTACCCAACGGCGACGACGTGATCTCCTTCGGCCCGACAGACGGGAGTGGACTTTTCGCCCTGACCTCGGGTCCGGCTCACCGGCCCACACTTGCGGTGCTGCGTGTAGCGGATATGGGATGGGACACCTTGGCCTCTCCGCCGCCCGGAACCGACACCGTCGTGTTCGGCCCCGCGGGCAGCGTTGACGCCTTTGTCGCCAACGACACCCTGTGCACCGATTGGAGCCTTGGCGTCGCTACGAAACGGTGGACAAGGGCCCAGCAGATTCAGGTGGCTATCCAGTTCGGCTCGTCGAGTTGAGAGGCACGGCACAGGGATCCGGGGGGACCCCCATATGCCAGCGGTAGCCTGAGACCATGGCCGGCACCCGAGCGAAACGGGGGCGCGAGGCGAGGACCTCCGACGTCGAGGAGCTCCGCTTCGACTTCGACGGTGACGGCGCTTTGTCAGGGGTTCGAGCCCTCGCCGAGGATGAAGGCAAGGCTCGCGACCCGGCCGGCCTGCCGCTTGGCAACGTCGTGCCGGTCGTGCCGCGAAACGGAGAGCCAGCTGGAGTACCTAAGCCGGCGCGCGCCCTGTCGGTTGTCGAGTTCGAGCCGGCGCCGGACCTCACTGTCGTCACGCCCGAGCAGGTCCTCCCTTTGGGGTCGGCCTCGGAGACCGCACTCTCGGTCAGCGACTTCTACAGCCGCGTGCGGGGTGCACTTCGCGAGGCGTTTCCGGACGAAATCTGGGTAACCGGCGAGATCTGCAAGGTGACGACCTCGCGTGGGCACCACTACCTCGAGCTCGCGGACCATCTCGAGGGTCCCTCACGGCAGGCCTCCGAGCTCTATGCGGGGACTCGTGGCGGCCCACAGGCGCGTAATGCGACGGCCACGCTGGAGGTCGCCTGCTGGTCCCGCGACTGGCCGGTGGTCCAATACGAGCTGTCAGCGGTCGGGGTAGAGCTCGTGCCGGGGCTCGTCGTGCGGGTCCGCGGCAAGGTCTCGGTGTGGGAGGGCGGCAGCAAGTTGCGCTTCTCCATGACCGCCCTCGACGTCGAGGCGCTGGTCGGGGGGATCGCCGCGGCTCGGAGGCGGTTGCTGAGCGCGCTCGCGGCCGAGGGACTCCTCGAGGCAAACCGGCGCCTGCCGCTTCCTTTGGTCCCCTTACGAGTCGGGCTCGTCACAAGCCCCGGCTCGGAGGCCTACCGTGACTTCACTGGTCAGCTGGAGCGATCCGGCTATCTGTTCGACGTCCGTTTCGAGCCCTCGATCGTCCAAGGGCCCGAAGCCCCGTCACAGATCGCCGCCGCCTTGACGAGGTTGAGCGTCTTCGAGCCTCAACTCGTCGTCGTCGTTCGCGGGGGCGGGGCCAAGGGCGATCTAGCCGCCTTTGACTCCGAGCTCGTGGCGCGTGCCATTGCCGGGTCGCGTTTTCCTGTTTGGACGGGCATCGGACATACCGGTGACCGGTCGGTCGCCGACGAGGTTGCTCACCAAGCGCTCGTGACTCCGACCCAGTGCGGCGAGGCGATTGTCGCCGTGGTCGCGGCGTATTTGGAGGGGACTGACCGGAGGGCACGACGGCTTGCGCAACGCGTCGAGGCTTGGCTTGATGAAGCGAGCCGGGAACTCCTTGGTTCCTCTGTATCGCTACGCCGCGCCGTTCGTCTAGGAATGGAACGCTCGGTGAGCGAGCTTCGCTCAGCCGAGACTCGCATCGGCAGTGCGGCTCTCGTGGCCATCGAACGAAGCCAGGGCCGCTTGGCCAATCGTGCCCAGAGGTTGGCCGGACCGTCTATGCAACATCTCGCTGCGGAGGCACAGCACATCTCTCACCAGCGCGAAGTCCTTCGGCTGCTCGACCCCAAGCGCCAGCTGCAACGAGGCTGGTCGCTGACTCGCGACGCGCAGGGCAAGTTGGTGCGATCATCGGCCCGCTTGCAGCCAGGCGAGCAGCTCGTAACGACTTTTGCCGAAGGCAGCGCGACTTCCATAATCGACGAGATCCGTTCCCCGGCCTGTGCAGAGGCCGAGTCGCCCGGCGCGGGGACCTGGCCGAGCGACGAAGAGGCGCAAGCGGTGACGCAAGAAGACCACAACGGCACAACGCCTGACTACGGAGGGACGATATGAGCGCATTCGAGCCCGTCGCGACAGCCGCGCCTGTCGCCGAGCTCGGCTATGGCGAGGCGTCGGACGAGCTCGACGCCATTATCGCTGAGCTCGAACGCGGCGTCATCGACGTCGACCTGCTGGAGGCCCGTCTCCGACGCGCCGTCGAGATCGTCGAGGAGCTGGATCGCCGCATCCGCGGGGCGCGGGACAAGGTGAGCTCGCTCCTCCCGCGCCTTGATGTCGTGGGGCAGGACGCTGCCCACGAGGACGAGAGCAGGTAGCGGTACCGCCTTCGCTGAGGTCCGTGCTGGCGGTCGGCGCAGGCCTGGCAGGACTGCGAGCCTGTGAGGCCCTCCGCCGCCAGGGTTACGAGGGCCGCCTGAGGCTCGTCGGCGGGGAGAAACACCTGCCCTATGACCGACCCCCACTCTCGAAACAACTGCTCGCGGGTTCATGGGACAGCGATCGCTGCACGTTGAAGACAGCCGAGGAGCTCGAGACGCTCGGCATCGAGCTAGACCTCGCCACGAGAGCGGAGCAGTTGGACTTGGGGGCGCGCCAAGTCACCCTGAGTGACGGCCGCAGTCTGGCCTTCGACGGTCTCGTGATCGCTACCGGGGCGAGCCCGCGGCCACTTAGGGGCATTACCGGCAAGCCTGACGTGATGAGCCTTAGAACCCTCGACGACGCACTGCAGCTACGCGCCGTGATCTCCCAAGTCGGAGCCCGGCTCGTAATAGCAGGAGCCGGTCTCATCGGCCTCGAGGTTGCCGCCACCGCTCGCGGCCTCGGCGCCAGAGTGACCGTGGTCGACCCGTTCGCCATCCCCTTGGAGCGCGCCGTCGGGCCTGTCGTGGGGCGAGTCTGCGAGTCGATGCACCGCGGTCACGGAGTCGACTTGCGCCTCGCCACTGCTCTCCGGGGAGTCGACACCGGTGCTCGCGCCGGATCGGGCGTGAAGTGCCGGCTGAGCGATGCCACGAGCATCGAGGCAGATGTGCTCCTGGTCGCCGTCGGCGCGGCACCGGCGACATCTTGGCTCGAGACGTCCGGGCTCGAGCTCGTCCAGGGCGCCCTTTTATGTGACGCCTCTCTCACCGCTGCTCCAGGCGTCGTGGCGGCCGGAGACGTGGCTCGTTGGCCGCATCCGGTGAGCGGGGAGTACTTGGTCGTCGAACACCGCACGAACGCCGCCGAGCAAGGCGAGCACGCCGCGAAGAGCCTCCTAGCTGGTGAGGGTCCTCGAGCAGGTTTCGCTCCCGTGCCTTATTTCTGGTCCGACCAGTACGGCCACAAGATCCAGGTGATAGGCAGCCCTCAGCCCACCGACGAGACGGTCGTGGTGGACGGGACGGTGCAAGAGCTCAGTTTCTTGGCCTTGTTCGCTCGGGCGGGACGCCTCAGCGGTGCCCTTGGTTTCGCCCGCCCAAGAGAACTGATGGCCTACGTCCCCCTCCTCGAGCGCGGGGCGAGCTTGGCCGAAGCCCTTAGTCTCACGCCGTCGTGAGCCGGCGCCGGGCGCCCCTAGTCAGGGGGCGCCGGGCAGGACGCAGCCCGCGCACCACCCCCTCGACAAAGGCGCGTGTCGCCGCGTCGGGCTCGAGCCCTCCATAAGCCGCACGCTCGACGAGCGCGGTTGCGCTCAGCAGCGAGGCCGTCGAGTTCGGCCCTGCCCGCCATCTGCCGACGAGGCCGAGGCGGCAGGCGTACTCACCGAGTGTCTCGGCCGGCCGACGTTCCAGCCCGGCTGAGGCGCCGCGGCGTTCGAGTTGCGCCGCCACCTTTTCTGGCCACAGCCTCGGTCGGCGCCGGCGCAGGCGCAGCGAGGCAAGGATCAGAGCCGCGGCCACCATGGCCGCGGCGACGCCACCGATCGGTGCCCAGGGCAGCTCGGCGATGCCGTGTCCGATGTCAGAGAGCAGCACCGCGCCGGGGTCGGGAGGTGCCAGTGGCACCTGTGCGGTCGGATCGAAATTTTGCCAGCCGGCACCGGGAAACCACACCTGAACCCAGGCGTGGGCGTCTTTGGCCTGAATCTCATAGAGGTCGCTGAGGGGGTCGAACGGTCCCGGCACGTAGCCGATCGCTTCCCGGGTCGGCACGCCGAGCGTGCGGAGCATGACGGCAAGGGCCGTCGAGATCTGCTCGCAGTAGCCAACCCGGGTCCCGAAAAGAAACTCGTTGACAGCGTCCTGGTCGGCCAACAAAGGCGGGATGTCGGTGGAATAGCGCAGATTGCGGCCCATCCACGCCTCGAGAGCGGTCACTTTTGCATAGGTGGACGTGGCCCGGGCCGACGTCACGATCTGGCGGGCGAGTGCTGCCACCCGCCCGTAACGGCCTGCCGGGAGGGCGAGATCGGGAGCGAGTTCAGGGGTAACCTGGGCGGGCTGGAGCGCCGGGAGCTTGGCAAGAGTGTCCGGCGAGAGCTCGGTGTCGGCAGAGATGACGGTGTACACGGTGCCGGGGTTCATCGCGATCGTGGACCGCATCGAGCCGTCGGCTCCGACGATCAGCGAGTGCTCCGGGAAATACGCCTCGGTAGGGTCCGAGGTCGCGAACAACAGGTTCGCGATGGGCTCTGCCACGTAAAACGTCTGTACGTTGACAGGTCCGAAGATCGGCCCCTCCGCGGGCTGCGCCGAGGCGCCGCCGCCCGCTTGGGCCGGCGTGCTGTCAAACGAGCTCAAGGCCGAGCCGACAAAGAAGGGAGAGCCTGTCTTGAGCTCGGTGATCCTGCTCAACTCCGGCGAACGCTTCCAGTTCTGGCCGTCCCAGGTGTCAAAGGTCATGCCGACGAAGTAGCCGGGTCTGCCAGCCCGCACACGCATGATGACCTGGTTGCTGAGTCCTCCCCGGATGGCGGTGTCGAGCTCACTCGCAAACCCGAGGTAACCGCCGACCCCGGTTCGTCCCGTTGCCTTGCCCGCCCGGGCGGGCTCGGTCGACTGGGTACCGCTCCCGGTGACACCGGTCGGGTCTTTGAGAGGGAGGTACGAAGTGAGCGAGGCGGGCAAGGTTATCGACTGGGCTGCTCTCGGCGCGGGGAGGAAGACGAGGAATATGGCACCGGTCAGCACGACCACGAGGGCCGTCAAAGCCAACGAGCCGAGCGGGAGGCGGCCGACGCCACCGGTTATCGAGCGCCAGGAACAGCCGAGGGCGATGAGGCAGGCCCCGAGCCAGATTGCGACGAAGGCGAGGAAGCCGACGGACACCGCTTGAGCGGCGCCAAGGCTCAACAGCGCACCCGCGGCGGCGAGCGAGAAGAGCAGGTCACGTCTTGCTGGCACGTCGAAGCTGTGGATCAGCTGCACCCAGGTGAACAACCCCGCCAGGGGAACCTCGATCGAGCTCAGCTGGCCGACACGTGCCGCTCCGAGGATCTGGAGGACGAAGGAGGCGAAGATGCCGAGCACAGCCACGGCGAGCAGGACCTTCACCCACTGCCAGGGCTTGGTCCGGGTGAGGTAGGAAAAGACCATGCCTGCGACGGTGCCCGTGCAGGCGAGAACGGCGTTCAGCCCGGAGATCTCTCCCACCGCGGCGCACGAGAGGATGCCGGTGAGGACAGCGACAGCCGTGGCGACACGGAAGGTGAGGGAGTGCTCCGGGGCAAGTGGGGCGTTCGCCCGCCGGACCATCTCGACAAAGCCGGTGCGGGGCATCGCCGGGCCTAACGACCCTCGAGCGGGGAGACCGCTCGGGCGAGCCGGCGTCCGGCCGAGACGCGGTCGGCCACAAGAGCCACGACCCTGCCGGTGAGCTCGGTTGTCTCGAGCACGACGCGGCGGCCTGATCGGAGTTGGGCGACGACCTCTCCCATCGCCTCTTCTGCGAGCCTGTCAGCGGCCTCCTCGTCTCGCGGGAGATCGGCGACGATTCGGATCGGGTCGTCGGTACGCATCTCCGATTCGCGGACCATGAGGTCACCGGTGTGCGCGCTGGCGTGCCAGTGCACGCGTCGGCGGCCGTCGCCGTGCTGGTAGGGGCGGACGCCTCGCAGGTCTCCCGTGAGCGTCGGGCGCGGGGGCTTGCTGCCTTCCTCGAGCGCTTGTGCCTCACGCTGCTTCGCGGCGTGCTCGCTAGCCTGCGGCGCGACATAGAGCGGGCGGGCGAGCTCGAGGACTTGATCCCGTGACCACCAGAGCAGTCCGAACGGGGCAGCGGTGGCCAACCGGATCGTGACAGCCGAGATGACGCCACGGCGGCCGGGCACGACGAGGAGGTGGCCCGGGAGCCTCCGGGTCAGAAGAAGGGGCGCTCCGCCGACCGATCGCGGAGTGCAGCGCATCGACCTGTTGGCGACGACGGCGAGCTCGACCACCGAGCCGGCCACCGCATCGGTGGGCGAAGCCGTGCAGATGAGCGTCAACCCGGGCGCGGCAAACGCCGGTGCGACGAGGCCCAACAAGAGCAAGCCAGCGACCACCGCGCCTACGGTCTGTACCCATCCTGATCCGCTCGCGTGCGCCACGCCCGCCCACACGAACAACAAAAGCGCCGTTCCCGCGATCGGGCCGAGCGCTCGCTCGGGCAGGGCTAGGTGACGAAGCCGGGCTTGCTTGGCGGTCTGGGTTCGCGCTGTCTCGCCAGCATTGACACGCGGCGAGCGCCGTCGCATCACGGCCTCGGCGAGGCAACCCGCTCGAGGATCGCCTGCACGGTGGCGAGCCCGACATCGAAGGCGCCGACGGGAGCGGCATCGGTGACGAGGCGGTGGGCGAGCACGCTGGCGGCCACCGCCTTCACGTCGTCTGGGATCACATAGCCGCGCCCCGAGATCACGGCGTGCGCCCGGGCGGAAGCGAGCAGGCCTATGGCGGCGCGGGGGCTTGCCCCGAGGCGGACAAGGGGATCGGAGCGGGTGGCCCGCACCACCTCGACGGCATAGCGGGCAATCGCAGGCGACACGGGCAGGTCCGCCACAGCCGCTTGTGCAGCCGCCAAACCGGCAGGGGTGCAGATCGGCGTGAGCGAGGCGAGCGCCGGTTGCGCCCCATGGGAGAGGGCGAGCCTGATCTCGGTGGTCTCGTCGGGATACCCGAGGCGGGTGGCGAGAAGGAAACGGTCCATCTGACTCTCCACCAAGGGAAACGTGCCCGCCTGATCGATCGGGTTCTGGGTCGCCAGCACAAGATGTGGATCGGGCAACGGCCAAGACTCGCCGTCGACGGTGACCTGGCGCTCCTCCATCGCCTCGAGCAAAGCCGCCTGGCTCCTCGGCGGAGTCCGGTTCAGCTCGTCGAAGAGGACAACGTGAGCGAACACGGGACCCGGGCGGAAGTCCCAGGTGTC
Organism: uncultured Acidimicrobiaceae bacterium; assembly: GCA_963779425.1. GTDB lineage: Bacteria > Actinomycetota > Acidimicrobiia > Acidimicrobiales > Bog-793 > Fen-455. The sequence goes on from CAVZYD010000007.1 coordinate 826,658, forward strand.
AGAGGTGGCCGAGAAGACCGAGACCCCAGTTATGTCGGAAGGGAGCAAGTCCGGATGCCCCTGGATCCGTGCGAGGCGCGTGCCGATCGAGACGGCAACTGCTTTTGCGAGCATTGTCTTGCCGACGCCGGGAACATCTTCGATCAAGAGGTGGCCGGCTGCGAGCACGGCTGTCGTCGCCGCGACAACGGCGGCCGGAGTGCCGAGAACGACGGCGTTCAGGTTTGTCTGGAGCGATGCGGCCAACTCGATGGCGTCGTCGAGCGACGGGTTCACGGTGGCTTCCCTCACGAGGTCATCGGTTGTCACGGGAACTCCTCACTGAGAGCGAGCGTACTGCCACTTAGAGTACCTGTCATTCAGCTGCCCCCCACCTTGCGGCTCCCATGTCGTCGCTGCCCATGGCAAGTCACCGGGACAGGCTACGGCGCCCGTGTTCGTGTGCGGGCCACGGCTCGGCCTAAGGGCGAGAGCGGCCGGATGTCAAAGCTCCTCCGAGCCAGTTCGGCCGGGTCGCCACGCGTCTGCAAAATATCGCCCCAGGGAGAATTTGCCTGTCAAGGCGAGGGCCTGACCAGCCGAAGAATGGTGAAACGGCTAGCACGCCGTATCGGTCCGAGTTGGCCGATCGGGGGCGAATCGTTGACAGTTTCATTACAGGCGTACATAATCAGGAGTTCGGACGGCGATCCCCCTGGCGCGTAGTGCTAGCGCCGCCGCTGGCCGATTCCCCTGCAACTCGATTTTGTCGCGGCAGGTCGCCGCCAGAGATCGACCAGATGACGAAAGTGAACCGGGATGAAAGCCAGTTGGCGCCAGCGAGCCGCATGTCGAGGGGTGGACCCAGACATCTTCTATCCCGTGTCGGACGACGACGCGGAAGAGGCAAAAGCAGTGTGCTCGTCCTGCCCGGTCCGCCAGTCGTGCCTCGAGTACTCGCTCGCCGCCCGCGAGCGTGAAGGCGTCTGGGGCGGGCTCACCGAGCGCGAACGCCGCCGGATCCTTCGCCAGCACCGCAAGTCGGCCTGAACAACCACCGGCGGACCCATTCGGAGCCGAGGCCCTTGGCTCGGGTGGAGCTCGCTTGCCCGCAGGAGCTGAACGGTTGCCGGCGCTGAGCTGACCGAGAGCCATTAGCCTGCCGGGAATGGACTTTGACCTGCCGGAAGAGCTGACTGCGCTTCGCGAGGTCGTCCGAAAGCTGGCCAAGGACAAAGTGCAGCCGCGGGCGCGCGAGATCGACGAAACGGGCGAGTACCCAGAGGACGTCTTCGCGGCATTTCGTGCTGCTGATCTCCTCGGGCTGAGCTTGCCGATCGAGCACGGCGGCTCGGGAGCGGGCATCCTCGGCCTCACGGTCGCGGTCGAAGAGGTGGCGAAGTACTCGAGCGCTTGCGCGCTGATGCTCTTGCTCACGCGGCTCGCCACCGGTCCGATCATCATCGCCGGGTCGGAGGGCCAAAAAAAGCAGTATCTGCCGGGCATAGCCTCCGGCACGCAACGAGCCAGTTTCGCCCTGTCGGAGCCTGACGCAGGAAGTGACGTCGTCGGCATGCGGACGAGGGCCACGCCCGACCCGAAACGTGACGGGGGTTGGGTGCTCAACGGGGTCAAGTGCTGGATTTCGGGAGTCTGCCAGGCGGACTGGTACACGGTTTTCGCCAAGACCGGCGAGGTCTCGAGCCGCGCGCACGACTCTGTCACGGCGTTCATTGTCGAGCGCGGCTACGAGGGCGTGTCGGTCGGTGCCGTCGATGACAAGATGGGCGTGCACGGGGTCGACACCGGCGAGCTCGTGCTCCGCGGTGTAAGAGTTCCTCCCGAGAACGTAATCGGCGAGGTAGGGGGATTCCGCCTTGCCATGCTCGGGCTCAACTCCATGCGTCCGATAGTCGCCGCCCGGGGTGTCGGCCTCGCCGAAGGTGCCCTCATGTACGCGGTGGACTATGTCAAGCAGCGGCGTGCCTTCGGCAGAACGATCGCGGACTTTCAAGGCGTGCAGTGGGAGATCGCCAAGCTCGCTGTCGACATCGAGGCGGCGCGCCTGTTGACATACCGCTCGGCCTGGCTGGCAGACAAAGGCCACTTCACCAGAGAGTGGGCCGCGTACTTGTCAATGGCCAAGTACTACGCGACCGAGGTCGCCGTCAGAGCCTCCGGCCTTGCAGTGCAGTTACTCGGGGCGGCGGGCTACATGAAGGATCATCCAACGGAGCTGTGGTACCGCGACGCCCGACAGCTCACAATCGTCGAAGGGACCTCCCAGGTCCAGCTGAACCTCATCGCCAAAGGTGTGCTCGATCGTCACCTCTGGTGGGACTGAGGGTGCCGTGGCGGTCACGCTCGAGAACGTAGGCGGCTGGCCCGGGATCTTGGGCAAGATCCTGAGCGGCCAGGACCTGACGACGGATGAGGCCTCGGCCGCCCTCGACGATGTCCTCGAAGGGACGGCTACCTCGGCCCAGATAGGGGCTTTCGTGGCCGGGCTTCGCGCCAAAGGTGAGTCGGTGGAGGAGATGATCGGCCTTGTGCGCGCCATGCGTGCCCACGGAGAGCGCCTGGAGGTGGGCGTCGAGGTCGTGGACACCTGCGGCACGGGCGGGGACCGGAGCGGGACGATAAATGTGTCGACGCTCAGTGCGCTTGTGGTCGCAGGCGCGGGGGCGGTGGTCTGCAAGCACGGTGGTCGGGCGGCGTCGTCTCTGGCCGGCTCGGCCGACCTGCTCGAAGCTCTAGGGGTGGTGATCGACCTCGGGCCCGACGGCGTACGAAGGTGCATCGACGAGGTCGGGATCGGCTTTTGCTTCGCGCCGCGATTCCATCCGGCGATGCGGTACGCGGCACCGGTACGTCGCGAGCTGGGCGTTGCCACCGTCTTTAACTTCATCGGCCCCCTTGTCAACCCGGCCGGGGCCAAGCGCCAGCTCGTGGGAGTCTCCGACCCGGTTATGGCCATCAAGATGCTGCACGTGCTCGAGACCTTCGGCTCGGTGCACGCGATGGTGGTCTTCGGCCATGACGGTCTAGACGAGCTGTCGACGACCGCACCCTCGACCATGATCGAGTCTGTGAGGGAACCGGACGGAACCTGCCGCCGACGCCGTTTGGAGATCGAGCCTGCCTCACTCGGGCTGAAGCGCGCCGTGCTGCGTGACCTACACGGGGGCGACGCGGCGCACAACGCCCGGTTGGGTTTGCGGATCCTCGATGGGGAGCGCGGCCCGATGCGCGACCTCGTGTGTCTCAACGCCGCCGCGGCACTCGTCGTGGCCGGCCTGGCCGACGATCTGGCCGACGGCTTCGAGATCGCGAGCGCGGCTATCGATGACGGGAACGCCAGAAGTTCGCTCGACCGGCTGATTAGCGTGTCGAGCGCAGCCGCCGAGGCTGCCGCGGGCTGAAGCCCGGGGCGCCCCCGAGTGGGAGATGCCTCAGCAAGGCCTCGGATTCCACGGCTCGGGGAGATCCTTGGGGTTGTCGAAGACCACCTGGCTCTGGGGAACGGTCGTCGCGGTTTCATTCGACAAAGTTGCCCCGTAGGCCGACCCGGTCGTGGCGCCCGAGTAGCCCGACGTCGTCGCGGACGCCTTGGTCGAGCTTGGCGACGATCCGAAAGCGAGGAAGCTCGAGATCATCTTTTGCGCATAGGGCTGCGCCGCCAGCAGCACGTCATTGCCGTCGATGACGATGCCGGAGGTGGGCAGCACTTCGGTGGCGAGGTTGGAGGACGCCACACCTCTGAACCTGAGTCCGAGGGAGATCATCTCGTGAGTAGAGAACCCGGAGTCGACCTGAAGGTCGCTCGCGGTTGCCTGGAGGAAGTTGTTCATGGCAATAAGGTTGGGGAACTCGTTGTTCGCCTTGTCGAGCACGGCATGGAAAAACGCCTGCTGGCGCTGGATCCTGCTCCAGTCGCTCATTCCGTCGTAGTTCCAAGTGCCGTCCTTGAAGTAGTAGAGGTGCCGGCTGCGAACAAGCGCCAAAGCTGCCGTCCCGTTCACGGCCTGGCATCCGACGGTGGTCACGTTCAGGCCGGTGTAGGGATCGCGGACGGGGTCGGGAAAGTCGAGGGAGATGCCCCCGAGGGCGTTGACGATGCCTTCGAAGCCCGGGAAATTCGCCACCACGACGTGGTTGATCGGGATACCGAAGTCTTGTTGGATGGTCTTGACGAGCAGGCTGGGGCCGTTGTTGAAGGCCGCATTGATGCGGTTCGAGCCGCCTGTGCCCGGGATCGGGACGTAGGTATCGCGCGGGATCGAGAGCATCTCGATCTGGCGGGTCTTCGGCACGAGCCGCACGACAATCGTCACATCGGACCGCTGGCCGGTCTGAGTGGAGGAGCTGCCGAAGGAGGAGGCCTCGCCGGGGGTGTCGACAAACTGTCGAGAATCGGAGCCCACGAGGAGTATGTCGATCGGGGCGCCGGAGGTTTCGGGCGTGATGGTGGGAACTGAGACTCGCTTTATGGAGCCCAGCACGGAATTGACGTAGAACCAGCCTCCGACACCACCGAGGACAAGTACCAACACCAGGATCGACACCCCGATGATGACCCTCTTCGGCCACCGGCGGCCATTCGTCGCGTGATGCACGGCGCGTCGCCGCGCCCGTGAGCTGCTCGAGAAATCCAAGGACACGTTGTTCGAGGATACCTGTCGTTAACCTGAATTCGTGGTCATGCCCCGTCTGATTCTGGGCTGTTGGGCGGCCGCGCCGTCATCTCCCTTGGTCCTTCGTCGGGGTCTTTCCCGTCAAGCTGGGCACTCTCGGGCACAAGAGGCGACGCGACCTGCTCGTCGTCATCTTCTGGCCGCGCCGTAATGTCACCCGCAACCTCCTCGTCACCGCTGGGAGTTGGGGAAGGCCCGGGTGCACGGGGCGACGGGCTCATATCCGGCGGGCGCAGCGTCATGAGCATGCCCAGTCCGACGACACCGCCTAGCGAGGCAAGCTTGCCCAGCTGGTCCGCTCCCGTGGTCCCGTAGGTGAGCGTCACGTGGTGCGCTGTCGGTACGACTGCCATCAAGTTTGGCGAGACCTCGTACGGCCCGAGCGCTCCCGTGGCATGCCAGTTGGGAAAGTAGGGCACCTTTACGAGCACGGGGGCACCGAGGCGCCCGACGTCGAAGATGACGGTGGAGTTCGTCTCCTTCGCATTGCTCACCGTCGTCGGCTTGACCGGGACTCCTTGCGAGGGCGCGGTGAACGCCCCTACCGCCGCCCTCGGCCAGTTGGCCGGCCCGCTGGTTGCGAGCTCGACGGGCCAGTCGCTTTCCGTCTCCCACCAGACGAGGTTGGTGTTGAGCCACTGCTGGGCGGAGCTGCCCGACTCCACGACCGGGAGGTAGTCGAGGGGAGTGACAAGTCGCGAGCCCGTGATCATATAGAGGTCCCATTGAGGGTTGACCACGCCAGCGCCATCGATCGTCCCCGGGAAGCCCGGGACCGATGCGATCTTGACGAGCCCCGGGATCGACGTCGCCGCGGCCTCGACCTGCGGAGACACGGCCATGAAGTAACGGACATCTTCGAAGCGGAGGTGCCGGATCCCGTCCGCGAGGTTGAAGGGCGGATAGGTCAGGTACGAGACCGGGTTGGAGGATTCGCCTGGGAGCGAGTACTCGGCTTGGTCCAAGAAGTGAAAGGGCGTTGTCGTCGAGGACTCGTACAGCACACCATCGATCGTGTCCATGCACCCGTCGGTCCAATAGGGCAGCGCCATCGTTGCCTCCGTTGAACCGAAGGGGTCGGTCGTCTCGGTGATGTACTCATACTGGAGACGCCCGCATCCGTGCTCCTTGCCCGCCTGGTCGAGCATCTTGACGATGCTCTCGTATACGGGCCAGGCGTACTTTCCCTGGAAACCGGTGTAGTTCCACGAGACCCAACCAGGCACCTCGTCCTGAGTGGCGGCCGGCTCGAAGCCTGGGATCGCGATTCCTCCGGCGATGAAGGCCCCGACAGCGGCGACGAGGCAGCCGAGGGCGAGCACCACAGGTGCCTGCCAGGCGTCGAGCTCCAGCCACCGACCCCCGAGACGGAAGACCTCCCCTAATCCGTAGGCAGCGAGAAGCGCCACGAAGAGGAAGTAGAAGGGCAGCCAGCGGCCGTTGTACACAAAGCCGGCCGGTAACCACTGAAATCCTGCCACTGCTGCCACCGTCGAGATGGCGAGGACGATGGGCGTCCGGTCGCGCCGGATCACTGCGATAAGAATGCCGATTCCCGCAGGCACGACCATCCAGATCCAGCTGACCAGCCAAGAGTTCGAGGGGAAGATGTTCGACCAGACCCCGGTCACCCTCGTATAGCCCAGAGACGAGCTGTAACGCAGGTCCGCAGCGAAGGGCACGAGCCAGAAGGCGGCGAGAAGCGCGCCGACGACGCCGACCGGGACGAGGACGCGCCAGGTGTTCTTGTTGAATCGGCTAAGCGCGAGGATGACGGCCACGGCCGCGTAGCCGAGTGCGGGGACTACGTGACACAAAAGTGTCACCCCGTATAGGGCGGCGGCCAGCCAGCGGAGCCGGCCCGTTCGCAACGCGTAAGCGAACACCCCGAGGAAGAAGAGTCCGCTCGTGAGCGCGAGGGAAAAGGAGAATTCGCCCGCCATGGTCGAGACGATGTTGCCGCCCTCGATGGTGTACGAGGTGTTGAACAAGAAGGGCAAGGTCGCCAAGGCCATCAGGGCTGGAACGGGAGCCTTGAAGTCAGCCAATCGTCCAAATGTCCACGCAGCCACCGGGAGCGTCACCAGTCCGAGGACAGTGACCAGCTTGAAGGCGACCGCGTAGGGAAAGACGATGTTCAGCGCCCCGACGAACAAAGCGGGCAACGGGAAGTAGAACACGTAGAGGGGGAAGCCCTCGAACCACTGTGGGTCCCAGCCCGTGATGCGCCCTTGAGGCAAAAGGTCGTGGATCAGGAAGTACGGCGCCACCACGTGACCGGCGTTGTCGCCGCCGACGTCCATTGCCGAGTTGAAGAGGAGATCCGGCCGTAGTTGCCAGATGACGAATGCCGTCGCCCCTGCTACTGCGAGGAACCCGAGGGCCTTTGTGATCGCCTCGCCCGTCGTTGGGCCGGGCGTCTCACCAATGGCCTGCACGCCGGGCAATCTACTTGTAGCCGACCGCGCTGTGATTTCGCCCCGGGAAGTGCCTTTCTCGATCGAGGCTGCGCTCTGGGCGCTGGGTAGGCGAACGAGTTCGCTGAAGTCCGTCGCCTTGTCGCTGCGGCACCTGCGGCGGTACTAGACCTCGCGCGCGAACCCGACAGGACTGGGCCTCATGGGGCGTGGCAGAAGCGAAGGTCGGCCCTCGGGTTGGTCGTCTTGGGGTTGGTGTCGCAGCTTGCAAGGTGGCGCGTGCGGCTCCTCCGACTGGAGCATCGCGCGTGGCCCAACTCGTGCCGTTCACCTCCTGGCGAAACCGGCCGGTTGGGCGCCCGCCTTCGGCGACGCGCGGTGTCGATACTCATGCCGTTCTCGTTCATTACGGTGGGAGCATCAATCCGGTGTGATCTTCGCGCTGGGTTTGCCTTGGTCAGGCCCATTGCGGCAGCTGAGTCGTCCTGCGCCTCTTGCCTGCCAGGAGCCTGCGAACCACGATCGTCACGGTCCGCGCACGCATTCAAGGCCATCGTTGTTCGTCGCGGGCGCCGTGAAGAGACCGATCAGCCTCGCAGGTATACACGGCTGAAAGGGCGACCCAGATGAACACCTTGGGTGTGCGCGCAGTTACCCAAGGTGAAAGAACTAAAGGTGACGCCACAGGCGCCGATAATGCGACACGGGGAGATCTGACACTTCGACGAGCCGGGGCGGGTTTTGCCCTGCTGGGCGCGGGTGGATGAGGAATACCTTGTCCAACGGACATTCCCCGCGAGGGAGGGGTGGGCTAGACTCGTCGCAAGTTGAGGGGCCGTTGGCGCAGCCTGGTAGCGCGCTTGCATGACACGCAAGAGGTCACAAGTTCAAGTCTTGTACGGCCCACCAGTTGAGAGGCACTTTCCCCGGTCAGATCAATGGCGCAATCCCGACCTGTTGTACATCTTGTCCCTGTTCACGCAGACGCCCTTCTACCGGCGCAGTGCCATCCTTTCATGACCAAGCCCGCAAAAGGCTTGTACCACCTGGCGAATCCTTGGTTCACGCCAAGCAATCATCGGGATGGAGAGTCGATTCTTGAGCGAGAAGACTTCGTGGCAGTATGAGGATCGTGCACAAGACCAGAGTCTTGGGATTGTGGATCTCGCACTGACCCTGCGACGCTCGCTACTTATGAGGCACATCATCCCTTGGTGATGACTGGTCAGCAGGAAACGAATCCTCCGGACTACGTTCGGTCTATTATCGAGAAAAATGGGCTTGAGCTCGAGGGAGCGTGAAGTGAGCGATCCACTTCGTCATCGTAAGCAGCACGTTCAAGATGAGTCAGCTTTCGGCAATGACAGATTTGGGCAACTGGCTGAGCAATTCGCCAGGTTCTTTGGGACACCAAAGTTCATTATCGGTCAAACCTTCATCGTTGCAGTGTGGATTTTGGCGAACGGTTTCTTGATCGTCCATGCTCTCCATTCGAAGGCGTTTGATCCGTACCCCTTTATCTTGTTGAATCTATTGTTCTCCACGCAAGCTGCCTACGCTGCGCCGTTGATACTTCTCGCACAGACCAGACAGGCTGACAGAGACAAGGCGAGTGCCGAAGCAGACGCTCATCACCGCGAAGAAGTTGCTTCTCGGCAGGTCAAGCTCATCGAAGAGAACACAGAGATCACACGACTAATCAAGCGGCACACGGACCTGCTGGAGGAGATCCACCGACACGTATCTCTTCTCACGCCGGGCGTAGATGAAGAGTGAGCGCCGTATCTACCAGCTCGTGTCCTCGGTCAATGACTCCTTTGGCTCCTAGTGACGAGATCGACGGTTTCAAGGCTTCTCTCGCCTCTCTCGCACCCTGACCAAGACTTATCTGGAACGGAGAGGTTTAGGGTCACGGCCTTGGGAGCGATCTGAGCGCCTGGCTTCCCAGCGCGACCTTTCCGGTCGTAGTCCAGGTCCTGCCTGCTCGGTCGAGATTGCTCGCGGAATCGTTAAAGCTCGCGGGCGTTCCCGTCGACGAGCACCGCCAACAGCTCACCAATTGGCTGATCTCGCACTACTCCCAATCGCAACGGGACGTGGACCTGGATGCGGTAACGATTTCGACGCCCTTCCTTCTCCTTCAACACGTAGCCGGCTGAGGTCAAGTCGGTGACGATGCCAAAGACGCTGCGTTCGGTGATGCCGAGGGAGGTGGCAATGTCTCGAAGGCGCGCATCGGGATCCTGCGCGATGCACACGAGCACTCTGGCGTGGTTGGTGAGGAAACTCCACTCTGCCATGGCTGGAGTGTAGCACGTTCTAGAAATGACTTGCTAGTGTCAAAAAACTAGAGTACGGTAGCGACATTCGTCGCCGACTGCATGTGGCCTCGAGCTACACCAGTACGGCGGAGGCCCAAGAGATGGGTCTGGCTGGCAAGTCTCCAGCGCCGTCGCAACAGCGAGAGAAGGGCACCATGTTTGTGTCAGCCCGTACGTTCACGTCATCTAGTACAGGATTGGCGGCGGAAAAGCCGCATCATCGCATGCCAGTCCGGCTCGGCATGGCCCTGGTTGCCGTCGTCGGCATGCTTCTCGGCCCACTGGCAATCGCCGCTTCGGCGACACCCACGCCCCATACGGCGACGCTCGTAATGGGCTCATACGTCTCGGTGACGCCCTTCCGCATCACCGACACCCGGCCGAGCTCCGGACAGCCGAATGCGGGGGAGACCCTTGGCACCAACTCCACCTTGAATGTGCAGGTCACGAAGGTGGGCACCGCCCCCGTTCCCGCCGGAACAGCCGCCGTCGTGCTGAACGTGACCGCGGTGGACCCGACCGCCTCCGGATTCCTCACCGTGTTCCCCGAGGGGATCACGATGCCGGTCGTCTCCAACCTCAACTTCTCGCCCGGCGTAGACGGTGGCGAACCTCGTGACAGTGCCGCTAGGTGCTTCGGGAATGGTGTCGATCTACAACCACGCCGGCAGACACGAACGTCGTCGTCGACGTCGAGGGCTATTACACGAGCACTCCTTTGGGCAATGGCAGTGGTCTTTACAACTCCCTCTCCCCGGTGCGTGTGCTCGGCACCCTGGCCTCTGGGGACGCGATCGGGCCGAACTCGAGCCAGACCGTCACGGTGACAGGAACCTTCACCGGCGTGCCTGTCAACGCGACTGCTGTAGTGGTCGACACGACCGCCGCGCATGGGACCAAGACGAGCTTCCTTACCGTGTACCCGGCGGGGCTCAGCGTGCCGAATGCTTCGAACGTCAACTTCATTGTCGACCAGGTCGTCGCGAACCGCGTCACAGTCGGAGTCGGCACCGGATGGCCGGATTGAGGTCTACAACCACACCGGCACGGTGAATGTCGATGTTGACGTGGACGGCTACTACTCGGGCGCCGGCGGCGCCGGCTCAGCCTTCGTGCCGATCACACCGGTCCGTCTCACCGACACTCGTGTGCCGAGCAATGGCACGCCGATTGCAGCTAACACCTCGGAGCAGTTCAACCTCTCGGTCATGTCCAGCGGGATCCCCACGAGTGCTGACGCCGTCGCGACCAATATGACCGTCGTCCCTAGCGACGCTACGGGCTACCTCACCGTCTACCCGACCTCCGACACGACCGTGCCAGTCGCCTCCGACCTGAACTGGACTGCCAACGAGTTCGGCGGTTCCGAACTTCACCGTCGCCGACACGGCGGGTACTGGCAGCGTGAGCGTCTACAACAGCCACGGCGAGACGATCAACCTCCTGATCGACGCATCCGGGTACTTCGAGCGACAACTCCCCACCACAACCACCGTTTCAGAGTCACCGACCAGCGTCACCTACGGCCACGAATCGGCGTCAGTCTTCTCCGCTGTCGTCACCACCCGCTATGGCGAGGCGGTGCCCAACGGCGAGACCGTCACAGTGCAGGTCGCTTCTGTCTCCTGCAAAGTAGAGCTGAAAGACGGCAAGGGGACTTGTGCTGTCGCCAACACGGCGCTCAGCGCGGGCTCTTATGCGGTGTCGGCCAACTACGGCGGTGACGCCAATCTGAGCGGTTCCAGCGGCTTAAGCGCCGTGCGATTGACCGTGTCCAATGACACCACGAGTACCACTGTGTCAGAGTCACCGACCAGCGTCACCTACGGCCACGAATCGGCGTCAGTCTTCTCTGTTGCAGTCACAACGCACTACGGCGAGGCGGTGCAAAACGGTGAGACGGCAACGGTACACGTCGGCTCTGCCACCTGCAAAGTAGTGCTTGGAGGGCGGCAAGGGGACCTGTACGATCGACACCATCGGCGTGGCTGTGGGCACCTATCCCGTGTCGGCCAGTTATGGGGGCGACGCCAACCTGAACGACTCCAGCGGCTCGAGCGGCTCGAAACTGACCGTGAGCAAGGACGATACGAGCACCACAGTCTCCGAGTCACCGACCAGTGTCACCTACGGCAATGAGTCGGCGGCGGTCTTCTCGGCTGCCGTTACGACGCACTATGGCGAGGCAGTACCGAATGGCGAGAAGCTTTCCGTGCAGGTCGGTTCTGCCTCATGCACTGTCATGCTCGAGAACAACAAGGGGACTTGCACGATCGACAACACCGCTCTTGCCTCGGGCACATATCCCGTGTCGGCCACCTACAGCGGTGACGCCGACCTGAACGAGTCCAACGGCTCGAGCGGCTCGAAGCTGACCGTGTAGTCAAGCCGCCGAAGGGACTCTAAGGTAACCTCAATCAGCTCGGTAATGAGCGCGGAGGAAACGCCTTATCTGACCACCGGTGTGATCTCCTTGTCGTGTCTCAAGGACTCGCGAGTTCACTCCGGTGGTCCAGTACTGCTACCTGGCTGGGATTTTTTCACTCGCGCCTCCGGATCGCATCGCCGCGGCCTCATCTGTGCTGTGCGAGAAGCAGGCGGGACGGTTCTGTCGCGGAGTGAGTTGCACGCGCTGGCGCAGCGCCTATGTCGGTCGCTCGGCAAGGTGACGAAGCTTGCGGTCGCGGCCCGCAAATCTGTTACCGGCCCGTGGAGTGTTGCCACTCGGACAAACGGTGACGGGGGCTGGGAGCCACAAAGTTCCATCTGGTGAAGGCGACAAGCTCTCGCCTTCAGCTAACGAGCTCCCGGCGCCATGTCGCCGGCTTGATTGAGGGCCCTCCAGACGCGTTCGGGCGTAAACGGCGTTTCGTAAAGGGGAACGCCGGTCGCATCCAAGATGGCATTGCGCACGGCCGGAGCGACGCCGACGACGCCTATCTCACCGATCGCCTTGGCACCGTAAGGCCCCGAAGGCTCGAAGGTCTGGACGAGGAACACTTCGCTTGCCGGAGCATCGTCACAGCGCGGGATCCAGTACGGGCCGAAGCGCGGATTGACCACCCTGCCAGCCGCGTCGAGGACGATCTCCTCCGTGAGGGCGTAACCGAGGCCCTGGAGAACGGCGCCTTCAATCTGGCCGCTCGCGGTGAGCGGATTGACGGCGACTCCGCCGTCGACGGCGCTCACGAACTTCTTCACGGTGACCTGTCCGGTGCCGACATCCACCTCTACTTCGGCGAGCTGCACGGCGAAGGGAGACGGCGAGGTCTCGGCGAGATGGGAGGCTACGCCGATGATCTGTTCCTGCTGCTCGAAGTGGAACGCCCGCATGGCGATCTCATCCATGGGGATGGCCCTTCCGTCCGGTGCCCACACCTGGCGGTCGCGCAGCACCACAGAATCAGCTGAGTCCAGACCGAAGATCTCAGCCGCCCGCTCCGCGATGCGCCGCGCGACGACGGTTGCTGCCTTCTTGGCTGCCATCCCGGAGATGTAGGTGGTGCCGGAGGCGTAAGCGCCCACGTCGAAAGGCGTCAAGTCGGTGTCGGCCTCGTAGACCAGGATGTCCTCGAGGGGAACACCGAGGACCTCGGCGGCGATCTGGGCCACCACCGTGTCGGCTCCGGTTCCCAGGTCGGTGGCGCCGATGAGCAGGTTGAAAGAACCGTCATCGTTGATCTTTATCGAGGCGGCCCCCATGTCGACTCCGGGTATGCCAGAGCCCATCACGGAGAAGCCGAGACCGATGCCGCGACGTATCTCCGGGTGCTCAGGCGGCGTGGTCCATTCCGGGTCTTGGCGACGTTCCCACCCGATGGCGCGAAGCGCCTGAGCGAGGCATTCCTCGCTCCCGCAGCTCGCCACCTGCGGTAGGTCCTCTTCGTTGACGTCGTCGACGCCACCTCGCTCGTTGAGCCGAGGAGGCATGTCGAGCCTGTCGCCGAGCCCAACCCAGTTCCGCCGACGGAACTCGATCGGGTCCAGGTTCAGCGCCCTCGCTATGTCGTCCAAGTGTGATTCGAGAGCGAAGACCCCTTGGGGGGCACCGTAGCCGCGCATCGCGCCGGCGACCGGCCCGTTCGTGTAGACGACATCACAGTTGAACTGCTTGGCCGGGCAGTTGTAAGAAGACAGCGCTCGCATCCCGGTCATCGAGCTCACAGTGAAGCCGTGGACGCCAAACGGTCCGGTGTCGGATACGACCTCCAAGTCCTGCGCAAGCAGCTGGCCATCGCTCGTGACACCGGTACGGATTCGCAGTGTCTGCGCGTGACGCGTCCGCGAGGCGGAGAATTCCTCCTCGCGTGTCAGCTCCAGACGGACTGGCCGACGGCTGGCGAGCACGAGGTGGCCCACGATGTCTTCGATGAGCATCTCTTGCTTGCCACCGAAGCCTCCGCCGATGCGCGGCTTGATTACTCGGATATCTTTCACTGTTAGGCCGAGAAGCGGGGCGAGCATGCGCCGAACGTGGAACGGCACCTGGGTAGATGTCCGGATCACGAGGCGGTCGTCTTCGTCGATCCAGCCGACGGTGACATGCGGCTCGATGGCGCAGTGCGCCTGGCGTTGGACGCGGAAGGTCCCCTCGAAGATGTGGTCCGCTTTGGCGAGAGCTGCCGGCATGTCTTTTATCGTGCGACCCTCGACATGCGAGCTCACGTTCGTCGTGTTGTCGAGTATTCCGAGCGAGTCGTCTTCGTCGTGCACGATGGGTGCTCCCGCCGACTTGGCAGACTCGGGATTGAAGACAGCCGAGAGCACCTCGTAGGTCACCTTGACGCGACGGCACGCCTCCTCGGCGATCTCGAGAGACTCGGCGGCGACAGCAGCCACCCGGTCACCCACATGACGGACCTTGTCGTCGAAGCTGACCTGGTCCCAGGGGTATGGGTTCGGAGCGCTCTGGCCACCGGTGGCGTACTTCACCCGCGGCGTGTTCTTATAGTGGACGATGGCGTGGACGCCCGGCAGGGCGCGCGCTTCGCGGTCGTCGATGTCGATGATACGGGCGTGGGCATGCGGGCTACGCAGGACCTTGGCGTACAGGAGGTTCCTCGGCTCAACATCGTCAGTGAAGACAGGCTTGCCCTTGACGAGCGCCAGCGCGTCGACCTTCGGTGTGGGTCTGGCCACGACCGCCATAGGCGGCACATCGGGGGCGCTGACTACGCGGGGGACCGCATCGGGCGCAGACAGCGGTTCGATTTCGCTCCGGGCGTCCGCCTCCTCGCCTCCCTCGGACATGGCAGCCGACAATGGGCGCACGACGAGCGGCTCGAAGGCATCTGGTTTCTCACCTCGCAGGACGGCGGCCGCCCGCTTGACGGCCTCCACCAGCTTCACGTAACCGCTCTCGCGGTCAAGGACACCAGAGAAGGCGTCTCGTATCTCAGCCTCAGAAGGATTAGCTTGCCGCTGCAGAAGGGCAACCGCCGCCAGCACCATCGCCCCGGCCGAGTAGCCCGACTGCACCGCCCCTGTCTCGACGAGGGCGGCCTGCACCGGGTGGAGCTCACCGCGAGCGACGTCGAGGCCCTCGACCGTCATGATGTCGTGCCCATCGGCCTTGGCCGCGAGCAGGACGTCAGCCGAGGCGAGCCGGCCGTCCAACAGCACGGCGGCGGCACCGGACTCGCCGGTCTCAGACCCGAAGCGCACGCTCGCGAGCCCCTCGTGGCGGAGCACCGTGAGTAGGGTGTCGCCAGGCGAACACACGATCTCGCGGCTCGTGCCGTTCAACGTGATGTGAATTGTGATCATCGCAATGCCTCCCGTACCCGGGCGCCAAGAACCCTGGCCATGGCCTTTCGGTACTCAGCCGAACCTCGGAAGTCACCGGGCGGCTCGAGCCTCTCGGGATCGTCGGCCAGCACGGGTACCCCGGCCACTCCCGAGAAGGCCACCAACACGTTCCCTTGCGGGTCCCGCCGGCCCACGGCCGCCACGATCGCCCGGTCCGCAGGCATGCGAGCAACGCGAGCCAATTCGACTTGTCCGCCAAGTTCGATCTTGACCGAGACGATGATCTTACCTGCGAGCCGGCCTCGTTCGGCGAGAAGCTCGGCGAGCGGGATCACCGAGGCGCCTGAGCTGGACTCGAGCTTCACGGTCGCTCTGTGGACGAGGAGCGTGGCGAGCAGCTCGCTCTCGAAGTCACCGGTGGCCACACACCCGCCCAGAGTTGAAAGGGTGCGCAGACTGCTCGGTAGCTCGCGGCGGGCGGCTTCGCGCACGGCCTTGGTCAGGGCGAGGCTCGCGGCGATGTCCTCGAGGGTCGTCGTGGCCCCGATAACTGCGTCGTCCCCGGTCGCTCGCACTCCGTCGAGTCCAGCCGCCTGCAGGTCGATCACCACGACCGGCTCCACGCCGGTCGTGGCACCAAGGCGCGTCCCGCCGCCGACGAGAACGCTGTGGCTTTGTTCCAGCGCGACCAGGGCTTTTTCTAGGCTGGTCGGCCGTTCGTAGGCAGTCACCTTCAGCATGATCAGTTCACATCCCCGGTGGCTTCGTGTAATCCGTCTCCACAACAAAATCAGTCAACGCCAGCAGCCTGACCAGGGATAGGGGACAATGACTCTTGTTGAGAGGGCGAGTTTCACTTCGCTTCCAGCCGTCAGCGCCCACGGGTGAGCGATCAACTGCCACCAATGACAACGCGAACATCGGCCGAAGGTCGATTGCGACAAACCTCAGCCAACACAAGACCCCTCAGCGCGAGCCACAGCTCTACGACCTGGGCCTATGGGAAGGTGCAACAGCCTGATCGCCTTCGCCTACACAAACGAAGAGGTCAGGTCTTATACGGCCAACCGGAGGCTTTCGATCGTGAACCTGGCCTGTGGCGTCCAAGAGGCCAGGTCCTGCCCGACAGTCCAAGGGACCTACCGACCGCCCCGGTCAACAGGAGGTCCTTGACAGTTGGGGCAAGGCGCGCCGTGAGATAGATTCGCCGAGCGCGCTCTTCGAACGGCCCACCAGCAGGAATGGCCAGCACTCAGATCTCCAGGCGACATCGATCTCGGTGGCTTCGCGCACTTCGGCTTCCAGGCTGGTTGTTGGTCTTTCTCATCTACCTCGCACTGGCGGTTGTCGTCTGGTGGCATGCCTGGTTCAGTGGCCCGTCGGTTTCTCTCGCGGCAGGATCGCTCGACCCTTCCCAAGAGGTTTGGTTTCTCGCCTGGGCGTTGCATGTTCTCGAGCACGGCGGCAACCCCTTTTTCACTCGTGCTGCCTATGCCCCCGAGGGCGTGAACCTGCTCGCCAACACCTCGGTCTTGGGACTCGGAGCATTGCTAGCGCCGATCACCGCCCTGTTCGGCCCCATTTCCTCGTTCAACGTCGCCGTGACGCTCGCTCCTGCCGCCAGTGCCTTCACCGCCTTTGTCGCCATAAGGCGGTATGCGACCTGGCAACCAGCCGCGTTCGTCGGTGCTCTTTGTTACGGGTTCGGCCCTTTTCTCGCTGTGGACCTTCGCTACGGTCACTTGAACCTGACCTTCCTCGCTATTCCGCCGCTCATACTCCTGGTGCTCGACGATCTGCTCGTGCGGCACCGCCACCGCCCGGTTGTGACCGGCGCCACCCTCGGCGCTCTCGTGGTGGTCCAGTTCTTCATCTCGACCGAGATGCTGCTCCTCACGCTCATTGTCGCTTCGCTGGGCCTGCTCGTCCTCGCCCTCGGTCATCTCCACAAGGTCCCTGCCGCAGCTCGGCGGGCGGCACCTGGGCTGCTGACGGGGTTCCTGGTCGCCGGAGCGGCTCTCGCCTACCCGGCGTGGTTCGCACTCCGCGGGCCTCGACACGTCGCGGGTCCTGTTTTCGCCAACCTCAACAATCTCAGCTCCACGGTTGCGGCAATTGTCCTTCCTCATGGCGAGCGCGCCGGTGTCGCCTTCGTCTCGGGCGGCAACGGCGCTTTTCTCGGCGTGCCGCTGCTCGTGCTTCTCGTTGTCGCTGCCGCGGTGTGGCGGCGCGACGCCTTCGTGCGCTTCGCGATCTCGATGACGGTGATCACCTACATCGTCTCTCTTGGGACGGCTTTGCACCTCACTCAGGCAAGCACCGGCTTGCCGCTCCCTGGTGCAGTCTTGGGGCATCTGCCGGTTTTCGATTCGATTGTCGCGAGCCGCTTTGGAGCTTTCGTGGACCTGTTCGCGGGATTGGGCCTTGCCCTTGTGCTTGACAGGTTGCACGCAGGCGACTTCGGCGTGCTTGCCAGGTACCGTGTCCCGCGTCCTTTTGGGACCAAGAGCCGCTCGTCGCAATTGAGGCGCAGCGTCGGCTGCGCCGTCATCACGGTCGTCGCTGTCTTCCCCCTGGTTAGCCTCCCGCGGTGGCCCTATCCAGTCGTGGCGCTTGAGGAGCCCCCCATCTTTCACCGAGTGCCTCTCACGGTGCTCACGGCGGGCAGCGTCGTTCGCGACTACCCACCTGTGCTGATCGACGACACCCCCCTTGTCTGGCAAGCCGAAGGGGGATTTTCCTACGAGCTCTCAGACGGCTATGCCATTGTTCCCGGTCCGCAGGGACTCTCCACCGAGGAGCCGCCGGTAGATGCGCTCGCAGTTGTGTTTGCCGCAGGAGTGCTCGGGACGCTGAAGCTACCTGCGACACAGTCAACGGACCTGGCGGTCCGCCGTGCCGTCGTGGCGGACAAAATCACGGCTCTGGTCGTGACCCTCGGTGCTAAGGGATCTGGGGCCATCGTCGCGGTTCTCTCTTCGGCGTTCGGTCCTCCTACAAGGCGCGTGAGCGGTGCAGAGGTGTGGGCATTGGGCAAGCCGCACCGAGCCCCGAGCGGGCTGCCTACAAGTTGACCGAGCCGACGCCGGCTGTCCCCAGGGTCTTCAGTGCTCCAGTCGGCACGAGGCCGTAAAGAGCGGTGATGTCACCGGCTGTGAGCATGCTCGCACCAGTCGGGGCCGCGACTGGAGCGCTCGGATGGGAAACCCCTATGAGGAGATAGCCGCTCGTCGTGCGGGGTATGAAAGCCTGGATCTTTGTCACCGACCCGTTCGTTACCCAGAGGTTCGCGTTCAGGGACAGATCGGCGGGGATATCGTTGAGCCCTTTTGCAATGTCCGCGCTAGAAATGGACGGCTCGTTCAGCAATGCCTCCACGGGCTTGGCAAGCTCGCTCACGAGTGCATTGGCGAAAGACCTGACGGGAAGAGTGACGGAGTACTCGTCGGCCGAGTCTTGGTGGATGCTCAACCACGTCCGTACCGCCTGAGAGAAAGAAGACGAGACGGTGACTCGCAGCTGGCTGAGCTTTTGCAGATTCTGGGTGAGCTTTTGCACATTCGCGATCGACGCCGCCGCCGATGGCAGGCTGGCTGCCAGCTGTTGCGCTGCCGAAACAAGTGTGCTCGTCGAGATGCCCAGCCACTGCCCGAGGAGGAGATTGTGCAGATAGCCAAAGCCAGGGCGGGCCGCCAATGTGTTGAGATCGCCCGAGATGGCGGCGTACTCAGTCGGGCCGGCAAGTACAAGTATGTCGGCGAGATCTGCTCTCAAATAATCCGACCCACCTACGGTGGAGAGGTCCATGAGGTCGGTGGATCCGTGGTAGATGGATAGCTCGGCGGACTCGTCTTGGGTCGACGCACTGGTCCCAGGGTTTCGTGATGTCGTGATCACGATAGAGAAGCTGCCGTCGGCAAGACTTGCTATTCCGGGTAGGTCCTGGGCGGTGATGTCAAGACGGGTTGTGGAGCTGTTGAATACACCGGTCAAAGCTGTCTTGACCGAGTCACCAGCTTTCACCTTCGCCACCACCTGCTGGCCGCAAGCGGCAAGAGCCAGGCCGCAGGCGACGCTCACAATGACGGTGACGATCTTGCGCCTGAGTCGCATCAGGTCTGCTCCTCGCATTGGGGGGTCACATTGAGTGTACTCCGGCTCATGACCGCCTCAGTTAACGAGCAGCCACTGCTCCAGATCGCGAGCTGCCAGAGGAGCGGCCCAGTGGTAGCCCTGCGCATAATCGCACCCGAGGGTTCCTAACCATTCGACCTGGCGGCTGGTCTCGACACCTTCGGCACCGACTTTCAGTTGCAAAGCATGCGCCAATGAGACGATACCTTCGACGATGACCGCATCACGGCGGTCTGTGCCGAGACCGTCCACGAAGGTACCGTCAATCTTCACACCGCCGATAGGCAGTTGCTTGAGGTATGCGAGGGAGGAGTAGCCCGTGCCGAAGTCGTCGATCTCGAGGGTCACCCCCAACCTTTTCAAGTCTCCAAGCACGAGCAGAGACCAGTCGACCAGATCGATCACGGCGCTCTCGGTCAACTCGATATGCAGTGCCGCCGGCTCGAGTCCGCTCGCCGCGATGGCTTTCGCGATCTCACCGACAAGGTCACCACTTGCGAGCTGACGAGCCGAGACGTTGACTGCCATCCAGAGTTGGGAAGCGGCCGGAACGCGCTCGGCGCCAACCGGAGAGCTGCGTCAGTGCTTCACTCGTCACCCAAGCGCCGATTTCGACCACGGCTCCCGAGTTTTCCGCGATGGCGAGAAAGTCCACCGGTTTGAGCACACCCCGCCGGGGATGACGCCACCTCAGCAGCGCCTCAACTCCGACGGTGCGGCCCGATGACATCTCCACGATCGGCTGGTACTCGACGAAGATCTCGCCCTTGCCCAAGGCAGCGGAGAGCTCGGCCTGCAGCCCGAGCCGGTCGACGTAGGCCTTGCCTAGGCGAGGTTCGAAGAAGGTGTAGTCGTCGCCCCCCGCATCCTTCACGGCGTAAAGGGCGACGTCGGCATCTTGAAGGAGCTTCTCGCTGTGAGTGTCCTGCTGGTTGGCCATGGCCACGCCGACACTTGCCTTCACGATGAAATCGCGTCCGGCGATCGTGAACGGTATCCGCATCGTGGAACACACGCGGGCGGCGACCGAAGCCACCTCATCGACTCCTGAGGCATCGTCAAGGAGAATGGCGAATTCGTCCCCTCCGATGCGTGCGACGGTATCAGAGGGACGGACGCAGGAGCTCAGACGGTCCGCGGCCGCGATGAGCACCTCGTCCCCGCTCGAGTGGCCGAGGGTGTCGTTCACGTCCTTGAAGCTGTCGAGGTCGCACAGCATGCACAGCAACGCGACGGGTTGGCGAAGCGCGCCGGGCGAGAGCGTGCTCGATGCGGTCGCCGAAAAGCACACGATTCGGCAGCCCGGTCAACGAGTCGTGAAGGGCGAAGTGGACGAGCTCGACCTGGTTGGCCCGCAACGTGCTGACGGCGTAACGCATCTGGCCTGTGAGGCGGAGGTTCTCGACCATCGTGAGCACCTGGCGGGTGAGTACGGCGGCGATGACGCACAAGGCCGGCGATCACGACGAAAAGGCCTAGGTGGTGCGTCTGGGTGTCCTTGATGGCGGCGGCCGTGATGGCGATGGCCAAGAAGAAGTAAGGGAGAGCCACCTGCCACAACGACGGGCCCTCGGTCTCGTCTTGGTCGCTCACTGCAGGTTCCCTTGACCACAGGGGAGCGAGAGCTATGAGGAGCAGACCGGCCACGCGACCGGCATCGACGAGGGTGTCGTAGCGGAAAGAGCTCATGTGGCCCAGGTAGGCGAGGCTGCTGTCGGTGGCCGTGAAGCAGACCAAGCCGACGACGACGAGCACGAGCGCAACGCGCTGGCGGTTGCGGCCTCGGGCAAGGACGCTGATGCCTACGGTGGCGACGATCACGTCGCTGATCGGGTAGGCAAGCCCCACTGCTTGGGAAAAGACGCTGCCCGAGCCGGAGTGGTAAACGGTCCCGAGCGCAGTGGTCCAGCTCAAGATCAGTAGCGAGCCCGCCACGATGACACCGTCGAGTGGCATACGCGCCCTCGACACCCCGAGCCTTGGTGCCGAGGGGAAGAGCAGGACACCGATGGCTGCGAGCGGCATCGCGACTAGCAAGCCCGCGTCGGCCGCGGATGGGAACGGGATGACACCGTTCCGCGCGAAGTCGTAAAAGGTGACGATCGCCTCTCCGACGGCCCAGAGGGTGGCGAAGGCACCGATCCACATCCAGGCCAGCGCGAGCCTCGCGGCGCCGCGCGGCGACCGAACACGAAGCAGCTGACGGCCGCGAGAGCGGCGGCAGCGAGGTTGACGAGTACTTCCACCTTGCTGACGTCGCCCTGGCCCGTGGGATGGGTCGCCGCCCATAAGAGGAAGGCCGCCAGGCAGATACCCGCGAGTGCGCCAGCGGCGGCAAACTGACGGCCGGATCTTCCCTCTTGCCTCTCCCCGGGCGTCCCTGGGTCTTGGGCGAACCCCTCGACTGCGAACGTTGCGGACGCGGCAGCGTCAGCTCCGGCCGCGTCGGGTCGTGCAGAGGTGCTGGCTGTCGCCGTTTCGGCGGTATCCACTGCCATGATCCTTGTCGCTCCAGCCCTCCCTGTCGGATAAAGCGTGATCGACGTGCTCAGGATCGATCCTGGATCCGCTGCCCCGACGAGGCCCCCGGACATCCCGCGTGCCCACTTGAGAATATCGGTCCTGGCGTATGTGATCTTGCGAAACTGGCTCGTCGGTGTTGTGGACGGCGGTGCTCCGTCTCGCCTGGGAGCGCCGGCGTATCACGCCAGCGCTGTCGGTCCGGTCGAAGTCGCCTAGTCCTCCGGCTCAGGCTCGAGGCGCCGTGCCGTCTTGCGCTCCGATCGGAGGCGTTTGTCGGCGAGTCGTCGGTTGACCGAGGACCTCGTTGGTGCTGTCGGGTGTCGTTGGGCGGGCACGACGAGGGCGGCTCGCACTCGTTCGCGCAGGCGTTCCAAGGCGAGGTCCCGGTTGCGTGTCTGGGAGCGTTCGTCGACGGCCACGACCCGCACGACAGGGCCGAGCTCGGCGAGCAGGCGCGACCGTTGGAACTCCGTGAGTGCCTCGGACTCTCGAGGTTCCAGGTCAGCATCACCTTGGTGTTGGAGGTGTTTGCATGTTGCCCGCCCGGACCGCCACTTCCTGAAAAGCGCCACTGGAGCTCGCTCGCGGGGATGGTGAGCCTCCGTGTCACCACGAGATCTCCGCTTACATCGGCCACAGTGGCTCCCGATCTCGATCGGATTCAATGGCGAGGCCGAGCACTCAGCCCGGCAGCACGGACTCGATGGCCGTGACGACTTCTGGAGTCTCGGGTTCGGTCGTCGGCCGGAAACGGACAATGGACCGGCCACCGGGAGCGACGAGGAACTTCTCGAAGTTCCACTGGATGTCGCCGGCTTCTCCCTGTCCGTCGGCGACTTGTGTCAGCTCGCGCGTAGAGCTGATGGCGACCCGACCCGTTCACTTCGAGCTTCTCGGTCATCGGGAAGCTGACTCCGTAGGTGGTTGAGCAGAAGGCCTCGATCTCCTCTGCCGATCCGGGCTCTTGGCCCCCGAACTGGTTGCAGGGGACACCGAGCACGGTGAAGCCGCGCCCGGCGTAATGCCTCTGCAGGGCCTCGAGACCGGAGTACTGGGGCGTGAGCCCGCAGCGTGATGCCACGTTGACGATCAGCATCGCCTTGTCCTCGAAACGGTGAAGGTCAAGCGGCTCGCCTTGCAGCGAGTGGATAGGGGCGTCGTAGATGGCCATGGCGCCAGACTACGGCTGGTGGCTTTCAGGCGAAGCGGACGATGAAGAAGGTTCCCGCCACGACGCAGTACAGGCCGAAGGGCCACAGGGTCCGCGTCTTGAAGTACCTGGTCAAAAATGCGACCGAGACGAAGGCTGCGACGAAGGCGCACAGGGCTCCGACGAGTGCCTGGCGCGCGGACGCCGTCACCGAGCGGGCCGAGCAGGTCGGGGATCTTGACGACTCCCGGCGAGCAGGATCACCGGCGTTGCGAGCAGGAACGAGAAACGGGCTGCGTCCTCGTAGTCGAGCCCACGGACGAGGCCGGCGACCATGGTGACGCCCGAACGGCTTATTCCTGCAAGCAGTGCCAGCACTTGAGCCGTCCCGATCACTGCGGCTTCTTTGAAGTCGAGCTCCTTTCTCGGCGCAAGGTGGCGTTGGCGCTCACGCATCGAGCGCACGTCGGCGGGCGACCTCTCCCCCAAAGAGGATGAAGCCGTTGATCACGAGGAAGATCGAAGCTGCGAGCGGCTTGGTGAAAAGGACGCGCAGCTCGTGCTCGAAAAGGAGGCCCGTGATGCCGGCCGGGATCGTCGCCACGACGAGGAGCCAACCGAGCCGCTCGGTCGGCGTCGTGATCGTTCGAGTGCGAACAGAGTGAAACAGGCCGGTGACGATGGCAAGCCATTCTCGCCAGAAGAAAGCGACAAGAGCCAGCGCTGTCCCCACATGGAGTGCGACGACAAAAGCGAGCCAGAACGACTCCGGCTTGCTCTCGGAGGCAACCAGGTTGTGCCAGTTGAACAGGGCCGGGAACACCACTGTGTGGCCCAGGCTCGAGACCGGGAAGAGCTCAGTCACCCCTTGCAGGACGCCGAGGACGATCGCCTGGAAGAAGGTGATCTTGCTCTGGGCTGTCGTATGGGCATGACCGCTCGCTCGCGCGACGAGAGAGATGTGCGCCAAGTGATGGAGGCCTGCGATCAGCACGGCCGGAGCATATCTGGAACTTCGACTCCCGAAAGTGGACCCACCGGGCCAGCTCGTCGAGCCAGCCGGGGAACCGTCGCCCAGCGTCGTGCCCCTCACGTTGGCAGCGCAGGCCACCGTCGGTAAGCTCGACGCGCAATCGAACCGACGCGAGCGTAGCCGCCGTGGGTGGCCGCTCGCCCGACGCCAGGTGGTGATCGTGGTGGAACCTGTCGTGATCCCGCAGGCGCGCGAGATAAGGACGGCCATCCCCGGGCCCCGCTCGTTGGAGCTGGCGGCCCGCAGGAAGGCATCGCTGCCGGCGGGCGTGGGGGCCACGATGCCGATCTTCGCCGAACGTGCCTCGGGTGGCATCGTGGTCGACGTCGACGGCAACTCCTTCATCGACCTCGGTGGCGGGATCGCCGTGCTGAACGTCGGCTCGAGCGCTCCATTGGTCGTGGAGGCCGTCACCGAGCAGGTGCAGCGTTTCACCCACACCTGCTTCCAGGTGACTGGTTTCGAGGGTTACATCGAGTTGGCAGAGCGCCTGAACGCCCTGGCTCCTGGTCCGGACGAGAAACGCAGCTTCTTTGTCAACTCCGGCGCCGAGGCGGTCGAGAACGCCGTGAAGATTGCCCGGTCCTTCACCGGCCGCCAGGCCGTCGTCGTGTTCGACCACGCCTTCCACGGCCGGACGTTGCTCACGATGTCGCTCACCGCCAAGGCGATGCCCTACAAGTCGGGTTTCGGCCCGTTTGCCCCTGAGGTCTACCGGGTGCCCTTCAGCTATCCCTATCGCTGCGCGGCCGGGGCGCCCCCCGAGCGCTGTGGCGAAGCTTGTGCGGACCTGGCGATCGCGGCGATGGACAAGCAGATCGGTGGTAACCGGATCGCCTGCGTGCTCGTCGAACCGGTGCAGGGAGAAGGTGGCGTGATCATCCCCGGCGACGGGTTCCTCCCGAGACTGTCCGAATACTGCAAGGAGCACGGGATCGTCTTCATCGCGGACGAGATGCAAGCCGGCATGGCCCGGACAGGAGAGATGTTCTCCTGCGAGCACTTCGGCGTCGTCCCTGACCTCATCACGACGGCGAAGGGACTTGGCGGAGGGCTTCCCATCGGCGGTATTACGGGCAGGGCGGACGTCATGGACGCCGTCCATCCCGGCGGCCTTGGCTCGACTTTCGGTGGCAATCCCGTCTCTTGCGCCGCGGCACTGGGAGCGCTCGCAGAGATCGAGTCACGCGACCTCGTGGGGCGAGCCCGGCACCTCGGTGAGATTTTCAAGGCTCGGCTCGGCAGCCTCGGCGAGCAGGTGCCTGCCATAGGCGATGTCCGTGTCATAGGCGCCATGGCGGCGCTCGAGTTCGTCACCGACCCGCAGAGCAAAGAGCCCGACGCCGCCGCAGCGTCCAGGGTGCTCGCCGCCTGCCATTCGGAGGGCATCATCTTGCTGAGGGCGGGCACCTACGACAACTCCGTGCGCCTTTTGCCCCCTCTGGTGATATCTGACGACCTTTTGAACGACGGACTTTCCGTGCTGGAAAAGGCCGTTCGGGCGCTCTGAGCGGTCCTCATCCGCCAATCAGAGGGCTCAGGGCGCTCGCGAGTCGTGAGGCGCGCCCGGAGCGCTCCTCGGCCCGGTCGGCCGATGCCATTGCCCGTAGGGCGCAGTTGACCCCGACCCAGCGAAGCGGCTCGGACTCCCAGCGTCGGGAGCGGTGGCCCACCCAGCACAGCCGCGTGCAGTCATCGTCTGTGCCTGTGATGAGCGCCGCCAGGGTACGGCCAGCGAGGTTCGCAACCGCCACGCCGTCTCCGACGTAACCACCCGCCCATCCGAGCCCGGTCGCACGATCGAAGCCGACCGAAGGGTGCCAATCCCGGGCGATGCCGAGCGGTCCGCCCCAGCGGTGGGTGACCCGCGTCCCGCTCAAGGCAGGGAACAAATCGACGAGGGTCTTGTGGACCTGAGAATGAATCCGACTGTCGTTGTCATAGCCCGGTCTGATGCGCGAGGCGTAATGGTAGGGGGCTCCGCGGCCGCCGAAGGCGATGCGACCTTCAAAGGTGCGCTGGCCGTATATGACCAGGTGGCGCATGTCGGCGAAGGTCTCCCCGTTGCGCAGCCCGATCTCGTCGAGAACGGTCGGATCCAGGGGCTCGGTCGCGATCATGAGCGAGTAGAAGGGGATCACATCCCTATGGGCTCCTCGGAACTGCGCGCTGTAGCCTTCTGTGGCCCTCACCACAGCCTGGGCGCGGACTAGCCCCTGCGCGGTGACGACACGGCCGGGGCGGATCTCGAGAGCCGCCGTCTTCTCGAAGATCGTGACCCCGCGGCGTTCGAGACTTGCAGCAAGGCCGCTTGCCAGACGAGCCGGGTGAACAGAAGCGCAGTGCGGGGTGTAGACGGCGCCGAGCACCCGAGTGGCGCGCACGAGCTCACCGGCCTCGCCGGCACTGAGCAGCCTCAGGTCGTCGTCACCGACGCCGAGGGACCGAGCTTGTTCGACCTCTTCGCGCGCCCGCTGCAATTGTGCGGCATTTCGGGCGAGCATGACCTGGCCGCCCTTTCGGAAGTGACATTCGATTCCCTCCTCGGCCGAGACCGCACCGACCTCGTCCACGGTGCGCTCGAGCTCTTTTCGAAGGCGTTGTTCGGCTTCTCGGCCATAGATCCGGACAAGCTTGGCAGAAGACGTCGCGAACATGGCCGAGCACCAGCCGCCGTTTCGGCCCGAGGCCCCAAAACCGGAAGTGTCACGCTCGAGCACGACCACTTTTGCGCTCGGGTCCGCTTTTGTTAAGTAGTAGGCCGTCCACAAGCCAGTGTAGCCGGCGCCGACAATGGCGACGTCGACCTCGATGTCCCGGCTCAGAGGGCGACCTTGTACCGACTCGGGCAGGCTGTCGAACCAGTACGAGAGACCCCGATAACTCTCTGCTGGCTCGATCGAGGCTTGCGCCACGGCGTCAGCTCACTTCGTGAAGCTGACCGGAACGTAGTTGGGGACGATCTCGTACCATACGTTTCCAGGCTGGAGCCGCATCGGCTTGCCGTTCGGGAAGGTGAACTTGGTGATGGCGAAGCCCGTAGGGCGGCTCCAGGTGCCCGTTTCTATCGACCCGTCGCGAAGGACGTACGCGGTACCCGTCCCGGTCATGAGGCTCTCGACGTCGGGGCTGTCCGGCCCGCTCTCGTTGTAGGGGCCTTTCTCGGTCGGGACGATTTGGATCACGACATCGGTTGCCTGGAACTGGTGCCCCGAGGGATCTGTGTCAGGCTGGGTGTCGTAAAAGCGCAGCCACTTGCGCAGCGTCGCGCTCCACTGCCAGACGACGGGCGAAGAGCCGGAGAAGTCGATCGACGCGGAAGAGTCCGGCTTGGCTTCTTTGGGCAAGATCTTGGAGAATTTGAACAGCTGCGGTGGGGGAGCCTTGACCTTCGGGAAGAGCGCCCAGAGCGCCGAGGTCGAGCTGTAGTAGTTATAGGGCGGACCCTGGTTGGCGGGCGGAGTGTCCGAGGCATAGCGGTAGTAGGCGTTGGCCGTGGGGTAGATGCTGCCGTTGGCGTTGTAGATCCAGGATAGCGAGGCGGCCGCTTGCATCCAATAAGAGATCCCGCCGCTGTAAGCAAGAATGGCGTGGCCGTACTGCTGCAGCACATGCCAGTCGTCCCAGCGCACTGACCGTATGGGACCGATCAGCGGTGCGCTCTGGCACTGGAAGACGGCAAGGTATCGGGTGATGCCGCCTTCGGCCATCTCCTCGTAGACGATGTCGGCGTTGTCCAGTCCGCTCTGCGGCCGTGAGGCCGGGTCATTGCCGATCTTCACGGCCAGCGCGGGGCGCTGGGGGATCTTGCCACCGGGGGCAGGCACGCCCGTGAGCGGGCAGTTCTTCGCGACGAGAGTGGAATGTGGCCGCGTCGTTGTTGTGGATGAGCCGGTGGGGGAGGTGGTGGTGGTCGAGGAGTGCCCGCCCGCCTTGGTGCCGCCGCCTGTCAAGGCGGCCACGAGCACGACGACGACGAGCACGACGATCACGGCCGAGCCGACACCGAGGCCAATGAGCTGCCCGCGCGGCAGGCCCTGGAGACGGTGCCTCATTCCTGTGCCTTGTTCTCCTCGTCCCGAGCTACGGCGGTGTCGAGGGGGTTGGCCGCTCATCGCTCACTCATCAAAAAGCTGTTCGAAAATAGCATCACCGGCCGAAAGTACTTGAAAAAGCCCGTGAGTTGGGGGATCCCCCTCGCCGCGGCACTAGCCTCGCAAAGCGATGGACCAAGCCGATTTCCCGACCGCCCTCCGTGGCCTGCTGGTAGCCGACTTCTCCCGGGTGCTCGCTGGTCCCTTGGCGACCATGCTGCTAGGCGACCTCGGGGCGGACGTCGTAAAAGTCGAGCGCCCCGGCACAGGCGATGACACCCGGGCCTGGGGGCCGCCCTATGTAGAAGGAGAAAGCGCCTATTACTTGGCGATAAATCGGAACAAGCGCAGCATCGTTCTTGATCTCAAGACGGCGAGCGGACGGCATGCGGCGAGACGCCTTGCGGAAAAGGCCGATGTCATCGTGGAGAACTTCAAGCCCGGCACGATGGAGCGCCTCGGACTTTCCTATGAGGAGCTGTCCAAGGCCAACCCTGGAGTCGTCTTCTGCACCGTGTCTGGGTTCGGGACCAAAGGTGCCGGCGCCTCTCTCCTCGGCTACGACTTCATCGTTCAAGCTGTCGGCGGACTCATGCACATCACCGGACCAGAGCCAGGTGAGCCGACCAAAGTAGGGGTCGCGGTCGCAGACGTGCTCACCGGGCTCTTTGCCACGAACGCCATCCTTGCCGCGTTGTTGGCGCGATCTTCTACGGGGAAGGGTCAGCGGGTCGAGGTCGACCTCATGTCCTGTCTTCTAGCCGGGCTAGTCAACCAGGCCTCGACCTACCTCACCACGGGCGAGTCGCCGCAAGCGATCGGCAATCGTCACCCTGCGATCGCGCCCTACGAGATGTTCGCCGCAGCCGACCGACCCCTCGTGGTGGCCGTCGGCAACGACGGCCAGTTTGCTGCCCTCGCCGGCGTGCTCGAGATGGACTGGCTGTCGTCGGATGAGCGTTTTGCCACCAACCCAGCTCGCGTTGTACACCGTGAGGAGTTGTCCGAGCTCATCGGGCAAAAACTTCGCCTCCGCCCGGCGGCAGTGTGGATCGAGCGCCTGGAGGCGGCACGAGTCCCCTCCGGGCTCGTGAACGATATCGGCGAAGCCTTCGCGCTCGCCGAGCGGCTCGGGCTGGACGCTGTCGTGCGCGTTGGCGGCGTGGTGGGCCGCGGCTCGCTGGCGCAGGTCGCCGACCCTATGCGCCTGCACTCCAGTCCGGTCAGCTACAGGAGGCAACCGCCCCGCCTCGGTGAACACACCGACGAGGTGCTCCGACAGCTCGGCCTTTGATGAGCAGTCAGACGGACGCGTCCGCGCCCGAGCGGGCGTTCAGCTCGGTGATCAAGTTGTCCCAGACTGGGACCATGTCGAGCAGGGAACGCCAGAAAGTCTGCTCCCGGCGGGCCTGGAACTCCTCGATCGAGACGCCTTGCTGCTCTACCCAGGTGTAGTAGCCCAGGTTGAATATCCGGTCCCGGTCGACGTCCTTGCACTCCAAGAGGTGGTCCTCACCTGCGCCGAGCAGATGCTCACCGTAGACCTGGGCTGCCGACAGCTCGCTGAAACCGTCGGGCCAGTCGCGCTTTACGGCGTCGGCGAGCTCGCTGCCGTACATGGCGGCGCCGTCGGTGGCGACAGTCACGACGAGGTCGTCCTCGCCCAGGTGGAGCCGCTTCGCAAACTTGATCGCGGCCAGAACGTTGCACCAGCTCGAGAGGCCGAACGATGTGATGGCCGCGAGGACTTCTGACGAAACGCCACGGTTCGCCAGGTAACTCCGGCCCTCGTGGGTGTTCGCGAGCACATTCATCGAGTCGGTGGCCTTGTCGGAGATGGCGACCACGACATCGGTTCCCATGACGTTGTGGATCAAGGGCACGTGTTTGTCGCCGATGCCCTGGATGTTGTGCTCACCGAATCCGTTGTTCAACAAGGTGGGGCACTCGAGCGCTTCGACCGCAACGGTGAGCGACCCGAACCTGTCCTTCAGGTGGTCCCCGGCTCCGATGGTGCCGGCTGACCCGGTCGCGGACACGAAGCCGCGGACCTTGAGTTCCGGCTGCGAGGCTGACAGATGCTCGACGACTCGCTCGAGCGCGGCACCCGTCGCTAGACGGTGGACGATGTGGTTACCGAACTCGCAGAACTGGTTCAAGATCACGTTGTCGGGGTCCTGGGCGAGTTCGTGGCAGCGGTCGTAGATCTCCTTGACGTTGCTCTCGGTGCCAGGTGTCTTGATGATGTCGCTCTCGTCGACGACCCAGTGCTCGAGCCAGTCGAAGCGCTCGCGGCTCATTCCCTCAGGCAGCACGGCCACGCCCCGACAGCCCATAACCCTCGAGACGGCCACGCCTCCGCGGCAGTAGTTGCCTGTCGACGGCCAGATCGCCCGGTGCCGGGTGGGGTCGAAGGTGCCTGTCGCCAGCCTGGGAACGAGGCAGCCGTAGGCCGCGAGCACCTTGTGGGCTCCGATCATGGGAAAGCGGTCACCGAAGGCGACGACAATCGCGCGCGTCGACGCCGGTCAGTTCACGAGGCAGCACGACGTGCTCGGGAACTTCAGTCAAGCCACCGTCGACCTTGTTGTACCAGTGGATGCGCCACAGGTTCGCAGGTGAGGCAGCATTTCGGTTGACATTACCTAGTTGCGCGCGCTGGGCTGGGGGCGCAGTGCGCGGGTCCGCGAGCTGGCCGAATGTTGGCAACACGATCTGCTGCTCGCGAAAACGACGTGCTGTCCGCTCGACGGCGGCGGGGTCGACGACTTCTGAATCGAGTCCGTAGATATTCACCAACTGATTCTGGCCGGTCGGGCCGATTCCGGCAAACGCCCTGCATCTGAGTTAACCGCCCGAGTGCGTTTTGTGTCAGTTGACAGCTTGTCGGGGCGGACTGTAGGAGAAGGTGTGACCACACGAATGGTTCTCCGAGGGGCACGCTTCCCAGGCGATGTCGCGGTCGAAGGTGGCCTCATCACCGAGATCGGGTCTATAGCGCCGCTACCTGGTGACGAGGTGGTCGACTGCGACGGAGGGATAATCACCGCCGGGCTGGTCAACACCCACCATCACATGTACCAGTGGCTCACCCGCGGTCGTGCGACGAGTTGCGACCTGTTCGCCTGGCTCCAAGAGCTCTACCCGGTCTGGGCACGGATCTCTGTCGAAGATGTTCAGGTGGCGGCGACGGTCGGCCTGGCCGAGCTTGCCCTGAGCGGGGCTACGACGGTTGCCGACCATCACTACGTCGTGCCCCACGGTGACGACTCGGTCTTCGACGCCATTGCCGCGGCCCGTGCAGAGATAGGCGTCCGGCTGCACCTGTCCCGCGGCTCAATGGACCTCGGCCGCAGTGCCGGCGGGTTGCCTCCAGACGACGTCGTCGAGCGCACCGACGCCATCCTCGCCTCGACCGAGTCGGTAGTCGCAAGGCTGCACGACGGCGATCGGGTCTCGGTCGTGGTAGCGCCGTGCAGCCCGTTCTCTGTGACCACCGAGCTCATGAAGGAGTCCGCTCTGTTAGCCCGCAGGCTCGGCCTGCGGCTTCATACCCACCTCGCCGAGACGCTCGCCGAGGAGCGCGACTGCCTGGCGCGTTTTGGGGCACGTCCCCTTGACGTCGTCGAGGAGCTCGGATGGCTCGACAAAGACGTGTGGTACGCCCACGGCATCCACTTCAACGCCTCCGAGGTGTCAAGGATCGGTGCCGCCGGAGCGGGAGTCGCTCATTGTCCGAGCTCGAATGGCCGCCTGGGGTCAGGCTTTTGTCCGGTCCGGGACCTCCTCGACGCCGGCGCGCCGGTTGGGCTCGGTGTCGATGGCGTCGCCTCAAGCGAAGGCGGTGACCTTCTTCCGGAGTTGAAGCAGGCGCTGTTTCTCGCCCGCCTTCGCTCGGGACAGCCTGAGGCCCTTTCGCCCCGCGAAGCGCTCGAGCTTGCCACTTCGGGCGGTGCGAGGTGCCTGGGGCGGCCCGATCTGGGCCGGTTGGCGGTGGGGTCGCCGGCCGACATCGCCGTCTTCCCAGCCGACGATATCGCCGACATCGCGGACGCCGTGGCAGGGCTCGTTCTCGGTCCGGCCAGGCACGTGAGCCATCTTTTTGTGGGCGGCGAGGCGGTTGTGACCTGCGGCTCTCTCGTCGGCGTGGACCTGCGAGCCGCCCACCTCGAGCTCGCGCGACGCGCGCAGAGGCTGTGGGATTGAGACACGCGCCAGTGCACAATGGCTTGTAAGGTGAGGCCAAAGGACCCTACCTTTGTGAGCCCTTGCCCGGCAGGATGGCTTGAGCAGGCACGTGCCGCGCCCCTTAGACGCGCGCGAGGGCCCATCGATCAGCGAAACGAAAGGGGATAGCGACATGAGGAGTTTCCTCGGTCGAGACATCTTGTCCTTGAAGGACATGGAGCGAGAGGAGTACTTCCAGATCTTCTCGGTAGCCGATCGGCTCAAGCCGTTCGCGGCGGAACGGCGGAACGGGGACCTGCTGAGACACAAGACCCTTCTCACGGCCTTCTACCAGCCGAGCACGCGGACCCGCCTCGCGACCGAGGCCGCTATGCACCGCCTCGGTGGCCACGTACTTGGCTTTTCGGACGCCAAGATGACCCGCGCCGGCGACTTTTACCAAGAGACGATCAAAGACACCGTCCACATGCTCGAGTACTACGGCGATGTCATCGCGATGCGCCACTTCCAGCAGGGCGCCCCGCAAGAAGCCGCAAAGTGGGCTTCGGTCCCGGTCATCAACTGCGGTGACGGTTGGGGCGAGCACCCGACCCAGGTTCTTACCGACCTCTACACGGTCTGGCAGCAAAAAGGGCATCTCGACGGTCTCAAGTTCCTCTGCGTTGGCGACATGCGCATGCGGACCATGCACTCGATCCTTTACGCGTTCTCTCAGTTCGACGTCGAAGCCTTCGTCGTCGGCCCACCGGACATGTCGCTGCTCGACGAGTTCAAGGCCGAGCTCAACGAGGTCAACGTCCAATACACCGAGAAGGAGAGCGTCGCGAGCTGCATCGCGGACGCGGACGTCATCTACATGGAGCCTGTTGTGCAGGCCGACTACACCGTCTCGCGCGACGAAGCCACCGAGGACAAAGGCCTCACGCCTGTGGCATACCGCGTCACGCGCGATCTTCTCCGGGAGAAGGCCAAGAGCGACGCCATCATCTTGCACTCGCTGCCTCGCATGGACGAGCTGCCCCCCGACGTCGACTCCACCCGCCATGCCCGCTACTGGGTCGAGGCCTTCAACGGCGTCGTCATGCGCATGGCGCTTCTTTCTCTGATCCTCGGCGCGATCGAGTAGGAGGAGCCATGCAGACGCACCTTCGTGGCCGGGACGTGATCACCCTCCAGGACTTCACCAAGGACGAGCTCGACACCTTCCTCGACGTTGCTTTCGCCCTGAAGCGGGCCCGTGCCCTGGGCGAGCCTCACGCCTATCTGAGGGACAAAGTGCTCGCCATGCTTTTCTTCTTCTCGAGCACCCGTACTCGCACCTCGTTCGAGGCTGGCATGGCCCAGCTCGGCGGGCACGCCCAGTTCATCGAGTCCAAGACGACCCAGATCGCTCACGGCGACACCGCCAAGGAGATCGGGGAGATCCTCGGCCGCTACAACGACGGCATCGCCATCCGCCAGTGCGACTGGGGCACAGGAAACAAGTACCAGCGCGACGTCGCCGAGGCGAGCCGGGTGCCCGTTTTGAACATGCAGTGTGACATCTACCACCCGCACCAGGCCCTTGCCGACATTATGACCATCATCGAGCACTTCGGTGATCCACGCGGGAAAACGGCAACGGTTAGCTGGGCAGCCGCATCGAGCTACTCCAAGCCCGTCAGCGTGGCCCAGAGCCTCGTCCTGCTCCTTCCGCGTTTCGGCATGAACCTGCGTCTCGTGCACCCGCCGGAGTTCAAGCTCATGCCGGAGATCATGGAGCAGGGGCGGGAGAACGCCCGCAAGGCGCATGCTTCTTTCGAGGTGATGGACGATTTCGACGAAGGCTTCAAAGGCACCGACGTCATCTACGCCAAGAGCTGGGGCGCCCTTTTGACAACCCAAGACCCCGAAGAGGACAAGCGCCTCATCGAGAAGTACGGCTCTTGGATCACCGACGAGCGGCGCATGGCGCTCACCAACGACGACGCCATCTACATGCACCCGCTGCCGGCTGACCGCAACGTCGAGGTCGCCGACGCGGTGATTGACGGCCCGAAATCGATCGTCTACGACCAGGCAGAGAACCGCCTTCACGCCCAAAAGGCAGTGATGGCTCTGACAATGAGCTGACGGAGCTGATCCAATGACAACCTTGTTCGAAAATCCTGGTACGGCCGTAGTAGCCATCGGTGGCAACTCGCTCATCAAAGACAAGCAGCACGAGTCCGTGCAGGACCAGTACATCGCCGCCAAGGAGACTTGCCACCACATCGTCGCCATGATCCGCGAGGGCTGGAACGTCGCCATCAGCCACGGCAACGGCCCACAAGTGGGCTTCATCCTGCGCCGTTCGGAGCTTGCGGCCCACGAGATGCACGAGGTCCCACTCGACGTCTGCGGTGCTGACAGCCAGGGTGCGATTGGCTACGCGTTGCAACAGAACCTGTGCAACGAGTTCCGACGCCTGGGCATGGACCGCAAGGCGGCAACTGTCATTTGTCAGACAGAAGTCGCCGCCGACGACCCGGCGTTCAAGAACCCGAGCAAGCCGATCGGCGGTTTCATGGACGAGCAGCAGGCTGAACGGCGTCGCAAGGAGGGCTGGGACATCGTCAACGATGCCAATCGGGGGTACCGGCGAGTCGTGGCGTCGCCGCAGCCCCTGCGCATCGTCGAGCTGCCCTCCATCAAGGCGCTTATCGCGGCCGGCATCGTGGTGATCACGGTGGGCGGCGGCGGGATCCCAGTGGTCGCGGACCCGGATGGGGATCTGCAAGGTGTCGCCGCGGTCATCGACAAGGACCTGGCGTCCGCCCTTTTGGCCAACAATCTGGGGGCTGACCTTCTCATCATCTCGACCGCGGTCGAGAAGGTGGCCCTGAACTTCGGCACTCCTGAGGAAACCCAGGTCGACCACCTGACCCTGGCCGAGGCGAAGGCTTACCTCGAAGAGGGCAAGCATTTCGCAAAGGGCAGCATGGCGCCGAAGATCCAAGCGATCGTGAACTACCTGTCAAACGGCGGAACCTCGGCGATCGTGACGAACCCGGAAAACGTGGCTCGCGCTCTTCACGGCGAGACTGGGACGTTGTTCACGCTGGACTGATGGCGCAGAGCCAATTCGGGCAGGCCGCCGGTTGGTTCAACAGCCAAGCCGGTCTCGCGATCCGGTACCGTGGCAGTGGTGCAAAGGTTCCGTGCCTTGGGGCGCGGGCCGACTTGGCGCTAGGGGGAGCCCGCAGCCGATGACGCAATTCACGCTCAATGGCCGACCTGTCGAGGTGGGCGACCACCCTCATCTGCTCGCCGCCTTGCGTGAGGAGCTGGGCGTGACCTCGCCGAAGGACGGCTGCTCCCCCTCGGGCCAGTGCGGGTGCTGCACCGTGTTGATCGACGGGAAGGCGTCGGTGAGCTGCCAGATCTCGCTCGAGCGGGTGGAGGGCAAGTCCATAACGACCCTGGAGGGGTTTGACAGGGCGGAAAGGGAGCGCTTCGCGGCCGCTTTTGCTGCGACCGGAGCGCTCCAGTGCGGATTTTGCACTCCGGGCATACTCGTGCGCGTGAAGGCGCTCATCGACAAAAAAGGGTCCGCTCTCACCCGCGAAGAGGCAGCTCGTTTCCTTGGCGCACACCTGTGCCGCTGCACCGGCTACACCAAGATCCTCGACGCCGTCGAGATACTTGCCGCGGGTGAGACTCCGGAGGCCATGCTGCCGGGTGGTGTCGGGTCTCGCGGTGCCAGGTACCAGGGCACCGAGCTCGCCCTCGGTGACCGCGCTTACGTCGACGATCTGCGGGTTCCC
Source organism: uncultured Acidimicrobiaceae bacterium (assembly GCA_963779425.1). GTDB lineage: Bacteria > Actinomycetota > Acidimicrobiia > Acidimicrobiales > Bog-793 > Fen-455. Next base: position 862,724 of record CAVZYD010000007.1, read on the forward strand.
GGCATGTTGCACGGCGCGCTGCGGCTCGCGGACTACGCCAGGGCCGACGTCGTCAGGATCGACACCTCCGCGGCCCGTGCGCTGTCCGGCGTCGAGGCCGTGTTCACCGCTGCCGACCTGCCGGGAGACCTGCGCGTCGGGATCATCTACACCGACTGGCCCGTTTTCATCCCCGAAGGAGGCCGTACCTCATACCTGGGTGATGTCCTCGCCATCGTCGTCGCCGATTCGAGAGAGACCGCGAGGCGGGCGGCCCAACTGGTCGATGTCTCCTACGAGCCGCTGCGCCCTTTGACCGACGCCGTGGCGGCGATCGACGATCCCGAGGATGCCGTCTGGGAGCTCGACGGCAACGTGCTTTCCCGCTCGGTTTACCGGCGTGGGGATGTCGAGGCCGCTTTGGCCGCTTCTCCTCACACGGTGCACGAGGTGTTCCAGACCCAGCGGGTCGAGCATGCCTTCTTGGAACCGGAGTCGACCCTCGCCGTGCCTGGGCCCGAGGGAACCTTGAAGGTGTTCTCGGGCGGCCAGGGGGTTTGGGACGATCGGGACCAGATCGCCGCCGTGCTCGCGGTTCCGGCAGACAAGATTGTCGTGGAGCTGGTGTCCAATGGCGGAGCCTTCGGCGGCAAGGAGGACATGTCCAACCAGGCCCAGACTGCGCTCGCCGCCTTTAAGTTGCAGCGACCTGTGAAATGCACGCTGTCGCGCGAGGAGTCGCTCCTCATCCACCCCAAGCGCCATCCGATCCGCATGGAGTACTGGGTCGGCTGCGACGACGACGGCATGCTCACGGCGCTGAAGGCGCGCATGATCGGCGACTCAGGTCCTTACGCGTCTGTCGGCATGAAGGTTCTCGAACGTGCCGCGGGGCACGCCTCGGGTCCCTACCGCTTACCGACGATCGACGTCGAGGCTGTCGCCGTACGAACCAACAATTCTGTCTGCGGCGCGTTCAGAGGCTTTGGCGCCAACCAGGCGCAGTTCGCCATGGAAGGCTCCATCGACCGCCTTGCGGCCGAGATCGGCATGGACCGGTGGGAGATGCGCTTTCGCAACGCCGTCACGCCGGGAGTCGTCTGGGGTCCGGGACAAGTGATGGACGCCGGATCGCTCGGCGCACGAGCGTGCCTCGAGGCCATAAAGCCCGCGTACGAACTGGCCTTGGAGCAGGCTAAGGCCGTGGGCCTCGGCTTCGGGCTGAAGAACTCGGGTCTCGGGAACGGCTTTTTGGAGGTCATCAAGGCAGTTGTCCGGTTCTTTGAGGACGGCGAAGTGGAAGTCCGGCACTGCTGGACCGAGATGGGCCAAGGTGTCCACACGGTCGCGCTCCAGGTTGCGGTCGAGGAGCTGGGCGTCGATCCCGGTCGTGTGCGCGTCGTCGTCGACACCACCCGGGAGCTCGGTGCCGGCCAGACAACCGGTTCTCGGGGCACGGTCATGGGAGCGGGCGCCGTCGCTGACGCCTGTCGGCGCGCGCTTGCCGACGGCTGCCGCCCAGGCGTGGACTACGAGGGCGAGTACCGCGTGGACTGGACGAATTCGCTGGACGAAGGCCTCGAGAACCCGGTGATCCACGCCATATTCTCCTACGCAGCCCAGCTCGTGGTCATGGACCGGGAGACGGGTAGGATCGAAAAAGTGGTTGCCGTGCACGACGTGGGAAGGGCCGTCAATCCCATGTTGTGCGAGGGCCAGATCGAAGGCGCGGTGCACATGGGCCTCGGCTACGCGCTCTCTGAGGACTTCCCGTGTGACGATCAGGGAAGGCCTCAGAACATGACGCTCAGAAGCCTCGGGATCATCCGGGCAAAAGACGTGCCGCCGATCGAGACGATCCTCGTGGAGGCGCCCCAGCCGCGGTCGCCTTACGGGATAAAAGGTGTGGGAGAGATCGGGCTCGTGCCGACAGCCGGCGCGGTCGCCGGCGCGCTCTATGACTTGGACGGTCTTTGGCGCGCGACCTTGCCGATGCGGACGACCGTCGCTAGCGCGGCCAGCGCCGCCGACGAGTGATCGATTCTCTTCCCGACCCGGCCGAGGAAGGCCTTGAAGCGGGCGTGACGACAGGGCGCGTCTGCGCGCACCATCATCTCTACTCGGCGCTAGCTCGCGGCATGCCGGCGCCAGCCGCGCACCGCGCACAACTTCACAGACATCCTCGAGCTCGTGTGGTGGCGGCTCGACTGCGCCCTCGATATCGAGATGATCAGGTGGTCGGCGATGCTCGGTGCTCTCGAGGCGCTCGAGAGGGGAACGACGGCCATCGTCGACCATCACTCGTCCCCGAATGCCATCGAAGGCTCCTTGAGCGTCATCGCCGACGCATGTGCCGAGGTAGGGGTGCGGAGCTCTTGTTGCTACGAGGTCACCGATCGCAACGGTCCAGAGGCCATGGCGGCGGGACTGGCGGAAAACGAGCGCTTCTTGCGTTCGGGTGGGCGCGGGTTCGTCGGCGCCCACGCGTGCTTTACCTTGTCGCAAGCCAGTTTGGAGGCCGTGGCCGGGCTGGCGGCCGAGCTAGGTCGCGGCGTGCACATCCATGTCGCCGAAGACGGCGTCGACGCGGCCGCCGGCGAGCGCCTCCAAGGCATTGCTCAAGACGACTGGCTGCTCGCCCACTGCGTGCACCTGGACCGGCCTTTGCGAGGAACCGTGGCCCACAACCCGCGCTCGAACATGAACAACGCCGTCGGCTACGCCCGCCCGGCGCGGTGGGTCAACAATGTCGTGCTAGGCACTGACGGCATCGGCGGGGACATGCTGGAGGAGTTCCGCATCGCCTACGTGCGCCATCGCGAGGATGACGTGACGGCAACGCCGGAGCTCGCCTGGTCCTGGCTCGAGAACGGTTCCGTGCTCGTTCCCGAGGTCGCCGACGACAAGGTCCGCTGGAGCTACGAGCCGATGGATCCCTGGCATCTCGCCTTCACACCGGGCGTGCAACCGCTCGAGGTCACCGTGGCCGGAGAGGTCGTACTCAAAGAAGGCCGCCCGACTCGTGTCGATCCGCTCGAGGTGCGGGCGAGAGCCCACGAGCAGGCCCAACGGCTCTGGGCGCGGCTCTGAGAGCCCGGCGCCGGTCCTGGCGCCCCAAACAGTCGCCGGCTAGGCGGTCCAGTCGGCAAAGGCGTCGATCATGGCGTGCACGTCGGCGCCGAGTGGATAAAGGATCGGGCAGGTGCACCCGCGCTGTACGTACTCGGCGACCTTCGCCTTGCACTCGTCGGCCGTTCCCGAGGCGGTGATCATCTGCACGATCTCGTCGGGCACGAGCTTTGAGGCGGCCTCGACCTGTTCTGCGGTCGCCGGCCACGTGAGTACCTTGCCGATGTCCTCCAGCAACGACTCGGGGACGCCGGATGCCTTCATGATGTGGGGCTGTTGGCCGAGGTACTGGGTCACGAGCAGACCGGGCGGCGTCGAGGGCGGCGCTGCGGTCCTCGTCGAGTGAGCACACGACGAGCTGCGGCCGGTCGAGGTCGGTGGCCGAGCGGCCCGCCTTGTTGGCGCCGCGTTCGAGATGATCGAGGGCCATGTCGTTGTAGATCGGCGAGACGAGGTAGTTGAGCACGACCCCATCAGCGATCTCGCCTGCCAGCTCCATCATTTGCATGCCTGTCGCCCCGAGATAGATCGGGACGTCCTTGGGCCGGCGCTCTTGGTGGACGTAGTCGAGCTCGACGCCGTCGAGATGGACGAACTCCCCGTAGTAGGTGACGTTCTCGTCGGCGAGCAGGGCCCGGACGGCCTCGATCGTCTCCCGCATGGCGACGAGCGGCTTGACCCGATGCACACCGACCTTGCTCGCGAGCGGTTCCCACCAGGCGCCGATACCGAGGATGACCCGACCCGGAGCCAGATCGTCCAGGGTCGAGAACGTCGAGGCCAAAAGGGCGGGGTTCCGCGTCCAGTTGTTGACGACCCCGGAGCCCACCTTGATCCGCTCGGTCACAGCGAGGAACGCCGACATGGGTACCGTGGCCTCGCGGACGAGCCGGCTCTCGGCTTGCCAAATGGCATGGAAGCCCTTGGACTCGGCGTACTTCGCGATCTCCATGCCTTGTCGGATCGTGTGTGCGTCCTGCAGGTAGACGGCGACTTCGGTGCTCACGGTGATACCTCCGATTTCGGGGGGGCTTTTGGTGGGGCCGGCTCAACACCCGCGAGGGTCAGAGCGATGTCCTGGGGCCTGACCGGCACTCTTGCCAACTCCAGGCCGGTGGCGTTTCGGATCGCGGCCACGACGGCGGAGTGGGAGGACACGAGTGGAGGCTCGCCGACGCCCTTTGCGCCCATGGGGGATCCCGGTTCCGGCTCTTCGATCAGGGCCGCGATGTGCACCGGGGGCATGTCGAGAGCCGTCGGGATGACATAGTCGGTAAAGGAGGGATTACGGACCCGGCCCTGGTCGACGACTATCTCCTCCATCACCGCCAGTCCGACGCCCTGGGCGATGCCGCCTTCGAGCTGGCCCGTGAGCTGAACCGGATTCAGCACGCGCCCGACGTCTTGGGAGGTGGTGATCTCGACCACGCGAACGAGGCCGAGATCGAGGTCGACGTCTACGACGGCCCGGTGGGCGGCGAAGGCGAACGAGACGTTCGAGTCTCCCTGGCCGTTCTCGTCCAGCTCCACGGTCGGTGCATGCCGGTAGGTCACTGTCTCCTCGAACACTTCGCCCGGGGCTGCGGCAGCGACCGGGAGGTCGACCTCTCCGCCGAAGGAGACGATCCGGTCCCCGATGATCTCGAGGGCCTCCTTGGCGACTCCGTGCTTGGCCGAGACCGATTCGAAGAGCCGCTCTCTCACCGCCAAACAGGCCGCTTGCACCGCGCCCTCCGGACATCCAGGTCTGGCGGCTGGCCGAGGTCGAGCCCGCAGAGCCGATGCCAAGGGTGCCCACGGGCGCCAAGATGACGTCGTCGACGCCGAGCACGTCCCGGGTCGATCTGCTGGGCGAGGGTCACGAATCCCTGCCCGACCTCCACGGCGGCCGAGGTGATCGTGGCGACACCGTCCTCCAGCCGGCAGCGGGCTTCGGAGTAGTCGTCGTAGCCGCCCGAGAACATGAGGTTCTTGATCCCGACCGCGAACCCGACGCCCCGGCGCACCCGGCTGCGCTCTGCCGTGCGTCCCGTGCCCCCGGGAAGCAGCAGATCGTCCACCGTGGCGGGCCCACCGGCGGGCAAGGGAGCCCCGGCGCAGGTGGTTATGACCTCGGCGACCGGTGTCGCACCGCGAAGTACCTGGCCCGTTATGAGCTTGTCGCCTCGTTTGAGGGCGTTCTTGAGGCGCAGCTCGATCGGGTCGAGGCCAAGCGCCTCAGCCAGCTTGTCCATCTGGGCCTCGTAGGCGAAGTTGGTCTGGGTGGCTCCGAAGCCCCTCATGGCGCCGCATGGAGGGTTGTTGGTCCGTACCGAGACCGACTCGACGACCGCGTTCGGGACCCGATAGGGCCCAGGCGCGAAGCAGGCGGCGTTGACCGTCACCGCCAGCGACGACGACTGGTAGGCGCCCCCGTCCAAGACGATGTTTGCCTCGACTTTCACGAGTCGCCCGTCGGAGTCGGCGTGGTGTCGGTACCACATGAAGGCGGGATGCCTGTGCACGTGCCCGAGGAAGGACTCTTGGCGGTCGTAGACGATCTTCACCGGTCGCTGCGTGCGCAGGGCGAGAAGCGAAAGCTGTACCTGCATGCTCAGGTCCTCGCGTGCCCCGAAGGCTCCTCCGACGCCCGCCAGGTGCACCCTGACCTTGTCGAGGGGCAGCGCTAGGCAGGCCGCCATCTGGTCCTGGTCGACGTGTAGCCACTGGGTGGCGACGTACAGGTCGATGCCTCCGTCCTCGGCCGGGATCGCCAGTCCCGACTCTGGCCCGAGGGGCGCCTGGTCCTGCATACCGGTCTCGTAGTACCCCTCGATGACGACCGTAGCGGTCGCGGAGGGATCGCCGCTGCGGATCTTCTGGCGGTACAAGACGTTGCCGAGGGGGTGGATCGGCTCGGCCGTCGATGGCTCTTACCGGGTCGGTGAGCGGTTCGGTCAGCTCGTAGTCGACGACTATCGCCGCCGCCGCCCGCCGTGCGGTTTCAGGGTGGTCCGCGGCCACTGCCGCCACAGGCTCGCCCTGGTAGCGCACGACGTCCCAGGCGAAGACAGGCTGGTCGGGGTAGTCGAGCCCGTAGGTCTTGCGGCCTGGGACGTCTTCACTTGTGAGCACCGCCCTGACGCCGGGGATTCGCAAGGCCGCGGAGATGTCTATCCCCCGGATGACGGCGGCGGGGTGGGGGGAGCGGGCGATGTGCCCCCAGAGCATTCCCTCCGCGAACAGGTCGGAGGAGAAGGCGAACTGGCCGCGAACCTTCGGCGTCCCGTCTGGCCTGGCCACGCTCTCGCCCAGCCGGCCGCGCCGTGTTGTGAGCGTCGTGCTCATCGCTGGCGCGCTTGCTGGACGGAGCGCACCGCGGCCAGGATGCGGCCGTAACCGGTGCAGCGGCACAGGTTGCCCGAGACGGCTTCGCGGACCTCGAGCTCGGTCGGATCCGGGTTGCGCGAGAGAAGGTCGTGCACGCTCACGATGAACCCGGGCGTGCAAAAGCCGCACTGGACGCCACCTTCGGCGAGGAACGCCGCCTGGATGTCCGAGAGCCCGTCGTCTCGCGGGGAGAGCCCTTCGACAGTCACGATGTCGCAGCCCACCGCGCTCGCCGCCAGCACAAGACAAGAGCAGACGAGCCTGCCGTCGAGCAGCACGGTGCAGGACCCGCATTCGCCCTGAATGCAGGCGTTCTTCGAACCTGGAAGGCCTAGTCGCTCCCTCAGCACGTAAAGGAGGCTCTCGCCTAGCCACGCCTCGACCACCTCGTGGACAACACCGTTGACCTTCAGGTGATAGTCGATCGTCTCGCTCATGAGGCGCGCTCGACCAGGTGGTTGTCCGCGAAGGACCGTTCGAGTGCCCGCGTGCGGCGCAGATCCCTGCCGCGTGTCGCCGATAGTCGGCCGTCGAGCGGTGGTCGTCGATCGGTCGAGCCGCGGCCCGCACCAAGCTCGTGAACTCGGCGAGCGCGCCAGGATCGGGCAGCCGTCGTTCCGGCCAGTTGATCTTGGAGGCTATGAACTGTTCGGCTTGGGTCGCCCGGATCACGACCGGGCCGACCGAGCCGAGAGCGCACCGGACCGAGCGGCCCTCCCAGTCGACTACGAGTGCAGTGCTCGCGACCGCTATGACCATGGCGTTGCGGGTGCCGACCTTCAAGAACTCCTGGGAGCCGAAACTGGCCGGGAGGCGGACCTCGACGATGATCTCTCCGGGCCGCAGGCTGGTGCGCTTCGGGCCGACCATCAGCTCGTCGAAGCGCAGGTTACGGCGCTCATGACGCGACGCGACGACCACGGTGGCATCGAGGGCGGACAGCACCGGCAGCGTGTCGCCAGCGGGAGAGGCCGTTGCGATATTGCCTCCGAGCGTGCCGGCGTTGCGGATCTGGGGCGAGCCCACCGTGCGTGCCGCCTGGGCAAGTCCAGGTAGCAGATCGCACAAAGGTGGCGTCTCGATCTCACTGTGGGTTACACCAGCGCCGAGCACGACATCTGTCCCGTCCCGGCGCCATCGGCGGAGCTCTTCGACCTTGCCCAGGCATACGATCGCAGTGGGACGCCTGTGGGCGTAATTGACCTCCACCATGAAGTCGGTTCCGCCTGCGAGCAGCTGGGCGTCGGGATGCTGCTCGAGGGCATCGAAGGCCTCTTCCAATGAGGCGGGCATGAAGACCGTCACTCGGCCACTATAGGACTTAGCCCTCAGCGATCCCCACTTGGCAATCGGCTTTTCTCAGCGGGGAATGCCCCTTCTCGGCGCGGACGCGCCTGCTCAAGTGGCGGCGACATCGGTCAGGGCGAACTTCATGACATCGACGAGCCCCTTGTCGGTGATGCGAAGCTCTGGAAGTACGGACAGGCCGAGGAAGCTGAGCTGCATGAAAGGCGCGTCGATTGTCACGCCGAGGCCGTTAAGGGCGGCGTCAGCCAGAACTCTCATCTCTTCTGACACCTCCTTGATGCTCCTGTCGCTCATGAGCCCGCCGATGGGCAAGCGCACCTCGGCCAGCACGTGCCCGTCGCGCACCGCCACCTGACCGCCACCGATCTCTGCCAGGCGGGCGACCGCGACAGCCATGTCCGGCGGCCCGCTGCTGTCGATCGCGCCGACGGCCATGCAGTTGTGGGCGTCATGGGCCACAGTCGAGGCGATGGCGCCGTGGGTGAGACCGAAACCGTGCGCGTAGCCGAGGCCGATGCGGCCGGTGCGACGGTGACGCTCGACCACAGCGATGCGCGCCACTTCGGACGCCGGGTCGGTCACGTCGAGCACGAGGTCCCTCGTCGTCAAAGAACGCGACTCGATCCCGATGACATGGGCACGGCCACCAAGCGGCGGGACGAGATCGAAGGCGCTAGGCCCGGGCAGGGTCTCGAGGTGGACCGAGGAACGCATCCACTGAGGGGGACCCGCCGTCGGCACGGCACCGGGCATGATCGCACCGTTGATGGCCACGAGTTTCCCGGCTTGGAAGACCCGAGCCGGCTCAAAGCTCGAGAGGTTGTCGAAGCACAGCACGTCGGCCTGGTAGCCGGGGGCGAGCCAGCCCAGGTGGTCGAAGTGGTGATACTCGGCCGGATTGCTCGTCACCATGACGAGGGCGTCCTCGACGCGGGCTCCGGCGGCAACGGCCAGGCGCACGCAGTCATTGGCATGGCCCGAGTGCAGCAACGTCTCCGGTTCCCGGTCGTCGGTGCAAAGCGCCACCCGGTCCGTGCCGTGGAGCAGAACCGTGCCTATCAAAGCGGCGAGGTTACGTGAGGCAGAGCCCTCCCGGATGAAGATCCACATGCCTTTGCGGCGCTTTTCCTCGGCCTCTTCGAGCTCGGTGCACTCATGGTCTGACTCGACGCCGGCGGCAAGATAGGCATCGAGCTGGCGCCCGCTCAGACCGGGCGCGTGACCGTCGACCCGCTTGTGGCCCGCCGTGGCGATCTTGGCGAGCACCTCCGGGTTGCCGCTCGTCACCCCGGGGAAGTCCATGAACTCGGCTATGCCGATTGCATCGTGCTCATCTAACAGCTCGGCCAGCTCCAAGCTGCCGAGCTCGGCCCCCGGGCTCTCAAAATGGGAGGCGGGCACACAGCTCGGGGCGCAGATCCCGAAGGTGAAGGGAAGCTTGCTGGCGGCCTGCGCCAGGGCGACGACGCCGGGCACGCCGAAGACATTGGCGATCTCGTGCGGATCCGCCGCCACCGCGGTCGTCCCGTGAGGCAGGACGGCACCGACGAATTCGTCGACCCAGAGCTTGGTTGACTCAAGGTGCATATGGGCGTCCACGAAACCTGGGGTGAGCGCCGCGCCGCTCAGATCGACTGTCTCACGGGCCTCCCTCGGGCCCCAACCGGCGATGGTGCTGTCCGCGATTGCGAGGTCCGTCGTCACCCATTCACGCGTGCCCGGCACGAAGACGCTGCCGCCTTTAAGGAGAAGGTCTGCTGGCTCGTCTCCGCGAGCTACGGCGAGAACTCGTTGGTTTCCTCTGCGTGGCGGCATTGGAGCATTCTAAGGCGAGGACCCTGGCGAGGGCCTATTCGTCGAGCTTGCGCAAGGCTTCGGTCGCCGAGGAGTTGACTTCGGCCCCGGTGGGTACCGGGCCGGCAACGGCCGGTCCGGTCGGCTCTATCTCCGACAGCCAAGCTCTGGCGTGGGTCTTGGCCCACGAGCGCGAGATTCGACCGTTGAACATCGAGATGAGCTGGTCGGGCCGCGAGACGGCGAAGGCGATATGGGCCAGCACGGCGATGAGGATCCCGAAGAACAAAGCGTCGTGCACGAGGGTGGCTCCTGTCGCCCAGGTGATCCAAGACGAAGGGGCAAAGCGCATGATGACACCGGTTATGAGCGCCGCGACCATGGTGGCGCCGAGGAAAGCTGCCTCGATCTTCTGGCCGCCGTTGAACTTGTCCCTGGCAAGTCCTTTACGGCGGGCGATGCTGCGGAACCAGTCGAAGTCGGCTGGCCTCCATCTGTCGATGCGCCGTAGATCCGTGAGGAGCTGCTTGCGCCACGGTCCGGCGAGCCCGAGCACGAGCGGCCCGAGGAGGCACAGACCCGTGATCACGTGGATGTTCTCGATAAGGCCGCGATGGCCTACGTGAAGGGCAAGAACCGGAAGGTACAGGATCGCCCCGGTGACGATCAGGGTCAGCATCATGATCGCCGTACTCCAGTGCACGAGGCGCTCAACAAGGTCGAACCGCGCAAGCTCAGGCGCCGGAACGCTCGAACCCGCCACAGGCTCGCCTCCAGAACCAGCCCGGCCTGTCGTCTCGATCACTGCGCCACGCCGCCGATCCAAGCGTTTACCGGGTAGCCGTTCTCCTCCCAGTAGCCGGGGACGACCTCGTTTGTCACCTGTATCCGGTTCAACCACTTGATCGACTTGTAGCCGTACATGGGTGCGACGTACAGGCGCACGGGGCCGCCGTGCTCAGAGGTGACGTTGGCGCCGAGCATCTTGTCCGCGACGAGGACGTCGGGAAGATGCGCCTGAGAAAGGGTCAGGCTCTCGGTGTAGGCGCCGTCGGCCGAGAAGAAACGGAGCGCCGTGGCTTCGGGCGTCACTCCGGCGCGCTCTAGCAGATCGGACAAGAGCACCCCTTCCCAGTGCACGTCGGGCACGATCCAGCCGGTGACGCACTGGAACTGGTGGACGAGCTTGGTGCGTTTCATGGAACGGAGATCGGCGAGCCGCAGCCGGAGAGGCTGGCGGACCATGCCGTCGACGGTGAGCTCGTAGGTGTCAGGGGCAATGACGGGATAGTTGCCGGTGATCGTGTAGAAACGGAACGCGTTGTCACCGGGGAGCGGCACACCTATGGCGTTGCTGACCGCGCTGATGCTCGAGCCGAAAGCTCTGTCGATCTTGGCGCCCGCGACGATGCCGATCCCCGCAAGCCCGAGGACCCCCAGCACCGTACGACGACCCACGTGCACGGGCGCCTTGGCCGGCGAGATGAGACTGCGAGACGGTCGCCGTTGAGACTCGCCTGCCATGCAGCACCCCCAGAGTTGCCATCCGCGTTTTTCGGCTACGGATTACCGTCCATTATCACCCGTTCCGCGTTACACAAAGCGTCAGGTTCCGAGCCTCTCGGGTGCTGGGGCCTTCTTGAGCCTCAGTGTCGAGCGGCGGGTGGCGAGCACCGAGCCCGCGATGACGAGCGGGAAGCCCAGGCCGAGCCCGAGAGTGAAGGGCTCGTTGAGCAGGACAACCCCGAGGACGAGGGCGACGGCCGGGTTGATGTAGGTGACGACGGTCATACGAACCGGCCCGATCTCGTTGATGAGAGCGAAGAACACGAGGAACCCGATCAGAGTGGGGACGAGGGCGAGCCCGACGAGGGACAGGGTCACCTCGCTGGACAAATGCGCCGGGAGGTTGGAGAAGGCGAAGGGTGCATAGACGAGCGCCGTGATGCCAAGCGATCCGGCGACCACCCCGAGTCCAGGCAGGTCGGACAGGTAACGGTTCAACACCCGGGGCCCGATGGCGTACCCGACGGCGGGCACGGCGAGCGCGGCGATGGGCCAGGCGGTCGCTCCCCGCACGTCGATGCCGACGAGCAGGGCGACTCCGACAAGCCCGAGCAGGAGACCTCCCATCTGGTTGCGACCGAAACGGTCCTCGTCGCCGGCCAGTCTTGCGATTACGGCCCCGACGAGCGGCACGGCGGCGATGAGCAGTCCGGCAAGCGAGCTCGAGATCTTCTCCTCGGCCTTAAAGAGCATGAGCCAGGGCAACATGATCTCGATCGTCGTGTAAACGACGAGCGGGCGCCAGCGGCGCACGAGGGCGGGTAACTCGCCGCGGTACAAAGCCACGGGCAGGAGGATCAAGGCCACCGGTGCGGTTCGGAAGAAGATGAGCGTTGAAGGAGCCACCTCCCGCACCGCCACGCGGATCAAGAGGTAAGGCACTCCCCAGATGACGCCGAGCGCCACGAAAAGCGCCCAGCCACGCCTCGACACGCCAAGGACGGTAGTGCCTTCGGCCGCTCGTGCCGAACCGGCTCAGCCTTCCGGCGGCAGCAGCACGCCAGGGTTGAGTATGCCCAAAGGGTCGAGCGCCGCTTTCACGCGGCGCATGACCGTGAGGTCGCCGGCCGATCTAGCGGCTGTGACGAAGTCGAGTTTCGCGACGCCGATCCCGTGCTCGGCACTGATCGAGCCACCGTGGCGTATCACGAGGCGGAAGACAGCGTCATCGGCCCGGTGGTCCTCTGGATCGGGCCCGATCACATTGACGTGCACGTTGCCGTCACCGACGTGACCGAACAGCACGACTCGCGCGGCCCGCTGTTCGTGGCCGAGGGCGTCTTGGATCTCGGAGCGGACGACCCCGGCGAAAGCGGCCAGCGAGTCGCTCGGAAGGGTCACGTCGAGCTTGTGGGGGACCCCGAGGGTCGCGATCGCCTCGGTGTGGCGCTCGCGGTAGGCCCACAAGTGGGCGCGAGCGCCGGCGTCCTCGGCCACGGCTACCTCGCTCACGCCCGGGGCGTCCTCGATGACCTCGGCGAGCATGGAGCTCGGGTCCTGGCCTCCCGAGGCCTCCACCAAGAGCCACGCCTCGGCGCCAGGGTCGGGTGGGGCGGGCAGGCCCAGCGCATCTCGCACGAGCGCCATGCCGTCCGCATAGACGAGCTCGAGGGCGTCGATGCCGTCCACTCTCCGCCGCAGGCTGGCCGCCAGGGACACGGCCACCTCGGACACGGCACGGACGCCGCCCGCCGGGTCGGACGCCTTGTCCCCAAGGGCGCGTAGGGCGACGAGGGCCGTGACGCGAAAGGCAGGCACCGGCACCATGCGGAGGAGGACCTTTGTCACTACGCCCAGCGTTCCTTCGCTGCCGGCCATGATCTGGGCCAGGTCGTAGCCGACATTGTCTTTGACCAACCCGGAGAGGCGACTCGCGATCGTGCCGTCCGCCAGCACGACCTCGATACCCGCCAGGCGGGCGCGCATGGGACCGTGACGGATGACGTGGATGCCGCCCGCGTTGGTGGCGACCATGCCGCCGAGCGTGGCTGAGTCGCGGGCGGCGATGTCAATGCCGAGCTCGCAGTGCACGGCCGCGGCGGCCCTGTGCGCGGCGGCGAGGGTCGTGCCGGCCTCAGCTTCGAGGAGGTCTTGGTCGGGGTCACAACGCAGCACGCGGTTGAGCCGGCCGAGACTGAGCACCGCCTCGCCGTTTCGCGGCACCGAGCCGCCCACGAGGCCCGTGTTACCTCCCTGTGGGACCAGGCCGACTTGGAAGCGGGCACATGCGGCGAGAACCTTGGCGATCTCTTTGGTGTCGGCGGGCCGGATCACCACGAGCGCCGGGCCACCGAAGCGTCTCGTCCAGTCGAGCTCGTAAGAGGCCTTGAGGTCCGGGTCGCTCAGACAATGCGCAGGTCCGACGGCGTCGTGCACCGCCGCCAGGAATCCCTCCGCCACCGGGTGGGACAGAGCCATGGACGGATCTTCTCACGGCCGGCCCGGTCCGCAGTGATTGGGTTGTCGGCTCCTAGAGTGACCGCACGGGCGCCCGCGAGGCGAGGAGGTTGTCCGTTCCGGCCGGAACGCCTTCGGCGGGGCCCTCCCCGTCACTACATTGCGATGGGCTAGTCGTCGGTCTTGATGAAGGGGGTGCGGACCGATTCGAGAAGCTCGCGGTCGTGCGAGTAGCTGAGCAGCTGGACCGCTTCAGCGAGGGGAAGCCAGCGAAGCTCGTCCACCTCTGCGCTCGGCTGGAAAGAGCCCTCTATGGGTTGCATGAGCCAGTACGAGACGACCTTGACCCTCTCGCGCCGGTCGAGGTACTCGACCTCGCCCACGAACCGTCCGAGCTCGCAAATACAGCCCGTCTCCTCGCGCACCTCGCGAAGGGCGCACTCCGTCGCCCCCTCGCCGAGCTCGAGCTTGCCCTTGGGAAGTGTCCAGTCGAGGTGTTCGGGCCGGTGGACGAGGGCCACCTCCCACCCGCCCGAGTCGCCGGCGCGAACGACGATGCCTCCCGCGGCACGCACGATGTTCGTCTCGCCGGGCGGAAAGGACGCAGATCCGCTCACGGTGCCGACCGTAATCGCTGACCGCGGGAGAAGTCCTCCCGGTGCAGCTCGCGTCGGTTGACGACGGCCGGGAGCCTCGCCCGCCGACGCCCCCGGCCCTCAGCCATTAGCTTGGGACGCATGTCCGCACCGGGGCGAGCTTCAACGGACATAGAGGTCGAGTGGCAGCTTGACGCCCTGGACCTGCGTCCGGTCGAGCGCTGGCTGGCCTTAAGGACCGCACCGGCCAGCGTCGAGTCAGCTCCTGAGCTCGCGATAGTGCCCATGCCCGCCAAGCGCTTGGCGGACCTGTACGTCGATACCGCGGATTGGAGGATGGGCTCGGCGGGCTACGTGCTCAGGGTGCGAAGGCGCGCCGGGCGCGTGGAGACGACGCTCAAGGACCTGTCCACCGCCACGAAGGGCTTGCGGCGGCGCCTTGAGGTCACTCAACCCCTGCCCCCTTCGGGTCTCACCGGCCTCGACCGCAGCGGTGAGGTCGGGTGGCGCGTACAAGCGCTCGCGGGAGCGCGATCGCTCAACCCGGTGCTGGAGGTCCGCACGCGGCGGCGTCCCTTCGAGCTCGAGGTCCACGGCGAGCGCGTCGGCGAGCTCGCCCTTGACGACACGGTGATTGCCATCGGGCACGAACGGCGCAGGCTCCGCCTCACTCGCGTCGAGGTCGAGGTCTTGCCCGCCTGGGTGGATGCGATGCGGCCCTTCGTCGAGCAGTTGCGGCGCGAGTGCGGGCTGCAACCTGCGACCTTGTCGAAGTTTGAAGCGGGGCTCATGGCGGCCGGGCTCAGCATCCCCGGCCTTCCCGATCTCGGTCCCACAGGAGTCTTACCGGGTACCACCTTGGGCGAGCTTGCCTACCGGGTGCTGCGCAAGGACGCCTTGGCAATGCTCGCCCATGTCTCGGGCACACGACTCGGCGAGGACATAGAGGCTCTCCACCAGATGAGGGTGGCGACTAGGAGGATGCGGGCGGCCTTCGAGATGTTCTCAGATGTGCTCCCCGTTCGGGCGGCCCGCATCCACGACGAGCTGGGTTGGCTGGCGGCCTTGTTGGGCGAGGTTCGCGACCTCGACATCCAAATCGGCCGATTCGACCAATGGACCGAGGAGATGCCAGGTGAGAACCGCCAGGCGCTCGACGAGCTGTCCGATCTTTTCGTGGCCCAGCGCGTCAAAGCGCGAGCCGTGCTGCTCGAGGCCCTGGACTCCAAGCGCTACGAGCGCCTCGTCTCCGGGCTTACCTCAATGCTCTTGCAGGGGCCTTCTGCTCGCTCGGTCGCCGGGCGCGCTCTGGCGGTGTCCGCCATGCCCGCATTGATCGGCGAACGACACAGGGCGGCGAGCAAGGCGGCCCGACGTGCGAGGCGGACGGGCGTGGCGAGCGACTACCACCGTTTGCGCATCCGCTGCAAGCGTCTGCGGTACTTGCTCGAATTCGCCTCCGGCCCGTACGACGGTGAGCTGAGGGGCTTCGTTCGCCAGATGACCCGCCTCCAGGACACGCTCGGTGCCATGCAGGACGCCCAGGTCGCCTCTTCGCGCCTGGCGGCGATTGCCCTCACCGAGGAAGGCGCTCTTTTGTCGCGCGCCACCATCTTTGCCATGGGCGGCGTCGCCGGCCGCTACCACAGCGAAGCCGAGCATCTCCTCACCGAGTTGCCCGCCCAAGTGGAACTGCTGCAGGGCAAGGAGTGGAGACGGGCCCGCTCGATCATGGATCTGCGCCTGGCACAAGTGGCGGTTCCCGCGCACGAAGCCGTAAGTCAGGAGACCGACGGTGGACTTCACGGCCGTGCCCGTCCGACGCTCGCCAAGCTGAGTCCGACACCTGCCGCCACCTCGTACCTGCTAGCGGCCCGCCCGCAGGCCGAGCCGGCCGGGGCAGTTCCCGGAGCGTCGGTGGCGCCAGAGGCCGAATCAGCGCCGACAGCCCATGATGAGACGCCAGCGGCGAGCGAAACAGGCGCCGAAGGCGCTTCGACGACCATTACGCCGATCCGCCGGCAGGCTGCTCCCCACTGAGCTCGTCGGGATCGAAGCGCCCGACTATCCGGACCGGCTGCGCTCGATCCCTTTTCCGCCGAGGGCGTTGTGGGTGCGCGGCAGCCTGCCGCCCCCGGCCGCGGTGGCGATCGTCGGTACACGCCGCCCCACGCGCTTTGGGCGCGAGGTGGCCGAGGTGGCGGCCACGAGCGCAGTGGCAGCCGGTCTGGGGGTCGTCGCGGGGCTTGCGGCCGGGATCGACACGATCGCCCACAAGAGCGCCCTCGCCGCGGGCGGGCGGACCTGGGCAGTGCTCGGAAGTGGGCTGGACATTCCGTCACCCAGCGCAAACGGTCTCCTGGCGGAGGAGATCGTCGCCTGCGGCGGCGGGCTCGTGGCCGAGGTCCCGCCGGGAACGCCAGTGTCCAGGCGCAATCTCGTCGCCCGTGATCGCATCCAGTCCGGGCTCAGCCTCGCAGTCGTGATCTGCCAGTGCGAGACCTCATCTGGGACCATGCACACGGCTCGCTTTGCCGTCCTGCAGGGTCGGCTGTTGGTAGTTGTCCGCCCCCAGGGAGCCGACGCGACTGTGGCGGCCTGCAGCGGCAACCTCGCCCTCGCAGACGCGCTCGGCTGCGATCCGGAGCTGCTGGCGGCCAAAGGGGACGAAGCGGAGCTGATAAGAGCCAGACGGCCCGTGGCCGACGTGGTCGTCGACAGCCGCAAAGACCTCAGCGAGATCTGGGACCGGCTCGTGGTGCTTTAACACGGCTGAAGGCCGGTCAGGCCTGGTAGCTTCTCCCCAGGGGGACTTCGCATGGGGGACTTGGTAAGCGACGTCGTCGAGCGTTTGCGACCTGGCCAGCCGGCCGTTGTCGAACCGCTCACGGGGGGCATCACAAACGCCAATTTCAAGGTGAACCTGGGTGCTGAGCAGGTCGTCGTCCGGGTTCCCGGCAACAACACCGAGGTTCTCGGCATAGACCGGGCGAGCGAGGTGGCGGCCAACCGTGCCGCCGCGGCCGTTGGCATCGCCCCGGAGGTGGTGGCGGTCGACGAGGAGACCGGCTGCATCGTGACCCGGTTCCTCGAAGGCCGTCCCATCCCGATGGCCGAGCTCGCCACCGAGCCGACCCTCGGCGCGGTGATCGCCGCCCTTGTGCGGGTGCACGGTGCCGGGTCGGTCGAGACCGAGTTCAACCACTTCGAGGTCATCCGCACCTACCACGACGAGGCGCAGCGCCGTGGCGTGCCCGAACCATTCGACTACGACCAGGTCAGCGCTGTGCTGGCCCGCATCGAGGCCGTACGGCCTTTCCGCCCCAGCGTGCTCGGCCACAACGACCTGCTCAATGCGAACATGCTGCACGACGGCTCGATCCGCATCCTCGACTGGGAGTACGCCGGGATGGCCGACCCGTTTTTCGACCTGGCGAATTTCTCGGTCAACAACGAGCTGGGCAGCGAGCACGACGACTCGGTGATAAGGCACTACTTCGGAACTGTCGACGAGTCCAAGCTCGCGACTCTCGCCCTCATGAAGCTCGTCTCTGAGGTGCGCGAAGCCATGTGGGCCGTCGTGCAGATCGCCATCTCCGAACTCGAGGTGGACTTCGTCGCCTACGCCAACGAGCGGTACGAACGCTTCGAGGTGCTCCTGGCGGCGATGGAGCTCGGCCGGCTGCTCGTCCAGGCCGCTACCGGGCCGCCCAAGGCCGGACTGGCGAGCAACGGTTCCAAAAAGCCGGTGGGGCCTCAGGCGCGAAGGCGCGAGCCCGTAGGGTCGAACAGCGGTTCGCGGACAACCTCGCCGCCGACGAATCGCCCGAAGATGCCGACCTCGACGCGCCTTCCTTCCTCGATCTCCGAAGCGGGCAGGTAGGCATAAGCGATCGATCGCCCGACGGTGTAGCCGTAGCCCCCGCTCGTGACCCTGCCCACGGGTTGGCCATCGACTCGCACGGGCTCCGAGCCGAGCACGACCGTGCGGGGATCGTCGAGGACGAGGCACGCGAGCCGACGCGCCGGTTCACCTGCGGCCACGAGCGCCTCGCGCCCGATGAATGGGATTTGCTTGTCCAGGCGCACGGCGAAGCCAAGTCCGGCCTCGAAGGGCGTGTCGGCCGAGGTCACGTCGCTGCCCCAGACCCGGTAGCCCTTCTCGAGGCGGAGAGACTCGATCGCCTTGTAGCCGCCGGGGACGAGGCCGTGTGGCTGCCCGCCGGCCATCAAGGTGTCCCAGAGCCGGAGCGCGAACTCCGAGGGGCAGTAGAGCTCCCAGCCGAGCTCGCCGACAAAGGTCACGCGCAGAGCCAGACAGGGCACCGGCCCCACCGATATCTCGCGGGCGTGCATGTAGGGGAAGTGTTCATTTCCAAGCTCGCTCTCGGTCAGGTCCTGCAGGATTGTGCGCGAGTTCGGCCCCCAGAGGGCGAAGCAGGCGTAGCGGGAGGTCACGTCCTCGAGTAGGACCGAGCCGTCCGTGGGCAGGTGCGCCCGCAACCAGGCGAGGTCGTGATTGCCGAAGGACGTTCCGGTCACGATGCGGAAGCGATCCTCGGAAAGGCGCGTGACGGTGAGGTCACATTCGACGCCGCCTGCCCGATTGCAGAGCTGGGTGTAGGTAACCGTGCCGGGGGAGCGAGCGACGCGGTTCGCGCACATGTGCTCCAAGAACGCCGCCGCCCCCGGGCCGATCACCTCGAGTTTGGAGAAAGATGTCTCGTCGAACAGGGCTGCGGCTTCGCGACACGCCCGGTGTTCGGCACCGACGGCCGGTGACCAGAGCTGGCCCGCCCAGCCGGTAGGGCGCAGCTTCTCTTCGCCTGCGGCGACGTTGCAGTCGAACCAGTTGACGCGCTCCCACCCACCTTTCTCGCCGAACGTGGCACCTAGGCCGACCAGACGGTCATAGGCGGGGGGGATCCGCAGCGGCCTGCCGGCGAGGCGTTCGTGCCCCGGGTATTTGACGTCGTAGTAGGTGGCGTACACCTCCGTCGTGCGCTCGAGGGCATAGCGGCGGCTGTGGTACTGCGGGCCGAACCGACGCGAGTCCATCTCCCAGGTGTCGAGCCCGGGTTGGCCTTCGGTGATCCATTCGGCCATGAGACGTCCCATTCCGCCGGCACCCGCGATGCCGTGCGCGCAAAAGCCCGCAGCCACCCAAAAGCCGCGGACCGCGGACGGACCGATGATGAACTCACCGTCGGGTGTGAACGCCTCGGGACCGTTGACGAGCTGGACGATCTCAGCATCGGCGAGCTCAGGCACGCGCTGAGCCGCCGCTTCGAAGAGCGGGGCGAAGCGGTCCCAGTCGGGGGAGAGGAGCCTGTTGTTGAACTCCGGCGGGATACCCTCCAGGCCCCACGGAGCAGGGTCCCGCTCGTAGCCTCCGGCGACGAGGCCCCCGCTTTCGCCCCTGAAGTAGACGAGCAACGAGGGATCACGAAGCGTCGGCATGTCACGGGGCAGATCTGTCGGCTTCGTTATCAGGTACTGGTGCGCCATCGGAACGACCGGGACGTGCACGCCCGCCAGCCGCCCGATCTCGTGGGCGTAGATGCCTCCCGCGTTCACGACTATCTCGCACTCGATGCGGCCCTTGTCTGTCTCGACTGCCCGCACGCACCCGTCGGCGAGGTCGATTCCGCTTACCCGGGTCTCGGTGAGGATCGTGGCGCCGCGCTGACGGGCTCCCTTGGCCAGCGCCAAGGTCAGCTGGCTCGGGTCGAGGTAACCGTCTGTGGTAAGCAAGGCCGCCCCGTGCACGCCCGCGGTCGACATGGGAGGGAAGAGCTTTTGGGCCTCCTCTGCCGAGACGAGGAAGAGCGGCAGTCCGAAGGTCTCGGCCCAGGCCGCCTGGCGCTGCAGCTCTTCCATCCGTTCGGGTGAGGAGGCAAGGCGAAGCGAGCCGACCTCGCGCCAGCCCGTCTCGAGCTCCACCTCGTCGCGAAGGCCCCGGTACAGTTCGACCGAGTTCATCATCATCTGGGTAAGGCTGAGAGAAGAGCGCAACTGGCCGACAAGACCGGCGGCATGGAAGGTCGACCCGCTTGTCAGCTGGGCCCGCTCGACTAGGGCGACGTCGCTCCAGCCGAAACGGGCGAGCCAGTACAAGATCGAGCAACCGCCGACCCCGCCGCCGATGACAACGACGCGGGCACGTTCGATCACGGTTCCCGTTCCCCCTCATGCAGGTGACCAACGCCTTCGAAAACATCTATACCATCGCGTGAAAAGGCTATGTCGGGGCGCCACGAGGCCGTGTTGGTTTGTGGCAGGGAATTGACGCGGGGCATAGGCATAGGAGGGGGACAATGACGGGCCGGGCACGGACATCCGGTGAGGGCCGGACGCACGACGCTGAGCCTCCTTCGTGGCTTGGCGACCTCTCCCGGGCTGAAGGGCCGCTGCACGCCCAGATCGGCGAGGTCATAGGCCAGGCGATCCACTGCGGCGACCTGCAACCGGGTGACCGTCTTCCGCCCGAGCGCGAACTTGCCGGGTGGTTCGGCGTCAACCGGCTTACTCTCCGCCAGGCGCTCTCGGACCTCGAACGTTGCCGCCTCATCCGCCGCTCGGTCGGCCGCCGGGGGGGCACATTTGTCGCCGAGCCGACTGTCGAGCGCGACCTGTCGAGCTTTGCAGGCTTTTCCGAACAGGCGCGCCGCCTCGGGCTGACCGCGAGCGCCCGCGTGCTCAAAGCCGAACAGGGGCCGGCCTCGGGAGAGGTGGCACGTGGCCTCGAGATCCCGGAGGGCTCGCCCGTGTTCGAAGTGGGCCGGTTGCGGCTCGCGAACGCCAGGCCTGTCGTGCTCGAGTCGTCGAGCTTCCCAGCCGACCGTTTCACTGGGATGTTGGAAGAGCCTCTCGATGGCTCGCTCTACGAGCTCCTCGCCCTTCGTTACGACGCCCGCCCTTGCCGGGCGGTCGAAAAGCTCGAGCCGGTCCGGGCCGACAGCCGCGCCGCCCAGGTGCTGGGTGTGGGCCGGGGGGCACCCTTGTTGCTCGTCGAGCGGGTCGCCTTCGACGACAGCGGCAGGCCCGTGGAGTTCGCCAGGGACCTGTTCCGGGGCGACCGCACCCGCATGGTCGTATGGAGCTTCGACCTCCCTGAGCACTGAGGCAGGTTCGTCTTCGCCTGGGCCCAACGGCCTAGACGAGCTCGTCGGGCGGCAAAGACTCCCGCGGGATCTCGACCGGGCCGGACTCGGCGGGCACGTGGACTTGGATGTCCTTTCGGGTCTCGAACACGGCGTAGTAGATCACGCCGATGATCAAGATGAAGGCCAGCACTGTGTAAAGGATCGGGATCTTGTTGAGGAAGTGCAGGCCGAGACTCAAAGAGCCCGCCGTCTGGTTGGGCGTCGGGTTGCTCGCAGCGCGGGGCCAGGCGAAGTTGACGAGCATGGCACCGCCGTAGGCGAGGGCGAGCACATTCACGATCGGGCCCCACACGCCGAGCTTGAACGGTGAAGTGACCTTCGGCCAGCCCCCCAACCTCGCCCTCATGACCGCCAGGTTGCCGAGGAAGTACGAGAGGTAGATCATCCCCGTGGCTGCGATGGCGACGTATCCGGCACCTGCGTACTTGAACAGGGGGATGGCGGCGACGATAGCCACCGCGACGCACGCCCAGATAGGCGTGTGAAGCCGGGGGTGGACCTTGCTCAAGCCTCGCGAAAGCGGCAGGCGGTTGTCCCGGGCCATGCCGAAGCAGAGCCTCACGGTGGCCGCCATGATGCACATGCAACAGACGAAGATGGCCGCCGAAACGACCAACAGGTAGACGGTCGCCCAGAAGGTCGAGAAGTTGGCGTCGATGATCTGGGCCGGCCCCCAGCCGTCCTTTATAGCCGTGCCCAGGTTCGGGATGGCCATCAAGGCTGCCAGCAGGAAGATGCCGCCGATCACGAAGGCGCCGCCCACGGAGGCGAGCACGGCCTGGGGTGCTTTGCGTCGCGGGTCGTTGGTCTCCTCGGCAAGTGTCGAGGCCGTGTCGAAGCCGTAGATGACGAACAGGCTCATGAACATCGCGGCGAAGAAGGCCCCGAAACCGACATGGATGCCGCCGCTATTGGTCACGACCGAGATGGGCTGGTGACGGTGGACGATGAGCATGACGACGGCGAAGACCACCATGCCGACGATCTCGAAGAACACCCCTGTGTTGTTTATTATCGAGACGAGTTTCACGCTGTAGATGTTGAGGATCGTGATGACCACGAGCGTGATGGCCGCAACCCAGATCTGGTCGTGCAGGCTAGCGGCGTTCAGGTGCCATCCCATGTTGTACAAGGCGGGAAGTACTGTCAACGGCAATGTCACCACGACTGCGGTGACGGTGATGATGCCGGCGAAAACGTATATCCACCCCGTGAACCAGGCGTACTTCTTGCCCGCGAGGTATTTGGTCCACTGGAAGACCGATCCTGCGATGGGGAAGTGACTCGAGACCTCGGCGAAGTTGAGTGCCACGATGAACTGGCCGAGGGCGACTATGGGCCAACTCCAGATGAAGACGCCGCCGGCAGTGATGAGGCCGAGGGAGAAAAGGGTGAAGATGCCCGTGGAAGGCGAGATGTAGCTGAAGGCGGCTGCGAACGAGCTGAACAAACCGAGCGTGCGGTGCAGCTCCTGTTTGTAGCCGAAGCCCGCCAGGTCCTTGGCGTCTTTCGACTGGTTAGCAGAAGCCCCCTGATCCAGCTGCGCCATCGCCCGTCTCCCCCTCTCGCCATCCGGGCACCGAGGCCCGTCTGGGATCACCAGTCAGGGAGGGACGTTCACGCGACCACCGCCGCGATGCGAAATGGCGCAAGCGCGCCCTCCCCCTGGCTTTAGCTTCCCCCAAAGCGATCGCCGGAGCGATCTGCGCGTGAAGTTACTCCTGAGCTCCCATATTGTCTAGACCTATTTTTCGCCGACCGCTGTGGTCAGCTTCGCCGTTGGAGCACCCCGCGGAGGTAGGCGGCCTGCCCGGCGTGCTGCAGGTCGTCGGAGATGACGCTTATGAGCCGCACCCCGAGGGTGACGGGCGGGTCCCAGCGCTTGTCCACGACGCGGTCGAAGTCGGTGTCTGTGAGCTGGGCTATGAACTCGAGCGTGCTCGCGTAGACGGCTGCGTGGTAGCCGAGCAGACTTGCGGCATCGGCGCGGACCACCGCAACTTGGTCTGGGTCGTGGCCGTAACCGGTGTCGGCGACATCGAGCGCCAGTGCGAACCGCTCGGCCCATCCGGCGGAGGTCCAGACCTGCTCGGTCCCGGCGAGGTCCGCCACGTGGTCGTCTTGCACCCTGGTGAGGTGCCATACCAACCAGGCGATCGAGTTGGACGTGGCCTCGGGGCGAGCGGTCAGCATGTCGGCGTCCGCACCGTCGAGCACCTCCTCGACGATTCCGTTGATGCGTCCGAACGCGTCAGCGAGCAGGTCGGCGCTTGTCATGTCGGTTCCTCCTGGGATGCCCATGCGAAACTGCCTTCGACGGTCGCAAAGCTACCGTGCGGTTCGACTGGCCGACGCTGGCACCACTTCCCAGGGGCTGCGCAGGCGTGCCCGGGCGGTGGCCGAAGTGTTGACACGACGGCGTCGGAGTTGTTGACTGCAATTGGAGAGCATGTCCTTCCGGCGTGACCGTGAAGCTCCCCCCCGGCCCCGGGCCAATGCCCGGGGCCGAGTTGACCCCGGCCCCGGGCCAATGACCCCGGCCGCTTGCTTGGGCGGCTCACCCGGACGAACCAAATGGCGAGGCCATCGGTTGACGACCGCTTTTTAGCGTCGCGCGGGTGACAGGGCGGGTGATCACGCAGGTGATGAACCTCATCCGGCGCGACGCCGGGCCCGATAGGAGAACGAGATGACTCGCGTTCATCCCCGCTGAGACAAGAGACCGTCATCCCCGCTGAGACAAGAGATGCCGTGCCGAGAGCGTGTCAAACCTGCAAGGGCGGTCCTAGGTGATTGATCGAACAGGTCTAGAAGAAGCCATCAGGCGGGCTGCCGATCCGATCGTTTTGGTGCAGCGAGTCGCTGACGAGGCAATGACGCTCGTAAGCGGCGTCGACGGGGTTCTTGTCGGTTTCGTTCACGACTCTCGGTGGCTGAACTTCGAGTGCGGGGCGGGGCAGCTCTCCGAGCGCATCGGCGAGCGCGTGCCGCTCGAGGGAAGTCTTGCCGGCCTGGCGCTGCAAAAGGGCGAGACGCTGCGCTGCGACGATGCACAGCTCGATCCTCGCGTCGAGGGCGATTTCTGCCGCGTTTCGCGAGTGCGGTCCTTGGTGGCCGTCCCGTTGTGGCGAGGCCACGAGACCGTTGGAGCGCTCTGCGTGAGCTCTTGTCGCGCGCACGCCTTCGACGAGCGAGATGCGGCGACGCTCACGAGCCTTGCCGGGTTCATCAGCGCCGTGATCATGGTCGCCGTCGACCTGGCGAGCGCCACCGACGCCTTGCTGGCGAGGACCGAAGCCGCCCGGCCGGGCGCCCCGGCCGACCACATCGACGACCGGGCGGCCGAGGAGCGTTTTGTCGCCAATGTCTTAATCGCGGGCACCCTCGGCAGGCTGCAGAGCAAGAGTCGCATGGACCGCTGCCTGAGGGGCCGTGGCCTCACCCATGCCTTCCAACCGGTGTTCGACATCACAGGGGGAGAGTGCTGCGCGGTCGAGGCGCTCGCCCGGTTCTCGGGACAGCCGAAACGATCGCCCGATATCTGGTTTGCCGAGGCGCATGAGATTGGCGTCGGCGTCGAGCTCGAGATCGTGTCGGTCAAGCAAGCCCTGAGGTCGCTGCCCCAGCTTGCGTCGGGCATCGCTCTATGCGTGAATGCCGGCCCTGAGGCTCTCATGACGGCTGAATTCCTTGAGCTCCTCGAGACGTCCCAACCCTGGCGTGTCGTCGTCGAGTTGACCGAGGAGACGAGAGTCGACGACTACCCGCGCCTGTCGGGCGCGCTCAAGCTGCTGCGTTCCATGGGGGCTCGCCTGGCGATCGACGACACCGGCGCCGGCTTTGCCAGCTTGGCTCACATCTTGAAGCTGGCCCCGGACTTCATAAAGCTAGACCGCGAGCTCACCTCCGGCATCGACCGCGACCCAGTTCGCAAGGCCCTCGCCACGGCTTTGGTGAGTTTCGCCTCTGGTCTCGGAGCTGAGATCATCGCCGAGGGGATCGAGACCGCCGCCGAGCTCGAGGTGCTACGGGGGCTGGGGATTCGCTACGGGCAAGGGTTCTACCTCTGCCGGCCGACTTCGACCGACGCCATCCCGCGGTGTCTTAGCCCAAAGACGCTCTTGAGCGCGGTGTCTCGGGCGTCATGAGGTCCGCAACGGCGCTGTGGCGCCATGGCGACAGGTGTGAGTCGGCCGGTCCCTACTGAGCTCGCAAGCGCGGTGCACGTCGTGGGCGTAGCGTCGTCGTCGGCAAACTTCCCCGCTGGCGGTTCGCCCCCCACGTCCAACTAACGCCGGCAAGAGTCGAATGTCTCACCGGCTTGGTCCGGCTTGTAGCACCTCGCTCGCGCCACCGAGCCCATATCCACACCGGCGTCGGCGCGAAACGCCGGCCTCTCAGCGGTCATGGCCTTGCGCGGCGCCTCAAGTCGTTTAGCGCGGCGTGCGCCGCACCCACCCCGCACATCCCGTGGACACCGCCGCCGGGAGGGGTAGAGGCCGAGCAGAGGTATATGCCCGGCGCTCCCGTCCTGTAGGGGTTCCAGCGCACAGTCGGGCGGAAGAGCGTTTGGCGGAGCGTCCCTGCCCCACCTGTTATGTCGCCACCCACGTAATTGGGGTTGTGCGCCTCGGCGTCCCTGGCCGTGACGCTCGCGCGGGCGAGCACGAGGTCCTTGAAGCCCGGAGCGAACCGCTCGATCTGGGACTCGATGCGCGCCGTCATGTCAAGGCTCGAGCCTCGGGGCACGTGACAGTAGGCCCATAGGGTCTGCGAGCCGGCCGGGGCCCTCGTCGGATCCACGACGCCCGGCTGGACGACCAGACAGTAAGGGCGGTCGGCGTGGCGGCCGCCGGCTACCTCCGCCTCACTTTGCGCGATCTCGGCGAAGCTGCCGCCGACGTGGACCGTTCCCGACCGACGGCAAATCGGCGCCGTCCATGGCACCGGGCCTGACAGCGCCCAGTCGAGCTTGCAGATGCCGGGGCCGTGCTTGAGCCGACCCAGGGCTCGCCGGTAGTGGGCGGGCAAGCGCTCACCAGCGACGGCGAGCAGTGTCTCTACAGAGGTGTCGAAGAGAACGGCCCGGGCCGCGGGCAGCTCGGCCAGCTCTTTCACGAAATGCCCGGTGTGCAGGATCGCTCCCGCGGCGGCGAGCTCGGCTACGAGCGCCTCGACCAGCTTTGAGCTTCCTCCTTGGACCACTGGCCAGCCGCCGGCGTGGGCTGCGAGGGTGAGGAAGATGCCGAAGGCCGAGGTGAGGGGCGCCTCGAGCGGCAACATGGCGTGCGCGCCGACCCCGGCCAAAAGTGCTTTGGCCTCCTGAGTGGAAAAACCCTTGACCAGGTGGGCCATCGAGGGCACGCCGGCGATCCCGAAGCGGGCCAGGGGCAGAAATTGGCGAGGCAGTGATCGAAGGGGAGCGAGGACCGTCTCCATGATCGGTGCGGCGTTATCCACCAGGGGGCCGAACAGGCGGGCGTATCTGGGGCCGTCTGTTCCAAGCCCGGCGGCCGTGTCGTCGACCGAGCCGAGGACCGCCGCCGCCCGTCCCCCGTCCAAAGGGTGGGCGAATGCCACCTCGGGCGTGCATAGGCGGACTCCGAGCCTGTCGAGGTCCAACTTGGCTAGGAAGGGGGAGAGCGAGATAAGGGACTGGACGGTCGAGCAGACATCGTGACGGAACCCGGGCAGGGTGAGCTCTTCTGTCCGGCAGCCTCCTCCGGCGGTGGGCGCGCCCTCGAAGACCTCGACCGAGAGCCCGGCGCGGGCCAGCACACACGCGGCCGCCAGCCCGTTCGGGCCAGATCCGACGACTACGGCGTCAGGCTTTGCCACGCCAGGCGGGCTTCACAGCTCGAGCACCACTGACTCGGCGGCCACGATGACCGGCGGCCCGGTCGCAAAGCGCTTGGCCATCTCGTCGAGAGTGTCGTCAGTCCGGTCGGGCTGATGGTGGAACAGCACGACAAGTCGTGCTCGGGCACGGCGGCCGAGCTCGACCGCGTACTCGGCGCTCGAGTGACCTAAGAAGACCGCCGCCGCCATCTCTTCGAGGCTCATCTGGGCATCATGGACAAGGGCGTCAGCACCTGCGGCCAAGCTCAATGCCTCACTGTGGTACTCACCCCAGCCGTCGGGCCCCGGGCCGAGGGCGCTCGGGCAGTGGTCGGGCATGTAGGCGAGCACGGAGCTCCCGTCGCTCACGCGGTAGCCGAAGGTACGTCCCCCCTTGTGGGGTATCTCCCTTGCCTCTACGGTGAAGCCCTCAACCTCGAGCGTCCCGGGCGGCAAGCTCGAGAAGGTCCATTTCCCGCGGAGATCTTCGGGCCCGATCGGGAAATTGGGCGGCGACATGGACCTGCGAAGCACCTCGACAGCACCGGTGCCGTCAGGCTGCTCAGGAACGAACAACTCCGCCCGTGAGTCGTCGCGGTCGGCGCCGGAGAAAAAAGGAAGGCCTTGCACGTGGTCCCAGTGCAGGTGCGTCAAAAGGATCGTGCCGGCGAACGCCTCGCCGCCCCAGAGCGCGCCGACACGCCGGATGCCCGTGCCGGCGTCGAGCAGGAGGCTAGGCGCGAGATCCTCGTCATGGGCTAGGGCGAGGCACGAGGTGGAGCCGCCGTAGCGGACAAAGTTGGCGCCGGGCGCCGATGAAGACCCTCTCACCCCGAGAAAGTGCACGCGCACCCGGTCAGACCGCCCCCCGGTCCTCGCGGTGGTGCCCGGTGGAAAGCTCCTGCAAAGCCGAGCGGTCGAGCGCCTCAGCCGGAACCGAGGCCACTCGGCACGCGGTCACCGCTACGAGAGAAGAGGTGCGGGCGCCGCCTTCGAGATGGGCGCGCTCGCCGAGGAGCGCCCCGGGGCCGTACTCGGCGAGGCGCTCACCGTTGACCTCGACGCGCAGCACACCGTCGAGCACGAGGTAGACCTCGGAGCCTTCCTCACCCTGGTGGACGAGAGTCGTGCCCGCCTTCACCTTTTTGATCTTAGGTTTGGCCGCCCCCCGCATGAGCTGGCCCGAAAGTGAGCGCTCGAGGGCCGACTCGACGACCGTCACCAGCGCCTCGGACTCCTGGTCGCCCCACGGTGAATGCTTGCCGAAGGACTTGCGGTACCAGTCCTTGAAATCGATCAGCCCAGACTTGGCCGCGAGCTGGCCCCCGTGGTCATATACCCAATGGCGAGGAAAGCGGCTTGCGCCGCTCAGCACCCCTTCGGAGCGCCCGTCGGCGTACATCGTGAGGCTGAGCGTCGTCCAGGCGAGCGGGGCCTGCCACTGGACGAACGGTGCCCTGCGGACCCGCCGTGGCGCAGGCATCCCGGTACGGCCGCCGGCAGTCTGGGTGAAGCGCACCCAACCGTCACCGCGCTCCGGCTTGCGCTGCAGGTCGGGAAGGGCGACGGCCTGGAAGACGTGGCTCAGTCCGCCCACGCGCACGGTCGTGCTCCCGATCTGACCGCCGCCGGAGTAGCCAGCGTTTTTGATCCAGCCCGATTTGTCGACCTCGATCCAAGCCGCGAGGTGATTGGCGAAGCGGAACCGGTCGGCCTCTCGCAGTTCGTTGAGGTCGCGAAGGACGTCTGGGGGTGCCTGGTCGTAGTGGGCGACCCCGGCATCGAAGGGTAGGCGGGTCCCCCCGACGACAGCTTCTGAAGGGATCCAGGAAAGGGACGTGACGCTGCTCTCATAACGCATGCGCCCATGATCTGCCGACGTCCGAGCGGCGAGAAGGGTGTTGCCTGGACACCGGCGGTGGTCCTAGCACCCCCTTCGGGGCGGAAGTCTCCCACCTGGTACGCCGGGGCCTTAAATGCGACAACTTGGATTGACATGGAGGCCACACGCGATACGGCGGGCACGATCGAGGTCTTTCTCGCCGACGACAACCTCATCGTGCGCGAGGGCGTGCGTGCCCTCATTGCGCGTCACCCGGACCTGACCGTGGTCGGGGTGGCGGGCGACTACGAAGGGACTGTCGCCGGGGCGACTGAGACCCAACCACACGTGCTCGTCACCGACATACGGATGCCTCCGTCGTTCCACCGCGAAGGAATCGATGCCGCGAAGGAAGTGCGAAAGCGTCATCCCGGCACCGGTGTCGTGGTGCTGTCCCAATATGACGACCCCGAGTACGCCGTGTCGCTTCTGGCGGAAGGCTCAGCCGGCTACGGCTATTTGTTGAAGGACCACATCGCAGAAGGAAACCAGCTCGTCGAGGCGATCCGGGCCGTAGCGACGGGGGGACGGCGCTCGACCCGGCCATCGTCGAGGCGCTCGTGCGTCCCGTCACCTCGAGCGGTGAGCTCAGCGAGTCCGAAGAGTCCCTGCTCGCCCTAGTGGCCGAGGGCAAGCCCATCAAGGCGATCGCGGCCGCGCGGCATCTCTCGCCCGAGGCCGTGGACGCCGCCGTGGAGGCCGTCTTCTTGAAGCTGGCCCAAGGCGTGAGCGCCGGCAACCAGGGAGCTCTGCAGAGGTTGCGCCTCTTGCACCAGGCCATCGTCGACCGGGAGGAGCAGGGCGAGACGCTCTCGCGCCTGTTGCCGGGTGGCTTGGCAGAGAAACTCCGCTCGGAGGGGCGTCGCATCGGCGAGACCGAGCGAGTGGAAGTGACCGTCGTCATGAGCGACATCCGGTCTTATTCCACCATTGCCGAGCACGCCGACCCGAGCCAACTCGCCGGCCAGCTGAACACGCACCGGGCCGCCATGAACAAGGCCATCCTCGGCGAAGGGGGAACGGTGATGCAGTTCGTCGGTGACGCCGTGATGGCGGTCTTTGGCGCCCCGGTCTCCCAGGTCGACCACGCCGATCGCGCTGTCGCCGCCGCGGTGGCCATGCACGCCGGCCAAGCCGAGATCAACCTGCGTTGGAGCGCGGAGGGCCTTCCCCCCTTCGGTCTCGGGCTCGGGCTTTCGACCGGCGAGGCCGCCGCCGCCCTGCTCGGGTCCGAAGAGCGCCTTGAGTACACCCTCGTGGGCGACACCGTGAACCTGTCCCAGCGCCTCCAGCAGCTGGCCTCGGCGGGCGAAACGGTGCTCTCGGAGCCGACCTTGCGTGCGCTCACCTGCGATGTCGAGACTTTGGCCCTTGACGAGCAGCTCGTGAAGGGACGCGATACTCCAGTGGTCGCCTACAAGCTTTTGTCGTACCGTCAACCGTCACCCGGTGGGGAGGGCGTCACCGCCTTCGCCCAGCCGCCGGCCGCAACCAGCATGGAAGGGGGATCCTCATGAACAGCACCGCTCCGACCGGCGCCACGGTCCACGCCGGGGAGGACACGCCTGCGCTCGAGGTGCACGGCGTACGCAAGACCTTCGAGGCCGAGAACGCGCCAGTGCGGGCACTGAGGGGGGTCGACCTCACCGTCGATCGCGGCACCTTCCTTGCTCTGATGGGACCGTCAGGTTGTGGCAAGTCGACGCTTCTCAACCTCGTGGCCGGCCTCGACGTGGCCGACGAGGGCACGATCAAGGTTGCCGGAGAGGAGGTCACCGGCAGTACCGAGGACGAGCTCGCCCGTATGCGCCGGCGTCACATCGGCATCGTGTTCCAGTTCTTCAACCTGCTCGAGGGGATGACGGTGCTCGAGAACGTGGCCCTGCCGGCCATTATCGCGGGGCGCAAGCGCAAGGCGGCCGAGACGAGGGCGCGAGACTTGTTGGACCTGCTCGGGATCGGCGACAAGGTCTCCGCCATGCCCGGCGTGCTCTCAGGCGGTCAACGCCAGCGGCTCGCGATCGCCCGCGCGCTCGCCAACGAGCCCACCTTGTTGCTAGCCGACGAGCCCACCGGCGCCCTCGACTCGGCCGGGGGCCAAGAAGTAATAGAGCTGCTGAGCCGCTTGCATGCCGGGGGCCAGACCATCGTTCTCGTCACGCACGACCCGGACGTTGCGGCGGCGGCCGATACCGTGCTCAGGATGCGTGACGGGCGCATCGTGGGGAAGGACGCGGATGCCGGCTACAGCGTCGTCGAAAGCGTGACCGTGATCGGGACGCTCTGAGGACGCGAGGACCAAGGTGATGGTGGACTCCGCCGCCGGCGCCGCAGCCGGTACCGCAACAGGCGCCGCGGCCGAAGCTCGGCCGGCCGAGATCACCCGGGTCCGCCAGCTGGCGCCGGGGGCGGCGGTATTCGCCGCCACGGTGGCCCTCGTGGTCGTCTCGCTTGCGGCGGCCCCGCTCGTGGGTCATCGCACCCTCGGAATTGTCATCGGGGTGGCCATCTTGTGCACGGCCGCGGCAGGGTTCGCGACGCTCGCCCACGTACCTCGCCTCGGCTGGATCGTGACGCTCGGCGCTCTCGTCGCCTCGGTCTCGGCGGCCGGATCGCGCCTCGCCTTGTCCCATCCTGACCATGTGCGCAATGCGCCCCACGACGTCGCCACAGTGGCCGCGCTTGTCGCCATGGCCATTTCGGTCCATGGGCTGTTGTCATTGCCCTACGGCGTACTCGGCCGCAGGACGCGCCAGGTCGGAGCCGCCCTCTGGTACGCGGTCGCCATCGCGGTGGCGATCGCGCTCATCACCACAGGCCATGTGCTCGCCCCATGGCCAGCCGCGCTCGGGTGGCTCGTGGCGGTCTGCTCCACGCTTCCCACCGTGCATGCCCGCTACCTGGACGCGCCTGCCTCGGGGCGCCAGCGGATGCAGTGGATAGCGGTAGGAGCGGTGCTCGGCGGCGAGGTCGTACTCATCGCGGCCACGCTCAACCTGCTCGTGTCCTGGCCGGCCCAGATCGCGGTCTCTGCCGCGGGCGCCACCGTGCTGGCAGCGCTCGGTCTCCTTTGTGCCGCCAGCGCGCGGCTTGCTCCGCACGCCGACCGTCTGCTCGTCAACTTGTTGTCGATCCTCGGTTTCAGCGTGGTGGTGGCCGCGATCTACCTCATAGTCGTCCGCGGTCTCGGCAAGACGCCGACGGGCACCACCGACCGCGAGGTGCTCGGCTTGTCGATCGTCGCCGCCGCCATCGCCGCAGTTGGCTACATCCCTGCCCGTGACCGGTTTGCGCGCATGGCGACCGGCTTTGTCTACGGCGCCCGTGAAGCCCCCGACGAGGTGGTGCGCACCTTCGGGAGCCGGCTGACAAGGGCCATCCCGATGGACGAGCTGCTCTTGCAGCTGGCCGAGTCGCTTCGCAAGACGCTCGCCCTGAGCTCGGCGGAGATCTACACGGGTACCGGCGAGGTGCTCGAGCTCGCCGTGTCGGTGCCCGATGTCGGCGCACGCTCCCTTGTCGTATCGGCCCGCGAGCGCCCCGTGATCACCCACGCGGGCGTGTCGGGCAACGCCTGGGCCTCGGTCTGGATGCCGGCGCTATTGAACGGGCGGCCCGTCGGCCCCATCCGCGTGGCCCCGATCTGCCATGCCGGCGAGCTGCTCGGGACAATCGTGGTGGCACGTGCCGAAGGCGCCGCGTCTTTCACCGAGGAGGACGACCGCGTCCTCACCGAGCTGGCCCGCCAAGTCGGGCTGGCCTTTCACAACGCCCAGCTCGACACGGCGTTGCAGACCTCTCTCGATGAGCTCCGCCGCCAGGCAGACGAGCTGCGAGCCTCGAGGGCACGCATCGTGGCGAGCGGGGACGCCGAACGCCGCCGAGTCGAGCGGAACCTGCATGACGGCGCCCAGCAGCACCTGGTCGCGCTCGCGGTCAACCTGCGCCTCGTCAAGGACATTGTCGTGGAAGACCCCGAAGGCGCCGTCGAGATGCTCGAAGAACTCGGTACCGCTGTGCAGGAGACGATCCAGGAGCTACGCGAGCTGGCGCACGGCATCTACCCCCCGCTCCTCGTCGACAGCGGCCTCGTCGGGGCACTCCGCCCGGTAGTCAACCGGAGCCCGCTCGACATAGAGCTGTCGACCGAAGGCGTCGGTCGCTACGACGGCGACGTCGAAGCGGCCATCTACTTCTGCTGCCTCGAGGCGTTGCAGAACGCCGGCAAGTACGCCCCGGACTCCCACGTCAGCGTCCGCGTCTGGGAGGAGTCGGGAGGACTGTTGTTCGCGGTCGTCGACGACGGCCCGGGCTTCGACGTCCGCAAGGCGCAACGAGGCCACGGCTTCATCAACATGATGGACCGCCTCGGTGCCATCGGCGGTTCTGTCCGCTGGGAGTCAGAACCGGGCCACGGCACCCAGATCCGGGGATCGGTGCCGCTCAATTGAGCGCCGGGCCGTACCGGGCCTGCGAGGACCGGCTCAGCTGACGAAACCGTTGCTGTCGCGCTCTTCCCAGAGCCGGCGCAAGGTGGAGGGTCCGAACTGCTCTTTGTGCATATAGGCCCTGGCACCGCTCGTCTTGGCGTCCTCGGGAAGGTCGTTCACGTCATAGGTCGAGCACAGGAACACGACCGTGCCAGGGTGGCCGGCGACGATCCGCCGGGTGGCCTCCAGGCCCCCCATCTCCGGCATGTTGATGTCCATCAAGACGAGGTCCGGTTGCAGCGAGTCTGCAAGCGAGATCGCCTCGATCCCATTTGCGGCCTCGCCGACCAGTTCGAAGCCCTCCGTGCGGCGTAGGACAGCCCGCGCTGCCAACCGGAAGGGCGCCTGGTCGTCGACGACGATGACGGAAAGGGGGGTTGCCATCAACTATCCATTGTCCCACGGTGGGTGTGGACAAACCTTGGAGCTGACACCCTGACTTCGGTGTGGCTAGCTTCCCGAGTGCGCGCTCAAATAGACGAGCACTGCCTTCACCCGGCGGTTGACGTCTCGCTCCTCGGAGAGGCCGAGCTTGGAGAAGATCGCGTTCGAGTGCTTCTCGACCGCCCGCTCGGAGACGCCGAGGGTGTCGGCGATGGCGCCGTTCGACTTGCCCTGAGCCATCTCGGCAAGGATCTCCGACTCCCTCGGGGTGAGCCATTCGAGGTCGGACTTTCGGTGGCTGGCGCGGGCCTTCACGAGCTCGTCGACCACGAGCGGGTCGATCACAGATCCACCGCCTGCGACGACGCGGATCGCCTGGGCGAGCTCGTTGGCTCCAGCAACCCGTTCTTTGAGCAGGTAGGCGCGGCCGGCCGAGCCCTCCTCGAGGAGCGCCAGCGCATAGGCCGGAGCTGTGTACTGGCTCAGCACGACGACTCCGACCTTCGGCTCGTGCTCGCGAAGCCATGCTGCGGCCCGGATGCCCTCGTCGGTGCCAGTCGGAGGCATGCGTATGTCTGTGACAACGACATCGGGTTTCTGTTCTGTGATGAGCTCCAGCAGCTGGGGAAGGTCCGAGGCGACACCGACCATTTCCAGGTCGTCGTGAGTCTCGACGAGTCGCGAGATTCCTTCGCGTAACAACGCGTTGTCCTCCGCCAGGACGACCCGGATCACGTCCACCGGCCGAGCCTACTCGTCGTCGTTGCCCGCAGATGGACAGATGCAGGCCGCCGGCTACGGGCGGCCCAGGCGCGACGAGTGGTGTTAGCGCGAGAGCGTTCCTGCCAACTGAACACCTTGGCAAAAGCTGGCCTCGACCAAGACTGATTAAGGGGTCTCGCTAGAGGAGGTGGCTTTGGCAGCGTTCATGGGGCGCCATGAGGCCGATGGCGAGCCCGGTGGCGGGGATGGCTCGCGATCGCCCTACTCACAAGCGTTCTCGGAGCTTCATGCTGCCGGCGAGCGCAGCCGGTCGCCGCACAGAGGCGTCCCTGCCGTCCGACTTGCTTGCCATCGGACCGGCATTCGTGACCACGCAGTCCGAGCTGGGACCCTTCTTCGAGCTCAGTAGCCGTCGGCGAGGTCCGAGTACTTACGGAGGTCAAGCTCGCGGTAGGGCTGCCAGCACTTCTTCGACCGGGAGGGGTCGCGCGATCACATAGCCCTGTACGCGATCGACTCCGAGCTCTTTCAGGATCTCGAGGGTGGCTTCGTCCTCCGCGGCCTCGGCGACGGTGGTCAAAGAGAAGGCCTTGGCCAGGCTGACCACGGCCGATATGACGTGGCGGCTGGATGTCTCCTGGGGCAGGTCGCGGACGAACTCACGGTCGATCTTCAGGTACGAGACGGGGAGACGCTTAAGGTAGGCGAACCCGCCGTAACCGGCGCCGAAATCGTCGAGTGCGACCTGGCAGCCAAGGTCGTTGAGGCCCTGCACAAACGCCTCGGCAGCCGCGGTGTCGCGCATGAGGGCGGTCTCTGTGATCTCGCACACCACGAGCTCGGGGGCCGCTTTGTGAGTCTCGAAGGCGTTGCGCACGACGCCGAGCATGGTCGGCGTCACCACCGACTTGGCCGATAGGTTGAACTCCACCCGGTGGCCCTTTGCGGCCAGGCGTGCCGCCTCGCCGATGACCCACCGGTCGATCTCGGAGATGAGGCCGAACTCCTCGGCGGTCGGGAGGAAACGGTCCGGTAGCACGATCTCACCACTTGGGGTCAACATCCTGATGAGCAGCTCGTGCTGGACCACCAGGTTCGTCGTCAGATCCACGATCGGTTGCGCGTAGAGGACAAATCGATCCTGATCGAGCGCATCGCGAATGCGTCCCACCCAGCTCAGCTTCTCGAGCTCGTGCTCTACTCGTAAGCGCTCGGCTGCCTGCTCGCTGCGGTCGCCGAAGACGACGACTGTCCCACTTAGTTGCTCGGTCCGAAGTGGCGACGCGCTGTAAGCGACCGGAAGCAGAGTTCCGTCCTTGCGGAGGAAGGCGTCCTGTTCCACATTGAGCGTCTTGTCCCCCTGCCAGACGCTTCCAAGAGGACACTCCTCGAGCGGATAGGGGGACCCGTCAGCGTGGCGGAAATGACAGGCGGCGTGAGCTGACTTGCCCAAAAGCCCGTCGGGCTCCCAGCCCAAGAGACGCTCGGCGGCAGCGTTCACGAAAGCGATGGTGCCCTCAGCGTCGACGGCGATCATCCCCTCGGCCATGTTGTCGGTGATCGCGGCCATGAGCTGTCGGGAGTGCTCGATCTCGCGTTCCCCGGCCTTTTGGTCGGTGATGTCCTGGCAGGTGCCGACAACTCGCACGGCTTTGCCGCCACTGTCAAGGACCGCTTTGGTGTGCTTACGCACAAAACGGATCTCGCCGTCTGGTCGCACGATGCGGTGCTCCAACTCGGCGCTGCCGCTTGTGAGAGTTGCTTCGACCGCCCGCTCTAGGAGCGGGACGTCTTCGGGATGAACGACATCGAGGAGGGCTTCGAAGGTGCCCCGCCACTGCGCGGGCGTGAAGCCGTGGATCGTGAATATCTCGTCCGCCATGAACTCGACGCGCCCGCTTGCGAGATCCCATTCCCAGTGCCCGACGTGGGCGAGTCGTTCCGCCTCGCGAAACAAGGCCTCGTTACGAGCTAGCCGGTCGGCGTCGCGCAGGCGTCCGATGCCGTAGGAGAGGTCGTCAGCCAGTTCGGAGAGTACCTGGACCTCGTTCGGCCCGAAGGCACCGGCGTCGCCGGCGTAGATCATGAGGGCCCCGATCGTCTCGTCGCGTACGACAAGAGGGAAGGCGCATGACCCGCGCAGGCCATAGGTATCGGCACTGTCGCGCCAGGGTGCGAATTTCTTCGACCGGTGCGTGTCGTTGAGCACTTGCACGCTGCGTGTTCGAATAGCCGTGCCGGTTGGTCCCCTCCCCAGTTCGTCGTCGCCCCAACCGACGCGCAGTCCGCTCAGGTACTCGGTTCGGCCCGCCGCGGCGACGGCGCGCACAGTACGCGCCTCGTCTTGCTCGCCGAAGCCGACCCATGCCAACAGGTAACCGCCCGTGGCAACGATGGCCTGGCAGGTGTCGGCGAGCAGGCTCGTCTCGTCGGTGGCGTGTACGAGGACATCGTTGCCCTGGCTCAAGGTGCGGATCGCCCGGGACATGTTCGTCTCTTCGGTGACGTCGCGGGCGTTCAAGACGATGCCTTTGACCTCGGGGTCGTCGAGACAGTTGGTCGCGATGGACTCGAGAACCTTCCAATCGCCCGAGGCTGATTGGAAGCGGAGGACCGCAGGCGGGGAGGTACCCGCCTCCAGCAAGACCTGGGCGAACCTTTCGGCTGTCGCTTGCAGGTCTTCGGGATGGACCAGTTCGAACACGTTCCTACCGATCTGCTCGGCTGGGACGAAGCCGAGCAGCCGTTCTGCCTCCGGGTTCGCATAGATGACCCGGCCCTCCTTGTCCACAACGGCGATCAAGTCGCGGGAGTGGGCGAGCAAGGTGCCGAACCAGCCCTCGCGGACAGCCTGTGTTCCAGAGGACGCCCATTGGGGTGTCTCGCGGGCGACCTCGGACGACGTGCCATCGTGCACACTTGTTCATCGGCACGATCTGCGGCCGTGATTAGCACGAGCAAGCCGCGGCAGAGTGGCCCACAGGGGAGGGCTCTTGACTTTGCGCCGCCATGGAGGAAGGCCGTCGCGACGACAAAGACTGCCTGCGCCGAATGACGCAACCCTGAATGGCAAGCGGTGGATCACAGACATACCCGAAGCTCACGGTCTTCGATGCGGAGGAGACCGGCGGCACGCTCACAGTCGCACCGGACCTGATCGCTCCTTGTCGCGCGAAGGGCTGTTTTCGCGGCAACGCGCGAGCCGAATGGGATAAGCAGCTCCGGGTCAGCCAGACCCACATGACGCACTCCCCGTTACGCAGCAATCGCCCACTGAGAGCGACACCGAGGGGCGGCGACTTCGCGATGTTGGTGGGGTGCTTCGCCGTTGAGCGCAAGCCTGCCGACATCAGAACGAACGGAGTGCACACGGACCTTCTGTCACCGAGACACGGAGATTTGGGGGCGCTCCGACGCCCGCAGCGCTCCGGGACGGTCTGCAGCCGCCGGCCTTAGGGCGCGGGCGGCGGAAAGGCCCAGCTAGCGTGCGTCGATGTACTTGAAGAGGGCCTCTCGATCCTGTTCGAGCTCTTCGATACGGCTCTTCACGACGTCACCGACGCTAACGATCCCGGCGAGGAGCCCGTCTTTCAACACGGGTATGTGACGGATGCGGTACTCGGTCATCATGACAGCGAGGGACTCGACCTCCTCATCAGGAGTGACGGTCCGGACCTCGCTCGACATGATCACGCTGATCGGCTTGTCCAAAAGGGCGGACCCGAACTCGCCTAGAGCACGTGTCACGTCGCGCTCCGAGACGATCCCGTCGACGCTATGACCGTCACTCGAGACGACCAGGGCGCCGATGTTGAGCCGAGCCAGCTCCGCCACCGCCTCGGCTACGGTCGCATCTCGAGCGATGGTGGCCACTGACGGACCTTTGCTCTTAAGTATCGCGGAGACTTGCATCATCGCCTCCTGGTCCCGATAGCAAGGTGAGAGACAAACGAGTTGCCCCTCCGGACCGTGCGCCCTGGGCCTACGTATCCTCGCCGCCAAGCCCAGGGCACCCAGCCGGACACGACTCTACCCAACTCGCTTCGGGATTTCACAACAAGAGGCAAATATCCGCCAAAATCTGCGCGGATAAACAGGCAAGGTGCGCCCGGGGATTTGGGTGCACGACCCCCTGAAGCCTTGCGAGGGAAGCTGGGAGCCGCGCACCCGCTCTCAGTATCTCGCGCGAAAACGAAGCGTGACGGGTAACTTTGCCCGATTCCCACGCGCGCCCGTGGCCCTGAGCGCCTCGGTGAGCTCTCAGGCAAGTGCCTCCTTGGCCCCTGGCGCCCGTCTCCCTCGTCCATCGGTCCAGGTCAAAAGCCATGGCCTTGGGAGGGCGCCGCCATGGAGGTCGCCTTTCGCAAAGCCGACGAGACGGCCGGAAATTGTCTTGCGGTCTTACCGCCATCCCCGTGAGCGACTTGGTTCGTGGCCGAAAACGGCCCCCGAAACGAATGACCAACGAGTGCTGTCAGTACCGGTCACGGCTCGGGCCGCACGTGGGACCAGCGCCCAGCGTGAAGCAGCCTCGCGGCTCGACATGGCGTCTTTCGCGAGTGGATCAACAGGTGATAAGCAGCCTCGTCGGGCAAGACCGATAACTTGGCATGGGGTCGCCAAAGAGGCATCCGAGCACGCGAGCGACTTGTCCAAGCGTGGCCCGTCGGCAACGGTCGTGTCGGACCCGCTAGCTGCCAACTGTCGGCGAGTACTTGACGTAGCCTCCGTCGCCTGGCACAGAGATGTCGTGCTTCCAGCTCAGCACGCGATAGGTGCCCACAGCCGCCTCACGCAACGGTGGGCCGAATGAGGCGATCGCTGTCTGTGCGTCAACTGAGTTCCAGGGGAAGGCTGTGTTGTAGACGAAGAACTCGAATCCGCCTCCGTACCACGAAGAGGTCGTCTGCCTCACGTAGCGACCGAGGTAGCGCGTACCCGGCTCGGTGGTGACGGGCCGGATCACGACCGCGTCCGACGACTCCACCGTCACGATGGACGAGCTCCAGTAGTCGCCGATCCCGTAGGTGAGATCGTGCGCCTCCAGATAGCCAACGAGCGCTGTCGAGGTCTGGACAGGCGGTGGCGTCGCGAGGCTTGAAGCAAACGAGGCGAAATAACCCACGGCCACCAGCGAGGCCGCGGCTGCGAGGGCCGCCTTGGCCTGTCCCGTTCTCATCCGCGCGCCAATGCGACCGAGCAGCCTGCCAGCCAGGATCGAGCCGAAGATGATCACCGATGTGAGATAGCGGTCGTAGGTGGCAGACGAGATCAGCGTGAGCGACACGTACAAAGCGCAGGCTCCGAGAAAGCCGAACAGGAGTACGTCTTCAAACCACGACTCGCCCTCGGCGCGCTCGCGACCGGTGCATTCTCCTTCGAAGGGGGAAAAGTGGCCAGCCTCGTCGTTGCCCGGACGTCTCGCGGCGTTGCGAAGCCCGGCCACGCCCGCGCGAAGCACTGCAGCGGCCGCGAGGACAACAGCCGTCACCACGAGGCCAAGACCGACCGCGTGCGCCGCCTTGAGCATCGATGGCTGCGCGAGCGAGCTGAACGACTTGATACCGACTCCTTGGACGTCAGCGCCGTAGCCCAGCAGCCCACCGAGATTCGAGATCATCTGATGAAACGAGGCACGGGGATTAGCCCCCGCGATGGAGAATGTCCCGATCGCCAAAGCGATTCTGCGCAAAGCCTCGGCTGCGACGGCGCTAGCGATCGCAGCCGACACGGCGGGGGCGCCGGCCCTCCATCTCCGAGTGCGGAGCGCGACCATGCCCCCCGCCAGGAAGACCGGCAAGGTCCCGAGCACCGCAGCCTGCAGGTCCCCCAGCACCGCGATAGCGAGAAAGGCGACCGCCAGTGCCCAACTCCACCCGAAGCGGCCCCGGCGCATCGCCACGAAGGCCAGCAGGCACCAGAGGACGGTAGTCACATGGAGCGGCCCCATGAGGAAGTTCGACGCCAGCGCTCGGGTCGGCAGTCCGAGCATGACCACGACGGCGGCGGCTGGGAGCAGAGCTGCCCAACCGCGGCGGCCGAAGCGGGCGATCCAGGCACCGACGCAGATCACGCCGAAGGCCACCACCGTTGGTACGAGATGGAGGAGCTGGGGATGCACACCGGCGAGGAGGATCGCGATCGCGTAAAAGGGCACGTCGACCAACCAGAAGGAATCGAGCGAGAGCGACCAGTGATTGAGGGTGATGTTCCCCGCGCTCAGGGCTTTTCCTTCGAGGATCACCGTTGCCCCGTCCGAGTTCCCCGGCGCCGCGTGGACAGAGGACATATAGAGGAGCGCCCCAGCCACCCCCAGCCCGACCGCAATGGCGAAGGCGAGGGCAACACGACGAGCCAGCCGGTGGCGCGAAGGGCGGGAGAACTCGATCGCAGCCGGCAAGGGCGCCAGCGTTTCGAGCCTGGTCTCGCTGTCACGCTCGAGCACTTGGAGCTGCACGCCGGCCCCCTATTACGTCGTTTCCCTGTCGATTAGATTACGAGTCTATCTCAACATTTCGATCTCATGACACATGGGCGGCATTGTGTGCGGTGACGTGAGCGAACGCCAGTCACCAAGGTCGGGGCATGGCGGTAGCCGATACTCAAATTGAGGGACTAACCGGCACCTCGGATACCTTGGCCGGAGCAGCTGGTTATGACCTGGGAATCTCCGGTGAGTTGCCTCAGTTCCGCCCCGGCCTTGCTCACGAAAACTGACCGTCCAGCGTCGGAACTTCCTACGAGTTGCCGCCCACGCCGGCGGTTCCAGCGGGTTTGAGCCCCACCCGACCTTGCTGGCACGGCGCCACCACGAGAGAGTCGGGGAGATCGCCGTCTTCGGTCATTGAGTGAGCGCATGACGCCGATTACTTGCGAGCGCTTTCGACACCCGGAATGCGACCTGACCGAGGTTCTGTCGCGACGACGGTCCGCCTTGTAGCTACGGTGTGCCGGCCGGGCGCGCAACAGCCTCGGTGACTCGCTCGACGCAAAGCGTTCCCGCCACCGACGACCGCACGCTGCTTGGCGGGAGCTAAGGCGGGCTTACGTAGCCGGCAAGCGTGAAGTCACCTTGGCTGTCGGTGACCTGTACCTGGTCGGTCCCCGTCTCGACGACGGAGAAGCCGGTCCGGTCCCCGTCCCCGTTCACGACGTCCGGGCCCGAACGGCCGGGCTCGTCGTCGATGACAACCGCCACGTGGGCGGCAGACGGGTCGGCGCCGAGCGAGAGGCCGTAGACCGCCACGTCGCCAGGTGCAGCCACGTAGCCGCGCGTCGCCGGGTGCCACTCGCCGTTGGCGACGGCCCAGTCATAGAAGCTGACAGCGCCGCCGTTGATCTCTCCCGGGCCGTAGCCGTAGGTGAATTGCGCTCCGGCCATTTGCCAGGCCCAGGCGGCGAAGTCGGCGCACCACTCCTCTGCCGTCTCACCACTCGGGCAGCCCGCGGTGCCGGCATCCCAGTAGGCGCTGAACTTGTTGCAGTAGGAGTTGGAGGGGTCGGTGCCGTAGTCGACCTGGCTCTCGGCGAAGGCCACGATGCGCTCGGGCATGCTCAATCCGGCGAGCGTCGCTTCGCTCGGCACCGGGAACGACGGAGTGTTCTGGGACATCCGGTGCAGAGTCGTGAACAAGATGACCACGACCGCGCCAGCCCCGATGATGAGCCCCAACGAGCGCAGGGACCGGCCCAGCCAACGCGATCTCACGGCGTTCGTCGCAGGCATCTCGGAGCAGGGGGACGCTCCGCCACCGAGTATGGCCCCTGCGGTCCCAACCGGCGAGAACGCCGAACGAATCGCCGGCGGGCGGCGCGTCCACGAGTCTCGCGGCTGACCAGACCGCCCGATCATCGGCGGCCCTCCATCTCGCTCGCGCTGTTTTCGACTCACGCGGGCTCGGCACACGGCGTTCAGACCGCGCGCCGGCGAACAATCCAGACCGTCACGGCGACAAGCAACACAGAGAGCGCGAGTAGCCAGCCACCCTCGATCCACTGGAATGGCCAAAACCGGCTGGCCGGCTGATAGGTGGTCCACTGCGTGTACCCCCGCTGGGCGAGGTAGTGCACCGTGTTGAAGGACTTCGGAATCCCGCCTTTCCCGGCCACGGATGCTGGTGCCCTGAAAAGGACCTGGTCGATCACGGACTGGCTGACCGGCCGGCCCCCTTCTGTCCAGTGCTGGCCGATGATCCACGCGGAACCGGAGAGGCTCGCCTTGCTGGTGACCAACGCCGTCAGGTAATGCTGGCGCAGGAAGCCGCCGGCCGCGAGAGCGAGCCCGGCGTACGCGGCCAGGGTGGCGGCAATCGCCGGGACGACCCGGCGGATGAGGACGCCCGCCAGGCAGCCGATGGCGAAGGCGACCAGGGTCCAAGCGGCGAAGCTGACCCCGCGTAGGTCGAACAAGGGGGGACCGAGCGGAGTCCACTCCGAAAGGCCGAGGAACTGGTTGCCGGAGTTGAAGTACGGCTGGTAGTACCAGGACAACAGAATGCTGATCGCACCGGCCGCGGCCGCCACGACGACCGCGAGCCCTACGAGCTTGGAGAGCGTCCAGCGCCACCGCCCGAAGCCCTGGGTCCAGGCGAAACGGTAGGTGCCGGTCTCGAGCTCGCGGGCCAGAACTGGCGCTCCGACGAACGCCCCGATCAGCACGGGCACCACTTGCGGCAGGAAACCGTTCGCTAAGAAGCCGTACATGCCATTGAACCTGCTGACCAGATCACCGCAGGCAAATGAGCTGGCTGGGTGGCACGAAACTGCGGCGGCGTAGGCGTGGTGCTGCTGAAGGCCAGCGATGAAAAAGCACACTGCCAGCGCGCCGAGCAGAGCGCCTACGCCGGTCAGCGCGGAGCGGTGCTGTCGCCAGGTGACCCAGAGCATCCGCCGCCACGGAATTGGCCGCAGGCTCGCATCCTGCTCCGGGCGGGCGGCTGCGACGAGCGTGGTCACCGCGGTCACCTCGCCACCTCAGACCGTTCGGCGTGCCATCCGCGAGCCGGGCCGGGCAGGGCAGCGGCGCTGGGCTCCCGCAGGTAAGAAAGCGTTAGCTCTTCGAGCGTGACCGGGTGAGCCTCCCATCCCGATGGCACCGGATCGGAGGTACCTTCGCAACGAACGAGCAGGTGCGCCTGCGACGCGGCGCGGCTCGCGTGTACGACGCTCCACTCGCGTGCATGCCGCTCGGACTCCGAAGCTGGGCCGGTCAGCAAGCGATGGGTCGCGAGGAGGTCGTCGACCTCGCCAACCATCTGGACGCTCCCGCGCGAGAGGAGCACGAGATAGTCGGCAACCCGCTCGAGCTCTGCGAGGACGTGGGACGAGAGCACGACGGAGACACCGTCGTCCGCGACCGCCATCATCACGGTCGCCATGAAGTCGTGCCGGGCAAGCGGATCGAGCATTGCCATCGGCTCGTCGAGCACAAGGAGTTGCGGCCGGCGCGCCAGCGCCAGGGTCAACGCGAGCTGGGCCTGTTGACCGCCGGACATCTTCCCCGCCTTCTGCTGCAAGGGGATGCCCAGCTCGCGTAAGCGATGCTCGGCATAGTCCTCGTCGAAGCGGCGGTTGAGGTTGCGGGTCACACGTAGCAGGTCAGCAGCCGAGAGGTTCTTGTACAGCGGCGTGTCCTGGGCGACGAACGCGATCCCGTCCAGCGCGGGCAGAGAGCCGGCGGGGTGTCCACCGAGCACCGCCACCTTCCCAGAGGTCGGCGTTGCCAGTCCGACCGCGAGGTTCAAGAGCGTCGACTTTCCGGCGCCGTTCGGGCCGACGAGCGCAACGACGTGCTCGTCGGGGATCGCCAACGTGCAGTCATTCAAGGCTCTCGTCGAGCCGTAGGACTTTCCGAGGGCGTGGGTTTCGATGACGTTCATGCCGCTCCCTCCGCCTCGCCTCTCGCTGCGTCGCGCCGGTCGGCAGCACCCCCGCGACGCTCACGAAAATCCCGCAGCACATTCGCGACGAGCGCAGCGATTCCGTCCTCGTCGAGTCCCGCCGCGTCTGCAGAGGCAACCCACGAGACGAGGGAGCGACGGAGTTCAGTGAGTTCGGGCAGTGCCATCTGGCCGAGCGTCGCCACGATGAACGTTCCCTGGCCTGGTCGCCCAACCGCGAGGCCTTTCGTCTCCAGCTCCTTGTAGGCCTTCAGCACGGTGTTGGGGTTGATTACCAGCTCCGCAACAACGTCTCGGACCTTCGGAAGCTGATCGCCTGGCTTGAGGTAGTCGAGACGGAGCGCGTGCTCAACCTGATGGACGAGCTGCAGGTAGGTCGGCACGCCCGAAGCG
This sequence comes from uncultured Acidimicrobiaceae bacterium, assembly GCA_963779425.1. Taxonomy (GTDB): domain Bacteria; phylum Actinomycetota; class Acidimicrobiia; order Acidimicrobiales; family Bog-793; genus Fen-455. The sequence continues at coordinate 907,637 of CAVZYD010000007.1, forward strand.
AGATCGAGCCGGAACTCGATCGGCGAGACTCCCCTCGGGGCCGCGGTCTCGCTGAGCGCTTTATCTAACGTCATAAGACAAGGCTACAGAAGAAATGGCGGCCGTCAACCGCGCCCCCCACATCCCGAGGCCGGCCTCGGGTTCGCGGTGCTTCGCGTTTGGCCGCGGCGCCGAGCGAATCATCTGTGTGCCGCGCGAGGTGCGCGGCCAGATCACGTTGCGCGTAACGACGGGTACTTCTCTCCAAACGCATCCGGCTCGGAGACGAGCCCGGTTCGAAACTAGGTGACGCGCCTTGCACACGCCAGTGATCATCCTGGCCCGATGTTTGCCCGCAAGCACCGATGCTTAGGTGTCCTGATGTGTCCTGGCGCGGTAGAAGCCCCCCAAAGGAGGGCTTCTACCAGTACAAATGTCACGATAATCAGGTGGAGGTGGCGGGAGTCGAACCCGCCACACTCCGAACAACTGTTCGCAGGTCAGAGGGCCGATAACCGCTCTGACCTGCGGAAACGCTAGACCGTTTTGGACCGTTTTGGACCGTTTGGGACCGTCAAACCGTGTCGCGAACGTGTCGCGCGTGTCGCGTTCGTGTCAGTCGGTGCCGGCCGAACGGCGCTCGGTGAGGTCGATCACGGAGGCCTCGGGTGGTGGTACGGCCGTCGCTGCGTAGAGCGCGTCGAGCTGCTCGGAGAGCTTGGCCTGAGCGCCCTCGTACAGGTGCCCGTAATTGCGGAGCGTCACGGCCGGGTCGCTGTGGCCCATGCGCTGAGCGATGGCGAGCGGGCTGGCCCCGAGGTCGATCAAGAGCGACGCGTGCGAATGCCGAAGGTCGTAGGTACGGATTGACTCGGGCAGGCCCGCGGCGCGCAGCGCCGGTCGGATGACCTTCTCGCGGAAGTGGTCGCGGTTGAGAGGGTTGCCGTACCGAGTCACGAACAGGAACCCGTCACGGTCGATCGTTCCCCGAGCGGCCAGCATCGCCGCCAGGTCGTCGGAGAGCCAAGCGGGGACGGGGATGGCCCTATCACCTGCGAGCGTCTTCGGCAGGCCCTCGACGACTCGGTAGGGCTCATCGGCGAAGCGATGCACGGGCATGAGCGTCGAGCACACCGAGACGATGTGGCGGGCGAAGTCGACGTCGCGCACCCGGAGACCGCAGAGCTCCGCCGGACGCAAGCCGGCGAGGGCCAAGAGCCATACTGCAGGCTTGTACGGGTCGCGGACCGCCGCGACGAGACGGTGAAGCTGGCTCATGTCGAGGACGTCGCCCTCGCGGATCCGCCTGCGTTGTAACGGGACGTGATGACCGGCCGCCGGGTTGTCGCGCCTCGCGTTCGCCTGGACGGCACAGCGCATGATTAGCGACAGGACCGACACGGACTCGCGGACCATCTTCGGCGACAACCCGGCCCGGAGCCGGTCGGCGATGAAGGTCTCGACGGTCATGTAGTCGATCGATCCGAGCTTGCGGCCGCCGAAGTAGGGGAGTACGTGGCGCTCGAGGTGCCCGTGATAGCCCCGACGCGTCGAGGGCCGGAGCCGGACGGTCGTCTCCCACCACATGGCAGCCCAGTCGTCAAAGCTCGTGCGGCCCGCGTGCGGATCGACGAAGTCGCCGCGAACGATGTCGCCTTCTACCGACTTTAGGAATTGCTTGGCGTCCTCCTGCCGGGCGAACGTACGGCCACGGGTGCGGCCGTTCGGGTCCCGATAGCGGGCCCGGTAGTGCCCATTGGGCCACTTCTCGATGCTGCTCACTTGTCCTCCTCCTCGGTGATGAACCCGCGCTCGCGGGCCTCTGCGATCCAACGGCTCGCGGTGCGTTCTGACGTGTGCAACCTCTCGGAGACCTGGCCTCGGAGGTTGTAGGTGGTGACAGCGGCAATGTCCGCTACCTGACGTAGCAGGGCATCATCCACGCGCCGATACTGTCTGGTGGCCAGCGCCCGCTCGCCAACCGTTCGCGCTTCCTCCGGCGTGATCCGCGGCATCGGCTGGTCGAGACGAGTGAAGCTGAGTGAGAACTCAGCGACGCGTCGGATGACCTGCTCGAGGATGGCTCCGACGTTTAGGCCGTGGATGAAGCTGGCAGTTACCTCCGGTCCAACCGACTCGCCATCTGGCCACGATCCCGGGCCTGTAGTTCGCTGTCGCTCAACGCTGAATCTCGTGAGGACAACTTGCCTAGCTTCGACCTCGAGCACGAAGCTGAGCACCGGCCACTGCACGCTTCCTCGGAAGAATGCGAACGCCTGAGTGCGCTCTGGGAACCAGGTTCCATCGTCGAGCTGCGTAAGCGGGGCCGTTTCTCCCAGCATGATCCCTGGCTCGAGTTGTGGGGTCTTCTTCACGTCGTCCATCTTGCCACATCTGCGGAAGATTGGCGAGGATATTGCGCCATTGTTGGCGAAGCCCACGGTACGGTGGCCCTTATGGCGAACGATGCGGTGGAAATCGCGAGAGCCCGGGAGCTGATTCGCTCGGGCCGAGCGCAGGCGATCAGGGAGCGAGCGGGCTTGTCGCGCTTGGAGATGGCCCGAAGTGCCGGCGTCGATGACTCAACGATCGCCCGGTGGGAATCGGGCGAGCGGTCGCCGCGAGGTGAAGCCGCAAAGCGGTACGCCCGACTCCTGCGGGAGCTTTCGGAAGCGGTGCCGCTGTGAGCACCCAGAATCGCGTGCCTCGCAGGACGATCTCGCAACATCGACCTTGGGCGAGCGAGAGATGGGTCAAGCGTCAGAACGATGAGCGCCGGCTCGGCTTCTACAAGGTTGGCGGCCTCGTGCTGGTGGACCTCGATGAACTGGACGCCCTCGTCGAGGCCGGCCGGGTCAATCCTGCGCCATCGCTACGGGCGGTCCGGCGCCCGAGGTCAGCATGACCGCCGAGCGCGGTTCCACCGAGAAACCGAGGACGTTTTATCCGACATGGGCCGAGATGGTCGCAGCGGAACCTCGCCTCGCCGAGCTCGAGGCCCAGGCGCGGCTTGCCCACCAGATGCCGGGTCCCAAGTGCACAAATTCGATTTGGTACGGCCGGGGCAACGGGCCGAGCATGAAACGCCGCTTCAGCGAACTTGTCGGTTGGGGACGCCCTCGCTGCGCGCCGGGGCCGGCGTGGCTCCGATCAGCTGAGGCCTACGAGGTCGGCTACTCCTATCTCTACGACTCGCTGCCGTGTGATGTTGGTCCCGACGGCTGTCGGTGCGAGTCATGGTGACCGCCCGTGCGGAGGCCGCCCTCGAGCTTGCCGGAGCCGGCTGGCCCGTATTCCCCGCCCACGGCAAGGTCCCGCTCACCGATCATGGGCACAAGGACGGCACAACTGACCTTGGGCAGGTCGCTCGCTGGTGGCGTCGATGGCCGAGCGCCAACGTCGCAGCCCGCGTGCCCGAGTCTCTCGTCGCGGTCGACGTCGACCCGCGCGCGAATGGTCACCAGACGCTCGACGCCCTCGAGAAAACGCACGGACGCCTGCCTCCGACTCTGACGGTCAGGACAGGCGGACACGAGCTCGGACGGCACCTGTACCTCCTCAGGCCGCCCGGCGCGCTCAGCAACGGCGCCGGCAAGCTCGGGCCCGGACTCGACATCAAGCTCGCAGGCAAGGGCTACACGATCCTGCCGCCCTCGGTGCACCCTGAGACGGGACGGCGGTACGAGTGGCTCGACGCCCAGACCCCGGTCGCGCGCATGCCCCCGTGGCTCACGTCACTCCTGCGGCCGCCTCCACCGCGCCCATTACCATCGAGGCCGACTCTGCACCTCGACGGCGACCGCCCGGGCGACCGGCTGGCGGCCGAGATCAGCTGGGCTGAGATCCTCGAGCCGGCCGGATGGTGCTTCGTCGGCAGCAAGGGGCAGACCGGCTACTGGCGAAGGCCCGGGAAGTCCGAAGGAATCTCGGCGACTACGAACGCGCTCGGGACCGACCGCCTGCACGTATTCACGTCCTCGGCGCCTCCATTCGTCCCTGACGAGAGCTATTCGAAATTCGGCGCCTGGGCCCTGTTGAACGTGGCGGGAGACTTCGCAGCCGCCGCTCGCCAGCTCCGGGAGGGCGTGCGATGACCGCCCAGGCGCCGACCGTCCCCCTTGCCTCGCCGGATACGAACGGCAAGCCTCCGCCTCGCCCCGATGGCATTACCGATGCGGAATGGGCCCGGCTCGAAAGGATCTACGCCGAAGGCCGCTACGCATCCGATGACGAGGAGCTCGGGCCGACAAGCTGGGCTCCCGTCGACCTCACGGCCGCCCTCGGGAATGCCGACGTCGAACCTCCGAGTTACCTCGCCCGCTCGGACGGGCTCTGCCTGCTCTATCCAGCGCGGGTCCACGCCTTTCAGGGCGAGAGCGAGAGCCTGAAGTCCTGGGCGGCTCTGCTTGCCTGCGATCAAACGGTCGAGCAGGGCGGCGATGTCCTCTACATCGACTTCGAGGACGACGCCCGCGGGATCGTGACACGCCTCCAAGCGCTCGGGCTCCGGGCAGAGGAGATCCTGGCCCGCTTCGTCTATCTACGTCCCGACGAGCCGCTACGGACACGCCATGACGAGCCGACGCCAGCGGGCGAGGACCTGCAACGGGTCCTCGTGGACCGTTCGTTCGCCCTGGCCGTCGTCGATGGCGTCACCGAAGCCATGACGATCGAGGGTCTCGACCTAATGAGCAATACCGACGTGGCGACCTGGATGCGCCGCCTACCGCGGCGCCTGGCGCGCACCGGAGCGGCAGTCGTGGTCATCGACCACCTGCCAAAAGACCGGACCAACCAAGGGCGCTATTCGCTCGGAGCCCAACACAAGCTGGCTGGTCTCGATGGCGCGGCTTACAAGTTCCAACTCGTCCACTACTTCGCGAGAGCGCTCGGAACCGACCCGGTCGACGGCCGAGCGCTCATCACTGTCGAAAAGGACAGGCCCGGATACGTCCGCGGTCGGTGCATCGAGGAGAGAGTCGGTGAACTTCACCTCACGAGCTACCCAGATGGCGGGGTGACAGGTGTCGCTTGCCAGTCTTAAGGGACCAGGCCGTTGCCAGAAGCATGGGACCACGTCGCGTCCACATCGACCGGCTGACGCGATGATCTCGGCAGCCAAGACAGGTGTCAAGTGGAACGGCGTCGCCGCCTCGAAGGAACCTTGTCTTGACCGGGAGCGATGATCGGCTTCTCGCGTCCGCGGTAGGACTCTCCTTCGATGACGAGCTCCCACGCGGCGCTTTTCAGACGGTCGACGGCGGACTGGGCGAGGAGCGGGTCGGCCATGACCGCCAGCCACTCAACCGGGTCCCTGTTCGAGGTGAGCACCGTGGCCGCTTTGTGGTGGCGTTCCACGACGAGCTCGTAAAGATCGGCCGTCTCGGTGGGATCCAGGGCTTGGAGGGCGAAATCATCAAGGATCAAAAGCTCAAAGCCGATGAGCTTTCGCATCTCAGCGTCGTAGCTCGCGTCGAGGCGGGCCGCTCGAAGGCGCCTGTGGAGACGGTCGGCCCGTTCGAAATGGACACTGATCCGTCGGCGACAGGCGATGTGTCCGAGCGCAGTGGCGAGAAATGTCTTCCCCACCCCGACTGGTCCGAGAATCAAAGCGTTCCGGCCCTGGTCGACAAAACGCAGCGACACGAGCTCTGACCACACCGCCCGGTCATAGCTGACCGCGGCTGTCTCGTCCCAAGCCTCGAGGTACATGTGCGGGTCGAGATGGGCTGCCCGGGCCCGCAGTCCTGCCGAGTCGGCGTCGCGGCGCTGCACCTCGTCTGAGAACAACTGCTCCAGGAACTCGACGTGGCTGAGCTCGTGACTGCGGGCGAGCGCGAGGCGCTCGGGCAAGGTGTCCAACAAGCGTCCGAGGCGGAGCCGGCGCATGAGCACCTTGAGCTCGGGCGAGACGGTGGGTGACAGGGCGGTCATCTGTTCTGCTGCTTTGCGGCCGCGAACTCAGAAGGATCACGGGCAAAGCGTCCCTGCACCACGACCAGCTCGGGTCGGGCGTCGGGCTCGGCCGCTTCCTTGGCGCGTTCCAGCATGCGACTTATGAGGTTCACGTCGATCGCCTCTGCCTCGAGGGCACGCCGACAGGCCGACTCGACGCGGGCCGGGCCCCACTTTTTCACCAGTCCCAAGAGGCGATAGACCTGGCGCATCTTGGTCCAAGGAAGCGGAGTGTCCAGGATCGCCTTGGCATAGATGCCGATCGCCTCCCCGTGGCCTTTGGCCATCTGGGCGAGGCGGTCGAGGTCTCTTGTCGCGTAGATCTCCTTCCCGCTCGGCATGTCGGCCGGATCGGTCGAGCGCCCTCCAGGCGGCTTTCTCGGATGCAACTTCACGAGCTCTCCGCGGAAGTACAGCTTCACGGTCTTTGAGTCGCGCCTTGCCTTTAGGTGCCTGCCGACGAGCTGGTGGGGGGCCGAGTAGAGGGCCTTGTCCACCTCCACATGGAAGTCACGGTGCAGCTTCGGCTCTGACCAGTGGGGGATGTCGAAGGGCTGACCGGGGAGCTGGCCGAGACGAGGAAGCTCCTCGAGACGGAACATCTCCGCCGGGCGGCACTGGGTCGTGCCGTGGATGCGCAGGCCGGCGGTCTTCTTACACCAGATCTCGGCCCGCTCCCGACAGTCGGCAAGGTCGACGAAGCTCTCTCCGGCAAAGAAGTTCTTCTGCACATAAGAGACGACGCGTTCCACCCGCGGCTTGTCGGTCGGGGTGGCGACGCGGGCCGCGTCGATGACAAAGCCCCTCGACTGGGCGTACTCGAAGAAGGTGTCGTTGAAACGGGGGGCGGTGTTCTCGGCTTTGGCGACGATCGAGGACATGTTGTCGGGAATTACGACCGGGAACACCCCGCCGAAGAACCGCCAGGCGGCCTCGAAGCCAGAGATGACGTCGTCTGTGGTCTGGGTGAAAGTCGGCCAGACGAACTGATGGCGGCTGAACACCGCCGTGAAGATGAGCCCGTGACAGACCCGGCGCCGCTCGCCGTCTGGCACGAGACCAAGACGCCCGAAGTCCACCTGCAGCTCTATGCCCGGGGGTGGGTCGTCGACACGGACCGTTGTTCTCTTCCGCCCCGCCCCGCAGCGCTCTGTGGCAAAGCGTGCCAGAGTCCGGTGCGGGACGACGACACCACGGCGAGCAAGGAGAATCCCGATCTTGACCACGGTGAGGTCCTGTTTCACCCAGGCCTTGATTTGCTCTTCCTCTCCGAGAAGCTTCCCCCAGGTCTCGCCGTGGCCATCTGGACGGTGCGGGCGCACCTTCTCGGCCACTTGGCCGATCAGCTCGTCAGTGAGCTGGCCCTCGCCAGCGGAGCGGTCGAGCCCGAGCTCTAAAGCAGCGGCGATGTAGCGCCTCGCCGTCTTGCGGTCGATGCCGACCCCGTGGGCGATGGGGCGTTCGCCTTCACCTAAAAGCCAGCGTCTGAGCGCCTCTTTGATCTGGACCACCGTTACCTCCCTGAACACCATGGGGCCTCCTCCGCGATGGCTTCGCAGGCCCAGCCGAATCTGTCTTCGGCCGGTGTTGGTGGATGCTCAGGGTGGTCCCATGACTGGCAACAGGGGTGGTCCCATGCCACTGGCAAAACCAGTGGCTAGGTGGTCCCTTCTCGCTGGCAAACGACAGACAGGGAGCATCGACGCGCCGAGCGATTCCGGCGGGCCTGACACCAAGCTCCTCGAGCGGGTCTTCGGATACCTGGCCGTTTACGACGGCTCCTCAAAAAACGCTATCGAGCTCGGCGTCGAAGGACGGGGGACAGCGATCCGCGACGCGCTCGCCTGGGCTGTGAGCAGCTCACTAGTGACGGTGGAGCTGAAGGGTCGCTCGCATCTTCACTGGCTCACAGACGACGGCCGGGACTGGCTCAGGACGAACGGAGGTCGGGACGAATGAAGATTTGCCGCCTGGCCGTCCGTCCGTCGTCCCATTCGTCCCTCTATAGACGAATGGGACGAATGGACGAATGGGTTCGGAGTTCGTCCGGGACGAATAGGGACGAACTTGGGACGAATGGACGAATGGACGAAAACTCATGACCGGCGGAAGCGCGCCAAAGCGTAAAGGATCGGCCTTCGAGCGCGACATCGTCGCTTATCTGACCGCGCACGGTTTCCCACACGCCGAGAGGTCCTACGGTGCCGGCCGTCCCGAAGACGTCGGCGACATCGACGGGTTGCCCGGTTTCGTGATCGAAGCGAAGGCGCATCGATCGATCGACCTTGCCGGTTGGATCGACGAGGCGGAGACCGAGCGCGTTAACGCTCGCCAACCCTTCGCCGTCGTCATCGCGAAGCGTCGTAACAAGCCGACCGGTGCCGCCTACGCGGTCATGACCCTCGAGGCCTTCGCGCGCCTGGTCGCAGACGAGGTGACACCATGACCCGACCCGAAAAACGCCTCACGGCTGTCGTGTGCGTTGTCTGCCGGGCGACGACGACAAGAAACTGGTCGCAGGTCTGTAACGCCTGTACGAAGGCGACAAAAAGTGCCGCTGACCTGCATGAATGGGATAGGGGGTGCATTCTTCACGAGCGACGACGAATGACTCCGCCGGTCAAAAATTTCCCTCCCCGATGCGCACAAGGCCGCGGGGGGACTGGAGGGTCACATGGTGACCAGTAGGCACCACCACCTGGCGAGCACGACCAAACGCGGCTACGGCCGTATCCACCAGCTACTTCGCCGCCAATGGGCCGCCCGCGTTGAGCTCGGGGACGTCCAATGCCGACGTTGCGGACGTCTGATCCATCCCGACGAGCCCTGGGACCTCGGCCATGACGACAACGACCGTTCCCTCCCGGCTCATCCGGAGCACCGGGCGTGCAACCGGGCAACGGCGAAGCACAAAGCCGAGCGGAAACGGGCCATGCCGGCCGTGCGCCGATGGTCCGAACAGTGGTGGGTGCCGGAACGTCGATCGAAGGACTGGTGAGATGAACATGAACGACCTCTGTGGCCAATGCGGCGGCCCGATCGACCGGTCGCTGCGTCCCCGGTCTCCCTGGTGCTCGCCGCACTGCGGCTACAAGTCCAGATACGTTCCGCGCTCCGTCGTTACCCTGAGGACCACCTGCATCGACTGCGGGCGCACCTTCGAGTACCGGCAGGGCGTCGGCCGACCGAGGAAGCGCTGTGATGACTGCCGATATCACCCCACCGACCTCGTCGAGCAGCCGTGCGCCTGGTGCGCCAATGCCTTCACTCCGTCTCGGCTCGGCCAGCGCTACTGCTCCGACCGTTGCCGGTACACCGCAAAGAATCGAGCACGCACCTGGGGTGCTCCCGGTACGGGGGCCATTCTCGCCGGGGCCGCAGAGGCTGACTCGCCTGGTCCTGTCGCGGCCCTGAGCCTGACCGCAGAGCAGATTCGCTCTGCGTTCACTGAGCTGGCCAACTTTGACGTCGACGTCGACGCGGCCGAACTCACCGAGACCGTGCTGAAGCTGCAGGCGGGCGAGTACGTCGCCACCGGGGATATCCGTGAGTTACGGGCCGTCCTTGTCCGCCACTTCGGCCTGGGCGAGGTGTTGGGCGCCGAGGCGGAGCACTTTCTGCATCACCAACCGGGAGTCGATTGAAGATGACTGCCGAGCTCCCTGGCGGCTTGCGACAGCTCTACGAGCTGCCACTCGCCGAGGTGCACGCCGTCGCGGTGCTTTGTCGCCGTGGTGCCAAGGCGCTCCGCCAGGACGGGCTCGTGCTCCATCCCGCCGTCCTCGAGCGAATTGCCGATCTCGAAAACGTCGACGAAGCGTACCGAAGACACCCGATTTCCGAAGGAAACGCCGCTGCCAGCAAAGCTTCCGTATCCGGTAGGGCTCCCAAAAGCCCTGTCGGCAAGATGGGCGACGTGACGATCAATGAGGCCGCAGCTCTCGGAGGGGTGACAGCACGGCGCGTCCGGCAGCTTGCGGGCCACAGGCTGCCTGGCCGTCGTACATCTGTTGGCTGGCTCCTCGAAGCCGATGGCGTTGAGCGGTGGCTCGCCGATCGAGACGGGAGGGCGAGCAATGGGCCTCACGCGTGAAGAGCTCGACGACGTCATACGACAATCGATCCTTGAACTAGCGAAGGCGAACGGCATCCCCGCCGAGTCGTGGCCGACGCTCAGCCGCCTCGCCGCCTTCGACCGGGAGGTCACGCAGGGCCGCAAGGATGAGGCCGAGCGGAGTTTGCGCGAGCACGAGATCCGAGAGCGGGACTGGGCGGTCAGGAACGCGCAAGCGATGGCCGAGGCCAACGCGTGCCGCGCCGCCGCTGCGGAATATGCGCGACTTCACCGGCCAGGGGCGAAGCGGGCCCGCGTTATCCCGCTCGGTGACGTCCGATGACTAATCCCCGCGCCGAGCTCCACCACGTCGCCGAGGTCCGAAGCCTCCCCTTCACCGACGCCGAGTGCCGAGTCGACACCGGCTCCGGCGGCGGTTGGACGTTCCGGGGCTATGCCTCAGTGTTCGACAGCCCCTACACAATCCAAGACGAGTACGGCGAGTACCGCGAGACGGTCAAGCCCACCGCCTTCGACCGAAGCCTCGCCCAAGGCGCAGACTGCGTTTTCCTCATCGGTCATACCGGCGCCCCGTTGGCGAGAACGAAAAGCGGGACTCTCACGCTCAGTGCGGACAAGAGGGGGCTCTTGAGCGAGGCGAAGCTCGACCCGGCCAACCCTCGCGCCCAGGAACTCAAGTCGATGGTCGACCGCGGTGATATGGACCAGATGTCCTTTTCTTTTAGAGACCTGCTCCCGACGTGGAACTCGGATTACAGCGAGCGAAACCTGCGAACGGTGGAGCTCAATCACGGGGACGTCTCCGCCGTTGCCTTCGGAGCCAACGATGCCACCGCCGGCACCGTGGCGATGCGATCCCGCTTTTACGCCGCAGAGGTACGCGCGAAGTACACCACAGCCCAGCTGAAAAACCTCCAAGCAAAGGGGCACACGTTCCCGGGCGGGACCTCGTATCCGATCGACGACGTCCAGGACCTCAAAAACGCAATCCACGCAGTCGGCCGCGGGAATGCCTCTCACAACGCGATCCGCAAGTACATTGCCGGCCGGGCGAAGGCGATGGGCCAGTTGAGCCTCATACCGCCGTCGTGGGCCCCCGATGGCAGCCTCAAGGGCTCTAACGCGGCGGCCCCGCTCCCGTCGAGGAGAGCGCTCGCGGCCCCCCTCTTTGTCGGGTGCAACTGCTGTCAAAGCTGTGCCTTCTCGACGTGCGACGGTTCGTGTTGCGACGCCTGCCCGTGTCCCGTCGATGTCGCCAACGCGGCGACGTCCTCGGACTCGATGGACGCGCCGAGTGCCGAGTCCCTGGCGCGCCTGGCGGCCGCCAACGACCTCGAGGTGCGTTTGATGCTCCTCAGGCGGAGGGCAGGAGCAGCCGAACTCACTCAGGCCGAGAAAGACCGCCGATTGGCCGCGCGGACCCAGGAGATCATCGCCCGCAGGCGGGCAGAACTGAGGAGAACGAAATGACCGACCTTTTGTCCCGCTCCAATAGCGACCGTCCTGCTCCCGTACACGCTGGCCACGAGTTCACCTACCGTCAGGACAGCCCGTACAGCTACTTGCAAGACCGCTGGCGAGCGGACAGGAACCCGAGTGCCCGCGAGCGCCTGAAGCGCCACGCGCAGGAGATGGACCGCCTTCGCACGGCCGAGATCGCCCGGGCCAAGCGCGCCAGCGATAACGGCGACTTCGAGTTCCGCGTAAACCCCGGTCTTGCAACCGGCCAGGGCGGCGAGCTGATCCCGCCCGCGTGGCTAAACGAATACTTCGCCACGGCGCCGAGGCCTGCCCGGGTGCTCGCTGCCCTCGCTCCTAACTTCCCCCTGCCCGCGGGATGCCAGTCGGTCAACGTTCCGCGGATCACCACCGGTACGAGCAACGCCGTCATCGTGCCCGGGGCTGCCGATGACGACGTCGACGTGCTCACGGCGGCATCGTCGTCACAGGTGGTCACGCTCACTGGGCAAGCCGACGTCAGCCTCCAGGCCCTCGAGCTCTCGCCCCTCGGTGCTGCTCTCGACTGGGCCTTCTTCACGGACATGGCCGAGGCCTACGACTCCGATCTCGAATACCAACTCACCAACGGGACCGGGCCCGCCACGGCCGGAGCGCTCGACCAACTGCTCGGGATTATGAACGTGACCGGCATTAACAGCGTCACGTACACCTCAGCCAGCCCTACGGGCTCCGGCATGTTCCCGTACTTCGGCCAGATGGCCGCCAAGATCGGCGACAACCGCGGACTGTCGCCAGAAATCTTTTTGATGCGCACGGCGCGCTGGGGCTGGCTCATGACCTCGGAGGACAGCTCGCTCCGCCCGCTCGAGATCCCGACTCTCGCCGGCGGCAGCCCAGAATGCCCGGGCTCGCTCATCGGCTGGCCGGCATGGATGAGCAACTCGCTCCCCGCCACACAGGGCACCGGTGGAAACCAGGACGTGATGATCGTGTGCCGGCCGAGCGACCTCATCGTGTTCGAGGCGAACCCGGTCACTAGCGCGAATGTCGAGGTGCTGTCCGGCACCCTCGGGGCGCGCCTGATCTATCGCAACTACGCGGCGGCCCTGACCTCGCGCCAGCCCACCTCGATCAGCGTCCTGAGCGGAACCGGCATGGTCGTGCAAAGTGGCGAGTGATCCGGAGGGGCTCACCGTCGAACAGCGCCTCGGACGCCTCGAGGACGTCGTGGTCGCTCTAGCGGCCTTTGTCACCGAGAACGACGTGACCCGCTTTACCCGCTCGCTTGCGGGTGCCGATGCCGGTGTGAAGGTGCTCCGCTTCGTCGGGGCCATTCAAGCCGAGCGCACCGCGGCGGGCGACTGTCTGAGAGGTACGTACACATGAGCGCCAGCTCCGAGTCATCCTCACCGACGACAGCGGACAGGATTTCTGCACCCACCGGCTCGATTGAGGGAGAATCACCTTGCTCCCTCTGACCGAACCCACAGATTGGTTTGCTCGTGACACGCCACCGACGTCTCAGCCCCACGACATGACCATCATCGCGACATTCTGTTCACCCGAACGTGTTCTCATCGCTGCTGACGGTATGGCCGTTTTCACAGATCCCTATGGCCACTCGCCGCCGAACGCCGTGCGGTTTGAAAAGATCCGCCCGATTGGGGACCAGCCGCTCGTCTTCGGCATGATTGGACCTTCTGAGCCTCGGGACGAGATGGACGAGTGGCTTAGAGGGAAGCACCCCTCGACGTGGCAGCAGTTTGCTCGCATCCTCAATGAAGAGGTCTCGCGAAAGAACGGGACTCTGCGGGCCTCGATTCGTTCGGCAGGTCTAGACCCATCACGGGAACAAGGGTCACAGGTCGTGGTCGCCGGGTTTCTCGATGTCCCTGGAGTGGCCATTGCACAAGACAATGGTCGGTTTGGCTATTCAGATGAGAAGGGGACTCGGTTCTTTGGTCTTTACGACGGGATTGCGCGAGTCGCTCTACATGTCTCGAAGTCGATCAACCCAAGGTACGAGCCGAACACCGCAAAAAAGCTGCACGGATTTCTGGACACGCTTTGTACGCACCTTCCCGAGCTCCTACATCCCGTTGACGTGTGGGAAATCACTCCCGGCAGCGCACCCGAGCGGCGGTACTGAGCGGACGCGAAACCGCCCGCCGCGCGAAGACGGCGGACCGCCTTTAGGAGCGCGATGCTGTCGTTGAGCAGCGGGCAAGGCAGGGGGCCTCGACGACGAGGACCAGATGCTACGCAAGCGAAGCCCCCACATCGCTGGCAGCGGGACCCTGTGGACAGCCGGCAGTAGTTTGCTTCCTCCCCGGAGTTCCCGATGCTCTCCTACACCGAGGGCGCGAGACTACGGACGTGACCGACTGGACAGCAGCGATTGCCGCTGGCGCGACCGCCCTTGCCGCCGCCGTGACGGCATGGATGGCTGTTGAGACACACAGAGTCGCCGGCAAAACGAAGGAAGCGGCGGAGGCAACGACGGCCTCGGCAGAGGCCACAAGCAAGGCGGCCAAGGCGGCGGTTCGTGAGGCTCGAGCAGTCGAGCGCCAGCTCGAGGTCTCGACTCAGCCGTGGCTTTCGTGGGTCAGCGATACGGGCTTCCCCGAAGATGGCAGCTTGGTGCCCGGTGTCTACGTGGTCGCTTATCCGGGCGGCGGCCCTGTCGTCGGCGCGCTGGCCGTCCAGAACGTCGGCAGGGGCCTCGCGTTGATCAGGGTGACCGAGAGCCAACTCCTCGGCGGCGGGAATCGAAACCTTGAGCGCCTTGCATCGTTGAAGACGTCGAACCCTGTCCTCGCGCCGAGCGAGTCGACCTGGCTGCACTTCGAGGTAGCCAACAACACGGTGGAGCGCGGACCGATGACGGTGGACTCCTGCACCGGAAGAGGGGTTCGAGGCAACGGGCTGTTCGCCGTCGATGTCGTCTACTCCGACTCCGCCGGGGCGGTGACCTACACGGCCCGGTTCCAAGTGGTCCCAAGGGACCCCGACCCCGGCTTTGTCGTCTTCCAGATCGAGTATTTCCGCGAAGAGGAGGAGGAGCCGCTCGCGACCGTGCGAGTCGACTCGCCCTTGCCGAAGATCGACATATAACAGCGGCACCTAAACGTCTCGGCGAGGGATTCTGAGGCCTCTCAAACGATCTGCAACCAGGGCTTTCTCGTAATCCTTGACCTACGTAGCCGTATGCGTATACTTCTACTTAGGTCAAACCAAGGAGGAGCTGTGGCACCAGCAAAGACCATCTACGTGAAGGACTCGGACGTGCCGCTGTGGGAGCGGTACGAGACGGCCGTGAAGGAGTGGCAGGCGGCGGACAGCGTGAGCGCTCTGATCTCAGAGGCAATGCGCCAGTACCTCGATCAGTTCGGCGACCAGGGCGATGGGCTCTACGTGAAAGCGCCAGATGAGGACTTGGTGACTTTCGGCATCAACCGGTCCGCCATCCTTGAACGGACAGGTTCCGGCTGGACACTTAGTTTGGACCTCGACGTGTACGGCCAGGACGCTTACACGCCTTACGAGCTGGGCCGTTCAAGCGTACGGGAGGCCGTTGCTGACGCTCGCCGCCACATGGCAAGAGTTCGGCAGAGCAAAGGCATGGAGCGCATCGAGGTCGAAAACGGGGAGTACGTCGAGGCTTTCACGGGCCGATGGCTTGTTGAGCCTGACGCAGTCGAGACGAGAGCCAGCGAGCTTGACTACGCCACGACCCGGTGGGATGCCGGCGCCTATTGGGGTGTTGCGCTAACTAAACGGGGGCGAATCGCGGTCACGATCGGACATTGCAACGGCGGTTGGCCGAGCCGCCTGGCCGTCTACGACAACCTCGATGCCGCGGCTCAAGACGTGCCGGCAAGCATCATCGCCTATGCGACCGCTGAACTGACCGGCACGGACCTCGTTATCGAGCGTGACATCTGATCCCCCTCCACCGCGAGACATCTCCACCTCGCTAGCGTTCGCCCCCGATGACCGTCCTCGATCGCTCCGTCACCTTGCCGTGGGCGACCGACCACCCGGATGTCGACGAGTTTTTCAGCCAGTGGCGCCCCGCTTGGATGGCACGAGCGCTCTGTCGTGGCCAGTCGACGGACTTGTGGTTCCCCGGCCAGGGCGGCGACATCGAGACGCCGAAGAGCCTCTGCGGGCTGTGCCCGGTGCGAGCGGAGTGTCTTGCTTACGCGCTCGACCGTCCGGAGCTGGCTGGGGTCTGGGGCGGGACGGGCGACCGGGAGCGGGGACGGATCAGGAAGGCTCGGGGCTCCCGGGATACGGGTCTGCCTTCACCTCTTTAACGAACTGCTCCCACAACCACGCGATCCAAATCTTCCGCTCTTCCTTGGGTACATCGTCGTCCTTGATGAGGCTGTCGACGGCCGCTACCGCCGTCTCATCCGGGCCCTTCCGGTGTTCAGCCAGGTGGTTGTTCGTAACGGTTCCGAATCCGCACAACGGCAGATCGAGATGACCCTTGTTCGCCGCGGTGACGAACGCTTTGACCACCAGCTCCGCTGACATTGCCCAAATCGGGAATGGCGGAATGTCGGGCTTGGCGCCTGGAACGCTTGGCGGCGGCGGTAGGTGCTTTTCCAGGACCTGGCGGGCGATGATCTCGTTCACGTGGCGGACAGCGATCCCGTCGGGGATGTCGAAAGCCCGGCGAATGGTCTTGATCCAAGGGTTGGGGTCGTCGCTGTCGCTCATGGAGGCTGCTCCTCCTCGCGTGTCAGGTTCGTGTCGCGCTCTGTGCCGACCTGAGCAAACACCCAGGTCACAGGCACAGAAACGTCGTGGAGGTGGCGGGAGTCGAACCCGCGTCCCCCGGCATCTTGTTGGGACTTCTCCGAGCGCATCCGGCGGTGGTGTCTCGGGTCCCTCCTCGCCACCGGCGCCAAAGCGGGACCCCAGCCGACTTAGATTTCCCTGGCGACTCGCCGGCGATGCCGTTCAGGTAAGCCCTGCAAGATGACGCCTGGAACCGATCCGCAGGACTGGGACCGGGCAGACGTTGCTGCTATTTAGGCAGCAAGCGCGAGCTGAGGCTCGGCGTTTGTTTTGGTTTCCGGCTCTTTAACGTGGCTCCGGAGACCACGGCTCGCTTCTCCCAACTTGACAACCGAAGTCGAAGCCTGTCACCCCCTTTGGTGATTGTTCGCTCACGACAAGAATACCGCCTGGCTGTGGTCTCAGCGCCGGCGCTCGTGCTCGCGGATCACCCGCTCTGCTTCGCGGCTCGCGTCTCGTTCGGCGATGGCGTGGCGCTTGTCGTAAAGCCGGCGACCACGGGCGAGGGCGATCTCGACTTTGGCTAGGCCGTCTTTGAAGTAGATGCTGAGGGGCACGAGCGTGAGGGCCTTCTGGGCGACGCGGCCAGAGAGCTCGTCGATCTCGCGGCGGTGAAGCAAGAGCTTGCGCGACCTCACCGCCTCGAAACGCCCGAAGCCGGACGCGTACTCGTAGGGCGCCAGATGGGCACCGACGAGCCAGAGCTCGCCGTCCTCGATCCGGGCATAGGCGTCCTGCAGCGAAGCCTGGCCAAGTCGGAGGGACTTCACCTCGGCGCCTTTGAGAGCGATCCCGCACTCGAAGACCTCGAGGATGTCGTAGTCGTGACGGGCACGGCGGTTGCGCGCCACATAGCGGATGACGGGCTCGTGAGGGTCAGCGAGAGCCCTCGAGCCACGCGCGGCGCGTTGGGCTGAGTGGGACTTGCTCGCGACCATGCTCCGAAACGCTACCGTGCGGCCCAGATGAGCGACCTCGGCCTGCACCTCGCGTCGTTTCACCTCGACGAGATGATCGCGCAATGCCTTGGCGCCTACCCGGAGGAAGGCTGCGGGCTCCTTACGGGCGACCCAGCTACGAGCACCGTTGCTGCCGTGCACCTCGTGCGCAATGTCGCCGCCTCGGCGCAGGTCTACACGGTGGACCCAGCCCAGTACCTGCGCATCGACAGGGCAGCCGAGGCCGAGGGCCGGGCGGTGATCGGGGTCTTTCACTCCCACACCCGCACAGACCCGTACCCGTCGCCGACCGACGTCGTCCAGGCACCCGACCCCGCCTGGCATTACGTGCTCGTCTCATTGCGCCACGAGGTGGCCTCGGTGCGCTCCTACCGGATCGTCGACGGGCTGATCGTCGAGGAAGCGATCGAGGTCCATTAGTATCTGACTGAAATAGTCAACTTTCCGGAGGCGACGGTGACTGAAGTGAGTTTGCCGAACCTGCTCCGCCCGCACGCGGGCGGCCAGAGGTCGGTCAAAGTCGAGGGGGCGACGATCGGGGAGGTGCTCGAGACTCTGCAGGCGCAGTACCCCGGGATGTCGGGCCAGCTCGTGACGGCGGACGGCCAGCTCCACAGGTTCGTCAACGTCTATGTGAACGACGACGACGTCCGCTACATGGACAAGCTCGACACGAAAGTGCGAACGGGTGACATCGTCTCGATCCTTCCCGCAGTGGCGGGCGGCTGAACCTAGGGCGCGTCTGAGGCTGACCGAGCTGTGCCCGTGATGCGTAGTGTCCTCGACCTGATTGGCAACACGCCTCTCGTAGACGTCTCCGAGTTGAGCCCGAAGCCCTCTGTGCAGATTCTTGCCAAGCTCGAGGGTCAGAACCCCGGCGGCTCGGTCAAAGACAGGATCGCTCTTTCCATGATCGAGGACGCAGAAAAGCGCGGCCTGTTGTCGCAGGGCGCGACGCTCATCGAGCCCTCCTCGGGCAACACGGGCATCGGAATGGCCCTCGTGTGCCGCATCAAGGGGTACAAGCTGAAGGTCGTTCTGCCCGGCAACGTCTCTATCGAGCGGCGCCAGCTGCTCGAGCTCTGGCACGCCGAGGTCATCGACTCGCCGGCCGGCGAGGGGTCAAACGGCGCCGTCCGGATGGCTCAGCAGCTCGCGACGCAGCACCCGGAATGGGTCTTTCTCTACCAGTACGGCAATCCCGCCAACCCGAGGGCGCACTACGAGGGCACTGGGCCGGAGATCTGGCGTGACTGCCCCGAGATAACTCACTTCGTGGCTGGGCTCGGTACGAGCGGGACCCTGCTCGGGGCGGGGCGGTTTCTCAAAGAGAGCAACCCGCGGGTGCAAGTCTGGGCCGTCGAGCCACCGGCAGGGGAGACCGTCGAGGGTCTTCGCAACCTCGATGACGGCTACATCCCGCCGATTTTCTTGGACCAAAAAGGTGCTGACCTGCTCGACCGCAAGACCGTCGTGGGCCCGGGGGCTTCGATCGAGTGGACGCGACGGCTCGCTGACCTGGGGGTTTTCGCCGGGATCTCCTCCGGCGCGGCTCTGGCTGGTGCCGTCAAGTGCGCCAGCTCGATCGAGCGAGGCACGGTCGTCTTCGTCTCCTCCGACGGGGGGTGGAAGTACCTCTCCACGGGGGCTTGGACCGACGAACTCGACGTCGTAGTGGAACGGGCGAGGCGCATAATCTATTTCTGACGCCGTGGTCACCTCGGGAGGGCGCTACCCTGCCGGAATGACCGACTCCCAGGCTGATGACCTTGAACTCGCACGCCACGACGGTCGCGCCTTGGACGAGCTACGCCCTTGTGTGTTCGTCCGGGACTTCACCGAGTTCGCCGCCGGCTCGGTGCTCTCCGTCTACGGTCGTACGAAGGTCCTTTGCACGGCCTCAGTCGATGAGGAAGTCCCGAGATGGATGCGAGGGAGCGGGCGGGGCTGGGTCACCGCCGAGTATTCCTTGCTGCCCGGCTCGTCGCCCGAACGGGTGAGCCGGGAGGCGACAAGAGGTCGCCAGTCCGGGCGCACCCATGAGATCCAGCGTCTCATCGGACGCGCCCTGCGCAGCATCATCGATCTCGAGGCGCTCGGCGAACGGCAGATACTGATCGACTGCGACGTACTGCAGGCTGACGGTGGGACCAGAACGGCCTCGATATCGGGCGCGTATGTGGCGTTGCACGACGCTTGCACGAGACTTTGCCTCTCCGGCGTGCTCAGACAGCATCCTGTGCGCGAGGCATGCGCCGCCGTATCCGTCGGCATCGTGGAAGCGGTTTGCATGCTCGACCTTGACTACGCGGAGGATTCCGCGGCTGAGGTGGACCTAAACGTGGTGATGACGGCCTCGGGACGCTTCGTCGAGGTGCAGGGAACCGCCGAAGGTCCGCCTTTCGCCCGCAGCGAGCTCGACGAGATGCTCGCACTGGCCGAGCTCGGGATCGGCGAGATCCTCCAGATTCAAGAAGAGGTGCTTGCGAAGGCGCCGCTTGACCGCGGCCGGGCCGAGACAATCTGAGAGGGCGCCGCAGATCCATGCGTCTGGTAGTGGCCACTGCGAACCCGGACAAGGCCGCGGAGCTGATCGCCATCTTGGGCGATGAGCTCGGCGGGCTGATCGAGCTCCTCGCTCGCCCAAACGACGTCGCCGTAGTCGAGGAAACGGGGGAGACGCTCGAGGACAACGCTCGCCTCAAGGCGACCGCCCTCGTGGCGGCTACCGGTGAGGCGGCCATCGCCGACGACACTGGTCTCGAGGTGGTGGCACTCGGAGGGGCGCCGGGCGTGCTGTCCGCCCGTTTTGCAGGCGAGAGCGCCTTATATGCAGACAATGTCGCCAAGCTGTTGGCCTGTCTTGAAGGCGAGACCGACCGGCGGGCGCGCTTTCGCACCGTCGTCATCTGCCGGCTTCCTGACGGCACCGAGATTGGCGGCGAGGGCGCGATCGAAGGAGCGATTGCTCTCAGCCCACGCGGTGTAGGGGGCTTTGGCTACGACCCGGTGTTCGTTCCCGAGGGTGGACACGGGCGGACCTTCGCCGAGATGAGCCCCGCCGAGAAACACCGTCTTTCGCACCGGGGTGCTGCCTTACGTTCCTTTGCGGCGCGTCTCAACCAGAGCGGGGTCGCCGCCCTCGGCCGATAGCTCGAGAGCAGGGGGACGGATCCTCTGCGGCTTTGCGGCGAGCGATACGCTTGGCCAATGGCAGTCCTCGCGGGCAAGGGAGACACCCTCGAGGCCGTGGTCGACCAGGTGCTCTCGACACAGGAGCGGGTAGTTGTCGAGCGAGCGGGCGTCCCGGCGGCGGTGATCTTGTCCGCGCGGGACATGGAAGGGCTCGAGTACTCGATCGACCTGCTCTCTGAGCCGCGGACGGTGCGCCGCATCCTCGAGTCCGAGGCCGCGTTGCAAAGCGGCAACAGCTACATGGGCGAAGAATTGGCAGCCCTGGATCCAGATGCCCATTTCGTCGTGCGTTCGGTGCCGGGAAGCGCGCCCTTGCCGGCGACCCCGCGTTCGAGCGATGACCGCTGGGCCCTCGTAGCGAGCGCGCCTACGAAGAAGGGTCTCGAGGACCTCCAGCCTCATGTCGCCCACGCTGTCCGGACTTTCATCTTCGGTCAGATGCTGGTCGACCCCGTGTCCTCTGGCGTCGAGCTCCGCGGCTTCCTTGCCCGGCGCTTGGCGGCAAGGGTCGAGACGGCACTTGTCATCTACCGACTGGACAGCGTCAAGCACCTCATCCGGCTGGTGGAGATCTTCAACATTGGCGGTCTGGTCGGCCGCCAGGTCAATCGCCACTGGTAGCCGCTTTCTCGCGGGGCGAGCGGAGCTCGCGCCCGGTCTCGGCGGGTGTGCTCAAAGCGGCTCGAAGGCGTCGCCAAGGGTCCCGAGGGCCGGGGCGCCGAGCTCAAGTAGAGCCTCGTGGAACCGACGGAGACTAAAGCGCGGCCCCCAGCGGGCGACGGCTTCGTCTCGTAGCGCCAGGATCTCGAGCTTGCCCCACGTGTAGCGGCCGTAGGTAGGGTCGAACGTGGCGCGCGCGGCTTCCGAGCGGGCTCCGGGCTCGGCCATGCAGGCGTCCTCACGAAACCGAATCGTGGCCTCCTGCAGCGTCATGGTGCCGCCGTGGATCCCGAGTGCCGAGGCGAGACGGGTCACCCGGATGAGAGCCGCGATCCAAACGCCGATCGCAAAGCGGGGATCGTCGCTGCGGAACCCCTGTTCCACCAAGAGCTCCTCGGCGTAGTGGGCCCAACCCTCGATGAAGGCGAAGGAGTACAGCGACCGGCGGACGTCTCCACGGGCCGTGAGCCGAATCATCCGCCCGTGGGCGAAGTGACCCGGTGTCACCTCGTGGGCGCATATGGCCGGCAGCGTCGTGGTGCTGAACATCGACCGCCACCGTTGCCTGGTGTCCTCGTCCCAAGTCGCGTCGGGTGGGTTCACATAGAACCAGGCGGGCGCCTCTGCTTCGTAGGGACCGGTCCACGAGATCATTGCGATGGCGTAACGCCTCGACGCAGGCGCTGGCCCGACGAGGCACGTGCCTCCGAGCTCGGGAAGAAGTCCGCGTTGGGCAGTGAAGTCACTGAGCTCGTCGACGAGCATGCGAGCCGAGGCGTAGATGCCCTCGTCGTCGGGATGGTCCGTGAGCAGGTCTTGCACGACCTCGGCGGGAGCGACGCCAGATCGCAACCGGTCACATTCGTGCCTCAAGTGCTCGAGGAGCCTTTTTCTTTCGGCGTCAGCGATCTCCTCAAGACGTCCGAGATCCACGCTCATCGCCTCGGGGTCGCCCAGCAGGCGGGCGAGCTTGTCTCGCCCGAGGCTCACCTCGGGCGCCCCGGAGCTGCGCGCCGTCTCCAGGTGGGCGATCAGTCTGTCGAGGGCGGCCCGGGCACGCTCACGCGTCGCCGGATCCGTCTCGACCGGTTCGATGCTTGTGCCGAGGCCGCGCACGGGCGCCAACAAAGCAGCGGCAACTGAGGCCGGTACCGAGTCGAGGGACTCGATGGCGCCGTCGACGGCCTCGGGCCACAGGCTGAGGTGGGCAGCCTTGGCTGCCGCCCGCTCGTCGGCCGGGGCGTACTCGCGGTCGTAGCAGGCAAGATCGAGATTGGAGAGGTGGACGAGCGGGTTCCAGCGGTGGAGCTCCGCCGTTTCGAACGAGGCGCGCGCCCCGGCTTCGGCCGCGGAGAGCTGGGCCTCGTCGTGTGCGTTCGGCTCGCGGTCGCCGTGGCCGATCTGGGCGAGCATCGTCGCGACCCCGCCAGGGGAAAGATCCTGCACCTGGCCATCGAACTGGTGCAGGCCCGCGAGCTCTCGGACCTCTGGTATTTGGAGCTGCCAGATCGCATTGAGGCGTTCGGAGATCATGGGTCGAGACCGTACCCGCAACTGGGCCTCGTGGGCCGGTAGCGTGGCGGGCCTGATACATCCTTCCGGCATCATGTCGCTGTGGTCCCTCACTGGCCGCCCGTCTCGCGAGGCGGACGGCCAGGCGGCGTTGCCCACGACACGGGGCCCGAAGGAGGAGCGATGCCGACTGAGAGCATTTCCATCAGCTGCGACGAATGTGAGCTCACTGGGACCTCGGCATGCGAGGAGTGTGTCGTCACCTTCCTGCTGGGCCCCGCGGCGGGTGAGGCGATCGTGGTCGACGTCGCCGAGGCGCGTGCAGTTCGGATGCTGCAGCGTGCGGGCCTCGTGCCCGAGTTGCGTTTCCGACGTC
This sequence comes from uncultured Acidimicrobiaceae bacterium, assembly GCA_963779425.1. Classification (GTDB taxonomy): domain Bacteria; phylum Actinomycetota; class Acidimicrobiia; order Acidimicrobiales; family Bog-793; genus Fen-455. Next base: position 930,618 of record CAVZYD010000007.1, read on the forward strand.
GCGTGGGGTGAGCCGTTCAGGCTCGTCGATCACGGTCCCCTCTGGGACTGAGCCGATCAACCCATGGGATACGTGCTCGTCACCAACGACTTCCCGCCCAAGGTAGGTGGCATCCAGTCATACCTTTACGAGCTGTTCCGTCGGCTGCCCCCAGAAGAGCTCACTGTCCTCACGACCGCGCACCGGGGCGCCGGCAGTTTCGACCGCCGGCAGAGTTTTCGCATCGAGCGTTGGTCGTCTCCGGTGCTCCTGCCCACGCCGAGGTTGGCCCGGGCTGTGCGCCAGTTGTCGGAGACCCAGGATGCAAGGCTCGTGCTGCTTGATCCGGCGCTTCCCGTCGGAGTGCTTGGCAAGATGCTCCAAGTCCCCTACGGGGTCGTGCTGCACGGTGCCGAGATCGCGGTCCCCGGACGGCTGCCGGTGTCCCGTCAGCTGCTTCGCTCCGTGCTGGCGGGAGCGTCGCTCGCCATCGCCGCCGGCGGGTACCCAGGGGCCGAGGCGACACGGGCCTGCGGAGCTCGCATGCCTCCGACTGTGGTCGTGCCGCCCGGGGTCGACCACGAGCGCTTTCACCCGCTCGGTGCGGAGGAGAAGGTGGCCGTGCGGCACCGACTCGGACTTCCCACCGACGGCAGGCTCGTCGTAAGCGTGAGCAGGCTCGTTCCCCGCAAGGGTATGGACGTGCTCATCGAGGCGATCGGAACGCTCAGCGCGGACCGGCCGGACCTGACCCTGGCGATTGGTGGCGGCGGCCGCGACCGCAGGCGACTGGAGCTCAGAGCGAGACGCAGCGGGGCCCGGGTCCGTTTCCTCGGCCGGGTCTCTGACGATCACCTGCCGCTGCTCGACGGTGCGGCGGACGTCTGGGCGATGTGCTGTCGCTCGCGTTGGCTGGGCCTCGAACAGGAGGGCTTCGGGATCGTGTTCCTCGAGGCGGCCGCAACAGGCGTCGCTCAGCTCGCCGGGCGAAGCGGTGGCTCCGACGAGGCGGTCGTCGACGGCCAGACCGGGCTCGTGGTCGACCGGCCGCAGGACGCCAGGGCGGTCGCGGAGGGCCTGGCGAGGTTGCTGGACGATCCCGAGCTTCGCCAGAGCCTGGGCGAAGAGGCGCGACGACGAGCGGTCGCCGAGTTCGACTACGACCGACTGGCCCGCAGGTTGCACGAGGCCCTGGTGCAAAAGAGCCGCTGAGCTGCTAGCCGATATCGTCCGGGCACCTATCGTGCCAGGTCGTGTTGTGATAAGCGGTCATAGACGTGTCGACATGGCCGCCTGGCAATGCTGGCTGAACGCCCGAGGAGGTGCGAGGCTGGAGAGAGTTTGGGCAGAGAGGAGGACGTGTGGCCGAGCAGACCATTGAGCGGATGGTCGTCGACGGCTCCCCGGCGCGGTGCTTCGAGGTCGTAGCCGACATCGAGCGGTATCCGGAATGGGTTGCCGATCTCAAGGAGGTCCACGTCCACGAGCGCGACGACAAGGGAAGGCCGTCCCTGGTGTCGTTCCGTGCCGGTGCTTTCGGACGAAGCACGAGCTACACCCTCGTCTACGACTATTCCCAGGCACCGACCGAGCTGCGCTGGGTGCAGCGAGACGGAGACCTCACGAGTCGGCTAGACGGCATCTACCGCTTCACGGCGGCACCGGAGGGCGGGACCGAGGTCACCTACCAGCTGGCTGTCGAGCTGCGGGTGCCGCTGCCGGGCTTCATCAAGCGCAGGGCAGAGGGCAACATCATCCACGCGGCCATCCGGGACCTGAAGGCGAGGGTCGAGTCGGCGCCGTGAGCCCGCCGGGGCTCCGCCTCTGCGAGGGCTGAGACCTTGAAGGTCGGGATCACCCTCCCGACATTCGCGGCGAGCGCGTCAGGCGCGCTCGGCGTCGCCCAGGAGGCGGACGAGGCGCGAATCGACGGAGTTTTCGCCTTTGACCACCTTTGGCCCGGTGCCGACAAGTCGAGGCCTGCCTTGTCCATGTACCCGTTGCTGGCTGCGGCGGCCGCAGTGACTCGGCGTATCCGCATCGGCTCGCTCGTGGCGCGCCTCGGCCTTGTCCCGGACCAGCTCGTCGTCGGGTCGCTCGTCTCGCTCCACGAGGTGTCCGGGCACCGACTCGTGGCCGGGCTCGGCATCGGGGACGCGAAGAGCCTTTCGGAGAACGAAGCCTTCGGGATCGACTGGCCTTCGCTTGTGGACCGCCGGGCGTCCTTGGCAACCGCCCTCGGCGGGCTCGCCGGCGAGGGCATCGAGTGCTGGGTGGGAGCGAGCGCGCCTGTGACGATCGATATCGCACGCGCCGCCGGCGCGACGGTGAACCTCTGGGAGGCAGATATGGACCGGCTGCGGGCCGAGGCGACCCGTGGGCCGACTAGCTGGGCAGGTCCGTTGCCAGCAGAAGCCCGCTCTGCCGCCGCCCGGCTGACCGAGCTGAGCGAGGCGGGCGCCACCTGGGCGATCTGGGGATGGCCGGGCTCGGTCGACCTCGTCAAGCAAGCTTTGCGTGCCGCGGGGATGCAGGGACGAGCGGACTAGGAGCTATCGTCGGGTGATGGAGCTACGCAGAATTCAAGGTCTTCCTCCCTATGTCTTCGCGCAGATCGACCAGCTGAAGCTGCAGGCGCGCCGCGCCGGCGTCGACGTCATCGACCTCGGCTTTGGTAACCCTGACATCCCCTCGCCGGACGTCGCTGTGGAGAAGCTGGCCGAGGCGGTTCACAACCCGCGCAACCACCGTTACTCGGCGAGCCGCGGTATCCCAAAGCTCAGGCAGGCGATCTCGGATCTGTACCTGCGGCGCTTCGGGGTGCAGCTAGATCCCGACCGGGAAGTCGTGACCACCATTGGGGCCAAAGAAGGGCTCTCGCACCTCATGTGGGTCGTGGTGGGCCCAGGCGACACGGCACTTGTCCCTTCGCCCTCATATCCGATCCATCTGTACGCCCCGCTGTTTGCTGGCGCGGACGTCCGCATGGTTCGCCTGGAAGGGCTTGGCAACGACGAGGCGGACGCCGGCGAGGCGTTCTTCGCGAATCTGGTCGAGGCCTGGGAGTCGGCCTGGCCCAAGCCCCGGGTGGCGATCCTCTCTTTCCCGCACAACCCGACAACGGCCTGCATCGACCTCGCCACCATGACGAGGCTGGTCGAATTCGCCCGCGAGCACGGTGTGCTTCTGGTGCACGACTTCGCCTACTCCGACACCGCCTTCGACGGGTTTTTGCCCCCTTCGATACTCGAGGTCCCAGGGGCCTCCGAAGTTGCCGTCGAGCTGTACACCTTGACCAAGTCGTTCTCGATGGCCGGCTGGCGCGTCGCCTTCCTCGTCGGGAATGCCGAGATCGTGCAGGGCCTCACCAAGCTCAAGAGCTACCTCGATTACGGGACGTTCCAGCCGATCCAGATCGCCGCCATCGTCGCCATGAACGAAGCACCGGATTACCCCAAGCTCGTGAACGAGATCTACCAAGGCCGTCGCGACGCCCTGTGCGACGGGCTCGGACGTGCCGGCTGGCAGGTGGCAAAGCCCAAGGGCACGATGTTCGTTTGGGCGAAGATCCCCGAGCCCTACAGGGAGATGGGGTCGATCGAGTTCGCCAAGTTCCTTGTCGCCGAAGCGGAGGTGGCCGTCTCGCCCGGAGTCGGGTTCGGGCCCGGGGGAGAAGGCTACATCCGCTTCGCCCTCATCGAGAATGAGCAGCGCATCGCCCAAGCGACCCGCAATCTTCGCGGCGTCTTGAAGCTCTAAGCCTTTCCCTCCTCCTGAACACCGCGAGTCGCTCAAATGGACAGCTCCCACGCAGATTCGTTCGTTGCCAGCTGGGTGCAGGCATGGAACGACCATGACCTAGAGCAGATTCTCAGCCACTTCAGCGATGAGGCGGTGTTTCGCTCGCCCGTGGCGGCACAACTGATGGAGGGCAGCGACGGCATCGTGAGAGGCAAGCGGGCACTGCGGGAGTACTGGGGCGAAGGCCTTAGGCGTTTTCCTGATCTCCATTTTGATGTGCTGGGGATCTATAGCGGCGTCGAGTCGCTGGTCATCAACTACAGGAACCAGAACGGAGGGCTCGTCAACGAAGTCCTCATCTTCGAAGGCAGCTGGGTTATAGAAGGCTACGGCACCTACCTCGGCGGCACCGCCGAGGCGCGCTGAGCCCTACGACAAAGACCTGGCGGCTAGGCCGCGCGCCGGAGAGATGTGAGAGGTTCACAGCGCTCAGCCGACGGTCTCCTCCACGAGGGTGGGATTTGCCAGCCAAAGGGCTTCCACAGGAGCCTTGACCTTGGCGTTTTGGAAGAGGAACTCGTCGATCTCGCTGGCTTGCAGGCCTTTGGTGAAGTAAAAGCCTTGCCCGAGCTGGCATCCCAAGGCACGCAGGACCTCGAGTTGCGGCTCGTGTTCGATGCCTTCGGCAAGGGTCTGAAGATGCAGGTTTTTGCCGAGTTGGACGATCGTCTCGGCGAGGGCGCCATCTTCGGCAGAGACGGCCACGTTGTCGACGAACGACTTGTCCAGTTTCAAGATGTCGATGGGGAACCGCCTCAGGTAGCTGAGGGAGGAGTATCCGGTGCCGAAGTCGTCGATGGCGAAGCTGACGCCGAGACCTTTCAGCTCAAGCATCCGCTCGATCACAGACTCCGCTTCTTGGACGAACACGCCCTCGGTGATTTCCAGAACCAGGAAGCGGGGATCGAGTCCGGACTCTCGCAGTGCTGTCAAGACGTCGTCCACCAGTCCCTCGTGTTGGAAGTGCTTGGCAGAGATGTTGACGCTCACCCACATCTCGCGGGCGTGCGGATGGCAGAACTGCCACTCGCGTGTCTGAAAACAAGCCTCTTTGAGCACCACGCGGTCAAGGGGCACGACCAGTCCGGTCTCCTCGGCGAGAACAATGAACTCGTCGGGGAGGAGCAGGCCTAGCTCTGGATGACGCCAACGCACCAGGGCCTCAACGCCCACAACGTGGCCTCCATCGAGACTGACGATTGGCTGGTAGTGCACGACGAATTCCCGGTTGTCCATGGCCCGTTGCAGATCGGCGGTCCTGTCCAGACGACGCACGATGGCTTCTTGCAGGTCGGGCTCGTACACCTCGTAACGACCCTTGCCGTGAGCCTTGGCCGCGTACATGGCCACGTCCGCCGCCTGAATGAGGTCGGTCGGATCCTTGCGGCCCCCTTGGCTGAGGGCGATCCCGATGCTGGCAAGCACCTTGATCTGGTGATCTTCGATGACAATTGGTGCCCGGAGGGCGGTGATGAGGCGTTGGGCGGCCTCACAGGCCTCCTCGGGGCCGGCGGTCTCCTCGAGGAGAATGGCGAACTCGTCGCCGCCAAAACGAGCGGCGGTGTCGCCGGCGCGGAGGGACTCGGAGATGCGCCCGGCGACAGCCACGAGCAGGGCATCACCCGCGGTGTGCCCCAAGCTGTCGTTCACCAGCTTGAAGTCGTCGAGGTCGAGGAACAGTACGGCCAGCGACGTCTTCGACCGCGCCGCGCGCGCCAAAGCATGCTCGAGGCGGTCACGGAACAGGGCACGATTGGCAAGACCGCTCAGCGCGTCGTGGAATGCCTGATGCTTCAGCTCCTCTTCGAGGTTCGTACGTTCGCTCACGTCCCGCAGCGTGAGGACGATGCCTTCGAGGGTAGGTTCGCCCAACAAGTTGGTCGTCGTCACCTCGACGAAACGCCACGAGCCGTCGCAGTGGCGGATGCGCCATTTCGCCGAGATGGACGCCCCAGGGCGAAAGGCAATGCCCGTGTAGCCGGCCAAAGCCGCCTCTACGTCATCAGGGTGGAGAAGAGCGGTGAACCGGGTGCCCTCGAGAGAGCCGTCCGGGTAGCCGAGAATCCTGCTCGCCGAGGGAGTCTGGTACGTGATGGTCGTGTCGGGGCGGGCGATCAGGATCACGTCTGATGCGTTCTGCACGAGGGTCTGAAAGCGAGCCTCGCCACGGCGGGCGTGGAAGGCCTCGTTCATCGTCTCGCGGCCGATTGCCATGGCCGCCTGCGCGGCGAGGATCTCGATTGAGCTTCGCAACTCGACGGGGAACTTGGTGGCGCTCGTGACCACGATCAGTCCCTGCAGCTGGCCCTTGGCGACAAAGGGGCAGACGAGCTGTTCAGAAAGCTCTTGGCCGCGGGAGCGAGGCGGCATGGCGGCGGCATTGCCGACGACGTAGCTGTCCACCTCGCCATCGGCCAGGCTGCGTCGCGCGTCGGCCCAGAGCGCGGTCAAACTCTGCGGCCCCTCTGTCGGCCCGTCGGCTGACTTGGTGACGATCACCGGTTCGCCGTCGCCATCGGTCACGGCGACGGTGACCTTGAACTCGTCTCGGTTCTGGGACACGAGCTCCCGCACGCCCGCGATCGTGGCCCGGTAGATCGCGTCCCGGTCCGAGGCAGCCACGAGGTTCGCGACGGACCTGCGCAGGGCTTGTTCCCGCTCGCCGGCTTGGCCGTGGGCCCGTACCAGGCCGTTCATCCTGCTCATGACGAGAAGGAACATCAAACCCGCTACCACGGCGATGACAGGGGCGTCGACGGTGTCGCCACGGAGCGTCTCGGCGAGCAGGGCCGCGGGAGCAATGAGCGAGACCACTGCCAACAGCCTCGTCCGGGCGCGGCTGAACAGTGGAGGCGCAGCGGGCCTCGGCTCTGACAAAGCCCGCATGGACGGGTGAAGTGCCGCCGCGCCCCAGCAGGCGTAAAAGAGAATCCAGCCAAGATCGACGACGTTGCCGTCGTGCCAGTGCCAGTCCGGATGAAGGTTGGCCAGCCCGTACACCGAGTCGGAGATGAGTGCGCCAAGGGCTCCTATTGCGAGCAACCGTCCTGCGGTGCGGCGAATACCGCCGGCCGTCCAAAGGTGGGCCAACATCGCGACGACAAGCACGTCCCCGAGCGGGTGCGCCGCCGCAGTGAACCTGACCAACAGCCCACCGGGGGCGCGGAAGTTTGGTCCGATGAGGAAGAGCCAGGAGAGCATGGCGACGCCGAGCGTGACGGTGAGGGCATCGAGAAGGCTGGCTCTGTCGCCGCCGGGCACCCGGGCTCGAGCAAGAAGCAGCAGCCCGACCGCCAGTACCGGATACATGATGATGTAGATCAAGTCGATGAACGAGGGAAACGGGATGTGCTGTTGGCCCATCACCTGGTGCCAGAACTTGTAGGTGGTGTCGCCGGCGATGAAGAGAAGCACGCCGCCGCCAAGGAACCACCAGGCCGTCTGAGAGCGGGGACGATTGCGCTTGACCCCGTATGCGATCGCCGCCACGGCCGACAACCCGAGCAGCGCCCATGCCGGGACCTGGCCTGGCCACTCCCGCCACGGGAGCCATCCGAATATCAGGGGCTTTTGAGAGGGGACTCCGAAAGGGAAATAGATGACGGCGACGACCGCCTCGAAGGCAAGAAACCAGCGCCAGGCGTGGGGGGACATGCTTGACGTATCGGACGGCCGCGGTCCGGCAGCACTCCACGTCGCATCGTCCCCAAGCAGTGCCACAAGCCCCCTGGACTCGTCGGTTGTCGCGTCTAATTTCGGCACGAGTCCCTGGTCACTTGAGGAATTCGCCTGAGCCGTCCCGCGCTCAACCGGGAAGGGCTCAGGCGGGCCGCTCAGATGGGCGTGAAAGCGGCCGCGGCTGCTTCGGCGATCGTCACGTCTTCCGCCACGGTCCCGCCGCTCGAGCCGACCGCACCGACCAGCGCCCCGTTCGCGTGCAGCGGGACGCCGCCGCCGAAGATGACGATCCTGCCGTTGTGTGTCGTCTGCAGGCCGTAAAGCGGCTCGCCGGGCTGGCACATCTGCGCGAGAACGGCCGTGGAGGTGTCGGTGGCCGCGGCCGCGAACGCCTTGGACAGTGAGACTTCAATTGCCGCCAGGGACGCACCGTCCATGCGGTGCTCGGCTTTCAGGTTGCCACCCTCGTCTACGACCGCGATGGCCGACGGTACACCGATCTCTTTGGCCCGTCTCTCACCGGCAGCCAGCACAACCATCGCTTGATCCAGGCTAATAGCCACTCCTAGCCCCTTCCTTGGTCGCTTGTCGAGCTGAGTCTGTCTATGACCGATGTCTTTACCAAAGGCTGTAGCCGCCGTCGGCGACCAGGGTCTCTCCGGTCACGAAACTCGACGCGTCCGAGGCCAAAAAGACCACGGCATTGGCGATCTCGTCGGGCGAGCCCATCCGCCCCATTGGGGTACCGCCCACCCAGTAGTCGCGGACCATGTCACTGCCGAGGAGGTGCTCGATGAGATCTGTGCGCGTGTAGCCGGGGGCGACGGCGTTCACCCGCACGCCGTAGGGGGCCCACTCGGCGGCGAGTGACTTGGTGAGCATGATCACTCCCGCCTTGGACACGTTGTAAGCCACCTGTGGCTGGGGGCGGTTCACGATGATCCCCGACATCGAGGCGATGCTCACGATCGCACCCGTGCGCGCCTCGATCATCGGCAGGCCGAAGACCTGGCTGCAGAAGAAGACCCCAGACAGGTTTACCCGCAACATCTTGTCCCAGTCCTCGACGCTCATCGTTTCGGCGGCGACGTGCTGGGCGATTCCAGCGTTGTTGACGAGGGTGTCGGTTCGGCCCCAACGTGTCTCGAGAGCCTTTCTCGCGGCGAGGACCTGCTCGTAGGAGGTGACGTCACAGACGTGGGTCGAAACGTCGAGGCGCGGAACCTCGCCGCGCAGCTTTCCGGCTGCGGCTTCAAGAGAGGTCGGGTCGAGATCCAGCAGCGCCACCGCCGCGCCGGCCCTGGCTGCCGCCCGGGCGATCGCATAGCCGATGCCGCGGGCCGCTCCAGTGACCACAACCTTGCGCCCGTCCAACCTGAAGCTGTCGCGGCTCTCGCTCACGATTCCCCTTTCTTGCTGCTGACCGAGTTGTGAATGCGCACTGCACTGACGCGAGCCCTTGGCCTCGCGCGTGCTCGTCGTAGATACAGGCTGCGACCGTGTCTCGCTTCAAGCAGACCACAGGGCACCTTTTGGCAGCCTGTCCATGTCGGAAAATGGGAGCAGACGGCCCCACCAGGAAGGTGACCATTCGCCGGACACGATCGCACAGCGATGCTGGTCGTTCCCTCAGGCGCGAAAAAAGCGCGCCTGCCTTCTCTGCGGACGCTTGTTCATCTCGAAACTGTTGTGGCTTCACAAGTGCTGATCGAGGCGCAAAGAAGTCCACGCCCGTTCACAGTAGGACCGCCACGTTGGAGGCGATAGCCAGCCGGTGAGGTCTGTCTGCCCACTTGGTTGCGCGCGTGCCCTAACAGGGCACTCCCAGTCCGCCAGGGGTGCTCGCGCTCGAGGTCGGGCTAATTTGAGGCCCCGATCACCGTGACCTTGCCTGGGCGCGGACATGCGAGAGGAACCGGTCGTGTGCTGGGAAGGTTGCCTCTTTGGTCTCGACCGTACGCTCCCACGGCGTTGCCAGTCTTAAGGAGCGGGAAAGGACGCACGACGAGCTGCCGGTGGACCCCTTTAAGAGGCCTTCGCGACCGGAGCCGGTTGTTGCTGTGTGATGCAGTGCACGTTGCCGCCCCCGAGCACGATCTCGCGTCCGGGAACCGTCACGACCTGTCGGTCGGGGAAGACGGCTTCGAGCTTCGCCTTGGCCACGACGTCGTTGGGATCATCGAAGACGGGCATGATGACGCCGCCGTTCACGATCAGGAAGTTGAGGTACGAGGCAGCCGTCTTGTCGCCAGCCCGGCGAGGGATGCTGCCTTCCGCACAGTCGATGCCCGCAACTTCGTCCTCGGTCAGCTCCATTATCCTCGGCATGGGCACAGTCTCGATCTCAAGACGGCGTCCCTTGGCGTCGGTCGCCTCCTTTAGTGCATGCAAGTTGTCCTGGAGGAGGTCGTATCGCCAGTCATCCCTGTCGTCTGTGATGCCGGCCAGCACCACTCCCGGGCGGACGAAGCAGGCGACGTCGTCGACGTGGCCGTTGGTCTCCTCGGGGTCGATTCCGCGGGCCAACCAGACGACCTTGTCGACGTTCAGGTACTCGCCCAGGAAGCCCTCGATCTGTTCGCGCGAGAGCTCTGGGTTGCGTCCAGGTGAGAGGAGGCACTCCTCGGTCGTGATGACCGTGCCCTGGCCGTCGACGTGGATGGATCCGCCCTCCATCACGAGAGGCGCCTGGTAACGGTCGACGCCTTCGATCTCCGCGATCTTCCGAGGCACCATTTGGTCCTTGTCCCAGGGGAAGTACAGGCCGTCGTAAAGCCCTCCCCAGGCGTTGAACTGCCAGTTGACGAGGCGTACATGACCATCGTCGTCGACGACGAAGGTTGGGCCGCAGTCCCGTACCCAGGCATCGTCGCTGGAAAGCTCGACGACGCGCACGGTCGGTGGCAACAGGTTGCGGGCGTTCTCGAACTGGTCGTCGTTCACCCCGACGGTGACCGGCTCGAATTGGGCGATCGCAGAAGCGACCGCCACCCAGGCGCGCTGTGCCGGCTTGGCACCGAGACGCCAGTTGTCGGGGCGTTCTGGCCAGAGCATCCAGGTCCGGGTGTGCGGCTCGAATTCGCCCGGCATGCGGAACCCGTCAGCGCGCGGAGTGCTCGGAATTGTCGTGCTCACTGTCTGCCTCCTGTGACGAGGACTCCTGGAGATGCGAGCCCGTGCCCCTCTTCCGGTCAGGAATCGGTCTCGGTTCTTCTCGGGACACTGTCAGTTGTGGGTTGATTTGTTTGCCCGGCCGGACAAACCGACCGTAGCATGATGGTCGACTGTTTCGTCAAGCCGACTGACGGCAGCCCTGGACGGGAGGATCTTGCGCGAACCTGGCACAACGCCCTCGAAATACGCCTCGACACGGGTGCTCCGTGAACCGTTTGCCCTTGAGGACCCAATGGAGGTGCTACCACCGACGGCCCGCCGGATCCTCGCCGCCGCGAAGCGCCTGCTCGTAAGCGACGGGTTCAAGGCGCTAACCCTCTCAGCCATTGCCTCGGAGGCGGACGAGTCCAAGGCGAGCATCGGTTACCACTTCGGGAACAAAGACGGCCTCGTGGCCGCGCTCGTCGACTCGCTCACCCACGATGCGAACCGCGCCCTTATCCAGGAGTGCAGCTCACAGCCGCCAGGGTCCGCCCGCGTGCGGGCCTTTTTAGAGGGAGAGCAGCGCATCGTCGCCGACGTCTCGTCCTTCCAGGCGTTTTTCGAGGTCCTGCCGTACGCGATGCGCGACCCATCGCTGCGCGGCCGCGTGGCCGCTTTGTATGACGGCTACCGGGAGACAGTGCGGCGGTGCCTCAGCGACACCGACCCGGTGGCCGTCGCCGAGCTACGGCCGTTGTGCGTTCTCATGATCGCCATGGTCGACGGACTGGTGATCCAGTACTGCCTCGACCCGACGGGAGTAGACATGCCGAGCGCTTTGGCGCTGTGCGAGCGACTCGTGAAGGCGTTGTTCGCCTGAGCGAGGGCTGACTCCGCTCGCGGCGGGCGCCTCGGCTCGGCTCAGGTGTCAGTCAGGCTCGACAGCGCCAAGGACGAAGCGTCGACCGCCTGCAGGGTGAAACTGGCCGTGAGCGGCCCCTGGCTGACCTCGAGATCGCCTCCGGTCGTGAGGTAGCCGAGGACAGGCAGCGCGCCCGGGGCCTGACCTGAGGCGACAGCGATCTCGCCGACACCGCTCGCCTCTTTGACCCAAGTAGCCGGCGTCAAGCTCTCGGCGGCGAAGAAGTCGTCTCCTGAAAGGTAACCGAGGAGCGGCTTTGCCGAGGACCCGGCGACCGCCAGGGAAATGGCCGACACTGCCGTTGCCTCCTCGGTCCAGTGCTGTCCTAGGAGCTGTCTCGCGTAGAACGTGCCGTTGTCGGACACGTAGCCAACCAGTGCGCTCGCCGCGGTGCTTGCCTCCGCGAGAGCGATGGAGCGCACGCCCCCGGGTTGAACCACGGTCCAGTCGTCGCTGGCCAGGCCCGACTTCACGAAAAAGGCGTTCGTCCCGCTCTCGAGGTAGCCGAGCAGGGGGAGAGCTGTGCCAGATCCGCCGGCGACGGCTATCGACGCGACCTTGGTGGCCTCGAGGCTGAACGAGCCGCCGAGCGAGCCTTGTTCGGCGTAGAAGTCGCCCGAGGTGCTCAAGTAGGCAAGAACCGGAGCGCCCGAGCCCGTAATGGCCACAGCCATCGATGCCGCGTGGGTGGCGGCGAGGGTCCAGCTTGTGGACGCGGCTCGCTTCACGAAGAAGTTCCCGTCCTGGTCGATGTAGCCGTAGATGGCGCCGCCGTCGGTTCCCATCGCTCCCGTGCCGCCGGCCACGTCTATAGCCCCCGCGCCGGTCGAGACGAGCTCATAGGAGTTGCCCGGTGCGGCAATGCGCGCCTCGAAACGGGCGTTGCTCGTATAGCCGACCAATGGCCGCTGGAAGGTCCAAGCGGGGTTGTGGAGCCAGCCGCTCACCCCATCGCCGACGTCCCAGTCACTGACGGGATAGGTTGCCCACCCGTCGTTGCCGGTTCCCCCGTTCTGCTGGATGACGGTGATCGTCCCGTTGCCCTGCGCGTCCACGGCGTTGGCAGTCGCGACGGACGTATGACCGTAGCTGTTCTGTTGGCTGCGGGCTATCGAGATAACGTCGCCGGGCTGCGGGACGGCCCCGATCGTGTCGTTGTCGACGGTGATGAGTTGCGGGCCGTTCGGGTTGTACTTGGCTTTGTAGTCAGCCAAGTCGTAGTCGCGCACCACCGCCCAGCCGTCGGCAGGGTAGGGGTTCACACCCCAGGCGAGGTACATCCAGCGCATGGACAGCTCGACGCACTCCCATTCGAGCTCGCCCCATGCCCCGGGGAAGAAGTCCACCGGGTGGTCGCTACCGCCCTGGGTCGGACCGGGGCCACAGGCCACCAGGCCATGCCAGGAGGCACCGAGAGGATGAGAGCCCGGGTAGTTGGTCGGGTCACAGGTTCCGCCCTTCCACCAGCTCGGCGCGGCAACGTCTCGGCTGATGGAGCTCTGAGCGGTTGTCGCCCTTTGCAGCGCTGGCGCAGGTCCGCTCGCGGCGCTGAGTTTGCCGGAGCTCAAAGGACCTAGAACTGCGAGCGGAATGAGCAGAGCCGCTGAGGTGGCGGCAAGAGGCGGGAACCAACCGGCCCAGTTTCTTGTCGCGTGCATGCGCCCTGCGGCCATCGTTCCCTCGCTCCCGCATGGTCATCAGGTGAAATGAGTGGTTCGCTAACCATCGGCACCGACGCCGGCGACATTGAGGATGAGGTGAGGCTCTGTCCGCCCGGATGCGCCAACACTGGTGGGCATCGGGCGCGGGATCTACACCTCGGCGTCCGAGGACTTCTCCCAGCGTCTCGAGCGTTCGAGGGCCGCCCTCCAAGCTGCGTGGTCCGCGTCCGCCCGGGCGCGTCTCGGGGACGCCTCGAAGACTTCGACGCCGGCATCTAAGGCCATCAGCTCCTCGGGCGAGCTCCACAGGCCTTCGGCGATGCCGGCGAGCATGGCGGCGCCCAGTGCGGTGACCTCGGTTGTCCTGGGCCGGGCTATGGGCACGCCACACTGGTCCGCTTGGATCTGCATGAGCAGGTCCATCGCCGCCGCTCCGCCATCGGCACGCAGCTGGTTCGGGGACTGACCGGCGGCCTGGCTCATCGCCTCGAGGACGTCGCGACACTGGTAGGCCATGGCCTCAACGGCCGCCCGCGCAAGGTGGGCTCGCCCGGTTCCCCGCGTTATGCCGATGATCGTGCCTCGCGCCTGGGGATCCCACCAGGGGCTCCCGAGTCCCGCGAAGGCCGGGACTAGGTAGACGCCTGCGTTATCGAGGATCTCGGCGGCCAGGGGTCCCGTTTGTGCTGCCTCCTCGATCACTCCTAGGCCGTCTCGCAACCACTGGACCGTGGCTCCCGAAGAGAAGATGGCGCCTTCAAGCGCATAATTGAAGCTGTCCTGGCCCGGCGAGTGCTCCCCGAGGTCCCAGGCGACCGTCGTAAGCAGCCCTTCGCTCGGCGTCGGCAGCTGTGAGCCGAGGTTCATGAGTATGAAGCTCCCGGTGCCGAAGGTGACCTTGGTGTCACCGGGCGAATAGCAGCGGTGGCCGAAAAGCGCTGCCTGCTGGTCGCCGGCCATGCCGCTCACGGGCACACCGCGCAGCGCCCCGTCGGTAACACCGGCCGCCACGGTGCCATACCGGCAGGCCGAGGGCAGGACGTGCCCGAGTGCTTGCAAGGGCACTTTCAGCACGTCGCACAACTCGGGCGACCAGGCCCGGCGCTCGATGTCGTAACAAAGCGTCCGACTGGCATTGGAGGGGTCGGTGACGTGGACGCCCCCTCGGGTTCCTCCCGTCAGGTTCCAACAGATCCAGTCGTCAACCGTCCCGAGAGCGAGCGAGCTCGTGATCTCGACCCCTCCGTGTTCGAGCATCCAGGACCATTTCGTGCCTGAGAAGTAAGGGTCGAGGACGAGCCCGGTGCGTTCTCGTACGAGCGGGAGGTGGCCAGCATCGGCGAGCTCGACGCATCGCCGCGCGGTTCGGCGGTCCTGCCAGACGATGGCGCGATGAGAGGGTCGGCCAGTGGAGCGGTCCCATGCGACCGCTGTCTCGCGCTGGTTCGCAATACCTATTGCGACCGTATTGAGGGAGCGCTCGGCCAGCAGCGAGCTCAGCTCGAAGAGAGTTGCCTCGACGAGGTTCCAGATCTCGGTGGCGTCGTGCTCCACCAGCCCCGGGGCGGGGAAGTACTGGGTCAGTTCGCGATGACACGTGGCCACCACCTGGCAGTTCTCGTCGAAGGCGAGCGCCCGCACTCCCGAAGTGCCGGCATCGACGGCAACGACCACTGCCACAGGGGCACGGTAGCCTCCTGGCGCAGCGATCTGCACCAAGGCCGGTTGCGGTTGCAAGCAGACGGGAACCTTCGCGAGCGGCCCGTGAGCAGGGAGGACGCCGCCTGCCGACCATTGACACGGCAGTAACTACGGTGTTGTAATTATCACCTATCTGGTAGCCGGATTGGTCGGCACCACAAGATATTGTGGTAGGAGCAAGGTCCGGCGCGTGCCGCCAGGCGATTGCACGGGGCGGCACTTTCCGCCAAGGAGGGAACCATTCAGATGGCTGTTGCAGGAGAGCGCCTCGGTATCGGCATCAACAGGCACTTCACCACGGAGACCCGACACCCCTATGAGGAGGTCGTTTGGGAAAGGCGCGAGTCGCGAATCACCGATTACCGCACCGGTGCCGTTGCTTTCGAGCAGCTGGGCGTGGAGGTGCCTTCGACCTGGAGCCTCAATGCGACCAACATCCTTGCCCAGAAGTACTTCCGGGGCACAGTGGGCAAGCCTGGCCGGGAGTTCTCGCTCCGCCAGGTGGTGGACCGGGTCGTCGACACGATCACCGCCTGGGGCTTGAAGGACGGCTATTTCGTCGACGCCGCCGAGGCGGCCACCTTCAGCGACGAGCTCAAGCACCTCATCGTCCAGCAGAAGGCGGCGTTTAACTCTCCGGTTTGGTTCAATATCGGCGTCGCGGGCGTGCCTCAGCAGGCAGCCGCCTGTTTCATCCTCGGCGTCGAGGACTCGATGGCCTCGATTCTCAACTGGTACGTCGAGGAAGGGACGATATTCAAAGGTGGCTCGGGAGCGGGGGTCAACCTGTCGAACATCCGGTCTTCTCGCGAGCACCTAAACGGCGGGGGGACTGCATCGGGGCCTGTGAGCTTCATGCGGGGAGCAGACGCCTCCGCCGGGACTATCAAGTCAGGGGGCAAAACTCGCCGGGCAGCGAAGATGGTGATTCTTGACGCCGATCATCCTGACATCAAAGAGTTCATCTGGTGCAAGGCTCGTGAAGAGCGCAAGGCGCGTGTGTTGGCCCAAGCCGGCTTCGACATGGACCTCGACGGGCGGGACAGCCAGTCGGTCCAGTACCAGAACGCCAACAACTCGGTCCGGGTGACCGACGAGTTCATGCAGGCCGTGCTCGACGACGGCGACTGGGACCTTGTTGGGCGCACTTCAGCCGAAGCCATCGAGACTGTAAAGGCGCGCGACCTGTTCCACCAGATCGCCGAAGCGGCTTGGGAGTGCGCCGATCCCGGGATGCAGTTCGACACGACCATCAACAAATGGCACACGGCGCCCAACACGGGCCGGATCTCGGGGAGCAACCCGTGCTCGGAGTACGTCCACCTCGACAACAGCAGCTGCAACCTCGCCAGCTTGAACCTGATGAGGTTCCTGAACGATGACGACACCTTCGATGTCGAGGGCTTCCAGGCCGCGGTGGCGGTGGTGTTCACCGCCCAGGAGATCCTCATCGGCAATGCCGATTACCCGACCGAGAAGATCGCAGACACCACGCGGCGCTTCCGGGAGCTCGGACTCGGTTACGCCAACTTGGGTGCCCTTCTCATGGCCCTCGGTGTGCCCTATGACTCGGACGAGGGTCGCGCCCTGACGGCGTCGATCACGGCGCTTATGACAGGAGCTGCCTATGTGACCTCCGCTCGCACGGCCGCGCGGATGGGTCCTTTCGCAGGGTTCCACGAGAACGCGGGGCCGATGCTCGACGTGCTGCGTATGCACCGCCTCGAGGTCGCCAAGATCGACGAGGAGAAGGTCCCGACCGAGCTGCTCGGGGCGGCGCAAGAGGCCTGGGACACCGCGGTCGAGCTGGCCGAGGTGCACGGGGTGCGTAACTCCCAGGCAACGGTCCTGGCGCCGACAGGCACGATCTCGTTCTTGATGGACTGTGACACGACAGGGATCGAGCCCGATCTCGGGCTCGTGAAGACGAAAAAGCTCGTCGGCGGGGGCACGATGTCGATCGTCAACCAGACCGTGCCGAGAGCACTCAAGCAGCTGGGCTACACGCCCGAACAGGTCGAGGAGATCATCGCCCACATCGACGAAAACAAGACGATCGTGGGCGCGCCGCACCTTCGGGCGGATCAGCTACCGGTCTTCGCCTGCTCGATGGGTGACAACACGATCCACTATCTCGGCCACGTGAAGATGATGGCGGCGGCCCAGCCGTTCATCTCCGGCGCTATCTCAAAGACGGTGAACCTGCCCGAACAGGTGAGCGTCGAGGAGATTGAGCAGCTCCACATCGACGCTTGGCAGATGGGACTCAAAGCCGTCGCCATCTACCGCGACAACTGCAAGGTCGCCCAGCCGATGGCGACGACGAAACGGGCAGGGGCTGAGGCGACCGTCGTGGTCGAAGACGATGAGGACCACGCAGGCGGAAAGGCGGAGATGCACGTTCGTGAGGCGGCCCTGCTGGAGCGCATCGCCGAGCTCGAGGGCGCCCTGCAAGCGAGACACGTAATCGCACCCGCTACCACAACGCGCACGAGGTTGCCTCGCAAGCGTCGCTCCAACACCTTCGCCTTCCGGGTAGCCGATTGCGAGGGTTACGTCACTGTGGGCGAATATGAAGATGGCCGGCCCGGTGAGGTCTTCATGAAGGTCTCCAAGCAAGGCTCGACCCTCTCCGGTGTCATGGACGCCTTCTCGATCGCTGTCAGCCTCGGCCTGCAGCACGGCGTGCCGTTGTCGACCTTTGTCCGTAAGTACACGAACATTCGTTTCGAACCGGCAGGGATAACAGACGACCCAGAGCTGCGTTTGGCCTCGAGCCTCGTCGACTACATCTTCAGGCGCCTCGCCCTCGACTACTTGAGCTTCGACGAGCGGCTCGAGCTCGGCGTGCTGTCGACTGGGGAGCGGACCCAGCCAACGCTGCCCGGTCTAGAGGACGTCGACAACGGACAGGCAGCCAAGACCGACCGCGAGCGCTTTGGTGCCGGGGGTGATGCGACCTCAGCGCGCCACGCGAGCGATGCCGAGGCTTTGCGGCCCTCGGGGCAGATGGAAACCAGGGATGCGCCCTTCTGCTACGCCTGTGGCAACGTGATGCAGCGTGCCGGGTCGTGCTATGCCTGCCCGAGTTGTGGCGCGACAAGCGGCTGCTCTTAGGCCTACCTGCGGCTGCGCTTGGTGCGGCCCGGTGCTTCACAACGACTGCCGCGGGTACCTCAAAGCGACGACGTGACGGTGCCCACCCGGGCCAATAGGAGTTGAGGGGCTCGTTCGGCTGGGAGAAGCCGTTCGCGCCCGCGCCTACTGCTCGTATCCCTCCACGATC
The DNA here is from genome assembly GCA_963779425.1 of uncultured Acidimicrobiaceae bacterium. Classification (GTDB taxonomy): domain Bacteria; phylum Actinomycetota; class Acidimicrobiia; order Acidimicrobiales; family Bog-793; genus Fen-455. The sequence continues at coordinate 948,742 of CAVZYD010000007.1, forward strand.
TCCGGCGGTCGGGTGCTAGTTATCGAAGCGTCCTGGTTGAACTCGCGTCGCGCCCGCCTTTGCCGCAACAGGTCCCAGGCCTGGTCGAGCGCCACCTGGACCTCTTTCAGCCGCTGCTGCTGCTCGGGAGTCACCCGCGCGCCAATGTGGCCTTCCTCGAGCTCACGCTCTTCTGCGACGAGGCTGGAGATGCGTCTCTGCAGCTCTTTGTCATCCATCAGCGCCTCCAATGTCTTTTCTGGTGACGGTGTCGGGAATCTATCGGAACAACCTCACTCGAGAACGCGCACGCACAGAATGGGCGGCAGGTAGGAGGTGACGAGCCGCCACGAGTCACCGCTGTCCTGGGAGGCGAAGACGTGGCCGGACTCGGTACCGAACACGAGCGGATACGGGGGTTCAGCGCCGACCGTAAAGGCGTCGCGCAACACCGTCAGGTAGGCATGCGTGCCGGGCAGGCCGTCAGACAACGGCTCCCAGCTGGTCCCGCCGTTCGTGGTCCGATATACGCGGCAGCGACCAGGCGTGCAGCGATAGGTTCCGGACTCGAGGGGCACGACGTAGGCCGTATCAGCTTCGGCCGGGTGGGAGACGACGGGAAAGCCGAAGCCGGACGGGAGCCCGTTGGGCTGGCCCACTTGGCCGACTGACTCCCATTGCTCGCCGGCGTCGACGGTCCGGTAGATGCCCGAATCGGTCTGTGCCCACAAAGCATCGGGATTGACGCCATCGACGGCAAGCTTGTGTACGCACCGGCCGCTGCCCGGCGACGGGTCGCTCAGCGCAGCCACCTCAATGCCGTCGTTGCAAGCCTTCCAGGTGGCCCCTCCGTCATCGGAACGGTATATGCCGACGGCGGAGATCGCCACGACGATACGTTCGGGTCGCTGCGGGTGGGTGACGACGCTATTCAGCGCCAAACCGCATCCGCCAGGCGTTGAGGTCGGCCCACCGACAAGCTCGGAGAGGCTGCTCACGAGATCGAACGTGTCGCCCCTGTCCTCAGAGCGAAACAGCGCTGCCGGGTCCAAGCCGGCCCAGACGGTCCCTTTATCCTCGGGCCGGCGGTCGGCGTGGAGCTGCGAGACCGCGGCGGGTGCAGCTAGGGCGTTTGAGGTAACGGGAGCCTTCTCGCCGCCCGCCTCAATCCAGCTGAGCCCCCCGTCGTCGCTCACGTGCACTGTCGCCCCGGAAGTGGTGGTTGTCGAGGCCGTCAAGAAGCGACCAGGCAGTTGCGCAAAGGCGCCGACGGCCTCGCTCGGGAGGAACGGCCCGTCGACGGCGCTGTCGCTCACGAAGAAGAGCCCTTTGGTGGTGCCGACTGCCAGCGCGAGATGGTCAACGGCCCTTGCACGAAACTTCGAAGGAGTCACAGAAGTCACGGGGAGAGTATGTACCCGATGAGCTGGCACGCGTTGGATTACGCGATGAGATCGCTCCTCAGGCCTAACTTGGAGGGATGGATCTGTCTGTTGAGGGGACCGTCGTGCTGGGCGATCGTCGCGGCCACAAGCTCGGCTTTCCCACGGCGAACGTGAGGATCAGCGCCTCGGTCGAGCTTCCCGACGGTGTCTACGCGGGCACCGTCGAGCTCGAGGACAAGACCAGGCACGCCGCCGCCATCTCTGTCGGCCGCCGGCCGCAGTTCTACGAGGAGGGAGAGCGCCTCGTAGAGGCACACCTGCTTGATTTCGACCGGGACCTCTACGGCGAGAAGATCCGGATCGAGGTTGGCGAGCTCATCCGAGGCCAGCAAATCTTCGCGAGTGAGGACGAGTTAGTCGGACAGATCGCTAAGGACGTAGAGACGGTCCGCGGGCTCGACCCTAAAGGCTGAACCCGGTCGTGTGCCAACGAACGACCGGGGTCTCCGGCGACTACCAATCTGCCAATTGCGGGCGCGCGCTTGGGGTGAGGTACCCCGGGACCGAGGGGGCAGGCCTGTCCTAGCGCACCTCGTCGCCCGATGCGACCATCGCGGTTGATTTCTCCCGGCTTCCTTCCTGGGGTTTTGGAGAAATACGGTGACGGTTGCTTGCCAATAACCGGAGGCCTACACCGGCATCGGCCGAGCGCCCTCACAAACAAGCCAATACTTTACGCAGAGAACGCGTCCAAGACTCGCTCCTTTACCGGTTAGGCCCGAGGGGTATCAGGGTGTGTTTTGAGGGGCCGGAGAGGAGTGAGAGAGGGCACTATATAGTGCATATATCGCTAGCGGGCTCAGGACTTCAGTAGCACGTATATGGCCAGAGACACCGCAGTACGCCCTTAGAGCCTTTTCCCCGGCCAGATACAGCGGGCGGCACGCCGGCCGCTTTGGGAGTTGTCTCGGGTGGACAGTACGCTTGGAGTCTGGCGGCGCTCGGGAGGTAGGCGTTCCCCGGCCGTTCAAGGCGTCATGAACCTGTTGAGCACGGTATTACAAGGAGGAGCGCTCGGGCAGATGGACTTTGACTCCGGTGGGACAGGTGAGGAAGCCGTCGGCAAGCTCGGGCGCGTATCCGTGCCTATTTCTCAGGGCGTTCCTGGCGAGGTGATCCTCCAAATCCGCGGGGGGTCGGAGGCCTACACGGCGTACACTGAAAGCGAAGAGCCGCTCGCGGTGAATACCCGTGTAGTCGTCGTGGAGCAGCTGTCGTCGCGGACCCTGCTTGTGACTAGCTGCTGATCCGCTTAGAGAAAGAGGGCGGATGTTCTTTTACAAAATCCCATCGCCGAACGAGGCGATGGTCGTTTCGGGTTCAAGGCACGGCAGTGACGGTGGGCAGTTCCGCATCGTGACGGGCAAGGGCGCGTTCGTCCTGCCTTGGAAGAACAAGGCTCGTTGGCTCTCGCTTGATTTGCGGGAAGCTCTCATCTCGGAGACCTGCGTCACCAAGCTGCGCATTCCGCTCACCGTGGAGGCCGTGGCCGTGTTCAAAGTCGGTGACGACAACTCCTCGATCGCCAACGCCGCCCGTCGCTTCTTGGACCAGCAGCAGGGTATGGAGCGGCTCACGGCGCAGGTCCTCGCCGGGCACCTACGCTCGATCGTCGGGGGTCTCACCGTGGAGGAGATCATCGGCGATCGCAACCGGGTGGCCCAAGAGGTCAAGGCCGCCTCGACCGACGAGATGGAAAAGCTTGGTCTTGTGATCGACGCTTTTCAGATTCAAGAGATAAAGGACTCCACCGGATACATCGAGAACCTCGCCGCTCCACACGCCGCGGCCGTGGCTCGTGACGCGCGCATCGCCGCCGCCCAGGCCGATCAGGCAGCCACTGAGAAGGAGCAGGAGGCGAACGCTCTCAAAGCAGGCTTTGTACGCGAGGCCGAGATCAAGCAGGCGGGGTATCGAGCCGAGATCGAACAGGCTCAAGCCGCCGCGAGCCAGGCAGGGCCACTCGCGCAGGCCAAGGCGAGCCAGCAGGTGACAGAAGAGCAGACGAGGTTGGCCGCGCTGCAGGCGCAAAAGCGGGAGAAGGACCTGATCGCCGAGGTCGAAAAGCCGGCCGACGCCGATGCCTACCGCACTATCCGTCTCGCCGAGGCCGACAGGGACGCCATCAAGGCAAGAGCCGAGGCTCTGGCGGGGGGCAACCAGGCCCTCATAGCCGCCAATAGGATCGTCGAGCAGCTCCCGGCCCTCGTCGAGGCCGCGGCAAAGGGCCTGAGCGGAGCCAACATTGTGCTCGTCAACGGCACTGAGGGCGTGACGGACCTGATTACGAATCTCGTCACCCAGGGATACTCGATCTACGAGGCCGTCAAGGGAGGTGTCCCCCAGACCTCGACGAAGCTGTTCGAGGTGCCCGTCGGCAATGGCGCCGTTCCGGTGCCCGCCGATCAGGGTCCCACCGAGGCTTGAGTTGTTCGAGCGATTCACCGATCGGGCACGCAGGGTACTGGTCCTGGCTCAGGAGGAAGCACGCCTTCTGAACCACAGCTTCATCGGGACCGAGCACATCCTGCTGGGCCTCATCCATGAGGGCGAGGGGCTGGCGGCGAAAGCCCTCGAGTCGCTCGGGATCTCGCTTGAGGCCGTACGCGAGAAAGTCGAGGAGACGATAGGGCCCGCCGGGTCGGCTCCGACAGGCTCGCCACCTTTCACACCCCGGGCGAAAAAGGTCCTCGAGCTCTCCTTGCGCGAGGCTCTCCAGCTCGGTCACAACTACATCGGTACCGAGCACATGCTCCTCGGTCTGGTCCGCGAGGGCGAGGGCGTCGCCGCCCAGGTGCTCGTGAGCCTCGGTGCCGATCTGCCCCGGGTGCGCCAGCAGGTCATCCAGCTGCTCTCGGGCTACCAGGGCCGCGAGGCCAGCTTCGAAGTCCGGCCCGGGCGTGTTGTGGGGCTACGTCGGCCCGGAACACCCTTGCTGGCCGTCGGCAAAGAGGTGCAGGCCGAGGTGGTCCGCGCCGGACGTCGGCCGGAGGACTACGCGATTGCCTATGCCGAGCTGGCGGCGCTCGCCAGCTCACTCGGATTCGCCCTCGAGGACATGGACCCGGACGCGGTCACCTGCACCTCGGTCGACACCTTCGATGGCCCGGGGCTCCTTGTGATCATGAAGCACCGCTTTGAGGAGCCGTCAGAGCTCTAGCGGGCGCGCTCAGGAACCTGCGGTATGTCCAACCCGTGAGCCTTGATCTCGACCGGGGCTCCGAAGGCGGCCCGGTGGCTGGCCCGGCGCAGAGCCGCCAGCACCGGGCGACCGGCGACGACGACAAGGCCGGCGTTGAGGACGGCACAAGGCAGATCGAAGCCGAGCGAGGTCGAGACGTGGAAGAGCAGGAATCGCATCAGGTTGTGCGCCACGCTGGCCCCAGGTTGGAAAGAGAGCGTCGACGAAGTGCCCGTGCCGAAGGGCCAGAACCACAGGTCCATCAACAGTCCGTAGGCGAGGCAGGCAAAGGCCGCGTAGGTGGCCAGCACCGCAAGCTCTCTGCGGCCCTTCAGATGAGGAAGGCAACCCGCGCCGTAGCCCATCCAGGCGGCGGCCATCATCTGGAACGGAAGCCAGGGTCCGACGCCACCGGTGACGAGCGCCGAGGCAAAAAGGGTGAGAGCGCCGAGCAGGAAGCCGAAGTGGCGACCGAAGACATAGCCAGCTGGGAAGAACAAGAAGAACACGGGTTCGAAGCCGGCGGCGCCGCCCGAGGGAAGTCGCAATGCCGCCCCGCAAGCCCCCAGCACGCCGAGCATGGCGACTCCTTTGGCGTCCATGCCTCCGGAGCTGAACTCGCCGAGCACCGCCAACAACAACAGCGGCAGGAGAACGGCGACGATCCAGGGCGCATCGCCGGCGTGCGCCTGGTTTATCGTGGCCCGCGCCGGGATGAACAGCGGCCAGAGAAACGAGACCGCTCCGATCAAAGATGCGATCGCGATCGCAAGACTCCCAAACCGGTCGAGAAAGACGGGCCGGTGGTCGCGGGTGGTGTTCACCGGTCCGCCTCGTCTCTCGATTGCCGCCCGACTAGGGCGACTGCTACTTCCTCGACGGTCAGCCACTCGGCTGGAGCGAGGATGCGGGCCACCTGAGAGGCGAGGCCAGCCGAATGGCAGACGACAGAGCGCGCCGGCCCGTCGGTGATCACCTCGCCGTCAGCGAGCACGACGACACGATCGGCGACCTCGGCGACGAGCTCGACGTCGTGGGTGGCGACGACGACGCAGTGGCCTTGCGTCGCCAAGTGCCGCAGTTGGCGGGACAGCCTCTCTTTGGCTCCGTAGTCGAGACCGCGGGTCGGCTCGTCCAACAACAAAAGGGGGGGCGCGGGAGCGAGCACGAGCGCCAGCGCCAGCGCCAGCCGCTCGCCCTCAGAAAGGTCCTTCGGATGCACGGTGTCCGAGATGCCGCTCACGAGCGAGTCGAGGACGGCGCGCGTCGTCCCCGACTCGAGCCCGCCGTCGCGATCACCGTCGCGGCATTCGGCTGCCACGGTCTCGGCGCAAAGCAGACTCCCCGGGTCCTGAGGGACGAGACCGACGAGGCGGACAGCCTCCCGAGCGCGGAGCGTGCCCGGTGCGTGGCCGAGGACCTCGACCGAGCCCTGCTGGGGACGGCGCAGTCCTACCAGATGATTGAGCAGTGTCGACTTGCCGGCCCCGTTTCTACCCATGAGAGCGACGACCTCGCCTTCATGGAGGTCGAGGGTTACCTCGGACAGTGCCGGGATCGGTCCGTAGCTGGCGGTGAGCCCTTTCACCTTGGCGACGCGGTCGCCTGGAGCCGCCACAAGGGCTGGGTGCGGGTGCGGCTCGAGGCGGTGACGCAGCTGCGGGGCCTGGCGACGGGCGTCTCGCACAGACAGAGGCACGGGCGACCAGCCGGCAACGCGGGCGAGGCGGACGACGGGTGGGGCAAGGTCCGCCGTGGCGAAAATATCTGCCGGCGAGCCACTTCGGACCTCGCCCCGGCCGGCGCCGAGGGCCACGACGACGTCGGCGAACTGCACGATGCGTTCGAGGCGGTGCTCGGCGACGAGGATGGTCGTGCCCTGATCGTGAACGAGGCGAGCGAGCGACGCCAGCACCTCTTCGGCTGAGACCGGATCGAGCGAGGACGTGGGCTCGTCGAGCACGAGCGAGCGGGGCGCGGCGGTGAAGGCAGCGCCGATGGCGACGCGTTGGCGCTGGCCACCCGACAGCGTGGAGATGGCCCGCTGACGCAAGGCGTGCAGATTCAAGGTGTCGAGCACATCCTCGACGCGCCGGCGCATGGTCGCAGGGTCGACCCCGAGGTTCTCCATGGCGTAGGCGAGCTCGTCCTCGACGGTGTCAGCCACGAAGCTGGCATCGGCGTCCTGTCCTACATAACCGACGATGTCGGCGAGCTCCCGGGGCCGGAACTTCTCGGTGGTTCGCCCGTCGACGGTCACGGTGCCGTTGAGGCGGCCACCGGAAAAGTGCGGCACGAGACCGTTGACGCAGCGCAGCAGCGTCGACTTCCCGGCCCCGGTGGCGCCGATGACGAGGGCGAAGTTACCCTCCTCGATCGTCAGGCTCACATTGTCGAGTGCCGGCGCCAGGGCTCCTGGATAGCTCACCGTGACACGGTCGAAACTGATCACGCCAGGGCCTCTTGCAGCTTGGCTCGTACCGGCGCGGGTGCTGGCGATATGACCGATGGCAAGGTGGCGACGAGGATGCCGGCGAGGCCACTGAGCGGGACGGCAGGTAGCCCGAGGGGATAGAGAGGCTGGCTAAGTGAGGTCGGCTCGCTCGCTCCGGCTGCGACGACGCCCGCGACGGCGGCGAGTCCTGCCGCGATCACGAGCCACTCGGCCCCACGCCACCGGTCGGGCCGGTAGCGGCTGCGCGAACCGTGCGATGCGATGGCCATCCCGCCGACGACCAGCGCGCCGCCGAAGCCGATGACGGCCAGAGCGACGCCGGATGCCGAGCCAGAGTCGAGCAGCTCGAAAAGACCTATGCCGAGCCCGACGAGTCCTCCGAGCGTCGCCCCGGCAGTGAGGCGTCGCCGCCCCGGTGAGCTTGAGCGACGCCCGAACCCCCTGGCGTCCATCGAGGCCGCCAGGGCGACCGAGCGCTCGAGGGCACCATCTAGGACCGGGACTGCGAGACCGCGCCAGCCCCTGAGCCTGCTTGTCGCTCTGCCGCGCAGGCGACGGGCGTCTCGCACCCGAGCGATGGACAGGACCACCTGAGGGGTGAACGAGATCGCCACGGTCACGGCGACCGCGACCTCGTACAGACCGGCTGGCACGCATCGCAGGAGCCGGAAGGAGCTTGCCAGAGAGTTGGCGGCGCCAAAGCACGCCAGGATCACAGCGATCTGCAGCCCTTGGCAGAGCGCTCCGAGGACCGCCTGGGCGGTCACTGGACCACCGATTGTCACCCCGGCGGCCCAGTGGGGGAGCGGGACCTGGGGAATGTTGAACCAGGTATCTCCGGGCACCCGGTCACCGAAGAGGATCTGGACGACCAAGCGGATGGCGATGACGAACCCCCCGAGTCTTAGCAGAGCGCCGAATGACCTGGCCCAAGGGCTGTTTCCCCGCCGAGTGGTCACGACCCAGGCGACCACGGCCACGATGAGGCCGAGCAAGAGAAGGTTTGTCGTCCGACTGGCGGCGACGGCGAGCGCCCCCGCCCAACACCACCACGCGATCGGGTGCAACGGCTGCAGGCGGCTGCGCAGCATCTAGGTCCCGTGTCGACTCGTGCGCCGGGAGCGAGCGGTCGCGGCGGCGCCAAGGAGAATGATCAGGGCGAGGCAAGTGATGAAGAGGCCCGTCTTCGAGCGGCTCCGGCCGCCGTCTATCTGTCCGATCGGGCCTGGCGCCCCGCCGGCCGACGACTTGTTCGCTGTCTTTGCGTTCGTCGTCGCGGTGCTTGCCGCTTGGTGCACTGAGGCGGGCGCTTCCAGCTCGGTGGCCCTCGAGGGCGCACGCGGGGGCGGGTCGGAGGGGGAAGCGCTCCCATCGGGCTCGAAGCGCCATCCCTCGACATCGCCTTTGGAGACGGTCCACTCCCCGGGACCGTCGCTCGCGTACTGCCAACGCTTACCGCCGTGCCAGTAGGCCCAGTAGGAGTAATGGCCACCCGACTCGGTGCCGCAACCAGTAGACGGGTAACCGTCGATGCCGCAGAGAAGCCCGGATCCGGACTCGTCATATCGGGGCATCGGGTAGCCGACTAGCGGCGCCTGAGCCTGGAGAATCTCGGCGCCGGTATCGCCGGGGCGGGTGGTAACACATGTAACGAGCACCTTTGCCTGAGGTTCGCCGAAGTCGACTACGACGGGGACCACTATCTGGCCACTCGCCAGATGGGCGGGGGGAGCGCATGTGTGCCAAGACTGTTGCGCGTGTTGACGCGTGCTAGCGGCAGCGCGTCCTTCCGGTCCTGCCATCGCCAGGCTAATGGTGGCCGCGAGGACCACAGCAATGGCTAGGGCGAGTGCAGCGGCCGGTCTGCGTTCAGCTCCCACCGCAGCTGAGCCTGGGCTCAGCGACTGACAGTTTGCCGGGCATCTCCGGCAGGGTGACGCCGGCTGCAGCCGGGACCGCCTGCAAGGTGGCCAGCTGACTTGGGCTCCCGAAGTAGGAGTACTCGCCTCGCTTGCTTACCGGGGATTTGCAGCCGTACTGGAAACGCTGCAGCGCCTGTTCGGGCGTGGTGCCGTTGCGCACGAACTGATGGTCATTGATGACACGCAAGGCGATCAGGGCCTGTATGACGTACGCGGTCGAATCTGGGTCGCCCTGCTGACCATCGCCCGACACGCCATAGACGCCGAAGGACCCGTTGGATTCTTGCGAGTCTTGGAAGAAGGTCACCGGACTGTGGGAGAAGTGGCCCCCGGCGGCGACGATCGCCATAACTGCCAGCGCCGTTGTGTTCGTGTCAGGGCTGTTGAAATCCCTCGGGTTCGGTGCGAGACAGGCAGTGGCCACCGTGGTCCGGCCGTACTCCCAACCTCCGTCGGTGCACTGCAAATTCTCCAGGTAAGCCTCGGCGAGGCGCGTCCCCTTCCCGAGATCCTTCGCAGCCGCCAGCGCGACGAGAGCGAGGGCCTCGGAGAAGGCGTTGAGATTGGTCTCGGTGCCGAAGGCGCCTGCTTGAGAGCCAGTCAACTGCTCGGTCGCCTCGAGCCTTGCGACGAGGTTGTACGTCTTTGTCGTTCCGCCGAAGCGAGCGGGATTCGCGCCCGCAGCTACGGCGGCCAGGGTCACGAGCGCGAGCCTGCCCGGGATGTCCACACCTTTGAAGGCGACGTAAGAGGCAAAGTTATGTGAGAGCCAGTTGGTGGCCGCCTTGACCTGGTTGGCCCCGACGCCCGCCGCGACGAGGGCCAAGATGGCATTGGCCGTGTCTCCAGGGCTCGCCAGGTGTGAGTCGGCGTCGATGAGCGCACCGTTCGCGCTCATGTCGCGGGCGATCCAGCCTGCTCCGGCTTGAGCGGCGGTCACTGTCCCAGCTGTATGAGATCCAGAGCCGGTCGCCCCTGCCGCGGCGATTGGCACGGCTGTCCCGAGGGCAAGCAACGACGCCACAAGGCAGGCAGCAGCCCCCCGACGGACGTATCCAGGCATGAAGGTCCTCTCCCGGCTACTGGATCCCGGAGAGCCCTGAGAGCCGAACCGGATCCCAGTCCCGTGTTCCTCGACGGTCAATAGGACTCACCGTTGGCAGGGTTCCCGGCTTGCGAGGACTCGCCTCGCTCACGGTTGCGGGCCAGCGCCGGAGTTCCACCGGACTTCCCCTGCGTGACAGCGAAACGGCCGGAGCCGTCAAGCCGAACGCTAGCAGAGTGCTCTATCGGCGCAGGTGTCATGCCGTTTGCACTTGGCTTTGTGGAGCCGGCCGCGAGGAATGGGCTCGAATTCTCCTCGCATGACATCCGGTGTCCCTTCCGGGCGCTAGACAGTTAGGTAGACATTAGGTTGCGGTTGACATATAGTTGCAGCGGAGGGAGCGAAGATGTCCATGGCATGGGTCTTGAAGGAGGATCCGAAAGCCCTGGCGAGCCAGTTGGTTGAGGCTAGTCGCGGCCGTCCCGGATGGCTGGAAGCATTTGCCGGTGAGCTCGAGTCACAAGCGCTCGTCGACCAGCTGCGCCGCTTCCTGGGCGTGTGGGGATTGTCCGCCTCGGAGGGGGCTCGCCTTTTCGGAGTTTCTCGCCAGGCCTTGTCGAAGTGGTTGGCTAGAGGCGTCCCGGTCGACCGGCTCGAGACGGTCGCCGACTTGGCCGCCGCCACGGATCTCCTCGTGCGGTACCTAAAACTCGACCGCATCCCGGCCACGGTACGGCGCAAGGCAGCCAGACTGGACGGCGCTTCGCTGCTCGATCTCGTCGCGGCCGGTGACAGCCGTGGAGCTTTGGAGGCCTGCCGAGCGATGTTCGACTTCTCGGCCGTCCACAGTTGAGCGTACGCGGAGGGAACCTTGGCGTTGTAAGCGAGCTATTGGCTGAGGGACATAGCTGGCTGCGCATCTGCGCGCAAGCCTGGTCAGATCCGCTCGATCCCGCTTTTGCAAGGAGGCGGGGCCAGCGTTGGAACCCACCGGGCAGTTTCTCGGCCCTCTACTTCAACGAGGACGTCGTCACGGCCAGGTTGAACCTGCGCCTGTTCATTGCGGGCTGGCCCTATGGGCCGGAAGACCTCCGCGACGACAACGGGCCTTGCCTTGTTTCGGCTCGGCTTCCTCGGGGCCAACGCGTCGCCGATGTGCACACACCTGCCGGGGTCGCCGCCGTTGGGCTGCCCGTGACCTATCCGCTTGACGGCGAGGGCCACCTGGTCGACCACCGCGTCTGCCAACCGATCGGTGTCGCTGTGCATGATCTTGGCCTGCGCGGCGTGCGCTGTCGCTCAGCGCGTGCCCCTGACGGCGCCGGTCGAGAGCTCGTCTGGTTCCCGGCTAACGCCCGGACTCGGGCGAAACTTGTCTCAAGCATGCCGTTCGAACTCTGGTACTTCTCTTGAGGCAAGCAGGATCCCTTTTGTGGGGTCTAGCTGCGCCTGTGCGGTGAGGCACAGGGAGGTGAAACGCGCCGCAGATCGCCGGACAGAATCGTGTTGCGTCCGAAGTGGTGCGCGCCCCCGGGACTCGAATCCGGAACCTGCGGTTAAGAGTCCCTTAAGCCTCAAGAGGTCCGGAGAGTCTGGAAATGTTTTCCCTGGTCAGGATGGGTAAGTGTTCGGCTCTCGTGGGGGCTGAAGAGGCTACTTGGGTGCAGTCGCGCGGAGGTGTGCTGGTACGCCGCTGTCACGCGAGCGCTTGAGAAACCCACTATCGCGGTCTAACTGCGGTCGCGATCGTCGAGGTGTCAGCTAGGAAGAGGGCTGCTCGGTCAGCGTCTTGAAGAAGGCGGAGCCACCATCGAAAACCGCTTTGCCGATACGTCGTCCAAGCTCGCTGCCTACGATTCCTCCCACCACGCCACCCACGACCGGCCCGACGAAGGGGATAGGTATCGCTCTTCCGAGGATCCCTGCCCCGGCCATCGCCCCCGCCAAGGTCCCGGCTGTAGCTGCTGTCTTTTCGGCTCTCTCCGTTTCGTTTTCGTCCATGCGAGCACTCCTCTCGATTTGTTGCAGTGTAGAGCAGTGCTTCCGAGAGGGACTCAGCAGCCTACGCAAGAGCTGCGCTGCTGAAAACCCCTGCGAGATCCTGCGGTCATGCCCATAAATTTACCGAAGCTCACGATCGAGATGGTCCCGACGAACAATGGGGCTCGAACCTCTACCAGCTCCTCAAGGGCAAGCGCCGGGACATCGTGCGCCAGGAGACCTACTGCCGCGCCAACAACCACTGCGAAGTCTGTGGCGGGGGGTGTGCGGCACGCGGTCGAGGCTCACGAGGTGTGGTTGTATGACGAGATCGCGAGGGTGCAGCGGCTCGTCCGGCTAGTCGTTCTCTGCTCGGCCTGTCACGAGGTCAAGCACCTCGGGCTCGCTGGCGTGCATGGTCGAATGGCTAAAGTCCTGACTCACCTTGCCGAGGTGAACGGATGGACTAAAGCCGAAGTAGAGGCTCACGCCGCCTCGGAGCGTGCCGCTTGGAGCCGGAGAAATGCCATCGACTGGGCGCTCGACCTGTCTGTCCTGGCCGAGTATGGAATCGAGCCGCCATCGCAGCGGGCACGATGGCGCGCCCCTTGAAACCCGCTGGCACGTCGCTGGCACGCCAGCTGCCGCCAGGTTTGGCGCTCCGCTAAGAGTGCCTCTGAGTTAAGGCTTTGCGGTGCGCCCCCCGGGACTCGAACCCGGAACCTGCGGATTAAGAGTCCATGCGGACCGGTGCTGAGGCGTCTTGAAGCGTCTCGACTCGTCTCAGATTCGCCGTCTGAACAGGCCATACATGTTTCGGGCGAGACGCTCGGGGACGCTGGCAGACGCGTTCGGAAGGCGAATGTTGGGTGAATGTTGGGTGGGTGCCCCTCACTCAGCCGGGATGATCAGACTTCCATCGACGTTCGGGGCGGCTCGCCGGGCCGCCTCGGGCACAGAAACAGAGGCCCATCGCACGGTCTCTCAGGCGGGCGGGAACAGTTACATCTCCGCGGCAACGTGCGAGCGAAGGTACTCGCGCAAGTACGGCAGCGCGAAGTCGACGTAGCCACGACGAACAGGTTCGATGAGCTCTGCGGCAATGAGACGGAGGCGGTACTGACTCGCATAGTTGACATCGACGTTGAGCCGCCGCTGAACATCTGCCATCTTCGACGGCCCGTCGTCCTTTGCCATCGCGAGCAGGAAGGACCTGTCGATCTCCGAGGCGTCGGCGATTGCCGGCTCGTGCACTAGGGAGCCGAGGCGTCTGAGGGCGTCCGAGACCCCGAGGCGGGCGTCTTCCATCGAGATCTCAGGCTCCGATGGGTGACGGCGCCATACCCTCGCCCCGACCAGCTGGATGAGGAATGGGTATCCACGAGTTCCCTCCACCATCTCGGCGAGCACGTCATCAGCGAGCCGACGCCCGTTCGCCTCGACCGGCTCCCGGATCGCGCGGGCCACGTCATCACGACCGACCGAGCCCAGGTGGTGGCGCTCGGCTCGGCGTAGAAAGGTCAGCACCTCGTCGTTCACGACGTCGCTGACCGCCGACGCAAGACCAGCACCGACAAAGGCGACCTCACGTTCTTCCCTGAAGGCATGCTGCACCGTCGTGGCGAGCTCGCGCAGCTCGCCGATCTGGTTGCGATGAATCTCGTCGAGGGTTATGAGCAGCCCGGTGCCATTCTCGGCGAGGAGATCGGTGAGCAGTGTCACCTGGTTCCGCAAGCCGACACCGACCAGATGAGCCTCGACCACATTCCAGCTCGCTCCGCCCGAGCTGAACGGTCCTGTGATGCCAGTCAGCCGACGTCGCACGGCCTTGGGATCGTGCTCCCTGAGCAGGCCAGGAAGATGCTGACGGACGATCCGGTCGACGAATCCTGGTGACGCCGTGTCACTGATGATCACCCACCCGTGCTCACGCGCACGGTCTTCCACGGCGTTCAGCATCACCGTCTTCCCGGAGCCTCTCGCCCCCGTGTAGATCGTGGCCCGCGCCGCAGAGCCAGGGCCGTCCTCGAGCGCTTCGGCGAACTCGTCTATCAAGTCGTCGCGTCCGACAAGAAGTGGCGGACTTACGCCGAAGCTCGGTTTGAAAGGGTTGGGCACAGTCGAATCATACTTGTCCTTTAGAGTCCTTTAGAGTCTTTAGAGATCGTTAGAAAAGCACACGGAGGTCGACCGTGATCCGATTTGTCGCCAACCTGATCTTGTGTGCGATCAGCGGGCGGGCGTGTCGACGGTCGGCCGCAGCCTCGGTCAGCGAGGATCGCGTCCATCGGCGATCAAGACCGACTGAGCCAGGTGCTCGCGACACCCTGCCCTAGTAGCGGCTCTTGGACCCCAGCCTTCGAGGCTTGGCGGCGCGGTCAGCACAGTACTAAGCGGCGTAGTCGGCAATCCAGGAATTCAGTCGTGGCTCATCCGCGGCCGATGCTCAGTGATGGGGAGAGCACCATTCCACTGTGGACGAACCGGCGGCGGAATCCCACTCCGCCATGGCCTCCTCGTCGGCCGTCGGGGAAGAGGGCGGTCATGGGATCCATTGAGAGTGACGCACGCGAGTACCTCAAGTGGATGGCGATCCACAACTACGCCAAGACGACGATCAACGGCCGCCTCCGCTACCTCGACTACTTCGTGGACTTCGCCGGCGCCCAGGGAGTCAAGCGGTCAGAAGATGTGTCCTTGGAGCTGCTCGTCTCGTATCAGCAGAGCCTCTTCGTCCACCGTAAGCGTGACGGCGCGGCGTTGTCCTTCGGCACCCAGGCCCAGCGCCTCGTGCCCGTGACCCAGATGTTCTCCTGGTTGCGGCGCCAGCACCGCATCGCCTCCAACCCGGCAGCCGACATGCTCATGCCCCGGCCCGACCGACGCTTGCCGGAGGCCACCTTGAGCGCGCAGGAGATGGCGGTCCTGCTCCGTGCTCCTGATGTCTCAAAGCCCCTCGGGCTGCGAGATCGGGCCGTGCTGGAGGTCTTCTACTCCTGTGGCCTTCGTCGCGCCGAGCTCATCTCACTTTGGCTGAGGGACATCGACTTCGAGCGAGGGACCGTCTTTGTGCGCCGGGGCAAGGGGGCGAAGGACCGTTACGTGCCCATCGGGGAAAGAGCGCTCTTCTGGTTGCGCCTGTATGTTGAGATCGTCCGGACTCGGTTCGTGACCGACCAGTTCCCTGACCA
>CAVZYD010000008.1:0-199799 GCA_963779425.1 uncultured Acidimicrobiaceae bacterium
ACCGGTTGAATACTGACCCTCTATCACCGGCCGAAAACTGACCCCCCTTCGCGGCGATCCACCACTTTCCGTGCTGAACGCGAACCCTGGCTGCATGGTCGGCCGGGGAGGAAGGACATGATCGACGTGGACGACTGGGCAGAGATCCGTCGCCTGCACTTCGCCGAGCGCCTCGGGATCAAGGCGATCTCTCGTCAGCTCGGCGTTGCCCGCAACACCGTCAGAACCGCTGTTCGCTCGGGATCACCACCGAACTACGAAAGGCCAAAACGGCCTTCACTCGTCGACGCCGTCGAGCCCGAGATCTGCAGGTTATTGAAGAGCTGTCCGACGATGCCGGCGAGCGTGATCGCCGAGCGCATCGAGTGGGGCCACGGCATCACGATCTTGAGAGATCGCGTCGCCGAGCTCCGGCCGCTGTTCAAGCTGCCTGATCCGTGCCAGCGGACGTTTTACGCGCCGGGTGAGATCGTCCAGTTCGACCTCTGGCAGCCCGATGTACCCATCCCCCTCGGATATGGCCAGGCCGCCAAGCTCTGGGTGGTGACAGCGGTTTGCGGTTACTCACGTTTCATGGCCGCTTTCATGGTGCCCTCCCGGGCCGCATACGACGTCTTGTGGGGGATGCGGCGCTGCTTTGAGCAGATCGGTGCCGTGCCGAGGACCATCGTCTGGGACGGCGAGGGCTGCATCGGTCAGTGGCGCCGGGGCAAGCAGGTCCTCACGCGAGTTCCAGGCCTTCCGGGGCACACTCGGCGCAGGAGCCCGGCTTTGTAAGCCGAACGATCCCGAGGCAAAGGGCGCGAACGAACGCTCCAACGGCTACTACGAGACCTCGTTCCTCCCGGGACGGAGCTTTTTGGACAGGGAGGACTTCAACGGCCAGCTCTCGGCCTGGTTGAAAAAGGCGAACCGGCGCCGGCACACGACGACGCGGGCCGTGCCGGCAGAAGTGATCTATGAGGACCGGGGATCGATGATCGCCCTCCCACCGGTGATGCCCGATCCCTCTTTCAGTTACTCGACCCGGCTCGCCAGGGACCACTACGTGTGCTTTGACGTGAACGACTACTCGGTCAACCCGCGCTTTGTCGGCCGCATGGTGAGGCTCAGAGCCGACCTCGACCAGGTCGTGGTCACCTGCGGCGAGATCGAGGTGGCCAGGCACCGGCGTTGCCTTGCCAGCCACCAGAGCCTCTTGGACCCGAGCCACGCCATGACGCTTCGCATGATGCGGGCCGAGGCGGCTGTGGTCCCGACCCTTGAGACAGAAGTCGAAGAGCGAGATGTCTCCGAGTACGACAAGGCCCTCGGGGTGGCGTGATGGCGAGCACGAAACGACCCGCCCCTGATCTCGAGTACCTCTGCCGGGCGATGAAGGCACCTTCTCTTTTGAAGTCCGTCGATCGTCTCGCAGAGCGGGCGAGAGCCGAGACATGGGCATACGAGGAGTTCCTCGCTGCCTGCCTCGAGCGGGAGGTTGCCGCCCGGCAGTCAAACGGAGGTGAGATCCGCATCCGAGCGGCACGCTTCCCGGCGAGAAAGACCCTCGAGGACTTCGACTTCGACCATCAGCGCTCTTTAAAACGGGAGGTGATCGCCCATCTCGGAGCACTCGACTTCGTCGAGTCGAAAGAGAACGTCGTGTTCTTGGGCCCACCCGGGACGGGAAAGAGCCACCTCGCCATCGGGCTTTCGATCCGGGCCTGCCAGGCGGGACATCGTGTGCTTTTCGCCACGGCGGCGGAGTGGGTTGATCGTCTTGCAGAAGCCCACCGTGGCGGACGGCTCCAACAAGAGCTCATCCGACTCGGGCGCTACCCGCTCATCGTCATCGACGAAGTGGGCTACATCCCCTTCGAAGCCGAGGCTGCCAACCTGTTTTTCCAGCTCGTCTCCTCACGCTATGAGCGTGCCAGCGTCATCGTCACCTCGAATAAGCCCTTTGGTCGCTGGGGCGAGGTCTTTGGAGACCCGGTCGTGGCAGCGGCGATGATCGACCGCCTGGTGCACCACGCCGAGGTCGTCTCCATGAAAGGTGACAGCTACCGGTTGAAGGACCGTGATCTCGGGAGGGTGCCTAACGACGACGCAGCGTGAACCCGGTCGCCGGCTGGGGGGTCAATTTTCAACCGGTGGCGGGGGGTCAGTTTTAGGCCGGTGTTGACACTTTAGTGGTGCCACGCCCCTAAAGGAGGGGACAGGGCTCGGGTCGATCGGCTTCATCATGGCGTTGAAGCTGTGCTCGAACATCCTGTAGCTCGCAGTCTTGAGCCCGTCGCGGCCAGGTCTCGCCACGCCGAGGCGGACCTGGTCGATGACGCTCAGGTCGCAAAGGCAGCGATAGGCGGCCGAGAGATGGGCGACCTTGGAGTTCGAGATCGACAACAAGATGCCCAAGAGCACCGTGCGGAATGTGAGCTGGCGGGCCGGTCCCGAAGACGAGACGGCCTCCTCCAACATCTCGGTCACCCCCGAGCGGTCCAGCACCTCTTCGAAGCGCCTAAGGCGCGAGCTCGTGCTCAGCTCGAGCCCCCGAGCAACAAGACGAGCTCGGCCTCGTCTAATTGAGGAAGCGACAAGGCGAGGTCGAACAGTCTCTGGGAGTACTTAAGCCCGGCTGCCCGCAGCAGTGCGGGCACACCGAGATGTTCCAGTTGTTCTGAGATCCAGGTCGAGCGCATCTTAGAGACCGAGAGCCGCTTAAGGTCGACCCCGCCGCTCAGGCGGGCAAGAACCGGGGTGGTGACGTTCTTCCTCGTCGGGGCGATGCCCCCGGTCATGTTGTTCGCACCGGAGAAGGTGGCGCACACAACCAGCATCGCCTGGTAGCGCTTGAGCACGGGCACGACCCGGGCCCGGGCTCCTTCGACGACGACGACGAGGCCCCCGGAGCGTTCCAGTACGTGGTGTCCGGTGACATATCTCATGTCCAGCCCGTCGAGCCCGGCACCAAGGCCCAAACAGAGCATCGATCCCATCGCCCTTCGTCGTCGGAGCACCTGGCGTCGGGCAAGGGCGAAGTAGGCCTCGATCTCCTCGAAGCTGTAAGGAGCCGCCGGGCCGTCGTGGGCGATCGGGGCAGGCTCGGCCCTAAGCGCCAGGCCAACGCCGCGGGCGACAAAGCGCAAGTTGGCACGCTCTGTGCGCCTCGAGGCCGGGGTCGCTTTGTCCATGGCCGTGGCGATGTGGGTGCTTGATCACGGCCTCGTGGAAAAGTGAGCGCTCAGTTGCCTCAAGGCCGATCCGAAGGCCCCACTCACAAAGTGCAGAGCCGGCCAACAAGAGGGCTCTCGCCCGGGCGCGGCCGGAGCCAGCTTTGTGACGACGGCTCTCGCGAACTCGGCGGGACTCGAAACAGCCATGCCGCGGGGTCCAGCTGGCGACGACCTCGAGGGCGAGAGCCTGTCCCGAATTCTCATCATAAGGTATATATACAGGAGGATATGACGAAGATGGTGAATCCTCCCTGTCAGGCTTCAGACGTGGACCCAGAACAGCGCCTGCCTGAGCTGTCCGAGATCGCCAAACAGCTGGCCGAGATCGCCCGCAGCGTAGGTGGTCCTGCCGGGCACGCAGATCAGAGCGGCGTACTCGATGCGGGAGGCCCAACTGCGCCTGTCATGGCGATCCACCGAGGCTGCACGGTCCTTACTGGCACTGGACGTGAAAGGTCGCCGCGGAGACTGTCGGGAAGTACCTGAGCGAGGACGAAGCGGGCGACTACGAAAGCTGGATCGACAACGACAGACGCCTAAGAGAGCTCGTCTCGAAGACTCGAGGCCCTCGGCGTGGCCGCCCTCGAAGCCGACGAGAGAACCTCCCACCGTTCTTGAGCCAAGACCTGTGGACCAAGTGTGGTTGCCACAGCGCTAAAGCGTGTCACCATCTCCAAGTCGCCAAGTTCGGCCAGTTCACAGGCACATGTGAAGACCACGCTCACTCCAAAATCTTCACGCTCGCTCGCTTTCGGGTTCACCGAAGGCGACGGCGTAGCCGTTATTCAACCCCTCGGGTGTGTAGTTGCCTCGCGGACCGCCTCAAGTGGTTCGGTGAGAGCCTCAAGGGCGCGGTCGAAGACGGATCGAGCAGGTGTTTTGATGATGGCGCCCTCAGACGCGGAAAGCCGCTTCCTAGGCGGGGGGCACGGGGACCTTGGTCGGGGGTGGATCGTCCGGCTCAGGCCAAAGTGTCTGGTGCCTTCGGTGCCTCCTGCGCGAGCTCGGCCCCATGGCCGAACGCCGGGCGTCTTCTGCTCTTCTGGCTTCGAAGGACTCCACGATCCTCACGTTTCGCACCATGACGGCGAGGGCGTACATGAGGGTGTTCTTCGTGAGGCCGAACAGGCGGCACCAGCCCCGTCGGATGCCACCTGTGGACGGGTCAGCCAATGAGGCATAGGCGCGCTCTGCGGCCGTGCGTCGAGCGTAGGAGGCCCGGTGGGCGGCACTCGGATAGGTGTGGGCCTGGCGGGTCTTCTCGTTCACCTGCGGGGGGACGGTGATCGTCTGTTGGCGGCAACATCTTTCTTCGAGCCCGGGCGGCCCGGCCACGCTCGGGCGTTCGTTCGAGAGCCCCATCGAGGCGAGCTTTAGGCCACAGCGGCACTTGCCGGTAACTGCCGGGCAGGAAAAGCGCTGGTATCCCTCGCCGTCTGGAGCGGTGACAGGCGAGAACCGGTAGCGGCCCAGTTCTTCGCACTTTCGGTCATGGTCGGCGGCTTGATCTGGTTGCGCCCCCCGACAAAGGGGCCCGAGGCTCAACAGCCCGGGCGGGGTCCTTGGGCAGTAGAGCTGGCCGTTGCAGATCACCGCTCCCTCAAAGGTGCCCCGAGGCCCCCGGTCGTTCGGATGCAGGTCCATCACAAGGCGGGCACCGGCGGCCCGAAGCGGGCGGGCGAAGCTGTAAGGCTCGCGGTCGGAGTACCCGCAGTCGCAGAGCACGTCTTTCAACAAGAGGCCTTCTTGGGCGGCGCTCACAAGAACTGAGGCCATCAAAGCAGCGGGATCGTCGCGCGGTGGGGCGAAGGCGATGCGGCGCACAAGCTCTAGGACGGCGGGACCCCCGTCGTCTTTGACCATCGTGGCCACCTGGGCGTAGTAACCGAAAAAGAGGTGGTCCTTTGCTCCCGGGGCCTTGCGCTTGGCATGGCCCCAGGAGGCATCGGGGTCATTGGCGGGCTCAGGGTCGTCCTTGGCCCGGGGTCGGGACCAGGTCTCGTGATCGGTCCAGTCGATGGCGAGCGATCTCGAGGAGTCCTTGTGCTCGGCCGGCACGCTTGAGTCGACGAGATCTTGTGCGAGACGGAGAACAACGGCCCGTTTGGCTGTTGTGTCGACGCCCGAGCGGACAGCTTTTAACCACGAGGCCCGCTCGTTGGGCCCGACACCTTTGAACGAGGGCACCGGGCTCGGGTCGATGGCCTGCACGATCTTTGTGAAAGCGTCCTCGTATTGGCGGTAGGTGGCCTGATGCCAGGGGTGATCTCCGGTGGCGACAAAGCCGAGGGCGAGCTGGTCGTGAACACTGAGCTGCGACAGTGCCCGCCAGGCGGCTTTCAGATGGGCGGGGCGCCCGGCGTCGAGTGCGAGCATCACGCCCAAGAGCACGGTGTTGGGCCCGAGTTGGCGGGGCCTTCCCCCCTTTGGCAGCAAGGCCTTGAGCGTCTCGGCCACACCCGAGTCACATAGGGCCGCCTCGTAGGCCAAAAGGCGTCTCTTGGCGCTCAGCTCGTTGCCCCCAAGAGCGCCACCATCTCTTGTTCGCTTAGCGCGGGCAGGGACGAGACGACGTCACCGAGCCGCTGCGAGCAGGTGATCCCCGCCGCGGACATGAAGGCTTTGAGACCGATCCGCTCGGCGCAGCATGACACCCAGGTCGCCCGCAGCCGGGAGACCTCGAGCCGCTCCAAGTGCAGGCCGCCGCTCAGCTTGGACAAAAGCGGGGTCGTCACGTTGTGGCGGGCGGCCATCTCCCCGCGAGTCACGTAGCCCTGACCGGTAAAGGCGGCCGAAGCCTCCAACAAGCGGTGATAGCGGGTGAGGACCGGGACGACGCGGGCGGCGCCGCCAAAGACGGTGACGACAAGGCCTCCAGATCGAGAGAC
Organism: uncultured Acidimicrobiaceae bacterium; assembly: GCA_963779425.1. Classification (GTDB taxonomy): domain Bacteria; phylum Actinomycetota; class Acidimicrobiia; order Acidimicrobiales; family Bog-793; genus Fen-455. The sequence continues at coordinate 6,107 of CAVZYD010000008.1, forward strand.
GACATCTGTGCCGCGGACAAAGCGGAGATCTCTTCCCACGAGCCCGGCCCCGGCGCCGAGGCAGATGAGCCCGGTCAGGGCCATGTTCCTCGAAACGGTGGGCTGGGCCCTGGCAAGGGCCAGGTAGGCGTCTATCTCAGCTGTGCTGTAGGGGGCCTTGGCATGGTTGCGTGGCAAGGCCACCGGCCCCGGTGGCACGACAGAGGGAACACGATGGGCGAGATAGCGCAGGTTCGAGCGCAGCGTGCGGCGCGACGAGGAGGAAAGACGCGTTGTCGCGCAGAGGACGAAGCGCTCGATCACCGAGTCTTCGGAGAGGACATCCGGATCCAGCTCCAGTCCGAGCGAGCACCCGAAGGACGCAAGCCTCGAGGAGGCATGCAGCAGGGCCGTGGCGCGCTCGCGGCTTTCTAGGTGCACCTTGGCCACCACGGCCCGGGCGAAGACAGCTGCCTCAGGGCTGACCGAGACCGGCGAGTAGGCGGCGATGGTCGCCGCGACAGAGGACCTTTCCCGCTCCTCTAAGGTCCCGGGCCACGTCCTGCTCACCACGACTGTAGATATACAGTAGCTCATGAGTGAAGTGGTGGATCCCTCATGGAAAGCTCGATCGATGCGACTCGAGCCCGAGCACCATGACGAAGCTCGTCAGATCGCGAAGGAGCTGGCCGCCATCGCCCGCAGCGGTTTGGTGCTCCCCGGCTCGATCGTCGAGCGCCGCACCGTGTGCGGGCGGGCCAATTGTGCCTGCCACAAGGACCCTTCCCGGCGTCACGGCCCCTATTTCCAGTGGACCCGCAAGGTCGCCAAAAGACTGTCGGAAAGTGGATCTCGGCCGACCAGAACACCGACTACCAAATCTGGGTGAGAAACGACAGACGAGCCCACGAGCTGCTCGCCCGCCTCGAAGCTCTAGGCATAGCCGCCCTGGAGGCTGACACGCGAACTCGCCACGGGAGTGACTCCACAGGCTGAGGCTGGGGACAAAACGTGGTCCGTCGGCCGTTATGGCGTGGTGGACTTCCCCGATTACCTCGTTCAGCCCCTGATCACAGCCTTATGTGAAGTGCTCGCGTTGTCGTTATCACAACGTTCTCCCTGTTCAGCGGGCAGTTCCGCGTCCGTTCGTACAACCAGTAAGTGATCCAGGTTCGAACCCGACACGGGAGCGATTCCTCACCCATCAGCGAGCTGCACAGACGCTCTGTCGTTTGCCAGCGAGAAGGGACCACCTAGCCACTGGTTTTGCCAGTGGCATGGGACCACCCCTGTTGCCAGTCATGGGACCACCCTGAGCATCCACCAACACCGGCCGAAGACAGATTCGGCTGGGCCTGCGAAGCCATCGCGGAGGAGGCCCCATGGTGTTCAGGGAGGTAACGGTGGTCCAGATCAAAGAGGCGCTCAGACGCTGGCTTTTAGGTGAAGGCGAACGCCCCATCGCCCACGGGGTCGGCATCGACCGCAAGACGGCGAGGCGCTACATCGCCGCTGCTTTAGAGCTCGGGCTCGACCGCTCCGCTGGCGAGGGCCAGCTCACTGACGAGCTGATCGGCCAAGTGGCCGAGAAGGTGCGCCCGCACCGTCCAGATGGCCACGGCGAGACCTGGGGGAAGCTTCTCGGAGAGGAAGAGCAAATCAAGGCCTGGGTGAAACAGGACCTCACCGTGGTCAAGATCGGGATTCTCCTTGCTCGCCGTGGTGTCGTCGTCCCGCACCGGACTCTGGCACGCTTTGCCACAGAGCGCTGCGGGGCGGGGCGGAAGAGAACAACGGTCCGTGTCGACGACCCACCCCCGGGCATAGAGCTGCAGGTGGACTTCGGGCGTCTTGGTCTCGTGCCAGACGGCGAGCGGCGCCGGGTCTGTCACGGGCTCATCTTCACGGCGGTGTTCAGCCGCCATCAGTTCGTCTGGCCGACTTTCACCCAGACCACAGACGACGTCATCTCTGGCTTCGAGGCCGCCTGGCGGTTCTTCGGCGGGGTGTTCCCGGTCGTAATTCCCGACAACATGTCCTCGATCGTCGCCAAAGCCGAGAACACCGCCCCCCGTTTCAACGACACCTTCTTCGAGTACGCCCAGTCGAGGGGCTTTGTCATCGACGCGGCCCGCGTCGCCACCCCGACCGACAAGCCGCGGGTGGAACGCGTCGTCTCTTATGTGCAGAAGAACTTCTTTGCCGGAGAGAGCTTCGTCGACCTTGCCGACTGTCGGGAGCGGGCCGAGATCTGGTGTAAGAAGACCGCCGGCCTGCGCATCCACGGCACGACCCAGTGCCGCCCGGCGGAGATGTTCCGTCTCGAGGAGCTTCCTCGTCTCGGCCAGCTCCCCGGTCAGCCCTTCGACATCCCCCACTGGTCAGAGCCGAAGCTGCACCGTGACTTCCATGTGGAGGTGGACAAGGCCCTCTACTCGGCCCCCCACCAGCTCGTCGGCAGGCACCTAAAGGCAAGGCGCGACTCAAAGACCGTGAAGCTGTACTTCCGCGGAGAGCTCGTGAAGTTGCATCCGAGAAAGCCGCCTGGAGGGCGCTCGACCGATCCGGCCGACATGCCGAGCGGGAAGGAGATCTACGCGACAAGAGACCTCGACCGCCTCGCCCAGATGGCCAAAGGCCACGGGGAGGCGATCGGCATCTATGCCAAGGCGATCCTGGACACTCCGCTTCCTTGGACCAAGATGCGCCAGGTCTATCGCCTCTTGGGACTGGTGAAAAAGTGGGGCCCGGCCCGCGTCGAGTCGGCCTGTCGGCGTGCCCTCGAGGCAGAGGCGATCGACGTGAACCTCATAAGTCGCATGCTGGAACGCGCCAAGGAAGCGGCCGAGCCCGACGCCCGACCCGAGCTGGTCGTGGTGCAGGGACGCTTTGCCCGTGATCCTTCTGAGTTCGCGGCCGCAAAGCAGCAGAACAGATGACCGCCCTGTCACCCACCGTCTCGCCCGAGCTCAAGGTGCTCATGCGCCGGCTCCGCCTCGGACGCTTGTTGGACACCTTGCCCGAGCGCCTCGCGCTCGCCCGCAGTCACGAGCTCAGCCACGTCGAGTTCCTGGAGCAGTTGTTCTCAGACGAGGTGCAGCGCCGCGACGCCGACTCGGCAGGACTGCGGGCCCGGGCAGCCCATCTCGACCCGCACATGTACCTCGAGGCTTGGGACGAGACAGCCGCGGTCAGCTATGACCGGGCGGTGTGGTCAGAGCTCGTGTCGCTGCGTTTTGTCGACCAGGGCCGGAACGCTTTGATTCTCGGACCAGTCGGGGTGGGGAAGACATTTCTCGCCACTGCGCTCGGACACATCGCCTGTCGCCGACGGATCAGTGTCCATTTCGAACGGGCCGACCGTCTCCACAGGCGCCTTCGAGCGGCCCGCCTCGACGCGAGCTACGACGCTGAGATGCGAAAGCTCATCGGCTTTGAGCTTTTGATCCTTGATGATTTCGCCCTCCAAGCCCTGGATCCCACCGAGACGGCCGATCTTTACGAGCTCGTCGTGGAACGCCACCACAAAGCGGCCACGGTGCTCACCTCGAACAGGGACCCGGTTGAGTGGCTGGCGGTCATGGCCGACCCGCTCCTCGCCCAGTCCGCCGTCGACCGTCTGAAAAGCGCCGCGTGGGAGCTCGTCATCGAAGGAGAGTCCTACCGCGGACGCGAGAAGCCGATCATCGCTCCCGGTCAAGACAAGGTTCCTTCGAGGCGGCGACGCCGTTCCACTTGACACCTGTCTTGGCTGCCGAGATCATCGCGTCAGCCGGTCGATGTGGACGCGACGTGGTCCCATGCTTCTGGCAACGGCCTGGTCCCTTAAGACTGGCAAGCGACAGACGCTCAACCCGCGATCCCTCAATTTCGATGCCAAGGCTTGCGCTGTATGACACCAGAACCTGTCTGATCGGGCGCGCCGGCAGCATATCGACCACGATCTTCTGCGGGTCCATTCTGGGCCGCCCTTGATCGGCACACTCGGGCGTGTGCTCGCCGTCTACGCCGTCTCTGGCACGGGCGGTCTCGTCCTGTCACCTGCCTCGATGACATTGAGGCTCAGAGCATCGACAGCCCGATCGGTGGTGCACGATGAGCGTCGACGGCTACCCAGTTAGCTTCGACTTCAAGCGCTCGGAGCCCATGAGCCGCCCTCATCGAAAGACCAACGTCATCCCGAGATCGTCACCTCTTGACGGACGAAGGACGGGTCCCTGGCCGCTTTCAAGAGCCAGCCTGCAATATCGGCGCGGCTCACCTTGTGGGTGAGCGACAGCTTCTTGTCGTCGGGAACGATCCGGGACGTACCACTGGCCGGCTTGTTCGTCAGGACAGTCGCGTAGACGATCGTCCATTCGAGGTCGCTCGAGCGCAGGAGTCTCTCGCTTGCGGTCTTGTCGGCAATCGCCTTGCTCATCGTCAGGTTGGACATGAGCTTCGTCATGGGACCAAGCCGGTCCCGCTCGACGGCGAAGGACGACATGACAACGACCCGACGCATCCCCGCATGGTGGGCCCCGTCGATGATGGCGCGGACGGCGTCAGACATGTTCGACGGACCCCTCCCGCCGAGCGTGCTGATCACGACGTCAGCACCGGCCATGGCCTTGGCGAGGTCCGTAGCGCTCGTGGCATCTCCGTGGATTAGGTCCACACCGTCGCGTGTGAGCCCGACATTCACCTTCGTGTCGCGGACCAGAGCAATCACGCGGTCGCCAGCGGCTACCGCCTGCTCAACGACGCGCACGCCTGTTCCGCCGTTTGCTCCAAGAATGAGGATATTCACGCCGAGCGTCCCGTCTTTGCATCGCCATCAAATAGTTCGCACCCTAACTGGCCTCGGTTAGCCTCGACTCCCGCTTCGTGGTCGAGGGCTCCGACCTGCGGGCCTGGCTCGAGCGGCCCGGTTTCTTCGAGCCGGCCGACCGCCGCGCCGTGCCTGTGCCGTAAGGGCTGCGCCGCTGGCACGTACCCGTTGCGGTCCGGGTCAACGTCATCGTTCTCTTGCATCAGAACGATGTATGCAGACATTTCGTCCCTTCTCTCGTGTCGCGTCGCCGAAAAACGGGCGCGCTGGCAAGCTGCGTTCATGGCGGGCCTAGGCGTCCAGTCCAGCGACTCGCAAGCGGAGAGCATCGAGCTCTTCGTCGGTCTGTTCGTGCACGGCCTTCATGAGTTGTTCGGCGTCCGGTCCGATCGGTACGCGGATGGGCGCCGGCTGTTGCTGGGCAATCTGGATGACGCGTGCCGCTGCGGTGGGGGCGTCGAGTCCACTGCTCTGCATGCTGTTGAACGTGGCGCTGAACGCAGCGAAGGCGTCGCCGTAGAGCACGCGCTGCTCGGCCGTCATGGATTCGGCTGTCTTCTGCAGCGCGCGGGCGGTGGTCGCCGGGCCGCCCGTGGCCATGTTGCCTGGCTCCACGATCACGAAGTGGACGCCGAACGGCTCGAGCTCGGCCCGGTAAACGTCGGCGAACGCTTCGAGCGCCGCTTTCGATGCGCTGGAAGGGCCGTTGAACGGGAGGGGGAATTTGCCGGTTGCCGAGCCGATCTGGACGATCCGTCCTCGGGCCCTGCGCAGAGCCGGGAGGAAGGCATTGATGACCGCCAGGCTGCCGAACACGTTGACCTCGAACTCGTGGCGTATCGCCTGTAGGGCCAACACCTCGAGTGGGCCCGGGGTGAGGATGCCGGCGTTGCTGATCAGCACGTCGAGTCCGTGGTCGCCGAGCTCACCGGTGGTCTGCTCCGCCCACGAGTGCACCGCTTGGTCGTCGGTTACATCGACGATCGTCAGTCGCACCGATCCGTCCGAGGCCTGCTGGAGGTCTTCGATCTCCTGGGCGGACAACGCGGTGCCGAACACCCGGTAGCCCTGTTCGGCGAGGCCGAGGGCGATCTGTCTTCCCAACCCTGCTCCTGCCCCGGTGATCGCGGCGGCAGGGGTCTCGTTGCTTCTCACATCGGTCATCTTCGACTCCTCTTTATGGGACGATGACGAGCTTGCGGGTGGCGGTGCCGGCCTCGAGCCGCCTCCACGCCGACGCTGCGTCGTCGAGCGGCACCCGCTCAACCTCGAGGCGCAGCGCGCCACTCTGGGCGTGCGTCGCGAGTTGTTCGAAGGCGGCGGCGCGCTCGGCTCCTGAAAAGGCCCAGTTGGCGTGCGGCAGGATGCTGACCAGCTTGTTGCGAAAGGTGGGCGCTGCGAGCATCGCCGTCGCGCCTGCGGCGTTGCCGACCTGGACGACCCGCGCCCGCGGACGAGCTACGTCGATCGCATGGGCGACGACCGGTCCCCAGACCAGGTCGAGGATCAGATCGGCGCCGTCGCCTAGCACCGCCCGCAGCCGTTCGCTGAGGGTGTCCAGTTCGGCCGTCGACACGGCGGCATCCGCGCCATGCTCGAGGACCACTTGGCGGTTCTCGTCGGCTCGGACCGCACCCACGACCTGCGACGCCCCCAGCAGCCGCGCGAGCTGGGTTGCCAGCTGCCCGACCTGTCCCTCGGCGCCCAAGATGAGGACCCGCTCCCCGGCCATGAGCCGGCCGGTGTTGGTCAGCGAGAGCCAGGCGGCGATACCGGATACCCCGAGCGCTGCCGCGAATGCTGGGTCGAGGTCGGCTGGCACCGGGGCGGTGTCCGCCCCCGCCAGCGGCACGCGCTCGGCGAGGGAGCCATAGGGGAGCCTCGGGCCGGCGAAGTAGGACAGCGTGCCGTCCGCGAGGCGAGCGATGCCTTCAACGCCGGCGACGAACGGTGGAGAGGACTGCCGGCCGGGCATTTGTCCGGCCGCAACGATCAAGTCGAACGGGTTCAACGCGGCGGCGACGACATCTGCCACGTCATCGCCCGTCGGATCGGCGAACTCCTCGACGATAGGGACGCCACCAAGGGCATCGACCACTGCTGCACGCATGATGCACACCTTTCTGTTTGATTGAGTCCCGCGCGCCGGAAACGCCCGCCGAAGACGTGTGTCGGCGGCAGAGCCGACTTGATCGCCTGCCGGGCAGGAACTGGAGGCGATCGCCGCCTCCTATTTCGTCCCTCCTAACCAAGAGCTCGGCCGCGGCCGGGCGCGGGTCTGCCCGGTTTGAGGTCGGCCGTCGGTTTACGACTCGTCGGTGCCCTCGACCATGCCATTGGGGTTCTGGGCGGGAACAGGCTTTCCGAAGACGGCGGGCCCGAATGACGGAGCGACGTTGGACTTCGGATCGCCGACTAGTTGCAGTACGTCCCAATGCTCAGCAGCCTTGCCTTCATCGTCCATCCGGAAGATGTCGACAACGGCCATCCCGTGGTCGTCGGGATCGTCGTCGATGAAGTTGTAGAACACGCCGTGTGTGTAGACGTAGTCACCGGCGGCGATGGTGCGGTGGTACACGAGGCGGGCGTTCTTACGCTCCGTCGTGACCTGCGTGAAGTAGTTCATGATCCCCTGGGGACCGTCCTCGAGCAGGGGATTGTGCTGGATGTAATCCGGACGCGTGTACTTCTCGATCGCTTCTTTCGGCCGCTTCTGGTTGATCATCATCTCGTTCCAAGCGATGACGTTCTCCAGGTTGCGCACGGCTCGGCTGTCGCGCGGGTCGACGCTCTTGATCATGACTGCCTCCTTCTGGTATCGAACTGACGATATCATCATACATGAGTGTATCATCTGTCAAGAGGTATTCGTCACAGTCGACGAGAACAGCTAAGATGACGCTCAGACCGGAGTGGGAGGCGCGACAGATGGCCGAGGTGACAACCACGAGCAACCGGCTCGAACGGCGCAAGGCGCACACGCGGGCGGCCCTCATCAGCGCCGCCCAGAGCTTTCTCGCCGCCGGCACTCTCGATGTCCCGATCCTTGAGATCACCCAGGCCGCTGACGTCGGGTTGGGTTCTTTCTACAACCACTTCGAAAGCAAGGAGGAGCTGTTCGAAGCGGCGGTGGAAGACGCTCTTGAGCTGTTCGGCGGTCTCCTCGACGAGCTGACCGCAGACATCGACGACCCCGCTGTGGTCTTCACCCAAAGCTTTCGCCTCTTCGGTCGCCTCCACCGTCGCAACCCCGAGATGAGCAAAGTCTTAATCAACAACGGCCTCACCACGGCCGGCTCGGCCCGGAGCCTCGCCTTCCGGGCGCTGCGCGACATCCAGGCGGGTGTTCGTACCGGGCGATTCACCGTCAGCGACCCTGAGCTGACGCTCACCATCATTGTGGGCGTTTCCCTCTCCCTCGGACAGTTCCTCCACGATCACCCTGAACGCGACGACGCCCAGGCCACCGATGAGGTCGCCGAGGACCTCCTCCGACTGCTCGGTATCCCCACCCGGCAGGCCGAGCGGATCATGGCCCTGCCCCTCCCCGATCTCGATGCCCTGGGTGGTCGAGATGGCCAGGCCGCCTCCCCCGACCCCTCGTCACGCTCCGCAGGTCTGCCAGCGGAGGCGAACTTGCCACGGTCAGCTAAGACTGAGTGATCGGCCGACGCTTCCGTGCTAACTGGGCGTGCACGAGTTGGGAGCTCAACGGCGCTTGGTGCTTCTTCGAGCGGAACCAGGCGCCGCCTACGGCGATAGCGGCACTCGCCCGAAGCCGTACGTTCGAGCTCCTCCACCACGGCCGTCTTTGAAGCGTTGACAGCAGCGGATGGTCAATGCACATTGCGCCGACTTGGTCTCTTGTGGGTCGATTGAAGGCAACCAGAACCAACATGCCGCCGGCGTTTACGGCAAACAGAGTTGGATCCTGGCGATCGACCGGAAAGAGCTGAACGCCCATACGCAATTCAGGAAGGGGCGACAGGGCACGGACAGTGAGGTGACCGTGCTTGATCAGCACGCGTGCCTCACCCGCGAGCAGCATCCATGTTCGGACGTTGGTAAGTAATCCTGGCTCGGGGGCGTAGTAGCCGGTCAGATCGTTCCAGAGCGCGGGCTGCTCGGGAACGTCCGGACGGGGCAGGCAAGAGTTGGCGTCGGGCAGGTCCAGCTGATCCCGAAGGATTGCCTCGGCCAAGATGGGTGCTCCAAAAGTCGTCGTGGTGTTCGTCAGCACGACTACGGCGGTGCGATCCTCGGGAGCGATCATAAGAGATGACGCGAAGCCCGGCTCGTTCCCGTCATGGCCAACCACTCGGTGCTCATCGAATGCGTGTAGGAAGAACGCGAGCCCCATTCCGGGAACACGAGGGTCAGGCGTGAACTGGCTGGACCACATCTCCGCCAGTGTCTCCTGGCGCAACAGGTGCTCGTCCTCTCCCGTGAACGTCCTGAGCAGCCCTTCCGCGTAGCGGGTCATGTCGGAAACCGTTGACCGCACCGCTCCAGCCCCGAGCAGACTTCCAAGGTCAAAGTCGAATTGCGCTTTCAGCCGTCCCAACCGCATCGCATAGCCCGTAGCCATGCGGGCATCGGCTTCCGGGGTCCGGAGGTAGTCCGTGCTCGTCATCCCGAGGGGGCGAAAGACGTTCTCGCGCATGTACTCGGGTAGGGGAACACCCGAGATGTCTTCCACGAGTTGTCCAAGAACGGCAAAACCGTGATTGGCGTACGCCCACTTCGTTCCCGCTTTCACCTCCGGCCTGAGTTCCCCGCGGTAGAGCTTGGCGAGACTCGCCCCGCGCGAGCCAGGCCTGACCCGTCCCCAAGCGGTCGGTCGAACGACGTCGGCCAACCTCGGAAGCTGGCCGATGCCTGCGGTGTGGGTGAGCAGGTGCCGGAACGTCACATCGACACCGCCCGGAGGGGGTTGGATGCGAAAGGTCTTCAGGTAGTCGTTGACTGGATCATCGAGTTGGAATCGCCCGTCGTCGTAAAGCCGCATGAGCCCGGTCGCCGTCATCGTCTTTGTGACCGATGCGATCCGAAAGACCGTGTCCGGGTCAACTGGTCGCCCAGTGCGGACGTTAGCCAGACCCGAGCAGACCGTCTCGGGACCTGTCCCAAGGGTAACGACTGCCACCCCCACACCGGCGAGGCCGTTCCGACTCACCGCCGATGCCAGCAACGACTGCAGACTGCCTGGTTTCTCCAATGCCTCAGCTCCAACGCCGGACGGACTGGGCTTTCATTCAACATCAGCGTAGGAGGGCGGTCAGGCACGGGACAACGGGCGTGGGTCGGAGCACATGCAACCGTGCCAGACTCTGCAAGGTGCGGACTCGGGGACCGATCAGCGTCGCGAAAGGGAGCGTTAATCAAGCCAGGGAGGTGGCCTCCTGAACGGAACGGGTGTGCGAAGCCCGCAGGCCATCCACCTCCTGGGGCCCGAAGTCACAATTCCGCGAATCGCGCAGCTACGCTCATCAAAGGAGGTTCTTGATCAGCCGTCTCACCTGATCCCAGGCGTTCTGGTTCAAACGTTGTCCCACTCTCTCCGCGTTGTCGTAATCACAACGCGTTCTCCCTTATCAGCGGGCAGTTCCGTGTCCGTTCGTCCAGGCAGTAGATGATCCAGGTTCGAACCCGACACTGGAGCGATTCCACGCCTACCAGGGACTGCTGCACAACCGCTCGGCCCAGCGGTTCCACCTTTGTGTTCGCCGCCAAGGGCGGCGCGCTGCGACGACAGAACCGTCTGATTGAGAATGCGACGATCGGATCGGCCGCCGCGTGCCATGGAGCAGTGAACAGACCATCAATATGCTCCCAGCCAATCGACGGCAAAGTGTGAGGTCGGGATCTCAGCGCTTATGAGGTCGGCGTGTTTTGGCCGGGCCGAACGATCCCCTTCTCGTAGGCGTAGACAGCGATCTGGACGCGGTCGCGCAAATCGAGCTTCGTGAGAATCCGCGCGACGTGGCTCTTAACGGTGGCCTGGCTGAGGAAGAGCCGGTCGGCGATCTCGGCGTTCGACTGCCCCCGGGCTACCAACCGAACGACGTCGAGCTCGCGTTCGCTTAGGTTCTCGGTTATGCCTGCGGCAGGGGTTCCGGGGGCGGGACCACGACAGAAGTCCTCGATCAGGCGGCGTGTGATGGCGGGAGCAAGGAGGCTCTCGCCAGCCGCGATGACGCGCACGGCACCGGTTAGCTGCTCACGGCTCGCGTCCTTCAACAGGAATCCGCTCGCGCCAGCCTTCAGCGCGTGGTAGACGTACTCGTCCAGGTTGAAGGTGGTGAGCATAAGGACACGCGCTCGCGACCCACCCTGGACGAGCCGGCTCGTGGCCTCGATGCCGTTCATCTGAGGCATGCGGACGTCCATAAGAATCACGTCGGGGTCCAAAAGGCGAGCTTGGGCGAGCACCTCGTTGCCGTCGCCCGCTTCGCCAGCGACGGTCAGATCCGGCTCGGCCTCCAACATCATTCGCAGGCCCTCACGGACAAGCTCTTGGTCATCGGCGATCAACACGCTGGTCACGGGGACGCGTTGCCTAGCAGCAAGCCGTCACGCAACGGCAGCCGAGCCTGCACGGCGAAGCCGCCGTTAGGTCGTGGCCCGGCACAGAACTCACCCCCGAAGATCGCCACCCGCTCGCGCATTCCGACCAGCCCATGTCCGCCGGCGAGGGCCGGGTTGGCGGGCTGCCTCGGTCCGTCGTCGGTGACGTCGATCGTGACCGCGTCATCGGCGCAGGCGACCGTCACGTCTGCGCAGGCATGGCCGGCGTGCTTGAGGACGTTGGTCAGCGCCTCCTGCACGATGCGGTAGACGGACACGTCCACGGCTGCGGGTAGCGCGACGTGGTTGCCGCTCACCACCAGGTTCACCGGCACGCCTGAGGCGCGGACCCTGGCGGCCAGCGCGCCAAGCTCGTCGATGCCCGGCTGGGGGGCGAGCCCGGTCCCCTCGCCCGGGTCGCGTAGGACGCCTAGCAGGCGACGAGTCTCAACAAGCGCCTGGCGTCCGCTGTTCTCTATCTTCTCCAGGGTCGCCTCAGCGGCCCTTCCCGACGCCCGGGCGCCGGCCGCCTGCAGCACGATCACGCTCAGGTGATGAGCGACGATGTCGTGCAGCTCCCGGGCGATCCGGACGCGCTCGGTGGCGGCCGCCTGCTCGGCTTGCTGCTGCAGTACCGCGTTCCTCGCCGTCAGGGACGCTCGGGTGTAAACGAAGACGCCGACTAGCCAAGCAGCCAACAGCGGGATGACAGACAGGCCGGACCGAGCGGCGATGATCATGACCGCGCTGACGCCGACGCAGAGGGCTGAACGGCGCAGGCTGACGAGCGCGCCAAGCGAATAGGCTCCGGCGAAGGGGGCGAACAATTCCAAACCCTCTGGCGGGTGGCTCGTTATCCCGTATTGGAGCGCGATAGCCGCCCAAAGCGCGATCCACATGACGTACGGTGCTCGGCGGCGCAGCGCCAACGGCAACCCCATGAGCGGAGGCAGCGCCGCCCTCAGCCACACCGGCCCGACAACAACGGCGCCCCACGGCGTCCACGCGGCGAGCGCGGCGAGCGTGACCCCAGTGATCGCCATCCCGGCGTCCGCTATCAGATCGAGGTCGATGCCGGCGAAGCGCCGAGTTACTTGCATAGCTGAGCGAAACATAGCCCTTGGTCAGGGCTGAGGAATCATCCCTGAGGCGGTTCTGAATTCATCCCTGCGGACGAACCGATTCGCTCTCATGGGCGCCGACAAACGGGTGGTGGTGGCCGACGATGGGTTCATGCTCTTTGCCCTCACCGGCATCCTCGGCTTTCTTGCCCCCGTCTTGATCCTCATCGCGCTTGGTGGGATTGGCTATGGAATTGCAAAGCTGAAAGCCAAGCTCGGAATCGCGAAGCTGAAAGCCAGGCGGCGAGCACTGCGGGGCCAGTCATCCGAGCCTTCCGGCGAACTGCCACAGCTCAGGGATACCACCGCTCGGGAGGCTGCCGACCACGCAGCCGGCGCCGTAGGTTCGGCGCGACCTTCCTCCACGGCGACCCCGCGTGGTCCCGGGCGCGACGGTTGGGCGATCGAGACGCACGGGCTCACCAAGTGGTTCGGCGCCCGAGTCGCCGTCGATGATGTCGAACTACTTGTGCCAAGGGGCTCCGCCTTCGGATACCTCGGCCCCAACGGAGCGGGCAAGACCACGTTGATCCGGGTCCTACTCGGCCTGACAAGAGCCGACGGCGGCACGATGTCGGTGCTCGGTCTGCCCGTCCCTGCCGAACGCGGGCGCGCCCTCGCCCGGGTGGGCGCCATCGTCGACGCGCCAGGGTTCCACGCCCACCTGACCGGGCGGGAGAACCTGAAGATCCTGGCCTGTGCGAGGGGAGGAGAGGCCCACGGGCACATCGGCCCCGCCCTGGAGCGGAGCCGATTGACCCAGCGGGCCGACGACAAGGTCTCCACCTACTCCATGGGCATGCGCCAGCGTCTCGGCCTGGCAGCGTGCCTGTTGGGCGACCCCCAACTGCTCATCCTCGACGAGCCGATGAACGGCCTCGATCCGGCAGGCATGCGCGAGATGCGGGACATGATCCGCTGCCTCGTCGAGGAGGGACGGACGGTTATGTTGTCCTCACACCTCCTCGATGAGGTGGAACGCACCTGCGACCAGGTGGCCATCGTCGACGGTGGCAGTGTCATCCGCCAGGGACCCATCGACGAGCTCATAGGACAGGCCGGCGCTGCCGTCGAGGTGCAGTGCTCAGATCCCCCCGCAGCGGCACGATCCCTCGGTCAGCTAAGCGTCGCAGCCGGCATCGCCCTCACCGAGCACGGGCTCACCGTCACGCTCACCCCTGGGCAGCCCCAGGAGAAGGCCGACGAGATCACCCGCCGCCTCGTCGAGGCCGGGATCTCCGTCCACGGTATCCGGGTGGTTCGTGCCAGCCTGGAGGACTGGTTCCTCTCGGTGACGAGCCGTCTTGAGGAGGAACAGTGACCCAGTACGGCCTGGTTGCAGTCCGGCGCGCCTCGTGGCGGCCGTCCCTGGCGCTCATCGGAGCCAAGGTCCTCGATCTACGCAAACGCAGCGTTCTCATGGCCATCACCGTGGCGTTCACCGTGGGCGTGCCGGTCATCTTCTACGGCATCAGGGAGATCACCCACCTGGCGGATCCAGCGCACTACGGACCGGCAGGTGCCACGAGCGCCTTCGCGACGGTCGTCACCTTGATGGCCGAGTTCGGATTCATCCTGGCTGTCCTGCTCGGCGCAACGGCGGGGGCCGACGATCTGACCGACGGCATGTTCCGACAGCTCGTGATCACCGGCCGGTCCAGGGTCGCGCTCTTCCTGGCACGCATTCCGGCCGGACTCTCCGTCCTGCTCCCGTTGGCCGCTGCCGGCTTCACCGTGACGGCTCTCGTGACCGGGTTCCTCAACAGCCCTCCTGCGCCGGGCGAAGTCGTCCCGTCGGCAGGTGCGTTAGCCGCGGCGTTAACCGAGGCCGGGCTGTGGTTCGAGCTGTATCTCGTCGTCGGGTTCACGGTCGGCCTCGGCCTCGCCGTGCTGATGGGCCAGCGGACGGTGCCCGTCGTCCTGCTCATCGTGTGGGAGATCATCCTCACCCCCGCCCTGGCAGACCACGTAATACCCCACCTCGTAAACGTCCAACGGCTCATCGTCGGGGTGGCGATGGACCAGTTGAAGCCGGCGCCGCTGGCCGCAGCATCCGTCGGTCCGGGCGGCGGAAGGTTCCTAATACCTCCTATGCCCACCTGGGCAATGGCCGTTGTCATCGCGGGCTGGATCATCGGCTGGCTGGCCATCGGCGCCTGGAGGATGCTCACGCGTGACGCCTGAGGCTGCACCCACGCGGGGAGCTCAGGCTGATCAAAAAAGACTCTTGATTAGCTCGGTGCGGTGGATAGGTCGCCGATAGCGGGTCGGCACTCACACCGTTCGCAAGGCCTCGGTCGGCGAGAGGCGGGCGGCTCGAATCGACGGGTACAGGCCGGCGATGGCTCCGATGACCAGGGCGGCAGCGACTCCGCCGTAGAGAGCCAGGACGGGGATTTGTACCGACCAGTGCTGGGTGGCCGCGTAAACGGCAGTCGACGCCCCGCCTATGACCGTGCCGGCCATACCGCCGAGGACAGACAGGATGAGCGCCTCGGCCAGGAACTGCTCCGCGACGTGGCGCCGGCTGGCACCTAGGGCACGGCGCAGGCCGATCTCAGAGCGGCGCTCTAGGACCGAGATCACCATGACATTTGCGATGCCGACGCCGCCGACGAGGAGGGCCACCGCACCGAGGCCGAGGAGCAGCCCGTTATATGCCCCCTTGGTGACCAGCTCGGCTTTCAAGATGTCCGACGGGAAGCTGACCGCCACGACCGAGGGGTTCGCCGGATTGACGGTTGCGGGCAGCACGGCGGCGACGGCGTTGACCTGGCTCGGCACGCTGCGCAGGTACAACCCGGTGGGGTGGCCGTCGAAACCGAAGTACTGCTCGGCGACGGGAAAGCCGATGAAGGCCATTGAGTCCATTTCCGAGACCAACTCGACCGGGTTCAAGATGCCTACCACGGTGAAGCCGTACCCACCGATCCACACCTGTGTCGGGTCGGCCAGGTTGTTGATACCTAACAGGCTGGCCGCTTCGGCACCGAGGACGACCGCCGGGAAGTGAGCGGTGGCCGCGTTCAGGAATGTGCCGTGGGCGAGGGTGGCGCCGAGCGTGACCGGCAGCGCGGCGTCGGCCGCGGTCAGCGAGATGCCGTTGGTATTGATGGCCGGGACGAACGAGCTGCGATAAACGTAGACGTTCGAAATGCTGCCGAGCTCGGTCACGCTCGTGACCGGTCCGATGCGCGCCACCATGCCTTCGGACGTCGTGGGCAGCTCGGTCTGCTGGCCGAAGGCGGTGCTTCCGGGCTGAACGGTGAGCAGGTTGCCGAGCTGTCCCAACTCGTTAAGCAGACCCGACTTCGACGACTGGGAAATCCCGAGCACTCCGACGATGGCGGCGATGCCGATGCTGATACCGAGTGCGGACAGCGACGCCCGCACGCGCCGGCTGCGTAGCCCAAGGCTCCCAACCCGGAGCAGGTCGCGGCGCGACAGCTTGGAGCTGCCGCCACTAGTGTTGCGAGCCCATCGGCGTGTCACGGATGATCCTCCCGTCTCGGATCTCGACGCGCCGCTCCATGGCGGCGGCCACCTCGGGGTCGTGGGTGATGACCACGATGGTCCTGCCTTCTCGATGCAGTCCGCGGAGCAGTTCCAGGATCGATGCGCCCGTTGCCGAGTCCAGGTTCCCTGTCGGTTCGTCAGCCATGACAAGCGCGGGTCGGCCCGCCAGGGCGCGGGCGCTGGCTGTGCGCTGCTGCTCTCCACCCGAGAGCTGGTTCGGCCGGTGACTGAGGCGGTGGCCGAGCCCGACCCGCTCGATGGCCACTTTGGCGATTCGTCTGCGATCGGCCACCCGCCCGCCCCGGTAGAGCAGGCCCTCGGCGACGTTGTCGAGGACACTCAGGCCGTCGAGCAAGAAGAACTGCTGGAAGACGAAGCCGAGGCGCCGGGCCCGCAAGCCGGACAGCTGCTTGTCGGACATGGCCGAGGTGTCCTCCCCCGCGATGCGGACCGCGCCGCGCGTCGGCCGCTCAAGGGTGCCCATGACATGCAAAAGGGTGGTCTTGCCCGACCCGGACGGTCCGACGATGGCGACGAGCTCGCCCTGGTCGATGCGCAGATCGACGCCGCCGAGGGCCACGACGGGTGGGTCGCCGGGGTACTCCTTGACCACGTCGAAGAGCTCTAAGACCGGCCCGGGCGGGGCGGCCTCGTCCAGAGGGACCGGGACGGTCGTCGTCACGACGACGGTATCTCGACCCGGGTGCCGGCGGCGATGCCCGACCCGCTTATTTGGACCAAGGTGTTGCTGTAAAGGCCGGTGGTGACACCGACCAGATGCATGGTTCCGTCGGTCACCACGTCCACGCCAAACCCGCCGCCCGCGAGGGCCAAAAGAGCGTTCACCGGCGCAGCCAGGACGTTGTCGGCGCGTTGGGAGGTGATGTTGACGTTCACCGGCGCCTGGTCCAATGTGGCCAGCTGCGGGATGCTGTCCAAACTGATGATCACCGTGACAGTCGGGGTGGCGTTGCTGTTGCTCCCGACCGCCGAGCAGGGCGACTGGCCGGACGTGCTGGAGCCGGTGCCCATGCCGCCCCCACCCGAGCAGGTGGCCACGCTGCCGACCGTCTCGATGCGCCCGCCGACGGTCGAGGTGCCGTCGGGCAGCACGATCGACACCGTGTCGCCCGGCTTCACGAGGTATTCCTGGGTGACGTCGAGGTCGACGGTGACGATAGGTGTGGTGGCCGTGGCCGTCAGCACGATGCCGCCGTCCCCGCCGCCCCCGCCCCCGACGGACGCACCCACCGTTGGTGCGACCGACGTGACCCGGATTGGACCGGGCTCGAACACAACCTCGCCGAGCAGTATCTCGCCCGTCGAGGGCAAGCCGAGCGAGCGCTGCCAACGCTCGACGGCCATCGCGGTGGCGGACGAGTAGTGGTTAGTCCCGGTTAGCCCGGCTCCGCAACCGAGAGCCATGAGATCGTGGGTGAGTTCGTTCACATCTGCACCGTCGGACATGCCGACGTAAAACGCCCGATAAGCGGCGATGGAACCGTACAAGAGTGGCACCGGTTCGTTGTTGAGCGAGTAGACGTTCTGGTCCTCCTTGATGACGTCGCCTACCTGGGGCAGGAAGGTGTACGTCGTGCCGGGGTTCACCGTTGTTGCTCGCAGTGACACCAGGTAGGCCTGATCGTCTCCCAGCTTTGTCTTATCGGAGGCGACCTTGGCCTGGTTTTGGTCTAGGTCATTGGTTGCGCTCAGCTTGGCGGGAACCACCTGCTGGATGGCCTGGGTCAGCTGGGTCCGGTCCTGGCTCACCTGTTGGGCGTCCTGGCTGCATGCCTGGCTGGACGCTCCCTTCCCAGCGCAATTCCGGGTCTTCTTCGCCTTGTCCGAGCTGAGAGTGGACCTGTCGGCTTTGATATTGGCCCAGTCGACTGCTATCGCCTGACCGTCGGCGCGCGACACGTCGGATTCGACCTGCTCGTCTGCGGCCAGTGTCTGTTCATCTTGGGTCACAGTCTGTTGGGCCTGGGCGACCTGCTGGACACTTGTCCCCGATGGAGTGGCGACGGTGAAAGAGCCGTCGTAGCCGATCGCGCCGCCTACCTGCACGGTATTCGTGAGGGTGGTCCGTACCACCGCGGCCGTGGCGATCGAGTTGCTGTTGCCCGACGAGGAGGCCGGGCTGTCGGGGCTGGCGCTGTGAGACGCGACGGCCACCCCGCCAGCCACCACCCCTCCGACCAAGGCGCCGGCGATAGCCGCGATGGCCACGACTCGTCTTGCGGAGACCTCAGCCATTGCTACCCGTCGGCACGCGCGGGCACCCCTCTTTCGTATAGAAGCAGGGCGGGGGAACGCCGTTGGGAACGCCGTTGGGACCGACGTTGGAAACGCTGACATCTCCCGGCGAGCCTGTGCCGGCAGTCCACCAAGCTGGCGCACCTATCTTCTTGCCACAGACCCCATTGACCTTCTCGACGAACGGGCTGGTTGGGTCCACGCCAGTGCCCTGGAAATCGGTTTTGTCCCCTATAGGGTAGGGGAAGTTGGGGACCCCGTTCGCCCGCATGCACTCGACGTACTTCAGGTACTCGCTGTCGTCCGGCGGGGGGGGCGACAGGGTTGGCGGCCCGCAACGCGCTTTGGGCCGCGGCTAAGTACTCGCTGCACTGACCGCTTTGCGAACCAGTGCCTCCGCTGACCTGGCTAGACAGCGTTTGTGAGACGCCGGCAGGGATGGTGATGTTGATCACCCCATAGGCGTCGATGATCGGGTCGGCCTGGTTGGGATCGCCGTTGCTGCGCATGCAGGTAGCCCACTCGTCCACCAGCTTGGTCGCGTTGCCACCCTTGGGCACCGTGGTCGAGGAGGTGCCGCCCCCGGTCGTGGTCGTGGAGCCCCGGGCGCCAGTGCTCGTGGCGATTCCGCTGACTGTGGTCGTGGTCGTCGCCAGGCTGGCGATGGTAGGGGGGCTGGTTGCGCTCGGGTCGCCGGAACCACTGCATGCGGCGAGCACGATGGCTGTCCCCGCGAGAAGGGCCGCGAGCCCGCACCATCGCCGGTGGGTCGTTGACATATCTCTGCGCCTTCTATGCCATTGCCGCCGGTTCACGGTTTGCCCCCAAACCCACCCGCCATGTTGACGTTGATCGATCCGGGCTGGGGGGCGCCGGTGCTGAACTTGGAAACGAAGCCGGTCTTCTTGGTACACAGGGTGGCGGCGGCCTGAAATGTCGGGGCGGCCGGATTCAAGTCACTCTCACTGGTTGAGCGGATGACCTGACCGTTGCCCGTCGGGTCGGGATAGTCGGGGACTTCGTTGGCCCGCATGCACTGAGCGAACTTCAGCGCGGTCGCCTCGCTCGACGCCGCCGGCGGCGTGCCACCTCCTAGCGCCGTCTCGGCCGCGCTCAGGTACGCGCCGCACGCGCCACTCACGCCGCGTAACCCGCCGGCGTATCCGGCGCCCAATGTGATCTGAATCACCTTGGTGGTATCCACGGTGGGGTCGACCTGGTCGGGATCCCCGTGGCTGCGCATGCAGTCGGCCCACTGGTCCAGCAACCGGATCGGGTCACCCACGGGCCCCGTGGTCGTGGTGCTCCCGATACCCGTGGTCGTCGAACTCGCGCTGGTGCTGGTCGTGGTCGTCGCCAGGCTGGCGACGGTCGGTGAGCTGGTCCCCTGGTTGGCGGACGGGGAGCCGGCGCCGTTCGGGGGACCGGAAGCACTGCACGCGGCCAGCCCGATAGCTGCCGCCGCGAGGAGGGCCGCGGGCCTGCCCGATCGCCGGTAGGTCCTCTTCATGTGTCGCCGCCTCACCCGAGCGGCATCATCGGGCCTGCCGCAGCGTTTGCCATTTCCATTCATCTGGTCTGTCTCCATAGTCGAAGCGGGTTGGACGCAGTTGTACGAAACGGACCGTCACAACCCGGTCACAGTTGTGACCGCGACCCGGTTCGTGTGGTGAGAGGGACGGATGATGTGGGCGACGGTCACGACCGCTCGGCGGGTTCAGCCCGTGACCGGCACCGGATCGCCGTGCGGGACGCCGCCGGTCGGTCCGCTCGTAGAACTGATGTCTCCCGGTGGACCCCAGCCGTTGATCCACCAAGCTGGTGCGCCGATCTGTTTGCCGCACACGTTGTTGGCGCTCAGGAAGACCGGGCTGTTCAGGTTGATGCCGGTACCATTGAAATCCGTCTTGTCCCCTACGGGATAGGGGTAGTTGGGGATCCCATTCGCCCGTATGCAGTTGGCGTACTGGACGATCAAAGCCGTGTCGGGATTGAAGGGGGTGTAGGGGATTTCGGCCCGCAGCACTCTCTGGGCCGCGGCCAGGTACTGGCTGCACGTGCCGGTGACGTTGTGGAGAGCCTCGCCGAACGCGTGGCTGGCGTCCCCGCTCGGGACGGTGATGTTGATCCCTCCGTGCGAATCGATCATGGGGTCGGTCTGGTCGGGATCGCCGTGGCGGCGCATGCAGGTGGCCCACTCGTCCACGAGCGCGGTCGCATTGCTGGCCTTGGGGGCCGTGGTCGCGGTGTTCCTGCCGCTGTGACCGCTGCCGCTCCCCAAGGTGGTACTCGTCGGCAGACTGGCGACCGTCGGGGAGCTGGTGCCCTGGCTAGCGGGGGAGCTGGGGGCGCTGCACGCGGCCAGCGCGAGGGCCGCCGCGCCCAGGAGGACGGCGAGGGCGCGGCATCGCCGGTACGACGTTGTCATTTCTCGCCGTCTTCCCGCGCCCTCCATGGGCCATCAGGGCGCTGAGGGCGTCCCTCGTTTCCGTTCATCTGCTTCGTCTCCCCTTCGAACGCGGTGTCGGAGTAGTTGTACGAAACAGAAGGTCACAATGAGGTCACACGTGTGACCTGCGTGTGACCTGCGATCTGCGATCTTGTACTCAAGCAGAGTTCCTTCGGCGGAAAGTCGCCCACAGATGGGCGGGGCCGGGTGCCACGCTTGGCCAGGAGGCAGCGATGAGAGTGCTCGTAGCAGAAGACCACGAACGCCTGGCCCGATCCGTAGCCGCGGGGCTGCGCCGCTACGGGATGACCGTCGACGTCGTCCTCGACGGCGACGACGCCCTCGCCCGCCTCGGCGCCAACCGCTACGACGTGGTGATCTTGGACCGGGATTTGCCCGGCACCCACGGCGACGACATCTGCCGCAGCCTCTCGGCTGAGCGGTCCGAGAGCCGAATCCTCATGCTCACCGCCGCCAGCTCGGTGAGAGACCGCGTCGAAGGGCTCGGGCTCGGAGCCGACGATTACCTGCCCAAACCGTTCGACTTCACCGAACTGGTGGCGCGCGTGCAGGCTCTCGGTCGGCGCCCCGGTACCGCGCAAACGGGCCGCTTGGGCTACGCGGATCTGAGCCTCGATCCCGCCACGCGGGTCGCAACACGGGCCGGGCACACTCTTGCGCTTCGACCAAAAGAGTTCGCCGTCCTGGAATGCTTACTGGCCGCCGAGGGCAAGCCGGTCTCGGCCGAGGAGTTACTCGAACGAGTGTGGGATCTCGCCACCGACCCGTTCACGACGACCGTGAAAGCCACCGTCAATCGGCTGCGGGCCAAGCTCGGAGAACCGCCGCTCATCGAGACCGTCCGCGAGAGCGGCTATCGCATCGGAGGACAATCATGACCGTACCCCGTCTTCGGCTCAGATCTCCGGCCTGGCTGCGCTGGCCTCGGCGCACCGCGCGGCTCCGGCTCACCGCTCTTTGCGGCGGCCTCTTCCTTGTCTCCGGCGCCGCGTTGGTCGCCGTCACATACGTCCTATTTCAGCGGGCGACCAAATATAGAAAGCCGTCCCTGCCGAAGATCCCTCAGACTCCTGCCATCGAGGCTCTCCGGCATCTCCAGCTGCTGCCTCAGCTGGGGCTTCCTCAGTTTGCCCAGCCTCTCCTGCCGCTAGGACAGGCTCAGCAGGGGCTGGCAAACGTTGTGCTCGAGCTGAAAGGATTTCCTACTAAGAATCAGGGTTTACTGGCTCGGTTTCCTCGGCTTACCCAGGTCCAGCAACAGCTCGCACAGGACCAGCGTCAGCTTTCACAGGCTGGGAGCCAGCTGGCGCGGGACCAGCACAAGCTGGCACAAGCCGGGTATCAGCTGGCGCAGGCCGTGCATCAGTTGGCTCAGACAGGGCCCGTCGAAGCTGCACAGCGCGCTGTCGACTCGCACCAGCTTCTGGTCAACTCAGGGATCGCTCTGGCCATCGTCGCCGTGCTCGCCCTCCTGGCCGGCTGGCTTGTCGCCGGCAGAATGCTGCGACCGATCCGGACCATCACCCGCACGGCTCGGAGGATCTCCTCTGCCAGTCTGCACGAGCGCTTGGCCCTCGACGGCCCGCAAGATGAGTTCAAGGAACTCGGGGACACCCTCGACGACCTGTTTGGGCGGCTCGACGCTGCCTTCGAGGCACAACGACACTTTGTAGCCAACGCCTCCCACGAACTGCGCACGCCCCTTACCGCCGAGCGCACCCTCTTACAAGTTGCGCTCGACGACCCCGATACAACCATCGCCGAGTGGCGCTCGACCGCCGAGGAGGTGCTCGCCTCGAGCGACGAGCAGGCACGCCTGCTCGAAGCTCTTCTCACCCTCGCCAGCAGTGAAAGCGGCTTCGATGGACACGAACCCATCGACCTCGCTGCCACCGTCGCCGCGACCCTTGCCGACCTCCAGCCCGAGGTCGACCGACTGGGGATCCACGTCGACGAGGTGACGACACCGGCACTCCTCTATGGAAACCCTCTGCTCGTCGAACGGCTCGTCGCCAATCTGCTCACCAACGCCGTACGCCACAACATCGTCGGCGGCCGCGTCGAGGTCGTGACAGAGGTGACCGGCGGCAAGGCCGTTCTGTCGGTGACCAATACCGGAGCACGCATCCCGCCAGCTGAGGTCGACCGCCTCTTCCAGCCCTTTCAACGGCTCGATCCGCGCCGCGCACACTACAAGGACGGGCACGGGCTCGGACTCTCCATCGTCCGGGCCATTGCTACCGCCCACCAGGCCAGCATCAACGCGCATCCCATGCCCGACGGCGGGCTCTCTGTCAGGGTCGTCTTCCCGTCGTCCACCGATCGCGACCAGGACGTAAGCACAAACGCAGAAACTCGCCCGCTGGCTCCAAGCCGGGAAGGAGACAGCGCACAGGCCGGGCCACCGTCTGAGTCGGTTGTGCGACCGCTCGACTGCTAAGAACCGCGGATCCGGACCTCTCCAGCCGATCTCGGTGGCCCGCGATCGCATCCGGTAGCGTCCCGAGCACCGCATCAGATCAGGATGATCTGTGCTCGAGGACCGGCAGCACTTGACCGCGGGCTCGTCCGGGATAGTCGCCGATCTGGGCGGACTCATCGACCTACCCTGGAAGCCATCAGCCTCCTGGATCCCGAACTCACAATTCCGGTACATCGCGCAGCTAGGCTCATCCGGGGAGGTTCTTGATCAGCCGTCTCACCTGATCCCAGACGTCCTGGTGCAAACGTTGTCCCACCCTCTCCGCTGTTGTCACAATCACTACCTTCAGCCAGTTCAGCGGGCCGTTTCTGTGTCCGTTCGTACACGCAGTAAGTGATTCATGTTCGAAGCCGATACGGGAGCAATTCCACACCCCCCAAGAAGACTGCACAGGCGCTTGGCCCAGCGGTTCCACCGCTGTTTCCTGCCAAAAGCTTGCCCTGTGTGACGCCGGAGGTCCGCGTGGTTGCCAAAAGCGCGCCTCTCCTTTGACGTGGCGCGTGCCGACGGATCGCTCTGGCGCGCTCGCCAAAGCTCGTATTCCGGTTCTCAATGTCGAGGCCGGGCTGTCTGAGTTCCCCAGAAACTCTCCAACAGCCAGATTGCAGTCGACCTTTGGGATTCGGCGCTAACTGACCCGTTGAAAGGCGGCAGCGGTGAGCGCTCTGGCGGTCCTCTCCGCACTGTCTATGGCGTCTGCGGTGCTGAGGCCGCAGAGGTCAGTGAGGCAGAACAACGCTTCCGCGCTGATGACCACGGCGAGATCGAGCCGCAGCTGAGCTGGTAGGTCGGGACTGGCCGATTTGAGGGCATCGAAAAAGGGCGTCAGGGCATACTCGATAAGCCCGAAGCGGATCCCCGGGCGAGCACTGCCGACGAGGCCTGGCTGGACGATGGTCGCGGCGATCATGGACCGGACGACTGCTTGGCGTTCAGCTACTCCTTGAAGGAGGAAGCGGGTAGCGAAGGCCACGCGTTCCACGGGATCGTTCGACGCTTCCACGGGAGCAAGGGCCTCGGCCGGGGTGGGCCAGTCCTCCGCGAGGGCCTTGGCCAGCAATGACGCCAGGTCCGGAAAGTACCGATAGGCGGTGGCTTCCGAAACCATCGCCGCTTTTGCCACCTCTGGCATGGTCACCGGTTGGCGCTGTCGTATGAGTTCAACACAGGGTGAGCGTCGTACCAGCGCTCGGTCATTCCAAAAGTTCGGATGCGTATCTTTGGTAGATCCCTTTGTGATCAGAACGGTTACCCGCATGTAGGTGTGTGATCAGGTCATGGAGCCTTGTCGGAAGGATGATGATGAACCGTGACAGGTCGGAACCCGCGTTCCCGAAAGTATGAGCGACTCCGGCCGGAACGAGCACGGTCGATCCAGCTTCAGCTATCAACTCCCGATCCACGAACCGGAAGCGCAGCGCGCCGGAAATAACGTGCCAGGCTTCGTCGTCCTCGTGATGGACATGGAGGGGAGCGACTTCGCTCGCTAGACCTGCCGCTGGGTAAACTCCGATCACCAGGCTCAAGCCCTTGATGACCTCACCGGAGCTTGTGCTCTCGCAGGGTCGGATGATCATCGGTTCTGCTGCCATGACAAAGCTTATTTCCGGAGGCGCGCTCTGTTCGCGCGCGAGGAGGACCGTCAATGCGACTGTTCTCCAACGTCACGGTCTTCTCGTGGCAGTTGACCTGGACGGCGCGGTGGACGAAGGCCGGCAAGTTCGTGTTCGGCAGCCGACCGCCTCTTCGTCTACTCCCGCAGCTCTGCCCTTCATCTTTCGCTGCAAGCGGGCGCGGCGGCATCAACGGTTTCGGCTCCCTGACCCCTACGCGGTGTCCAGCACGGCTACACACTGTGGGCCAACTACCAACCGGTTAGCCGCTTCTGGCCCTTCCAGTGGATCGAAGGGGGCTGGCTGCTCGCGCTGTCAGTACTGCTTGGCGCCGTGACCGTCTGGCTTGTGCGCCGTCGGGCGGCTTGAACCGCGGCGAACCGGTCTCGACGTGGCGGTCGCGACTCTCGCCAACCGGTATTAGGCACGTATAAAACAGCGCAGGGACCTCCTCCCGGCACGGGAAGAAGGTCACAGGACTTGATCCATCGGGCGGATCGCGCAGCGACAGAACGCCGGTCAGGTAGCACTCCGGGTGTCGAGAGCGGGCGCGCATAATTGATGTCATGAAGAAGCGCACGCCGCGTTTCTGCTGAGCGCCGGTGAGAGCGCTGACGCCAGCTGGGGGATCTGGGGGCGTGAGCGTTGGCCAAGAAGACGGTTATGAGCACAGCAATGTCCTCCTCGGCGAAAGCTCCGAGTAGGACAACACTCGGGGGTGCGAATCCAAAACCCTCGAGCAAAGGAGGACCTCGCGTGCAAGAGCAACAATATGCACCAACCCGGAGCAACTGAACGCGAGCAGTTGGCGACGGTCCCGAACCGCCGACACTGGCGGAGCGCATAGCGACGCCGCCTCCCGCAAGCTCGGCGAGCGTCGAATCGGCTAGTGGGGTCAGCTTTGCGAAAGGAACGAAATCAACGAGGGCGCCGAACCGCAACGGGACCCTCTCCGCTCGCTGTGATAATCACAACGTTCTGCCAGTTGGCACATCACAGCTCGCGACGGTCAAAGCTGACGATCCCCGCAGCGAGCACCGCGAGAAACCAGACACCGACCCAGACCAAGTACGTCCACGATGGCGGCGCCTGGGCGAAGAATGGATTGCCGCTGTTGGGCGAATTTGTGAGGCGCTGCACGACAAAGGACTGCGGCTCCAGGTAGTAGATCGCACCACGCCAAAGGCCGTCGGTCGGAAGGATGTAGCGCGCGACGTCGCCGATGGTCGTGAGTGAGGAGATCTTGAACGCGGTGCCGAGCGATCCGACGACCCCTGCCAACCATGCAGCCCCGAACAGGGCGATCGCGACGACCCCGGTCGCGATTGCCGACAGCCGCGTGCTGAGCAACAACGTGAGCGTGAGGAGGATCGCGCCTTCGGCGAAAAGATAAAGGGCGACGAGCACGGGGTTAGGCGGAACGAACCCGCCGACCCAATCGACGACGCCGACCTCGAGACCGGAGACCACTGCCGAGTAGGCGAGGATCACGGTCGCGAGACCCAACCATTTACCGAGGAGGACCTCGCTGCGTCTTACAGGTCTCGCGAGGATTGAGAGCAGGACGCCCGATTCAGCCTCTGCCGAGATAGCGGGCGACGCCATCGCCGAAGCGCTCAGGGCGACGACGAAGCTGAACATGAACATGAACAAGATGAGCGCCTGGGGGATCGCTACGCCGACCTCTCCCGAGGTGATGTTGGCGTTGTGGCTGAGGCGATCGAATCCCCACGCGCTGAGCGCGACCAGCCCGATGGTGATAACCGCACACGCCGCGACGAGCCGCCGCCTGACCGCCTCACGAAGGGTGAGCAAGGCGATCGTGACAACCGGGTTCATGACTTGCCCAGCAGCTCGAGGAAGCGCTCTTCGAGAGTCTGCTGCTCCGGGATGACGGCCCCGATTCGGCCCCCGGCGCTCACGACCGCGGCCACGAGTGCAGGGATCTCGTCAGCTTGTATCCGGGCCACGGTCAGCCATTCGTTATCTCGCGCGACGTCGCCGAACCTGGCGATCATCGCGAGGTCGTCATCGCTCAAGCCCGCCACCTTGAGCCGCACGCTCGAGGAGCGACCGAGGAGGTCCACGAGCTCGCCGGTAGCGATCGAACGTCCCCGATCAATCACGCAGACCCGATCGCAGACGTGCTCGGCTTCCTCGAGGAGGTGCGTGTTCAAAAAGACTGTGGCCCCCCGGTCCCGGACACGGCTGATGATCCCGCGTACGTCGTGGCGACCAACTGGGTCGAGGGCGCTCGTGGGCTCGTCCAAGATGACGAGATCCGGATCTCCGACGAGCGCGACGGCGAGTCCGAGGCGCTGCTGCATGCCTTTGGAGAAAGTGCCGACTTTGTCGCCGCGGCGCTCGGCGAGGCCGACCGTCTCGAGGACCTCGTCGATTGCGCTCACCGCTCGGTCGCGTGGGAGCTGGATCAAGCGACAGTGCAGCGTCAGCACCTCAGAAGCCGTAAGCCAGCTCTGGAACCGGAAGAGCTCCGGGAGATAGCCGATCCGCCGCCTCGTCTCCCTATCACCCGCAGGAGCGCCGAGCACCATCGCCTCGCCGCCGGAGGGGCGAACGAGACCGAGCAGGAGCTTGACGGCCGTGGTCTTCCCTGCCCCGTTCGGTCCGAGGAACCCGAAGACCTCACCGCGGCCGACCGTCATCGACAGGCCGCCCAGCGCCGTCGTGGTGCGGAACTCCTTACGAAGCTCGATCGTGAGCACGGCTGGCGAGACGCCCGGATCGCCACGCGAATTGTCCGCCATGTGGCCGTTGGCTAGCGCCTCGTGCTCCTCGCGGATTGGCTCAGCCGATCTGTTGAGCGACACTCAGGACGTCCTCCTTGTCAAGTAGGCCGGCCACGGCATGGACGACGCCGTTGCGCTCCTCCCAGATCGCTCCGGAGGCGGCATTGGAATTATCGAACAGCACTACTGCCGGTGACCCGTCGATCTCGGTCGACTCGGAGCTCGCTCCCGGCGGCGTTGGGATCGGCAAGGTCGTCTGCAGGTTCCCGAGCAGGCGGATCTCCGCGGCGAGATCGGCCGGCACGCCTGGCTGGGACAGCAAGAAGTTCTCGATCTGATTCGTTGTCGCGCCGGTCGAGGTCACAATCGGTTGCGCCACGGTGAGGATCGCCAGCGGGCCGATACCATCGATCGTCGTCGCACCGCTGTAGGACACTGCGACCGCCGGGCCGAGGCTCACTACGAGCGAACTGCCCGAGAGGCCGGATCCCGCGCTGGCACCAAATGCGATCGTCGCAGTGACCTTCGGCAAGACCGCGTAACGATCGATCCCACTCACGCCGTTCGGGAGCGTGGTCGGAAGTGTCACCGAGAGCCCCGTGGCCGCCTCTGCGTCCGCGAGGGACGCGACCTGCCCGGCGCCTCCCGACGACGTCCAGCTCAGCATGCCGAAAGGCAGCGTCTCTGATCCCGACGGACTCTTGAATCCGTCGAACGAGGTCGTCGTGTTGAGCCCCATCAATTGGGTTATCTCTTGCACGTCGGCCTGGCTCACAGGCACCTTGGCGACCTGGGTCGGCGCGAAGACGGTGGTGAGCGTCGCAGCGGCGGCGACCCCGACGATCACGACGCCGAGCGCGGCGAGCGAGGCGCTGGTGCCGAGCGAAGCGCCCATTAATCGCCAGCTGCGGCGCGGACCGACGCGCCATGTCGTCCGGCTAGAAGCCGGTTCGACGAGCGACCCTCGAGAGCGGATAAGCCCCCTATCGGTGTCGGCGGTCACCCGCACGTCGAAAAATCGCTCCACTGTCGCGGCGTCCTCGGCGATCCGTTGCGATCGCGCCCGGCAACGCCCGCATCCCCCGACGTGTCTAGCGTCGCGGTCGGCGACGGCGAACGGCTCGTCGACGAGGCGACGAAGCGTGCCGTCAGGAACGTGTCGCATGATCAACCTCCTTACGAAATCTGGCCTCGGCGCGCCGCAACATCGTCCCGATCTGTCCGATATGGACTTCCATCGCCCCGGCGATCTCGGCGTAGCTGAGCCCGCTGTGGCGAAGCACGAGAACCGTCGCGGCGTGTCTCGGCATGCGGGCGAGCGCGCTCCGTACCTCACGACCTTCTTCGTTCGCGATGGCGAGCTCCTCCGGGCCGGTCGCCGGCCTTGCCTGCGGGGCGCGCGCTTGGCGAACCTGACGGCGACGGCTGCTGCGGATGGCGTTCAAGCTCGCATGGGTCGTCGCGATCTTGACCCAGGCCCGCGCGTGGTCGGATCCGAGAGGATCTGGAAATCTCTGCTGGGCTGCGATGAGAACGTCCTGGGCGACGTCCTCTGCTAGGTGTGTCTCGCGAACGATGCCGTAGGCGATCCGCACTAGCAACGGATACTCCGTCCGGAAGAACTCCTCGAAGCCGTTCGATGCTGGCAGAGCTCCACCCCTCGCGTCAGGCGACAAGGTCAATGCGGTCCCCATCAATTCCTAAGCACCGCAGGCCATGATTTTGTGACAGGGAATGTGAGCGAGCGAACCCGTAGGTGCCATTCCGGCCCCGAACTGCGCTTTCGCGCTGAAATGTGATCGCTCATAAGAAACGACTCCTTGAATCCGGGCAGTCAGCTTCCACCGCGCGGCAATCGATCCGCGACGGAGACCTCTCACCCGCCTGGACGTTCACGCAAGTAGGCGGCTGATCCACCAGAAAGCGACTGGCCGGTTGATAGCTCAGCGACTGATGGAACTGGGTAGGCAAGCGTGGACCGCGGTCGTCCGCTTCGTTGATGGGTCAACGCTCTGGAGCAGCCTGATTGCGTGACGACCGGCATTGAGGCTCAGCCGTAGCGTCAAGAGGTCCGGACCGGAGGCTGTCGAACCGTCTGCCGATCACGATCGGTCATCTTCGCGAAACCAGTTCGGCGTGTTCACTCGTTCCGTGCGACCTCAGGTCCCGTGATCCGGTTGAGGAGAGGGAAAGTCGAGGCGATGATCGCGAGCGAAGCCGAGAGTCCGCCGAGGACGGTCGCCCAGTACGCCATGCCCGGGATTCGGAACGCGATGCCGACCTGGGAGTGGAGGTAGAGGGCAGCCGACACGAGGCCGACCACGATCGACACTGCGGCGACAAGGAAGAGCGGCAATGCACTCTCCAGCGCGAGGACGCGACGCAAGAGCGCGGTCGGGACACCGGCGAGCCGGAGCAAGCTGAACGGGCGCTTCCGCTCGCCCAACCCGGCGACGATGTTCACTGCGAGACTGCAGGCGGCGATGATGAGGCTCGCCACGATGATCACGTCGGTCATGTCCTGGATCATTGCGAGGAGGCGCGTGGTCGACGGATTGAACGCCTCGACTGCGACCGGTGTTCCCTTGAAGGGAAAGACCCGTTCGAGCGTCGTCCGTGCCCGTTCGATCGAGCTCGACGACCCGTCGGTGGCGACGACGACCGCGTCGACGGGAAGACGCGCGGCGTTTGCCGCTGATAGGTCCGCGGTGGGCCAGACCGTCGACGAGGCGTGCGAATGGTGCCCAAGGAGGTTCGAAAGGAAGTAGCCGAGACTGGCCACTGTCGCTCCCGGAGCGCACTTGCCGATCGCGGGCGTCTTCAGCAGCTGGTCGCACGCGACGACTCCGAACGATCTCGTCTGCTGCGCTTGGGATGGGCTCTCGTGGACCACCGTCACGCTGCGCACTCCTGGCGTCGTGAGGAGCTCGGCAAGCACCTGGCCTGGGACGGAAGGGACTTCGGCGGAGGCGGGACAGTTCGTCCTCGAGAAGCTGCAGAACGGGTCGGCCAGGGTGTCTCTCCCCGCGCTTGCTCCGCCGGAATTACTGACGGCGGTGATGGAACTGAGCGCCCCGATCATGGCGCTCGCGACGAAGAGGGCGATCACGAGCCCACTGATGAACCGGAAGGCCGCCTTGGGATTGTCGAGGAGCCGGCGCCCGGCGATGAGCGTGGCGGGGCGACTGGCTCGCTTCACCATGAGTCGAGAACCCGCCGTCGTGAACCACGGCCCAGCGAGAACCAGCCCCACGACTAGGAGCACGAATCCCACGAGCAGCTCGAGAAGCTGGCCGCCGACGGCGCCCGGCTTGCCGGCCGCGTCGAAGTACGCCAGCACGGCGATGCCGGCGAGCAGCGGGATGATCCGTACGATGCCTGGTGGGCGGGACGCCGCTCGTCGGTTCACGCCGAGCGGCGATATCTGGACTCGGCGAAGCGCGAGGCGCGCCGACACGACGGCGGCGACTGGGACGCCGACCACGGCGAGCACGATGTCAACCCAGTGCAGCGAGAGGTCGCCTTCAGTGAGGGGCGCTCCGGTGAATGGGACGCGGTAGAGCAGCGGTCGGAAGACGAAGAAGAATGCGAAGCCGACTGCAACACCCGCGACTGCCGCGACCACGGCCTCCACCGCTGAGATCACAGCGACCTGACGCGGCGTGGCGCCGACGAGGCGCATGGCGGCGAAGCGCTCCTCACGTCTCGCGGCCGACAGCCGGCTCGCGGTCGCGATCAAGATCAACACCGGCAACAAGAGGGCGATGGCTCCGCCGGCCAGAATGAACTGCAGAAGGGTTCCGCTCCCGACGGCGTTCTGGCATGCGTAACAGTTGGCCGGCGTGCGTTGGATGGCCCCGACCTCGACCGCCCCAGGGACCTGCGAGAGCTGGCGGGCGGTGTGTCCGACGACGATGATCAGCGAGTTCGGGGACGGGAGCGCCGCCGCTCCGATGGTGCCAACTTGACGTCCCGGATACCGGTCACGCAGCTCGTTCGCCGGTTCGGAACTAAGGAGAGCGGTCAGGGTGGGCGACGCGTAGTACTCACCGGGTCCCGGCAGGTGGGAAAGCCCCGGTGGGACCGGGGCGCTCGGCCCGGTGGCCGCAAGGTCGATCCGGTCGATCGCCAGGTTGTCGAACTGGTCGGTGCTCGACAGCCACCAGAGCCGATCGGATGCCGAGGTTGGTGGTGACGCTTGCGCCGAGGTGTCAAGCCACGCACCACGGTCCGTCTGGGCGTGAAGCCCATTGACTCCGGCCAGCGCAGCCAACAACAGACCGACGCCGAGGGCGACGGCCACCGCGGTGACAAGGACGCGCAGTGCGGCTTCGCGACCACTTCCGAGCGTCAAGCGAAGGCCGAGGCGGATCACCGAAAGGCTCCTTCGGCCGAGGTCACCTTGCCATCGCGCACGATCACCTCGCGGTCGGCGTAGGCGGCTACACGTGATTCGTGGGTGACGAGGATCACCGTCGATCCCTCCTCACGGGCGGCGCGGGCCAACAAGCCCATGACCAGCTCCCCGTTCAAAGAGTCGAGTGACCCGGTCGGTTCGTCGGCGAAGAGCACCTCGGGACGCGCGACGAGACCGCGCGCCAAGGCGACGCGCTGGGACTGTCCGCCGGACATCTCGCCGGTGCGCTGGCGTTCCATGCCTTCGAGGTCGAGGCGTTCGAACCAGCCTTGCGCTTCACGCAGTGCCTCCTCACGGCGCGCGCCACCAAGCAAGAGCGGCAGCGCGACGTTCTCCTCGGCAGTCAGCTCCGGCACGAGCTGACCGAACTGGAACACGAAGCCGAAGTGATCGCGCCGCAGCCTGGAGCGCTCGGCCTCCCGCATGGTGTCGATGCGTCGCCCCTCGAAGTGGACCTCGCCGGAATCCGGAACGAGGATGCCTGCCAGGCAGTAGAGCAGAGTGGACTTGCCGGAACCGCTCGGGCCTATCACGGCGACGACCTCGCCTCGTTTCACCGAGACACTCGCCCCACGAAGCGCTGGGGTTTCCCCGAAGGAAAGCACGAGGTCTCGCGCTTCGAGGATCGTGCCTTCGCCCACGACCGCGGAGGAACCGCTTGACCTGTTCATGACTCCACCTCCTTTGCTAGTGCCGCGAGTCGCGCCTCGGTGAGGTCGATCCAGCGGAGGTCGGCCTCCAAATGAAAGAGGCCGTGGTCGGCGAGTAGGGCGTCGACGAGGTTGCCTCGTTGTTTGAGATCCGTGAGCTCGCGCATCCGTCGGAGGTGGGCGGCGCGCTGCGCGTCTAGGTACTCCTCGGCAGGGCGGCCGAGCATGAGCGAGAGTACGACCTTCACGAAGAGCTCGGTCTGGAGATAGGGCTCCGGCGGGATCGGTTCGCCTAGCCACGCCTCGACCTCGTGCCTCCCGGTCTCGGTGATCGTGTAGCGCTTGCGATCGGGACCGGCTCCAGGCTCTGCCACCCCGGCAATCGCCTTTCCGTCCCTCGCTAGGCGGGCCAGCGTGGCATACACCTGGCCGAAAGGAAGTGGCCGGCCGCGGCCGAAGTAGATGTCGTAGTCACGTTTCAGCTCGTAGCCGTGGCTCGGTTCACGCTCGAGGAGCCCGAGTAGGGCCATGGGAACACTCATACCCGCGAGCATACGCTTGATGTATACGTGCAATCAATAGACGGTTACGTGCGCGCCGGTCGTGAGAACGAACAGCCAACCGCGCTGAGGCGGCGCTTCCTCATGATCGACCGGAACGCCTTGACGAGTGGCGCTGTTGTCACTAGGTTACCTAGGAATCTAGGTAAATGGAGTCAAGGATGATCGAATTCCACCTCAACAAGCGCTCGGGAGTCGCGCCATACCAGCAGATCGTCCAGCAGGTGCGCCACGCGCTCCGACTGGGGTTCCTCGACGTCGACGACCAGCTCCCGACCGTCAAGGAGGTGGTCGCCACCGTGGCGATCAACCCGAACACGGTGCTCAAGGCTTACAAGGAGCTTGAGCACCTCGGCCTCGTGGCCGCACGGCCGGGCGTAGGTACCTTCGTCATAAGGACGCTCAGCGACGACTCCCTGGCGGCGCATGGCCCCCTTCGTCACGACCTCAAACGCTGGCTGGAAAAGGCGCGGCAAGCGGGGCTCGATGAGGAGAGCATCGAGGCGCTCTTTCGCGACGTCCTTTGGTCCACCTCCGCACAAGGCGTAGCGTGACCGCCGTCTTGGAGGCCAGCGGCCTCGGTAAGCGCTACGGGCACAAGTGGGCTCTCTCCGAGTGCACGCTTGTCATTCCCGCTGGCAAGGTGGTCGGACTCGTCGGACCGAACGGCGCAGGCAAGACGACGCTCCTCGAGCTCTCGGTCGGACTCCTTCGTCCGGACGCTGGATCGATCGCTGTTCTGGGTGGACAACCTGGCACCAGCCCGAGCCAACTGGCCCGCGTCGGCTTCGTCGCCCAAGAGACTCCCACCTACGCGGGAATGTCGACTCGCGATCGCCTGTGGCTCGGCGCGAGGATGAACCCGAGCTGGGACGAAGCGCTCGCTGAGGCACGGATCGAGCAGCTTGGGCTCGACTCCCGCCAGAAGGCCGGCAAGCTCTCCGGCGGCCAGCGCGCCCAGCTCGCCCTCACCTTGGCGGTGGCGAAGCGGCCGGAGCTGCTCCTGCTCGACGAGCCGGTCGCGAGGCTCGATCCCCTTGCCCGGCGCGAGTTTCTTCAAGGCCTGATGGAGGTGGTCGCAGAGCACGGCGCCAGCGTGATCCTTTCTTCGCATCTCGTCGCCGACCTGGAGCGGGTCTGTGACTACCTCGTCGTGCTCGTCGATTCCCGGGTCCGGTTAGCGGGCGACATCGACGAGCTGCTCGCATCCCATCACCTGCTGACGGGACCACGCCACGATCGCGACGCCCTCCCGCACGATCAGCAGGTCATCAGCGAGAGCCACACCGATAAGCAGAGTTCTCTCGTCGTGCGAGCCGATGATCCCATTCTCGATCCCTCTTGGTCGGTCGAACAGCTCGATCTCGAGGACCTCGTCCTCGCCTACATGTCCCACGAGGTCGAAGCCGACCGCCGCCCGAAACTGGAGGTCCGTTCGTGATCCGGGTCGCGCTGCGCCAATTCCGCACTGAGGGAGTTATCGGTCTCGGTCTGCTCGTTGTGTTCGCGATCGTCCTCGCCATCACAGGCCCGCACCTCGCGCACGTGTACGACGCATTCGAGAGCTCCTGCAGGGCTGCGAGGGACTGCGCCACGGCGCCGAACCCGGTGCTCAACTTGGACAAGCCGCTCCAGGGCGCGCTGCCCTTTGTCGTGGCCATCGCGCCAGCACTTGTGGGGCTCTTCTTCGGGGCCTCGCTCATCGCCCGGGAGCTTGAGACCGGTACCTTCCGCCTGGCCTGGACCCAGAGCGTCACCCGGAGGCGTTGGCTCGCCGTGAAACTCGGGCTGGTCGGAGTCGCGTCCATGGCAATTGGCGGACTGCTCACATGGATGGCCGACTGGTGGGCGAGCCCGCTCGATGCAGTGAACCAGAACCGCTTCGGCGTCGCGAACTTCAGTTTCCACGGTGTTGCGCCGATCGGGTATGCGGCCTTCGCCTTCGCGCTCGGGGCGGCGGCGGGTGTGCTGCTGCGCAGGACCGTAGCGGCGATGGCCGTAACGGGCGCGGGGTTTGTGGCGGCGCGCCTCGCGGTGACGTACTGGGTTCGTCCACATCTCGCATCGCCCGTGCACGAGTTTCTCCCCCTCGCTACAGCCTCCGGTCCCGGTTTTGTTTTCGGGGAAGCGCAAGGGACGATGTATCTGAATGCCTATACCCAGAACGGTTTCCACACGCCGGCGATAGGCCAGGTTGCACTCACCGCTCCGCTGGTGAAGGTCCCGAACGGATGGGTGTACTCGACGACTGCGCTTGACAAGGCGGGGCACGCGCCAACGAGCCATTACCTATTCCAGACATGCCCGGTGATCAAGCAGCTCTCGAACCAGCTGGCCGCTTCGGCCCCGAACACTCCGGGGGCAAAGCCAGATGCCATCAACGCGTGCATCACGAAGCTCGCCTCGACCATTCACACGATCGTCAGCTATCAGCCGGCGAGTCGCTTCTGGCCGTTCCAGTGGGCCGAGATGGGAATCTTCCTCGCCGCTGCCCTGGCGCTGTGCGGTCTCACCTACTGGTGGCTGCGCCGCCTGTACGCGTGATTCACCACTAGAGCACCACTAGAGCGGGGATATGTGCGATGACATATTGGCGCAGTCGGCGGCTAGTCGCGACAGCTACCTGCGGTGGGTTCGCTCTGGTGGCGGGAGTTTTTCACGCATCGCGGGTGACGACCATTCGGTAAGCCAATGCGACAACGCAAGCAGTCAAGACGACGAAGAGGCCTGTCTCGATCCCTTGGAAGGCCCAGAATCGGTCGGCTGGCTGATATGTGAGCAGCAGGTGGAAGCCGTGATTGGCAAGACAGGAATCCGAGACGCCTGGGCGACAAGCAGCTGGAGCTTGCGATGAGGTGACGAAGGCCCCGTAGTTCCTGCCGTTCGGCCCGACGTACGTGGCATTTGAAAGCAACCAAGCACCTTGGGGAAGCGCACCGGAGTCTGGACCGATGGGGGTTACTTGCGAAAGCGGGCTCATGAAGTGCGGTCGAATGAGTCCGGCGATCACGATGCGCACCGCGGCGAACGCAGCCAACGTCGTCGCCATGGCGAGAACTACTCGACGCAACATCGCGCCCACGACAACGCCGAGCACGACGGCGAACACCGAATACGCCACGGGCACTATCCCTTGGATGTCGAACGGCCCTGGGCCCAGCCGGGAACGGCCAAGTGAAATCTCAGAAAGACTCCACCACGTCACGACGGCAGTGACCGATGCGCCCCACCCTGCGGCGACGAGAATCATCCACAGCAGATTGCTGTTCAACCAGCGGCGTCGTGTGACGCATTGGGTCCACGCGAGGCTGTTCGTCCCTTCCTCGAACTCCTTGGCAAGAAGCGGTGCACCCCAGAACAGGCCAAGAAGAAGAGGGACACCGATGGTGAGGTAGTCGATCGTCTCGATGAGATGGTCCTCGCTCTTCGGCAGGAACAAGAGCAAGGCCGTGAGGGCGATCAAGCACCCGCCCGCGATGAGTAGCTGACTCCGGTGGAGGCGCCAGATAAGAAAGGTCATTGCGCACGTCCGAGTCCGACGAGCTGAGCTACTGGCGGCCTTTCACCGTGTTCCATGTAGGCGAGGACAATGTCCTCCAATCCCACTTCGGCCACCTCCCAAGACGGATCGAGGACCGGACCACTCACCCGCACGAGAAGGCGCGTCTGTTTGGCTGTTTGGGTCACCTTGATAACCGTGAGACCTGGTTCGATCTCGCTCAGACCCCGACGCGGACCGACCAGGCTGCGATGTCCAGCGATTAACTCGTCGATGGTGCCGCAGAGCTGCGTTCGCGAAGCGCTCAGGAGAATCAAGTGGTCGCAGACTCGCTCGAGGTCGTGCAGCAGGTGCGAGGAGACGACGACCGAAAGGCCCCCGTCCGCAACAGCTGCGGCGAGGGACTCCAGGAACTCGCGGCGCGCCAACGGGTCGAGCGCGGCCATTGGTTCGTCGAGAAGCAGGAGCCGAGGTCGCTTCGCCAAGACGAGACTCAGGCCAACCTGGGCTCGCTGGCCACCCGAGAGAGTGGCGACCGGCCGGTTCATGGGGATGGTCAGCGCCGCGAGTCGTTCTCGTGCCCCATCGGAATCCCAGTCAAGATTGAGGTGTATGCCGATCCTCAGATGGTCGTCGGCACTGAGGTGCTTGTAGAGGGGCACGTCCTGCGCGAGGTATCCGATGCTGGCCAAGAACTCTTCGCTCTGCCCGGGAACTTGGCCGAGCACTTCCGCCTCACCCGAACTTGGGGCGCACAGCCCGACGAGGAGCTTCAGCAACGTGGTCTTCCCCGCCCCGTTCGGACCCACCAACGCCGTGACATGACCGGGGGGCACCGACACCGAACAGTCCTGAAGTGCCCAGTTGGAGCCATAGCGCTTGCCCAGCCCCGAGGTGTGGATTGCGGAGGCGGTGCTCACGCCGTTTTCTCGGCGCTTGAGCCGGAGAGCGTGGCGTGCAGCATGGATTCGATGGACTCGTCGTCAAGGCCTTCATCTCGCGCCGCCTTCACCCACTGATCAAGACTTCGGGCCAACCGTGCCTGCGTGTCGGGGGGTGGGCCTGAGGGGCGGCGGGAGACGAATGTGCCGACACCTTGGCGTCCTTCGACGAGCCCTTCGTGTTCGAGTTGCCAATAGGCCTTCATCACGGTGTTCGGGTTGACGGCCACCTCGGTGACCACCTCTTTGACCGTTGGCAACTTGTCGCCGACGTCCAACACTCCCATCCGGATGGCTTGCCTGACCTGCTGTGCCAGTTGCAGATACGCGGGCACCCCGGAGTTGGGGCTCAGCTGAAAACTGATCGATTGCTTCAGTACTTCTCTAGTCACCTACAGAAGACTATAAGTCAACGGCCGACCGATCAAGCGCGGCACTACAGGCATCGCCTCGTCGACTCTGGCGGGGACGCCTCGGGCGCTCAGCGATACCCTCGAGCGGTGGAATCCCCAGAGCTAGTCGTCGCCGGCATTAGGGAATGGCGAGCCTGGTTGCGCGCCCACCACTCCGACTCAGACGGCGTGTGGCTCGTGCTGGCCAAGAGAGGTACGACCCAACCGACAACGCTCTCGTACGACGAGGCGCTCGAGGAGGCCATCTGTTTCGGGTGGATTGACGGCCAACTTGGGCGGCGTGACGCGGCGACCTTCCGTCGACGCTTCACGCCTCGAAAGGCTCGAAGCCCGTGGTCTCAACGGAACGTCGCCATCGTCGAAAAGCTGACCGCAGCTGGTCGAATGCAGCCGCCAGGAGACGACGAGGTGCGGAAAGCAAAGGGTTGTCAAGGGACAGCAGGAACTCCTCGTAGGCGGACAGGGCTTCTCCATCTCGGCGGACAGCAGTTCTCCAAGTGGATGGACAGGACTTCTCCACATCCGGCAACTTTCATGATGGCGTCATCTGTTGTCTGACGGCTCTGACGGGCTCATGACGCGCCGGGCGTGAGGGAGACGACGCCGATGCCGGCGAGAGCTTCTTCGAGGCGCACCGAAGGACCCTCGGTGGCGACGAGATGGGCGTGGTGCAGTAAGCGGTCGACGGCGGCTGTGGCGATCGACTTCGGCATGATCGTGTCGAAGCCGGAGGGATGGATGTTCGAGGTGACGGCGAGGCTGCGCCGCTCGTAGGCGGCGTCCACCACCCGGTAGAAGGCCTCGGCGGCGTCGGCTCCCGCGGGCAGCATCCCGATGTCGTCAACCACGACCAGGTCGGCCCGGCAGATGCGGGCGACGACACGAGTGATCGAGGCGTCGATCTTGGCTCGCGCCAAGGTGGCCGTCAGCGACTCGAGGCTGAACCAGCTCACTCGCATGCCGGCGTCGATGACGGCATGGGCGATTGCCTCACAAAAGTGCGACTTGCCGCTGCCCGACGGGCCGCAAATCGCCAGGTTCTCCGCCCGGCCGACCCACTCGAGGGTGCGAAGAGCGCTCTGGGTGGGGACGGGGATGGAGGACTTGGCCTCGATCCAGCTGGCGAAGGTCTTCCCGGCGGGAAGTCCCGCCGCCCGCCGCCGCTGGGCGCGGGTGGCGCGGTCTCGGCCGGCGACCTCCTCGGCGAGGAGGACACGCAGCATCTCGGCGGGGTCCCAACGCTGAGACTTGGCCGTGGCGATCACCTCGGGGGCAGCCGCCCGCATGTAGGGCAGGCGCATACGTCTCAGCAGCTGGGTGAGCTCGTCTCCGAGCGGTGGCGGCTCCGGGAGCTTCATGGCCGAGGTCGCGTGCTCTCGAGCCGGAAGACCCACCACCTGATCCGGATGCTGAGATCCTCGGGCAGCTGATCGAGGGTCGTCACGAAGGCGTCGAGGTCATCCATGAGCTCGGCCAGCTCGCTCACCTCGTGAGGACGCAGTGGCCCTTCGATGTACGTAGGAGGGTGCATCATCGCCCGAAGCCCTCCCACGAGGAGGTGCCCGGCTGGGCCGAGTAAGCCTCGTCGGCGTACACAAGGTCTTCGACCGCATCGCTCCGGCCCAGGTGCTCGACGACAGAGGCCAGGTCACCATCTTCGAAGCGCCCGGCGAGAGCCGCCATGCCGAGAGCCCGGTCCACCGGCGTCGTGCCCACGAGGGCGGCCAGCTCGACGGCCTTTGTCATCTTGGATCTGATGCGCGAGACGCCGGTCCCGCACGCCTCCCGTAGCCATCGCTCGGCCCCGTCGCCGAGCGCCAGGAAGGCCCGTTCAGCATCGTCTTTCGGGCGTAAGGGGCGGATCTTCGGCCCGTTCCCGGGCGGGTACTCCGGGTAATGCTCGTCGAGGATGCGGGGGTTCCCCGGCGTCGACAGCTCGTGGCGGTGGATCTCCTCGAGACCGGAAGAGCCCCTGCCGACCACCACCAGCTCGTCACCCTGCACCCTGCACCAGACCTCCTGGCCGATCCAGGCCTTCGGCAGCGAGTAGGGCACGGCACCGAACCTGATGGTGCGGTCGTCCCTCACGACCCGGGTCTCTCCGAGGGCGGCCGTGAATGCCTCGCGGGGAAGGGGGTGCATGCGGGTCCGCTCCTCGGCCAGCATCTCTGCCGGAGCTCGGCGGGTCTCTGAATGCGGGCGGGCGTTCACCACCTCACAGAAGCTGTCGCAGGCGTTCACGAGGGCGCCGAAGCTCGCGTAGTCGTCGAGCAGGTTGGCCTCGGTCGGCACGAGATCGGCTTTGGCGATCTTGACGCTCGACTCCGAGCCGCCCTTGGTCTCGGGGTCATAGGGCACGCAGGTCTCGATCACGAGGCCGTAGTGGCGGCCTGCCGCCACCATGACGGGATGGCGCACGGCGATCCCGGCCACCCGGTCGATCGTCACGACCCGCTCGTTGTCGGTGAGAAGGTAAGTCGGTGCCGCCCCGAAGCGGCGGAGCATGGCGTCGATGCAGGCCACGGTGGTGGCAAGGGTGCGGTCCCAGGTAGGGATCACCACCCGGAACCGGCTCCAGGCCACCCAGGCACAGAACAGACAACTGGGCCGCCCGCAGACCTCAGGGCCCTTGGCCCAGTCGTACTGCGCCCACATCCCCGGCTCGGGCACCCAGGGCCTGTAGGTGCGGCGGTGACCGAGGTCGTAAGCCTCCTTGGCCTTGGCGACCGCACGGCGGGTGGTGCGCTCGTCGCCCGTAAAGCCCATGGGAACGATGTGGTTCGCGTGCACGACGTCGGCGCGCGCCTTGCCGTGCGATCGCTCCACCAGCTCCTCGATCTTCACGAGGTACGGGTCGATGATCTTCGACCTGGGCGCTGGCTCGAACGGGTTCCCGCCGGCCTCGCGGATGGCCACGTAACGCGCCACCGTCTTCGGGTCGGCCCCGGTCAGCTTGGCTGCGGCATGGGCGCAGTGGGTGAGGTCGAAAGCTTCCAGGATCTCCATGATGTGCCTGCCAGACTTGGTCATCGGCTCTCCAGTGGGGGTGATCGACGGCATTAGGGACGCCATCGAGAACACCCCCCTGGAGGGCCGTACTGGTGGATGTGCGGACTTTTGCTGTCCGCCGACATGGAGTTCTGCTGTCCGTCAGCGTGGAGTTGCTTGTCCGCCTACATGGAGTATGAGGTGTCCGCCGTCAAGGGTGATGGGCGATGGGAAGCCGCTTATGCCGGGCAGGCCGCGATCGAAGCTCCCGAAGACCTCGCCAAGGCCTTGAATGCCAATCCTCGGGCACGGGCGGTTTTTGAGCAGCTCACAAGCTCCAACCGATACTCCGTCCTGTACCGAATCGCCAGCGCAAAGCGAGCGGACACCCGCGCCCGGCGTATCGAGCAATTCGTTGACATGCTGGCCAGAGGCGAGACCATTCACTCCCAGAATCGACTCCTAGCTGAGTGACGCGACGCGAGCTGCGCTCCAGATCGTTGCCGGCTAGAGACGCGGGTTACGGGCCCTTGCCGCCAGAGACCTCAAGGCGTACCTGCGAACCCACACTGGCGATCAGCAGCCGCGCAACGTCGACGATCGCTCGGACATCTTCGCGGAGCAGCGATTCATTATGGGCTGCTTCATCGCGCCAGATTTCGAAGACGCAGACGTCGGCGTCTCCGAACGTCGATACGAGGTACTGGAGACACGCCGCATCGTCGCTGAGGGCCGTGGCCGCCTCCAGGAGAGAGGATCTCATGGTCGCTGACCGACCAGTTGCCGATGAAACTCCGGCACCTCGCTGAGCTCCACCGGCGTGACCAGCATCCAAGCACACCGGCCGCACCGTCATGTCACACCTCCAGGATCGTGCTCGGGCTCAGGATGCACCCGAGCGACTCCCGATCGGTGGACCATCAAGCCGCTTCTGCGAGCTGAGCCTCCATTGGCCGGTTAACCAATATCAAATTCGTGTGGCGGACGCGACGCCAGTGCTCGGCCAGGAACCTGAGGTGCACCGGGAGCGATTCGAAGTCCTCCACGAGACACGAAACCGCCCGGGACAAGCCTTCTCCCAGTTGGCCCGGAACCCTTGGATCCGACGACGGCACTCGTCAGCAGCGGGCTGGCCCTGTGGCTCCTCGATATGCTCGAAGACCTGCCACGAGTCGAACCTGAAGCAGTCCTGATCGCGGACGACCACCTTCGCGGTGGCATTGCGGAGTCTGGTCACGCAGGTTCGCCTGGGAGATTGCTGGGCATTTCGAGACCGTCTACCGAGCAGTGCCGGATCCGATGAGGAGTCGGTTGCCGACTCCGACGAGGAGAAAGCCCACCCTTGCGCGTACGCGACTCGGTCGCGAGGTGACCTCCTTCGCCCTCTGTGGTGGACCGTGTCGTTGTTGGAACTCAACCTTGCGGCGGAGCTCTTCTTGGCGCTGACGCGCCAGTTGAAGCAGAGCTGGATTCACGATGTGTTCCTTTCATGGAAGCGGAATGCGAATGTCCAACGTTCATGTCGAGGCACGCGCGACGGCACGGGAGTGGTGGGAGCGCGTTCGCACGCGTGGAGTGGCGAGACGGCTAGATCAAAGTGGCGCTGCTGAGGGGCTCAGCAGGCAGCGAGCTTGAGGGCGCCCGTCTTTATAAACATGATGAATTCGTTCATCGGGCACCTCCCTTCAGGCTCGTGAAGCAGTCATGATAATGGATCTTGGAGGAGCTGACTAGTGCCAATTCGGCTCTCACCCACGCGCTGGTGATCGCGGGTCGGATCGATCTTCAGCCGACGTCGGAGGACCGACTTCAACTAGTCTCCGACTGGCGGCTTACTCCCTCGAGGCGTGGTGCCGAATGGATGTGAGGACAGTCGGGACGAACAACCACGGTCGGGCGTTGCCGAGTACCGTTCTGCGCATTCTCGTTGTTCAAGCCGCCAGTCACTCCTTCGGGAGAACGGTCGGGTGAGCGCGAGCGCCCTCCATCTCATCTTCTTGAACGGAGAAGACGTTGATCGCCTGGATGTTTCCGACGAGGACATTCTTGGCGCGATCGAGATGGGCCTTCGCGCTCAGGGCCTCGGTGAGGCGGTGATCGAGCCCCGTGTGCATCTTGAGCCGAACCCGTCGGTCGACGGGCACTTCAACATCCTGCGAGGGTCGATCGGCCCTTTGGGTCTCGCCGGGGTGAAGATCGTCGGAGACTTCGTGGACAATCATCTGCTTGGTCTACCTTCGGAGGTCGCGGTGTTGAACCTCTTCGATTCGGCAACGGGGGTACCAACGGCCATAGTCGACGCGACCGCCATCACCGCGATGCGCACTGGCGCAATGACTGCGATCGGCGCTCGCTACCTCGCTCGGCCAGACGCACGGGTGCTCGCGCACATCGGGGCCAGGGGGACCGCCTACTGGAACCTTCGCCTGCTCGGCGGGCTGTTCGACTTCGAGGAGATCCGCTTGCACTCGCGACGCCCCGAGAGCCGGGAGGCACTTGCCCGTCGCGTCCAGGACGAGCTGGGCCTTGCGGTTATGGTCACTGCGGACTGGGAAACCTGCGTTCGTGACGCGGACGTCGTGATCGAGGCCTCGCGGCTTCGACGGCCCGAACCGTTGCTCCGGACGGAATGGATCAAACAGGGGGCCCTCGTCATCCCGTACGGGACGATGAGCGCGGTCGAGCTCTCGCTCACCGACATCATGGACAAGATCGTCGTCGACGATTGGGGGCAGTCGGCGACCGGGAGGTTCGGCGCGCTGAAGGCTCACGTGGACACCGGCAAGCTCACCCGAGAGACGCTCTACGGGGAGCTCTGTGAAATCGTCGTCGGTCGGAAGCCCGGGCGCGAGAGACCGGACGAAACGATCCTGTTCTGGCACCGGGGCCTTTCGCTTTCGGATATCGCCCTTGGCAATTTGTTCTTGGAGCGAGCGGCCGAACAAGGACTCGGCCAGCGGCTTCGTTTCGCCTGAGCGGCCGGGGAGGCGCCATGGAACGCAATGGTCAGATCGTGCTTTCCGGTCGGGCACTCACGCCCGTGGAGGTGACGGCCGTCGCGCGCCACGGCACGAGCGTCGTCTTCTCGGAGGACGCCGTAGAGAGGCTCGCCCGCGATCGGACTGTCGTCGAAGAGGCTGTGGCTGGGGGAGAGGCGGCCTACGGGCTCACCACCGGCCTCGGCCCCCGAGTCACCTACTCGTTGCCGAAAGAGGAGCTTGCCGCATTCAGCGAGCGAACGGTGCGGGGCCGCGCCAACGGGGTCGGTCCGCCCCTTTCACGCGAGGTGGTACGTGCCAGCGTCCTCACACGGTGTAACCAAATGGCCCATGGCGGAAGTGGCGTTCAGCCGTCCGTCGCCCAGCTGCTCGTCGAGATGCTGAATCGGGGCGTGCACCCGGAAGTGCCCGAAATCGGCTCGACCGGTATCTCGGACCTCTGCCTGCTCGCCCACATCGGACTGGTCGTTTTCGGCGAGGGCTTGGCCGAGGTCGACAACGAGGTCCTAAGCGGCGCCGAGGCGCTCGCCCGTGTCGGGCTCGAGCCGGTGCGCCTGGGTCCAAAGGACGGGCTCGCGCTCTGCAGCTCAAACGCCGTGGCCGCCGGCGTGGCGGCGCTTGTCTACAACGATGCGAGCCAGCTCCTCGAAGCGACCCACCTGAGCGCCGCGCTGAGCTTCGAGGCCTTCCGAGCGAACATGACGCCATTGGACGAGCGAGCTCAAAAGGCTCGTCCCGCCCCGGGCCAGGCACGCTCGGCTGAGCGCCTCCTCGGCTATCTCGAGGGTGGGCTCCTGCACGACCCAGGCCACGCCCGCCGGCTGC
Source organism: uncultured Acidimicrobiaceae bacterium (assembly GCA_963779425.1). Taxonomy (GTDB): domain Bacteria; phylum Actinomycetota; class Acidimicrobiia; order Acidimicrobiales; family Bog-793; genus Fen-455. The sequence goes on from CAVZYD010000008.1 coordinate 50,963, forward strand.
AGGACCCGATCAGTTTCCGGTGCGTCTCCCAGGTACACGGAGCCTTCTTCGCGGCGTTGGATTTCCTTCGGGCGCCGCTCGACGCCGAGCTGAACGGCGCCGGGGACAATCCACTGGTCGTCGCGCAGGACGAAGCGATCATTTCGACGGGCAACTTCCACACCGCCGGGCTGGCGCTGGCACTCGATACCGTCGCCGCGGCCATCTGCCAGACGGCAAGCCTCGCCGCAAGCCGCAGCGCGCGCTTGTTGTCAGGCGCCCTGTCCGGCCTTCCTGACAACCTCTCGTCGCGTGGACCGGCGAGTTCGGGGTTCGCTCCGCTGCTGAAGACGGTTCACGCCCTCGTGGCTGAGCTGCGTCACCTAGCAGCTCCGGTGGCGAGCAACGCCCAGGGAGAAGAGAGCGACGTCGAGGACGACGCCACGAACGCGGCGCTCGCCGCGCGGCGTGACGCGATGATGCTCGATGCCTTCCGGCGCGTCATTGCCATCGAGGCGCTCGTCGCCGCGCAAGGTCTGGATCTTGCCGCACCCGAGCGGGTCGGCAGGGGTGCGCTCGTGCTGCAACGCACCGTTCGTTCTTACGTGTCCTCGCTGGGCGAGGACAGACCGTGTGGCTCCGACGTCGCGGCGGTGGAAGCCGAGGTCCTTGGACCTTCGACCATAGCCGGATTGCTCGAAAACGCTCGCTGAGCGAATTGCAGGCCCACTTGAGGGCGTCGTAGGTGTTGTCGGTCCGACCGACGAGATCCCTCATATGCGTAGTTACCTCGGAGGTGACGGCGAGCGCTTACTCAGTCCGCAACAGCAATGCCGCCGGGTGCGGGCCGCTTGAATGCCGTTGCACGGTCCACGAGGGGAGTCGATCCTTCGCCTCGATGCTCGATCGGGTTGGCGGAGGTCTGAACCAGCGGAGCGTTGCCACGGGCAACAAGTTGCTTCGGCCATCCCAAAATGGTTGACACATGTCGATAACGGAATATATTGGGGAAGTGGCCCGCGCTTCCACGACTTCGGATGTCTTCAACGCCCTAGGTGATCTGCACCGTCGCGAAGTCCTGGACGTGTTGATCAAGGGCGAAAAGGCCGTCGGGACGATTGTGAACGACCTCGCGATGTCCCAGCCCCAGGTTTCAAAACACCTACGGGTGCTCAGTGAGGTAGGACTCGTCAGCTGCCGGGCGGAGGGGCGTCGTCGGCTGTACCGCCTGGAAGCTGAGCACCTTCGGCCGTTGCGCGAGTGGCTGGTCAAGTACGAGCAGGCGTGGAACGACCGAATGGGTCGAATGGACGCATACCTCAAAGAGCTACAACTACAAGGAGGGGGCAGCGACGCCTAATCGCCGCAAAACGGCCAGCATCGAGTTTCCGAGTGAACTTGAAATTCTCCTCACCCGAGACTTCGAAGCTCCAATCGAACTCGTCTTCGACGTATTGACGAAGCAGGAGCATGTCCGCAAATGGTTCGCCCCATTTGAGCACAGGATGACGGTGTGCTCGACCGACTTGCGCGTCGGAGGGAACTACCACATGGCCTTCGTGACGGAAGACGGAACCGAATGCTCGTTTCGCGGGACCTACTTGGAGGTCGAGCCGCCTACCCGCATCGTCGATACGTGGCTGTTCGAGGGCTGGCCCGATGCCGAGGCCGTCGAGACGGTAGATCTAAACGAGACCGACGGAGTGACGAAGATGATCAACAAACTGGCGTTCCGCGACAAGGCAGGCCGCGACCACATGACCAAATTCGATGGCATGGAAGACAGCTTCGACAAGATGGAGGATTACTTGAGGTCACTGTTCGAACCAAAGAAATCCATCCTTGGGTAGCTGAGGCCAAGACAGACCTCAATGGCTGCGTCATGTGGGTTGGCCAAGCACCATCGGTCTTCTCTTTGCCGCAAGATTACGATTGATGCATGGTTCTCGGGCCGAGCAGCGGCCGCCATCGCGAGGACGACGCGACTCGCCGGCGCGAGAGCCCGCATTGGAGACTGGCAGTTCGGGGGCTACGGCTCGCAGGGCTCGGCTTGTTCGTCACCGTCGGCGGTCTCGTCACTAGCGTGTGGTCAGCCGGTTCTGGACTCACGATCCTGGCCGTCGGCGTAGGTATCTATCTCGTTGGCGTCGTGGTCGTCTACATCGGATTCATCCCGGCCATCCGAGACCTTCGAGAGCCCCGGACCTCGTTCTGGAGGCTCAGGCGCCTGCTCATACGCGACGCTCTCCTAACCTGGCACACGCATCGGTGATGAACAGGCCTGAGCCGATGAGGCCGGCGGCCGCGACCAGTGGTGGACCACTCGCACGCCCACGCCCCGGCGGGGACGAACGCTAAAACCTCAAGCGGCAATGAAAAGGAGCACTCCGGCAAGCCAGAACCTCGTTCGTTGCTGCCACCCTCGACCACAGGTGGTGAGTGGGGCCACCGTTTGTCGACGCCATTTGTATCCCGGCACGCTTTCCCCCGGTCGCGGTGAAGGCACTGATTAACAGTGATTTCGGCCCCAGTCCGCAATCCATCTGAGCCTGAAACGAGGGTCACCTGTTCTTGTCGATCAGCACGCGGCACACGCTTTGCAGGTCGCGGTGACCCCACTTGACGTGTCAGCTGAGGAGACCGACATGAAGACAGAAACGAGTGGGACGACCTGGTCGACATCTCGGGCCGAGTTGTCCGGCGGAAGACGGGGCCTGGTACGTCATTTACGGAGGGCCACACCCTTCCTGGACGAAACTCAACACCTCGCCGGCCCTGGCTCCTTCGTCTTCGGCCTGCGTCTCGTCGAGCGCCGGTTCGGTGTCACCTCACCCCGGGCCCGCTCTATCATCCTCGTAACCCGCCAGATTCGAAGACTTCACCCGCGTCCGTGGCCACGCAGCGAAATGTCCATCGATGCCGCGCCGGATCTGCCGCGTTGCTCGTCTATCCGTGGCTCTTCTCGACCGCCGTCGCAACGCGCTCATCGACCGAGGAGCTTTCGGCACTTTCGCGCGTCGCTTGCTGGACCTTCGCCATTGCCTCCCTGAGCCTGAACGCGGCGGGTAACAGTTCTCCTTTCGTCCGCCCGTACCGGAGCAGCTCTGCCCACCAGGCGAGATCGTCGAGCATGATTGCCATTGCCGTTCGAGTGGCGAAATCCGTCGGAACACCTTCAACGCCGAAGGCGGACTCCAGCTTGGCGATCAACACTGTGTCCCGCACGGGCACCATTTCCGCCTCTATCGCGATGGCAAACAGGTGCTCTACCGCACGGACACCCGCAGCAACACCGACGCTGTAGCCAACAGCTGCGATCGGTTTGTTGCGCAAAGCGAAGCTCACGAACACGTTGTCAAAGGCGTTCTTCAGTACCCCCGGGATCGAGTGCAGGTACTCGGCAGTGACGACCAACAGGGCATCAGTTTCCTTGAGCTTCCGATTCCAGTCGCGCACGATGGGCACTGAGTAGGTCGGGTCGCTGAAGTCGCCGATCGTGCCCAGGTGTTCCTGAAAGATCGGCAGCGGCCAGTCGCGAAGATCGAGAACTTCGACATCGAAGGCGCCGTGTTCGGTGGCGCTGCGGACAACCCATGGCGCGACCCGATCGGCCGAGCGGGTGGGTCGTGTGCTCGCGATGATTATCTTCAGCTTCAACAACTCGATCCTCTCCAATAGTTGTGTGCTCAACTACTCTTGAGTCAAGGTATCCCTCTCGTGCTGAGCACGTCAAGATCGCGCCAGATGAAAACGGCGCCGCTTGGAGCTTGAACAGGTCGAGGACAGGGGGCTTTCTCGGCGCAGTAGCAACCCGCGCGGCAAAACTAAGGGCAGTTGCTATGGCTGCCACGCCGTGGAAGGCGGAAGGGGAAGGTTAGCCAGGCGTTTGGCGACGGCGGGCCGCACCCCGAGTAGCCGGAGGCTGGCTTCGGCGAGTTCGTCTACAGAGCTCACATCCACTGCTTCGGGATCGCGCTCACAGCGCCGCAAGAGCCCGATTAGCCCACCAGCCACGGCGCTGACAGCCATTTCAACGTCAGAAATAGTGAACTCGCCCGCCGTCTGACCGGCTTCAACATCACGCCGGGCGCGGGCTCCCAAGCCGCGATCGGAGTCCAGAAGTTCCAGGCCGCCACCGACGAGAAAACGGCCTATCTCGGGGTGCGTCCAGGCGAGTCGGCCGGAGATCCGCAAGGCTATGGAAAACAGCTTCGCCGGGTCGTTGACACCCACGCAAGCTCGGTCGATCATCTGCCCCCATTGTTCGAGCACCTCTTCGGACGCGGTCTGGAATAACTGCTCCTTGCTGTCAAAGTGGTTGTAGAAGGACCCGAAGCCGATATCCGCGGCCTCGGTGATCTCTTGGATGCTTGCGCGCTCACTGCGGCCGTCGGCGATTAGTCGCACTGCAGCGTCAATGAGAGCTTGCCGCGTACGGGCTTTACGTCGGTCCAGTCGATTGGCACTCGCCGCCTCGGTTGCTGGCACTACCGTCATCCTCATTCTCCTCGTCTTTGTTCGGGAACTTCACAACTTCGCGTCCTGTTGCAACACTCCCCCGCCGTCGAGCCGTAGGACGACTCGAGTCCCTTAGCACATCACTTCTGATGTAGGGCTACAAGATTGACTGTAGCCTGCACTTGGCTTTCCGAAGATCTTTGAACGCCAAACTTCCGACGCGTCGGCCGGTCCGGCATGGTTCCCGCCGCACCAGCCGCTGTGACAGGCAGAACGCCACTTTGTTCCGCCCGACCAAGACGCCAGCGTCCAACGGTGTGCTCGAGACGTCCGCGACCCGAACAAGGCCCCGAACAAGGCCTCGATCGAGCTCAGCGCGCCCGGCCATCTTGCCAAGTTGCTCGTGGACCCTCCGACGTCAATATGGAGGCGCCCGGGTGGCTGGGCGAGATGAGGACACGAAGGACCCGCGGACGGATGGTGAAACGTAGTGGTGGACTCAGGGTGACCGCCTCGCCGTCCACGCCGGCGTGCACGAGCGCGTCAGCGTTGACCTCCACTTGAGTCCCGGTCCACGCCCTTGCCGCAAGACGCGGGCTTTCGCCGGGCACGCCGACGATGACTATCCCGAGGCGCCCCGTGTCAAGACCTGGACGTGTGCCGTGAACAGGAGGGGAATTCAATGCGTACGGATTGTTCGAAACGAGGACAAGGGCAAGATGACGGTGCTCTCGCCCCAGGTCGTCAACCAGCCGGAGCCCGGGTACCTCGGCACCGGGAGCCAACACCTCGTCGGCAGTTTCGAGGAGTGTCCGTAGCTTGGCGTCACGATAGGCCGACCTGCGGACCGCGTCACCGTAGATCCCCAGCGAGGTGTTGTTGAGAAAGGTACGCCCGTTCACCTCGGCCGCGTCGACCAGGCGCTCGACACCTTCGTAGAAAGCGTCTAGAGCACCGATCACGTCGCGCCGGTCCACCCCGACGTCGAGAGCGAAATGATTCCGTGTTCCGGCCGGCACACAGACAAAGGGGAGCCCGTGCTCTATCGCCACCGAGGCCACCGCGGCCAGCGATCCGTCGCCACCAGCCACGCCCAGCACGTCAGCGCCGCCCGCCGCTGCCGCACGGGCTGTCTCCCCCAGGCTCTGGTCGTTTGACAGCACGACGACTTCGACGCCCCGCTCACGCGCCCGGTCGGCGACCGCTGCCCGCAGAGATCTGCCACCCCCGGAGTTTGGGTTGATTAGCAAGACCGGCCGGCTCGGTGTGCTGGCGTGCGAGGACTCTGAGGATCCCGCAGGAAGGTGAAGTGGAACCGGCGGCCGCTTCATCGCCTACTACGCCGATTCACTTCGACGGCAAACGCGGGACGTGCCCAGTCCACCTCGGTCCGATGCCGGCCATTTGCTCCCGGTGTTAGGGAGCAAATGGCCCCTAGCGCTGCCATCGGTTCAGGCCGCCTCGCCGTGCCTCAGGATCGAGTGCAGGTCATGCCGGGATTGGCGCAACTCGATGCCCTCTGCCAACATCCACGCTCCGCAGACCAGGTTGAACAGCCCAAACAGCAACGCCAGGGCGACGGCACCCATGCCGGGGCGGGCAAACAACACCACCCCAAGGGCAATCGACGCCAATCCGGTGAGGATGAACATCGCCCGCTGGCCTGCGGCCTGCCCGGCTCCGAAACCGGACACGACCTCGACGCAACCAGCGACTACTGCCCAAGCGCCAACGATTAGCACCAGCACGAACGTTGTCGGCAGGGGCCACGCAAGGGCGACAACACCTGCCGCAAGGTTCACCAGCGCCAGCAGGAGATGGCCGAAAACTGGACCAGCCTTCGCACTGCTGAACGCCCGGACAGTTTGCAGAACCGCCGCGATGAACGCGTAGACGGCGAACAGTATGACCAGGGCTAGGACTGTGACGCCAGGCCAGGCGAGCGCCACGATCCCAACGACGCAAGCAAGGATGCCGCGCACGATCAGGGAATTGCCTACTGATTTGAACATGACCGCCCTTCTTCTCGCTCCTGTCTCATCCAAACGGATCAGACTTGATGTTTGATAACAGAACTGATTATACTTCACAGGGATGACGAAGACAAGGAGAGATCTGTGACGGCGCAGAACAGTCAGAACGAAGCTTCCACCGAAGAAAAGTCGGTACTCACCAGCCAGCCCGCACCCGCCGATCCAACCCCGGCGGAAGACACCTCTTCCGGCAATACCTGGGCCGGTAGGTCCAACCGGCGTCGCCAAAGTGGGTCAGCCCCTCCGCCTTGGCGGGTCGAGGGCCTCAAGCCAAAAGACCAGGATCAAACGGGTGGACGTAGTGGCTGGTCACGGTTTTGGTTGATGATGCTGGGGCTACTGATCGTCAACTGGGTCCTGTCGTCCCTGATCCTGGCGGCCACGACATCTCAAACGACGATCTCCTACACCTTCTTCGTGACGCAGGTGAGATCCGGCAACGTCGCATCTGTCACCTCGACAGGTGACACCATCGTCGGCACCTTCAGGCACGAGGTCAGCTATCCGGCCCGGGTCAAAGATGCTCAAAAGGTCCAGACGTTCGTGACCGAACGACCCGCGTTTGCCACCGACAACCTCCTTCAGGAACTGCAAGCCACAGGAACCGCGGTTACTGCGAATCCGCCGAGCACGGGTACCCCGCTGTGGGAGGAACTCCTGCTCTGGTTCGGTCCCGCGTTGCTCCTCGCGGGCTTGCTCGCATCGATGAAAAAGAGCGGCCGATCCCTGGGTATGGGCAGTTTGGGACGGTCACAGGCCCGACAGTACGACCCGTCGTCCGCCAAGCGGACCACCTTCGCCGACGTCGCGGGGATCGAGGAAGTCGAGAACGAGGTGAAGGAGATAGTGGACTTCTTGCGCAACCCCGCTCGTTACGGGCGGATGGGGGCGCAGATTCCCCGTGGCGTGCTGCTGTCCGGTGCTCCCGGCACGGGCAAAACGCTGCTCGCCCGGGCGGTTGCCGGCGAGGCGCAGGTTCCCTTCTTTTCCGTCTCGGCATCGGAGTTCGTCGAAATGATCGTCGGTGTCGGAGCGAGCCGGGTGCGCGATCTTTTCGACAAGGCAAAGCAGGTGGCCCCGTCGATCATCTTCATCGACGAACTGGACGCAATCGGGCGGGCCCGAGGCGGTACGGCATCGGTCGGTGGTTATGACGAGAGGGAACAGACCCTCAACCAGATACTGACTGAGATGGACGGCTTTACCGGCAACGAAGGCGTAGTCGTGCTGGCGGCGACAAACCGGCCGGAGGTCCTCGACCCAGCGCTGCTTCGACCAGGCCGCTTCGACCGACGGGTGACGGTTTCTGCGCCGGATCAGCGCGGGCGGGCCCAGATCCTGCGGGTGCACACCAGAGGTGTTCCTCTGGATGCCAACGTCGACTTGGACGCTTTGGCGGCATCCACACCAGGCATGGTCGGTGCCGACCTGCAAAACCTCGTCAACGAAGCTGCCCTGCTCGCAGTTCGCCGCGGCCACGAGCGGGTGGTTATGGCCGATCTCACCGACTCTCTAGAAAAGGTCGTTCTCGGCACGGTCCGCGGGATAGTGCTGTCCCGGGAGGAGAGAGAGCGCACGGCCTACCATGAATCCGGGCATGCCCTCCTTGGCATGCTGACCGCCGGTGCCGATCCGGTACGCAAGATCTCGATCATCCCGAGGGGTCAGGCCCTCGGTGTCACCTTCCAGGCACCGGAGACAGATCGGTACGGATATTCGGCTGAATACCTGCGGGGCCGGATCACCGGTGCTTTGGGTGGGCGCGCAGCGGAAGAGGTCGTCTACGGCGATGTCACCACCGGCGCCGAGAACGATCTCGAGCACGCCAGCAACATCGCCCGGCAGATGGCGGGTCGCTGGGGAATGTCACCAGCCATAGGGCCCGTTTCTGTGCTGCCCCCGCCCGGTCAGGAGTCGCCTTTCGGCTTCGACGGCGTCGCCCCCGCTACCAAGGACCTCATCGATGCCGAAGCACGTCGGATCATCGAGGAGTGTTACGGCCAAGCCGTCACGACCCTGCGATCAAGCCGGGATCGCCTTGATCGCCTGGCGCGCACGTTGTTGGACCGCGAGACGCTGGACGAGGAGGAGGCTTATGCCGCCGCCGGCATAAGCCGCCAGACTCTCCTTGTCGCGGTCAACGCCTAGGGACGCACATGAAAGCCCGGTCGTTGACCTTTTACATACAGCCTGATCGTCTCGCGGAAGTAGTGAAGGTGCTCGATGAGCAGATCGTGCCCGAGTATCGAGATCTTCCCAGCTTCGTCGGTCTTGTCGTGCTTCACACCGATCACATCCGCAAAGAGGTTGTCGGCCTTTCGATATGGGACGGTGACCTCGACGCCTCAGAAGAAGCTACGGCCAGATTCAGAAACAGCGTCACGAACGTCTTGGGCGCTTCAGTCGCCACCGAGACCTTCGATGTGCTTCGCCTCGTTGCAAGTGGGTCTTAACTCCCTCTATTTCGGTTCGCCACTGGTCTTTAGGAGGTTTCCATGTTTCTTACCATCTCGATAGTCCTGGCGGTGGCCTGCGTCCTGCCGGCCGCTGGCAAGCTCTTGGGCAGCACGAAAATGCGGCAGTCAGCCACGCGCTTCGAGATCCCTTGGCGCAAGTACCAATCGATCGCATTGGCCGAGATCGTTGCCGCCGCAGGCGTTGTGATCGGGCTGCGATGGCTTGCTGTCGGCCTTGTTGGGGCGATTGGAATGTTTGTTTTGCTCCTCGGCGCGCTGCGCTACCACCGGAAGGCGAAGGACGACGCTAAAGAAATGTCACCAGCGTTAGCCGCTTTGGCCATCACCATCGCCTACCTAGCGGTCGCCATCGCCAGATAGGTGACACGAATAAGGTCCTCGTGTTGGGCTCCGGGCCGGTCCCGTGTGGTGGGCTTTTAGAAATGGCCGAAAGGCGCTGGTCGCGCTCTCAGCGAGCCGATCGAGGGTGACGGACCGCTTCGGTCGGGAAATTTGGACGTCCTCCGTCCTGCGTTCGGGTGAACGCACGGCAAGCACCGCTCGTTAGATTGCCGTTCACAGCTACGCAACCCGACGAGAGGAAGTGACCGATGACAGACAACCGACTTACAAAAAGGCGGGTTGGCGTGCTAGGAAGCGGCGAAGTCGGGCGACGGCTGGCAGCTGGGTTCTCAAGTCGCGGCCACATCGTGATGATCGGATCGCGCGACCCGTCCAAGCTGGAGCTACGCGAATGGCTGTCCGCCGAAGGCGTCGGAATCGAAGCGGGAAGCTTCGCCCAAGTTGCCGCCCACGGCGAGTTGCTCGTCCTGGCGCTTCTCGGCAACGCTGCCGAGGAAGCCATCGTCGACGCTGGTCCGGAGAACTTCAATGGCAAAGTCGTCATAGACGCCATGAACCCGCTCGACTTCTCGGCGGGCTTCCCGCCCAAGCTCTCGATCACGGGCGAGGACTCCCTCGGCGAGTGCGTCCAGCGAGCGCTGCCCGACGCCAAGGTGGTGAAGGCATTCAACACGATCGGCAACTCCTACTTTGTCGACTCGAACTTCAGCGAGGGCCAGCCGACGATGCTGATCGCCGGGGATGACGGCGGCGCCAAGCGCACAGTCGGTGATGTGCTCGCCGACTTCGGCTGGTCCGACGTGATCGACATCGGGGGCATCGAGGGTTCCCGCGAGCTTGAGGCGATCTGCATCACCTGGGTAAAGATCGGCGGCCTACGGGGCTCGTGGGACCACGGCTTTAAGCTGCTCGCCGGCTAGTTCGGACCGGTCTTCTTCGGAGCCGTCATCTGACGAGACTGGCGGTAAGTCCTCTTTCTGAACGACAGCGACCCTGGACCTCAGGCCGTGCTCGATGGAAGGGGCAGTTCTGAGTCGTCGAAGCACTGCTATCGCCGCACCAGAACCTGTTCCCCGAGGCGGCGCGGATGCTGGGTCCAGACCCGGCGCTCGCCTACGGGCGACCGCCAGTTTTCTTCGCGCTCCGGACCAGGTCCGCCGGCTCGAAGACACAGCTGCGTCGGCGATAGGTTCAAAGCGTGCACAGCGTTGATGAAGTCACCGAGCAGATGATCAGGTCCGTTCTGGCCTACGCGGAGAACCGGCTGCGGCTCAATCCGGTCCCGCTCGACCGGGGCTCGCAAGATCCCGCCGAGCTCGATGCAGCGATGAAGGATCTGCTGGGTGACGAGCCGCACAATTCGGATCAGGTGCTGGGTGTCTACGCATCGGTCATGGCGCCGGCCGTGATCTCCGCGGACAGTCCGCGTTTTCTCGGTTTCATCCCCGCCGCGCCCACAAAGGCGTCTCTTTTGTTCGACATGCTCATCTCGTGCGCGTCGATTCAGGGCATCTCTTGGATGGAGGCCGCTGGCGTCATCCATGCCGAGAACCAGGTGTTGCGCCTGATCGCAGACCGCGCTGGTCTCCCCGAGTCCGCAGGCGGGGTCTTTGTCTCGGGCGGTTCGGCCGCCAACCTCTCGGCCCTGGTCGTCGCCCGAGAGGTGGCCAAGCGCAAGGCCGGCGCCGCAGGCGCCGGGCGCCGTTGGAGAGCCGCTGTCGGCGCGGACGCCCATTCGTCCATCTCCAACACGCTGCGGATCTTGGAGATGGACCCGCTCACGGTGCGCACGGACGACCATCGGGTCACCGGTGCCGCCCTCAGGGCGGCTATCGAGGCCGACGGCGACCCGTCTTCGATCGCCGTGGTCATCGCCACCTCGGGTACGACGAACGCGGGCATAGTCGACGACCTGGCCGGCCTGGCCGTGGTTGCCGACGAGCTCGGAGCTTGGTTCCACGTGGACGGCGCCTACGGCGGGGCGGGGCTTTTCGCCCCGAGCGTCCGGGACAAGTACGCGGGCATCGAGCACGCCGACTCGTTCATCGTCGACCCGCACAAGTGGCTCTTCGCCCCCTTCGACTGCGCGGCGCTTCTCTACCGCGAGCCGACGATCGCCCGTTCGGTGCACAAGCAGGAGGCTTCCTACCTCGATGTGATCCACGGCCGGCCGGACGAGTGGAACCCGACCGATTACGCCTACCACCTGACCCGGCGCGCTCGTGGCCTGCCGCTTTGGTTCTCCCTCTCGGTGCACGGAGTCCGGGCCTATACAGAGGCCATCGAGACCGCCCTCGCCCTAGCGCACGAGACCGCGGCCGAGATCCGGACGCGGGACTATCTGGAGCTGATCCGCGAGCCTGAGCTGAGCGTGGTGCTCTTCCGCCGCCGCGGCTGGACAGCCGAGAGGTACGCGCAGTGGTCCGACCAGCTGCTGCGCGACCAGGTGGCCTTCATCCCACCGACGGCCTGGGAGGGTGAGGCGGTCGCCAGGTTCGCCTTCCTCCATCCGCACACTTCCATAGAGCTCGTCCGGGAGATCCTCGACCGCATGAAATGACAGACGTCAACGCAGACCTCGATGCCCGACCGTGCCGCAGCGCGGTGCTCGGGCTCAGCTCGTTGCGTGCAGGAGCAGCTTGGGATCGGGGACGCCGCTCGCCGTCACGCCCGTAGGGCAGTCGAAGGAGACCGAGCCGGTGACGGCGTAATTCGGCTTGTCAGGGTTCTTGGTGGGAAGGAAGGACCTGAACTCCCACTCGTTGGCATACCAGTAAAACGGCGTGCTCATGTCCCCGAAGCCCTTCGGGAAGAACACCGACAGCTCGTTGCCAGCCTTGTTGATTGTGACATTGCCGTCCACCTGGGCAGCGGCTCCGCCAAGGGCGGTCGTGATCGTCCAGCCCGAAGGCTCCCAGCCGGCTCCCCGGTCCTCCAGGTTCAACGTCTGGCCGGCGGCGGGATTGGCAGCGTCGTGGCGGTGGCGGTACAGGAACACGCGCCACGAGATGAGGACCCCCTCCGGGGCGACGACGAGCGGCCGGCGGAACGAGATCGAGACGCCCAGCCCCCCGTCGTGCGGGTAGAGGGTGACGGCCGACAGCGAGGGCACGGCCTTCAGTCGCGGCGTGCCGATGACGGTCGCTCGCCTCTGCGGGTTGGTGCAAGAAAGCGGAGCATGGACCGCGTCGTGCCCAGTGGCCCGAACCGCGCCCGGCACAGCTTTTGGCGAAGACGCGCCGAGCGACGCGAACGCCCCTATGAAGCAGGCGACAAGGACGGACGCCAGCCGTCCACGGCGGCTCCAAGCTTTGCCCTGAACGCTCACGGCACCCCCCAACCCCGTTGGGCTCTCGCCCGAGGGCGTAAGGCTATCCGGCGCCGGAGGAGATCGCCACGAGGTGATCGTCCTCTACCTCGACGAGCGGCGGTACCTCCTCGTGAGTCCGCAAGTACGTATCGGTCTTCAGCAGGCCCTCCGCGGCTTGGCGCTCCGCCTCGGCCTCCCTTTCGCGCCGGCTCCTTCGCGAGTGCGCGCCCGCAAGCGGGTGCAGGCTGCTCTTCGAGTAACGGCCCGGGCGCCCGTCGTCGTCCGAAGGGCCCAACATGGCCTCCAGCTCGGAGTCCGAACCGGGCTCCCATTTCTTGTGGAGCTGGGGCACCGAGGTCAGCAGCATCTTGGTGTACTCGTGCTGGGGATTGTCGAAGACCTTCTCGGTCGCGCCCATCTCGACCACCACGCCCCGGCGCAAGATAATGGTGCGTTCGCTGATGTAGTTACCGAGGGACAGGTCGTGGGTTATGAACAGCACGCCGAGACCCCGCGTCTTGAGGTTCGACAAAAGGTTGAGCACGTCCACCCGGGTCGAGGCGTCGAGCATGCTGATGATCTCGTCGGCGACGAGGATCTTGATGTCGAGCAGCAGTGCCCGTGCGATGAGGATCCGCTGCAGCTGCCCACCTGAGAGCTGGTGGGTGAACTTGTCGAGCACGTCGACGGGATTGAGGCCGACCGACTCGAGCGAGTTCGCCACCCGCCCCCGCCACTCTGCGTTGCTCACATCGGGGAAGTAGGAGCGCTTGATCGTCGCGAAGACGCGGTCGGCTCGGAACACGGGATTGTACGAACTGAACGGATCCTGGAACACGCCTTGGACGTGGCGGTAGTACTCGCGCAATCTCTTGCCCTTGAGGCTGGCGACGTCGGTGCCCTCGAAGGTGATCTTGCCCGAGGTGACGGGCGTGAGCCGCAGGATCATCTTCCCGAGAGTCGACTTCCCGCTGCCGCTTTCCCCTATGAGAGCGGTTACCTCGCCCGGGCGTATCTCGAAGCTCGCGTTGCGCACCGCGGGTGTCGAGCCACCGCCGAAGGTCCCGGTCTTGAAGATCTTGGTGACGTTGTCGAGCGTGAGCACTACTCGGCCCCTCCACTGGGCGAGGAGCCATCGACAGCCCCTGCCGGTGACAATTCCTCGACAGGCCCTGACAACGTGTCGGCGGACCCCGCCTGTGACAATGAGACGCCAGGTCCTGACGAGGTCAAGGCGGCACCGGCTCCTCCGGCAGGGAGCGCGGCGTCGGCATGGAGCCAGCACGCCACCGAGTGGCCCGGCTTCACCTCCAAGAAAGGCGGCTGCTCAGCGCAACGGTCGAAGGCGGCGGGGCAGCGTTCGCGGAACCTGCAGCCGGTCGGGGGGTTGAGCAACGTGGGCGGGCGGCCCGGGATGCCGACGAGGGTCTTGGCGTCATGGCGCACGCCTACCTCGGGAAGCGAGGAGATGAGCAGCTGGGTGTAGGGGTGGAGCGGGTTGTTGATGACCACATCGGCGCTTGCCTTCTCGGCGAGCTTGCCGGCGTACATGACAAGGATCGTGTCCGCGACCTGCGCCAGGATCGACAGGTCGTGAGTTATCACCATCGTGCTCTTCACGAACTCGCGATCGCGGAACTCGAGCAGCATCTCCCCCACGGCGCGCTGGGTGGAGACGTCGAGGGCGGAGGTGACCTCATCGGCGATGAGCAGAGACGGGTTGAGCAGTGTGGAGATGACCATGACGAGACGCTGCTTCATCCCACCGGAGAGCTCGATCGGGTACCGCTTGAGGACCTCTGCGTCGAGCCCGACCAGCTTGACGCGGCGCTCCAGCTCGGGGAGGGCGGACTTGTAGTCGAGGTCCCTCGATTTCAAGAGCTCGGCCACCATCTTGCCGACCTTGCGTGTCGGATTGAGGGCGCTCATGGCGTACTGCGGGACGATCGAGACCTCGGCGAAGCGGAGCGGGCGCATCGCCTTGTCGTTCGAGATCGGCAGCTCCTTGCCGTCCAGCTCGACGCGGCCGCCGAGCTGAGCCATCCGCACGTCCATGCGGACGAGGCCGTTGCCGAGCGTCGACTTGCCGCAGCCGGACTCGCCGGCGAGGCCCATGATCTCGCCGTCGTCGATGCCGAAAGTGACGTCGTCGACAGCCACGACGTCACCTCGCAAGGTGCGGTAACAAAGCCTGCAGATTCTCGACTTTGAGGGCCATCTGCCTACAGCGCCCTCAGCTTGGGGTTGAACACCTCGTCGAGGCCGACGTTGGCCAGATAAAGGCCGCCGACGATGCAGGTGATGGCGGCACCCGGCGGGACGAACCACCACCACAGGTGCAGCGGGAGGGCGCTCCAGTCACTGGCCTGCTCCATCATGATGCCGAGGGACATGCCGTTCGGCGGCCCGAAGCCGAGAAAGTCGAAGCTCGCCGCGACAAGGATGGCGCCTCCGAAGAGAAGGATGAACACGAAGAAGAGGTATGAGCTCATGTTGGGGGCGATCTCCCGCACGATGATCGACCGGCTCTTCTCGCCCGAAAGCCGGGCGAGGCCGACGAAGTCCCGCGAGACAAGCGAGAAGGTCTGTGCCCGGATGGCGCGCATCGCCCAGGTCCACGTCGTGCACGCGATCAGCGTCGCCTCGATGAACGGCGCTCGTGTGCTGGAGGAAACCGCCGACGAGGATCAGCAGCACGAGGACCCGGGATCGTGAGAAAGCACGTTGCAAAGCACGTTGAGGGCCTCGTCGATGAGGCCCCCCTTGTAGCCGGCGATGAAACCCAGGGTCATGCCGATCACAGTTGCCCCGCATCCTCCGAGGAGGCCGACGAAGCAGGCTCTCGCGCAGCCCGTAGACGAACTGGGAGAAGACGTCCTGGCCGAAGTAGTTCGTGCCGAACCAGAACTTCGCCGACGGAGGTCGGAAGGGTACGAAGTACGTCGAGCATTGGGTGCTGGACGAAGAACGGGCCGAAGAGCGCGATGAGCACCAAGATCACCACGAAGCTGAACCCGATGAGCAGCTTCTTGTTGCGCACGCGCGAAGTAGAGGAACTCGAAGCGCCTGCGCTTGATCGTCTCGACCGCCGCCGAGTTGGGCGGCACCGGCCGGTTTCGTGACGGAATCGGTCGTGTCGAGGGCCTCGCCAATGACCGTCATGTCGGCCTCCCGGGCACGGCGTTGTAGGTCTACTCACCGCTGATCCCGACGCGGGTGCGGGGGTCGACGAGCACGTAGACGATGTCGATGGCGAAGTTGGCGACGAGAACACCGACGATTATGAACAAGAAGATGCCTTGCAGCAAGAAGTAGTCGTCGTTGCCGACAGCCTGGAGGATGAGCTAGCCGAGTCCAGGGTAGGCAAAGGTCACCTCGGTGACCACCGCCCCGCCCACGAGGACGCCGAGCTGCAGGGCGAGTCCCGGTGAGCTGGGGCAGCCCGGCGTTGCGGTAGGCGTACTTGCGCACGAGCCTGCTCGGGGCGCCGAGCGCCTCCAGGTAGTGCGAGTAGTCAGACTCGAGCTCGTAGATGATGAGGTTCCTCATCCCGATCGCCCAGCCGCCGAAGGCGACGAGGAACAAGGTGAGGAACGGCAGGACCCAGTGGGTGATGAGGCTCCAGATGAAGGTCCAGGACCAGGTCGGGATGAGGCCGTAGGAAAAGCCGCCCGAGATGGGGAAGAAGTGGCCGATCCCGCCGGCGGCAAGGAGGAAGGCGAGCAGGAGAGCGAGCCACGGGTAGGCCGTGGCGGTGAGGATGTAGCCGACCGGGAGGACGGAGTTGTCGAGGGGCTTGCGGCGGGCCGCCATGGCGCCGACCCTGTTGCCGGCGAAGTAAGCGCCAGCAAGATGGCAGGGATGAGCAAGGGCAAGGGTGAACAGCACGTAGTCGGCGATGACGTGGGTGACGGGCTTGGGGAACTCGTAGATGCTCACGCCGAGGTTCCCGTGAAGCAGGGCCTGCCAAAAGCTCAGGTACTGCTTCCACCAGGGCCGGTTGAAGCCGAAGGCCTTCATGTACAGGTTGTAGGTGGCGTTGTAGGTCTGCGGCTGCAGGTTCATCTTCGACAACAGGAGCTGGATCGGGTTCCCGGGAACCAGCCTGGGCAGGAGCCAGTCGATCGTGGCCGCGACGAAGAAGGTGATCACGTAGATGATGAGCTTCCTCGCCAGGTACCGTCGCACGGCTCTTACTCGTCGAACCCTCTCCTGGTTGCGACCGGCCACCTCACCCCTGCGCTTGGCAGAGGCGAGGTGGCCGGTTTCGCAGCGTGCTAGTTAGTGATGCTTATGAGGCGCCGGGGACCGGCTCCAGGTGGGCCAGCGCGAGGACGGTGGTCATGTTGCCGAGCCAGCCACCCCACATGACGGGGGTGTACTGGTCGTTCGGGTTGGTCGACGTCGGGTAGTCCTTCCAGTACGTCGTGTTGTACTGCGCCCACGCCCCGTTGTACCACAGCGGGATCTCCGGCAGCGTCTGCAGCTCGATCTGCTCGAGCTGGGAGTAGATGGCCTGCGAGGCCGCCGCGTCGGTCGGCGGAGATCGTGCCGAGCTTCTGGACGAGCGCCCAAGCCGCCGGGTTGTCGTCGCGCTCCCAGTTGAGCTGCGCCGTCTGCTTCTTGAGGATCGGGAGCTGGAACACGCGGTCGAAGTACGACCACGGGTTCGAGCTCGGCCCGGCGTTGTTGTCGAGCGCCAGGTCGTAGGTCCCGTCCGTCAGGTTCACGTTACGTGCGGCATCTTGCGGGAAGTACGCCACGGCGTGGATGCCGATGGCCTGCAGCTCCTGCACGATGATGTCAGTGGCCGAGTTCCAGTCCGTCCATCCGTCCGGGTCCTGGATCGTGATGGTCTGGCCCTTGTAGCTCGACGCCTTCAAGAACTGCTTCGCCACCTTCGGGTTGTAAAAGAAGCCGAACTTCGACGACCACGCTCTTGTTGATGAACGGGTTGAGGTTGGGAAGCAGTCCCGTCGGGTCGGCCGGGTCCACGAGGTTGGAGTAGATCACGTTCGCGATCTGCTTGCGGGTTGATCGCGTAGGCCAGTGCCTTGCGGAAGTTCAGGTTGTTCATCGGGGCCAGGGTCAAGTTGGGCTCCAGCCAGACGGTGTTAGCCGACAGCATGTACGGCGCCGTCGGGTAGTAGGTCGCAAGGCCGTAACCGCCGTTGCTGTTGAGCTTTCCAGTGGCAGCCGGCGAGCTGATGAGCTGCGAGATGCCAGGAAGGAAGTTGTTGCTCAGGTCGATGTTGCTCTCGAGCAGCTGGCCGAGCTCGACGTTGTTGCTGCCGTTCACGATGTCAACGAGGTACTTGAACTTGAAGCTCAAGCCGAGGTCCTTGGTGGCCCACCAGTTCGGGTTGACCGTGTAGGCGACCTCTTGGTCGTTGGCGGTGTCGAGCAGCATCGGGCCGGTCCCGATCGGGGTGGCGTTGGCGCCGGTCACCTGGTTGGCCGGGGAAAGCGTCGACCAGACCGCCTTGTCGATGATCGGGTAGTGCCAGAGGAAGTTCTGCCACACCTGGTAGGCGCCGGCGTTGAAGTGCACGACTACCGTCTGCGCGTTCGGGGTCGAGACGCTGTTGATGAACGGGCCGAGGTTGCAGTAGGGCATGGCCGCGTTCGTCTTCTGCGAGCTCGATGGTGTAGGCGACGTCAGCCGAGGTGAAAGCTGAGCCATCGCTCCAGGTGATCCCGTTGCGCAACACGATCGTGTAAGTGCTGGCGTTCGTCCACGTGCCACTTCTCGCCAACCACGGCATGTAGGAGTTGTTGATCGGGTTGTAGAGGAACAGCGTCTCGTAGAGCAGGCCCTGTGTCCCAGTGGCGTAGTTGCCGAGGTTCATCGGGTTCCAGTTGGTCGGCGCGCTGTAGGCGACGCCGCTTGTGTAGACGGTCTCGTTGCGGGGCAAGCTCGTGATCGGGACTACCTGCCTCGTGTGGGTCGCGCGTGCTGTCGAAGCACTGGAGGCGCCGATCGTGAGCAGCGGCGCGATCAATGACAGCGCCGCGATGGCGGTCACGAGGCCGATTGCCATCTTTCTTTTGTGGGTTGACATAATCCCAGTTGTCTCCTGTCTAAGAACGCTCGCAGCAACGCTGCGGCGCGCCGTTTTGACGTGTCTCCGCCCCCGCCTGACCGCTCGTTTCCCGACCGGCCCTGCAAGAGCTGACCTCAGGTTCCGCCCTCCTTTTCCTCCTCTTCTCTCGTGTCCTTCGCTGAATCCGTTGCCGGCCCGGAAAACAAGCCTGTCGGTGCGTCGCTGCCAGAGGCGCGACAACGCACAGCCGCGACGCCGAACGCCTCGAGCGTCGACCAGGCTCCTCCAGCTGGCAGCTCCCACGGGCCACTTACGATCGGCTCGACGGCGACGGTGTCGCCCGAGCAATTCACCAAGATGGCGATATCTCCGCTTGGGGTACGAAGGCCGCCGGCGAGAACACGGGGGTCGTCCACCCGCAATAGCCGCGTCACTCCCGCTTCGGAGGCGAGAGCGGAGTACAGGCGCCATGTGCTCTCGGGGTTGGAGTTCGGCAAGCGTGCGGCCATGTGCTCGATCGGATAGGTGCACAGCACCGTCGAGCCGGCTCCGATGGAGTGGCGAAGCAGCGCCGGCCGCCCGGCACCGTCAACCGCGACCACTTTGGCGTCTAGTGGTTCCACGGGCAGGTACGACCGGGCACTCGGGCTGCCCCCGACCTTGAAGGACATCTCCGTGCCCGGGGTTATCTCACCCAGGTCCTCGAGGAATTCAAAAGTGACCACGTCTTCGACGATCGGGTCGATGAGGCCGTAGCGCAGAAGATGGCGCACGCCGAACAGGTCTTCGAGCCAGGTCATCCACGGGCCCCGCTGCCTTAGCGTGCTCCCCGCAAAATACGAAACATAAACAGTGGCACCACCAGCCGCCAGGGTGTGGAGCCGCTCGAGACCAGGCGCTGTCATCATCTTCGTGCACGGAGCGAGGTACAGGTGTGCCCCCGCCGGCAGCCCGTCGCGCTCGCGCAGCAGGCACACCGGGAGGTCGGCCTCCTTCGCCGCCACGTAGCTTTGCAGCAGGTTGTCGCGGATGTCCTCGCGGAATTCCTGAACGGTGAAAGGGAGCACTCGCTCGAAATGCTCGGGCACGATGATGACGGCGTCTTTGCTGAGCGTCGTCCACCCGTCGGGCGCCAGCTCGGCGAGCGTGTCCGAAAAGCGCTTGACCTCGACAAGCTGCGGCTTTGGGGTCCCCTTGGAGTCGGTGAGCCCGAAATGGAGCTCGAAGACGTGGTGGCGGTACGGGTCCTCGTCGCGCAGGTCGTCAAAGTCGCAGTTGTTCCAGGCGATCCAGCCCCGAGAGCCCGCCAGCAGCGTCGTGTAGAGCACCTGGCGGTAGTAGTTTGCGGCGTTCTCCCCCGAGGCGAAATCCGAGCTCACTCCGAACTCTTCGAGGATGACCGGTTTTTCGAACGAGCCCGAAAGCTCGCAGACGAAGGCGGCGGTGAGCATCTGGCGGACCTGGTCGTCGAGCATCGGGTAGACGTGCGGCCCGATGAAGTCGACAATCGGTGCGAGGGCGCGCAAAGAATATCCATTGTCCCGGCCGGAAACCTCAACTCCCCAGACACCGTCTCCGGTCGACACCGGCTGGGTCGCCCCAGATGAACGTATGGCTTGGACCAAGAGCCTTACCCAGGCGGTGATCTCCTCGGTGGTGCCGGCACCGCCGTAATTTGGCATTTCGTTCGACAAAAGCCAACCGACGATTGCGGGGTGGGCACCAAAGCGCTTGGCGATCTCAGCGGCAAACCAGGCTTGTTGCGAGACGAACCACACATCACGGTATAGGTCCCGTCCCGCCCGCCACGCTGGGTCCCAGTTCTGCCCGGACATGTGGCCGACGATGAAGGTGGGGATCGTGCCGAGACCCGCCTCCAGGTGAGCGTCGAGAAAGTCACTGAACCGTTCAAGGGCAGAAAAATCAAGGCGTTCTGGTTCCGGCACAAAGTCGGGCCAGAAGCAGAACGAGCGCGTGACGTTGCAACCGTGCTCAGCGAGCACCTCCAACTCCTGGCGCACGACCCTCGCGTCGTAACGACTCCACATCCGGGGGCCACCGCCTCGCGACCAGAAATTTGCCCCTATCCAAGGACGCCCTTGGCCAAGCTGCGACACGCTTCTCCCAAGCTCCTCGTGCCCGCACGCACCCGTCATACATCAACCGAGGGGCACGCCCGGCGTCCCGCCGTAAACCCGTCGTAAACGAGTCAACTACTTTCTCGGTTAAGTGTCAAGCGCCGTTATTGGTTGTGCGGCGCTGTCGACTCGCCACGACGCGGGGCCGACGAGCGGGCGCGGAAGCGACCGCGGGGGGCCGCGCAGTGGTGCCGCGGGGGATGAGCTGGCCGGAAGGCTCGCCGACCCGGGTGACCGTTCCGTCTCCGATAAGCGCAAGGAGGGCGCTCGCGGCGTGCATCCCCATGGCGACGATGTCTCTCCTCACCGCGGTGAGAGGCGGGTGCACAGCTTGGGTGTAAAGCGAGTCGTCCCACCCTACGAGGGAGACGTCGGCCGGGACCGACAGGCCCATCTCGTGGGCGACGCCGAGGCCGGCGACGGCGAGCACGTCGTTGTCGTAGACGATTGCCGTGGGCGGTCTGCGGTTCGTGAGGAGCTGGCGTGTCACCTGGGCGCCGCTCTCGGCGGTGTAGTCAGTCGTGACGACCTCCGGAGAGAGCGAGAGCTCCGCCATGGTGGCGAGAAACGCCTCGGTCCGGATCTCGGTATGGAGGAACTCCGGGACACCCGCGACACGGGCGATCCGCACGTGACCAAGCCGTGCAAGGTATCGCACCACCTCGACGACTGCGCCCGCGTCGTCGCTCCAAACGGCCGAAAGGCTGCCGGTGCCCTCGGGGCCTCCGATGACGACTGCAGGCAGTCCTAGCTGCTCTATCTGGCTAATCCTGGGGTCGACGACCCAGAGGTCCTTGACGAGCACACCGTCAACGCGATGCTCTGCCCACCAGCGGCGATAGACTGCCATCTCGGCTTCGAGGTCGTCCACGACCTGGATGGTGAGAGCGACCGAGCGCGAGGAGAGCTCGGCCTCGATCCCTGCCATGAGCTCCATGAAGAACGGCTCGAAGGCGAGCGTGCGGGCGGGGCGGGATAGCACCAGCCCGCAAGCGCCGGCAACGGCGGCCGAGAGCGCCCTGGCGGCGCTGTTCGGATACCAGCCCAGCTCCTCGGAGATCTCCAGAATGCGGCGACGAGTCGGCTCCGAGAGTCCAGGACGCCCGTTCAGAGCGTATGACACGGCCCCTTTCGAGACCCCCGCGCGAAGCGCTATGTCGGCTATCGTCACCCGGCGACGCGGGTTGTTCTGGTGTTGCACGGTCTCCACCCGTCGGGCCACCGAGCTTGCCCCGGCGGCAGCTACTAAATATCCAGGCTCGTCGCCTAGCACGCGCCCGGTATCACGATACCCGCGAAGGTTTATGACCCGCGGTCCGTGTCACTGGAAGTGCAACTATGCGTCGAGTTAAGTCCTGAAGCGGTTAAGTGTACCTCACCGCGCGGCACCCTGCGCGAGGCGAATTTCACCTCGAGATTCTCGCTCGCGGCGCGGCCCTCGCTAAGCTCGAGGGTGAATCAAGGTCAGCCACTCCGGAGAGATCGCGGAGGTCTCTTGCGATTGACGCAAAGGTGAGACTTTCTGGGCGTTATTTGCCCATGTCAGGCGTGAGCCATGCCGGCGCAGCGCGCACTTGAGTTACGGCGTTCGCGATCGTCGTTGGCGTTGAGACTAAAACCGTCGCGATACTGGGCTCGCCCGGTCGTCTTCGCGCCCGGCTCGTAGAGGAGACATCGTGGTGTACGGACACTTCGACGACGATCGACGCGAATACGTGGTCACCCGACCAGATACGCCGCTTCCATGGATCAATTACCTCGGCACCGAGGACTACTTCGGCATCATCTCCAATACCGCAGGAGGCTGCTCGTTCTACCGTGACGCCCGGCTACGCAGGCTGACCCGTTACCGCCACAACAACGCCCCCTTCGACCTCGGCGGTCGCTACTTGTACCTGCGCGACGACCTCGACGGTGACTACTGGTCGCCATCGTGGCAGCCGACTCGGAGCGAGCTCGAGGACTACAAATGTCGGCACGGCCTCTCCTACACGGAGATCTCCTCCAAGCACAACGGTGTGAGAGCCGAGATGCTCTGCTTCGTGCCTCTCGGCGAGTCGCTCGAGGTGTGGCGTCTGCTCGTGGGCAACGAACGAGAAGAGAGGGCTGAGCTGTCGATCTTCTCCGCTCTGGAGTTCTGCCTCTGGGATGCCCAGGACGATGCCACGAACTTCCAGCGCAACTTCTCAGTGGGCGAGGTCGAGGTCGTCGACGGCGTCATCTACCACAAGACCGAGTACCGGGAGCGACGCGACCATTTCGCATACTTCGCGTGCTCCGAGCCGCTGACCGGCTTCGACACCCAGCGTGACGTCTTTCTCGGTCGCGGCCGGGGCTGGGACTCGCCGGAGGTGGTGGAACGGGGCCGCTCCTTAGACTCGATCGCGCACGGCTGGGCGCCGATGGGCTCCCACCACGTCCGGCTCTCGCTCGCCCCGGGCGAGACGCGCGAGGTCATTTTCGTCCTCGGCTACTCGGAGAATCCTGTCAGCGAGAAGTTCGACCCACCGGGCTCTCAGACGATCAACAAGGCCAGGGTCGCCCCCGTGATCAAGCGTTGGCTGAGAACAGACGAAGTGGAGAGCGCCCTTTCCGCCCTGCACGACACTTGGGAGGATCTGCTGTCGGTCCTGCAGGTCGAGACACCCGACCCGGACACCGATCGGATGGTGAACATCTGGAACCCCTACCAGTGCATGGCGACGTTCAACTTGTCCAGGTCGATGTCGTTCTACGAGTCGGGCATCGGAAGGGGCATGGGATTTCGCGATTCGAGCCAGGACCTGTTCGGCTGCGTCGCCATGGTTCCGGGAAGGGCGCGCCAACGGATCATCGACCTCGCCGCGACCCAGCTCCCCTCGGGGGGCGCGTACCACCAGTACCAACCGCTCACAAAGCGCGGCAACAACGCGATCGGATCCGGGTTCAACGACGACCCGCTGTGGCTTGTACTCGCCGTCACCGCCTACCTGAAGGAGACGGGCGATCTCACACTGCTCGACGAGCTCGTCCCCTACGACAACTTGCCAGGATCCGAGACCCCCCTTTCCGAGCACCTCGAGCGCTGTATCTCTTACACGCTCGCGCGGCTGGGACCGCATGGCCTGCCCCTTATCGGACGCGCCGACTGGAACGACTGTCTCAACCTGAACTGCTTCTCGGAGACCTCCGGCGAGTCCTTCCAGACGACCGAGAACCGAGAAGGTGGCGTGGCGGAGTCACTTTTCATAGCACCCCAGTTCGTGCTCGCCTGCAACGAACTTGCCGCCGTCACGCGCTTGCGCGGGGACGAAAGACAGGCCTGCATGCTCGAGGCCGAGGCCGAGCGGATGGTCGGTGCGATCGAGGCTCATGGCTGGGACGGCGCCTGGTTCATCCGGGCCTATGACGCCCTGGGTGGACTCGTCGGTTCGCATTTGAACAGTGAAGGGAAGATCTTCGCTGAACCGCAGGGTATGTGCGTCATGGCTCGCGTCGGCATTTCTGACGGAAAGGCAGCGCGAGCCCTGCACAGTGTGAGGGAGCGGCTTGCAACCGAGCACGGGGTCATGCTCATGGAGCCCGCCTACACGCGGTACTACAGCGAGCTCGGTGAGATCTCCTCTTACCCCCCCGGTTACAAGGAGAACGGCAGCGTCTTTTGCCACGTAAATCCGTGGATCATGATCGCCGAGACGATCCTCGGGGACGGTGCGACGGCCTTCGGCTACTACAAGAGGACCAACCCCTCGGCCCGGGCACCGATCAGCGACGTGCACAGGTGCGAGCCCTACGTATACGCGCAGACGATCGCCGGGCGTGACGCGGCAAGCTTCGGCGAGGCGAAGAACTCCTGGTTGACGGGGTCCGCCGCCTGGCACCTGACGGCGATCTCCCAGTGGATCCTCGGCGTGCGCCCCGAGCTCGACGGACTTCGCATCGACCCGGTGCTTCCGCCGTCCTGGCGGGGCTTCACCGCCCGACGCCGCTGGCGGGAGGCGACCTACGAGATCGTCGTCAACCAGGAAGAGGGAGCCGAAGGGCGCGTCCGCCGCCTCGTCGTCGATGGCGAGAAGATCGAGGGCAACCTCGTGCCTCCGGCTCCTGTGGGGTCCATCGTGAAGGTCGAAGCCACCGTCGAGCGCAGCTGAGGGCTCCTCAGCCGAGCCGGCTGAACCGGACCTAGCAGGAAGACATCTCAGCTAGAGCGCGCTCAGTTTGGCCAGGTTGTCGAACTAGTCTCGCCATGTCCTCGGTGAGAACCCCACCCAGTTCCGCCACGACCGCGCCCGGAACCGAAACGGGGGCGAAGAAAGGCGAGAGAGCATGAAGGCGAGATCAAGCGACAAGCGGGTCGGACTCCTCGCCGCCTTTGTCCTCACGGCCACCGGCCTTCTCGCGGGAAGCTTCGCCGGCGTCACTGCCCCGAAGGCTTCCGCGAGCCCGACCCAGGTTGCCCCCAGCGCCGACCCGCTCGTGATGGAGTCGAGCTCGCAGCCCTCGGCTACGGACAATTTCAATCCGTTCCTCCCCTCCTCAGCCGATTCACGCCTCGGAGCGACCTCGCTCATATACGAGCCGTTGCTCCAGTTCGACACGGCCCTACCTACACAGGCGCCCTATGAGTTCTTGGCGACTCATTACAGCTGGAGTGCCGGTGGCGAGTCGATCACCTTTACGATCCGCGCCGGCGTGAAGTTCAATGACGGGACCGTCATGACGCCAGCTGACGTCGCCTTTACCTACAAGCTGTTGAAACAGTATCCAGACGTCAATTCGGCAGGGCTCGCCATCTCCGACGTGGCCGTTTCGGGACAGGACGTGACGATCGGCTTCTCCTCGCCCCAGTACGCGAACCTGAAGAACATCGCCAGTGTTTACATCGTGCCCGAGTCGATTTGGGCCAGCGTGGGGGACCCCGCCGAAATTCATCGTGACGGACCCAATCGGCACAGGACCCTACATGGTGGACGACGACCACTTCTCGCCGCAGGGTTTCGTCTTGGTCGCCAATCCGAACTACTGGGGTGGCCCGTGGAACCCGGGCAAAGGAGCGCCGAAGGTCTCCTCGATCGAGTTCCCCCCTTTGAGCACCAGCGCCTCGGTGCTCTCCGAGCTCGTAAACAACCAGCTCGACTGGGCCGGGAACCTCATCACCGACCTGAACCCCTTCGTGGGCAGCCCGAACCACAAGCTGTGGCTCGTGCCGCTCAACACCGTCTCGCTCTATCCGAACCTCACCGTGTGGCCGACCGACCAGTTGCCGGTGCGTGAGGCGATCAGCCTTGCCGTCAACCGGGACATCCTCAGCGCCCAGGGCGAATCCGGCGTCGAACCCCCGGCGACCAACGCCAGCGGTCTGACCCTTCCGAATTTCGCCGCCTTGGTCGCGCCGCCGGTCGCGGACATGACGCTGAACCAGAACCTGAAGAGGGCCAAGGCGGTGCTCGAGGAGGCGGGGTACCTGCAAAACTCGGCTGGCTGGTTCGAAAAAGCGGGAGACGTCGTCTCCCTCACCATTACCGACCCGCAGGTCTACAGCGACTACGCGTACGACGACGCCCTCGTCGTCAGCGAGCTGAGAGCAGCCGGAATCGACGCCAGCTTCGTAGGCCAGGCGCTCTCGACGTGGGCAACAGACATAGGCGACGGTGACTACCAGCTCACCATGCACTGGGGTCAGACGGCCAGCTCCGCCTACCAGCTGTACAGCTACTGGCTCAACAGCTCGCTTTACACCTCGAACCCGGAGTCGGCCTCGGGGGACCTGGAGCGCCTGAACAGCCCAGCCATGAACGAGGACCTCGCGAAGTTGGCGAGCGCAAGCACTCTCGCGTCGCAAAGGGCCGATCTTGCGCCGATCGAGCAGTACGTGGCGACACAGCTGCCCGTGATCCCGACGCTGTATGCAGCCGCCGCCGACGAGTACAACACTTCAAGATTTACGGGGTGGCCGTCCGCGTCCAATCCCTACGAATCGGGTAACCCCGCCACGCCGACGAACGAGGTCGTCGTCCTCCGCCTCACTCCGACCGGCTGACGAACGCTCCCAGGCGGGCCACGCAAGGCGCGGCTCGCGGTTACGACGCTGTGGGGCTTGCCACCTCGGACCGGGACTCCCCAACAGGGGCTCGAGGTTCCTCGGGGCGCTCAGCTCGTCGGCTCCTCGCTTGCCTTTCGCGATCAAGCATCTCACCGGAGGCACTGCGCCCTTCGGGATAATCTTTCCAGTGCAGAGCTTGCGGTCGTCTTATTTCTACAGGGAGCGCCACTTTCTTCGTTCCGCCCCGGATTCTCGACCAAGGAGTCGAAAGCAAATGACGGACACTCCAACCTCGCCCTTGGTGGTCGTCGGCGTCGATGGCTCACCTGCGGCCGCGATCGCGCTCGAGATCGCGATCGAGGAGGCCCGCCTTCGCCGAGCCCGTTTACACGTCACCTACGCCTACGCCGCTCTCGGGGCTCCGCTCACCGGGTCAACCGGCCACGATTATTACGAGCAGACAGAGCACGACGCAAAGGAGGTCCTGCAGCGAGCCTCGGCTAGTGCCCCCTCGACAGAGGGCCTCGAGGTCGAATGGCTCGGCGTCCCCGGCAATCCCGCGGAGGTGCTCATCGAGGCCAGCCGAGAAGCCAGCTTGTTGGTGGTCGGCTCGCGTGGCCGGGGAGGCTTCATCGGGCTGATGATGGGCTCGGTCTCCAACCAGTGCGTGCACCACTCGCACTGCCCCGTGCTCGTGGTCCGCAAGGAGCATTGAGCCAACCGGACGAAAAGATAGGGCGGGCTACTGGCCTTTCGCCTGCTTGGCGGCGAAGTCCTCGGTGACGAGCGTCGCCGAGTCTCTGTTCAACGTCTCGCCCCGGAAGAAAGCCGGCCTGAAGGCCTGCATGGCGAACATCAAAATGATGCCGATCAGGAGCGACCCGACATCGAGGATGAAAACACCTCCTATCTGGCGGCCGAAGATGCCCCAGTGCGTGTAGCTATTCACGGGCTGCCAGTAGTACCAGAAGGACCACCCGAGGACGAAGAACAGTATGAGACCACCGACAGTCGGGAAGACGCCCTGCATGAAGAAGTTGCGCACGCTGCTCGTCAAGTTCTTGCGGTAGTACCACGTGCATGAAAAGCCCGTTAGCCCGTAGTAGAAGGCGATCATCACCCCGAGTGAGTCGACCGAGTCCTTGATCACCTGCCCAGCCGAGAGGTAGTTCATGACCACGTAGAGGGCGATGGACACCGCGCCCATGACCATCGTCGAGACCGTCGGGGTGAGATGGCGCTTGTGGATCCTCTCGAATGACCTCGGGATCGCCCTGTAGACGGCCATTGAAAGGGTGGTCCGCGCCGTGGGCAGGATCGTGGTCTGGGTCGAGGCCGCCGCAGAGGAGAGCACCATCAACAACAGCAGGTGGTCCAGGATCGACGCCAGCGTCGAATGCCCGAAGATGGCGGGGCCGAGGATCGAGAGGACGTCACCGGTGTTGGCGGCGTTGCCGAGGCCGATGCCGGTCGTGCCGAGGCCGGCGAAAGACTGCACAGCAAGAATAACGAGCGCGTAGATGCCGAGAAGGACGAACGTCGAGAGGATGGCCGCTTTACCGGGGACCGTCTCGGCGTCGGCCGTCTCCTCGTTGCAGGCGACCGCGGTATCCCATCCCCAGTAGATGAAGAGCATGTCGGCGAGGCCGACGACAAAGTCGCTGAAGTGCTTCACGGCGAAGGGATTGAACCATGAGCCGGTGGGAACGATGTGACCGATCGGTGCGGTCCCGTTGCCGACTCTTATGAGCGCCCAGACCGACAAAACCGTCAGCATGGTGAGCTCGATCCCGAGCAACGCCTTTTGGAAATTGGCGGAGATCTCGATGCCGACATAACAGATCCACGTCATGGCCACGATCCAGAGGACGCCGACAAGCAGCACCCAGCCGCTCGTGGCGTTGTCGCCGATGCCCTTCGCGTTGAACAGCTCGAATACGTACTGCCCGGCGATCTGGGCGAGGCTCGCCATGACGAGGATGTCGGCGGCGACGATACCCCAGCCGCCCATCCATCCCACCCGGGGTGTGAATGCCCTCGTCGCCCAGGTGAACGTCGTCCCGCAGTCCGGGTCGGCCCGGTTCATCTCCTGGTAGCCGACCGAGATGAAATACATGGGGATGAAAGCGAGGATCGTCACGATCGGCGCTTGCACGCCGATGGCGACAACGACGAAGCCGAGGGTGGAGGCCAGGCTGTAGGCGGGCGCCGTCGATGCGACACCGATGACGATGCTCGAGATCAGGCCGAGCGCGCCAGACTTGAGGCCCTTCTGCGGTGCCTGACCGGCAGGCTCTACGACGATCGAAGCCACTCCGCCCCCCTCCTGCGACTTGAGATCACGCCAATTGCGCTATAGGAATCCCTACCCCAGCATTGCAGTTCGCATCACGATTCCGGACACGATAGCTCGCGTGCTCGGCGGTCTGAAGCCCGGAAGGAAAATATCGCCGAGCAGCCGTTCCACTCCAAAGTGGCGGCCGAGTGGGGGCAACAAACTGCAACGGTGAGTGAACAAAGAGCCGGTCCCAGCGAAGACCCAGTCTCATCCGCCTTCCCCTCGCTCGTCAGGGGAGAGCCTCACCATGCCGCCGGGCAGGCGTAGGGCGCTAACGTCCCTGTGCGAGGCGTCTGGCGTCGCCGCGCGGTCCCCGCGACGCTTCGCCGACCGTACCCGTCACGTGCTTGAGGAGGCCGAATATGACCCAGAGCGCCGGGCTGCACGAGCCCGAGAACAAGCTCTCGCCCGAGACAATCGACAGGCACCGTGCCATCGTCTCGATCCAGGAAGAGCTCGAGGCCATCGACTGGTACGACCAACGGGTGGCGGCCACCGATGACCCCGAGTTGGCAGCCGTATTGGCCCACAACCGTGACGAGGAGAAAGAACACGCCGCCATGACCCTTGAGTGGCTGCGCCGGCACGACCCGGTCTTGGACCGACACCTTCGTACCTACCTGTTCACGACCGCTCCCGTCACTGAGATCGAGGCCGCGGCCGAAGCGGACGCGAACGGAGACGCCGGCGCGCCCGCCTCGGAGGGATCGTTCGGAGTTGGCAGCTTGAAAGGAGAGTCACTGTGAACCACCTGCTGCGTTCCCACGCCCCAATCACAGACATCGCTTGGACCCAGCTCGATGCTGAAGGCCGTTCCAGGCTCGTGCCCGCCCTCGCCGTGCGAAAGCTGGTCGACTTCTCCGGCCCACTCGGGTGGAAGCACTCTGCGACGAACCTCGGCCACGTCTCTGAGATCAAGGCCCCCGGTGAGAACCTGCAGGCGCGTCAGCGCCGGGTACTGGCTTTGGCCGAGTTGCGCGCTCCGTTCGCCATCTCACGCCAGGAGCTGCTCGACGCCGATCGTGGGGCCACAGATCTCGACCTGACGTCGCTTGACTCCGCCGCTCGGCGGATCGCCGTAGCGGAGAACATCGCCGTTTTCCACGGTTGGGCCGAGGCCGGCATCGTCGGAATCACCGGGGCCACGACACACGAGCCCATCGTGCTCGGGAAGGACTACGCCAGCTACCCGGGGCATGTCGCCAAGGCGGTCGAGATCCTCCTCGAGGCCGGAGTGAGCGGGCCTTACGGGCTCGCGCTCGGGCCCCAGGAGTACACCGGCGTCGTCGAGACGACCGAGCACGGTGGCCTGGTCGTCTTCGACCACCTGCGCCAGATCCTCGGCGGTCCGATCGTCTGGGCACCAGGGGTGAAAGGTCTCGTTGTACTCAGCTTGCGCGGTGGTGACTTCCTTTTCGAGTCGGGAGAGGACCTCTGCCTGGGCTACAGCCATCACGACCCCGACACGGTTCACCTCTACCTCGAGGAAAGCTTTAGCTTTCGCGTGGCGACGCCCGAGGCGGCCGTGGCGCTGACTGCCGGGGCAGTCGGCTAATGCGACGGTGGCGCTTCGAGAGCGGGGCGCGCTGGCGCCCCCGGCTACGCCGTGAGGCTCTCCCTCAGCCGATGGCGCGAAAGGCCTCGACTCCATAGGCGGTCGGCACGAAAAGCATCCCGTCGCCTACACCGGGCGCCACGAAGTGGACAAGGCTGTCGGTGCTGCGACGGACCACGACGTGTCCGTTGACAGGGTTCATGCCGTAGAGAAGGGCGTTGTTCCAATCAAGAGCCCACACGAGACCGCCCGCCACGATCGGCGAGCCGTTCGGGCTCCCGCTCGAGGGTGACCACACCTGGCGAAAGGCCATGGGCGAGGTCGTGACCTGCAGCGCCTCGGTCCCGCTCCCGCACGGTATGTAGATGAAGATGCGGGCGCTCTTCCCGGTGCCGATGACGTCGGAGGCGTCGGCTCCGAAGGCGCCCCCGCCCGGGCAGGCTGCGCCTGTGAAGGCACCGTGGCCTATTCCGCCGAGTCGCCCCTGGCGCATGAGATACCCGTAGTCGCCGCTCGAAGAGGGTTTGCCCGCCACGAAGAGAAGTGACGTCCCGGGCACGATGATCGGGCCGGCCGATCCAAGGTCCCAGTCCTGGTCGTTGAGCTGGACCCAGTTGCTCGGCGCCCAGTAGCCGAGGCGTTGCAAACTCGGGGAGAGCTCCACGACCGAGTTGCCCTCATCGAAGTCCGCGACCGTGTTGGAGCTCCCGTTGCCCGTGGCCACGTACAGGTCCCCTTGGGGGGACACGACGGACCCGTTCGTCTCCCAGACGGCTCCTTCGCGTTGGGTCGGGACCTGGTAGCTGCCGAGCGGACCGCTGCCCGAGACCGGCACGTCGACGACATAACCGTGGTACTGGCCGCAGTCGCCGTCGAGACCGCCGAAGTCCACATAGAGCCTCCCGTTGGCGAGGGTGAGTGCAGGGCGCTGCTGCTCGGCGGGGATGTAGTAGGTGTTCTCGGTGTTCGGGTGGGGTGGGTCGACGTCACGGTGCCAGAGCACCTGGTGGCTCGTCAGACTGATCGCCACGAGCCAGTGCCGGATGCCGGACCAGCTGCTTTGGCCGGACAACTCCGTCTCCTCGGCGACGAATATCTCGTCGGTGGCGGCGTCGATGACGGGCGTGCCCGTGATGCCGAGGGGATCGATGTCGCCGCAGCCCGAACCGAGCGTCGGGGCCGAGTCAAAGACGGACTTGCTCACAGCGTTGCCGACGTGGGTGTGCCACAGCACCATGCCGCTGTGGGCCTCGATGGCGTAGAGCGAGTCGTTCTCCGTGGCGACGTAAATCGTCGCGTCGTAGACGAGCGGCTCGCCGTAGACGGCACCGTCGAGTAAATGGTCGTCCCAGGCGGGGCCAGCCGACAGGTTCTTGATGGTCGGATCGACAGTGTCTTGACCCGAGCGCGTATTGCCGTAGTCATAGGTCAATAGGTCCCCGAGTGACGTGTCAGGGGCCGTGGGGGCGCTCCTCGGGGCTGGCGGACCCGAGACGAGTCGAGGAGTCGCCCTCGTCGATGCCGAGGCGCCCGAGAAGGCTGCCGCACCCAGCGCGAACGCCAAAGCGAGCGTCCCGGCTGTGAGCGCCCGCCAAGTTACAACTGTTGTCCGTGGTCCCATTTGTCCCCCCGCTCTCACGTCGTCGTCATCATCGCGGTCCGGCCTGAGCGGCCGGCGGTGCTGATGGTCTGGGCGAGCTCTCTACAAAGCGGCCAGCACTGAGTCGGCAGAGCTGACGGTGAGGCCCCCACCGGGCTCGACCATAAGGGTCGTCACGATACCGTCCTTGATAACGGCCGCGTACCTCTGAGAGCGGACTCCGAGGCCGCCTCCGCTGATGTCCTTCTCGAGGCCCATTTCCCGCGTGAATGCGCCGTTCCCGTCAGCGAGCATGACGATGGTCCTGCCGACGCCCTGGTTACGCCTCCAGGCGTCCATCACGAACGGGTCGTTCACCGACACGCAGGCGATGGTGTCCACTCCCTTCGCGACGAGGTCGTCGGAGCGCACCAGGTAGCCAGGAAGGTGGAAGTCCGAGCAGGTGGGCGTGAAGGCTCCGGGCACGGCAAAAAGCACGACGGTGCCCTTTCCGAGGATCTCGCCGGTGCGGATCTTCTCCGGACCGTCACTTCCTGTCGTCCAGATCTCGACGTCGGGTATGCGTTCGCCAACAGCGATTGACATGGTCTCTCCTCCCGTTGCCGGGCACCCTTTGTCTGTGAACCGGGGGGGCCGGCGGCGCCGATCTTAACGGCGCTCGGCCGACCCGCTTCAAACGCGGTGGCGAAGAGTGCCATGGTCGCGAACAGGCCAATGCGCCGGCGCAGGTCAGCATCGCCAAACCAGAAGATCCGAAGACGGTCAGCCGTACAGTTCAGGTCGCCTTGTTCCAGCGGTCGAAGCCCAGCAGAGCTGGATATGTCCTTTGTAGGCTTTAAGCAGTGAACGGTCTCCGCGACCTCCTCCGACGTAAGGCTGACGTCACGACCGAGCTCGAGGGCGTCAATGACATCTGGGTGCCACTGCAAGCTGCGCGGGCACATCGCGTCTCGCACCGCTGTTTCGCGTGGCTCGGCGAGCGCGTCATCCTCGCCACGCCTACGAATCGCACGTCGCACCTCACCGAGACCGGCCTAGCGCGTCTGTGCCCGGCCCGACACGCGACCTCGTCTCGCTCGAAGGCGCGGCCAAGGTCCTCGAGATGGGCGCGAAGGGCTTGCCACAATGCACCGGCTTCGACCTGCGGACCGACCGTCGTAGGTCTGGATTCTCCCGTCCCTGTCGGATCGCGGCCTGGCGAGGACCGACGAACTCGAGGGGCGCGCCGTTATGAGAAGCGGGCACTGGCCGGTTTGAGAACGGAGAGCTATGGCTGATTGGGAGGATGTCCGTAGACTTGCCCTCGCCCTACCGGAGACGAGCGAGCGCGAGTCGCGTGGCAACTCCCAGTGGAGGGTGAAGGACAAGCTCTTCGTCTGGGAGCGGCCGCTGCGCAAGCCCGACCTCGCGGCGCTCGGTGACCAGGCGCCCGAAGGCCCCGTGGTCGGGGCCATGGTGGCCGACCTCGGAGAAAAAGAGGCAATGCTGGCCGAGGGCGGAGGCATCTTTTTCACGACCCCCCACTTCAACGGCTACGCCGCCGTTCTCGTCCATCTCGAGCGCATCTCCGTGGAGCACTTGAGACAGCTCATCGTGGAGGCCTGGTTGGCGCGAGCTCCTACGCGCCTCGCCGAGGAGCACAAGGACCGCCTCTGAGGGGCCGGGTCATGTCTCGCCGTCCGGTTTCCACGGCTTCATCCACGGACTGGCCGGCCAAGATTCCGCCGCGGCCATGAGCGGGAAGGCGGTAGCTCCGTCGAGCGCCTCACGGATTATGTCGGCGTGGCCGGCGTGGCGGGCGGTCTCTTCGATTAGGTGAAGTAAGACCCACCTGACCGACCAGGCGGCCACGTCCTTCGGGAACCAGGGCACTTCATGCGGGACGGGCACGGACTGTCCCAAGTCGTAGATGGACGCGATGACGACCTCGGTCGCCCGTGCCACCTCCGCATAGTCGTCCAACGCCTCTGCAAGCGATTCGTGCGGCCCTAAACGAAAGCCGGCGTCGTAATCCTGCTCGGCATCGGCATCGGCAACGCGCTCTAGTACCACGTCCATCCAGAACCGCTCCACGGAGGTCACGTGCTTGATTAGGCCGCCCAAACAAAGCTTGCTCCGCAACGGCGTCTTTCGTGCCTGACCGTCATTCAAGCCGTAGGCCGTCAGGCGTAGCACGTAGCGCTGTTGGTCAAGGTAAGCC
The DNA here is from genome assembly GCA_963779425.1 of uncultured Acidimicrobiaceae bacterium. Lineage (GTDB taxonomy): Bacteria > Actinomycetota > Acidimicrobiia > Acidimicrobiales > Bog-793 > Fen-455. The sequence goes on from CAVZYD010000008.1 coordinate 85,459, forward strand.
AGGAGGCCCTCGCGCTCGTCGGCCACTGGGTGAACATTTCCGGGCATCTTGAACCCCTTTCTGCGTTCCACTGGCCCGATCGCGTGATCGGGCTTGAACACGTCTCTCGGGCCGATTGTCCTCTCTAAACAGGACATCTCTTGACCTATTTGAATGAGAAGATGAGGACGTGCGCGCGGACCGGCTCGTGGCCATGCTCTTCCTCGGCGCGGGCGGCTCACCGCTGCTGAAGCAGCCCACGAGCTGGAGGTTTCCGAGCGCACGGCACGGCGCGACCTCGAAGCTCTCGGTATGGCGGGGCTGCCCGTCTACGCCACACGCGGCCGCCACGGTGGCTGGGCCCTCGCCGGAGGCGGTCGCACAGACCTGAGCGGGCTCAGCGAGTCAGAGGTGCGGAGTCTGTTCCTTCTAGCCGGACCCTCGGCGGCGGCGACCCCGGAGCTCCGTGCGGCGCTGCGAAAGCTGGTGCGGGCATTGCCCGAGTCCTTCCGAGAGACCGCCGAAGCCGCCACGCGGGCAGTGGTGGTGGACCGGGCGGGGTGGAATTGGAGCGGCCACCGGCAAACGGACCCACCGCACCTCGACGCCGTGCAGCGCGCGGTTGTGAAGGGTCGCCAGGCGATCCTCGGTTATGTCGCAAGTGACGGCGCCGAGACAACTAGGGTCGTCCACCCGTTGGGACTCGCGGTGAAGGGCTCGGTTTGGTATCTCCTGGCCGGCACCGAACGGGGCCAGCGCACGTTCCGGGTCGATCGCATCTGCTCGGTCGAGCTAAGCGATCAGGCGGTCGAACGCCCAACGGGATTCGACGTGGCCGACGCCTGGAGTCTCGTAGCCGCCGAGCTCGAGGAGCGGAGAGCGCCGTGTCGGGCGCGGGCCATGGTGGACCCTGACAGCGTGTCGCTCGTACGTTGGGTCTTCGGCAACAACGTCCGCATCGGGCCCGCGGCCGACGACGGCAGGATCGAGGTCGAACTGCGCAGTTCAAGCTCACGCGCGCTCGCCGGCCAGATATCCGGGTTCGGGAACCTGGTCGAGGTCATCGAGCCGAACGAGATCCGCCAGCTGCTAGCGGGGATCGCCCGCGAACTAAGCGAGACTTACCTCAATCAGGCGGACTCGGGCGCCTGACGTGCGGGCATGCCGCGGCATCAGTGCCGGCCCCAGTGCTCGAGCGTCGACGGCCCGACGTTGGCGTCTAGCCATTCGTTGAGTGGTGCCGAGGTGCGGAAGAACTTCACGATACGGTCCTTGGCGCTCGCCTTTCCGAGCCATGGACCCGGCGGCCACTGCTGCCAAGCGGTTACTCCCTTGTGCCGCAACAGCTCGATGCGGGGGTGGTCCTTCGGATAGCCCTTGGGCGCAGTCTTTAACGAGTCGTGACCCCCGGCCTGGATCCCACCGGCACGCAGGACACCGAGCAGATCCGAGAACGACTGGCCGGTCTTCTCAGCCGCCACGGCCCGGCGGTAACGATCCAGCTGGTCCGGGGCCATCATCCACATGCCACACCCGACCCCTAGCCCTTCTGCGGAAAGCTGGACATAGCCCCCGAGCTCGAGGACGGCCGCGATCGTCGTCTTGTAGGGAGCCTTGTTGGTGCTGAAACGCACGTCCCTGTAGGGCCGGAACATCCTGCCGGCCCCGAATTCGGGAGCGAGCTCGGCGAGCAGCTCCGTCATCGGGGCAAGGACGAAATTGTCGTAGACGGCCTTGTTGTCGGTCCAGTAGGCCTTGGAGTTGTCGGCCTCCAAGCCCTCGTAGAACTCGATCGCGTCCGCTTGCCAGCCACGAAAGCCCATGCAGGGAGACTAATCACCGCGCCGACCCGGCTGCAGCCTCGGTCCGGCACATTCGACGCGACCTCGGACCTGTTCGTTCTCATGCGAAAGCCGTAGGGAGTCATCTGTGCTCGCATGGCAGGCCCTGCCAAGCGCGTTTAAGCGACGTCGAGGAGGGGAAGGTCCTCCTAGCATGTCTCCCATACGCGTGCCGGCTTGGCACCTGGGCGGCCACCGTCGTTGGATCACCGAGCCCGGCTCGCACAACACGGGCCGAGACCGGGTTAGAGGCGGGTGATGACCGATATCGCAGGTATGCCCAAAAATGTGGTCGCGATCGGCGGCGGGGCGGACTTGTCCCGGGCAATCCTGCGCTTACTCGTGGGCCGCGGACTGAACTCTGTCCTGCTCGCGGGCAGGACTGTGGAGAGCCTCGAGGGGGCGGTCAAGGACCTGCACGGCCTTCCGGTTGACAAGGTGGAAGTGGCCCTTTTGGACGTCACCGACATCAGCGGCCTCGAGAGGTTCGCCGACGTCGCTGTCGAGAGGCTTGGCGCCATCGACCTGGTGCTGATCGCCTCAGGCGTCCTCGGCACGACCGAGCTGGCCCGTCTCGATGCCGCCACGGTCGCTTCGCTGGCAACGTCTAACTTCACCGGCCCAGCGGCCGCGATGGCAGCCTTCGCGCGGGTTCTCCGCTCCCAGGGGCACGGTCGGATCGTGGTTCTCTCGTCGGTCGCCGGTTACCGGGTGCGGTCCGCCAATCTCGTCTACGGGGCAGCGAAGGCGGGCCTTGACGGCTTCGCGCTCGGCCTCGGCGACGCGCTGGCGGGGACCGGAGTGAAGGTGATGGTCGTGCGGCCCGGTTTCGTGAGGACGAAGATGACTGCCGGCCGCCCGGCCCCGCCATTCGCCATAGGACCGTCGGAGGTGGCCGAGGCCGTCGTCCGTGGGCTCGAGAAGGACGCCGAGGTGGTTTGGGTGCCCCCGGTTCTGCGGTACATATTCGCCGCCTTGAGACTTGCCCCCCGTTCGCTCTGGCGACGGATGCCTGGATAGAAGGCCGCGCCACGGCCACTGCGGCGGCGATAGCGTGGTGGCGTGCGCATTTGATCCCGACCCGCCCTCGCCCACCGTCCGACTCGTCCTGGGATCAACATGCCGAATGCCCGCAACTCCCGCAACGTCCACGCTGCCACCAGCTTTGGTGTCCGCGCTCGTTCCTTGGATACGGCGAGCCTGTCGAGCGCGGGGCGTGTCCAAGACCCTCGGTGCCCAGGTGGTCCTCGAGGCAGCAAGCCTTTCCATCGACCCCGAGACCAGGCTCGGCGTCCTCAGCCCGAACGGGGTCGGCAAGACCACTCTGCTGCGAATCCTTGCCGGTCTCGAGCAACCGGACGCCGGCAAAGTCACCCTCCTGCCCGCGAACGCCACCGTCGGCTACCTCGCGCAAGAACGAGAGGCCGGCGGGTCTGAGACCCTCGCCGAGTACTTGGCGAGACGAACGGGCGTCGCCGAAGCCCAAGCCGCCCTCGATCGGGCTGCAGGCGAGCTGACGACCGCTGAGCAGGGTGCCGACGTTCGTTACTCGAGCGCGCTCGAACGGTACCTGTCGCTCGGCGGTCCGGACCTGGAAGCCCGCGCCGAGGCCATCTGCGCCGATCTCGCTCTCCCGGCCTCGCTGTTGTCACTCACCATGTCACAGCTCTCCGGTGGCCAGGCCGCTAAAGCATCCCTGGGGGCGCTGCTCCTGTCCAGGTTTGACATCGTCTTGTTGGACGAGCCGACCAATGACCTCGACTTCGACGGCATCGAGCGCCTGGAGGGCTACTTGGATGGCCGGCCCGGAGGGCTGGTCGTCGTGTCCCACGACCGGGTGTTCTTGGAACGTATCGTCACCTCGGTCGGAGAGATTGACGCCGGCTCGCATACCTTCACCATGCAACGCGGCGGCTGGCGCGCCTACATCGAGGCGCGGGCGACGACGAAACGCCACGCCGAAGAGGCCTACCTCGCCTATAGCGCGGAGAGGGAACGGCTGGTGGACCGGGCGCGCCGGCAGCGTCAATGGGCGGTGACGGGAGTCGCCAAATCCGTCAAGCGACCGAGGGACAACGACAAGGCGCAGCGGGACTCCCGCACCAATCGCACGGAGAAACAAGCCTCGAAGGTCCGTTCCAGCGAGCGTGCCCTCGAACGTCTCGCGGAGGTGGACAAGCCTTTCGAACCTTGGCAACTTCACCTCGAGATAGCGGCGGCGCCTCGAAACGGTGATCTCGTTGCCAGGCTCGAAGGTGCCGTCGTCCGACGGGGAGGCTGGCGGTTCGGGCCGGTCGACCTGGAGCTCGCATGGAGCGACAGGCTAGGGGTCCTCGGTCGTAACGGAGCCGGCAAGACGACGCTGCTCTCAATGATCCTCGGGACAGTTCCCCTCGAGGAGGGGACGAGACGGGTCGGGCCGGGCGTCATCTTCGGCGAGCTCGGCCAGGCCAGGCGACGTTTTGATGCAAATGAACCGCTCATCGAGGGCTTCCTCGCTAGCACCGGGGTGAAGACCAAAGAGGCGCGTTCGCTGCTCGCCAAGTTCGATCTCGGTGCCCGGGAGATCGAGCGTGCCTTCGGGACAATGTCGCCGGGCGAGCGTACGCGCGCCGAACTCGCCCTCCTCATGTCCAAGGGCACCAACTGCCTCGTACTCGATGAGCCGACGAACCACCTGGATCTTCCCGCCATAGAGCAGCTTGAGGTTGCACTTGCGGGCTGGAGCGGCACCCTGCTGCTCGTCAGCCACGACCGGCGCCTTCTCGACTCCGTCCCTCTCAGCGCGACCGTCGAGCTACCCGATACTCCCGGCCCGGTACGGGGACTAGCCCTCCGATCTACGCTCCCAGGGTGACCGAGACCCCTACTGAGCGGGAGCACGCCAGCGTCGACAACCCAGCCGCGTTCACCGAAGCGGAGGCGATGGCGAGCGCTCTCGCAGAGGCGGCGCTTGCTGCGAACCACGACGACGTCCCCGTGGGAGCGGTCGTCCTCGTCGGCGGTCGCATCATCGCCCGGCGTCACAACGAACGCGAGCTGCGGAAGGACCCGACAGCGCACGCGGAGATCCTTGCCCTGCGGGACGCGGCCGACCGGCTGGGCACTTGGCGCCTGGAGGACGCGACGCTCGTAGTGACCCTCGAGCCCTGTGCCATGTGCGCGGGCGCGGCCGTGCTCGCCCGAGTGAGGCGTCTCGTCTTCGCCACATTCGACCCCAAGGCGGGAGCTTGCGGCACGCTCTACAACCTTTGCTGTGACCCCCGACTCAACCACGAGCTCGAGGTCCATTCGGGAGTGGCCGCTGAGGCTGCCGCATCGCTGTTGCGGGCCTTCTTTAGAAACCGTCGTGGCATCCTCGGCTAACCTGCTCGCCCGGAGGGATGCGAGAGTGGCCGAATCGGGCGGTCTCGAAAACCGTTGTGTCCGCGAGGGCACCGTGGGTTCGAATCCCACTCCCTCCGCCGTTGTCAGAATCACAACGTTCGGGCAGCTCAGATGCTAATTCGGCTCCTCGGATTTCAGCGGGTGCGCCATTCGCGAAAGTCAACACTCGATGCCAAGCGGACCGGAATGTGCGTCACGGACCGGCGGTTGGGTGCAAGCGCAGGCGGCTCGCCGCTTTGGGGATCAGGGGGGAAACAGCTTCCAGTGCCGCTCGGAGATGACCTCGACGGCACCGTCGGACACCTTGATGGCGGACTCGTCGTCGATCGCGTATGTCGAGACCGGCACCCCGGCGGCCCATTGTTCTACGTTCGCCATGGAGTTGTCCTCAAAGATCGGGTCCGGGTTATCGACGTGCACACACGACGCGAAGTCGACCAGTCCCAGCGCCCTCGCGCTCCCCACCGCCATCTCGCTACCTGAAGGAACGAATCGCAGGTTCGATTCCGCGTCACAGTTGTAGGGAGTCATCGCGATGCTCCCGGCACTCACTCCCACGTAGACCAGGTGCTCCAGCGACGGCAAGAGTTCTGCGAGGCCGGACTGCTGCATCCAGTAGCACAAGTACAGGACATTGCCACCCCAGACGAGCAGCGCGTCAGTTTCTTCGAGTAGGGGGACCCAACTCTCTCGTTGGATGCTGGGAAGGGCAGTGAGTTCCAGCACTCCCAACGACTTCCATCCCAGCTCGCACAAGGGGCTCTTCGCATTTCCACGGATCGCCCCCCATGCCTTCTCGCCACCGCCGGGGAAGGGGTAGATCCCGGTGGGAACGAACAGGGCGCTGGACTCGGCGATCGGCTTGCCCAGCAAGCCCTCAAGCGCGTCGTGGATGCTCGGGTTCTTGATGCCGGCCGAGGTGAGGAGAAGCTTCATGATGCCTTTCCTATCGGTCGTACGGACTCCGGTAAGGGTATCTACATCGTGCCGTTCCGGCCGAGGTAATTATCGCGAGCACGGACCTGGTCAATCCAGTAGACCCCGCTGAAATCCGAAGAGCCGCTAATTCCTGTGTGCGCTCGCTCGGGCATCGAATGAACGTTATTCAAACCCTGGCGTTGTCGCTCGCGATGATCTGAGCCTGACTGCCGTCGGGAAGAGTGGCGTAATCGCCCTCACAGCTCCGTGCAGCCGACCATGGTCAACATTTGTCTTCGCGATCCGGGCGCACACCGTTCGCGAAAGCGCACCCGCCCTCGAGCGAGGTCGTGAGTGCGTTGGGAGGCTGCGGTGAAATCGTGCTCAAGACGCGGCCCCTAGAACCGTCGTTCCGCGCTTGTGCCCCTGGCGCGGATCGGTGCCCGAACATCACCTCGAGGACGGGGGCCAGAGATGAACGGGGCCGACGCTTTGAAAGCGAGGCTTGGTCTGAAAGGTGCCCCGTCCGGAACGGGCAGATATCGACATTCGGGAATGGTCTCCGGAACCGACGATTTGGAGCAGGAGCCAACAAGCCTGCCGCGCGGACCCCGCTTACAATCCGCTCAGAAGAATGAGCCAAACGAATGGGGGGTTCGATGAGCGCCACCTTCAGTAAAGAGGAACGAGCTGCCATGAGGGCCGCGGTCGCCGAAGCGAAAGCCGCAAAGGTGGGCGCCGATCTGGAGGCCGCATGCCTTGCCGCGATTGCCGAGATGTCCGGTTCGGACAAAGAGTTGGCCGAAACGATGCACGAGCTGGTCAAGAGGCACACATCTCTGGGCGCGAAGACGTGGTACGGAATGCCCGCGTACACGAACCCGGACGGCAAGGTAGTGGTGTTTTTCCAGAGCGCCGCCAAGTTCAAGGTGCGGTACGCGACCATCGGCTTTCAGGAGGCTGCGAATCTCGACGAGGGCAACCTCTGGCCGACTGCGTACGCGGTAACCAGCCTGACCGCCGCAGCTAAGAAACAGTTGGTGGCACTGCTGAAGAAGGCCGTCAGCTAGTCGGCTGCCCCACAGTCGGGAGGGCCAGGTACGCGTTCGGTAGAGCGGACTTGGTGCTGCGGGTGACCACTGCCACGAGGTGAGTGGATAGCTTCAGTTCTGCTTGGGACTGCTGGTCTGACTCGAGAATCGGCTGAGGGTCAGCCTGTCTTACGAACCATCCGTCGACGGCGATTCCAGGTGCTCTGGCACGAGTCGAACCACGAGTGCGGCGGATCGCCCTGGTGCAACAGGACGATCGCACCGGCGCCGCACACATTGGGCGGAAGTACCCTCCATCGATGCCGTATCGCGCTCGATCTCGCGTCACCTCACTTAGTGGGCCAGCTATCTGTGAGTTGATCGACGAGCTCATGTCGGCTCTTTCTCTTTGGGTCCCTCGGCACCAGCGGCGCGGGTAGCTTGCGACTCAGCGAGCGCCTCAGCAAGGTCGCGTAGGACGCGTCGGACCTGCCTAGCAACGCTCAGTGCGCTGTAGAGAACTTGACCCCCCGATCGGATTCGCACTCACGTGTCGCCCGATGCGCGCGCGACCGTCACCTCAGCCCGCCCAAGGCTGGTCGTTCCGGTCGTCACCAGGGTGACGTCGAGCCCTGCTGACTCCGTTCCGAACCCGAACAAGCGACCTTTGAACTTCGTGGCCGGCTCCACTTTGAAGCGCGATGGCAGGCCGTCGCGCAGTGCCATCGACACCTGTTCGCCGGTGACTTCTCCTGGCAGGGTGACACTGCGCATGAGCGTGAACAGCGCGAGGATCCCCCCGCGTCGAGCGTGGGATCGCTCGACGTCCCAGCGGAACCAGCGCACGGCAATTGCGCTGAACACAACCGCGTAGGCGACGAGTATCTCGAGTGCCTCCCAGCCGGGAAAGTGTCCCCCAAGGGACGCATGGAGGGCGTTAAACGCCGCCCCGGTCGGCGCCCACTTCGCGATCTGACCGACGACGCCGGGATAGACCGTAAGCGGGCCGTACATCCCTGAGAAGAAGGCCAACGGGTAGAAGAGAATGCCGCCGATGACGAGCGCGACTCGCGCCGTGCTGGCGAACGCAGCGATGCAGAGACCGATCCCGAAGATCGCCGCGACCGCGAGGGCCAGCGAAAGGACGAACCAACCGAACTGAAGCGGGAGGACGAGGTTGAACGCACCGCCGCCCACACCGAGGATCAAAGCGATCGAGACCACGGTGAAGAGGATGTTGACTGCCACCTGCGCGCCGAGCAGCGCGGAAGCGGGGACCGGTGTGGTCGACATCCGGTGGAGCACGCCCTGCTGTCGGTAACTGGCCATCTGGGACGGCAGGCTCAACAGGCCGAGGACGATGAGCACGAGCACCATGAGCGTTGGGGTGTAAATGGTGAAGAAGGAGACGCCCCCGAACTCCTTCTTCGGCTGGGTGAGCGACGGGATGCTGCCGAAGATGACAAGCAGCAGCACCGGTATCCCGAGGGCGACGACAAGGTAGCTGGGGGTGCGCCAGGCGAGCCGCAACTCGGTGAGGACGAGCATGCGGTAGGCCCGACGCCGCGACGGCGAGAATGCTGCGACAGGGGCACTCATCTCTTGAGTCCGCTTGCGTCGGCGTCGGCGTCGGCGGCGTCAGTGAGCGCCAAGAACGCATCCTCCAAAGTGGAGGTCTCGGTCCGGACGTCCGCGGCGACGAGCCCGGCGCGTTCGAAGGCGAGCACCACGGCGGTGACGAGGTTGCCCGATCCGACGACGACAATGTCGGGGCCGTGGTGTTCGACGAAGCTCACCTCGGGGAGCGCCTCGAGAACCGCGTCGGGAAGCTGCCCCGTCGCCCGGAGGCGGACGCGTTTCGATGTTGAAGCCTGCTTGCCAAGGTGCTCGGGCGGACCGAGAGCGATGACCTTGCCGTGGTCGATGAGCGCCACCCGATTGCAGAGCCGCTCGGCCTCCTCCATGAAGTGGGTGACGAGGAGGATTGTGACCCCACGGTCGCGCACGCCCTCGATCAGTTCCCATGTCTCGCGCCGCGCCTGAGGGTCGAGACCCGTCGTCAACTCGTCCAAGATCGCGATCTCGGGCTGGCCGATGAGGGCCAGGACGATGGACAACCGCTGCCTCTGCCCGCCGGAGAGTTCGCGGTAGTACGAGTGCCGCTTCTCGTCGAGCTCGAGCACCCCAAGGAGATGATTGCCGTCCGCGGGTCGCCGGTAGAAGGAGGCGTAGAGCTCGACGGCTTCGCCGACGCGGATCTTGGGTGGTAGGGCGCTTTCCTGGAGCTGGACCCCGACCCGCTCGTGCAGCTCTCGGCGCTCCTCGCGCGGATCGAGGCCGAGGACATCGAGACGCCCACCGTCTGGGACCCGCAGACCGGAGAGGCACTCCACTGTCGTCGTCTTGCCCGCGCCGTTACGCCCGAGGATGCCGAAGATCTCGCCCGCTCGGACCGAGAAGGTCACGTCCTCGACCGCGACAGTCGCCCCGTAGGCCTTGTGCAGGTTCTCGACGGAGACCACGTCCGCGTCGTTGCTGACCGGTCCCTGCATCGGGCCGTCCCGTCCTCTGAACACGACGTCTGGCGTGGCAGCCATTGTTTCCTCGTTTCCTTCCCGGCGGAGCTATAAACTGATAGTATTACGATATATCTACGATATCGAACGGGCAAGAGGGGAGCCCGACGTGAGTACTGCGCGGCGGCTGGTCCACTCAGCGGGTTCGTCGGCGTTGGTGGAGAAGTCGGCTTGGTCGGCACCCGCCGCCAGCGCATTCGCCGAGGGGGCCGCGTCGGCATGGTTGAGCTGGCCCTGCAGCGGCTCGAGTAGCGCGAGGTCGTCTAACTCGACGAGGCACGCAAGGCTGCCGTGGTGCCCAACGTGTCGGTGGTCCTCTCCATCGAGCAAGCCACTCAGCAAGCATCAACACCGCCTCGCTCTACTAATAGCCCGGTCGGCGCTGCGCGATGAGTGAGCGCAAGAGCATCCTGCTCCGCCTCGACCCCACCGTCCACGACGCCCTCGCCAAGTGGGCGGGTGACGAGTTGCGCAGCACCAACGCCCAGATCGAGTACCTATTGCGAGGGGCACTCTCCGAGGCGGGCAGGCTGCCCAGACAGGCCGGCGGGAAGCGCAAGCCGGACAGACCGAGGTCGGAGCGTCAGAGTGGAGCCTCACACTCTGATGCGGGCGACGCCTGATAATGGACATTCTGCGCGGGAGAGTCGAGAGGCTCGGCAGACGCGAACGGCGGTATGGCGCTGCAGCTCAGATCGAGACGCGTCTGCATCCACGGCAGCACTGCTGCTTCCTCGATCACATCAGCTTGACGCAGCTCGGACGTAGGAGGATAATGTACTAGGCTGGTAGATAATTAGGAGATCGCAATGATCGAGTTCCAACTGGACACCCGCACCGGAGTGGCTCCGTACTTGCAGCTCGTCCACCAGGTGCGCAGAGCCCTGAAGTTGGGTCTTTTGCACGAGGGGGATCAGCTCCCGACGGTCAAAGAAGTCGTTGCCCGGCTGGCGATCAATCCCAACACGGTGCTCAAGGCGTACCGCGAGCTCGAGCATGATGATCTCGTCGCTGCCCGGCCGGGAATCGGGACCTTCGTGACCGGAACGTTGAGCGACACGTCGCTCGCCGCCCATGGGCCACTCCGCCAGGAACTCCAACGCTGGCTCACAAAGGCGCGCGTCGCGTCGGACTCGACGACGAGAGCATCGAAGCACTCTTCCGGGACTCCTTTCGATCAGCCCACGAAGAGGGCGTAGCGTGAGCGCCGTCATCGAAGCACGCGGCCTCGGGAAGCGTTATGGACGTAAGGCGGCGCTCTCCGATTGCACTCTCGAGATTCCTGCGGGACACGTCGTCGGGCTTGTCGGTCCGAACGGGGCCGGAAAGTCCACCCTGCTCAATCTTGCGGTCGGTCTCCTCGCGCCGACATCGGGCACTATCGAAGTGCTCGGTCGTGCGCCGGCGTGCGATGCGGCTCAGCTCGGTCGGGTCGGTTTCGTCGCCCAGGACACACCCGTTTTCTCCGGCTTGAGCGTTGCCGATCATCTCGAGCTCGGCGCCCGGCTCAATCCCGGGTGGGACCGGACCGTGGCAGAGGATCGAATCGACCAGCTCGGCCTCGATCCGGATCAACGGGCGGGAAAACTCTCAGGCGGACAACGGGCCCAGTTGGCCCTCACCTTGGCCGTCGCGAAACGACCAGAATTCCTCGTCCTCGACGAGCCAGTCGCCAGCCTTGACCCGCTGGCCCGCCGGGAGTTCCTTCAGATATTGATGGAAACCGTCGCGGACCAGGAGGTGAGCGTCATCCTCTCCTCGCACCTTGTCGCCGACCTCGAGCGTGTGTGCGACTTCTTGGTCGTGCTGGTCGCCTCGCACGTACAACTCGCTGGACCCGTCGACGAGCTTCTCGCCTCCCACCACCGCCTGATCGGGGCGCCTCGTGATCCGAGTACGCTACCGGCCAACCAAGAGATCATCGGGGCGAGCCAGACGGAACGCCAATCCACCTTTCTCGTGCGAACCGATGAGCCGATCCATGATCCAAGCTGGACAGTGGAAGAAATCGGCATGGAAGACCTTGTCCTCGCCTATATGAGCCAAGGCGCGGCGGCCTCGAGGTCTCGCCGGCGGCCGATGGGGCTTCTCAAGTGATCTGGCTGACCTGGCGTCAATTCCGCCCACCGGCCGCAGTGGCGTTCGGACTGCTTGTTGCGATCGCGATCACGGCTGCTTTGACCGGCCCGCACCTTCTCCACCTCTACGACACGACGGTGGCTAATTGCACGAAGTACAAAGACTGTGGCTCCGCCGAGCTCCAGTTCCTAAAGAACGACCAATTCCTGCAAGCGGCCCTTCCCCCAGTGCTCCTGGTCGCACCCGCGCTCATCGGGGTCTTCTGGGGTGCACCCCTCGTCGCCCGTGAGCTCGAGACCGGCAGCTACAAGCTCTCCTGGTCCCAAAGCGTCCCCCGCGCCCGCTGGCTCGCGGTGAAGCTCGGCCTCGTTGGGCTCATAAGCATGGTTGTCACAGGACTTCTCAGCTTGATCCTCAGCTGGTGGTTCAGTCCTTTTGACCGGGTCAACATCAATCGGTTCTCGCCTGCGATGTTCGGCGTGCGGGGCATTACGCCGATCGGCTACGCCGCCTTCGCCTTCATGCTCGGAGTGTTCGCGGGCGTGCTCATCCGCAGGACCCTGCCGGCGATGGCAGTCACGATCGTCGGCTTCCTCGGGGCTCGACTCGCCGTGACGTACTGGATACGCCCTCGTCTGGAAACTCCGCTTGGGGTGACGTCTCCGCTCGTACTTCCCGTCGGAAATGGGCCCGCACCGACACCGGGTGCCGGTGTCATCCAACCGGGCAGCTGGATCTTGTCGCAAACGACCATCAACAAAAGTGGCCATGTCATCGGGCAAAACGGCGGCATCGGTCCGAGGGGCCAACTCGGTCTGCAAGTGTCGCTAAAGGGCACCGCGTCGATCCCAGGAGTTGGTGCGTGCCCCGGCCTGAAGGTTCCGCCACCCGGGACACCACGAGGGGCGTCGGTACAGACCCTATTCGCGTCCTGTGCCCACCACTTCGGACTGCGACAGCTCGTCACCTACCAACCAGCCAGCCGCTATTGGGCGTTCCAGTGGTACGAGATGGCGCTCTTCGTCGCGATGGCGCTTGCCCTCGCTGCGCTTTGCCTTTGGTGGGTGCGTCACCGACTGACGTGAGCCGTCGGGAGTGGCGCACCGAATGTTGGACGGCGGGCCCTGTTGCCAGCGGTCAGCCGAGCCGACAATCGGCACGGCAAATCCGGCGGGGGAACCGTTGGTGATGTTGCCGGGTGCCCGCAGATGCGGGTGAAGTCCTCGAATGGTTCGCCTGCGGCGGAGGCGACATCCACCGCGGATTCCGCCGTCAGGAGTGCTCGAAGACCGTCGCGAACGCCTCCTTGTTGCTGGCGGAGTAGGTGGTCTTGATCTGGAGCAGGCCCGTCGAGGTCGCGTAGAGGTCGACGGCTTGGAGCCCAGTCTCCGCGGAGCCGAACGGGTAGCCATTGATCAGCGCGCTGGAGAAGGCCAGGGTGCCAAAGTTGGGCACGCCAGTTGTCGCGCCAGAAGTCACCGGAAAGTCGCCGGCCGTGATGCCCTCGCTCGTGCCGCTACCGGTCCCGTTGCTGGTGGCGATGAACTTGTGCGTCAAGTCAATTACCGAGACCGTCACTTGCGAGACGCTCTGGGACACCGCGAACTCGATCGTGTCTCCAGGACGGCTCCCATCGCTCGCGATGTTCTTCGTGCTGCCATTTACCACGAGCGATGGGTAGTAGCGGGTCACGCGGTGTGGCGTGCAAGCTAGGTACAGACGGGCATACGAGTTCACGGATTGGATGCCGACGCCGACGTAAATTGAACTCCCACCGGATGGCGTGGCCTTGCAGTTGAGCTTGGGCACGACAATGGTGGCGCTCACAGCCCCCGGTACCGCGATGTAGTTGGCGAAGATTGTAGCCGGCGAAAACGTTGCTCTTGGTGCTGGTTACTGGTGCCGTGGCAGCGAGCGCGGGCTGCACGAGCCCGAGTGTTGCCGTCAGTCCAGCTGCGAACCCTAATGCTCTCCGCATCGTGCCCCTTTGCGGCTTCACGGCAGGTTCACCTTCACGGGCACCTCGCTCCCTTTGTAGCTTCCGTCACCGAGCTGGCCGAAATTGTTGCCGCCCCAGGCGAGCACGGTTCCCCTCGAGGTCACCGCCAGGCTGTGTAATTCGCCGGCAGCAATGGCGGTCACCTTCGTGCCTGCGGGCAGCTTCACCTTCACCGGCACATCGCTGTTTGCCGTGCCGCCGTCGCCAAGCTCGCCGTCTGCGTTGTAGCCCCAGGCGAACACCGCGCCGGTCGAGGTCACTGCCAGGCTATGGCCGGGGCCGGCGATGATCACGCCCACTCCGGTGAGGGAGCCGCCGGCAGCAATGGCGGTCACCTTCGTGCCTGCGGGCAGCTTCACCTTCACCGGCACATCGCTGTTTGCCGTGCCGCCGTTGCCAAGCTCGCCGTCTGTGTTGTAGCCCCAGGCGAACACCGCGCCGGTCGAGGTCAGCGCCAGGCTGTCGTAGCCGCCGGCGGCGATGGCGGTCACCTTCGTGCCTGCAGGCAGCTTCACCTTCACCGGCACATCGCTGTTTGCCGTGCCGCCGTCACCGAGCTCGCCGTCTGTGTTGTAGCCCCAGGCGAACACCGCGCCGGTCGAGGTCAGCGCCAGGCTATGCAAGGCGCCAACGGCGACTGCGGTCACCTTCGTGCCCACGGGCAGGCTCACGTTCACCGGTACATCGCTGGATCCCGTGCTGCCGTTGCCGAGCTGGCCTTCGTCGTTTAATCCCCAGGCGAGCACCGCGCCGGTCGAGGTCACCGCCAGGTTGTGCCCAGCTCCAGCGGCGACCGCGGTCACCTTCGTGCCTGCAGGCAGGTCCACCTTCACCGGCACGTCGCTGTCTGTCGTGCTCCCGTCACCGAGCTCGCCGTCGTCGTTCTTGCCGCAGGCGAACACCGCTCCGGTCGAGGTCAGCGCCAGGCTGTGGGCGAAGCCGGCGGCTATCACCGGTCACCCTCGTGCCGCCGAGCAGCCTCACCTTCACCGGCACGTCGCTGCCATTCGTACTCCCGTTGCAAAGCTGGCCAACTATGTTCCAGCCCCAGGCGAACACCGCTCCGGTCGAGCTCAGCGCCAGGCCATGGTACAAGCCGCCCGCGACCGCGGTTACTTTCACCGCTACGGACGTCTCGCGCTTCAAGCCGGCGCTCGCTGCCCCGGACGCAGGTGCCACCACGAAACCCAGCAACACCATGACAATCACAAGCCCCCACGTCGGCGTCCGCAAGAAACCGCTGCAGATCCCTACGCGAAAGCTTGAGCGATCCTCCCCCCCAGACGCCATGAGCGCGGAAAATATCATCACCGGCCTCGCCATGCAACGTCTCGCGCGCCACGCAAGCCGGAACTCGAGTACGTCCTCCGAGCCGCACAGTCTGAGCTGAGGACTGCTGGCTGCTTCCGTATCGCACGCCTCGCCACCCTTGCGTCAGCCAGAGTCCGGTCGACATGAATCCGAGGAGGCCAAGCTGGGACTGCCCCCAAGATGTTCGGGAGGCAGAGTTCTCCATTCCAGGCCGCCACGAAACCGACTGACCGAGCGGCCTTCGTTATCGTCCCGCGCACGCGAGCATGAGTAATTGGCAGTCGAGCGCATGCGGGCGACGCTCAAGTCTGGCGCGAAGTAACGGCTCGGCCTCGTCGGCCCTGCCGGCGGCGATGAAGGCGCGAAGCAGGGTGTCTTCGACTACCTCTCGTTGGGCATCGCTCCCGCCGAGTCGAGGTAGGTCACCCAGCAAAGGTCCCAGGGAGGCGACTGTATCACCAGGTCTTCCGTCGACCATCGCCAGGAGCCCTCGAGCAATAGGCGCGATCAGGTCGGCGAATGCTGGCCGCGCGTCCGCCTCCGCACGTTGGGCAAGCGCGCCTAAGGCGCTCGCGTCGCCGGCAGCCGCCAACGCGAGACAGCCGTTGAATGCCGCGAAGGGAAGCGGTAGCGCCTCGAGCACCGCGGCCGCGCCTATTGCGGCCGCGATTCCCTCCTCCTGTACTTGCGCATTTGCCAGACGGCACCGCCACAAGAGGCTGCCGGCATCGATCACGGCCGCCGAACCAATTTCCCCGTGGAAGCGTGCGAGCGCCGCATCGATGTCGCCGAGCGCAAGGGCGTGGAGCGCGTTGTGCCACGGAAAATGGGTGCCGTAGAAGAGAAATGTTCGCTCTCGACGCCAATCGTCGAGCCACGCGATCCCGGCGGCATGCTCGCCCGTCTCGTAGTTCACGTGAGTGATGACGTGGGCAGCCGGCGCGCAATCCGGTTGTTCGGCGAGCGTTCGTTCGGCAATTTCGCGAGCCTCGTCGTAGCGTCGCGCCTCTTCGCGGACCATGGCGAGCATTGCGTCGAACCTCCAGTCCCCGCCGAGTCGACCGGCGTCGGATTCAACGAGGGCGACAGCGCGTTCTCGGTTTCCAGGCACGCCGCTCACGACGAGGGATGAGAATCGAAAATACGCACCGAACAGGTCATCGGGAAACGCCTTCGAGTGTTCGACGAAGCGCTCAGCAGCCCGATGCGGACCTCCGATGAGGAAGATTTCCAAGGCTGTCGCAAGCGAGTCGTCAACCGGTTCGCAGGGCAGTTCCCGAGCCCTGGCGACTTCGGTCAGCGGGTCGATGGCAATTCCAAAGATGCGACCTGCTCCTGCCCGCAAAAGGTGGTGCCGAGCGGTGGGGGATTCGCCAAGCACCTGTTCTGACAGCTCGAGGAAATGCCCGTCATAGCGAAAGAGGGCATCCTCCACGTCCCTGTCGTTCATTCAGCCTGTCCTCGACGCCTCGAACCCGTACAGGAACACCAGTGTGCACCTTCTCGGACGGCGTTGCCTCCCCCTCCGACGAGGCGACCTAGTGCACTCAAGACGCCCGAGAACACCGGGCAGATAATGCATCCTGTCACCCACAGTCGTCTGATTGACCAGGAATTTCGTGCAACCACGGACACCTCAACTGGAGTGCTCAGCGGGGGGCAAGGCGGTGTCTGCTTGGCCATAAGAGAGCCTGGGCGCTCACACCCAGGACTGACACGCTTCCTTGTCGCTCCATCTCGTCATCACGAGCCCCTGTTGACACGCGTCGGTCTATCCAAGTGCCTCGAAGTCCTCGGAACCCTCTTGGTCATGGACCGCACCTGTCACTGTGATGGCGTCGGTCTTGATGATCGTCATGTTCCAATCTGATCAGACACCGAATCCATTGTTCATACCCAGGCGTTATCACTCGCCATCTGAGAGTACTTACCGGGACTAGGCCAAGAAATTGGCGTGACCGTGCTCGCTCCGTTCGAACCAGCGGACCGCCATTTGTTGTCCTCGCGATCACCGGCCGAAACAGCGTGCCTCCGGGTTTATTCTGCAGAATCGTGCCGAGCTCTATCGCCGAGGCGCTCGCGCTCTTACTCCTCGTCGCGACGCTCGTATGCGCCGTCGCCCGTCCCAGGGGATGGCCCGAAGCCGTGTTCGCTGTCCCGGCCGCCCTCTTGCTCTTAGCGCTACGGGTGCTGCCGCTGAGCCAAGCCGGCACGGAGACTAGGAGCCTCGCCCCGACCATAGGCTTTCTTGCTGCTGTCCTCGTCTTGGCGGATATGTGCGACCGCTACGGCCTGTTCGAGGCCGCTGGGACCTGGATGGCGACCGGCTGTCGGGGCAAGCCCGTCGCGCTGCTTGGTTTGCTGTTCATGGTCGCGAGTGTGGTGACCGCCGTGCTCGGCCTCGACGCAACGGTCTTGCTGCTCACCCCTGTCGTGCTCACGACGGTGGCACGTCTTCGGCTACGGGCCAAGCCCCACGCCTATGCGTGCACCCACCTCGCGAACTCCGCCTCGCTGGCCTTACCGGTCTCGAACCTCACCAACCTCCTGGCGTTTCGCGCCAGCGGTCTGAGCTTCGCCCGCTTCGGAGCGTTCATGGTCTTGCCGTGGTTGGCGGCGATCGGTGTCGAGTGGATCGTGCTGCGGCGGTTCTTTGCCACCGATCTCGTCGGACGCAGTGAGACCGAAGTCACAACGACGCTTCGGATCCCGGTCTTCGCCTTTGCGGTGGTGGTGCTAACCCTCGTCGGGTTCTTCGTGGCCTCGGTCCTCCATGTCGACCCCGCCTTTGCAGCACTCGGCGGCGCCATCACGCTTGCTGTGCCAACGCTGGCGCGCCGACGCGCAAAGGTCCGCGACATCGGCCTTGCTCTCGACATCCCCTTTCTCGCCTTCGTACTGGCCCTCGGCCTTGTCGTGAAGGCCGTCTCGCTCCACGGTCTGAGCTCGCTGGTGGTTCACCTGGTGCCGAACGGGACATCGCTCGGGTCACTCCTCCTTGTCGCTGGCATCGCGGCTGTGCTCGCCAACGTCATCAACAACCTCCCGGCCGTTCTGTTGCTTCTCCCGGCAGCAGCGGCGGCAGGCCCGGGCGTAGTGCTCGCGGT
The DNA here is from genome assembly GCA_963779425.1 of uncultured Acidimicrobiaceae bacterium. Classification (GTDB taxonomy): domain Bacteria; phylum Actinomycetota; class Acidimicrobiia; order Acidimicrobiales; family Bog-793; genus Fen-455. The sequence goes on from CAVZYD010000008.1 coordinate 103,687, forward strand.
TCTCATCGGCGTCAACATCGGCCCCAACTTGACCTACGTCGGATCACTTGCGACTCTGCTCTGGCGGCGTGTCCTGCGACAGCGCGGGGAGGAGCTGTCCACCTCGGAGTTCCTCCGTCTAGGTGTTGTGACCGTACCTCCCGTGCTGGTGGCTTCGACTGTCGCCTTATGGGTGTCTTTGAAACTGGTGGGATGATTCAACCAGTGAGGGCCGTCGTCTGGTTGGTCGAGGGAACATGGCAAGGGTGTCTCGACGCCGCCGCTCAGATCATTCCCCCCGGCGCGCAGGTCGCGCTCTTCCACGTCACGCCCTCCGAGGTCGGTGAGATCGGCGACGTGGCAAGCGCCGGACTGCTCGGTCGGGCCCTTCGGCCGCACCGCCCCGTCCGCCAGTTCGACGAGGTGGCGGATCAGCAAGCCTTGGAGATCCTCGAAGCCGCGGCAAGGCGGCTCGGACGTGAGAACACGGAGCTTGTTCATCGTCGGGGACGGGTGGAGCGCGAAGTCCTCAGCGTCGTCGCCGAGGACGTCGATCTCCTGGTTGTGGCCCGAGATGGTGATCGTTCGCGTCTTGGTCCTCACAGCTTGGGCCACGTCACTCGCTTCATCGTCGACCACGCCCCGTGTCCCGTGCTGCTGGTGTGGCCGGACGAGGCACCGGGCTTCGAATCGATACCGCCGCTCCCACCGCACGGGCCCCACCGTGCCGGGCCGTAACTGGGCAGTCTGTTCGAACTTATGGCAGTGGGGCGCTGCCATCTTTGATCCCTGACAATCGGCGTCCTCGAGTTTGGCACGCGACATCCTTCGTCGACGATGGCGCCGCCACCCTTGCCGTTCTAACTGGGAGGACCCATAATGACGCAGCCACGGCTGGGGAACCGCGGTTAGACCAAGGGGGGATCACGGTGACAGACACGCAGACGACCGCCAGAGCCACGTTCGAGCCACCAGGTCCCGGGTTCTGGTCACTGGACCCCGTTCACTTCCCTCGCCCGGTTACGCGCTATTGGGCAGAGACCCATCCCGAGCCGTGCAAACGAGGCGCCCAAGAAATGGCCAGTTTTTACGGGATGCTCATCGGCGGTCTCGAGATGGCGTACGTGCATGGTTTTGCCTACACCACGATCACGCCGGCTGCGGAGGAGGCCCTCCCAGCGCGCTTTGCCCGAGCGGAGGAGGTCTTTCGAGGCAAGCTCTGGCGCGAGCAGCTACGCGAGTGGGACGAGACCTGCAAGCCCTCTTCCATAGTGGCGCATCGCGAGCTCCAAGCGGTTGAGCCGGAAGCACTCTCCGACGAGGAGCTGGTCGCGTATCTAACGAGGTGCCGCGACCACCACGCGGCGATGATGTTCCAGCACTTCCGTTTCACAGGCACGGCAGTGGTCCCGACCGGGGACTTCCTTGCGCACACCGAGGACTGGACCGGTTTACCGCGCGCCGAGCTACTTGGTCTCATGCGGGGCTCGGCATCAGTGTCCGCAGGGGGATCCGATGAGCTCGAGCGCCTAGTCTCAGCGATCGGGGGGGACACCGCTGCTCTTGAGCTCCTCCGACCGGGCGACGACGCCCGCGGTGCGCTCGCTGCATTGCGCTCCCTCGAGGGTGAAAGGGGCTCAGCCGTGTCGGGTTATCTCAATCTTGTCGGATACCGGCCCCTCGACGGCTTCGACATCTCGGAGCCCGCTGCCCTTGAGTTGCCCGACGCGCTACTGGCGGCAATCCGAGGCGCAGTTGCGGGGAGGGGTGAGCAGGCCTCGGACATGGAGGACCGGATCGCCGATGTCCGCCACAAGGTGCCCGATCAGCATCGGAGCGAGTTCGACGAGCTGCTCGGAGAGGCCCGAGCGACCTACCGGCTCCGGGACGAGCGGGGGATCTACAGCGACATCTGGGCGTCGGGACTGATGCGGAGGGCCGTGCTTGCGGGTGGGCGTCGCTTAGCTGGTAGAGGGCGCATATACGACGCCGAGCATCTCGTCGACGCAGGCCTCGGAGAAATGTGCTCGCTGCTCTCCGGATCAGAGGGACCCTCGGCAGACGAGTTCGCGAGCCGGTTCGAGGACCGTGCCTCTCACACCGCCAAGGAGGCTCCCGCACACCTCGGCCCGCCCCCTCCTCCACCCTCGGACCCTTCTGAGCTGCCACCCACCGTGGCCCGCTTGATGCGTGCGACCTCGATCGCTTTGGGCGAGGTGTTCGGGAGCTCCGAAGCTCAGCACGACGAGCACCTCCTGCGCGGGCTGGCCGCGAGCCGTGGCGTGTACGAAGGGCCGGCGCGTCGCGTCTCCGGTCCCGCCGAGTTCGGCCGGATCGTTCAGGGAGACGTTCTCGTGACCGAGGCGACGTCAGAGGCCTTCAATATTCTTCTGCCGTTGCTCGGGGCCATCGTGACGGACAATGGCGGGCTGCTTTCTCACTCCGCGATCGTCGCTCGTGAGTACGGAATACCGGGCGTGGTAGGCACGCGCGATGCGACAGAACGCATCGCGGACGGAACACGGGTCCGTGTCGACGGAGATGCCGGCGAAGTAGCAGTTCTCGCGTGAAAGAAGTCGTCTCTTTAGCCAAGGCACGCGAAACCGCCGTTTTCGGATCCAAAGCAGTCGGGCTGGGAGACGCTGAGCGTGAGGGCCTTAACGTCCCGCCCGGCGTAGCACTGTCAGGCTCCATTGTGGAGGCCGTTGCCGCGGGGGATGAAGGCGCCATCGCGAGGGTCACGAAGTCGGTCCGGGACTTACGGGCGCCACTCGCTGTCCGATCCTCCGCGGTGGACGAGGACGGCGCTGCTGCCAGTTTCGCCGGGCAGCACGTGACGCTGCTCAACGTTCCGTCGGTTGACGACCTCGCCTCCGCGTTGCGGGAGATCTGGTGGTCGGCGAACTCGGATTCTGCCATCACCTACCGACAGCGCGTTGGTCTGTTCACGCGCCCGAGTGTCGGCGTCGTCGTCCAGGCACTGCTCGATCCGGATGTCGCCGGGGTGATGTTCACGGAGAATCCCATGACTGGGGCAGACGAGCGGGTTATCGAAGCCAGCTGGGGACTGGGCGAGGCGGTCGTCGCCGGCCGTGTCATCCCTGACCACTACCGGATCGACCGGTCAGGTCAGGTGCTCGAACGCAAGCCAGGACGTAAGACGCTCGCCATCCGCACCGCCGCGGGTGGAGGCACGGTCGAGGAGCAGCTTCCGGCTGATTTGGCTGAGAAGCTCTGCCTGGATGACGACCAGCTCGAGGAGCTGGGCCAGCTGGCATCCCGTTGCGAGCAGGTATACGGACCTGCACGCGACGTCGAATGGGCGTTTGCGGGTGGGGCGCTCTACTTGCTTCAGTGCCGGGCAGTCACAACAGGGCGCGCACCGGATCAGGATTCCAAGCTCGCTCCCACGCCAGGCGCCCCCGTGGAAGCCCTCCAGCGCGTGCCACTCTTTGCCGAGCTCGACCGTAGGGAGGTTGAACAGATCGCGCGCTCTTTCAAGGAGCGCCGATTCTCCGAAGGTGAAACTGTCGTCATGGAGGGCTCGGGCGGTGCGGCCTTCTTCCTTATCGACTCCGGGGAGGCGACAGTCTCGATCCGTGGCGAGCCAAGAGGAACTTTAAGAGGGGGCGATTACTTCGGCGAGATCGCACTTATAGACGAAGGCCCGCGTGCAGCGACCATCACTGCAACGAGCGAGCTCGTCTGCTACGGGCTCACCTTCTGGGACTTCCGCCCACTAGTACAGGGCAATGGTGTCATCGGCTGGAAACTGCTGCAGTCCATGGCGAAGAAGTTACGCGAAGCTCAGGAAGGATGACCCGTCTCAGTTTCCTGAATGACCACTTCAGTTTCCTGAATGAGCACTTCAGTTTCCTGAATGACCCCAGTTTCCTGAATGACCCCAGTTTCCTGAATGAATTGTCACACGTGCGTGGTTCGCGGACGCTGTCTCGTTTGAGGGCACAGCTTGACGCCGGAAGCGTCCGCGCGTGGCAGCTGTCCGACGCAGACGGCGAGCGGCTGAGTTCTCCCGTCGAAACTCTGTTGGGCCGGATCTACTGCGCCTGGCAAGGGCCCGGGTCCTGTCGGTTTGGTGACATTATTCGGCATGGCTAACGGGCCGCCCGAGATGAACGCGCTCCTGAGCGGTGCCGGCGAAGGCGACCGAGCAGCGCGGGCCGGCCATCGCTACGGATTACGTCTAGCGACTGCGGTCGCCACGGCGGGGGTGCTCGTCGGGCTGGTCGCTTGCGACATCTGGGTGGCTGGCGTGCGTGCCTGGTGGGACCGGCATTCTTTCACAAGCTGCGTCGTCTCGAGCCTGCTCGTGCTCGGGGTCACGGTCCTGATCATCGACGAGGTCCTCGCCCGCCGCCAACGCAAGGAACGGACGGTTTCCGTGGCGGTCCAGGCGGTCATCGTCTACGGCCAGGCGCACCACTCCTACGAGGCCGTCATGGCCGAAGTCATGGCCGGGGCCGGTGGGGGCGGAACCGACGGGGTCGGAGCCGAGCGAGACGACGCCGAGGTCGACGCGCATGACGAGGTGCGCAGTCTCGCAAGCATGCTCCTTGTAGCGTCGCCTGCACTTTTCGACGACCCCGAGGCGCGCCTGTTCCTGGAAGACGTGCAACGCCTCGCCGCCACCATGTACGGGGCCTTGGCTCTGCACAAGATCTCACCCGCCGCGCCACCGGAGGACGGTGACGGTACCGTAGCCCGCCTGCATGCGGGCAGGTTGAAGATGGACGCCCGCGTGCGTCCGCTTGCGGCCCGGTTGGCGGACAAGGACAGGGTCCCGCTTGAGGCGCTCGCCGACCTGGCGAGCCGGCCCGTTCCGGCCCCGGCGCAAGAACGAAGCGAAAGATGACGGAGCCCGCTTAGGTGCGCCGAAGCTGCTCAAGTGCCTAGCTCGTGACTCAGAAGGAATGGCGTGACGTCTTCTGTACCCTCAAGAGGCGCAGCTGATTCAATTGCGCCGATGGGCACGGTTAAGCGCGCCTCGAGCAGCTCAGATTCGCTCATCGAAGTTGCCGAGACGTGGCGTAGAAGGGGCCGTCTGGTTGAGGCACGCCAAAGCTTTCTCGACGCAGCCGCAGCAGCCGATCAGAGCGGAGACAAACAGTCGCTAGTCGTGACGACCCTCGGCGCGGGTGGTTTGTGGGTCAACGAGGTAAGAGACGTCGTGGAGCGCGCCAGATTCCAAACGCTCTGGGAGCGAGCTCTAGAGGTGGTCGCTCCGGGCTCGTTAGAAGAGGCTCGGCTCCTCGTGCGCACGACGGCCGAAGCGGTCTACCACGGAGACCCGATCGAGCCCGTCGTCGCCGCTGTCGAAGTGGTACGCGCTTTTCGCGACGACGGGGCCGTGGCCGAGGCCTTGGCCAACCTTCACCACGTTTTGCTAGGCCCCGAGCATGCCCACGATCGCTTGGAACTTGCCCGTGAGCTGATCACCAGCGCTGTCCGGGCGAAGGATTCGCTGCTGGCGCTGATGGGCCTTTGCTGGAGGACGGTCGACTTGTTCCTCCTCGGCGACTCGCGAGCCCGTCAGTCGCTGACCGAGCTACGCGAACGGTCGGTCGCAGCCGATTGTCTGGCGATTAGCTTCGTGGCAGAACTGTTGGACGCGATGTTGCTCGCCCGTGCCGGCAAGCTTGAGCAGGCCGAGCACGCCGCCGCGTTCGCGCTCGAGCAGGGCACCTCTGCGGGAGACCCGGATGCCCCCGCGTACCACGGCGCCATGATTGCGGCGCTCAGGTGGTGGCAGGGCCGCGCAGGAGAAATCCTCGACCTCGTTCGTACGATCTCGGCATCACCCCGCCTCCGGCTCAACGACCCTCCTACGTCGCAGCTGACGGCCTGCTCTCGGCAGCGGTCGGAGACTTCGACTCAGCCGAGGAGGCGCTTGCTCGTCTGAACGGAATCGGGCTCGGCAACCTGCCTCACTCGAGCACGTGGCTTACGACCCAGTTGCTGGCAAGCGAAGCCGCGTACCTTCTCGGTGATGCCGAGACTGCCGTGGCAGCAGCGCAGCAGTTACGGCCGTACGCCAAGTTCCCCGTCATGCCTTCGCTCGCCGTAGTGTGTCTCGGCTCGGCGGCCTACGCTCTCGGGCGAGCCGCCGTGCTGACCGGAGAACTGGATGACGCCGTCGCCAACCTGCAATCCGCCTTGCGCGTCGACCGTCGCCTCGGTAGCCGGCCGCTGGCGACGCTGACCGAGCACGCGCTTGGCGAAGCGCTCAAGGCGCGGGCGGCGCCCGGCGACGCTGAACTCGGCGACGAGCTGGAAAGGCGAGCGCAGGAACCGGCGCAGAGGGTGGGTCTCATCCTGCCGGAACACCCGGCGTGGTTGTGCACGCGACGACGCCAGTCGGACCCGAATCCCACCCACCACGCGGTGATCGAACGGGTGGGAACGGGCCGTTGGCGCATCGAGGTCGACGGTGGCAACACCCTTTTGGACGACCGCGTAGGAATCTCGTACCTCGCGCAGCTGCTCCGCAAGCCGGGACAAGACATCGATGTCCTCCTACTGGCGACCAACAGCCAGATCGCGAGAGAGCTAGACGTGCCGATATTGGACGGCGAGGCGCTTCGCCGCTACCGGCAACGAGTGCGGGAGTTGCGCTCCCTTCTCGAACGCGGCGCGGCGTCCGGGGAGGAGGCGAACCGCTGCCGCGATGAGTTGCGGACCTTGACGGAAGGACTCCGCAGCGTCACCCGGCTTCATGGCCGGTCCCGGAACTTCGTCGGCAGTCATGAGCGAGCCCGCACCGCGGTGAGAAAGGCCATCGTCAGGGCCATCGAAACCATCGCCAGCGCCGAGCCGGATCTCGGTGACCTCTTGGCCAAGTCGATCAGTACCGGTGCTAGCTGCCGTTACACGCCTGACCCGCATTGGTCGGTCACTGCCGAAGATCAACACTGAGCTTGAGGATGCGTGCCACACGACGGCACGCGGCTGGCACAGAGACGTCACGCCATCTGGTTGGAGCTGCCGTGATCTGCGAGCTGCTCACCCGCTTGGGGGAAGAAAAGGGGGGACGGGTTATGTGGATTGCTCTGATGGCCACGTTGATGATGCTCGGGTGCGTGATAGCGATCGTGCCGGTCCTTTACGGCTCGATCAGAGACTGTCGATCCGAGGCGGCCAAAGACCATGCCAGTACGAGTGCTCGGGCGCCAGCAGGAGCACTCGAGGTTGAGGGGAACCCATTAGTTGATCCACTCGCTATGCGAGCACTAGCTGTTGTTGGTTGAGCCAAGCCTCGACGAACTCGACCGGGGTGAGCCAGCCGTGCGCGCTGTGAGGTCGGTTCAAGTTGTAGTCGATCCTCCAGTCCTCTAAAAGGACCTGGGCTTCGAACAGGGTCTCGAAGCGCTGACGGTTCAAGAACTCGTCGCGCAGCCGTCCGTTGAACGACTCGATCCAGGCGTTTTGCCAAGGAGATCCAGGGTCGATAAAGACCGTGTCAGCACCGACGAGGCGGCACCACTTCGCGACGGCGAAGGCGATGAACTCGGGCCCGTGGTCAAAGCGCACGTATCTCGGTGCTCCGCGAGTCGCTGCGAGGCGATCGAGGCATCTCACGACACCGTCGGCGTCAATCGAGCGCGCGACGTCGATGGCGAGGCACTCACGGCTGTACTCGTCGATCACGTTCAAGAGCTTCAGGATCCTCCCATCAGATGTCTGGTCGAACTGGAAGTCGAGCGCCCAGACGACATTCGGGGCGATCGGGCACATGGCCCCGACGGGCGCCCCGATGCCTCTCAAGGGGCGCTTGTGCTTTCGATAGGGAACACGCAGGCCCTCTTCTCGCCAGAGGCGGTGGATGCGCTTTGAGTTCACCACCCAGGCCGGCGTCTCGTGCGGCACGTGCGGCCCTGCGCCAGCCCCAGCGGGGACGTGAGCGGGAGAAGTCCCTTAGGAAGGCCCGAAGAGCGAGCTCGTCGGCGCTGGGTGGAGCGGCACTGTCCGACGACACGGCAGGCTCTGCGCTCGGAGACCCCGAACCGCTCCTGGAGGGTAACGACGGCCCTCCGGCGGCGATTCGGGGCTACCAATTTCCCCGGTTCAGCTCCTTCAACATGTCGATGTCGAGCGCCTGGTCGGCGACGATCTTCTTCAAGCGGGTGTTCTCTTTCTCGAGCTCTTTGAGCCTCTTCGCGTCGTCTGCCTTCATGCCCCCGTACTGGTTCCTCCAGCGGTGCCAGGTCGACTCGGTGATCTCGAGGTGTCTCGCCACTTCCTCGATGCTCTGGCCCTGGCCGAGCAGCTTCTCGCCTTCGGCGAGCAAGCGGATGATCTGCTCAGGTGTGTGCCTGCGTCGTTTCATCGTCGTGTAGTCCTCCCTACCCCATGATGGGGTCTCGGACTCGCACAACGGGTGGATCAGCTCAAGGGTCCCGGTCAGCGCGGTCATATGTCCACCCTGCGGTGCCGTCTTGCGTCGAGCCGACCAGGGCGAACTGCTTGAGGCGATCAGGCACCACGCCTGGCACGTGCACGGTGTTCCACACCCAGACCAGGTACTGAGACAGGTTTACCAGGCCGCCGTCTAAGGGCCTTGCAGACGTTCATCACTGGCCAATACGCCGTCCCCCGGGACCGGCCCTGATTTGCTAGTCCCGGGCCTGATTTGCTAGTCCTCGCCGGAGAATCGCTCCCATGCCGATTGGCGAGTCATGCCCAGAGCTTCGCCGATGCGCGCCCAGCTGACGCTTCGCGCCCTGAGCGCTGCGACGTGGTGGGCCACTGCACGATCGACGTTCTGATGGGCAGCGTGCGCTCGAACCATCTCAGCGAGCAGGTCCTCGTCCGACAATCCGTCCCAGGCCTTGAGGGTCGGCGGGTCCTGGGTTCTCTCCAGCCGGGCATCGTCCGCCGAATCGTCCCTTCGAGCCACTTCTTGAGTGATGATCTGGTCGCAAAGCTCTATGCACTCGTTGCAGATGAAGACACCCGGACCTGCGACCAGCTTGACGACTTCGAACTGACTCTTCGCGCAAAACGAGCAACGTAATGCCCCAGGGCTCACCGTGCTCGGCATCCGCCTCCTCCTTACAACCACAACAAGTCAGGATAACCCTGACTGTTAGTCAGGTTACGCCTGACTTGCTCGAAGGTCAAGGGCAACCATCCCAGTCCGGTACGTCTTCATTGGCCGTCCCTGCGACCAGCTCGCTCCAAGAACGAAGTGTCACGCCGAGCGGCGCGGGGTCCCGGCTTGAGAGAGACCACCGTCCACATCAGTCGGGTAGCTGGCGGCTAGCACGCTCGATCACCTGTTCAATGAACGGTCCTTTCGCCTCCGCGTAGTAGTTGACGTCCCGCCAGGGACCGGACAGCGAAGCTTTGAGCGCTTCATATGCTTCGCGGTCGGCTGGATGCGACCGCAAGTGGTCACGAAAGGCGAGGTGGCGCCGCTCGTCGTCACTCCCGACCTGCCAGACGTGCACGTGGACGTCCCGCTTCGGGGTACGCAACATCCGATGACCGTCCTCTCGGACACGCAGCACGTAGCCCGCATCCTCGAGCGGCGCAAGATATCTCGATTCATCGTCCGGGTCTTCGACGGTGACCATGATGTCGATGATTGGTTTGGCCGCTAAACCTGGCACAGCCGTTGACTCGATGTGCTCGACGAGCCGCGCCAAGTCTCCGACGGCGTTCAGGATGCGGCCTCGGTGCTCCTCGTACAAATTCGGCCACGCTGGGTCGTATGCCACTAAAAGGACTTCCCGCTCCTCGCGACCGCCGATGAGCACAGTGTCGAGGTAATCGTCGTCCAACCTCGTCGGATAGGGGTCCATATCCACCTATGCCCTCATATTGGTCGTCCGCCGGACCCGAGAGACCCGATGGTGCGCGTTCTAGTCAGGGACGACTGTGGCGCTCGTAGAGGTATCTGGTCCAGAGGTACTAGCGATCCGGTCCTCCAAACGGTTGCGGCGCTCAGTTCGTGCCGCTGCCGGTCCACTGCTTGCCGTCTGAGCCCCTTATCCATCCAGATCAGCTGCTCCGGCTCGCCGCCTCAATGACCACGCGCCAGGCTGATCAGCCGGTCGAGTATCCGGCCCCCATCAACGCGCAGTCCGTTGTGCTCGAACTCGTTTGTCAGCCAGGCGCGCATGGTGGGAATGAGTTTCGCTGTCTCCTCGGAGAACGATCGCTCCACGTACATGTCGTCGGCGTAGATGGCTGCCGCGGCCGGAACCTCGCAGCTACCCAGGTGCTCGGGGTCGTAGAGTCTCGGCCACTCGTGGCTGGCAAGCAGGTTGGCCGCCTCACGCAGGGGCCGGAGCGCTCCGTAGTCGTCGAACATCCAGGGAAACACGTGCTCACCGGTGAAGAGCTCAGCCTGCGTGCCGTACTCCTCAGGCTGAACGCGAGCTGCCGACCAGTTGGTCACAGCTCCGTCGGAGTAAGAGGATTCGTGGACGACTGCGTAGAGCGGATTGCGAGAAAACGGCGGCAGCTCTTCCTCGAAGTCGTGGAGGAACCCCGGAGAGTCTTCGGGTCGCTCGATTATGTAATGCAAACGCTCCGCGCCGTCGCTCATACCGAGCATGTGACCAAGCTGGCGGAACATCCGCTGCGTGAGCCTGTCCCCGCCCGGCAGGATGACGTCTCCGTCGACTAAACGGGCTTGTAGCCTCCGCACCCGCTCGCGGTCGACGGGATAGCGCTCGTAGTAGCGCCGACAGCGTTGCAGCGTTCGGGCATATGTTGCCCGGTAGACCTCGTCGGGATGGCGGCCGACCGGTGGCAACCCACCGGTCAGGAAGGCCTCCGCCAGCCCGGCGGGTGCCGCCGACATGTAATGCAGCACGCAGAAGCCACCGAAGGACTGACCGAGCACACTCCAGCGCGCGACGCCCAGGTCGTTGCGGATGAACTCAGCGTCTTTCACGATCGAATCGGCGCGGAAACAGCTCAGATAGTCCGCCTGCTCTTGAGGGTTCATCCCCTTGAGGGTTGCGACCGGCGTCGATTGGCCGGTTCCCCGCTGGTCGAGCATGAGGACGCGGAACTCCTTGAGGGCGCGCTCCAGCCAGCCTGGTGCCCACGGATGCGCCGTCGGGCGCGGCGCCTCCATGCCAGGGCCTCCCTGCAGAAAGACGAGAAACGGTCGATCGCGCCCATCAGGCGCGGCGACCTCTCGGGCAAACACCGTGATCCGCTCCCCATCGGGGTCTGAATAGCGCAGCGGTACTTCGAACTCATGCTCTGTCAGGACCAACCCCGGCGCGTAGACAGTTGTAGGCATGCCGGAGATTCTGCCAGCAGCACGTGGCGAACGATACTCTGGGCGCCGGTCGTAGCCCAAGGCTGGGCGCTGGCACACTTGATATAAGTACGGGCTGCACAAAGACGCGCCCCCGATCGGATAGGAACGAGCAGGAAGCGGATGAGGACAAGCAGAAAGCACGGCGCCAACATCCGCAGCCTCACGCGCCGGGCACCAACCTCGGCTCGAGCCATCTCGGCGTGACTGTCTCAGCAATCGATCCGTCCCCTCCGTCGCAACCGGGGGGAAACGACGAGCGAGTTGTGCTCTTTGATCCGGCCAGACTTCCGGCGGCGTTCGATGCGGGTGCGAACGCCTTGCGAGTGGTCATCCTCGTCTCTCCGACGTGCCCGATCTGCCTCGACGGAGTGGCCCTCGTTCGGGAGGGTCTCGCAGAGCTGGAGTTCGGCGAGGTCGCCATCCACGTCGTCTGGCTCCCCGTCCTCAAGGGAGACACTCCCGAGGCAGCGGAGAAATCGGCACGAGCCCTTGGAACGGCCGCGCAGGCATTCCACTATTGGGACGTCGACCTGGCGCTGTCGAAACGCTATTGCGAGCTACTCAAGCTGGAGCAGCGTGGGCACGCCGTCGCGTGGGATCTGTACCTGATCTACGGGCGTGGCTCTCGTTGGACCGCGAACCCTCCAGTGCCGAAGCTCTGGATGCAGCAGCTGCTCTTGGAGGACGTGCCGGAGTTGGAGCGGTCGCTTTTCGTCGGCCAGCTCCGCCAGATGCTCGAGCCGACCGACGTCTGACCCGCCCGGACGGCAGAGAGGTGCCGGGACTCACCTCTAGCGGCGATGCGAGCTGCCCGTCGCGACGCAGTTCTGCCCAGTTCTACCTAACAGACGATCTACCACCGTGCCGCGCCCCGTCGTTTGGTGGACCATTGGTCGATGAGAGACGCCGCCTATTACAAGGCGCACCTTGCCGCCGAACGGTTGCAGCAGTGCTATCAAATCGCGCCACCACGCGTGAAGCAGTACCTTCGCGCCGAAGCCGAGTTCGTATCGGCGCGGTTGGGTGCTCACGACATCGTTCTCGACCTCGGTTGCGGTTACGGACGTACGATGGCCGACTTCGCGAGTGCATCGCGTTTCACGGTCGGTGCTGACAGCTCACTTGCCAGCCTTCGACTAGCGCGAGAGCGGCTGGGTGCGCCAGGCAACTGCGGCCTCGTGTGCGCCGACGCGAAGCAACTCGGGTTCGCGGCGGCGTCTTTCGACCGCGTCGTCTGCATCCAGAACGGGATCTCTGCTTTTCACATCGACCGGCAAGTGCTGGTTCTAGAAGTGGTTCGTGTGCTGCGCCCCCGCGGCACGGCCCTGTTCTCCACTTACTCGGACCGGTTCTGGGAGGATCGCCTGGACTGGTTCGAGCGTCAGTCCGCTGCCGGTCTCATTGGAGATATTGATCGGACCGCCACTCGCGACGGGGTCATCGTGTGCAAGGACGGCTTTACCGCCGGGACCGTGCACGAGGAGGAGTTCCGCATGCTTGTCGCCAACCTCGAGGTCGAGCTCGAGACTTTTGAAGTCGACGACTCCAGCGTCTTCTACCTGGTAAGCGTGTGAGCCGAAAACGCTCGGGGTCCCACTATCGAAGCTTCGGCCAACAGGCTGACCCCCGACGAGTAGAGCCTCGACCTCGGCCGTTCGTGCGCTGTCGACCATCGCCGAAGCCCTTTACCTCAGCACCCTCACGGTCAAAACCCACATCAACCGTATCTTCGCCAAGCAGGGTCCCCGACCAACGCCGACGCCATCGGCTATGCCGAAGAACACCTCAAGAACGACCAGATGTGAACCAGGACCGCCTGTCTGGGCACTGCCTGCTCGTGAACCAGGGCCCCTGCCTGAAGAGTCAGAAAGAGCATTCGCCTGAACACCGACCGATCCTTACTGAAGTGCCGGACGATCACTCCCGATCCTCGGTGCGCCTGCCATGCTGTCCGGCACGCAGGAACCCATGGTGAAGGCGATCCCTTGGTGGACAGCGGCGGCCGCCACCGCAGCCCCGGTGCTGCTCATCGGCGGCTTTCTCGTTGCCACGGCGATGCAGCCGGCCTCGTACAACCCGGTCCGCGACACCATTAGCGGACTTGCCGAGCAGGGAGCGGCCGACTGGTGGGTGATGACTTCAGCTCTAGCGGGTTTAGGCTTGTGCTTTCTGCTCGTCGCGCTTGGGCTGCCGCCCGCGGGTAGAGCTGCCCGCGCCTTGCTCGCCAGCGGAGGTGTGGCGACGTTATTGATCGCTTTTTTCCGTGAGCCGCGTCACGGCTACTCGCTCGTGCACGAACTGGCCGTTATCGCGGCGGCCCTGACTTGCTGTACGTGGCCCGTATTCGCTTCGCGCCGATTCCATCCTGCGTTGCTGTTGAGGCGCACTCCCAGCTTTTCGGCGACGAGCGTCTCGCTTGCGCTCGTGGCCTGGTACGCCCTGGAAAGCCACGGCGCCCTGCTGGGACTCGCCGAGCGCTGCGCGGCCTCCGCTCCTCCTCTGTGGCTGTTCGCCGTCGTTGTAACGACTCAGCGCGCAATCACACGACCTAAGGCGAGCCACGACCCTTTGCGCGGTGAGTACGTGACCTGAATGTTCAACTGCGGGCTGCTACTCCTGTGCCTTCGGCGGCTCATCACCGCGGGTTGCAAAGCCTGCCCGGCGCGCTCCGAGCTCGGCGGTCGCCTTGACGAGGACCAGTAAGCCGAGAGGCAGCCCGATCAGCGCCAGCGCCGGATCGAGGAGAAGGAGGAATGCCGTGGCCACGAACTCGGCGACGAACAAGGGGGCAGTCGTGAGCGCGTTGCGTACTGCCAGCGAGATTGACAGGTTCCAGATGTCGCTCGCTGCCATGAGGGGCTGACGGGCGCCGAGCAGGAGCACGTAGCCAATGCTCGCCAGCGCGATGAACAAGGCGGCGACGCCGAATCCAAGGCTCACCCAGTCGCCTGGCGAGCCGCCGCGGGTGAAATAGTGCACCTCCTCGGCAGCGATCGCGACGGCGGCGAACGGCGTGCCCACCGTCACCGTCGTTCGCAGCGGGCGTTGGGACCTAAGTGCGGTGAAGAACTCCCGCACGACACGGTCCTCGCCTGACACTCGCCAACGCTCGAGTGCGACCGTCGCTGCCTGAAACGCCACGGGTATCGTCACGACCGGGAGGCACGCGACCAGTAAGACCAGGTTGAGAGCGAGGAAGTCGAAGCATGCAACCAGCGCTCCAACGACCTTGCGGCTAAGAGACGCTAGTGCAGGGTTCTCCGCACGGCCGGTCGCCGTGTTCCTCTTCGCGCGGGCCGCGCCGGGAATCGGGCTGAGCGTCATCCCTTGACGCCGGTGCCCTGGATGGCGATGCCATGTATGAACGTGCGTTGTGTGAAGAAGAAAAGCACGATGATGGGTGCCGTGGCTGCCGTGGCTGCCGCCATCACCCAGGGCCAGTTCGTCGAATAAGTGCCCAGGATCAAGTCCAGGCCGAGCGACAGCGGGTACCAACTTTGGTTGTTGATGTAGATGAGCGGCCCGATGAAGTCGTTCCAGCAGTAGATGAATTGGAAGAGGATGACCGTAGCCAGGGCGGGTTTCGCCATGGGCAGGATGATCCGGCTGTAGATCGTGAACTCGTTCGCCCCGTCCACCCGGGCGGCGTCGGAGATCGACTCCGGGATGGTCATGAAGAACTGACGGAGCAGGAAGGTGCTGAAGACCGAGCTGCCGAGGAAGGTCGGGACCATCAACGGCAAATACCAACCCACCATGTGGAAATGCTTGTACATGGTGAAAAGCGGGATGAGCGTGGCGAAGAAGGGGATCAAGAGCGTGCCGACCATCACCTGGAACAGGACGTCTCGGCCTCGCCAGCGGATACGGGAAAAGCCGTAGGCGACGAGGCTGCTCGAGACACACACACCGACGATCGTGACGCCGGCGTACATGAGCGTGTTGACGATGAACCGCCAGAAGGGGACAGCCGAGAGCATGTCCGGGTAGTTGCTCCAAAGGAACGGGTGCGGCAACCACACCGGCGGGATGGCGAGCGACTGCGGGTCGGACTTCAGCGAGGTGAGGACCATCCAGAGCAGCGGGAAACCGAGCAGCACGCTCACGACGATCAGCGTGGCGTGCTTGGCCAGGCTGCCCCCGACCTTGCGGGCCGACCTACTGCTGTTCGTTGGCATAGTAGACCCAGCGGGCGGACGAACGGAACAGGACCACCATGATCACGGCGCTGATCACGAACAAGAAGAAGGCCATCGCCGAGGAGTACCCGAGCTTGAGAAACTCGAAGGCCTGCTCGTAGAGATACTGCACGTAGAACCACGTCGAGGTGCCAGGGCCGCCGATATTGCTGGCTTCGATCACCTGCGCCTGGGTGAAGTACGAGATGCACAACACGAGTTGCAGGATGACGTTGAAGAGGATGACGGGACTGATCATCGGCAGTGTGATGTAGCGCAGTCGCTGCCAAGGGCCTGCCCCGTCGAGTGCGGCCACCTCGTACATGTCCCTGGGCACCCCCTGCAGGCCCGCCAGATAGATCACCATCGGCTGGCCGAGACCCCACAACCCGAGAAGGATGAACGACGGCTTCGACCAGGCAATGGAGAAGAACCAGTCCGGGGAGGGCAGGTGCACGTCTATGAGGAGGTCGTTGACGATCCCCGATGCCGGGTTGAACAACCAGACAAAGATCATGCACGAGGCAACGAGCGGCACGATCGAAGGGATGTAGAAGATCGTCCGGTAGACGGCCCGACCTCTTACGTTCATGTTCAGCAGCAGCGCCAGACCGAGGGCAGCAACTGTGGAGAGGGGCAGCTCGATCGCCGTGTAGTAGAAGGTGTTGAAGAGCGAGGTCTTGAACAACGGGTCGTGGAACAGGTTCACGTAATTGCCAAACCCGATCCAGTGCGCCGCACCGACGCCGTTGAAGTCCGTGAAGCTGTAGTAGATGGTGGCAAAGAAGGGGTAGGCGAAAAAGAGGAGGAAGCCGGCGATCCACGGGCTAACAAAGAGCAGCCCGAGCCGTAGAGCTCGTCTGTGGCGGGAGCGGAGGGAGCTCCGTCGCGCCGCCCCGCTGACCGTCCCTGGCGCGGTTGGCAACGTGGTCGCCTGCATGTCGACATGCATCTCAGCAGTGTGCTCCTCCAACTGCCCGTGCGCACACGGTAAGGGGACAGCCAGGACTGAGCCCGGCTGTCCCCTACCTGAGGCGGACTGTTAGCTCAGGCGTTCGCCTGTTGGTCGATGTAGTTGAGCGCTTGTGCGGGAGTCATGATCTTCTGCAGGACGTTGGCCGTCGCGGTGTTCTCCGCCGCGAACAGCTGCGACTGGGTCGGAGTCAGGGTCGGAGCCGCCGTGTAGGGGCTGGACATCTGGGGCAGGAAGCCCGACAGCCACGAGTTCTGCTTCAGCCAGGTCTGGTAGGCCGGGGCCTTGGTAACCGAGGGGCCGGCGGGCACCCAGCCGCCCTTGGGGTCGATGGATCCGACGAAGCTCTCGTTGTGGTAGCCAGCGAGCCAGGAGATGA
Organism: uncultured Acidimicrobiaceae bacterium; assembly: GCA_963779425.1. GTDB lineage: Bacteria > Actinomycetota > Acidimicrobiia > Acidimicrobiales > Bog-793 > Fen-455. Next base: position 120,495 of record CAVZYD010000008.1, read on the forward strand.
ACTCGAAGGCCTGAGCCGGGTGCGCCGAGCCCTTGGGGATGATGTTGAAGTTGCCCTGTCCGAGCGTGCTCGGCAAGGGGACGGTCCCTGGGAAGGCCTCGACGCCGAAGTGGCCCTCGAGGTCCGGGTTGGACACGGGGACGTTTTGCGCTCCCACCCACGGACCAGACAGCTCGAAGCCTGACTTACCGTTCGTCCAGATGTCGGTCTGACCGCCGGCGACAAACCCCAGGTCCGTCTGCAGCGCCTGCACCTGGGCGTAGGGGTACTTGTCGAAGCTGGCGATCCACTTCATCTCCGCCTGGGCGCCCTTGCAGCCAGCGAAGTCGTACTTGCCGGCAGAGTTGAAGCAGTTGGTCGCCCCGAAAAACGACGTGTAGAACTGGAAGCCGTTCCCGTCCGTGTCCGGGTAGAAGCCCATGGTCACGATCCTGCCGTTCTGGACGTTCCACAGCTTGGCCTGGTCGGCGTCGAGCTGGGCCAGCGTCTTGGGCGGCGACTTGATGCCGTACTCGGCGAGCAGGGGAATGTTGTAGTACAGCGCCCAGGAGTTGAGTGACATCGGGATGGCGTAGAGGCCACCTTTGTAAGTGCCCGCCTGGACGGCGACTGGGTACTCCCACTTCTCGAGGCCGGCGTAGGAGCCGGTGAGGAACTGGTTCATGTTCACGATGTCACCGTCAGCGGCGAAGGAGCCGATCTCGGGCCACCATTCCGTGAAGATGTCTGGCGGGTCCCCCGCGGCGATCGTCGAGAGCAGCTTCGCGGTGCTCGTCGTTGCGTCGCTGGGGATGTTCGTCTCGGTGACGTGAATGCCGGGATGGGTCTTGTTGAACTGAGTCACCATCGTGTTCAGCAGCTGGAGCGTCGACCCCGACCACATCGTCCACCACGTCAAGTTGACCACCGACGAGCGTGCCGTCGAGCTCGCCGCCCCAGCGCTCGTCCCGCCGGCGCCAAGTGCGACGGTGCCGACGAGCGTCACACCAGCAAGCGCAACTGCGAGCTTTGAGGTAAGACGCCTATTCCGGCGCGAGCCTCTCCAGCTCGTGCTGCCTGCGTAGATTTCGTGTCCTTCCTGGTCTTTCATGCGTTTGCTCCTTACTGTGTCCGGGGCAACCTGCCCCCTTGTCGGTCACCCGCCTGTGGATGGGTGCTAGCTGAAAGCCGTCTTTTGTTGCCTTTGCGGTCCTGTCATGAAGAGGTGCGGGGTCGAGCTGATGGGGTGAGGGACGCGTTCACCGTGATGCTCTTTTGGTCGTCCTTCTGACTTGTGGCCCAACGCGAGAAGTCGCGACCGGCGCGCGGGCGCGTGAGCGGGTACCCGGCGCTCGAGGGGGCAAAGGTGCCGGACCGGCGCTCTCGCGAATCACGAGCTCGGCCCGCGGCACGACGAACTCTTCGGGTCCGACGCTGTGCCCGAGGGCGGCGCGCAGCCTGGCGAAGCTGACCCGCCCGAGGGCTCGGAAGTCCTGGCGAACGGTCGTGAGCGCCGGGGAATAGAAGGGCGCGAGCGGCGTGTCGTCGAAGCCGACGACACTGACGCTTTCGGGAACAGCGCGCCCCGCGTCGTGCAGCGCCCGGATAACCCCGAGGGCGAGTTCGTCATTACCGCACAACACAGCAGTGACGTTCGGGGTTTGCGCCAGGCGCAGCCCAGCCTCATAGCCCGATCGCGGCTCCCACCCACCGGGCAGCGGCTGGGGCGGAGACACGCCTGCATCCTCGAGCGCGCTGCGCCAACCCAGCATCCGTTGGCTCACCTTGACCGAATGAGGAATGGAGACGTAGTGCACCGTTCGGTGCCCGAGTCCGAGCAGGTAGCCCGTCGCCTCCCTCGCCGCCTGCCAGTCGTCGATCCAGACTCGGCGGCCGTCGCTCTCGGCTTCGTCTGCCGGCGTCTCGACGAGGGCGACGACGGGGACGTTGGACGGAACGGCACGAAGCGCCGCGACTCCGGGTCGGTCGAAAGCGATGACGATGAGGGCTGCCGCCGGCTGGATCGCGCGTCCGACAGCGTCACGCACGTCCTGTGGGGTCGCAGATTCAACCACCCTCACACCCATGGCAAAGCCTGCGGCACGCGTCGCCTCCTCGATCCCCTCGAGGGATGCCATGAATCCGTACAGGCGCGTGTTGGAAGCGAGGACCGTGACGGACTGCACGGGGCCGCCGGCGAGGGCGCGGGCCGCCCGGTTGGGGTGAAATCCGAGGTTGGCGATGGCCTTGAGCACCGCTTGGCGCGTCGACTCCTTGACACTCGGACTCTCGTTGATGACCCTGGAGACCGTCTGGTATGACACTCCGGCCGCACGGGCGACGTCGCGGATACTGGCCGAGGCCCGCCTTTCGTTGACCATCTCGAGCCGGGGGTTCGTTGAGCTCGTGTGACCGGTCACAACGCGGTATTGTGACCGTTCACATAGATGGTGTCAAGCGGTCGCGGGCAGGATATTGTCGGCCCGCCCTGCAAGGAGGAATTGATGCCCGCGCTGCACTCGCCGGCTCCCCGCGAGATCGCCCTCAAAGACGAGGCGCTGCAATTAAGCGTCGTCGTGGGCGACGACGGCGTAGCACGGCTCGTTCGCCTCGCCACCAATGAGAGCCACGAGGCGGCGGCCGGGACGTCCAATGCTCCGTCCCCGGCGCACGGGGACGTCTCGCCGGGCCTGCCTCTCATCGACGTGGTTACTGCCGGCTCTGGCCGGGCTTGGTCAAGCAGGCGCTACATCGAGTCGACCACAGGCGGACGGCTGCGCTTCTCCGGGGGTGGGCAGCGATCGGACGGCCAGTGGCAGGAGCTGACTTTCCGGCTCGAGGACCCGGATTCGGGGCTTCGCGCCGATGTCGTCTACCGGGTGCTCAAAGATCGCGGCGTGCTCCGCGCAACCTGCCGGCTCCTTAACGCGGGTCCCTCCCCGCTCACGATCGAGTCGGTGACATCCTTCGTCGCCTCTGGACTGGCCGGTCCCGGCGGAACGCCGGGCGATCTAGACATCTGGTGGGCGGACAACGACTGGCTGGGCGAGAACCGTTGGCATCGACGAATCCTTCGTGACGCCCTGGCGGACTTAGGCCGAGGCGCCAACGACCACGACTCCCGGGCGATGTTCGGTGTGACGAGCGAAGGCAGCTGGTCCTCAGGTCGTCACCTGCCGATGGGTGCGGTGGTCAACCGCCGGACGAACCACGCGTTCATCTGGCAGGTGGAGCACAACGGCGGCTGGCACTGGCAGGTAGGAGAGCACACTCGCCGCGACGCTCAGTCGAAGTCGAAAGGGTTGCAGCCAACAGCCGACGAGGGTGTCTACATCGCTCTGCTCGGCCCCACCGACTCCGAGCATCATTGGCGTCTCGTGCTCGAGCCCGGAGATTCCTTTGAGACCGTGCCCGTCAGCGTCGCCCTTAGTGCAGACGGCTTCGAGGGCGCACTCGCCCGGCTGACCGAATACCGCAGGGTCTCGCGCCGGGTCCACGATGACCACCGGCGCCTGCCGGTCGTCTTCAACGACTACATGAACACTTTGAAGGGGGAGCCGACCACAGAGCACTTGCTGCCCCTCATTGCCGCCGCCGCCGGCGCCGGCGCCGAGTACTTCTGCATCGACTCCGGTTGGTACGCCGAGCTCGGAGAGACCTGGTGGGACACCGTCGGTGCGTGGCGCCCCTCGACAAGCCGCTTTCCGAAGGGCATAACCGAGGTGCTGGACTGCATCCGGGAGCACGCGATGGTGCCCGGGCTCTGGCTCGAGCCAGAGGTCGTCGGAGTACGTAGCGACGTTGCGGCTGAGCTGCCCGAGGCTGCCTTCTTCACCCGGGGTGGAGAGCGTGTCGCCGAACAGGGCCGCTTCCACCTCGACCTGCGACATCCCGCAGCGCGCAAACACCTGGACGAGGTGGTCGACTTCCTCGTCGGCGATCTGGGCGTCGGTTACCTGAAACTCGATTACAACATCAACGTCGGCCCTGGCACAGACGGCGGCTTTGTCAGCGAAGGGGTCGGGATGCTCGGCCACAACCGGGCGCTGCTCGACTGGCTGGACGAGATACTCGACCGTCACCGTGGCCTCACGGTCGAGAACTGCGCCTCGGGGGCGATGCGGGCGGACTTCGCCATGCTTTCCAGGCTCCAGCTGCAGTCGACCAGCGACCAGCAGGACTTCTTGCGCTACGCCGCCATCTCGGCGGCCGCGCCAACGGCTTTCACCCCCGAGCAAGCCGCGAGCTGGGCCTACCCGCAACCTGAGTGGAGCGACGACGAGATCGCCCTCACCCTGTGCGGGGCGCTGCTCGGGCGCATGGTCCTGTCGGGTCACATCGACCGAATGATCAAGCCACAACAGCTCTTGGTCGCGGAGGCGGTCAGCGTCTACAAGCGCATCCGCTCCCAATTGCCAACAGCCGTCCCGTTCTGGCCGCTCGGGCTGCCGGGATGGACTGACTCCTGGCTCGCTCTCGGTATGCGCGCATCTGGCGCGACCTACGTGCTCGCATGGCACCGCGGCGAGTTCGCCGACGCGGTGGTAGGCGAGAGCCGGGAAGACCCGTCGCGGATGACACTGCCGGTGCCACATCTGCGCAACACGGGCTCGGCTAGCGAACTTCTCTACCCACCGCTCGGCGGCGCCGAGATCGTTTGGCAAGACGAGGGCGGGCAACTCACAGTTGGGCTTCCCCGGACGCCCTCGGCGTGCCTGGTCGAGCTGCGCCGCAGCTGATCAGCGCAGCTCTTGAGCGAAAGCTAACGGCAAGCTGGTGCAGGTGGGTGGTCTGCAGTAGAGCTCCGGCCTCACAGGAGCAGTCCGGGCGGAGAGCGACGTGGCAACGTCGGCGTTGCGGTGCTTGTTTGTTTTGGGCCGGAGCGGTGGTCTTGGTCCAGGCTCGGGCGTCTACTAGGCGCCCGGCTAGGTGGCGCCGACCAGACCGTAGGATGCGGGCCATGGCGGACTCCCCGGCCCGGGTCGTGCCGTTCACCGCTCGGACCGCCCCTGCGGCACTCGAGGACCTCCGGGCGCGTCTGCGCGCCACGCGCTGGCCGGACGCACCCGAGGACGCCGTGTGGTCGATCGGGACCGACCTCACCTACCTGCGCGAGCTCGTCGCCTACTGGGCCGACGGGTTCGACTGGCCGGCACAGGAGGCGGCGCTCGCTCGACTGCCCCGCTTCCGTGTCCGACTAGGAGGCCTCGGGATCCACTTCGTGCATGCCCGCGCCGCCGCACCGGCGGGGCCGGTCCTGCCACTGGTCCTCTGCCACGGTTGGCCGGACTCGTTCTGGCGCTACGCGAAGGTCATCCCTCTGCTCGCCGACCCCGGCGGGCACGGCGCCGACCCCTCCGATGCGTTCGACGTTGTCGTGCCCGACATGCCGGGCTATGGGTACTCTGACCGCCCCACCCGAGCACCCCTCGACTCCATCGCCGTCGCCGGCCTTTGGGCCGAGCTCATGGATGTCCTCGGCTACACCCGCTTTGGCACTGCGGGCGGGGACATGGGAAGCCACGTGAGCCGCTATCTCGGGCTCGACCACCCCGACCGGGTCGTGGCAGTCCATCGCACCGACGCGGGCTTGCCCGTGTTTACCGGCGACCCGGCGGATCTCGCGCCCGAAGAGAGCGCCTGGCTCGATGCCGCCGCGGTCTGGGGGGCGACCGAGGGCGCCTATGGCGCCGTGCACCGAACCAAGCCCCAGACCGCCGCCTTCGGGCTCAACGACTCGCCAGCCGGCCTCGCCGCGTGGATCGTCGAGAAGCTCCGGGCGTGGAGTGACTGCGACGGCGACATCGAGCGGCGCTTCGCCAAGGACGAGATCCTCACGAACGTCACGCTCTACTGGCTCACCGAGACGATCGGCTCGTCGATGCGCATGTACCGCGCCAACGCCGCCATCCCACCGGCGCAGCTCTCCCGCCGGGTCGAGGTGCCGTCCGGCTTCTCGCTCTTCCCCGGCGACATCGTCCGACCGCCGCGGGCATGGCTCGAGCGCACAGCGAAGGTCGTGCGCGTTACCGAGCCCGCCCGGGGCGGCCACTTCGCGCCGTTCGAGGAGCCCGAGCTATACGCGGAGGAGCTGCGGGCGTTCTTCCGCCCCTACCGGGGGGCGGTGACGGGCTGAGGCACTGGCGCGTGGACGAGGCACCGCCAGTTGCAGAGGTCCCGCGGTCGGCGGCTGTCAGCTTTCAAGCACACTCCCACCGGGACCCGAATGTCTTAGCTTAGAGCCCACCGGGGCGTACCTCCGAATCTCAGGTGACCGCCAGGGACGCACCCGCCACCAGCACGTCTCTCAACTCCAGGCGGTCGTCGGAGAGTCGCGAGGGTTTGCCTGGGTTAAGGCGCTACGCGGTGTTGTTCCCGCCCTCCGGCAACGAGCCGACACGAGCCTGCTTGGCGGCCACATGGCATGCAACGACGTGAGCCTCACGGAGCTCGAGCAGATCCGGCACTTCCATACGGCAGACGTCCTCGGAAAGCGGGCACCGGGGCTCGTAGCGACAACCGGTCGGTGGTTCAGCTCCAAATAACGGTGCCTCGCCTGTCGCTGTCTCGCGCCGCCTCGCCTCGAGCTCGGGATCGGGCACCGGGACGGCCTCAGCCAGAGCCCTTGTATACGGATGAAGGGGAAGGCCGAGGACGCCTGCGAACGGGCCCGATTCGACCACCTTGCCGAGGTACATCACCGAGATCACATCGCTGATGTGGCGGACCATGGCGAGATCGTGACTGATAAAGACATAGGAGAGGGCCAACTCGTCCTAGAGGCGGATCAAGAGGTTCATGACCTCTGCACGGACCGAGACGTCGAGAGCAGAGGTCGGCTCGTCGAGAACGAGAACCCGGGGCTGCACGGCCAGGGCTCGGGCGATCGCTACGCGTTGTGCCTGTCCGCCGGAGAGCTCGTGAGGATAACGATCCCGGAAACGAGTGCTGAGGGCCACCATCTCGAGCAGCTCGTCGACGCGCACCTTGCGTTGCGCGCGGCCCGAGACGAGCTGTCCGTGAGTACGTGAGGGAGGTTGTGCTCCTCGCAGCAGCTCCCCTTCGCAGCTCGTCGACGCGCACCTTGCGTTGCGCGCGGCCCGAGACGAGCTGTCCGTGAGTACGTGAGGGAGGTTGTGCTCCTCGCAGCAGCTCCCCTTCGCAGCTCATCTTTGCCGCCTCTTGCCAAACGGGGGTCCGGGGTCCGACTCTCACTTGTTGGCAAAGTGGCGTTTCGCGCTCGAGCTTTCTCTTACCTGCAGCGTCGTCGACAGCATGACCGTTCTGGCCGCCCCCTTGTAGCCGTCTAGACGGCTCAGCAAGAGACGCGCCCCCTCAATTCCTAGGTCGTAGGCCGGCTGGGCGACCGCGGTGAGGGAGGGCTGCAAAAGCGACGCCCAAGGCATGTCGTCGAAACTGACGACGGCGATATCGCGGGGGATAAGCAACTTGGCCTCGGCAATTGCCTGAAGGGCACCGATGGCCATGAGATGGTTGGTCACGAAGACTGCGTCGGGACGCCTGCTTTCGGTCAATAGCTCCTGCATGGCGATGCGGCCGCCGTCCTCACGGAAGTCGGCCACCCGCACCAGGCGGTCCTCGACTGAGACGCCGGTCTCCTCGAGAGCCTTGCGATAACCGACATGGCGTTCGTAACCGGTCGTCGTCGTGAGCGGCCCTGTTATGCAAGCGATGCGCTCGTAACCTCCCCCCACGAGGTGCTCAACCGCCTGGCGCGCCCCCGCGACGTTGTCGACGAGCACGCTGTCGACCTGTTGGGTGGGAAGAGTACGGTCGGCGAGGACGACCGGGATGCCGAAGTTCAACAGCGGCGACAAGTCAGTGCTTGCCCCGGAAGGGGTCAGGATCAGACCGGCCACGTTCTCGGCCACGGCGAGCTCTATGTACGAGGCCTCCTTGGCATGATCCTCGTCGGCGTTACAGAGAAACAGCGAGTAACCGGCCGCGTAGGCGACGTCCTCGACCCCCCGCACGAGGGCCCCGAAGAAGGGACCCGTGCGCACGTCGGAGACGATGAGCGCCCAAACCCTGTTGCGACGCGTGCGCAGGCTCCGCGCGACTCGGCTCGGCCGGTAACCAAGATCCTTCACAGCTTGCCGGACAGCAGCGGCGAGTTCGGCGTCGACTTGAGGATGGTTGTTGAGCACCCTCGAAACGGTGGCGGTGGAAACTCCGGCAGCTTGCGCGACGTCGACGATGGTCGTCACTGTTGTTGGCTGTTGCTCATGACACCTCATTTTCGGCCTGGTGAGGTCGTTGCTACCTGTTGAGACAGCCGACCTGGCCGTCTCCTCTGCGACTGTCACCCGCGAGAGGAAGTCTTTGACACGATCGTCAAGACCGAGCGAAGGGACACGGCAGATTCCCAGTAGGCACGATCGGAAAGACGGTGAGGCATCCTCTGCACGTCACCTAGTGCCATTACGGAGGCTTGATATAGCGCGAGTCACGCTCAGGCGCTAGGCGATCGCCTCGCCCGTGGTGACGTCGAAGAAGTGGATCCGATTCGGGTCGAGATGGAATTGCACCCGGCCCCCGGTGGAAAGCTGCGCCCGGGCGTCGACGCGGGCCACTCCTTCGCCCGCTTTGGCGAGGCCGCCTTCCCCGAGACCCTCGGCGTCCTCGTCCTTTGTCCCCCCGACCTCGACCTGGTGGGCGTCGGAGGTGAAGTGGACGAGCTGTTCGGACCCGAGCGCCTCGACGAGGTCGACGTTGCCCTCGAAGATGGCCAAGGTGGCGTCGGGGGACACCTCGTCGGCCTTCAAGATGGGCAGGTCCTCGGGACGGATCCCGACCACGACGCCGCGGTGGGCATAGCCGCGAAGCGCCGGCTTGGCGGCGTGCACGGCGGGGGGCAGGTCGATCTTCTGGCTCCCGATGAGCACCGAGTCGGCCCCCTCGCCGATCGTGGCCTCGAACAGGTTCATGGCGGGCGAGCCCATGAAGCCGGCCACGAACAAGTTCCTCGGGTGGTCGTAAAGCGCCTGGGGCTCGTCGCACTGTTGCAGCACCCCGCCCGATAACACGGCCACGCGGTCTCCCATCGTCATCGCCTCGACCTGGTCGTGGGTGACATAAAGCGTCGCCACCCCGAGTCGGCGCTGGATGCGGCTCACCTCGGCGCGCATTTGCACGCGGAGCTTGGCGTCGAGGTTGGAGAGGGGCTCGTCCATCAAGAACACGCTCGGCTCGCGGACGATGGCCCTTCCCATGGCGACTCTTTGCCGCTGGCCCCCGGAGAGCTGACCGGGCTTGCGGTCGATCCACTCGCTCAGTCCCAGAAGCTCGGCGGTCTCGGTGACCTTCTTTTTGATCTCGGCCTTGGGGAGCTTGCGCAGCTTTAGGGCAAAGCCGATGTTCTCGGCCACGGTCATGTGCGGGTAGAGGGCGTAGTTCTGGAAGACCATGGCGATGTCACGGTCCTTCGGCGAGACCTCGTTCACGACGCGGTTGCCGATGCGCAAGGACCCCTCGGTGATGTCCTCCAGGCCCGCCACCATGCGAAGTGCCGTCGTCTTGCCGCACCCGGAAGGCCCGACGAGGACCATGAACTCACCGTCGGCCACGTCCAAGTTGAGCTCCGTGACGGCCTTGAAGCCGTTCGGGTAGACCTTGGTCACCTTTTCGAGAGTGATCGGCGCCATCAGTTCTCCTTTTCAAAAAATGCCCGGGCGCAGAGGGGACGTCATGCTGAGAAGGAAATGGTGACAGCGCGCGAGAACCCCGGGTGCAACCGCCTCAATGAGGAATTCCTGATCGCGAGGGCTCACCGCTGCCATCTGTTGCGTCACTTCGGCGATTTGGAACGGATGCTGCGCCACCGATGCACTGTTCCGCCTCAGCTGTGACGGCCACAATTGACCTTTGCGAATAGGAGACAACCGGCCCGGTGATGTTGACGACGGCCTCTTGGCGAATGTCAGCGGAGGAAGCCCCTACAGAGAAGCGGAAAAGGCCAGGCTCTACGACAAGTTGCATGGCTTCGTCGAAGAACGACAAGCGACTTGGGTGAACGTCGAAGTTCACCCGCGCTGCGTCTCCGGGGCCCACGCGCACCCGGGTGAAGCCAATTAGGGAGGCTTCCGGTCTGGCCACAGTCGCCACCAAGTCCGAGGCGTAAAGTTGCACGACCTCCTCGCCTTCGCGAGTCCCCGTGTTGGTCACCGTTACCCGCACATTGATGTTGGACGAGGTGTCGCTGGCCTCGACCGTGATATCCGAGTAACTGAACGTTGTGTACCCGAGGCCATGGCCAAAGCTAAACAGTGGCGTGTGAGCGCAGTCGGTGTAATCCCCGTAGAACACTGAACTCGCGCCCCCGGATCGGTGGCTGCTGTAAAGCGGCACCTGTCCGGTAGCCCGAGGAAGGGTGACTGCCAGCCGACCCGTGGGCTCCGCGCGGCCTAAGAGGACGTCAGCCAGGGCATTACCTCCCTGCTCCCCAAGCGGCCACGCGACAAGCAGAGCTTGCACCTGGCCTACCACCTCGCTCAGCACGTGAGCCCTCCCACTCATGACGACAAGCACAGTCGGGGTGCCCGTTGCCGCCACGGCATTGGCCAGCTCTTCTTGGACGCCCGTAGGCCTGAGGTCCGTGGCGTCGCGGGCTTCTCCCACCGTTGAACTCTCGCTCAGCCCGGAACGGCCTCCGATCACCACCACGGCGACGTCAGCTTGCTCCGCTGCGGCGACCGCGGCCGGTAAACCTGTCCGGTCGTCCCCCTGCAGCTCGCAACCCTTTTCGTATGCAACTTCAACCTGGGGACCCAAGGCTGCCCTGAGACCCGCGAGCGGCGTGACGTGCTCGGTGTAGTAGTTGCCTGGTTTCAGTGCCCCTTTGCCGCTCGGCAGGTCAAGAACCTCAGGGATCTTGTCCCCCGAGCTGACGCCGGCGAAGGCACTTGGAGCGGGCGACGAGCCAGTGCCTGCCTGTTCATTTGCAGCTGCCAAAGAAGGCCGGTCGAGCGTGGCCTCTCCATCGAGACCGAGGAACAACTCCTGGTGAGCCGGGTAATGATAATCGCCTTGCAGCAAGCGCCTGTCGTCAGCTGCGGGTCCGATGACGGCCACTTTCGACACATGCTTTGCCAATGGCAACACGCCGTTGTTGGTGAGGAGAACTATGCCCCGTGTGGCAGCCCGCCTGGCCAGCCGGGCGTTGCCTGCGTCGGCGAAGACGTAGCTGACCTGGCCAGGGTCTACGTAGGGCGACTCGAACAGGCCTAGGTTCATCTTGGCCGTCAGAACTCGGCGGACAGCCCTGTCGACCACAGCAATAGGAATCTTCCCGTTGCTCACCGCGGCCTCGAGTGGGGCGCCAAAGCAGTCCAGGGCAGGAAGCTCGAGGTCGAGGCCAGCGGTGATCGCCTTGACGGCAGCCTCAGATCGGTCGGCAGCCACCCGGTGATAGCTCATCAAGAGGCTGACCGCAAAATAGTCGGCCACCACCATGCCTTCGAACCCGAGCTCGTCGCGAAGCAACCACGTCAGGATCTCGGCTGATCCGCTGCCAGGGAGCCCATCCACGCAGCTGTATGAGCTCATGACCGAGCCCAACCTCGCATCACGGATTGCAGCAGCAAAAGGCTCCGCATAGACCTCGCGCAGCTCCCTCGGCCCGATCTGCACCGGCGCGTGGTTGCGGCCGCCCTCAGAAAGCCCATAAGCCAAGAAGTGCTTCCCGGTGGCGAGCACGCCGCGAGTCAGGTCGTCCGTCTGCATGCCCCGCACATAGGCCACTCCCAGCGCCCCGGCCAGTACGGGATCCTCGCCGAAGGTCTCCTCCAAACGCCCCCAGCGGGGGTCTCGAGCCACGTCGAGCACGGGCGCCAAGCTGTGCCTGGCTCCCACAGCCAGCAACTGGTCTCGGATCTTGGCCGCCACCTCCTGTACGAGCTCAGGGTCCCAGCTACAAGCCAGGGCAAGCGCCTGAGGAAACACCGTGGCGCCGCGGGCGCAGTAACCCGCCAAAGACTCCTCGTGCACCATCACGGGAATCCCCAGGCGGGTGCGGTCAACGACGACGCGTTGGATCTGATTCAAGAGCTCGGAACTTTGCTCCGGCTCGAGGCCGGTCGTAGCGCCTATACGCGTGACCTCGCCGATGCCGTGGGGAATTACGGCCAGCGCCGCATCCTCGTCGAAGCGCTCGTCTTTGATTAAGTCTGGAAACCCGACTGCCCCCAGTTGGGCCAACTTCTCGTCGAGGTTCATGCGGTCGATCAAGTCGTTGACTCGATCTTCTGTCGCCAGCGCGGCGTTGGTGTATGCGGTGGTGGTCATCGGTTTACCTCGGTGCTGTCCTCAAAGACTCGTCGTGTACCCAAGAAACGACTCCGTGCGTGACCGCCATGGTTAACGGAGGGCAAATCCGCCGATGCCTTTCACAAACTGGCGCCGCAGAACAATGTAGAGAAGCAATATCGGCAACATCGTAAAGAAGACGAAGGCCATCACAACCGGCACGTTGACGCCGTATTCGGAGTTGGTGGCGAAGCGGTACAACCCCAACGGCAGCACCATGTCGTTATTGGACTGGGTGAGGATCAGCGGCAGGAGGAAGTTGTTCCAAGCCCCGAGACCGGCGTAAATACTGACCACGGCCAGTACAGGACGGGCCATGGGGAAGACGAGGCGGGTGAAAATAGTCCATTGACCCGCCCCGTCGACGGCCATCGCATCGTAGAGCTCTCGTGGTATCAGCCGCACGTAGTTGACCATCAGCAGCACAGCCACGGGGATGAGCGACGCCGCGAGAACCAGCGTGAGGCCGTAAAGCTTGTCGTAGATATGGATCTTCGTCGTTATGAAGAACAGGGGAATTACGATCGCCTGGATAGGCACGGCGATGCCGAACAGTATGAGGCGGAAGGAGACGGCAGCGTAACGAGACCCTCGCCGGACGATACGGTAGGCGGCTCCGAGCGAGAGCACGGTGACCAGTACGATCGTGCCCGCAGTGAGCTCGGCACTGTTACGGAGCACCGTCCCTATGCCGGATCCGTGGAACATGGCCGAGTAGGACGAGAGGGTCAGACCGCCCGTCGGCAGCCAGGCGTTTGCCGTGAAGTACTGATTGCCAGACCGGAAACTCGCCAGGACCATGTAGTAGATCGGGCCAAGCACGATCACCAACCAGATCGTGCCCAAGATGAAGCTGACGACGTGAAGGCCCTTCGAGCCACCCTTGATGCCGCTCAAAGCCTCCGAGCGGGCGTGTCGCCGTTGCCGGCCCGTCGTCCGGCTGGCGTTCCTGGCTGCGACGCGTTGTGGGGCCGTCGTTACCATATGCCCTCCTGGCCCCCCTCCATCGATCCAAACCCCGTCAGTCTGACAAGCGCGATGGCGACGAGAATCCCTAGTACGCCCAGGACAGTGGCTATGACGCTCGCATAGCCGAACTCCGTCTCGACAAAGCCAACGTTGTACATGTCCATCGCGAGGACTCGGGTCGTGTCGCCTGGGCCGCCCAAAGTCAAGATGTAAATGATGTCGAAATACGTCAAGGAACCGACGAGGACCAGGGTTGACGAGGTGACGATGCTGTAGCGCAGCTGAGGCAAGGTCACGTGCCAGAATGCCTGGCGCACATTCGCACCATCGACCGTGGCTGCATCATAAAGCGCCGCTGGTATGGCGCGCCTGCCTGCCTGGAAAATGAGGGTATGGAAGGGGACGAACTGCCAGGCGATGATAACTATGATGGTGAAGAGGGCAAGGCTGGGGCTCCCGATCCAGTTCTGGTTGAGGAAGCTCAAGTGGAAGTGGATACCGAGCCAGGCGAGCCCGCCGAACTGAGGGAAAAGAGCGTCCTCCCACATGAGGGAGAGTCCCGCGGTGGAAAGCAAGAGAGGCACCAGGTATATGGCCGCGTAGACAGCGCGGTATCGCTGCCTCCCGGCGATGAATATGCCGAGAGCCATCGCCAACGGGGTCTGCGCCAGCCAGCTCAAGCCGGCAAGTTCGAAGGTCACGAGCAGGGAATGATGGGCCACCGGGTCGGAGAAGAAACGGCGCCAGTTTGAGAACCCCGCCCATGTCAGCGGGCCGATCACGTCCCACTTCGTGAAGGAAAGGAACAGGGCGAGGACGGTCGGGATCACGACGAAGGCCCCGTACAAGACCAATGTCGGTGATATCCCGAGCAGGTCGGCGAGGAAGTTGCGGTGGCGCGCCGTGACATTTCCAGAGCGTGGGCGACCAACTTGGGTCTCTCGGAGGAGCTCGGTACCAGCAGCCATCGGCTCACCTCATCTTATGAAAAGCCCGGCCCCACCGGTAGTGAAGCCGGGCTTTTCGTACGGGTACAACGGGTTTCTGGCCGAGACCTCTACTGGAGCTTGTTCATGACCGCGGCGAATTGCTTCGGGGTCTCCAGGAGCTCGAACACCTTGGCGAGGTTGTCGAGCATGGGTTGAGCCTTGGTCGACCCGAGCGCCTGGTCCCAGGAGTACTGGAAGTAGGGCGCCTTCAGGACGGCGTTGTAGATGGGGGTGAGGTACTGCTTCAACTTCGGGACGGCGTTGAAAGCGCTCGGGTTGACCTTGAGCGCAGGCACAGCGCCTTGGGAGATGAGCTCCTTCGCGTACGCCGGCGTGTCCCAGATCCACTTGGCGAACTGTTCAGCCAAATAGGTCTGCGCCGAGCTGATGTGGGCGGCCAGGCCGACGTAGGTGGTCGTGTTGCCTTCGAGGTCGGCTGGGTTGCCCATTCCGCCCGGCACGGCGGGGAAGGCCCCGATGCCAAGCTTGCCGGCGTTCACCCACGTCGGGTCGTCGGAGGTGAAGAAGCCGATGTCCCAGTCCCCCATGAGCTCCATGCCAGCCACGCCGTTGTAGATCATGGCTGTGGTGAATCCGGTTCCCCAGTCAATGGCGTCGTAGCCCTGTTCGAAAGCACTGGCCTTGACCAGGGTCTGGATGTCGGTGAGGGCCTTGATGATGGCGGGGTTGGACCACGCCCCCGGCTTGTTGTCCTGGATGTTCAGGAACACCTGAGGGCCGCCCTCTCGGTCCGAGAAGTACTCCAGGTACATGAGGCCTTCCCACTCGCCGTTGTTGCCCAGGGCGATAGCGGTGACGTTGTGCTTGGCCAGCAGCGTCACGTCGGCAATGAGTTGGGTCGTCGTTTTCGGGAAGCTGAGGCCGTACTTGGCCAGCAACGGCTTGTTATAGAAGAAGAAGACAGGCTGCGTGCCCGTGAAGGGCATGCAGTAGAGGACGTTGCCGTAAGTGCAACTGCCGAGGGTCGATCCCAGGAAATCGGATTCCCAGGTGGGGTGACCCGCATCGCTCATGCCGGCGTCGCCGATGGGCTGGACGACCTTGGCGGTTATGTACTGCTGGAAGATGCCGCCGCCCCAGGTTTGGAACAGCGCCGGCGGGTTGTTGCCTTGGAGTTGGAGTAGGAGCTTTTGCTTGTAGACGTTGTTGGTGGGGACGATGTCCATGTTGACATGGTCGCCGGGATTGGCCTTGTTGAAGGCCGCAGTCTGCGCCGTGTAGTAGCTGTCAAGGTCCGCGCCTTGGTCTTGGACCTCCACGCTGATGGTGGCTGTCGGCGCCGACGAAACTCTGGCGCCGGACGAAGCTGTGGCGGGTACAGCGACGGCAACGAGGGCGGCAAGGCCTGCCAACAGGCTTGCTCCCGAAAGGCCGACTACGCCGCGACGTAGCACTGGGTGCTTCAGCGGTTCTCGAGACAATTCTCTATTCCCTTCTTGCTCTCCCCTTACGGGTCGGAACCGAACTCTCATGATCACCTCTGCCGGAGGGCAGAGCAGACCGAACCCCCTTTCTTGGACGGTGAAGCCCGGCTGATTCGCAGTCGAAATATTTCGAAGACTTTACTTAGTTGTTACGAGAGGCACTGTACACCTCGTCCCTAGGGGCGTCAAGGTCCTAAAAAGTGGTCTTTGACTGCGATTATGCTCACTGTTCCGCTAACGCGACCACGCACGTAACAGGCCACTCCTGGGGTTGCCTTTCGCCTGTCATCTGGGTTACGGGTGCGGCAGTCGCTAGCAAAGGTCAGGACCGGACCGAAACTTTGCGGAGGAAACACACGAGCTAGTATCTCCTGGTGGGATGAGAGCACGTGACGCGCAAACTGACAGGACCCTGAGAGGGAGCGACCACAGCCGCGTCGGCGCCTGTGGCGGCCCCGCGACGAGGCGGAGACGATGGAGCCCAGGCCCGTCGGCCGGTCACGATGGCGCAGATAGCGAAGGAGAGCGGCCTGTCGACGGCGACAGTCTCCAAGGTCCTTAACGGCAGGCCCGACGTATCTCCCCAGACGCGCAAGAGGGTTCAAGACGTCCTGTTGAGCTCCGGGTACCGCAGACGAGGAGGCAGTGACGCTCCGCCGCTCATCGACGTCGTGTTCAACGACTTCGACAGCCCCTGGGCGGTCGAGATCGTCCGGGGCGCTGCTGCTGCCGCTCAAGCACTGGGGCTCACAGTCGCCCTCACGGCGCTGTCGGAAGGAGACGAGCGCCGAGTCTGGTTCAACCACATAACCTCCCGCGGCACCCGAGGGATCATTCTGCTGCTCTCCCAGGTTTCCGAGCGCCAGAGGGGAGAGCTCACGGTGCGGGGCCTGCCGCTCGTTGTGATCGACCCGACCGCGGAGCCCGGTCCGGAGGTGAGTTCGGTCGGTGCGACCAACTGGTCCGGCGGGCTCGCCGCGACTAAGCACTTGGTGGACCTGGGACATCGACGCATCGGGATAATCACCGGCCCCCCTGAGCTGTTGTGCAGCCGAGCGCGCCTCGATGGTTACCGCGCCGCTCTCGAGAGGGCGGGCCTGTCCGTCGATGACAGGTTGGTGAGATTGGGCGACTTCCGGGTCAAGGCCGGCTACGAACAGGCGAAAGTTCTCTTCAACCTGAGCGAGCGCCCGACCGCCATCTTTGCAGGGAGCGATCTGTGTGCTCTTGGCGTCCTGCGTGCAGCGCGCGAAGCCGGTCTTCATGTTCCCGAGGATCTGAGCGTCGTCGGTTTCGACGACATCCCGCTCGCAGAGTGGAGCACCCCCCCACTGACGACGGTCCGCCAACCGCTGGCCGAGATGGCTGCGGTGGCCGTACGCACGTTGCTCGAAAACGCCGAAGGTGGCCAGCCGCCTAAGCGTCGAGTAGAGCTAGCCACCGACTTGATCGTGCGCGAAAGCACGGCACCGCCCAAAGCGACTCCTCGACCTCTCGCAGATCAGAGGGGCTCCTCCAAACAAGTGCTCGAGGTGCTGAACTGATAGCACGCGACAGCGGCCTTGGTGATCACGAAACCGCCGGAAGTGCAGACCTAGGCCTAGACGGTCCCGCGCAAGCTATAGGTCCCTGGGATCGGGGCGAAGAGGATGCTCAATCCCGGCTGGTCGGTTGGAGAGAACCTGGCTTCCACCGGCTGTCCTGCCGAAAGCCGCAGCGCAGCATCGCAACGTAACATCACCTTGCGGGCGTTCGGCACCTGAAGGCGGACCTCGGTCACGCGTCCTTCCATCCATGCGATGTCCACGACCAACCCCCCTCGCGCCCGAAGGCCAGAGACCTGGCCTTTGGGCCACGTTGTCGGCAAGGCAGGCAACAAGTCGACGGAACCTGCGTGGCTCTGGACCAGCATCTCCGCGATGGCGGCCGTAGCTCCAAAATTCCCATCTATTTGGAACAGGCCCCGAACGGGTAAATCGAAGAAGTTGTCGGATACGAAGTCCTTCAGAAACTCCCGCAGGTGCTTAAAGGCCAGATCCCCTTCAAGCAGCCTCGCCCATAGCGCGATGACCCACGCCCGGCTCCAACTCGCTGTACCGCCACCGTTTTCAAGCCGGTGCTCGAGAGAGCGCCGGACCGCCGCCGCCAGCGCAGGGGCCGACCTTGGCGTCACTTCATCACCCGGGTAAAGGCAGAACAAGTGCGACAGGTGACGGTGCCCCGGCTCTGGTTCGTCGAAATCCTCCCACCACTCCTGCAAGCGGCCGTCACTAGCAACTTGGGGCACGTACAGATTCTCGAGGACCCTGGCCAGTCTTCCTCTCAGCTCCTCGTCCATGCCGAGAACCTCAGAAGCGGCTATGCAGTGGCGGAAAAGGTCCATGGTCAGCCAAACGTCGAGTGTGGAAGCAGCACTGACGGCGGCTTCCCTCCCGTCGGCGGTCAGGAAACTGTTCTCCGGCGAGGTCGACGGGCAAGTGACCAGCGTCCCGCTGGGTCCCTCGACCAAATAGTCGGCCAAGAAGACCGCCGCTCCGCGCATCGACGGGTACGCACGCTCCAAAAAGGCGCGATCATCGGAGAAGGCGTAATGCTCCCATAGGTGCTGGCACAGCCACGCGCCGCCCATCTGCCAGTTGACCCAATAAGGATGTGCCTCCTCGTTGCCGACCGGCCAACTCGAACGCCAGAGATCAACGTTGTGGTGCGCCGTCCAACCGTCGCAGCCGTAGAAGTCGCGTGCCGTGCTCGCGCCGGCTCGTGAGAGGTCGGCGACGAGCCTCATGAGCGGTTCGTGGCACTCGGCCAGGTTGGTCGTCTCCGCGTGCCAGTAGTTCATCTCGGTATTGATGTTGGTTGTCCAGTTACAACTCCAGGGCGGACGCACCTGGTCGTTCCATATGCCCTGCAGGTTCGCCGGCTGGCTGCCTGGTCGTGAACTCGCCATCAGAAGGTAACGGCCATAGTGGAACAACAGTGCGAACAGGCCGTCGTCAGCGATGCCATCGCGCAGCGCTCTTAGCCGCTCGTCGGTCGGCAAACGGCTGGCGTCGCCTTCCCCCAACTGCAACCAGCACCGGTTGAAAAGCACCTGATGTTCTCGCACATGCCGCGCCCGCACAGCAGCGTACGATTCCGCCAGCAACGGGGTGAGCACCTCGTGGCATGCATGCCGGAGCATGAGAGGGTCTTCGACCGGCGAGACGCCGAAGCCCGCATACCCGGTGGCGGAGGTCAGGAACAAAGTGACAGCCTGAGCACCCTCCACCCGGAAAGACCCGTCGCTTTCTTGACGCACCCATCCATCTATGACGTTCACGCCCAAACCAACGACGAAGCGCAAACCAGACCCAACGTCGTAAACAACAGACGGTTCTTCGGCCCAGTAATCCGGGACGACGTGCTCGGGCGCCCTGCCGTCCAACCAGGCCATGCCTTCGTCCCCGTGGGAGCGTCCGTTTGGATGAGGGCTTCCCAACGCGATTGTCAGGTTGAGTTTCGCGGCACCCGTCACCGTCAGGTTCATCACAAAGGCGCGGTCAGGGAACGAGACGAACGCTTCCCGCTCGTACAGGCTTTCGTTTATCTCGCAACGGACCGAGGCTACGCCCTCTAGGAGATCTAACGATCTTTCGTAGTCGCGCAGCTCGCCGGCGTCCTCGACGTCAACGCTAAGCCATCCCAGGGGCTGGTACGCCTCGTTGAACGGTCCCTGAAGGCGGTGCACAAGCGTGTCGGCGGCAACATAGTCACGCCGTTCGAGCACGGCGGCACGCAGCTCCCTTAGTAGTAACACGGAGTTCTCCACGTGGGCAACCCGGGGGCCACCGGACCAGAGCGTGTCGACGTTAAGGTCGACCCTTTCCTTGCGACGCTCGCCCCATAGCATCGCCCCGAGACTGCCGTTGCCGAGGGGCAGCGCTTCGAACCACTCGTGCGCCGGTTGGCGGTACCAAAGCCGGAACTCCTTAGCAGAGTCCAATTCCGTCCTCTCCTTTGCATCTGTCGAACAGTGAGCCTAGAAACCAGCCGCCTGTACTCGCCTTGCCCAGGCCTTGACAATCGAAGATGTTCGTGTGGCGTTTTAACTCCAGCTTGTCTCAATTAGCGCACCTGGCTCGTCTCCTTGAAAACCTTGCAGAACAGAAGTCATGGTCGGTGTCGCGGGCGGTTCGGCCGTCGAGTCAGCTTCCGCTTGCGAAGACCTCGATACCGAGCACCGCCCCGTCTCGGAGTAACGGAGGGATTCTCTCCAGCGGAGCGTTTCCGGTCGCCAACGCGCCCCGGCCTCACGCGCTTGTGGCGCCGGCAGCAGAGCTTGAGTCAAAGCAGAGGTGGTCATTACGAGCAATATTGATCATCTTGTTGGGTGACTCAGATCGCCTCCTTCGTCGGGCCGGAGACAGGAGGAGGCCCTTTCTGGGTGCCAGACCTCCGTCTGATGACGGAAATGCAGGTGAAATGCCCCTTGCGCGGGCGCCCGGAGCTACGTAGGGTAAACGAGGTCAAGGTTCACTCACCGGGAAGGATCGCTCATTATGAGCAACTTCGAGCACGAGCTGGCCACGCAACCGGAGATGTGGCGGCGCGCCGCTGAGCTCGCGTCCACCGTGACGCTGTTTCCAGCAGGCTCTCGGGTCGCCTTTGTTGGCTGCGGCACCTCGCTCTACGTCGCCCAGGCGGCCGCTGCATACAGGAATGGAGCAATTGCTCGGCGAGAGCGACGCGTTCCCCGCCTCGGAGGTGCCGCCGGGGCGCAGGTACGACGCGGTCGTCTTGATCTCCCGCTCAGGAACGACCACTGAGGTGCTCGACGCAACGGTCGCGCTCGCTCCGGACACGCGTACCTTGGCCATCACCGCCGTGGACGACAGCCCCCTCGCCCGCCTCGTCACCGAGCGGATCGTTCTCTCTTTCGCTGACGAGCAATCGATCGTTCAAACCCGCTTTGCCACAAGCGCCCTCTCTCTCCTGCTCGCTAGCTTCGGGTGGGACGTCGGTGCGTCCGCGGCCAGGGCTGAGGTGTTCCTTGGCGAGGAGCCTGAAGAGGTTGGTGCAGCCGAGCACTTCGTCTTCTTGGGCCGGGGCGTCGCCGCCGCCCTGGCGAATGAAGCAGCGCTCAAGTTCCGCGAGGTGCTGGGCGCCTGGACCGAGTCCTATCCCACGATGGAGTACCGTCATGGCCCGATCTCGGTCGCCAGCGAGCGATCGCTCGTGTGGATCCTCGACGACGCCGAGCCGAGCATTGACGATGAGATCTCGATCACGGGCGCACGTGTCCTGCGTAGTGGGAGCGACCCGCTCGCCAGTCTCGTCCGGGTCCACCGCGCAGTGCAGCAACTCGCCACGAGGAGGGGCATCGATCCCGATCACCCCCGATTCCTTGCTCGCTCGATAATGCTCGACCGCCACTGAGATGACGAGTGGGGCGCCCAACGCCGTAATCGCACTCGACATCGGAGGCACGAAGATCGCTTCGGCGATTGGCGAGGCCGACGGTGAGCTGCGACGTTGGCGAATCGTGCCAACCGAGGCCGAGCGCGGCGCCGAACGGGTACTTGAGTCCGCCCTCGCCCTCGCCAGCGAAGTGCTTCGCGAGGAGCGGGCCAGTGGCGGTGACGTCAGCGCCATCGGCGTGTCCACGATGGGGCTGACCCGTGTCGATCACGTCGATCTCGCACCCAACGTCCCGGGCTGGGAGATCCTCGCCATTCCCGCGGCAATCGAGAAAGCCTTTCCCACGCTTCCAGCGGCGTTCGGCAACGACGTAAAGCTGGCAGCGTTGGCCGAACTCACCTGGGGTGCACTCGCCGGCGTGGCCTGTGGCGTCTACCTCAACCTTGGCACCGGCATCGCCGCCACGCTCGTAGTCGACGGACAGGTTGTCGAGGGTGCTCACGGGGCGGCGGGCGAAATCGGCTACTGGCTCACGGACGGCTCCGCGACGACACGAATGGCGGCGGACGGCGCCGTTCCGACCGAAGAGGACCTGGGCGGCAGGGGTGTCGCTCGCCAGAGCGCCGAGGTCTTCGGACGCGCGACTCGAACTCACCGAGCTCATCGAACGAGCCGAGGTCGACGAGCGCGCAGAGGCGCTGCTGCAAAGCCTCTGGGACAAGATCGGGACCCTCGTCGCCAATCTGGCGATTGTCTGCGACCCGGAAGTCCTCGTCCTCGGCGGTGGCTACGTTCGATCCGACCGCTTCCCCATCGATGCCATCGCCCGCTTAGTCGCGCGGGCTGTTCCGTATCCGCCGGAGGTAGTGCGCGCCCACTTCGCGGGCGACGCATCGCTCCACGGTGCGGCAGCGGTGGCACTCCATAACTGCTCCGGCGTCGCCAGCTCGGCTTCGCGCGCCGCCCTAGCCGGAACCAGCAATCGGAGGCCTACACGGTGACCTTGAACGGCCCCCATCACAAGACCTGCACGTCAATGCTCACACTCGGCGTCGTCGGTCGCGCCGGACTCGCCCACGCTGACGGGAGTGGCTTCACGTCGGGGTGCCCTCGCTGGCGCCGGGCAACGCTGGCCGCCGGTCTCGCGACCGAGACGGCCGCCCACCAAGGAGCGAGCCAGGCCGCGGCCATGCGCCATAACGCTTCGCAGTGCCTTCTACCACAAGCATGCAATCAGTGAATGACTAGCTGAGGACAAATAGGAAAGGGGAACGATGAGCAAGAGCACATGGATACATAGGACAGCGTTCAAGGCCACTGCTGTGGCTGCCGTCGCGTCATTGGTGCTTTTCGGGAGCGCCGCGGCCGCTTCGTCAGCCACTCGCCACACCAGCGCGAGCGGTGTGACGATCAACGTGGCCATCGCCTACCCCGCCCCACCGAAGGCGATGCTCGCCAAGTTCACGAGCCAAACAGGCATCAAGGTCAACTGGTCCTACCTGCAGTGGGACGACCTGCAGACCAAGATCGCCGCGGCGGCGGAGGCCGACACCTACTTCGCCGACGTGACGGACGTTGACTGGTCGAAGGTGGGCGAGTACTACGTGACGAAGTGGTTCCTGCCCCTCAACGAGTACTTCCCGATCAGCTCTCTCGGCTCGCAGTACCCGCAACTCAGCTCGTTCGTGCGGGACGGGACGCTCATCGGGATGCCGATGGACGTGTCGCTGCTCGTGACAACCATCAACGAGAAAGCGTTCCACAAGGCTGGAATCACCTCGACGCCGACGACGCTTTCCCAGTACACAAAGGACCTGCAGACCCTGCAGTCCAAGGGCATCGTCGCTCACCCGCTCGACATCCCCTTTGCCGCTGCCGAAGGGCTCTCGACCTACTGGTACGAGCTCACAGCAGCGATGGGCGGCCAGGTGCTGAGCCCCTCTTACAAGCCGCTTGTTCACCTCACCGTCGTCTCCCGGTTACAAGGCGATGGCCTGGATGGTGAACGCCTACAAGAGCGGGCTCGTAGCAAAGGCCAACCTCGACTATGAGGACTACCAGGGATTCGAGACCGAAATGGCGCACGGGCTCGTCGCGAGCGTCTTCTCCGACTACTCGGGAGATATCGGCACGATCTATGACGTCCCGAGCCAGTCGAGCGTCGTCGGTGACGTCAGCTACGTGGCGACGCCAGGGGTCTCCGGCGTAGCGCCCAACCTCGGCAACCCCGACGGGATAGGCATCCCACGCTCAGCCGAGCACGTGCAGGCGGCGGTCGAGTTCATCAAGTGGATGGAAGAGCCTGCGAACCAGGCGGCCTTCGCTGGTGCCGCCGGACCTAAGAACGTCATCAGCACCTTCCCGCTTCCGTCCAACCGTGGCGGGCTCAGCCTCCTCGCCGCGTCCGGCAAGGTCCCCGGGGCGGCCGCTCTCGTCAACTTGGTCGAGCATCACGGGCGCGCGGTGTTCCCGGCGGGCGCACCACCCTGGTATCCGAACTTCAGCAACGCCGTCTACACCAACCTGCACGCCGCTGCTGCCGGCCAGGAGAGCGTCGCCAGCGCTATCTCGGCCATCGCCTCGGAGGTGAACAGCCTCAATAGTTAGGCAGTCGGGACGGGTCCCGGCCGGACGGCAACTTGCGCCCGGCCGGGACCTCGAGCTTGGGAGGAAAGAGCGTGTCGCAGCCCGCGGTCTCGAGTCGGCGCCGGTCGGCCGGCGACGAGACTCACGCGCCGACGTTCGAACCGGTCAGAGGCCATGGGCTACGCCATGGTCGCACCGCTGCTCGTCTTCATCATGGCGCTCGCGCTGTACCCAACAGTGCTCACGACTATCGACGCGTTCATGCACATCGACGCGCTCAGCCCGCCGAACCACTTCGCAGGCTTCGGCAACTTCACCGCCATCTTCTCCAACCCACAGATCCGCCAGAGCTTCGAGAACACCGGCTGGTACGTCGTCTTCGGTGTCGGGCTCACGCTCGTGCTCGGCACGGCGTTCGGGCTGCTCCTGCAACGACGCTTCCGCGGCCGGGGCGTCGTCCTGGCGATCGTCATCCTCCCCTGGGCGCTGCCCGGGGTGGTCGAGGGTGTGATCTGGTCGTGGATCTACGACCCGACGTTCGGTGTGCTGAACTCGGTGCTCAAGAGTCTCCACCTCATCTCCCAGTACCAGCTCTTCATCGGTACGCGTCAGATCGAGAGCATCCTGCTCACCTCGCTCGTCCAGGTCTGGCAGATAACCCCGCTGGCCACGCTGCTGGTACTCGCGTCGCTGCAGAGCATCCCGGGCGAGGTCTACGAGGCGGCTCGCGTCGACGGTGCTGGCTGGTGGCAGGTGATCCGCCGGATCACGCTGCCCCTTATCCGTCCCGGGCTCGCCATCGCGGCCGTCGAGGCACTTGTTTTGTCACTGAACATCTTCGATCAGGTCTACGTATTGAACTCCGGCGCAACGACGGCCTCGTCGGTGATGAGCCAGACGTACTTCACCACGTTCCAGGGCCTTAACTTCGGGCAGGGATACGCTCTCTCGCTGCTTGCGACGGTTGTGACGGTGGTGCTGTCCCTGGGCGCGTTGAAGATCCTTTATCGGAAGGTCACCTTCTAGATGCGACGGCGGATCGGCGCCTGGGCGCGGCGGGTTGCAATCGGGGTCGTGATCGTATGGTCACTGTTCCCCGTCTACTGGGCGCTCAACACGAGCCTCATGACGAACAGCGAAGCCCAAAGCACTTCCACGCATTTCCTCGTCACCCGGCCGATCTTTTCCAACTATCAGGCCATCTTCGGAGCCGGTCCACAAGCCGCCGCAGCCGCTGGCGGCATCGGCCGGTCCCTCGTAAACATCGTCGTAGAAAGCGGTGGGGCGACGCTTCTCACGCTCGTCATCGCGATCCTCGGGGCCTACGCCTTCGCCCGGCTTCGCTTCCGGCTGAAGAACGTCTTTTTCTACACCGTGCTCGGGACTCTTACGCTTCCGGTTTACGCGACACTTATCCCGCTCTACCGGATCATGAGCGACGTCGGCCTTGTCAACACCTACCTCGGCATCATCCTCGTCTACGCCTCGGGATTCATGCCCCTCGCCATGTGGATCATGTACAACGTCTTTCTCGCGCTTCCACCGAGCATCGAGGAGGCCGCCGTTATCGACGGGGCCTCGATGTTCCAGACTTTCTTCAAGGTCGCGCTGCCCATCGCGAAGCCCGGGATCGCTGCGACCGCGATCATCACATTTCTTCTGGGGTGGGGGCAGTTCATCTTTCCCCTGGTGCTCAGCAGCACTGGGTCGACCCAGCCGCTCACCGTTGTCCTCGCCTCCCTCGAAGGCCGCCACGTCGTCCCCTACACGATCGTCAATGCGGCCGCCATCGTCGCTATTGCCATCCCTGCGGTCCTCGTGTTCCTGTTGAACCGGTGGATCGTGGAAGGCATCATCGCGGGCAGCGTCAAATAATGACGAGTCGATTCCCAGGTCGTGCCGTGAAGGTCCGTGAGAAGAACCTGCCTCCTGCTGGTGGCAACCCCCAGTCGATACTGCCTTCGACATCTCCCGGCAGCCAAGGAAAGAGGGCAGAGAACACGCGAACAGCGAGGTCTTGAACCCCCCTTGAGGGTCGGACATGGCGCCCGAAATCTCCGCCCACGGATACGAGACAGTCGGCTCCGGTCGATCATCGAGGTCATCGACGACAACGGTGCCGCAGGCGTCGAGGAGCTGGCGGAGTTGCTCTCGGTGTCACCTGCGACGATCCGCCGGGACCTCGCCCGCCTGGCCGACCAGGGTGTCATCACACGGTCCCACGGCGGGGCCATGCGGGCCGACGCCGGGCTCGAGGTGCCGATCAGCTATCGCCGCGGAACAGCTGTCGCGCAAAAGCGCCGGATCGCCGCCGCGGCAGCAACGTTGATCGGCGAAGGCGCCATCGTCGGCATCACTGGTGGTACGACGACGATGGAGGTGGCGCGGGCGCTGACACCGGTGCGCAAGCTCACAGTCGTCACTAATGCGCTCAACGTGGGCATGCAGCTTGCGCGCCATCGGAACATCCGTCTCATCCTTACCGGTGGCGTCTGCCGCACGGCGTCATTCGAGCTGTCGGGGCCGATCGCAGAGAGCACCCTTTCGGGTTACAACCTCGACGTGGCCTTCGTCGGCGTTGACGGGATCGATGTTGACGCCGGCTGCACAACCCATGACGACGCCGAGGCGAGAGCGAACGCAGCGCTCGTCAAGATCGCCCGGCACACCGTCATAGTGGCCGACAGCTCGAAGATCGGCCGTGTCACTTTTGCAAGCATCTGCCGGCTCGACCTCGTAGAACAGCTCATCACCGACACCGAAGCGGACCCGCAAGCCGTGTCGCGACTCGAAGAGGTAGGGCTCAGAGTCGTGCTGGCCTGACTCAGCCTGGGCGGGTGAACACCTGGGGGCGACCTTGCGTCCCGGCGTCCGGGCTCACAAGGAAGCGCCCCGCTGATGACGGCGCCGCTGGCTTTGCGTCCCGAGGCGCCGTCTCCCGCCGGGACCGTTCCGTCAACATGACGGGTCGTTGCCCGGTGTTCAAGGCTCTGCACTCTGAGCCGTCCAGACCTTCTTGCCGTACCCTCAACAGGATTCGATCGGTGAGGACCTCTCCCCGCGTCGGTAATAGCCAGACTTCCTCCAGTGCGGTCATGGGAGGATCATGAGGTGGAAGACGCTCGGTCTAGAAGCGGACGGCTACCCCTACACGCTTTGCTTTCATACCTGTTGGTTGCGTTCACCATCGAATTCGACAATGAGTTCGAGCATCAGATGCCGCATCGCACAACCCGGCACGGCTCGACGCCAGGGCCTGGTCCCGCTCCTTGGCTGGTATCGATGCCTATGTGGGTGCACTGCATGCGATTCGTGCCCGAGGACGGTATTGCGGCCGGTAAGTTCGCCAAGCAGGCCGGACTCAGTGCCAAGAGCGCGCAAATGATACTGAAGCGCATGAGCAAGTGGTGGGGCTATCTTGTCGTCGAGCCCGACCCCGGCGACAACCGGGTCAAACCGCCGCCTTCGAGCTGGCCGGTACGTCCCACCGCGAGCGGCCGACAGGCTCAGCACGTGTGGGAACCGCTGACCGGCGCTATCGAGGCTCGCTGGCGGGCTCGCTTCGGCGAGGAAACGGTCGAGCTGTTTCGGGCGTCACTTTCTGATGTCGTCGGGCGATTCGATATCGAGATGCCGGACTACCTCCCGATCGGTGAAGCGCGCCTTGAGCCACTCTCGACCCCGCTCGAGGAACGGCTGGGCACTTGCCAGACACTGCCAGCGCTGATGTCGAAGGTGCTCTTGGCCTTCGCCCTCGACTTTGAGCGCGAATCGGATCTGTCCTTGGGGATCTACACCGCCAGCGGCGTGGACCGCCTCGCGATTAGCGCCAACATCCTGCGGGTTCTCGACGAGGAAGGAGTCAGAGTCGTCGACATCCCTGTGCTTACAGGCGTCGCAAAGATGACCATCGACAACTGGCTCCGCAGTCTGGAAGAACACCGCTACGCGATCGTCGGGCCGGACTCGGCTGGCAGCCGGTTCAAGATGGCTCGCCTGACACAGAAAGGTCTCAGAGCCCGGGACACCTACTTCCACTGGGCCGACCGAATCGAACTCGAGTCGCACGAACGCCTCGACAAGAAGGCGCTAGCAGCGCTACGGACCTCAACTGAGCAGTTGGCCGTCGCGTCGCCCGCACGCTTGCTCTTGTGGGATGGCATCGATCCCTATCCCGACGGATGGCGAGCCCAACTCCGCCGCCCCGAGACGCTTCCCCACTTTCCCGTAATCTCGCACCGTGGCGGATTCCCGGATGGCAGCTGAGACGACTCCTTAGATCTTCCTCGTGACCTGACGAACGACAGTCGCTGATCGGCATCGCACCATCGAGACTGATCCCCGCTCACAGAGGAGTTCAGCGATGGTGAGCGGGCTCACCGGGCATGGCACCGCCTGATCCTCCAGGCGCACCAACTGGACCTCGAGGCAACAGGTGGCTGATACCTGCCAAGACCGGACTGGGTTGCGCGATCTCGTTGTGGGCGACCGCCTTGGGAGAGGGCCGGCACGACGTGAGCGACGCTCTGGGCCCCAGCTTCGGCCGGATCATGGCGCTGCGCAGAATAGCGCGGGCACCAATGATCATGGGGGAACTCGCCGGCAAACTCGGCATCGCCGCGCCCCTACGCCGCCCTTGTCGTTGATGAGCTCGAGCGGTTCGGCCTTGTGGAACGGCGCCCCCATCCCACCGACCTTAGGGTCAAGCTCGTAGCGGCCACGACCCGGGGATCCCGGCCGCCCGGCAAGCTCGAGCGGTCATGGACCGACCGCCCGCCGGCATGGATACGCTCTCTGAAGTCGAGCTCGAAGAGTTGGCGCGCAGCGTTGAGGCGGTGGCCAACGCGCACCCCCAGGTGAACGGGTCATCTACAAAGAGGGCGCCGGTATGGAACCAGTGACACCGCCGCCCCGCCAGAAGATCGCTTCCCGCTCTCTACTGGCTAGTGACGTGAGTCGGAGATCCGCGTGCAGTAGCTAGCCAGGGTGTCGAGGATCTCGTCGGCGCTCTTGTGCCACACGAATGGCTTGGGCTCCTCGTTCCATCGGGCGATCCAGTCAGCAATGGCCAACTCCAGTTCCTTTGTCGAACGATGGGTTCCCCGTCGGAGCCACTTGTTAGTGAGCTCGGCGAACCAGCGTTCGACCAGGTTCATCCACGAGCTGTAGGTGGGCGTGAAGTGGAGATGGAACCGAGGGTGGCGCAACAGCCACCGGTGGATCTCCGGGGTTTTGTGGGTTGAGACGTTGTCGACGACGAGGTGGACGTCGAGTTCTTCGGGCACGCTGCGGCTGATCAGGTTCAAGAAGCGACGGAATTCGACGGCACGATGGCGCTCGGTCATGTCCACGATGACATGACCAGAGGCCACGTCGAGTGCCGCGCAGAGGTTGGTGGTTCCTGCGCGGACGTAATCATGGCTCCGTCGCTCGGGGAGCCCCGGACGGAGCGGGAGCACCGGTTGTGTGCGGTCGAGGGCTTGGATCTGGGACTTCTCGTCGACGCAGAGCACGAGGGCGCTGTCGGGTGGGTTGATGTAGAGCCCCACGATGTCACGGACTTTTTCAACGAAGAACGGGTCGGGCGAGAGCTTGAAGGTCTCGGTCAGATGTGGTTTGAGCCCGAAGGCCCGCCAGATCCGAGAGACCGCCGATTGACTCATTCCCGTCGCCTTGGCCATCGAACGCGTCGACCAGTGCGTGGCGTCGAGGGGAGTCTCTTCCAATGTCTTGACGACGACGGCTTCGACGGCGTCATCGCCTATAAGGCGCGGTACCCCAGGTCTAGGTTCGTCGTGGAGTCCCTCAAGACGCTCCGGCGAGAAACCGGCTGCGCCACTTGCCGACGGTGAGCCGAGACACTCCAAGGCGTTCGGCTATCTCGCTGTTGTGACCGCCTTCGGCGCATGCCAGCACTATCCGGCAGCGAAGAGCAAGTGCTTGTGCGCTCGTTGGACGCCGCACCCAGCGTTCGAGCGTCGCACGCTCCTCGTCGCTCAGCACCACTGGATCAAGTACCGACCGTCGCATCACTGCCTCCCATCGTCGTCTACAACGAGACAACGCGTGAGGATGACAGGAAATTCCTCCAAGACTACCTATTTATGACTCAGATCACTAGGGGACCACTGACCCCGACACCAGGGCTCGTCACGCCGCTGCCATTGATCAGCCGAGCGAGCGGAGCGGAGCGGAGTCTTGCACCGCGTGAGCGGCCTGCCGACCCTTCCGCTTCGCCTGACCGAGGGCCTCGCGTGCCTGACCCGCCTGTTCCGATTCATTGAGCCGGTGCGCGATCTCCTTCGCGTGGTCGCGAAGGTTGTCCCCGATCTCGGCCTCCTGCACGCGAGCCACCCCGCCGGCCACGGCGGACTTGACTCTTTCAGCCGCGCCCGGTGCCATGTCGGCAGCCTTTTGCCCGGTGAGCGAAACGAGGCGAGCACCGCGGTTGAGCAGATCAAGGACCAAACCTGCCCCGGCGCCCGTCAGGCCACCGATTACGAGCCCCTTCCAGGTGTTTCTCACGTTCGCCTGTCCTTTCTCTTGATCTCCTACCCTTGCGGGCCGAGAGTCGATCGAACTCACTCGCGCCCTTGACCATGCCCTGACGGATCTTCTTCCAATCGCGCGATGCAAGTTCCGAACGCCTTTGAGCGCCTTGTTGGTCAACGACCGAACCCGTCACAAGATCGCGTGTCAGCTGTGCCAAATGGCGGCAGGCAACCCGGCCCGATCTACTCTGCGAACCCGCCGGCAATGAATGGCATCTAGTGCTTCGGAGGGCCTTTCCATGGCGGTGTAGCCCTCGGTGTCGGTGACTGGGCGCCGTGCGTCGTCGCCCTTCTCGTGTCATTAGGCCCATTGGCTCCTAAGCCGCCGCGAATCTGGCATCGGCCGCCGAGCTGACCGCGGCTGCCCGTCACTTTCTCGGAATGCGCACTCGCCTGCGTGGGCTTGGTGGTTGTAACACCGTGTCGCCAAAACCGGCACCGTACTAACGCAGGCACAACGTTTGGTCGTGAAAACCTCCCACGCCGCGAGCGGTTTCACGTGAATTGATCCCCCAGCAGCCAGTTTGCTCCTAAGCCAGCCTGTCGCGGCTCATATGTCCGACACAGCGCGCTTGAACTGGGCCAAGTCGCCTTGTCCTGTCGCGACGCGCTACGCTCGGTATTGAAGGTATTTATTTACCGCTAAGTTAGTGCTTAATTTTTCTTTAGTGATTAATTCCCCCGACACGTAAAGGACCGATATGGCAAGACGGCCGTTTACTCTTCCGGAGGTCGCGGAGAAGCTTGGCGTTCACTACATGACCGCGTACCGTTATGTGCGCACCGGCCGCCTTCCCGCCCGACGCGTAGCAGGCACCTGGCAGATCGAACCCGCCGATCTCGAGGCCATGAAACGGTCAGCTCAGGGGATCCGACAAAGACGCGCGACCGGCGTGGTGCCCGCGCGGAGCCATCTGGAGGCGAGGCTCATCGCCAGCGACGAGTCCGGAGCCTGGGACGTCCTCGAGGCGGCTCTCGGCTCTGGCATGGAGCCGGAGGAAGTTCTCTTGGAGATCGTCGCGCCGACGCTACGGTCCATCGGGACGCTCTGGGAGCTGGGCGAGCTGACGGTGGCTGACGAACACAGAGCCAGTTCCGTCGCTACACGTCTCATAAGCCGCCTCGGGGCTCGCTTCGGGCGTCGGGGCCACAAGCGGGGCACGGTCATTCTCACCGCCCCGCCGGGTGAGCTTCACTCGGTGCCTGTCGCTCTCGCCGCCAACCTTCTTCGGTGGCGCGGCTTCGCGGTGGTCGAGCTGGGAGCCGACACGCCAGCGGAGGCCCTCGGCCAGACGGCCGCCTTGGAGGGCGATCTCGTGGCCGTTGCCATCGCCTGCACGACGAGAAGCTCGGCACTGGCCGCGCGCAAGGCCATCGCGGCTGTACGCCGGGCGGCACCACAGGTCCCGGTCGTACTCGGGGGGGCCGCCATCGCCCACGAGGTTCAGGCTCGCCGCCTGGGCGCAGACCTGTTCAGCGGTTCGAGTGGCGATCAGCTGGTGCGAGTCATCGAGTCGATCGCCGACAAGAGGTCCTGAGGAAGCGCTCCGGCGCTAGGTGACCCGCCTCGGCCGTCCGCGGCCAGCGCCTTAGGAACACAACGCAATGGTCGCAACGCGTTTGGAATCCCATAATGGGACCTTCGGCTCTATTGGCTCACCAGGGGGTCGTCCTAGCCTGATGGGGAAGGTCCTGGACGTACCGGGTGTTGCGGGACACTCCCTCACCGGTGTCTCTATATTGCTCGGTGCGCCAGGACCGTCTTTTTATCGGCGAGGGCGACCGTCCGCCCGATCGAGCCGGACCTGTCGTGCTCAGTCGCCCATCGCCGGCCGCCGGCGACGACGCAGCCTTGGCCGCAACAGCGAGTCGCGCGCCGCAGGCGGCTTCAGCCGGGCGATCCGGTGCTCGTGGGTGAAGCCCCTGACCCTGCCGAGGAGCCCGACCGTGCTGTTGACCAACGACACGTGTGAGAAAGCCTGAGGGAAATTGCCGACGAGCCGGCCCGCCACCGGGTCGTACTCCTCGGCCAACAGGCCGAGGTCGTTGCGCAACGACAAGAGGCGTTCGAACAGCTCGACCGCCTGCACGTGACGACCGATCAGGTGCAGGTCGTCGACCATCCAGAACGAGCACGGAAGAAACGCCCCCTCCCGGCCCGTCAGCCCGTCGACCTTCTCCGAACGCTCCGAGTCGTACCTGCTCACGAACCCGTCCACCATGAGCTCTCGGCTGATGGCGTCCACGGTGCCGATCACCCTTGGGTCGGTCGCTTTCAGGAAGCCGACGAGCGGGACCATGAGCACGCTGGCGTCGAGCGACTTAGAGCCGTAGTACTGCGTGAAGCTGTTGCGCTCGGCGTCGAAGCCTTTCTCGCAGACCTCTTTGTGAATCTGTTCGCGAAGGGCCTTCCACTTGTCAACGGGACCCTCGAGCCCGAAGTCCTCCACATCGGAGATGGCCCGGTCGACTGCGACCCATGCCATCACCTTCGAGTGCGTGAAGTGACGGCGAGGCCCCCGCACCTCCCAGATGCCGTCGTCGGGCTCTTTCCAGCCCGTCTCGATGAAGTCCATCAGGACGAGCTCGAGGTCCCAGGCCGGACCTGCCGGCTCGAGGCCGGTACGCCGTGCCTCGTGCAGGGCGCCGAGCACCTCGCCGTAGACGTCGAGCTGGTACTGGTCCGAGGCGGCGTTGCCGACGCGCACGGGCTTGGACCCCTCGTAGCCGGGCAGCCAGTCGAGGACGTACTCCTTGAGATCCCTTTCCCCCGCCACGCCGTACATGATCTGCAGCTCGGACGGGTCTCCGGCGGCTGCGCGCAACAGCCAGTCGCGCCATTCCGCGGCCTCCTCGCGATAGCCCGCCGCCATGAGCGAGGACAACGTCAAAGTGGCGTCACGCAGCCAGCAGTACCGGTAGTCCCAGTTGCGCTCGCCGCCGAGGGTCTCTGGGAGCGAGGTCGTGGGGGCGGCGATGATGCCGCCCGTAGGCTCGTAGGTGAGCGCCTTAAGGGTGATGAGGGACCGCACCACGGCGTCGCGCCACTTGTGGGGCTTGAAGTTGGCGAGGTCAGCCCAGTTCTGCCACCAGTGCGTGGTCTCCGCGATGGCGTACGGGGCAGCCACTGGCTGGGCCACCTCACCGTGGGAAGGGAAGTACGAGAGCACGAAGGGAACTTCTTGTCCCTCGCGGAAGTGGAACTCAGAGATGGTGCGCATGTCCTCGCCACGCGTCCGTGCCGTGGTCCAAAGCGCCAGCCCGTCGGGCCCGGCGATCGCGACAAGCTGGTCGTCGAGACTTCGTACCCAGGGGATGCTCGACCCGTAGCCGAAACGGATCTCGAGGTCCATGCGCATGTCCACCGCGCCGGACAGGCACTCGACGAGCCGGACGATGCTCGGGCTGCCCTCTCTTAGCGGCATGCAGTCGGTCAGACGGACGCGCCCTTCTGGCAAGTCGAACTCACTCTCGAGCACCAGGCTGTCCCCCAGGTAACGCCGCCGTGTCGCAAGGAGGGGCTCTCCGTGCCCGGGCAAAGCGCCCGCGGCCGGAGCGATGCGCCAGAACCCCTGGTCCGTGTCTCCGAGCAGGTGGGCAAAGCAGGCTGCCGAGTCGAAGCGCGGCAGGCAGAGCCAGTCGATCGACCCGTCGCGACCGACAAGTGCGGCCGTGTGCGTGTCCCCGATAAGGCCGTAGTCCTCGATCCGAAGCGTCACCGCTCCATCATTGCCGACACCGGGGCCCGACGGCGCTCCCGTCTCTTGGCGCCTGCCAGCCAGCTCATCTCGAGATGCACCCTCCCGTGCCAACGACGGTGGAAGGCGACAGGGCCTCCGCCTTCTTCACCCGGGCAAGGACCCCGGGCGATGCGAGCGCGTAGCCGATGTCGGGCGTGGTGGGCGACCTCGAGAAGACGACCCCTATGACGAGGCCGTCCGCCTCGACGAGCGGGCCGCCGGAGTTGCCGGGCCGCACCAGGGCCTGGACCTCGTAAACGGAACGGGTCGTCGGGTTCTGTCCATAGATGTCGAGCCCGGTGGCGAGGATCTCGGCCCGCACCCCGGCCGGGTCAACAGTGAGTGGACCGCCTTCGGGGTAGCCGATCACAACAGCCTTCGTGCCCCGTCCCACGGAGTCCGGGTCGATCGTGAGAGCTCGCTCGCTCAGGCCTTGGACGCGAAGGACGGCCAGGTCGAACTCGGGGTCGAACAATTCCACGGTGGCAAGGTGGTAGCCGGCGGCGTCCTCGACTCTGATCGACTGTGTGCCCGCGACCACGTGGGCATTTGTGACCACGAGGCCCGGGCTCACGACGAACCCGGAACCTTCCTGGATCTCGCCGCAGCCCACGGCCACGACCTTCACCGCGGAGGGATCGGCAATGGCCGCGCCCGCTTGCACCTGGGCCCTAGTCGGATAAGCGACCGGACCGGCGAGCTGCACGAGCCCGTCGGCGACGAGCTGCAGGCCCTCATCGCTCAAGAACCGCTCCGCCGGCGCGAGCGCCGAAGGAATCGGCGGCATGACCTCGGTGACGGCCCGGACGATCTTCGAGTTGTTTATCTGTGTTGCCACCAGGGAGAACTGGCTGTTCACGAGGATCGAGGCCAGTAACCAGATTACGACGAGAGCGCCGCCCATGGCGACGATCGCCCCACCAACGGCGTCCACCGCGCCGAAACGGGCCTGGCGCAGCCGTCGCCACAGTCCTGAACCGAGTTGACGTCCGCCGGCGGCCAATGTGGCGGCCGGCACGAGAAGAAGAACGAGGGCGACGATGGTCTTGGTGTGCTCACCGCGCAGATGCGGGCAGACGAGGAGCACGAGCACGACGCCCACGGCCAAGCCGGCCAGTGCCCCGCCGTAGGAGAGAACCTGCACGGCCGCTCCCCGCCGGAGACCACGCAAGGACGCCGCGAGGAGGACGACGATGAGTATGACGTCGAGGGCGTCCATGCCGCTCTCTCAGCGCCCGGCGTCACTACGAAGGGCGCGGCCGGGGCGGGGGCGAGGCCGAGGACCGCCCTCGCGACGAGACCCAGATAGCGATCGATCCATAGAATTGCAGCCGAGTGTAGGCGCCAGGCGTCGCGACACGGACGCATGCGATCGCCCAAACCGGCCGCTTTCTGCGGTCTTTCGGCAGCCGCCGGCGATTCGGGCGTCATGCTGGCCGGGCCTTCGGAGGCTGAGAGCGGCGCCGGTTGCACTTTTCCCATCCACCTGTTCCAAACTGGAGTCGTGGCCCAACCAGCCGACCGCCCTCGTGTCTCCTCGCGGCGTGACGGCGCTGGGCGTCCCCGCCCACCCGGTGGCCCTCGATGGGCGGCCGCGCGCCGTCAAAAGCGGCCCAAGGCGCAAGGCCGCGGCGAGGTGCACGAACACCATCACCGCGATGTCCAGGGCGGCAGCGCCCGGGCGGCCGTGTTCGGGATCAGTGACGGGTTGGTCACGAACATCTCTCTCATCCTCGGCCTCTCCGGGGCGCACCCGCCCGCCGGGGTGGTCCGCCTGGCGGGCCTGGCTGGACTCTTGGGCGGGGCCTTCTCGATGGCTGCCGGCGAGTACATCTCCATGAGGGCACAGACCGAATTGTTCCAGCGTGAGCTGGAACGCGAGCGACAAGAGATCCATCGGCGCCCCGAAGGCGAGCTGCAGGAGCTTGTGAAGATCTACGAGAGCCGAGGCATCTCGAGCGAGCTCGCCATCCAGGTGGCCCGCCAGATGATGGCCGATCCGAAAACTGCGCTCGAGACCCACGCCCGCGAGGAGCTGGGCATCCATCCGGACTCCCTCGGCCGGCCAGTATCCGCGGCGGCGGCGTCTTTTGTGACCTTCAGCATCGGGGCCTTTTTGCCCCTGGCACCGTTTCTCGTCGGCCACGGCAACGGGGCCGTGCTCATCTCGATCGTGATCGCGGCGATCGCAGCAGTGATTGTGGGCTCCGCGCTCTCGCTGTTCACGGGGCGCTCGTGGTGGTGGTCGGCCTTCCGTCAACTTGCCATCTGCGCGGCGGCCGGTGCGGTCACCTACGGTGTCGGGGCGGCAGTCGGCCTGAGCACCGTTCACTGACGGGATCTGCGGATTGGCCAGGTCTCTTAGGGTCGGCAAGGGTGAGGTGGTGGTGTCGGCTTCGGTCTATGTCGTTCGTCACGCCCATGCGCACCCGCGCGATACCTGGACAGGCCCTGACAGGGACCGCACCCTCACCGAACGGGGCGCCAAGGAAGCGAGCGCACTCGTCGGCCGGTTCGCGGCCCCACCTGGCGGTGCACCGCCGCACAAGCACGGTCCCCGGGCCGCCAGACAGACGCCCACCTTGCTCATGTCGAGCCGCGCAGAGCGCTGCCTGGCGAGCTTGCAGCCGCTTTCGGTCGCGTTCGGGCTGCCGATCATGATCGCCGAGTTCCTCTCGGAAGGCACCGATGTGGACAGCTTCTACGTGCACCTGAAAGAACTGGCGACCGCCGGGGGTGTGCCGGTGCTTTGCACCCACGGGGACGTCATCTGGAGTCTCGTCGACCTGTTCCTAGCTGCCGGAACGCCCATGACCGGGCCGGTGGAGGTAAGAAAGGGCTCAATGCTGGTGCTCGAGACCGAGGCGGGCTCCGTCCAATCGGTCAGGTACATCCCGCCGGCAAAGGTGTAGGTTCCGGCCCCGTGAGCGATGAGCGGCAATTGGACACAGCGAGGTCGCCTCGAGCACCCGGGCTACTTGCTCTCGTCGGCGGCGGGGAATGGCGGCCGGGCGCCGAATTCGACGCGGAGCTGCTGGAACGCTCACGCGCCGAAGAGGTCCTCATCCTTCCCACGGCCGCGGCATATGAGGACCCCGGCCGGGCTGTCGCCACGGCAGAGAGGTGGTTCTCGTCGCTTGGCGCCGTTGCGCGGGGACTCATGGTGCTGCGGCACGCCGACGCGAACGAGGAGGCGAACGCAGCAACTGTCGGCGAGGCCAGGTTCATCTACCTCTCCGGCGGCTCTCCCTTGCACCTCCTCTCGGTGCTCAAAGGATCGCTCGTCTTCGAGGCGCTCGCGCACGCCTGGCGCAATGGAGCGGTCGTGGCCGGGTCGTCGGCGGGCGCGATGGTGCTCGTGGACCCGATGGTCGACCCGCGCGGCGGTGCCTTCACCGTAGGGCTGGGCCTCGTCGAGCAGATGGCCGTCGTTCCCCATCACGACTCAGGCAGCTCACACCACTTCTGGCGGACGCTCGAGCTCGCACCAGCGGGCCTCCCGATAGCAGGCATCCCCGAGCGCACGGCGCTCATCCGCGACAACGACGGCTCGTGGCGGTCCGTCGGAGAAAGACAAGTCGCCGTCTACCTCGACGGCGTGGAGACCGGCCTCGGGGCCCTCCCCCGCTGACGGGCGCGGGTGGCCCTGAAGGCGCTAGTCCGCCTCGGTGATCGTGACCGACTCGATCACTACCTTCTCCTTCGGAGCACCTGATTTGCTGCCGAGGGCGTCAATGGTCGCAACGACCTCCTTGCCCGAGACGAGCTGGCCGAACAGCGAGTAGAGCGGAGGCAGGCGCATCCCGTCCGGCCCCGAGATGACGAAGAACTGGCTCCCGTTCGTGTTCGGCCCTGCATTGGCCATGGCGAGCGAGCCGAGCTCGTAGCGACCCGGCTTGGGGAGCTCGTCCTCGAAGCGGTAACCGGGTCCGCCCGTGCCGTTCCCCTTCGGATCTCCGCCCTGCAGCACGAAACCGGGAATGATGCGGTGGAAGACGATCCCGTCGAAGTAGTGATAGCGCGCCAGGAAGACGAAATTGTTCACGGTTCTCGGAGCGCTCACGGCGTCGAGGGAAAAGACCATCGTGCCCCTGGAGGTGACCATCTTGGCGCTGTAGCGCTTGGACAGGTCGATGCACATCTCAGGCGGAGCGGCAAAACTTTGTCGCTTCGGCCCAGAGCCGTCGACTGGAGGGCACTCGCTCGACATGGGGACTCCGTTTCTCTCGATAAGCCTTTGCAGGGTTTCTCTCGATAAGCCTTTTCAGCCGGCGACTTCGGCCACCTTGACGCTGAGAAGGTAGACAGTCAGGCTCGGGACGCCGGTGCTGGTGGCGGAGTTGGGGGCGCCATACGAGCCGATCTTGTCGAGGACGCTCATGCCCGATACCAGGTGACCGAAGAGCGTGTAGGCGGGCGAGAGGAGCGACTGGCCACCGGGCAGGATCAAGAAGAACTCAGACCTGTCGGAACTTGCCGTCCCGGCGTTCGCCATGGCAAGGTCGCCCGGCTTGTAGCAACCCGTGCCCGTGGGCACCTTCGCGCAGCTTGCAGGAGGCGTGTTGCCGGTGAAGGAATAGCCGGGGTAGCCGTACTCCAGCGGGCCGGCTTTGCCGGTGGCTCCGTCCGTGTCCGCGTCGGTCACCGAACCGCCCTGGACCACGAAGCCCTTGACGACACGGAAGAAGTCGGTGTTGTCGTAGTAGTGATAGCGCGCCAAGAAGACGAAGTTGTTGACCGCGGCGTACGAGGAGGCGGCCGACATCTGCTCGACGATATTGCCGAAGCTCGTCTTGAAAGTGGCGTCCCAAACCGACGTCGCCGGGATGCACGAGGGTGGGGCGGCAGTGAACAACACCACGCGCTTGGTCGACCCGGTGGCAGGCGGGCAGGTCGGGGTCACCGCCGCCGTTGTCAAGGGCTGGGTCGTCGGCGTCGGGAACGTGCTCGTCGTCGTGGTGCTGGGCCTCGTCGTCGTGGTCGTCGGCGGCACGGCGGTCTTCGATCCCCCGTTCACGAGGAACACGATGAGGACGATCAGGGCCGCCACGAGCGCAAGGCCGATACCACGGCGCAGATTGCGCCTCCTCTTGCGGCTCTTTTGGATTATGGCTTGCTTCTGTTCGCGTAAGGCACGCTGCCGCGCCCTCTTGTCGGTTGGCACGGAGCGACACGCTACCGAAACCGCAGGGCAACGTGCATCCGCCCTTGATGCGGGCACCGGTGCGGGCAACAGATCCGCCCTCGCTTAGAAGACGCGAGGTTCCCCGCAGCTCGCAAAGGGCCCTTGTTCGCCGCGGGTAAGCGGTCGGCGGTAGCTTGGCTCGTGTGACCCTCGTCGTGCAGAAGTTCGGTGGAACTTCGGTCGCAGATGCCGACCGCATCCGCGCCGTGGCGGACCACGTGGCCCGAACGCGCCGCTCCGGCAAGGACGTGGTCGTCGTCGTCAGCGCCATGGGCAAGACGACAGACGGGCTCATCCGCCTCGCCGAGGACGTGAGCCGTGTGCGGCCCGGGCGCGAGCTCGACATGCTGCTCACGGCGGGAGAGCGGATCTCGATGGCTCTTTTGTGCATGGCATTGGCTGAGCTCGCGGTGCCGGCCGCCTCGTTCACTGGCAGTCAGGCAGGCATCATCACCGACACGATGCACACCAGGGCACGGATACTCGAAGTGAAGGGAGACCGCCTACGCGAGTCGCTCGCCCAGGGCGTCGTCCCGGTCGTGGCCGGCTTCCAAGGGGTCTCGAACAAAAGAGACGTGACCACGCTCGGGCGAGGCGGTTCGGACACGACCGCGGTGGCCCTGGCCGCGGCGCTCCAGGCCGATCTTTGCGAGATCTACACAGACGTGTCCGGGGTCTTCACTGCCGATCCCCGTGTCGTGCCGACCGCGCACCGGATACCGAAGATCTCCTTCGAGGAGATGCTCGAGATGGCTGCGACGGGCGGGAGGGTCCTCGCTCTGCGCTCGGTCGAGTTCGCCCGCAACCATCACATACCGCTCCACGTGCGTTCCAGCTTCACCTGGGAGCCCGGGACCGTCGTCAGCGAGGAGGATCCTTCTGTGGAACAGCCCATCGTCTCTGCCGTGACGAGCGATGCCACCGAGGCCAAGGTCACTATCACCGACGTCCCGGACCAGCCGGGCATCGCCGCTTCATTGTTCCGCGGGCTCGCAGACCGGGGGATCAACGTGGACGTGATCGTTCAGAACACCTCGCACCACGGCACGACCGACATCTCCTTCACAGTCCCCCGCACGGACCTCGAGGGCAGCCTCGAAGTGGCTGAGCAGCTCATCCCCCAGCTCGGCGCCGTCTCGGTGGTAGCAGACGACGACGTGGCGACGGTCTCGGTGATAGGCGCTGGCATGCGCACCCACCCGGGTGTCACCGCCACCATGTTCCAGACCCTCGCCAATGCCGGCATCAACATCGAGATGATCTCCACCTCTCCCATCCGCATCTCGTGCCTCGTACGTGCCGAGCACGCCGAGAGGGCGGTCCAGGTGCTCCACGCCGCCTTCGAGCTCGACACCTGACCTCCGTTCGCCAAGATCCGAAAGAGTCCCGGACGAGCTGGCTCTGCGGCCTTGTTCGTCCCCGCCCGATTAAGGCTGCAACCTGGCAACTAAGCTGCCGGCATGAGAGTCGGCGTGTTCGGCGCCACGGGACAAGTAGGCGCCGTGATGAGATCGATCCTTGAAGAGCGCGCTTTCCCCGCCGACGCCGTGCGGTTCTTCGCGAGCGCACGTTCGGCCGGTCGCGTGCTCGGCTTCAAAGGTGACGACATCGTCGTCGAGGACGTGGTGGGGGCCGACTTCTCCGGCATCGACATTGCGCTGTTTTCCTGCGGCGCCTCGACCTCGATGGAGCT
The DNA here is from genome assembly GCA_963779425.1 of uncultured Acidimicrobiaceae bacterium. GTDB lineage: Bacteria > Actinomycetota > Acidimicrobiia > Acidimicrobiales > Bog-793 > Fen-455. Next base: position 161,353 of record CAVZYD010000008.1, read on the forward strand.
GGCCCCCCGCGTCGCCGCCGCCGGGGCCATCGTCATCGACAACTCCTCCGCCTGGCGAATGGACCCAGAGGTCCCCCTCGTCGTCCCGGAGGTAAACGCCGAGGCGCTCTCCGAGATACCGAAGGGTATCGTCGCCAACCCGAATTGCACCACGATGGTCGCCATGCCTGTCCTCAAGCCCCTCGACAACCTGGCCGGGCTGCGGCGGATGGTCGCTTCCACCTACCAGGCCGTGTCCGGCGCCGGCCTCGCCGGAACTGCGGAGCTCGACGAGCAGGTCCGCAAGGTGGCAGAAGGGGCCGCGGCCCTCGCCCACGACGGCAACGCCGTCGAGATGCCGGCGTCGGTCAAGTTCCCCGCACCCATCGCCTTCAACGTCATCCCGGTCGCGGGCCAGCTCGTCGACGACGGCGAGGGCGAGACGAACGAGGAGCAGAAGCTGAGAAACGAGAGCCGGAAGATCCTCGGTCTGCCCGAGCTTAAGGTCGCCTGCACCTGTGTCCGGGTGCCCGTGTTCACCGGGCACAGCTTGGCCCTCAACCTCGAGTTCGAGCGGCCGCTCCGGGTAGAAGAGGCGATCGCCGCACTCGTCGCCGCGCCCGGCGTCGAGCTCTGCGACATTCCCACCCCGCTTCGGGCGACCGGCGGCGACGTCTCGCTCGTGGGAAGGCTGCGCCGTGACACGACAGTCCCCCACGGTCTGTCGCTCTTCGTCGTTGGCGACAACCTCCGCAAGGGGGCGGCACTGAACGCCGTCCAGATCGCTGAAGTGCTGGCAGGCATCGCCTGACAACAGGTCCTCGTGCCCGCGGCCGGCCTCAACTCCCGACGCCGGCGGGCGCGGCGTCAGAAAGATCCGGCACCGAAGAAGGGGGATATCTTTCTTTCTCGCGGGCCATGAGCCCGACCCGACAACAGCCTCATCGGAGTCGACCGTCCTCCTGCCGAGGGCGTAGAGCCTCAGCCCGAGACCGAGGAGGAGTGCTAGGGCGACGACCGAGCTGAGGAACGGGTTGGCCCGCCATGACTGCGCCAGCCACCGTGGCGGCGGCTGGCGGCGTTGCGGAGCCTCCACTGGATCACTACTGCCTGCAAGGCTGCCGGCACTGGGCCGGGGCGCGACTGGAAACACCCGCGGCGATGCTCATCCCAACTTGGCGAGATAGGGGGAGAGCAGCTTCTCGATGAGCTTCGCGGTGACGTCGACCTCGATGTTCACCTTGTCGCCGGGCACACGCAGCCCGATCGTGGTCACCTGCGAGGTGTGGGGGATGATGGCGATAGCGAACCTGTCGCTGCCGACGTCGAAGATCGTCAAGCTGACCCCGTCCACCGCGATCGATCCCTTCTCGACGCAGTACCGGGTCAGTTCCGCCGGGATGTGCACCCTGAGATCAGGCGGGCCGGCCGTCACTTCCCCGATGGTGTCGACGTGGCCCTGCAAGATGTGCCCGCCGAGGCGGTCACTGGCCCGGACCGGCCGCTCGAGGTTCACCGCATCCCCGGGCCGCAGCAGGCCGAAGGTGGTTCGGCTGAGAGTCTCGGAGGTGATGTCGGTCTCCCAGATCTCACCCGCGCGGGCGACGACGGTCAGACAGCAGCCGTTGACCGAGATCGAATCTCCGACATTGGCGTCCTCCAGCACGACCGAAGCCCTGATCCGATGCCGGTCGCCGTCGTGGCCCAGGTACGTTCCCATCTCTTCAATGAGACCTGTGAACACGCTTGGCGAGCGTAGCAATCCCCGTCGCGCCTCGTCAGGCGCCTTGCAGCGGGCCTGTCATTGACGGGCCAACAGGATGCAGCCCACCGTCACCCCGAAACACACAACGACGACTCGAAGGATGGTCGGGCTCAGCCGACGGGCGAAGCTTCCTCCGATACGGCCACCGGCGAGGCTGGCGACGGCCATGATGGCTACCGCCGTCCAGGCAACAGGGCCGAAGGCCCCGTAGGCGATGACCGCGACGGAATTGATGACGACCGAGAGGACCTGTTTCAAGCCGTTCAGCCTCTGAAGGGTGTCGGCGATCACGAGCCCGAGCACGGCCAAAAGGATGATGCCGAGGCCTGCCCCGAAATAGGCCCCGTAGACCGCGGCGAGGAAGACTGCGACGTGAAGGCCAGCCGAGCGGTGCTCTTTCGACTCGGTGCGGCGCTTCGCTAACGTGCGGGCGGCGAGCGGTTGCAGACCGAAAAGGGCGCAGGCGAGCAGGATGAGAAAGGGCACGGCCGCCTTGAAGACGCTGGCGGGCGTCGTGAGTAGCAGCACTGACCCGACGGCCCCACCGGCGATGCTCGTTATGCCGAGGGCCACCAACCGGGAGCGTTGCCCCTCGAGTTCGCGACGATAGGCAGCCGTCGCCCCCACATAGCCTGGCCACAAGGCGACAGTATTGGTGACGTTGGCGGTGACACCCGGATAGCCCACCGCCAATAGGGCGGGGAAGGAGATGAGCGAGCCACCTCCGGCGACGCTGTTGACCGCTCCCCCGAGGAAGCCGGCCACGCCGAGGATGATCCCCTGCTCGGGCGTCAATCAGTTACCGCACTCGGCCAGTTCTCGTCGCGAACCTCGGCGAGGTACGAGGCGTGGTTGCGCGTCAGCTCGGCGACGCTGTCGCCCCCGAACTTGCGCAGCGCCTCGGAGGCGAGCACGAGGGCGACCATCGTCTCGGCCACGACGCCCATGGCGGGGACCGCCGTCACATCGGTGCGCTCTTTGAACGAGACCGTCTCTTCTTTCGTCCTGATGTCGACGGTTTTGAGCACAGGACGGTTCAAGGTAGCGAGTGGTTTCATGGCGGCGCCCGCGAGGAGAAGCCCTCCGGTCGAGATGCCGCCCTCGATACCGCCGGCGAGATAGGTCTGTCGGTTGTATTCGCGCGACTCGGCATCGAAAAAGATTGAGTCATGCCCGCTCGATCCCCGACGCCGGGCTATGTCACGGCCTTCTCCGATCCACACCGCCTTCACCGCCTGGATGCTCATCAAACCCTGGGCGATGAGGCCGTCGAGCTTGCGGTCCCAGTGCACGTGGCTGCCGAGGCCGACGGGCACGCCGTAGGCGGCGACCTCGACGGTGCCACCGAGCGAGTCCCCCTCCTTGGCGGCAGCCTTGATCTCGGCGATCATGTCTGCTTCGCCGGCAGGGTCGAAGCAACGCACCGGCGACTCGTCGACTCTCGCCAGCTCGCCCGGCAACGGGCGAAGACCGGCCGTCGCCAAAGCGGCGCCGATCCCGACGACGTGGCTCACGACCGCCACCCCGATCTGGGCGAGAAGAGCCTTGGCCAAAGCACCGGCTGCCACCCTGGCGGCGGTTTCTCGTGCCGAGGCACGTTCGAGGACGTCGCGGGCGTCGTCGAAGCCGTACTTCTGCATTCCGGCGAGGTCCGCGTGTCCCGGGCGCGGTGTGGTCAGACGACGCGCTGGGTGCCCGGGCTCGGGCGACATCTCCGTCTCCCACTTGGGCCACTCGGCATTGGCGATCTCGATCGCCACCGGTGAGCCGAGCGTGCGTCCGTGGCGAACGCCGCCGAGAAGGCTTATCTCGTCGGTCTCGAAGCGCTGCCGTGGACCCCGCCCATATCCGAGCCTGCGGCGGGCGAGCTCGCCGCGGATCTCCTCGGCAGTAATGGGTAGGCCGGCCGGGAGCCCCTCGACGATGACGACGAGCGCACGTCCATGGGACTCGCCCGCGGTCAAGAGGCGCAGCACGGCTCCAGCCTACGGCCGCAGGCCGTTTGTTGGGAGCTCGCCGAGGTGGACGGCCCTCCACTGACTGGCTGGCATGTCATCGACTAGCTCTGACCAAGAGCCGGTCGGCAGTTCGAGCTTGACCGAGCCCAACGTCGGAACGAGCAGCCTCAAAAGCGCCCGGATGACGGCGTCGTGGGTGACGAGCGCCACGCTGCCACCCGGTCCGGCGGCAACGACGGAGGCGACAGCGTCTAAGAAGGCTTCTTCAGCCCTGGCCTCTAGGAGCTGCCAAGCCTCGACGAGCGGGGCGGCGTCGATCGACCCGAAACGTTTCTCGACGTGCTCGAGCGAATGTCCCGCCAACTCACCGTAGAAGCGGTCACTCAAGCGCTCGTCGATCGAAAGAGGCGCTCGCGACGCCGAGGCCACCGGGCTCGCCGTCTCGAGCGCCCGCTTGAGCGGGCTCGACACCACGGCGCTAAGCGGCACGTCGCGAAACGCCCCGCCTAGGGCCAGGGCCTCGGCTTCGCCGGTCTCGTTAAGGGGGATGTCGAGCTGTCCCCTTAGGACTCCGGCCGCGTTGAGGGCGGTCTCGCCGTGCCGCAGGAGGAAGACCCGCGCAGATGCCACATCCCCACAGGGTAGGCGAGAGCGCCGGTCGAGACCGGCAGATGAAGGCTGGATGCCGCCCGCCTCAGCCGGCGGGGCGGCGATCTCAGTGGGCGAGTCCGTAAGGCAGCGGTTCGGCCGCTCCGATCTCTATCAGGCGGTTGTACTTGGCCACCCGTTCGCCACGCGCCGGGGCGCCGGTCTTGAGCTGCCCGCTGCCCGAGCCGACCACGAGATCGGCAATGAAAGTGTCCTCCGTCTCACCCGAACGGTGCGAGACCATCTGTGACCAACCCGACTCCCTGCAGACCTCGATCGCAGCCAGAGTCTCGGTCACGCTCCCGATCTGGTTGACCTTGATGAGGGCCGCATTGGCGGCCCGGCGAGCGATCGCCTCGGTGATGATCGCCGGGTTGGTGACAAGGAGGTCGTCACCGACTATCTGGATGCGATCGCCCAAGCGTTCGGTAAGACGCACCCATCCGTCCCAGTCGCCCTCGGCCAGGCCGTCCTCCAGGCTCCACACGGGGTACTCGGAGATGATCTTCTCGTAGCGGTCGATCATGTCTCCGCTCGAGAGGCTCTCCCCGGCGACGTGGTAGCTGCCGTCGCGGAAGAACTCGCTCGCGGCCGGGTCGAGCGCGATCGCCACACCGTCGCGACCGGGCCGGTAACCGGCCTGCTCGATGGCGTTCACGAGCAGACCGAGGACCTCCTCGGGCTCGTCGATCTCCGGCGCGAAGCCCCCTTCGTCACCGAGGCCCGTGGCGAATCCCTTCCCTGAGAGAAGCTTGCGGAGCGCCACGTAGACCTCGGCACCGGCTCTCACCGCTTCTGCCATGCTCGGCGCGCCGAGCGGGGCCACCATGAATTCCTGGAAGTCGAGCTTGTTCGGGGCATGGACCCCGCCGTTGACGACGTTGAAGTGGGGAACCGGGAGCCGCGGCGTGACCCCGGACGGGTTGAGAGCCCGCCACAGCGGCACACCGGAGGCGGCGGCGAGAACCCGGGCAGCCGCCATGGAGACGCCGACGATGGCGTTGGCCCCGAGGCGGGCCTTGTTCTCGGTGCCGTCGAGCTCGATTAGGGCGTGGTCCAGTTCTGCGAGATCGGCGAAGGTGCGCCCAGTGATCGCCCGGGCTATCTCGCCGTTCACGTTTGCGACAGCGTTGAGCACGCCTTTTCCGCCGTAGCGGGCGGGGTCGCCGTCTCGCAGCTCGACCGCTTCGCGCGACCCCGTCGAGGCACCGGAGGGGACCCCGGCCCGGGCGGAGGTGCCGTCGCCGAGCGTCAGAGTGACCGCGAGCGTCGGGTTGCCCCGGGAGTCGAGAATCTCGACGGCTTTGACGCCTTTCACGTTCAGGTCCATCTTCGGCTCTCCTTCATCGAACGGACGGTCACCGGGGGAATGGCGACCTCACGAGTGTCGCCTTTGGGGGGAGGTACGAGCAAGCCGGGTCGTCGGCGAGCGGGTCACCGGTGGCCGCATAGGCTCGTGCCCTCGATCCGCCGCACTCGTCCGCGTACTCGCAGCGCCCGCAACGACCGGGAAACTCCGCCTTGCGGATCGCCTTCAGCACCGGGTTGTCACGGTAGATCTCGAGCAACGGTGATCTGCGGACCGATCCGAGGGAAAGGGGCAAGAACCCGGCCGGGTACACCTGGCCGTCGTGGGCCACGAACACGATGCCCTTGCCGTCCCGGGTGGCAGAGCTCGGAGCGAGCACATTCGAGCGCGGGGCGCCGAGCCGCTCGTGCAGGCGGCCGCTTAGATCACGGTAAAGCACCCCTAGGTGGAACTCGTCGGCCGGGCCGAGGCCGGAAGGAGACGCCTTGGACCGCCAGTCGCGCACCCTGCGGAAGAACGGGGCCTCCACGGACCTTACGACCATGCCGTACTGAGCAGCATCGACGAGGAAGTGGCAGACGTCCTCGTATTCGTGCCCGCCGATCTCGGTGACCGTCTCGCCCCGGCCCACACCGACGAGGAAGAACACCTCCCAGGTCTGCACGCCGTTCTCGACGAGCAGGCAAGCGATATCGGCCAGCTCGTGAACGTTCTGCGCCATGACGGCGGAGTTGACCTGCACCATGAATCCATGGTCCTTGAGGAGCCGGATCGCGCGGATCGTGTCGGCGAAATGACCCGGGACCTGTCGGACCTGCTCGTGGGTCTCAGCGCCGGCCCCGTCCAGGCTCAGCGAGGCCGTGCCCACACCGTTGGCGCGCAGCTGCGCCAAGGCGGCGGAGTTCAAGCTGGGCGACACCGAAGGTGAGATGGCAACAGGCACCCCCTGTGCCTGTGCGTAGCCTGTCAGCTCGCCCAGATCGGGGCGTTGCAGGCAGTCACCGCCGGTCAGGATCAGGACCGGGGTCGGGCGCGCAGCGCTCGCAAGCTCGTCGATGATCGACTTTGCCTCTGCGGTCGTCAGCTCTCCCGGCGCCGGCGTGCACTGCGCCGTCGCCCTGCAGTGCACGCAGGCAAGCGGGCAGGCCTTGGTCGTCTCCCAGAAGACGAGGCGAGGCACCTGATCAAAGGACATAGCCGGCCGCAGCCGCCGCTGGACCTCTTCGTTCGGTGCCACGTCGTTCATGTGCGTCCTGTTATGTAGCCGATTAGAGTCAATCTAGCCATCAGCAATGGCCGCGTCCGATACAAATGAAACGCGGTCAGATGTCACATACCAACCCCAGTTTACATTTCCCCGGGACACAGCGCTAAGTGACATTTCAGGAGGCGCGTTATAATGCGTCTGTGCGAACATATGGCAGTGAAACAGGCTGGTTGTGAACGAACTGCCCCGTTTTGAGCTGGAGGACTTCTTCCGTCGCTTCTCCTTCCGACCGGGAATGGTCAATCTGTCACCGAGCAATCCCATATCGCCGACGATCGGCGACATTCTCGCATTGGCACAACTGCCCTTGTCGGCGATCCAGGACGTTTCATTGGATTATTCCGAGACAGCCGGTGCTTTCACACTGAGACAAGCCATTGCCTCGCTTTATGACAATCTTGCCCCTGAGCAGGTCATCGTGACCAACGGGGCCGTCGAATCGATCGCACTTAGCTTGGCGGCGCTCGCCGAGCCCGGCACTCGAGTCGTGCTCGAGGACCCCATATACGGGTCCTACGAGCCGATCCTGCGACTCCTCGGCGCCGATGTCGTCCGTTACGAGCTTGACGCCGACAACGCCTACGAGTACGACTTCGACCGCCTCGACGCACTCGTGCGTGACACCTGCTCCGAGCTCGTCATCGTGAACCCGTTCAACAACCCGACCGGGCGCGGGATCAAGAGTGCCTCCTGCCTCGTCACCCTGACCGCCCTTTGTGCCCGCAGGGGTTGCCTGGTCGTGTGCGACGAGGTTTTCCGTCATGTCGGCCTCGAGGCCGAGTCCCTTCCCTCGGTGCTCGACGTGTCGCACGACGGCGTTGCCATCGGCGACATGACCAAGGCCTGGGGCCTGGGCGGGCTCCGCATCGGGTGGCTGGCGTGTCGCGACAACGTGGTGCTCGATCGCGTCCTCAGCGCCCGCGACTTCACGACGAACAGCAACTCGAGCGTCAGCGAGGTGCTCGCCGAGCACGCCCTCTCGGTTCGGAGTCAGCTTCTCGACGCCGCGCTCGAGCGGGCGAGGGGCAGCGTCTCGGTGCTGGACCGTTTCATCGAGAACTCCGGCGGTGCCCTGAGCTGGTACCGGCCCTTAGGGGGCTACTGCGGATTCCTCGAGCTAGTGGCCGAGAGCTCCAAGCCCGTCCCGCAGCTTTGCGCGCAGCTCGCCGAGACCGAGAACTACCTCTTCTTGCCAGGGGCGGTCTTCGGGCCGCACTGGGAGCGTCACTTGCGAGTGGGCATGGCGGCGGGAGGCGAGCGTCTCGTCGCCGGTCTCGGCGCCTTGCTCGAAGCCGCCCGAGTCGCTTAAAGAAAAGCTCGTCCCGCAGTCGGTGCGCTCAGCGATGCTTGAGCCGCGGTTCGACAACGTCGCGCAGAGCATCACCGACCAGGTTCGCCGCGATCACCGTGGCGACTATCAGGACGGCTGCTGGCCACAGCTGCCACCAGTACCCGTCGAAGAGGTTGTTCACTCCGTCGGTCAAGATGTTGCCCCAGTTCGTCGCCGGTGGGGGGACGCCGAGGCCGAGGAAGCTGATGGCGGCAAATAGCGAGATGGCGTCGGCGATCTTCAAGGTTGTGTTGACGACGACGATGCCGAGCAGGTTCGGCGCGATGTGGTGCCGCAGTACATAGGCGCGGCGCGCCCCGAAACCCATGGAGGCGGCCACGTAGTCGTAGGTCCGCAAGCTGAGCGTCTCACCGCGGGCGAGCCGCGCCGTGGGGAGCCAGCTCACGGCCGCGATCACGAGCATTATGAGCCAGAGCGTCGGCGTCACCATCGCCGCCAGCAACACGACGAAGAAAAGGAAGGGGATCGCCAAGAGCGCATCGACGATGCGCATCATGAAAGCGTCGAGGACTCCGCCGACATAGCCAGCAAGCGCGCCCCAGACCAGGCCGAACAAGGTCGAGATGACGGCGACGCCGAGCCCGATCTCGAGCGTGCTCTGCCCTCCGACCATGAGGGCACCGAGCTCATCTCGGCCCTGGGGGGTCGTGCCGAGCAGGTGCCCGAGCGAAGGCGGGCTGTTCTCCAAGAGCAGGTTCGCCGCGAACTGGTTCGTGCGGTAGATCACCGGCCCCAAGAAGCTGAACAGCACGATCACCACGAGCGCGATGAGCCCGACCATGCCCATCTTGTTCTCCGCGAACTGCGAGACAGCCTGGCGCCAAGACGGCTTGGCTTCGGGCAGGTCCTCCGCACCCCGCGCAGGTGCGCCATGGTCGCTCGAGTTGTGAAGGTCTGCTCCGGGCAACCCGCCTGCCACCGCATTCATTTGAGGCGCACCCGGGGATCCAGCCAGGCGTACCCGATGTCGGCGAGCAAATTGCCGACGACCGTGGCGAGCGTGACGACGAGCACAACCCCCAAGAGCACGGGGAAGTCCCTGTCCTGGGCGGCGTTCCAGAAGAGCAGGCCCACGCCGGGGAAGTTGTACAACGCCTCGACGATCAAAGAGCCCGACAGGACATAGGGCAAGCTGAGCCCCAGCAAGGTCATCGTCGAGGAAAAGGCGTTGCGCAGCACGTGGTGGGTGAGCACCCTACGCGTGGAGACGCCCTTGGCCCGCGCCGTGCGGACGTAGTCGCCGAGCAACGAGTCGATCGTCGCCGAGCGCATGTAGCGGCTGAAGTAGCTCACGTTGCCGAGGCACAGCGTGACGACGGGAAGAATGAGGACTTGGAAGTCCGTGGCAGCGCCGGTGCCGAAATTCGACGCCGTCGAAGGCAGCAGGTTGAGCCAGATGCTCAGCACCACGATGAGCACGCTGCCGAGCAGGAAACTGGGCGTCGTGTAGAAGATGAGCATGACCGCGGTCATGGCGCGGTCGTCGATGTGGTCGCGACGCAAACCTTGGATCAGGCCCATCGGCACGGCGATCGCGAGAGCCAGCAGCATGGAGGAGCCGACGAGCAGCAACGTGCGGGGCACGAACTCGCCCAGCAATGAGGCGACGGACTGGTTCTGCTTGTAGGAAAAGCCGAGGTTGCCGTGCACGAGGTGCCACAGCCACAGAGCGAACTGAGCCAAGAGCGGCTTGTTCAAGCCTTCCTGGATGGTGAGCTCGTGCACGGCGTATGCCGTGGGCTTGCCCCCGAGCTGTGCCCGGACCAGGCCGCCGGGCAGCGAGTGCAAGAGCACGAACACGATCACCGAGACGATGAACATGACCACCACCGCCTGCACGAGGCGGCGGAGGTAGTATCCGGTCACCTGACCGCTGTCGGCGCAGCGCCAGGACTAGCGGCCGAGGTCAGAAGTACCATCCGGCAAAGACCGGATAGCCGAAGGGCGGCTGCGGCTGCCAGCCGTGCAGCTTGTCCGACACGACCGAGATCTGGTTGTCTCCGGTGGGCCACCAGATCGCCGCCTCGTTGCTGGCTATGTAGTTCTCCAGGGCGTAGAGGTAGCTCATGCCCGAGTGCGTCTCGGCGGCTGCGATCAGCTTCTCGGCCGTCGGCGAGTAGTAACCGCCGCCGTAGTAGTTCCCCGCCCCGAACTGCTGCTCGAGCGTCGGCAGGATCTCAATGTCCCCATAATTCGTGAACCAGAGAGGGTACAAAGACAGCGCCCAGTTGCAAGGCCCCGACGACGGGCACACGCCGTCGTCGCTGTATTGGGTCGTCGCGCTCAAAGGGTCGAGATTGATCTGGATGCCAGCCGACCTTGCGGCCGTCTGAAATGCCTGAGCCTGGGAGGAAAGTTCTACAAGGGACGTAATCGTGTAGTTCATGAGCAGGCTCAGGCTGCGACCGGCGGCAATCGCCTTGCCACACTCGTCTGCTGCCGTGCCCGCACGCTTGCAAACCATTATCCCGTTCGCACCCGGAGCCCAGCCATGGCTGGTCAACAAGGCACGCGCGGCCGAGATCGAATAGGGATACGGGTCATGTCGCTCGGCCGGGCTCACGTAGGGCGACCCCGGGATGTTGGGCACCGGACCGTAAGTGAGCTGCCCGATCCCGTCGAGGGTCGTCTTCAGGTACAGCGTCTCGTCGACGAGGTGCTGAAGCGCTTGGCGAACATAGAGCTGGCCGACGAGCGGCCCGAAGACGGGGCTCGTGTATCCGACCTCCATCGACTGCTCATAATCGGGAGCCCACGGTGCGACCGTATAACCGTGGCTCTTGAAGTAGGCGACAAGGCCATAATCGCTGTAGGGGATGTAGCCATAGTCGACCTGACCGGAGCGAAGCGCGTCGACTTCAGCCGCATCAGAGGAGTAGTCCTCGATGACCACGTGGGTGAGACGGGGCTTGTCGGGCCCCGTATACGCCTTGTTGACGGTGAGCTCGGTCCTACCGTTCACAGAGTCGTAGTTCGTCACCGTGAACGGGCCGTCCACCACTTTCCACAAGGGATTGCTGGCATAGGTGGAGAGCTCTTCGGACTGGCCGTAGAGGAAGTTGAACACCTTGGTGGCGCCAGCCGGCGTCCGATCGAAGTTGCCGACAGGACCGCTCGGGCCGAGGCGGTCCCAGCTGTGCTGCGGCATGGGCACGATGTTGACGAGTTGGTTGTCCGTGTACCACTGCTGGCTGTAGGCCTTGTCGAGGTGAAGGACGAAGCTCGTGGCGCTCTCATAATCGATGCTTGAGATGTTGTCCGGGAACTGACCCGGCACATATGTAGCGATTTTGGACTCGCCTGCTTTGTAAAGGTTGAAGAAGAACTGGATGTCGCGCGTCGTCACGGGACGGCCGTCGGACCACAGGTAGTGCTTGAGCTTTATCGTGACAGTGCGTCCCCCGTCTGAATAGACAGGAGGCTCCGCCAGGCTCAGCGGCGTAATTGATCACTGGAGCGGCGCCTTTGCCTTCGAAGTACAAAGGAAGCCACAGGCTCTCGTCGACGCCGAGGGTCCACGGCTCCTCGTTGGCGCCGTTCTCGAGCGGCAGCATCCAAGTAAACGAGTCGGTCGCCTGCAACGCGAAGGTGGCCGTCTTCGCTCCCGAGCCGCTAGGCGCGGCCGTGCTCGAACAGCCGGCTAGGCCGAAAACAGCCAGTGCGCCCACCACCAAGGCGGTGGCGATCCGGCCTGTCGTTGTCCTGACTCTGCGGTTGCGGTGGCGAACAAGCATGAAATCACTCCTCATCCAGAGCTGCTCAGCTCCCCAGGGGTTGTCGACTTGGACTCGTGCTGGGGCTGCCCCACGCCCTCGGCAAGAGACAGCACGGGTCCTTCAACATATAGCGCCAGGATGCCGCGCCAGGACCGGCACGGCAAGGTCCACAACCGCGTTGCGCGCCGCGAGCGAAGCTTGCTGGCGACAGGCTCAGCGCCGACGGGTCAGCAGGCAGCAGTGCTTATACTTCCGGCCGCTTCCGCACGGGCACATGTCGTTACGACCGGTCGTCCGCCACTGCGCTCGCTCCTCGCGCTCGGTCACTTCCAGCTCGTCGCTGATGGCTGCTATCGACTGGCCCCCGCGATCGAGGGCCGCCATGCGCTCGAGGTAGGGCTGGACATGTTCGTACAGACGCCGGTAGCCGGCACACAGGTAATTGAGATTGGCCTCCCCCTCGGGCGAGGTGGCGAAACGGTCCTTCGGACAGCCCCCGTTGCAGAACCGGAGCACGGGACAGTTCCGACACCAGCCCGGCAAAGTCGCGTGCTTGGCCTCGCCAAAGGCGGCCTGCTCGGCGGAGTCGACGAGGGCGACCAACCCGTCCCGGGTCAGCTCACCCAGACGGTGACCCGGCTCGACGAAGTGGTCGCAGGAATAGACGCTCCCGTCATGCTCCATGGCGAGAACGCGCCCACAGGTCCTCGACATCACGCAGAGGTTGGCCGGTTTGCCGCTCGCGACGAGAAAGCACTCGAGGAAGTTCTGCACGCCCATCCGCTCGATGTCATGGCGGACCCACTCGTCGAAGACCGTGCAGAGGAACTCGCCCATCGCCTCGGGCGCGACGGACCGCTCCGAGACACCACCGTCGGCGGTTCTCTCCACGACGGGAAGGAACTGCAACCACCTGACGTCATTTTCTAAGAAGAAGCGGTACACCTCGCGCGGACGGACGGCGGTAAGGGCGTTGAGAGTGCAGAGCACATCAGGCTCGATGCCCGCCGCACGAAGCAGGCACAGGCCACGCAGTGCCTTTGCGTGCGTAGGCCCCGCGTTCTTGTCGACCCTATAGGCGTCGTGAAGGCTCGCCGGGCCGTCGATGCTGATCCCGACGGCGAAGTGGTGCTCGGCCAGAAACTTGCACCAGCGCTCGTCAAGAAGTGTGCCATTTGTCTGGAGGTTGTTGAGGCATCGCCAGCCCGCCGGTAGGTGCCGGCGTTGCAGCTCCACGGCATGGCGGTAGAACTCGACCCCTGCCAGGAGCGGCTCACCGCCGTGCCAGCCAAAGTGCACGATCGGGCCCGGGCTCGCGGCGATGAAGGAGGAGACGTAGTTCTCGAGCACCTCGGGGCGCATGCGGAAGGACCCCCCCGAGGGGAACAGATCCTTTTTGTCCAGGTAGTAGCAGTAACGGCACTCGAGGTTGCAGATCGGCCCGACAGGTTTGGCCATGACGACGAACGACCTCGTCATGGCTAGCGGGGCGTCGTCCACCTACGGCAGTCCCCGGGCTCAGGTCTGCCCCGCACGGCGGAGGCAGGACAATCCATATCGGTGCCGTCGATATATAATAATGGCGATACATTAGTTCGGCGTCGGCTGCTCGGCCAAGGGGGGGTGGGCAGCTAAAGGCAGTGTGGTCGGGAGAAGGTCCGCAGATGAGCGAGGCGACCAGCGATCGGAGCGCTCCCAATGTTCTGGCGGGCCGGCTGCGCCTATCAATGGTGCGTCTTTCCCGTCAGCTGCGCAGAATGGACCCGAACGAGCTCACGATCACCCAGTTCTCAGCCCTTGCCACAGTGGTCCGCTCCGGGCCGCTCGGCATCGGCCAGCTCGCCGAGATCGAGGGCCTGCCATCGCCGGCGGCGACCCGACTTGCGGACAAGTTGGAGGAGGCAGGCCTCGTCACCCGCCGGCCGAACCCTGCCGATCGTCGCGGTGTGCAGTTGGCCGCGACCACCAAGGGAGTCAAGCTCCTCGAGCGACGCGCACGGATCGGCAATGCCTGGCTCGCCAAACAGCTGAGCGCCCTCAGCCAGGACGACCGGCTGGCCGTGGAGCGAGCCGTGAGCGTGTTGGAGACCTTCGCAACTGAGCGCCCTGGCGAGCCGCCCGTGGCGTTCCCGGATCGCAACCAAGCAAAGGAGAGCGGAAGATGAGCATGTTGCAGACGACCCCCTCGACGGCCGTTGGCCCCCGTTACAAGTGGATCGTCCTCTCCAACACCACCATCGGAATGTTGCTGGCAACCCTCAACGGGACGAGCCTCATCATCGCCCTGCCGGTCATTTTCCGAGGCATCCATTTGAACCCGCTCGCGCCGGCCAGCTTCCCTTATCTGCTGTGGATCATGATGGGCTACATGCTGGTCTCGGCCGCCATCGTCGTGACCGTGGGACGCATCGGCGACATGTTCGGCCGCGTGAGGATGTACAACCTCGGCTTTGCCTGGTTCACCGTCTCTGCCATCTTGTTGTCGGCGGTCTGGAGCACCGGCTCGACCGGGGCGCTCGAGCTGGTCATCTTGCGCATGGTCCAGGCCGTGGGCGGGGCCTTGCTCATGGCGAACTCGGCGGCCATCATCACCGACGCCTTCCCCGCCGAAGAGCTCGGCTTCGCACTCGGCATGAACATGGTCGTCGGCATTCTCGGCTCCTTCTTGGGCATCCTTGTCGGCGGGCTGCTTTCGCAGGTCGGCTGGCGCTGGGTTTTTCTCGCCAACGTGCCGATCGGCGCTTTCGGAACCGTGTGGGCCTACTTGAAGCTGAAGGAGATCGGCATCAGGATCAAGGCCAAGCTCGACTGGCTCGGAAACTTCACTTTCGCGGCAGGGCTCGCCATGGTCCTCACCGGCGTCACCTACGGCATCAAGCCCTACGGTCACTCCCTCACCGGCTGGACGGACCCGTTCGTGCTGGAGATGATCTTCGGAGGTCTCGTGCTGCTCGTCGCCTTCGCCTTCATCGAGACGAAAGTGGCCGAACCGATGTTCCAGCTCTCGCTGTTCCGGATCCGGGCTTTCACCGCCGGCAACGCCGCCAACTTCCTCGGCGGTGTCGGGCGAGGCGGCATGCAGTTCATGTTGATGATCTGGTTCCAGGGAATCTGGCTTCCCCAGCACGGATACAGCTTCACGAGAACGCCCCTTTGGGCCGGGATCTACATGATCCCGTTCATGCTCGGATTCGTCGTCGCCGGGCCGATTTCCGGCAGGCTGTCAGACCGTTACGGTGCCCGTATCTTCGCCACGACCGGGATGCTCGTCACGGCCGCCATGTACGCGATCATGATGACCTTCCCGGCCAACTTCTCCTACCTGCCCTTTGCCACGGTCATGTTCGTCGCGGGTGTGGGCGGTGGCCTGTTCGCCTCGCCCAACACGGCCTCGATCATGAACTCGGTTCCTGCCCGCTATCGCGGGGCGGCCTCGGGCATGCGGGTTACCTTCGCCCAGACCGGCCTGCCGTTGTCGATGGGGCTCTTTTTCACCCTGCTCGTCTTCGGACTGAACAACAAGGTGCCCGCTGCGATGTTCAGCGGCCTCGTCGCCCACGGCGTCCCCGCGGCAGCCGCCACCCAGCTCGCCCACCTGCCGCCCCTCGGATACATCTTCGCCGCCTTCTTGGGCTACAACCCGCTCAAGAGCCTGCTCGGCCCGGCGGTGCTAAACCACCTAGCCCCGGGCCAGGCGGCCGCCATCACCGGTCGCGCCTTCTTCCCCCGGCTCATAGGGCCCCCGTTCAAAGACGCCCTCACCTTGATCCTTACCTTCGCGGTGATCATGTGCGTGATTGCCGCCATCGCCTCCGCCCTCCGTGGCGAGACGTACATCCACGTGGACGAGGAGTCGATCGCCCAGAAAGCCCATCTCCGCCGTGCTCACGGCGCTGATTCGCTCGCCAGCGAAGCCGTTCCGCAACCTGTCGAGGTACTTGGCGGGGCCCCGGATGGACCGAAGGTGCCCGTCACGCGAAAGTAGGGGCATGGGCATCAGCAGCATCGTGGTCGGCATCGACGGCTCCGACACCAGTTACCGAGCGTTCGCCATGGCGGTTGGCTTCGCCGTGCGCGAGCAGGGATGTGTTCATGCCTGCTATGTCGCCCACCTGCCCGGGGCGGCCGCCATCGGTGGGTTCTTCGCGCCCGTCCCGCTCGTCGCCGACGCCGAGAGCGACGAGCTCCTCGCCCGCTTTGTCGCCGAGGAGCTCTTCGAGGCGCACGTCGGGGGCGACTTCACCTGCCGTAGCGGTGAGATCGGAGCCGAGCTCGAGATCCTGGCGGAGACTTGCAAGGCGGATCTGATCGTCGTGGGACGCTCCGCTCACCCCCACTTGCACCTCGGTGGAGTCCCGCGCCAGCTCCTCGGGCGGGGACGCTTCCCCATCCTCGTCGTGCCGTGAGCTAGAGGCCCCTCTTCTCCGACAAGAGCCGGAGCGCCTCTTCAAAGGGCACGGCGGCAAGTGACTCCACCAACAGCTCGGCCGTGCTCAGGTCGTGGCTGCGGGTCACGGTATTGGGCACGGCCACGCACACAAGCCCGGCCGCGTGTGCCGCCGCGAGACCGTTGGCCGAGTCCTCGACCGCAATGGAGCGGGTCGGATCTACACCGAGGCGCCTGCAGGCGTCCAGATAAAGGTCCGGCTCCGGCTTGGCCGCGAGCTGATCGCCCCGGCAGCTCATCACGGTGAAGTGACTGTCGAGCCTGACATCTTCAAGTCGGGCCTGCACCCAGGCAAGCGGTGAGCTCGAAGCCACCGCGAGGCCCATACCGAGCCGCTCGGCACTTTCGATCCACTCACGCACGCCCGGGAGCGCGCTCAGGCCTATTACTCGCAGCTGCTCGATCTGTTCGATCTGGCTTCGCAGCTCCGCCAGCGGTGGGACCGGCACCAAGCTCCGCTCGGCAAGTACCGCGAAGGGGTCGAACCCGTGGTCACTGCCGACCAGGGCCGAGTACTCCTCCAAAGTGAACGAGCAACCGTAGCGGGCGAACATCTCCTCCCAGATCTCGTGGACGATGCGCTCGGTGTCGACGACGACGCCATCGAGGTCGAACACGACCGCGTCAAAGGCCTGGCCACTGTCACCACCCGCGGAAATGCCACCTTTCGAAACGGACATGGTGCCAGCGTGGCGTCGCGGCGAGGTCCGTGTCCACTCCGAGAGACGGTGCCGTCGACGGCTCGAGCCCGAGATCAAGCTGGCGGTTGCCAATCTGCGGGCGGCGCCTCGCCGCCGCGCATCTCATCATCTTGGCTTCTCACTCGTGTAGACGACCGGCATCTCCTAAACGGCGAGAAACCGGCGCGACTTCTGGCAGCTTTGACCCGGCTGAGTGCGTGATCTGCTTGTGGAGGTCACCGGCCTTCACGAGCTCTTAATCGCGGAGATCGGCACGAGCAGGGCTTGGCCGTTCGTCTTCGCAAAAGGAACGGGCCACATGAGGTACTGGACCTGGCTCGCGACCGGTAGGCGGGTTCCGATGTCGGTAGGGCAGTTCGGGACCTACCTAACGCCGCTGCGTTTGGCAAAGCCATCAACCAGCAGCTAGGTGAAGAGCCACAAAGAACCGCTCTCGCCGTGAATGGATCCGTCTGCAAGAGAATCGGCTTTAGCCGCCCGGTTGCCAAACGGACAGCACCATGGGACCGTCGAACTCCCCGTAGTAGTTGGCGTCCTCCACTTCGGCGAGCTCCCGCACGACTCCCGTCCGCACGGTAAGCAGGTCAACGTTCGCCTTGCCGGCAGAAGTCATGTGCACGAAAGTGACCATGGCCCCGTTCGGGCTCGGAACCGGGTCGGCCACCCCGGTCCCGGCAGAGATGAGTTCTCGCTCGTCTTCCCCCGCCCCGTTCCCGAGCCACATGGTCCCGTCGGCGACGATGCCGTTCATCCGTACCGACCGCGGGACGCGCACTTCGAAAAGCTCGTCTTTTGCTCGTGCGAACGCCGGGTCGAGAGTGGTCGTGTCGGCGGGAAGCACGAGCGCCTGGCACTTGCCTGTAGCCACATCGCAGGAGCGCAGACTCTTGTGGTCTGCTGCGACACGATCGACGCCCGTGTTCACGAGCACCCGCGTCCCGGAAACAGGCACGACCCATGACGGATATGTGAGCGTCCATCCGAGCGCCACGGGCGCACCGCCCCTAGCGGGGACGGACTCCAACAACGCCCCGTCGGCGGCGATAGAAGCCGAACAGCCTTCGTTCTGCCAGCTGAGTATGTGGGACGCGTCGGTGGTCCAGCTAACAGGTATCTGACAAACATTGGCCTGGAACGGGATGACTGTGCGGGCTGGGCCGCCGGTCACCCGTAAGACGACCAAGCTGCCCCCTCCGACTGGGATTCGAGAGGTCGCTGAGCCGACCGCGATCTCGTCGCCCGAGGGCGAGAAGGCCGGCTGAGCCCAGGGACGAGCAAGTGTCCAGCGCTGCAGGACCGTCCCGATCGGGCTGAGCAACTCGACGCCGCCAGGTAGCGACGCCGCCAGTTCGTCACGTCGCGGCGACCACGAATAGCTCAAGACGCCGGGAATAGCTACAGAAGCACCCCCGAAGCTTGAGGTGACGTGGAGGGAGGATGGAGCCCCACCCACCTGCTCAAGGTACGCGACCCAGTCGCCGTCGTGGGAGAACGCGGGAGTGCTGACGTCGGAACTTCTGTCGCCTGTGGCGAGCACGAGTCGCTCGTCGGTGGCCTCGTTGACCAATGAGAGCGATCCGGCGTCGACAACCGCTATCTCTGCCGTCGCAAGGTTCGTATTCGCCGACTGCGCAACTGACCCCGTCGTTCCAGGGACGAACGGGTGCACTTCGAGATCCGAGCACCCGTTGAAAACATGCACGACGCGGACAGACTGAGCGAGACCGGGGAGCGAGACGAGAAGGGCCGGATAGGCCGGGCAAGCCGCTCCATTGCCCATCGAGTCCAGTCCTTCGACCAGTGCCGACGCGCTCTCACCGGGCAGAAGATTGACGACAGGAGGATTCACTGTCTTCTCCGGGAGCCCCCCGAGATAGCCGGAAAGAGTGTCCTTGGCAGTAGCGACCTTACGACCGCTCCTGTCCAACACAGCAACGGAAGGGTACGAACCGACCCGGCACGGGATTCTTGTCCTGTTGCGGAACAGGACTGGGAGTCCGACATGGCCGAGGCCGGCGCCCCCTAGCCCGGCGCCTACCGCAAGATCCGACATCGTGCACAGAGGACTGTTGGAAGGCAGTGCGTACGAGTCGAGACTGCTCGCCGGGAAAAAGGACGAGACGTTGACTGCTGCAGGGCTCCTGCATACGTTGCTCGGGTACCACAAGAGGGCATGTTCACCTTGTCCCGAATCGACAAGTCGGACGACAATAGATGTGACTTGCGGGCAGTTGCTGCTGCCATTGAACGCAAAATCAGTCGACGTGAAAAGGAAGCCGGCACTCTTACCGGCTGACCCAGCAGAGCCCGAGGGCGCAAGGATGATCGGGCGCGGACCAGTAGCGAACGCGACCCCGGGTCCGTCGTGCGAGATATCCACAACGAACGGCCGCGGCGCGCTCAGGGCGCCTGTAAAGAACTGAACTTTCGGAAACCCGCCTAGGACACAGTCCGCCTTCGACGAGTTGCTCACCTTGAAGGCCGTAATCACCGTTCCCGTCGCAGCACTCGTGCCGTGGTAGGTGATGCTCAACTGCCCGATCTTGCAAACCGGCGTCTTAGGTCTATTAGTCGAAATGGCACTCGGGTGATGACCGAGACGGTCGAACACGCTCAGGTGAGGGAAGGGAACAAAGAAGACCGCGGCGATGGCAGCAGCAACGAGCCCAACGCCGACTCGTCTCCGAGCTCGTTTCGTGCCTGGTCGTCGAGATGATCCGACGATGTCGTCCGCTTCGAGCTCCCAGTCGAACTCCAAGGCCGTCGCGTAGAGGTCACCTACGAGCTCGTCGACTGGGCTCTCGGAGAAGCGGAACTGCCTATCTCCGGTCATCGCGCTCGCCGCTGCTGGTTGCCGGAACCGCGTCGATGCCCAACAGGAGCTCCATGGTCGTTCGCGCCCGGGAAAGCCAGACACGCACGGTGCCTTCGTTTGCGCCCATCTCCAGTGCTGCTTGTGCAGTTGTCATGTCGAAAATCGCGACAAGCACGAGAGCCTGTCGCTGTTTCACGGGCAAAGACTGAAGCGCCTTCAAGACATCGAGGTGTCCGGCACCAGGGGCCGGAGAAGTTGCATCTAGGCGCGTGAGCCGATCGTGGGAACGCCTCGCCGTGAGATTTCGCCAGCGGTTCACCGAAAGGTTGTAGAGCACGCGACGCAGCCAGGCCTGCGGACTGTCGAGGGTGGAGACCCGTGCCCAGTCGCGCCAGGCCCGCAGGAAGGCTTCCTGCACGAGGTCCTGCGACTCCTGGCGGTCGCCGGTAAGCAAGTAGGCCTGTGCGAGCAGGCTCCGCCGGGATCGCTCGAACAAGCGACGAAACTCCTCCCCCGGGTCCAATTCCGCCACGACCCTCTCCTCTGCCGGCGCGCCTCACATGACTTAACACGTTTTGCCCCCACCATTCGCAACAGCTACGACGCTCGGGTTCTCGCGTCAGAGCTCTGAAAGCGCGCAGTCCTTAGGCCCGCTGAGCCTCGACGGCGACCACCGGCCGGGTCAGCCGTCCCCGCCTTCATGCAGCCACAACGATCCCGGCCGACCGTGACCGGAGCCGCTGTCTATTCGCGGCCGGCCACCTCGACGCGGTTGCGGCCGCGGCGCTTGGCCAGGTACAGGGCGCTGTCCGCCTCCGCAAGGACCGAATGCCATTCGTCCGACCGACCCGAGGAGACACCCAGGCTTATGGTCACCGCGAGGCGCGGGTCGAGCTTGGCCCAGGGATACGAGGCCACCGCCAAGCGAATGCGTTCGGCAAAGCTGGCCGCCACGGTCAATTCGGCACGGGGCATTGCGAAAACGAACTCCTCACCCCCGTAGCGCGCTACGACTTGGCCTGAGCGGGCCTCGGCGGCCAACAGCTCACCGAGGGCTCGTAGCACCATGTCGCCCAGTTCGTGACCGAAGGAGTCGTTGATCTCCTTGAAGAGGTCGATATCGGCCATGACGAGTGCGAGCGAGGCCGGGGTCTCGGCCGCGTGGTCCAAGAACCGCATGAGGCGGCGGCGGTTGCCTATGCCGGTGAGGGCGTCCTCCTCGGCGGAAAGGACGGCGGCAGCCGCTTGTTCTTCAAGCTGGCGGCGCTGGCGTTCCAAGGCGGCGCGCTCCCAGATCTGCTCTGCGATCTGAGCTGTCTGACGTTGGTGGACCGCCCATATCAGCCGCTTCACCTCCAGGGCGTCAGCGGCAAAACCTGCGAGGTCGCCGGCCGCCTGTTTGGCAGCCAGCCGCTCCTCCAAGGTGAGCATGCGCTCGTAGTCGTCGCCGCTGGCCTGGGCCAGCTGGACTGCCCTTTCCGCGGCGGCGACGGCTTCGCTGTTCTGGCCAAGATCGCGCCGGCAGTGTGACTCGGCAACAGCGAAGGCAGCCCGCTGGCCGTTGTTTGCGAGACCTGACCCACCGGCCGCGTTCGTGATGGCGTCCAACGCCTCCAATGCCTCGCGCGGGTGGCCTGTGACCACGAGCAGCTCCGCCCACAGCAGCTGCGCGCTAAGCGACAGCTGCCGCTCTGGGGTGACCTCTGCCAGCAGTCGCTCCAGCACCTGGCCGGCCCGCTCGAGTCGTCTGCTGTCCTCGGGGCGCAGCGGCGACGCCGACATGTCTGAAGCGCGATTGGCACGAACGGCGAGGAGCAAGGCATTGGCAATGTTGTAGAGCTCGAGACAGGCAAGGTAACCGTCCTCGGCGTGCTCTGCGGCAGCCAAGCCCATTTCGAAGTACGCCACGGCGCGGTCATAATCGAGCAACGAGCAACAGAAGGCGCCCAGGCGGTTGGCGACCGCAGCAGCCAGCCTGTTGTCATGGACCGCAGCCAACCCAATGACGGTCTTGGTGACCAGATCGGCCGCCAGCGACTGCTCACCTAACCGCGACGCGAGCACGGCAGCGCGGCTTGCGGCGTCTACAGCGAGGCCTGTCTCGCCCGCCTCCTCGAAAAGGGCCATTGCCGCCCGGGCGTCGTCGAGCACCTGACCGTACTCGTACTGGTTGTGGCGCACCTGTGCCCGGCAGATGAGCAAGCGGGCCCGTTCCACCGGACCAGGGGTCTCATGGAGCGCCGCCTCAATATCCCGCAGGCAGCAGGCGCGGTCCTCTGGGGATGCAGCTGCCAACGCGCGCTCGGATAGCTCATCGATGTCGTCGGTGCGCGGGCGAGCTTTCACTACAAGCCTCTATCGGCAGCCGTGACGGTCGAATTTACTTGTCCGCCGCGAAAGTGCACCGCTGTGATTCGATGAGCGGCCGGGCGCGCTTCACGGGGGGGGCCGGTGGACGACTTGCCAGCACCCGACACATCCTGTTGACCAGAGCTCTCCAATCGTTACCTCGACCGGTTGGCTCTGCGCGTCGCTGTGCGTCCAGTCCGACCGCAGCTGAGGACTGAAGACGCCCAAGACGAGACGTCCATCGGCACTGGCCATCCAGGCGTGGCTGGTCGATGACCTCGCCGCCCGCCTGGCCCATGCGGCGGCTAACCGAGGCGCCGGCGCACTGGTCTTCGTCAACCGCGACGGCAAGCCGGACTGCAATGTTCTGAGACGAAATAGGTCCCCACTGACGCCAGGTCGGGGCGCAGCCCCGAAGCGTAGGGAGAGGTGTCAGGCAGCCGGCTTGACGTTCACGCTAAGGCCAAGTCGCTCGAGTTGCCGGACGAGGCGGCGAACGTGCGCCTGGGTGTCGTCACGCTGTTGGAACCAGTCCGGGCCGAGGTCGACGTAGGTTGCACCGTCGGTGGCAAGCACGTTCCAGATGATCACGACCAGTGTGTGAGCAACGGCGAAGAGGGCCTTTCCCTCGGACTTGGCGCCGAAGCGGCGTCTGAAGCGACGAAACTGGGCGTTGATGTAGGTGTCCCGGGTGCGCACACCGACCCAGGCCGCTTCGCAGAGGGCAGCCCGCAAAGCTGCGTTGCCCTTTCTCGCCCTGCCGGATCGTCGCTTTCCCGCCGACTCGTCATTGCCGGGACAAAGACCAGCCCAGCTGGCGAGATGTGCAGCGGTCGGGAAGCGGCTCATGTCGATACCGCATTCGGCGACGACGACCTCAGCTGTGCGCTGGCCGACGCCCGGGATGGTCTGAAGGCGGACCAGCGCGTCAGAGAAAGGGGCGATCACCCGGTCCACCTCGGCATCGAGCTTGGCGACCGCCTCATCGAGGCTGTCCATGCGATCGAGGTGCATCCTTGCCAGAAAGGCGTGGTGCTCGTTGAAGCGTCCGACAAGAGCGCGTCGCAGCTCTGGGATCTTCGGGCGCGTGCGGGTGAGGGCCATCTCGGCCAGTAAGACCGGGTCACGTTCTCCGGCGATGAGGGCCTCGATCATGTTGCGAGCCGCCTTGCCGGTGACGTCGGTCACGACCGAGTCGAGCTTCACACAGGCGTCCTCGAGCACCTTCTGCAGGCGTTGGACCTCGCGGGTGTGCTCCTCGACGAGCTTCTTGCGGTACCTGGTGAGGTCCCTCAGCTCGGCGATGAGCTTCGGAGGGACGAAGCTCCCCCTCAAGAGCCCGCACTCGGCGAGCTGGGCGATCCAGCACGCGTCCGAGACATCGGTCTTGCGCCCGGGCAGGTTCTTCACGTGCCTCGCGTTCACGAGGCGGAGCTCGAAGCTTCCTTCGTCCTCGAGCACGTGCCAGACCGGCCTCCAGTACACGCCCGTCGCCTCCATCGTCACCTCCGTGACGGCGCACTCGGTGAGCCACTCGCGCAGTCGGAGCAGATCACCGGTGAAGGTCGAGAACTCCTTGACGAGCTCGGTCCGGACGCCTTTGGGACCGGGAACCCGGACAGCTGCCACCACGGTGTCCTTGTGCACGTCTAGGCCTGCAACGCGGGCCACCACCACGTCCATACGCACCTCCTTTGGCCAAAACAAAAGGTGCCGCCCGGGGAGCCTCGTGGCGATGAAGACTCTGAGACGCGTGCTCGTGGCAACAATTCAGGGTGCCTACAGGCTCCCGACGCCAGTCTGACCATCGGGCTCGAAGCACCAAGAGCTTGCGGCGTTCGACGGGCGACGCACCTATTTCATCGCTTCACGGGTGCCGGCCGCCAGCGGTGGCCGCATGGATGTCTGACCAGGAAGAACCTATGGGTCGGGAAGGCGGGATTTGAACCCGCGGCCTCAGCGTCCCGAACGCTGCGCGCTACCAAGCTGCGCTACTTCCCGTCGGCCGAAGCGTCACTCCTCGTCTTCGGCCTTTCGCGTCATCGTAGCCGCTGGCGCCTGCATGACCACCTTGGCAACCCTGCGGCGCTCCATGCTCGTGACCCGCAAGGTCCAGCCGGCGAACTCGAGCTCATCACCTTCTTCAGGGATCCGCCCGAAGCCGTCGAGCAGGAAGCCGCCCAAGGTCACGTAGTCGCCATCTGGGATCGGGATGCCGAGCTCGGAGCGCACCTCGTCGACCCCGACCGCTCCATCGACGAGGAAACGGGACCGGTCGACGCGTTCGATCGCGGGCGACGACGAGCGGTCGAACTCGTCGCGTAGGTCCCCGACGAGCTCGCTCACGAGGTCGTTGATCGTGAGCACTCCCGCCACGCCTCCGTATTCGTCCACCACAATCGCGAAGGCACGGCGCGCACGGCGCATCTCGGCGAGCATCTCCAAAGCGGGCCGGGACTCGGGAACCACATAAGGTTCGCGGACCCGCCTCGCGACATCAAGCACGGGCGAGCCGCGCACGCCCCCGTCGTCCACGGCTCTGATCGCCTCGATCCCGAGCGGTCCGGGATGAAACAGGTCCTTTACGAAAAGGACTCCGAGCAGGTGGTCGAGGTCGTCTTGATAGATGGGAAAGTGGCTGTGGCCGGAGCGGCGCACGGCTCGCGTGACGTCGTTGAGGGTGACGGGAACCTCCAGGGCGACGACATCGACCCTCGGTGTCATCACCTCCCGAGCGGTGGTGTTGTGCATCGACTCGAGGCCCTTGCGGATCTGCAGCTCCTGCTCGGAGACCTGAGGGGATGGCTGGCGGACGAACCTTCGAGCCTGGCGGCGGAGGTTCATCTTCCCTGTCCCCTCCGCCCGGTCGACCTATCTGTCGGCGGCGAGCGGAAGCGGTTTGTACGACTCGTCATGGAACGTCCCTCCCTCGAGGACCGCCCGGACGGCTCGCCGGATTGTTATCGGGTCCAGAGGCTTGACCAGCCACCCCTCTGCTGCGGAACGGCGGGCGAGGAATACGTCGGCGCGGCGGTCGAGCAGGATCACGACCGGGACGTGCGGGATCCGCCCGCCCGACTCCTCGAGGTGAAGGTCGAGGCAGATAGCCATACCGCCCATATTGCCGACCTGAAGGTCAGTGATGAGTAAGTCGGGTGGGTCCTCCTCGACGGCGGGTCGCACGTCCTCCCCGGCACGAAGCTCGCGAATCTCGGTTTCGCCGTCCTCGAGGGCCGACCGGAGCTCCTGGAGAACCGAGTCGGAGTCACTGACGATCAAAATGAGGTCCACGGCCCGAGGTTAGTTGGCCCTGAGCAGGTGGCGGGCGACGATCTCGAGACCTTCGAGATCGTGCACGTCTTCTTTAAGGAACGGCACCCGTACGACGGGAGCCGGTGCGACCTCTGCCGCCAGCTCCTCGACGTAACGTTCCTCACGGCTGGCTACGGCAAGAAAGTCGTCGAGGTTGCGGCGAAGCTCGTAGTAGGCGTCCGGATCCTCCTCAGATGGCCCCGGCACCTTGTGAGGTTGCGGGTCTACCGTCGCTGCGTTCGGGGGCGGACCCTCGGGGGCGAAGCTCGGGAAAAGCCGGTTGACGACGAGAGCGCTCACCGGGATCGAGGTCTCGGCCAAGCGCCGGGCGAAGAACCGCGCCTCTTCGATGGAGTCCTCGCGCGGCGCCGCCACGAGTACGAACGCCGTGCCTGGGTCGGCGAGCAGCGCCTCGACCCGCCGCGCGCGTTCGCGAAAGCCCTCCTCCATGCCCTCGAAAGCGCGGAAGAAGGTCATGGCGTCCTCGACGATCTCAGAGCCGGCCACGCGAGAGATCGTGCGCAACAGCGCATTGGCGGCAAAGGTCATCGCCTTCAGGTAGGCGCGAGTCGGCATGAGCAGGAGGCGGAACACCCGGTTTTCCAGAAAGCTGTACAACCGGCGTGGGGCGTCCACGAAGTCGAGGGCGTGGCGCGTGGGCGGCGTGTCGACTACCACCAGGTCGAAGCCGCCTTCGGAATGCAGCTCGTAGAGCTTCTCCATCGCCATGTATTCCTGCGTGCCCGACAGAGCCGAGGTCAAATTGCGGTAGAGGCGGTTCTGCAGGATGCGATCGGCCTGCTCGGCGGACTCGGAGTACCGGGTGACGAGATCGTCGAAGGTGCTCTTCGCGTCCAGCATCACCGCCGACAGCTCGCCGTTCCATTCGCCAGCGATCTTCCGTGGGGTGTTGTCGAGCTCGTCCAGGCCGAGGGCGTCGGCAAGCCGGCGCGCCGGGTCGATCGTGACGACGCAGGTCTTGCGGCCCCGCTGCGCGCCGGCGAGGCCGATGGCGGCCGAGATGGTCGTCTTCCCCGTCCCGCCCGATCCGCAACAGACGATGACGGATTTCTCCGACGCGAGGTCGGAAAGGTCCGACCTTGCCGTAGCGGGGGTCGCCTCGCGGTTCATGTCGGCCGCTTGCACGACAGGGTCATGCACCATTGTCGGTGCTGAGGGCGTCGACCGCGGCTGCGAGCGCCTCAGCGAGCACTGCGAGCTGATCGGGGCCGAGATCGGCCGTGAACTGATATGGCAGCGCCAGCTGAGGCAGGGGCAACCCGATCGCGAGGCGCTCGGTCTGGACGACCTGCAGGACCTGGCGCCCCGCCCGGAACTGCGCCGCCGCTCGCAGTCGTGCTGCTTCTCCCGGCCCGGGTGGATCGACCCCGGCCGCCACCGCGGCCGCCACCGGATCGGCGGCGAGGTGCGTGAGCACGGGGTAGCAAGCGTTGACGACCACCGGCGCAAGCGCCACGCCGACGAGGTCCTCGAAGCGGTAGGCGGTCTCGATCAGCTCGTTCACCGGAGTCTCCTCGGGCAGGCTTACGAGCATGACCTGACACCGGAGTGGATCCCGCAGCATCTCGACGACATCTTGGGCCTGGGCGCGAAGTGGGCCGCTCCTGGCGGCGTCCATCAGCCCGAGGGCGCTCGTAAGGAAGGTCACCGCGTGGCCGGCCGCCGGCGCGTCAACCACGATCAGGTCCGAGGTACCCGAAAGCTCGAGCTGCTTGACTTTGCCGAGGACGAGGACCTCACGGATGCCCGGGATCGCGGTCGCCACGACCTCCAGTACGCCCGCCGCAACGAGACGCTTGGCGACTCTCTTGAGACCGTGGTCCTCCAGGTACTCGACGAGGGCATCGTCCGGTGTGATCACCCGTCCCCGCACCTGCCCGCCTCCGCCAGGTTCGTAGAGCACCGCCTCGTCGTAGTCAAAGGCCGTGTCGCGACCGAACAGGTTATGGAGCCCGCCGGCGTCGTCGAGCTCGACCACGAGCACCCTTAGCCCGATGTCGGCAGCCATGCGGGCGAGGGTCGCCGTGACCGTCGTCTTTCCTACGCCCCCCTTGCCGGCGACGACAACGACGTTGCTCTGGCGGCAAAACGCCTCACGATCCACGGTCGGCGAGGTTACCGCCCGGTTCCAGTTTCCATTTTGGCCGAATGCCCAAAAGAACCCCTTGTAAGTGCTGCCGGGGCGGCGATAGGGTCTCGATGATCCAGGCCAGGTGATGTTTCCGCAGGCCTGGACCGGTGGCGCCTGTGTGGTGCAGCTTGACGACGACCATGGGGGAAGTCGCCAGGCGTTGCGCGAGAAAACCTGGTGCCGCGGCGTGGCCGGCGCTGAGCGTGCCGTGGGCAAGACGAGGAGAGACCGTGATTGCGAATCGCGGTGACGAGGTGTGGCAGATCAAAGCAGCGTGCCGTGGTCCGCACGCGGTCGTGTTCTTCCCTCCCTCACGTCCGGAGCGCAAAGACGAGCGTCTCGCTCGAGAGCGGGCGGCCAAAGAAATCTGCCGTTGTTGTCCTGTCCTTCAAGACTGCCTGAGCTACGCCGTCCGGATCCGTGAGACCAACGGCATCTGGGGCGGCCTTAACGAGGCCGAGCGCAAGCAGATCATCGACCGGGGGATGAGCGGGCCTCCGCGCGGCTGCCTCTGCCTAGGTCCGCAGCAGCACTGCTCGCGCAACTCGACCGTTCACCGGTTAGGTGGGCGCTTCAGGCCCCGATAGGCCCCAAGGCCTCTTCGACTTGTTCCAACAGGCGGGCGGTGCATGTACCCATCTCGAGGCGGGGCGAGATCTCTGTCACTCGTTGCGCCATGGCCGCGAACACCTCGCCTAGAGGGCCCGCGTCGTCGAGCGCCACGGGAACTCCGATCTCGCCCGCGGCGGCCAGGCCCGCGTCGAGCGGCACCATTCCTATGAGCGGGACGCCGACCTGGTCGGCAAGCCGCTGACCGCCGCCTGACCCGAAGATGTCGTAGGTCGTCCCGTGCTCGCAGGTGAATGCCGACATGTTCTCGATGACGCCGGCCACGCGTATATGTCCCCTGCGTGCCATGTCGGCTGCCCGGCCAGCGACCGTTTGGGCGGCTTTGTTGGGCGTCGTGACTACGAGAACCTCCGTCCGCGGGATCATCCTGGCGAGACCCATCTGGACGTCACCCGTACCGGGCGGGAGATCAATGACCAGGTAGTCGAGCGCCCCCCAGCGGACATCCTCCAAGAAGTGCTGCACTGCCCGGTTGAGCATGAGACCGCGCCACATGATCGCCTCGTCCTCACCAGAGAGGAAGCCCATCGAGATCACCCTCAGGACTCCCGAGCCGATGGCACGCTCGAAGGGGATCATCTTGCCGTCCTCCGCCCGAAGCTCGCCATCCATCCCGAGCAGCCGCGGTACCGAATGGCCCCAGACGTCCGCGTCGAGCAAGCCCACGACCAGGCCACGGCGGGCGAGGGCGACGGCGAGGTTCACGCTGATCGACGACTTGCCGACCCCTCCTTTTCCCGAGGCGACGGCGAGTACCTTCGCCTGGGCCGGGATGTCGGTCGCGACGGGCCGCTCCTGGGCTTTCAGGCGGGCCCTCGCCATAAGTGCCGACGCGCTCAGGGGCATCCATCACCCCGGTTCTGACCTCCACGGCCTCCACCCCGGGGAGCGCTTTCACCTGGCGCTCGACGTCGGCGCGCAGCTGATCACGTAATGGACAGCTAGCAACGGTGAGTGCCACCTCCATGGTGACGGCTCCGCCGTTGAGAGTTAGGTCACGAACCATCCCCAACTCGACGATGTCGGCGCCAAGCTCGGGGTCGATAACTCCGGCGAGCGCTGCCCGGACGGCCTCGAGGGAGAGTGCGGGCGCGCCGCGAGGTCCGGCTGGTGCTACAGGCGCTGCTCTCTGCAGCGGCGGCCGGTTCGAGTCGCTCACGGTATGATCGAGACTAACGGGGCAGCCGCGGGGGGCCTTCTCGAAGCTGCCCGACGTTTCTTGGACAAAAGGAGACCTGCAGTGAGTCTTGCGACCTCGACGGTGAAGCTCGGTCAGCGCCCCAGCCCGGTGACCCTAACCGACGCCGCTGTGGCCAAGGTGACCACTCTGCTCGAGCTAGAGGGCGACGAGGGTCTGGCACTGCGTGTCGCGGTGCGTCCGGGCGGCTGCTCGGGCTACAGCTACGAGATGTTCTTCGACTCTGAGATCGCCGCTGACGACATCGTTCGCACCTTCGGGGCGGTCCGCGTAGTCGTCGACCCGGAGAGCGCCGAGCTCATCAGGGGGGCAACGCTCGAGTACCGCGACGGATTGCAGGAGGCCGGCTTCCACATCACGAACCCGAACGCCACACGGACCTGCGGTTGCGGCTCATCGTTCAGCTGAGCTAGACCCAGCCGAATGGCAAAGACGCTCGGTCCTTACTCACCAGTAGTCCGCGCGGGGGAGTGGCTCGTTTGTTCCGGCCAGCTCGGCCTTGCGGACGGCGCACTCGTCGAAGGTGGTCTCGCGGCGCAGGTCACGCAGGCAATCAAGAACGTCGCCTCTCTCCTCGAGGGTGAAGGAAGTGGCCTCAGAGACGTCGTGAAGACGACTGTTTTCCTTACCGATATGGCAGACTTTGCCGCAATGAACGATGCATACGTCGCCGGATTCGGTGACAATCGGCCGGCGCGCAGCGCCTTTGCCGTGGTGGGCCTGCCTCTCGGCGCGCTTGTCGAGATCGAGGCGTGGGCACACATGTCGCGATCACCCGCCAGCTGAGCTGGCAGGCCATGCGCTTGCCGCGCTCTGTGCTCGGCGTTGCGACAGCGGCACTGTTCGCCCTCGTGGCCGCCGCCTGTGGCTCGTCGACGGCGCCGACCACGACCACGACGTCGACCCTGCCACCGCTTCCTCCCCAGGTCTTCGCCTATGTGACCATGGTCGGGCCGGGCTCGAACATAGGTAGCGGACACACGGTCGTCCCGGTGAACGTCTCGGTCGGCGGTAACGGCCCGGGGGCGGCGCTCGGCGTCGGAACCTATCCGGACGCGATCGCCGTCACACCGGACGGCACGCGGGCTTATGTCACGAACTACGACTCCAACTCGGTGACCCCGATCGACCTGCAGAGCGGGACCGTCCTGCCTTCGATCTCCCTCGGCACGAACGCCGGGCCGGCGGGCATCGCCCTCGCACCCGACGGTGACACCGCCTATGTCACCGACGCGGGCGCCGGTGGGACGCTCGGCGACACAATCACCCCGATCGACCTCGCCACGGGCAAGGCATTGCCTCCGATTACCGTCGGACAGGGACCCGAAGGCATCGCGATCACTCCCGACGGGGCGAGGGCCTATGTCGCCGACACTGGTGCCTTCGTGCCCGGTCAGCCCGGCAACATCGGGTCCACGGTCACGCCGGTCGACTTGAGCACGGGCAAGGCCTTGGCACCCATCCCTGTCGGGAACGCCCCGGCGGCCGTCGCCATCACGCCGGACGGCTCGACGGCTCTCGTAGCCAATGTCAATTCGGGCAGTGTGTCCCCCATCGACCTCGTCAACGACACGGCCGGGTCGCCCATATCGGTGCAAGGCGGCCCGACCTCGATCGCGATCTCCCCGCTCGAGCCAACGGTCGCCTGGGTAGCCGACAGCATCTCGGGATTGTCGACGACCGGCAACCTGACGATGATCAACCTGACGACCGACACCGCCGGGACGCCGATTGCCGTCGGCAAGAACCCGCAAGCTGTCGCGATCAGCCCCGACGGCACGACGGCCTGGGTCGTCTGCTACGACAGCCAGACCCTCGTGCCCGTCAGCACGAAAACCCACCTTCCCGGTACGGCCATTCACCTCGCGGGCGGCCCGTACGCGCTCGCCGTCGTCTCGCGTGAACTCGGCCCGGGCGTGACGTCTACGACAACGGCCAAAGTCTCGGGCGGGAAGAAAAAGAAGAAGGCCTAGCGCCCCGATCACCGCGTCACGTGCCGGGGCGCCAATTCAGCCGCAAGCTCGAGCAGTCAAGAGCCGCCTCTGCCAGCGTCGGAAGGCAGCCAGCGCACAGTTCCGAAGCGGTAGCCGACGCTGCGGACCGTGTCGATCAGATGGGCATGCTCCTCGCCCAGCTTGGCCCGTAGACGACGCACGTGCACGTCCACGGTCCTCGCTCCTCCGAAGTACTCATAGCCCCACACCCGCGACAGCAGCGTCTCTCGGCTGAACACCCGTCCGGGGTGGGCGGCGAGGAAGCGGAGCAACTCGTACTCCATGTAAGTCAGGTCCAACGGACGGCCTTGGATGGCCGCCTGGTAGGTCTCGAGGTTTAGCGCCAAAGGCCCGTAGACGATCAGGTCCAGGTGCTTGCCTCGACCGGTACGCCAGAACAGGTGGGTGAGGCGTGCCTCGACCTCGGCGACGGTCGCGTCCGAGAGCACGAAGTCGTCGAACAGGTCCTCTCGCAGCTCGAGCTCGGCCAGTACACCCTCCGAGACGGCAAGGAGGAGCGGCTGCAGCGGACTGTCCCCCTTGCGCAGCACGCGGCAGGCGGCAAAAGCAGCCCCCGGATCCTCGAGCGCCGAGATGACCGCGCCCGCGAAACCGTCCTCGGGCTCGTCCCGCTCGATGAGGGCGGGGTCGCCAACTGCCCGCCATGGATAGCCGGCTCGTTCGAGGGCGCGAGACAACCACTCAGAAGGTGGGTCGGGATAGACAAGCAGCGGTTCCATCGAAGGCCCTGGTCGGACTGTGACGCCTAGAGGGCCGGAAGGTACCGGGCCAGCTCGAAAGGCGTCACCTCCCGGGTGTAGGCGTCCCATTCGGCGCGCTTGTTGCGCAGGAACCATTCGAACACGTGCTCGCCCAACGTCTCGGCGACGAGCTCCGAGCCTTCCATGGCCACGAGCGCCTCCTGCAAGCTCGAGGGCAGGGAACGGATCCCTTCAGAGGCCAGCTCCTCAGGGGTCATGGTGAACAGGTTCGCAGCCGCTTCGGGGCCGAGCTCGTATCCCTTCTCGATGCCCTCGAGCCCGGCCGCCAGCACTACTGAGAACGCCAGGTATGGGTTGCAAGCCGGGTCCGGCGCCCGGTACTCGAACCGGGTCGACTCGACCTTGCCCCGCCTCGCGATCGGCACGCGCACGAGCGCCGAGCGATTGTTGTACGCCCACGACACGTTGACCGGCGCCTCG
The DNA here is from genome assembly GCA_963779425.1 of uncultured Acidimicrobiaceae bacterium. GTDB lineage: Bacteria > Actinomycetota > Acidimicrobiia > Acidimicrobiales > Bog-793 > Fen-455. Next base: position 194,146 of record CAVZYD010000008.1, read on the forward strand.
TAACCGACGACGAGGCGCTTGTAGGAGTTGACCCACTGGTTGGTCACGGCCGTGATCTCCCGGGCGTGCTGCAGGACACCGGCGATGAATTGGCGCCCCACCTCCGACAGGCCGTGATCGCCGCCTCTTTCGGCGAAGGCGTTCCGGTCGCCCTCGAACAGGGAGAAATGGGTGTGCATGCCTGAACCCTGGACGCCCGAGAGGGGTTTCGGCATGAAGCTCGCATGCACACCACGCTCGTGGGCGATCTCCTTCACGATGAGGCGGACCGTCATCACCGTGTCGGCCATCGTCAGCGCGTCGGTGTAGCGAAGGTCGATCTCGTGCTGGCTCGGAGCATCCTCGTGCTGGGCGTACTCGACTGGAATGCCCATGTCCTCGAGGGTCAGCACCGTGCGCTTGCGCAGGTCGGTCGTGAAATCAGCCACGGTCAGCTCGAAGTACGAACCCGAGTCGAGCGGCGTTGGGGGCTGACCAGGTTCGGTCGGGGCAAAGTAGAAGTACTCGATCTCAGGAGCCGCGTAAAAGGAGAAGCCACGGGCCCTGGCGCGCTCTAACGTCCGTCGCAGCACGTGACGGGGACAGCCCTCGAAGGGGGAGCCGTCGAGATTGGTTATGTCGCAGAAGACACGGGCCACCGGTGAGGCGTCGCCCTCGCGGCCGATGCGGAAGGGCAGGATCTGGAACGTCTTCGGATCGGGCTTGGCGAGCACGTCGCTCTCTTGTACACGGCTGAACCCGTCAATCGAGGACCCGTCGAAGGTCATCCCCCCTTCAAGCGCGTTCTCCAGCTCCGCAGGGGTGATGCTGAACGACTTCGGGATGCCGAGAACGTCGGTGAACCAGAGCTGGATGAAGCGCACGGCGCGTTCTTCCACTGTGCGCATCACGTACTCCCGCTGAGATTGCATCGAATGCCTCCGATCCGCGCCGGGCGCCCTTGCCGCATTCGCGAGCTGCGGCGCCCGATCAGTGTCGCAGGTTTGTAGAGGTCGTCGGACCGGCCCCCAGGAGCGACGCGCCAGAGTTCACACGCCGTTAACAGTTGAGCAATGATGCCGAAACGGGCAGGCACCAAGCTCTTGCCGTCAACTTGTTCACTGTCGCGCCTTTAGGGCGGACCAAGGAGGAAATGTGCAGGATCGCACCGCTGCAGAAGTCGTCAAACTGGCGAAGGACGAGGGCGTCGAGATAGTCGACATCCGCTTCTGCGATCTGCCCGGTCTCATGCAGCACTTCTCGGTACCGGCTCACGAACTGACCGAGAACGTCTTTGTGGAGGGTCTCGGTTTCGACGGATCCTCGATCCGCGGCTTCCAGGAGATCCAGGAATCGGACATGATCTTGATCCCCGATCCGACCACTGCGGTCCTCGATCCCTTTCGCCAGCACAAGACTTTGAACCTCAACTGTTTCGTGCACGACCCGGTCACCCTCGAGAGCTACTCGCGGGACCCCCGCTACGTGGCGCTCAAAGCCGAGCGGTACCTGCAGACCACCGGGATAGCCGACACGATCTACTTCGGCCCGGAGGCGGAGTTCTTCATCTTCGACGATGTCCGTTTCTCCCAGGACCAGAGATCCGCCTTTTATCAGGTCGACTCGATCGAGGGCATCTGGAACTCCGGGCGCGACGAGAAGCCGAACCTCGGTTTCAAGCCCCGTTACAAGGAGGGTTACTTCCCCGTCCCCCCCATGGACCATTTCCAGGACCTCCGCTCCGAGATGATCCTCACGATGGAGTCGCTCGGCATTGAGATCGAGGTACAGCACCACGAGGTGGCTTCGGGGGGCCAAGCTGAGATCGACATGCGCTTCGACACGTTGCTTCGCATGGCCGACAAGCTGATGCTCTACAAGTACGTGGTCAAAAACGTTGCCCGCAACGCCGGATACTCAGCCACCTTCATGCCCAAGCCTTTGTTCCAGGACAACGGCTCGGGGATGCACTGCCACCAGTCGCTTTGGACCGCTGGAGAACCCCTCTTTTACTCCGAGACCGGCTACGCGGGCCTTTCCGATCTCGGCCGGTGGTACATCGGCGGCCTGCTCAAGCACGCTGCGGCCGTGCTCGCGTTCGCTGCGCCGACGACCAACTCGTACAAGAGACTCGTGCCGGGCTACGAGGCCCCGGTGAACCTCGTCTACTCCCAACGGAACCGGTCGGCCGCGTGCCGGATCCCGCTCTACTCCAAGAGCCCGAAAGCTAAGCGGGTCGAGTTCCGATGCCCCGACCCCGCCTGCAACCCTTACCTCGCCTTCTCGGCGATGCTCATGGCGGGTCTCGACGGGGTACAGAACCGGATCGAGCCGCCCGAGCCGATGGACAAGGACCTCTACGACCTTCCGCCCGAAGAGCTGGCGCACGTGCCGCAAGTGCCTGCCTCTTTGGACGAAGCACTCCGCGCTCTCGAGGCCGACAATGACTTCATGAAAGCGGGAGGTGTGTTCACCGACGACCTCATCGAAACCTGGATCAGCTACAAGCGTCTCTCCGAGATCGACCAGGTCCGTCTCCGCCCGCACCCCTGGGAGTTCATGCTCTACTACGACATCTAGGCAAAAATACGCCTCTGACCTAGTGTCCTGAGTCGGAGATTCGCGCGCAATATGCCGCCAGCGTGTCGAGTATCTCGTCTGCGCTCTTGTGCCAGACAAAGGGCTTGGGATCCTCGTTCCAGTTGGCGATCCAGGTCGTGATTGCCGCTTCGAGTTCCTTGGTCGAGCGATGAGTGCCGCGTCGTAGCCACTTGGTGGTCAGCTCGGCGAACCAGCGCTCGACGAGGTTCATCCACGAGCTATAGGTGGGCGTGAAGTGAAGGGTGAAGCGGGGGTGGCGCAGCAGCCAGCGATGAATCTCGGGCGTCTTGTGCGTTGAGGAGTTATCGACCACGACATGGACGTCGAGGTCTTTTGGCACACTGTTGTTGATCAGGTTCAAGAATCGCCTGAACTCAAGGGCGCGGTGGTGCTCGGTCATATCAGCAATGACCTGGCCCGAGGCGATGTCGAGGGCTGCGTAGAGGTTGGTGGTGCCGCCTCGCACGTAGTCATGGGTGCGTCGTTCAGGTAGGCCTGGTCGAAGCGGCAGCACTGGTGAGGTCCGGTCCAAGGCTTGGATCTGGGTTTTCTCGTCCACACAGAGCACCAAGGCGCCTTCTGGCGGATTGAGGTAAAGACCCACCACGTCCCGGACTTTTTCGACGAACTGGGGATCGGGCGAGAGCTTGAAGGAGTCGACCAGATGGGGCTTTAGGCCAAAGGCCCGCCAGATGCGGCTCACCGCAGATTGGCTCATGCCGGTGGCTTTGGCCATTGACCTCGTCGACCAATGGGTGGCGTCGGTGGGTGTCTGTTCCAAGGTGGCCACGATCAAAGCCTCGACGTGATCGTCCGTGATCGATCGCGGGACGCCTGGGCGCGCTTCGTCGTGCAGTCCCTCCAAGCGCTTTGTCACAAAGCGCCGCCGCCATTTCGACACGGTCGGTTCGCTCACACCGATCCGGCGCGACACCTCGCGATTGGTGAGACCACTAGCACACTCGAGGACGATGCGACACCGAAGAGCCAAGGCCTGCGCGCTCTTTGGCCGGCGAGCCCAACGTTCCAACGTTTCACGCTCGTTGTCGCTCAGCACTAGCTCTGCTTTGGGGCGGCCTCGTTCTGCCATCGCTACCTCCCATCGTCGTCGATGGAAGGAGCAACGCGCCGGACAGGAGGAAAATTCCTATATCTGAAAGAATCTCCGACTCACGACACTAGGAGCCTCAGCCTTCTTGGCCGGGTGCTTGACACGAATCTGACACAGGCCGCAGGCACGCCTCGACCGCAGCCCTCGTGCGGTCCTCGTCGGACGGCCACAGGTGGGAGTAGAGGTGCAGGGTCATCGCGGCCGATTTGTGCCCGAGCGCGGCTTGCGCGGCTTTGACGCTGCACCCGTTCGCTATCAATGCCGAAGCGAACGGGTGCCGCAGGTCGTGGAATCGCGTCCCTTTAGGGAGCCCAGCCCGGGCAATGGCGCACTCGTCCTTCATTGCTATGGCTGCACGGCGGTGAACGCCCTCACCAGTGCGGCCTCATGGGCCTCGGAGCGACGACGAGCCGCATTCCATTCGTCGTCTGTCCACCCCATGAGTAGGAGCCGAGCTTCGCCGGCTTTCCTCAAGGCCTTCAGCACACAGATGGCTTGGGCGTAGACCGAAGAAGACTTCGTACCGATCTCGGCCAGGGACTGCCCCGAAGCGTCCGGCGCGGTCGAAGGAGCGGCCTCGAAGAGGACGAATTGGTGGTAGCACGAGTCGAGCGAGCGCGGCCACCCACCTCGACGGGGCCCATTAGAGAAATCAGACTTCGAGGAGCACATTTCGGCCTGCGTGTTCGGAGGAACTCGGTGACATGAGTCAGGTTGTCCGCGTCACCTGGTACCGGTTCCGCGCCACCTTCGCACGCCGGTGGGGCGGGTATCTCGCCATCGTTGTCCTCGTCGGCGCGGTGGGCGGTTTGGCAATGGGCTCAATCGCCGGCGCCCGGCGTACCCAATCGTCGTATCCGACGTTCCTCGCCAGTACCAACCCGTCAGACATGAACGTGGCGGTGTTCAGCCCCAACGGCGGACCTGGACCGAACTTGACGACCAAGATCGCCCATCTGGCCGGCGTGAAACGGGTCCGGGTGCTGCTCGGGCCCGCGGTCGTGCCCCTTGCCAAGAGCGGTGCCCCCGAGCTCGACAAGCTGAGTGATCTGGAGCCAGGCGGCAGCATCGACGGCGGCTTCTACGACCAGGACCGATTAACCGTCGTCGCGGGTCGGATGGCGAACCCGAACCGCGCGGACGAGATGGTGATGGATCAGCGTGCCGCGGACATCCTTGGCGTTCGGGTCGGCCAGGTCGTGCCGATGGGGTTCTATACCAACACCCAGACCTCCTCGGCGGGCTTCGGCACGCCGTCGGTGAGGCCCCGCCTCCGGTTCGACGTCAAGGTGGTGGGGATCGTCGTTTCGAATACCGAAGTCGTCGAAGACGACATCGACCGGGTCTACGGCTTGGCGGTGTTGACTCCGGCGTTCCTCAGAGCGACGATTGCGGCGTCGCCGGCCGCGGCTGCGCCGGTGCTCTATACGCTTCAGCTCGACCACGGCGCGAGCGGCGTCGCGCCAGTGGAAAAGGCAATCGTCGGTCTCATCCCGCGGGGGTTCACCTATGAGTTCCACGTGACCTCGCGGGTCGTCACCGAGGTTGAACTCGCCGTCAAGCCGGAGTCGGTCGCGCTGGGCGGATTCGGGGCCCTTGCGGCCGCGGTCGCCTTGGTCCTCGGCGCGCAGGCCATCTCCCGCCAGCTGCGCGCCGGCGACGACGACCGCAGGGTGCTGCGCGCGATCGGAGCCGACCCCGTGGTCACGGCTGGTGACGGGCTGATCGGCAACCTCGTCGCGGTGATCGTTGGCTCACTCGTGGCGGTGGGTGTGGCGGTCGGGCTCTCCCCGTTGTTTCCCATCGGGCCCGTACACCCGGTCTACCCCGACCGCGGGATCGCCTTCGATGCGACGGTGCTCGGCATCGGGTTCGCAGTGCTTGTCGTCGGCCTCGGGGCCGTCGCGGCGGTGGGCGGCGCCCGGGAGGCGCCCGCACGAGCGTCCCGGGTCCGAACCGCCGC
>CAVZYD010000009.1:0-477344 GCA_963779425.1 uncultured Acidimicrobiaceae bacterium
CCAGTTGCTCGTCCTCGGGGACGTGTGCGGCTGCCCGCTCTCTCCAGTTGGCCGTCAGCTCGGCGAGACTCCGGTGGGTCTTCTGCGGCCGGGTGGCGATGGTGGCAACTTGCCTGAGATGCATGCCTTCGATGACGGTTGGCTGGCGTCCATGGGCGGCGGCAAAGCTCGAGTTGAGCTCGTCTCCGCGGGCCGCGATCTGCTCTGCGCGCTGTGAGAACTCGGCCATGAGGGCCTCGGGAACACCGGTGATCTCGTAACGGGGCTTGGTCGAATGTCTCCGTCCCGCGCTTCCCAACCGACGCCGAGCTCCGCGGTCAAAAGGTCGGAGAGGACCCCTTGGTGAAGCTCGGAGAGCGTCGTCGTCGCCTTGAAGATGGCCTTGGAGTCAAGCGTCCTCCACTTGCCGTCGGAGACAGATCGGGCCCGGTTCCAAACCACCAGATGGTCGTGCAGCTGGCAATCGTCAGCCCTGCTTGTGAAGTGGGTGAAGGCCGCCGCGACGACACCGGTGACGTCTTCTGAGACGATCCCGTTCGTCCCAGAACGCGAGCAGAACACCTCGCGTTCCGCGTAGGAAATGACGAACTCGATCGCCTGGCTGTGGCACTTCTCGATGACACTTCTCGTCTCGTCGTCACCGAGAGCCCACATCACCGAGATCGACTTCGACAACGAGAAAGTGAGGTCGAAGCCGGCCACGGGGGCACCCCCGGCCGGGGCCCTCGGCCTCGATCCGACGGGCTCGCCGGTCACGGGATCGCTGCACGCGCCGAGCATGTTTGAGAGGTTCTCCTCGCTCACTTGCGAGCCCGAAACCACCCCGCGACCGCCGTCCAGATCGGCGAGTCCCTTGCCCAGAAAGACTCCGGGCGGGGTGCCCGTCGAGGCGTAGTAGTGCGCCAGTCCCTTCGACGGTTCCGGGTTGCCGTCGCCGGCCGCGACCGAGTTCATGAGGTAGCGGTAGCCGCCCCCAAGACTGATGCGCCGGATCGACATCACCTCGTGCGTCCCTTCATCTGGGTCGATCGCGATGACCGCCTCTACTAAGGACGCACTGGCGAATCCAGGCTATCTACCGATCCGGCGCCTACCTGGGGCTATGCCCCAAACGAGCTTCTATTGCCGAATGCCGAACGTGTGGAGTCCAGGAGGGGAGCTTGGAAAAGTGAGGTTGTGATGGGGGAGGTTGGTGATGGGGGAGCTTGGAAGGAAGTGAGGTTGGTGATGGGGGAGGTTGGTGATGGGGGAGGTTGGTGATGGGGGAGGTTGGTGATGGGGGAGGTTGGTGATGGGGGAGGTTGGTGATGACGATGGCGATCGAGCATGTGTCCCGATGCGACTTCGCGCAGCCATGAACCGGTGCGAGAATCTCGGTGCGCGAGCCGTCTGCTCCGTGAGGCGAGCAGCGTGGAGGAAGTGTCGCATGAGTAATCGACACATTGGCGCGGCGACGGCCGTGCTGGGCTTGACCCTGCAACCACACGCACCCCCCCCATCATGAAAAAAATAAAAAAAGAAAAAAAAATTCCCCCCCGAAAAAACCAGGCCAACTCTCCCCCACGGGGCCAAGCCCCCCCCCGTCTCCCCCCCTATAAAAAAAAAACGCCGCCCCCCCCCCCCCCACCCAAAAAAGACCCCGCCAGGCGCCCTCCCCACACACCCCCAACACCCCCTCTTGGCGCCCAGAAACGGGGCGCTCCAAAGAGCGGCACACCTCAAACGACATTTTTCCCCCCCCCAGCCCCCCAAACTCACCCTTTAATTAAGGGAGAAAAAGGAGGGCCGGCAGGCCACCATTCCCTTGCGTTCCCCTCTCTCCCTCCCCCCCCCCCCCCCCCCCCCCCCGTGCCCCCCCCCCCCCCCCCCCCCCCCACCCCCAAACCCCCCCCCCCCACAAAAACCACCACCCCCCCCAACAACCCCACCACAGATATGGGGGGCCCCCCCCACCCCCCCGCTCCACAAAACACCCCCCCCCCCCGCCAACAAACGCCTCTCCCCCCCCCCCCCCCCCCCCCCCCCCCGGGGGCGCCCCCCCCCCCCCCCACAAAACACCCACCCCCCCCCCCCCCCGGGGAAAAACCCCCAACCCCCCTCTCTCCCATCCCCCGGGCCCGGAACCCCCCCCCCCCCCGGGCCCCCCCCCCCCCCCCCCCCCCGGGGGGCCCCACGGCCCCCCCCCCCCCCCCCCCCTCCCCCCCGCCCAGGCGGCCCCTCCCCCCACCCCCCCAACTTCTATCTACCCGCCCCGCCCCCCCCCCCCCCCCCTCCCCCCCCCCACCCCCCCCTATATCTCTCCCCCCTCCCCCCCCCTCCTCTCCCAAAACCCTCTTTCTCTCCCTTTCCCCCCCCCCCCCTGGGCGACCCCCCCCGAGAGGCCCCCGCAAAAAAAAAAAGACCTTCCCCCCCCCCCCCCCCCCCCCCCCCCCCGGCCACCCACCCCCCCCCCCCCCCCCTCCCCCCCCCCCCCCCGCCCCCCCCCCCCCCCCCCCCCCCCCCCTCCCCCCCTCCAACAAAAGCCGCCCCCCCCGGGCCAGTGCTAGTCGCGACGCTGGCGGTTGTTGCTGTCGGCTGCTCGGCGACACCTACGAGTTCACCGTCGACAACGACCTCGGCTCCGTCGAACAGGATTCCGTCGTCGTCGACGATTGCTCATCCCTGGAGCGCTTACTGGACATCGGTCAATCCCGGCAGTGCGATCGAATTTGTGACAGCGCGGACGGGATGGCGCGTCGCTGGTCAGCTCTGGGGCCCGCGCCTCGATGGCAACCTCGGAAGCGGTGTGGTGGATAACGGCTCTGCCTGGCCCGGCACCTCGATCGAAGAGACGGACGATGGCGGGACGAGCTGGTCGACGATCTTGCACATCGCCAGCGGCATCTGGGGGATGGACCTTGTCTCTAGGGATGTGGGTTTCGCTGTCGGGGTGACTTCCCTGCGCATCACGAGCGACGGCGGCAAGCGCTGGCGGCAGGTTTCCGAGCCGGCTGGCCATCCACTGGTATGGGTCGAGTTCAAGACGAGCGAGCTCGGCTACGGGCTCACCACGACGGGGACACTGGTGCGCTCGGTCGACGGCGGGTCATCGTGGAGCTCCACCGGGATGACCACAACTGCCACCGCCGCGTGCTTCGCCTCGGCTCAGGTCGGCTACGTGGCCGACCGCTCGGGTGACCTCTATGCCACCCACGACGGTGGGAGATCGTGGGCCGAGGTCGAGCGCGCGCCCTCCCGGCCGGAACAGTTCGTTGGTCCCTGGAGCGACCTGTCGTGCAACGGCACGAGCATCTGGCTCGGCCTGCAACTGATCTGTGCCGCCGCCTGTGCGGGCACCAGCCCGTACCTGGTTACACACAGCACCGACGGCGGCTCGTCGTGGTCGACGATGGCTAGTGACTGGCCCGCTGCCTCACCGACAACCGCACCCGTCGCCTACCTGGCTGCTGTCGCGGCGGGGCGGTCGGACCGCGGGGTGGTCGTGGACCTTCCGACAGAAGACTCATCACCGCCGGCAAAGCTCCGTCTCATGGCCAGCCAAGGGCCAGACGGCACGTATACCACCGCCACAATCCCTGGTCTGCCCGCCCCGTCCTCGGCCGCCTCGGAGTTACATATCTGCGGCGTGACCTTCGTCGGACTGGCGGGCTGGCTGTACATCGACGACCCGGGCGTCGGGTCACCGGGGAAACCTCTAGCTGAACCCCTGGTGTGGACGACGACCGACGGAGGATCGTCCTGGCAGAAGCTGGCCGCGGGCCCGTTGCAACCACCACCACCGGCTCCGAGTAGCTAGAGATTCACAGACGAGGACCGACGTGGGTGCGGGCGTCGGAACCGTCGCGCGTGCCCACTGATTTGCCCAGCACCCAGGCGCGGACGGCGAAGTGCTCCGCTCCCCAGCCATAGCCTGGACGCCCCAGTGCCTCTTATATAGGAGAGGTCATCCGGATCGCTCCGAAAGGAGGGCCGATGACCGCCCGAGTCACCTTGGACGAAGCAGACCTGCAGGGCTTCGCGAGCTCGGTGGTGTCATGACCAGAAGGAGTTCGAGCCCACTCCTGTTCACCGTCGCCGAGGCGGCCGAGACCCTCGGGATGGGGCGATCAACCCTTTACGCCGCGATCAAGTCCGGATCTTGTCCCCTCGCCGTGACCCGGATCGGAAAGCAGATCCGTATCCCGCGGGCGGCACTGGAGCGCCTCGCGGGAGACGGCGGATCAACAGACGGACCCGTCCGCGACGATCACGCCTTCTGGCGGGACTCTTGTCCGACCTGTGGGCAATCCTCGTCGAGCAGCCGGCCGACGAACTCGGCGGCCTTCTGGTCCTCCTCGGTCACCGCGTCTGTGTAGTGCCGGGCCATGTGCACTGTCGCCCAGCCGAGTCGGGCCTGCTTTTGGCGCTCGGAGACGACCGAGTCGAGGATGGTGGCCTGGAAGTGACGAAGCGAGTGCAAATGGACGTCGCCGGCAACCTTCGCCCGGTCGCGAAGACTCGCGAAGGCGTGGCTCATTACGTCGGGATGAGGGGGAGTGGTGCCCCCCGGCTCGAAGGAGAAAACGAAGCTCTCGTCGCCGAGCGCGGTCTCGCACATCGCGGCGAGCCCGCGTTGTTCTTTGCGGAGAGTGGCGAGAACCTCGGCCGTGCCGGTATCGATGCTGAGCCGGCGGATGCTCGCCCTGGTCTTCGGGCTCTTCACGGTCGCACCGCCGCGCGAGGACACGATCGACTCGTCGATGGTGATCGTGCGGTTCTCAAGATCGACGTCGCTCCAACGCAGAGCACAGGCTTCGCCTCTCCGCACGCCTGTCGCCGTCAGGAAGCGGACGAAGGCCGCGACGCAGGCGTCCTCGCCAGCACAGGCGCGGAGCAACGACGCGATTTCTGTGGCGTCGGGTGCTCTGACGACGCGAGCCGCGTCCATGGACCAGCTCGGCAGCTCGGTCTCGGCGACCGGGTTCGGGAGCACGCCTCCGCTCCAGCGCTTGGCGAGGTGGCAGGTGCGATTCAGCACGGCCCGGATCTGGTGCACGCTCGATTCGGACTGGCCATCGGACTTGAGCTTGCGGAAGAACCGCTCGAGGTCGTAGGAGCCGAGCTCGGAGATCTTGCGGAGCCCGATCGAGTTCTGGACGTGGACCCGCCAGATGCCCTCGTAGCGACGCGTTGTCGTAGGGGAGAGATCCTGCCAGCCGTTCAGCCTCCAAGCGGCGAACGCCGCGTTCAGGGTGGTGGCTGAGCTCCAGATATTCCCGGGCTCGACCTCGACCTCCTTGGCCTGTTGGACCTCGGCGACGAGAGCGGCGAGGGCACGTTGGGCCGCGCGCTTGTTCCCGGTGAAGCGCTCGTAGCGGTGCTTCACGCGCCCCGACGAGTCACGCCCTACGTAGACACGGAGCTCGTAGACGTCCGGGGATCGCACGAGACGCAGGCTTCCCGCCACTCGTTCCCTTCGAAAATGTTGGGTGGAATGTTGGGTAGCAAACTAGCAGATCAGATAAGTGGGGGAGGATATTGCCTGTGACCTGGGATCTTTCAGTGCGCCCCCCGGGACTCGAACCCGGAACCTGCGGATTAAGAGTCCGTTGCTCTGCCAAATTGAGCTAGAGGCGCGTTCGGCGGGTCAGCCTAGCCGGTCTTCCGGGCGGGCGCCGCCCGCAAAGGGTGACCGAGGGGACTTGAACCCCCGACCTCCAGGGCCACAACCTGGCGCTCTAACCAACTGAGCTACGGCCACCATGGCCGCGGAGCAAGTGCTCCGCGGTACCCCTAAAGCATGGCACAGCAGGCGTCGTCACCCGAAGTCCTCGTCGACTTCGCGCTAGTCGACCCGGCACACGCAGAACTCGTTGCCCTCCGGATCGGCCATGACTTGCCACCAGCCGCCTTCGCTGCCGGACATCGCCGTCCCTATCCGGATTGCTCCCAGCGACACGAGTCGCCCGATCACTTCATCGGGTTCATTGGTCATGAGGTCGAGGTGGAGCCGGTTCTTGACAGTCTTCGCCTCGGGAACACGCTGCAGATAGACAACGGGCATGTTGACCTCCGGCGGCCTGAGGTCGAGATAGGTTCCGGCCCGGTCCATGTCACCGACGGTGTAACCGAGTGCGTCTGCCCAGAATGGCGCGAGCAACTCCGGCGCCACGCTGTCGATTCCTATCTCGATCCGGACGACCACGACACACTCCTTCCCAGGGACTGCGGGTCACGGCGCCGATTCCCGGTCAGGTGACAGCGCATGTCTTCACGGGACCGGGGTGCGCGATCACCTACGCTTGCAGGGGTCCCAGCCCCAAGCAAGCCCCCGTAGCTCAGCGGAATAGAGCAGCTGCCTTCTAAGCAGACGGTCGGAGGTTCGAGTCCTCCCGGGGGCGCTACCAGGGCGAGCAGTCCTAACTGGCTGGTCGCGGCACTCGCACAGCGCAGCGAGAGAACTTCGGGGAGCGGCTGTGGCCAGGCCATCGAGCCCGGTCGCTGGCTTACTATTAGATAGGTAGCTATACTTTGGGATAGTGGATCTGACCGACCCGACCCGAGCGATCACCCCGACCCTAGACGGCCCTATTCTGGCCGTTCTCGCTAGCGCCGGTCGCCCGCTAACCATTGGAGAGGTCGCTGTCCAGGTGCCTCGAGGCTCGGAGATTGGTGTCCGCAAGGCCGTCGCACGCCTGGTCGATCAAGGAATAGTGACCGCAACCCAGATGGGTCGGAACCTCGTCCACGAACTCAACCGAGAACACATCGCAGCACCGGCGGCGCAAGCACTGGCTGGTCTTCGCGGGGAGCTTTGGAAACGGATGCGAGAAACCCTTGCCGGGTGGACAGTGAAGCCGGTGTATGCATCCGTATTTGGGTCAGCCGCACGTCGCGATGGTGGACCGGAGAGCGACATCGACCTTCTGCTAGTACATCCCAACCTCCCCGGCGACAAGCGTCCACGGAAACGGGAAAAGGGGTTCTGGGAGCTGGTCAACGATGTTGCTTTGGGCATGGCGTCGCAAGCTCCGTCTGTTTTAAGCGGGGAGCAGTGGCATGGTCAGGTCGATCAGCTACGAGTGAAGGTGCAGCGTTGGACGGGCAACGCATTGCAGGTCGTTGACGTCTCGTTTTGGCAATGGGCAGAGATGCGCGGCACTGATCCCGCGTTGTTCGAACAGATCGCCCGTGATGGGGTGACGGTGGCGGGGCAGCCGAACAACTTTGCGCTTGCGCCTAGCAGGCTTAAGTGATGTCGGCGGCCCGCGATCGAACAACTGCTGGCGGTCCGAAAGAGGCAAGAGCGCGCCTGCGCACGGCCGAGGCTTACCTCCACACTGCCGAACTGGTCCTCGAAGAAGCGAGTACACAGGAGTTCTCGAATGTGGCGGCCGGAACGGCAGTGTTAGCTGGGATAGCCGCATCCGACTCGATCTGTTGTTCCAGGCTGAGGAAGCTGCACCGGGGACCTGATCACTGGGGAGCCATACAGCTGCTAGGGGAGGCGACCCCCGACGGCAAGGCATTGGCGGCGATCCTTAGCCGTCTACTCGACGTCAAGGACGCGTCGCATTACGGCACCGCCCTTGTGGCGAGCGGACGTGCCACCGACTCAGTCAAGTGGGCTCGCAAGTTGGTCGACCGCGCCCAAGAAGAACTTGAACGGTGAGCAACTCAGTAATTCGGTCGGCCATGGTCCGGCGCGGCGCCTCTGTAATCACTCTTCGGCGAGGGGATGCTTGCGATCAGTACACCATCTAACTGAGCCAGTTTCGTTCGTCGGTGAGCGGGGAAATGCCTAGTCGGCACAGCGTTCGGCTTCGAATAGCTTCTAAGCAGACGGTCGGAGGTTCGAGTCCTCCCGGGGGCGCTAGCAGGGCGAAGGGTTCCTACCTGAGGGTCGCTGGACTTGCGTTGCGCATCGAGGTCTTCTGCGGAAAAGACGCGCACGTGGCGCCTAGACCCTCGTTCAGGACGACTTGGTTGCCTTCCAGGAGCCACTGCCCACGGACTGGCTGCCGGCCTGCATCTTCCAGGTACCGGACATGGAGTTGTCCGAGACAGAGCCCGAGTAGGTGATTGATTGTGAGCCGACGGTGCCGAAGCGGATAGAAGCGCCCTGGACGGTTCCGTGGATACTCGTGGGTAGGTTCTTGAACGCGGAGATCTTGATCTTGCCGCTCAGCTTGTGTCCCGACTGCTGCCACGTCAGGCTGAACGTGCCGCTGTAAGTGCCGCCGTAGGTCCCCGTCCACTTCCCTGACAGAGACCCGTCATTGGAAGAGCGTCCGGCGTGGTGCTGGCTATGGACTATCGGAGCCGTAGCCCACGCGCAGTTGCTCCAACTAGGAGCGACGGCGGCAAGCGCGGCCACGCCGGTAGCGACGGCCAACCTCGGTGCAATGGGCAAATGCCAGGACATGTAAAGCCTCCCCCCGGGCCAAAGTCACTAAGCAATGCAGTGCCAGTTCATTCCAGGAGGCACGACTCGTATGCCCCCTGGAAGCAAAACATTACCCTTTACAAGGTGTTTTGAGAAGGGGAAACGCCCGTTTCGGCGCGTGTCAACCCTTGTGAGACACATTGATCACGGAATCACTGTCTCGGGCGACACCTCCTTCGGTTCGTTGATCCATGCGATGCTCGGCAGCGCCGGTGGCACAGGTGGGTGGCGGACGAAGCGCTCGGGGTGCAGCGCGTAGGCGGACTCGAGGACGATGCCACGACGTGCCCGGACGAGCTCGGCCCGGTCGTAGTGGACGTCGGCGGGCGTGTGGAAGCCGATGCCGGAGTGGCGGTGCTCGTCGTTGTACCAAGTGAAAAAACGCCGGCAAAAGGCGTGCGCGTCCTCGAAGGAGCCGAAGCGCTCGGGGAAGTCCGGACGGTACTTGAGCGTGCGGAACTGGGACTCGGAATACGGGTTGTCGTTGCTCACGTGCGGCCGGGAGTGGCTCTTGGTCACACCGAGGTCCGCGAGCAAGAAGGCAACCGGCTTGGAGGCCATCGAGGTGCCGCGATCGGCGTGGATGGTGAGCTGGTCGCGCGCGACGCCCTGTTGGGCGATCGCCTCGGCGAGCAGCGCCTCGGCAAGTCGTGCCCGTTCTGCACGCGCGAGCATCCAGCCGACGACGTAGCGGCTGAAGATGTCGAGCACGACGTAGAGGTAGAAGTAGTTCCACTTCTCAGGGCCGAGCAGCTTGGTGATGTCCCAGCTCCAACAGCGGTTCGGCTGAGTCGCGACGAGCTCGGGCTTCACTGCTGCGGGATGGGTGGCCTGGCGACGACGCTCGCGCACCTCGTGCTCGGCTCGGAGCAGTCGGTACATGGTGGAGACCGAGGCGAGATAGGTGCCCTCGTCGAGGAGCTTCGCGTAGACGCTCGCCGGTGCCGCATCTATATGGTCGTCGTCGTGGAGGACGGTGAGCACCTCCTTGCGCTCCACCTCCGACAGCGCCCGTGGTTGGGGTCGCGGCACAGCTTCGGGGCGAGGCGGCAGCGGGCTCACCCGGTGGCGGCGGTAGTGCCGCGCCCTGGGCTCGCCGACTGCTCGGCAGGCGGCTCTCACGCCGACGATCGGCGTGAGCTCGTCGATGGCGGCGTCGATCACCTCGTCTCGCCCCTGTCTTGAGGCGCGCTGTCGGTGGCGAGCTGCTCCAACAGCGCCGAGAGTTTCCCCTGGACTTCGATCACGCGTCGCGCCTTGTCGAGCTCGCGGCCGAGGTGCTCGTTCTCGCGCTTTAGCCGTTCGACCTCGCGGTCGCGCGGGTCCGCCGGGGGGCGCCCCGACGGCCGGGCGAGCGCCTCGAGCGCGCCGCGGTCGCGCATCTTCCGCCACTCGGTGATATGCGAGGTGTAGAGCCCCTCGCGGCGAAGGAAGGCCCCGCGCTGCTCGCGGGGCAGTTGGTCGTAGATAGCGAGGACCTCAGCCTTGTAGCGCGCGGAGAACTGCCGGCGCTTGGCCTTCTCGGGGACCTCGGGATCGGGGTCGTGAGCCTGCTCGTTCATCCGAACAGCTTCGGTTTCCGCGCTGTCGAAGTGGGTGATGCTCGTCGTCATTCGGGGATCTCCTCCCCGCCCTCTCAGCTCAATGAATCGCTTGCGCGAGTTGTCTCAGCTGAGGTTGACACGGAGGGTTTTGAGGCGTCTCGGTCACACGGGTTCTGCGTTCGACGCCTTTCGTCGCCCGCGCTTCGATCGGCCCTGGAGACTCCGCCGCCGTCAGCGCCTTCTCACCGGGACTGCAGTACGGCGGGCTCTTTCCACACCATCTAACTGAGCCACTTTCGTTCTTCGGCAACCTGCGAAAGCCTTGCTCGGCACAGCGTTCGGCCCTCAACAGCTTCTGAGCAGACGGTCGGAGGTTCGAGTCTCCCTGGGGCGCTACGAGGGCGAGCGGTGATCCAGTTTTAGGGTCCGTGCTATAGGGTCCAAGCATGCCTACAAGCGACGGGCTCCGGCGGGACGCGCATTGACGGGACACCGCCGTCCAAACGAGAACTGATATGGACTCGCGCACCCTCGAGTACTTGTTGACTCCGGCGCCGCTCATGCGCCCATGTGAAGTGGACCCGTACCTAAGCGTGGCCCCTGCCCTGCTATCTGGGCACCTGGACGTGATGACGCGATCGGGTCGGAAATTGGACGCTGAGGTCACCGTTCCGGTACCGGGCGTCCTCCGGCTCCGGCTCGGCTCGGCCGAAGAGTTGGCCGCGACTCCTCGGCCGAGCTTGATCGTCAGTCCGGCGTTGGCGAACCAACCAGCCGAGGTGACGAGTGTGCCCGGTGGCGTAGCCGTTTCCGGGTCAGGCAGGACGATGACCTGGGCTCCCGGCTTGAGCAGCAGCGCCTATGGCTCTTCGTACCGTGCCGCCAACGGTGCCGACCAAGCGGAGCTGGGCTCGTCTGCGTTGCTTTCTGGAACCAGAGAGACGGGCTACCGGCACCTGTGGCGGCTTGCACATGATGAGGACATCTTCGGCGGCGGCGAGTCCTACCAGGGCCCGAACCTCAGAGGCCGGTTACGCCACGGGGTCAACGTAGAGACGCACGGAATCGTGGGCCTCGACCTTGCTTATCTCAACGTGCCAATGTTCTGGAGCAACCGGGGCTGGGGCGTGTTCGCTAACACGGGCGCACCCACGGTCGCAGACGTCGGATCCACCGATGTCGGGACCATGGCGCTTGACATCGATGGCCCCGTCCTTGACCTCTTCTTCTATTGGGGAAGCCCGAAAGAAATCCTTCAGGCGCATTGGCTGGTGACCGGAGCACCGCCCGTCGTGCCGACCTGGGCGCTTGGGGTCTGGACCAGCCGCTGCTCTTACCTCAATGCCGACGAGGTCGGCGAGGTCCTTGACGGCTACAGAGTGGCAGAATGCCCCGTCAGCGTCGTCCACATCGACTCCTGGCAGCCGGGCAACCTCCTGCGGGACTTGACCACGGTCTGGGAGGTTGACCGGGACCGGTGGCCCGTGGGCTGGAGCTCATCCTTGAGGGCTAGCCGTGTTCGCCTTTGCCTGTGGCATAACCCTTACCTGCGCCGCGGGACAGCTGCCGGAGACGAGGCCTGCGCCGCTGGCCTGGTATTGGCCGACAGCCAAGGGTGCCCAGTGGTCACCAACGATATGCCCGACCGTCTGCTCGTCGATTTCACAAATCCCGAGGCGGTCAGGTGGTGGCATGAGCATGTTCGTGCCTTGGTCACCGCCGAAGGGGCGAGTGCTCTGAAGGCAGACTTTGGCGAGGAAGTGCCGCCCGAGGCGATCGCCTTCGATGGTCGCACTGGTTGGGAACTCCGTAACGAATATGCGGTGATGTACCAGCGCGAAACGGCTCTGGCCCTCACCAGCCTCGACGTCGCCGACGGGTTCGCCATGTTCTGTCGCTCTGGCTCGGCCGGCGCGCAGCGCTACCCGTGCCACTGGGTGGGCGACTCCATTTCCACCTGGGCGGGCCTGCAGGCAAGCTTCAGAGCGTGCCTGTCGTTGTCGTTGTCTGGCTTCGCGTACGTCAGCCACGACATCGGCGGCTTCTGGTCGCCCGATACTTACGAGGTGGCCTACGAGGCGTCGGACAACAACGACCCTGACCTGTACCTCGCCGAGGTTGAACCTGAGCTCTTCGTTCGCTGGACTCAGTGGGGAGCCTTGACGCCGCTGATGCGATTCCACGGTTGCGGCCGACGAGAGCCGTGGGCGTACCCGGAACCGTACGGCGCGGCCGCAGTACGCGCGTGCCAGTTGAGGGAGAGACTGATGTCTTACCTGGAAATGACTTCGGCTGAGGTGGCGAGCCGCCAGCTGCCAATGATGCGACCTCTCCCATTAGTGCTTCCCGAGCGACAAGAGGCTCGCCAAGCAGCCCACCTCGAGTATTTCCTCGGAGGCGACGTCCTTGTGGCGCCCGTTCTCGAGCCTGGAGGCCAAGTCAGCCTCTGGGTACCACCCGGCGAATGGGTAGGCCTTGACGGCGCGCCCACCTTTGCCGGTCCGCGATGGGTGGACACGACCCTGAGCCTCGAAGTAATCCCGGCGTGGTCCCGTAAGGGAAAGGATGTACTCGCCTGAGTGCAGCCCAACTTCCGCTGTCGCCCCTGCGGACCGCATGGATGAGTAGCACTCGGATAAGTCCAATCCCAGGTTGACTGGGGCTGCGGATGCAGATGGGTCGGTGATGACGTCCACTTCGCCCTTGGGTAAGCGTGGAGTGAGCGGCACTTGGGCGGGCATAAACAAGCAGGAACGGCGGAGGGTGAGACGCGAGCGCGTCACCAGCCATGCGGATACGGTGGCGCTCATGTTCCAATACGTCATCCACTGGCAGGACTCGGACAGGGCACCCGAGGCGGTGCTCGCCGATCGTTTCGAGGACGAGGGCGACGAATACGTCTTCTATACGAGTTCGGAGAGTGGCGAGGAACAACGGACGGCGATCCGGATGAGCGAAGTGGAGATCATCACTCTCGAAGGACAAGAAGGAGTCTGAGGTGCTGACGAGGGAACCTCCCAACACCGTCTAACTGTGCCCGGTTCGCTGGCCAGTTCCCTGCTCAGCGTAGCGTTCGACTCTCAATAGCTTCTAAGCACACGGTCGTACGTTCGAGTCTTCCGGGGGGCGCTATGTGATATCGCGGTATTTCCGGGACAAGTGAACTCTCAGACGATATCCCGGCCCCGTCTTTGGTAGTCGACCGATGGGTCGAGCTCAAGGTGTCACAGCGTCTCACCGTTCTCGCCGATCACCCGGATGTCGAGGTCCGCCATCAAGATGAGGATGCGCTTGCCGCAGTGTTCTCGGCCAACCCCGATGTGGTGGAGCCGGGATCGGTAGCGCAGCGTGAAGCAGCCGGTCTTGTCGATGCGGTCTCGGCGAACCTTGGTGTGAGCCAAAAGCGTCGACCATCGATCTCGACACAGACCTTGTCGAGCGCGCGCCAGGCCGGCATCGGCGGGCACTCGCGGGCGGTGTGGGGGCGCTCCTCGTTGTAGATGTGGACGAACCGGTCGATCTGGGCCTGGAGCTCGACGAGCGATGCCGCCGCCGGTCGCTTGCGCAGCCACTTCTTCAAGGTGAGGTGATAGCGCTCGACCTTGCCCTGGGTCTGGGGATGGTAGGGCTTGCCGTGCTTAAAGGCGATCCCAAGCGTCGCGAGCTCGATCTCCATGCCGCTGTGGCTGCCCAGGTAGGCGGCAGTGTAGATCGCGCCATTGTCCGTGAGCACGCTCTGGCGCAGGCCGTAGATAGCGGCGGTGGCAAAGAAGATCCGCACCACCTCGGCCGCCGTGGCGACGGGCACCGCGATGCTCGCCAGCACGGCGCGGGAGTGGTCGTCGATGAAGTTGATGATCTCGACCGGCCGCTCGTCGCCTAAGCCTGAAACCACCGTCGAACCCCGGTGAAGTGACTGCCGGACCCAGAGTTACTGGATTTTGGCGGCGTCGCGACTAGCTATCGGTCCGTGTCCGAGTCGGGGGCGTGTTCGTCTCGCCTGGCACCGATGACTTTCGGGCTGGAGATCGCCGGGCAGTCCACAAGCGATCTCGGCGGTGGCTGGCTCAGGTCCGGAGCGCGCAGAGGCGCTCAAAGCAGGCAGTCCACTGCTCGGCCCAGGGCCAGTTCGTCGGCAAGTGGAGCCGGCGCCGTCGTGCCCGGCGCGTTATGCGACCCGGAAGGCTCAAGAACCGCCGCCGGATCGTCTTGGCGACGAGCGGGCCGTGGATGTGAAGCCCGAGCGAGCCGAGCCAGCGGATGAGGTTGTGGGCGATCGTCGCGCACACCGCCCAGGCGCCGTTGGCACCAAAGTGCCCCGAAGGGCAGTGCGAAAGTCCCGATCCTTGCTTCAGATCTCTGATCGCGGGCTCGACGACAGCGTGGCGCCGGTGGTCTGCGTCGAGGAGGACGGCATCGCCCACACGGTCGGTGATGAAAGCGTGATAGCGGAAGGTGGGAAACAGAGCCGGCTGGGGATCGGCGAGCTTTGTCCGGCGCACGACGAGGCGGTGCCCGTCGCCATAGGTGGTCTCGGCCACCCACGCATCGCCGGCATCGGTGTAGTCGATCGGGTCCCAGGCCGCTTCGTCGATCACCTCGATTGCCCTTTTGACGGCGGCGTTCTGCGGTGCGGTGATCGAGTAGGAGACACCGTGATCCCGGCAGGCCTTTATGACATGGCGGGAGTAGAAGCCCGAGTCGGCACGAAGGCTGATCGGGCCGGTCGACCCCGCGCGTCGCACGCGCCCGACGAGCTCTCTGACGAACCGTTCCGCCCCACGTCCCGATCCGGCCGATCCCTTTCGGAACCGGACGTGGAGGACCTCGCCTGTATCTGCACGCGTGCCAACCAGTGGGTGGTAACCGAGGACGTGGGTGTAGCCGAAGGCGGCACCTTGCTTGTGGTCCCCGTGCACGGGACAAATCGTCGAGTCGACGTCGATGATCATCGGCTCGGCACCTGGCCCCGCGCCAAGAGACCATGCCCGCGTGAGCATCGCCTCGGAAACCTTGTCGAGCTGGCGGACGTGGCCGAAGCTGAAAGCCCGGAGGAAGGTCCCGAGCGTCGATGGCGCCATCACCTTATGGGCAAGGACCCCTGAGGTCGATCCAGACCGCAACAGGTCGGCGTCATCGATGCACTGCGCGCCGGCGACCATCGCATGCACGAGCGTCGCGACCCGACGTCCCGGGAAGGGATGGACATCGACCAGCTCCTCGGCGAGGGATTCAAGACCGAGCGTCTCGCTCAACACAGCGACGAGAGCGAGCCCGGCATCGGCCACCGCATGGTCGTCATCGAACATCACCGACAGGCGCGACGGGCTATGAGAAAATGGCATCGAAAAGGTGCCTTTCTGACCGAGGGACTGGGTTGTTTGGAGACTCCCATTTTCCCTGATCGGGGCACCTTTTTCGCGGATGGTCGGGCCTCTAAGGACCTATCTGGGCGGTGGTTTCAGGCTAAGTGCCAGTGCGTCATGTCGGACTGCCAGCACTCGTTCGGGAGTTCGGACTCAAATCGCATCCAGCTCGCCCGCGGGCGCTTTTGGGGCTGGGGGGTGACGAAGCCGCGTCGACGAAGCACGCGGTGGATCGTGGACAACGCCGGCACAGGTGCCTCGCAACGGCAGAGATGCCAGTGGATCGTGCGGGCGCCCGCATCGAGGCCCTCCTCACTGAGGTGCTTTCTCAGCTCGACGATCGCGTCCTCGACCGCGGGCGAGGTGAGGTTGGCAGGTACCTTCGGCCCCCGCTTGGCGGGCACAAGGGCTTCCTCGCCACCTTGGCGGTAGAGAGAGACATGGCGGTGCACCCAGGACTTCGAGCGACCCGTCGCCGCGGCAACCGCTCGAACCGAGCGGCCCTCGACGAGGACGGCATTGACGCAGTACTTGGCCAAATCCATGGGACCGCCTCATCGAGAAGGTGTCCCAGAATTGCTGACACATCGTGTCCCAGGAATTGTGGAACCTGAGACTCCGGGGGGCGCTACCGAAGGAATAGCCGTCTAACCGTGAGGTGGTGACGCTGGCACAACGCCGATAGACCTGCCCGGTGGCGACTGCCGCTCGAGGTGCCCAGTCTCGCCGGTCAAACGCAGACGTAAACCTGTTACGAGCTCTCCACCCCGCTCACGTGCCGGTGCCACTCGCTGGCGCAACGGTTGTCGTCGAACTGGCGCTTGCGCTGCCCGTCAAACCCTGAGCGAAAACCGATACGAGCTGCTGCTGAGATAGCTGGATCGACGAGACCAAGAGGTCGTCGACCTGGCCCTTTGCGGCCGGGATCGTGACATCGAGCACAAGCGTGGTGGTCTCTGCCTCGGCGGGTACCAGGACCGCCGGGCGACGGTCGACCATGACGAAGTTCGAAGTTCGTCCAGCCGTCATCCCAACACTGGCCGTAGTCGACCGACCGCTTTTCGTGCAAACGCCGAGAAAAGTGAGGAAAAACCTTGCGTCTCTGCGCGTTTGTTGGCTATATGTCTGCATTCAGGTTCAATAAGCCTTGGGGGGAATGATGTTGGTGTTCGCGAGGGGCACCGTGGGACAGTTGCGTTGGACGCGCGCTGCCACCTCAGCTCGAAGCGGGCGAGGAATCACTTCGCACGTTGAACCGAGAGTGCAGGTGTCTTGTCCAGGCCCCGCGTACAGCCAGCATCGCGGTCGTTCCAGTGTCTAATTGCCCCCAAGCAAACCGAGTCCCGCTCGACGCCGAATCGGGTGTTCGCACAAAGCGCGGTACGCCCCGTCAGGACTGTCTGTTGGGCGGGGGAGATACGGCGCTAATCGAGCAACGTCGCCTGCCATGAAGCTCAGACCGGTATCCGGGCACTCACGGTCAATTCCGCGATTGGTGCGGCTTTCTCTCGCTACGGGGGCGGCGTCGCTGATCCTCGCTTGCCTGGTGAGCTCCGGCCGTGCCGCGGCCGCGCCGCTCTCGATCCCTTCGCCGGTGGCGGGCGGGTGGCAGCTCAACGGATCAGCGGTGCTGAATACCGGCGCGTCGCCCCCAAACCTGCAGCTGACCGCGGCCACGAATAACGAGGCCGGCTCAGCCTTCTACCCGACCGCCGTACCAGGGGTGGGAATCAGCGCCGCCTTCGACGTCTTCATCGGCTCTGGAAGCGGCGCCGACGGGCTCACCTTCACCTTGGCCAATGCAAGTGAAACTCAACCAACAGCTCTCGGCGTCGACGGCGGCGGCGAGGGTTTCTCGGGGATCACTGGGATCGCAGTGTCGTTTGACACGTGGCAGAACATCGTCAACCCGTCCAACAACTTCATTGGCATCGCCAACGGTCCGGTTTCCGGTTTTGCGGACGAGTTGAACTACGTGGCGACCAACACCTCCATTCCCGCCATCCGCAACACCGTGCACCACATCGTGGTGACGACCACATCGACAGGCATCACGGTGATGATGGACGGCACCCAGGTGCTCACCTACGCGACCACTCTGCCGCCCAACGTGCTTGTCGGCTTCACCGGTGGGACGGGAGGCTCCAACGACATCCACCAGGTCCAGAACGTGGTTATCACGTCGAACCCGTCAGCGCCCACGGTCACGGCCGTCAGCCCAACCTCGGGACCGAGCACGGGCGGCACGTCGGTGACCATCACGGGAACTGGTTTCACCGGTGCGAGCGCGGTCAATTTTGGAACTGCCGCGGCGACGTCCTTCACGGTCAACAGCTCAACGTCCATCACCGCAACATCTCCGGCTGGCAGCGGCACGGTCGACGTCACCGTCACGACGCCGGGCGGAACCAGCGCCACGAGTGCGGCTGACCAGTTCGGCTACACCAGTTCGTCCCCACCGACAGTTACCGGTGTGAGCCCGTCCTCTGGACCCGCGGCGGGAGGCACGTCGGTGACCGTCACCGGCACCGCATTCAGCGGTGCAACAGCCGTGAAGTTCGCCAGCACTGCGGCGACGTCCTTCACGGTCAACAGCTCAACATCCATCACCGCAACATCTCCGGCTGGCACCGGCGCGGTCAACGTCACCGTCACGACGCCGGGCGGAACCAGCGCAACCAGTGCGGCCGACCAGTTCAGCTACGTGACTGGGTCCTACTCGATCCCTTCGCCGGTGGCGGGCGGGTGGCAGCTCAACGGATCAGCGGTGCTGAATACCGGCGCGTCGCCCCCAAACCTGCAGCTGACCGCGGCCACGAATAACGAGGCCGGCTCAGCCTTCTACCCGACCGCCGTACCAGGGGTGGGAATCAGCGCCGCCTTCGACGTCTTCATCGGCTCTGGAAGCGGCGCCGACGGGCTCACCTTCACCTTGGCCAATGCAAGTGAAACTCAACCAACAGCTCTCGGCGTCGACGGCGGCGGCGAGGGTTTCTCGGGGATCACTGGGATCGCAGTGTCGTTTGACACGTGGCAGAACATCGTCAACCCGTCCAACAACTTCATTGGCATCGCCAACGGTCCGGTTTCCGGTTTTGCGGACGAGTTGAACTACGTGGCGACCAACACCTCCATTCCCGCCATCCGCAACACCGTGCACCACATCGTGGTGACGACCACATCGACAGGCATCACGGTGATGATGGACGGCACCCAGGTGCTCACCTACGCGACCACTCTGCCGCCCAACGTGCTTGTCGGCTTCACCGGTGGGACGGGAGGCTCCAACGACATCCACCAGGTCCAGAACGTGGTTATCACGTCGAACCCGTCAGCGCCCACGGTCACGGCCGTCAGCCCAACCTCGGGACCGAGCACGGGCGGCACGTCGGTGACCATCACGGGAACTGGTTTCACCGGTGCGAGCGCGGTCAATTTTGGAACTGCCGCGGCGACGTCCTTCACGGTCAACAGCTCAACGTCCATCACCGCAACATCTCCGGCTGGCAGCGGCACGGTCGACGTCACCGTCACGACGCCGGGCGGAACCAGCGCCACGAGTGCGGCTGACCAGTTCGGCTACACCAGTTCGTCCCCACCGACAGTTACCGGTGTGAGCCCGTCCTCTGGACCCGCGGCGGGAGGCACGTCGGTGACCGTCACCGGCACCGCATTCAGCGGTGCAACAGCCGTGAAGTTCGCCAGCACTGCGGCGACGTCCTTCACGGTCAACAGCTCAACATCCATCACCGCAACATCTCCGGCTGGCACCGGCGCGGTCAACGTCACCGTCACGACGCCGGGCGGAACCAGCGCAACCAGTGCGGCCGACCAGTTCAGCTACGTTGCCGCGCCCACGGTCACCGCCGTAAACCCGTCTGCCGGGCCGCAGGGAGGTGGCACCTCGGTAACTGTCAGCGGCACCAGCTTCACTGGTGCCAGCGTCGTGAAGTTCGGCAGCAGCGCGGCGACTACCTTTAGCGTGAACAGCTCGACCTCCATCACCGCCAGCTCCCCAGCAGGTACCGGCACGGTCGACGTCACTGTGACGACTCCGGGCGGAACCAGCGCCAGGAGTGCGGCTGACCAGTTCGGCTACACCGCCGCCCCCACCGTTACATCCATCAGCCCGTCTGCGGGCCCCTTGGCCGGCGGCACCTCTGTGACCGTCGTCGGCACCGGCCTTACAGGGGCGAGTGCGGTGAAGTTCGGCAACACGGCGGCAGCCACTTTCACCGTCAACAGTTCGAGTTCCATCACCGCCACCTCGCCGTCGGGCAGCGGCACGGTCGACGTCACTGTGACGACCCCGGGCGGAACGAGCGCCACGAGTGCGGCCGACCAGTTCAGCTACACCGCCGCCCCAACCGTTACATCCATCAGCCCGTCCGCCGGCCCTCTGGGCGGTGAGACCTCGATCACGGTGACGGGCGCCAACTTCACCGGAGCGACCGCTGTCGACTTCGGCTCGGGCAACCTGGCGACTTTCACCGTCAACAGTTCGAGTTCCATCACGGCCACCTCGCCGGCGGGCAGCGGCACGGTCAACATCATCGTCACCACCGCCGGCGGAACAAGCGCTACGAGCACCGCCGACCAGTTCCTGTACACCTCTGCACCCACCGTCACCTCCGTGAGCCCGTCCGCCGGTCCCTTGGCAGGCGGCACGTCGGTGACCGTTACGGGCGCCAACTTCACGGGAGCGACCGCGGTCGACTTCGGCTCGGGCAACGCGGCGACTTTCACCGTCAACAATCCGAGTTCCATCACCGCCACCTCGCCGTCCGGCAGCGGCACGGTCAACGTCACCGTCACGACCCCTGGGGGAACGAGCGCCACCAGTGCGGCGGACCAGTTCAGCTACGTCGCCGCACCGACGGTCAGTTCCGTGAGTCCCTCCTCTGGGCCGTCAGCGGGCGGCACTTCGGTGACCGTCACGGGCACGAATCTCACGGGAGCGAGCGCGGTCGACTTCGGCTCGGGAAACACGGCGAGTTTCACCGTCAACAGTTCGACCTCCATCACCGCCACCTCGCCGTCCGGCAGCGGCACGGTCAACGTCACCGTCACGACCTCTGGGGGAACGAGCGCCACCAGTGCGGCGGACCAGTTCAGCTACGTCGCCGCCCCGACGGTCAGTTCCGTGAGTCCTTCTTCTGGGCCGTCCGGGGGAGGCACCTCGGTGACCGTCACGGGTACCGGTTTCACAGGCACGAGTGCGGTTAAGTTCGGGAACACCGCAGCGGCGACTTTCACCGTCAACAATTCGAGTTCCATCACCGCCACCTCGCCGTCCGGCAGCGGCACGGTCAACGTCACCGTCACGACCGCTGGCGGAACGAGCGCTACGAGCGCCGCCGACCAGTTCCTGTACACCTTGGTACCCACCGTCACCTCCGTGAGCCCGTCCGCCGGTCCCTTGGCGGGCGGCACATCGGTGACCGTCACGGGCACGAATCTCACGGGAGCGAGCGCGGTCGACTTCGGCTCGGGAAACACGGCGAGTTTCACCGTCAACAGTTCGACCTCCATCACCGCCACGTCGCCGTCCGGCAGCGGCACGGTCAACGTCACTGTCACGACCGCTGGCGGAACGAGCGCCACCAGTGCGGCGGACCAGTTCAGCTACGTGCCGTCTTCGTCGCCGGTAGTCACCGCGGTGACCCCAGGCTCGGGCCCGAGCGGTTCCCTGGTCACCGTCACCGGCGCCAACTTCACGGGAGCCACCGCGGTCGACTTCGGCTCGGGTAACGCGGCGACTTTCACCGTCAACAGTTCGAGCTCGATCACCGCCACCGCCCCAGCGGGCAGCGGCATGGTCAACGTCACCGTCACGATCCCGGGCGGAACCAGCGCAACGAGTGCGGCCGACGAGTTCCTCTACGAGAGTGGCTCGTACTCGATCCCCTCACCCGTGGCCGGGGGCTGGCAGCTCAACGGCTCATCGGTTCTCAATACCGGCGCCTCGCCAGCCAACTTGGAGCTGACTAGTGTCACCAACTGGCAAGCCGGCTCAGCCTTCGACCCGACACCGGTGCCAGGGGCCGGTATCAGCGCCACTTTCAACGTCTTCATCGGCTCCGGTTCGGGTGCAGACGGCCTCACCTTCATCTTGGCCAATGCGAGTGACACTCAACCGACAGCTCTCGGCGACAACGGCGGCGGCGAGGGATTCTCCGGGATCGACGGGATTGCAGTGTCTCTTGACACCTGGCAGAACGACGTCAACCCGTCCGACAACTTCATCGGCATTGCCAACGGCTCGGTCCCCGGAATTGCGGACGAGTTGAACTACGTGGCCACCAACACCTCGATTCCCGCCATCCGCAACGTCGTGCACACCATCGTGGTGACAACGTCTTCGGTCGGCGTCACCGTGACGATGGATGGCACCCAGGTGCTCTCGTACGCGACCACTCTGCCGCCTTATGTGCTTGTCGGCTTTGGCGGCGGCACGGGTGGCTTCAACGACATCCACCAGGTCCAGAACGTCACTATCACGTCGAACCCGCCGCCGTCCCCGCCGGCGGTCACGGCCGTCAGCCCAACTTCTGGACCGAGCACGGGCGACACCTCGGTGACCATCACGGGAACTGGTTTCACCGGTGCGAGCGCGGTCCATTTCGGAACTGCCTCGGCGACGAGCTTGACCGTCAACAGTTCGACCTCGCTCACCGCCACTTCGCCTGCCGGTTCCCTGGGCACTGACGACATCACGGTGACGACCCCGGGCGGGACCAGCGCGACGAGTTCGGCCGATCAGTACACCTACACGCCGCCCCCACCTCCAAGCGTCAAGTCGGTCAGCCCAACTTCTGGACCCAGTACGGGCGCCACGACGGTGACCATCACGGGAACTGGTTTCGCCGGTGCGAGCGCCGTCAATTTCGGAACCACGGCGGCGACTTTCACGGTCAACAGTTCGACAACGATCACCGCCATCTCGCCGGCCGGTTCCCTTGGCACCGTCGACATCACGGTGACGACGTCCGGAGGGACGAGCGCCACCAGTGGTGCCGACCAGTTCACCTACACGGTGCCGCCGCCGCCCACGGTCACGAGCATTAGCCCGACGTCTGGACAGAGCACGGGCGACACGTCGGTGACGATCACCGGCACGAGCTTCACAGGCGCGACCGCGGTCGACTTCGGATCGGGGAACCCGGCGACCTTCACCGTGAACAACGCGAGCACGATCACCGCCACCTCACCGCCTGGCGCCCTGGCGACCGTCGACGTCACGGTCACCACGCCGGGTGGGACGAGCACGACGAGTGCTGCCGACAAGTACACCTATACCGTGCCGCCGCCGCCTACGGTGTCCGCTGTCAGCCCGACGTCGGGAATAAGCACGGGCGGGGCCTCGGTGACAATCACGGGCACGAACTTCACGGGCGCGACCGCTGTGAGCTTCGCCAAGACTGCTGCGAACTTCACGGTCAACAGCCCGACCTCGATTACGGCCATTTCTCCGCCCAGCACGCCGGGACCGGTCGACATCACAGTCACCACGCCAGGTGGGACGAGCGCGACCAGTCCGGCTGACCAGTTCACCTACACCGTGCCGCCCCCGCCAACCGTCTCGGCGGTGAGTCCAAACACGGGGCCGGACGGATCGTTGGTCACGATCACCGGAACCAACTTCCTCGGCACGTCCGTCGTCGACTTCGGATCTGGCGACCCGGCAGCCAACTTCGCCGTCAACAACTCGACGACCATCACCGCCATCGCGCCGACCGGCTCCCCCGGGACAATCGACATCACCGTTAGGACCGGTGGTGGAACCAGCGGTACCAGTTCGGCCGACCAGTTCACCTTCACGTCCGGGTCGGCACCCTACGACATGCCGTCGCCGGTGTTGGGTGGCTGGCAGCTCAACGGCTCATCGGTTCTCAATACCAGCGCGTCGCCGGCCAACTTGGAGCTGACTGGTGCTACCAACTGGCAGGCCGGATCTGCCTTCTACCCGACGCCGGTGGTGAGCGCTGGGGTGACCGTATCTTTCGACGCCTTCATCGGGTCTGGCACGGGCGCCGACGGACTCACGCTAACTTTGGCCGACGCGAGCGGCACCGCTCCGACGGCGCTCGGCGTCAACGGCGGCGGCGAGGGGTTCTCGGGTATCGCGGGGTACGCCATCTCCCTTGACACTTGGCAGAACAGCGTCAACCCGTCCAACAACTTCGTCGGTATCGCCAACGGGCCGATCCCCGGGGCATCCAACGAGCTGAACTATGTCGCCACCAGCACCTCGATCCCCCAACTGCAAAACAACGTGCAACATATCGTGGTCACCACTTCTTCGACCGGCATCGTCGTATGGATGAACGGCATCCAGGTGCTCAACTACGCCACCAGTCTTCCCCCGTACCTGCTCGTCGGCTTCACCGCTGGCACGGGAGGCTTCAACGACGTTCACCAGGTCCAAAACGTGTTCATCACGGCCACTTCTGTCGGGGTACCCCCTCCCAGCGTCACATCCATAAGCCCGAACTCAGGGCCGGGCGAGGGCGGAACCGCCGTCACGATCACCGGTACGAATCTGACCGGTGCGACTGCAATCGCCTTCGGGCCGAACGAGGCGACCGGGTACACGATCAACAGCTCGACCAGTATCATTGCCGCCGCGCCAGCCGGCACCGGCACAGTTGACGTCCAGGTGACGACGCTAGGCGGCACAAGCGCCACGAGCGCCGCCGACCAGTACAACTACGTCGCCGCGCCCCCGACTGTCACAGGTGTGACCCCGAACTCGGGTCCGACGACGGGCGGAACGGTGGTAACGATCACAGGCACGAACTTCCTTGACGCCGACGCCATCACATTCGGGCCTTCAAACGTCGCCTCGACGTTCAGCGTCATCAATGACACCACTATCGTGGCCACGGCACCGAGCGGGCAGCTCGGGACCTTCGACGTGCAGGTCAGCAATCCCGCTGGTGCCAGCCCGTCGACCAGCGCCGACGAGTTCACGTACACGACCTCGCCGGTGCCGACCGTCACAGGAATCAGCCCCAGCTCCGGGGGGAGCACGGGGGGGACGGTTGTGACGATCACCGGCACCGGGCTCTCGAATGCCTCGACTGTCGACTTCGGTGCAGGCAACCCTTCGGCCAGCTACACCGTGAATAGTCCGACCAGCATCACCGCCACGGCACCCCCAGGCTCGTTGGGCACAGTTGATATAACTGTCATGACCGACGGCGGGGCGAGCGCTACGAGCGCGGCCGACCAGTTCACCTACGCGGCGCCGCCACCGCCAAGTGTCACTGGAGTGAGCCCGAGCTCTGGCCCGAACGGCTCATTTGTGACGATCACAGGCTCCAATCTCATGGGTGCAACGGTCGTCAACTTCGGGGCAGGCAACCCGGCAACGTCGTTCACCGTGGGCAGCGCAAGCGCCATCTATGCCACGGCGCCGCCGGGCAGCGGGACCGTTGACATCACCGTCACCACCGCCGGAGGCACGAGCAGTACTAGCACGGCGGACGAGTTCACCTACACCATTCCGTCCCCTCCAACGGTTACGGCGGTTAGTCCAAACACGGGATTCAGCGGTTACTCGGTGATCGTGACGGGGACCGGCTTCACGAGCACCAGCGCGGTCTACTTCGCTGGCGTGGCCGCCAGCTTCACA
This sequence comes from uncultured Acidimicrobiaceae bacterium, assembly GCA_963779425.1. Lineage (GTDB taxonomy): Bacteria > Actinomycetota > Acidimicrobiia > Acidimicrobiales > Bog-793 > Fen-455. The sequence goes on from CAVZYD010000009.1 coordinate 24,973, forward strand.
GTGAACAGCGACACCAGCATCACCGCGACGGCTCCTGCTGGCTCGGGTATCGCCGATGTGACTGTGTCCACCGCGGGAGGCACCAGCACGATCACCGCCGCCGACGAGTTCACATACAGCACGGGGACGGCCCCGCCGACGATGGTCGCGACCTATCGCGGCGGCCTTGCCCGGAGCGGTTATTACCCCACGGCGACAGGTCTAACGCCCGCCAACGTGACGAGCCTCAAGCTGCATTGGACCGATACCGGCGGCACCGGGACTTACGCCCAACCCATCGTCGCGAACAATATGGTCTATTGGGGGGACTGGAACGGCAACGAACACGGCACCACTCTCTCCGGCACCGACGTGTGGACGACGAACCTCGGGGTCAACACAGATAGCTCCTGCAACCCTCCTGTAGTCGGAGTGGCCGGTACAGCCACCGCCGCAATGTTGGGCACCACCCCGGTTTTGTATGTGCCAGGGGGCACTGACAACTTCTACATGCTCAACGCGCTCACCGGCGCGATCATGTGGGAGACGAACCTCGGGACTCCGCCAGGGGACTTTTTGTGGAGTTCTCCGATTCTCTACAACGGCAACGTCTACGAGGGAGTGGCCTCCTTCGGCGACTGCCCGCTCGTCCAAGGCCAACTGGTTGAGATGAATGCGACGACGGGCGTAGTTGAACACGTCGCCGACATGGCACCAAACGGCTGCATCGGGGGCGGGATATGGTCGTCGCCGGCCATCGACACGAGTGACGGAAGCATTTACGTCACGACAGGAACGCCGAACGGGTGCGAGGTGCCTGGTGAGTTGTCTCCGGCCATTATCAAGCTACGAGCCAGCGACCTGACGATCCTGTCGAGTTGGACGGTACCTCAATCCCAAATATACGACGATCCTGATTTCGGCTCGACCCCGACCCTGTTCACCGCCGTGATCAACGGGGTGCCAACCGAACTCGTCGGCGCAATCAACAAGAACGGCATCTTTTACGCCTGGGACCGCAACGACCTGGCTGCCGGCCCGGTGTGGCAGACCAGGATCGCCGATCCCGCCGGCGGGCCTCTTTCGATCGTCTCCGCGACCTGGGATGGAACACGCCTGTACGTAGGCGGAGGCAACGCGCTCATCAACGGTGCGAGCTGCTATGAGAACATCTCCGCCCTCAATCCGGCGACGGGAGACTTCATCTGGCGCGCATGCGTGCAAGGCAGCATGACCTCGGGCATTACCGAGGTGCCGGGGATCCTGATCATGGGCTATGGCGCGAGCGGGAACCTCCTGTTCCTCAACCCAGCCAATGGCGCCACGCTGCTGCACTATTTGCCAGCAGCCGGGGTAGAGGGTGAGACGACGGTGTCGAACGGTATCGTCTATGTGCCACTCGACAACGGGAACCTCATCGCTCTTGGCCAATGACGAGGTGAGTCCGCCCCCATTTCGTTGAAGGCTGACCCGCCACGCGCCACTCATCACAGCCTTTGCGTCACGCGCCCTTTTTGAGCGGCCCTCGTTGGCCGAAGGGCGAACTGTTGCGTCGCCAGGTCAAAGGTTCGCCATCTCGAAGCGAAGCCAGTGCGGCCGACCAGGGCAGGCTCGTTAGGCCACGTTCGCTTCGCAGAGAGAGCTGGATGCGGCGCGATATCCCGGCCCGCTTGCGATTGCCTGCAAAGAAATCGTCTTTCCGGCTAGACCGGTAGGCAGGTGATAGGTGAAGACAGCCCGTCCATGTATCACCTTGGTACTGCCGAGGACGTGGTGGGTGACCGACGCGGACGTGTCGCGCCACAGGCCGTAGAGACTGACGATCAGATCTCGCCCGGTGGCGGGAGCGCCCCCCGGCGTTCGGACGATAACGGTGAAGCTCCCCGTCAGGCCAAGCCGGGTTGTATTTGGGATGTACAGCACGAGCTCGTGGGTTATAAGGATCGAGAACCTGATTATGGCGCACCGGCGTTTCGTGCTGCAGCTGATTGCGATCGGGTATGTCCCGCTCCGCGAGGCGGTGACGGCTACGAGAGAACTCAACCTGCCCTCATAGACGGGCCTCTTGGTCGACACGGTTGCTTCTTCGGTCCCTACGGGGAAAACCCTCACCACAAAGGAGCTCGCGGCTTTGCTGCGTATCCCATTCAGGAAGAAGTCGTCCCCAGAAAGCAAACGCACCTTCCACAGCTCCGTGTTGCCACTGTGAAGACGATCGACGGAGAAATTCGCGGAGTAAGTACTTCCTGAGGTCACGACCGGGGCGCTCGATAGTGAAGCGCCTCCATGCGCCTGAGCCGATGGTGCAGTGGCGAGCGATAGTGCGAGAAACAGCACGAGCATGAGGCCGACCCTCTTCATTCAACCTCCGGAACTGTGCCAGAAAAAAGAGAGGCTCAGAATAATGCCGAACAGGCGGCTTCACAAGGTCATCCAGCGCGCGTGACCTTTCTAGCGACTGTACTGTCCGCCAGCAGGGGCGAGAAAGGAGGCGTGTCGTACTCGTTTGTGTCAGCCCGTGTCATGGGTAGCTCGCAACGTCCACCGGTCCTGGACTGCTCGAGGTCACGGGACCACCAACGCCGTCGATGACCGAGTCGTCTCCTCCTAAGCCACCGATCCACACGGCGAAGACATCATGCAGCTGCACGGCGGGGGTGTCGGGGACCTCGAAGGGCTCGGCGTCGTGCAGGTCTGCCGTGGTGTCGATGAAGACGACATAGCTACCCATGCCATAGCCCCGGAATGTCTTGACGTCTGAGGCGACGAGGAAAGCTGGGTATCCCTCCTGTTTGGGACCGGCCATCCAAGCGGCTTGCGCAGGCGGGTCGTAGGGGAGTTCGTTTTCGAAGAAGATCAACGTGCCACCTTGTCCTTGCCAGATAACTTCGGCCTTTTGGTAATGCTCGACGGCCAGTCCATAGGCGGTTACATCGTCTCCGGCGACCACAACGCCGGTGCTGGCGGAGTTCTCGGTCCAGCCCACCAGCCGTCCGTGATCGGCGCGCCACGCCCAAACGTCATCAATTATGGAGTTATCGGCGTTGTCAAGCAGGCTGACGGTTGCTCCCAGAGGGGTGGTCTCCTCGCCGCCGATCCGGAAGAAGACATCTTGGATCAGGTCGGGGGACTCTGTCTTGTGAAGGATCGACATGCGGGTTCCGACAACGAGCAAGAAGGGTGAGTTCACAGGACCGGCATCGATGATGAGCCCGGACACTTTCACCCCGTTGTCGGAGTCGATCACCATCGCCGCCTTGCCATGTTGTGGGACTAGTGTGGCGAAGCCTTCTCCCAGCACCACGGTGTTCGCGCGCGTGACCGCGATAGGTTGGGCTAGGTGATAGGTCCCCGGTGTGAGGATGAGGTTGCGGCCGAGGGCAAGCGCAGTGTTGATGGTTGAAAGAGGCGTCCCGGGATCAGCTACGAGGAAGCTTGAGATCGGAATTGATGTGCCGGCTTCCTCGCCGCTCGCCCATGAAGGCCCCGACGTATCGTGCTGCGCAGCGGGAACGAAGACACGATACTTATTCTCGCGGCTCGAATAAAGAAATGGCTCCTCTTCGCTCAGTGGACTTGTCGAGATGACGGAGTTCTGCTCGCATCGGCCAGCGAATACGGGCGATGGCGCGCCCGCGACCCCCGAATAGACCATGTTCCATAGGCCCTGCGGGCACCCGGTCGTACCCCCAATGGTGCTATTGCGTACCAGGTATTGCTGGTTGCCGTAGAAGTCGAGGTGGCCGCTCACTCGGCTGTCCGCGATGAATCCGCCGCTCGCGTAAGCGTCTGAGGCGCAGTAATCCTGGAGGACGAGGCTGCCGTTGACGATTACCCGCCTGATGGGGTCTGCCTGGGAGGCCGACCAACTCTCTTCGGTGTTGGTGCAACCGGGTCCCTTAGGATCGACAACGGCCGGAACGTAGGTCGGGGGCGAGTGCGGCAAATCGACGTTGAGCGTCAGGTTGGACAACGATCGCCAGAAGTTGTTGTCGGAATTGCAATCGAGGGTCCTTGCTTTGCAGGAGTTGTTGAATACGTCGATGGCCCCATTGATGACCGTGTCTTGGGGAAGGTAGCCGAGACCGGCGACCTCGGTGTAGTAACCGACCTGAAACACCAAGGGGTCGGCGGACGACCCATAGGTTCCGGGCTCGAACAGGACAGCGTAACGGTCGCTGTCGAACTGACTGGTGATTGGAACTTGCTGAGCGGAGATGTTGTTGACGTCGGTCTGGATCGTCTGCTGGCTCATGGTTTTGCTGAACACGCAAACGTTTGGGCCGAAAGTGGCGACGGTCGCCCCGGGGCATATCGTCGGGTACCGGGACGCGGAGGAGTGCATGACAGGCAAGCCGGCGATGGCGACACCACCACCACCAATGGCAAGGAGTGCCGCGGCGAGAAACAGAGGCGGGCGCCGCAACCCTTTCATGCCGTGTGTCGGTGGGTTTAGTTTGAGAGGAGGGAAAGGCTGCGCCCGCTCATCGATCACTACGATTGTTCCTCGGTGGCGAAAGGAGTCTCAAGCGGGGTTCGGTTCCCTGGTACAGGCAGTCACGATCCTCGTTGCCCCTTGGTTGGCCCACTGGGCAAAATTAGACCGAGCGACGTTACGGGTAAAGGGTGGTTCCCGACCACCGCCCGAAGCAGCCGAGCTTGAGCGCCCACGAGCTCCCGTTCTAGCGAGATCGGGGCTGGGACTCCTCATGCGCGGAGCTACGGGCATACCGTGGAGCGCCGTCGGGCTCATGGGCGCGCCCCTCGTCGACTGCGCAAGAGCTGAACCGCGGTCTGTCGAGGCCGAAAGCGCCTGTGAAGAGACGGTCCGGGTCCCTTCCGGAGGTGCCATCAAACCGGCAATGTCTAAAGTGTCTTGGCCGCCAGGACTGGTATTCTTTCGAACTCAGGCACAAAGTTGGTCTGTCAACTACGTCTGTGCTCTCGTTCTCAAGGCCTTTTATCAGAAAGGCGTGTCCCGGTCACGGGACGACATTTTGCTCTGCAGTTGGCGGCCAAACAGACGCTACCGGCAGCAGTCGCCAGGTAGAACCGTGAGTCGCCCTGGTAAAACCTCGAGGGAGGCGACCTAGTGAGAACGCGAGTTCCGGTTGCTGTTGCCTTGGTACTAGCTGTGATGGCCGTTCCAAGTGCGCCGCGGGGCACCGTGGGCGCCACGCCCCTGAGATCCGAGCGCCCCGCCGATCGTCTGAAGCCTGAGGACGATCCGACGTCGGTGCGCTTGACTGCTCGACTCGGGAGCTTTCAGGCTGCGACAAGTCGTGGCAACAACTCGCGCGACGGTTGGTACCCGAACGAGCCTGGACTCAGCCCGAAGATCGTGGGATCTTCGCAGTTTGGCGAGTTGTTCGTCGCACGTCTCAACGGTCAGATCTACGCGCAGCCCCTTCTCGTCGGAGGTGTTGTGTTCGTGGCGACCGAGACAGATTGGATATACGGTCTCAACCCAGTCACCGGGGCCGTCGAGTGGTCGCGGCGGATTGGTACGTCATTTCAGGATGCTCCGCTGCACTGCGGCGATCTGACACCGAATTTGGGGGTGACATCGACTCCGACCGTGGACCCGGAGACCGGAGTTGTCTACCTGGTCGACCAGGCCTACGTCGCAGGGCATATCGGCTGGTTCATGCACGCCATAGATCCGGTCAATGGTGCCGAAATGCCGAACTTCCCTGTCGAAATAGAGGGGCCCGCCACGAACAACCCGCTGCAACTGTTCCGTCCAACCAAGGAGCTGCAGCGGCCCGGCCTGTTGTTTTTGAACGGTGTTGTGTACGCCGCGTTCGGTTCACACTGCGACTATCCGGCGTATGCAGGCTTCGTAGTCGGCGTGTCGACCGCAGGTCGCCAAACGACGCTCTGGACCACCCAGGGTGCCGGAAGCGGGAGTGGTGGGGGAATCTGGCAGGGCGGCGGTGGCCTTGTGTCCGACGGTCCTGGTCAGATTCTGTTCTCCGACGGCAATGGTGAAAATGACAACGCCGCGCATCCGAACGGCACTATCCCGGGCCACTCACCGCCCGCGAATCTGGCCGATTCGGTCGTCCGACTCGTCGTGCAACCAGATGGTTCGCTGAAGGCGACCGACTTCTTTTCGATGTACGACGACTACAGCGTTGACGGACATGACTGGGATCTCGCCGGCGCGCCTATCGCGTTGCCGAGCGAGTTCTCCACACCTGGGTACCCGCATCTGCTCGTGGTGAGCGGCAAGGAGGGCATCGTCTACCTGCTGAACCGAGACAACCTCGGTGGAATACGTGAGGGTCCCGGCAAGAAGGATCTCGTTGTCGGGGAGTACGGCCCGAACGGTGAAGTAATAGGGACAGCGGGTGCCTGGCCGGGTAACGGGGGATATGTCTACGTCGCGACGGTCTCGGGCGCGAGACTTGGCGCATCGGGCGAGGTTGATGTCTATAAGTTCACGACGACAGGCAAGGGCGTGCCGCGGCTGAGTCTCGTGGCGATCGGCTCACAGCCGGCCGTTTTCGGAGTGTCGGGCCCGCTTGTCACCTCCAACGGCACTAACTCCGGCTCGGCAGTCGTATGGGTGGTTGACGGGGCTCACCTCCAGGCTTACGACGCTGTTCCGGTCAACAAGGAGCTGAGACTCATCGGGACGTGGTTTGTTGGCAATACCGACCCGTTCAACCCGCCAGGTATCGGCGATAACGTGGTCTATGTCTCCAACCAGGCGGGCCTGCTGTACGGGTTCGGCAAGAAGCGGTAGTCGGCGAGGCACATTCCCGATCACTCGCGTCGAGGACCGGCAAAAAAATCACTGGCCCTGACGGACGGGGACGACTATCCTGACTTCGCACGTTGTTTGCGAGGTCTGCGGCTCAGGGGGGCACAGGTGCTGCGTGAGTTCAGTCTTTACGACCTATTTGTCCTCTCCTTTGTTCAGCTCGTCTTGTCGACGGTGTTGGTGCTCAGTCCGGCGCGAGAGCTCGGAACCCGTTTTCGCTGGACAGGCTCGAAGGTAACGGAGGTTCTCCTCGGTGCTCTTGGCGCCGTCGCTGTTTCCGCCCTCGCGTGCTTCCTCACCGCCGAGCTATGGGGACTGCCTGCGGGTGGAGTCGAGCTCGCCGCCTATCTACTCGCGCTCTTCTCGATCATCGTCATCGTCCTGCGAAACGATGTTGGGGTTGTTGGCCAGGTCTTTCACGCGTCGTATCTTGCCGCGGGGTTCACTTTCATCTCGTTCGCGGCGCTCGTCGCCGCAGCGGCAACGCGCTCGATCGCCGAGGCCGTGACGGCCTCGTTCCTGCTCCTGTTTGACCTTGTCGCCTTCCTCGTCTGGGGCTCGAACATGAGCTATGTCAGCGACGTCTTGTGTAGGAAGCGCCACTCACGCCCGGCGCTGGAAGCGGATCCCTCCTACCAGCCGATGGTCTCTATCCACATCCCCGCCTACAACGAGCCGCCGGAGCTGTTGATCAACACGATCAAGGCGGTCGAGCGGATCGACTATCCAAACTTTGAGGTAGTCGTTATCGACAACAACACCTCGGATCCGGCCGTCTGGAGCCCGGTGGAGGAATACTGCCGACACCGCGAGCGTGTGCGCTTCGTCCACGTCGCACCATGGCCGGGCTACAAGGCGGGTGCGTGCAATCTTGCGTTGCGCCGCTATACCGACCCAAGGGCCGAGATCATCGGTTTGATCGACGCCGATGACATCGTCCAGCCTTATTACCTGCGTGAGACCGTTCCCCATTTCGCCGACCCAAAGTTGGGCTTCCTCCAGACCTTCGAGGGCAACCGGGACTTCGAGGGCAGCGCCTACTACCAGGCGTGTGTCGACTCCTACCAAGCCTTCTACTTGGCGGTAATGTCATCGCGCAACGAGCGGGACTCAGTGCCGTTCGTCGGGACGATGGGCCTGTTCCGTCGTAGCGCGCTCATCGGCATCGGAGGCTGGAACGAGTGGTGCATAAGCGAGGACACCGAGGCCTCACTAAGGATGTCCAAAGCCGGCTGGAAGGGATTGTACGTCCCGCGTTGCTTCGGTCGGGGAGTTGTGCCGCCTACCTACAGGGGACTGAACACCCAGCGGCATCGCTGGTGTTTCGGCGCCATGCAGATCTTTCGACTCCACTGGCGGAGCTTGATGCCGTGGGACCGATCACCTGACAACCACCTCACTAGTGGTCAGCGCAGGGACTACCTGATGGGCTGCCTCGGGTGGAATCGCGACCTCCTTATGTTCGCCTTCGCGCTGTTGTTGCTAGCGGTCACCGGACTGAAGCTCGCAGGCTCCCACTTCGCCGTCATGCCGCTGGCGGGCGATTCGTCACTACTTCCGATGTCGCTCATCCTGATTGCCACCGTTTGCATGACCTGGACGTTGCGACACTGGACGACGATGTCGCATCGACGGACCCTGTTGGGTCTGGTCATCAGCCTTTCGGCCAGTTGGATCACCGCCCTCGCCTGCATCGAGGGCATGGCACGTCGCGACGGAGTGTTCTTGAGGACATCAAAGGCTGCCGGAACTCATCAAAGACTGCGAACGGCCTTCCGCTTAAGCCGCTTCGAGTTGTTCTTGACGATCGCTCTGTACGTTTCCGCGGGCCTCCTTGCCACGTCGGCGCATCCACCTTTGCTGCTAATCGGCATTATCTCCCTCCAGGGCACGGTATACCTGTGTTCACCGATCGCTTCGTTCTGGAATCTTCACGCGCAACGCGTCCCGGCCCACACGTACCGCCAGCGTTTCGAGCAACGACGCCTGCGGGAGGCGAGTCGCCGTCGTCCCCGGTTGGGCGTCCTTGCGCCGGCCGCGGCGACGGTGCTGGCCTTGGGTGCCGGGGGGGTATTCGGCTCCTTGATGGCGCCGGCCCAGTTGCTTCGCGCGAACGGCGTTGCCGCCAACAAAAGCATTCCGGTGGAAAGCCTGCTCGATTCCCCGGCCGCCATCGATGTTTTCCTCAAGCTCGGCTCGGGCTCGTCAAAGGCGGCTCCGTATTACCCTGTGTCGTCGGTGAGGCTCTCGCCGGGGCCGTCTTCGTCTCGCACAGACAGTGCTGCCCGGTTCAACCTGAGCTTCGGGACCGCCTCGGTTGCCCTGCTCAATGACCTTGCGCACGACGGCAGCACCGGACAACGAATCCCGGGAGTGACTCTCGTGATCCGTAAACCCGGCACGAGCGGTGAGCTGGCGACGACCGAGTGGGCCGGCACCTTCCCGGGTGCCGTCGTCGCGTCTTTCGCCGACAACCTGTCGCAGCCCGGAGGCAATGTGACGCTCGAACTCTTCGCCTCGAGCAAGACGCTGACCTCGCGGAGGGCTTCCGGGGAAATTGGGACTTTCCGTCAGGTAGCGGCTTCGTCACCGTCGACCGCCCCGCAGGTTTCCATCGAGCTGGGCTCGGCCTCCTCGAAGCAGGCTCCTTACTACTCGGTGTCTTCGGTTCTGTTCTTTATGCTGTCGTCCCCTTCGAGCGGAGGGGGAGGCAGATTTACCTTCAGCTTCAACACTTCGTCTATTGGCTTGCTCAACTCGCTCGTTCTTAACGCGGGCAGCAGGCAGCCGTTCACCAGGTTCACCTTCGTCGTGCGAGAGCCCGGCGGGGCGAGCTGGCTGGCGACGACTGGCTGGACCGGTACATTCTCAAGAGCCACCGTCACTTCGTTCGACGAGAGCCTGTCCGGCTCGCCGACGGGCACCGTGACGCTCTCGCTTCAGTAGTCCAGGGGGTTTCTGGTGCTGCGCCACTTCAGTCTCTACGACTTGTTCATGGTCTCCTTCGTTCAGCTGCTCATAGCGACCCTGCTGCTGGTGACCCCCGCGAGGCGCATCGGCACGACTTTTCGGTGGACGGGTTCAAGGGTCACCGAAGTCCTCCTCGCTGCTCTCGGCGCGGTGGCGATCGCTGCCCTGGCGTGCTTTGTCACCGCCGAGCTGTGGGGACTATCTCTAGGTGGGCTTGAGTTGGCCGCCTACCTGCTCGTGCTCTTCTCGATCATCGTCATCATCCTGCGCAACGACGTTGGTGTCATCGGGCAGGTCTTCCATGCCTCTTATCTTGCGGCGGGCTTCACCTTCATCGCGTTCGCGGGTTTCGTGGCGGCGTCGGCCACGCTGTCGATCGCTGAGGCGGTGACGGCCTCGCTGCTGCTTGCCCTCGATCTTCTTGCCTTCCTGGTGTGGGGCTCGAACATGAGCTACGTCAGCGACGTGTTGTGCCGTACACGCCATTCGCGCCCTGCGCCCAAGGCTGATGCTTCTTACCTGCCGATGGTCTCCCTGCACATACCCGCTTACAACGAACCCCCGGATTTGTTGATCAACACGATCAAGGCGGTCGAGCGGATCGACTATCCAAATTTCGAGGTGGTCGTCGTCGACAACAACACCTCTGATCCCGCGGTGTGGGGCCCGGTGGAGGAGTATTGCCGAGGTCGCGAACGCGTCCGTTTCGTCCACGTTGCACCTTGGCCGGGCTACAAGGCAGGCGCGTGCAACCTCGCCCTGCGACGGTACACCGACCCCCGTGCCGAGATCATCGGATTGATCGACGCTGATGACATCGTCCAACCGCATTATCTACGCGAGACGATCCCGTACTTCGTCAATCCTGACGTCGGTTTCATCCAAACCTTCGAAGGCAACCGCGACTTCGAGGGCAGCGCTTATTACCAGGCGTGTGTCGACTCGTATCAGGGTTTCTATCTGGCGATCATGTCATCGCGCAACGAGCGCGACTCGGTGCCCTTCGTCGGGACTATGGGTCTGTTCCGTCGAAGCGCGCTCGTTGGCATCGGCGGCTGGAACGAATGGTGCATCAGCGAGGACACCGAGGCCTCGCTGCGAATGTCCAAAGCAGGTTGGTCGGGACTCTACGTGCCACGCTGCTTCGGCCGGGGCGTTGTGCCCCCAACCTTTGCGGGGCTGAACACCCAGCGGCATCGGTGGTGCTTCGGCGCCATGCAGATCTTCCGGCTCCACTGGCGGAGCCTTATCCCCTGGGACAGTTCGCCTGAGAACCATCTCTCGAGAGCCCAGCGCAGGGATTACCTCATGGCCTGCATGTCATGGACGAGGGACCTCCTGATGTTCGGCTTCGCGCTGTTGCTGCTCGTCGTCACCGGGCTGAGGCTTGCCGGTTCTCACTTCGCTCTTACGCCGTTCGCGGGCGACCGCTCGCTCCTGCCCATGTCGCTAATCCTGATCGCCACCATCTGCATGATGTGGACGCTGCGAGTTTGGACGACAATGTCGCATCGTCGCGCTTTTCTGTCCCTGCTAATTAGCCTCTCCGCCAGTTGGATCACTGCGCTTGCCTGCATTGAGGGTATGGCGCGTCGCGATGGAGTGTTCCTCAGAACGTCGAAGACAGGTGGACGTCATCGGCGGCTGCGCACCGCAGTCCGGGCGAGCCGCTTCGAGTTCTTGTTGGCAGCCGCCCTCTATGTTTCTGCGGGTCTCTTAGCCGCTGAGCGGCATCCGCCATTGCTGCTCATATTCATCATCTCCCTTCAAGGGACGGTGTACTTCTGCGCCCCGCTCGCGTCGATTTGGAACCTACGGGCCCAACGCGTTCCCGCCCTTACGTACCGGCAACGCTTCGCAGAGCGGTGCCTTCGCCTAGCCAATCGGCGCAGGCCGTCACTCCGACTTCTCACTCCGCTTGCAGCGGCGGTGCTCGCAGTGGGCGTCGGAGCTGTGGCCGGTGTGTTTGTCGCGCCGGGCACGTTACTTCGCGCAAACAGCGTGGCTAATCGCGTCGCCGTACGTAGCTTTCCGAATCTCACCGATGATTTCGTCAAACTGGGCTCCATCTCGTCAAGACAGGTTCCCTATTACTCGGTTTCCTCGGTCCGCCTCGCGTCCTACTCGCCGGGGAAGCCTCCCGCGGCATTCGAACTGAGCTTCAACACCTCGTCGATGGCCCTTCTGGACGAGGTTGTTCGTTGGGCACGCCTCGGACAACGAGTGCCGGCGCTGACTCTCGTCGTCCGAACGCCCGGTGCGAGTCACCGGCCGGCCACGACGGAGTGGACGGCGAGCTTCTCCAATGCAAGCGTGACATCTTTCCAGGAAGAGCTGTCTGGATCGCCGTCAGGAAGCGTAACGCTCTCGCTTGTCGCCTTGAGCGACGTACTCACCTCGCATGAGGCCGCGAGAGTGCTGGGTCCATTTCCCGTAGCGTCGCCTTCGTCCCACGAGCCCGCCACTGTGGTCTCCATCAAACTCGGCTTGACTTCGTCAAGAGGAGCTCCCTGGTACTCGGTGTCGTCAGTCGAGTTCGCTCAGCCGCCGCAAGCATCGTCTCCAGGCTTCAGGCTGGGCTTTCACACGTCCTCGCGCGCTCTGCTCGAAGAGGTCATCAATGACGCCGGCCCCGCAAAGCACATCCCGGCGCTCACTTTCCGCGTGCAAGAGTCGGCCGGGAGCCACCAGCTCGCCACGACGGAATGGGGCGGAACCTTTTCAAGGGTCGCTGTCAGCGCCGTTGACGAGAACCTATCCGGCGTACTCTCAGGCGCCGTTGCGCTCACGCTCCGCTAGCAGGAGCGAGCCTTCCGCGAGGCGTGGACCGACCCTGTGATGTGTTGTTTAGGGTCGCACGGCTCAACCGGCAGGACAGGCTGCCTTGGAAAGCGTCGTTCCCACGTCGAGGCAATACGACGAGAACCTCATCGTGAAATGAGCCGGGCCCGCGCCATAAAGGGTCCCGCTTTGGGGACCGAATTCCATGCCGAATGGTATGGTGTCAAGCCAATAATGGTGCCCGAACCCAGTCCAGCCGTAGTAGTTCTGCAGCAACGAACTCACAGCCGAGAGTACCCCACTGAGATCGACGCTCACCGTTCCATGGCTGATCATGTCGGCTGAATTCAGGACAAACCATACCGTGCCCCCCCAGGGCGCCGTCTGTCCCTTTTGGAAGACGTTGCTGACGTAGGTCCACCAGGCGGACTTGTCCGGTTGCACGACTCCGTTGACTGCAAACGGGATGGTCGCTGATGCGGTCTGCATGTCCCCGGGCAGCATTGCGCGCTGATCGTAGTCCGTCCATACCATGACCTCAATCGACCCATTAGTGTTACAGGGGCGACGCGTGGCTGAGTCATTTAGCCAGAGGTCGTAGGCGACGTCATAGGTCGCGTGCTGGGCTTGTTCAGCGTAGGAGGTGACCCCGACGAGGTCAGAGGGAATCGCGCTCACCTTGATAGGGAGCGGGAGCAGTTCTGACTCCGGTGGGGAGGTTGCCTTGTGGCATTGGTTAATGCCATAAAGAACATTCGGGTAGGCGCGTACCCAAGTATTAGCCCTGGGTGCGATACAAGAAGATGCTGTACACGGTGGCGCAGTCCGAAAGTCTCCGTGCATGTCCAAGCCACCAGGAGACCTCATCGACATGCCGAGTGATCCGACGGTTGCGGCGCCGGCCCCGAGATTCCATTCATCTGCGTTCAGCTGAGCAGTCCCGAGGACGGGTCCCGCTGATTGGCAGGCTTTATGTACGTACGGGCCGAATTGGCATCCGGCTGTCCAAGCCCAGGTCTGGCTCTTGGCAGAGCTGTTTGGTAGGAGGGAGATGCTCATAGGGGCTGCTCCAGGCTGGCTGCAGGCAGCGACCAACATGGCGAAAAGAACCGAGCCGGACAGGATTTGCAGACTAGACCTCAGAGATCTACGCCGCCGCCCAGAGATCCGTCCATACCGCTGAACAAGTACCATGTGACGAGCTGGGCTGACCCGCACACCCAGGGTCCGGATCAGAAGATATGGATGTACGGGTGGCGATCGCGCACCACAATGGCGACCACTTTTCCGACAATCGCGGACCTGGAGATCGGCCCGAATGCACGGGAATCGCATGAGTCTGAGCGGTTATCTCCCATCACATAATAGTGATTTGGCGGGATCGTCATGCGGCTTATGGGCGTCGATCCTATCTGTCCGTACTTGGTCCAGTACCAGCTCCGCTCGTTTAGCTGTGCCCCATCTATGAAGATGTGCCTTCCGGCGGACCAGATGGTGTTTCCGGGAAGAGCGATGACGCGCTCGACGAGGTTAGAGGCCTTGTTCCGTCCCGTGCTGCAGGGGAAGGCATTCGGACGTCTGAAGACGACCATGTCCCCGCCCCGGATTGGGCCGGCGAGTCGGCTGGACTTCACGACGAGAATGCGGTCACCAATATGGAGCGTAGGCATCATCGCCGCCGAAGGGACCGAGAAGGGCTCGACGACAGAAGCCCGAAGCGCCAGTGCGGCCAGAACCGCGACGGTAAGAGCTGCCACCCATTCGACGAGGAGTCGACGACGGTGCCGGCGACGGGGGAGCTTCCTCCTCGCCTGGCGTGAGGTGGCGTCCTCAAGGTGCTGGCTGCCTAAGTCGAGTCCCCTCAGCCGACGATCAGAACCTCGGCGCACGGGAAATGGTGCCGAGGTCGGATCCTGCGGGCTTCCCGTGAAGCCGGCGGCGTGACCCCCCATCGGGTCGGAGGAGATGTCGAGCGATGAAGGCGGCTGTGCGGCGTTGCTGGGAACAGGTATCTGCATTTCAGGATTCCTGGTGGGCGCTGGCGTTTACGAGAAATTGTCGTACTTGCTCGGCCTGGTCGTTGTTGAGTTCCCCGAAGACAATGCCGAGCCTGATCCCAGGGCCGAGGTTCCTGCGCCAGACGATCCGACCGTTGACGTCAAGTCTGATTCGAGAACCGGACAGCCCGCTCTCAAGCACAACGGGCGAGTCAAGATTCAGACCGAATTGCCGGAGGGACCTAGCGTCGGGGACGACGCAATTGACACCGCTTTGGCTGAGATCGACCAAATGGGCGGAGATGGCCTTGCGATAACTGCTGATTTGCGCACGTCCTTGGACCGGAACCCTGGGATAGCCCCGGCGCTCGGTCGCCACGGTGGCCGGACTGCTGTCGCTCCGTGATGCCGAGTCGTAGATGGGCGCGAGACGAGGTTTCATTGCAGGTAGGCCGATGAGCCTTGTCGTTTGCTGAGAAGGCTCGCGGGTACGAAAATGCGATCGTAAGCGGCCCGGGCGCGGGGCAGGACGGTGTCGCCCCGTGACGTATTCCAAAGACCAGGCGCGCTTTTCTGCGGGCACGAGGTTGGACCAGTTCGCCGGCATACGTCGAATCAGCGAGAGTGCGGGAAGAGCGGTATCGGAGTCGATGTCGGCTCCCCACGCTTCGGCAATGGAGGTTGCCTCGGCACGGGTCACAGTTACGCTGCTCGGGTCGTAGGGAAGATCGAACAGACCCGGGTCTTCTTGCCAGTCAGGACGCCCGGCGCTGATCGCCTGGGCGACGTCCGGCCAGCGGACGCGGGCAAGCAGATACGGCTTTATCTCATCGGGCAGTACCATGTACTGCAACTCAGCTGCGTGCAATCTTTCGCCCATCGAGATACTCAGAGCCCCCTCGCACTCCCGATCCCGGCGGATGGTCCCCCCGGCTTCGCCTCGCGAGCACGTACCGTAACAAGCAGAGACGCACCTGTCCCTGTTAGTTCCGAACAACTAATAGGGGTGCGCTTTGTGCGAAGAGTACAGCCTCGCCCAACAGAGCTCGGATGGGTTAGCAAACTGCCTATGCAGAAGTGGCAACCCCGCACGGACTTCAGGGTCGGGATCCGAACCTATATATCGAGCGGGATTCGATAGTCCGCAGATCGGCTCGGACTCGATGTAGCGACAGTACGAGCAAACGGTCACCGGGCAACCGGGTGTTGTCCCGAGGCACTTCTCGCTGATCACCTCTTGTCTATTCCAGTCAGTCGAATACATGGAGGGGGCGCAAACAAGTTGTTCGAGCATGCCCACGCGAAGGGCGTCTCGGCGGGGGCCGTGCCCACGCTCTGGCCGCGAGCTCACCCAAGGCCCTGGCCTGAGTGGTGGCCGGCGACCGAGGAAGCTAAGCGATCGTCCTCTTCGACAATCGGATGCTGCTTGTCTCTCGGGGGCACCCTCTCCTCGACAAAAGGTCCGGCGGCAACGATTGTCCGTTCAAAGTCTTGGGAGGCAGCAACACAGCCCCGAATGCTTGCTGAGTCTCCATCAACGATTCGAGGAGAGTTCCGAGCGGGACGAGCGAGGAGGCGACGAGGTAGCCGGACCTTGTCGATTATCTGTTCGATCTCGTCGGCAGGGAGCGGCTTTGAGAACAGGAAGCCCTGGCCCCTTCACAGCCCTTTTCTTTAGTTGGGAGATCTGCTCTATGCCCTCGGCGATAGTGACAAATCCGAGGGACTGCCGAGGTGGATGAGGGCGTCCAAGAAGCTGGTCTCGGCCGAATTGTCCTGCTGGGCGACAAAGGAGCGGTCGATCTTCAAGACGTCGACGGGAAACTCGCGGAGGTAAGAACGAGAGGAGTATCCGGTCCCGAAGTCGTCGATGGCGATAGGCACCCGAGCTCCGACAGGGCCGTCAGGTGCTGGGCTGTTATCTTCGGGTCGATCGAGAGGCTCGACTCGGTGACCTCCGGGGTGAGATGGCCGGGGTCGAGCCCGCTCGAGGCCAAGTCCTCGCGGACGTGGTCGATGAGCACGTCGTAATGGAGCTGGCGGGCACCGACGTTGACAGACACCCCGACGAGGTGCCCGCGCTTCTGCCAGTCTTGCGTGTTCGCAGGCCTGCATGAGCACGTAGCGTCCGACGCCAATGATGAGGTCGGACGACTTCCTAAACACGTGGCGACCATCGTCGACATCGACACCCGCATCTCGGACCTCTACAGCCCCTTCGACCAGATCGCAGAGCAGATCAGGCTGACGATCGAGACGGTCAAGGAGCGTCAGGAGTGCGGGCTCATCAATAATGATGCCGATTCGTTCTGCTCGCCGTCACCGACCCCGGTCAGTGCATCTCCACCCTCACCAGACCGCCCACGCCGGACGACTTTGACCAGCTGATCACCAAGGTCTGGAAAGAGCCGGCCTTCTTCGTCGCCCATCCGCTTGCCATCGCGGCCTAGCAGGGAGTGCACCCGCCGTGGCGTCCCGCCCACCACGGTGAGCATCCAAGGCCCGCAGTTCATCACCTGACGTTGCATCCCCACCGTCCCGTCAGACACGGTCCCGATCAAACCATGGTGAGTCCAACGTCATCCTGCTTCGCGTCGGAGAGAGGCGTCAGGATCGGTCTGTACCAGCCCGGCCTGACCGGTGAGCAGTCGCCGGGTCTGTCCGAGCGCTTCATGGGCATAACCCGCAACGCCATCGCTTCGTACCTGATATCGCTCTACTTCTCGCGCACGCTCACGCCTGACGCGCTCGTACGGCGAGCTGTTGAACGAGCGGACCCGCTTGGTCTCAATGACCCACGTCTCGAACGTGCTCGGGACAATTGCTTCGGTCAAAGAGATCATCGAGGCGGCCCACCGCGTTGGTGCCAAGGTGTCGACAGGGCGCAGGCTGTCGCCCACACACAAGATCTTCGCCCCGACTGGCATCGGCGCCCTCTACGCAAGACCGAACTCCTCGAGGAGATGCCGCCTTGGCAGGGCGGTGGGAACATGATCTCCGACGTCACCCTGGAACGGACCGTCAACCAGCGCCCCCCCGCAAGGTTCGAAGCTGGAACGGGCAACATCGCCGACGCCGTCGGGCTCGGCACGGCGCTCGAGTACCTCAGCGGCTCGGCCGAGGTGCCATCGAGTGCTACGAGCACGAGCTGGTCGTCTACGCAATGGCCGAGATCCGATATGTTCCCGGCCTGCGCATGATCGGCACGGCTCCCGAGAAGGCAAGCGTGCTCACCTTCGTGTTCCACGGTTACCGACCGGAGGAGGTCGTTTCGGCGATCCACCAGGAGGAGATCGCCGTACGCGCCGGTCATCAATGCGCCCAGCCGATCCTGGGCCGCTAACGTTTGGAGGCGGCCGTACGTCCTTCGCTGGCCATGTACAACACCCCCGCCGAGGTCGACTTGCTCGTCGCCGGCTCGCGCCGGCTCGCCGGGGACGCTGGCGCCCGCCGCTGAGGTCCTCGCCTCTTAAGTTGCCGGTGACAGCCTCCCGCTGGTAGGGCTCGGCCGCGCCGCGTGTCGAGGAGCCAGTTGGCGAGGGGCTCTGTCCGCTCGTGGGGCCCGCCCCGCAAGAGGCCAGCGACCTGTCTGGTCTGCTACTTTCAGCAAGCGCATGAGCTCGCCAAGTGACCAGCGGTTTGGCCACGTCTGGGCCCCGCGCTTAGCTCTCGTTGTTGTCATCGCCGCTTACCTGGTACTTCCCGTCCTGGAGGCGCGGTTCATTATCAAATCGAGCGCGAACATACCGATCTCCGACACCTGGTACTTCGTGCCCGTGATCGCGAATTTCACCAGGACCGGGCATATCCCTTGGGGAGAGATCTTCAGCTTCTATGGCGCCGGTCGACCGGTGCTCGAGCGACTTGGACTTCTGCTCGACGGGAAATTCTTCGCCCTCAATGTTCAGCTCGTCAAGTTGCTCTCTGTCCCGGTCGGCATGATCGAGACGGCTTGCGCCATTTGTGCCTTTCGCTTCGCTCTGCCGCGCGCACGGCTTCTCGTCGTCTTGACGGCGGCCTATCCGGTGGCACTGGTCATATTCTGCTGGGACAACTGGCAGAACCTTCTCGACGAGTGGAACCTCATGAACCTGGCTGCAGTGGCCCTCGCCTTCATCGCCATACTGCTCATCGAGCAACTCCGATCTGGCGGCAACAACAGCATCCGATTGCTCGCGTTAGCCGTCGTCGCTTGCGCCATCGCCTCGTTCACGGGCGAGTCAGGCACTCTTTCGTGGATCGCCTGCGCGCTAATACTCTGGCTCCCCCTTTCACGTTCTCGCCTGCGCGAAAAGCTCGTGTTCACGGCCGTGAGCGTCGTCTTTCTCATCGTCTATTTCCTCGGCAGCTCGCCGGCGGGTTCGGGCCACCCGTTGCACCATCTGGGCGAAGTAGGGGAGTTCGCCCTCATATGTCTTGGAAACGGGATCGTTGGAGGTGGTGTTAAGGAGCTCCCGCTTGCTCGGTCGATCGGGATCGTCGAGGTGGTGGTAGCGGGGGTTCTATTGGGAGTCTGGTACTTCGACCGCAGACTCAGGGACGACCGGTCGGTGCACGTCGGTGTGGGTTTGATCGCCTTTGGAGTTATGGCGGCGGTCGCAACCGGGGTCAGTCGTCTCCAGATCGGAATCGACTCGGCCCTGTCTTCGAGATATGTGGTTCTGACTGTTCCGGTGGTGATCGGGATCTACCTGATCATCACGCGGCTGGTGGCTGTCCGCATGAGTGATGACCGCCAGGCAGCACGCCGGCGCAGGACTGCGGGCTGGTTCGCCCTGCCGTGCTTGCTCGCCGTCGGGCTTTCTGTCGTGGCCATCGGCTTCGACTTGAAAGAGGCCAAGGTGTCGACGAGCAAGAGGGCGTACTACGTCGCGCTCGAACACATGACCTGCGATCCATCCGCCTTCTCCTACAAGGATCTTTCCAAATTCGATCATTCCGGTGGTTTGAGCAAGGCTGAGCTCGAGGTGCTACTCGACCAGATGGCGGACCTTCGGCAGGCGAAACTGAGCGTGTTCTCCGGCGGACTTTGCGAGGTCTATGCCCGGGCGGCTGCGCGAGCCCCAAGCCCGTGAGCATGCCCCATGCACAAGGCAGGGAGCGCGAGCCGGTGGGCGGAGCGAACACCGAGGACGCCTTGAGGTGATCCGGCGCGCTCGAGAGCTTCCTCTCGGTGATCGCTTTGGCCCGCGCCTATACGACCCCGGTTCGCAAGCAAGCTCGGATTGCCTCCTCACTTGCCCAGCTCGGGCCTGATTGCGGGAGTGTGCAAGCAACCGAGGCGTCTTCGAGGGGCGGCGGCGGGTTCCTGGCATCATCGTGCCTGGCGGCTGGGGCGATAATCCGCGGCGAACCGGGCCCAGCCACGTAGCATCAGTGATAGGCCTGTCCTAAAGACGGGCGTTGGGCGCCGCGAAAGCGGCGTGGCCGGAAGACGTGACGAACGAGGGCACGGAATGGTCAGGCACCGATGAGCGACGAGACAGGGGACGAGAGGCTCGAGGACTTCGAGTTCGACCTCGAGTTCGATCCGGCCGCTTCAGATGCCGGTGGCGAGGAACTGCCCGGGGTCGAGGAGATACGCGGCGACCTCTTGACGGCCATAGAGGAGATGGGCCTCGGTGCGGGCGCGCAGGCGCCAGGGGGCTCGACTGCCGGCTGCTACCTGTCGACCGTGGCAGTGGACCTCGGGGGACACGGAGGCGTCGTTGTGCGCTGGCAGCTGCGGGACCTGCCTGTGCCGGGCGAGCCGGCACCTTTGCGCGAAAGCGAGTCGGTAGACATCTTGAACGAGGCGCTCGGGCCGCTTCTTCTCGCCCTTGGCTTTCCAACTGAGCCTTACGCGGTAGACGGCCGCTGGGTCGTCACGGGGCCCCGTAGCGAGATCTGAGAGGCGACGGGTCAAACCCCGGCTCGCTGGCGCGAACCCGATGTCAGTGCGGCTCCCACGCCCCAGGGCGCGTCACGAGCCGGACGATTTGGCTCGGGAGCTTGCCCGACACCACCTGGTCGAGGGTTACCTCGTCGAGCACACCGCGAAGGCAGGCGCGAACCGCCACCCACACCTTTTGAAGATGGACGGCTGCATCCTCGTAACTGGCCGATTCAGGGCGCATTCCGCGGACTTCGGCCAGCGGCCCCTCCAGACGGCGGAACACATCTCCGATGGTGATCTCTGTGGCGGGGCGGGCGAGCTTGTAGCCACCTTCGTTGCCGCGTTGGCTCGTGACGATTCCAACCCGGCGCAGGTCGTTCAAAATGGCACGTAGGAAGCGCACGGGAAGCCCTTGAGACTCGGCGAGCTCCTCCGCGGTAAGAGGCTCGCCGTCGCGGGCGGCCAAGGTGCAAAGTGCCCGCAGCGCGTACTCGATTCTGGCTGAAATGTGCATGAACGCGTCCAGTCCGCCAGGGGCTACCGCCGGGGGCGAAAGCCCGTTCTACTAGTGAGTCGATGTCTTGAGTCGATTAAGCAGGGGAAATCTAGCAGCGGCACAAGCCGGCCGCACCCTGGGAGAACTCAGTCGTCGACGAGCAGGCTGGAGTCCACTGCTTGCAGGTAGCTGCTCCATGCGGCACGGACTGCATCACGGTGAGAATCGAGTTCGCCGTCGACGGCTGCCCGGTAGGCGGCTCTCGTATCGTCCACGGACCGGAGGTAGTCATCCCGGGCGATGGCCATGCTCTCGTTGTAGGTCTTGCGGATCTGGGCTGCCAGCTCGTTGTAGGTGGCACGGGCCTGGGCGACGATGTCGCGACGCATCGTCGTGGGTGCGTTGGCAACAGCCTGCTTGTAGTCAGCCCAGGCGGCATCGATCGCGTTGCCGTGGGCTTCTTCCGCGGTCGATTGCGCCTGCTCGTATACCGAGCGCACCGGCTTCAGGTCTTCCTCGTAAGCTGACCATGCGACCTCGACGGCCTCGCGATAGACCTCCCAAGCATCATCGATGATGCTCAGGTAGTGGTTGCGTGCTTCCAGGTCAGACGCGCCACTGTCGCCGTTAGGCATCAGCCACTCTCCTCCCAGGCCAATCTTCACGCACTTGCCTGGCGTCTTGTCTCTTTACGGAAAAGCCCATTACGTGCCGTTCTGCAGCCACCGTGGCAGCGTGACCCTTTCGGACGGGAAAATGCTAGTGCGCCCGTAATGGTACTCGGACGAGCGATCCGGGGGCACGATCCGGTCGATGGCCGCTCATTGGTCGCGCCGTGACGGGTCCCGGCCTGCGAGGAGCATCCGCACTTGGCGTTGGGAGGCCTCGAAACGCTCCGGTGTCACCTCGCTCAAGCGGACGAGATCTCTGTGAGTGGCCTCGATCGCCGCCAGGTACGGCGAGGGCTTGCGGCTCGACCGACGGCCCCCGAAAGACCTCTCGCGCGCCCAGGAGCAACGCAGGTCGTCCATCGCCCGGGTACAGGCGACATAGAGCAGCCGCTGCTCCTCGGCGAGGGCAAGGGCGCTTCGGGCATGGGCTATGGGGACGAGGCCGTCTTCGAGCCCGGTCACGAAGACGATTCGCCACTCGAGGCCTTTTGCACGGTGGAAAGTCACGAGGTCGACCGCGTCCCCGCTCTGGCGGGGTGGATCCGAGCGCAGGCTCGCCTCGAGCCAGGAGACGAACCCGTCTGGGCTCGGGCTCGTGTCACGACCGAGATACTCGCGGGCAAGATTGGTGAGCTCGGCGAGATCGGCGTCCGGCCCGGGTAGCCCGCCGTCGTCGTCGCCGGGCGGAGCTTGGAGGAGATCGGCCTCGTCATCAGCGTCGAGAACCAGCTCGGGACCCTCCCCGCTGAGGTCGTCGACCCAGGCACGCAACCCGGACGCGTCCGACTGGCGTGCCAAGCGATCGAGAGCCCGCCGGATCGTGGGTCGGGCGAAAAAGGCACGACCGCCTCCGCTGCGAAATGGAATGCCGGCGGCTTGCAGCTCGCGCTCGAACAGGACCAATTGGGCGTTGGTTCGGGCCAAGATGGCGAGGCTCGACCACGGTGCGCCTGGGCTGCGAGCGTGTCTCAGGCACGCCGCGACACCACGCGCCTCGTCCACATCGGTCTCGTACGCCACGACCGGCTCCGGGCGCCCGCCCGGGCCGTGAAAGGCGGAGGTGGGCGCCGCGAACCCGTCGGTCCCCGGCGCAGAGGGGTGCTCGGGCGAACGGGAGATCTCCATGGCGTGCTCGGCTTTGAGCACCGAGGAAGCAACCGCCAATACGGCCTCGCAGGAGCGGTAGTTCATGGCCAGGCGAATGACCTGCGAGCCTGGATGGCGCTGAGGAAACTCGACGAGCGCCCGCGGGTCGCTCCCGTTCCAGGCATAGATCGCCTGGTCGGGATCGCCGACGACGCAGAGATCGTCGTTGTTGCCGAGCCAGGACTCGAGGAGCCTGACCTGGGCGGGGTTGACGTCTTGGTACTCGTCGACGAACAGGTGGCGGAAGCGCCACCTGGCTGAAGCGGCGAAATCCGCGTCGGTGCGTAGCTCGTTCGCGCAGCGGAGCAACAAGTCGTCAAAATCGAGCACGCCACGGCGCTGCTTCTCCCGCTCATAGCGCCGCCAGACCTCTGCGACAAGCGCCGGCTCGCACTGGCTGGAGCGTCCGGAGGTGCTCACCGCCCTGAAGTAGTCCCGAGCCGTGAGGCACTGGGCCTGTGCCCATTCGATCTCGAAGGCGAGCTCTGCGAGTAGGGCGCGGTCGCGGCCGGCCTCTGGGCCTGCCGCCGTGGCGAGCAGTCGCGCCTTGGAGGCGATCACGACAGGTGCCGCCCGCCCACGTTCGGCTGCCAGGCGTCGCAGCTCGCCGAGCGCGATGGCGTGGAAGGTCCCGGCCGTTGCGGGCTCGGGGAGCCCGAGGTTGCATAGCCGCGCCCGAAGCTCAGAAGCGGCCTTGCGGGTAAAGGTGAGGGCGAGCACGTACGGTGCGGAGGCGGTGCCCTCGTTCACTCGCCAGGCGATGCGACGCGTGAGCACGCGGGTCTTGCCCGAGCCGGCTGCCGCCAAGACGCACAAGGGTTGCGCCTCGGTCGTGATCGCCTCACGCTGTTGCGGGTCGCATCCGGCCAACAGGCGGCCGGCGATGTCGCTCGATCGAAGCGCGCCCGACTCCATGGACAGACCGTAGCGGCCGGGTGCTTTGGGCTCGGAGCTGAGGAGCTCTGGCGTGCTCAGCCACCGGGGCGGAGCCATGGTCAGCTTGGCTCCAAGGCCGACGCGTTAGGTTTCTTCAGGTGCTCACTTCCTTTGCCGGCTCGCGTTTGTTCGGACAGCGCTACGGCACCGCGGCGCCGTGGGTTCTCGCCCTGCACGGCTGGCGGCGGGACCATCGTGACTTCGACGCCGTGCTGGCTTCCGGCGGGCTCGACGCCGTCGCTTTAGACCTGCCCGGATTCGGCGGGGCGCCGGCGCCGGAGACTGCCTGGGGGTCGCCGGAGTACGCACAAGCCGTATCCGCCGTGCTCGATGAGATGGAGGCGCGCGTGGTCGTGCTCGGCCACTCTTTCGGGGGTCGCATTGCCGTGCATCTGGCCGCGAACCACCCGGACAAGGTCGCCGGCCTTGTGTTGAGCGGAGTGCCTTTGTACAGGCCCCCCGGCGCCCGCTCGAGGCCCTTGCTTCGCTTCAGGGTGGCGCGTGGGCTGGCGGCGCGCGGATTGGTCTCCAAGGCGCGCCTCGAGACGATGCGCCAGCGCTACGGGTCGGAGGATTACAGAGCCGCCTCCGGTGTGATGCGCGATGTCCTCGTGCGCATTCTCGCCGAGGACTATGCCGACGTCCTCGGCGGGCTGCGGTGCCCGGTGGAGCTCGTGTGGGGCGACGACGACACCGCCGCCCCCATTTCGGTCGCGAGGAAGGTAGAAACAGCACTGCCACAAGCTCACCTTGTCGTCTGCGCCGGGGCGGGCCACCTGACCCCGCTCACCGTGCCGGGCGAGCTGCGCGCCGCGATCGGACGGCTGAAGCCTTGATCCGCCGACAGTCGTCCAAGGACACGCCAGGATTGTGACCGCGCTCAGCGCCGTCGCGCTCGGCGCA
The DNA here is from genome assembly GCA_963779425.1 of uncultured Acidimicrobiaceae bacterium. Taxonomy (GTDB): domain Bacteria; phylum Actinomycetota; class Acidimicrobiia; order Acidimicrobiales; family Bog-793; genus Fen-455. The sequence goes on from CAVZYD010000009.1 coordinate 49,496, forward strand.
TCCGTTCTCGCCATCGTTTCTGGCGACTTGCGCTGGCTTCGCGTGGCCCAGCGCGAGCATTACCTGCCAGGAGCGGCTGTCCGCTTCGCTTGGCGTTGGTGGGTAAGCACGCCCCTCGATGCTGCTCTCGGCCTCGCCGCCTTGGCATGTGCCGGGCTCAGCGCGTTCGTCCCCGTGATCGCCATTGGTGCAGCGGCTGTGGCGAGCTTCGCGCCTTTGGGCCTTGGCATACGCGGGCGGACCTCGGGCCTCGCCTGGACGCGCAGGATGTCGCTGGTCGCCCTTCTCACAGCATTGCTCCAGGGAGCTGCCATCGCTCTTTCGGCTGTCGTGGGCGGCCTGTCGGGTGCTGTCGTGGCCGGTGCCGTCAGCGCGCTCTTGGGCCCTTTGTTCATCGACGCGGCTCTCGCGGCCCTTCGACCCTTGGAAGACGTACTGGCGCAGCGTTACGTGCAGCAGGCGGAGCGGTTGCTCGGGCGAGTCCGACCCCTGGTGGTGGGTATCACGGGGTCTTATGGAAAGACGACGACGAAGAACTACATCGCCTATCTCCTCGGTGGAGATCGCAACGTTGTGGCGAGTCCCCGAAGCTTCAACAACCGCGCCGGGCTAACACGAACAGTCAACGAGCAACTGACCCCCGGCACCGATGTCCTCATCGCCGAAATGGGTGCCTACGGCCCTGGCGAGATAGCGGCGCTTTGCAGCTGGCTTCAGCCCGAGGTCGTAGTCATCACCTCCATCGGGCCGGCTCACCTGGAGCGCTTCGGCACCCTCGAGCGGACGCTCGAGGCGAAGGCGGAGATCACCTCGGGGGCCCGCGTGGTCGTCCTCAACGTCGATGACACCCGCCTTGCGGGCCTTGCGAAGCGACTCGAGGGCACAAAGAAAGTGGTCCGTGCCTCGGGAAGCGACGCGACGGCCGACGTTGCGGTCTTGGCCCACTTCGAAGGCCTCGAGCTCAAGATCTCCGGACGTGCTTCGGGCACCGCCCTCGTAGAACCAGGATCACCCACGCCTATAAGGACGAACGCAGCGTGCGCAGCCGCGGTGGCGCTCGAGCTTGGCATCGCATCGGATGTGGTGGCGCGGCGCCTGGCCACCTTGCCAAGCGTGCCCAACCGACTGCAGCCTTACCGGGCCGATGGCGGGTATCTCGTGCTCGACGACACATTCAACGCCAACCCGGCCGGGGCGCGTCACGCCCTCGAGGTGCTCGGCTCCGAAGCGCCCGGCGGACGCCGGGTGGTCGTAACGCCAGGGATGGTGGAACTCGGCAAGTCCCAGTCGGCGGAGAACGCCGCTTTTGCCGAGGCGGCCAGGAGGGTCGCCACCGATGTCGTAGTCGTGGGCAGAACGAACCGGGCGGCCCTCGTGAAAGGTTGCGGGGCGGCTGGGACTGGGCCGGCGCTAGAGCTCGTCCGCAGACGGGAAGAGGCGGTCGCGTGGGTGCGTGAGCACCTCGGTCCCGGCGACGCGGTGTTGTTCGAGAACGATCTTCCCGATCATTTCCCCTGACCTCGCCCAGCACGGCAGACCGGGCTGCGGCACGACCCTGGGCTTCTCTGCTGGCTTAGACGTGCCTGGTGGGTGGCAAGGCCATAAAGTGGCCTCACAATGATCGGCAACGCGCGACGGCGTTTTGATGACCGGGGAGCATTCGGCACAAGGCGCACGGGCGAGGTGCGCGAGGGCGGCCTGCCGGCTCGCGTGGCGGTGACATACGGCGGTCCGTCGCCCGAGCACGACGTCTCCATCCTCACAGGACTGCAGGCGGTGCACGCGCTCGAGCGCGCGCCCGGCGTAGGCAGTGTGCGTTCCTTGTACTGGTCTAAATCGGGAGACTGGTACGAGGTTCCTGCCGCGACCGAGGCGGCTGCCTTCGTCGAGGGGGTCCCCTCCAACGCCGTGCGTCTGCGGTTCATAAGCGGTCCCGGAGGCGGCTTCGTCAGGCCCGGGAGCGGATTGCGGGCAAGAGAGGACCGACTCGAGCTCGACGCCGTGCTCAACTGCTGTCACGGCGGACCGGGCGAGGACGGAAGCCTGCAGGGCGCCTTGGATCTGACGGGTCTTCCCTACACCGGGCCGACGGCGGTGGGTGCCGCGCTCGGCATGGACAAGCTCGCCTTCGCGGCCCTCGTGATCTACGCCGGCTTGCCGGCGCTCGCCCGGGTGCCCCTGAGCGAGGACAGCGACGAGCCGGGCTTCCCTCCGCCTTACATCTTGAAGCCGCGTTTTGGAGGTTCTTCCATCGGCATCGAGGTAGTCGCCGACTTCGAAACCGCTCGTGCGCGCCTCGAGGCCAACTCTCACCTGCGCCGCGGCGCCGTGCTCGAGCCCTACCACGAGGAGATGTTCGATCTGCAACTTGCCGCTCGAAGCTGGCCAGAGCTCCAGCTGTCTGGGATCGAAAGGCCGATCAGGACCCGGGGCGGGGGAGAGATCCTCGGCTACGAAGACAAGTACGTCGGTGCCGAGGGCATGACTTCTGCCCCTCGTGAGCTGCCTGCCAAGATCGACCCAGCCCTCGAGGACCGCATCAGGGCGCTCGCCCGCGAGATCGCCTCAATCGTTGACCTGCGTGGCGTGGCCCGCTTTGACTTCCTCTCCGACGGGGAGGACGTGTTCATAAACGAGGTCAACACGATCCCAGGCTCGCTCTCCCACTACTTGTGGATCGATCCCGGCCTGTCCTTTACAACCCTGCTCGTCGAAATGCTGGCCGAGGCGACGGCACGGCCCGCGGCGGTGTTCTCCTCGGCGGGCTCGGACGGGTCGGTGCTGAGGATCGCGGGCTCGATCGCGAGCAAGCTCGGATGAGCAGGCGAGCTGTGCCTGGACGGGTGCGGTGAGCTTCCCGAGCAAGCTGCTGGCGCCCGGCGAGGAGGTTTACCTCGACTCGAGGCCGAACTGGTCGTATCTGTTCTGGCCCTCGGTGTTCACCCTCCTCGTGCTTGCCGGCTGTGTCGCTGTGGTCGTGCTCTGGGGGAGCGCCCCCGCGTACACGGGACTGGTCCTGCTCGCTTGCGCGCTGTGCGTGCTTGTGTACTTCGCTGGCCGCTATGTCGGCTGGCGCACGACGACCTTTGTCGTCACCTCTCAGCGCATCGTGTACCGGACAGGAGTGGTGCGAAGAACTGGCAGGGAGATCCCGATCGGTCGCGTGCAGGACGTCACCTACCACCAGACCGTCGTCGAACGGGTCGTCAGAGCCGGCAGTTTGACGGTGGAGTCGGCCGGACGGCACGGCCAGGACCCCTTTCCCGACATAAGCAGGCCGGCCGAGGTCCAGTCCCTCATCAACCGGGTCGTGGCCCAGGGCCCCGCCGGCTACCCGGTGGGTCCACTTCTCCCGCCACCGACATTCACGGCGCCGGCCGGTGAGGTGTCCCAACCGACAACAGATCCGACTCCGCGGGCGCCGGCACCACCGGCGGCGGCCTTCGAAGATGCGCCCTCGGCGCCGTCAGCCGTGGCCGCTCCACCGGCACCGGCCGGCCCGAGCGTTGCCCAGCAGATGAGCGAGCTGGCCGAGCTGCACCGCCACGGTGTCATCACTGACGCCGAGTACGAGCTAAAGCGTCGAGAGATGCTCGACCGGCTCTGAACCGCGCACCGGAGAGTCGACGGCTCGTATTGGGTACGATTCGACAGTGAGCGAGCGCTACTGGGTCACGACGCTCGGCTGCCCGAAGAATGAAGTCGACTCGGACAAGCTCATCGGTCACCTGAGCGCAGGCGGCTACAAGGCGGCGCGGAGGCCACACGAGGCTGATCTCGTCATCGTGAACACCTGCGCTTTTATTGACGCCGCCCGGGAAGAGTCGATCGAGACCATCCTCGAGCTCGACGGCTTGCGCAAAAAGGGTTCCCGGCTCGTGGTCACCGGATGTCTGGCCGAGCGCTCTGGCGAAGAGCTGGCGGCTGCGCTGGGCGAAGTCGACCTGGTGGCGGGATTCGGAGTGCCCGTCGAGATGAAGACCTCGCGGCGCGTCGTGCGGGTGGGCACGGCCGGTCCCGAGTCCGAAAGCCCCTTGCCGAGCTTCGACCTGTTGGAGCTGCCGCGCCCGGCTTCGGGCGCCCCGTGGGCCTATGTCAAGGTCGCGGAGGGTTGTGACAGGCGGTGCGGGTTCTGCGCCATCCCGTCGTTTCGGGGAAAGCAACGCTCGAGGCCGCTCACGTCGATCCTCCAAGAGATCGAGGCCCTCAAGGCACGTGAGATCGTTCTCATCGCCCAGGACCTCGCCTCTTACGGCCGCGACCGCGCCAACGCCGCCAGCGAGCACAGGAGCCAGAGCCCGGGCATTGTCGAGCTCATCGAACAAGCATCGCAGAGGGCCGAGCGCGTGCGCTTGTTGTACCTTTACCCCTCCTCGCTCAACGACCGCCTTGTCGAGGCCATCTTGGCCACGGGAGTCGCCTACTTCGATCTGTCCCTGCAACACGCCTCCGGGGCTTTGCTGCGCAAGATGCGCCGTTGGGGAGACGCCGGCCGCTTCTTAGAGCGGATCCGACGGATCCGTCGCCTCGAGCCCGGAGCCGCGTTGCGCTCGTCGTTCATCCTCGGCTACCCGGGCGAAACTGAGGAGGACCACGACGAGCTGCTCAGGTTCATCGAGGAGGCGGAGCTCGACTGGGCAGGGTTTTTCAAGTTCTCGCGCGAGGAGGGCACGCTGGCGGGGGGTCTCGGCGAGCAGGTTCCTGCCTCGCTCGCCCTGGAACGCCTGCAGGAATGCTCGCAGCTGCAAGAAGCGATAACGGCTCGCCGACGAGGGGAGCTGGTCGGAACCAGTTGCGAGGTGCTGGTCGACCGGCCCGGTCACGCCCGGTCGTACCGGGAGGCACCACAGATCGACGGCGTCGTGCGTCTGGAGCGTTCCATCCCGACCGGCTGGCTAGGAGAGGTCCGACTCGTCGGGGCGAGCGGTCCCGACCTCGAAGCGGTGCCGGTGGCCGAGCTCGTGGACGGCTTCGCGCGATGAGCGACGGCGACACGATATTCGGCCCGTCGGCACTATTGACGCCGGCCAACGGGCTCACCCTCGCCAGGTTGCTCGCCACGCCTGTCATGGTGGCGCTCGTCATCGCTACCGGGCCGTCTAGCTGGCTCCTGGTCGCCCTTTGGTTCGTCTGTTCCTCCTCGGACTTCTTCGACGGCGTGATCGCGAGGCGCTACGGCACGACGCGCTCAGGAGCTTTCCTTGACCCGCTTGCTGACAAGTGCGTCGTGCTCGGCGTGCTGGCGTCGCTGGCGGCCATCGGGGAGGTGGGCTGGCTGCCCGTGGTCTTGATCGGGGCGCGCGAGATCTCGATGAGCGTGTTTCGCAGTTACGCAGGACGGCGCGGCATCTCGGTGCCTGCCCGCACCACAGCCAAAGCGAAGACCCTCCTCCAGGACGTGGTGATCGGGCTCGCCTTCTTGCCACCGGTCGGGCTTCATCACGCCAATATCGTGCGCTGGGCGCTCTGGGTCGTGGTCGTGGTCACCCTTTGGACCGGCTTGGAGTACTTGCGTGACTCGCGCAGGTTGCTCGCGGGTACAAAGACGCCGGCGCCCGGGGGCGTCGGCGGGCACGTCGCCTGAGCGACGCCGGGACCAGGCCTATATGCGAGCAGAGGTGGTCGCGGTCGGGACGGAGCTGCTTCTCGGCCAGGTAATCGACACGAATTCCGCCTTCGTCGGCGAGCGCCTCGCGCTCGCCGGGATCGACTGCCATTTTCATACGAGAGTGGGCGACAACATCGCCCGGATAGCTCTGGTGCTGCGTGCGGCCCTGGCGCGAAACGAGGCGGTCATTATCTGTGGAGGCCTCGGACCGACCCAGGACGACCTCACCCGCGAGGCGATCGCCCTCGTCATGGACGTTCCCCTCCGGCGTGACGACGCCGTTTTGGAGGTCATAAGAAAGCGCTTTGTGCCCCGCGGTCCGACGCGGACGATGCCGAGGAACAACGAGCGCCAAGCAGACGTGCCCGAGGGCGCGACGGTGATAACACAGACACTCGGTACTGCTCCCGGGCTCATCTGCCCCGTTGGGGACAAGGTCATGTACGCCCTTCCCGGGGTCCCCTACGAGATGCACGACATGATGGAACGAGCCGTCATACCGGACCTGCAAAGGCGCTCCGGGCAGAGCACGGTGATACAGAGCCGCACACTCAAGACATGGGGCTACAGCGAGTCCGGTCTCGCCGAGCGGGTCGCAGGTCGAGTGGAGGCGCTCGAGGGCGGCGGCCCGGGTGTGCCCACCATCGCCTTTTTGGCGAGCGGTGTGGAGGGGATAAAGGTCCGCCTCACGGTGAAAGCGGCCGACGCGCGGTCCGCGAAAGAGGCCCTCGACCTGGAGGAGGTCGAGCTGCGTGCCCTCCTTGGCGACGCGGTGTTCGCCGTCGACGACGAGACGATGGAAGCGGTAGTCGGCCGGCTGCTCACAGAACGCGCCTTGAGCCTCGGGATCGCCGAGTCGGTGACCGGTGGCCTCGTGGCGTCGCGACTTGTGGCCGTGCCAGGCGCGAGCGAGTGGTTGCGGGGGGCGATCGTTGCCTACGACAGCGCCGTCAAACGGTCCGTGCTCGGGTTGCAAGACGGCCCCGTCGTGACGCCGGAGGCCGCCGAGGCCATGGCCGAAGGCGCGAGGCGCCTGCTCGGCGCCGAGGTGGGTCTCGCCACGACAGGAGTGGCCGGCCCGGCCGAACAGGAGGGCCGGCCCGTGGGAACACTCGTCGTCGGCCTCGCCCTGCCGGGTGCTGCTCCGGAGGCGGTCGAGCTCCGCCTTCCGGGCGACAGGGAACGCGTCCGCCAGCTCGGGACTATCTCGGCTCTCAACATCTTGAGGAACCGGCTTCTCGCTCTCTAGGCCACCAAAGACGCCTGTTGGCGGGGTCTTGTTGCCGAAAGACGAGAATCTCCGTGGTTCAGACAACGGTCCACCAACGAACATATGTTTGGAACTACAGTGATGTGATGAGCGCGCAGCAGGGTCCCGTAGGGGGAGTGACACACCCGTTTCGTAGGTTGCGGCCTGCCGGTGACGTGCCGGCGGGCCGGGACAAGGCAACACCGCAGCAGGGAGATGTCGTCCAGGAAGAGAAGCGTCGACTAGCAGCAGGAGAGGGGAGCGGACAGACGATGGAGCGTGACAAGGCACTCGAGGCGGCACTGAGCCAGATCGAAAAGCAGTTCGGCAAGGGCTCGGTCATGCGCATGGGTGAGCACACCGGTATGGGGATCGAAGTGATCTCCACGGGCGCCATGGCCCTCGACCTCGCCCTCGGCATCGGCGGGCTGCCGAGAGGCCGGATCATCGAGGTCTTCGGGCCCGAGTCCTCCGGCAAGTCGACCCTCGCACTGCACGTGGTGGCCGAAGCCCAGCGCAACGGGGGGATCTGCGCCTACATCGATGCAGAGCATGCTCTCGACCCCGTCTACGCCAAAGCCATCGGGGTCGACATCGACGAGTTGCTCATCTCCCAGCCGGATACCGGCGAGCAGGCGCTCGAGATCGCTGACATGTTGATCCGCTCCGGGGCGATGGACGTGATCGTCATCGACTCTGTGGCGGCGCTCACGCCGCGTGCCGAGCTCGAAGGTGACATGGGCGACACCCACGTCGGCCTGCAGGCCCGTTTGATGTCCCAGGCGCTGCGCAAGCTGACGGGCACGCTTTCCAAGTCGTCGACCATCGCATTGTTCATCAACCAGTTGCGGGAGAAGGTCGGGGTGATCTACGGGTCACCCGAGGTAACCCCAGGAGGACGCGCCCTCAAGTTCTACTCCTCTGTCCGTCTCGACATACGCCGGTTGGAGTCGATCAAAGACGGGACCGAAATCGTCGGCAACCGCACCCGGGTGAAGGTAGTGAAGAACAAGTGCGCCCCACCTTTCCGCATGGCCGAGTTCGACATCGTCTACGGCAAGGGGATCAGCCGGGAGGGCTCCGTGCTCGACGTAGCCGTCGACCTCGGGATCGCGAAGAAGTCCGGCGCCTGGTACACCTATGAGGGAGAGCAGCTCGGTCAGGGTCGCGAGAACGCCAAGCAATTCCTGCGCGATAGTCCCGAGCTCATGGTCGAGCTCCACCAGCGGATCCGCAGCCTCGTAGCTGAGAAGGCGGCTCTTGCGGTCGAGACGCCGATCGGAGCCGGAGGCTTGGTCGACGACGACGAGCCCATCTCGCTCGATTAACCGTTTCTCTTTCCCCTTCGGCCCGCAAGAGGCAACCGGCGCTTAGCGCCAGGGGGTCCCCGCATCGCCGTGGACAGCTAAACGGGGCCAGGAATGCTCAGTCGTCCTCGTGGTCGGCGAGGCCGAGTTGCTCGGCGGCTTGCCAGAGCTCGTCACGCGCCTTGGGGGCGGCGGCCTCTTCGATGAGCAGGCGGGCCTGGTCGTGCTGGCTTCGGCCGAAGATGTGGGCGCTGCCCTGGTCGGTGACGATGACCGAGTGCTGGAACGAAGTCGCCGGAGTGTCGAGGAGGGGGACGATGGTGGACGAGTGGCTCTTTTCGTGCCATGAGGGCAGGCCGATCACGGCCTGGCCGCCGGTCGAATGGAGTGCTCCGACGATGAAGTCGGTCTGGCCGCCGAATCCGGAGAAGATGCGGCCTCCGACATAGCTCGCGTTCGCCTGCGCGAACAAGTCCACCTGCACGGCGGCGTTGATCGAGATCATCATCGGGTTGACGGCGATCTTGCCCGGGTCGTTGGTCGTCTCGGTGCGGAACATCCGCAGCCTCGGGTTGTTGTCGGCCCAGGCGTAGAGCTCTTCGGAGCCGCCGAGGAACGACGTGACGACCTGGGTCTCGGGATCGAGAGCTCCCGCCCGCTCTAGGGCGAGGACGCCGTCACTGATCATTTCGGACCAGATGTGCAGTCCGCGACGCGAGACGAGCCTTCCCAAGGTGGCATCGGGGATGGCGCCGATGCCAAGCTGCAGTGTCGCACCGTCCGGCACGAGATGGGCTATGTGCTCGCCGATCTGGTCCTTCACCGAGTCCGGGGGGAGCGCCTGGGCGGTCTGGAGTGGCTCGTCGACCTCGATGGCAAGGTCGATCACGTTGGTCGGGAGTTCTCCTTCTCCAAAGGTGTAAGGCATTCGCGGATTGAGCTGGGCGATGACGAGCGCTCCGCGAGCGCGGGCCACCTCGACAGCTGCCGGGAGCACGTTGACCTCGATGCCGAGGGAAACCTTGCCTGACTTAACTGTCGAGGTGTGAAGGATGACGACGTCGGGCTGGCGGGAGATGGCGAACAGCCGCGGCACCAGCGAGAGCCGCATCGGGATGTAGTCCAGCATCGGGGAGCGGCGCATGCCGGCCCCGACGAATGGTGACTCGAGACGTACGCTCGGCTTTGACGAGGCGGGATGCCGGAGCCCTAACACGAAGAGGCGGTAGGTCTCGATGTTTGCATCGACGATCTCGAGGGCCCGTTTCGGGGTGGACCAGTTGCCGGACACTACGACTCGTGGCGCTGACACGGTGAGTGAACCGAGGCGATTCCCGAGCTGATGCTCTGAGATGATTCGCATGTCTTCGACCCTAGCAGTGCAGCGCGACACCAGTCATTTGCGGGTCAGAATGACGCCAAAACCCGCCAGCTAGCGAGGGATCGAGGTGCGCTTGAACTCGTTCAACTCGACGTGGTTCTCGAGCAGATCAAGGATCCTTTGGACGGTTGCCCTCGCCAGTGCTGGGTCATTAGCGGGCCGGGTCATGATCCGGACAAAGGCCGCCTGGTCGCCGGCGACGAAGGTTGGAACGCCGAAGACGAGATGGTCGGCAACAGCTGCCTCGTGGGACTTGCGGAGTTCGTCGAGCGGCCACCCACTCTTGATCTCCTCGAACACGCGAGCGGGGTCGATGCCTTCTGATTGCAGCACCGACGACAGGGCCGCCCGGTCGCGCAGATCGCCGTTTTTGTCGTGGCGCAAGGCGAACAAGGCGAGATGGGCGTGGAGGAACTGTGCGGGGAACTTGTCGCGTACCACGATCCCCACTTGGCCGGCGAGGAGGTCCAGGTCGCGCTCGGGGTCGTCCCAGACCGGGGTGCCACCTTCTGCCACGTGTGCCTGGTTGAGCGAGAAGGGGACAAACTCCACTTCGTAGGGAGCGCCGTCTTGGAGGGCGGCCACGACATGTTCGTGGGCGTTGCGGGCAAACGGGCAGCGGTAGTCCCAGTTGACGGAGAAACGGTTGGAGGTCATATGCAGGCCAACCCCGGCCACGATCGGGGGATTCCCGCCAGGCGATCCTGGGGAGACCGGAGCACAGCTACCATGCTCGCGGTGCCCGAGGTCCACCTGGTGCGCCCAGAGGACGTGCCAGTCGCCGCCGCTTCGCTCGTGCGAGCCTTCTACGACGACCCGATGCTCACCTACATGTTCCCCGACCCACGTACGCGAGGACGGGCACTGCACCGTTTCTTTCTCCTCCAGCTGCGCCAGAGCCCCAAAAAGAGGGTCTTGGCGTACACGACCGAGGGCGGTCGCTCGACCGCTTTGTGGATGCCGCCGAGAAGCGGTTCGCCGGGAATGCGCGAGGTGATCGCGCAACTGCCGATGTTCTTGATCATGGGAAGGCGGGTCGGGGCGGCACTCCAGCTCGTTCAGCTCGTTGAGTCGCATCATCCGAAAACGCCTCACTATTATCTCGGCGGTCTCGGCACCGATCCGCAGTGGCAAAGGCGCGGGCTCGCCTCGGCGGTCATGGGTCCGGTGCTGGACATTTGCGACCGGGAGGGCCTTCCGGCCTATCTCGAGTCCTCCAAGGAGTCCAACGTCGCTTTCTACGAGCGGCACCGTTTCGAGGTCACCGAAGAGGTGAGCGTGCCCGACGGCTCCGTGCGCTTGTGGCTCATGTGGCGCGAACCGTTGAAGACGCCTTCAGGGCCGATTGAGGCCTGAGCGACCCGGCTCGGCGCCGGAGCGCCGCGTGCTGTCCGGCGGGACCGGGGTGAGACCGTCGGGCGTGCGGGAGGGGTCGTAGATGATCTCCGTCAAAAGTTCGAGCACCGCCCGCGCCGGGGCGGAGGGCAGACCCGTGGCGCGTTGCACGACTCCGACGAGGCGGCGGCGCATCTCGGGCAGCTTCACCAGGGCGAAGCTTTCGCGCAGGTAGCTCGGCACAGCCGTCGCCGGCAGGATGGACGGACCCCAACCTTCGAAGGTGAGCGAGGCGATGAGGCGAGTCCCGTCGACCTCGGCCCGGGCGAGCAGGCTGTTACCGCTGGCGCTGAAGGCGGCGTCTATGTCGGCGCGAAATGCCGTCCCGGGCAGGGGCAACAATAGGGGGATCCCCTTGAGGGCCTTCAGGCTGACCTCGCCCGCCTGCGCGAGCGGGTGGTCGACAGGGACTACGAGGACGAGATCCTCCTCGAATAGGGGCGTGACGGCGAGGTCGGTGCCGGAGGCGGGAAGGTTCAAAACGGCGATATCGACCTGTCCAGTCGCCATCTGGGTGTCGAGCCGGGCGGTCGGCGACTCGACGAAGACGAGCCGCAGGTGCGGGTAGCGCTGGGGAGTGGAGCGCAGCAGCTGGGGCACAAGCCACCGTGCGGTGGTGCCGATGATCCCGATCCGAACTGTTCCCGCCACCTCCCGGGTGAGCGCCACCACATCGGACAACATGGCATCGAGCTCAGCCTGCACCCGGCGCGAGCGGGCGACGACGATCTCGCCCGCCTCGGTCAGTTGGCCGCTGGCCCGGTCCACGAGCTCACAGCCGAGCTCGCGTTCGAGCTTTTTCACGTGGGCGGAGATGTTCGATTGCACCGTTTGCAGGGCGTCGGCGGCAGCGGAAAATGAACCGTTGTCGGCGATCCCGACGATCGCACTCAGCTGGCGGAGTTCCATCGCAACGAACGATAGCGTCTATCGGCAAGAGCTGTTTGACCGATGCTGTGAAATCGTGCACTATATACGTAGACCTCAGTAGCGGAATCCCCCCTCCAGCAACTGATGAGTCTTGAGAAGGGGCCGGTATCCCCCCCACCGGCCCTTTCTCCGCGTCTTGGCTCCGGTCGCGATGCTAACAGCGGACATCTCGCAGAATCGCCGCCAGGCCGAGTGCCTCTTACGACCGTCCCAGAAGGGCGCTTGGCCGGGGAACTATTAGTACGGTTGTCCGGACTAATGTAGGGTGTAGTCGGTGAACATCTTCGAGCTGTCCCTCGTGCTCTTGGGGATCTCCATCGTCGCTGGCGTGCTGGGGTCGCTTCTCGGCCTCGGGGGCGGTTTCGTGATCGTGCCGTTTCTCACCTTGGTATTCCACCTCGACATCCGCCTGGCCATCGGAACGTCCATCGTTGCCGTCGCCGCCACCTCGTCAGCTGGGGCGGCACGGAACGTCTTTGCCAGCATCACAAACCTGCGTGTGGCGACGTTCTTGGCCATGGCGACGACACTCGGGGCCGTGACCGGTGCCTTGCTCTCCGGAGTCTTCGATGCCCGTTTCCTCTTCGGACTTTTCGGCATTGTCCTCGGCGTCTCCGGGGTGCAGATGCTTCGCAAGCATGCTGCCAAACCGGAACAAGCGGCGAAAGTGGCGGGTGAGTGCCGAGTTCCGGCGATGCAGTCCTCGCTGGCCGGGGGAACGGCGCGGGTAACCGGCGCCGGCCTCGCTGACCGGCTGGCCCTCCATTCGGCTTACTACGACGAGGCCGAGGGGGCAGAGGTGTCTTATGTCGTGACCCACACAGGGCTCGGCCTAGCGCTCATGTACCTGGCGGGAACTGTGAGCGGCTTGCTCGGAATCGGCTCGGGCGTGCTCAAGGTGCCGGCGATGGACCTGGCGATGCACATTCCCATGAAGGTCTCGACCGCGACGAGCAATCTCTTGATCGGTCTGACCGCGGCGGCCAGCGCCGTCGTCTATTTTGCCCGCGGTGACATCGATCCCCTCGTCGCCGGGCCTGTGGCCATCGGTGTGCTGATCGGGGCGACGCAGGGCTCCAAGCTGTTGGTGGGCATCCGCGCCGACCGCCTCCGGGTGCTGTTCGTGACAGCTCTTCTGGTCGTGGCCGCGCAGATGCTCTGGAAGGGGATCGGTTGACGTCCACTCGAGGGTACGGGGCGCTTACTCCACCCTCGCCGCACGGGGTGCGTGCGGCGGTGGGAAAGGTGCTGCGCGTCGGCGTCATCGCCAGTGCTGGCGTGCTTTTTGGCGGCTATGTGGCCGGGGTGCTCTCGGACCGGGCGGTCTTCGCCTCGCACAGTGTCGAACAGGCCCATCTCGCGGGAAGGGCCGTTTTTCCGCACTCCCTGGCGGCGGTGTGGGACGGCATCGGACGCGGCAGCGGCGAGGCGATCATCGTGGCCGGAGTGCTCCTTTTGATCTTGACTCCGGTCGCCGGGCTCCTCACGAGCCTCGTTGCCTTCGCCCGCAGGCGTGACCTGGTCTTCACGGCGATCTCGGCGAGCGTGCTCACGGTCATATTGGCATCTTTCGTGATCGGCTGGCTGACGTCGTGAAGCCCCCCGTACGGGCCGAAACAGGACTCTTTCGCGCGACGCTCGACTCGAGCGACCCGTTGCCGCTTTGGGCACAGCTGGCCCGCGAGCTGCGGCGTCGTCTCTCCTCGGGTGATTTCGACGAGCGGTTCCCGACAGAATTGGAGCTTTCTGGCAACTTCGGTGTCAGCAGGGCGACCGTCCGCGAGGCCATTCGGCACCTGCGCAGTGAAGGTCTGCTCGACGCCCGCCGCGGCTCTGGGACCTTCGTGGTCCACCGCCAGCTGGACGCGCCGATCCTTGGCACCTCGGGGCTCGCCCAGGCGATCATCGCCGCCGGGCTCGTCGAGACGAGCAAGGTGCTTCGACTCGAGGAGGCCCCCGCGGGGGAGACAGCGGCCCGGGCGCTCGGCATCGCCAGTCACGAGACAGTGCAGTGGGTCGAGCGCCTGCGCTACGCAGACGGCGAGCCTTTGGCGCTCGATCTGTCTGCTTTGGCGCTGGACGCTTCGCAACGGCACGTCTTTGTGACCGGAGATCTCAGCCAGGGGTCGCTCTACGGCCTATTGGAGACGCTCTTTGGTCTCCGGGTCACCGGCGGCAGCGAGCGCCTGCGCGCCGTGACTTGCGCGGCGGCGGAGCGCAAGCTGCTACGGCCTGGGCGCAAAGAGGGCGTCTTCGAGGTCGAGCGCGTCGCCTACGCGACCGATAGGGCAGTCGAGTGGCGCCGCAGCCTCGTCCGCGGCAGGGGCTACGAGCTCGGAGCCACCTGGGGCATCGTGCCGGCGAACCGGCGCTGAACTTCCGGGGCGATAAAGCCCCGTTCAGATGCCGGGCCAGCCCGTCGAGGAAGGGTCGCCCGCCGTCCAGCCCGAGGGCACCGTCGCCTGGGTGACAAAGACGCTGGCAGTGCAGCGGGACGCGGTCGCCTGCCCGAACCAGAAGTCATAGGAGCCAGGAGCGCTGTGGCCGAGCACGACGACGGCCGAGCCCGGTGCGAGCACGAAGGTGCCAAGACAGTGGCGGTCGACCGGGTTGAAGGCGGTATAGACAGCCACCCCGGTGGCACTTGCGACACTTACGACCCCGGCAGAAGTGGGCGCCCCGCTCGTCTCGGGAACACCGCCGTTCTCCTCCGAGCCGGAGAAGTTACTAAGGCCGGTCTGGACCTGGCCAGATTGCACAGCCGTCTGCAGGTTCGTTTCTAATGCGACATCGGTATCGCCCAGCACCGAGAGCGGGGCCATCACGGCGCTGCCGAGGGCGTTGCTCACCCCACAACCCGTGAGCGCGGCGGAAAGAGCGAGCGCCCCGAGGCCAGCGACGAGGATGCGCCCGGTTGAGACGGAGCGCGTCCGGGAGAACTCGCTCGAGCCGCCCAGCGCCGCCGTGTCAGTCATTGCTCCACGGCTTGTGCTTGTTCCGTTCGCGCACGGGGCGTTGGTCTTTGCGCGCCGAGTCCGGTAGGGCCCACTCGCGGCGCCAGGCGGAGACCGTCGGGCCGCGAAATGGCGGCGTCGCCCCGGTCGCCGCCCGGCGACGGGCGGACCACCAATCCGACTCGGCCTCGTCGGCCAAGGCGGCGACCGCCCGCTCTATGCGGGCGGCGAACTTGCGGGCGTCCTCGCTCTCGCTGGGCGTAAGCGCGTCACCGAGGCGGATCTCGGTCGATCCCGGGCGAAAGCGGGAGCTGCTTTTGGCAAGCACGGCCCGTGTCCCTTTGATGTGCACCGGGATGACGGGCACTTCGCAGCGCTTTGCCAGGTAGGAGGCGCCGCCTTTGAACTCTCGGCCCCAGCCGTCGGCGGTGCGTCCACCCTCGGGGAAAATGATGAGGCTCCACCCGTCGTCTATGAGCCGAGCGGCGAGATCAGCCGAGCGACGGTTCACCTTGGTTCGTTCCATCGGGATCGCGCCTAGCCCGAAGGACCAGACGGCGGCCTTCCAGTGCCGGTCGAAGAAGTAGTCGGCGGCCGCCGCCACGATGGTGCGGTGCCGAAGCCACGGGGGCAGGACCGATAACAAGAGGGCGGTGTCGAGATGGCTGGCGTGGTTGGCGGCGAGGATCATCGGGCCCTGCACGGGATCGAGGTGCTCGAGTCCGATGACGCGGGGGGAGAGGGCGAGCTTCAGCACGGGCCGGGAGAAGTCGTCAAGGACCATGGCGCGTGCCAGGCGTACGGGGTAGCGACGGGCCCAGGCAGTGTCGTAGTCGACACCGAGGGTGCGCTTGGGCACCGGGACGGCGACGCCGCCGGGACGTGTCGGCTGCTCGGCCGCAAAGCGCAGCCCCCCACTACCGAGTTCGGCCGCTCCGCGGACGCGAGGTGTCACGTGACCTCGGCGAGGAGCAACGGCGGTACGTGCAGGTGCGTGATGGTCGGGTCCCTTCCGACTATGTCTTCGGCAAGCTCGAGGGCGTCATTTAGCGTTGAGGCGGGGGAGAAGCCCAGCCGGCGTACGGCAGCCCGGTCGCCCCCGACCACGATCACACGGCCGAGGTGCTGGAGGGCGTGGGCGCACCAGTACCACATGTAGAGCGGGTGGACGCCGTGGTAGGCGTAGCTCGTCCGGTAGAGATGCACGTACCAGGGGTCTGTGGCGAAAGCCTCCTCGTACTTGGCCTCAATCTCGAACAGGTCGGTCGTCTCCGCCAGGACCTGCTCGAAAAAATCGATGTAGCTGGGGTGGTGGACCGGGTTGAACTCCCAGGGCGTGGGGTGCGAGATGATGAGCACGCCACCCTCGCGCACGAGCGGCTTGTTGCGATAAAGGTTGAAGAAGTAACCCAGCCCCAGACAGGCGACGAGGATCGGGTTCATCGTCGAGTTGACGTTGTAGGGGCAGATGTAAGGCAAGCCCATCGTAAGCACGTCCGTCTGACCGGAGACCTGTACGAGCTGCTGGCGGTAGATGTTGGCGAGTGTCGAGTGGTGCACGGCTTCGACCTCGCCCGCCTGCACCGAGGTGAGGTCGTGCGGTGCCAGCACGGAGTGGAAGATCTTGCGGCTCAGCCCGGCAGGGGTCCGGTCCAAGGCGGCCGAGGAGGCGAGGAAACTCGCCCGGTCGCGTAGCGACCATTCCCATTCCCGTTTTTGCAAGAAGCCGAGCTGCTCAGGGAAGGTATTGGTGTTGAGCGTCGTCTCGATCTGGAAGATCTTCACGCCGCACTGGGCGATCAGCCTTCCCATGCGCCAGTTCGAGTTGCGCAGCTCGGAGTTGTGCTCGTCCATGAGCGAGCGGCTGTTCTGCAGCGTGCGCACGTTGTGGTGATGCTTGAGGCTCCGATAGGAGGCGAGCCCCGTCGCGACCGACTTGTGCCCTCCGTCCATGGACACGAGGTTGATGTTCACGTAGACCAACAGGTCGCTCTCGGCTGCCCGGCGGTTGATCTCGACGTCCTCACCATGGTCGGTGAGGCCGAGGTGGACGAGGTTCGACGGGTCCTCGGCGTCATGTTGCAAGAGGAGCCCGTTTGGAGCGAAGGCCTCGAACACGCGATCTCCGAGGGCGTGGCGCAGCTCGGGGTCGGTCATGCGCCGGTGGAGGGCGAGGGCGGCGATGAGCACGACGTCGTCGACACCGGCCTCGGCGGCGAGGTCGAGGACCGCCTCGATCACGCGCTGGCGCGCGTCGGGGGCGCGCATGGGCGGGAGGGGGAGTGATATGTCGTCGAAGGCGATGGTGAGTCGCATGCCCGAAAAAAGGAGAGCCCGCAAGGGCTCGGAGTCCCCGAGAGGATGCTCGAGAGCGCGGCGAATGGCCTGGTCAGGATCGGCCAGCGGGTCGAGGGGCTCCGGACCGTAGATGATCGCGCGTCCCGACCGGGAGTTTCTCCAACCGGAAGCCCTCGCCGTGCCACATCAACGTGGCCGGGGTGGACCGGTCGACCTCGAGGACGAAGCCGGGCCTGGGGCTCACTTTGCCTCCTTGGTTGTCATGGCCAGTTGCGTCCCTTCGGCCCCTTCGGCGCCGGGCGCGTCCTTGGGGGAGCCTGTCTTGCGCAGGTCGAACACGATCTTTACCGCTCCTCGACGGCCGGCGGCGGCCGCATGGGCAACGGCGTCCTCATAGCTCTCGAGCGGGTAGCGCGCCGAGACGAGTCGCCCTAGGCCGGCTTCTCGCACGAGCTCCAGTGCCAGCTCGAAGGTCGAGCGCGGCCCTTCGGGTCGTTGCTCGCAGCCATAAGCGTAGGCGCCGCGGATCTCCACCTCGCGCTGCCAAAGGGGTGCCAGGTCCACTCTCACCACGCCGGGCATGCCGACGAGGATGATCCTGCCTCCGGGGCGGACCACCTCGAGCGACTGCTCCAAGGAGTCCGAGCTGCCCACGCAATCGAGGACGAGATCGACCCCACCGGTCAGGCGCTCGATATTTCCGTCATGGGATTCGAGAGCGAGCGATCCGGAGAGCCGCCGAGCGGCCCGCTTGTGCTCATCGGGCCTTACCACCTGGTCCGCACCTAGCTCACGGGCGAGCTTGCGCTGGTGGGGGTGTTTGGCCACAGCGACAAGTGCGCCCGGCAAGAAAAGTGCCCTGAGGGCGGCGATCACACACAGCCCGAGGGTCCCGGCGCCGAGCACCATGACCCGTTCCCCCCCGGTTATGTCGGCCGCACAGGCTGCGTGCACCGCGCAGGCGGCAGGCTCGACCATGACAGCCGCCTCGTCAGACAGCTCGTCGGGCACCTCGTGGAGCTGGCTTTCATGTGCCACCAGCCCGGCCGACCAACCGCCGCCGGTGTCGCGGCAGTACCCGGTTTGCAGCCCTGGCTTTAGGTGGCCGAAGGCGATGCGTTCACACGAGCCCTTTCGGCCCGCAGCGCAACTCGAACACGGCGGGTCTATACCGCGCGCTTCACAGCCGAGCACGGGCTCGATTACGGCCCGCCTACCGTCGAGCGGGCCGCCCTCGACGTCGCCGACCACCTCGTGACCTGGGACGAAGGGGAAACTGGCGATCTGCTCGAAATACCTCGAGCTGCGACCGTCCAAGGTGGCCAAGTCCGACCCGCAGATGCCTGCAAGGCGGGGCCGCAAGCGCACCCAGCCCGGCCCGGGAAGCTCGAAAGGCTCGATCTCGACCAGCTCGAGGGGCCCGACTCGGACGCCTTTGCCGGAGCCCATCAGCGCCCAGGCGACGCGCGCCGCCGCGAAGCGGGGCACGTTGCGGTCGAACTGGAGAGCCTTCATGGCGCCCGTCGCCCGGTCGGGGTACCGAGCCATGTCGCCGGCCTCGTCTGGACGCCGGGACGTCGGGTGGCGATAGCAAGGGTCCGGCGAGGACCTCCGGCTGACCGCTCCCAGTGCTCGATGAACCATCCGCGACGGCGGGCGATGGCGGCCAACTTGGCCTCCGGGTTCACGACGACAGGGAAGCCGGCGGCTTCGAGCATGGGCAGATCGCTCGTCGAGTCCGCGTAGGCCACGGTGTCGCCAAGGCTGAGACCCTGTGCGCGCGCGAAATCGTCCAGCAGCAGGGCCCGCGCCTCACCGGTGGGCGGCGAGTCTGTGAGCTCGCCGGTGAGCTTGCCGTTGCGCTCGGCCATGTGGGCGCAGACGATCTCGTCGAAGAGGGGGCGGAGCGGTTCGACGACGAAGTCGAGCGCGCCGGTGATCAGCAAGGTCTGGTGGCCGAGGGCCCGGTGCCGGCGGACCCGGGCGAGGGCCTCGGGGAAGGCTCTCAGCCCTAGGAGATCGCTGAACAGCTCGTAGCTGTCGAAGCGGAGCTGGTCGGCGGGCGCGCCGTCGTAGCGGCGGTAGAAAGCCCGCAGGAAGTCGCTTCGGTCGCGGCGATCGAGCCTCAACAACCTGGGGCCTTCCGCCAACAAGCCTGCCACGAGGCGCACGCGCTCGGCGCGCTCGAGGTGGCGGGTCGCGAGCCAGGCGTAGCTCTCGACGACGTTAGAGGCGATAAGGGTGTTCTCGAGGTCGAAGGCGGCGCAGCGGGGCTGGTCGGACAAAATGGCCTTCAACGAGCGGTCTTCGCGGCTCGCCATCGACCGTTTGGCGGTCGGGGAGGTGCGGACCCGGGCGTGCTCGACGACCGAGGGTAGATGGACGTCCTCTATGTAGTGCGGCCAGTCGATTACGCCCGGATCGAAACAGAAGGCAGCCTGGTCAGACGGATCGAGGCTCTCGAACAGGCTCAGTGTCTTGTCGATGCGAAAGCGGGCCTCGGTCTCGCTGTAGGCACCGTAGAGCTCGACGTAGCCAAGTGCTCGCTCTGCCTCGACGCGTCGCTCCTCGATGCGAGCGGCACCTTCTGCCCGCTCGCCCCGCAGGGGGAGCGAGTTGACGAGCCGCTCGGCGGCGCCGAGGACCTGGGTAGCCCGCCGCAGCTGGCCCTGCACCCGGCCCCGGCCGGGGAAGGACCATTTCGGGACGACGATCGGCTGGCCACGGTGGTCATAAAGCGGACGCTCGGTGAACCAGTTCTCGACGAGGTCGACCAGCTGGCCGTAGTGGAGCGGGTTCCTCGCCCCCGAAGCGACCTGGTAGACCGTCGGCCCGCTCGGATCGGGACCTTTGGCCGCCACGGCGATGAGCGCCGCCACGACGAGGTCGACCGGAATGACGTCCACGATGCCCTCGGGGACGCCGGGGAACTGTCGCAACAGGCCCTTGGCATAAGAGATGATGACCGGCTCGGCCATGCGGAAGCCTCTTATCCAGCCCGGGCGCGGCTCGGCGAGGGCGGACTCGACTATCGAGGGCCGGACGAAGGTCACGGGCAGCTCGCCTCGGACATCCAACAAAGCGTTCTCACCGAGCGACTTGGTAAAGGCGTAGGCATCAGGCCATCCGAGCGCCCGGGAACGGCCTCGGCCGAGGGCCACCATGCGGTCGCGGACCCAGGCGGAGCGCAGCTGCTCGGTCTTTTCCGCCAGCAGGGCCGTGCCGGCCGCTCCGAGCTCGGAGCGTGCGGCACGGTGGAAGGCGGTGAGTCGCTCGGGGCTGCGGCTGGAAGCGTCCTCGTCGGCACGAGCACGACGGGCCGCGCGGACTTCGGCCCCCCAGTCGATCTTCGATACGAACTTGGAAGAGGTGATGAGCTCCTCGGCGGCGTCGCCCTTGTGCCCACTGTTCACATATGCGGTGGAAACGGCGATGAGATGCGGCAAGGTCTCGGCGAGATGTTCGCCTCCCGCCCTCTCGGCGGCAAGCTCTTTCAAAGTCTCGGCCACGCGCGAAGGACCGAGCAGATTGACCTCGACGGCGCCGTCCAAGGGAGCGTCGAAGGTGACGGCGGCGGCGGCGTGAATCACGATGTCGCACGAGCTCAGCAAGGCCCGTCCCGGCTCGTCGAGGGAGAGCCCGTCGCGTCCGACGTCGCCGGCGATCGTGTGGAGGCGCCGGGCGATCACGTCATCGAAGCTTGCACCAAGGTCTTTCCTGAGGCGATCGAAGCAGTCGTTGCGCAGGATCTCGCGCCTGGTGCGCTCGACGGGTCCCTGGCGTTGGCCAGGGCGGACAAGTACGACGACCTCGCATTCAGGCACGCTTCTGATCAAGCGCTCGACGAGCGCCGTTCCAAGGAAACCCGTGGCCCCGGTCACGGCGATCCGCCGACCGGCGAGCTCGTCGGGTATCACGAGTGTGTTTCTAGCACCGAGCTGCCAAGGCGCCTGACCATTTCAACGATAGAAACGGCCCGGGACCTGGCGTGAGGTGCTATCGGGGACAGTGGCGGTCCGAGTCACTACTTGTGGGGCTCCGCTCGAGCCGGCGCCGGCTTCTTCGTGGGGGGACGGCGCGACGGCTTCGGTGGCGTGTAACGCTTGCTCGGCTTTGGTGCGGCGCGGCTGGCGACCGACTTGGCGTCGGCGCGAGACGCCTTGGCCCGCCTTGGTTGGCTGCCGGCGCCCCGAGGGGCACCTCGCGCGCCTTGTTGAGACTTGAGTCCCTTCAACAACAGCCACATCCCAAGGCCGAGGAAGGCAAGGCCGAAAACGCGCAATGAGGGAAGTTCGGCCAGCCAGATGCCGGCGGCGAGAGATCCGAACCCGAGCAGGGCGCGGCGCTTGAGGAGCGTGCCCAGGAGGAGGAACAGGGCGACGACGATGCCTTCGAGCGCGAAGTCATGCACGGCGGCGATGGTCTTGAGAGTGTCGTTTTTCGGTTTGACGTGGTGCGTCAGGTAGGGGATGGCGATTATGGCCGTGAGGGCCACCTCGAACACGAAGGCAAAAAAGCCGATGCGTTGTTCACGGCCGTCCAGGGTGTTGACGGCCTTCTTCGCGGCAGCGGCACGCTGGGCGGGGAAGAGGCCGTCGTCCGGGGTCGCTGCGGCTACGGCGCGGCTCGGCGGACGGGAGCGGAACAGGCGTTGGGCGGAGAAATTGCGGCGCACCCAGTCGTTCCAGCCGTTTGTGCCACGGGCCCCGGGCGTGAGCCCCGTGGGGTCCGGTGCCGTGGGCTCGGCCTTATCCTGTTGCGACATCGCACCTAGGGTACCCGGCCGGTCGGGCATAAGCTGGGGTGCGGTGCAGCCTCGCGCGAAAGGGACTGCGAAACTTGCACATGCAGCGCTAGACTGCCCGCCGTGTGCGCCAGAGCCTCTGTCTCGCTGACGGATCGCGATTCAGGGGCCAGCGGGCAGATCAAGTCTCGGCATCTCCCGGCTTGGTTGTGTGCTGAGGCGTGCGGTCTCCAGGCCCTGGTAGCGCTGTGACCGCCTCGAACAAGATGCCGGCTTGGTTGACCCCGCACTTGGAGCGCCACCCGCTCCTACGGCGTATCAGCGGTTACAGCGCCGGTTCGGTTGTCGCCATCGTGCTGAGCGAGGCGGCCTTTGCCGCAGCGTTGGGATGGGGACACACCGGAACCACCGTGGCCTCCGCCCTCGGTTTCCTCGGCGGCGCGGTGCCGAACTACATCCTCAACCGCCGTTGGGCATGGCGCGACCGCAGAGGTAGGGATCGTCGCACGGAGATTCTTCTGTACATGGTGGTGGCTCTAGCCACCTTCGTCGTCTCGGCTCTCGTCACACACTGGGCAGAGTCGTTCGCGCGCCAGCTGACCGCCGATCGGGGCTGGCAGGTCGCGCTCACAACGGCGGCGTTCTTCGTTGTCTCCGGTGTGTTCTTCGTGTTGAAGTTCGTGATCTACGAGACGGTCGTTTTCACAAAGGTTCCCGACGCCAGGAAGATTGCCACCCTGGTGGAACCGTCAGTCGTCGAGCGCTGCGACGCCGTCGACGACTAAGAAGGACCGGAAACGACCGCAGTCGTGGGGCGCTGTTATTCTTCGGCTCCGCAGAACTGCACACGCAGAGGCACCTCTTAGGGCGCTTGGCTCAGGTGGTTAGAGCGCAGCCTTCACACGGCTGAGGTCACAGGTTCGAGTCCTGTAGCGCCCACCAGGTCAGAGGCCATTTCCTCAGACCAACTCAGAGTATCGTCCTAGAGATGTCCTAGAGGCGCTACAGTGCGCGCTATGGCGACTAGGACAACGAATCGGCCGGGAACGATGCGGGAGCGACCGGCGGGCTCAGGCAACTGGCAGTTGCGGGCCTTCACCGGCAACGACCCGGTCACGGGCAAGCCACGACAGGTAGCTCGCACCTTCCATGGAGGTGAGCGCGCCGCCGCGAAGGCTCTCTCGGTGCTCGTGGCAGAGGTGGAGGCTGGCAAGTTCGACCGCACCAGCGTCACGGTCAGCCAGCTGCTCGACAAGTGGCTCGAGGCGACCGAGCCTACCCAGGCGCCAAGGACGGTCTACGAGAACCGTCGCAAGATCGAAGGCCGACTAAGACCCGTACTTGGGGCTGTCCGCCTGGACCGACTCGAGGCCGACGTGATCGACGCCGCCTACCGCGGGTGGCTCGCGGAGGGACTGTCGCCCGCGACTGTTCACAAGTACCACTCCATCCTCTCGGCCGCATGCCGACAAGCGGTCAAGTGGGGATGGATCGACCGTGCCCCGACCGATCGCGCCACCCCGCCTTCCCCGGCGCGCCATGACATGGTTGTGCCGACGCCGAAACAGCTGTCGGAGCTCGTCGCTCGCGCCGAAGAGCACGACCCGGTGCTCGCGGCCGGCGTTGCCCTGGCAGCTCTTACCGGAGTGCGCCGGGGCGAGCTATGTGCACTCAGATGGTCCGACGTCGCCCTCGAGGCCGGCGCTGGCACGGTGCGGATCGCCAAGTCGCTGACTGTCACCGCCGGCGTCGGGTACGTCGGGCCCACGAAGACCCACCAGATCCGCGTCCTCGCCCTGGACGACTTCGGCGCAGCGGTGCTCGCTCGTCACCGGGCATGGATGGAGGACCTGTCGGAGCGAGCGGAGTCACCTCTGGTCGAGGACCCCTACGTCCTCTCGTACAACGCGAACGGGGCCGTAGCGGTCAACCCGGACACCTTCACGCATCGGTTCGGGGCGTTGGCCAAGGCCCTCGGGATCAAATGTCGTTTTCACGACCTGAGGCACTGGTCGGTTACGACCCTCATCGCCGCCGGGGTGGACATCCGCACCGTGGCCGAACGCCACGGTCACGCTCAGGCCACCATGACCCTTAACCGGTACGCTCACGCCCTGCCCGAGCGGGATCGTGCTGCTGCTGGGATCCTGGGGCGCGCTGTCGGCGGGAGCTAGGGAGCGATCGTCGTTTCGCCGGCTGCTGAGCGGCGCAGGAGCTGGCGCCGACTTACGAGGCGGCGGTGACCGCGAGAACAGGTAACCACCTCCTGCTCGCTGTCATTGGAGAGGACTCGGAACGGTGGCCGTTGGGTCTCCTGGACGGTACGCCCATCGGGGGCCCATTGAAGCGAGTTGCGACTCTTCAGCAGCAATGCGCCCAGGACGATGGGCTCGAGCACCCTTGCAAAGTCCCGTCTCTTTTCCTGCGCTTGGGTCGTTGTCGGGCGCTTAGTCCTCACGGCGACGTGGACACCGAGGTCTTGACCGTTCACAACTGCCGGCCCGACTACAGCCATGACAATCGACGGCAACCCCTGGGCCGCGCAATCGGGGCAGCTCAGCTCGGATCGCATCCGTGAAAGTACATCCTTGTCATCCACTGTCGCCCATCGTACAATGGCAACAACAACCGCATGGGCTTTCCCAGTAAGGCCGCCGAGCGCGTGAGAGTCGTCGCACGGTCTGGCTTCGAGGAACTTAGCCATGCCCGTTGTAAGCAGAGAGAAGAATGCATCGCTGGCGCGCGCGGTGCTTCAGGATGACGCCCTAGACCTGCTCAAGGTTCCCGATGTCGCTCCCATCGTCGGAGTCCACCAGGACACCTTGTATCGGCTGTGTCGCGAGGGGAAGTTCCCGCCGGCCGTCCAGATCGGCAACCAGTGGCGGATCAGTCGTCCGAGGCTGATCCGGTTTCTTCACGGTGATGCGGCATGACCCCGTCAAGCGAAGAACCCCGGGCTGATGGGTCCCGGGGTCCTCTCGAAAAGGGTCTCACCGACCAGTCCCCATCGTACTCGGATGGTGCGCTCGCTCGGCGACGGGCCCGGCGCGACGCACTCCACTCCCTCGAACGGCTACGCGATTTGATCACCATGTACGACGCTGGCTCCATCGAGCTGGATGAAGTCGCCTTTGGCGCCGGTTTGCTCGGCGCCAAGCTGGGCAAGCTGGCCTGCTCCGGGGTGCTGGCAGCATGACCGGCGACCTAGCTAACGCAAGTCTCGAGTACGCCGCGCGCGGATGGCCCGTCGTGCCGCTCCACACCTGGACGGCCAAAGGTTGCACCTGCGGTCGCCCGTGCCCGAGCCCTGCGAAACATCCCCGTACGCGCAACGGCCTGAAGGACGCAACGACCGAGCTCGCCGACGTCGTTGCGTGGTGGAAGCGCTGGCCTGAGGCCAACATCGGCTTACTCACCGGCGTTGCCTTCGACGTGCTGGACATCGACGGCCCGGAGGGCATGGCGGCGATCAACGCCGCGGTGCCCTGGCGAGGAGAAGCCTGGGACGGGCAACCGACGACGAACGACACGATCGACGGGCCCACGGTCCGCACCGGGCGCGGTCATCACGTCTATGTCCAGGCGATCGGTCTGGGGAACAAAGCTGGACTCCTGCCGCACGTGGACTGGCGCGGCAAGGGTGGCTATGTGGTCGCACCACCAAGCCTTCACGCCAACGGGAGACGCTACGAGTGGTTCCCCGGATGGTCGTGTGACGAGCAGGAGATCCGACCTGCGCCCGCCTGGCTGCTCGAGCTGCTCCGCAAGCCGGATCCGCCGGTCGTGGCACCTGGTGCTCGTCAGGGCCAGCGCGATGGCGCCTACGGTCGTGCCGCGCTCGAACGAGAAGTCGGACGAGTCCTTCTTGCCAAAGTGGGCGAGCGTAACTCGACGCTTAACCAGGCGGCATTCGCCATCGGCTCGCTCATCGCCGGGGGCGAGATTGAGGACGCCTTTGGTGCCGTCGATGCGCTGCGCTATGCGGGCGAGGCCGTAGGGCTCAGCCACGAGGAGGTTGTCGCCACCATCGGGAGCGGCGTCGAGGCCGGCTCGCTCCAGCCGCGGCGGAGGGTGTCATGACCCTCGAGGACATTGCCGCTACGGCTGCTGCTCGGGCCAAGGCCAGCCAGAACGGGGATGTGCCGCACGACGACGGTATCGAGGTGAGCAACGTCGATCTACTGATCGAGCTGTCAGCACACCGAGCAGCACGGGGCGGCGTCGTCCTCGATGCGCCCGAAACAGTCGAGTCCAGATGGGGAGACGGTCACCGCTGTCTATGGGCACGGAATGAGCCCTTCGTGATGTGCGGGCCCGATGGTGTCGGAAAGACGACTGTTGCTCAGCAGCTGGTGCTCCATCTGATCGGAGTGCTGAGCGGGCTGTTCCTCGGGCTTCCAGTTCAACTGGCTCAGCGTGTGCTGTACCTGGCGTGCGACCGACCGACCCAGGCACTGCGCTCATTTCGCCGCATGGTCACTGATGAGCATCGGGAGCTCCTCGACGAACGGCTTGCCGTCTGGCGTGGACCCCTGCCATTCGACCTTGCTCGGGAACCGAAGGCTCTGGTCACGCTCGCTCAACGCTTTGGAGCCGACGTCATCGTCGTCGACTCCATGAAGGACATCGCCGCGGATCTGTCAAAAGAGGAAACCGGGCTCGGCCTGAACGCGGCGTTCCAGCATGCAGTTGCGGAGGGTATCGACGTGCTCGGACTTCATCATCAAAGGAAGCAACAGCCCGGCGCCGGAAAGCCGCGACACCTATCAGATGTCTACGGCTCGCGCTGGCTCACCGCTGGTGCTGGATCTGTCGTGATGCTCTGGGGTGAAGCTGGTGACTCCGTCGTTGACCTAGATCACCTGAAGCAACCCGACGAAACGATCGGACCGCTGAAAGTGCTCCATGACCACGCGAACGGGATCTCAACGGTTGCTGAGACGCGCGACGCGTGGTCGATAGTTCACGACGCTCGCAACGGTGTCACCGCCATCACCGTTGCTGCGACTCTGTTCGGTTCGCCCACACCAGGCCGCAACGAGATCGAGAAGGCACGACGTCAACTCGATCGACTGGCCAAGGAAGGCAAGGTCTACAAGCGGGACGGTACGAAGGGCGGATCGCGCGGTGGAGACGCGACTACGTACTACCCGTTGGCGATCGTGCAAGGCGGCCAGGAATGACACCAAAAGCGATCACGCAAGCGATCACGGCGATCACGGGGCGATCACGGCACCGATCACGATCGATCACGATCGATCCAAACAACCTGGTCAGACGATCACGGCACCGATCACGCCGATACACGTTTCGATCACGATCACGAGGGTTCCTTAAGGAACCCGTGATCGGGTCGTGTGGGGGTGCGTCGTGAATGCCCTCGGCGATGGCAAGCAGCGCCAGCTCGTACGTATCTTGCTCGACTCGTGCCAGTCCGAGAGCGACAACGGTCGCGGTTTCACAGTGCCGGCCGGGGTGCTGCCTGATCTCCTGCCAGCGCGGCGCCTCGGCTTTGAAGAAGCCGCCCACATCGTGGGCATCGAGCGTCGGGTGTCGCAACAGGAGGCCAAGCGCCATCGCGTCGTCCGGGAGATCGTGCGCGGGCAGCGCAAGACTCATCAGGGGCGACGAGTGTCGTGAATCTTTCTCCCCGTTTTCCCCGTCGCCTCCCCGCCTGTCACATAAGCGCAGGTGGGGGGGGATATCCGGTCAATTCTTGCCAGCGTTACGACGCGCACCCGCCCGGTCAAAACAATCCCCCTCTGATCGCACAACTTTTGACCGGGGAGAAATAGGGTGACATCAACGTGTCAGTGGTGCAGCCAACAGTTCGAGTTTGACAGTAATCAGCGCGGGCCACGCAAGCGGTATTGCTCGCCGGAGTGCAGATACGCCGCTCGCGACGCGAGGCGCTTCCGACCGATGGGCACCCTGGTCACCAAGACGTGCCTTACCTGTGGCCGACCCTTCTCGTATATCTCGAGCACCCGTCCTCGGAAGTACTGCGCGGAGTGCCGACCCGTCTATCGTCCCGTCGACCATCCCGAGCAGCCATGCGTCGGGTGTGGCGCCGTCTTCAAACCGGTGAGGATCGGCCAGAAGTACTGCAGCGACGCCTGCAGGTGGCAGACAAAGAACCGAGCTCGCTATGCGACGAAGTGAGCGAGTCTGTCGCCGCTGCGGCCGCAGGCCGCCGTTAAGCGCTCGCGCCTGGTACTGCAGCACCTGCCGGGAGCTGCTACGTCGAGCGAAGCAACGCCGCGACGACATGGGCAGGCCGTCGGCGGGGCGCCGAGGCTACGGCAACGCCCACCAGCGTCTCCGTAAGCGCTGGGCGGTCGCCGTCGAAGCTGGCGAGGTCAACTGTGCCCGCTGCGGACGATGGATCCCACCGGGGACTCCGTGGGACCTCGGCCACGACGACCTTGACCGATCCATCTGGACTGGACCGGAACATCAGCGGTGCAACCGTGCCACATCTGGGCGCCGAGCTCTGACCTTTGTCCCCGACAACCCGCCACGACGGACACCCGCGCGGCGCTCACGAGATTGGTGACGACATGCCTGACAGCATCCCGATCATGACCGCGGAAGAGATCCACGCGGCCTTCACTGAGCTGGCCAACTTTGACGTCGACGTCGACCCGGACGAATTCACCGAGACCGTGCTGAAGCTGCAGGCGAACGAGTACGTCGACACCGGAAATATTCGCGAGTTACGGGCCGTCCTTGTCCGACACTTCGGCCTGGGCGAGGTGTTGGGCGCCGAGGCGGAGCACTTCCTGCATCACCAACCGGGAGTCGATTGAAGATGACTGACCACCTCGACTACGGTCCCCCGGTCCTGAGAATCGACGTCGAGACTTGGTGCTTCCTTGGCGTCCGTAGAGACTTGGTGCCCCTCTTGGTCGGTCTCGGCCGATTCCACCGCCGTACCGGTGGGATCCCAGCCGGCTCCGAGCTCGAGGCCCTCCTGGCCGCGCTCGAGCGCCGTTATGCCGAATGCGGCACGCCTGACCAGGACACCGCCGAATGCGGCAACGGCATAAACGACGGATCTCGCAAGCTGTTAACCGTGAGCGAAGTCAGTTTCCTTTCAGGGAAGTCCGTTCGAACGGTCCGGGGGTGCGCTGGCGTGACACTTCCGGGCCGGCGGACTTCGGCCGGGTGGATCTTCGAAGCCGATGCCGTCGACCGCTGGCTCGCTGAGGGCGAAGCGAAAGGGGCCTAAACCGTGGGCTATTCCCGCGACGAAATGCTCGAGCTGTACCGCGAGGCGCTCGTCGAGCTCGTGAAGCTCATGGAGGCCTCCGGGATCCCCGCCGACGCGGCGACATACCCGGCGATCACTCGGGTAATGGCCTTCGATCGGGAATGGAAAGGGAATTTGGCATTTGAGAGATCTGAACAGGAGCGCTTGGCTCGGGAGAGCGTGGAGAAGTTCACGAAACCCGACGCCGTGACGGCTTCGTCGATGGCTGCCGCCGCCGCCTTCGAGGCCGAGAACGCCAGACGACAAGCGGCCGGGAAAATGCCCCTATTCCGAGTAGGGGGGAAACGATGAATCCGGCAGCCGAGCGCGCCGAGCTGCACCACGTAACCGAGACCCGCGAGATGCCCTTCACCGACGCCGAGTGCCGCATGGAGGCGGGCACCGGAAACGGTTTTCGCTTTCGCGGATACGCCAGCATCTTCGAGAGCCCATACCCCATCGAGGACGCCTACGGCGAGTACATCGAAACGGCCCGGCGTGGCTGCTTCGATCGTTCGCTCGCGCAGGGATGCGACACGGTGTTCTTGATAAATCACGCGGGCGCACCCTTGGCGAGGACGAAGAGTGGAACGCTGGCGCTCAGTGCCGACAACCGGGGCTTGCTGGCTGAGGCCAAGCTCGACCCGGC
This sequence comes from uncultured Acidimicrobiaceae bacterium, assembly GCA_963779425.1. Lineage (GTDB taxonomy): Bacteria > Actinomycetota > Acidimicrobiia > Acidimicrobiales > Bog-793 > Fen-455. The sequence goes on from CAVZYD010000009.1 coordinate 79,263, forward strand.
CAACCCGCGGGCACAAGAGCTGAAGTCGATGGTCGAGCGCGGTGACCTCTCCCAAATGAGTTTCTCGTTCAGAGACCTGGCGCCGTGCTGGAACGACTCGTTCACCGAGCGCAGCCTAAAGTCCGTGGAACTGAATCACGGGGACGTGGCGTGCGTGAGCTTTGCGGCGAACCCCGCGACGGAAGGAACCCTGGCCATGCGGTCACGCATAGCGTCAGCGCGAGCCCAACTCTCGACAGCCGAGATCAACGACCTGCCCGATAGCGATTTCGCCTATATCGAGAGCGGCGGGTCCAAGGACTACACCGGCAGGACGGTGCCTAGAAGCAAGCGGCACTTTCCGATTCACGACCCCGCTCACGTCCGCGACGCGCTCGCCCGCATCGGCCAGGGCGCCAAGTTCGGTAAGGTGGCGCTCCCCAACGTTCTCGCCGCCGCGAAGAAGTTCGGAATCACCGTCTCCCAACAAAACAGCCTTATCGCAAAAGGCGAAACCCGCTCGCCGCTTCACGGCTTCACGAGTGGCTCTCATACTCACAGCCACCCCGCCAACGGCTCGCAGGGCTCGTGGAAATCTCATACGCACACCCACAGCCACGACGGGGACGCCAGCCACGAGCACAGCCACGACCCCGGCGCCTTGATCGCCGACGCCGACGCGTCCCAAGAGCCCAACTTGCCGAGCGAGACCCTCTCGGGGCTCCCGGACTATTCCCTCGAGGCGAGGCTGGCGATCCTAAAACACATGCGCCGCATGGCCGAAACGGCGCCGCTCACGAGGGCCGAGCAGATGGCCCGGACCGACCAGATTGTGGCCCGACGACGTGCTCAGCGCGCCCAAATCCAAGGGGGGAACAAACGATGACCACCAAGTCCCAAACCGGCGAGCCCGTGCTCGACCCGATCACGGGCAGGCCATGTCTCGATGCCGTCACGAAGCGCCCGTACATCTATGGGGACGACGGCAAGCCCGTCGTGGCACCGGTGACGGTACCGAGCGGTGCCGAGCGCCTGGACCGCCTCGAGGACGCCATCGTCGCGCTCGCGCTCTACAGCGTCGAGAATGCCCCGATCCGCTTCGCCCGTTCACTGGCGGCCGCCGACGCCGGCGCAAGCATCTTGCGCTTCCTCGAGGTGGTCAAGGCCGAGCGAGCCGCGGCGCTGACCGTCTGACACAGCGCCAGAGCCCGAGCCGACGCAGCCCCGCGACTAAGGGCGCGTTGCTGGTCCGATAGACCTTCAGCCTCACCACGCGCTTGCCGAGGCTGGCCAAGCCCCTCTAGCCGACGACTACGAGGGCTTGCTTGGCCGAACTCGAGTCCTCCAAATTCGTGCTTCCGCCATAGGTGGCGACGAGGTGGTAGGTGCCGGCCTTGAGCCTCTTGGGGGGCAACTTGCACGATCCCTTGCCCGACGAAAGCGTGATCGTGCAAACCGTCGTCGTAGATTCCCTGACCGTCGCCCTCCCAGTCGGTTTCAGGCCCGGGAATTGCGACGACACGATGACCGACAGGTGCTCGACTTGTTCGTGTCCGTAGGTCACCCTGGTCGTGGACAGCTTGAGGGTGGTCCTGGTTGTTGTCATGAGAAAGGGAGTACCTATAAGGATCAAACCGCCGTTGTCTGAGGTCCTCCCATAGCCAACGGCGACGCAGTCGGAGTGGGTCGGACAGACGACGTCGTTAAGGACGGGAACCCCAACTGGAGCGGTCTCACGGTTCCAGGTCTTCCCACCGTTCGTCGAAGCGATGATTCCGCTGCCGCCATCGCTGCCGACGGCTACGCAATCGGACACGGTTGGACAAGCAACGGCGTTGAGTTGTGTCACGCCGCTTGAAGCGACGTCACGGGTCCACGTCTTTCCAACGTCCGAGGTCGCGATGATAACGGCCCGGGTAGAGGGAATGAGGCCGTGCCCGTTGCCTCCAACGGCGATGCAGTCTGAGTTGGTGGAACAAGCAACACCACTGAGTCCGCCAAGCCCAGCGGGAACAGTGCTACTCGCCCAGGTAGCGCCACCGTCCGTCGTGGCGATGATGCCACCGCTACCAACCGCGATGCAGTCTGACGTAGTGGGACACCCGATGGCATTGAGTTCGCCGACCGCAGTTGAAAAGGTCTCACTTGCCCATGTTGTCCCACCGTCGGTTGTGGCAACGATGATCCCCTTTGCGGTGGGAGCCACGCCGCCGCCGTTGCCTCCAACCGCGATGCAATCGGACGGGGAAGGACAGGCGACACCACTGAGGCGACCAACCCCAGGGGGTACCGTGCCACCGGTCCAAGCGGACCCGCCGTCGGTCGTGACAATGATGGCTCCCCCACCGCTGTTGGCGCTACCAACCGCGACGCAGTCTGACGTAGTGGGACACGCGATGCCAGCTACTTGGCTCATCCCAGTCGGAACGTTCTCACCAGTCCAAGTGCTTCCGCCGTCTGTCGTAGCGATTATGTCGCTGCTGCCACCTACGACAGAGCAGTCCATAGTGGAGGAACATGCAACGCCATCGAGGACGTCAACCGCGGCCGAAGCCGTCTCACCGGTCCAGGCGCTCCCGCCATCCGCCGTAGCGAGGATGACGCTACCGCTGCTGCTGCTACCAACCGCGATGCAGTCTGACGGCGAGGGACAGGCGATGCCACTGAGGCCGGTCACTCCGGCCGGAGCTGTCTCATTGGTCCAGGTATTCCCGCCGTCCGTCGTGGCGAGGATGGCGGCGCCGGAGCTACCGCTACCAACCGCGATGCAGTCCGAGGTGGAGGAACAGGCGACCCCGTCGAGCTGAGTCACCAGCGGAGCAGCCTCGCCGGTCCATGTACTCCCGCCGTCTTTCGTGGCGAGGATGGCGGCGCCGCCGCTACCGCTACCAACCGCAATGCACGCCGACGGGGACGCACAGCTGACGGCCAATAGTTCATTCACCTCCGGAGCTGGCTCCATCGTCATGTTCCACGTGGTGCCACCGTCCGTCGTGACCAGGATGATGCCACCGGCACCATTGCCCTCCATGGAGGAACCAGTCCAGCTAACGCCTATGCAATCCGAGGTAGAGGGGCAGGCAAGAGCAACCGCATCGGCCCGAGCAATCTCATTGGTCCAGGTAATTCCACCGTTCGTTGTGGCGATGATGCCACCACTGCTAGAAGTGGCGCTACCAACCGCGATGCAGTCCAAGTCGGAGGGACACGCGACTCCCGAGAGTCCGGTCATCCCGGCCGGAGCTGTCTCATTGGTCCAGGTATTCCCGCCGTCCGTCGTGGCGAGGATGGCGGCGCCGCCGCTACCGCTACCAACCGCGATGCAGTCCGACGGGGACGGACAGTCCACGGCGTTGAGTTCGGTCAGGCCTCCTGGAGCAGTCTCGTTAGTCCAAGTGCTCCCACCGTCCGTCGTGGCGATGATGCCACCGCTACCAACCGCGATGCAGTCTGCCGGGGACGGACAGACGATGGCATCAAGACCGCCAAGTCCGGCCGAAACGGTCCGACTGTTCCAAGTGTCTCCGCCGTTCGTTGTAGTAAGGATGCCACCGCCTCCAACTGCGAAGCAGTCGGAGGCGGACGGACAGGCGACGCCACTGAGGCCGGGAACCCCAGCCGATACGGTGTCATTGGTCCAGGTGCTGCCACCGTCCGCCGTGGCGATGATGATGCCGCCCGGCATGGCGAGAAGGCGGCCCCTGCCAACGGCGATGCAATCCGATGTGGAAGAACAGGCTACGGAGCTCAGCGTTGCTTCAACCGGAACGGTTTCACGGATCCAGGTGGCGCCACCGTCCGTCGTGGCGATAATGCCACCGCTACCAACCGCGATGCAGTCTGAGGCGGAGGAACAGGCGATGGCGTTGAGGAGGGGCACGCCGGCTTCAGGCGTCTCACTCGCCCAGGTACCGCCACCATCCGTCGTGGCGATGATGCCACCGCTACCAACCGCGATGCAGTCTGAGGCGGAAGGACAGGCGATCGCATCGAGGTCGTAGAACCCAATTGGCACCGTCGTACCGTTCCGGCCGGTCCAGGCGCTTCCGCCGTCTGTTGTACCGATGATGGCGATGCCGTTGATCTTGTTGGCAACGACGAGGCAGTCCGAGGTGGACGGACAGGCGATGGCAACGAGGTTGCCCGTTCCAGGGGGAACAGTGCCACTGGTCCAGTTGTGCCCACCGTCGGTCGTGACGAGAACGATGCCATTGCCGTCATTGGTGCCAACGGCAACGCAGTCCAACGTGGTGGGACAGGCAACGGCGTTGAGTTGGGTCACTCGTGCCGTAATTGCGTCGCTGCTCCAGGTCTTCCCACCGTCGGTCGAAGCGATGATTCCGCTGCCGCCATCGCTGCCGACGGCTACGCAAACCGAGGTATTGGGGCAAGCAAGGGAAACTCCTTGTGGATTCTTCGGGTAGCTTGCGCTGGGTTGCCAGTCCGTACTTGTCGCACCTGCAGAGCTTGCCGCCGCAATACTCGACGGCACGACCTCAGTCGCCGCCAGAGTGGCGATCGCCAATGCTCCCGCAACCACCAGTCTCAACATCACCGTTGGACCTCCTAGGAGCCGCATGGCTCCCGATAGGTCGATACACCTTGCACCCGCTGTGCTGCAAATGGACTGTCGCTTGGCAGACACCGCTGACGCGAAACGGCCCGCCGACCGAAGCCAGCGGGACCGTTCGAGGGGGTTTGCGGCACGACCCCTGTCACCTTGCGAGGGAAAGCCAAGGACCGTGCGGCCGACATCGTACCGAGGTGCTCTAGGTACGACAACACCCTGACGCGAAGCAGCCCCCACCAACCCGAGGGCCAATGGGGCCACTTCCTTCGCCCTGGGCGGAGGCTACGGCCCTGAGCCTGATCGAGCGAATGCTCGCGCCTGGCGCCGTGCTGCTCTGGTAGACCTAGAACGGAAAGGGAGCACCGATGCCTCTCGGGCTCAAGTAGCGTCAAATCCATGCTTGAGATACCGCCCGACCTGCCCCTACCCGCTGCGTGCCCTCAGTGCGGAGCCGAGTGGATTGGCTTCGGGGGAGGTCCAGACCCGGTGCTGGTCGAACTCTGTTGTGCCAACTGGCACAAGCACGCGCAAACCCTCACGGCCGAAGAGGTCATGGCGTTTCGGTTGGCTCTCGAGCCGAAGAGACTACTTAGTCGCCCCATGTTCATTGTCGGCGAGAATCTCCCGGTTTATGAAGACCGATCCATGTGGCTCGGACCAGACCACGCCTTTTCGGGGGCCATGATCAAGGTCGACAACGTTCCCTACGTCGTCGTATCGGTGGATCCTGATCGTGTCTGGATTCGTAGGGCTGATTCGTAATTAGACCGCACTAGCACCCCTCGCCGACGATTTCACGGCCTCTCAAACGACCTGCGACCAGGACTTTTCTTGGTCCACCGCTAGGCAGCGCCGCCTCGGTACCGTGAGGATCCGATGGACGTCGAGCGCTTCGCAGCCAAGCTGGATCGCAGCATCGCCACCCTCCAGTTCTACCGAGACCGACCGAAGCTGCTCGAGTTGTTGAGCCGCGAGTCGCAGGGCCTCGTCGTCGAGATCGACGGCCTGGCGCGCATGCTCCCGGCGGCCAGGTACTTGCAGGCATAATCCGATGGCTCACGAGCTCGCCCTCGCGCTCATGCTCCCGGGGGACTGTCCCGACGTCGAACTGTTCACCGAGCGTAAATCTTGGATGAAGAGTGGCATGTGCCGAGGGCGCGGACCCGAGGGGTGGTTCCCCAAGCAAGGCGGTGATCTCTCGACGCCGAAATCCATCTGCGGGCTGTGCCCGGTGCGAGCGGAGTGTCTCGCTTACGCACTCGACAGGCCCGAGCTGTCTGGCGTGTGGGGCGGGACGGGCGACCGGGAGCGGGGACGGATGCGGAAGGCGCGGGGCTAGCGCAGCGAGTTTGCGCGCTTAGAGCACCAGGTCTTTATCGCGCCCCCGACATTCCACAGCTGATCGCCTTCTGCCTTGAATGCCCAATCTGCCTTTTCGAGCAGCTGCTCGGCCTTCTCCAGCAATGGCGCGACGTCCTCGGCTGGCGTGGTAATCGGCACCCTTATGAGGAGCACCGTCCGGTTCTCGGTCCCGAGCGCCACGGCCGGTATCTCGGCCGCCGCAGCGAGGTCGTTGTAGATCCGTCGCCACCGGTCGTTTGTCGTGCCTCCGACATCGACACGGAGTTCGACGCCGTCCATCAGCTCGTGGGTCTCCGGCTGCTCGGGCAGCTCGGGAAGCTGTAGCCAGGTCATGGCATGCTGCCTTTCGGGTTTTGTCCTAGTAACTGTCCTACAACTCACGCCTGAACCTGTCGTCAGTCGCCGTGCAGTATCTGCATCGTACCTGGTAGAAGCTGGTATCGCCGTGTCGTGTCTGCCGCTACGGCGATATAGAACGGATTCACACGGCTGAGGTCACAGGTTCGAGTCCTGTAGCGCCCACCGCGAAAATGCCTGAAACGCCAGCTCACGAGTCATTGCGGGTTGGACCGAAGACTATGGGCTACGCGGTGAGCGTCTCCTGGCGCCGGAAGTATGCGACCTTGAGGTGGTCGCGGTGATCAGGAAGGGGTCGCGCAAGCGAGAGCGGCACGGTGCGCGAACCGAACTGGGATCGATGTTGGGCTTCAAGATGTCCTGCTGAAGTCGACATCTTCGGTTGCGACCGTTCCGGCTGTCCGTCCCGGAGCCGTTTGGTAGGTCCAGTAGAGGTTCGTGTGCGTGATGACTTGGTTCGGCGGTGGGGCTCCCCAGGCCGTCCGGTCGTTCGTAGTGTGGGCGTCACTGACAAGCGTCGCGTCATACCCTCTCGCCAAAGCGCCGTGAAGCGTCGAGCGAATGCAAGCGTCGGTTTCCGCGCCAACGACGATGAGCCGCCCGACGCCGAGCTCCGAGAGAACTGTCTCAAGGGTGGTGTCCTCAAAGGCGTCGCCGTAATGTTTCTCGACGAAGGACTCGGTGGCTCGCGGTGTCAGTTCGGGGACAATCCGCCAGTCGTCGCTCGTCTTTGCGAGCTGCTCATCGGAGTGCTGGACCCAGACAACGGGGACCCCTTGCTGTCGCGCCTTCTCGACGAGGCTGCTGATGTTCGCGACGACGGCCTCGCGTGCGTAAGCGTGCGCTACGACGCCGCTTTGCACGTCGACAACGACTAATGCGGTGTTGGGTCGCTTTTCGAGTGTGGTCATGGCACCTCATTTTTCACAACAGACGTCTGTTTCGCCCGTGGCCTAGCTATCCGGTCCGGCTGCCACCGTTTTTCCTTCGCAGGGAGGTGAACAAGGGGGTCCTTCCTCGACAAGGCCGTGGGTTCGCTTGTAGGGCCGGGGACCCACCAATGACCACAGATCGGGGTCGGCCTAGCGACGGGCTTTCGTCGCCTCCGAAGTCGTGGGCGTGCCAACGAGGGACCACGGATCCTGTCATGCCCGGCCACTTGTCCGTGGGGAGGGCACGCCGGAAGGTGCTTTGGTTAGTGCCCGATCCCCGGTGCCGCCTGCAAACCTGGCGCGCGACCTGCCCGGTAGCCGATGATGGCGAAAACCACGGCGATGCCGAGCAACACCTCTATCGTCGTTTCTCGGTCGTTGATAGCAGCGTGGCAGCCTACGGAATCTTGCTCGTCGGGGCTGGCCTCCGCCTGCACGGCGGACTGATGTCCGCCTTCATCGCCTAGCCACCCGTAGACACTCAGACAGGCAACCCTGTGAAGCGTGTACCCCCCGGTCGCCGAGACATTGTTGTAGGTCGCCGTCAGGCCTAGGAAGAGCAGGTAGGCGCTGATGGCAACAAGGCACGCGGCAAGGACCCACCAGACCGTCCGGGGTTTGATCGGGGCGGGAATTGGAGGTTGCCCCGCCTCATTCACGTGCAAGGGAGATCTCCGGAGAACTCCGTGCCTGCTGCCCTTATGCTCGTCGCCAGGGAGTTTGTCACGCTGTCCAGCGTACGCTCACCTCCGCCGACAGGAAATTCCTGGTGAGTTGCCAGGTGAAGCTAGCGATTATCGCCAATGGCATCGACCTGCCTGGACGTCACGACCCATCACGGCCACCGCGTTAGGCCGGGGTTGGAACCCGGGTCGGCGGCACGGGTTTGAGGCACGAGGCCACGGATGCCGCGGTGTCTGCAGGTCGGTCCAAACGCTGAGCTGCGGGGCCGGCGCCTTTGATGATGACCAGTGCAACATGACTTGACCAGTTTCGGGGATCGCAAACGACAACGGCGCTGCCGGCGCCCAAGGGTGGCGAGATCCTTCGCGGGGAGTCCGGCTCCGTTCGCAAAAGCCTGGCCCCGTAAAGCTTTCTTGACGCGCGACTGGGCGTAAAGGTACCTTGACATCGTGACTGATCAGCTCGACGCCACAGGCAATGACGTCGAGCGTGACGTGCTTCGCCTGATGCTGAAGACGAACGCCGGGCTGTTGGCCGATCGCCTTGCCCAAGGACTGGCCGATCAAGGCGACGCGACATCTGACGAAGGTGCTGTCATCGCCGCGCTAGCCGCGGCCACTGGCCTCGGGTCCGTGCTGGACGACATCGTCGTCGCCCTCGTGCGTCAGGCTCGCGCCGAAGGCCGTTCCTGGGCGGCCATCGGCTACGCGCTCCAGGTGAGCCGCCAAGCGGCCTTCCAGCGGTTCGGGTCCCGGGCCGGCGACACCTTGGAGGTTGCAACGGCCGTGCTAGCCGACGCGCCAGAACGGGCCGAAAGGGCGTTGCGCCACTTCCTGGCAGGAGAATTCCAAGCCCTGCGAGCGGACTTCAACCAGCGCATGACCGAGAACTGTCCGGTCTCCCTCCTCGAGTCGGTGCGCTCGCATCTCACCAAGGAGCTAGGGGAGGTGCGCAAGATCGGAATGCCCAGCGTTACCTCTCGACCCGGCTACAGCGTCGCCGACATCCCGATCACTTACAGAAAAGGCGAGCGCAAGGGCCGCATCGCTCTCGATCCGGATGGCCGGATCGCTGGCTTTTTCGTGCTCGGCGCGAACTTCCCGTGAATAAGCGCAACCAGATGGGAGAGACGGAGTGAAAAGAACGAGCCCCCCGAAACTGGCCCGGGAGAGTGCCCGCAGGGCAATCTCGCTTCTTGTCCTGATGGCTGTCGCCGTTGCCCTCTTGGCCCCGGCATCTGCGGGCGCCGCATCCTCTGGCCCGATCCCGCGCCCGCCGGCGGTGGCCGGCGCGACTCTGGTCAAAGTGCCGACCACACCGGTGGGAAAACAGCTCAGCTGGCTGCTCGGTGTCGCTTCTCGTCTCCCCCTTTCCACGACGGAGATAAAGGCGCACTTCGACGCTGCCTTCCGCGCCCAAGTGAGCCCTTCGGTGCTCAACGAGGCGCTGGAGTCGCTCGGTCCCCCGGGATCCAGCGTCAGCCTGCTCGAGCTGTCGAACGTAGAAGAGCGCTCGCTCGTCGCTCTCCTTCAGATCGGGGCGAGCCGTTATTCGACGGATCTCTCCGTCGACTCGGCCGGACTAATCGACGGTCTTCTCTTCAAACCTGCCGCCACCTCGGTGCCCCAATCCTGGTCGCAGGTCGAAAAGCAAGTTTCCAGTGTTGCTCCCGAGGTGAGCTTCTTGGCAGCCAAAGTGACCGGGAACGGGACATGCAGCCCGGTGCAGACGATCTCCGCGGGAACACCACGTCCGCTCGGCTCGATGTTCAAGCTCTTTGTACTCGGTGCTCTCGCCGGAGCGATACGCGAGCACCACATCAGCTGGGAGCAAAAACTCACTGTCACCGCGGCCGTAAAGGTAGGTGGGAGCGGCACCCTGCAGGACGCCGCGGACGGGACCACCCTCAGCGTCGAGCAGGCGGCGGTCAAGATGATCTCGATAAGTGACAACACGGCCGCGGACATGTTGCTTGGCCTCGTGACGCGCTCGGCCGTCGAGGACCAGGTGCGGGCATGGTCGTCGCACCCCTCGCTCGACATCCCCTTTCTCAGTGTGAAAGAGCTGTTCGCCCTCAAGTACTACGACTTTCCCTTCATGGCGAACCACTACCTGTCGCTGAATCCTGCGCAACGGGCCGAATACCTCGTCAGTACCGTCGACAAGGTCCCTACGAGCGCGGAGGTGCAAGCCGGCACGCCGCGCGACATCAACTCGATCGAATGGTTCGCCTCGGCCGACGACCTCTGCCGCGCCCTCGTCGGACTTGCCGCTCTCGAGGCAGAGCCGGGCCTTAGCCCGCTCAACCAGGTGCTCTCGACCAACAACGGAGGCATCGGCCTGAGTTCTAAGACGTGGCCACGGATCTGGTTCAAGGGCGGCAGCGAGCCCGGCGTCCTCACCCTCGGCTACCTTGCCCGCGACGTTGCGGGCCAGAGTTTCGTAGTCATCATCCTTAGCGAGGACACCAGCAAACCGGTCCAGGAGTCAGCCGCAGTCGAGATCAAGGCCCTCGATGCCATCAACGGTGCCTTCGGTCTGCTCCATTGATCTCGTTTTGGGCAAAGGGGAGGACTTAGGAGCTAGGTGTTCGCCCCCGCCGAAAAAGAGAGCGTCGGCCGAACTCGCTGATGCAAGAGCGCCGCGCACTTCTGTTCGCTCGTGGTCGTGAGCTTGGACGGCGGGCGGCGGTGCAGGGTGCAGCCCGCTCCCAGCCAGGTGACGACAGGGCCAACGACACTGTCGATTTCACGGCGCCGCGCAGCTGCGTAGTTCTCGGAGGAGGTTCCCTGGACACTCTCGCCTTGGCCAGCTGATCGGTCAAGATCACCGGCCTGCACGAGCGCCAGACGCGAGACTGAGGACGTGGAAAAGGTGCCGGCGTCTTCGAAGGGCCTCCTCGCGACGGTCGTCCGGGGCCAGTCGCTCGGAAGAGGTTGGCTTGAAGCCACCCGGACGATTCTCGCCGAGGGCCACAAAGCGAGCTATGCGGGCTCCCCGATCCTCGAGGTCGGGCTCATGGACCTCGTCATTGAAGACGTGAGCGAATCCGACGGGCTTATCGAGCGTTTGGGGGATCCCGAGCGCATCTCCTGGATGCACAAGAATTTCACGGACTGCAGCTCAGTGGACGAGCTCGGGGGCGCGGCCAGCTACGCGACGCGGCTTTACGACTACGACGCGAGTGGCAGGGACCAGATCGCCTGGGTGACAAAGACCCTGCGCGCCGACTCCGCGTCGCGCTCAGCTGTGATCACAACGCTCCAACCCCTTTCGGACACGTCTTACATCCCCTGCGTCAGCCTGCTGCAGTTCTGGATGCCGAACGGGCGCCTCGAGCTCATCGTCACGGCCCACAGCATCGACTTCGCCACGAAGGGGTATGCGAATCTCATCGAGCTAGCGGCCATTCAACGGCACGTCGCCTCCTCGCTCGGTACCAGTACCGGCTGGCTAGCCCTGAGGGTCAGCTCCGCTCACATCTACGAGCGCGACCTCGAGACCGTGCGCACGCTGCTCGTTTCCTCGGGCGGCCCTAGGCAGTAATTCACGGTGAACTAACCTCGGTCGCATCGAAGCTCTCAGCAGGGCCCCGTACCTCGGCGACGGTGACCGAAGGCTCCGAGTTGCAATGAACGCGCCCTCGAGGGCGGGCGAGGAAAGTCTTTGACACCCTCGAGCGCGTCGAACGCCCTTCCGGAGATCATCCAGGGCGGCATGGGCGTCGGTGTCTCTGGTTGGCCGCTGGCACGTGCAGTCGCCTTGACCGGCCAGCTCGGCGTGGTCTCGGGCGTGGCCCTTGACACCCTTCTCGCCCGACGTCTCCAGCTCGGGGACCCTGGTGGCCACATCCGCCGAGCACTCGCCAGTTTTCCTGACGCCGTCGTGACCGAACGAATCCTCGAGCGTTACTTCGTCGACGGTGGCATCGGCCCGGAGGCTCCCTTCCGCCTCGTGCCGCGACTTTCATTAAGCCCGAGCCAGCTCGCCACCGACCTCGTCGTCACGGCCAACTTCGTTGAGGTCTTCCTTGCCAAGGAGGCACACGAAGGCCTGGTCGGGATCAACTTCTTGGAGAAGATCCAGATGGCGACGCCAGCGGCCGCTTACGGTGCCATGCTCGCCGGGGTCGACTACGTGCTCGTCGGGGCAGGGATACCTGCCGGCCTGCCCGCTCTGCTCGACTCGTTGGCGGCCGGCCAGGGAGGGGAGATAACCGTTGACGTCGTCGGGGGCGCAGGTGCCCGGTACACGGTCGGGGTGCAGCCGCTTTTTGGTGGGGGAGTCAGGCTGAAGCGACCGAAGTTCCTTGCCATCGTCGCTTCGCACGTGCTTGCCTCCTATCTCGCCCGCGACGCCCGTACCTGCCCGGACGGGTTCGTCGTGGAAGGACCGGTAGCAGGTGGGCACAATGCCCCGCCTCGGGGAACGGTGGTTTTTGACGACGAGGGTCAGCCCGTGTACGGCCCGCGCGATGACGTGGACATGGACAAGCTACGAGCCCTTGGCCTTCCTTACTGGTTGGCCGGCGCCTACGCCGGTCCCGGGCTTCTCTCCCAGGCGAGGGCCCTAGGGGCGGTGGGAGTCCAGGTCGGCTCGGCCTTCGCCCTGTGCGAGGAGTCGGGTTTCGACGCTTCGCTAAAGCGCGCCTTCATCGACAGTGCCCTCGCCGGAACCTTGCATGTCCGCACGGACGCGCTCGCCTCGCCGACGGGCTTTCCTTTCAAGGTGGCCGACCTTGCCGGCACCGTGGCCGAGCCAGCGGTCTACGACAAGCGGCGCCGTGTCTGCGAGGCCAGCTATCTGCGGATTCCCTACCTGACAGACGACGGTGAGGTCGGCTACCGCTGTCCGGCCGAGCCGGTTTCGGCCTACGTGCGCAAAGGTGGCAACCTCGAGGACACGAGCGGACGCCGCTGCGTGTGCAACGGTCTCATCGCGGCGATCGGGCTCGGCCAGAGGCACAGAGGCGGGACCGTGGAGCCCCCGCTCGCCACGATCGGGCAGGACCTGTCCTTTCTCCCGGACCTTGTCGGTACCAGCCGCCTGAGCTACACGGCGGCAGAGGTTGTGGCCTATCTGCAGAAGGGGACCGCCCGAAACAGGCCCTAGGTCGCCGAGGGCTCTCACCTCAGAGGTATCTCACCGGTGACCCGTCAGCTGTTTTGTCGTGGTCGACGACACGTTCTATAATGTTTACGTGCCGCAGGTAAATACCCCCCAGGGTGGGCGTGCCCCCGAGCCGTCCCGTGAGTCGGTCAGCCAGATCAGGGAAGCGGCCTTCATCCTGGCACGTGCGATGGGACAGTTCCGGGTGCACGAGCGCCTCGTCCGGACCGCCGGCGTCAAACTGGACCGGGCCGGGGCAGCCTTGCTCTACGTGCTCTACACGCACGGAGACTCGCGGGTCTCCGGCCTAGCCGAGCTGCTCGGCGTCGACGCCCCGACCGTGACACGCAAGGTGCAGCAGCTCGAGCGTGACGGCCTTGTCGCCCGCGAGGGTGATGCCGAGGACCGCCGCGCGACCCGAATTCGGCTGACAAGTGGCGGCCGCCACAACTTAGAGAGGGTGCTCAAGGCCCGCCGTGCCTGGTTCGACAGGCTTTTAGACGGCTGGGAAGAGCCCGAGCTGGCGGCTTTCGCCTTGTTGCTCGGGCGCTTCGCACGCTCTTTGGAACGTGACTTGGAGGAAGATCACCGGAGGAGCTCCTAGCCGATGCTGATCAACCTCCTGCGGCGTTACCTCGGTCGCTACCGACGCCAGGTGTGTCTCGTCGTCGCCCTCTTGGCGGTGCAGGCGGTCGCGAACTTGTACCTGCCCAACCTCACCGCCGACATCATCAACAACGGCATCGAGACGGGGGACATCCACTACATCTGGAGAACGGGCGGCCTCATGCTCGCCGTCACCTTCGCAGTCGTGCTGATGGCGGTAGTGGCCGTCTACTTCGCCTCGAAAGTCTCGATGGGCATCGGGCGAGACATCCGGGCGGCCGTTTTCAAAGCTGTGCAGCGCTTTTCGGCACAGGAGATCAACCATTTCGGCACACCTTCGCTCATCACCCGGAACACCAACGACGTGCAACAGATCCAGCTGTTCTTGCAGATGGCCCTCACGATGATGGTCCTCGCCCCCATCATGTGCGTCGGCGGGGTGTTCATGGCGCTCAAAGAGGACGTGAGGCTGTCCACGCTGCTCGTGGTCGCCGTCCCCCTGCTCCTTGTCATCATCTTGCTCTTGTTCTGGAAGGCCGTCCCGCTCTTCCGATCCATGCAGGCACGCATCGACAGGGTCAATCTCGTTCTCCGAGAACAGATCACCGGCGTACGGGTGATCCGGGCGTTCGTGCGGACCAGCCAGGAAAAAGAGCGCTTCGCCGAGGCGAACGCCGCGCTCACCAACACCGGTCTGCGGGTGAACCGCATGTTCGCCCTCGCCCTGCCGGCGGTCATGGCGGTGATGAACCTCTCGAGTGTCGCCGTGCTCTGGTTCGGGGGCCACCTCATCGCGAGCGGCAGCATGCCGATCGGAAACCTCACGGCCTTCCTCAGCTACATCTTGCAGATCCTCATGTCGGTGATGATCGCCGTCATGATGATCATCCTCTTGCCCCGGGCCGTCGCGAGCGCAGATCGGATCGAAGAGGTGCTGCGGGCCGAGCCCGCGGTGGTAGACCCGCCGGAGCCGATCGTGCCCAGCACCAGCACCGGTCTCGTAGAGCTGAGAGATGTCGTCTTCGAGTACCCCGGAGGCGAGAAGCCCGTGCTTCACGGCCTGTCCTTTTCGCTCGTGCCGGGTGACACCACAGCGATCATCGGCGGGACCGGCTCTGGCAAGACCACCGTGCTCAACCTCATTCCCCGGCTGTTCGACGTCACGAGCGGGGCGGTGATCGTCGACGGAGTCGATGTGCGCGACCAGGCGCGAAGCAACCTCTGGGCCAAGATCGGCATGGTGCCGCAACAGGCGTACTTGTTCAGCGGCACAGTGGCGGACAACCTGCGTTTCGGCCGGGCCGAGGCCAGCGACGAGGAGCTATGGCATGCGCTCGAGGTCGCCCAGGCGCGTGATTTCGTCGAGGCAATGCCGGGTGGGCTCGAGGCACAAATCACCCAGGCGGGGACCAACGTCTCCGGCGGCCAGCGACAGCGCCTCTCGATCGCACGCGCCCTTGTGAAACGGCCGTCCATCTACCTGTTCGACGACTGTTTCTCGGCGCTTGACGCCGGGACGGACGCCAAGCTGCGCGCCGCGCTTCGCGTCGAGACGCGGCACGCCACGGTGATGATCGTCGCGCAGCGGGTGAGCACGATCCTGCACGCCGACCGGATCATCGTCCTCGACGAAGGCAGGGTCGTAGGCATCGGCTCGCACGAGGAGCTCTTGTCGAGCTGCCCGGCGTACCGCGAGATCGTCATTTCGCAACTCGGCGAGGAGGCTGCGTGAGTACTCCCGCCGCGCAGCGTCGCCCCGGGGGTGGTGGGGGCTTCGGCGGTCCGGGAAGGATGTCGATGCCCGTCGAGCGCCCAAAGGACTTCCGCAACACCGTCCGTCGTCTCGCAAGACGGCTGAGGCCGGAGCGGATGCGCATCGCCTTTGTGGCCGTGATGGGCTGCGCGAGCGTGGCCTTCACCGTCTTCGGCCCGAAGATCCTCGGCAGTGCGACCGACGTGCTCTTCAACGGGGTAATAGGAAAACGCCTGCCCGCCGGTATGACCAAGGAGCAGGCGATCGCCATCCTGCGCGCCCGGGGGGAAGGTCAGCTGGCCGACATGATCAGGGGAATGTCGCTCACTCCCGGGACAGGAGTCGATTTCGGACATCTCGGCAAGCTGCTCGGTTTGGCGGCACTCGTCTATCTTCTCGGAGCCGTGCTCAACTGGGGCCAGGGCTATGTGATGGCGGGGGTGGCGCAACGAACCGTGTACCGCATGCGAGAAGACGTCGAGGCGAAGCTCGCCCGGCTCCCGCTGCGCTATTTCGACCAGCACTCGCACGGGGACATCTTGAGCCGTGTCACCAACGACATTGACAACGTGACCACGACCCTCCAGCAGGGCATGAGCCAGCTCCTCCTCTCAATGCTCACGATCCTCGGCGTGATCGCCATGATGTTCTGGATCAGCCCATTGCTCGCTGGCATCTCCCTCATAACAGTGCCGCTGTCGATTGTCGTGACCTTCGCCATCGCACGCCGCTCCCAAGTTGAGTTCAAAGCCCAATGGGCCCGCACCGGGGCGTTGAACGGCCATGTCGAAGAGATGCATACCGGGCACGCACTCGTTCAGATATTCGGGCGGAGCGACGCCGCCATGGAGGAGTTCGACAGCCAGAACGAGCCTCTTTACCAGGCGAGCTTCAAAGCGCAGTTCCTCTCCGGTGTCATCCAGCCTGCCATGCAGTTCCTCGCCAACTTGAACTACGTGGCGATCGCTGTCATCGGGGGCTACCGCGTGGCCTCGGGAGCGCTCTCTTTGGGTGACGTACAGGCCTTTATCCAGTACTCGCGCCAGTTCACGATGCCGATCACCCAGATCGCCAGCCAGATGAACCTCCTGCAGTCCGGCGTCGCATCGGCCGAGCGCGTCTTCGCCTTGTTGGACGCCGACGAGGAGGAACCGGATCGCGATGAGCCCGCGCGCCTTATAGACCCGCAGGGGCAGGTGGACCTCGAGCATGTGAGCTTCCGCTACGAGCCAGATCAGCCCCTCATCTCAGATTTCGACCTGTCGGTGTCGCCGGGTCAGACCGTGGCCATCGTCGGTCCGACCGGCGCCGGCAAGACCACGATCGTCAACCTGCTCATGCGCTTCTACGAGATCGACGAGGGTCGCGTGCTGCTCGACTCGATCGACGCCCACGACCTCACCCGTGACCAGGTGAGGCGCACTTTCGGCATGGTCCTGCAAGACACGTGGCTGTTCACGGGCACGATCCGCGAGAACATCGCCTACGGGCGCGACGGTGCCAGCGAGCAGGAGATCCTCGCCGCGGCCGAGGCGGCGCACGTGGACCACTTCGTGCGGACCCAACCGAAGGGCTACGACACGGTGATCGACGAGGACGCCTCGAACATCTCTGCCGGCCAGAAGCAGCTCGTCACGATCGCTCGGGCGTTCGTGGCCAACCCCACCATCCTCATCCTCGACGAAGCGACGAGCAGCGTCGACACGCGCACGGAGGTTCTCATCCAAGAGGCGATGGCGCGTCTACGTCACGGCCGCACGAGCTTTGTCATCGCCCACCGGCTCTCGACTATCCGCAACGCCGACACGATCGTCGTCATGGACGCCGGGCGGATCGTGGAACAGGGCAGTCACGCGGAGCTGATCGCGAAGCAGGGCTTTTACGCGGCCCTCTACGAGAGCCAGTTCACCGACGCGTTCGTAGAGACTGTCTGAGCGGCAAGGCTCTCGGGCGAGCGAAGCTCAAAAGCTCGCCTCGGCGGGGTCGCGTGTCGGAACATCCAAGAAGGCATAGTGGCGGGCCCCGCTCGCGTGCAGCCGGTACTGGACGGTGGTCTGCAGCACGCCGAGCCCGTAACGTACGCTCCGCCTGAAATTGATCGAGGACGAGTCCTGGGCGTAACGGGTGGGGCAGGAGAGCTCGCCGATGCTCGCTCCGTAGGCGACGGCCTGGGCGATCATCTGGTTGTCGAAGACGAAATCGTCCGAGTTGCGCTCGAAGGGCAACGCCTCGAGCAGGCTCCTCGAGTAGGCGCGAAGGCCCGTGTGGTACTCCGACAGCTTCTGGCGGAGAAGAACGTTCTCGAACAAGGTGAGGAACCTGTTGGCGACGAACTTGTAGGCAGGCATCCCTCGCGCCATCGAATCCTGGGCGAGGATCCGAGAACCGAGGACGAACTCGTACTCGCCGTAGGCGATCATGGCCGCCAGGGCAGGAACGAGCAGGGGCGAGTACTGGTAGTCGGGATGGACCATGACGATGATGTCGGCCCCGCGGGCGAGCGCAGCTTTGTAGCAGCTCTTCTGGTTCGCTCCGTAACCGCGGTTCTCCGGATGACGGATAGAGACGAGGCCAAGGTGCCTAGCTTGCTCGATAGTGTCATCGGTGCTGGCGTCATCGACGAGCAAGACGTCGTCGATTACGTCACGGTCTAGTTCGTCAACTGTCCGTTTCAGGGTTTCCCCGGCGTTGTAGGCGGGAAGCACGACAGTGATCCGCTTCCCGTTGAGCACGCCAGGAGTGTAGTCACCTGGCCGGGCGGCGTAAGTAAGGTTGCCGCCGTGCTCAGCCTAAGCCGCCCGTCCCCCGGCTCGGACTCTGGGCACCGACCCCCGAGGCGCACATTTGCGGTGCTGGCCGAGTCGGTGGCGGTCTTGGCCTCGCCTGTCATCGCTTTTTTCGTGCTCCGCCTCCGGGCCATGTCGCCGGTCGACCTGCCCGATCCGAGCATGCACACGATCTACATCGTCGACCCGAGCCAGATGTTCAACCGCTACGCCGCCGCTTTTGCCGCCACGGCCCGCATGCGCGAAGGGGCCCAGGCGGGCTTCCTCGTCCTCGCCCGCCTCGCCTATCTCGGCTTTGGCATCCTCGGCGGCTTCTTCGTCATGCGCTATTTCCTCGCCCTTGTCGCCGTCGTGCCCGCCTATGTCCTTTTGCGCAAGCTCTACGGCATCCCCGCCGCCGTTGTCGGCGTCATCGTGTTGTTGAGCTGCCCGGTCCTCATCACCGCCTGGGGCACCGACTACCCCGACTGCGCCGTGGTGAGCTACATCGCCGGGGCCGTTTGCTGCCTGGCCATGCCCGCGCGGGACCGCGGGCGGCCCTTGTGGCTCATCGCCGGCGGCGTTTTGTTGACTCTTGCCACCTGGTCGCACGGCATAGGCATCGTGCTCGCCGCCACCACCGTCGTCGTCTACGTCCTCGTGCGGCTCATGCGGGCAAGGCGCCGCCTTGTCCGAGACGGCGCCTTGCTCGTCGCCGTCGCCGTCGCCGCCACGGTCATCTTGATGTTCGCCTCGCGCGCCGTGCTCGGCCAGTTCGACTTCATCCGGCCCACCCTTGCCGCTGAGAAGTTCTTGAACCACCCGGACCAGATACGCCAGTGGCACTCGGCGAACTGGCGATGGGCACCCTATGTGTCCTACCTGTTAGTGCCACCCTCTGTCATCGTGGCGTTCTGGCTGAGCTTCGCCCGCCGGCTCTCCAAGATCGCCTCGCCCCAGCTCTTCGTAGGACTCGTGTGCACCGTCCAGTTAGCCGTCTTCGCCTACCTGCAGTTCGCCTACCACGTGGAGGCCCTCGAGCAGCACTTCTTCTCCTCCACCCTCTGGGGCGTGGTCTGCCTGGCCCTCGCCCTCACCCTGGCGGAGATGGCAAAGCCGATTTGGG
Organism: uncultured Acidimicrobiaceae bacterium; assembly: GCA_963779425.1. Classification (GTDB taxonomy): domain Bacteria; phylum Actinomycetota; class Acidimicrobiia; order Acidimicrobiales; family Bog-793; genus Fen-455. The sequence goes on from CAVZYD010000009.1 coordinate 98,506, forward strand.
GCCGCCGGTTATGGCGTTGGCTGCCTGCGGTACTCGTGCTCGCCGTCCCTCTCGCCTACGAGGCCTCTCCCCAGGTCCCTGCCTTCGGCTGGGTGCCGGCCGGCACGGACTTGGCGCTCACTCCGGTCCTTTTTGCTGCCGTGATGCGGTTTTGGACGCTCGGGGGCTCGGCGCACTCGGCGCGCCGGGCAAGATCGGTCGTCGCGGTGGCGCTCAGCGTCGTGGCCGTGACGGGATCCCTGCTCGTGCTCACGGTCGCCCAGAGGCCAGCGATGCCGCCGATGACGGGCCTCGCGAGCGCGGGCGACCCTTCCCCGACCTACGGGCAGGCACTCGGTGGCAGCGCCAGCGTCCTCATCGACTGGTACCAGGTCAGCGCTTCCATCCCGGCCTTCGTCGGAAACCCCACCTACAAAGGTGAGCAGCTGCTCATGTGGTTCCGCTGGGGGGTGCGACAGTTCTTAGAGCCTGTCGGGATCTTCCATGAGGGCTTTAACTCCTTGGGACCGGGCTTTCCGGTCCTGTCAACTGCCGACCAACATGACCTGGCTAGGAGGCGGCCGGCCGAGCTGCTCTTGTACAGCCTCACCGGTGACGGTTTCCGGACCGCCCTCGGCGCTCTCAGCCGCTACAAGCCGGCGCTCATCCGCACAACAGTCCTCCGCCACGGAACGGCCGTGCTGCACGTATGGCTGATTGTCCTCAGGTCTTTTGCCAGGCGTTCGATCTGGCCGTCAACGACGACTTAGCCGGTCCGCCGCCGCGACAGTCGCCATCTCAGGACCTCTTGGAGGCACCGCGCCTCGCAAAGTCCCAGCTGTCCCGGCGGCCTGGACAGCCATCCCGTTTACCGAAGGGGGAGTCGAGGTATCTTGGTGTGCCGCGAGTGGGCGGGGACCGCAGTCACCCCTCGCAAAGAGGGATGTGGTCCGGGAAGCCCGGGCAGCTGAAACCGAAGGCAGCGGGCTGAACGGAGGTGTCGTGGCAACAAGCGCTAGCAGGGATGATGGGAGGCCGAAAGGACAGCGGCGGACGTCGCTGAGCCAGGGCCTTCCTCTAGACGTCCCGCGCGAGTCGCGACGGCTGGTCGAGTGGAGCGGGGAACGCTGCCTGCCCTGGTCAGAAGACTTCGCCATGGTCTACGAGCACTATCACCGGTACTTGTTCGCCGCCGCTCTCGCTCCCGGGCGCCGGGTACTCGACCTCGCCTGCGGCGAGGGCTACGGCGCGGCGGTGCTCGCGACACAAGCGGACGAGGTGGTGGCAGTCGACATCGACGAGGCGACCATCGAGCATGCGAGGACAAACCACCGCCTGGCGAACCTCACCTTCCGCCAGGGCGATATTCGCGAGCTTTCTGAGCTCGCCGACAGCTCCTTCGACGTCGTGACCTGTTTCGAGGCTCTCGAGCACGTCGCCGATCACGACCGGCTCCTTGCCGAAGTGCTCCGGGTGCTCACCCCCGAAGGTGTCTTGCTGGTGTCCACTCCGGACCGGCACGTATATCCGGTGACGAAAGCCCGGGGCGAACGCGTCCATGTCCACGAGGTGACCCAGGACGAGCTGGTCGCCCTCCTCTCAGCGGAGTTTCCCCAGCTGCGCATCTGGGGCCAGAACGTCGCCGTCGGCTCGATCATCGCCCCCTTCGGCACCGAGCGCGGTTCAGGAGAGGTCCTGACGTTGGCGCGCGAGCAGGAGGGATGGACGCCCGGGGTGAAGCTCACCTCGAGCTACCTGTTGGCGGTGGCTTCGCGCGCGAAGCTGCCCGAGCTGCCCGACTATTCGACCCTCGTCGACATCGGACTAGAGCTGCTCGGTGCCAACGACCTCGAACAGCAAAGGGCGCGGGCGGAACTGACCCGGCTCGAAGAGGTCGTGCGCGACACCCAGCTCGAGCTCGAACAGACCCGGGCGGAGGCAGCCCGGCTCATAGAAGAACAAGCGGCCCTCTACAGGGAGTTGGCGCTCGACCACGACGAGGCGCTGCGCTCCCTGCAGCACCTGGGTCGGCGAGCCACCCATCTCGAGCGTCGCCAAGAGACGCTGCTGGCGAACATGAGGGGGACCTCTCCAGCCGCGGCGGAGCTGCACGAGCTCAAGAGCTCGGCCATCTACCCGCTCTTGGAGCAGTACAGGCGCTCGGTGGAACGTTTCGCACCGGCGGGAACGCTGCGCCGGGAGAGCTATCAGCGCCTCGTCTCCCGCGCGGCGCGCTTGGTCATGCCGCGTTCGGACTCCTCGGCGGCCGAGGTTGGGATCCCGCCGATTCCCACCGTCGCCGAGCCTGAAGTGAGCATCATCGTGCCCGTCTACAACCACTGGGAGCTCACGGTCGCCTGCCTGCGTTCGCTCGCTTTGGAGGCGACGGGGGTCCAGTACGAGCTCATCGCAGTCGACGACGCCTCCAGTGACAAGACCGTTCAGTATCTGCCGAAGGTCGAGGGCATAACCGTCGTCCGTCTCGAGAAGAACTCCGGCTTCATAGCGGCGGTGAACGCCGGGTTGGAAATGGCCCGGGGCCGCTACGTGGTCCTTTTGAACAACGACACCGTTGTCCTTCCGGGATGGCTCGACGCCCTCGTGCGCACCGTCGAGGTCGAAGAAAACGTCGGTGTCGTTGGTGCCAAGCTCCTCTACCCCGACGGTCGCCTGCAGGAAGCCGGGGGGATCATCTGGAGAGACGGCACAGGTCTCAACTACGGCCGCTACGGCGACGCCGAGGATCCCGCGTTCAACTTCGTTCGCGACGTGGACTACTGCTCTGGCGCCTGCCTGCTTGTCCGCAAGGAGATCCTCGACGTCCTCGGGGGGCTGGACCGGCGTTACTCGCCGGCGTACTACGAGGACACCGACTTGGCTTTCGCCGCCCGCAAGCTCGGCTACCGGGTCGTATACCAGCCGGAGGCGAAGGTCTGTCACGACGAGGGCTCGAGCAGCGGGACCGACGAGTCGTCCGGGGTGAAGCGCTACCAAAAGGTCAGTCGCGAGGCCTTCCGCAAAAAGTGGCAGACCGAGCTTTTGGCCCAGCACGAGAGCGACCCTGCCCTCGAGCGCGTCGCTTGCAGGCGGGCCCCGGCCGGCCAAGTCCTCGTCGTGTCGGACCGAGTGCCGCTCCCGAACCAGGACTCGGGCTCCAAGCGCATGTCCGAGCTGCTCTTGGCGCTGCGCGACCTCGGGCTGGCGGTGACTTTCGTCCCGAACGACGGCCAGAGCCAAGGTGCCTACTCGACGGCATTGCAACGGGCGGGGATCGAGGTGATCTACGGGTCGTTCGACGAGAGAAAGCTTCTCCGCGAGCTCTCACCGGCCCTCGATGTCGCCATCTTGTCGCGGCCCGAGCCGGCGTGGCGGTGGCAACCGCTCGTGCGCGAGGTCTGCCCGGAGGCGAAGATCATTTACGACACCGTCGACCTCCACTTCCTGCGCGAGCAGAGAAGAGCCGAGATAGAAGCGGACCCGGCAGTGGCACGGGCCGCGGCCCGTTACCACGACATGGAAGTGTCCCTGGCCCGTATCGCCGACGCCACCCTTGTCGTGTCGGCGGCCGAGCGTGACGTCTTGCTGGACGAGCTACCCCAGCTGCAGGTGCACGTCGTACCTAACATTCACGGCGAGGAGCACACGGGCCGCAGTTTCGAAGAGCGCAAGGGCGTGCTCTTCGTGGGGAGCTTTCCCCACCATCCCAACCGGGACGCGGCGCACTGGCTGGTCGAAGAGATCATGCCGCTCGTGCGTCTCGAGGATCCGGACATCCCGACCTACATCGTGGGCAGCTCTCCGACAGACGACATCCGCGCCCTTGCCAGCGACAGCGTGCGGATCCTTGGATGGGTGCCCGATCTCGGCAATCTCTACGAGCACGCCCGCCTCGCGGTGGCGCCGTTGCGTTACGGCGCCGGCGTGAAAGGCAAGGTGGGCGAGAGCATGGCTCACGGGCTTCCCGTGGTGACGACGAGGCTCGGGGCCGAGGGGATGGGGCTCGAGCACGAGTACGACGTGCTCGTGGCGGACGGGGCGCCTGCCTTCGCCGCCGAGATCCTCCGTGCCTACCACGACGCCGATCTGTGGACCCGGATCGCGAGCAATGCCCGGCGCACGATTGCCCGGGACAGCTCGCCGTTTGCGATCCGCTCGTCGCTCGCCAAGATCCTCGAGGAGAACGGGGTCAAGGTGCGACTGCCCGATGGTGGCGGCCGTCCCTAGCTTCCGCCGGATCGAAGGACGGCTTTCAACCAGCTAGCAAAGCGCCCGCCGGCCAGAGAGTGGTCGTGCGGTCGCGGCGTCCCTCAGCCCTGGCCCAGGTGCACGTCGGTCCACACCGCCGCATCGCGCTCGTAATCGGGCGCCCGGCCCAACACCGCCTGCACGAAGCGCACGCCGCACATTGGATTGACCGAGGCCCGCAAAGGGATCACGACCGCGCGCACCTGCCAGACCACGAAGTTGGCCCGAGCGGCGGGGATGAGGGCCTTCGAGGGCTCGTACTCGGTGTCGTCTTTCCAGCAGGTAGCAAAGGCGCTTTCCGTCGCGCCCGCATGGTCGTTCGCCACGGTCGCCTCACCGGCTGGGATGCGGTACTGGAAACCGTCGATCGACTGCCAGACCATCGCCAGGACATGATTGTTGCGGGCTAGGGGATAGGTGAGCAGGGTTCCCCCGGCCAGGTTCGGCGCCGCGATAGGCGGCTCGAGGGCGGGGGGCGTGACGACCGGGCCGATGTTGTAGGGCCAAGCCGGCACGAGCGATACGACACCGGCGACGGCGAGGACGAGGAACAAGGGCAGGGGGCTGTAGGCGAAGCGGCGCAGGTATCCGGCCCGCCCGTGCACCTTGTTGCGCCGGGGCTTGACCCAGCGGGCGCGGTCCAAAACGACGCCGACGGCCAGGGCGACAAAGAGCGACATGAGCAGGCAGTAGCGCGAGGGCACCTCGCTCTGCACGAAGGGAAGGTGGGCCAGCACGTCGAACGGCAGCCGAATGACCGTGAGGTGGTCCCAGACCTTTAGCCGGGACCCCATCGAGAAAAGGGCCGCCACGGCTGCCATCAGGACCGAGAAACGGACGATCCCCTCGCGATGAAAACGGACGGCGCCGAGAATGAGAAGTAGGACGATCGGGATGCCGATGTAAGACCCGTTCTCGGCTAGGTCCAAGTTGTGGCTGCCGTTCAAGTTCGTCAGGTAGACGAACGAGGTCCCGATGTGCGCCAGCCCGAAACTGAAGTGCTGGTTGAAAGAAGGAATGACGAAACCGGCCAGGTCGCTCGAGAGCCCGCCGAGCTCTTTCACAGAGTGGACGGCGCCCGGCACGTGCTCGGGTCCGGTCCGGCTCACGAGGCCGAACCAGGCCGCCACGGGAATGAGCATGACGACTGCAAGAACGCTCGCCTTCAGCGCGTAGGGCAAGTGATCGCGCACGAGGTGCCGACGGGCGATGGCGAGTACGACGATCCCGATCACGGCGATGGTCAGTGCGCAGGCGAGCACCTCGGCGGACCATCCGAGCTGGACGATCATGACAAGCCCGAGGGCGATGCCCACGAGCCACCAGCGTGCGGACTGACGGATGAGAATCTCGTCGAGCAGCAAGACCATGAGGGGCGGCATCGCCGCCAGGAGCAAGAAGAGGTGGCCTTCGCCCTGGCCGACCATGTAGGGGCAAAACCCGTAGAGCAACCCGCCCACGAAGGCGGCGGGGATCCAGGTCGTAAAGCGGCGCAGCAGGAAGAACATGGCCGCCGCCGAGCTCGCGAAAGCGAGCGAGAAGAGCACGTTAAAGGTGGCCACGGGGCCGAAGAGGACGGTGATGGGAGTGCCGATCGCCCCCGCCAGCGGCATGGACGTGTTATCGGCGAGGTCGACGCCCCAGGGGAAATTCAGCCAGTTCGTCCGGAGTGGATCCGTGAGGTGGGTAAGGGCGTGCGAGCCCCACGCGAGGAACCAGACCTCTTGGCCGCTGTCGCCGCAGCCGCCGCACTGCATGGTGTGAGCCACCCCGCCCAACCACGAAGGCAGGTTGGACACCACTCCGAGGCAGAGGTAGATGGCGAGCACGACCACGACAGGGAGGCTTCGGCGCCAAAGCGGCGCCTTCGCGCCATCGAGGCGTGACGCCTCGAGCTGCTCGGCAGCTTCTGTGCCCGTACTCATCAAGCGTGCAGCTTGGCACAAGCCGCCGTTCGACGACAGAAATCCGGCGCGACGGCCTGTCCTGGCCGCAGGGCGGACACCTCTTCGGAGAGGCGAATACTCATCTGCGCTTACCGGGCGCCGATAAGGTAGGGAGCGAGTTGCGCTATTTATTGCAGAGGGAGCTGATCGCTGACCCATGAGAGTCGGGGTACTGACCGGTGGCGGCGACTGCCCTGGTCTCAATGCCGTCATCCGGGCCGTGGTGCGCAAGGGTGAAGTCGCCTACAAAGACGAGTTCGTCGGTTATGCGGACGGGTGGCGCGGCGTCATAGAGGGGCGCAGCATGCCGCTCAACAGTTTCGTGTGCCGAGGCATCCTTCCTCGGGGAGGGACGATCCTCGGCACCTCTCGCGTGAGCCCTCACCGCCAAGACGGGGGAGTGGCGGCTGCCCTCGAGAACCTCTCCGAAGTCGACGCCCTCGTCGTCATCGGTGGGGAGGGCACTTTGCGGGCCGGTTTGGAGCTGTACAGCGAAGAGCAGGTCCCCCTCGTCGGAGTGCCGAAGACAATCGACAACGACATCAGCTCGACCGATGTGAGCTTCGGCTTCCACACCGCGGTGCAAATCGCCACCGATGCCATCGACAGGCTGCACACGACGGCCGAGGCGCATGACCGTGTCATGGTCTGCGAGGTCATGGGACGCCACGCCGGCTGGATCGCCATCTACGCCGGCATCGCCGGCGGGGCGGCCGAGATCATCATCCCCGAGGAGCCTTTCGACATCGACGAGATCTGTGAGTCGTTGGTGCACCGCCACAGCTCCGGGCGCTGGGCCTCGGTCGTGGTCGTCGCCGAAGGAGCGATCCCCAGGCCCGGGACCATCTCGGTGCCCGAACGCGAGATAGACATCTACGGGCACCGGCGCCTCGGAGGGATCTCGAACCTGTTGGCGAAGGAGATCGAGAGCCGCACGGGCTTCGAGTCACGCGTGACCATCCTCGGCCATGTGCAGCGCGGAGGAACGCCGACGGCCTTCGACCGGGTGCTCGCCACCCGCTTCGGCATGGCCGCCATCGACGCCGTGCACGATAAGGCCTTCGGCCAAATGGTGGCTCTGCAGGGCGACCGGATAGTGCGCGTGCCCCTCGGCGACGCCGTGCGCAGCGACAAACCGAAGGCCGTACCCCATGACCTGTTCGAGGTGGGCGAGGTCTTCTGCCGCTGAGGCTAGACTTACGTTGCTCGGCTCCTGCCGTGCCCATCTCCGGGGTGCTGCCCAAATGCTTTCGCGCGCCAACTTCCGAAATCTCGCCATCGTCGCCCATGTCGACCACGGCAAGACCACGCTCGTCGACGCCATGCTCTGGCAGTCTGGCGTTTTCCGGGCCAATCAGGAGGTCAACGAGCGCGTCATGGACTCGATGGACCTCGAACGGGAAAAGGGCATCACCATCCTGGCGAAGAACACCTCGGTGCGTCACGGAGGCGTGAAGCTCAACATCGTCGACACGCCCGGCCATGCCGACTTCGGCGGGGAGGTCGAGCGAGCGCTCGCCATGGTCGACGGCGTGCTCCTGCTCGTCGACGCGAGTGAAGGCCCCCTGCCCCAGACGCGCTTTGTCTTGCGCAAGGCGCTCGAACGACGCCTGCCCGTTGTCCTCGTCGTGAACAAGATCGACCGCCCGGACGCGCGCCCGAAAGAGGTCGTAGACGAGGTCTACGAGCTCTTCTTGGACCTCGACGCCGACGAGGAGCAAATCGAGTTCCCCATTGTCTACTGCAACGCCAGAGCCGGGCGCGCTTCGCTCGACCCCGCCGAGCAGGGTCGGGACCTCGAGCCTTTGTTCCAGGTCATATCGGAGCGCATCCCGGCCCCGACCTTCGAGCTGGACCATCCTTTGCAGGCCCTTGTCACGAACCTCGACGCCTCCTCATATGTCGGGCGCCTCGCCATTTGCCGGGTGCTCAACGGGACGATCCGCCGTGGCCAACAAGCGGCCTGGTGCCGGGCGGATGGAACAGTGGAGCGCTTCAAGGTCGCCGAGCTCTATGTCTCGGAGGGCCTTGACCGGGTTGACGCGGCCGAGGCCGGTCCCGGCGAGATCATCGCCATAGCGGGTTTGTCCGAGGTCACCATCGGTGAGACGATCTCGGATCCCGACGATCCGCGGCCGCTCCCGGTCCTCATCGTGGACGAGCCGAGCCTCGGCATGACCGTCGGGATAAACACCTCCCCCCTCTCTGGCACAGAGGGGACCAAGGTCACCGCCCGGCTGCTCAAGAACCGCCTCGATGCCGAGCTGGTCGGCAATGTCTCGATCCGAATGCTGGCTACGGACCGCCCGGACACCTGGGAGATCCAAGGTCGCGGCGAGCTGCAGCTGGCCGTGCTCGTCGAGATGCTGCGCCGGGAGGGCTTCGAGCTCACCGTCGGCAAACCACAGGTCGTGACCCGCCTCATCGACGGCAAGGTGCACGAGCCGATGGAAGCAGTCTCGATCGATGTGCCCGAGGACTTCCTCGGCGTCGTCACGCAGCTCTTGTCGCTTCGCAAAGGCCGTCTCGTGCAAATGGTCAACCACGGCACCGGCTGGGCGCGGGTCGATTACTCGGTTCCCGCGCGAGGCCTTATTGGTTTTCGCACCGAGTTTCTGACAGAGACGCGCGGGACCGGCGTGCTTCACCACATCTTCGACCGTTTCGAGCCCTGGCACGGGGAGCTTCGCACCCGCTCCTCGGGCTCGCTCGTCGCCGATCGCCGCGGTTTGACCACGAATTACGCCCTGTTGAACCTGCAAGACCGCGGCTCGTTGTTCATGGGGCCGGGAGTGGAGGTATACGAGGGCATGATCATCGGGGAGAATGCCCGCGCCGAGGACATAGACGTCAACCCCACCAAGGAGCGCAAGGTCACCAACATCCGTTCTTCGACCTCCGAGGAGCTCGTCCGGCTGATCCCGCCCAGGATGCTTTCCCTCGAGCAGGCGCTCGAGTTCATCAGTGAGGACGAGTGCGTCGAGGTGACTCCGCGCAGCGTCCGGTTGCGCAAGGTCGTGCTCGACCAAGCCGAACGAGGCAGAACTACCGCCCAGTCGAAAAGAGCCCGCTTCCAGGATCAGGCATCCGAGACGCCGGCTCACCGACGCGCCGGCTGAGTCTCTCAGCGCCTCGTGCTCGAGGCACCGAGCCCGGAGGTGGCCCGTCGTAGCGCCGCCTCGAGATGGGCGGCGTAGAGCACTCCGACCACTTGGCCGTCTTCGAGGACGGCGGCCGCACGGCGCCGGGCGCCGAGGAGGACTTCGGTAGCCACCGGGTAGAGCGGGTCGCCCGGCGCGAGGGCGGGAGCGAGGCGATCGGTGGCGTCGCCGACGAGCAGGGCCCCCGCAGGACCGGGAAGGTGGGCGGCCGCGATGAGCCCGACGTAGCGCCCGCGTTCCACCACGGGCAACACGCGGCCCGGGGTCGCTTGCAGGAACGGTGCCACGACCGACAGCGGGAAGCTCACCTCGAGCGTCGCCGGATCGTGCACCATCACGTCGAGGACCTTGAGCCCTCCCGTCGCGCTGCGCACCGCGGCGGCGCGCTGCTCGCCTCCGGCGCCGACGACGACGAACAGGCCGATCAGGCAAAGCCACAAGTCGAAACGGAGCCCGAGGATCACCATGGCGAAACCCACCAAGCGGCCGATCCTCACCGCGAGGACCGTTGCGCTCAGGTCGCCGCGTTTTCTCGCGAGCAGGGCGCGCAGCACCCGGCCTCCATCCATCGGGATGGCGGGGAGCAGGTTGAAGCCGGCGAGCAGCGCGTTGAGCCACATGAGCCGGCTCGCAAGCGCGCCCGCGAACAGCGTCGGCGGCCACAGTCGCGCCCCGGTCGCGTAAGCGAAAAGGGCGAAAACCAGAGCGAGGGCGATGCTCGCCAGGGGGCCGGCACTGGCGATGGCGAGCTCGTCGGCGGGTGCGCCCGGCAGCCCGGAGATCTCGGAGGCGCCACCGATGGGCAAGAGCACGATGTCTCGCACGACAAATCCTCGGCGCCGGGCCACGAAGCTGTGGGAGAGCTCGTGGATCACGACGCAGACGAAGAGCGCCGCTACCCAGCCCAGGCCCTCGAAAAACGACAGCGCCGTGAACCTGCCCCCCGTGGGAGTGACGACGAACAGCACGACCAGGGGGAAGCTCCAGTGGAGCCGGATCGGCACTCCATTGACGCTCCCGATTCGAAGTGACCGACGCATGTTCATGCTTTCTGCTCGCCCGCAACGAGGTTAGGGCGTGGCCCGCGCCGGCCGGGTTCGCCACATCCGGGCGTAGCAGCCGGCCCCTCGTTAGCTTTGCGGGAATGGCTCGAGGAAGGTTGCTCGTCGACCTCGGCCCATTTCGTGAGTCCCAGGCCTTCCGCCGGCTCTGGGGCGGCTATCTCGTCACGACTCTCGGTTCCCAGCTCACAGTCGTCGCGATCCCGTACCAGGTGTTCAGGCTCACGCACTCGTCGCTGGACGTGGGCCTCATCGGCCTGGCCCAGATCCTGCCCGTGCTCGTCGGCTCGTTGTTCGGCGGCTCGGTCGCCGACGCCGTGGACAGGCGGAGCTTGCTTCTTGTCACCCAGCTGTGCCTTGCGGTCTGCAGCCTCGGTCTGGCCCTCAACTCGACGGGCGGGCACGCGGCGCTCTGGCCTTTGTACGCGCTGAGCGCCCTTGGGGCGGGACTGGCAAGCATCGACAGCCCCACGCGCTCCGCCGTGCTCGCCAATCTTGTGGGCCGGCCCCTTTTCGCCAGCGCGAACGCCCTCTGGCAGCTTCTCTACCAGGTTGCCCAGGTGGCCGGGCCGGCGATCGCGGGACTGCTCCTCGCCCAGGTCTCCATCGCCTCGGTGTACTGGATCGACACCGCCACCTTCGCCGTCTCGCTCCTCGCCGTGGCGAGCCTGCCCCGGCTACGGCCCCCCGGAGGCGGGACCCGCTTTGGCTTGAAGTCGATCGCCGAGGGACTTGCCTACTTGAAGGGCAAGCAGGTCCTGCAGGGGACCTTCGTGGTGGACCTGAACGCCATGGTGCTCGGCATGCCGCGAGCGCTCTTCCCGGCGCTGGCCCTCGTGCGCTTCCACGGCACCGCCACCACGCTCGGACTCCTCTACGCTGCCCCCGGCGTTGGCGCCCTCTTGGGTGCCCTGCTCACCGGGTGGGTCGTCGCAGTGCGAAAACAAGGCCGTGCCGTGCTGATCGCCGTCGTCATCTGGGGAACCGCCATCGCCGCTTTCGGGATCGTGCCCTGGTTGGCGGCCGCCCTTGTCCTACTCGCTGTCGCCGGTGCGGCCGATGTCGTCTCGGCCGTGTTCCGGGGCACGATCTTGCAACTCGAGGCGCCCGAGGCCCTTAGAGGGCGCCTGTCCTCGGTCCACACGGCAGTCGTGACCGGAGGACCGCGCCTTGGCGATTTCGAGGCGGGCGCCGTGGCGGCTCTGTCCACCCCACAGATCTCTATCGTCTCCGGCGGCCTCGGATGTGTCGTGGGGGTCGGGCTAGTCGCCTTGTTGATGCCCAGGTTCGCCCGGTACGACACCGGTGATGAGAGGGCCCACGGGCCCACGACTCCAGGTGTGCAAGGCTAAGCGCATGGACATTGGGATACTCGGAGGGACGGGCCCGGCGGGCAAGGCACTTGCCGCCAGGCTGGCGTCAGTTGGAATGTCGGTAGCGATCGGCTCGCGCTCGGCCGAGCGCGGCGAGGAAATGGCGGCCCAGCTGCGCGAGAAGTGGGCGGGCCGTGCGCTCGAGCTTCACGGCGCCGCCAACGCGGCGGCCTGCGAGGCCGATCTGGTCGTCGTCGCCACCCCGTGGGACGGGGCGCCGCAGACGGTCGCCGGGCTGGCCGACCGCCTCGAGGGCAAGGTCGTCGTCTCCATGGCGAACGCGTTGTTCAAGGTGGGCGACGACATCGAGGCGGTCGTGCCCGCCCGCGGTTCGCTGTGCGTGGCCGTGCAGAACGCCGCCCCGACGGCCCTAGTCTCGGGCGCCTTCCATCATCTGCCCGCCCGCGGGCTCGCCAACCTCGACGAGCCGCTCGACGCCGACGTCCTTGTCTGCTCGGACCATTCCGCGGCGACGAAGGCCACCATCGAGCTCGTGGGCCGGATACCGGGCTGCCGTGGAATCGATGCCGGCACCTTGTCGGCGGCGGCTGCTATCGAGGCCTTCACCGCCGTGCTCATCGGGGTCAACATCCGCCATCGCGCCCATGCCAGTATCCGGCTCACCGGCCTGCGCTCCGAAGACGTCTAGGGCTCGACGTTTGCGCAAAAACCTGTAAACAGCTGTCGTGATGCAGCTTTACGACACGGCCCGCCGCGAGGTGGTCCCGTTCACCCCGGGCGAAGTCGTGACCATGTACACCTGTGGGATCACCCCCTATGACTCGGCGCATCTTGGCCATGCGGCGGTGTACATCACCTACGACGTCTTGCAAAGGCGCCTACGCGACCTGGGCCATCGCACCTTGTGCGTGCGCAACATCACCGACGTGGACGACGACATCTTGCGCAAAGCCCGTGAGCTCGGCGTGCACTATCTCGACCTCGCGGCGGGGGAGATCGCCCGTTTCGACGCGGACATGGAAGCACTCGGGTTGCTCCGCGCCTATTCCGAGCCGCGCGCCACCTCGGCCATCCCCGACATCCTCGGCTTCATCGGCATGGTGCTCGACACGGGCCACGCCTACCGAGCCGGGGGTGGCGTCTATTTCGACGTGTCTTCCTCGAAGCGCTTTGGCCACCTGAGCCATCTCGAGCGCGACGAGATGATCGAGCTGGCCGGTGCCCGCGGCGGTCGCCCCGAAGACCCGTACAAAGAAGATCCCCTCGACTTTGTCCTCTGGCAGCCCTCGGCCCCGGGAGAGCCCTCCTGGGAGTCCTTGTGGGGCCCCGGGCGCCCGGGATGGCACATCGAGTGCTCGGCCCTCGCCCTTCGCGAGCTCGGCAGCACGATCGACCTGCACGGTGGGGGGAGCGACCTCATCTTCCCCCACCACGAGTGCGAGTCCGCCCAGTCCGAGGCGGCGACAGGTTCGCTCTTCGTCCGCCACTGGATGCACGTGGGGATGGTGGGCCTCGGCGGCGAGAAGATGTCCAAGTCTCTCGGCAATCTGGTCTTCGTCCACAAGCTCTTGGAGGACGGACACGACCCGGCCGCGATCCGGTTGGCTCTGTTAGCCCAGCACTATCGCTTCGCTTGGGAGTGGAAGGACTCGATGCTCGAGGAGGCCGAGGGCCGGGCCGAGCGCTGGCGGGCCGCCGGGGCGGGCGAGGGCGGCCTCGCCTTGGTGCGGGCCAGGCTCGACGACGACCTCGACACGCCGGGAGCCATCGAGGCGATCGACGAGGCGGCCGCCGCGGGCCACGGGATAAGCCAGGCGGCCCACCTGCTCGGAGTCGCGCTGTCTTCATGAGCTAGCTCGCCTGTTCGGTAGGCTGGGCCTTTCCCACCGCGGCCGACGGCCGCCAGCACGAGGAGCGGTTCGAATGCCCACCGAGATCACGGTCTTGCTGCCCGACGGGTCCGCACGAAGTGTGCCCGCTGGCACGACGATCGCAGATCTCGCAGCGCTCATCGGGCGCCGCCTCGCCGCCGCCGCCGTCGCGGCGGAGCTTGACGGCGCCCTCGTCGACCTCTCCGAGACCCTCTCGGAGGGCGCCAAGGTACGCATCATCACGGCGGAGAGCGACGAGGGGCGCGGCGTGCTGCGCCACTCGACCGCCCACGTCTTGGCCCAAGCGGTCCTGCGGCTCTGGCCGGGGGCGCGCTACGCCATCGGGCCCGCCATCGCCGACGGCTTCTACTACGACTTCGAGCTGCCCCACGGGGCCCGCTTCTCCGACGAGGACCTCGGCCGCATCGACGCCGAGATGCGAGCGATCATGGCCGAGTCCCAGCCCTTTGAGCGAGAGGAGCACACGATCTCAGAGGGCCTCGAGATTTTTGCCGACCAGCCCTATAAGCGCGAGATCATCGAGGGTGTCGCACAAGTGGCCGTAGGCCTCGACGAGGAGCTCGCAGCCGAGGCCGGGGGCAGCCCCGGCGCGGTCAGCGCCTACCGCAACGGGCCGGGCTTCGTCGACTTGTGCCGGGGCCCGCACGTGCCCTCGACCGACCGTCTCGGCCATTTCAAGCTCACCCGCGTGGCCGGGGCCTACTGGCGCGGCGACGAGCACCGCCAGCAGCTGCAAAGGGTCTACGGAACTGCCTGGGAGTCCCAGGCGGCGCTCGAGGCCCATCTGGAGCGCATCGAGGAAGCCGAACGGCGTGACCACAGGCGCCTCGGTGCTGAGCTCGACCTGTTCTCTTTCCCGCCCGAGCTCGGTTCCGGCCTGGCCGTGTTCCACCCGAAGGGCGGCCTCGTGCGCAAGGTGATGGAGGACTACTCGAGAGCCCGCCACGAGCAAGCCGGATATGAGTTCGTGAACACGCCCCATATCACCAAGGCGGAGCTGTTCGAGACCTCCGGTCACCTGGGTTGGTTCGCCGAGGGCATGTTCCCCCCGATGGAGCTCGACGAAGGCCAGCAGTACTACCTCAAGCCCATGAATTGCCCGTTCCACATCCTCATCTACAAGGCCCGCCAGCGCTCCTACCGTGAGCTGCCGTTGCGGGCCTTCGAGTTCGGGACGGTCTACCGCTACGAGAAGTCCGGGGTCGTCCACGGCCTTACGCGGGTGCGGGGCCTCACCATGGACGACGCCCACATCTTCTGTGCCCGGGAACAGATGGGCGCCGAGCTGCACTCGCTTTTGAGCTTCGTCCTCCACTTGCTGCGCGACTTCGGCCTCGAGGACTTCTACCTGGAGCTGTCGACCAGACCCGAGGAGAAGGCTGTCGGAACCGACGCCGAGTGGGAGGAGGCGACCGAGGCGCTTCGGGGGGCCGCTCTCGCCATGAACCTGGAGCTGACCTTGGATCCGGGCGGCGGCGCCTTTTACGGTCCGAAGATCTCCGTGCAGGTTCGCGACGCCATCGGGAGGACCTGGCAGATCTCCACGATCCAGGTCGACTTCCAGATGCCGCAGCGCTTCGCCATGGAGTACGTCGGCCAGGACAACGCCCGGCACCGTCCGATCATGATCCACCGGGCCCTTTTCGGATCGGTCGAGCGCTTTTTCGCCATCCTTCTCGAGCACTACGCCGGGGCGTGGCCCACCTGGTTGGCTCCGGTGCAGGTCCGTGTGCTCCCGGTGCGCGACGACCATGCCCCTTACGCGGAAGAGGTGCGGGCTCTCCTGGCGGCGGTCAAGGTTCGCGCCGAGGCGGACGAGGCCGACGAGCCTCTCGGGGCGCGGATTCGTCGCGCGAAGCTCGAGAAGCTGCCCTACATCCTCGTCGTCGGTGACATGGACGTCGCCTCGCGCACGGTCGGCGTGAACGCCCGTGGCTCGGACGCACCCGAACGCGGTGTCGCCATCGAGTCGTTCATCGAGCGCTTGCGCTTCGAGGCGGCTCCTCCGCTCGGGGGCGCCATTTCCGACAACGCCGCGCCGTGAGCCTCGACCATCTCTGGGCCGGCTGGCGTTCGAGCTACGTGAGCTCGTTCGAAGACGTCGGCACCGCAAATGGCGCCGTCGGACAACGACCGGCGTGCGTGTTTTGCGCCATCGTGGGCTCAGGCGAGTCCGAGCAGGTCCGACACGTGCTGTGGACGGGCAAGCTCACCGTCGCCCTGCTCAATGCCTACCCCTACAGCCCGGGTCACGTGATGGTGCTCCCGCTGCGGCACACGCGCGACATCGCCGAACTCGAGCCCGAAGAGTCAGCCGAGCTGGGCAGCACCGTCCGCGAGGCGGTGGCGGCGGTGAGGGCCGCGTACAGGCCTGAAGGCTTGAACATCGGATTGAACCTCGGGCGAGCGGCCGGGGCGGGCATCCCTGACCATCTGCACGTCCACATCGTGCCGCGCTGGATCGGCGACACGAACTTCATGACGTCGGTGGCCGACACGCGGGTACTGCCCGAATCCCTCGGGGACAGTTGGGCAAAGTTACGGGCCGCCTGGACGTGAGCGGTTTGCCGTCCGGCACGGGACAGCCGGGCGTGGGCCAGGCGCCTTGGGTATGGGCTGAGTGCCACGTGGAAGGCGACGACGTCGTCGTCCGGCTCAAAGGCTGGCGCAGGGTCCTCGCCACCAGGGCCACGCTCCGCTTCGCCGTGTCCTCGATCGTCCGTATCGAGCACGACCCCCTTGCCCGGGCCCATGTGCGAAGTGGCCTGCGCAACTGGAAGCGGCACGGACAGGGCATGTGGCGCCTCGGCGTCTATCACGGCTTCGACGGCTGGTCCTTTTGGTCGATCGGGGTCGGGCGGAACGCCGTTTTGATGGAGTGCTCAGGTGAGCGGTTCCGATACGTGGTCGTCGAGGTCGCCGACCCCGAGCTCACCGTGCGCGAGATCCTTGCCGCGGCCGCCCGCCTGGGCTCGGGCGCTTCCGGCGGAGCAGTGAGCGCCCCGGGGGAACAAAGCCCCCTCCCGCGCAAAGCCGGCCCTCGCGAGCCGGAGGTGCCCCGGGGCGGGGAAGAATGAGGGCAGTGAGCACTCACCGCCTCGATTACGAATCGCACCAGGAGGCGCTAAGGCGCGAGTGCGAGCTGATCGTGGACGCCGGCGGCGAGGACCTGGGCGTGCCGGTTCCGACGTGCCCGGAGTGGCGTCTTTCGGACCTCCTCGGGCACCTCGGCGACGTTTTCAGCTTCTGGCGGGTCCAGCTCGAAGCGGGGTCGCCCGAAGTGCCCACCGAGCCCGGTGCGACGGGCGTGCCTCCCGGGGCCGGGCTCGTGGACTGGCTCGAGGGCACCTGTGCCGATCTGCAGGGCGCCCTCGCCGAGCGGGATCCAGAAGAGCCCTGCTGGAACTGGTCCGGCGCCGACCTGACCGCGGGATGGGTCTGTCGGCGCATGGCCCTCGAGGCAGCGGTGCACCGCTACGACACCGAGCTCGCGGTCTCCTCGCCCACTCCTATAGCCCGGGAGCTCGCCATCGACGGGATCGACGAGTGGATATCGGTCCACCTCGCCACCGATATCCCCGAAGCACCCGACGCGAATCTCGGCGGCGTGCTCTGCCTGGCGTGCCTGGACGACGCGGCGGCATGGACCGTTGAGATAGCCGCCGGGCGGCTGCGCTGGCGTGAAGGAAGGGGTCCTGCCGACGCCGTCCTGGTCGGGCCGGCTTCTGATCTCTACCTCTACTGCTGGAACAGGCGATCTTTAGAGGCGCTCGAGCTGACGGGTAGCCGCGACGTGGCCCTCGCTTGGACCTCGCTCCCCATCTGATCGCCCGCCCCGGCCAAGAGTTCGCCCTCAGGCCTCGGCGGCCTGCTTTGCGAGGCGCTCGGCGAGAGGTGCCGGCACGACCTCGTGGTGGTCGTGACGCACGGCGAAGCGGCCCCGGCCTCCGGTCAGCGAGCGCAGGTCTGTGGCGTAACGCTGGATCTCAGAAGCCGGCACGAGGGCGATCACGACCTGCTCGCCATGCTCTCCGGCCTCGGTGCCGAGCACCCGGCCGCGGCGAGAGTTGAGATCGCCGAGGATGTCACCCTGGTAGGCGGCGGGCACCGTGACCTCGAGCCGGGAGACGGGCTCGAGCACGACCGGGCCAGCCGCGGCTAGGGCCTCTTTGAAGCCGATGGAAGCCGCCATCTTGAAGCTCATCTCGGAAGAGTCGACGGAGTGGGACTTGCCGTCGAAACAGGTCACCCGGACGTCTACGACCGGGTAGCCGAAGTACCCCCCTTGCACCATGGCCTCCTGGACGCCCTTTTCCACCGCCGGGATGAACTGGCGCGGGATGGCGCCCCCGACGATGGCATCGACGAACTCGAACCCCTCCCCGCGTTCCAACGGCTCGACACGCAAGTTGGCGACACCGAATTGGCCGTGTCCACCGGTCTGTTTCTTGTACTTGCCCTCCGCCTCGGCTGACTTGGTGATCGTCTCGCGGTAGGGGACGAGCACGGGCTCGGTCTCGACGGCGACGCCGAATTTCCGGTTGAGCTTCTCGCAGACGATGGCGAGGTGGGTGTCGCCCATGCCGGAGAGAACGGTCTGGTGCGTCTCGTCGTCGCGCCGGACAAGAAGGGCCGTGTCCTCCTCCTGCAGCCGGTGGATCGCCGTCATGAGCTTGTCGTCGTCGCCCTTGGCCTTGGGGTGGACGGCGATGGACAAAATCGGCGTGCGCAGCCTCGGGCCTTCGGCGACCACGGGTTGGTTCTTCGGGGCCAGGGTGTCCCCGGACAACACACCGCTCAGCTTCGCCACGGCGACGATGTCGCCTGCCGGGGCCGCCGAGGTGGGCTGGGTCTCCTTGCCGCGCATGACCTGCAGGGCGTGCAGCTTCTCCTCGGTGTGGTTGCGGCTGTCATAAAGGGTCATGTCGGGCCTGAGGGTTCCCGAGAGCACCTCCATGAGCGAGATGCGACCCACGAACGGGTCGGCGATCGTTTTGAAGACCCGCGCCAGCGGCGGGCCATCGGGGTCGCGAGGCAGCTCGATGGTGTCGTTGCCCGCCTGCACCTTGAACGAGCCGCGGCTCAGCGGGCTCGGACCGATCTCGCAGATGAGCGACGCCAGGCGGTCGACCCCGACGCCGGTGACGGCCGAGCCGCAGACGACCGGGAAGACCGAGGCGGCGGCGACACCGTGGGCGAGAGTGGCTTCAAGCTCCTCGGTGGAGGGGACCTCGCCCTCGAGGTACTTCTCCATCAGCTCATCGTCGCCCACGACGATCCCCTCGATGAGCGCCTCGCGCACGCGGTGCTCGAGCTCGGACATGTGCTCGGGAATCGGTCCGGTCGTCGACTTGGCGCCGAGGTAGGTGATAGCGGTGTCGGTGAGCAGGTCGGCGACCCCGTTGAAGTCCGCCTCGGAGCCGATGGGCAGCTCCAAGGGCGCGATACCGGAGCCGAAACGTTCGCGGAGCTGGTCGAGAGTCCTCTCGAAATCCGCCCGCTCGCGATCGAGCTTGTTGACGAACACAAGCCGGGGAAGGCCGAGCTCGGCCGCAAGGCGCCAGGTCTCCTCGGTCTGGACCTCGACGCCTTCAACGGCGCTCACGACAAGGACGGCCAGGTCGGCGACCGAGAGCCCGGCCTCGACCTCAGCCACGAAATCGGCATAGCCCGGGGTGTCGATGACGTTGATCTTGCAGTCCTCGAACAGGAAGGGAGCCAGCGCGAGCGAGACCGATATCTGCCTTTTGAGCTCTTCGGGCTCGAAATCACAAACTGTCGTCCCATCCTCTGTCCGTCCCGCTCGGGTAAGCACGCCGGCGGCTACCAACAGGGCCTCGGCGAGCGTCGTCTTGCCGGAACCGCCATGGCCTATGAGCGCGACGTTGCGGATTTTCGCGGACGGCACGGTGTTCACGTGGGTACCTCACTTCCCGCGACCGGCTTCACCGGGGTGACTGGTCGACTAGCGCTGTTTGACAGCTTGGGAGCCTACCGGGCGCGTGCCCAGCACGAAGAGCCCGGGGGAGCGGGGGATCGCTCTGTTATCCTGCTAAGGAGAGAGTGCGTGTCGCGCGAAGTCTTTCGACGGGCGTTCTCGGTGCGGTACGTGCCAGACAGGAGCGACATGATCGACGGCCACAGGGGCCAGTCAACGACGAGCGGCAAGGAAGATGCCCCCGTTGAAGATCAGGCCGCGCAGGGCCCTCAGCCCACCGCCGACGCCCCGGCGCTCGCGGACGGCGCCGACGAACCGACGAGGGCGGGGATCCGCAACGGTTTTCTGATCGGGAAGCGTCTCGTCCGACTCGGCGTCAGCGCCAACCAGGTCACCTGCCTTGGCGTCCTGCTCGCGGCCCTCACCGGCGTCTGCATCGGGCTCGGGTGGTTCTGGATCGGGATCGTGCTCCTCACCGTCGGTGGCCTCATGGACACCCTCGACGGGGTCGTTGCGAAGGCCGCGGGGACCGCCTCTAAGAAGGGGGCCTTTTTCGACTCGGTGGCGGACCGCGTTGCCGACGCCCTCATCTTCGGCGGCGTGGCGTGGTACCTGGCCTCCGGCAAAGACTCCAAGATGGCCCTGCTCCCGTTCGCGATACTCGGTGTGAGCACCGTGATCTCCTATGAGCGGGCAAAGGCCGAGTCGCTGGGCTTCGACGCCAAGGGCGGGCTCATGGAGCGGGCCGAGCGGCTCATATTCCTGGGTGTCGCATTGCTCTTCCACGTCGTCCTTGTGCCTCTGCTCGCCGTCTTGCTGGCCCTTTCCACCTTCACCGCGATACAGCGTTTCGCCAAGGTCTGGCGCCAGGCGACCCCGGAGCTCGCCAGTGCCGAGAGCACGCGAGGGGCCTGGCGCCGGGGCCGTGTCGAGTCACGCTGGCAGGCGTGGCGTGAGCCACGCCCGGCCGGTACGAGACGGCGAGCGACGACCCCGAGCCGCGTGCGTGCCCGGCGCCGGGACGAGACGCTCGGCGTGAGGTTGCGTCGTGTCCTCGCCACAGAACGCTCCGGGACGCGCCGCACGCGCCTCGAGGCCGGGCGCAGCAGTCTGGTGCGCTCGGGGCGAGGTCGGCACCCAAGGACCGATAGCTGACGGCAGATCCAGCGCCAATCGACCAGCCGCTGGGCAGGCGGGCGCGTCAGTGGGCGCTCTATCTCACCTACCGGGGCTTGGCGGCGGTGCTCGAGCACATTCCCCGTCCCATCGCCGCCAGCCTCGCGGCCGCGGCCGGTTTCAGCGTCGCACGACTTTGGCGTGGGAAACGTCCGCTCGTTCACTCGAACCTGCGACGGGTGCTCGGGCCCGATGCCGACGAGGCGGTCCTCGAGCACCTCGTTACACAAGCCTTCGTCTCTTATGCCCGCTACTGGGTTGAGTCGGCGAGGGTGGGGGCTCTGCGTTCGGACCAGGTCGAGCAAAGCTTCAGCATCGACGGCTTCGAGCGCTTCCGTCTCGAGATGGCCAGGGGGCGCGGTGTGGTGATCGTGCTGCCCCACGTCGGTTCTTGGGAGTACGGCGGCCGTTGGCTCGCGCAACAGGGCTACCCGATGACCACCGTCGGCGAACTGCTCGAACCCCCGCAGCTGTTCGAGTGGTTCACCTCCCAACGCGCAGCCCTCGGCCTGACGGTGCTGCCGCCGGGGCCAGGCACGACGGTCCGGCTCCTCGACACGCTGCGCGAGGGCCGGGTCGTCGGACTTTTGGCCGACCGGGACCTGGCAGGCAACGGGATCGAGGTGGAGCTGTTCGGCGAGAAGACGACCTTGCCCGCCGGCCCGGCGCTCATCGCCCTGCGGTCTGGTGCCCCCCTCATGACGTGCGCGATCTACCAACGCCCTCGAGGTCGATACCACGCGGTGCTCACACCCCCGCTCGACTTGACGCGAACTGGGCGGATGCGCCAAGACGTGCAGCGACTGACCGAGGACCTGGCGGCCTCTCTCGAGGACCTGATACGCCAGGCGCCCGAGCAATGGCACCTGTTCCAGCCGAACTGGCCCTCTGACCGCGAGCGCTACGGCTGAGCAGTGCCGCCGGGTCAGAGGAAGGCACGTGGTGCCTCGAGCTCGACCAGATAAGGCCGTGGTCCTGCAGCCTTGACGCTCAGGCGGCCCTGGCACCGGTCACGAGTCGCTCCCGGTCGAACATGCGAGAGACGAGTCGCAATGCCAGGGCGTCGACCACCAAGAGCCCGATGGCGAACTCGACCGCAACGGCGAATGTCGGATGGATCGTGCCGATCCCGAGCAGCACGACCACGCCGAGAGGCGGGAAGCTGGCGATCATCCCGAGCTGCTGGGCGACGCGTATCTCGCTCGCTCGGACGGACACCGCCATCCCGACCACGATTGCCCAGCCGGCCAACAAAGGGGTGAAGAGGAGCAGGGTGACAAGCACCGGGCCCTGATCGAAGACGTCTGAGGCGATGGCCGGGTTGGCGAACAGCCAAACGGCGGCGAGGAAGAGCCCGAAGACGGTATAGGAGAGCGCCGCGGTGGGGATCATGACTGCCGCCGCCTTGCCCAAGATGAACTCTTGTCTGCGAATTGGCGTGGTGAGCAACGGCTCGAGCGTCCCCTGTTCGCGCTCGCCGACGACAGAGTAGGCGGCGAGCGTCGAAGGCGTGATGACCGGAATCAAGAGCAGGAGGAGGAGGGGAAGACTGTAGTAGCTAGCACTCGTTGTGGACGGCGAGGCGAGGAACACCGAAAGGGTGGGCTGGACGAGGAAGATGGCCGGCAGGATCGCCATGGCGACGACGATGGACCGTTTGCGCCGGTAGTCCCGCAGCTCCTTGCCGACAACGGCGCGGAGCCGTCCGAAATCGAGGCCCATCATTGCCTGCGGGCCTCGACGTCTTCGTTGACCAGCTCCAGGTACACGTCCTCGAGCGAGTGCTGCGCTTCAGTTATGGACAAGACATCGGCTCTCGCACCGACGAGGCGCCGTGTCAGCTCAGGGGCGGCAACTCTCGGATCGGACACAGAGACGAGATAGGAGGCCGGGTCTTCAAGGCGCCAAGACTCGACCGCGGGAATCTGAGTGAAAAAGCGGTCAGGGTCGTCGAGCGGCGCCAGGGTCTTTACGACGAGCGCGCTTTGGAAGAGCTGCTCTCGTAGCTCTGCGGGCCGGCCGACGGTCCTAAGCGTGGTGTTCAAAATTGCGACGCGGTCACAAAGCTTCTCTGCCTCTTCGAGTCGGTGGGTCGTGAGAAAGATCGTCACGCCCCTTTTTCGCAGCCCGATGATCAAATTGTGCACCTCGAGCGCCGCCACCGGGTCGAGACCCGAAGTCGGTTCGTCGAGGAACATGATCTTCGGGTCGCTCAAAAGGGTTCGGGCCAGGCCAACTCGCTGTCGGAGCCCCTTGGAGAGACCGCCGCACAGATCACCCGCCCGATCACCGAGGTTGACGGCGTCAAGGGCGTCTTTGATCCGCTTGGCGGCCGGGCGCAGACCGTAGAGACCCGCGAAGTACTCAAGGTTCTCGGTCACCGTCAGGCGAAGATAGAGCCCTGGTGCCTCGGGCATGACCGAGATGCGTCGGCGGATCTCCACTCCGTTTTCAGGGCTGAGCGGGATCCCGGCGACGGTGGCCGAGCCCGAGGTCGAAGTGATCAAAGTGCCGAGGGTGCGCACCATGGTGGTCTTGCCTGCGCCATTGGGGCCGAGGAAGCCGAACACCTGCCCGTAGGCGACCTCGAAGGACACTTCGGAAAAGGCGGTGCGGCCACCGAAGCGCTTTGAGAGCTGCTTGACGACAAGGGCGGCCGCGACATCGGTCTCGCCCAGCGCCGGCGCGTCGCCGATCGGCTCGGCCTGAACACGCCAAGGCGTCGACACAGCGGGCTCCGGTCGCGGCCGGTCGCCGCCGGCCAGGACCTCCGTTGGCCGGGGCAGCTTCGTCCGAGCAGCTGTTTTGTCGGTCTCGACCGTTACCTCCGAATCGAGAGCGATCCAGAGGTCATGCTTGACCAGACTCGCGGCCAACCGGAGGATCGATCGCTGGACGAGAAAGGGATGGGATGAGCGCGAACGGCACGAGAATCCCACGACACGACCCTCGGTGACCTGAAAGGACTCTGCGGGGCTTTGCAGGTACCGCATCGAGCGCACTCGCAAGCTGTGACTTCCGGGCTCGAGCTGCAGCTCGAGTGTTTCCTGCTTGCTGATCGTGCCAACGACGTTCCCGTCGATCAAGACCTTCCAGGCTCGCTCGAGACGCGAAAGGCCTCGCCCGCTGCCTCTTCGGGAGAGCTGCACGGTTGCCGTTTCGGTCATGGCCTCGTTCGGTCCAAGTGGCTCTTCGCGTTCAAGCCGCTAGCGGGGTCTGGTTCGCGATGGTAGGTGGTCGTCGACCTCGATCGGTTCCTTCCCGACTTAACCGGGGCGCGAGCTCCTGCCGGGTCCGCCGGGTGACCGGTAGCCTCGCGGCGAATGCGGATCGCCCTCGTATGCCCTTACAGCTGTACGGACCACGGCGGCGTGCAGACCCAGGTGCTCGGGCTCGCGAGGGCGCTTGGGTCGCGGGGAGATCAAGTCGCCCTCGTGGCGCCTGGCGATCCCGAAGCCGTGGCGGGACGGCTCGATGAAGCCAGCTTGGGCGGCGCATTGTTCATGCGGGTGGGTCGGGGAACCCCGGTGTCGGTCAACGGCTCGCGCGCCCCGGTCTCACCGTGGCCGGCGACGATGGCGCGGACCTTGTCGTCGCTGCGCAGCTTTGCCCCCGAGGTCGTGCACATCCACGAGCCTTTCGTCCCGGGGCCGTCCCTGGCGGCGTTGTTCTCCGGGCCGCGCCCCATCGTGGCCACCTTCCACCGTGCCGGGGCCGACTTGGCCTATCTGGTTTTCGGGCATCTGTTGGGAGGACGCTCCCGGCGCATAGGCGAGACGTTTGCCGTCTCCGAAGAGGCGGCCGCCACCGCACGGCGCTGTGTCGCTCACCTTGTTGAGCCCGTGAGCATCGTTGCGAACGGCGTCGAGGTGGAAAGGCTGTCCACGGTCCAACCGTGGCCCACCGAGGCTCCTACGGTCGTGTTCGTCGGCCGCCACGAGCCTCGAAAAGGGCTGGAAGTGCTGCTGGAGGCTTTCGCGCTCTTGCCGGCGTCCACGCGCCTTTGGGTGCTCGGCGACGGTCCTCAAACGGCGCGACTGCGGGCCCGGTTCGCCTCGCAGGGACGCATCGAGTGGGCCGGGCCCGTCGACGACCTCGAACGGGCCCGGCGCCTGGCCGGTGCGGACGTGTTCGTAGCACCCTCGCTCGGCGGGGAGTCCTTCGGCCTAGTGCTGCTCGAGGCGATGGCAACAGGGACGGCGGTCGTCGCCTCGGACCTGCCCGGTTACCGCCTTGCTGCCGCGGGAGCGGCTTGTCTTGTGGCTCCCGGCCAAATTGGGGAACTGGCGGGGGCCATCGCGGATGTCCTCGGCGACGAGGCCGAGCGCCGGGCTCTCGGGGAAAAAGGCCGACGTCGCGCCCTGGAATGTGACATGGGGACCGTCGCCGATCGCTACCGCGAGGCCTATGCCCGGCTGGGCTGCGCCCGGCGAGAGTAGCCTCGTTCGGTGCCTTCAAATACCAGGGACCGAGCGCATTGGCAGCGCCGCGGCCCCGAGAGCGACGGCCGGGCCCGCCGGGCGGCCGAGGCTCAGCAGGCCGCCTACGAAGCTTCGAGGGCAGTGCTGGCCGTGGCCGCTCGCCGCAGGGACGCGGCCTGGCGCCACGCCGCCCACGCCAGTCGCCGGCGCGCCGCGGCGGCGCTCGTGGCGCCGCTCGCCTTCGCCGTCGTCTTGATGGTTCTCGGCGTCGTGTCGACGGACTTTTTGATAGCCGGGATTGCCATCGCCTGTGCCATCGCCGTCGTGTCCTCGGTCGTCTGGGTGCGCTCGGCCCGTGTCCTGGCCCGCCAGCTCGGGGGGACGGTCGTCACTGCCGAGCGGCGTCCGAGGGGCCTCGAAGCCACCGAGGCCGCCCGTCTCGTCGATGTCGCCGAGGGACTGTTCGCCGTCTTCGGCCTGCCGGGGGCTGAGATCCGTGTCCTAGACGACCCCGCCCCGAACGCTGTCTCGGTCGGCCCACCCCGAGCGCGGGGTGGTCTTTGTGACGAGTGGGCTCGTCCTCTGCTTGGACCGCATCGAGCTCGAGGCCGTGCTCGCACACGAGCTGGCTCATATAAAGCGGGGCGACACCGTCTCTGGTGCCATCGCCGTACTGGCCTTCGACCCGCTCGGGCGTCACATCCCCCTCGTCACGCGGATCGCTGACAGGATCGCCGGCAACGCCAGAGAGACCCTCGCCGA
Source organism: uncultured Acidimicrobiaceae bacterium (assembly GCA_963779425.1). Taxonomy (GTDB): domain Bacteria; phylum Actinomycetota; class Acidimicrobiia; order Acidimicrobiales; family Bog-793; genus Fen-455. Next base: position 124,421 of record CAVZYD010000009.1, read on the forward strand.
TCTCGCGGCGGTGGGCATCACGCGCTATCCGCCGGGGCTGATATCGGCCCTCGAGAAGCTGCGCGCCTTTCCGAGCTGCCGCCCGGAGAGCTTGCCGCGTAACGTGGCGGAGTCGACCTCACGTCTGTGGTTGGTGCCTTTCGACAGGCCCGACCAGGAGCCGGAACGGCTCGGGACTCTTGACCTCGACGAGCGCGTCGGGGTGCTCCGCGAGCTGTGAGCGGCGCAAGAATGACCATGGCCCGCGGTCTTCGAGTTCCAGGAGCCCCACAGCCGTGGTCGAATCATCACTCGGGCATCGAGGGAGGCTGAGACGATGTCAGGCCATTCAAAGTGGGCAACCACCAAGCATCGAAAGGGTGCCGTCGACGCCGCGCGGGGCAAGCTCTTCGCCAAGTTGATCCGCCAGGTCGAAGTCGCGGCGCGTGAAGGGGGCGGCGACATGACCGCCAACGCCACCTTGCGCACGATGTTCACCAAGGCGCGGGACGCCTCGGTCCCCCTCGACACGATCGAACGCGCCATCAAACGGGGCACAGGCGAGCTCGAAGGAGTCCGTTACGAGGCGATCTCCTATGAGGGCTACGCCCCCTCCGGCGTCGCCCTGATCGTCGAGTGCCTCACGGACAACCGCAATCGCACCGGGTCTGAGGTCAGGTCGCTGTTCTCGCGCAACGGTGGTTCGATGGCCGAACCGGGAGCGGTCTCGTGGCAGTTCGAGCGCAAGGGTGTCGTCATGGTCCCGAAGTCGGTTGGGGAGGACGAGCTCATGGTGGTCGCCCTCGATGCGGGTGGCGAGGACCTGCGCGACGAGGGCGACGAGTGGATGGTGACAAGCGCCCCGACGGACCTTGCCGGTCTGCGCGCCGCCCTCGAGGCGGCCGGCGTCGCCCTCGACTCGGCCGACCTCGAGATGGTCCCGAGCACTCGTGTCGAGGTCGGCGACGAGTCGACGGCCAAGAAGGTGCTGCGCTTGATCGAGCTGCTGGAGGATCACGACGACGTGCAGAGCGTGTGGGCGAACTTCGACATCCCTGACGAGATCCTGGAGCACGTCGAAGTCTGAGCCGTCAGCAACGGTCCCCCGGCTTGCCGGTCTCAGAGGTTACGATCGAACGAGTGTTTGTCCTCGGCATCGACCCCGGTCTGTCCAGGTGTGGCTACGGCTGCGTGCGTTCCGCGGCCGGACGCACGAGCGCCGTCGCGGCTGGAGTGATCACGACGGCCATCGACCAGTCCGTGCCCTCGCGGCTGGCAACGCTGCGCTCGGAGCTCCACAGCCTGGTCCTTGAGCTGCGGCCCGATGTCGTCGTCGTCGAGCGGGTCTTTTTCCAGACCAACGCCCGCACCGCCATGTCCGTTGGACAGGCGAGCGGCGTCGCCATGTTGACTGCCGTGGAGCTCGGTTGCGAGGTGGTCGAGTACACCTCGAACGAGGTCAAGCTCGCCGTCACCGGCTTCGGGGGCGCCAGCAAAGATCAGGTGCAGCGCATGGTGGCCCGCCTTTTGGGGCTCGAGGTCGTGCCGACACCTGCGGACGCCGCCGACGCCCTTGCTTTGGCCCTGTGCCACCTGAGCACGGCGCCTTGGGCACGGCTCACACGCGCTGTGCCCGACGGCGGGTCGCCGCAGCTGGCGCGACCGTGATCGCCTCCTTGCGCGGCGTGGTGAGCGAGCGCAGGCCCATGTCTGACGCCTCCGTCGACCTCGTCGTCGAGGTGGCAGGCGTTGGATACCGTCTGCTCGTCGGCCCCCGCGTGGCCGCGTCGGTGCAAGTGGGACAGGAGGGGTTCTTTTCCGTGCACACCCATGTGCGCGAGAGCGCCATCACCTTGTACGGGTTTTCTTCGCCCGAGGAGCGCACCGCCTTCGAGCTTCTTCTCGGCGCGCACGGTGTTGGCCCGGGCCTAGCCCTCGCCATCCTCGGTATCCACGAACCGGCCGAGCTTGCCCGGGTGATCGCCTCCGGCGACGTGGAAGCACTGAAACTCGTGCCCGGGGTCGGCCAGAAGACCGCGGCGCGACTGCTTTTGGAGTTGCAGGCGCGCTTTGACTATCTGAGCGAAACCGGGGCGCCGTTGAACGGCTCGCATTCGCCGGACCGTCCGCCATCGGCCGCGGCCGAGGTGGGCGAGGCACTTTCCCAGCTCGGCTACTCACCGGACGAGGTGAGGACGGCCACCAAGGCTCTTCCCGCGGAAGGAACCGTGGAGGAGCTGCTTCGCTCGGCGCTGCGCAACCTGGCGCCACGGCGGTGAGCGCTGAATGAGCCCCCGGCGCGAGATCCTCGCCGGTGCCGATGCGGGGGGCTCCGTCCCCGAGGAAGAGGGGCCGCTCGCCCCGGCACCGTTTGACTCTGACAGCGCCTTCGAGGTCGGCATACGCCCGAAGCGTCTGGCCGATTTCGTGGGCCAGCAGCTGTTGCGGGAAAAGCTCGAGATCATCCTCGAAGCCGCTCGGCGTCGCGGCCAGCCGGTCGACCACGTCCTGTTCGCGGGACCGCCCGGGCTGGGCAAGACCACCCTGGCGGGGATCATGGCCTGCGAGATGGGCACGGGCTTGCGGATCACCTCCGGGCCGGCGCTCGTGCGAAGCGGCGATGTCGCCGCCATCTTGACCGATCTGCAGCCGGGCGACGTGCTCTTCATCGACGAGATCCACCGCATGGGCCGAGCGGTCGAAGAGCTGCTCTACCCGGCCATGGAGGACTTCCAGCTCGACATCGTCCTCGGCCGCGGTCCGACCGCCCGCTCCATCCGGCTCGATTTGCCCAGGTTCACCCTGGTGGGTGCGACGACCCGCACCGGACTCATCACCGGGCCCTTGCGGGACCGTTTCGGCATCGTGGCCCGCCTCGAGCTCTACAGCGAGACCGAACTCGAGACCATCGTGCAGCGCACGGGGGTGCTCTTCGGAGTCGAGCTGACAAGCGGGGGGGCGAGCGAGATCGCCCGCCGCTCGCGGGGCACGCCACGGCTGGCGATTCGTTTGCTGCGGCGCGTCCGTGACTTCGTCGAGGTCCGGGGCGAAGGTGTCATCACCGAGGAGACCGCCCGCGAGGGTCTGAGCGTATTCGGAGTGGACGAGCTCGGCCTCGACAGTGTGGACAGGAGAATTCTCGAGACCTTGTGCATCCGCCACGCCGGACGCCCCGTTGGCCTTTCCACCTTGGCGGTGAGCGTCGGCGAGGAACCTGAGACCGTCGAGGACGTCTATGAGCCGTTCCTTTTGGAAGCCGGCCTCATTATGCGCACTCCGCGAGGAAGGCTGGCCCTATCAGGCGCCTATGTCCATCTCGGCCGCGAGATCCCGCCGCAGCTCTTGAGCATTCTGTCGGTCAGTGAGTCAGAAAGTCCGGATCCCTGGGCGTCGCGCCAGGCTTTGAGTCCCGGCGCGGTGCAAGATGTGCTGTTCGCCACCGAGCCTGACGAGGACCGTTGCACGGAGCAGCGTTGATTAGGCGACTAAGGTGACAGGTCGCATCATTCCTTGAGCGATAGGCCCTAGCATGTCCCCTGTCCACTTCATCGACTTTCCCAGTGTCCACACCGTCGCGACTCTCGCGGGCCCGCTCCTTGCAGCCACGAAGTCGAAGTCGAGCGGCAGTGTCACGCTCATCTTCTTCGTGCTGCTGTTCGGCGTCGGCTACATGTTCTTGATCCGTCCTCAGCGCCAGCGGCGGCAGCGCCAGATGCAGACGAACAAGCAGATCTCAGTGGGGGACAAGGTGATGCTCTCGTCGGGAATCATCGGGCGTGTTGAAGGCTTTGTGGGCGACCGGGCCAGGATCGAAGTGGCCCCCGGTACCGTCATCGAGGTCCTGCGCCAGGCCGTCTCACAGCGCGTGGACGAGAGCGTCAACGGCGACCAGGCGAGTGCCACCCCGCCCAGCTATGACACCCGGGGTCATGACGACGTCGTGGACGATTCCGGGCACGACCCCTACGCGGTGCCGCCGCTTGAATCGGGCGGGACGAGCTTTCCGGGCGACGACGTCGACGGTCACGAGCCGGGTGGCAACGCGAACGGAGGCGGCTCGCGTTGAGAAGGGGACTGCTCGCCAGCGTCGTACTCGTCTGCCTCATCTGCTTTGGATCCCTCGGCGGCGTCATCGCCGCCGGCTGGTCACCCAAGTTGGGCCTTGACCTCGAAGGGGGCCTCTCCGTCGTCTTCCAGCCTGTGCACAAGGCAACGGCGCAACAGCTCCAGACCGTCGTCGGGATCATGCAGGCACGTGCGAACGGCCTTGGTCTCGCCAGCCCGAACATCGGCAGCCAGGGCGGCAACATCGTCGTGCAGCTGCCGGGCGTGAAGAACTTCGCCAAGGTCATATCGGAGATCGGCAGCACCTCGCAGCTGTTCTTCCGCCCTGTGCTCTGCGCCGCTGACGCGTACACGCCGAGCACGCCTGCGACCACCACGACCACGACGGTTCCGAAGTCCAAATCGACAACCACGACCTCCTCCTCGACGACGACCACGACGACGGCGAAGTCCACCACGACGACTACGACGACGCCGGCGAAGAAAAAGAAGAAGGCGGCGACCGCGGCATACGTGGCGCCCCCGCCGTGCGGTTCGGCCTACCGGTACACGACCGCGACCTACATCACGGCCAGTGGGTCGAGTGGCGCCTACAACCCCGGCCCGGGCCCTGACCCGGCCCTGACCTCTGTGCCGAGCACACCAGCCTCACAGGACACGGCGCCGCGAACCGTGCTCATCGCGGCCGAGAACACCGCCGCCACAGGCGGTGTGCCCCGCTACGAGCTCGGCCCGACGCCCTATGACGGCTCCACGCCGGCGACGGGCGAGATCCTCGCTTCCGCGTCGACCGAGTACGAGGCGACCTCGGGCGAAGGCTGGGTCGTGAATTTCACGATCAAGTCGCAGTACTCGGCCTTCTTCGACTCGATCGCGAAGGCCAATTACCACCTCCCCCTCGCCATCGACCTCGGGGGCCGGGTGCAGTCGGCGCCGACGATCAACGCGACCTCCTTCGGCGGCTCGGGGCAGATCACTGGCGACTTCACCCAGGCCCAGGCGACTTCCCTCGCCCTCGTCCTGAAGTACGGCCAGATCCCCATCGCCCTCAGCACCCAGACCTACACGACGGTGTCTCCGACCCTGGGCAAGAAGTCCCTCCAGGCCGGCCTGCTCGCCGGCCTGCTCGGCCTTTTGCTCGTGATGGGCTACACGATCTTTTACTATCGTGCCCTCGGTATCGTGGTGGTGCTGGGCCTTGTCAGCACGGGCGCCCTCATCTACTCGATCATCTCCTTGCTAGGAGCGACCTCGGCCGGGCTCACCCTTGACCTTTCCGGCATGACAGGCCTGATCGTCTCTGTGGGTATAACTGTCGACTCTTATATCGTGTATTTCGAGCGATTAAAGGACGAAGTGCGAGCCGGCCGGTCCGTCCGGTCATCGGTCGACAGAGGCTTTAAGAGCGCCTACCGCACGATCCTTTCTGCCGACGCCGTTTCCTTCCTCGGGGCGCTCGTGTTGTGGATCTTGTCCATCGGGGCGGTGCGGGGCTTCGCCTTCATGCTCGGGCTGTCCACCATTGTCGACGTCATCACGGCCTATACCTTCACCCGTCCGCTCGTGATCCTGCTCGGTCGAAACCGCATCTTCACCGATGCCCGCATTTTCGGCGTCGCCAGAGGCCTCGCCGTATCGTCGGAGGTGGGGGCATGAGCACCACGACCGTGGCCTTGGGCGCCGGCGAGACGCGCCGGCCTATGGCCCTTTTGCGCCTTTATCACGGCCAGACCCGCTTCGACTTCGTCCGCAGGCGCAGGTGGTGGTTCGGCATCTCGTCGATCTTGATCGTCGCCGGGCTTATCTCCCTCGGCGTGAAGGGGTTGAACTACAGCATCGATTTCGTGGGCGGGACCTCGTGGGAGGTGCAAGCGCCGGGGGTGAGCGTGGCCCAGGCCCAGAGCGCGCTCGTGCCGCTCGGCTTCGGCGGGGCCACGATCACCCAGCTCGGCAGCGGAAGCAACCAGAAGTTGAACGTCGAGGCAAAGCTCGCCTCCGGCTCGAGCGGTGTCAGCACGGCCACGGCGACCAAGGTGGCCAGCGTCCTCGCCGGCCTGGCGCACAAGCCCGCCTCGGCCGTGTCGGTCGAGAACGTGGGACCGACCTGGGGCAGCGACATCACCCACAAGGCCGTGGAAGCGCTCATCGTGTTCCTTATCGTGATCGCGGCCTACATCTCGCTGTTTTTCGAGTGGAAGATGGCGGTCGCCGCCATCGTCGCGGTGGCGCACGACATCCTCGTCACGGTGGGCATCTATTCCCTGTTGTCCTTCCTCGTGACACCGGACACCGTGGTCGCCTTTTTGACCGTGCTTGGCTATTCGCTCTACGACACCATCGTCGTGTTCGACCGGGTACGAGATAATTCGCGCGGGCTCGGAGCGACGGGGAAGCTGTCGTACACCGACGTCGTCAACCTGTCGATGAACCAGACCCTCGCCCGGTCCATCAACACCTCCCTCGTCGCCATACTCCCCATTCTCGCCGTGCTCGTGCTCGGAGCCGAGATCCTCGGCGCGGTCACCCTCGAGTACTTCGGCCTCGCCCTTTTGATCGGCCTCACGAGCGGCGCGTACTCCTCGATCTTCATCGCCTCGCCCTTGCTCGCCATGGAAAAAGAGCACGAGGAACGCTACCGGCGCATCCGCGAGCGCCTCGAGGCGCGCGGTACCGCCCTGCAGCTCATCTCTCCCGCCGCCGTGGCCGCTGGTGCCTTGAGCGGCCCGGAGCCCGCAAGCGGTGTCAAGCGCAGGCGCGCAGGCGGTGTGGCAGCTGCCCGCCCGGCAACGCTGCGCCCCGGGACCGCCCGGGGTACGGCCGTAGCTGTCGCCGAGGAGGAGCTCTACAACGAGGAGGCCGGCGCAGGCGTGCAAGACGAGGCCGGTCCGGCTGCAGCAAACGGTGACCGCAGCCCCGCCGCGCCGCGGGCGAGCGGAACCACGGGGGGCACCCCGAAGCGCCCCGCCCAACCTCCTCGAGCCGCCACGTCGCCCCGACGGCCACCCCCGCGGCCCCGCAAGAAGGGCCGGCGCCGGTAGCGCCGGTGCAAGGGCCTGGTCTACGCCACCAGCCTGGTCCCGGGCCGGGCGCGCCGCGGCTTCTAGGCTAAGCGCCAATGATCGACATCAAGGCGGCGCGCGAGCGCCCAGATGAGTTCCGACGCGCCCTCGAGCGAAAGGGCGCCGCCGCGCAGTTCGACGCCCTCTTGCAGGTCGACGGCCTTTGGCGTGAGCTTTCCGCCAAGGTGGACGAGCTGCGGGCAAGGACGCGGCCGAAAGGCAAGCCGACCGAGGAGGAGCGCGCCGGCCTCGTGGCTGTGGGCAAGGAGCTACGAGAGGCCGAAGCCGAGCTCGAGGAGCTGGAGCGCCGCCGCGCGGAGCTGCTCGCAGCGCTGCCGAACCCGCCCGACGACAGCGCCCCGGAGGGCTTCAGCGACGAGGACGCTCTTGAGCTGCGCAGGGTGGGAGAGCCGCCCGAGTTCTCCTTCGAGCCGCGCGATCACCTGGCCTTGAGCTCGCTCTGGGGCTCTTCGGGCGTCGAGGCCCTGGCGGCACCGGGTTTCGACCTCGAGCACGGGGCCGCGGTCGCAGGGGCGCGCTTTGCCTATCGCAGGGGCGGCGTCGCCCTCGTCGAGCTGGCTCTTTACCGCTACGCCCTCGACCGGCTCGTCGCCCAGGGCTTCGAGCCCGTCCTCCCCCCGGTGCTCGTCAGGGAGTCTGCCATGTTCGGGACCGGCTTCCTACCGACTGACGAGGTCAACCTCTACCAGCTCCCCGGCGACGGCCTGTACCTCACAGGTACCTCGGAGGTTGCCCTGGCGGCCCTGCACCAAAACGAGATCCTCCCCGCCGAGGCGCTGCCGGTGCGCTACGCGGGCTACTCGACGTGCTTTCGACGTGAGGCCGGCGCGGCGGGCCGCGACACGCGGGGGATCTTCCGTGTGCACCAGTTCGACAAGGTGGAGATGTACTTCTTCGCCCGTCCGGAGCGTTCCGCCGAGCACCACGAGGAGATCCTCGCCATCGAGGAGGATCTCGTGCGGGGCCTCGGCATCGCTTACCGGGTCGTGGTGACCGCGGCCGGCGACCTGGGGCCCTCCGCCGCCAAGAAGTACGACCTCGAGGCCTGGATCCCGAGCCAGAAGCGCTACCGGGAGATCACCTCGTGCTCGAACACGACCGACTACCAGGCGCGTCGGTTGAACGTGCGTTTCCGCGACGGTGACTCCTCGCTGCGCTTTGTGCACACCTTGAACGGGACGGCCATGACCGCCCGCTTCCTCATCGCCTTGCTAGAGGCGAACCAGGACGAGGACGGCCACGTGGCGGTGCCCGAGGTGCTGGCCGCCTACGGCGCTCCCGAGCGGCTCTGAGGCCAGCGGTCCCGGCCCCGGGACAATAAGGCGTCTTTCGTCGGGAGCCGCCTTGCGGCGGCCTCTAGGCGGTCTCGGGCCAGGTGGGGGAGGCTCCGATCTGGTCGAGGGGCCCGTGCCCGGCGCCGAGGTGCCATTCGGCGCCTCCGCGGATGGCCAGGGTGACGAACTGCTTGGCCGACAAAGCGGCCGCGAGCGGCTCGAGGCCGAGGGCGAGATTGGCCGCGATGGCGGCCGAGAAGGTGCACCCGGTGCCGTGCACGTTCGCCGTGTCCACCCACGGGGCGCGAAGAAGCGTCACAGCGTGCCCGTCGAAGGCGACGTCGACCGCCTCCAAATCGCGGCGGCGGCCGCCTTTTACGATCACGAGTCTCGGTCCGAGCGCCTGTAGCTGGCGGGCGGCCGCCTCCATGGAGGCAAGGTCGGCGACCTCACGCCCGGTCAAAAGGGCCGCCTCGGGCAGGTTGGGCGTCACGACGACCGCAGAGGCGAATAGGTCGCGATAAGCCCCGACGACGTCCTCGTTGTCGAACATGGGCCTGCCGTTCGAGGCGACGAGCACGGGGTCGACGACAAGCGGCGGGAGGCGCCCAGCACCAGCCCGGCTCGCCAGCAGCTCGACCACGGCCGAGGTGGCGAGCATCCCCGTCTTGGCGCCACGCACGGGCAGGTCGTCCAACAAGGCGTCCAGCTGTGCGGCCACCATGTCGGGCGCAATGGCCTGGAACCTTCGCACACCGAGGGTGTTCTGGGCGGTGACAGCTGTCACCACCAGCGTTCCGAAGACCCCGAAAGCCGCAAAGGTGCGCAGGTCGGCCGCCACGCCGGCCCCGGCGCCGGAGTCCGTGCCGGCAATGGTGAGGGCCACCTTCGGGGTCGGGCTCGGCGGTCTTTGGATGGGGGAGTCGTCATCGGTCACGGCGGCGATCCTAAGGCCGCCCGCCCATGTGGGCCTTTTGCCCCGGTCGAGCCCCGACGCCGAGGGTGGCGGACAAGGCGGCGGCCTTGGGCTTGAGGGCGCGCTTCACGAAGGCGCTGCGGAGGCGGTTACGCTCAATGCTGTGCACCTTGAGCGGCTCATCGGCTTGACCATGACCGTCGCCTACTCCAGATCCGAACTCATCGAGGACCTTGTCCTCGGCGCCGTCTTGGCGGTCATGGGCTACGTCTTCTCCGAGCGCTACAAGCGCGCCAGGGGCGTGACGCCGTGGCGGCTTCCTTCGGCGGTGTGGGCGGTGCTTTTGTTCTTCTTGACGCTCGTCGGCGCCATCTTCTACCTGATCGCCTACTTCACCACCCGCCCGAGGACTGGACCTGCCGGTTGGGACGCTCGAACGCAGAGCTTCGGTCCCGGTCCGAGCGGTCCTGGCGCGCCGCCCCCGCAGGGTTGGAACGCACCCACGGGGGGGGACTGGCGCACTCGGTCACCCCAGGGCTGGGACGCGCCCGCCCCGGCGCCGGGCCGCTGGGACGCGCCGGCGCCCGGGTACGGGCCGGCGCCGCCTCCGGGCGGTTGGGAGGCCCCTCCGCCTCCTGGTACCCCCGAGCCCGGCTTCGCGCCGCCGGGCTCGGGCGCCGCGCCCAGCTCGGCGCCGCTCGAGCCTGCGCCGCCCCCAACGCCGCGTGCGTGGCTCGCCGATCCGAGCGGGCGCCACGAGCTGCGCTACTGGGACGGGACCAGGTTCACCGAGCACGTGGCCGACGCCGGCAAGATCACAATCGACCCCCTCTGAGCGCTCGGGGCGGCTCCTCGGCCGCCTGGCGGCCCCGGACAACAGCCCGCCTGCCAATGGCGTGTATTGTCTCTGCTCACTTGCTGGGCCAAGGGTGTCCCGGCTATTAGCCGAAGGTGAAGGCCTTAACGGCTGAGCCGGATGTCGATCCGACCGGGGCCAGCGGTCCCTGGTCGCTTTTGAGCGCTATGAGGACGCCGATGAGCAGCAAGAAGAACGTGGCGGGTTGCTACGACCCCGCTTTCGAGCACGATGCCTGCGGGGTTGCCTTCGTGGCCGACCTCAAGGGCTCGGCGAGCCACCGTGTCGTCAGCCTCGGGCTGACGGCGCTCGAGAACCTTGCCCACAGGGGCGCGTTCGGGGCCGACCCCGGCACCGGTGACGGCGCCGGAGCGCTCGTCCAGCTGCCCCACAAGCTCTATCGCGAGGTGACCGGCTTCGATCTCGACGAGCCGGGCAGCTACGCCACGGGCATGGCTTTTTTGCCCCGAGAGCGCGCTCAGGCCGAGCGGGCCGTCGCTCTCGTGGGCGAGATCGCCTGTGAGGAGGGCCTGAGAGTGCTCGGATGGCGCGAGGTGCCGGTCGATCCCTCCGTCACCGGTGAATCCGCCCGCTCGAGCGCGCCCCACTTTGCCCAGGTCTTCCTCGGCAACGCTGCGAGCGGTCCTCGTGCCAACCCGGAGCGCAAAGGCAACGACCTCGAGCGCCAGTGCTTCGTCGTGCGAAAGCGTGTCGAGCACTCCGGCCTCGGGATCTACTTCCCGTCGTTGTCGACAAGGACGATCGTCTACAAGGGCATGCTCGCCCCTCATCAGCTGAGGCCCTTCTTCGCCGACCTCACCGACGAGCGCCTCGAGAGCCGCATCGCCCTCGTGCACTCGAGATTCTCGACAAACACGTTTCCCTCCTGGCCGCTCGCTCATCCCTACCGCCTCATCGCCCACAACGGCGAGATCAACACCCTGCAGGGCAACCGGAACTGGATGCGGGCCCGGGAGGCGTTCTTAGCGAGCGAGAACTTCGAAGGTGACCTGGCGCGCACCTTCCCCATCGTCACCCCGGGCGGGAGCGACTCGGCCACTTTCGACGAGGTGCTCGAGCTGCTCCACCTTGGCGGGCGGCCCCTCGCCCATGCCGTGCTGATGATGATCCCCGAGGCGTGGCAGAACCACGCCGAGATGGACCCGGCACGGAGGGCCTTTTACGGCTTCCACGCCTCGCTCATGGAACCCTGGGACGGCCCCGCCGCCGTCGCTTTCACCGACGGCACCGTGGTCGGGGCCGTGCTCGACCGCAACGGGCTGCGCCCCGCCCGCTACTGGGTGACCGACGAGGGCCTGGTCGTGCTCGCCTCGGAGGTGGGCGTATTGGACCTCGACCCCGCTTCGGTCCTCATAAAAGGTCGCCTTCAGCCGGGAAAGATGTTCCTCGTCGACACCGCCGCCGGCCGCATCATCGAGGACGACGAGATCAAGTCCGTCCTGGCCGCCGAGCACCCCTATGGGGAGTGGCTCGCCCGCGGTCTGGTCCATCTCGACGATCTCCCCCCGCGGATCATGCTCACGCCCCAGCACGCCTCGGTCGTGCGCCATCAACGACTTTTCGGGGTGACCACCGAGGAGCTGAGGCTCATCGTCGAGCCGATGGCGCGTACGGGGACCGAGCCGATCGGCTCCATGGGCTCCGACACCCCTGTTGCCGTGCTCTCCGAGAGGCCGCGCCTTCTCTACGACTATTTCACCGAGCTTTTCGCCCAGGTGACCAACCCGCCCCTCGACGCCATCCGCGAGGAGCTCGTCACCTCCCTCGAAGCCACCGTCGGGCCGGAGCGCAACCTGCTCGAGCCCGAGCCGGCATCGTGCCGCCAGATTTCCCTGCCCTACCCGGTCATCGGCAACGACGACCTCGCCAAGCTGCTCTATGTCAACGAGCACGGTGAGACCCCCGGGTTTCAAAGCTTCGCCGTCGACGGCCTGTTCCCCGTCGCCGAGGGGGGAGCGGGGCTCGAAGCCGCCCTGGACAAGGTCTGCCAGCAGGTTTCGGAGGCGATCGCCCTCGGGGCGAACATCATCGTACTGTCGGACCGCAACGCCAGCGCCACGAGCGCCCCTATCCCCTCCCTCCTTCTCACCGCGGCCGTGCACAACCATCTCGTGCGGGAGAAGGAGAGGACCCGGGTCGGGCTCATCGTCGAAAGCGGCGACGCGAGGGAGGTGCACCACTTCGCCCTTCTCATCGGCTACGGCGCGGCTGCGGTCAATCCCTACCTCGCCCTCGAGTCGATCGCCGAGATGGTGCGCGACGGCCTGCTCGGCGAGCTGTCCGAGCGCGAGGCCTTCCGCCGCTACCTAAAGGCCGCCAGCAAAGGTGTCTTGAAGGTCATGTCGAAGATGGGCATCTCCACGGTCGCCTCCTACACAGGAGCCCAGGTATTCGAGGCGATCGGGCTCGACCGGGACCTCATGGAGCGGTATTTCGGCGCCACGCCGAGCCGGCTCGGCGGCATCTGCTTGACCGAACTGGCCGAGGAGGTGGCCCGGCGCCACCGCTATGCCTACGAGGGGCCCGAGCCGGGTCCGGGCGAGCTCGAGATCGAGCCCGGGGGGGAGTACCAGTGGCGTCGTGGGGGCGAGTACCACCTGTTCAACCCCCGTACCGTGTTCAAGCTTCAGCACGCCACGCGCGCCAAGCGCTTCGACGTCTTTAAGGAGTACACCCGCCTTGTCGACGACCAGTCCGAGCAGCTCGCCACGTTGCGGGGCCTGCTACGACTGCGCACCGGGGCCGACGCCGTGCGGCCGCCGGTCCCGCTCGAACAGGTGGAGCCTGTCGAGGAGATCTTGAAGCGCTTCGCCACCGGCGCCATGTCGTACGGGTCAATCTCCAAAGAGGCCCATGAGACCCTCGCCATCGCCATGAACCGGCTCGGGGGGAGGTCGAACACCGGCGAAGGGGGCGAGGACCCCGAGCGCTACGTGCCCGACGCCAACGGGGACCTGCGCCGCAGCGCCGTCAAGCAGGTCGCCTCGGGCCGTTTCGGCGTCACGAGCGAGTACCTCGTCAACGCCGACGATCTCCAGATAAAGATCGCCCAGGGCGCCAAGCCCGGCGAAGGGGGCCAGCTGCCCGGCCACAAGGTCTATCCCTGGATAGCCAGGACCAGGTACTCGACCCCGGGCGTGGGACTGATCTCGCCCCCGCCCCATCACGACATCTACTCGATCGAGGACCTCGCCCAGCTCATCTACGACCTCAAAAACGCCAATCCGCGGGCGCGCGTGCACGTCAAGCTCGTGGCCGAGGTCGGCGTCGGCACCGTGGCGGCCGGAGTCGCCAAGGCCCATGCGGACGTCGTGCTCATCTCCGGCCAGGACGGGGGGACAGGGGCCGCCCCGCTCACCTCGCTGAAGCACGCCGGTGCGCCTTGGGAGCTCGGCCTGGCCGAGACCCAGCAGACCCTCGTGCGCAACGGGCTGCGGGACCGCATCACCGTCCAGGTCGACGGCCAGATCAAAACGGGCAGGGACGTGATCGTGGCGGCGCTGCTCGGCGCAGAGGAGTTCGGTCTCGCGACGGCCCCCCTCGTCGTCTCCGGCTGCGTGATGATGCGCGTCTGCCACCTCGACACCTGTCCTGTCGGGATCGCCACGCAGAACCCCGAGCTGCGCAAAAACTTCACCGGGCGCCCCGAGTTCGTCGAGACCTTCTTCCACTACATCGCCGAGGAATGCCGCGAGCTCCTCGCCGAGCTCGGCTTTCGCACGATGGCCGAGGCCGTCGGCCATGTCGAGAGCCTCGATGCCACCCCCGCCATCGACCACTACTGGAAGGCCGGCAAGCTCGACATGCGGCCCATCCTCGCCCCGCCGGGGCCGGCCTCGGCGCCACTTCACCGCACGCGCGAGCAGGACCACGGCCTCGACAGCGCCCTCGACCGTCAGCTCATACAGGCGTGCGAGGCCAGCCTTCGCGAGGCCAGCCCGATCGAGCTCGCTTTGCCCGTGCGCAACATCCACCGTGCCGTCGGGACCATGCTGGGCTCGGAGGTGACAAGGCGCCACGGAGGCGCGGGCCTGCCGGAGGGCACGATCCGTCTCCGCTTCGAAGGCTCCGCCGGGCAGAGCTTCGGCGCCTTTGTGCCCCGGGGCATCACCCTGACCCTTGTCGGCGACGCCAACGACTACCTCGGCAAGGGCCTCTCGGGCGGGATCATCGTGGTGAGGCCGCCCGAGGCCTCGCTATTTAGGGCCGAAGACCAGATCATCGCTGGCAACGTCGTGCTCTACGGCGCCACGGCGGGGGCGGCGTTCATAAGGGGGCAGGTCGGCGAGCGGTTCTGCGTGCGCAACTCCGGTGCCACCGCCGTAGTCGAAGGCGTGGGCGACCACGCCTGTGAGTACATGACCGGGGGCACCGTCGTAGTGCTCGGACCGACGGGGCGCAACTTCGCCGCCGGCATGTCGGGCGGGATCGCCTACGTGCACGACCCCGATGCCATGCTGCCCAGGCGCCTCAACCGGGAGATGGTCGAGCTCGAGCTTCTCGACGAGGAGGACCGGCGCAGCGTCGAAGAGCTCTGCGCCGCTCATCTGGCTAGGACCGGTTCGGCCCGGGCGGCCTGCCTGCTCGAGCGCTGGGACGAGACGCTGGGCGAGATCGTAAAGGTCATGCCGCGCGACTACCGCCGCGTGCTCGAGGCAACCCGGCGGGCCGTCGAGGGTGGGGGATCGGTCGACGACGAGATCATGGCGGCCGCCCATGGCTGATCCCAGGGGCTTTCTCCACTACGAACGGAGCGGACCGCGCCGCCGCCCGGTCGAGGCTCGCGTGAAGGACTGGCGCGAGGTCTACCTCCCCTTCGGGCGCGAGGAGCTGGTCGAGCAGGCGACGCGGTGCATGAACTGCGGCATCGCTTTTTGCCACGAGGGTTGCCCACTCGGCAACTTGATCCCGGAGTGGAACGACCTCGTGCGCATGGGGCGCTTTGCCGAGGCGAGCGAGCGCCTCTTGGCGACCAACAACTTCCCCGAGATGACCGGACGGCTCTGTCCGGCCCCGTGCGAGGGGTCCTGCGTGCTCGGGCTCGTATCCGAGCCCGTGCTCATAAAACAAGTCGAGCTCGAGACCGCCGAGTGGGCGGCGAGCTCGGGCGCCTTCGCACCCGGCCGGGTGAGGAAGTCGACCGGCAACAAGGTGGCCGTGGTCGGCTCGGGCCCCGCCGGGCTCGCCGCCGCCCAGCAGCTCACCCGTGCGGGCCATGCCGTGGTCGTCTTCGAGCGTGCCGAGCGCATCGGGGGGCTGCTTCGTTACGGGATCCCCGAGTTCAAGCTGGAAAAGTCGGTGCTGGACCGGCGCCTTGCCCAGATGGCACAAGAAGGCACCGAGTTCCGCCCTCGGGTCGCCGTCGGGGACATAGGCCTGCGCCCGCCGCCGGGCGTGCCGGGCCCAGCGGCTCCCGACGCCGTCGTGCTGAGCGCGGCGAAGCTGCGCGACGACTTCGACGCTGTCGTGCTCGCCGGTGGGGCCACCCGTCCCCGTGACCTCGAGGTCCCGGGCCGTGAGCTCAAGGGCGTGCATTTCGCCATGGACTACCTCAAGTCGGCGAACCTCGTCTGTGAGGGCAAGCTCGACTCCTCGCCGATCGACGCCGCCGGCAGGCGTGTCGTGATCATCGGCGGCGGCGACACGGGCGCCGACTGCTTGGGCACGGTCCACCGCCAGGGCGCCGCCTTCGTCGCCCAGCTGGAGATCCTCCCCAGACCTGGCCCGGGGCGAGCCCCGGACAACCCCTGGCCGACCTGGCCGGTGATTCTGCGCACCTCTTCGGCGCATGAAGAAGGAGGCGAGCGCATCTTCTCGGTGAGCACGACCTCGCTTGTCGGCGACGGGGCCGGGGCCGTGCGGGCGCTCAAGGCCGAGTCCGTGGAGCTCGGCGTTTTGCAGGGCCGGCCGGCGTTCGTGCCCGTGGCGGGAAGCGCCTTCGAGCTCGAGGTCGACCTGGTGCTGATCGCCATGGGCTTTTTAGGTCCGGAGGTGAACGGATGTGTGGCAGAGCTCGGGCTCGGCCTCAGCGCGCGGGGAAACGTCGCCGTCGACAGGTCCTTCGCGACGAGCTCGCCGGGCGTCTTCGCCTGTGGGGACATGGCGCGGGGCCAGAGCCTGATCGTCTGGGCCATAGCAGAGGGCCGCTCGGCCGCCGCCAGCGTCGACCGCTACCTGACTGGTCGAAGCGACCTGCCCGCGCCTGTCCTGCCGGGGCAAATGGCCCTCGCCTGAAGGCCCGCCCCGAGCCTCATGACAAAGGAGTCCTTCCGGGCGCTAAAGGGATCGCTCGGCCGCTACGGTCGAGTTGGTCGCGATCCATTCTTCTAAGCGGGCCGGGCTCATCGGGTTGGCGATGTAAAAGCCCTGCAGGGCGTCACAGCCGATGGCCGTCAACTGGTCCATCACAGCGGCGGAGTCGACCCCCTCGGCTATCACAGACAGGCCGAGGCCGTGGGCGAGCTCGACCACCGAGCGGACGATGGCCCGCGCCGTGCCGTCGCTCAAAAGGGGCTCGACGAAGGACTTGTCGATCTTGACGGCCGTGACAGGGAGACGCTGCAGGTAAGAGAGCGAGGAGTAGCCGGTGCCGAAGTCGTCCAAGGAGAGCTTCACGCCGTACTCGACGAGGGACTCGAGACTGCGCAGGGCGCCTTCGGGATCGAACATGATGGCGCTCTCGGTTATCTCGAGCTCGATCGACCTCGGCGGCAGCCCAGAACGGCTGACGGCTGTGGTGACGGCGTCCATGAGCTCGGGGTCGTGCACCGTGGCCGCGGAAAGGTTCACGGCGACCGGTATGAAATGGCCCCCGCGGTGCCAACCGGAGCACTCCGACAAGGCCTTGGCAAGCACCCAGTCGGTGAGCTCGCGGATCATGCCCGTCTGCTCGGCGAGGGGGATGAAGGCATCGGGCACGAGCAGGCCGCGGGTCGGGTGCCGCCAGCGCACGAGTGCCTCGACGCCGGTGACGAGCCTGCTCAGCGAGTCGACCTTGGGCTGATAGTCGAGGCGGAACTCGCCCTTGTCGATCGCATCGGCTAGCTCACCGGCGAGCTCGAGACGAGAAAGGCTGGAGCGCTCGAGATCGTCGCTGTAGCGCCGGATGCCGCGGCGGTCCGCCTTCGCCTGGTACATCGCCACCTCCGCCCGCCGCAAAAGAGCCGGCACGCCCAAGCTGGCGCCGGCCTCGTCGACGTCCGCCTCTGCCACGCCCACGCTGGCGCGAAGCCGTAGCCGGACGCCGCCCACCTCGATCGCCTCGCTGAGCGCGGCCAGAAGCCGGGTGGCGAGCCCATCGGGGTCGACCGCCTCGGTGACACCCGAGGCGACGACGGCGAACTCGTCTCCGCCGAGGCGGGCGACGATCTCGACCGGGTCGCCGAGACCGTGGAGCCGGCGCGCCACCTCCAAGAGGACGAGATCTCCGAGGGCGTAGCCCAAGGTGTCATTGACCTCCTTGAAACGGTCGATGTCGACAACGAGCACCGTCCGCTTCACCCCGCTCAGCTCCGATTGGGTGGGCACGGCGACGGCGTGGCCGTGGTCGGCGAGCACGAGGCGGTTCGGCAGGCCGGTCAGCGGGTCGTGCAGGGCCTGGTCGCGGATGGCGTTCTCTGCCCGGATGCGGGCGGCGGCGGCGGCGAGGACGTTGGCGACGGCGACGACGAAGTTCACGTCCTCCTCGGAGAAAAGCCGGGGACTGCGGCAGCCGACTCCGAGCACGCCGGCGGGCGAGTCCTGCCCCGGGATCGGTGCCTCGATCACGCTCATGGCTTCGGAGCGCACCCAAAGGTCCGGAACCTCGAATCGGGCCTCGAGGGCGAGGTCGTCGCAGATGACAGTTTCTTGGGTGACAAGGGCGAAGCTGACGGGCGAGGAGGTCGGGTCGGTCGAGAGCAGCTCCGGTCCCGACGCTCTGTGGCCGCGGCTCGCGGTCATGGTCACGAACGAAGTGTCCGCCATCGCCTCGAAGACGTGCACGAAGTCGACTCCCAGCTGCTCGGTGAGCAGGCTCACGGCGTCCTCGACGAGGTTGGGGTAGCCGAGGCCGACGAGGGCCCAGCGGCCGAGGTCGGCGAGAGCCGCCTGACGGCTCGCGCTCGAGCGCAGACGGGCCTCTCTTTCGAGCACGAGGCTCTCCGCGTTCGCCCGCGCCGAGACCTGTGAGACATAAGCCCGGGCCAGCCCGATCTGGTCGGCCACGTCTTGGAGGACGGTCCGCTCCAGCCCTGACGGGCCCCGCTTTGGGGCCGAGCGCGAGAAGAGCAGCGCTCCGACGACTTCGGAGCGCGCCCGGACCGGTGCCACGAACGCGCTGAGCGCCCCGAGCCCGTCGAGGAGCGCGCAAAGCCCGGCTTGATCCCACTCCAGGAGCTCGCGCCAGGTCGTCTGGCTCGCCTCGAGCGGACCGCCGGCGTCGAGAACCCGCCCGACAAGGCCGCCCCCGGCGAGCGGGCGGGCGCCTTTTAAGGCCCGGAGCAACAAGTTGTCCGTCGTCGGGTCCTGATCCGCGCTGGCGAAGAGCTCGAGACGGCCGGAGTCGTCTTTTAGCCAGAGCACCGCCGAGCCGCCCAGCGTCTCGGCGAGGATGTGGGTGGCGAATCCCGTCAGCTCGCGGATCGAACCGGGGCTCGTCGCCTCCCCGTCGGGGGCGGACAGGGCCACGGCGATGGCGTCAAGAACGGTTATCAGGGCGTTCTCGTCCGCCTCGGCATCGGATCGAGTCGAGGACGCCTCTTGCTCTTCGGCCACCTCGACCTCCTCGAAAATCGGACCGACGTCGGCAAACACTACCTAGCAGGCGTCCTTCACAGGTGGTTCCTCGCCGAGGCCGGCCGACCCTAACATGAGGGGTCGTCCGGCGGCGGGCTCTCCAGGGCTCAGCCGTCGTGATCGGAGCCCAACCGCAAGTCACCCGCGAAAAAGGGGGGCAAGCCGATGCGAAGCACCATGCAGGAGAGGCCCCTTTTGATCCGCGACATCCTCCGTCACGGCCAGTACGTCCACGGATCTAGCGAGGTCGTGACCTGCGAGGGGGAGAGCTTCCGCCATACGAGCTTCGCCGAGGTGGCCCGGCGAGCCGAGCAGCTGGCCGCGGCGCTCGGTCGTCTCGGGGTGAGAAATGGCGAACGCGTGGCGACGTTCTGCCTCAACCATCAAGAGCACCTCGAGGCCTATCTCGCCGTTCCGTCGATGGGAGCGGTCCTTCACACCTTGAACGTGCGCCTTTTCGCCGATCAGCTCGCCTATGTGATCGACCATGCCGGGGACAAGGTGATCATCGCCGACGCCATGCTCGCTCCGGCGCTCGGGCGCGTCCTTTCCGAGAGGGACTCGGTCGAGCACGTCATCGTCGTAGGCGAGGGCGAAGTGTCCCTCCTCGGCGAGACGCTCGCCTACGAGGACCTCCTCGGTGCTGAGGCGGCGGGCTTTGCCTGGCCCGACCTCGACGAGAGGGCCGCCTCCGCCATGTGCTACACGAGCGGGACGACAGGCCGGCCGAAGGGGGTCGTCTACAGCCATCGCTCGACCTACCTGCACTCGCTGGCAGCGACGTCTCATGCCGTGCTCGGGATCTCGGGCCAGGACCGGGTCCTCGTCGTCGTGCCCCAGTTCCATGTCAATGCCTGGGGCATGCCGTACGCGGCGTGGCTGAGCGGTGCGGACATCATCTTGCCCAGGCAGTTTTTGCAAGGAGGCCCTCTCGTGCGGATCATCGAGCAGGAGCGGCCCAGTTTTGCCTGTGCCGTGCCGACGATCTGGGGCGAGGTCTTCCGCTACGCCCGCGAGCACAACTCCGACCTTTCCTCGCTGCGGCGCATCCTTTGTGGGGGCGCTCCCGTGCCGAGGTCGTTGATGGAGGGCTTCGACGAGGTCTTCCACGTCCCCATCGTGCAGGGCTGGGGGATGACCGAGACGAGCCCGCTCGGAGCCGTGGCGCTGCCTCCTAAGAACCTGGCGCCCGAGCGCCAGCTCGAGTACCGCTCGAAGACGGGCAGGGTCAGTTTCGGGGTCGAGATCCGCGCCGTTGACGCCGAGGGCGCCGTCTGCCCCCGCGACGGCACCTCGATCGGTGAGTTCGAGATCAGGGGCCCCTGGGTCACCGGCGAGTACTACGACGACCCGACGCCGTCACGCTTTGACGAGGGGTGGCTGCGTACGGGCGACGTCGGCACCTTGGACGCGCAGGGCTTCATGCAGATCACCGACCGGACCAAGGACGTCATCAAGTCGGGCGGGGAGTGGATCTCCTCGGTCGAGATCGAGAACGCCCTCATGGGGCATCCGGCTGTGCTGGAGGCGGCCGTCGTGGCCGTGCCCGATGCTCGTTGGGACGAGCGCCCGCTCGCCTGCGTGGTGCTCGTCGCGGGCCAGCACGCGAGTGCCTCCGAGCTCGCCGGATGGCTCGGTGACAAGATGCCCCGCTGGTGGGTCCCCGAGCGCTGGTCGTTCGTGAGCGAGATACCGAAGACGAGCGTGGGCAAGTTCGACAAGAAGCTGTTGCGTGCCGGCCAGTCCCAAGGCGAGCTCGAGATTGTCACAATCGAGCCGGCCGGGCACTAACAAGGCCGGCGAACCCATGGGCGAAGAGATCCTCCAGTCCATCCGGGCCGAGCTCGACACCTTGGCCGAGCGGCTCGGCGACGCGGCGTACGAGTCTTTGCGGGCCCAGCTGCACCACGGCACCAAGCCCGCCAAGAACGACCCCGACCTGGTGCGGGAAAAGCTGCTCTCCCGGGCCCGCAACGCCGTCGAGCGGGCCTCGTCGCTCGTGGCCAAGGCCGAGCGGGCCGCGGTGGGCGAGGGGGAAGACGGCCTCGACGAGGAGGACCCCTAAGGCTCAGGCGCGCGCCGGCCAGCGGTTGATGGCGTCTATCAGCATGCGCAGCCGGCCGTGGGAACGCCGGTCGAACTCGAGCGCCAGCCGCTTGAGCTCGAGGTGGTCCCGCCCCGCCCGCTCGGGAGGAAGCGGCCCTGTCCGCCAGATGCCTTTGGACGTGCAGATGTCGGCGAACTCTTCGTTGAGTGCCGCCAGCTCCTCGTCGTCGGGCGCGTAGCGGCAGCGAATGACCATCGTCGAGCCGACGAAACGCCTTGAGTGGTAGTTGAGGTAAAAGCCGAGGATCTCCTCTACGGCCACGTTGACGTCGTCGGTGATGCGGTAGAGGGCGGCGTCCTCGCTGTCTACAAGGCCCCGGCGGGTCACCTCTTTCAAGAAGCGCTCGAGCCCCTCCCAATAAGGGTCGCCGGGAAGGTCCAAGAGCACGATCGGCGCCGGCTCCGCCTTACCGGTCTGCAGCAAGGTGAGCAGCTCGAAGCACTCGTCAAGGGTGCCGAAGCCCCCGGGCAGCACGGCGAAGGCGGACGACTCTTTCATCAACATGAGCTTGCGCGTAAAGAAGTACTTCATCTCGACGACCCGGCCCTCGGCGACGAGGTGGGGATGCGAGACCGTCTCAAAGGGGAGGCGGATCTCCACGCCGAGCGACATGTCCGGGCCGGCCCCGTCCGCTCCGGCGGCCATGATGCCAGGGCCGGCGCCCGTCACCACGAGCCATTTCTCGCGTGCCATGCGGGCGGCCAGGTCCACGGCCTGGGCGTAGAGGGGGTCCGAGACCGCCGTGCGGGCGGAGCCGAACATCGTGAGCTTGGGGATGCCCCGGTAGTGGGCGAACAGGTCGAAGGCGCGTCCCATCTCGGCGAGGGCCGAGGCGGCGATCTTGAGGTCGAGACGGCTGGCCTCGATGTTGCCGAGGGCGAGGCCCGTGACGAGGATGTCGCGCAAAAGGTCGCGGTTCGCCTGGGCGCCGGAGAGGTCCAAGAGCTCGGCGATAAGGCTCGCCGCTCGGTCGTCGGGCCCTGCAGGTGTCGTCGGGGTCACCGGCTCAGCCGGCCACGGCGGAGACTCGCCCGTAAAGGGTGGTGCGCTGTTCGAGACGGCGGCCGATCGACTCGGCCAGTTCGCGGAAGTCGGCCTCCTCCATGTGCTGGCCGTGGAGCGCACCGGCGGCACGGGAGATGTTCTCGTCGATGAGGGTCCCGCCCATGTCGTTGCACCCCGAGACGAGCAGCTGCTTGGCCCCCTCGAGGCCGATCTTCACCCAGCTCGCCTGGATGTTGTCCACCAAGCCGTGGTAGGTGATGCGGGCCACGGCGTGCATGAGGAGCGTCTCGCGAAACGTCGGGCCCCGGCGCGCCTTTTTCTGCAGGTAGATGGGGCTGGCCATGTGCACGAAGGGCAGCGGCACGAACTCGGTGAACCCGCCCGTCTCTTTCTGCAGCGCTCGTGTGCGCACGAGATGCCTGGCCCAGTGGCGGGGTCTCTCGATCGCCCCGAACATGATCGTGATGTTCGAGCGCAGGCCGACGCCGTGCGCCAATCGGTGCACCTCGAGCCACTGCTCAGTGTTGACCTTGTCCGGGCACAGCACGGCCCGGATCTCGTCGTCGAGGATCTCCGCCGCCGTGCCCGGCAAGGTTCGCAGCCCTGCGTCGCGCAGTCGCACGAGATAGGACTGCAGCGGCTCGCCGAGTCGACGCGCCCCTTCGCTCACCTCGAGGGCGGTGAAGGCGTGGATGTGGATACGCTCGGAGGCGGCGCGCACGGCCTTCAGCACCTCGAGGTAGTACTCACCGTCGAAGTCGGGGTGGATCCCGCCTTGCAGGCAGACCTCGGTGGCTCCGCCCGCCTCCGCCTCAACGACGCGGCGGGTGATCTCCTCGAGCCCGAGCAGATAAGGGTTCCCGCGCAGGTTGAGCGACAGGGGGCCCTTCGAAAAGGCGCAGAACCTGCACTTGAAGGTGCAGATGTTCGTGTAATTGATGTTGCGGTTGGCCACAAAAGTGACGACGTCGCCGACGGCGGCTTGGCGCAGCTCGTCGGCGACCTCGGCCACCGCCACCACCTCGGGGCCGCGGGCGGCGAAAAGTGTGACGATCTCGTCCTCACCGACCTCTTGGCCTGCGATCACCCCCGCCAGGACCTCGCCTACGGCACCTTTGACGCTAGATCTCGCCCCGGTGGCACCGCTCTTAGGCGGTCGCGGCCGTCCGGCCGGGCCGAGCCAGGTCTCGGGCACGATCCGGGGCGGACGGGCGCCGCTTCCCGAGCACCAGGTCGAGTCACGGGCGAGGCCCTCGGCGTCGGAGCGGTCCATGACGACATGGCGCAGCTCCTCGGCCACGAATCTCGTCTCGGCCCATTCCGGGTGCACGGCGAGGCGTGGCGCGAGCACATGGCCGTGGCGCTCGGTCACCTCGCGCAGAGCTTCGAGCGCCGGCCAGGCGCGCTCGGGGTTGACATGGTCGGCAGTCACGGGCGAGACCCCGCCCCAGTCGTCGATGCCGGCGGCGAGCAGGCTCGAGAAGTCCTCTGTCAGATTGGGAGGCGCCTGCAGGTGGATCTCGGGCGGGAGCACGAGACGGGCAGCGGCGATCGACCAGAGGTGCTCGTCAGCAGGACAAGGAGCCGAGGCCTGCATGGCCGTCCCCTTTTTCGGGAGGAAGTTCTGCACGATGACCTCTTGCACGTGAGCGTGCCGAGCGTGGCTGGCGGCAATGGCCCGCAAAGCCACGAGACGATCGGCCCGTGACTCGCCGATGCCGACGAGGATGCCCGTGGTGAAGGCGATCTCGAGGGCTCCGGCGGCCTCCAGTGTGGCGAGACGTCGCGCGGGCGTCTTGTCCGGAGAGGCCCGGTGGCACTCGAGGGAGTCCACGAGAGACTCGAGCATCATGCCCTGGCTGACGGCCACCTTGCGGAGCTGGGATAGCTCCTCTGGCGAAAGCGCCCCGGCGTTGGAGTGGGCGAGAAGGCCCGTCTCAAAGCTCACGAGTCGGCAGCACTCGGCCAGGTAGTCGACCGTCGAGGCGACGCCGTGCTTGTCGAGCCATGCGGCCGCGCTCGGATAGCGCAGCTCCGGGCGTTCCCCGAGGGTGAACAACGCCTCGTGGCAGCCGGCCTCAGCGCCCGCCCTGGCGATGGCGAGGACCTGCTCGGGGCTCAGGTACGCCTCGGAGAGGCGCGCCGGCGGCTTGGCGAAGGTGCAGTACCCGCAGCGGTCCTGGCAAAGCATGGTGAGAGGGATGAAGACCTTGGGGGAGAAGGTGATCCTGGTCCCGTAGCGGAGGTCGCGGACCCGGCACGCCTCGTAGAGGAGATCTTCGAGGGGTGCCGCGAGGATGTCGTCGTCGCTCAGGTCGGGCTCGTGCCCGGCTGCCTTGGCGTGTCGTGCCCTTGAGGCGACGGCGCTTGCGGTTCGGGCGTCTTTCGTCATGGGGTCACCCTAGGCCAAGGTTCCCCGAGCCGATCGCCTCCGAATCGCACAGCCAGAGCACCCGCTCCGCCCGGACTCGCGCGGCAGGGAGATCCTCGTGGTGCAAGAGCCGGAACATGGCCTCGCGCTTGTCGGCCCCGGCGACGGTGAAAACGACGAGCCGGGCACGGGCAATGGCGGCAAATGTCAAGGTGAGGCGCAAGTGGGGATTGCGGCCCGAAGCGTCGACGTTGCGCTCGACGAGGCGGCCGGGCGGTGCCTTGAGGGCGGCCGAGCCCGGGAAGAGCGAAGCCGTGTGGCCGTCGGGACCCATCCCGAGATGGACGAGGTCGAGGTGCGGACGGGAGGTGATCAACGCCTCATAGGCCTCGATGGGCTCATCACAGTCCATGGGAAAAAAGGCCGGACGCGGTTCGACGCGCTCGAGGAGCGCTTGGCGGATCATGGCCTGGTTGGCGTCGGGGTCATCGGCCGCTACGCAGCGTTCGTCACCGACGAGGCACTCGATGCGCCCCCAGTCAAGGCCCGTCCTCCCGGCGAGCTCTTCGTAGCAGGCGCGTGCCGTGGCGCCGCCGGAGAGCACGAGGCGGAAAGGCCCCTCCCCGCCCTGGGCCTGCCCGACCTGTTGCACGACGAGGTCTGCGAAAGCGGCGGGGACGCTCTCGACGACGTGCAGCTCCCCGTTGGGGACGCTCGGGGACGGCTCGCGCGACACCTAGGGGTTCACCCACTCGTAGCCTTCGGGCTCCAAGAGGCGGGCCGCCTCGAGGGGGCCCCAGCTGCCCGCGGCATAGGAGGACAGGTGGGGGTAGCCCTCGGCGAAGGCCTCCTGCACAGGCTCAAGCAGCCGCCAGGCCTGCTCGACCTCGTCCGTGCGGATGAAAAGGGTCGGGTCGCCGATCATGGCGTCGAGGAGGAGACGCTCGTAGGCATCCGGCGGATCGGACCCGAAGGCCTCCTTGTAGGAGAAATCCATCCCTACGGTGCGCACGCGGTAGTCCTGACCGGGCACCTTGGCCCCGAAACGCAGCGTGATGCCCTCGTCGGGCTGGATGCGCAAGATGAGGGCGTTCGGCTGCAGCCCGCGGACGAGCTTGCCCGCAAAAGGCAGGTGCGGCGGCCGCTGGAAGACCATGACCACCTCGGTGGAACGCTTGGCGAGGCGCTTGCCCGTGCGGATGAACACCGGCACCCCCGCCCAGCGCCAATTGTCGACCGAAAGGCGCATGGCGACGAAGGTCTCGGTCTGCGACTGTGGGTCGACGCCCTCTTCTTCGCGGTAGCCGGGCACGTGCTGGCCGTCGATCACGCCCGCTTGGTACTGGGCGCGGACGACGGCGGTCTCGGCCTCGTCGACGCGCGGCGCCATGACCGAGCGCAGCAGCTTCACCTTCTCGTCGCGGATCGCTGTCGGGTCCATCGTCGCCGAGGGCTCCATCAAGGTGAGCGCCAGCACCTGCATGACGTGGTTCTGGACGATGTCGCGAAGTGCTCCGGCGCTCTCGTAGAACGCGCCCCGGTGCTCGACGCCGATGGACTCCGCGACGGTGACGTGCACGTGGCCGACATAGCGCCGGTTCCACACCGGCTCGAAGATCGAGTTGGCAAAACGCAGGGCGAGCACGTTCTGCACGGTCTCCTTGCCCATGTAGTGGTCTATGCGGTAGATCTGCGTCTCGTCGAAACAGGCGTGCAGCGTCTCGTCGAGCGCTCTGGCGGTCTCGAGGTCGCGGCCAAAGGGCTTTTCGATCACGAGGCGGGCGAACTTGCCCCCGGGCCCGGGGTTGTTGAGCCCGTGCCGGGCGAGGCCCCGGGCGACCTCCCCGAACAGCGAGGGGATGGTGGCGAGGTAGTAGATCCGGTTGCCCGCCGTGGCGCCGCCGCTTTTGTCTGGGGAATCGAAGTCGGTCAGTACTTCGGCGACCTTGGTGAAAGTGGCGTCGTCGTCGTAGTTGCCCGACACGTAGCGGAACCGCTTGACGAGCTCGGCCCAGACCGGCTTCGCGTCGGGGACCGCCGCGAGGCAGTGGTCGCGGAACTCGTCGTCGGACCATTCCGAGCGGGCCACGCCGATCAGCCCGAAGCCCTCGGGGAGCGATCCCTCCCCGGCCAGAGAGGCGAGGGCGGGCAGGAGCTTTCGCGCCGTCAGGTCGCCGGAGGCACCGAACATCACGAGCGCAACGGGCGGCGTCCTCGATTGACCTCGTTCCGGTGTCATGAGTTGCCTTTCTTGTCGGCGCGGACCACGGCGTGGCCACCGAACTGGTTGCGCAGCGCCGCCAGCAGGCGCAGGCCGTAGGAGTTGGTCTCGCGACTCTCATAACGGCGGAAGAGCGAGGCGGCGATAACCGGCACGGGGACGTCACGCAAGAGTGCCTCTTCGAGGGTCCAGCGGCCCTCCCCGGAGTCGACGACGTAGGGCTCGATGTCCTCGAAACCGGCTCCTGGGCGCAAAGCGAGCTCCGCCAGATCCAAGAGCCACGACCTCACGACCGAGCCGTAACGCCAGATGGCCGCGATCTCGTGCAGGTCGAGGTCGAACTCGTCGGCCTTGGAGAGGAGCTCGAAGCCTTCGGCGTAGGCCTCCATGAGCCCGTACTCGATGCCGTTGTGCACCATCTTGACGAAATGGCCCGCCCCGACCGGTCCGACGTGGGCATAACCGCCCTCCGGTGCCAGGGCTAGGAAGATGGGCTCGGTGATCGCAATGGCCTCGGGGCTGCCGCCCACCATGAGGCAGTAGCCGTTCTCGAGCCCCCAGACGCCGCCGGAGGTGCCCGCGTCGACAAAGTGGATACCCTTTTCGCTCAGTCGGGCGGCATAGGGAGCGGCGTCTTTGTAGTTCGAGTTGCCCCCGTCGATCACGGCGTCGCCCGCCTCGAACAGCTGTGCCAAGGCGGCGACGGTCTCGTCGGTGGGCTTGCCCGCGGGCACCATCACCCAGGCGACGCGGGGCGCGGACAGCTTGGCGCTGAGCTCTTGCAGGCTCGAGGCCGTCTCCGCGCCGTAGCCCGCCACCGTCGCCCTGGCTTCGGCTCCGAGGTCGAACCCGACGACCTCGTGACCCTTCTCGATCAGCCGCCGGGTCATGTTGGCGCCCATCTTGCCCAGCCCGACCATCCCGACCTTCATCGTCGTCTCCTCCTCGGGTCCTGCGCGCGGCCCTTTCGTCTGCGCGGCCTTGTCAGTTGTCGCTACGTGAGTCAGCCGATGTCGCTATGTCGGTCAGCCGATCTCGCTCAAGTCGTCCAGCTCGACGCGTATCACGCGGCGGTCGTGGGCGACGAGGCTGTCGTGGTCGCCGATCGACTGGGCGCTGATGAGCGTCGCGAAGTCATAGGGCTCGCCGGGGATGGCGAGCTCACCAGACGGTGTCGATCTGACGAGCTGGACGGCGACGATGCTGTTCGGGCCGCCCTTGTGGAGCTGTCCAGTCGAGTGCAGGAACCTCGGGCCGTAGCCGGCCGTGACGGCGATCTGGCCGTTCGCGTCCCGCACCTTGCGTCGCAGCGCCTCTAGCTCGTCGTCTTGGCCAAAGGGCAGGTATGCCTGCAGCGACACGTAGTCATGCGGGCGCAGCTGGGCGGCGATGAGGGCCATCATGTCCTCCGGCGAAGACGCCGCGAGGGAGGGGAGGGGTAGAGCACCGAGGACCCTCAAGGTGTTGGCCTTGGACTCGGCGACGTTCGGCTCGTCGAACGGGTCCACATCCAAGGCGTGCCCCGCCGACGGCGATGGCGAGCTCGAAACGGAAGAACTCGCTCCCGAGAGCCCCGGGCCCGTCAAGAAAGACACCGATGACGTGGCGGTCGTCGCCTTGCTCGTTCTCGGTCGTCGGTACCGGCACACAGCCGCGACCTTGCTTGCCGGTCGATTCGGCGATGAGCTGCTCGACCCACAGACCGAAAGAGCGGATCTTCTCGTCCACGACGATGGTCGTCTTGTCGCGCCCTGTCGAGTGCGGCGCGGCCCATGTCGTCTCCGAGCGCGACCGCCTCCTCGCGATCGGCGTCGAGGGCACGCTCGCACAGCTCGGCCACGTCGTAGCCCATGAGGGCCGCCGGCACGAGACCGAAGTAGGAAAGCACCGAGTAGCGGCCGCCGATGTCAGGCTGGTTCTCGAAAAGGTGCCGGATCCCGAGCCCGCCCGCCTCGGCCCCAAGCGGCGTGCCGGGGTCGGTGATCACCGCGTAGCGGGCGGGATCGGAGACTCGGCTGCGGGCATAGGAGAACAGCACGTTCGGCTCGAGCGTCGTGCCAGACTTGGATGAGACGATGATGAAGGCGTCCTCTAAGGGCAAGGCGGCCACGGTGGCGGGGTCGGTGGTGTCGCAGACCACGACACGCGTCCGAGAAGCGCGACCGAAGTTCTCCCCGACGGCGGCGAGCACCGCCGGGCCGAGCGAGGAGCCGCCCATGCCCAACAGCACGATCAATGTCCTGATCGATGCTGGCGGCGAAGCTCGCCAGTCGGCGCGCCTCGTCGAGCATGCGCCGCGGCATGTCGAGCCATCCGAGGCGGTTGGGAGAGACGTTGCCCTCCGGCCACAGGGTGCGGTCGCGCGCCTCGAGGCGCCGCAGGAGCTCGGAGGTCATCGGTCGCTTCGCGATCGCGTCGGCCTTCTCCTGCAACTTGCCGATCAGGTCGTCGAAGGAGGCGGCAAAGGCGGCCACCCCTTCGGTCTCGAGCACCTCGGCGACTTTCGGCGACGTCAATGCCACACTCGGCCAGGCGTTCGAAGTTCCTCTCGGCCGTGGCGAGATCAGCCTGCGAGATGGCGACGGCGGTCCCGTGGTCCAAGTAGAGGTCGATTGTCTCTTCCGGCATCGTGTTGACGGTGTCTTTAGCGACGAGGGAGTCGACGTAGACGAGGTCGCCATAGGCCGGGTTCTTGGTCGAAGTCGAGGCCCACAGCGGGCGCTGCCGCCTCGCCCCGGCGCGCTCGAGCGCCTCCCAGCGCGCTCCGGAGAGCAGCTCGAGGTAGGCCTTGTAAGCAAGGCGCGCCTGGGCGACAGCCGCCGTGCCGCGCATCTCAAGGGCGAGTGCACCAGCCGGCGTGCCCGCGCGGTCCTTGGCGATCTCTTCGAGGCGGCGATCGACCTCGGTGTCGACGCGGCTCACGAAAAAGGAGGCGACGGAGGCGACCTTTGAGGCGTCCCCACCACCAGACACGAAACTCTCAAGCCCCGACAGATAGGCCTCGACGACCTCGCGGTAGCGCTCGAGGGAGAAGATCAAGGTCACGTTGATGCTGCGACCCTCGGCGATCATGGCTTTGATGGCCGGAAGGCCTTCGCGTGTGGCGGGGATCTTCACCAACAAGTTCGCTTGCGCGATCCGCTCGTGCAAGTCCCTCGCGGACTTGATCGTGCCCTCGGTGTCGTGGGCAAGGCTCGGCGCCACCTCGATCGAGACGAAGCCGTCCCCGCCCTCGCTCGCCTCGAACACCGGCCTCAGCACTCCGAGGGCGCCAGAGACGTCGCTTATGACGAGGTCCCAATAGGCCTCCTCGACGCTCTGGCCGCTTGCAAGGGCGTGGGAGAACTCCTCGTCGTAGTCCTCACCCACCGCGATCGCCTTGGCCATGATCGTCGGGTTCGAGGTGAGGCCCCGCACTCCCGAGGAGACGAGCTCGGCGAGACGGCCGGAGCTCAGATAGGAACGCTTCAGGTTGTCGAGCCACGGGCTTTGACCTCCGCGGTTGTAAAGGTCCTCGAGTCTGGTCATCTTTCCCCCTTTTTTAGGGCCGGGCCGCGAGCAGATCGCGAGCCCGTGCGGCGACGTTATCGGCGGTGAATCCGAACTTCTCCATGTTCACCGACCCCGGCGCCGAGGCACCGAAGCGGTCGATGGTGACCGTGGCGTCCGCGTAGCGCTCCCAGCCGAACGAAGCTGCGGCCTCGACCGCGAGACGGGGAACGCCCGGTGGAAGGACGCCGTTTCGATACCCCGCATCTTGCTGGGCAAACAGTTCCCAGCAGGGGAACGAGACGACGCGGGCGGCGACGGCCTGGCTCTTTAGCAGCTGAGCGGCGCCGAGGCAGTGCTGGACCTCGCTGCCCGTCCCGATGAGCACGACGTCGGGATCCTGCCCCGTGTCGCGCCCGGCCGTGAGGACATAGGCGCCACGGGCCACACCCTCGCTTGCGAGCGAGCTCGTCTCCTCCAACACCGGGAGGTCCTGGCGGCTCAGCACCAAGGCCGTGGGGCCGTCCGAGTCGACTGCGATGCGCCAGGCGGCGGCCGTCTCATTGGCGTCGGCGGGGCGTATGACACGAAGACCCGGCATGGCCCGCAACGAGGCCAGCTGCTCGATCGGCTGGTGCGTCGGGCCGTCCTCGCCTAGGCCGACCGAATCGTGGGTGAAGAAGTAGACGACGTGGGCCTCCGATATGGCCGCCAGGCGAACCGATGGGCGGGCGTAGTCGCTGAAGACGAAGAAGGTGCCCCCGACCGGGAGCACGCCCCCGTGCAGGGCCATGCCGGTCATGGCTGCGGCCATGGCGTGCTCGCGTATGCCGAAGTGGACCTGGTCACCGCCCGGGTGGGCGTGATCTTGGACCGCGCCAGCGGCGCCGAGGTCGACACCGGTGTTGCCGGTGAGGTCGCCCGCACCGGCGATGAGGCCTGGAATGCCCGCTGCGGTGGCCGTCAGGCACTTGTTGATTGCCTTGCGCGTAGCCATCTTGCTGCCTGCCTCGAAGCTGGGCATGGCCGCCGACCACCCCGGTAGGCCCACTCCGCGCAGGCAGGCTTCGAAGCGGTCCTTGTCCGGCCCCAAGGTGGCCTGGCGGCGCTCCCAGGCCTCACGCGCGAGGCCCGGCCGCGACGTGCCGCGGCGGCATAGAAGGCAGGTACCTCGTCTGGGACGTAGAAGTCTTCGTCCACGGGGAGGCCTAAGAGCGCCTTCGTGAGGCGAATCTCGTCCGCTCCCAAGGGATCGCCGTGCGCCTCTTTGGTGTCGGTGCGATGCGGTGAGGGCCAGCCGATGTGGCTGCGGAGAACGAGCAGCGACGGGCGGTCCGCCTCCGCCATTGCCCGGCGCAGGCCCGCCTCGAGGGCATCGAGGTCGTTCGCCACCTCGCCCAGGTACTCGACGTGCCAGCCATAGCCCTCGAAGCGCTTCACGACGTCGTCTGTGTAGGCGAGCTCGGTCGGCCCGTCGATCGTGATGTGGTTGTCGTCGTAGACATAAACGAGCCGGCCCAGGCCGAGGTGCCCCGCCAGGGAGGCGGCCTCGTGGCTCACCCCTTCCATCAAGTCGCCGTCGCCACAGGTCGCAAAGATGTGGTGATCGATCGCCTCCGGGCCGAAGTGAGAGCGGAGGAACCTCTCCGCCACTGCCATGCCTACGCCGTTGGCGAAGCCCTGCCCCAAGGGCCCGGTCGTGACTTCGACCCCGGCGAGGGCATGCACCTCGGGATGGCCGGGCGTGCGCGATCCCCATTGACGGAACTGGCGCAGGTCCTCCAGCTCTAACCCGTAGCCATTCAGGAACAGCATCGAGTAGAGCAGGATCGAGGCGTGCCCGTTGGACAAGACGAACCGATCGCGGTCGGGCCACTGCGGATCGCTCGGGTCATGGCGCAAAACCCGCGAGTACAAGACGTGGGCAAGGGGCGCCAACGCCATGGCCGTTCCCGGGTGGCCGCTGTTGGCCCGCTGGGGCAGCGTCCATCGCGAGCCCACGGATGACATTGACGCACAGCTGTTCAACTTCTTGGTCGCCCATGACTGCCACACTACGCGCCCCGAGCCGTTCACCGGGTCACGAAACCGGGAGGTCAGCGCGGTGAAATCAGCTGTTCACAGACGAGGTTGACCGCCGCACGAACCGGGTCTCGCTGAGGCGCAGGTGCGCCATGCGCGTCCTGACCATGAGCCTGATCACCCACCAACCCGGGTCGAGCTCGTGTCGGCCGAGGGCGAGGGTGGCGGAGGTGGGCGCGGCGTGGTGGTTGTTGTGCAGGCCCTCCCCACCGGTGACAAAGGCGAGCCATTGGTTGTTGAAGGCCGTGTTGGGATAGCTCTTTTTCCCGAAGCTGTGCCCGACGGCGTTAATGGCGGCGTTGAGCGCCAGATAGCTCGCGGCATGGACTGCGGCGGCGAGAAGACCGAGGCGCCATCCAAGGACGAGACAAAGCCCCGCGATGCCGATCCCGAGCCCGAGGAAGGCGTGGTCGAAAAACAACTTGTCCCAACGGTCCGGGGGAAGGTCTCTGGCGTAGCGCTGGGTCGTGACGCCGTCGCGGGCCACCTTGCGGTAGAGAGCGGCATTGGTGAGCTGCACCCGCCAAAAGCCGAGCAGTACGGGCGAGTGCGGGTCGCCGGCAACGTCGGTAAAGGCGTGGTGCTTGCGGTGCACGCCGACCCATTGACGCGGTCGGATCCCGGTCATGAGCCAGATCAAGATGCGGAACGCCATACGGACCGAAGGCCGGAGCGAGATGGCCCGGTGGGAAAGAGCCCGGTGGAGATAGATGCTCGTGCAAAACAGGGCAACCTCGCTGAGACCGAGGCCCACCAACACCGCGAGGAGAGCTCCTGGCACGAAACGAAAGAGTATCAGTGTCGACCTACCGTCCGGTAGGTAGGCTTGCCTGGTGCCCAAGCCAGCTGAGCGAGAAGATTCGCGCGCGTCCCGGGATCGGTCCGCCGCGGCGTTGCCGGCTCATCTCGCCCGCCAGCCGGGGGTCCCGACGCGCCAGGCGATCCTCGATGCCGCGCTCTGGTGCTTCGCCGAGCACGGCTTCGAAGGGACCTCGCTCAACGACATCGCGGAGATCGTGGGCATAAGGCGCCCAAGCCTGCTGCATCATTTTCCTTCGAAAGAGGCCCTTTATCGCGAGGTCGTCGAGGCGTCTTTCACCGACTGGCTGAAAAGGGTGGCCGAGGCGACGGACCGTCCCCGGGACGGCTGGGAGCAGGTTGACCGAGTCCTCACCTCGGGTTTTCGCTTCTTCGCCGAGAGCCCGGAGTTCGTTCGCCTCGTTCGCCGAGAGGCCCTCGAGGGCGGCGGCCCCATGGCTCGGGAGCTCGCCGCCACCTTGCGCCCGATGCTCGAACGGGCCGTGGGCTTCCTCGAGCGGGAGATGTCGGCCGGTCGCTTCCGCTCCCACGACGCCGAGCAGCTTGTCCTCACCGGCTACGGGGCGCTCTTGACCTACTTCAGCGACGTCCCCTTCTTGGAGGCCCTCCTCGGGGCCGACCCTCTCGGGCGCAAAGAGCTCGCGCGCCGCCTCGAACACCTACGCGAGTTCTTCCGGGCAGCCTTGCAGCCCTGAGGTACCCGGCTTGGAAACCGGCTTGTCGGGCCCGTCCTCCCTGCGTGCTAGCGGTAGAGCGGCCTGGCCGATAACCTGCGCTTTCATGTCGTTCATGTCGGGAAAAACTGACGGCAAACGCGCGGACCCGCGTGAAGAGGGAGCGGAGCTTTTCGGACTTCTTCGCCGCTACGTCATCCAAGAGACGGTGACCCCGCTACGCACGGTCGGTCGAACCCTGCTCTTCGGGTCAATTGCGGCAGTCTTCCTCGGCATCGGTACCGTGCTGTTGCTGGTTGCGGTGCTACGGGTGCTGCAGACCGAGACGGGCTCCGTCTTCGCCGGGACGTGGTCGTGGGTGCCCTATCCGATCACGGGCATTCTGGGCCTCGTGACCGTGGCAGGCTTTGGGGGCGCGCTCCTTCGGTCTCGTTCCAAGCGCGCCGCCAAGCGAGGGTAAGAGACGATGAAGCGATCGGAGGCAGGCTCGTGACAATGCGCCTTGTCCGGCATCTTTTGCTCGCGAACGACGAGGCGCGGCGCGTCACGCTGTCGGACGTCGAGAACAAGTTGCGCGACCTCGGGGGTAGCACGGAGTCCCTTGTGACAGATGCGGCACCGCCGGCCATCGGCATCATCGTCGCCGCCGGCGCTGCCGCCGTGGCGGCGGTGTACCTGCTCGGCCGTCGACGCGGTCGTCGCCGGGCTTCGGTGCTCGAGATTCGCCGCATCTGAGCATGGACGGCCCGGACTGGGGGAGTGGTGCGTAGGTACCTCGACCGCTGGGCGCGCCAGCTCATACGGCGCGGGGTGCGGTCGGGCCTGATCGAGGGGAGCAACCTTTGGCTCTCCATCGGGGCGATCGCCTGGCTCTTCCGTTTCCTCTCCCGCCGCCAGGCACCGCAGGTGAGCGTGGAGAGCCTCCGTCTCGGCGAGTCCGTCGTGGTGAGCCACGTCCCGGCGCCGCCGTGGACGAGGCGGGCGAGGAGGAAAGCGGCCCGCAAAGCCGCCAAGCTCGAGTTGCTCGAGGCCAAGGCCCAGCAAAAGCGCCAGGCGAGCCGCCGCTACCGACGTGCGGAGGCCAAGGCTGAGAAGGCTCACTCTGGCGGACAAGACGGGCACGCAGGCCGACGCCCCCGGGCAGAAAAGACCCCTCGCCCCGGTCGCGGCGCCAAGGCCACGGAGGGGAACGAGGCCGAGGAGCCAGGTGAGCCCTGAGCTTTCCCGGGCACGAAGTCGGACTCTCGCCGCCGGCGAGCGGGTGCTCCTGGTCGACCGAAAAGACCGGCGCTATCTCGTCACTTTGCACCCAGGGCGGTCATTTCAGTCCCATGCCGGGGTGGTGGAGCATGACGCCCTGATCGGCCTTTGCGAGGGCGAAGAGGTCGAGGCCCACCAAAAAGACGGCCGCGTCATCAATGCGGCGCGTTATCTGGTGCTCCGACCGACCCTCGCCGACGTTGTCATCGGGATGCCGCGGGGGGCGCAGGTGATCTACCCGAAAGACCTCGGGGCGATCTTGATCGCCGCGGACATATTCCCCGGCGCCCGCGTCCTCGAGGCCGGCGTCGGTTCGGGCGCCCTTTCCATGGCGATGCTGCGGGCGGGCGCCGTTGTGACCGGTTATGAGCTGAGAGGGGACTTCGCCGAACGGGCACGAGCCAACGTGGCGGCCTTCCTCGGCCCGCAACAGCGCTACGAAGTGCTGGAGCGCGACGTGTACCTGGGCATCGACACCGAGGACCTCGATCGGGTCGTGCTCGACCTCCCAGAGCCGTGGCAAGTCGTGCCTCATGCGCAAAAGGCGCTCGCGCCGGGAGGGATCCTGCTCGCCTACCTGCCGAGCATCACCCAGACCACCGAGCTGCGCGGCGCCCTCGAGCGCAGCGGGTTCGGCTTGGCAGAGACCTT
The DNA here is from genome assembly GCA_963779425.1 of uncultured Acidimicrobiaceae bacterium. Classification (GTDB taxonomy): domain Bacteria; phylum Actinomycetota; class Acidimicrobiia; order Acidimicrobiales; family Bog-793; genus Fen-455. Next base: position 160,066 of record CAVZYD010000009.1, read on the forward strand.
CGAGATCCTGCGGCGTACCTGGCACATCGAGGGCCGGTCGGTACGACCCGACCACCGCATGGTGGCACACACGGGCTTTTTGACCTCGGCCCGGCTCCTGTCCGCCTAAGGCGAGGCCACCGGGGCTGAGGCGCCAGGCAGCTCGTCAGTCGGTGACGATGAAGATGCACTCTCCCGGGCACTCCTCGGCCGCCTCGGTCACGGCGTCCTCGAGCTCGGAGGCCACCGCCGCCATCTGCGACGCCCCGCCAGGCTCGTTGAGGACGCTGTCACCCTGTTTCACATAGGCCAAGCCGTCGTCGAGAAGAGTGAACACCGCAGGACAGATCTCTTCGCAGAGACCGTCTCCTGTGCAGAGGTCCTGGTCAATCCACACCTTCATCAGCCACTCATCTCCTTGGGGCGCTCGCTCCTTGTCGGCCGACTTGAGTCACGACCGCTTCCTCCTCAGGGGGAAAGCTTACGTTTCCCGCCACGGGCAGTGGCGCAAGCTCACCAAAGCGAACAAACAGATCATTTGACGACACGACCGCACCAAGGTGGTGAGGTCACTTCCGCAGGGCGCACAGAGCTTCGAGTTCGGTGCCCCTTTTAGAGGGGAGGCAGCGTTGCGGCTTCGCCTCGTCAGTCGTTGACGAGGAAGATGCACTCTCCCGGGCACTCGTCTGCCGCCTCGGTGACGGCGTCTTCGAACTCGGAGGGAACGAGGGCCATCTGGGCCTCGCCCCCGGGGTTGTCAAAGACGGTGTCGCCCTGCTTGACATAGGTCAGCCCGTTGTCGAGGAGAGTGAACACCGAAGGACACAGCTCTTCGCAGACACCGTCTCCGGTGCAGAGGTCCTGGTCGATCCAAACCTTCATGCGCTGCTCATCTCCTTGGGGGGGTCGCTTCGTGCGGGGTGACTCGGGTCGGCATCCGCGAGGCCAGCTTAGTGCCGCACCGGGTAGTGGCCGCCAAACGGAACGACGTCCCCTGCGGCGTCAAACGCGTGCGGCACCGGTGTAGGGTCCCGACGGGGGCAAAGATCGCACCGTGTGAGGAGGTGGTCACACCGATGGACAACGACGGGCACACGGGTCTGCCAGACGATGACGACCGGGAGGAGCTTCACCGGCGGGCCGAACAGGCCGAGGATGAAGTCACAGAGCTGCGACGCCGACTTCAAGAAGCGCCGGGGCGCGTGCGCACACTCGAAGAGCGTCTCCTTGAGACCAAAGGTCAGCTCGCGCACGCCGTCTCGCAGAACGAGAAGCTGACCTTCACCCTCCAGCAAGCCAAAGAGCACATCGCCGCCTTGCGGGAGGAGGTCGACAAGCTCACCCAACCGCCGTCGGCTTACGGGACCTACCTGACAGGCAACGACGACGGGACCGTGGACGTGTTCGCGAGCGGGCGCAAGATGCGCGTGGCGGTCCATCCCGGCCTCGAGACAGATGAGCTCCGCAAAGGCCAAGAGGTCGTCCTCAACGAGTCGTTGAACGTGGTCTTGGTCCGGGACCCGGAGCTTGGCGGTGAGGTCGTCTCGGTGCTCGAGGTGCTAGAGGACGGCAAACGGGCCCTCATCGTCGGGCGGGCGGACCAAGAGCAGGTGGCGGAGATCTCGGACTACCTCCTTGGCGTGAAGCTGCGCGCGGGCGACTCGCTTTTGATGGATCCCCGCACGATGCTGCTCTACGAGAAGCTGCCCCGGCCCGAGCTCGAAGAGGTCGTGCTCGAGGAGGTCCCGGACATCACCTACGGCGACATAGGCGGCCTCGACGCCCAGATCGAAGCGATCACGGACGCGGTCGAGCTGCCTTACCTGCACCGGGAGCTCTTCGCCGAGTACCGGCTGCAAGCGCCAAAGGGCATCCTGCTCTATGGTCCGCCTGGTTGCGGGAAGACCTTGATCGCCAAAGCCGTGGCGAACTCGCTCGCGCAAAAGGTCGCCGAGCAGACCGGCAACACCAATGTCAGGAGCTACTTCCTCAACATCAAGGGCCCCGAGCTTTTGAACAAGTACGTGGGCGAGACCGAGCGCCAGATCAGGCTCGTGTTCCAACGTGCCAGGGAAAAGGCCGAGGAGGGAGTCCCGGTAATCGTCTTTTTCGACGAGATGGACTCGCTGTTTAGGACCCGCGGCAGCGGCATCTCCTCCGACATGGAGTCGACCGTCGTGCCCCAGTTGCTGGCCGAGATTGACGGCGTCGAGACGCTGCGCAACGTGATCGTGATCGGGGCCTCGAACCGGGAGGACCTGATCGACCCGGCCATCTTGCGCCCTGGGCGCCTCGACGTGAAGATAAAGATCGAGAGGCCGGACGAGAGCGCGGCCCAGCAGGTGTTCGCCCGCTATCTGACCGACAATTTGCCCCTCGACGCCGGGGACGTGGCAAGCCTTGGCGGAGGCGAGCCGAACAAAGCCGTCGCCCACATGATCGAAAAGACGGTGGCCGAGATGTACCGAGCCGACGACGAGAACCGCTTTTTGGAGGTCACATACCAAAACGGCGACAAGGAGACGCTCTACTTCAAGGACTTCTCCTCAGGAGCGATGATCGAGAACATCGTTCGCCGGGCGAAAAAGCTCGCCATCAAGCGTGACATCGCCGGGGAGGGGCACGGCATACGCCTCGGCGACCTGATCGAGTCGATCCGCCAGGAGTACAAGGAGAACGAAGACCTGCCCAACACGACGAACCCGGACGACTGGGCAAAGATCTCCGGCAAGAAGGGCGAGCGGATCATCTACATCCGGACCCTCATGGGCCAAGGCGGGGAGGAACGTGGTGGCCGTGCGATCGAGCGCGTCGGCACCGGGCAGTATCTCTGAGCCTTCCCCGAATAAGTGCACCGGCTGCCGCAGAAGAGTGCGGTAGCGTCCGAGCGTGGCGATAACCAAGGTCTGCGGTATCGAGACCGAGTACGGGATTCAGGTCGTCTCCGCCGGCGACATGAGCCCGACGACCGCGTCCTCGCTTCTCATCAACGCCTATGTCGCCCAGCTGGAGCGGAAGATCGGTTGGGACTTCGAAGACGAGTCACCGGGCCGAGACGCCCGTGGCTATGCCCGCGAGGGCTCGATGCCCCCCGAGATCGAGACCCATCTCGTAAATGCCGTGCTCACCAACGGGGCGCGCTATTACGTCGACCACGCTCACCCGGAGTACTCGACGCCCGAGTGCTCGAACGCCCTCGAGCTCGTCTTGCACGACCGGGCGGGCGAGCTCGTCTTGCGGCGCTCGATGGAGGCCGCCAATCAGCTCCTGGCGCCGGGCGAGGAGATAGTCATCTACAAGAACAACTCCGACGGGAAGGGCAATTCCTACGGCTGTCACGAGAACTATCTCGTCGATAGGGCAGTTCCTTTCTCGCGGATCGTGCACGAACTGACACCGCACCTCGTCTCTCGCCAGATCTACACCGGGGCCGGCAAGATCGGCGAGGAGGTCTCCCACGGGGCCAAGCCGCCGCCGTTCCAGCTGAGCCAGCGGTCCGACTTCTTCGAGGAGGAGGTCGGGCTCGAGACCACCCTTAAGCGACCGATCATCAACACCCGCGACGAGCCGCACGCCGACCCGCAAAAGTACCGGCGTCTCCACGTGATCGTCGGCGACGCCAATCTCTCCGAGGTCGCCACGTTCTTGAAGGTCGGTGTCACCGCGCTCGTGCTGGCCATGGTCGAAGACGACTTCCACCCGCCTCGGGACTTGCGCCTTGGAAGACCCGTGGCGGCGATTCGGGCCGTATCGCGGGACACGACCTTGCGTGCCACGCTCGAGCTCGCCTCAGGCGCCACGCTGACGGCGCTCGAGCTGCAGTGGGAGATCTACGACCTCGCTCGTAAATACGCCGCCGAGCGCGGCCTCGAGGCGCTCGGGAGCGAAAAGGTGGCCCGCCTCGTCCTCGATCGCTGGGAGGCGGTCCTGGTCGGCCTCGAGAGCGATCCGCAGTCCTTGGCGGGCCAACTTGACTGGGTCGCCAAGCTGCGCCTCGTGGAGGCCTACAAGGACCGTCACGGCCTCGAGTGGGACGACCCGAAACTCGCCGGCATCGACCTGCAGTACCACGACCTGCGACCTGCAAAATCCCTGTTCACACGCCTGACGATGGAGAAGCTCTGCGACGACGACAAGGTCGATCAGGCGACCACGGCGCCACCGGAGACCACGCGGGCGTATTTCCGCGGCCGCAGCCTGGAACGCTTCTCGGCTGCGATCGTCGCGGCCAACTGGGACTCGATCGTGTTCGACATCGGGGAGGATGCCCTGCGACGCGTGCCGATGATGGAACCCCTGAAAGGCACGGCGCTCCATGTCGATACGCTTTTCGAGGGATGCGACACTCCGGCAGAGCTACTTAGGCGATTGGGCTCATAAGGAACGGTGATGGCAGAGCGCGAGCTGAAGAAGCGACCGACGACGAGCCGTGAGACAACCACGGCCGAAGAGGAGGCGCCGGCGACGACCGAGCGGGGCGACCGGCTCAAGGCCGAGATCGACGATCTCCTTGACGAGATAGACGAGGTCCTCGAGAACAACGCTGAGGAGTTCGTCCGCAACTACGTTCAAAAGGGGGGCGAGTGAGAGAAAGCGAGACCTAGCCGCCCCCATGAGCCTGCCTCTTTTCCCCTTCGGCACCGATCCGGGCCCGAGCTTCACCGAGCTGCTCAAAAGGACGGGTGCCGCCGGGCCGAGCGTCGCTCGCGAGGCCCTCGAGTCCACGAGAGCCTCCTCTGCGCCTGTGCCAGGGCCTGGTTCTGGAGCCATGGCCGGAGTCGCCCATGGGACGACCATCGTCGCCCTGCGCTTTGACGAGGGCGTCGTCGTAGCGGGGGACCGTCGCGCCACGGAGGGCAACATGATCGCCCACCGCAGCATCGAGAAGGTCTTCCCGGCCGACCGGCATTCCGCCGTCGCCATCGCTGGCGCCGCTGGCACTGCGATCGAGATGGTGCGCCTTTTCCAGACCCAGCTCGAGCATTACGAGAAGGTCGAGGGCACGCGCCTGAGCCTCGAGGGCAAAGCGAACCAGCTCGGCCAGATGGTGAGCGCCAACCTACCCATGGCTATGCAAGGCCTCGTCGTCATTCCCCTGTTCGCCGGCTACGACCTGCGCTTGAAAAAGGGTCGGATCTTCACCTACGACGTCACCGGAGGACGTTTCGAAGAGACCGACTTCCACGCCACCGGTTCTGGAGGCCGTGACGCGAAGAACACCGTGAAGCTCGGCTACCGCGACCGTCTCGGGCGCGACGAGGCCATCGAGCTCGCCGTTGCCGCCCTTTACGAGGCGGCGGACGAGGACACCGCCACCGGGGGACCGGACCCGCTGCGGGGCATCTACCCGGTGGTCGCGACCGTCGACGCCGAGGGCTACACGCGCCTTGAGGACTCCGAAGTGGCCGAGCACTTCCGCCACGTCCTCGAGCACCGGCGCGAGCGGTCCGAAGGAGGTGAGCGCTCGTGACGATGCCTTATTACGTGGCTCCTGAGCAGGTCATGAAGGACCGCGCGGAATACGCCCAAAAGGGCATCGCCAGGGGTCGTGCTCTCGTCGGGACCACCTACGAATCTGGCGTCCTCATCGTGGCGGAGAATCCTTCCAACACCCTTCACAAGATCAGCGAGATCTACGACCGCGTGGCTTTCGCCGGTGTCGGGCGCTACAACGAGTTCGACCAGCTGCGTGTCGCCGGGGTGCGCCACGCCGACACCAAGGGCTACGCCTACTCGAGGGAGGACGTCGACGCCCGTTCCCTCGCCAACGTCTACGCCCAGTACCTCGGACAGGTTTTCACCCACGAGATGAAGCCTCTCGAGGTCGAGATCCTCGTCGCCGAGCTCGACCCGCTCGGCGACGCCCACCAGCTGTTCCACATCGCCTACGACGGCACGGTCGCAGACGAGCAGCGCTTCACCGTGCTCGGCGGGGAAGCCGACGCCATCTCGCAGCGCATGGCGGCGAGGTTTGTCCAGGGCTGGCCGCTTCGCGAGGCGATCCGCGCCTGTGTGGCGAGCTTGTCCGGCCCGGCTCGGGCCCTGCACGCCCGGGACCTCGAGGTCGCCGTACTCGAGCACGGCCCGTGGCGTCGGTCATTTCGCCGTGTCAGCGAGGAGGAGATCGCCGCGGCGTTGGGCGACGGCGAGCCGCCGGTGCCGGTCACCGCCGACCCGAGTGCCGAGGAGGAGGCCGCCCGGCCCGACCCTGGTGAGGCGGCCGGTTAGTGAAAAGACGTCACGAACGAGGTGACGAAGGCCACGACCAGGACGAGGCCGACCATGCTGAGCACGAGCAAAGTGTGGGCGCGGCGAAAGTGGGTCGACACTGGGACGTCTACCGGAGGAAGGTCCATGGCGCCTGCGTCGCCCGGGCCCAGGTTGGAGTAGCGCTCGTCGAAGACGGCATCGACCGCGTCGGCCAAAAGCAGCGACCGGGCCAGCTCGAGCTGGTCCTCGTGGACGAACACGCTCACATTGGCCGGAAGAGGGTAAGGGCCCTCACTGAGGCCCCTCAGTTCGACTGGGATCCCCTCGGAGCCGAGGCGGGCCGCGAGCACGTGGCCGTGAAAGGAACCGGCGACAGTTGTGAGGTGGACCATACGGTCGGATGGCTGCATCCGGTTCGAGGCTACCGTGGACCTCGGTGGAGCGCAGGATATTCGGGATCGAAAATGAGTACGGCGTCACTTGCACGCTTCGCGGCCAGCGCCGCCTGAGCCCGGACGAGGTCGCCCGGTACCTGTTCAAAAGGGTCGTGAGCTGGGGCCGTTCGAGCAACGTGTTCCTCGAGAACGGCGCCAGGCTCTATCTCGACGTTGGCAGCCATCCCGAGTACGCCACGCCCGAATGTGACTCCATCGAGGACCTGGTCGCCCACGACAAAGCGGGTGAGCGGATCCTTGAGGGGCTGGTCGCCTCAGCCGAGAGCCGCCTGCGTGACGAGGGCATCCGCGGCGTCATCTACCTGTTCAAGAACAACACCGACTCGGCGGGCAACTCATATGGGTGCCATGAGAACTACCTCACGAGTCGCAGGGACGACTTCTCGCATTTCGTCCAGGTGCTCATCCCGTTCTTCGTGAGCCGCCAGATCTACTCCGGAGCGGGAAAGGTGCTGCAGACGGCGCGAGGCGCCATGTTCTGTCTTTGTCAACGGGCCGAGCACATATGGGAAGGGGTCTCCTCGGCCACGACCCGGAGCCGACCGATCATCAACACCCGCGACGAGCCCCATGCCGACGCGGAGCGCTTCAGGCGTCTGCACGTGATTGTCGGTGACTCGAACATGAGCGAGTACGCCACTTTCTTGAAGGTCGGCGCGACGAGCATCTTGTTGCGGATGCTGGAAGACCCGAGCGTGGTGATCCGCGATCTCACTCTCGAGGACCCGATCCGGGCCATTCGCGAGATAAGTCACGACATCACCTGCCGCCGCGAGGTGCGACTCGCCAACGGGCGCGAGCTGAGCGCCCTCGACATCCAACGCGAGTACCTGGAACGGGCGATGCGCTACGAAGAGAAAAGGGGACTCCCTCCCCTCGAAGAACGCGCCCTGTCGATGTGGAAGCACTGTATGGAGCAGATCGAGAAGGACCCTCTCGGGCTGGACCGCGAATGCGACTGGGTCGTCAAGTACCGTCTCGTCGAGGCTTACCGGGCCCGCCACCAGCTTCCCCTCGGACATCCAAAGGTGGCCCTTTTGGACCTGCAGTACCATGACGTCGACCGCAGCCGCGGCGTGTTCTACCTCCTCCAGGCCAAGGGCCGCGTAGAGCGCGTAACCACCGACGAGGCCATCCAAAAGGCGATGGACTCGCCCCCGGAGACAACCAGGGCCCGGCTGAGGGGCGAGTTCATAAGGCGCGCCAAGGAGAAACGCCGCGACTTCACCGTTGACTGGGTGCATCTCAAGTTGAACGACCAGACCCAGCGCACGGTCCTTTTGAAAGACCCGTTCCGTTCCCACGACGAGCGTGTCGAGCGCCTCATCGAGTCGATTTAGGCTTTTGGCGATGACCGAGACCGACAAAGCTTCCACAGACGCGGGCAACCCTGTGGAAGAGCTGCTCGTATGGGGCACCGTGGCGGACCCGGCAGCGATCCCGAGACCACTTCCGGCCCCGCATCCAAACGACGGGGCGGCACCGAAAACTGGCCATGGACGCGCCAAGGCCGCCGTGTCGGCGCACAACAGGAGCACGAAGCGGCGCGTCTTGGAGTGGCTCCTCGTCGTGCTGCTCGCGGTGCTCGTGGCCGGCGGTTTGCGCACCTATGCCGTCCAGGCCTTCTACGTGCCCTCCGGCTCGATGCTGCCGACCTTGCAGCTCGGCGACCGCATCGTCGTGGTCAAGTTCGGCTACACGATCCACCGGGGCGACATCGTGGTCTTCAAACGGCCGCCTGCAGACACGGGCACCGCCGACGCCGACCTCGTAAAGCGCGTGATCGGCCTGCCGGGCGAGACCATCTCCTCTGTCGGCCACACGGTCTTGATCGACGGGAAGCCGCTGAAAGAGCCCTGGCTGGGGCCCTTGACAGGATCCTGCGCCGAAGCCGCCGAGGACATCCCGACCACGAAGATCCCGCCGGCGCACTATTTCGTGATGGGTGACTGCCGGGGCAACTCTGCTGACAGCCGGACCTGGGGGACGCTGCCGGCCTCTTACATCGTGGGCAGGGTGTTCGTGATCGTCTGGCGCTTCGGGCATCCCTATTTTCACTGGTTCTAGAGAGGAAATGACTTCATGCAGGCGTCTCGGCTCCGGCCGGTCTTCGCACCGGCGGCAAGGTAGCATCAGCTCATGGGCGGTCTCGATCCGGCCAAGATTTTTCTGCTCCTGGTCATAGCGCTTGTCGTCGTGGGGCCCGAGAGGCTGCCGGGTGCGGCGCGCCAGCTCGGCGGCGCCTGGCGCGAGCTGAACAAGCTGCGCCAGAAGTTCGACGAGGAGGTTCGGGCCCTTGTGCCCGACCTTGACTTGCCGAACATACCTACCAGCCCGAGCAAGGCTGTCACGGGCTACATCTCCGGGCTCGTCTCGGGTATGGGGGAGTCCACCTCGACAGCGGGCGCCGCGGCCAGTGAGACCGTCGACACGCTCGCCACGCGGGGCGGCTCTTGGACCGGAGGGGGCGAAGCCGACTACGGCGAGTCGGGCTGGCAGCCACTGCTCGGAAGACAGGGACCCGCTTCTCCGGCCCGTAGACCGCCGGCGGTACCGTTGTGGTCATCTGTGGGCAGGCTCTCGGCCGACACACGCTCGGCTGACACGGTGTTCGTGTTCGACGAGCCGAGCATGAACTGAGCGATGGCAGCCCCGGCGAGGCTGGCGAGGCTTCGCGCACAGAAGAGAGAACCCCAAGCCGCACCCCGACCAGATGACCCTGGGCGAGCACCTGGGGGAGCTGCGCCGGCGCCTCGTCATCTCAATCTGCGCCATCGCGGTGGGGGCCGTGGTGACCTACGTCTTTTACGACCAGATCCTCTCCTTTCTGCAAGCGCCTTATTGCCAGGCCGTCACCCACACGAAACAACAGGGCAAGTGCGCCTTTTATGTGACCCAGCCTCTGCAGGGCTTCGCGCTGCGCCTCAACGTGTCTGCCTACGGCGGGATCCTGATCGCCCTGCCGGTGCTGTTCTTCCAGCTCTGGCGTTTCGTGACCCCGGGCTTGAAGGCGAACGAGAAGCGCTACGCCTTGCCGTTCACCTTCGCCACGGCCGGCCTGTTCGCCCTCGGCGCCTTCGTGGCCTACCTCACCTTCCCCCACGCCATGCGCTTCCTGCTCGATGTGAGCGGCCCGAACAAGACGATCGTCGCCATCTTGTCGCCCAACTCCTACGTGCAGCTGATCTTGCTCTTGATGGTCGCCTTCGGCGTCACCTTCGAGTTCCCGGTCCTGTTGGTCGCCCTCGAGCTGGCAGGGGTGCTCACGCCGGCGAAGCTGTCCAAGTGGCGGCGATGGGCGATCATCGGGATGGTCGTGTTCGCCGGGGTGGTCACGCCGAGCTCCGACCCGTTCTCGATGCTCGCCCTCGCCCTACCGTTGCTGCTCTTCTACGAGGCTTCGATAATCATCGGCAAGATGCTCGGTAAGTGAGCTCTCGCGCCCGAAAGAGGCCATGAAGGCGCCGTTGCGCCACCGCCTCCCGTGAGCAGTTCGTCGCGGAGCATCCCTATCCCCTCGACCGTTTCCAGCTGGACGCGCTCGACCTGTTGGATGATGGCCAGTCCGTCCTCGTCAGCGCACCGACCGGTTCGGGCAAGACCGTCGTCGCCGAGTACGCCGTCCACCTCGCCCTAGCTGAAGGCGCCAAGGTCTTCTACACGACGCCGATCAAGGCATTGTCGAACCAGAAGTACGGGGACCTCCGTCGCAGGTACGGCGCCGATCAAGTCGGCCTTTTGACGGGGGACAACTCCATCAACGGTCAGGCGCCGATCGTCGTCATGACGACCGAGGTGCTGCGCAACATGATCCACGCCGAGCCCGGGCGCCTCGCCGACTTGCGCTATGTGGTGCTTCGACGAGGTCCACTACCTCCAGGACCCCTACCGGGGGGGCGTCTGGGAGGAGGTCATCCTCGGCGCGCCCGGCCAACGTGACCCTCGTGTGCCTGTCGGCGACGGTGGCGAACGCGGACCAGCTGGCGGCGTGGATCTCCGAGGTCCGCGGCGCCACCGGCGTCGTGATCGAGACGACACCGGCCAGTCGAGCTGAAGAACCTCTTCGTGGTGGGCGACCGCTTCGCCGAGCACCTGCACCTGCTTCCCACTTTCGTGGACGGGCCGGCCCAACCCGGAGGCCATCAGGCTCGACGACATGCTCGTGCGACCGGGATCCGGCCGGAGAGGCGCCGGGGCTGCCCGCTTGACGGCGCAAGGCACGAAACAGGCGGGCTTTGAGGCCAGGCCACGCCCGGGCCGGGCACAGCTGTACCGACCGCGGCGCGTCGAGGTGGTCGACCGGCTCGCCGCCGAGCGCCTCTTGCCGGCGATCTACTTCGTGTTCTCCCGGGCCGGCTGCGACGAGTCGGTGCGGCACTGCCTGGACGACGGGCTGCGGCTGACGACGCCACAAGAGCGCCACCGGATCCGTGCGATCGTCGAGTCCTACGTCGATCCGCTCACCGACGAGGACCTGGCGGTGCTCGGCTACCGCGATCTACGCGGCCGGCCTCGAGGCGGGCGTGGCGGCGCATCACGCCGGGATGGTGCCGCCGTTTCGGGAGGCGGTCGAGGCGTGCTTCGCCGAGGCGCTCGTCAAGGTCGTCTTCGCCACCGAGACCTTCGCGCTCGGCATCAACATGCCCGCGCGCTCGGTGGTCATCGAGGAGGTGACCAAGTTCGGCGGCAGAGGCCACCAGGAGCTCACGCCGGGCGAGTACACCCAGCTCACGGGACGAGCGGGCCGGCAGGGGCATCGACGACATCGGCTACGCGGCCGTGCTGTGCTCACCGTTCCACACCTTCGGCGACGTCGCCCGGATCGCCGGCGGACGACCCGCGGGCGCTTTCGTCCTCGTTCCGGCCCACCTACAACCTCGCCGTCAACCTCGTCCGCCGTCACAACCGCGAGGCCGCCTACACCCTCGTCAGCTCCTCGTTCGCCCAGTTCCTGAGCGAGGAGGACCTCGTCGGCGAGCTCGACTCGGTCCTCGGCGTGCTGCAACGCCGCGGCTATCTCGAAGGCTGGACGGTCACCGAGGCGGGTGCCCGGCTGGCGGGGCTCTATCACGAGGCCGATCTGCTCGTCGCCGAGGCGCTCGAAGTCCGGCCAGCTCGACGATCTCGACCCGGCCAGCCTGGCCGCGGTTGCCTCGGGCTTTTGCTACGAGGCCCGCCGGGAGCGGGAGGCGCCGTTGCCTGCGCCCGAGCGCCAAGGTGGCCCGACGCCTCGAGGCGATCGAGGACGCTCTCCGAGGCGCTGTCGAACGAGGAGACGAGCGCGCGCCTGCCCGTGACCCGGGGCGTCGACGCCGGCTTCGCCTCGCTCATCTACGACTGGGCAGGGGCCGGGACCTGCGCCAGGTCCTCCAGCCGACCGCCGGCTCGGGCCGCCGGGGCCGAAAGAGCGGCACCGCTCATGTCGGGAGGCGACTTCGTGCGCAACGTGAAGCAGGTCATCGACCTGCTCCGCCAGGTGGCGGTGGTCGCGGCCAAGCCCGAGACGGCCAAAGAGCGCCCGGGCGGCGGCCGAGCGCCTGCTGCGCGATGTGGTCGCCGCCTCGTCGGTCGTGACGATCCCCGTCGAGCGCGGGACCATCCGCGCCGGCGGCCAGCCCGCCCCGTAATCTCGTCCGGGCATGTCTATCGCAGGTGGCGAGATAGTTCACCGCCGAGGAGCGGGAGCTGCTCGGGCGGTACTTCACAAATCTCGACGGCCCCGTGTTCGCGCTCGTCAACCTGCCCGAGGTGGTAAAGGGCGCCCTTTTCGCCCGCTACTCGCGCTCGCTCCAAGAGCCTGCGCCGGCTCTTTCTCGACGAGTTCGTCGAGGAGCTCGACGTCGCCGGGGACACGAGCCTCGACGCCTCGGTCGGGCTGCGGCGGGCCGAGGAGCTGTACGCCAGGGTCTTCAGCGAGTACGGGGACGACTCGGTCGCCCAGCTCGGCGGGGTCCACCTCGCCTGCGAGCAGTCGTCGAACCTGCTCACCAAGATCCTCGAGCGGGGACGGCTCATGTCCTACCTCGAGCAGTCGACGCGCTACATCCCCTACGACAGCCGCCTGCCCTCGGGCCACTACCGCTACCACCGGGACCAGGCCGTGCTGGAGTCGCCCCTCGGGGCCCGCTATGTGGGCGAGATGGACCGCATGTTCGACACCTACGGCGAGCTCCTGCCGGTGCTGCAAGCCTTCGTGCTCCACGAGAACCCGCGCCACGGAGGGGTGTCCGAGCTCGCCCACCGCCAGGCGGTGCGGGCGCGGTGTCTCGACGCCCTGCGCGGCCTGCTGCCGGCCGGCTCGCTCTCCAATGTCGGCATCTTCGGCTCGGGGCAGAGCTACGAGCAGCTGCTGCTGCGCATGCGGGCGCACCCTCTGCCCGAGGCCCGCCGCTACGCGGACCTCATCCTCGTCGAGCTTGCGCAAGGTGATCCCGTCCTTCCTCGCCAGGGTCGACCGGCCCGGAGCGGGGTGGGGTCTGGACCGAGTACCTCGAGGCGCGCCGCGAGGAGATGGAGACCGCGGTGCACGAGCTGTGGCCCGTCGAGGTCCCCGCACCGGGAACCTCGGTGACCCTCACCGACTTCGACCCGGCGGGCGAGGACAAGGTGCTCGTGGCGATGTGCTACCCGTACCTCAACCTCTCCGAGGAGGAGATCGCCCGGCGGGTCGCCGCCCTCGGGCCCGGACGGGCGACGCCGGATCTTCGAGGCTTACGTCGGAGAGCCGCTCAAATCGCCGCCACCGCCCCGGGAGGGCCCTCGAGTGCACTTCTTACCGATTCGACATCGTGGCGGACTACGGGGCGTTCAGGGACCTGCAGCGCCACCGCATGCTCACCGTCGAGTGGCAGCCGCTCGGTACCGATCTCGGCTTCGAGGTGTCCCGCGCTCGTGGAGGCGGCCGGGCTTTCCGACCGGTTCCTCGAGTCGCTCGAACGCTCGAAGAGCCTGCACGACGCTCTCGCCCCTTACTTCCCCGAGCAGAGCGCGCTACGCGGTGGCTCTCGCTTTCAACATCCGTTTCGTGCTGCAGATGAACGCCCGCGAGGCGATGCACGTCCTCGAGCTGCGCTCGGGTCCGCAAGGACATCCGGCCTACCGCAAGATCGCCCAAGAGATGCACCGGCTCATCGCCGAGCAGGCGGGGCATCGCGCCATCGCCGAGGCCATGAGCTTCGTCGACCACAGCAGAGACCGACCTCGGCCGCCTCGAGGCCGAGCAGCGGTCGGAGGCCAAGCGGCAAAGCGTCCGGGCCGAGCCTGTGACGGGGGAGTTCTCTTCTCCTCTTGACGAGCACTGCCCCGGTGGGCATAACTAGAGGGTCCCCTCAAGCCGAGAGCGGCTTCCGGTACACCGGGACGTCGCTCGAAAAGCGTCCGGGGGTGTTGCGAGTGGTGGGGACCCAGGAGTCGAGTAGAGAACGCCCCCGCCGGCTTTTCACGTCGGCGTATCGCCCGGGCAGGCGACAAAGGGTGGCCCCAAAGGCGTCCTGGGTCCTGCCGCCGCCGCGCGACTGCACCGCCGAGCTCCAGCGAATTGGGGAAATCTCGCCGGAAGTCGTCCGAACCGAGCATTGGTGCCGTATAGTCCTTCCGGCCGCGTCCCCGGCACCGGTTCCCGGGGGAGCGCGCCACAGCACCGATCACTTGAAGGACGTTCATGCGCAAGGACACCAAGGACACGGCGGATCTCGAAGAACCTATCGAGGTCGACGATCTCGACGTCCCCGACGCGGACGAGGCGGACCTCGAGGATCTGGCGGACGCGGATCTCGACCTCGATGACGACGACGAGGACCTCGGTGACGTCGCTCTCGTGGACGATCTCGACGATGACGACGACGACGTCGTCGTCGTGGGAACGGTGGGAGTCGCCGTCGAGGGCGACATCGTGCCGATCGAGAGCGAGGACGAGGACGATGACGATCTCGACGACGACGACATCGAAGCCAGCCTCGACGTGATCTTGAAAGAGCGGCTGGTCGTCGTCGACGACGAGGAGGACGAAGAGGAGGAGGCCCCCGACTCCGAGGACCGTGGCGAAGGCTCTCTCCGAGTGCTCCCCAAGCAGCCGGACGAGTTCGTCTGCCGCTCGTGTTTTCTCGTGAAGAGCCAGACGCAGCTCGCCGACAAAAAGCGCCTTCTTTGTCGAGACTGCGTGTGAGCACGCCGCGTCAGGTCTTGGCGCGCCCGGAGGTAGCGTCGTTTCGTGGCTGACGAAAGACCCCTCCCCGAAACACTGCTCGACTGGCTCGTCTATGCACCTTTGGGCGCGGCGACACTTGCCGTAGAGGAGCTTCCCCGCCTCGCCGAGCTTGGTAGAGAGCGCTTCGAAAGACAGATCGGTGTCGCCGGGATGATCGGTAGGTTCGCCGTCGCCGAGGCTGTCCGACGTTTCGGGGCCTCGTCTCAGGGCCTCTCGAGCGAGCCGGCCCAGCCGCGGCCATTCCCGCGGCCGCTTATTTCGAACTCAGATGGCCCCGCAGCGCGCCCGCCACTTCCGACATCTTCGGCTATGGCGCCCGATTCGGCTTTGCGCGCCGCGCGGCGTACGCAGGCGTCCAGGGACACCGACAAGGCCGCGCGACCGCGCTCGGGTGGGCGGAGACGTAATTCAGAAGCGCCTCAGGTCGCGCCTAGCACCCGGGCCCACGAGCTTCCGATACCCGCTTATGACACCCTCGCCGCCTCACAGGTCGTAGAGCGACTGGCTTCACTGACGCCGGCCGAGCTCGAGTCAGTTCGCAAGCACGAATCAGCCACTCGTCGTCGGCGCACCGTCTTGCACAAGATCGCGCAGCTTAATGCGGAGCGTGACGGCGCCACCGCCTGAGTCGGCGCAGTCCGCGCGGCCGAGCAGCACATGCAGTTGGTAACCCGTCTTGTCACCGAAGGTGACCTTCCGGTGTTCGTCGAGCTCTACAGCAGCTACCGGGAAGCACTCGTCAACGAGCGGGGGGGCGCCGTGCACTTGTTGAAAGAGGCGTTCGCCGAGCCGCTCGAAACCCAATTCACCGCCATGCTCCACGACTCCGAGTCGCTGCTCCTTTTCGGGCTGCTCGAGGAAGTACCGGTCGGAGTGGCCGTTGCCCGACTCGAAGAGACATCTGACTCGTCGCTTCAAGCCACGATCGAGGTTCTCTTCGTCGACCCGCCCGCTCGCGAGGTAGGTGTCGGCGAGAAGCTTGTCGAGGCCGTGGTCGACTGGGCTAGGCGCAGGGGAGCAACCGGTCTTGACGTGTGGGTTCTTCCGGGCGTGCGGGAAGCGAAGAACTTCCTCGAAGGATCTGGCTTTGTGGCCCGCCTGCTGGTGATGCACCGACAGCTCGGCTAACGGGCCGGACCGACCTTTTAACAGGTCCGCCTAAGAAACCGTCGAGCCCTCTGGGTCTTGGTCGGGAGCCTGTTGCGACACCGTTTCTCGATCCGCTTCCAACACTGGCTCATCGGCAGGCGCGGCCGCTGGCAAAGTCTCGTCACCAGGGGCTGTGTCAACCACGGCTTGCTCGGCAGATGCCGGCGCGGCCTCGCCGAGGTCCTGGTCGGGCGAGGCCTTCTCACTCGGGGCTAGGGCTGCAGCCTCGTCGCTTTGTGCGGGCGCGGTCGTCTCCGTGTCGACTTGCGCCCCGGCGCTTGCGGCACGAGGTGCTTCCAAAAGCGTCTCGAGCCCCAGGGTCTCGTCTTGAGCTTGTCCCTGGGCCTCGTCTAGGGCGTGCTGGGGCGAGCCCTCTCCCATTGCACCTTCTGGGCCGGCCCCGTCGTTTGCAACGGCCCTGGGCGATTGGAGGGCGGTCTCCGGCAAAGCGACGTCCTCGGGTGTCTCGCTTTGGCTCGAATCGTCGGTCGCCGGCGCGTTAGGACCAGTGCCAGCCACCCTCGGAGCAGGGGACCGTCTCGGAGCGTGCGCGGGCGGACGAGGCGGCCGCGGCGGGCGGCTCGTTCGAATCGGCTTGGGCGGCGGAGGCATGGACAGCCCGAGCATCGGCGCCAGGGCTGGGAGGCTGCCCGCGGCGAGCCGGGACCTGCGAACGACCTCCCCGGACGCGTCCTCGGGCAGACCCGCGGGATGGATCTGGCGTCGGATCGGGGAACCGACCGCGGCGTCGAGCAGAGCCAACCAACGTTCGACCGGCGTGCTCGAGGTCATGGCGGCACCCGCGCTGGACGCGAGCCGCTCGACAAGAGTTGCCGGGAAGCGGGCCGTCGGTTCCGGGGGCTGGGCTGAAAAGCGCAACGCTTGCAGGACGCGGTTCTCGTCGAGGGCGTGGGTTATCTGCTCCTCCCAGTTTGAGCGAAGCTTCTTCACCCGCCGGTCGAGCTCCTCGCGAAGTTTGCGGTCGAGGTCGCGCGCCGTCTCGTCCCGAGGTGCTGCGGCCGCGACCGTGGTGCGCAAGTCCCTAAGCGAGATCTGTTCGAGCTGGGCAACCGCTGCTTCGGCTCGGTCGAGCCAGATGGCCTGTTTGACAGAAGGCGCGAGTTGTTCGGCGAGGGCAAGGATCGCCTCACCGGAGACCTCAGGCCTGCCTTCGGAGCGAGCCCGTTCGCGCTCTTCGGCGATCGCCCGGCGAACAGCCGGTATGCCGCCGGCGGCGAGACGCTCAGCGATTGGTCGCTGTTCAGGCGCCAAGCTCGCGAGCAGGACGTCACGATGGGCGGTTCCCGGCTCGAAGCGCGGGGCACGCGCCGAGGCGCCGACTGTGTGACAGGACGGCCCGCCGGGGGCCGGCCCGCCTCGGTGCGGGTCCGTTCGCCACTGGGCGCTCCGGGACGAGGCCCGGTACCGCTCGGGGTCCGAGGACGTCGTTGGCCGGCCGGCGAGCTGGCGCCGCTCGAGGGAGCGCCTCCGGGCGTCGCCTCGAGACGGGGACGGCGTTCCGGTCGCCGATCGGCACCGGAGCGAGGGGTGCGACCCTCAGAGCCGGGGGGGGCCTCGCCCGCTTGGGCACCTTCCGTGCGAGGACGTCGTTCCGGCCGCCGCGCGCCAGGCTCGCTCGTAGCCTCGCCAGAGTGAGGCCTTCGCGTGTCTGGGCGCTCTCCGGCGCGCGAAGGCCGACGATCGCGCGTGCCGGGCCGGTCGTTGCGACGTGGGCTGTCGAGAAGGTCTCGCCGGTCGCCGCGGCCGCGACCTCCTTCTGAAACGAGGACCGTGGTCACCGCCGCGACGGGCTTGGAGGAGCCGAGCAGTTCGATCCTGCCGGCCTGCTCTGCCTTCTCTTTCGGCGGCAAGACAGACAAGATCGTGATTCCGTCTATCTCGACTTCTGCCTCAACGCGCAAGACATCTCCCACCTTGGCGCTGTCGGAGAGGATCTTGGCATCGACCACACCTTTGGGCTGTCTAGCCCCGGCCGCGCGCCAGGTGTAGCTGCCGTCCCCCCGGACGCTGGTCAATTCGATGTCGAGACGATTAGGCATGCTCCGGTCAAACTACCCGCTGCAGCCGAGTTTGCGAAGCGGGAGCCTCCAACGCGGCGCGAATCGCCACGCGCGGCGTGCCTCGCCACGACGCGCTACAACGTCATCCGTGGAAAGTGACGTCGGCGAGGGGGCCTTTGAAGACGGCGTCTGGCCAGCCCAGAGCACTCCTTCGACCCCTCAGGGGTGGCCAGGTTCGGCGGAAGCTTCTGCGCCTTTCCCAGTACCGCCTGCGGCGAGCGAGGGGCCGCAGGGCGGCGGCACACGGCGGGCCTGGGTCGCGGTCGTCCTTCTCGCCGCTGTTGTGGCTGCCGCGGCCGGCCTTGGTGCCGGTGCAGCGGTGGCAGCCATCATTCGCGGCCACAACACGACGATCGTCAGGTTCTCCCCGGACACGAGCGTGTTCGCGCGTATGGACGACGTCAAGTCGGTGCTCGCCCGGGTGCTGCCCTCGGTCGTGGCGATACAGGGGGTCGGACCTGGTTGCGTTTCGGGAACCTTGACTGGGGGGACCGATCTCAACGAGGGGACGGGGATGATCCTCACCCGAGGAGGCGAGATCCTGACGAACAACCACGTTGTGGCGAACGCGACCGAGATCAAGGTGACGCTTTACGGACAAAAGCGGGCTTACCCAGCCACGCTTGTCGGCAGCGATCCCGCCTACGACGTGGCACTGCTCCAGTTGCATGCGCCCGGAGCCGTGAAAGCCGTCTCCTTGGGTCTTTCCGGCAAGATCAAGGTCGGCGAAGAGGTGCTCGCCATAGGGAATGCGCTCGCGCTTTCCGAGAGCACGCCTTCGGTCACAGAAGGCATCATCTCTGCTGAAGGAAGGACGATCAAGACCGGCGGGGACGACTGCGAGGGGATCGAGTCGCTCAAGGGGCTCTTGCAGACCCAGGCGGCAATAAATGCGGGAAACTCGGGCGGACCGCTCGTTGATGCGGCCGCTCAGGTCGTCGGAATGAACACGGCGGCGGCCACAACCTCACCAGGACAGGCGCCAACACAGAACATTGGCTTTGCCATCCCGATCGGGAGCATAGAGGCGCTTTTGCCCGGGCTTCGTGAGGGCGGGACGGTTGGGCCGCCGAAGGCCTTTTTGGGTGTCGAGGTCGTGTCGGTGACTCCGGCGAACCGCCTCGAGTACGGCCTCACCCCGACCCGCGGCGCTCTCGTGGTCGAGCTGTTCCCGGGTGCGCCGGCCGCGGTCGCGGGCGTCCGAGTCGGCGATGTGATCGTCGGATTCGCCGGGCGTGCCGTCACGAGCAACGTCTCTCTCACCGTGGCGGTGCGGGCCACTCATCCCGGCGAGAGGGTCACGATAGATCTCTACCGACACTCGAAGCGGACAACTCTCTCGCTCGTGCTCGGGTCCAAGCCTGCACCAGAGCCGGGCGCGAGCTGAGCCAAGCAGCTGAGGCGCTCGCCCAAGTGCTCAGCCTGCGCGCAGCTCCACGGCCTCGAGCCCCTTCGGTCCTGGACGGGAGAGGAACTCGACTCGAGCACCTTCTGCCGGCAGCTGATCGGCGTCGCTCAAAGCAGAGCGGTGGACAAAGACATCTCTCCCGCCGGCGTCGGGCGCGATGAAGCCGAAGCCCCTGATGGGGTCGAACCATTTGACGGTCCCGGTCGCCGGTCGCAGCGAGCGACGACTGCGCGGATCGCGCTTTTGTGATTGCAAGTGCCCGGCGCGAACCGGTCGAGCAGCTCGGCCGATGCGCTTGCCACGGTCCTGCTCTTGGGCCCCAGCTGAGCTGTGAAGCGACATTGCGGAGTGTGCCGCGACGCCGCCCTGTGCCACCCTCGGACGCAGCGGGACCGCCGGGAGCAAGCCGGGCTGCTCGAGCGCCTGAGAGAACCCGAGGGCGCGCTGCATGGAGCGAACCGCGCCAGCCTGGTCAGGCGTGACAAGCGAGATGACGATGCCATCCGCGCCTGCCCGGCCCGTGCGCCCCGAACGATGGACGTAGTCCTTGTGGTCAGCCGGCAGGTCGAAATGGAGCACGCAGGCGACATTCTCGACGTGAATTCCGCGTGCCGCGACATCGGTCGCGACAAGCACACGGGCAGTTCCGGAATGGAAAGCCTGCAGGGCACGGTCACGCTGAGCTTGCGTACGGCTTCCGTGCAGCGCGACGGAATGCACTCCCGAGGCCCCAAGTTGGCGCGAGAGACGGTCCGCCCCGTGGCGGGTCCGGCAAAACACGATCGCCGTCTCGTGGGCGGTCGCTATCTTCGCCGCCAATGCCACCCGGTCGTTACGGTCGACTTTCCAGAAGAAATGGCGCACCTCGCCCGAGGATGCCTCTGTCAGCTCGACCTCGTGACGAACCGGGTTGTGCTGGTAATGACGAACGAGCACATCCACCTCGCCGTCAAGTGTCGCTGAGAACAACAGAACCTGGCGTTTCGGGGAAGTTTGATCGAGAATGCGCCGCACGGCGGGAAGAAAGCCCATGTCCGCCATCCGATCAGCCTCGTCAACGATGACGATGCTCACGTCTTGAAGGTTCACCTCACGCCTGTCAATGAGGTCCTCGAGCCTGCCCGGGCACGCAACCAAGATGTCGACCGCGGCACGCAGCGCACGCAGCTGCGGTCCGTAACCCGCGCCACCGTAGACGGCTGCGACCGAGAGGTTACGCGCTTTGGCGAGCGGGCCAACGACGCCGCATACCTGGGCGGCCAACTCCCGGGTGGGCACCAGGACGAGGCCCCGAGGCCGGGCGACCTTCGATCGGGACCCGGCACCGAGTGCCTCCACGGCCGCTATGGCGAAGGCGAGTGTCTTACCCGAACCCGTCGGCGCCCGGCCCGAGACGTCGCGCCCGGCGAGCGCGTCGGGAAGGGTGGCCTCCTGGATGGGGAAGGGCGTTGTGATCCCACCCTGTTCGAGGAGCGCGATGAGATCCGCGGGTACGCCAAGATCGGAAAAAGTCGGTAGCAAAGAAACTCCAGTCAGCTCAAAAAAGGCCAACCAGAACAGTCGTCTCTAGGCCTCACCGGCGATTGCCGGAAACCGGTCGAATCAGACCGGACCTCGAGAACTCTAACAGGCATTCCCGTGTTCCCGGCGCGAAAGCCCATCTAGCGACGTCCCCGCCCGTGCCGTGAGCCGGTCACAGCGCTGCCGGGCGTTACGGTGGCGAGGTCCTTAAGCCCTAACCGTATAAGGAAGGCAGAGTTGAGCGAATACAACGACTGGAACCAGAAGATCATCGACGAATTCCGCTCCTCGGGCGGCCATGTTGGCGGGCAGTTCGCCGGAGCACCTCTCTTGCTCCTCACGAGCACCGGTGCCAAGACGGGCGAGAAGCGCACAACGCCAATGATGTACCTGGTCGACGGCGACCGTTTGGCTGTGTTCGCGTCCAAGGCCGGGGCCCCTACCAACCCTGACTGGTACCACAACCTGCTCGCCCATCCACGGGCGACCATCGAGGTGGGAACGGACACCTTCGACGTCGACGCGGAGGTGGCAAGCCCAGAAGAGCGCGATCGGCTCTACGCGATACAGGCCGAGCGCTATCCGGGCTTTAAGGAGTATGAGGAGAAGACGACGCGGGTGATACCCGTCGTGCTCTTGCGTCGCGTCGGGTCGTGACTGAACAGGCCGATCCGGGCAAAGTGCTCGTGGTTACTGCGCATCCCGACGACGTCGACTTCGGCGCCGCTGGCTCAGTGGCGGCGTGGACCGACCAGGAGATCGAAGTCGTCTACTGCATCGTGACCGACGGAGCGGCCGGAAGCGCCGACCCGAGTGTCGAGGTCGCCGCGCTCAAACAGATCCGCCAGGACGAGCAGCGCAAAGCTGCCTTAGAGGTCGGTGTGACCGAGGTCCACTTCCTTGGCTACCCCGATGGCTCCTTAGAAGTTTCCCTGGAGCTTCGCCGGGACATCGCCCGCGTCATCCGGATCGCGCGACCACGCCGGGTCTTGTGCCCGTCGCCGGAGCGCAACTGGGAGCGGATTCGCGCCAGCCACCCAGATCACCTGGCAGCGGGCGAGGCAACTCTGCAGGCCGTATACCCCGACGCCAGGAACCCTTACGCCCACCCGGAGCTGCTCGCGGAGGGCCTTGAGCCCCACGTTGTCGATGAGGTTTGGCTCATGGCCTCCCCGTGCGTGACCAAGGTGGTGGACATCACCGCGACCATCGAGCGCAAGCTCGCGGCGCTGCGTTGCCACGTCAGCCAGTTGGCCGACCCCGACCGACTGGAGGACATGATCCGGGAGTGGGGGAGTGCCAACGCTGTCGCAATGGGTCTTGAGGATGGCCATCTGGCTGAGAGCTTCCAGGTCATAGACACGAGGTAAGCCCGGGGAAGCCGTGTGAGCTCCAGCTGCCGAGGTGCGACTCGCGGGCAAAAAGGTGGTTTCAGCCGCGGGTCGGCGGGGAATGTCTTGTGCAGGCAGGGTGGCGACGTCGTTGCAAGGGCGACGTCGCCACTCGCGCAAAGGAGACGGTCCGTGGCAACAAGCGGCTGGCAACTCGACGAATGGAACGACCAGGCCCTGCATGACTTCGCGGAGGCCGCCATGCGCTCGCTGGACCCGTTGCCCGACTTGAGCCTGCTGCTCCAGCGCCCGGCCTGGCAGCACCAGGCTGCTTGTCGCGGCAGGGGAGTGGAGGACTTCTTCCCCCCAGACGGTTCTAGTCGGATCCGGGCAGCGCTTCAGTGTGCCCGGTGCCCAGTTGCCAAGGAGTGTCTGGACTACGCCTTGGAGCACCCGTCCTTGAAGGGCATTTGGGCCGGGACCTCAGAGCGCGCTCGCAACCGGATGCGGGCGTCGATGTCGGAGAACCGGAGCCGCGGTCAAGACGGCGAGCCCGAGGCGACCGCCAGGCCCGTGGGTCGCCTCGGTAGCTCAACTCGTCTACCGACTTCGGGGGTACTGGCTCGCTAACCGCCCCGGGGCGTACGGCGGCCAAGGGTGCGTGATGTCAATGACGACCACGCAGCGCCGAGGCGAGTAGGACTGGTTTAGACGCATAGAACGACGACGCCAAAGTGAATTGCGGAACGTCGTCGCCATTGACTTGTGCCACTTGAAGGACGACTCGCGCGTGCCGAGGCGTGGTCGTAGCGAGGCTCTCACCTCCGACTCGAATCTATCCGGAAGACGCCAAGCAGCTGCGCGTGATCCTGCTTTGCCCTGTCGGTCGCGACTTCGACCCGAGAAACGGCAATGGTTAGGGCGGCATTTATGGCGAGCGGTAAGTACTCGACTCTTAGGCTATCTGCTTCCCCGCATTCGGCCCTACCGACTGATCGTAGATGGCCTCAACGCTTATCTTCACCACGTACGTCGGCGCAGCCAGCGCCGAAGAAATCTGCTTCAACTCTTCCGCAGTCTGTTCAAAGAGCTCGCCGCTCGACAACAGTTCGGCGGTTCCCTTGAGCTGATAACCGATGCGCGTAGCCGCGTCGATCACTGTCACAGCTACTTTCGGGTTCTCCTCCAGGTTCCGCCGCGTCTTGATGGAGTACAGATCGGCGAAGACAATGTGCTGATCGTCGAGTACCCGCACCGAGCCCTTCGGCGTGGTATTGGGGGTGCCGTCGCTGGCGGCAGTCGCCACCCAGGCCAGCTTACCGGGGAGAAAATCCTGAATATGCTTCGAAATGGTCACCACGTGTTTCGTCCTATCTTTAGAACTTCTTGAGTTCCAGCGCACACACTCTATAACCGCCCGTCCGGGCCTGCCTCGACTGTCGCTCTGCACCTCAAGGTTATCGCGCAGGCAGAGGTCAAGGTGAAGGCCTCAAGCTCGTCACCTTCGACGACCAGAGTCTGGTCACCTATGCGCACAAAATCCGCCGAGCCAGGGCGATCAGATCTGCCTCACCCAGGCGTGATTTCCTCGAATACATCTGTCAACGATCTTTCCAACGCACAACACTAAGTCTCATCACGCATACGAGCTGTGTCGTACGCATACAGCTATTGCCATTCAGTATGGTCTCGAGAACATTTAGCACGCCGCTTAAGCTCTTTGTGGTGGCGCGCTTCCTGCCGTACTTTGCATGCGAAGTAAGCACCCACCACTGACGGCTATGGGTGGGGGAGAGGCTAGGAGCATGCTCATTCAATTCAGGTTCTGACCGTCCCGTCCCACCGCCATAGTGTCTGGCGCGGCAACTCACCCAGGGCGGCGCGGCCGCAGCAGTACAGCAGCACATCGGCTGGGTCACCGCTGGGCGCGTGCGGAAACAATCGCGCGATCACCGGCGCCGCAAGCTCGGACGGCGGCCGCCATTGATCCTCGGGGTTCAGCCCGCGGACCACGTCACGGGTGTGGATCAACGTCTCCACGACGCCCATCGCAGCGAACCCGGCCGCGTCCGAGACACCATAATTGTGGTGCGCGCGGAGGTTTGGGTCAGCGGATCGGGCAACGCGGTGCAATAGCTCTGCGTGCGCGCTTGGTGCGGCTAGCAGCCGCGGCGGCGATGCCGAGTCGTCGAGGGCAAGCTCGGTGCACAGGTATCCGTCGGGATTTCCGTACACGATCTGCATGGCGTAGAAGTAGAGACAATCAACCATGTGCAGCGCGGTCTGTCGGCAGCTCCACTCCAGTTCGGCAGCTGGCACTTGCTGCCAATCCAGATCGGCGTAGCCAGCCAGGGCGGCAACAGACACGCCGGCAGCGGCTCTCAGGTCAGCGATCTCCGTCATGTAGTCACCTTAAGTTGAGAACTGCCGGCGAGGCTCGCGAGTTCGCTCGGAACCCACAAGAATTGGCCGATGCAAGGCTCCTGCCGGCCTGACCGCCAGCCGCTAGATGCCGCCGCCTTGTGCAGCCACGGCGGGGGAGTGGCGGCGAGACGCCGTTAGGCCCGGGGAGGGTCTATGACGACCACGAGTTCCACGTGTTCGGTCATCGGGAACAGGTCGAAAGCCTGAAGCGAACCTATCGTCCAGCCTGCGTCAAGCAGGACTCGCAGGTCGCGAGCGAACGATGCCGGGTCGCAGGCCACGTAGACGACCCGGCAGGGACCCGGCTCGAGGGCCGCCAGCGACGACATGACCGCGCGGCCGGCGCCCTCACGGGAAGGGTCCAGGACCACCAGGTCCATTTCACCGAGCGACTCAGTCACCACAAGAGGCGTGACAGCTCCCTTGAGGACCTTCACCTGCGGCTGGTCGGACGTGTTCCTCGCCGCGTCCGCGCAGGCCCACCGATCCCGCTCAACGGCGAGCACGGATCCCCTCGGGCCAACTATGTCGCCGACAAGCCCGGCAAACAGACCTGCTCCTGCGTACAGATCGGCCACACGATCGCTAGGACACGCCCCAAGCCCTTCCAAGACGGCCTCACCGAGGACCTGAGCGGCTCCAGGGTGCACTTGCCAAAAGACACCCGCACTGACCTCGTAACGTCGTCCGAGCACCTCGAAGGCGAGTCGCTCGGGTTCCCTAGCCACCCGTCCGTTCACGATAAGACCGGCATCAAGCGACGGAAGACGACCCGCTCGTCGCCGACGCGTGTTGATCGATACGACGCAGTTGCCATTCTCTGAGGCGAACACCTCGACATCTTCGACATCTGGCCACTCGAGCTGCTCAACACCGACAGCCTCGACCCCGGCGGAGGCGATCAGACAATGATCCACCGGTTGCAGATCGTGGGATCGGTGCTTGTGTAGACCGATGCGGCCATCCTCGCCGACACTGAATCGAACACGCGTTCGCCATCCGAGCCCCCTCAGAGCGCCGGAGACCTCTTTCACGACGACTTCGCGCTCGGTGCCGGCAAGGCGTCGAAGTTGTTCCGCCACGAGATCTCCCTTTAGGCGGCGCTGAGCTCCTAGGCCGACGTGCTGCCAGTCGCAGCCTCCACAGCGACCGGGACCTGCGTAAGGGCACGGAGCCGATACCCGGTCCGGCGACGCCTCGATTACCTCGAGCGCGTCCGCTCGCAAGAAGGACCTCGATTCCTCCGTGACCGCTGCCCGTACACGCTCACCGGGTAAGCAGTGGCGCACAAAGACCACCCGGCCGTCGTCGGCTCTAGCGACACAACCACCGCCAGCTGCGATCGGACCAGCTTCGAGTTCGATTAACGCACGTTCATCCACTACGGGAACCAACTCCCAATTCGTTGCGATGTCGGAAACGCTACTCATGAGCACGTCGATTGACCCTGGTTGCGCAGCGACCTCGGTGTTGTTAGACGACGGACAGCCCCGAGGGCCCGCTCAGCTCAACCGCCGATAATGTCCGTTATGTCGCGTTACGGGTGGGACCGTCGCGACGTGCGACAGACGGCCGTCCCCCGCCCGCGAGCGCCGACAGCCGCTCTTGGGTGCTACTCCGCATCTAAAGGCGTGAGGAGACCCGTGACATCTTCCCGGTGATCGGCTCGTCACCGTCGTTCCTGCTGTGTTCAGTGCCGGAGCTCGACCTGGTGATAGACCTCGACGACAGGGGGCTCAACGAGCAACGACTGCCAGCGCGCGAGGAAATCTGCCATGGTGGGATCTGAATGGACGCGATCGTCGTCATGACGGTAGGCGCTCTCATCGATGTACTCCACGAGCTCGATGAAGCGTTCAGGGTCGTCGTCATCTGAAAGAAGGCGAACCCGGATACCACCCGGAGATTCGTAGAAGGGAATCGCCTCGTCCAGAAACGAGCGGAACTGGGCTTGGCAATCCTCCGCGACTCGAATGCGGAGGTGAACGAAAACGCCGGCTCGCCACGGCTCGCTGACCGAGGAGTTCATCACGTCATCGTGGCATGAAGGACTGCGTGATAGGTATCTCATCCGGATCAAGCAAGAGGAGTGGACTGCTGAACGGGGCCCGGCGAGGCCGCTGCCCGTGAGCGGATCCGGTCAGGACCCGTAACACCCATAACGGGAGTCGTAACAGCTAACGCAGACTTATGACTGCACGATCGGCGCAGGTGCAGCGGATCTGCCACGAGTATCTCGTCCCCGCTCTGGTCGATCTGCGCGCTACATACTGTTCCCAGCCGGTCGGCAAGCTGCCTACTTTCGCAGGCTGCGACAAGGTAAACCGCGGGCTATGTCCGGTGTAATTTTTGCACGACCGCCGGAGACGGCGGGCTTCCGGGCCATGTGCCGTCGTCTCGTCCTTTCCCGCGGCAGTCAGAACCGACCTCGACCAGGCGACGGCTCCGCGCAGTCAGCACAACTCTCAGCGACGCGAAGTATGGTGCGGATTGCCGAGCGGTGAGTAACTGTGCGGCATCGAGGTGGAAGTGACCTCAGTCACCGGGTTATCCGCGACAAAGGGCTACGGCTGGCCCGCAGCCTTGCTCGGAGGGCGGTACCCGCGGTGCTCGTTGCCGGCACGCTGACAGTCTTGGGCGCCCCGGCCCCGAAACGTCTGAACTCGTGTTCTTCGGTGGGAGTAACGACAGTGGATACCTTGGCGACACCTGGACCTGGAACGGCGCTGACTGGACCAAGAGGAATCCCCGAAGAAGCCCTTCGTCTCGCTCAGGGGCGAGCATTGCCTTCGACTTCGCCAGTTCGCAGATGGTGTTGTTCGAGGGTTTCGGCCACGTCGCGGGACAGGTCGAGGTTCAAGACCTGAACGACACTTGGACTTGGGACGGCTCAGATTGGGTCGAACGCCTCCCAGCAGCCGTGCCGCAGCTCTACTCACTCGAGAGCATCGGTAACGCGGACTCTCTCGTCTGGGATTCGCACGCCTCACAGCTCGTCCGATTCATGGGACCCACCGGGCTCACAACCGAGACGGTGCAGAACACCTGGATCTGGAGTGGCTCCAATTGGGCCGACGTCACTCCAGACCCGTCTAGTCCCAATGGCGGTGTCCCGGCAGATGATCTCTGTGGTGGCCGGGGAAACTTTTTCGTGGGCAAGCGGCTCTTGGACCGAGCTGTCCGTCACGGGACCGGCGGGAACGGGGAACCTGGCCTACGACGCAAAGACGAGCCAACTGATCTTCCTGGGGCAACCGGACGTCACGAACGGTCCCTGCTCTACCTGGTCCTGGAATGGCGTCCGATGGCGTCCGCTGACGCCCACTCATGAGCCTCCCAGTGGACAAGGTCTTGCCAGCCTCGCCTACGACACGACATCCACCCAGCTGTTGTACGTCGCAGCTGTCGGCGCTACGACACAAACCGAGGAGACCTGGATGTGGAGTGGGGACAACTGGGCCGAGATGGCTCCAGTCAGTAGTCCCCCGCCGCGCAACGACGCGGCCCTTGCCTACGACTCTGCGACCAGGGACCTCATCTTGTTCGGCGGCTACGTGGTGACGTCCAGCCAACTGCTCCGCCTGGACGACACCTGGCAGTGGGATGGAAGCAATTAGTCAGAGCTGGTGCCTCCCGCGAGCCCCCCCGCCCTCCGATGCTGCTTTTGATTACGACCCTTACATAGAAAGGATTGTGCTCTTCGGCGGCCAGGGGAACTGCGAAGGATCGTGCTCGGCCGGGAACGAGACCTGGGAGTGGCAGGGCACAACGTGGTCTCAGCTCATGACGCCGGAGAGCCCGTCAGCCAGGATGAACTCGGGCTTGGCGTGGGACCCGGCCACGTCCCAGATGCTGCTTGTCGGCAACGAGTTCAACGGCATACCTGAGACCGCCGCCGGGGCAGACACCTGGCAACTGAGCCCGGCTCCTGTCGCTGAGCCAAGGATCACTTCAGTGATAGCGGGCAACAGCGAGGCAACTCTCACCTGGACGGCCCCCGATCTCGGAGCCGGCGTGATCGTGAGCGGGTACCTGGTCACTTCGTACCCGGGCGACCTTACGGCCTGGAGCGAACCTGACCAGCTGTCGATGACCTTTGTAGGGCTCACAAACGGTGTCAGCTACCAGTTCTCCGTGACACCGTCCAACAATGCCGGTAGCTATCCAAGCTCGCCATTGTCAGGCGCGATCACGCCTCTCGGAGCTCCGGGTCCCCCAAGTGACGTCACGGCTGTCTGTGGTGACGGCGCCGCCACAGTCTCTTGGGTTCCGCCCACGCCTTCCCGGTCGTCCGGCCCCGTCACCAGCTATGAGGTCTTCGACGAATCCCCCACCGGAGTCTCGGTCCCGGGCCAGCTCACCGAATACACCTTCACGGGTCTCACCAACGGGTCGGGGAACGTGTTCTTCTTCGTCCAGTCCGTGAGCGCCTTCGGCAAGAGCGAGCTCGTGGGCTCGACCGGCTGCACTCCCTACGCCGACATCGGTGCCCCGGTCCTCGACAGCGTCGTGGTAGGAAGCGGGCAGGTCACGCTCTATTGGTCGCCGCCCACAACCGAGGGCGAGCCGATCACCGGCTACCAAGTGAGTGCCGCCATTTGTGTCTGGAAGATCGTCGACGTGCCGGCGAGCGCAACCTCACTGGTGATCACGGGTCTCCCGGACAACCAGGCTTGCGTGTTCTATGTGTCCGCCACAGATGCCCAAGGAATCGGGCCTCCCTCCGACACGTCGAGTCCGGTCGTGGCGGAGCCTCCCGGCGACACGCCCAGCTTTGTCCCCGCCGCGTGGCGGCCGATGCCGTGACACCCACCGGATCGGTGCCCTAGGTGTCTTCCTTCGGAAGCACCTTCCTTGGACACGAAGCGGGCGACTGCCGGCAGCATCGACGCCGTTGGCGCAACGGCGAAGCCCGCCGCCTTGGCAGTCCTTGAAACCGGCTCTACCACCTACCGTCCACGGTGGCTATTCGAACGGGCGACTCGGAAGCTCATGACGCTCCCCCACTGAGACCTCCCGACGGGCCTACTGTCCGATGAGGCAACGAGGCGCCCTGTCTTGAACGCGACTGCGCGCAGGTCTTGCATTCCCGCATAACCCGTACCGTGTTCGCTAGGGCCCACCCGGCCTCGAAACTCCGAACGTGACAGCGCTCCCCTACTGGGACTTCCAGACGTCCAGTCCTAGGTGGCGGGACCCGGACTCGCCTTGAACCCAACTGCGCCGAGGTCACAGCAATTAGCTCCCCGCAGTCAGGTTGCCCCAGCTGGTGGCGATCTCGCGCTTTGCCCGCCTCGGACGACTCACTGTGCCCGTAGAAGTTGCTGTGGCCTGGAGCGTCGTGCTGCGAATGCCGGCGCCACCGCGAGCAGATTGGCCGCGACAAGGATGCCAACCACGATTGTCGAGAGCAGCCAGACCTGTACCACAGAGACCGGCACGGCTCCGATGTTCTTGGCGAAAGCGTCCCAAACCCAGCTTCCGAGCACGCTTCCGACTGGTGCTCCTACGACGATCCCGACAAGGGCCAACGCCGTGGCTTGCCAGGCGACTGTTGCCGCTATCTGGTGGTTCACAAAACCCAGGGACTTCAAAAGCCCCATTTCCCGCCGTCTGCGCGAGACGCTGACCACCAGCAGATGAACGAGCGTGGCCGCGCCCGACACGGCTAACAAGCCACCAAAGATGAGAGGGAAGTTGACTGCTTCGCCGAAGTTGACAAGTGATGTCGGTGTCACGGGCAGAGCAACGATGGATTGGTACACCTTGAGGTAGTGGTTTACCGCAGCCACCCCGCGCCGCCCCGGCACGACACTTACCAAGAGCCCGCCGTCGTTTGGTCCCGACTGGAGCCTTTGCAGGCAAGCCTTATAACTCGGGCCCACAGGGCACACCGCTTGTTCATAGCCAGCCGTCGTCAGGGCGGCACCGCTGCCCAGGCCCACGGCTCCACCGAGCACCGGAAACGAGATCTGCCCAACGACCTGGAAGGCTGAGCTACGTGTTCTCCCTGATGGTGTGAGGACAGCGACGTGGACGACCGAACCTAGATGGGCTCCCAGCTCGCGCATGGTTGCAGCGCCGAGCCCGATCTCATGAACGCCGATCGGAAAATGGCCGTCGACGGACGGAAACAAGATCCCGCCACGGACGGGAGTCGCGGCGACGGCCCCCACGGCTTGTTTGTCGACTGAGATCTCGACGGCCGAGCCCTCGGTGATTCCGGTCACAGAAGGGTCGCGCTCGAGTCCCTTGAGCAGAGCCGGGTTCGGCGGGCCGTCAGCGGTGGTGAAGTTGAGCTGGAAGGCGTCGCCGTAAAGTCTCGGTGTCGCGGTCAGATGCGAGAGGCTGGCGCCGAAGACTCCAGTTCCACAAAGGGCGACGACGGCCAGGATCGTGCCCAACATGGCGGAGCCGACCGGGACCGAAGCCCCGCCGCTCCTTCGCTCGAAGGCATTGCGCACACCGATCACCAGGCTCGGCGGCGCTCCCATTGCCGCGAGCGATCCTGCGAGCGCCGAGGGCCGCGCTGCTCGGGTCCGGTTGTTCGTCGGCAAGGTACGAGCGGCTTTAATGGCGGGCCAGACACCGACGGCAAATACGACCACGACAGTGGCGAGCGCTCCAAGGAGCAACACGAGCGCGTCGAATCTCACGCCGGTGTAGCTCTCGGCAATGCGGGCTTCTCCGAGCGGAGCAAGCGGCGACAACGCCGTAGCGACAAGCAGGGCGCCGGCGGCGCCGAGAATGCCAATAACCAGATTGCGTGCCAGACCGAGCGTGAGCAGCTGCCGGCGGTCAGCCCCCAGGGCCGCCATCTTGGGGTAGTCCTCGCCTTCGACGATACTTTGACGGACCAAGGCCTGACTCAGGACTGCTAAGCCCACGATCGCAGCCAGGGCCGCCAGTATCCACCAACCGATCGCCTGCGGGTGGATCGAAGCCTCCACCGATGCCAGCGTCGTGTCTTCCCCGCTGGCCGAAGCGTCGAGCGACCTAACTTGTGATTCGAAGCGAGCCAGGTCTGCCGCGCCATGGCGCAGGCGGACGGCATACACATAGCCGTAGGCGGTTCGTGGCAGCACGGTGCGGGCGAAAGCAGGCGTGGTGTACAGGTCATAGGAAGGAGCCGTGCCGGAGGGGAACTCGAACTCGGTTGCCTCGAAGCCGACCACACGAAACACCACCACGGGGCCGTCTGGCCGCGGCGGTGTTCCGATCGCATTGTTGTAGGCGGAGACTTGCGAGGAGGCGTAAAAAGGCACCCTGATCAGGGCTCCGAGGCGAAGCCCTTCATCTTGTTGAAGAGTGAAAGAGGCCAATACCTCGCCAGGATCAGACGGGCTCGGCAAGCGCCCGGAGACGAGCTTGGAGAGTGACCGGTCTCCGAGTGGTGCAAAAATAACGCCAAAGTCCGACGCGTCGATCGGGTGAGTGCAACTGCACCTCGGCTGAGCTGAGTCTGTGCCGATGAGCTCTGTGACAGAGGTGACCTCGGCAAACTTCAGCTTCCTCGGCCAGGGTTCGCCCGTGTAAACGGCGGCGTCGAAGCCGTGGGCGGCTAAAAAGCTCGGGAAGGCTGAGTCGGTGCGGCGACCAGCTGCCGCGGCGGCGAGCACTACCCCTGACACGACGGCAACCAGCAGGACAAGCGCGAGCCATCCTCGCCAACGTTGCCGCAACTGAGCGCGTATGACCAGGGCCAGAGCACCCACGATGACCTCCTCACTCGCAGTCTGTCCTTGCGCCCCTCCCAAGCCAAGGAAGCCAGCCGGTGTGAGATATTGGTGTTGGCATCCCGTTTCCACCTCGGCGATGTTCCTGAGCTTGGTTTTCGATCGGGATCCTCAGGCGACGTCCACAGACCAGTTGACGAACACGACCCGACCGACCCCCTACCCCGGGCAATCAGGACCTGTCTTGCTTCTCATTGAGGACGGGAAGGCCGTTCACGCTATTCGTCGGACGCCTAGCGAGGTAGCCAAGAGTTCGACCTGTAAAGCCGTGACTTGAACCGCAGGTAAACAGCAGATGGCCAATTGCTCACATTTGCCCGGAGTCCTCAAGGCGATTTGTGACACGGCCGATGACGAAAGCTATGCACAGTGGTTTCTCCGCGGCTGTGTCCGTCGGCGACCTCGCGACCCATCGCAGTGCGCTTTCCGACGCCATGACCTGCCGGGAGATAGACCAGTGGTTCCGCCAGGACGACGAGCGCAGGAGCGTCGTGCTGACGCGCAGAGAGGGTTCGGCGGCGCTCATCAACCGCTCGGCCTTCTACCAGTACATGCTGGGGCCGGCGGGCTTCGGATGGGCATTGTACGCGCACCAGCCTGTTGGGCTGCTGCCCCCAGCGGTCGGTCTCATCGTCCACGCTGACACTCTCGCGGTCGACGCCGCCCTCGACCTGCTCGTGGCGGGGAAGGTGTCCAGTGCCGACGACCTGCTCGTGATCGGCGGTCCCACAACCGCGACCGTCTCCACCTCCACCTTGCTGGCCGAGCTGGCTCGAGATCAAACCGAGCAAGCCGGTCGCCTCGAGGCCCTCGTCCAGAACCTGACCGACGTGATCGTGGTTGTGGACGAGGCTGGAATGGTCCGCTACACGACTTCGCCGGCGGCGGTGCCTGAGGAGGACCACGCCCCGGCGCGGGTGGGCCGAAACAGTCTGGACGACGTCCATCCCGACGACCAGTCCACGTTCCAACGTCTCTTGCGGGAAGCGTGCGAGCATCCCGGCGCAACGGTCAGGGGCGAGGTGCGTCTGCGTGGCAAGGGGGGTGGCTATCTCCTCATCGCTGTTGCCATGACCGATCAGCGCGCCCATGCGGGCATCGGCGGGATAGTGCTGACATACCGGGATATCACCGAACATCGTGCGTTCGAGCAGAAGTTGCAGCACCTCGCTTTGCACGACGGATTGACAGGTCTCGCCAACCGCGCTCTTTTACAGGACCGGATCACCCACGCGTTAGCGGGCGCGAGCCGCTCCGGGGCCTCCATAGCTCTCTTGTATATCGACCTCGACGGCTTCAAGGAAGTCAACGACGCCTGGGGACATGCGACCGGGGACGCCCTGTTACAGGCGGTGAGCTCAGTTCTCCAGGCTCACAGCCGACCGTCGGACACCGTGGCGCGTATGGGCGGGGACGAGTTCGTCGTCCTGCTCGAACAGCTGCATGCTCCCAACGACGCCTCAGGCTTCGCTTCGCGGATTCACCAGGCACTCGAAGAGGTCGTCCTTGACGGGCTCCACATAAAGATCAGCTGCAGCGTGGGCATCGCGGGGGCGGACGAATTGCGGGTAGGTGACGAGGCGGCGGCCATGGACTCCACCGACGCCGAGGAGCTGATCCGCCGGGCCGACGCTGCCATGTACCTCGCCAAGGGCGACGGACGAAGTCGCACCAAGTGGTGGCAGGAGTCGATCGAGCGCCAGACGGTGGCGAACAACCGTTTCAGCGCCGAATTGGCTTGCGCGGCCGGGCGAAACGAGCTCCGAGTGCACTACCAGCCGATCGTGAATGTCGACGACGGTATCATCTGCGGCTTCGAGGCCCTCGTACGATGGAAGCACCCCACGGAGGGCCTGATCCCGCCCGGCCGGTTCATCCCTCTTGCCGAGCGCAGCGGGGCAATCACCCCGATCACTAAATGGGTCCTGAGGCAGGCATGCACCGACGGCGCCAACCTTCTCGCCCAATGTGCCAGACCCCTCACCATGGCGGTGAACGTCTCCGCCGTAGAACTGGCCCGGCCCGGGTTGGCCGACGACGTGTCGAACATCCTCGCCGCCACAGGCTTTCCCCCCTTGCTGCTCGAGCTCGAGATCACCGAGACGGCGCTCGTCACCAACTTCGCTCTCGCCCGGTCTTCCATCGCCGGGCTGAAGGCCATCGGCGTGACGATTGCCATCGATGACTTCGGCACCGGTTACTCGTCACTCAGCTACCTGCACGAGCTGCCCGTTGATCGCGTGAAAATAGACAAGACGTTCACGGACCGTGTCACCGAAGAGGCAGGGGCCAGTCTCGTCCGAGGGGTCATCGACCTCGCCCACTCCCTGCACTTGAGGGTCACCGCCGAAGGCATCGAGACCGCCCTTCAGGCCCAAGCGCTGGCACAGTTCCGTTGCGACCAGGGACAGGGCTTCTTTCATGCCTATCCGGTCCCGATCGAGCAGCTCGAAGTCACCTCGCCGGTCAAGAAGGCCTCTCGCTCGTCGTCCCTCGACACGGAAAGCACAAGCCTTCGTGCGCCGTTGCCAGAAGGTGCGGCGGCGCCTTAGAAACAAGCGGCCCTTCGCACTCGAGCTCGACGTCGATTTCGGCAAGGCCAATGGAGGTAGACCCCGGAGGGGGTGCAGCACAGCGCCGCCGCGACCTACTCCCCCACTACCGGATCGGTCACCGGTCGCCGGAGCCGGGTCGGCTGTAGTGGAACACGAAGTTGACGTTCGTGCGGTACTCCGCCAGCGTCCTTGCATTCATGTAGGACATCGAGCTGCGCAGCCCGGCGCGGTAGCGGGAGGTGACGTCGTGCACTGAGCCCTTGTACGACACCATGGTCTCGGCCCCTTCGACGTAGTCCGGCTGCTCGCCCCCGTACTCTTGCTGCACGGAGAATGAGGCCGCACCGCGCATGATCTTGTACTTGTTGCCGTCGACGACGATGACACGACCGGGCGCTTCCCGGGTGCCCGCCAGGGCGGAACCGAGCATGACGGCGTCGGCGCCCAAGGCCAGCAGCTTGCAGAAGTCCGACGGGCTGCGCACTCCCGAGTCCCCGATGACAAGTGCGTGGCGCCTTGCCTGGGCGCATTCCCAGACCGCATATGGCGTCGGGACGAAGACGGCGGTCTCCGTCCTCGTTTCGCAGACCGACCCGCCTGCGATGCCTACGCGTATCGCGTCGGCGCCATGATCCTCGAGCCAACAAAACGCCTCAGCTGAGGCCACGTTGCCGGCCACGACGAAGATGTCCTTCGCCTGGGACCGGCACCAGGAAATGGCCGTGTCCACCTGCACATGGGCCCCATTGGCCGTGTCGAGGCAGAACACTTTCACGCCGGCTTGGTATAGCGCCGAGAACCTCTCGCGGAAATCCCCGCTCACGCCGATGGCGGCACCTGGTCTCGGTGATCCCCCGTCCGCATCGACAACGGCGGCCGCCTGCACGCTGTCCACTTGAGCCTCGATCGACTGGAACCGGTGAAGCAGTCCCGCCGCACCCGCGGCGGCGAGCGCCTGGCACATCTCGGCTCCGCAGACGTCCGGCATCGGGGCGCCGATGATCGGCAGCTCCAGTCGAGCCGGGCCGAAGTTTGTGGCCGGTTCAGCCTCGACGCGGTGGGTGAGCGTGGAGACGACTCGGGGTACGAGACTGACGTCGTCGTAGTCGAAGGCGATCGGGGCCCCGTTCACACGGGTGGCCCAGGCTGTCCCAGGTGAAGATGCGGAGATGGTCGTGGTCACCGGTCCAGTGTGGACTGGGCGCGGTTAGCTTCGCCACCTAGTAAAGGTGGCGGTCCGAGGCCTGTTGACCGATATCCTCGACAGGCTCGAGCTTTGCGAGTGACCCTGCCGAAGATCGACAGGGTTGGCCTGGGGGGACGAAGTTCCTCTTCGGGCATGGCACGCCCACGCGGGAGCAAAGGAAAGGCCCATGGACAAGAAGTGGTGGACACTGCTTGCGGTCTGTTCTGGCACGTTCATGCTGCTGCTCGATGTGACGATCGTTGTCGTCGCCCTGCCCGAGATACAGACCTCGCTGCATGCCACCTTCGGAGATGTGCAGTGGGTCATAGACGCCTACGCCTTGACCTTGGCCTCCTTGCTCCTCACGACAGGGGTGCTCGCCGACCGATACGGCCGCCGGAAACTGTTCGCCATCGGGCTCACGATCTTCACGCTGGGCTCGCTCACCTGCGGTTTGGCCCAGAGCCCGACGATGCTGATCATCTCGCGCAGCGGCCAGGGCATCGGCGGAGCGATCGTGTTCGCCACCTCGCTCGCATTGTTGGCAGATAGCTTCCGCGGCAAGGACCGAGGTGTCGCCTTCGGCGTCTGGGGGGCGGTCACCGGCGTGGCGATTTCCCTCGGGCCCATCCTCGGTGGCGCTATCACTACGGGCATCAACTGGCGGGGCATCTTCTTGGTCAACGTCCCCGTCGGCATCGCGGCCATCGGCGTGACCCTGTGGAAAGTAGAGGAGTCGCGCGCTCCTCACCCCGGCCGACCGGACTGGGCCGGTTTCTTGGTGCTCACCGGCGGCCTTATCGGCCTCGTCTACGGCCTCATCCGGGCGAGCGAGACGACCTGGAGCAACACCGGGGTCATCGTGTCTTTGGCGCTCGGCGGAGTTCTTTTGGCCAGCTTCGTGGCGGTCGAGTTCCGCATCGACCACCCCATGTTCGACATGTCCCTGTTTCGTACCCCGACTTTCGTGGGTGGCCTCGTGGCGGCCTTCGCCATGAACGGCTCGCTCTTTGCCATGTTCCTCTACCTGGTGCTCTACCTGCAGGACATCCTCGGCTACTCGGCACTGGACACCGGCCTACGCCTTCTCGTCTCCACCGGCGGGACTTTCCTCGCCGCGGGCATCAGCGGGCGGCTGAGCGAGCACGTGCCGGTGCGCTACCTCATCGCTCCCGGCCTGGCCCTTGTCGGTGTCGGCCTGCTCGTGATGACCGGGCTCAACGGCACGAGCTCGTGGACCCACCTCCTGCCCGGCTTCCTCCTCGCCGGCATCGGGGCCGGGCTCGTCAACCCGCCCCTCGCCTCGACCGCCATCGGCGTGGTCCCTCCGGCACGCTCCGGCATGGCTTCTGGGGTCAACTCGACGTTTCGCCAGATCGGCTTCGCCGTGAGCATCGCCGCCCTCGGCTCCATCTTCGCCAGCGCTCTGCGGGACAACCTGACCCGTGCCTTGGCGTCGGTGCCGGGACTGGCGGCGCGCGCTCCCCAGGTCGTGACCCTCATCCGACAGGGCAGCCCCGCCAAGGCGATCGGCCTCGCTCCCCCGGCCCTTCGCCACCAGCTGGGACTCGCCATCCGCTCGAGCTTCGCGAGCGGCATCGACAGTCTCATGGTCGTCACGGCCGTGCTCGCCTTCGTGGGTGCCATCGGGTCCTTGGTCCTCATCCGCCGCAAGGACTTCCTGGCCCGCCACGAGACTCGCCCGGCGCCGAACCAGGAGCTGTTGGCGACAAGCGCGTGAAGGGCCTTCCTCGCCCGGTCTAGCTCGCTCAGGCGACCCGGGATGTCCTGGGGATCAGATCTCGAGCCACTGCAGTGCCGCCAGGGCGGCCCCGCGGGCGCCTGCCATGTCGAGGTCGGGGATGAGCTCGAAGGAGACGGCTTCGGCCTGTTCCTCGCGAAGGGTCGTGTTCTCGCGGACCTTTGCCAGGAACCACTCGCGGAATTTCGGGGCGGCCTCAACGACACCGCCGCCGATGAAGTAGCCACTCGGGTCCAGAAAGTTGCTCGCGATGGTAAAAAGGCGCCCGAGCGCCATCGCCTGCTGGCCGAAGATAGCGAGCGCCAGGGCGTCCGCGGCCTCTCCGTAGCCCCTGACCAGCTTGGCTGCCTGGGCCATCGACTCGGCCCGGGCGAGACCATGGTCCGGGAACCGCCCCAGCCAGTAGGGCAAGAGGTTGTTCCGTATGCCGGTGAGGGAGGCGATGCTCTCGACGTCGCCGGAGAACCCGCAGTTGCACCTCGGCATCGCCTGGTCCTCGCCGAGCAGGCCTTCCATCGGTATGTGGACATGGCCGAGCTCGCCTGCCATGCCGGCGGCGCCGCGGACGACACGGCCCGCCTCGATGACCCCGCCCCCCAGGCCCGTGCCCACGATCGCCGAGACGGAGGAGCGAAACTCGGCGTCGCGCCCGAAATAGGAGTGGTGGGCGTACAACGCCGCTGCGTTGCCGTCGTTGTTGTAGACCACGGGGAGCCCGAGGCGGAGCTCCAGCGCGGCGCGGTAGTCAAAGCGCTGCCAGGGGGCGTCTGAGAAGTTCGTTGAGCCCCTCGCGCTGATCACCCCGTCGGCGCTCGCCGGCCCGGGCGTGCCCAGCCCGACGGCGCGTACAGAGCCGCGTTGCATGCCTGTGAGCTCGAGCACCTGCTCGAGTGACTCGACGAGAGCTCCGATCGCCACCTCGGGTCCCTCGAGCACCCGGCTTGGGGTCTCGAAAAGGCTGTTCAGGAGGAAGCGCCCCGAGCTGTCGAGCACGGTGGCACTGTTACTCGTGCCCCCGTTGTCGAGGCCGACGACGACCCATGACCCGTGACCCTGGCTGTTCACACTGCGGGACTCTACCGTCCGAGCAGCTTTGGGATCGGGCCCGGCGGGGCAATCATTACGTCTCCGCAACATGCCTGGCCCGGATCGCTCTACGCTTGAGCCGTGAAAATACCTGGACTGAGAGGTGACGAGTCAGACGAGGAGTCCTCCGACTTCTCTGCCCTCGTTGCGCTTCAGCCGGTGATGGACCTGCATGACCGCACAGTGTTCGGTTACGAGGCCCTCCCGCGCGGACCCATGCGCTACGACACGAGGAACTTCGTGCTCGGCGCGCTTCCCGCGGTTCAG
Source organism: uncultured Acidimicrobiaceae bacterium (assembly GCA_963779425.1). GTDB lineage: Bacteria > Actinomycetota > Acidimicrobiia > Acidimicrobiales > Bog-793 > Fen-455. The sequence continues at coordinate 199,422 of CAVZYD010000009.1, forward strand.
TACACGAGCCCCGCCCTGTTGTTTGTGCCCTTGGCGACAGCCCTCCTCGAGGACGAGGAGTTCGACCCGTTCACAAGGGCTGACGACATCGGGGCGGCGCCCGTCGAGATCGCCTGGTTGATCGCCGAGGCGGCGGCGCTCGCCCTGCCGGAGCTCGTCAACCGGCACGTCGAGCAGCTAAGAGACGAGGGATTCCAGGTCGCGCTCGCCGACGTGGCTCCGGGCGTGCTCGCGCGGGGCGCCGTCGCCGAATTGATGCCGAACTTCGTCTTTTTGGACATGAGCTACACCGACTACGTCTCGACGGGCGGCGTCCGGGCCCGCGCCGAGCTCGCCGGCCTGCTCGCCTACTGCGCACGCCTCAATGCGCACGTCATCCCCCGGGGCATCGTCGACGACACCACCGCCCACCGCATGATCGGGCTCGGCGTGCGCCTTGGCGTCGGTCCACACCTCGGCTCACCTGCGGTTCTCGACGCCACCTGGACCGAACCGGGCGACGAGGTCGTCTCTGCCTCCTGGTTCCGCCGCCAAGGAGTGCGCGTCTTCGCCGCTCCGGGCGTATCGCTTGACGCCCCGGCTCTTGTCGCCAAGCTCCCGACGGTCCGCGACGTACCCCTCGATGCCCAGGGTTTCGCCTGGTCGCTCGGCGAGGCCGCCCGCAGGATGCAGGCCGAGCACGACCCGAGTCAGATACTCCAGGTCACCGCCGAGCACCTGCCGCAGACGGTTCACGCCGACCGCTTCGCCATTTTCGAGGCGGACTGGGACCGTTACCAGCTCATGCCTCGCGTGCTTGCCGGCGGCGCCCTCGAAGGCCTGCATGAGATCGAGATCTCCCTGGACCGGGGCATCACCGGCTGGGCCTTTTTGCGCGGCTACCCCTACAACTGCCCCGACACCCGCAGCCACTCCGAGGCACTGCCGATACCTGGTCAGGACGAGTCGACACTCGAGGAGTCCATGCTCGTCGTCCCCCTCATAGCCGGGGACCACCGCCTCGGGGTCATTGACATGTGGCGCAACGGCCTGTCCCAGTTCACCGACGAGGATCTCGAGCGTTGTGCCCTCTTCGGCTACATCACCGCCGCCGCCTGGCGCAACGCCCAGCTCTACGCCGAGCTCGAGCTGCGTGCCATGACCGATCCCTTGACCGGGCTTTTGAACCATCGCTGGTGGGACGAGCTGGCAGCGCGCGAGGCAGCCAGAAGCGGTCGGGCGGGCACCGAGATCGGCATCTTGATGATCGACCTCGACCACTTCAAAAAAGTCAACGACCAGTGTGGCCACGCCGCTGGTGACGGTCTTTTGCGCAACGTGGCCCGGGCGATCCAGGCCACCTTGCGCACCGGAGACGCCGCCGTGCGCTATGGAGGCGAGGAGTTCCTCGTCATGTTGCACGACACCGACGAGGTCGGCGCGATGCGGGTCGCCGAAGCCGTGCAGGAGGTTCTCACAAAGCTGCCCGCGCCGGGCAACGGCGTCGAACGCGTGACCGCTTCCATCGGAGTCGCCTTCTTCCCCCGTCACGGGGCGGTGCTCGAAGAGGTGGTGAACGTGGCCGACGTCGCCATGTACCAGGCCAAAGCCCAAGGCAGGGACCGCATCATCCTCGCCCCCGAGCCGGCGGACAAGCCCCCGAGCGAAGACAGCTAGCTCTCTTTGGCCCTCACGGGTCCGCACGGAGCAGGCGTACCGTCGCCATCCCGTCCGCCCGCCAACCCCGCGCCATGGCGAGGGTGTCGAAACCGACGGCATATCGGCCGTCTTGGGCCAGCACGATGGCACCGCCGTGACCGCCGCGGCCGCGCACCGAGTCGAGGGCGTCGCCGAGGGCAAGCTCGAGCGCCATTCCGGCCGCGGCGGCCCAGTGGACTCGGTGGGCGAAGCCCGCCACGACGAACGACTCGCCCTCCCCGGTCGCCGAGACCGCGACACTGCGGTCGTCCGCCCAGGTTCCCGCTCCGACGATCGGCGAGTCTCCGACACGCCCGGGAAGCTTGCCGAGCCGCCCACCGGTCGAGGTGGCGGCGGCGAGGTGACCGTGCCGGTCGAGGGCGATCGCTCCCACGGTGCCGCTGCGCGAGATGGGCACCACACCTTGGCCCGTCAGGCGCGCCGGGTCCCTTCGGGCAAGACCTGCACCCTCGCAAAAACGGTCGGCGCCAGCACCGGCGAGCAGGATCGGCCCCTCGCTCGGACCTCCCAGCCCCATGACTGCCCGGGCGGCCCGGACGGGGCTCTCGGGCCACGTCGCGGCGCAGATGCCGCCCACGGCGCCGCTCGCGCCCTCCATCACGGCGGCGTCGGTCTCGACCGTGCCCTGCGATGTGGCCACGGCGCCCCGCCCGGCGTTGAAGTCGCCCGAGGCCTCGAGCCACCCAACGGCCTGCACGACGGCCTCGAGGGCCTCACCATCGCCGGCGAGGACCTCCCAGGCAGCCTCGAGGGCGCCCGAGAGGCCCGCTTCGAGTCGTGCCAACTGAGCCTTCGAGGCGTGACTGGCAAACTCTCCCGCTCCGCCGTGGATGACGACGGCCGGGACGCCCAGTGTTCCGGACTCCATGACGACCGGCCGCGTCATGGTCCCTGCCCCGCCTGGCCACCCATGACGGGGCTGGCGTCACCGCCCGGCCCGGCGTCGGCCTGCTCGAGGCGCCGCGTCGTGAGGCGCTCCACGACAAAGGCGAGGAACGGGACGAACCCTGCTGCCACGAGCGCCACCACCTGGCCGAGGCTCATGCGGAAGCGCCGGACGAGGTCGGCCACGCTCAACAGGTAGACGATGTACAAGAACCCGTGTATCGGGCCGACGACCTGCACGAGCGCCGGCTTGCCGGCGGCGTACTGGAGCGGGACGCCTACGAGCACCAGGACCAAAAGGCCCACGCCGACGACATAGGCCATGGCCCGGTAGCGAGCAAGCGTCCTTTTTTGCGCCGGGTCCACGAACTCCTCAACGTAGCTTGCGCTGATCTGCCTCATTTAGCTCGGCCAGGTAGCGGTTGTAGGCGGCTAGCTCGTCGTCCTCGGTGTCGTCTTCGAAATGGGTCGAGGCGCCGCTCGGGTCCCCGGCCCCAACCTCGCTCGAAGCGGTCGCCTCCTTTGTGGGCTGCTCGTGCAGGATCTTCCACCACATGTAGACGCCATAACCGGCAAGAAAGGGCCACTCGATTGTGTACGCCCAGCTCAAAGCGTTGCCCGAGAGGGCTCGGTGAAGCTGCCACCATCCGAGAGCGAGGCAACCCGGGACGACGATGATGGCTGTCAAATGGAGCATGACTGCCCGACGCGAGAACCACGCGCAACCCACGGCTCGAGGTTAGCCCCGGCCTCGTTTGCCGCCCTTGCGGGAGCGCTTGGTCTGCCAGATCCCGGCCCTTGCCCCCCACACCTATGGTTGGGCCATGCGCCCTTGGTCATCGACATATGCAGGCCGGCTCGAGGAGTTGGAGATCACGAGCCACGCCTTAGAGGACAACGCCCTCGGCGATACGCCCCGACGGCCGCTCTATGTCTACCTGCCCCCCGGCTACGACGACGAGCCGAGCCGGCGCTACCCCTCCGTCTACGTGCTCCAGGGCTTCTTCGGAGCCCTGCCCGCTTGGAACACCCGGACGAACAACCTCCGCCCGACCTATCCCGAGATGGCCGACGAGCTTTTTGCCTCCGCGTCGGCGCCCCCGTGCATCGTCGTGTTCGTCGACGCCTGGACCTCGATCGGGGGCAGCCAGTTCGTCGACTCGCCCGCCACGGGCCGCTACCACACCTACCTGTGCGAAGACGTCGTCCCGTTCGTCGACGCCAACTACCGCACCCTCGACGACCCCGCCCACCGCGGTGTGCAGGGCAAGTCCTCCGGCGGCTTCGGGGCCATGATCACCGCCATGCTTCGTCCGGACCTGTTCGGGGGCCTCGCCACACATGCCGGCGACGCCCTTTACGAGTTCTCCTACCTGCCGGGCCTCGTCGAGGCCTATAGGACGCTTCGCGACCACTACGAGTCGAGCCTCGAGGTGTTCTTCGCCGACATGGCGACCCGGCCGGCGCTCTCGCGCCGTTCCGACGCGGAAGTAGTGATGCTCCGGGCGATTTCGGCCTGCTTCTCCCCAAACGAGGACGGGACGGTGAACGTGCCGATCGATCTCGGCTCCGGCCGTATCGACGAGGCCGTCTGGGCGCGTTGGCTCGCTTGGGACCCGGTCAGGATGGTCCCCTTGCACGTACCGGCTCTGGCCTCCCAGCGGGCTATCTGGGTCGACGCCGGGCGCGCTGACGACTACCACCTCGACGTCGGGGCCGAGGCTTTCGTCGCCGAGCTGGCCGCGGTGGGTATCAGCGACGTCGCCTTCGAGCTGTTCGACGGCACCCATTCCGCCATCGAGTACCGCTACCCGCTCGCCCTTGCCTACCTGGCCGAGCGCCTCTCTTGAGCGCACACCGGCGCCCCAGGGCGGCGGTGTGCCTTAGAGGCTGGGTCGCTCAGTCCTCGCTGCGCTGATCGAATGTCACGACGAGCTTGCGGGCCGCCCGGGCATCGTCCACGCGTCCCACCGGAGTCGTGCGCGGGGCCGCCTCCGCCTCCTCGGCGTTGCCGGCCTCGAGCGCCTCGTTGGCGATCTGGAGGAAGGCGTCTGCGAGCGCAGCCACCGTCTGCGGGCTCTCGGTCTCGGTGGGCTCGACCATCAAAGCCTCCTCGACGATGAGAGGAAAGTAGACGGTCGGAGGGTGAAAACCGAGCTCCATGAGCCGTTTCGCGACATCGAGGGCGGAAAGGCCCACCTTGTGGTGGAGCGTCTTTGCCGATATGACGCACTCGTGCATCACGGTCCTGTCATAGGCGATGTCGAAGGCGCCCCGGACACGCTCTTTGAACCAGTTCGCGTTCAGCACGGCGATCTCCGACACGCGCTTTAGACCGTCGCCTCCATTGAGACGCAGGTAGATCCACGCCCGCAGCAGCACGAGGGCGTTGCCGTGCCAAGAATGCAACCGCCCGATGGAGCGCTCGGGCATCGTGAACGCGAAGCCCGAGGCGGTGCGAGTCGGACGCGGGCCAGGCAAAAAGGGCGCCAGCGCGGCCGAGACGGCCACCGGCCCGGCTCCTGGGCCCCCGCCACCGTGGGGGGTGGCGAAGGTCTTGTGCACGTTCATGTGCACTATGTCAAAGCCCATGTCGCCCGGGCGAACGACCCCAAGGATGGCGTTGAGGTTGGCGCCGTCGTAGTAGAGGAGCCCGCCCACGCCGTGGACGGCCTCGGCGATCTCGACGATGTCCTCCTCGAACAGGCCGAGCGTGCTCGGGTTGGTGAGCATGATCCCCGCCACGTCGTCGTCGAGCAGGGCCCGCAAGGCGTCGAGGTCGACCCCGCCCCGGGCATTCGTGCCCACCGTGGCGACCTCGTAGCCAGCAAGTGTCACCGAAGCCGGGTTCGTGCCGTGAGCCGAGTCCGGGATGATCACCCGGCGCCGGCGCTCAGACTCGCCCCGAGCCTCGTGGTAGGCCCTCATCAAAAGAAGCCCCGTGAGCTCGCCCGCGGCGCCTGCCGCGGGTTGCAAGGTGGCCGCGGCCATGCCCGTGATCTCGCAAAGGCTCTCCTCGAGCTCGACCAGCACCTCGAGCCAGCCCTGGGCACAAGAAACCGGAGCGCCCGGATGGACCTGGGTGAAGCCAGGCAGGGCGGCACCGGCATCGGCCGCCTTCGGGTTGTACTTCATCGTGCACGAGCCCAGCGGGTAAGCACCGAGGTCGACGGAGTACTGGCGGTGGGTGAGACGGGTGAAATGGGCCACGAGGTCGCGCTCTGAGACCTCCGGCAGCGCGACGGGCTGGATCTGCCTGAAGGCCTCCGGGACGAGCTCTTCGGCGGTCCAGGCCGGTAGTTCGCTCGTGCGGAACGACGCGGCATGGCGTCCCGGCACGGAGAACTCGAATATCGTCGGCTCGAAGTCGTGGGCGACGAGCGGAGCTCCGAGGGCCCGGCCAGCGGGCATCGGGGCGCTCATCGGACAGCCTTTTCGAATGCTGCGGCGAACTCGTCAATCTCGGCCCGGGTGCGGCGCTCGGTTGCCGCCACGAGCAGACCGCCGTCATAGGCGGTCCCCTCGAAGCCGGCCCTCACCGGCACGCCCGCAAGGAAGCCGTCATCTAGCAGCCGTTCGATGAGCACCTCGGGCTCCAGGGGAGTCTTGACGGCGAACTCGCGCAACAGCGGCGCCCTCGTAAGTGGCTCCACCCCATCGATGCCCAAGAGGGCCTCGCGCACATAACGGGTGGCTCGAGCGGAGCGCAGCGCCACCTCGCGCAAGCCTTGCGGTCCCAGCCAGGAAAGGTGGATCGCCGCTGTCACGGCCATGAGGGTCTGGTTCGTGCAGACGTTGGAGGACGCCCGCTCGCGCCGGATGTCCTGCTCGCGCGCCCGCAGTGTCATGACGTAGGCGTGACGCCCCTGCCGATCCAGAGTCTCCCCGACGATGCGGCCGGGAATTCTCCGCACGTCTTTGAGGCGGCAGGCGAACAGGCCTAGGTAAGGCCCCCCGAAGCCGAGCGAGGTACCGAAGGGTTGTCCTTCCCCCACGACCACGTCCGCACCGAGCTCGCCCGGTGGGCGGAGCAGGCCTGCCGAGACGGGGTCGAAGCAGACCACGAGGCGCGCACCGACGTGATCGGCGAGGGCGCGGGCCGCCCCCAAATCCTCCAAGCAACCGAGGAAGTTCGGCGCGGCCACGACGACGGCACCGGCGGGTCCCTCTCCGACAACCTCGTCCCAAGCCGTGACACCTCCCTGCAAGGGCACGATTTCGATCTGGTTGCCCGAGCCGCGGGAAAAGGTGTCGAGTTGCCTGCGCCAATGCGGGTTGACCCCTTGCGAGCACAGCACACGGTGGCAGTTCGAGGCCACGACGGCGAGGTTCACAGCCTCGACGAGCGAGGCCGCCCCGTCATAGAGCGAGGCGTTGGCGACCTCAAGGCCGCTCAGGCGGGCGATCATCGTCTGGAACTCGAAGACCGCCTGCAGCACCCCTTGGGCAACCTCGGGCTGATAGGGGGTGTAAGCGGTGAGGAACTCCGAACGTGAGGCGAGAGACTTCACGACCGCTGGGATCTCGTGGTCATAAGAGCCTGCCCCGGCGAAGCAAACCAGGTCACGGCCACAAGCACGGTTGCGGGCGGCGAGCTCCTCGAGCCGCCAGGCCACGTCCGGCTCGGACATGGCCGGGGGAAGGGCCAATCCCCCGGAAAGGCGAAGCGCCTCGGGAATCTCGGCGAACAGGTCGTCGAGCTCGGAAAGACCCAAGAACCCGAGCATCTCGGCGATCTCGGTGTCGGTGTGAGCGACAAATGGCGCGGTCACGACTTTGTGCCTCCTTCGCTTAGACGCTGGAAGGGCGGCTTAACGACCGTTGCCGGTACCCCGACCCCCCGCAGGGCGATCTCCACCGCGGCGCCATTGGCGGTCTCGGGCGGCAAGAAGGCGAGGGCGATGCCTCGCTGCAAAACGGGCGAGTAGTTGCCGCTTGTGATCACCCCGCAGGACTCCCCGCCCACGAGCACGGCGTCGCCGTTGCGTGGCGGCCTGCGACCCTCGGTGAGAAGCCCCCGCAGGCGGCGCCAAGGGCCGCTCTCGCGCTCTTTCTCGAGCACCTCGCGACCACGGAAGGGGCCCTTGTCCCAACTGACGACCCAGGCGATGCCAGCTTGCAGCGGGGTGATGCCGGCCCCGAGCTCGTGGCCGTGAAGGGGCAGTCCCGCTTCGAGGCGCAAGGTGTCGCGGGCTCCGAGACCGGCTGGGGCGACCCCGGCTGCCAGGACCTCGCGCCAAAAGGCGGGGGCGATCTCACCGGGCACGGCACACTCGACCCCGTCCTCGCCCGTGTAGCCTGTGCCCGCCACGCGGCAGGGCACGCCCTTGTACTCGAAGTCGGCCACGGCGAAGTGACCGACGGCGGCCGCTTCAGGCGATACGGCGGAGAGCCGCTCGCGTGCCCGGGGGCCCTGCACGGCGATGACGGCCCGTTCCTGGGTCACGTCGTGGCCGCCAAGCACCGAGATGACCCGCGCCGTGTTCGAGGCGTTCGGCATGACGTCGAAACGCTCGTCGCCGACCCACCACACGATGAGGTCGTCCAGCACGGAGGCGTCAGCTTCGTCGAGCAGGTGCTGGTACTGGGCGCGCCCCGGTCCGATCTTTTTCAGGTCGTTGGTCAGGCTCGTCTGCAAGAGCTCGAAAGAGCCGGGGCCGTTCACCCGCACGGTCCCGAGGTGGCTGACATCGAATACGGCAGCGTCGTTCCTACAGGCGAGGTGCTCTGCGATGGTCCCTTCCGGGTAAGAAAGCGGCATCTCCCAGCCGCCGAAGTCAACAAGCTTCGCGCCGAGTTCTACATGTTCGGCGTGTAATGAAGAGTGTTTGAGGGTCACCCGGCCAATCTAGCCGTTGCTTCTGGCAGGTACTTTCCCAGCAAGCCAAAGACATCGCGGCGGTAAAGGACCCTTACGCTCACCTCTGGATACAGCTCGGCCATCTGGCGAAGCTTGCGATTCTTCACTGTCACGAGCTCTTGACGAAGAGTGGTGAGCTCGAGGAACAAGTCATGCTCGGTCAGGTAGAAATCCGGCCGGAAGGCGCTCGTCGGCTGTCCGTCGGGGCCCCAGGCGAGCACGAACTCAACGGGCTCGTACTCCCAGGCGACCTCGTAGTAGTCGAGCAGCTCGGCAAACAGGCGCTCAGAGTCGTGAGCAAAGCGCACCGAGGTGTGCGATGAGGGCTCTGACACCGAGCGGGATCGCCGGCCGGAGAGCGTCTAGCCTCCCTCGGCCAGCCGGTCCGACCCGGGCGCCGTCACGCTCTTCGCGGCGGCTTGCTCGGTTCCGGCAGGTGGCTCGCTGATGGAGACACGGGCCGGCTCGATGCGCAAGATGGCCGCATCGACCTCGCCCACCACACCGGCGAGAGGTACGACGTTGAAGACGCCTTGTCCGCCGCGCAGCAAGTCGATGATCTCTTCACCCGTGCGGACGAGCACCGACCCCTCGCCGACGATCACAAGGTTGGCTGTCGCGAGGTCCTCCCCGACCGAGTCGCGCAGGCATTCGATGGCCCGCCTGGCCTGGCGCAGATTGACGCCGCCATCGAGGAGCTGCTTGATGACCTTCAGTTCAAGCAGGTCCCTGTATGAGTACAAGCGCTGAGAGCCGCTGCCTCGCGCTCTTGCGAGCGACGGCCGGCTAAGTCCCGTGCGGTCCCAGTAATCGAGCTGCCGGTAAGTGATACCGACAATGCTGCAAACCTGTGGCCCGCGAAAACCGACTTGGTCCATCTTGTGCCCCTGTCTTCAGCTACCGAGCAAAGCTCCTTGCCCTGGCGGAGCACAGCGCGGTAATTACACCCTCGTAATGAAGGTTAGGGCCAACAAAGCTCGACGTCAACGACCGGTCGACCCTTAAGCTCAAGCTGAGGGCCGACGTCTACTGCAGCTTGAGCTTCAGGTTGACACGGGCCGGCAACATCTGCCGGCCGGAGGACTAACCGGAGGATTACGAGGTGAAGTCCTCAGGCCTGATCTTGTCCAGGAATTCCCGGAATTCGCCGACGAGCTCGTCCGGGTTGCCCTCGACGGTGACGTCATCGTCATCGGGCTCGATCACGAGCCCTTCGGTCTCCATGAGGTCGTCGGCCACGTACAAAGGCGAGCGGGTACGCGTCGCGAGGGCGATCGCGTCCGAGGGACGACATGACACCACCACGTCACGCTCGCCGGCTCGCAGGTGGAGCTCGGCAAAAAAGGTCCCCTCGCGAAGCTCGGTCACGAGGACGCGCACGACCTTGGCCCCGAGTGTCTCGACGAGCTCGCGCATGAGGTCATGGCTCATGGGACGGGGCGGTTCGACTCCCTGTAATGCGAAGGCGATCGCGGTCGCCTCCGGTCCGCCAACGAAGATCGGCAAAGACCTGCGAGCGCCTTCTGTCTCTTCCAGCAGCACGACCGGGGTGCTCGTCCCCAGGTCGACACGGACGGCCCTTAGATGCACCTCGACCATGACAGCAACTTACCGCCGCGCGAGCCGCGCGAACATCGCAGTTGGCTCCCCACCTAAGTCCGTTTCTGCCGCGACCTTGAGCCCGGGCAGGTTCCGGTAGCGCTCGTCCAGGTCCAAGCCGTAGCCGATCACGTGCTCGTCGTTTATGACCTGGCCTACGTAGCGGATCTCGACTGGCAGCAACCTGCGGTTCTGGCGGTCCAAGAGAGCACAGGCGACCGTCGAACGGGCTCCGCGCAAAGCGAGCAGGCGCAAAAGGTAGGCGAGCGTGAGCCCCGTGTCGACGATGTCCAGCACGACCACGACGTCGCGACCTGCCACCTCAAGATCGAGGTCTTTCACGACCCGCACCCGCGTCCTGCCGTCCCCGTAGGCCGAAAGGGCGAGGAAGTCGAGCTCGCAGGCCACGTGCATCTCCCGGACGAGGTCGGCGAGAAAGCAGATGCTCCCTTTCAACAAGGCGACGAGCACGACTCCGTCGGGGTAGTCCCGCGTGATCTCGCCTCCGAGGCGACGGGCGATGGCGGCCAGCTCGCCGGCGTCGAGGAGGGAACGGCTCGAGCCCTCGGGTTGGCTCACCCCCCGGTCAGCTCGCGCAGCGTCGCTTGGGAGAAGCACCGCATCAGCGCTTCACCGAGCTCGGCGAGCTCGGACAGGTCTTCGATGGCGCGCGCCCGGGCCTCGGGGTTCCTCTGGCGCAGCAGGGGCGTGACTACTTGGGAGAAAAGACCAGTCTGGCGGTCCGAGGCGTGCTTGAAGACCTTGAGGTGGCGCGCTTCGATGCCGTAGGCGGAAAAGCGGGCGGCAAGCTTGGCGACAAGGACCGCCTCCTCGTCATAGCAGTGCACGCCGGCCACGGTGCGGCCGGCGATGAGGCCGAAGCTCTCCAGCTCCTCGACGCCCGCCAGTTCGAGCCCGCTGGCGTGGGCGAGCTCGGCAAGGGTGAAGCTGGCTCCAGAAAGCCCCGCGCCCGGCAGCCCCGCCGTTGGCCGTGAGGGGACACGCCTGACCGCCGTCGAGGCCTCCTTGGTTTCCTCGTCTCCTGACTCGGCCCCTTCGCCGGCTTCGGCCGCGGCTTTCGCTTCGGCCGGAGCCGCCTTGGCTTGGGCGCTGCCTTGAGCAGCTGGCCTGGCGTGGGCGCCGGGCTCGGGGGAGGTCTCCGGCCCCCGACGGGCCGTCTCGACGGCCTTCGCAGCGGGCTCAGGCCCGGCCACGCCGGCCGGCGCCCGTCGGCGTCTAGAAGAGCTGCTAGCCACGCCAGCTTCGTCCGCCCCGGGCGAAGCGCCCGTGGCCGCCTTCTGGCGGACCTCGGGCAAATCACCGGATTTCGCCAGGGCCGGGGTTTGGTCCTCGTTCGCGGCCGGCGGCGACTCGCCTTTTCCCAGCACCACAGTCGGGGTGCGGTTGGTCGTGCGCTCAGACGAGCCGGCGACGGCCGCCATCGGCGCCAGCGCCGCCAGAGCACGCTCCTCGGCGGCCTGGCCTCCTCCGGGGACGCCTACGAGCACGGGCTGCGCCTCTGGCTCGGGGGGCGGGTCGCCCATCTCGAAAAGGTGCGGAGTGGGTGCGTCTGGGTCCGTCATGCCGTTCTCGAGACGACCCTTGATGACCTTTAGAGGAAGGAAGTGCTCACGTTGCTGGCGGAGTATCCAACGAAGGCGGTCGACGTCTGACTCGTAGAACTTTCGATATCCCGAAGGCGTGCGCTCCGGGTCGAGCAGACCCCTGCTCTCGAGGAAGCGGATCTTCGAGATCGTGATGTCTGGGAACTCGTCTCGCAAGAGCGCGAGAACATCGCCAATAGCAAGATAGGAACGCTCCCCCACTTCGACCTAGCCCACGCTCGTGGAGAGGAAGACCAGCTTGAACTTGCCTATCTGGACCTCGTCGCCACCTTTTAAGGTGGCCGTCTCGATCCGCTCCCGGTTGACGTAGGTCCCGTTCAAAGAGCCGACGTCAGCCACCGCGTAGTGCGCGCCCTCGCGTCGGAACTCAGCGTGGCGACGTGACACGGTCACGTCGTCGAGGAAGATCTCGCTGTCTGGATGCCGGCCCACCCGGGTGACCCCACCCGTCAGCACGAAGCGCGCCCCGGCGTCGGGCCCGCGCTTTACGACGAGCACGCCCGTGCCTTCCGCGAAGTCGCCTGCGGGGACACTTATCTCCTCTTCCGCGGGGTCACCCGAAGGATCCTCCGGCAGGAATGAGATCGTCGTGTCGGTGCTCGGAGCAAGAGGCGCGCCGCACGAGGAGCAGAAATTTGATTCGGCCGGGTTTCGGTGGCCGCAGTTGTTACAGAACACTCCAGTACGGTACCTGAGACTTGCTGGGGCGCGCTCGGCCGATCGTGAAGAGCTCAGGAGGCAAATGGTCACTGTTGCGCTCCTCGTCACTCGCGCTCGGACCGGTATGTCGCACCGTCGCGCCCGGCCGGCGACGCCTCAGGATTCGGTCAGGGCTCAGGATTCGGTCAGGGAAAGATAGCCGGCAGCGTCCAAAAGCTCGTCGAACTCCGAAGGCGTGGAAGGCTCGATCACACAAAGCCAGCCTTCGCCGTAGGCGTCGGAGTTTATGCGCTCGGGCTGGTCGCTCAAGGTCGCGTTCACCTCTACGACAGTGCCGCCCACGGGCGCATAGACCTGAGAAACCGACTTGGTCGACTCGACCTCGCCTAGTTCGCCTCCTTTGGCGACGGCGTCACCAACGGCAGGCAGCTGGACGAAAACGATGTCTCCGAGGGCCTCCTGGGCAAAGTCGGTGAGGCCTACGCGAACCTTGGCGTCCTCAAGTCGCGCCCACTCGTGGTCGGAGGTGTATCTCAAATCCTGGGGGACGTCCATTTCTTACGGCTCCTTTTTGGGGGGCGGTGGTGAAACTCACTTTGCGGCGATCGTACTCACTCGCCGCAGCTCTCGCCTTTTTGCCCGGCGTCTGGACAAAGCGCGCTGGTGGGCTCCGGCCGGCTGGGGTTAAGGCTTCAACCGACGCCCTCGGTGATGATCCGTTCGATGGATTCCGCCGCCCGCTGGGCACGTTGTTCGGCGTCTTGGCGGCTTCGCCCTTCGGCGACGACGTGAGTAGCCGGGGTGTCCGGATCGGGTAGCACCAGGGTCCAACCGCCCGAGTCAATGGTCTTAAGGCCATCGAGCAGGACGAGCTCGGCCGGGTCGGCACGCTCGACGAGAGTTCGCATCACGAGGCCCTTTCGCTCGAAGGGCGTCGGCACGTCCCGCCTCACCATGAAGCACTTCGGAAGGCGTGCGACGATCGAAGAAAGCTTCTCTTTGCCGGTCGCCAAAATCGCGAGAAGTCGCACCAAGGTCGCGACGGCGTCAAAGGCAGGCACGAACCGGGGGAAGACGAAGTCACCGGTGGTGTTCCCCGCCAGGGCGACCCCAGGAGCCGCGGACGCCTCCAAGAGCTGGTTACCTGAGAACTTCGTCCGTAACACCTCTGAGCCCGTGGCGGCGCACATCGCCTCCACTTGCATGCTTGCGTCCACCGGAACGGCGATCACGCTCGCGGGCTCGGCGCTGCCCACGAGCAAGGTGAGGGCCAGCAGAGCCTCGTCATCGTCGAGCACGTAGCCGGTGTCGTCCACGAGCGTCAGTTGCTCCCCGTCGGGGTCCAAAATCGCCCCCAGGTTGGCACCCGAAGACTTGACAAGCTCGACGAGCCGGGCGGCGTGCACGGCCCTCTCGAAGCCGATGATGCCGGCCGTCGAGACGTTCGGGTTAATCCCGAGAACGTCTGCCCCGAGCTTGGCGAGCACGTTCGGCATGACAAAGCTCGTGGCGCCGTAGGCGTAGTCGAGCACGAGTTTGAACCTCGCCCCCCGGATGGCTTCAAGATCGACGAGGTTGGTCAGCTCGTTGGTGTAGAACTCGAGGGTTCTCGAGGCGAAACCGATGTCGCCGATCTCGGCCGCCAAGACCCGGCGCGACTCCTCCCGGTCGTAGAGACGCTCGATCCTGCGCTGCGCCGCCTCATCGATGTCCATGCCGTCCTCATTGAGGAAGCGAAGCACGACTGACTGCGGGTCCCCCGGTACCAGCCGGACGGTGATGCCCCCGACGGTCGTCCCGGTCCGGGTGTGGAACCTCGTCACCGGGACTGTCGCGGCCTCCAGGTCCTCCACGTTGCAACCGGCCGCGGTGACCCCGACCATGGCGGCCCTTTTCAACATCCGCGCCGCCCGACTCGAGTCCCTGGAGGTGGCCACGGTGGCACCTTTGGGAAGGGTCGTGGCATAGGCCAAAGCGACCCGCAAGGCCACCTCGGGTGAAAGGTCGACGTTGGCTATCCCTGCGACGCCGTATCTGCCGAACAACCTGCGCGAACCCCGGGACTCCCAGATGATCGAGGAGTTCACGACGGCGCCAGCCTCGATGATCTTGTGCGGGTACACCTTCACCCCGGCCCCGACGACGGCCTGGCGTCCGACCCTCGAGCCTTCGCCGAGGACGACTCCGTCCTCGAGATGCACACCCTGGCGCACGTCGCAGGACCGGGCGATCACACAGCCTCGGGCGCTCACGGCCGAAGCCAGGTAGACGTTGTCGTTGATCACGCACCGCTCGATCACGGTGTTCTCGCCCACGCGCACATTGGCACCGAGCACGCAGTGGCCATGCAGCTCGACGCCTGCCGCGATGCGGCAGTTGTCGCCGATGAGCGCTGGCCCGAGGATCTTCGCCGAGGGGTGGATCTCCGCACCCGCGCCGAGCCACACGTCTGGGCGCAGCGGGAAGCCGGGCACATCGATTTGCACCTTGCGGTCGAGGATGTCTGCGTGCGCCCGCAAGTAGGCCTCGAGCGTGCCCACGTCCTCCCAGTAGCCGCGGCCCACATAGCCGTACAGGGGACGCCCGGCCTCGAGCATCGCGGGGAAGACCTCCGAGGAGAAGTCGACCGCCCGACCGCTCGGGATCCAGTCAAAGACCTCCGGCTCGAGGACGTAGATGCCCGTGTTGATCGTGTCGCTGAACACGTCGCCCCAACCGGGCTTTTCCAAGAAGCGCTCGACGCGTCCTTCCCCGTCGATGATCACGATGCCGAACTCGAGCGGGTTCGGCACCGCCTCGAGGGCGAGCGTGACAACTGCCCCCTGCTTGGCGTGGAAATCCACGAGAGCAGTCAGGTCGACGTCTGTGAGGACATCTCCGGAGATGACAAGGAAGCGGTCGTCAAGCTCGTCACGGGCGTTGAGGACCGAACCTGCCGTCCCGAGCGGCGTCTCCTCGGTCGCATACACGAGGTGCACGCCGAGCTCAGATCCGTCACCGAAATAGGTGCGGATGGTGCTGGCGAGGAACCCGACAGTGACGACGATCTCCTCAAAGCCGTGCTGACGGAGCAGGTTGACCACGTGCTCGGCCAACGGCGCGTTGGCCATGGGCAGCATGGGCTTGGGCTGGTTGGCTGTAAGCGGTCTGAGCCTCGTGCCTTCGCCGCCGGCCATGATGACTGCCTTCACGAGGCCACCGGTTCATGGCGGGCTTGAGCGCTGCGGCGTTCCTCGAGGGCGTTGCGGGCGCGGGGTACGTACGCCACGGCGGCAGCGAAGCCGAATATGAGCGCAGGCACGAGCGCCACCCAGGTGACGTCGGTCAGGACTCGGGCCCAGGTCGCCGTTTCGTCACCGAGAAGGAACAGGGGGAAACAGCACATAAGCCCGAATGTGCCCGCCTTGCCGAACCAGACCACGTCGATGCGTGGCGCCTTCAAAGCGGCGAGCCCCATGACGGCGAGGGACACGAGCAGCTCGCGGCCAAGCACGACGACAGCCAGCCAGACAGGGACAGCGCCGTAGACCGTGATGGCAAGGACGGCTGTGACGAGCACCAGGCGGTCGGCGATCGGGTCGAGGACCTTGCCGAGAGTGCTCACCTGGTGGAATCTGCGGGCCAGGTAGCCGTCCAGGAAGTCAGTCACGCCGACCACCATCAACACCACCGTTGCCGTGATCCTTTGGTCCGGCCCGATCAAGAGCCAACAAAACAAGCCCAGCAGGAGTATCCGCGCGAGCGAAATGGCGTTCGGAACAGTCAAGACGCGATCGAGGTTGCCGTCCTCGCCTCTTCGGGCCCCGGTCGGCACCGCCTCCACGTCGCCAAGTGTACGGGCGGGGAGGCTCCCTGGACCCGCGTGGCGCCAGGAGGCGCTTTCAAACAGCTATCAGGCGCAGTGTCACAAGCTGTCGGGTGGTCTCGGTGCGCTCAACTGGCGAATGCGCATGCCCGTCACGATGTTGGGCACGAGACATACGTAGCGGTCCGCCTCGGCTTCGAGGGCCCAAGACTCAAGGGGCAGCATCCGTGCCCGCTGGAGCTCGTCGGCCTCGGTGATGACGTGCGCCAGCCCCTGGACCATGACGCTCCAGCCCTGCTTGTGGTCGGGCTCGTAGTGGTCGACCTCGAAGGCCACGACGAATCCCGTCGAGGCGTCGTTCAGTTTGGTGCCTTGGGCCGAGCGCCATACGATGTCGCCTTCGAGCAAGGCGAAGTTCACGGGCAGCACGACGGGCAGGGCGCGGGCTGTGAGGGCTACCCGACCGATGGCCTCGTCCCGCAGCAGCCCGAGACAGTCATCCCTGCCGAGCTCCTCGAAAACCATTGCCTCGTCACAGTCCACAATTCAAGAGTCGACCTGAGCAGCCCTTTCCGGTTAGAGGCGAAAGTCACGTTTCCTCGAGCCGTGGGACGCCATCGCCGAGAGCTGCTATTTCAGCTAATCGGCACCCGCCACTCGACCAGGGTCCCTGTAGGGTTGCGCGAGGTGATCGAGACCGAGCCCGAGAGCTCGCGAGCGCGGTCCGCGATGTTGCGCAAGCCGTTTCCGGCACTGCGGCCGGCCGTGAGCCCAACACCGTTGTCGGCCACCGAGACGAGCAAGGTCGCGTCCTCGACAGCGATCACCACCTCTACGCCAGATGCGCCAGCATGACGGACGACATTGGAGAGCACCTCGGTCAAAACGGCGGTGACATGCGCCAGCAGCTCCGCGTTCGTGGCTGAGTCAACCGGGCCTTGAAATCCGACCCGAGGTGCGAAACCGAGCTGCTCAGCGGCGGCCGCAACGACCTTGTCGACCTCGGAGCGAAGCCCAGATCCGGCCACGGTGGGCCGCTCGAGGCGAAAGATCGTCTCACGGATGTCGCGGATCACCTCGTCCAGGCCGTCGACGGCGTGCTCGATTCGCTCTGCCACGGGCCCGCTCGTCAATCGCTCGATGCTCTGCAGGCTCATGCCGAGAGCGAACAGGCGCTGGATGACGGTGTCGTGCAGGTCACGTCCGATCCGTTCGTGCTCGGCTGTGACCTGGAGCTGTTCGAGCTCGAGGCGGTCCTCGCCCAAGGTGAGCGCCACTACGGCGGCGTTGGCGAAGACCTCCATGAGCGCCGTGTCATGCCTGCTGAACTCCCGCGCCCCGCGGGGTCGAGCCACCACGAGCGCGCCCAGCACGCGATCCTCGGTACTGAGCGGGCAGTAAAGGCCAGCCCCGAAGCCGAGCGCCCTCACCTCGGCCGGAACAGCTGGCTCGACGGAAAGGTCCCGGACCAGGATGGACGCCCTTTGGTCCATGGCCCGCCTCGCAATGGAAGTGTCCGGTTCGATCCTGACCCCGATGACCGAGGTCGCCCCCTTTCCATCGGCGGCGCTGATCACGAGACCCTCCTTGCCGAGCGGGGTCACCACCCAGCCGAGGGAAGCATCGACTAGACCGCGCGCCCGGCGGGCGACAAGCTCCAAGATGGCCTCGGTACTTTCCCCAGCTAAGAGGCGCTGGGTTATCTCGTTGACGGCCCGGAGACTTGCCTCTTGACGCTGGCGGTCACTGGCATCGCGAACGAACGCACCGACCACACGGCGCCCGCCCGCTGAGAACGGGGCGAGACCGACGTCGATTGGGAACAGACTCCCGTCACGCCTGCGGCCCGTCAGGTCGAGTCCCAGCCCCATCGGTCGGGCGACGCTCGATTCAACGAAGCCTTGCCGATGGCCCTCGTGCAAGGCGCGGAGATGCTCTGGAACCAACATCTCGACGCTTTGGCCGACAACCTCTTGCGGATCGAAGCCGAACAGCAACTTCGTCGCGGCGCTGGCCAGCAGGATGATCCCGTCCTCGTCGACGACGATCACAGCGTTGGGCGAGGCCTGTAAGAGCTCGCCAAGATTGTCCTCTAGGTCCGGCCCTTTTGGCCGCAGAGACTCGTCATGGCTTTCTCTCACCGAGGCGCGAGCCTAGTCAGGGCGCTGCTTACGGGCGCGGCGGCGAGGCCGATCGTTTCGGCAGCTGTCATAGCCCTGCCGCGACCAGGCGTGATCGACCCCGCTTCCGCAATACTTGTGGCAGGCCGGCTCGTGCCCGAGGTCCATTTGACAGAGCGAGGCGCTGTCGGTCCGTACGGCTTTGAGAGGACTTGAGCTTGAGGAAGACCGTTAGTTCGCGAGCCAAGATCGCCGCCACGCCCGAGGCGCTTCTTGCTTGCCTGGCCGATTACAAACGCGCCGGGGTGTTCATCGAAGGTCTCGAACGTCTCACCCCTACCGGGCGACAGACCAAGGGTGAAGGCGCTCAGTTCGAGGCCGTGATGAAAGTCGGCCCGCGCACGCTCCGCACCACGACCGTGATTGCCTCGCTCGTGCCGAAGAGGAGCATCACCTGGTCCTCGACCGGCGACAACGGGCAGAGTCTGTCCTTCGAGCTCGACCCGGACCAAGACGAGACGACCGTCAGCCTCACGATCGAGTACCAAGAGCCCGGCGGAATCGCGGGCGCCCTGATCGCCCCCTTCGTCGAGCAGACCGTCCAGCATCGGGCGGACACCGCGCTCGTGCGCCTCAAAGAGCACTGTTCGCCTGCCTAGCGACGAGCCCGAAGAAACCCACCCCGATCGCACTTCAGCAGCCCCTTAGGGGTGCCGATACAAACCTTGGAGGCGAAAGGGCAATCATGGAATACACGGTGCGGTGCGTCGTCCGGGTCGAGCTCAAAAGCTCGCGGCCTGCCCAAGGTGGCGATGCCCGCGCTCGCCTAGAAAGCCACGTCCACGACCTCATGGGAGAGCTCGAGCACCGATGGGTCTCCGACTCCCAGGTCGAAGTGGACTTCACGAGCTGCGAGGCGACCATTCTCATCGCCGTCGAGGCGGGCGACCGCCAAAGGGCGATGTCAAAGGCCTGGGGAGTGCTCTCGATGGCTGTGCATGCGGCTGGCGGGGCAACCTTGCACCGGCCCTTCCCCCCCGACGCCGAATGGTCGGTGAGCCTTCTCAAGACCGAGGCCCTCCCACGCTCAAGACAGGACAGAACGGCTGCTGCACTCGCCTAGGTGAGACCGCCCGGACACGATTCACATTCAAGGTTTGGCGGGAGGGTGCCGAAAGATGGTGCACGACCCCCGTTGCCTTGCGAGGGAAGCATGGGGCCGTGCACCGCTATGAGTATCTCGCGAATAGTCGCCTCTGCGCGGTTTATTTCTTGGCACCCGAACGACGCAACTCCGCCCCGCGAGGCGAGCTCAGGGTCGAAGATGCCTTCCAAGCCCACTCGCAGCAGCCCGGGGGCCAAGGTGTTTGGACGAAGCCGGCTTCGTCCAGTTAAATTGGGGCTTGAAACAGCCTCCTTTGTTCGTTCGGGTGCGCCCTTTCTCAGGTCGGACAACCACCGCACGATGACCAGATTCGCGCGCGGCCCGAGCCCGGCGGACGCAGGAGGCGACGTGAGCTGACAATCGGAGGACGAGATGGGTATCGGGGAACGACTTTCCGAGCGGACAAAGACGCCTGCGGCGGTCCTGAGTCACAAGGGAGAGTCCACCAACGGGTCTAGGCCGAGGATTGCCCAGCGCATAGACCGCCTGGGCTCCGAAACAGCCTTCGCCGTCTCGGCCGAAGCGGCCGCCTTTGCTGCCGAGGGCAACGTCGTCTACCCGTTCCACCTCGGAGACTTGAACATCGCCACGCCGGCCAACATCGTCGAGGCATCGTTCAAAGCGATCGCCGACGGTAAGACGGGCTACTGCCCCAACGCCGGCATCCCCGAGCTGAGGGCCGCCCTCGCCGCTGAGGTGAACGCCTCCCACGGCACCACTTACAGCGCGGAGAATGTCGCCGTCCAGCCAGGCGGCAAGCCCGTCATCGGCAAATTCATCCTGGCCCTCATGAACCCGGGCGACGAGGTCCTCTACCCGAACCCCGGTTACCCCATCTACGAGTCGCAGATCGAGTTCCACGGCGGCCTGGCGGTGCCCTACGGGTACCTAGAAGGCCCGCACGGCTTTGTCATCGACCTTGACGCCCTGGAAGCTTCGATAACGCCCCGCACGCGCCTGCTCGTGTTGAACGACCTGCAAAACCCCCTCGGCGCCGAATGCTCAGCGGACGAGCTCGCCCGCCTCGCCGAGCTCGTCGCACGCCACGACCTCATGGTGCTGTGCGACGAGGCGTACTTCGACATCCGCTACGCGGGACGTAGCGTTTCGTTCGCGTCCCTCGAAGGAATGGCAGAGAGAAGCGTCCTTCTTTACACCTTCTCCAAGAAGTTCGCCATGACCGGTTGGCGCCTAGGCGCCGCCATCGGCCCGCGAGCGGTCATCGAGGTGATCGCCAGGTTGAACGTGAACGACGAGTCCTGCCCTAACCACTTCATCCAGCACGGCGCTCTCGAGGGTCTAACTGGCGACCAGTCAGGTCCGCGCCAGATCCTCTCGGTCCTAAGAGAAGACGCGACGCGGCGGTCGAGCTGTTGGCCCAGACGCCCGGGATCCGCTGCTACACGCCGAATGCCACCTTCTATCTTTTCCCAAACGTCACCGAGGCGATGGCCTCCAAGGGCTTCGACGACGTCGAGGACTTCCGACGGGCCCTGCTTCACAACACGGGCGTGTCGGTCTGCTCGCGCGTGCATTTCGGTCGTCCCGGGCCAAATGAGAGCCAGCAGTTCATACGTCTCGCCTACTCGGGGATCGACACGCGACAGATCGTCGAGGGTCTTTCCCGCGTTAAGACGTACCTGGCATGAGACAAAGCTGAGTTCTCGGCATCGGTAGGCTTGCGGGCCACGATGCTCGAGCGCTGGACCCGCGTGGTCGTCCGCTGGCGCTTCCTCGTGATCGCGCTCTGGGTCGCTTTGGTGATCCTCGGTGTGCTCTGTGCCGGACGCTTGCCGGGCTTGTTGTCAACCTCGCTCGCGGTGCCGGGGACGAGCTCCGAGCAAGCCGATGCGATCTTGGCCCAGCACTTCGCGGAGAACGTCGAAGGCAGCTTCACCGTCGTCTTCCGCGTACAGAGCCCGTCCGCCCGCACCCTCTCGCAGCTAGACCGACGCTTCGTGGCTGCTGCCCGGGCCGTGCCCACGGCGCAGGCTACGGCGCTTCGCGAAGTGGGCGGAATCGTCTATGGGGACGTCGACACCTCACTTGACCTGCAACAGGCCGCGGCCGAGACCCAGGTGCTGCGCCGCGCCCTGCGGATATCGGGCCTCCCCACGGCCTATGTGACAGGAGCTCCCGCCCTCCAACACGACATCACCCCAATCCTGGCCGCCGACCTGCGCAAGGGCGAGGTCATAGCCGTCGCCGTCGCGTTGGTCATCCTCGCCATAGTCCTCGGGGTCTCGGTGGCGCTTTTGATACCTCTGGCTGTGGCCGCCTGCACGACCTTCGCCGCGCTCGCGATCGTTTTCCTCCTCGCACACGAGTTCCTCATGGTGCTCTATGTCCCAAATTTGGTCCAGCTCATCGGTCTCGGGCTCGCGGTGGATTACTCGCTCCTCGTCGTGCACCGGTTCCGCGAAGAGCTGACGAACCCATCAGCGGAGGTCGTCGACGCCATCGTGAACACCATGGCAACCGCCGGGCGCACCGTGCTGCTCTCCGGTGTCGCGGTGGCGATCGGCCTCTCGGTGCTTCTCATCATCCCGGTGCCCTTCGTACGTTCCCTTGGTTTCGCCGGGCTCGTGGTCCCCCTCGTCTCCATCGGAGCAGCGCTCACATTGCAGCCCGCGCTCTTGGCAGTGCTCGGGCGCCACAACTTGGCGGGCCTGCCCCTCGCCCGGGCACGGGCCTTCGACTCCACCAGCCCAGGGATCTGGTCTCGCCTCGCCGGCGTGGTGATCCGCCGACCTGTTTTCGTGTCAGCAGGCTCGATCGCGCTGCTAGCTTGCCGCGGCGCTACCCACTGCCTGGCTCCAGCTCACGCCAGGCTCGGTCGTGGCGATCCCGCAGAACATCCAATCGGCCCGGGCGCTCGCCCTCCTCGCTGATCGCGCTGGGCCTGGCGTACTTACCCCCATCGAGGTGGTAATGGATGCCGGCTCTGTGGGAAGAGCGCGCGCGCCCGTCGTCACCGCCGCCAGTTTGCGGCTGGCCCGGGAGATCCTCGGCGATCCCGAGGTGTTCTTGGTGGCGATCGGCTCGCGCCCGCCCTATCTCGACGCCTCGGGCCGCTATGCCCGCGTGATCGTCGTCGGCAGGCACGACTTCGGCGCCGAGACGACCCAACGGCTCGTGAGCCGGATCCGCCTGCAGTACCTCCGAGCCGCCCACCTGCCCGTTGACCTGCGCGTCTACCTCGGCGGCGCGCCAGCCCAAGGCGTCGACTTCTTGACACGCGTCTACGGCAACATGTTCTGGATAGCTCTGTTGGTGCTGGCTCTGGCCTACCTCGTGCTGGCGCGAGCCTTCCGATCGCTCTTGTTGCCGCTCATGGCCGTTCTCCTCGACGCCGTCTCCGTCGCCGCCACCTGCGGCCTGCTCGTGCTCGTGTTCCGCTTCGGCATAGGGGCAGACGTCCTCGGCCTTTACCGAGTCCCTCAAATCGAGGGCTGGGTGCCTGTGTTCCTCTTTGCGATGCTCTTCGGCCTGTCGATGGACTACGAGGTCTTCTTCGTCACGCGTATGCGAGAGTCCTGGGATCGCCACGGCGACAACGCCCGTGCCGTCACCGAAGGCCTCAGCCACACCGGCCGGGTCGTCAGTGCCGCAGCGTTAATCATGGTCGGGGCACTTTCGGGCCTCGTGGCCGGGCGTGTCGCCGCATTACAAGAACTCGGGGTCGGGCTCGCGGTCGGAGTCCTGCTCGACGCGACGATCGTACGAGGCCTGCTCATGCCGAGCCTCATGGCCCTGCTCGGCCGTTGGAACTGGTGGCTGCCAGTCCCGATCGCCCGCCTGACGGGCATAGGGGCCTCGCCGCTCGTCCCGAGCGGCGAGGCCCCGCGACAACCCTGACGTTGCCTGTTACTTGACGATGGTGATGGCGAACCTGAACGCCGGGAGGTGGTACCCGAGCGCCAGTGCAGGCTCGTCACGGGCGTAGGTGAGAACAGGCACCATTCCGTATGGAGTGTTGGCGAACGACGGCGAGAGCGAGTACAGCATCGGGTACAGGTCGATGATGTGCGTCCCAAGTCCGCCCGTGGCATTCAGGTGCAAAAGGACGTCACCATTCGAGTTGAACCCGCACCCATAGCCGATGTAGCTGTTGTCGTAGTCGACGCCAACGGTGTTGTCGAGCTGGGTCCAGCCGACACCTTTGAGGTGGATGGTAAAGGGCTGGCCTTCTTTCACGACAACCGAGGACACCCCTTGGCCGACAATGCTCTCCTTGACGTAGAAGGGCACTTGGGCCACGATCTTGCCGCCCTGCATGAGCTGCACGACATGCCAGCCACCGAGCCCGTCGGGAATGGTGATCTCGGTCTGGACCGCTCCCCCAGAGGGGGTCGCGCTCCCCAAAGACTGGGACACGAAGGCCCAACAGGTGCTCTTGCAGTTGACGCGGTTGCCTACGACGGTGGACCAGACCAACTGCACCGTGGAGTTGGAGGAGATGCCTGAAGCGCTCAACGCCACACGGGTGTCGACCGGTCCGGCAGCAGTGGCAAGAACGGCCTTCGCGCTTCCGCTCGAAGACAGGCCGCTCGTTTGCAGGGTCGTGCGGGCGCTGACGGTCGGAGCTACGTCGACAGGCCAGTCCATGGAGGCTGACGGCGGTCCGTCATCCTTTGTGACTGTGAAGGCGACGGTGGCACCGTTCGTGTAGGGGATCGGCGACTGGGGCACGTTCAAGTACAGGTAGCTGATGGCATTGCCGATCTGGATCGTGTGCGTGCCTACCGGTCCGGCAGCCCTGATAGTGACCCTGGCGACGCCACGAGTCCAGTTGGCCATGAGCTCACCCACGTAGTGGTTGTCCCACAACAGCGACGCCCCACCGGTGTAAAGGCTGTCACCGAGGCCGCTGTAGGTGATCGTGATCGGGGTCCCGATCGGACCGCTCCTGGGCGTGACCGTGACAGTTCGCAGCGTTATGAAGCCGCCGTGGGCTTGCTCAACGCCGTTTATGACCGCGTAGATGTCGTGCAGGCCGCCCCAGTCCTGGGGGGCGTCGAGCGACACCTTGAACGCTCCATTGGAGTTCGTGGTGGTGCTGTCGAGCACGACGGCGAACTCGGTGTCCGAGCGACCGAGGTAATTAACGGTGTCGGGTTCGGTTTGCACCAGCCAGGTGGCATTTGCCGTTGACCATGTGAGCTCGACCTTCTTGTTTGCAGGCAGCTGCGAGCCCGAGATCGTTATCGGAGTCCCGGCCACGGCTTCGTCCGGGCTCACCTGAAGAATGCCCATGGTCGCGCTCGGTGTGGCTGGTGTGGCGATCGGGCCGGGAAGGGCGCTCACTCCCGGGATGGTGGGCGACTGCAAGGTGGTGTAGTCGGCGCTTGTGGACGGGGCGGCGGACGTCCGCGCCGGGGAGCCGTTGCTCGCCGTGGCGGCGCACGTGACCAGGATCACGGTCGCAGCCAGAACCCCGATGGGCGCCGCCGCCAATCGCTTGAGTTTGAATCTCGTCATTGGGTCTCCCCCTCTTAGTGGGTCGTGTCGTTTGTCTTCAACTACGCCTTGAGCGGCCTTAGCGGCCGTAGTTACGCCCTCGCGATGGTTCGCTCACGCCCTCCAAGCAAGACGGCCTGCCGACGGCCGGGGGACCGTTCGGCAGGCGCCTGCCCGGGGGACACCGATGGTTGTTCGTCTATGAGCTCGGCTCGATGGTGAGCATCGAGGCCACTTGTGGCGAGTCTTGCTGGGTGAATACGCCTGTCTCCGACGGCACGGCGGCCGTCAAGCCCGCCGGCACCGGGTTGGTGACGACCGTAACGGAGTAGTTCACGACCCCCAGGGGATAGCTCTTGCCCACTGGCCACGCGGCCGTCCAGTACGACACGGCCGGCTTGGTCGGGTGGGTGGAATAGAACAACGGGATTTTCGCAAGACCGGGAACCTTGACAAAGGCTGACTTCACGGTCACGTTCGTGAGGTCGTTGCCACCGGTGGTGACATGAACGCCCCACATGCGGAAGACAACAACTTCGCCCCGCTGGAAAAGGTTCGTCATCGAGCAGGCTGCATCGGCCGGCAGCTTGACGGTTCCACCCGCACCTTGAACTGTGTCTACGGAGAAGAACACGTGCTGGGGGCCGTTGCCCTGCACCGGTGGCGCCAGGGTCGTCGTCGTGGTGGTTGTGGTCTGCGAAGCGTGACCTGTGGAGGCTCCGGCGCTCGCGATGGCGGTCGCCATGGCGCCTACACCTATTGCCGCCACCAATCCGACGGCCAACCTGGTCTTGAGCTTTGTCATGCCGATACTCCTCTTCTTTTGTCAGGGTTTTGTGCCATCAGCTCTTCACTGTCAGCTTTCCGGTGAGGGTGACACTGAAAGAGCCGCTTTGGGATCCACTCGTGCCTCCGAGATGGAGTGTGCCGCTGAACTTGAGGGTGCCGGCTGCCCCTATGGCTTTGCCGCTCCCCCCCGTGGCTTTGGTGACGCCGTGAAAAGTGATCGTCACCTTGCCGCTTTCCCCGCTGGAACATCCCTGCTGCGAGCTGGACTGGGTCACTGCGAACGTGATCTTGTTGGCGCCGCTCGCGATGCTTCCTTTGCCTCCGAAGGGGTCACACAGAGATGAGCTGCTCTTCGGAGCCGAACCGTTGCCGCTGACTGCGCTCTTGCCGAACAGCGAGTTCTTGCCCGTGCCGGAAATCGACGAGATGGTCACCGTGCTGTTGTCGATGAGAAGTGACGCCTTGCCGGTAAAGCTGGCTGAGAACGCCACCGTCTTGGAGGCGCCTGGAGCGCTTTGGTGGGCGGGTTTGACTGCGGAGGTGTTCCTCGCCACCGCCGCAAAGGCGGGAGTGGCCAACAAAGAGACGGCCAACAAAGAGACGAGAACTCCGAGAACCCCGGATTTGCTTGCGGACAGAGGCTTCTTGACCATGCAAGTAAGGATCCCGGTCGGAAGGGAACGGCCGATAGGGCCGAAAGACCCGACTCTCCCGGCTATTCGACTTGCAGCCCGACTCGGAGGTCATCTCCTCTCTTGCGGCGCCGCCTCCTGCAAGGGGTCAGCCTGTGCTCACAGCGTGCCATGTGACAGGATCGAGCCCCGACTCCGGCCCCACGACCCAGCTCCAGGACTTGCCTACACCCCCCACTAGCTGGCCTTTCTTCCACGCTATGTCGCCGAGCGCTCTGACCGGCTTGCGAGGGCACCCCTGTTTACCCGCGCCCGGCACATCAGCTATGCCGGCACTGATCGCACCCTCGAGTCGCGCGGGTCGCCGGAAACGGCCGTCAGACTCGGCCTTGTCAGTCCGTACGCGCACTAGAGGCGAAAGTCCCGTCGGGGCGCGGTCCTTGGCCCGAAAGAGGCTGGGCCGAATGGCTGGCCTTGGCATTCGCCGCACCTGCGCCGGTCGAGGCAAACGGGGGCAGATCTAGATCTCGGGGTCGAAGGAGCTCCCGTCAGTCGCCGCTGAGCTTCGGTCCCTCCGACGCCGACGTCGAGTCCGTTCCCTCAAGTCTCTCCCTCACGAGGGCAAGAAACGAGCGCGCCGTTGAACGCGCCACGCGATGCAGCAGAGCTCGGTCGAGCTGGCGTCCGAGCTCGCCAAAGGGCGGCACGTAAGAAGCAGACAGGGTAACGCGGCATCGGTCCGAGTCGAGCGGGGCGAGTTCAATGTCACCGTCGAGGACGGGGAAAAGGCCAGGCATCTCGCTCGATTTCCAGGACAGAGGCACCACGAGGGCGTCACCACGATCATGAGGTGGGCCGAGTGTGACCCGCACCTTGCGCGCCGCTCGACCGCTCGCCCACGACGGTCCGATGCGGAGATAGAGAGTCTCCCCCTCCTCCTCCGCCGCACTCGCGAGCGGTGCGAACCAAGTGCCGTCGCCCACGAAGCGAGCTCGCACTTCCTCGAAGGGACGCGAGACGTCAGCGAAGTCCTCTAGAAAAAACCGCATTCTTCACCCCCGAGTTCCGTGCGTGCAGGGTAAAGGGCACACTTAGCCCGCGGTAGGGGCGAAAGCCCCTAGGTTTCTGTCACAAGACCCCCCCGGAATGTCGCGAAGCCAGCCGTCTGAGCCTGTTGTTTCTGACCGCTACAAGTCCCAGGGGCGCAACCGGCCGGCCGCCCGTGCATGGGAACATGACCGCGGCGCAACCTGTGCGACCTTCTATGCACCGCTCGATGTTGCGCGCTGAGGTCGGGAAGACGCAGCCTGACCAGCGGAGTCGTGGGCGTCGTCACAGGTGTGCTGTTGAGTTCCGATGACTGGAGCTGGCTTCTTCCTCCTTGCGGCACGAGAGGCCGCTTCCCCAGCGACCGGACGGGCGTCCAGGTCGACTCCGGACTTCATGGCGGCGCTCGACCTGGGTGCTCCAACCAGCACTGCGCAATGAGCCGGCGGCCGAGAGCCAGGCAGGAGCCGGCCGCGGCAAGCATTCGACGACTACCGCGGACATGGGCGTCTTTCCCACAACCACCTGGGCCCTATTCATCGCCTCCTCGACGCCGATGGGCGCCGACGGCGCCGCAATGGGAACGATTCGCCGCGATGTTTGGGAGAGCCCATTTGGCGAGGAAGCTACGCGGACTTGCCGAGGGACCCCGCGAACACGAGGGATCCTGGTGATAGCGACTACGCAGTCTCTGCTCTCGAGCGCCCGACCACCAAGGTAGCGGCCGACCGACTGTGCTCCGGCTATCCGGGAGCTCACCGCAGTCGTGAGCTGCCTTGGCACCTTGCCGCGACGCTCGGGACGTCCGTGGTGTGATATTGGGTCGAGTGCCGTCGTCGACGGGGAACGCCCAGGTGATCCTGGCCGACGAGGTCACCATCGGGGCCTGATTCGCCTTGCAATGACCGATGTGCCGCCACGGTGAAAGAAGGTAGCCATGCGTGAGTACCTGTTGTATGTGGATGGGACCTGGTGCCCAGGTGGGGCCGGGACTATGCCGGCAATAAGCCCCTCGACCGGCGAGAGCTTCGCCAACGTCGCTGTCAGCGACCTCGCGGACGTCGACCGTGCCGTAAAAGCCGCACGTAGAGCCTCGGACGCCTGGGCGGGGAGCTCCGCCTTCGAGCGGGCAACTTGCTGCGAGTCGGTGGTAGCCGCCGTTCGCGCACGGCGCGACGAGCTTGCTCATGTCCTCACCGAAGACCAAGGCAAGCCGCTCGTCGCCGAGGCTTACGCGGAGGTCGACGAACTGGCCGAGTACTTCCACATGGCCGGTGAAGATGCAAAGCGGCTCGAAGGCTCGATGCCACCTTCCACCTCGGCCGACGTCAGGGTGCTCGTCTTGCGGCTCCCGCTCGGCGTCGTCGGAGTCGTGTCTCCGTGGAACTGGCCCTACACGATGGGAGCAGAGGTGCTCGCCCCTGCGCTTGCCGCTGGGAACACGGTGATTTGGAACCCGAGCTCTTCGACCTCAGCCTGCTCGGCGGTGCTCGCCGAGCTGATAGCAGAGTGCGGACTCCCACCTGGCGTCTTCAACTTCCTTCCCGGCTCGGGGGCGATCGTAGGTAACGCCGTGGTCGGGCACCCTCTCGTCGATGCCGTCGGTTTCGTCGGATCGGTTACCACAGGTAGGCGGGTCGCCGAAAGCGCCGCCGGCAAGACCCAGATCCTGGAGCTCGGCAGCAACGGGCCGATGGTCATTCTGGAGGATGCCGACCTCGAGCTCGCGACCGACGCGACACTCGAGGCCGCCTATCTGTGCGCGGGTCAAAGCTGTACCGCGGGCGAGCGCTTCCTTGTTCACTCCTCGGTTCGGGCCGAGTTCGTCGAGCGAGTCCTGGCGGCGACCGCGGAACGGGTCCACCTTGGCGATCCTTTTGATCCCGACACGACGATGGGACCCCTCAACAACGAGTCGAACGCCTTGAAGTTCGATGCCCACCTGGCCGATGCTCGCGAACGGGGGGCACTCGTTTGCTGCGGCGGCAAGCGCGCAGCCGGGCATCCGACCCAGCTCTTCGCCGAACCGACGGTGTTGGACCGGGTGACCGGCGACATGTTGGTCGCCCGCGAGGAGACTTTCGGCCCGGTAGTGCCAGTAATCGAGATCTCCTCTTACTCGGAGGCGCTCGAGATCACCAACAGCTCGCCCTTCGGGCTCGCGGCTGCAGTGTTCACCACGGACTTAGAGCGCGGCCTCGCCTTTGCCGAGGCAGCACGCGCGGGCTGGGTCAACATCAATGCCTCGACCAACGTCTGGGAGTCCCATCTTCCTTTCGGGGGCCGCTCGGGGAGCGCCAGCGGGCGCGGGCGCGTAGGAGGCCGTTCGTTGTTCGAAGCCTTCACAGAGCCGAAGACGATTCGCTTTCCCGCTCCTCGACACTCCGCGAACGCCGGTGCGAAGCGCCCTGAGCCAGGCAAAACCCCCTAATTGCAGCCTCTGGCGGTCGCACGCCGAAGGGGTGAGAATGACCTCATGAGTGAATCCACTAAACAGGCCCGCGCCGTCATAGTGGGCGCCGGCATCGTCGGCAACAGCCTCGCTTACCACCTGGCACGGCTCGGTTGGCGCGATCTGGTGCTCGTGGACAAGGGCCCCATGCCGAACCCCGGGGGTTCCACGGGTCACGCTTCGAACTTTATTTTCCCGATCGATTACTCGAAGATGATGCTGCAGCTGACCGATGACAGCTCTGCGCAGTTCAAGGATCTCAAGGTCTTCACCGAGAGCGGTGGGCTCGAAATCGCGCGAACGGTGGCACGTCGCCAGGAGCTGCGCCGTCGGGCCTCGGCCGCGAAGGCTTGGGGTATCCCCTACGAGCTCCTGAGCCCGTCCGGTGTCGCGGAGCTGGTCCCATTCATCAACATTGAGGCCATCTTGGAGGGCTTGTACCTTCCGACCGTCGGCGTGGTCGACTCTCTGCGGGCGGGGACGCTTATGCGTGAGCAGGCACAACAGATGGGCGCGTTGGAAGTGCGTGCTAACACAGAGGTGTTGGGCATCGAGCAGTCGGACGACGGCCGACGTGTCCGCGCTGTTAGGACGACCGCCGGGGACATCGAAACCGACATCTGCGCCATCTGCGGTGGTGTGTGGAGCCCACGACTGGCCGAAATGGCTGGTGCCTCGATCCCGCTCACTCCGGTTGTTCACCAGATGATCAGTGTCGGGCCGGTCCCACTGTTCGCCGACACTGTTGGGGAGATCAAGTATCCGGTTGTGCGCGACATGGACCCGAACATGTACGAACGCCAGCACGGTGGCGACATGGAGGTGGGCTCGTACGCGCACCGTCCCATCCTCGTGCCACCCGGCGAGATCCCCTCCATCGAGGAGGCGGTGCTCTCGCCGACCGAGATGCCCTTCACAAAGGACGACTTCGACCCACAGCTCGAAGACGCCCTCGAGCTCATGCCCGAGATCTTGGGCGACGAGAAAGTTGGCATCCGCTATGCCATCAACGGGCTCATCTCGATGACACCGGACGGCTTCCCGGTTCTCGGGGAGTCTCCAGAGCTAAGAGGGCTGTGGTCGGCTGCAGCAAGCTGGATCAAAGAAGGCCCGGGCATCGGGAGGGCCGTGGCCGAGTGGATGAACGGTGACGTCCCCGAGATCGACATCCACGAGGCCGACATCGCACGTTTCTATGACCACCAAAAGACCCGAGCCCATGTCGCGGCGAGGGCGCGTGAGGCCTACAACAAGATGTACGGGATAGTGCACCCTTCCGAACAGTGGGAGTCGCAGCGGGCAACCCGCTTGAGCCCTGTCTACCAGCAAGAGCGCGAGCTCGGCGCCGTCTTCTTCGAGACCGTGGGATGGGAGCGGCCTTTTTGGTACGCGAGCAACGAGCCTCTCCTCGCCCAGTACTCAGAGCGCCTGATGCCACGCCCCGGCGAATGGGAGTCCCGCTGGTGGTCACCGATCATTAACGCCGAGCACCTGGCGATGCGTGATGGGTGTGGTCTCATCGACCTGTCGGCGTTCGCGATCCTCGACATCACCGGTCCAAGCGCTCTGTCCGCGCTGCAGTGGCTCACGGTCGCGCAACTGGATGTTCCAGTGGGACGGGTCGTGTACACGTCCTTGCTGGACGATCGCGGCGGTTTCAGGTCCGACCTCACGATCATGCGGCTGGGCTCGCAGCACTTCCGGGTCGTGACGGGCGGCAGCACGGGCATGAGCGACAAGAAGTGGTTTCTTGACCACCTGCCGGAGGACGGTTCCGCACAGCTCGCCGACCTCACGTCTGCCTGGACTACCTTTGGCCTGTGGGGCCCGAAGGCCCGAGACGTGATGCAGGCGTACACCGATGACGACGTCTCCAACTCCGGCTTCTCGTTCGGGACCTGTCGCAACATCGAGCTCGGCGGCATCAGAGCGCTGGCTTCGCGCATTTCCTACGTCGGAGAGCTCGGCTGGGAGATCTATGTGCCGTTCGAGGAAGGGGCCCGCGCTTGGGACACGCTCTTCGAAGGGGGCCAGGGCCATGGCATCGTCCCGGTCGGTATCGGCGTCTACGCCACGACGGGACG
Source organism: uncultured Acidimicrobiaceae bacterium (assembly GCA_963779425.1). GTDB lineage: Bacteria > Actinomycetota > Acidimicrobiia > Acidimicrobiales > Bog-793 > Fen-455. The sequence goes on from CAVZYD010000009.1 coordinate 231,303, forward strand.
TCTCGAAAAGGGCTACCGGTCCTTTGGCGCTGAGCTGACCTCCGACTACAACCTGGTGGAGGCCGGCATGGCGCGGCCTTCTGTGAAGAAGGTCGAGTTCATCGGCAAGGAGGCCTACTTGGCCCAGCGAAACCAAGAACCTGTGGCGCAACTTTGCACGCTGACGGTGGACGACCACCGCTCGGCTGACGGCACACTGCGCTACATGCTCGGCGGTGAGCCGATCGTCACCCTCGACGGTGAGCGGCTCGTGGACGAGAAGGGTAGACCCTCCTATGTGACAAGCGCCGGCTCAGGTCCCTCAGTGGGCAAGCACCTCCTGCTGGCCTACCTGCCCGGCACATACGCAAAACAAGGGACGCGCCTCGCAGTGGAGTACCTGCGCGAGTCCTATCCCGTGACCGTCGCCGTCGTGGGAGCTACTCCTCTGTTCGATCCCGACAACCAAAGAGTCAAGAGCTAAATAGCCTCTGCGTCAGGCGCGTCCGGGGTTCAGACGTCAGGCTCACCTTGACGCTAGACGCGCAAGACCTCGCCACCCGCCTCTCGGGTTCGCGGTGAGCCCCCGCAAGAAGTGTTCGATCGAAGAGGCCGCTTAGTCGCTTTGAGCGTCGACGACGACGAGGTCGAGCGTCGCGAGATATTCGGGTGCTGCGACGATCTCGATCGCGGCAATCCTGTTGGTAGAGAATGTAAATAGCAGCGCTATGCGCGGCTGACCGCGGCGCAGCCCGACCGCGGCCGGAGCACCGTCGATGAGCGCGGGTTGCACGCCGCGCGCTCGTCTTGCAAGCGAAGCGACCGTCCCCGCGCCACGTGCCTCTTGCGGCACGCCTAGCGCCACCGCGGCGGCGTCGGAGCGCAGCACGACGTCAGGATCGAGCAGCTCCACGAGCGCGGCGAAGTCACCGCCTCTCGCTGCTCGAAGGAACGCGTCAACGAGCCTTGACTGTCGGAGCCGGTCTCGTCCGTGATCGGCATCTGCTTGCTGCACCCGTCGGCGCGCCCGGCTGGCCAACTGGCGTGTCGCGGCGGCGGTGCGCCCGATGATCGGCGCTATCTCCTCGAAGGGGAGGGCGAACATGTCGTGCAGCACGAAGGCGACCCGTTCGGTAGGAGTGAGGCTGTCGAGCACGATCAACAGCGCCAGACCGACCGAGTCGGCGAGGAGCGCCTCGCTCTCGGGATCGGGCTCGGTCTCGTTCAGGGTCGTGGCAGCGAGATCAGCGTCGAAGAGATCACTCGAGCGTGTGCGGCGCGACTGGAGGATGTTGAGACAGACCCTCGAGACGACGGTCGTGAGCCAGGCGCCGAGATTCTCGACGCCGCTCGTGTCCGCGCCGCTGAAGCGGATCCACGCCTCCTGCAGCGCATCGTCGGCCTCGACTTTGGATCCGAGCATCCGCGCGGCAAGCGCCGTGAGCCGCGGACGGTGTTGTTCGAACGTCGTGGCGAGCTCAGCGTTCCCATTCATCGTCACATTCCTCCGTGCTCGTCGGTCTATCTATTTGACCGGCGTGAGGGCGCCAATGTGACCGATCCCAACCCAGGTAAAAGAGGAGGCGTCATGACCACAGCAGCCACGATCCCACCCCAGCGGATGAAGAACCCGGCGCTCGTCCTCCCCGAAGCGATGGAAGCCGTTCAGGCACTCGTGGCCGCGACCAGGAAGGGCGGAATCGACGAGAAGACTCTCGGGTTGGTCCACCTGCGAGTAAGCCAGATCAACGGCTGCAGCTTCTGCGTTGACATGGACTGGAAGAGCATCAAAGAGATCGGCGAGGACGAGGCGCGGCGCCGCTTCGCCGTTGCGGCCTGGCGCGAGGCGCCGTACTTCAATGACGCCGAGCGAGCGGCATTGGCGCTCGCGGAGTGCGTCACGCGACTCGCCGATCGTCCTGACCCTGTGCCGGACGACGTCTGGAATGAGGCAGCTCGCCACTACGACGAGGCCGGACTTGCCGCCCTCCTGCTGTGGATCGCGCTGGCAAATGTCTTCAACCGCGTGAATGTCTCGATCCGTCAGTCCGCCGGATCCTGGTCGTGAGCGAGCATCAAGTGCGACCGTCGGTCGATCAGCCGACACCGACCGCGAGGGCACAGACCCTCCCCCTCCAAGGGCTGGTGAACGTTGTGATCCGCGGGATACTTCGAGTACCGCTGTTGTCCCGGGTGGTGGGCAAGCGTCTCATTACCGTGTACGTGGTGGGCCGAAAGTCAGGACGGCACTACGCAGTCCCCGTCGCCTACACCAGCCACGACGGAGCCCTCCTCGTGGGCAGTCAGTTCGCCTGGGCGCGCAATCTGCGTAGCGGCGATCGAGCCCCGATACGCCTTGTCGGCACGCGGCGATCCGCAGACGTTCAGGTCTTGACCGACGCGGCCGGCGTCGTCGCGCACTTGGGACTGATGGCCCGCGACAACCACCAGTTTGCCAAGTTCAACAAGATCGGGTTCGATCAGCACGGCGAGCCCTTGCCCGACGACCTACGCCGGGCTTGGGTCGCTGGCACCCGAGTCCTCATCTTGACGCCGCGGTGAATCTCCCCCGTTGGGACGGAGTTTGAATTCCGAGACCGACGCAGTCGCCGGCGGGGCCACCGGACTTCGGAGTACACAAGCTGAGACGTTCGCGGAACTGATCACTCTGCGCGGCGCCACGAGCGGCACCGGGGTGATCTCCGGGCCGTAGCTCTGCTGCAGATCGTGGTGAACCTGACGGCCTCACCCGGGCTAACGCCGAGCTCGGCTATGGCTCGCTGACGCGAAAGGGTCACCACTCCCTCGGGATGGATCGTTCAGCACCTGCCTACACGGGTGAACGCCCGACGTCGAGGAGCGCCTCGTAGTGGTGGAGCTCGCCCTCGGTGCCCACTAGGCGAAAGCCGGCCCGGACGAGAGTCCGTTGAGAAGCGACGTTGTCCAGAGTCGTGTCAGCGATCACCCTGGACAGTCCGTGGTCGGCGGCGATGGCGAGCACAGCGACGACCGCTTCTGCAGCGTAGCCGTGGCCGCGGGCCGACGGAGCCAGGCCGTAGCCGATCTCGACGCAACCTTCTTCGGGCTGGCCCTTGAAGCCGATCCCCCCGACTGCCCGCCCGTCGGCCAGGCGGGTGATCCGGTAGTAGCCGAATGGCCGTTGCTCTCCGCGCTCGGTGGTGGCGCGAAGGAAGGCCCCTACTGCGCCAACGTCGCCCTCGAAGGGGAAATCGTCCGACCAAGCGTCGCCGGGTCCCGCACTTCGAGCGACGATGCGTTATCGATGGCGTGTAGCTGCAGGCGCGGTGTTAGGACGTCGGTCATGGCGCTAGTGAACCAGCGATATTTCTCCCCGGTGGCGAGGGAGCCGCCACTGATCTCCAGACGGTCAAAGAGCGGCTCGAAGTGACCCCAGATGCCTACTCAGCTTCGGCGTCCTTCTTGATCGCTGCAAGCGTCGCTGGGATACCCTTCTGGGCAAGTTCGAGCCGATTTGCAATTTGTGCCTGCGCGTCGGCACCGAAGCGATCCTCAAACAGTGCTATGCCACCGGGTAGGAACTCCCACGACTCGGTCAGCTCCGTGCCACCTTCGACGGGCTTGAAAACATATCCCCACCGCGTCCAGGTGCCATTGACGATGAATGCGAACTCTCGACCTCGGTCGGCGGCGACGACCTCCGATCGCGTCTCCCAAGTTCGCTCGGGTAGGTCGTTTCGTCCAGTGAACCAAGCCCCCACCTCGGGGCCGGCCCCCTTGTCCCACCAACATGCCTTGCAGACCGGGCTCCACGTTCCCATTCGAGTAATATCGGACACGAGGTCGTAGAGGTCCTCTGGAGAGCGAGCAATGACGATCGCCTCCGAGTGCTTGAGAGGGGTCATCTCCTCAGTCTGCCTATCTGTGCGACGGGTTTCCAGACGCTGGCCGTCTATCCATCTATACGCGCCGGTGCCGACCGCCACCCGCGGCAATGGCTAGGTCGCGCCTTTATGGTGGACCGATGACGACGGTCAGGAAAATCCAAGTCACCTTCGACTGTGCAGCCCAAACCGCCGCGTTCTGTCTTCTGGGAACTGAGGTCGGGAGCTAAGCCTCGAACAGGATTACGAGGGTTTCAGTCAGCACACCGTCGTGCGCCATCGCCTCGGCCGAGGCTTCGGTCTGCATCGCGGCCGTGAAAGCATCCATGTCGGGCACGTCCATGAGCAGCGCAACATGGTTCGGGTTCTGCGGGTCGACGAACGTCCGAATGTTGGTGACACCAAGAGGCCCAAAGAACTCTTCGCGCTTGGGCGATGCGAGCCAATGGTCTTTGTCCTTCACATCGTGATGACCCATTACTGTCGGCATCGCTCCCCCTCCAGTGCTTGGACACGGCGGCGGTGCCGAGGCCCAGTGCGGCGACGCTACACCCAGGTACCTGACGGGTGCGTCGAAAATTCGGGCCATGACCGAGTGCCCACGGCGCAGGGGGGAACAGATTGACGTACCGAATACGGTCCAATGTGCTCGGGAAGACCAAGCCGTCCCGGCGTTGGGGCGCAGGAGGAATCTCGATTGGGAGAGCGTTCTGGGACGGTCGCCCGTCGCCGGGTAGGCGGTCAGACCGATTCCCGTCGCGCATCCGGGCTGGGCTTGCGATCGAAGTTCAGCGGGCTGCAACGCTTCTGGTCTTCCCCCTCACCGCCGGCACTTCCCGCAGCGTCATCTCGTGACTGAAAGCCTTGACGACGACCAAGCGCCTCGGGGAGAGTTTGTTCACGGCGGCGACCGGTCGCCGAGCTGTGGAACATCCGCCCCAGTCGGAGTTCCATTGGCGAAGGGGATTCGCCCTCTCGGTCGTTAATGTCACAGGCCATCTTCCAACACCGCGTCGCTGGGGGACGAGGGTGTCAAGAGGAGGCTTGTCCATGACCAAGGACGCCAGCTTCAAGAAAGTTGTCAGGCGCCACGCCGAGGAGACCGGGCAGCGCTACGTCGAAGCGCTGACGGATCTCGAGGGTCTCGGTGCGCGAATGGACCACGAGCCCGTAGCTGAGCGGCTTCTCGCCCATCTCCGGGATCACTACGGCATTGACCCGGTCGCTGCGACAAAGCTCAGTGTGCACAAGACCTACGTCTTCCGCATCGACCGCAAGGACGGCGACCCCTGGGTCGCCCGGGCGTTTCCGCCCGCTCGGCCGCGTGCTGGTGTCGAGGGCGACGCCGCGATCCTGGGGTTCTTGGAGCAGCAGGACTATCCCGCGGAGCGCCTGGCGGCCGATGATGCCATCTCTGATTTCGATGGCAGCGCGGTCCTCGTGACGCGCTTCGTCGAAGGCGGCCAGCTCCCCGACGGTGCCGCGAAGTTCGCCATGATGGGTGAGCTGCTCGGACGGCTGCACGCGCTGCCGTACGACGATTCCGTCAGCCGACCGGGCGGAGCAAGTGGCGAGGACCCGATCCATGAGGGCGCGCCGCGTCAGGACCTGCTGGCCGCCCTGTCGTTTCTCGACGCCGTCGCCACGAAGGTCTCAGACACCGAGCGCGAGCGATTCGAGCGCCTGCGCGAACGGGTGCGCTCGGCCGACGACGGCCACGGCCTTCCGGAAGGCTTGCTCCACGGCAATCTGCTCCACGCCCCCGATCACGCCGTCCTGAGCGAACAAGGGCCAGTCGCGATCAACTGGAAAGCATCCGGACGCGGACCCCGCCTCGCCGACTTCGCCTACCTGATATGGGGCACGGGTTCGTGGAACCCACGTCGGCCGAACCAGGAGTGGATCGACGCCGCCGTCCAGGCCTACCGTCGACACGTCGAGCCGACCGACGACGAACTCGACCGCCTCGAAGCGGTCATGTACATCCGGACGCTCTACCTCGCCTGTTTCGGCTACCGACGCGCCCTCACCAAAGGCCAGACATTCAACGAGTGGGGCTTCCTCGTTCCACGGGAGTACTTCCGCTCGACCGCCGCCGCAACCCGAGCCGCGTTCGGCCGGTAGGTCATCGGTGCGAACGCGTTCGATCCTCCAGCTCGCTCGCTCGGCGGTGCTCACGTGAACGCGCCCGTAGAGGTCCCGGAGGACATCGTCGAGCGGATCCGCACGCTGTGTCTGGCGTTGCCCGAGGTGACGGTGCGGGTCGACGAATCACTAATCAGAACGAGATCGACGGCGTGGTCGTTCGACATTCGCCGGAGGTCGTTCTGCTTGCTCGTGGCATTCGAGGACGCGACCGGCAAGTCCGTCACGCAGCTCGTGTTGCGTGCCGACCCAGAAGAACGCCAGGCGTTGCTGTTCATTGGCCCCCCGTTCTTCGCCGCGCGAGCCGGACGCGGTCGCATCAGGGTGGTGATCACGGACGACACGGACTGGGAGGAGATCCGTCAGCTGGTGACCGAGAGCTACCGCATCCTCGCGCCGAAAAAGCTCACCGCACTCCTCGACTAAGCGGGCTGGCCGTCGAGCCCACAGCGACCGCGGGCATATCGACGGCGCAGAGCTCGAGCGGTGGACATTGACGATGTGGAAGGCCCGCTTGTGAGCCCCACGGTTCACTCGGCGCGTTAAGCGGGGCGGTTGGCCTTCAGGCCGCTCGACGGTGGACCAGCCAGACGGCCGTTCCCATGAGGAGCAGGGAGAGTGCGAGCAGGCAGCCACCCTCGATCCATTGACTACAGAGAACGTCGGGTATAAGCGCAGGTCACCGCGCCAGAGCGACGGGACTCGCGCTGACAAGCAGCTCCAGGGCGCGACAAGGCGACGCCAGATTGTTTGCCCAATTGCGGGACCGGCAGGGACGTGGAGGCTCGAATCGTCTGGCGCGGGTCATGGCGGGCGGGTTTGGTGGCGCACACCGTTCGCATTGACGTTGGGCGGCGCTGACCGGCAAAACTGAGCCTCTACGCCTGGCCATCTCCGTGTGAGGTCAGCGGCGCCCTCGACGGTGGCGCGCACTGGCTACGGCTGCATTGCAGAACCGGGAAGCGGCTGGAGCATGCCGAAGGTGTTGCCCTCAGTGTCCTTGGCGTAGATAGTGTCGCCAACCCCCGGCACGGTCTGCCTCTCGCCGACGATCTCCCCACCCGCCTCCTGGACCCTGTTGATCATGTCGTCCAAGTCGTCTACGTCGACCCAGTTGATAACCGGCTGGGGATTGTACGCCCGGGGCATGATGGCGCCGTCTATCCCCATGCTGCCCTCGCCGGTGTGGGCCAGCCAGTAGTCCACGCCGGGCATGCCGGAGGTGGTTATTTCCCAGCCGAAGATCTCGTAGAACTGACGAGCGCGCTCGACATCGTCGGCAGTGATCTCGAAATGGACGACTCGTGCCATAGCGGGGCCTCCCAGTGAAGATATCTAGGGCGCTCACTTTACGGGAACATTGACGCGGGTCGTAAAAAGGGCGGCTGCCTCCTCGGCAGGCCGACAGCACCAGCGTGGCCACTTCTACGCGCGCCCACGAGGGTCGCGGCGAACCATCGTAAATGGCGCCCGCCGGGGTTAGCCGTCTCGAAGGTCAGCGTCTCGTCGCGGCTGCATAACACCCTGTTCGAGTGCAGTCCTCCATAAGCGACGGACTAGAGGCCAGGAGCGCCGATCGACGGCTACGGGACGCGGTTGGCAGGTCAGCTCTGGACGGGTGGAGTCCCAGGTTCGCGGTCCCGCGGCCGGCGTTCTGTGCTACATCTGCCTGCCAGGGAGGTGGTGCCCGTGGCGAGACGACCGGAGGTTTCTCGTGTCCGGCTCGCATTTCTCGTGCGCCTGCGACGGCCCCTCACCCTCCTTCTTGGCACTGCGATGCTCGTCGTCGTCGGCCCCATCGTTGGCTTCTCCGGTACCGCCGCCGGAGGACGCTTAGCGTCGAACCGACTGAGGACACTTCCCCCAACCGCCTTGCCTGTGGGCAAGGTTGTCACTCTCAAGGTGGCAGGAGACCTCGCATCTAGCTCCGAGGGAGCGCTCTATCTTGCCTCTCCTGATCAACACGAGATCGTCGTCCGCCTGGCCGACGGACGATTCGCCGTGGTCGCCGGCGACGGCAAGCCGGGCCACTCCGGCAATGGCGGCCCCGCTCTCGACGCAAGGCTCTCGGACCCCTACGACCTCACGTCCGGCCCGGACGGCACTCTTTGGTTTGTCGACCAAGGCCGTGTGCAGGTGATCGACACCGATGGGATCGTTCATACCGTGGCCGGCAACAGAGCCGGAGGCGACGGCGTGCCAGGAACCCCGCCAACGCGCCCGGTGGTGAACGGATCACCGGCACTCACAACTTCTCTGGGTGCGGCTCCGTACATAGCGCTCGCTCCGAACGGCGCGCTCTACCTCGACACCTCGACTCAACTGCTGCGACTCGGCGGCGGCCGGCTCGAGACGGTCGCCACGCGGCAGCAGAGCCTTGGGGCGCCGCTTCCGCGGAGCCTCGACATGAACCTGGGCTACCTGGCCGTCGACGGCGGAGGGGACCTCGACGTGTCGGGCTTCAACGGCTGGGGCGTGTGGCGAGTCTCGCCCGACGGCGCGGCAAAATACATCGGCTACGCCAGGCAAAGCGGTGGCAGCTGCTCCGAACTCGTTCGCGCCCCGGACGGTGCCGTCTACGCCGAGAGTGGCTCGGTCCTCCTGCGCCTTGGCAAGCATGCACTCGTCCCGACATACAACCTGAATGGCCGGATCGACGGCGAGTACTTCTTCATGACCTCGTATGCGTTCGGTCCCAAAGGCACCATCTATGCTGACGAGATCCCCGGAAGCGGTGGCTTCGAGGCCCATGAACAGCTCATTGCTCTCGCCGCTGGGCATGTCACTTTGCTCTGGCTGCAAGCGAACAAGGAAAGATAGTCCGCCACCAGCCATACCGCCCTATCTGCGTTAGATCACGAGTTTTCTGCCATCGCCGAGCGGCAGCACCCATCGACGGCCACAGGCGCGACGGTTGATCCGCACCGAGCCCTGCCGAGCGATCTCGGTCGGCTCGGGCGGCGAATAAAGGATCGTTCCGTAAGCGCTGGGGCAAATGGCCCAGAGGACCAGCCCGCCTGCAACACTGAGCAGATGGGATCGGGCCATTCTCGTCGACGCAAGCCTGTTCGCCACATTCGCGACGGCCCGGGGGGAACATTGCCTTACGGTGACCCGCCGGGAGAAATCGGAGCTCCGCTCCCAAGGGGACGGAGGGCTATGGCCCGATCAATGGCTTGGGAAGCTCACGAGGATGAAATCATGAGATATCACCGCTATCCAACGAAGAGTCGTCTTCGCCGTCTGTTGGATCGGCTAAAACGTGGTCACGGTTCTCGAACCCGATGAGCCAGTGGAGACCGTACCGGTCGATAACTTGACCATCGGACGCTCCCCATGGCCGCGCCTGCAAGTCATCCAGGACTCGCCCCCCTTCCGAGAGCTTGGAGAACCAGTCCCTCAGCGTCGCGGGGTCAGAGGTGCCCAACAGGGAAACATCATCCCCTCGCAACGGAAGGGAGGCTCGTTGCCCGCCACGTCGGACGCAAAGAGCCGGACTGGGCCTTCCTCGAGATAGCCGTGTGCAATGGCCTCTGCCGGCCCATCGGTGCGGTTGAACTCTTCAAACGTGTGTAGTCGAACGGGGCAACTGAACACACGACCGTAGAAGGTCAACGCCTCCCGTGCGGTGCCGGAGAAGTCGAGGTAAGGCGTCGGAGGCGTCGGACCTGTCATCGTTCACCCCTCTTTGTCTGGTTGCAACCGTCACCATGTAGACGGGCGAACTCGACGACTCTCATCGCCGGCCGACGATACAGAACCAGACCAGTCTCCTATGACCAGCTTGCGAGCCCTAGACCTTGACACCATCTCCATTCGACCCACGGTCCCGGGAGGAAAGGGGCTCCTGGGCTTCGGGGCTAGCGGGGCCGGCTATACCAGACCGAGATCAGCCGTCCGTCGCTTGCCTCGTCCCGTACCCACCTGCACTCCAAAGGGGTATGCGGGGAGGGCCAGGGATCCCACAATCGGTGCCGGATGTCGTCCCAGTCGACAGTTTCAAGGCCGTCGCAGTCGACAGCTTGTTCGGTTGTCGTGTCCAGAGTGCTCATCGGTGACCCCCTTCCGAGTCCATCCGTTGTTCACCTGATGTTCTAGTTTAGTTCACTATTTGTTCATGTGTTATTCACCTTCTTGTGGGCTCGTCTTTCCATCCTGTGAGCTACCTGCTCTTCTCCCCCGGCACCGTTACCTGGCGGTGGCAGCGTCGTCCGTAGGACCACACTGCCCTCTTGTAACCGCGCAGGCGGCCCAGATCCAACCCGAAAGTTCACGGATTTCGTGGAGCGGTACGCACCGGGGATCGACAGGACTCAGCGCTCCCTTTGACGGTAGGACGCTTCCGTTCGTCCGGCGCGACCCCGACCTCATGACATGCTGCTCGGTCGGGCCTGTCGCCTGCGCCGATGTCGCCGCGACAACAGCACACCCCCACCTCGCCCGCACGAGACAACATGAGCACCGAGGGGGCCTTGGGCGAGCCTCCAGGACTTAACTATTCACGACTCTGTCGGGATTCATGACGGGGACACTTTCTCCACGAACTGATTCCAGTTGACGACGCTTCCGGTTTCCTTTCCGATGCGTGACGCCCAAGCACCGGGATGCGGGGTGGGCGGAATCGTTAGGAGCCAGTTCGGACCTAGGAGCATCCCGCCGAACTGCACATGGCTTTCGTACAACCCGGCTACTTGTCCCAATACGAACGCCACGGTGTACTTCTCAGGCGTTTTGCCCGGCGGTACAAGGAAAGCTTCTGTCTGCCACCTAACCCCGTTCGGTCCCGAGCAGTGGGCCGTGGCACGACTCGACGATCGGGCTGATACGCCTGAGCAGCCGAGACTCTGCAGCAAGTCGGCTGCGGAACCATTACTAAGGCCCCCATTTCCACTCGCCGCGACAATGCCCACGCCAAGGCCGATGACGGCGAGCACGGCGACGACGAAAAGGGCGATGGCGTGACGGAGCTTGCGCATGGGCCATTACCGATGGCCCGCAACGAGCCCGGGAAGCTGCTGACGGGACCGTAATGCCGTCAAGGGCATCTGCCAACCAGTCTGTTCGTCCATTACCGCGGCCATCATTCGCCCCTGCCGTTTGGACCAGCTCTCCGTCCCCGCGCAATCACGTGCAGCGGGCTGACGGGACCCCGCCACCATGTCAGCCTTGGCCGTAGTTGTCGATAAGCCATGGACCAGTTCCGAGGCGATGCATGTCGATTTCCCAAAATGAGTCAGGATTGCCTACACCTGCCGCCTGCGCTTCTCTGAACGTGCATTGCACCTGGGTGTCGGTAGCCGTTTCGCTCACAAGGGTGCAGCGCAGCTTCGAGAAGGTTGGCCATCCTTTGTTTCCGCGACCCCACTCCATCATGTCCCGAGCCGTCGGTTCGAAGTATGCGACGGCTGCCGGATAGTCCTTCTTATTTAGCGACTTGAACCAGGCGTAGGTCGTTTGAACGGGTGACTGTGGCGTGGTCGCGCTGGTTGTCGTGGTCCTCAAGACTGAGTTCCCGGTCACCCCAAGCACACCGACCCCGATGCCGATGACGGCGAGAATGATGACGACGAATATGGCGACGGGATGCCGGACCTGACCCATCATGCCGCCCGCAACGAGTCAAAGGTAGTTCTGGCGACCATGCGCATCACCGCGCCGGGGTTGGTTTGACGGGCAGAACGAAGATGCCAGCGGGGACACCCGGGTGGTAGCTCAACAGCGTTGCAGCACCGGTCCAGCCGTTGTCTATGGCAACGCTCGTCGAGAAGTAGCCGATGAAACCGGTCGCCAGGAAACACGCCTTCGCGGTGGACCCGAAGGCGAGACAAGATGCCTCTTTTCCAGCGACCGCCCTAGGGGCGATGTCGATGGCTGGATTCTGTGAAGCGGCAAAGCTCAAGTCCTGGTAGAGAAAGGCTGGCTCATAGTCGGAGAGGAGTATCGAACCTGCCATGCCAGGACCGGGTCTTGAGCACTGCCACGAGGCCGAAACTCGGAGGCGTCCGCAGGTGTACTCACCGTGGCCGGTGTAGAAGAACTCCGACGTGGCCTCAGCGGCCGATGCTGGTGAACGCGAGAACAAGGACCCGAACTGGCCATGAGCAGAGCGCTGAGCGACGAGGACTACTCGACCCGTCCAGAGGGGCTCCGACATACGGTAGACGGCGCTAAAAGTGCCACCCGTGGCTCGCTGCGCGTCCGCGAGCAGCTTGGCGACCGCCTTGGGCGATGTGTCGAGCCGCACGGGACGAGATGTCGTTGTAGCCGTGGTCGAGCCAGTGCAGGCAGCAAGCATCAGCGTCATGACCACTGCCGCGATAGCGCTGAGCTTGCGCACCGTGCCGAGCTATAGCACCACCGCTGCTCGTCGGGATGTCGCCCCGACGCCGGTCGCTTTGGAGAGTTCGCTCGTCACCCGTTGACGGCAGGCATCCATGTCAGCAAGGCGCAGCGAGACAAGACTTGAACCGTGACTGACGCGGCGCTGCCGATATGGGCACTGGTAGTGATTCCCGGGCGAGCAGAGTTGAAGAGTACGAACACCACGCTGTGAGGCACACAACACCCGAGCCATCAACGACGCGAAGGTGACTCAGGTCACGGTAAACAAGGGCCTTCGATGGTCCTACATCCGTGTCGAGAGCACGGTGGTCAAACTGTCACCTTGTCAGGTGTGCCCAACGCCCATGCCGCCCAAGTCAAGGCCTTGCACACGACAAGATTCACGCCGTCAGAACAGCCTTAAGCCAACCAGCCCAAGCCGTCCCGGGCCGTCGAACTCGACTGACCGGCTACGCAAGCTCGGCGACATGCGTCAAGCGGGTTTGCCCACCGACGAGGCATTCCAGAACGAGAAGGCGAAACTACTCGGAAACTGAAGCGTGCCAATTGCAAGCGGACTAGCAGTCTCCTGCCTGCTGCGCCCGATACGTAGCCTGAGCAACTGTGAACTGGCTACCGTCCGGCGAGTGTCTGTCGCCGTCGTGAATCTTGTTGCCAAGAGCGCGTCCGGTCCGCTGACAGTCAGCTCGTAACTCGGCGCAAACGGTCGCGTCCCGCCAAGTGGTGGGGATTGACTCGGTAATCCCCGGCGGCGATCAGTCCGGCGAGACGAGCTCGGGGACTTCCGCGAGCTCATTGTCGCGCTCGCCCATGAGCTTTGCCATCGAGCCTTCGGAGAAGTAGCGGCGGTCGGCTGCCTGCCACTCGTCGTGAATGTCCAATAGGACGCACCCGGCAAGTCTCGTGACGGCGTCCTCGTTCGGGAAGATCCCGACGACTCGACAGCGCCTCTTCAACTCGCGATTGAGGCGCTCGAGCGGGTTCGTCGACCAGATTTGCCGCCAGTGCGCCCGGGGGAAGCTGGAAAAGGCGAGGACCTCCTCTTTGGCCGAGACGAGGAGGCCGGCGGCCTTGTCGAAGCGCTCGGCGAGGGTCGCAACGACGTGGTCGTACTGGGCGGAGATCTCCTCTTCGGTCGCGTAGGCGAACACGGTGCGAAAAGCGGCTGCGACCATCTCTTGTTGTCCTTTTGGGACCCGGGCCAACAAGTTCCTCGCGAAGTGGACCCGGCAACGCTGGTGAGCAGCTCCTTGCATACAACGTCTGAGGGCAGCCACGAGACCGGCATGCTGGTCGGAGATGACAAGGCGGACACCGCGAAGGCCCCGGCGGCGAAGCGAGCTCAAAAAGCTCCGCCAGAAGACCTCGTCTTCTGAGTCCCCGACGGCAAAGCCCAGCACCTCCCGGTGTCCTTTCCCGCTCACCCCTGTGGCGATGACGACGGCCTTTGAGACCACGTGATGGTCGTCTCTTACGTGCAGGTAGGTGGCATCTAACCAGATGTAGGGAAAGCTCGTGTGGTCCAAGCGTCGCTCTTTAAAGGCGCTCACGTGGGCATCGAGACCGGCACAGATGCGACTCACCTCGGACTTCGAGATGCCCGCGTCGATGCCGAGAGCCTGCACCAACTCGTCGACGGCCCGAGTCGAGATGCCGTGTACGTAGGCTTCCATCACGACGGCATAGAGCGCCTGGTCGATTCTCCGGCGGGGTTCCAAGATCGAGGGGAAGAAGCTCCCCTTCCTGAGTTTCGGGATGCCGAGACTTACATCGCCGGCTTTGGTGGACACGACCCGGGGCCGGTGACCATTGCGCTCGTTCGTTCGTGACTCGGTCCGCTCATAAAGCCCGGCGCCGATGGCCGAGGAGAGCTCGGACTCGATCAGTTCCGGCGCGTGTCAACCCTTGTGAGACACATTGATCACGGAATCACTGTCTCGGGCGACACCTCCTTCGGTTCGTTGATCCATGCGATGCTCGGCAGCGCCGGTGGCACAGGTGGGTGGCGGACGAAGCGCTCGGGGTGCAGCGCGTAGGCGGACTCGAGGACGATGCCACGACGTGCCCGGACGAGCTCGGCCCGGTCGTAGTGGACGTCGGCGGGCGTGTGGAAGCCGATGCCGGAGTGGCGGTGCTCGTCGTTGTACCAAGTGAAAAAACGCCGGCAAAAGGCGTGCGCGTCCTCGAAGGAGCCGAAGCGCTCGGGGAAGTCCGGACGGTACTTGAGCGTGCGGAACTGGGACTCGGAATACGGGTTGTCGTTGCTCACGTGCGGCCGGGAGTGGCTCTTGGTCACACCGAGGTCCGCGAGCAAGAAGGCAACCGGCTTGGAGGCCATCGAGGTGCCGCGATCGGCGTGGATGGTGAGCTGGTCGCGCGCGACGCCCTGTTGGGCGATCGCCTCGGCGAGCAGCGCCTCGGCAAGTCGTGCCCGTTCTGCACGCGCGAGCATCCAGCCGACGACGTAGCGGCTGAAGATGTCGAGCACGACGTAGAGGTAGAAGTAGTTCCACTTCTCAGGGCCGAGCAGCTTGGTGATGTCCCAGCTCCAACAGCGGTTCGGCTGAGTCGCGACGAGCTCGGGCTTCACTGCTGCGGGATGGGTGGCCTGGCGACGACGCTCGCGCACCTCGTGCTCGGCTCGGAGCAGTCGGTACATGGTGGAGACCGAGGCGAGATAGGTGCCCTCGTCGAGGAGCTTCGCGTAGACGCTCGCCGGTGCCGCATCTATATGGTCGTCGTCGTGGAGGACGGTGAGCACCTCCTTGCGCTCCACCTCCGACAGCGCCCGTGGTTGGGGTCGCGGCACAGCTTCGGGGCGAGGCGGCAGCGGGCTCACCCGGTGGCGGCGGTAGTGCCGCGCCCTGGGCTCGCCGACTGCTCGGCAGGCGGCTCTCACGCCGACGATCGGCGTGAGCTCGTCGATGGCGGCGTCGATCACCTCGTCTCGCCCCTGTCTTGAGGCGCGCTGTCGGTGGCGAGCTGCTCCAACAGCGCCGAGAGTTTCCCCTGGACTTCGATCACGCGTCGCGCCTTGTCGAGCTCGCGGCCGAGGTGCTCGTTCTCGCGCTTTAGCCGTTCGACCTCGCGGTCGCGCGGGTCCGCCGGGGGGCGCCCCGACGGCCGGGCGAGCGCCTCGAGCGCGCCGCGGTCGCGCATCTTCCGCCACTCGGTGATATGCGAGGTGTAGAGCCCCTCGCGGCGAAGGAAGGCCCCGCGCTGCTCGCGGGGCAGTTGGTCGTAGATAGCGAGGACCTCAGCCTTGTAGCGCGCGGAGAACTGCCGGCGCTTGGCCTTCTCGGGGACCTCGGGATCGGGGTCGTGAGCCTGCTCGTTCATCCGAACAGCTTCGGTTTCCGCGCTGTCGAAGTGGGTGATGCTCGTCGTCATTCGGGGATCTCCTCCCCGCCCTCTCAGCTCAATGAATCGCTTGCGCGAGTTGTCTCAGCTGAGGTTGACACGGAGGGTTCTTGGAAGACGAGACGGACTGCTTCGCGGACGAGGTCGATGCCATCTGAGCTTTTGAGCGCGTCGGCGAGTTCGGACAGGACAGACTGGTCGAGGGCCATCGGGTGATCTCCTTTGTGCGTTCGGGCTTGAACACACCGAGGATCACTCCGGTGGCCCACCTCAGTGGTGGATACCTCTGGTCAAATCAAATCCCACCACGTCACGGGACGCTTACCTGCATTAGGACTTCTTAGGTCCAGTCGGACCGTGATGGGGGTTTGCTAATGCGGCTGCAAATGCGGCGTTAAGAGCTGAGCCGCTTGTCCCGCCACCGCCCGGAGTCCGGGGCACAGCCTCCGTAGGCGGCGCAGGGGGCTTAGGACGGGGATCTCTGAGCGGCATTCCGTTAGCCGCCATAGTTGGCGACTGCATACGGATGGGCCAGGGCTTCGCTCGGTGACATGGCCGATACGGCTCTCGTCGGCACTGAACCCTGCACGCCCGCCAATTGACCAGCCGGTGCCCTCGCATGCCTCAATTGTAGGCACTGCCTGGGCTTAGGCAACGCACGCCGGGCAACCATAGGCAACCAGATAGGCAACCAAAAGTGCGAGCCGCCCGAGAAAAAGGGTCCCCTACCTGGTCGGGCTGGCCGGATTTGAACCGGCGACCTCTTGACCCCCAGTCAAGCGCGCTAACCAAGCTGCGCCACAGCCCGTTCTACAAACTTCCTGCTAGCTGCCCTGCGATTCACCATCGGCCCGGCCACTGGCAAGCGCCAGCAGCAGAGCGAGCCGGTTTCGAGTCGATGGACCAGCAAGCGCCACCTCACGATGGTACTTGCCGACGTCAAGCGCGGCACCTCCGTCGGGACGAGCGGTTGACGGTAAGGCAACTCTACGAGGATTACTGGCCCGGGTGAAGGGTTCCGAGGATATGGCGCCCAACACGATCGCCTATCACGAGTACGCGCCAAGCGGGTCGAAGATTGCATTAGCGCCCCGAGAGTCGAGACACTCCCCGAGGGCGAGGCTGCTCTGGGCACGCTCCCGACAGGCATGGGTCAAGACACTGAAGGCCGCTACCACTTGGGCGGGAGGAACGAAAAGAAAGCTCTGCGCGCTCGACCGCCCCAAAGACGAAGATAGGACGGACCGTCACGCTTAACGAACTGCTTGTCGCCGGGCTCCGGTCGCTACGCAGGCCGCCGAGGGCCGCGGCGGACGCCTATCTAGGCTGTGACTACGTCGTGGCTGACGAGCTCAGCCAGCCGACTCATCCCGACGCACCATCTCGCGCAGGTTCGACACCCTTGTCACAAAGGCTGGACTCCCCCGCCTGATGGTCCAGGGACTGCGTCATACTGCGCCAACCTTCATGCTGGCCGATGGCGTTCCCCTCGAAAATCGTCTCGGAGATGCTCCGACACGAGTGACCGACGGTGACTCGACATCTATGGCCACGTTTTGCCGGGGATGTCCGAGGGCGCGCGAGCGGCCCTCTCCAAGTCGCTGCTCTGCTAAGCCCAAACGTGCCAATAGAACTGTAATTTAGGCAAAAGACCCCGAAGAATTGTCGTCGGGTCTGGCGTGCCGCTTGGGCCGAGTGTGGGAGTTCCCCTTCGTCATTGCTCATGACGCCACACCGAGCCAAGGCGTCAGCCAATCGATGTCGATTGACTCCTGCTCGGGTGCTTCAGGCAAGATGAAGTCGTCGTCCTCAAGCCCTATAGGGCACACGAGCTCCCGCCGTTCGTCGCACCATGCCGTCAGTTCATCAGAGGTCATCGCCTTGAGCTGGGCGACGAGGGTTTCACGGGGAGTCATGACTAGGCGTCGAATGGCGGCTTAGCGTGTGGCGCCTTATCCGCTTCCTCTTCGTGCTTCTCGTCCTCAAGGGCGATTGCGCGAAGGCCATGAACTTGTTGCCCCTCGCCTCGTCGCCGTCTTCTTGACCTCTGACACCTCGATGATCCCCCGCTTGATTTCGAACACTGGCATTGTTCGTCCGCCTCGCACCCGAGGAGCTGGCCCGGATGCAGGCTGCTCTCCAGGAACTCGGGCAACGAGCCTCAACGTCTAAGGCGAACCGGAATCAACTCACACCACCCCCCGCAAGCACCGGGCCGTTTCACCAGGGCACAACGACCCAGTGCCGTGGACAAGCCTTTGACAAATGCAAGCCCAGGCACCGGGTTTCGCGATCAACCTACGGGCGACACCTGAAAGTCTCTCTACAGACCGGTAAATGGTCCCTGAATATCGGGTGAACACTCAGGGACGGAGGTGAGCGTTCCTGGCAACCGAAGGCAGCAGGGGGAGAACAAGGCGCTCACTAGCCTTCTCCCCAACCCCGGCCGGTTCCTCGGCACGGCACGACCCCGTACGTGGGCTTTCCGGAGGGCTCTCAGTCCTCGAGTTTGCAACGATCGTCGGGCCGATGGCTGATCAGGAGCCGGCGGCCATCCGGTAACCATGGGCAGCTTCCGCCGCCCGGTTTGCCTGGTCAAGGACGTGCAAACCTTCCTCGACCGTCAGCAGCGTCGTCGTCTTGAAGGCGCGGACTTCGCCGCCGCGGTTCACGGCCACGGACCAGGCGGCAACCGACCGGGCGTCTGGGAAGTCCACGACACCGACGAGGTCATAGTCTCCAAAGCAGAGGTACAAGCTGTCGATAGATCCGCCAAGGACCTCCGCTGACGGCCGTACCCGCTCGACTATGTTCTGCGGCTCGCAACTCATAGCGGCCCAGGCTTCCGGGGTGTAACCAACCTGAATCAGGAACTTCGCCACGTGTACCTCCTCGAGAGTCATCGCCGTGCGTGGGTGTCCTCGCGCCAGCCTGGCGCCAACTCTCCTGCAGTCACTTTGAACTCTTGGAGCAGAGCTCCGTAGAGGAAAATGTCACAAGAAAGCTCACGGCCCGACCGGAGCCTCCGTAGCTGACCCCTCCGGCCGCACGCCAGGCCTATCCACCCACCGAAGACAGGTGTTAGAGCGACCTTCGGACCGTGACGGCTTCGCCAACCTCTCCGAGGTCGCCATGTGGTCGCCGTGGCAACGCAAGGCCGCTTGCACAGGCGAGGGAAACAGATGGCAGCGAGGCCGGGACGCCTTTGTGAGCGATGTGGCCCCGGCAGCGGTCCGCCGCACCGTGCATCGGAGCGACAGGCGGGCATAGCTTGGGCGCCATGGAGAAACGACGACTGGGAAAGACTGGATGGGACGCAAGCGTCATCGGCTTTGGCGCCTGGGCGATCGGGGCAGACTGGGGGGAGGCCGACGACGACACCTCGCTTGAGGCCTTGCGAGCCGCCGCCGCCTCCGGTGTCAACTTCTTCGACACGGCCGACGTTTACGGGGACGGACGCAGCGAGCGCCTCGTCGCCAAGCTCCGCAAGGAGCTCACCGAGCCCATCTTCGTGGCCACAAAAGCGGGTCGCCGCGCGCCCGAGCAGCGCGTCGAGTACTACAGCCCCGAGAACCTCATCGCCTGGACCAACCGCAGCCGGGAGAACCTCGAGATGGACACCCTCGACCTCGTCCAGCTGCACTGCCCCCCGACCGACCTCTACTACCACCCGGAGGTTTTCGCGACTCTCGACGACCTCGTCTCCGCCGGTGCTATAGCGCATTACGGAGTGAGCGTCGAAAGGGTGGAGGAAGGCCTCAAGGCGCTTGACTACCCCGGCGTCGCCGCGGTGCAGATCATCTACAACATCTTCCGCCAGCGCCCGGCTGAAAGGTTCCTCGCCGCCGCCAAGGCCGCTGACGTCGGGGTGATCGTCCGCGTGCCACTCGCCTCGGGCCTTTTGACGGGCAAGATGACCCGCGACACCCGTTTCGCCGCCAATGACCACCGCAATTTCAACCGGCACGGCGAGGCTTTCGACGTCGGCGAGACCTTCGCGGGCGTGGATCTCGAGACGGGCCTAGCTGTGGTCGACGAGCTCCGCGAGCTCGTGCCGGAGGGCGAGACGATGGCGGCGTTCGCCTTGCGCTACTGCCTGTCGGACCCAGGCGTCTCGACCGTGATTCCCGGTGCCAAGAACCCCGAGCAGGCACGCCAAAATGTCCGGGCAGGCGAGCTCGGTCCTCTCCCCGCGACGACCCTCGAACAGCTGGCCAGGATCTACGCCGAGCGCATCGCCCCTGAGGTCCACAACCGCTGGTAGCCGGGCGTCATCTTTAGCGACGGACGGCCCTCAAGACGACGTGTCGCCGAGGGCCGTGATGGTCCCGAGGAGTGGTGCATCCTCGCCCGAGAGAACCTCTCCGAGCGAGGCACCGTTCGCCCTCAGTCCCGGGTCCGCGGGCAAGATGTTGCGCAGCCCGTTGAGAAATCCGCTCAGCTCCATCGGCACGACGATCTTGGTGGACTGAGAAGAGCCGACCTGCTTCAAGGTTTCCAGGTACTGCAGCTGCATGGTGTTGGCATCGAGCCCGCGAGCTACCTTCAAGATCCTCTCGAGCCCGACGGCAAGGCCCTCGGCGCGCAGTATCTGGGCCTGCTTCTGTCCCTCGGCGGCGAGGATGGCCGCCTGCTTGGTGCCCTCGGCGAGGGTGACGGCGGCTTGCTTTTGCCCTTCGGCCTCTGTCACCGCCGCGCGGCGGGTGCGCTCGGCAGACATCTGACGGGTCATCGCCTCGAGCACGCCCGGGGGAGGGTTCACCTCGCGCACCTCGACTGTGGTGACCTTCACGCCCCAGCGCTCGGTCACCTCGTCGAGGCGGACGCGAAGCGATGCGTTCATGTCCTCACGCTTCGACAAAACGTCATCGAGGGGCATATCGCCGACGACGCTGCGCAAGGTCGTGGCGGCCACGTTTTGCGCCGCGGCGGCAAACCTGCCCACCCGCAGCACCGACATGGAGGGGTCGACAACCTTGTAAAAGATGATGAAGTCGATCGATATCGAGGCGTTGTCCTTCGTGATGGCCGTCTGATGAGGGATCTCGAGGAACTGCTCGCGCAGGTCCACCCAGGTCGTGCGGTCAGTGACGGGATTGATGAGGATGAGCCCGGGGCCCCGCGTGCCCACCGCTCGGCCCAGCCGGAAGAGCACGATGCGCTGGTACTCGCGCACGATCCTCACCGACATGCCGGAAAGCACGAGGAGGACGAGCACGACCACCCCGACGATGATCCCGACGATCACGACTGGCCTCCTTCGCTTGTCGACTCACCTGACGGAGACGGCCCGCTCCCGGCGCCGATGTCATCCTCCGGCAGGGCGATGTTGAGCTCGCCGCGTGTCGACGAACCCACCGCCTCATCCCCCCAGACCTCGAGCTTCACTCCTTCGATTCTCAGCACCTGCACCGGCGAGCCGGCCGGCACCGTCCCGTTCACGGCCACGGCAGACCAGTTCTCCCCATTCACCCGGACAATCCCCTCCGGGCCGAGAACGCCGACGGCGACCCCTTCGGCCCCAACGGGCGTGACGAGCCGGCGATCGGCCACGTAGCTGCCCCGCGTCGTGAGCCCTTTCCAGGCCAGGGTGCCGATCCCGGCGGAGACGACCACATCAGCGCTCAATAGCGCCCAGAGCACCGGAGCGGTGAAGCCGTCCACCGCCATGAAAATGAGCCAGATCGCCGCCACCGCCCCGATGATCCCGGCTGCGAGGTGAGCGTGCGGGCCCACGTGGAACCCGATAAGACAGGCGAGGACGACGAGTCCAAGCAGAACCCCTGCTATCACCCACATAGCGCCTCCTTCCGCGGCTGCGCTCGCTCAACGTTAACGGCATGGGGCCCCGTTGTCCGCGAGCCCACCCAAAAAGGGTGCGCCGCCGTCGCGGCGGGCAACATGCGCCCGCCCCGAGAAGGATTACGAAACTGTCAGGCGTGATGGATCAGCCAGCCGATGCCCTGGTAGAGGCGGTAGCCGAGGTAGCCCACCGAGCCGACCACAAGCACCTTGAAGTGCCACGGAGCCTTCGGATGGGTCTGTTCCTCCTCAGCCTTCTCACCGGCAAGGACGGTGCCGCACGAGGGGCACCGCTCGAGGTCGTCACCTTTGCCTGCCTCGGCCGGTTCGTCGCCGGAGCTTTTCCCTGCCCGAGGCTGCGAGCCGAGCTCGTCGTCTTCGACCTCTTGGCCGCACTGCTTGCACCACGCCATGGCGCTGAACGCTGCCCACTAGGCCTGAGCCGGCCGGCCAGGCACCGTCATCTCTGTTGGCGCACCCGCACGCGAAGCTCGATCGGGGTCGGGCCGAGCTCGAACCGCTCCCGCAAGGAACGCTCCAAATAGCGCAGGTAAGGTGCCGGGAGGCGCCTCGTGGCGAACAGCGTGATCGTCGGCGGGTCGACGGCGCCCTGCACGCCGTAGAGGATACGAGCGCCGCCGGGGGCGGGATGGGCCGCCTGGGCGCTGCGCAGGCCGTCGTTGAGGCGGCCGGTCGGGATCCGCCGGTGATAGGCGTTGATGGCTTCTTGCACCGCAGGCAGGAGCCGCTGCACGCCCAGGCCCGTCTTGGCCGAGACCCTGAGCACGGGGGCATAGCCGAGGAAGCCGAGGCGGTCCGCCACGGCATCTGAGACCTCCAGCCGGCTCTCGGTGCCCAACAGGTCCCACTTGTTGAGAAGGATCACGACCGGGCTCCCGGAGGCGTCTATCCGCTCGGCGAGGCGCTGGTCCTGGTGGGTGACGCCTTCGGTCGAGTCCAGAACCAGCAGGGCCACATCGGCACGGTCCAGGGCACGCAGCGCCCGCACGAGCGAGTAGTACTCGGGACCTTCCCCGCTTCGCGCCCGGCGGCGCATGCCGGCGGTGTCGATCAGCTTCACCGTGCCGTCCTCGGTCTCGATCAAGGTGTCGATGGCGTCGCGGGTCGTGCCGGGCAGGTCGTGGACGACGGAGCGCTCCTCGCCCGAGAGCCGGTTGAATAGCGTCGACTTGCCGACGTTGGGCCGCCCCACGATGGCCACAGCTGGCGCTCCTGTGCCCGCCTCCCGGGCGGCGCCCCCGGCGGGTTCGGCGGCGTCGCTTTCGAGGGCGACGGGCTCGGGCAGCTGCTTGACGACCTCGTCGAGGAGGTCTCCGACACCTCGCCCGTGAAGGGCGCTCACCATCGCCGGCTCGCCGAGGCCGAGGCCGGCCAGTTCCCAGACATCCATCTCGCGCTTGTCGGAGTCAACCTTGTTGGCGACGACGATGACAGGTGCGCCGTTGCGCCGGACAAGCTGGGCCACGACCGTGTCGTCGCCTGTCACCCCTGTCGTGGCGTCGAGCACGAGCAGGACGAGGTCGCAGTCACCGAGCGCCCGCAGGGACTGCTCGGTCACCTTGGCATCGAGGGTGTCGCCACGCTCTACGACCCCGCCCGTGTCGACGACGAGGAAAAAACGGCCGTTCCATTCGCACTCCACCTCGAGGCGGTCCCGTGTGACGCCTGGGCGGGCTTCGACGATGGCGAGCTGCCTGCCTGCGATCCTGTTCACGAGAGTGGACTTGCCGACGTTGGGACGCCCCACCACGGCCACAACCGGCAGTTGCCGCGTGGGCTCGCGCTTCATCGGGCCACCTCGCTCGCGCTTCATCGGGCCACCTCGAGCGCCCTGCGCAACGACGCCCCGTCGCTCGGCACCACCTCGAGCGCGACGGGAAGGTCCCCGGGAGCGGAGCCGTCGATGAACCTGCCCTTCGACAAGCAGACATCGGGCAGGAGGTAACGGCTCTCGGTCGGCGCTTTGTCGAGCGTCCGGGCGATGTCGGGACCCGCCATCAAGCCTGCGACGGCGATGTTGCCGCCGAAGAACTCGTTTTCGACCACGAGCACGGCCACATGGGCGAAACCGCTCCGGTCGAGCAAGGACCTCAGCACGCGCTCACCGTAGGCACCGGTGAGGATCGTGACCGGGAGCCCGCTTACCGCCTGGCGGCGCCGGCCGAGGCTCACCTCGACCGTGCGAGGGGCGCGGTAGCCCTCGGCCGGGGCACCCTCGACCCAGGCGAAGAACCCGGACCGGCCCGGCACGGCGGCCCCGTCTGACGCGGGTGGGCGCGCCTCGTCGAGGCCGCCCGCGAAGGCCGCTTCGAAACAACGCACCATGCCGACGCCGTTCTCGTGCTGGGGGAAGCCCTCATAGGACGCCGCCTCGGGAAAGGGCATCTGGGCGAGCAGGTAGTACTCGTCCGAGGCCCAAACGGCCCGGCGCCCGAGGGCCGCCGTAAAGCGCTCCTGCCATTCCTGCACGGCTTCGACGGTGGCTCGCGCCTCCTCGCGGGTATGGGCTCGCATGGCCGCCTCCTTGGAGTGTCGGCTCACGCCGAGCGGCACGACGGCCACCGTCTCGAGCTCAGGGAAGCGGTCGAGGACCCCGGCCAGAGTCCCGTGCAGCACGGCGGCGTCGTTCAGGCCCGGGCAGACGACGACCTGGCCGTGGACCTCGATGCCGTGGTCGAGGAGACTGCGCAGCCACCTGAGGCTCATGGCGCCGCGCCGGTTGCGCAACATGCGCGCCCGCACCTCGGGATCGGTGGCGTGAATCGAGACGTACAACGGCGACAGGTGCTGGTCGACGACCCGTTCGAGATCGGCCTCGGTGAAACGGGTAAGGGTCGTGAAGTTCCCGTAAAGGAACGAGAGCCGGTAGTCGTCGTCTTTTAGGTACAAGCTCCGCCGCATCCCCTTTGGAAGCTGGTAGATGAAGCAGAACTCGCAGTGGTTGTCGCAGGTGCGCACGCGGTCGAAGATGGCGGCCGAGATCTCGAGCCCGAGGGGCTCACCTGCTTGCTTTTGGACCGTGACCTCGAGCTCTACGCCACCACGAACGACCTCGAGGTCAACGATCGGCTCATCAGCCAGCAGCTGGTACTCGATGACGTCTCGCGGAACCTGTCCGTTGATCGAGCGAAGCTCGTCTCCCGGCCAGACTCCGCCGCGCTCAGCCGGCGAATGATCGGCCACGGCCACCACCTGCGGTAGCGGCATGCCCAAAGGCTACCCTGGTCTCTTGTGACTTCGGTCCAAGCACATCGCTCCGGCCCTGAGGGCGCTGGCGTCGAGCTCGTCCTCCTCGCCCAGCCCCGCGGGTTTTGTGCCGGTGTCGAGATGGCCATCAAGGCACTGGCCTGGATGGTGCGCGTCTTCGAGCCCCCCGTTTACTGCTACCACGAGATCGTGCACAACCGTCTCGTCGTGGAGGAGTTCGCCCGCCAAGGCGTCGTCTTCGTCGACGATATCGACGATGTCCCGGCCGGGGCGGCCCTCATGCTCTCGGCTCACGGCTCTGCCCCGCAGGTCGAACAAGCTGCCGCCAGCAACGGGCGCATCGTCGTCGATGCCTGCTGTCCGCTCGTCACCAAGGTCCATCACGAGCTCAGCGTGCGGGCCCGCAAGGGTTACACGATCATCTACGTAGGCCACTCCGGCCATGAAGAGGCCATAGGCACGATGGCCGTCGCGCCGCAGGCGGTCCATCTCGTAGAGCACGAGGACGACCTCGCCTCACTCGAGCTCGAGCCGGGGGCGCCGGTGGCGCTGTTGGCTCAGACCACCCTCGCCCACGAGGAGTGGGAGGGGATAGTCACCCGGGCGCGCCAGGCTTACCCGGAGCTTTGGATGCCGGGTCGCTCCGACCTGTGCTATGCCACCACGAACCGCCAGGGCGCAGTCAAGGCCGTGGCGCCCCGCTGTGACGCCATGGTCGTGCTCGGTTCGGCCAACTCCTCCAACACCATGGCCCTTGTCAAGGTCGCCGCCGCGGCCGGATGCCCGCGGGTGCTGCGCGTGAATTCCCCGGGCGAAGTCCCTGACGATCTCGGCGGCGTCGTCGGTGTCACCGCCGGCGCCTCCGCTCCCGACTGGCTCATCTACGACCTGCTCGACCGCTTGGCCCCGCGCAACGGCATCGAGATCGTCCAGACCACGGCCGAGGACGAGTACTTCCCTCCCCCGCCCGAGCTGCGGGATCTGCTGCGTTGCCTCGGCCTGGCCGCCAGCCTCAGCTTCGGGGCGGCGACGGACGGCTCGCCCGCCACCTCGAGCGACCGGGGCGTCACCGCCACCGACATGCTCATCGGGGCGACGAGAGCACCCAGCTCATGAATCCCCGCGCGAAGCGGCGTCGCCGACAAGTCGACGAGCTGGTCGACCGCGTCGCTCTCGAAGAGCTCCTCGCCGCCCAGGGCCCGATCGAGATGGCCCCGGTCGCGGTCGTGATCGCGGCCTACAAAGAACGCGAGAACATCGCCCATGTCGTAGGCGCCATGCCGAAGGAGATCTGCGGGCTGGCGGTCTCGGTCCTCGTCGTCGTGGACGGCGAGGACGACGGCACCGCAGCCGAGGTCCGCTCGGCCGGTCACTACGCCTGCATCGCCCCGGTGAACCGGGGCCAGGGGGCGGCCCTGCGCCTCGGCTACAGGATCGCCCGCGAGCACGGGGCCAGTTACATCGTCACCGCCGACGGGGACGGCCAGACGGACCCCGACGACCTTGGGGTCGTCCTCGAGCCGGTCATCTCGGGCCGGGCCGACTTCGTGAACGGGTCGCGGCGTCTTGGCGAGACCCATGTAAGCGACGTGGTGCGAAACACCGGTGTCGTCGTCTTCGCGGCCGTCATCTCCTTGCTCACGCGCACCCCGGTCACCGACACGGCGAACCCGGTTCGCGGCTTTCGGGCGGAGCTGCCCGCCGAGCTCACCTTGGACGAACCCCAGTACCAGGCCTCCGAGCTGTTGATCGGGGCGATCATGCAAGGATGCCGTTACGAGGAGCGACCGGTCACCTTCCGCGCCCGGCACAAGGGGAAGTCGAAAAAGAGCGGCAACTTCCTCTACGGCCTGCGCTACGGCCGTGTGGTGGTCCGCACCTTTGTCAGAGAGCGCGCCCGGGCGCGACGGCGCTCTTGAGCCGGGGAGCGCTCAGGCCTCGGTAAAGACGTGCTCTGCGAACCACTCCCAGGTCCGGCGGATCCCGTCCTCACGGCTGATGCTTGGCTCGTAGCCGAGGAGCTCGCGGGCCAGGTCGTAGGTGGCGAAGTTGCGCTCGACCTCGCCGGGACGCTTCGGGCGGTGCTCGATCGGGTGCTCCGGCACGCCGGCGGCCCCACGGCACAAGTCGGCCAGCTCCTGCACCGTCGTCTCGACGCCGGAGGCGATGTGCAGCACGGTGCCCCCGGCAAGCTCGCTCTCCAGTGCCAGCTGCAGCGCCC
The DNA here is from genome assembly GCA_963779425.1 of uncultured Acidimicrobiaceae bacterium. Taxonomy (GTDB): domain Bacteria; phylum Actinomycetota; class Acidimicrobiia; order Acidimicrobiales; family Bog-793; genus Fen-455. The sequence goes on from CAVZYD010000009.1 coordinate 258,243, forward strand.
GGCAGATGTCGTCGACGTGGGCGTAGTCGCGCGACGCCGAGCCGTCGCCGTAGATGATGATCGGCTCTTTGGCGTTGATGGCGCGGAAAAATAGCGTCATCGCCCCTTTCTTGCGGGCGCTCCAGGGTCCGTAGACATTGGCGAAGCGCAGCGCCACCGTGCTCAGTCCGTAGGACTTGGCAAAGGCGTGAGCGTAGCCCTCCCCGGCCAGCTTGCTCGCCCCGTAAGGGGAGATGGGCTTGGGGAGGGAAGCCTCGTTGACCGGCGGCACGGCGTCGCCGATGAGCGCCCCGCCGGTCGAAGCGAGCACCACGCGGCTTATGCCGGCGCGCCGGGCGCCCTCGAGCACCTGGAAGGTACCGAGGACGTTGACAGCGAAGTTGGCCGCCGGGTCCTCGACCGACATCACGACCGATCCAGCCGCCGCCAGGTGCACGATAGATGCAACCCCGGCGAGGGCCTCGTGCAAAGTATTGGCATCGCGGATGTCGCCTTCGACGAGCTCGGCCGCGACTCCGTCGAGGTGGGAAACGTGCCCGGTGCTCAAGTTGTCAAGGACGCGCACTTCATAGCCGCTCGCCACGAGCCGCCTGACAAGGCTCGCCCCCACGAAACCGGCGCCACCTGTCACGAGAACTCTTTGTCGCTCAGTCATCGCAGATCACGGGCGGAAGTTAGCAGGCGATCGGCCGTCAGCGCCGCAGGCTCGCCTCGGCCGCGTCGAAGGCTGCCTGGATGGCCCCCCGAACCCGCGCCGATTGCTCGGTGACCGCCGCCCGTCCGATCCGCCCTCGCCCACGCGCCGCCTCGTCCGCCTCGGCAGCCTCGCTGGCCTCGGGCGAAGCTTGCGCCTCGGTCGCTGGCGCGAGCTCGGGCGGCGGCACCGGTGGACCGATGACGACATTGACGCGCCTCGGTCGCGGGAACGAAGAGCCCCGTGGCATGGCGCGCTCCGCCCCGCCGATCCCGACGGGCACCACGGCGACACCGGCTCTCAGCGACAGGTAGGCGACACCGTCTTTCAGCTCTTGGACCTGTGCCCCTGAGCGCCGCGTGCCTTCGGGGAACATCACGAGAGGCTCCCCGCCCGCGAGCACGGCCTGGCAACGTTTGAGCGCCTCGCGGTCGGCGCCGGAACGGTTCACGGGGAACCCGCCGCAGGCCTCGATGATGCCGCCGAAGAGCTTGGACTTCCAGACCTCCTCTTTCACGATGAATCGCAGTCGCCGACGGCCGGTGATGCGGGCGACGAGCAGCCAGTCCACATAGGAACGATGCACGGGCGCCACGATGTAGGCGCCTTTGGCGGGCAGGTTCTCCCGGCCTTTCACCGTGCCGGGGAAGTAAAGCCGAGAAGCGCCCACGGCGATGAAACGGCAAAGACGATAGATGAACATCTCCCACGGGGAAGGCCCCCTCGGCGTCGCTTCTGGCTTTTTCACAGGTGGGAGAGCACCTCTTCGACCACGGACTCGACGCTACGGCCCGTCGAGTCCACCACGACCGCACCCAGCGCGGCGAGGAGAGGCGACACGGCCCGGTTGGAGTCGAGGGCGTCGCGGCGTCTCAGCGCCTCATGGGTCGCGGCGAGCGCGTCCGTGGCTCCCTCCTCGCTCGCGCGCCGCCAGGCCCGCTCGGCCGAGTCGGCCGTGAGGAAGATCTTGAGATCGGCCTCAGGCAAAACGACACTGCCGATGTCGCGGCCCTCGACCACTCCCCCGCCGGTAGCCGCCACCCAGTCCCTCTGGCGGCGCACGAGCTCTGCTCGCACCTGCGGGTGAGCCGCCACGACCGAGACGGCCTCTTCGACCGAAGGCTCACGGATCTCCTCGGTGACGTCCTTGTCGTCGAGCACGACGCGTTCGCCGATGCTTAGGTCCATTGACCGGGCCAGGGCCGCCAGGCCGTTCGCGTCATGCACGTCGACCCCGCGCTCTAAAGCGAGCAGCGTGACGGCGCGGTACATGGCGCCGGTGTCGAGGCGCTCGAGGCCGAGCCTTCGAGCCACCTCTTTCGCCACGGTCGACTTGCCGGCTCCGGCGGGACCGTCGATGGCGATGACCGGTCGCCTGGCGCTCTTGCTCAGCCCGAAGCCGTGCTCGCCGAGGGAACGGCGCACCCGCTCGGCCGCCTCGGCGGCGACGGTGAGGATGAGGACGCCCCGCGGCTGTTCTTGGGAGTGGACGATCTCGAGGTCCTCGATGTTCACGCCGAGCTCCCCCGCGATCGTGGTGACCTGGGCGAGCACGCCAGGTCGGTCGGGGATCAAAACGTGCAGGTCGGTGACCGAGCTCGGCCGGCTCGCCCGTGGGGGAAGGTTGCGACGGGCGAGCTGGGCCTGATCCAAAAGGGCGACGAGGCTCATGCGGTCCTGTTCGGCGACGATGCGACGCACCTCGTTCAACCGCGCGATGAGGTCGTCGAGCACCGGCACGATCGCCGGCGCGTTGTCTCGGCAAATGTCGGGCCAGATGGCCGAGGATCCGGCCGCGATCCGGGTCATGTCGCGAAAGCCGCCGGCGGCGAGGCGCAAGAGGGCGGTGTGGGCGTCGGTCGCCTCCGTGGCGAGACCCATCATTGTCGCAGCCGTCAGGTGAGGGACGTGGGAGACGAGCGCCACGAGCTCGTCGTGGCGGCCGGGCGCGAGCGCCACCAGGTCCGCGCCGAGCTCGGCTATGACCGACTGGACCGTTGAGAAGGCCCCGGGGTCGGTCGAAGACGTCGGGGTGAGCACCCATGTCGCGCCCGCGAACAGGTCCGGGTCGGCGCCGTCGGGCCCTTCGTGCTCGGAGCCGGCCATCGGATGGCCGCCGACAAAGCGCGGGTGGGAGACCTCGGCCACGATTGGCCCTTTGACCCCGCCGACATCAGTCACCACGAGCTCGCCGGACCTATCGCCAGCAAAGAGCGCCTTCACCTCGCCGGCGATGGCGGCCACAGGGGTCGCCACGAAGGCCACCGAGGCGAGATGGTCGACGCCGATCTCGTCGACGGCCCCGAGCTCGCGCGCCCGGCGCGCCCGCGACTCGTCGAGGTCGCATCCGGTCACCCGCCAGCCCCGCTCTCTAAGTGCCAGGGCGACAGAGGTACCCACGAGGCCGAGACCGGTCACCTGGGCCCGCCTCAACGGGGCCTTCTCGTCGCCGGAAAGCTCGCCCGCAGATGAGACGGCCCCGGCGGCGGACAGCTCAGTCGGCGATGTCATCGTCAGTCGGGCAGGTCGTCGCGAAGTCCTCGCGCGCCCTCGAGGTAAACGTGGTGCAGCGCTTGTCTCGTGCGCTCGGTATAAGCGTGCATGAGGACCCGGACACAGCGTGGCATGGCCCCTTTGATGGCGAGCTCACGGGCGCAGATGAGCGGCACGTCGCCGAGGCCCAAAGACCGTGCCGCGGTGGCCGGGAACATCGAGGTGATGTCGTCGGTCGCCGTGAACAAGATGCTGACGATGTCGTCGTGCTCGATCCCGTTGCGTGCCAGCATTTGCTCGACGAGGGCCCGGACACGATCGTTGACCTGCTCGGCGGTGTCCTCTTCCAGAGTTGTCGCGCCGCGGAGAGCCCGCAAGACCGCTGCCATGGGCGGGCAGCCTACCTACCGGGCAGACTGCGAGCGAAGCGCAGCTTCGGCGAGCGAGCGTACCTCGGAGGCCTCGAGCGGCCTCCAGGCCCCCGGGGGAAGGGAACGGTCCGTGACCGGGCCGATCCTCACCCGCACGAGGCGGACGACCGGGTGGCCGATCGCCTCGCACATGCGGCGCACCTGACGGTTGCGCCCTTCGTGGATCACGAGGCGGATCACCCCGGGCGACACGGCCGCCACCCGCGCCGGCGCCGTCTTCTCCCCGTCGTCGAGCACGACGCCCTCGCGCAGACGACGCAGTTCCCCGGCGCTCGGATTGCCCCGCAGCTCGGCCAGGTACTCCTTTTCCACGCCGAAACTCGGGTGGGCGAGCAACTGGGCGAGGGTGCCGTCGTTGGTGAGCACCAACAGGCCTTCGGTCTGGATGTCGAGGCGTCCGACGGAGAAGACCCGCGGCTCGGTCGGGACCAGTTCGAGCACGCTCGGGCGCCCTTGTGGGTCGTCGGCCGTCGTCACGACCCCGATCGGCTTGTTCAACAGGTAGTACACGAGGCCGGGTAGCACCCCGACCGGGGCGCCGTCGACCGCGACGAGATCGCTCTCCACATTCACTCGCCGGCCGAGCACGGCCAGAGCTCCGTTGACGGTCACGCGCCCTTGGCTGATGAGCTCCTCACAGGTCCGCCGAGAGCCGTAGCCGACACGGGCAAGGACCTTCTGGAGCCGTTCGCCCTCGGCCTCGCTCACTCGCCCGGCTCGGAGCGCAGCACGTTCTCCAGCATCTCGACCGTCGAGGCGGGAGGGACGAAGGCGGCGAGGGGGGGCAGGTCATCTATCGAGTCGAGCCCAAGGCGCTCCAAGAACATCGACGTCGTCCCGTACAAGATGGGCTGGCCCGGGCCGTCGTCGCGACCGACCGCTTGCACATAGCCGCGGGCGACGAGCATGCGCATGACGCTTTCCACATTGACCCCGCGAATGGCCGAGACCTGCGAGCGCGAGATGGGCTGTTTGTAGGCGACGACGGCGAGGGTCTCGAGCGCCGCCGGTGACAGCTTTTGCGGGCCGCCGTCGAGCACGAACCGCTCCACGTAGGCCGCGTACGCCTCGGCGCTTTGGAAGCGGTAGCCACCGGCGACCCGGGCGAGGGCAAAGCCGCGCCCGTCGGCCTCGTAACTCGCCTGGAGCTCGCGGCACAGCTGCTCGACCTTGTCGACAGGCAGCTCCAGCAGTTCGGCCAAAAGGCCCGGTGGCACCGGCTCGGTCGCCACCGTGAGCACGGCTTCGATGGCCGCGGCCTCGCCCGGGGGCTGGGCGGTCTCGGCGAGGCCCTCGTCTAGCTCGTCCCCAGCCCGGCGCTCCTCGGCCGGTCCCTCGGGGCTCACGCCCGGCTCCTCGAAGCTCATCCGCTGTAGTCGAGGTCAGAGGGTGACACCGAGACAGCTCGGCGCAGTTCGGCTCTGGAGTCGAAGCGGTCCTCGCCCATGGCCTGGGTCTCGGCGAGCCCCCCTGTCCACGACACGCGCAGCTCACCGAAGGTCGTTGCCTGCTCGAGCTCGACGAGGCCCTGCTTGTACAGCTCCAAAAGCCCGAGGAAGTGCACGACCACCTCCATGCGGGTGGCGGCGCCCGCCGTCAGCTCACGGAAGGTCGTCGGCCAGCACCCCGGCGGGCGGGCGCAGAGCGCCTCCACGACCTCGGCGACGGTGACCTCGTCGACAAGGACGTGGTCGGTCTCGACATGGGGGACGGGCCGGGGCTCGAGAGCTCGCTGCGCCGCCGCCCGGACGTCTTCCGGGCTCAAAAAGGCGAGCAGGTCGGGCTGCAGGACCAAGAAGCGCTCGTCGAGCCCGGCGAGGCGCGGCCAAGACTTCGAAGCCGCGAGCTCGGCCAGGGCGAGCTGTGCTCCCGCGGCGGAGAATGTCGTGCATTCGACCAGGCGCGCCAGCAGGTAGTCACGCTCTTCCAAAAGGGCCAGGCTCTCCTCCTCGGACTCCTCGCGCCCGGGCAGGAGCCGGCGGCACTTGAGCTCGACGAGCGTGGCGGCGATGACGAGGAACTCGGTGGCGACCTCGAGGTCGAGCCGCTGCATGGCCTCGACCTCGGCCAAGAAGGCGTCCACGATGTCGGCCAGCACCACCTCGTAGAGGTCTACCCGCTGCTCGGTGATGAGCCGCAGCAACAGGTCAAAGGGACCCTCAAAGACGTCCGTGTGGACCTTGTACGCCACATCGGCGAGGTTACCGGCCCGGCCCGGCTTAGGGTCGGATACCCGATGACCAAGTATTTCCCGGCCTTGGGACTTTGCCCGGTATCCTGCACGCCATGCAACGGGTCTTTTCTGGGGTGCAGTCGTCCGGCTCCCCCCACGTCGGCAACTACTTCGGCGCCTTTCGCCAATGGGTGGCGGACCAGCACACGGCCGATTCGGTCTTCTGCGTCGTAGACCTGCACGCCCTCACCGTCGAGCACGACCCGGCACAGCTTCGCGCCCGCACGCTCGAGACGGCCTCGTGGCTGTTCGCCTGCGGGCTCGACCCGGAGATCTGCATCGTCTTCGCGCAAAGCCACGTGCCCGAGCACACCGGGCTGACCTGGCTGCTCGAATGCACCGCCACCTACGGCGAGCTCGGTCGTATGACCCAGTTCAAGGAGAAGTCCAAAGGCAATGAGTCCGTCCGTGTCGGTCTTTACACCTACCCGGTCCTCATGGCCGCCGACATCCTTCTTTACGACACCGACAAGGTCCCCGTCGGCGACGACCAGCGCCAGCACCTAGAGCTCACCCGGGATCTCGCCCTGCGCTTCAACAACCGTTACGGGGAGACCTTCGTCGTCCCGCAAGCCGCCGTGCCCAAGCTCGCCGCCAGGGTGATGGACCTGCAGCACCCCGAGCGCAAGATGTCGAAGTCGGTCAGCTCTCCGCTCGGGACGATCGACCTCCTCGACGATGCGGAGACCATCCGTCAAAAGGTCCGCAAGGCCGTGACCGACACCGACGGGGAAGTGCGCTACGACCCCGAGCACAAACCCGGGCTCTCCAATCTCATAGAGCTCTTCGCGGCCGCCTCGGGGCGTTCGCTCGAAGAGGTGACCGCCTCCTACGACCGCTACGGGCCCTTGAAGGCTGACCTAGCCGAGCTCCTCGTCGAGGTGCTCGGCCCGGTCCAGGAGCGCTACGCCGAGATCACCTCAGACCCCGGGACCGTGGCCCTGCTGCTTGAGAAAGGTGCCTTAAAGGCGGGCGCCATCGCCTCGCAGACCCTTGCCCGGGCGAGAGATGCCATCGGCCTGCTGGCGCCCTAGGGAGGAACCCCCTGGGCTCGGCTCCAGCTCAAATCGCCAGGTTTATGTACCAGTTCTCCACGTGGCCGAGGATCGAGCTGAGCAGGCTCTGGTCGAAGACGACGAGCAGCAGCACCACCACCATGAAACCCATGCGCATTTGGTAATAGGTGGGCAACGCCGAGACGGGCAGGAGGCGCTCGATCAGCGCCGAGCCGTCGAGGGGTGGTATCGGGATCAGGTTGAACGCCGCCAGGATGACGTTGACCAACCCGAAATAGAGGAGGATCTGCTCGATGAGGGCCCACTGGGAGACGGCGGCGTAACACAGGTACGGGGCGCAAGAGACGATGGGCAGGTGCCACACGTTGAGCAGCTCGTGCAAAGCGACGCCGGCGATGAGCGCCAGGATGATGTTGGTGCCCGGCCCGGCGAGGGCGACGAGCACCGACTGGTTGCGCGGGTGGCGCAGGCGGTTGATCGAGACGGGTACGGGCTTGGCCCAGCCGAAGATCGGCGCACCGATGAGGGCGAGGACCACCGGCAATATGACCGAACCCACCGGATCGATGTGCTTTAGAGGGTTGAGCGTGAGCCGGCCGGCACGCTTGGCAGTGTCGTCGCCGCACCACAGGGCGACCACGCCGTGGCTCACCTCGTGGAGGATGACGGCGGGGAGGAAGACGAGGAGAAAGATCAGCGTCTGCTCGTTCACGACGTGGTGGCGGATCGCGAGCACGATCACGCCGACCGCTATGGCGGCGAACAGTACGTATGTCGGTAAGCCGCTGGTTGGACCTGAGCGAGCGCCACCGCGCTCCGGTGCTCAACGGCGAACCGAGGCGCAGTCGATGCAGAGGGCGGTCGCCGGCTGAGCTTCCAGGCGAGCCGGGGAGATCGGCTTGCCGCAGCGCTCGCAGTTCCCGTAGGTGCCCTGATCGATCTTGTGGAGAGCCTTTTCGACTTGCCCCAGCGCTTCTTGGAGCTGGGCGGCAAGCGCTTCTGCCTCGCCCCGCTCGGCGGTCACCTGCGAGGAGTCGGCGAAATTGGCGTCGTAGGTCAAGTTGCCGTCCTCGCCGAAACCGATCTCCTGGAGCTGGTGCAGGAGTGAGGCGCGCTCCTCTTCGAGGAGCGCCCGGTAATCAACGGCAGCCGCTTCGTTCGCCATCGGCGCAACACTAGTCCCACCACAGCAAGCGCCTCCACGAACCCGAGCCAGCCGGCCTAGCACAGCGTGCCGGTCAGCGCCGTGCGACGGGCCACGCCGGCAAGGCGTGGGATGGGCTTGTTCGTAGACGCGACGCAACAGCTCAGGCGAGACCCTCGTGTAGACCTGCGTCGTCGTGATGGTGGCGTGACCGAGAAGCTCCTGTACGACCCGGATGTCCGCCCCGTGCTCCAACAGGTGTGTGGCACACGAGTGCCGCAACACGTGAGGCGACACCCGGTCCTCGAGCTTGACCTTGACGGCCGCCTTGCGCACGACCTGCCAGACCGTCTGGCGCGACATGCGACGGCCCCGGGTGGAGATGAAGACGGCTTCGGCGTCGACCGCGCCGGGCCCACCGCACCGGGGCCATGCAAAGGGCGGCCTTGCGGGCCGAGCCAGGCCGCGAGCGCCTCGAGGGCGTAGCCTGCCCACAGGCACGAGACGCTCTTTCGAGCCCTTCCCGTAGGCGACGGCGAGGCCCTTTGCCATGTCAAGGTCGCCGAGGCGAAGGCCGGCCAGCTCCGAGATGCGCATCCCCGTGGCGTACAGGGTCTCGAGGATCGCCCGGTCGCGCAAGGCCCGCGGGTCGTCGCCGATGACGGCCGACAACAAGAGCTCGACCTGCTCCTCCAGGAGGGCCTTCGGGATGGCCTGGGGGATCCGCGGCGTCGAGACGCCCTCGGTCGGGTCGAGGGTGGCGCCCCGCTCGTCGACGCAGAAACGGTGCAGGCCACGGACGGCCGCCAGAGCGCGGGCCGTCGAGCTCGGCCGTCGCGATACTCCCAGCAGCGCCACGTAGGCCTCGATGAGGCCGGCGTCGGCCTGTGGCAGCGCCACGCCGCGCTCGGCGAGGAACTGCTCGTAGGCGGCGAGATCACGGCGGTAGGCGGAGATGGACGCCGGGGCACGGCCCCGCTCGACGGCCAGGTAGGAGAGGAACTCCTCGGCGTCCCGGCTCAAGCACGGCCTGCGCGGCCAGGCACCGCCTCTCAGCCCGGCTGGTCGCCTGGGTGCGCCGCGGCCAGAAACGAACGTGCCAAGAAGAGGCCGACGATGGTCTTCGCGTCGGCGATGTCTCCCGTCGCGACGAGCTCTTCGACCGAGGAGAGCGAGATCCGCTCGACGACGAGATGCTCCTCCTCGATGCCGTCCGCGGCACGCGTGCCCGGCTTCAGCCCCTCGGCGAGAAAGCAAGTCGACTGCTCGTCGCAAAACCCGGGCGAGATGAAGAAACGCCCGAGCTCGGTGAACGCTCCGCCTTCGGCCCCGACCTCCTCGTTGAGCTCTCGTGCGGCGCACAGCTCGGGTGGCTCACCTGGTACGTCGAGCTTTCCCGCGGGAAGCTCCAACAGCGCCTTGGTCGACCGGGCCGCGGTACTGGCGGACGAGCAGCACGTGCTCGCCGATCGGCCTCGAGCGGCACGACGCACACGGCGTCGAAGGTACGCACGATCTCGCGCTCGAAGGTGAAACCGTCCGGGCCGACGAAGGTGCCGACGACGACGCTCAGGCGCTCGCCCGGAGTACCTCGACCCGCTCCCCGATCTGGCGGAAGGCACCCCGGTCGTATGCCGGCGAAGCACCGGCTAGCAGACGGCTCGCCGAATGCTCGCCTGGGGGTCGTGACTCAGGAGGGGACATTGTCGAGGTCGTAGAGCCGCGGGGTGCGCTCGTGCTGCCCGGTTGAGGGCGGCTCCGACCAGCCCGCGAAACAGCGGGTGCGGCTTGTCCGGCCGGCTCTTGAACTCTGGATGGGCCTGAGTGGCGATCCAGAACGGATGGCCGGGAAGCTCGATGAACTCGACGAGGCGGTCGTCGGGCGAGGTCGCCCGAGCAAGCAGAGCCCGGCGGCCACGAGCCGGTCGCGATAACGGGGGTTGACCTCGTAGCGGTGCCGGTGGCGCTCGGAGACGATCTCGGATCCGTAGATGGCGGCCACCTGCGAGCCGGGCTGAGCTGGGCCAGCGCACGCCCCGAGGCGCATGGTGGCGCCCTTTTCCTCGACGCCGATCTGGTCGTCCATGAGGTCGATGACCGCATAGGGGGTCGTGGCGTCGAGCTCGCGGCTGTTGGCACCATCGAGGCCGGCGACGTTGCGGGCGAACTCGACGACCATCATGTGCAGGCCGAGGCACAGTCCCAGGCACGGTAATGGCGTGCTCGCGGGCGTAGCCGGCGGCGGCGATCTTGCCCTCGAGGCCGCGCTCGCCAAAGCCGCCCGGGATCACGATCCCGTCCAGGCTGTCGAGGCGGGTCGGGGCGAGCATCCCCGTCACCTCCTCGGCCTGGACCCAGTCGATCTCGACCTTGGCCCCGTGGTGGAAAGCCGGCGTGCTTGAGCGCCTCGACGACCGATAGGTAGGCGTCGGGCAGATTGACGTACTTGCCGATGACCCCGATGCGGACCACCTCGGAAGCGGCGCTCACCCGATCGACGAGGGCTTCCCAGCCGGACAAGTCGATCCGGCGGTCCGGGTCGTCGAGGCGCAGGATGCGGCAGACGATGTCGTCGAGGCCCTCCTCGTGCAGGGCGAGCGGTATCTCGTAGATGTTCTCGGCGTCGATCGCCGACACGACTGCGTCGGTCGACACGTCGCAGAGCAGGGAGATCTTGCGCTTCAGGTTCTCCGATATCGGCTCGTGGCTGCGGCAGACGATCACGTCGGGCTGGATGCCGCGCCCGCGCAGCTCGGTGACCGAGTGCTGGGTCGGCTTGGTCTTCTGCTCCCCGGAGGGGAGCGAATGGGGCACGAGGGTCAAGTGCAGGTAGCAGACGTTGTCGCGCCCGACGTCGCGGCGGAACTGGCGGATGGCCTCGAGGAACGGCACGATCTCGATGTCGCCGACGGTGCCGCCGACCTCGACGATGACGACGTCGATGTTCTCCCGCCCGAGGCGCCGGATCCGCTCTTTGATCTCGTCGGTGATGTGCGGGAATGACCTGCACGGTCTTGCCGAGGTAGTCGCCCCGGCGCTCCTTGGCGATCACAGAGGAGTAGATCTGGCCCGTGGTGGCGTTCGAGTCCTTGTGCAGGTTCTCGTCGATGAAGCGCTCGTAGTGGCCGAGGTCGAGGTCGGTCTCGCCCCCGTCCTCGGTGACGAAGACCTCGCCATGCTCGAACGGGTTCATCGTGCCGGGGTCGACGTTGATGTAGGGGTCGAGCTTGCACATCGTGACCCGGAGCCCACGCGATTTGAGAAGCCGGCCGAGGGAGGAGGCGGTGAGCCCCTTTCCTAGAGAGCTCATGACACCACCTGTCACGAACACGAACTTCGTCACGCTCTTCTCCCGTCCCGGTTCAACCAAGGTTACCGGAGCTGCCCGAAGCCGTGACGGACCTCGCGCCCAGCGCCAGCAGCTCTTTCGCGTGCCGGCGGGCCGCCGCGCTGTCCGGGTGGCCCGAGAGCATCCTCGAGAGCTCGACGACCCTGTCCTCGCCGGTGACAGGGCGCGCCCCGGCCACGGTGCGGCCCTCTGACTCGGTCTTGGAGACGAGCACCTGCTGGTCCGCGAAGGCGGCCACCTGGGCGAGGTGGGTCACGACGAGCACCTGGTGGTCACGGCCCAAGGCGCCCGAGAGCCCGCCCCACGGCCAAGGCCGCCTCGCCGCCGACGCCGGCGTCGACCTCGTCGAACACGAGCGTCGGGGGTGCTGCCGAGAGCACCAGGCGAGTCGCGAGCATGGCCCGGGCGAGCTCGCCGCCGGAGGCCACCTTCGCGAGCGGCAGCGGCCGGCTCGCCCGGGTTGGCGCCGAGGAGGAACTCCACCTCCGACCCCGCCGGGTCGTCGCCGATACGCACCTCGAGACGGGCGCCTTTGAGGGCGAGCTCTTGCAGGTGGGCCTCGATGGCGGCGGCGAGCTTGGGTGCGGCTTCCCGGCGCGTAGCGCCTAGGCGCTGCCTCGGCCGTATCCAGGAGCGCCCGTGCTTCCAAACGACGCTCTTCAAGGGCTTCACGTGTCTCCTCGGCCGCCTCCAGCTCAAAGAGGCGCTCCCGGCTCGCCCTCTCGAACTCGAGGACCTCGCGCCAGGCTCGGGCCGTACTTGCGCCGCAGCTCCGCGAACAGCTGCAGGCGGCGGCGGATCGCCTCGAGGCGCTCGGGGTCCTCCTCGAGGCGCTCGGCACGTTGGCGCAGCTCCCGGGCCATCGTCCTCCACCTCAGCCTGGGCAGCTCTCAAGGGCGCGGCGAGCTCGGACAAGAGCGCCGTGCGCTGACAGCTCCGAGACGGCAAACCCGAGCAGGTCGCTGGCCCCGAAGCCGCCGCGGGCCCCAGGGTCGTCGGATCCGGCCAGGGCTTCTCGTGCTCCGGCCAAGGCGCTCTTCAAAACGGCCACCTGGGCGAGCACAGACTCCTCGGCAACAAGCCTTTCTTCCTCGTCCGGGTCGCTGATGGCGGCGTGGGCGATCTCGTCGACTTGGAAACGGAGCAGGTCGACCGTGCGCGGCGAGCGCCCGCGGATCGCCACCGAGCTCCTCGAGGCGGCCCTCGATTTCGGCCAGCTCGCGCCTTGCCCGCACTACCGGCTCGAGGTCGGACCCGGCGAAGACGTCGAGGGCGTCTCGTTGGGCAACATGGCGCAGCAAGGACTGGTGTGCGTGCTGGCCGTGAAGGTCCACGAGGTCGTCACCGATCTCGGCCAGCATCGACACCGGGGCCATGCGGCCGTCCACATAGGCGCGCGAGCGGCCCGAAACAGGGACGGTCCGCGAGAGCACGACCTCTCGGTCGCCGATGACGAAACGTCCTTCGACTACCGCTTCGGAAGCGCCGGCGCGCACCATGGCGAGCATCGGCGCGACCGCCGAGCAGCAACTCCAGGGCCTCGACCACGAGCGTCTTGCCGGCCCCCGTCTCGCCGGTGAGAGCCGTCATGCCGGGCCCGATCACCAGGTCGAGGTCCGCGATGACACCGAGGTCCCGGACTCGCAGCTCGACAAGCATCGGGCTGGCTCAGCGATCGGTAAGACCGAAACGGTGCCGCAACACCGAGTGGAAGTCGCGCACCCCGAAGCTGATCGAGCCGCGCCGGCTCGGCGGCCCGCCTGCACACCACGCTGTCGCCCATGGAAAGGCGAACCACACGCGACCCGTCGATCACCGCTGCCGCCGCCCGCTCGTCCACGACGGTCAAGCACACCTCCTCGGTCGGCTCGAGGACGAGGGACCTGTCGAAGAGCATGTGGGGCGAGACCGGGGTGAGCACCATGGCCTGCAGGCTCGGAGAGACGACCGGACCGCGGGCCGAGAGGTTGTGGGCGGTGGAGCCGGTCGGCGTCGAGACGAGTATCCCGTCGGCGAGATAGGTGAGAAAAGGGCGCCCGGCGATGTCGACCGCCACGTGGACGGTGTGTCCGGGCTCGGTCCTCTCCACGATGGCGTCGTTGAGGGCCGTGAACCGCCCTGGCCTGCTCCCGGTGAGCTCGACTTCGAGGGCCATGCGCTCCTCGACGAGATAGTCGCCCGAGAGCATCTTCTCGAAGGCGGACTCGATCCCGGCCGGCTCGACAGCGGTGAGGTAGCCCATGCGGCCCAGGTTCACCCCCAGCACGGGCACGCCGGCCGCCAGGACGAGATCCACTGTCCGCAGCATCGTCCCGTCGCCGCCGAGGCTCACGGCGAACTCGACGTCGTCGCTAAGCAAGACCGGGGCCTGCCCCCCGGCCTCGCGGACCTCGATCACATCGCCGGCCCTGGCTCTCCCACCACCTCTTGGCTGTGGTGGCCAGCTGCCATGCAGCCGGTCGCTCGGGATGGACCACGAGAAGGACGGACGCCATGACGCCATCCTTGCGGGCCTGGTGCAACGACGCCACCCGCGAGGGCAGCGTCAGCGCTCTAACTCGTGCCGGCCTGGGGGTTTGTTGTCGCGGCGGCCTTCTTAGCGGCAGCCTTTTTCGGCGAGGCGGCCGACTTCTTGGTTACCGCCTTCTTGGCCGGAGCGGCCTTCTTCGCGGTGTCGGCCTTCTTGGCCGGGGCCGCCTTCTTGGCCGCTGCCTTCTTTACGGGGGCGGCCTTCTTGGCCGGGGCCGCCTTCTTGGCCGCTGCCTTCTTTACGGGGGCGGCCTGCTTGGCTGGGGCCGCCTTCTTGGCAGAGGCAGACTTGCGCGTAGTCGCCTTCTTCGTCGCCTTCACCGTTCGGCTGGCGGCGTCCATCACAGGAGCGGCAGCCTTCGTCGTACGCTCGACGAACTGCTGGACGACCTTGATCACGTCCTGGTTCGTCGCCAGGTTGAACTGCTTGATCTGGTGACGTATCTCCTTGCGCACCAGCTCGCCGAGCTGCTCGGCGGTCCGGCGGCCACGCTCTACGAGCTCCTCGGCCCAGTCCTCCGCGTGCTCGCGCCCGGACTCGCCCTCCCTGGCGAGATCGCGCGCGACCGCCTCGAGGCATCGGCGGCTCGCCTCGGTGAATTCCTTGCCGGCTTCCACATACCTATCAAGGGGTTTCTTATTGGCCATAGCCCTAATTATACCCCGTTGCTTGCAATAGCAAGCACTCAGGTCTTCCCGTGAGAGATCACGCTTGCTCTAGCTAGCGCGCTTGCCCTAGCTAGCACGCTAGCTGCAGCTAGCACCGAGCCCCAGCCTCAGGCCAGCTCCGCCCGAACGAGCGCCAGAAGGTCAGGAGCCTCGTGATCCGGTTCGGGGTCCAAGGGCCCGTGGTCCGCACGCGTCACACCGGTGAGCACGAGACCGAAGCGTGTCTCCAGCCTGCGGGCAAGGAGCCCGTCTGTCGATGGACGATCGCCTACGACCATCTCGACCTTGCCGACCCGCTCGTGCACGAGGCCAACCGTCGGCGGGTACGGCTTGCCGGCGACCGTCGGCACCGCCTGGCCCGCTTTGGCGACGGCGGACAGCAGCGACCCTGCTCCGGGGAGTACTCCGTTCGGCGTCGGGAACGTGGCGTCTTCGTTCGTGCCGATGAGCCGTGCCCCGTCATGTATCGCCGTCGCCGCGAGAGCAAGGGAGGCGTAGTCGAACGAGGGGTCCATTCCGACCACGACGGCGTCCACGTGACCGGCGTCGCCCTTCTCGCCGGGGGTGATCGCTGTCACGCCGCGGGCGGTGAGCTCCTCGATGACGCCGGGCCCTCCGAGAACAAGGGCCCTCTCCCCCACCTCGAGGAGCAGTGCCGCCGCCATGGCCGAGCTCAAGATGTCCCCTGGGTCGGTCGGCATCCCCATGCGTTCGAGCTTCGCGAGGTGATCGGAACGCCTCGGAAAAGAGTTGTTCGTGAGCATTACCACCCGCATCCCCGAGGCCCGCATCATGGCGACGGCCTCGGGTGCGCCGGGGATCACCTGCTCGGTGAGCCATACGACGCCGTCGCAATCGAGTAGCCAGGTCACGGCTCAGATCCTCGCAGAACCAGCCATGCGCCGTGTGCTACGCAAGTGCGATGGCTCGCCTGGACCCGTTTCCTGCAATCCGTTACGACTCGGCCCGAGTCGACGCCGACGACGTGGTGGCACCTCCCTACGACGTGGTCGGCCCGGCCGAACGCGCCGTTCTGGCCGCGAGAAGCCCCTACAACGCCATCTACCTCGATCTTCCCGCCGATGACCCCTCGAGCGGCCTCGACCGCTACGAGAACGCAGCTCGGACCTTCCACAGCTGGCTCCAAGGCGGTGTCGTGAAGCGAGACGACGTGCCCGCCTTCTACGTCTACCGCATGACCTTCCACGATGAGCGGGGGCACCGCCGGGCGATGACCGGCGTGCTCGGCGCTCTCGGGCTCGATCTCGACGGCACCGGGGAGGTCATGGCCCACGAGCAGACAATGCCGAAGGATCGCCAGGACCGGCTCTCTTTGTTACGGAGCACACGGTTGAACACCTCTCCCATCTGGGGCCTGTCGCTCGCCAAGGGGCTAAGTTCCGCCTGCCAAGAGGCTCTCTCGCACGCAGACGGCCCGAGCTGGCGGGCGAACGACGACGCCGGGGTCGCCCACGAGCTCTGGGCGGTGACCGATCCGAGGCAGCTGGTGGAGATCACCGAGCTCTGCGCCGGCGACAAGGTGCTCATCGCCGACGGCCACCACCGCTACAAGACCGCCTGCAGCTACGGCCTCGAATGCCGCGCGAAGAACGGTGGCAGGCCCGGCGGCTACGACCAGGCGCTCGCTTTTGTCGTCGAGCTCTCCGAGGACGAGCTCTCCATCGGCGCCGTGCACCGGCTCGTAAAAGGTGTCCCGCTCGAGCTCCTCGAGGAGACCATCGCGCGGTGGTTCCGCATCGAGATCGCCCCCGACGACCTCGCCGCGCTCCCGCCGGGCTCCGCCCCGGGCGTGATCGGCCTTTTCTCCCGCGACGGCTACAGGCTCCTTTACCCGCTCCCCGTGCTCGATGAGCAAGCCGAGGACGATCTCGACTCGGCCAGGCTCTCGGTCTTGGTGAACAGCCTCCCCGAGCACCAGCTCTCCTACGAGCCGGGATGGCAGCAAGCGGCGGCTGAAGTACGCGAGGGCCGGGCCGACGCGGCGTTCTTCTTGCGCCCGGTCCCTGTCGCCAAGATCGAGAGCGTGGCCTACAGCGGTCGGCTCATGCCTCCAAAGAGCACTTTTTTCCAGCCCAAACCACGCACCGGCATGGCGTTTCGGTCCCTCGATTGAACGGGAGAGCCCTCAGTCGTAGCTCCAGGTGGCGCCGGAGCGCAGCAAGGCCGAGAGGTCGCCCGCTCCTGCACGCTCGCTCGCCTCGAGTAGCTGGCGGTCGACGAGGCTGCCGTAGTCGGGTCGCTCGACGGCCCTGAAGACACCGATCGGGGTCGGCTGGTGCGGCCCGGTCGCCAAGCGCGACAACGCGAAGGCAAGGCCGGGATCGGCCCGCTTCTCGTCGTGGACGAGCAAGGCCTGCTCGCCCACGTCTGCCACCTCGACGACGTGCAGGCGGCCCTGGCCGTCGGAGACGACCCCGTGCTCGCCGTTGGCGCCAAAGCGGATCGGCTCGCCGTGCTCGAGCGGGATCAACATGTCGGCCCGGTTCTCCTTGCCGTTTATCGCCTCGAAGGCCCCGTCGTTGAACACGTTGCAGTTCTGGTAGACCTCGACGAAAGAGGCACCCGGGTGGTCGTGTGCCCGACGGAAGGTCTCGATCATGTGCTTGCGATCAAGGTCATGGGTCCGCGCGACGAACGTCGCCTCGGCACCGAGGGCGAGGCTCACAGGGTTAAAGGGCGTGTCGAGTGATCCGAACGGGGTCGACTTGGTGATCTTGCCCACTTCGGAAGTCGGCGAGTACTGCCCCTTGGTCAAGCCGTAGATCTGGTTGTTGAACATGAGGATCGTCAGCTTGACGTTGCGCCGAAGGGCGTGCACGAGGTGGTTGCCCCCGATCGAGAGCGAGTCACCGTCGCCTGTGACGACCCAGACGTCGAGATCGGGCCGCGTGACGGCCAGGCCGGTCGCGATCGCCGGGGCACGCCCGTGGATCGAGTGCATGCCATAGGTGTTCATGTAGTACGGAAAGCGGGCCGCGCAGCCAATCCCGGAGATGAAGACCGTGTTCTCGCGCCTCACGCCTAGCTCGGGGAGGAGAAGCTGCACCGCCGACAAGATCGTGTAGTCACCGCATCCTGGGCACCAGCGTACCTCCTGGTCGCTCGCCCAGTCTTTGCGCGTCGTAACGGGAACAGCGACATCGGTCATAGCTCGGCCTCCTTGCCGTTGTGTCCCGCGACGGCACCGTTGGGCCCGCCGGCGGCATCGGGCTGTTGCGACTCTTTCTCGAGACGATCGATCTCTTCGTGGATGGCGTCCTCGATCTCGCCCACGCGGAACGGGGTTCCTTGCACCTTTGACATGACCCTCGCGTCCACGAGGAAGTCCGAGCGGACGAGGCGGGTCAGATGGCCTAGGTTGTTCTCAGGGACGATCACTGTCTCATAGGACCGGAGCACCTTGCCGAGATTTGGCGGGAAGGGGTTCAAGTGCACGAGGTGAAGCTGGGCGACGGACCTCCCGGCTTTGCGCACCCGCTTCACGCCGGCGGTGATCGCCGCGTACGTCGATCCCCAGCCGAGCATCAGCACGCGGGCATCCCCGGTGGGATCGTCGGCCTCGACCGGTGCGAGGTCGTTCGCGATGCCGGTGATCTTGGCCGCCCGCAGGTGGACCATGGTCTCGTGGTTGCCGGGCTCGTAGGCGACAGCACCGGTGCCGTCGTGCTTCTCGAGACCGCCAATGCGGTGTTCCAAACCAGGGGTCCCAGGCACCGCCCACGGCCTAGCGAGAGTTGCGGGGTCGCGCACATAGGGCCAGAACGCCGGCTCACCGTCCGCGCCCGTGGCGTTCGGCTCGCTCGCGAACTCTACGGAGATGTCGGGCAGCGACTCGACGGCGGGGAGCCGCCAGGGCTCGGACCCGTTGGCGAGATAGCCGTCAGAGAGCAGGTACACAGGCGTCCGGTAGCGAAGGGCGATGCGGGCCGCCTCGATGGCGGCGTCAAAGCAGTGCGAGGGCGTCTTCGCGGCCACGATGGGCACGGGAGCCTCGCCGTGGCGACCGAACATGGCGTGAAGCAGGTCCGACTGCTCGGTCTTGGTGGGAAGCCCCGTGGAAGGCCCGCCCCGCTGGATGTCGACGATGAGCAAGGGGAGCTCCAAGCTGACGGCGAGCCCGACGGTCTCGGCCTTGAGGTCGAGGCCCGGCCCGCTCGTTGTCGTCACCCCGAGGGCGCCCCCGAAGGCGGCTCCGAGGGCCGCCCCGATGCCGGCTATCTCGTCTTCGGCCTGCAGGGTGCGCACGCCGAAGTTCTTGTGCTTGGAGAGCTCGTGCAAGATGTCCGAGGCGGGCGTGATCGGGTAGGAGCCGAGGAACAAGGGCAGCTTGGCGAGGTGGGCGGCGGCCAAGAGCCCCCAGGCGAGGGCGACGTTTCCCGTGACATTGGTATAAGTGCCCGGAATGTGCTCCGCGGGAGCGATCTCGTAAGAAGACTCGAAGATCTCCGCTGTCTCGCCGAAGTTGTAACCCGCCCGGAAGGCGAGAGTGTTCGCCTCGACCACGATGGGAACGCGGCCGTACCGCCGGGCGATCCACTTCTCCGTCTCGCCGATGGGCCGGTGGTAGAGCCACGACAGCAGCCCGAGGGCGAAGAAGTTCTTGCTCCGTTCCGCATCGCGGGGTTTGGCACCGGTCGGCTTGCAGGCCTCGATGGTGAGCGAGGTCATGGGTATCTCGTAAACCCGGTAGGCCGACAGGCTGCCGTCCTCCAACGGGTTGGTCTCATAACCCGCTTTAGCAAGGTCGCGCTCGTCGAAGGAGTCGGAGTTGATCACGAGGATGCCACCGTTGGGCAGGT
This sequence comes from uncultured Acidimicrobiaceae bacterium, assembly GCA_963779425.1. Lineage (GTDB taxonomy): Bacteria > Actinomycetota > Acidimicrobiia > Acidimicrobiales > Bog-793 > Fen-455. The sequence goes on from CAVZYD010000009.1 coordinate 277,621, forward strand.
CGCTCACATTTGCCTTCAAGGCGGCGGGGTTCATCGCCACGAGCACGTTCGGCGCGTCACCTGGCGTCAGGATCTCGTGGTCGGAGATGTGGATCTGGAAAGCGGAGACGCCCGCCAGGGTGCCTGCCGGAGCCCGGATCTCCGCCGGGTAGTTGGGAAAGGTCGACAAGTCGTTGCCGATGAGGGCGCTCTCGTCAGTGAACCGGTCCCCGGCGATCTGCATGCCGTCGCCGGAGTCACCGGCGAAACGGATCACCACCTGGTCGATCGTCTCGACCCTGCCAGGCTCGCTCACGGTCTTGGAATCTGTCGTCACGGCACCTCCACTCGGCTCGCCGGTCTGCTGCCCGCCACTGTCGCGATCACTCTCACCCGCTTGCCCGTGGTTGTCGGCATTCTACCGATGAGACCTTTGCACCACGGCGATGTACGAGGCCATTTTCCCCGGCGGAGAGCTGGGCGTCGCTTGTGCGGCGCGGCCCGGCACGAAAGGTGCCGTCCACCGACGGCCCGCCGGGACCCGGCCGGCCTTCGCGCCAAAGCGCGCCGAAGCGCTTAGGCGACTGTGACCGAGTCGTCGAGGTAGACGTCCTGGATTGCCTTGATGATGGCCGCTCCGTCGCTCAAGGGGCGTTGGAAGGCCTTACGACCCACGATGAGGCCCATGCCGCCGGCACGCTTGTTGATGACGGCGGTGCGCACTGCCTGCGCGAAGTCGCCCGCGCCCGAGGACTCGCCCCCGGAGTTGATGAGCCCGACGCGCCCCGAGTAGCAGTTCACTACCTGCCAGCGTGTGAGGTCGACCGGGTGGTCGGTCGTGAGCTTGTCGTAGACGAGCGGGTCGGTGCGACCGAACTTCAAGGCTGTGTAACCGCCGTTGTTCTCCGGCAGCTTCTGCTTGATGATGTCGGCTTCGATCGTCACTCCGAGGTGATTGGCCTGCCCGGTGAGATCGGCCGCCAGGTCGTAGTCCGCCTCGGCGGTCTTAAAGGCGGCGTTGCGCAAATAGCACCAAAGGATCGTGAAAAGCCCGTGACGGTGAGCTTCTGCGAACAGCGCGCTCACCTCGCGGATCTGGCGCGTGCTCTCCTCCGAGCCGAAGTAGATCGTCGCCCCGACGCCGATGGCGCCTAGGTCGACGGCCTGCTGGACCGACGCGAACGGCACCTGGTCACCGCAATTGGGATAGGTGAGGAGCTCGTTGTGGTTGAGCTTGACGATGAGGGGGATCTTGTGGGCGTAACGACGGGCGATTATTCCGAGCACGCCGAGCGTCGAGGCAAAGGCGCTGCACTGCGAAGCTAACGCCAGCTCGGCCAGGTTCAAGGGGTCGAAATAGGCGGGGTTCTTCGAGAAGCTCGCCGCTGCCGAGTGCTCGATTCCCTGGTCGACGGGCAGGATCGACAGGTATCCGGTGCCGCCGAGGCGTCCATGGTCGAACATCTGCTGCAGGTTGCGCAGCACCGCGACCGGCCGGTCACTTTGGACGAGGACACGATCGACGAAGTCGGGTCCCGGGAGAGTTAGCTCGGCTCGCTCGATCGTCTTGCACTCGTGGCCGAGCAGGAAGTCAGCTTCGTCCCCGAGCACCTCGCGGATGTTGATTCCCACGGTGTTTCTCCTTCTCGTCGGCACATTCGGGCCAACCGCATCGCCAAGGCGGGCGGTTCGGAGGCGACCACTCCACTAGCTGGAGGGCGTGGAGGTGAGTTCGCGCCCTCGCGGGCTCTCCAACGTCGATCCTATTGCGTTGCGTCGCTGGCCGACCAAACGCCGCCCCAGCTCCGAGCGCGCCCGAGCGGTCTGCGAGCCAGCTCAGGGCCGTTAGGGACGAGAGGTCAGGCATTACCCGACCACCAGATGGTGAACAGGTCCATGCGGGAGGTCCTGAGCTCACCCAAGGCGTCGTCGCCTTGCTCACCTAGCGCCTCGGCCACCTCGCCAGCTCGGCTCGGGTCCAGGCACAGTCGACGTCGTGTCACCTCGACCATGTCCTCGAATGTCTCGTACTCGCGATCTGCGACAGGGGCCCAGACCTGGTGAGAGGGCGCGAGACCGAGAGCCTCCAGCAGTTCCAACATCGCCTCGGCGGTCGGCACGCTTGGCCGTACGAGGCCGTGAAAGCGCTCCCAGAGCGGATTGAGAAACGTGAGCGGGTGAACGGCGGTCATCTCGACGACGACACGCCTGCGGGCATGAGCGGTCAGCTCGGTGACGAAGGGCTCGATGTCGGGGACGTTGTAGAGCACGTGGTGGCACGTGACGAGGTCGGCGGGTTCGACGCCATTTGCGACATCCGGCCAACGGCCGCAGACCCGCGTCACATCGGCGCCGAGACGTCCGGCCGACGCGGCGAGAACGCCGAGCAGCTGCTCGTCGCCGTCGACGGCGGTGATCGCCGTCGCCCAGGCCACGAGAGGCAAGCATGCCGCCCCGGCGCCGGTGCCGACGTCGAGAACCGAGCCCGGTGTTACAAGCGCCTCCAAAGCGCGCTCGAAGGAAGCTCCGGAAGGCGCACCCATCCTGAGCTCGGCCCGCCGCTCGAAGAGCCGTCGGGGAAGCACCCAGGGCGACTCCGGCGTGGCGGCAAGTATCTGCGGAGGAATCGCCCAAGACTCGAGGTCGAGCCGCCAGCGCTCGCAGAGCTCGGCTGCGGTCACGGAGGGACGGCTCACACGTTAAAGCGGATCTCGAGCACGTCGCCGTCTTGAACGGCGTACTCTTTGCCCTCGAGGCGCACCTTCCCCTTCGCGCGGGCGGCGGCAAGCGAGCCGAACTCGAGCAGTTCGTTCCACCGGATGACATCTGCCTTGATGAAGCCCCGCTGGAGGTCTGAGTGGATGACGCCGGCACATTCGGGCGCTTTCGCACCCTTGTGGAAGATCCACGCCCGCGACTCGTCCTCCCCGGTCGTGAGGAATACCCACTTGCCGAGAATGTCGAAGGCAGCCTGGGCGACACGGACGACCGCCCCCCGCCCAAGGCCGAGGCCTTCGAGCAGTTCGGTCCGCTCCACAGGGTCGAGCTTCGCCGCCTCGGACTCCAGCTGGACCGATACTGCGAGCACGTCGACTGCCTGGCCGAGCTCTTTTTCGACTGAGGACACGAGCTCGTCGGAGTCGGCCAGCTCGTCCTCGCCGATATTGATGACGGCCATAGTCGGCTTGTTCGTCAGCAAGAAGAAGGGCTTCAGGGCGTCTCGCTCATCCGCGTGCAGGTTGGACCGGTAAAGCGGGGTTCCCTTTTCCAGAACCGCCAAAGCTGCCGGAGCCGCCTTGAGACCGGCCGCGATCGCTGGGTCTAGCGGTGCGACCCGGCTGCGTTTCTTGCCGAGCTGCTGTTCGAGGGTCGCCACATCGGACAGTGCGAGCTCGAGTTCTAGAACAGAGAGGGCGGCCATGGCATCGAAGTCGCCGGGCACGTTCTCATCTTCAAAGCTGCGCAGCACCAGGCAAAGGGCGTCGACCTCGCGCACACCGGCGAGAAAGCGGCCCCCGAGGGCGTCACCTTTCTCGGCACCTTTCGCGACCGCCGCGATGTCGACGACCTCGAAGCCCGCATAGACGGTCTTGCGGCTCCGGCTCATCTTCGCGAGCGCGTCGACCCGTGGGTCGGGAACGTGGGCAACTCCGACCTCGGATTCGACCGTCGAGAAGGGATGGGACGCCACGACAGCGTTGCCGCCCGTCAGCGCATTGAAGAGGGCCGACTTACCGGAGTTCGGGAGGCCGACGAGGCCGACAAGGTCCACGGCACTGAGGGTACCGCCTCAGAAGGCGGTCCCGGGAACCTGAGACTGAAAGCGGCGAAACACTGCGCCGATCAGCGAAGTGAGGCCAAGCGCTCCTGCACGTCGAAAAGCTCGGGAGAAAACGAACCGACGCGCTCGAACAGCTCCCTCGCCCGCGGGATATCTCCTGCCCTCTCGTACAGGTCGCCGAGGGCATACCACTGGCGGAGATGGCAGGTGTCGGGATGACGAAGAGACTTCCCGCCGGGACCTAGGAGCGCGATCGCCTCCTTCAGCTCACCACGGTCGCCGAGCATCCCGGCCACAACGAGGCGACCCTCGACGAGCACCTCGCGGTCAACGCCGGCCTTACGCAGCTCGTCCCAGGTGGCGAGCACAGCCTTGTCGCGGCCAAGGGCCCGCTCGCAGTCGGCGATCACCGGGTGCTGGTCGAAGGACCCGGTCAGGTCGTGGAACGCCCGTAGCTCGCGGACGGCCTCGCGCCAACGGCCGAGCCGGTAGAGCGTAAGGCCGTACAGCTCTCTGACCGCGCCGACCTCGGGAGCCAGCCTGGCGAGCACGCGTAGTTCCGTCAGCGCCTCCCGGTAGCGGTCTCGCTCATAAGCCCGGGTAGCGATCCCAAGACGTCGTTCGAGTCCGCCAGCGCGGTCGGGCCCGATTACCTTTCGTAGCTCGTCGCGCACCTCTGCGGGCAGCTCGCTATCCTCAGCCCTCTTCCGGGCACGGCGATCGCGCTCCGATTCGCGTGACTGGGAAGGTTCGGGGCTGCGACGAGATCGCGGAGCCGGCGGCTGGGGCTGTTCTGCGCGGATCGTCAGCGCTGAAGCGCGGGCGCGACGTTGTCCCGGGACACCGCGCGGATTCGCCACGAACAAAGACGTTACCGCTCATTGCCTGCTGGACGCGACAACGCCCACCTGCTTGTGCAGGTGGGCGCGTCTGAGATGAATTCCGGCGACGACCTACTCTCCCAGGGAGTCTCCCCCCAAGTACCATCGGCGCGGGCAGGCTTAACTTCCGTGTTCGGGATGGGAACGGGTGTGACCCTGCCGCTATGGTCACCGGAAACCTTTCGCTCGAACGGGAGCCTTCGCCTGTATCAGCGACCGTCTGCTCCCGCTGAGGGTGTTGTCTATCAACTACCCCTCGAGCCTTCCATAGCGAGCACGAGCCCCAAGCCCTCGGCCGATTAGTACCGGTCGGCTGAACACATTGCTGTGCGTACACCTCCGGCCTATCAACGTGGTGGTCTGACCACGGGCCTTACCAGGTTATCCCTGTGGGAAATCTCATCTCGAAACGAGCTTCGCGCTTAGATGCTTTCAGCGCTTATCCCTTCCGCAGGTCGCAAACCAGCCGTGCCCTTGGCAGGACAACTGGCACACGAGAGCTGCGTCCGTCCCGGTCCTCTCGTACTAGGGACAGCCTTCCTCAGATTTCCTACGGCTGCACCGGATAGGGACCGACATTTGTGTTACCTAGGTGCGCTCAGCGCCTAGGGCCAGAACATTTCTGTCTGGCTCTGCATGTCGCCATGCAGATCGGACCATATCTTCACCACCGAAACTGGCGATGCCTGGCATATGGTCTCTGAGGATTCTGGATACTGAATCGCCTTGGAGCCGACGGTACTTTTCACCGCCGTTCATTCGGAGTGCTTGAGCGGCGAGCCGCTCGAATCCCCCGGCAGTCAAGTGCTCACCTGCATCCATTCGCCGAACAATGTCGGCGAAGCAAATGACTTCTCGCTGCTTACGACTTAAAAGCGGATTCTTTTCGAAGAAGGGGAGCACCTTATCAAGGAGATCCCGCCTTCGACGAACAACAAACACAAAGGTGTTGTCGCCAATCGAGTTCTTGTGATTCTCGCGCAGCGATCCACAGTCGAAATGTTCGCGGATGAGATCAAGAATCTCCTTCCGACACACATCATGACTAACACGAAACTCCGGTACGAGTTGGAAACCAACTCTCGTGCATGGGTTTCGCTGGAGCGCAACGTGAAAGCTGCCTTCTCCGTCTACAAATCCCGCGATGTAGGCATCCAGTCTTTCCTGCTGATTGACCGCACCTGTCGCATTGTAACTGCCAACTAAATCCATGAAACCCAACCTATCGGGTGTAACAGCCATGAATTTCGAATTGACGAGTAGCGCAGGATTCAATCGGTTATTCCAGCATATAGCCAAGTTTATAGACAGCACGTATGTCCACTGTCTCACGACGTTCTAAACCCAGCTCGCGTACCGCTTTAATGGGCGAACAGCCCAACCCTTGGGACCGGCTTCAGCCCCAGGATGCGACGAGCCGACATCGAGGTGCCAAACCTTCCCGTCGATATGGACTCTTGGGGAAGATGAGCCTGTTATCCCCGGGGTACCTTTTATCCGTTGAGCAACGGCGCTTCCACAAGCAACCGCTGGATCACTATGCCCTGCTTTCGCATCTGCTCGACCTGTTAGTCTCGCAGTTAAGCTCCCTTTTGCCATTGCACTCGACGGCTGATTGCCAACCAGCCTGAGGGAACCTTTGGGCGCCTCCGTTACATTTTAGGAGGCGACCGCCCCAGTCAAACTGCCCACCTGACGCGGTCCCTGGCCCGGATTACGGGCCGAGGTTAGAGCCCCAGTACGAACAGGGTGGTATTTCAACGTTGTCTCCACCCCGGCTAACGCCGGAGCTTCCCAGACTCCCACCTATCCTACACAATCCGTACCAAAGCTCAACATCAAGCTGCAGTAAAGGTCCACGGGGTCTTTCCGTCCTGGTGCAGCTAACGAGCATCTTTACTCGTACTTCAATTTCGCCGGGTCTGTGGTTGAGACAGTAGGGAAATCGTTACGCCATTCGTGCAGGTCGGAACTTACCCGACAAGGAATTTCGCTTGGTCTGTTACTTGAAAACCCATTGAGTCTGCACTCATTCAATGGGCGGGCCGGACGTTTCCGCCGGCCTCCCTACGTCGCCGTAGGGGCCGGACCATCTCTTCATCTCACCGCGGGACGGTGAGATGGTCGGCGTATGGTCTCTGAGGATTCTCAAGACTTCGGATGGCTTTCGATGATTCATCGTTTCTGCTATCTGACCGATCTTGACCAGGCCAGGCCTTGTCAAGTGTTGCCCTCGATCTATCAGATCGATGACTCGTACGAACTTGTCGAAGTTTTCCCGCTTCGAGGTTCGCAGCGGATGTTCCTGGAAAAACGGGATTATCACATCCCGCAGGTCCGCAAATCGCCCGACGTAATACCGGTACAAATCCTCCCGGTGATTATCTTGCCGACGATTCACGTACACCTTGCCGCATCCGAAGAAGCGGCGAAGCTCTTCCAGGACCGCCTTACTGCTGGCTCCCTGCACAACCACAAAGGTTGGCTGGACCTGCCAGCGAAGCGTCATGCCTTGGCTACGAAAGATCGGACAGCTAAAACAGCCCTCTCCCTCGACAAAGCCGACGATCCATCCTTGGTACAGGAGTCTTTCCTGCTGATTTTCCGCATCTCGCACTTTGTCACTGCTGCTCACGGTGCAGTAATACAACTTAGCTGTATCACTACCGTGGACTGCGAGTAGTGGAGAATTCCCCGGTTTTTCCAGCATATAGCCGACTACTCTCCGCGTCGTCACCGACGCGGGGGGCAGCACCTCTTTCCTGCAAAGAGGTATTTCCTACCTTAGGCACGTTGTTACTTCACTCAACCGCTCAAATGAAGCGCCGCGGTTTAGCAAGGCTGGGACATTTCTGCCCAGCTCCTCATGTCGCCATGAGGGTCGGACTATATCTTCACCATCAGCCGCTAAGTATCGTGTACTCGTTGATCTGACGGGCCTGGCGTGTAGTCTCTGAGGATCCCTTTTCAGGTTTCCTGCTGATTGTCCGCACCGGTCGGATTTTCACTGCCAATGTCTTCAACCTCTTTGGTATGGGGTTGATCATCGACTAGTACCGCCGGATACTCGGATGTTCCAGCATATAGCCAGGTTTATTAACAGCCAAGTAGGTACTTAACCGTTATAGTTACGGCCGCCGTTTACCGGGGCTTAGGTTCAGAGCTTCGTCCCGAAGGACTTACCCTTCCCCGTAACCTTCCGGCACCGGGCAGGCGTCACAGCGTATACGTCGTCTTACGACTTAGCACGCTGCTGTGTTTTTAGTAAACAGTCGCTTCCCTCAATTCTCTGCGACCTCCTCGAGCTCCGGACGCGAAGTCCATCACCCTAACGAGGCCCTCCTTCTCCCGAAGTTACGGAGGAATTTTGCCGAGTTCCTTAACCACAGTTCTCCCGATCGCCTTGGTATGCTCTACCTGCCCACCTGTGTCGGTTTGGGGTACGGGCACCGTGCCAGCTCGCTAGGGGCTTTTCTTGGCAGCATGGGCTTAATGACTTCGCCTGAAACGGCTCGGGATCACGACTCAGCGTATGTGAGGTCCGGATTTGCCTAGACCTCCGCCTACTCGCTTCCCCCAGGACAACCAACGCCTGGGCTCATCTACCCTCCTGCGTCCCCCCTTCGCTTCCCTCGTCGAGGTCGGTCGGATCGGCCCGAAGGCCAGCCCCTTAGTACCCTCGATCTAGGATGGGCGCGGACACGGTGGTACTGGAATATCAACCAGTTGTGCATCGACTACGCCTCTCGGCCTCGCCTTAGCTCCCGACTGACCCTGGGCGGATTAGCCTTCCCCAGGAACCCTTGGGCTTACGGCGGAGGGGTTTCTCACCCCTCTCTCGCTACTCATGCCAGCATTCTCACTCGATCACGCTCCACGACGGTTCCCACCGCCGCTTCTCTGCAAGATCGACGCTCCCCTACCACTCCCGCTTACGCGGAAATCCGCAGCTTCGGCTCTAGGCTTGAGCCCCGTTAAATTGTCCGCGCAGGACCACTCGACCAGTGAGCTATTACGCACTCTTTCAAGGGTGGCTGCTTCTAAGCCAACCTCCTGGCTGTCTCTGCGTTCCCACATCGTTTCCCACTTAGCCTAGAATTTGGGGCCTTAGCTGGCGGTCTGGGCTGTTTCCCTTTTGACCAACGAAGCTCATCCCTCGTGGTCTCACTGCCAGACTCTGGAGCATCGGCATTCGGAGTTTGATTGGGGTCAGTAAGCTTGTAGGCCCCCTAGCCCATTCAGTGCTCTACCTCCGATGCTGAACATCTGACGCTGCACCTAAATGCATTTCGGGGAGAACCAGCTATCACCGAGTTTGTTTGGCCTTTCACCCCTTACCACAGGTCATCCCCTCTGTTTTCAACCAGAGTGGGTTCGGCCCTCCACGGGGTCTTACCCCCGCTTCAGCCTGCCCATGGCAAGATCACTCGGCTTCGGGTCTACCGCATGCGACTGAACGCCCTATTCAGACTCGCTTTCGCTCCGGCTCCCCCAATCGGGTTAACCTCGCCACACACGGTAACTCGCTGGCTCATTCTTCAAAAGGCACGCCATCACGGCCGGCAACAAGTGCCGACGACGCTCTGACTGTTTGTAAGCCAACGGTTTCAGGTACTATTTCACTCCCCTCCCGGGGTGCTTTTCACCTTTCCCTCACGGTACTAGTTCACTATCGGTCGCCTGTGAGTACTTAGCCTTTCGAGGTGGTCCTCGTAGATTCACACCGGCTTTCCCGGATCCGGCGCTACTCGGGATGACTGGCGGAGACTGCGTGTTTTTCGTGTACGGGGCTCTTACCCCCTATGGCGCATCGTTCCAGCATGCTTCCACTAAACAGCAGTTTTGTAACTCCGTGAAGAGTCTGATGCCCCTTCATCCAGGTCCCACGACCCCGACCCAGCAACGCCATCAGGCTTTAACACTGGTCCGGTTTAGGCTGATCCCGTTTCGCTCGCCGCTACTCAGGGAGTCGCAGTTGCTTTCTTCTCCTCGGGGTACTGAGATGTTTCAGTTCCCCCGGTTCCCTCTGCCGGTCCTATGCATTCAGACCGGAGTCACACCCCATGACGGGTGCGGGGTTTCCCCATTCGGACATCCACGGATCGAAGCTTGGTAGGCAGCTCCCCGTGGCTTATCGCAGCCACCCACGTCCTTCATCGGCTTCAGGCGCCAAGGCATCCACCGTTGGCTCTTTGTAGCTTGGAGATTCTGTTTCTTTTAAAAAAAGATGCTCGTGCTCGCTATGGAGTTCTCAAGGGGCACAGCGGCACGCCGCCGGCACTCCCTGGCAACGGAATAGGAACAGCTGGGCCACAACCTCGACCGATATGGGATCCCTTGAGCAAGCTCGCGGGCTTCTACCATGACGGACGGGGAAGCAGCCGACTAACCAGTGATCGACTTAGGAGTGCTCGGCCTCAATAAAGAGACCGACCGTGACTCCTTAGAAAGGAGGTGATCCAGCCGCACCTTCCGGTACGGCTACCTTGTTACGACTTAACCCCAATCACCGACCCCACCTTCGACGGCTCCCTCCTAAAAGGTTGGGTCACCGGCTTCGGGTGTTGCCGACTTTCGTGGTTTGACGGGCGGTGTGTACAAGGCCCGGGAACGTATTCACCCCGGCGTTGCTGATCCGGGATTACTAGCGACTCCGACTTCACGGAGTCGAGTTGCAGACTCCGATCCGAACTGAGACCGGCTTTTTGGGATTCGCTCACCCTCGCGGGATAGCAGCCCTTTGTACCGGCCATTGTAGCATGTGTGCAGCCCTGGACGTAAGGGGCATGATGACTTGACGTCGTCCCCACCTTCCTCCGAGTTGACCCCGGCAGTCTCCTACGAGTCCCCGGCATTACCCGCTGGCAACATAGGACAAGGGTTGCGCTCGTTGCGGGACTTAACCCAACATCTCACGACACGAGCTGACGACAGCCATGCACCACCTGTGTGGGATCCGAAGATCAGCGCATCTCTGCGCCTTACCCCACATGTCAAGCCCAGGTAAGGTTCTTCGCGTTGCCTCGAATTAAGCCACATGCTCCGCCGCTTGTGCGGGCCCCCGTCAATTCCTTTGAGTTTTAGCCTTGCGGCCGTACTCCCCAGGCGGGGCACTTAATGCGTTAGCTGCGGCACGGAACCCGTCGATAAGGCCCCACACCTAGTGCCCAACGTTTACGGCGTGGACTACCAGGGTATCTAATCCTGTTCGCTCCCCACGCTTTCGCTCCTCAGCGTCAGTACCGGCCCAGATCACCGCCTTCGCCACTGGTGTTCCTCCTGATATCTGCGCATTTCACCGCTACACCAGGAATTCCGTGATCCCCTACCGGACTCTAGCCAGGGCAGTATCGAGTGGCGTCTCCAGGTTGAGCCTGGAGGTTTCACACCCGACTTACCAAGCCGCCTACGAGCTCTTTACGCCCAATAAATCCGGACAACGCTCGCCCCCTACGTATCACCGCGGCTGCTGGCACGTAGTTGGCCGGGGCTTCTTCTGTGGGTACCGTCAATTTCGTTCCCACTGAAAGGGGTTTACAACCCGAAGGCCTTCATCCCCCACGCGGCGTTGCTGCGTCAGGCTTTCGCCCATTGCGCAAGATTCCCCACTGCTGCCTCCCGTAGGAGTCTGGGCCGTGTCTCAGTCCCAGTGTGGCTGATCGTCCTCTCAGACCAGCTACCCGTCGTCGCCTTGGTGAGCCGTTACCTCACCAACAAGCTGATAGGCCGCGAGCCCCTCCCAAAGCGGAAACCCTTTCCTCACAAGCCCATGCGAGCTCGTGGGGGTATCCGGTATTAGCACCAGTTTCCCGGTGTTATCCCGGTCTTTGGGGCAGGTTGCTCACGTGTTCCGCACCCGTTCGCCACTGAGTTTTCACCGGTGTTGCCACCAGATCGACTCCGTTCGACTTGCATGTGTTAAGCACGCCGCCAGCGTTCGTCCTGAGCCAGGATCAAACTCTCCATCGAGATCTCTACGCCGGTGAGACCGACGCTTCAATCTGGAGAGCTGGTACCTCGATACGGTGAACGAGGTACCAACTGGCACAAGAACAGTCTTGTTGTCCGTTCTAGTGCATTGACTTCGTGACCGTCGGCACCCTGAGGTCCCGACAGCCACCCGCACTGGCTTTTGGCTGTTCCTATTCCGTTGTCAAGGAGCGACGACGGAGCACACTTCCTCTCGGAAGGAGGTGCCACCGCGCATTTACGTGCGTTGCCCTCTTTGGGGCGGCGGCGCACGTCACCCTCCCCGGAAGCGGACCCGAGGGTCCACCCTGGAGGTCGCTCAGAGCGGGTCAACCCCGTTCTGGGCGGCTCTTGAGCGTAGCACGATTGAAACCTCTGTCAAGCTTCAAGCTGGCGCTCTGAACTTGGGCGGTAACCGTGACGCTGGCAACTTTGACCTGGAATTCCACCAGGTCGTGCTACTTGAGGAGATACTAGCGGCTCCGCGGCCTCGACACGCTCGGCTCTCCGGGAACCCACCAGCGCCAAGGCTCGTCCCGTGCCTCGCAGCTAGCGGCGAGGCCGATCCTCGTCCCCACACCTAGGAGCGCCGGCGGTGGTGTCCCGTCGTCTAGGAGCACGACCCCTTCAGCCCCGCTGATCAGGTCGTATCCGTCGGCAGTGCGATCAAGGCCGAGCGCCTGGCACAACTTGGCAGGCCCCGAGCACAAAGACTCCGGGCGCCAGGCCAAGGTCTTAGCTGGCCGGGAAGCCCCCGGCTCTGGCCGACTGACCTCTTGCGCCGCCGGCTCAAGCTGCGCCGACGGGTGCCGGGAGCCGTAACGGCGCTCCGCCATCTCCTCGAGGCCGCTCAGCGGCGCCAAAGCACGCAGGAGCACGGCCCCGGCGTGGCCCTCGGGCCAGCACACGACGTTGGCGCAATAGTGCATCCCGTAGGTGAAATAGACGTACAGATGCCCTGGTGGACCGAACATCGTGGCATTTCTCGCCGTCTTTCCCCGAAAGGCGTGCGAAGCCGCATCCGACTCCCCCCGGTAGGCTTCCACCTCGACGATCCGCCCCGCGAGCGGCCCGCGGCGCAGGATCTTGCCCAAGAGGTCCGGAGCGACAATCACCGGGTCCCGCGCGACAAAGGACCGTGGGAGGCGCCTCGCGCCGCGCAGGTTCACGCCCCGAACCATGTTCCCGTCCGCCGTCACGTCTCCCGCTCGGCGAGCCGAGTCGCGTCGCTCGCGAGGCGGCGGCGGAAGCGTTCCAGCTGCAAGGCGACGGCGTCAGGACCGGTTCCGCCCGGTGTCGTACGGCGGCGGAGGGCGGCGGCCGCGTCGAGCACCTCGAGAGCTTGCTCACCGAACACCGGGTGCGCCTCGACGAGCTCGCCCAGGGGTACCCCGCGCTCGACCGACTCCCGCACCAAGGTGCCGACCAGGCCGTGAGCATCTCGAAACGGCATGCCGGCGCCTACGAGCCACTCGACCAAGTCGATGGCAGCCAGCAGGGGCCCGCTCGCGGCGGCCTGCATTCGGTCGATGTCGAAGCTCGCCGAGCCGACGAGGCCGTTGAGGCCGATGAGCGCAAGAACAACCTGGTCCAAGGCGTCGAAGAGAGGCTCCTTGTCCTCCTGCAGGTCTCTGTTGTACGACAGAGGCAGGCCCTTCAGGGTCGTCAGGAAGCCGGCGAGGTGCCCGACGAGCCGCCCCGCCTTGCCCCGGGCGAGCTCGGCGATGTCGGGGTTCTTCTTCTGCGGCAGCATCGAGCTGCCCGTGGCCCAGGCGTCGTCCAGGCGGACGAAACCGAACTCCTCGCTCGAGAACACGACGATCTCCTCACCGATGCGAGAGAGATGGATCGCGAGCAGGGCGAGGTCGAACAAGATCTCGGCCACGAAATCGCGATCACTCACGGCGTCGAGCGAGTTCTCGAAGCGGGCGTGGAATCCCAACTCCTGGGCCACAAGGTCAGGATCGATACCGAGGGACGAACCCGCCAACGCCCCGGCGCCGAGAGGAGACACGTCGAGGCGGCGCCAGGTGGCGAAAAGGCGGTCGACGTCTCGAGCCAGTGCCCATCCGTGGGCCATCAGGTGGTGGGCCAAGAGCACTGGCTGGGCACGCTGCAGGTGGGTGTAACCGGGCAGGAAAGCGTCGCCGGCCTCCGTGGCGCGGCGCTCGATCGTGCGCTGGAACTCGAGCACCTGAGTGATCACGTCTGCCAGGGCACCACGCGGCGAAAAGCCGCATAGCGGTTGCGACCTGGTCGTTGCGGCTTCGCCCCGTGTGAAGCTTGGCACCGCTGTCGGGAGCCAGCTCCGTCACGCGCCGCTCGATGGCGGTGTGTATGTCCTCGTCGGTGTCGAGGTAGGCAAAGCTCCCCCCCGCCAGCTCGTCTCCCACCTGTTTGAGGGCGTCCAGGAGCGACTCCGCCTCTTCGTTGGTGACGATGCCAGCTTTCGCAAGCCCGTGGACATGGGCGACAGAGCCCCTCACGTCGCTGGCGGCCAGCCGCTTGTCGAACGACAAGCTCGCTGTGAACGCCATGAGAGCCTCGGCGGGGCCGGTGCCCATCCGGTGCCCCCAAAGTGTCACTCGGCGCCTCCCTGACGGGCCGCCCAGGTCTGGATCCCGAGACCGAACAAGCGAACGAACCCCTCCGCATCCTCGTGTTTGAAGGCGTCGGCCGCGTCGTAGGTCGCGAGGTCGTAGACGTACAGGCCTACGGGGCTGCGGCGACCGACGACTTCGGCTCCTCCGCCCGGGCTGAATCGGATCCGGACCTCGCCCGTCACGTAACGCTGGGTCGAGGCCATGAAGGCCGACATCGCCTGGCGCAGGGGTGAGAACCACATGCCGTCGTAAACGAGCTCGGCGAAGCGCGGTTCGAGACGCGCCTTTTCGTGGGCCACGTCGTGCTCCAGTGTGAGACCTTCGAGATCAGCGTGCGCCATGATCAGCGCGAGAGCGGCCGGGCACTCGTAGACCTCGCGGCTCTTTATCCCTACCCGCCGCCCCTCGACGATGTCGACGCGCCCGAAGCCCGCCGAGCCGGCCAGTTTCCCGAGCTTTTCGACGAGCTCGACCAGACCGAGCTCGGCACCGTCGAGCGACACCGGCACACCGTGGTCGAAACCCAGCGTCACCTCGACCGGCTCGGTGGCAACTGGCACCGTCAAAGCAAAGACGTCGTCAGGCGGCGCTTCCCACGGGTCCTCGAGGATGCCGCACTCGATCGCCCGTCCCCAGAGGTTGGCGTCGATGGAATAGATCCTGTCCTTGCTCACGGTGACGGCGATGTTGTGCTTGTCGGCGTAGTCGATCGTCTGCTCGCGGCTCATTCCCCAGACGCGAACCGGTGCCAAGGTCTCGAGGTCCGGGGCGAGCGCCCGTGTCCCCAACTCGAAGCGGACCTGGTCGTTGCCCTTGCCCGTGGCTCCGTGCGCCACCGCCGTCGCACCGTGCTGGCGTGCCGCAGCTACGAGGTGCCGCACGATGACAGGGCGGGACAAAGCCGAGACGAGCGGGTAACGACCCTCGTAGAGCGCGTTCGCGGCCAGCGAAGGCATGGCGATGTCTCTCAGCAGCTCCTCGCGGGCGTCCGCGACAACGACCTCGACGGCGCCCGCCGCTGTCGCCCGCTTGCGCAAAGCGTCGAAGTCCACGTCCTGGCCGACGTCGACTATGACGGCGACGACCTCGTAGCCCTGCTCGATGCGGAGCCAGGCAACCGCGACCGAGGTGTCAAGACCGCCCGAATAGGCGAGCGCTACTCGCTTTGTCACTTCGTTCCTGCCTCTCTTTTGGTCGCCGGATTCGTAACTGGAGCCACCGGCGAGGCTAACTTCGGTCCCTCAGGGCCGGGCTCCGATGATCTGTTCCAGCTTTTCGTTGAGCGCTTCTCCACCGAGGTGCTCGGCGGCGACCACGAGCACGGTGTCGTCGCCGGCCACGGTGCCGATCATCCCGTCGAGACCTGCCCGATCCAGGGCGGAGGCCACCACGTGGGCCGAGCCGGGCGGTGTGCGCAGCACGAGCAGGTTGCCCGATGTCGCGACATCGACGACCCATTCGCCAAGCACGCGGCGCAGGTGGTCGAGCGGAGCGACCTGGTCTTTCGGGAGCTCCGGCACGGCGTAGACCAACCCTTCGACCCCGGGGACCCGCACCTTCACCGCGCCGATTTCCTCGAGGTCCCGCGAAACCGTCGCCTGGGTGGCCGCGATGCCCTCGTGGCCCAAGAGCTCCACGAGCTGGTCCTGGCTCGAGACGGCGTTCTCGGCCAGGATCCGCGTGAGCAGGTGCTGGCGACGGTGCTTGGGTGGTCTCGGTGAGGTCATCACTGGACAACCATCGTGCCGACGCCCTCGCTCGTGAGAAGCTCGAGCAGGATGGCGTGCGCCACCCTGCCGTCGAGCACGTGAGCGCTGTTGACACCGTGCCTGACAGCATGCACACAAGCGTTCGCCTTGGGCACCATACCCTCACCGATGGCTCCCGAGGCGACCATTTCGTCCAGCTCTTTGGCCCCGAGCTGGTGGACAAGGCTCGTCGGGTCGCTGGCCTTCGAGCGGATGCCTTCCACATCGGTCAGGAAGACGAGCTTTTCCGCCGCGAGCGTCTCGGCGATCGATCCCGCCACCGTGTCGGCGTTGATGTTGTACGCCTGGCCGCTGCGGTCCGATCCGATCGTGGCGATGACAGGCACGAGGCCCTCGGCGAGAAGGCGGTGCAGGATCGTCGGGTCGACGGCGAGGACGTCACCGACATAGCCAAGATCGGGATCGCGGGGCGTCGCAGTTATCAGCCCGGCATCCTCGCCGGAAAGGCCTACGGCAAGAGGCCCGTGAACGTTGATCATGCCGACGATGTCTCGGTTCACCTTGCCCACAAGCACCATCCTTGCGATGTCGAGCGTCTCCGCGTCGGTCACACGGTGCCCTCCCCGGAACTCGGGCACCTTTCCGAGACGTGCCATGAGCGAGCCGATCTGCGGGCCGCCGCCGTGGACGACGACGGGAAGGATTCCTATAGAGCGGAGCAGGACCACGTCCTCGGCGAAGCGTCGTAGCGCCTCCGTCGCCGGGTCCCCTATCTCGTCACGCTCCCCCGGCTCGCCTGTCCGGGGCATTGGCACGGTCGCCTCAGCGGACGCGATCGCGTTGCCTCCGTACTTGACCACCACGGTGCGGCCCTGAAAACGCCTGATGTAGGGCAGGGCATCGCAGAGCACAGCTGCCTTCACTGGCGCCGGCAGCTCGAGGCCGTTCATGACCGTCCCATGTTGAGCTCGACGTAGGCGGGTGTGAGATCACAGCTCAGCATGGTGGCCGAAGCTGTGCCGAGGCCGAGCTCGCAGGTGATCTCCAGCTCGCCGGCCGCCAGTGCCCGCCTCAATGCGTCGCGGTCGTGATCGACCTCGACGCCGTTGCGACATATCGTCACCGCGCCGTAGGTGATCGAGACCCGCTCGAGCTCGAAAGGCGTGCCGGCGCTGCCGAGTTCGCTCACGATGCGGCCCCAGTTCGCATCCTCGCCATACCACGAGCTCTTCACGAGCTGGCTCTCGGCGACGCGGCGCACAGCTCGCCGCGCGCCCTCGGCATCGGCCGCGCCCGTCACCTTCACGCGCACCACCTTGGTGCCACCTTCGGCGTCGGCGACCATCTGGGAGGCGAGGTCAACACAGGCTGCTGTCAGAGCCTCTGTCAAGGCCGTTTCCGCGACCTTGCGCCCAAGACCGCTCGCCATGGCGATCACCGAGTCGTTCGTAGACATGCAGCCGTCGGTCGTCATCTCGTTGAAAGAGTGCCCGACGGAAGCCGCGAGAGAGCCTTGCAGCACCTGTCGGGACACCGCCGCGTCGGTCGTGAGCACGGCGAGCATCGTCGCCATGTTGGGTGCCAGCATGGCTGCCCCCTTGGCGATCCCACCGACCACGAAGCCCTCGGCCTCGACCACGACCGTCTTGATCCTCGTATCGGTCGTCAAGATCGCCCTCGCCGCGGCCGCGGCGCACTCGGGCGCCCGGCCGCGCCCGGCCATGAGATCTGGAAGGGCCGCCTCGATCCTGTCCAGGTCGAGGGGCGTGCCGATCGTGCCCGTCGAGCAGACCAAGACGTGCTCTCGGGCGATGCCGAGCGCTCGCGCCGACAGCTCGCAGGTGAGCTCCGCCGCCTTTCTTCCCTCCGGTCCGGTCGCCGCATTGGCGCAGCCGCTGTTCAAGACGACGGCCGTCGTTATCCCGTCGCTTTGGGCGAGATGAGCGCGGCTGACCTGCACGGGCGCCGCAGCCGCGAGGTTGGAGGTGAACACGGCTCCGGTCGGCACGGCCCGGCAGTCTTCGGTCGCGACGAGGGAGAGGTCCAGCTGCCCGTCGGCCTTTATGCCCGCCGCTGTCCCCGAGGCGACGAAGCCACGCGGCGCGAGGACCGTCACGGGACCAGGCCCAGGGTGGGAAGCCCTGCGGTCTCTTCCAGGCCGAGGGCAATGTTCGCCGCCTGCACTGCCTGCCCCGCGCCACCTTTGACCAGGTTGTCAAGAGCCGCCAGGGCCACGACGTAGCCGGTTCGCGCGTCGTAGCGGGCCGTTACTCGGACGGTGTTCGAGCCGTAGGTGTCACGAGTCGAGCTCGGCTCGGAGCTCACCTGCACGAACGGCTCGCCCCGGTAGGTCTCCTGCAGCGCCTGCAGGGCCCGGGCTCCCTTACGAGCGTCAACAGCCCGGGCATAACAGGTCGCCAGGATGCCGCGGGTCATGGGTGCAACGTGGGGGGTGAAGAGGATCTGTGCCCCTATGGCCTGTTCCATTTCCGGGGTGTGGCGGTGGTCGAGGAGCCTGTAGGCCGAGAAGCTCTCATTGACGACAGGATGGTGGAAGGCCGCCGACGGCGAGCGGCCCGCTCCCGAGCTCCCGCTGGCGGCGTCGACTATGACTCCGACCGTCTCTATCAGGCCCTCTTTGACCAAAGGCGCCAAAGCGATGGTGGCCGCGGTCACATAGCATCCCGGAGCCGCCACGAGCCGCGCGCCGGCGATTTCTTCGCGGGACAGCTCGGGCAGGCCATAGACGAAGCGACCGAGCAGCTCCGGCGCCCGATGTTCGAAGCCGTACCAGATCGGGTACAGCGAGGCGTCACGCAACCGGAAGTCAGCCCCCAGGTCGACAACGAGGGGCACACGATCGGCGAGGGCGACGACGAGGTCCTGCGATCTGCCGGAGGGGAGGGCCACAAAGACGGCCTCGAGAGCGTCGAGTCCGGCCGGGTCGAGGGACGAAAAGACCAGATCGGGGTAGGCGGGCGCGAGGTTCGGGTAAAGCTCGCCGACGGCCGTTCCAGCTGAGCTGTCGCCTTGGGCGACCACGACCTCAAGGCCAGGGTGACCCGCCAACAAGCGCAGCAACTCCGCCCCGAGATAGCCCGACGCTCCGGCGACCCCCGTCTTCACTAGCATGACAATACAGTCTATAGATTACTTATGCAAAGCTGCTCTCGGCTGCTCTCGGCTGCTCGGCTGCTCGGCGGCAACCGGCGAGGACGCCAGCCTCAGGCCGTCACGTCCCGTCGCTCGAACACGAGCGCCGCGATCGCCACAGCGCCGGCTAAGTAGGCCGATACGGTGATCACGGCCGCCTCGAACGGTGCCGTCGTAGAGCCGCCCTGAGCGATGGACTCGAGCAGCTGCGCCGGTAGCCAGCGCCCTGTGCCAGGTACGGCGTCAGTGAGGATCGTCTCGAAGGGGAGCAGCACCGCCAAGCCGGCCGCGATGGCGATGACCGACGAGCGCAGCAGCACGCCGGCGATCATGCCGATGACGGCGAAGCCGCAGGTGGAGATGACAAGGTCGCCGAGCAGGCTTCCGAGGTCGCTCATCCCCGCGCCCGATGTCCATGCGCTCGTCGGGATGCCGCGCAGGTGGGCCATCACGAAGGCCGCGCAAATACCGACGACCGTCGCGACGAGGAGGGCGCCGACAAGGAAGGTGAGCACGGCGAGGGTTTTCCCCGCCATCAGGAACGACCGGCGCGGTTGACGCACGAGGAGATTGCGCAGGGTCCCATGGGAGAACTCGCCGCCGAACTGGAAGGCGGCGATCGAGAAGGCCACGGCCCCGAGCAGGACGCCCGATTGGGTGAGGCCCTGGCTGAGCCCTGAGGCGTGAGCCATCTGGGCGAGGGTCGAGCGCGCCCCGGGAAGCGGGATGGCGCAAGGCTCCGGCGATCGTCACGATCGTCGTCAACAAGACCACCCCGGTGATGGCGCCGTAGCTCCCGTACCAAAGCCGCCGGCGGCGCATCTTCACCCATTCGCTTGTGAACGCTCGCCAGATCATGGACCTGGCACCTTTGCCTCGAGCAGGCTCACGGTCGTCTCAGCATGATCCGGTTCCGCGGTGGGGCAGCCCTTTGGACTTTTTCCGTTCGTGTCGCTATGGGTGATCTCGAAGAACGCCTCCTCGAGAGTCGAGCGGCGCTCGGCTAGGTGGACAAGGGTTATGCCGTTCGCCATGGCGAGGCGGTTCAGGTCGGCCGCCCAGCTGCCGTTGGCGACGACCTCCAAGGTCGTGCTCTCGTAGTGACCGAGGATGCGCGCCCTGCGGCCGGTGCCTTTTACGAGTGCGAGCAGATACCTTGCGTCACCCGGGTTCTCGGTCCGCACGATCAGCTCAGGAGCACGCGCCGCCAAGAGCTCGTCGACTCCGCCTTGGAAAAGAAGCCGACCCGACTCGATCACCACCAGGTGCTCGCAGATCTGCTGTATCTCCGCAAGCAGGTGAGAGGACACAAAGACCGTCATGCCATCGTCTGCGAAGGACCTCAGCATGGCCCGGATCTCGGCGATCCCATGCGGATCCAGCCCATTTGTGGGCTCGTCGAGCACGAGCAGCTCCGGGCTGGGCAAAAGCGCGGCGGCGATTCCCAGTCGCTGGCGCATCCCGAGCGAGTAGGTCCGGAACGGGTCCAGGCCTCGCCCGCTCAGGCCAACCCGTTCCAAGACGGCGTCGACCCGTTTCTTTTCGAGCCCGCCGAGACGCGCCAGCACCGTGAGGTTCTCGCGTCCGGACAGGGCCGGGTAGAACGTCGGCCCTTCGATGAGGGCGCCGACGCGGGGCAAATAGGCCCGGGCGTGGCCGAGAGGATGGCCGAGCACCGTCCCGCTGCCGGCGCTCGGGCGTATGAGGCCCAAGAGCATGCGTATGGTGGTCGTCTTGCCGGCGCCATTCGGACCTACGAAGCCGGTGATTGAGCCCGCCGGAATGCGAAGGTCCAGCCCGTCCACCGCGAGACGTTTGCCGAAACGCTTCGTCAGCCCACGTGTCAAGACCGCGTGGCTCTCGGGCCCTTGCCCGAAATGCCGCGCGACCGTCTCGGTCGCGAGTACCGCCGCGCTCACCTAACGATCAAACCACAATTCCCACCAGAGTTTGGATCAGCGGTCGATTTCTGCCCGGAGCTCTGCCACAAACACGGCCGCAGCCTCCGGGCCGCCCCCTTCGAGCAGTCGGTGCACGAGCGCCGATCCGACGACAACGCCGTCCGCGACGGCCACGACCTGCCTCGCCTGCTGCGGATTCGACACCCCTACCCCCACCAGCACCGGGGTGTCGGTCTCTTTCTTGCACCGGGCGGCGACATCTAAGGCGCTCTTGCCGAGCGAGGCCCTCTCTCCGGTCACCCCCATCACCCCGACGCCGTAGACAAAGCCGCGCGATCGGGCGCAGATTGCCTTTAGCGCGAGCCGTCGGCGACGTCGGCGCCACCAACAGGATCGTCTCGACGCCCGCGAGATCCGCCTCTTCTCCCCAGCCGTCGAGCTCCTCTAGAGGCAGGTCGGGCACTATGGCGCCGCTCACCCCTGCCTCGGCGAGCATGCTCGCCATGCGACGGTGCCCCGCCCTCACCACGATGTTGTAGTAGGTCATGACCGCGAGCGGCACACCGGCATCGGCGCCAGCCAAGGCGGCAATGATCCCCTGGGGCGTCGCCCCGCTGGCGAGCGCCTCGGCCGAGGCCCGCTGGATGACCGGGCCGTCCATGACCGGGTCGGAGAACGGGATCCCGATCTCGATGGCGTCTGCTCCCGCGGCGGCGACCGCCCGGACGACCTCGAGCCAGTCGCGCCCGAGGCCCCCCGTCACATACGGGACAAGCAACTTGTGGCCCGCGTCGCGCCGAGCCCTGAGAGCTGTCTCCAGCGCGCCCCGGACGGCGGGCACCTGCGGCGCTCACTCGGTGAGCTCCCGCACGAGTGCGACGTCCTTGTCGCCGCGCCCCGACAGGGTCAAGAGCACCGTCGAGCCCCTCGGGATCGACTTGCCTGCCTCCCTTAACACCCAGGCGAGGGCGTGCGCCGGCTCGAGAGCGGGGATGATCCCCTCGGTCTCGGCCAGCAGCACGAAAGCCAGCAAGCACCTCCTCGTCGTCGGCGGAGGGGTACTCGGCCCTCCTCGTCGCCTCGAGAAAGGCGTGCTCGGGGCCGACTCCGGGGTAGTCGAGGCCGGCGGAGATCGAGGTGGCCTCGAGGATCTGGCCGTCCTCGTCTTGCAGGAACCTCGACGCCATCCCGTGCACGACACCCGGGACGCCGTTGCTCATGGCGGCACCGCCTGCAGCCTCGACGCCGACGAGACGGGCCCGGGTGTCGACAAAGCCCGCGAACGTGCCGGCCGCGTTCGAGCCGCCACCGACACAGGCGACGACGATGTCGGGATCGGAACCGCCGAGCAGCTCGCGGCACTGGGCGCGGGCCTCGTCGCCGACGACGCGTTGCAGCTCACGGACGATGGTCGGGATAAGGGTGCGGTCCCACCACCGACCCGATGCAGTAGTGCGTCGTCTCAACCGTCGCCACCCAGTCGCGCAGGGCTTCGTTGATGGCATCTTTCAGCGTCCGGCTGCCCGAGGTGACCGGGCGCACCTCGGCACCGAGAAGCTCCATGCGAAACACGTTCAGTCCTTGACGTTCGACGTCGACTGCGCCCATGTAGACGACACATTCGAGTCCCAACAGGGCGGCCGCGGTTGCGGCCGCGACGCCGTGCTGGCCGGCCCCGGTCTCGGCGATGAGGCGGCGCTTGCCCATGCGCTCGGCCAAGCAGCGCCTGGCCGAGGACGTTGTTGATCTTGTGCGAGCCGGTGTGTGCCAGGTCCTCTCGCTTGAGGAGCAGACGGATGCCGAGCCGTTCGCCGAGGCGGCTGCACTCGGTGACCGGTGTCGGGCGGCCCCCGTAGTCGCCCCAGGAGGTCGTCCAGGCGGCTTCGGAAGGCCGGGTCCGCCCAGGCGGACGCAAAGCCCTCCTCGAGCTCCTGGCAGGCCGGCACGAGCGACTCGGGCACGAAGCGTCCGCCGAACTCGCCGAAGCGGCCCGGGCGCTCGCCCTCGGGTCGCGCATCAGTCGCCGACCGTTGTCAATCCTCCTCCTGCCAGTCGTAGGGCCCTTCGTCGTCGGTGTCGTAGGGGCTGGGGCTCAGCGGCACGCGCCGCTTGCACAAAGGCCCGCACCTTGCGAGGGTCCTTCTTCCCGATGCTGGCCTCGACACCGGTCGAGACGTCGACGCCCCAGGGATGGACCCTGCGGATGGCGTCGCGCCACATTGTCAGGATCGAGACCGCCGGCGAGGACCAGCCGGCGTCCCTTCGGCGCGCCCTCGGCAAGGCGCCAGTCGAAAACCTTGCCCGACCCTGGCGAGGGAGCGTCGACGAGCACGATGTCCGCCCCGTACTCGCTCGCTCGGCTGAGACGCTCGTCGCCTGCCGGGAACGCCTTTATGACAAGGGGGACCCGGACCGAGACATAGCCGCAGTCCTCGAAGCTCTCCCTCCCGTGCAGCTGGGCGGCGTCGAGCCCGGCGTGGTTGACGATCTCGACGACCCGGCGGGGCTCCTCGTCGCGAAAGACCCCGACGGTGCAGATCTCCGGCGGGAGCCGCCGGGTGATGGCGGCCACCGCGCTCGGGCTCATCTGGCGTGGGGAAGGCGCGAAGACGAAGCCGACGGCGTCGGCCCCCATGGCCACGGCCAAAAGGGCGTCCTCCTCGCTTGTGATCCCGCAGATCTTCACCCACATGGCACGGCCCGCCCCAAGAGCCCGGCGACGGCAGCCTGTCTGTCGCGCGAGCGCAACAGCGCCTCACCGACGAGCACGCCGTCGAAGCCGGCCTGGGCGAGAGCGACCACGTCTTGCGGGCGACTCGACGCCCGACTCGGCGATCTTCACTACACCTGGGGGGATGTGACTGGCGACGCGTCTGGCCCGCTCCCTGTCCACCTCGAAGCTGTGCAGGTCGCGTTGGTTGACTCCCACGAGCCGGGCCCCGATCCCAAGTGCCCGCTCGAGCTCGTCCTCGTCGTGGACCTCGACAAGAGCTGCCATGGCGAGATCTGCGGCGAGCCGGTGGCACTCGGCCAGCTCTTCGGGCTCAAGGAGGGCGACGATGAGCAAGACGGCGTCGGCGCCCATGATGCGGGCGTCGTAGACGTCCGCCGGGCGCGACCGTGAAGTCCTTGCGGAGCACGGGAAGGCCGACTGCGGCGCGGGCCGACTCGAGATCCTCACGGCTCCCGCCGAAATGGGGCCCGTCCGTCAGCACCGACAGACAGGCGGCACCTCCGGCGGCGTACTCGCGTGGCCACCTCGGCAGGGTCGAGGTCCGGAGCTGATGTCGCCTTTGGACGGTGATCGGCGCTTGATCTCGGCGACGAGCGCGATCGCTCGGCCGCCGTCGGTGTCTCTCGTGTCTGTGTCTCTCCTGGCCCCGAGGGCGAGCACGAAGTCGCGGGGCGGCAACGCCGCTTCGGCCTCGGCCGCGAGATCGCGCAGCGGCCGAGGGTCTCGCGAGGCCACCTCGCGGTGCCACGCCCCGATGCGATCGAGGTAGGTGGCCACCGACGCGAGCCTACCGGCCGCTCGGCGACGCCTCCCGGACCTTCTCGGCGCTGTGCTCGCGCCGGGAGCGCCCGAGGTGTTCGTGGGCGACAGCCCCTGCAATGAGAGGCGACTGGGTGAGCATGAACAGCCCCGCGCACATGACCAAAAGAGCGCCCGCGTCGAAAGCGAGGGCCCCTATCGCCGCCCCGCAGCTCGTCACCGAAAAGGCCGACCCCGATCACGATGCTCACGATCGGGTCGACAATCGTGAGCGTCGCCTGCGAGGCCGTGATCGGGCCCGGCGTGGAAGGCGTCCTGGGTGAGCACGAGACCGGCCAGACCGGCGACGATGATGGCGTAGGGCTCCCAGTGCCCGAAGATCTGCCAGAAACCCGTTCGTAGAACAGGATCGTCGTCGCCTTGGTGAAAGAGGCGCTTAGAGCGAACGAGATCGCCGCCGCCGGCGCCGAACCAGGCCGAGCGCCAGGCCCGCGAGGTGCTGACACGAGTGCAGCCGACACAGATGACGACCGCTCCCGTGCACACGGCGGTCACGATGATCCAGCCGCCCGTGGTCGGAAACGTCGTCCCTCCGCCCGCGTTGCTCATGGCGAGGAAGCCCGCCAGCCCCGCCACGGTGAGCACCGTCCCGGACGCCTCGCGCCAGCCGAGAGGAGAACCGAACCACACCCGCAAGATGAGGACGAGGAAGAGCAGCTCCGAGACCATGAGGGGCTGCACGACGCTCAGGCCGCCGAAGCCCAAGGCCGCGGCCTGGAAACCGAACGAGCCGATCATGGCGGCGAAGCCCACGTACCAGATAGGGCGGCGCAGCAACGTGTCGGATGAGCTTGAGGCCGCGGCCTTCAGCCTCCGGGGCCGTCTCGACCCCGAGCCGTTGGAAGATCGTGGTGATCGCGTTGCAAAGCGCCGCCAAGACGGCGAGCGGGATCGCCAGCACCAGTCTTGTTTACCTGAAATCGAGCGGGAGTTCCCGGATCTCGGCCCGGAGCTGTTCCGGCGCCACCGTGACTTGGGCGGGCGGTGTCACGTCGCGCCGCACATAGGCGAGAGCGACCTGCGACCTGAACCCGGGGGACCAGGCGACGCTCGTGATGCGGCCGACTTCGCGCCCGACCGAGAGGAGGGTCGCACCGATCTCGGTCTTCGCCGAAGGCTCGAGCACGACACCTCGCAGCCGCCAGGCGACGTTGCCTCCCCGGGCGTCAAGACGAGCGACGAGCTCCTGGCCCGTGTAGCAGCCCTTGGTGAAGCTCACGGCGTGCTCGCACAAGCTGCCTGCCTCCTGTGGGATGGTTTTCGCCGTGAGCTCACGACCCATCGCCGGCACGCCGGCCTCGATGCGGGCCACCTCGAACGCCGCCGGGTCGCCGAAGCGTGCACTCCCGCCAGGCGCACCTCGAGTGCCCCGCTGAAGAGCACGTCGAAGCCGGCGTACCCGGGCCAGTCGACCGGCACCGCGACCTTCCACTCGTCGCTGAAGCTCTTGCCGCCGCCACTCACGGCCGAGCGCCAAACCTGAGCTCTCAAGGACCGCAGCCGAGGCCGGTCCACGGACGCTCGAGACAGCCGAGCGTGCCCGTGTCGAGCTCGGCCTTAACGCGCAGGCGAAAGCGCCGGAGGCGCTGCAAGAGAGCTTCTCCGTAATCGGTCTCGGTGTCGAGCACCACGACGTCGTCGTCGAGGAAGCGTGACGCGGCAGTAAGCCTCCAGCTTGCCCTGGGGCGAGAGCACGAGCGTCTCCGCCGAGTCACCGACCCCAAGTGGCGCGAGGTCCTGGCTCACCTGGCCCTGGAGCCAGCTACGGGCATCCGGGCCCCGCACGATGACGGCGTCGCGGAACGTCTCGAGCGCGCAGGCGGCCTCGTGGATGAGCCCGTAGGAAGCCTCGAGATCGAGCGTGGGCGCCAAGCTCAGCCCCGCCGTCTCTCAGCTGCCAGCTGGCGGGCCCCGGCCACGGCGGCCAGCACCGCGGCGGCCTTGGCGGCGCACTCCTCGTCCTCGGCCTGCGGGTCGCTGTCGGCGACGATGCCCGGCCCCGGCCTGCACGGACGCCTTGCCGTCAGCGGTCGCGACGAGGGTGCGGATGGCGATCGCCGTGTCGAGGTTGCCCGAGAAGTCGATGTAGCCGACGATGCCCGCGTAGGGGCCGCGTTTGGTGGGCTCGAGCTCGTCGATGATCTCCATCGCCCGGACCTTCGGCGCTCCCGAGACGGTGCCCGCGGGAAGGGTCGCCCGCAGCACGTCCACGGGACCTTCGCCCTCGCGAAGCTCGCCTGACACCTCAGAGGTGAGGTGCATGACGTGGCTGTAGCGCTCGACGGTCATGAGCTCGTTCACCCGCTCGGTGCCAAAGCGCGCCACCCTGCCCACGTCATTGCGGGCCAGGTCGACGAGCATGACGTGCTCGGCGCGCTCTTTCGGGTTCTCGACCAGCTCCGCCTCGAGCCGGCGGTCCTCGGGGTCGTTCTGACCCGCGCCGGCGCGTCCCGGCGATCGGCCGCGACACGACTCGTCCGTCTAGGAGCTGCACCATCGGCTCAGGTGAGGCCCCGACGACCGAGACACCCCCCTGGCGAAGGAAGAACATGTACGGGCTGGGGTTGACCTGGCGGAGAACCCGGTAGACGTCGAATGGGTCACAGCCGAGGTCGAAGTCGAAGCGCTGCGAGAGCACGATCTGGAAGGCGTCACCGGCCCGGATGTACTCCTTGGCGATCTCGACGGCCTGGCGATAGCTGGCGGCGCTCGTGCCCCGCCGTACCGCGCCCTCTGGGAGGGACGCCTGCGCCGACGGCGGGGCCGAGAGCGGCTCGTGGGCCGGCCGCTCGAGGTCGGCGCGCATCGCCTCCAAGCGATGCAGCGCGGCAAGGTAAGTCGCCTCCAGCTCGCCGGCAGTCGACGGGGTCGTCTCTCGTCCGCATCGAGGAGCACGTTGTCGACAAGGGTGACCCGCTGGCGCCAGTGGTCAAAGGCCGCCAGCTCACCGATGACCGAGATGACAGCATCGGGGATGAGCCGAGGTCGTCGGGCGGCGGCTTTTCGAGCCGCTCGATCTCACGCACGACGTCGTATCCGAGATAGCCGACAAGGCCGCCGTGAAGCGGCGGGAGCTCGTCGAAACACGGGGAGCGGAACATGGTCGAGGAGCGACTCCAAGCAGGCAAGGACACCGTCATCGCGCGGCACAGAGCGGGGAAGCGACCCCTGCGGTCACCTCGACATGGCGGCCCCGCGCCACGAGCGTGGCGGCGGGCGACCGGCCGACGAAAGAAAACCGGCTCCAACGCTCGCCATGCTCGACCGACTCGAGCAGGAAGCCCGGACCGTCCCCGACCAGGGCCCGAAAAGCTCCGACAGGGGTCAGAGCTGTCGGCGACCAGCTCCCGCCAGAGCGGGCACGACCGAATGGTCGCGGCAGAGCTCGCTAGAAAGCCGCGAGATCGGGACAGCCGCCCGCCGGGGCACGCCCGACGGGCGCGCTCTGACCCGGGCGCGACCCGGTGCCGCTCACGGCAGCGGGGCGCCGAAGCGGCGGTGAAAACAGCTCCAGTCGCCGGTGTGACAAGCTCCGCGGCCTTCCTGGTCGACCGTGACGAGCAGGGCGTCGCCATCACAGTCATAGGCGGCGGCCCGGACCCACTGGCGATCGCCCGAGGTCTCGCCCTTGCACCAGTACTCCTGTCGGCTCCGGCTCCAGAACCAGGTGCGGCCTGTCGTAAGGGTCCTGCGCAAGCGCCTCGGCGTCCATCCAGCCGAGCATCAGGACGTCACGCGTGGCGGCGATCCTGCACGATCGCCGCCACGAGCCCCTTGTCGTCGAAACGCACCTTCGCCATCTGCTCATCGGTGAAGCCCACCGGCGAAGCGTTCACAAGTAAAGCCCTGTCCCGTCCTCGAGCCGTTCCGAGGCGACGGCCGGGATGTCGCGCTCGCGAAGGATCACGTAGTCCTCGCCCTGAACCTCCACCTCGAAGCACTCCTCGGGGTTGAAAAGGACGCGGTCTCCTGCGCGGATGGAGCGGACGTTCGGGCCCACCGCGGCCACCTCGGCCCAAGTGAGGCGCCGGGCGACCGAGGCCGTGGCCGGGATGAGGATGCCGGCACGCGACCGTCGCTCTCCCTCCGAGGCCGGCACGTGCACGAGCACGCGGTCATTGAGCATCGTGACCGGCTGCTTGACTTCGTCAGAATCCGGTCGGGCCGGCTCAGCTCGGGCAATTCCATCACCGGAACGGTAGTGCCGAGCCGGCGACCAGGCGTGAGCGTCAGGCCGGCACCCTCGGCCCGGCCCGCCACCATGGGCCGGCATCGATAGAGGGTGCACCGCGTCCTGCTCCTCGTCCCTTCGGCCTCCTACAGGGCGCCTGACTTCCTCGAGGCCGCCCGGGCGCTCGGCCTCGAGGTGATCGTCGGCTGCGACGAGGCGCCCGTTCTGGCCGAGAACGGGGCGTGGCTGCAAGTCCGCCTCGAAGACCCCGAGGCGGCGGCCGAGGCCATCGTGGCCCTCGATGCCGCCAGACCGCTCGACGCCGTCGTCGCCGTCGACGACCAGGGGACCCTCGCCGCGGCCCGCGCCGCGAGCCGCCTCGGGCTTCGTGCCAACCCGCCCGATGCCGTCGCGGCCGCCCGGGACAAGCTGCGGATGCGCACCCTGCTCGAGGCGGCCGAGGTGCCCCAGCCCGCGCTTCGCCCTCCTGTCCCCGACCGCCCGCGCCGCCGAGCTGGCCGCGCTCGTCGAGACGGTCGGGCTGCCCTGTGTCGTCAAGCCCACCTCGTCTTTCGGGAAGCCAGGGCGTGATCAGGGCAGACACCGTCGCCGAGGCGCTGGCCGCGGTCGAGCGCGTGCCCGGTCGATCGCGGTGAGAGCCGGTGCCCGGACCGACGAGCCCCTTCTGGTGGAGCAGTTCGTCGCCGGCCCCGAGGTGGCCGTCGAAGGCATGCTCGCCGACGGCGAGCTGACCGTCCTCGCCGTGTTCGACAAGCCCGACCCCCTCGACGGCCCGTTTTTCGAAGAGACGATCTACGTGACGCCGTCCAGGCTCGGGCGCGTCCGATCTGGCCGCCGTCAAGGCGGCCACGCAGGCGGCCACGAGAGCGTCTCGGGCTCACGGAGGGTCCGGTCCACGCCGAGCTCCGCGTGCGGGACGGCCGAGCCTTTGTGATCGAGGTGGCGGCCCGCTCGATCGGCGGGCTCTGCTCGCGCACTTTGAGCTTCGGGACGGGGATGAGCCTCGAGTACCTCATCTTGGCCCACGCCCTCGGCCGGCCGGTCGAGCGCGCCGCCGCCTGCGGCGCAGCCGCGGGTGTCTTGATGCTGCCCATCCGCGCCGGGGGCGTCCTCGTCGAGGTCAGCGGCCGAGACGAGGCTGCTCGCGATCCCGGGCATCGTCGGCATGGAGCTCACGATCGCCCCGGGCCGGACGCTCGTCCCGCTGCCGGAGGGGAACCGCTATCTCGGGCTTCGTCTTCGCCCGCGGCGACACCCCGGAAGAGGTGGAGGCGGCCCTGCGGGCGGCGCTCGCGCAAGCTGCACGTCCGCGTGGACCGCGGACGGCCGCTCAAGCACCTGGCGGCCGGACGCTGACCCCGGCCGCGGCGAGCGTCTCTTTCGCCTCGGCGATGCGTGTGGCGCCCGAAGTGGAAGATCGAGGCGGCGAGCAGCCCGTCGGCGTGGCCGACGAGGGCGCCCTCGACGAGATGCTCGAGGCTGCCGACGCCCCCGCTCGCGATCACAGGCACGCGCACCGAGTCCGCGATGCGCCGGGTCAGCTCCAGGTCGTAGCCGGCCTCGGTCCCGTCGCGGTCCATGGAGGTGACGAGGATCTCGCCGGCGCCGAGCCGGGTGCAGACTCGTCAGCCCAGGTCGACGGCGTCGAGGCCCGGTGGGACGCCGCCCGCCATGGGTGAAGACCTCCCAGTGGTCGCCGTCGCCGCTACGGCGGG
This sequence comes from uncultured Acidimicrobiaceae bacterium, assembly GCA_963779425.1. Lineage (GTDB taxonomy): Bacteria > Actinomycetota > Acidimicrobiia > Acidimicrobiales > Bog-793 > Fen-455. The sequence goes on from CAVZYD010000009.1 coordinate 308,057, forward strand.
CGTCGATCGCCACGACGACGCACTGGGCGCCGAACTCGCTCGCCAGAGCCGTCGATCAGGCTCGGTGCCAGCGACGGCGGCGGAGTTCACGGCGACCTTGTCCGCCCCGGCCCGAAGCAGGGCCCGGCCGTCCGCGACCGATCTCACGCCGCCGCCGACGGTGAGGGGGATGAAGACCTCCTCGGCGGCCCGTTCCACGACGTGCACCATGGTGGCGCGGTCGTCCGAGGAGGCGGTGATGTCCAAGCAGCACGAGCTCGTCGGCGCCCTCGGCGTCGTAGCGGGCGGCGAGTTCCACCGGGTCGCCGGCGTCGCGAAGCCGCTTGAACTCGACGCCCTTTACGACCCGTCCCCCATCGACGTCCAGGCAGGGGATGACCCTCACGGCTCGCACGCGGCTACCGCCTCCTTGATGGAGAGCGCTCCCGACAACAGCGCCCGGCCCACGATCGCCCCGGCGAGCCGGCGCCCGGCGGCGCTGAGACTCGGCCAGGCGGACGAGGTCCACGATGCCGAAGCCACCCCGCCCGAGGCGACGACCGGAAGAGCGCTCAGCGCGAGCACATCGCGCGAGCCCCGCCAGGTCGGGGCCGGACCCGGTTCCGTCCCGGTCGATGTCTGTCACCACGACCCCGCCGAGGGCGAGGCCCTCGAGGCGTTCCAGGGCGGCCTCGAGCTCGAGGCCCGCCGAGGCCACCCAGCCGTGCACCGCCACCTCACGCCGGACAGCGCCGTTCGGCCCGCTCGCCGAGCGGTGGTCGAGGCCGACGAGGACCCGGCCGGGCCAACGATCGACCATCCGGGCGAGCACTGCGGGCCGCTCGACTGCGAGCGTGCCGACAACAACCCGTGCGACGCCGCCCTCCAACAGCGCCGCGGCGGCGCTCTCGTCACGCACCCCGCCGCCGGCCTGCACGGGCACGCCGGCTCTTGCGGCGATGTTCGAGCACGACGTCCGCGGTTCGGCGAGCCGCCCTTTAGCGCCGCGTCGAGATCGACGACGTGCAGGCGCGAGGCGCCGGCGGCGACGAAGGCCCACGCCTGCTCGCAGCGGGTCGCCGTAGACGGTCTCGGAGGAGAACTCGCCCCGCAAGAGGCGCACGCACCTGCCGTCGCGGATGTCGATGGCGGGCCACAGCTCCAAGCTCAGCCTCCCACAGCTGGCCCGGCGCAAAGCCCGGCGAAGCGCGCGAGCAGCGCCAGGCCTGCGGAGGCCGACTTCTCCGGGTGGAACTGGGTGCCGAACATGTTGCCCCGCTCGAACGCGACGGCGAGCTCGCCTCCGTACTCGCACGTCCCGACGACGCTGGCGAGAGCTTCGGCGCCTTCTGGCGCCGGGGCGTAGGAGTGGACGAAGTAGTACCACTGGATCCCGGTGTCGCAAAGCAGGCGCGAGCTTCGCCCGGCCGGTCGGCTAACGAGGTTCCACTGCATCTGCGGGCGGCGCTCGCTCGGGGCGATGGCGCGGACGGAGCCCGGCAAGATGCCGAGGCCGGGGACTTGCGGGTCTTCCTCCGAGCCCTCGAAGAGCAGCTGCAGGCCGACGCAGATACCGAGGAAGGGTCGGTCCTCGCTTACAAAGAGCCGGACCACCTCGTCGAGCCCCGAGTGGCGAAGCGCCCGGGCGCAGGCGCCGAAGGCACCGACTCCGGGCAGCACCACTCCCGAGGCGCGGACGGCCTTTTCGGGACTGTCGACGAGGCGCGCGTCGGCACCGACGTGCAAGAGGGCCTTCTCGGCGGAGCGCAGATTGCCGATGCCGTAGTCGAGGACCGCGATCACCGCTCGCCTACAGCTGGCCCTTGGTGGACGGGACGGCGGTGCCCTCGATGCGCACGGCGTCACGCAAAGCGCGCCCGACCGCCTTGAAGCAGGCTTCTAGGACGTGGTGGGGATTGCGACCGTGACGAAGCTCGATGTGCAAGGTGACCGCCGCCGAGTGCGTGAAAGCCCGCCAGAACTCCTCTGCCAGCTGCGCCTCGAACGGTGGGTTGCCGAGAGGCGCCGTCTCGCCCAGTTCCACGTCGTAGTGCAGGTAGGGCCGACCGGAAAGATCCAGGGCGACATCGACCAGCGCCTCGTCGAGCGGCACTGCGATCGAGGCGAAGCGGCGGACACCCACCTTGGCCCCGAGCGCCTCCGAGAACGCCTCGCCGAGCACGATGCCGGTGTCCTCGACGGTGTGGTGGGCATCGACTTCCAGGTCGCCTCGCGCTTTGACGTCGAAGGTTCAGGCCGCCGTGGCGGCCCAACTGGGCCAACATGTGGTCGAAAAAGGGCAGGCCGGTGTCAACCTGGGCTGCCCCCGTGCCGTCGAGCTCGAGCTCCACCTCGATCTCGGTCTCCTTGGTGGCGCGCCTGCGCGCCAGCGCGACGCGAATCAGTTGCGGGGTTCATCGCCATCGCTGAAGCCTTGCACGTCTCGGGTCGTCCCTCACCACCGAAGGGTCACCGGCTCGCCTGGGCCGGGCGCCGGCGGACCGGCACGAGCTCGTTGGCGGCGGCGAGCTGACCGCAGGCAGCCGCGATGGAACGGCCCCGGTTCTGGCGGATCGTGGCATTGACGCCCGCTTGTTCGAGCCAGGCCTTAAGCGCCAGCACACGGGAGGGCTCGGACCCTTCCAGGCCTTTTTCCAGGCCTCCCGCCGTCGGGTTGAGCGGGATGAGATTGACATGGGCTCGAAGCGGTCGGGCGAGAGCCGCCAGCTCGAAGGCGTCCGAAGGGTTGTCGTTCAGCTTTGCGATGCAGGCCCATTCGAACGAGATCCGTCTCCCCGTGCCAGCCCGGTACTCCTCGCAGGCTTGCATCAGCATCGCCAGGGGGTACTTGCGGTTGAGCGGCACCAACTGATCGCGAAGGGCGTCATTGGCCGCGTGCAAGGAGACGGCCAGGTTCACCTGGAGCGCCTTTGCCGCCAGCTGTCGGATGCCGGGCACAACCCCCACAGTCGAGATGGTCAGGTGCCGCGCGGCGAGGCCAAGGTCCTTGTTCATCGACTCGACGGCGGCCCAGACCGCTTTGAAGTTGGCGAGCGGCTCACCCATGCCCATGAGCACGACATTTCCGAGCTGCCCCCATCCCTCAGACCTGCAGCGCCGGGCGGCGATCACCACCTGTTCGACGATCTCGCCCGAAGTGAGCTGGCGGGCGAAGCCGGCGTCACCGGTGGCGCAAAACGTGCAGGCCATCGCGCAACCGGCCTGGCTCGACACGCACACCGTCACCCGGTCGCGATAGCGCATGAGGACCGTCTCGATGCGCTTGGCGTCGCCCGTCTCGAGGAGCCACTTCACCGTCGTGCCCCGGTCGGCGAGGCTCTCAGCGACGACCGAGAAGGCGGGCGCCAGCTCCGTCGCTTGCTCGAGACGGCTGCGAAGCGCCCGGGGGAGGTCGCTGAGGTCGCCCGGTTCGGCCAAACGCCGGTACAAACCGTGGAAGACCTGGCTCACCCGGTAGGCGGGCTCGTCTTTGAGCAAGGCGGCAAGCCCGGCGCGTCCGGCGTCGTAGCGGCTCACGGGTGCGCCCTCATAGCTGAGGATTTGGCGCGGGCCGAGAAGCTACCGGCGAGCCGGCCTGGTCGTCGGCCGGCACGTCGGCCACATAGGCGCGGTCGGTGTGGTCGTCGGTAAAACCGAGGGAGAGATAAAGCCTGCGGGCCGCCTCGTTGTCATGGTCGACATAGAGCATCCCCACGCGCACACCCCGCTCGAAGAGCGAGGCAAGGCCGGCGAGCACGAGCTGGCGCCCAAGACCGTGGCCCTGGAAGTCGGGATCGACGGCGATCACGTAGATCTCGCCCAGCTCTCGAGAAAGGCCCTCTTCGCTCGGATCGTCCCCCGGCATGAGATCGTCGACTGGCTCGTGCACCTTGGTCCAGCAAAAGCCCGCCAGGCGGCCGTCGCGCTCGTGCAGGAGGAAGCCGCCCGGGTCGAACCACGGCTGGCGCTCGCGCTCTTGGATCGTGGCGAGATCCCAGGAGCCCTGCTCGGGATGGCCCCTGAAAGGCACGGTTGTTGACCTCGAGCCAGGCCAGCTCGTCCTCGCCGGGCCGGAACGGCCGCACCTTTATTACCGGGCTCTCCTCGGTTACAGGCAGCGGGCGCCGCATCTGCACGAGGTCGCGGCCGCGACGCATTCCGACAGCCTCGGCGACGGCATCGTCGATCGGCGAAGGCTTGGGCACCCACAGGTGCACGTGCCCGCCGCCTTGGGAGGCGATCACCCCGAGCGCTGCGCTGAGCAGCTCTGTTCGCAGCCCAGCTCCCGTCGTGGCCCGCCAGCGGGGGTGCACGACGTATTCGACGGCCCAGTCGGCGCCGTTGCCCCGGCTGATCTGCGCGTAGGCGATCACCCGCTCACGTCCGGCCTCCCGGGCGACAAAGCCGGCAAAGCCCTCACGGCCACCTTGTACGAGATCGAGCCATTGGTGCTCGCCGAAGGCCCGATGGCCGTCCGCGGCACTGGCGGCCTCCAGCACTGCCGAGATGGCGGCGATGTCAGCCTCCCCCATCCTGCGCTTGATCTCGACATTGTGCACTTTGCGAACATACCGTCTGGTCACGGCCACCTCGCCGTCGGTCCTCTGGCTACGATCCGCTCGTGCCCAGCTCAGCCCCGCGAACCGAGCTCGCCGGCGGCCCCTCGCCCGGGCCCGCAAGATCGCCGACCGTCTGGCTGATGAGTATCCGGGCACCGCCAGCGAGCTGTGCGCCCTCGTCCATCACAACCCGTTCGAGCTGCTCGTCGCGACAATCCTTTCCGCCCAGTGCACCGACGAGCGCGTCAACCTCGTCATGCCAGCCCTGTTCGCCCGCTACCCGACGCCCGAGGACATGGCCACCGCCGAGAGCGCGGAGCTCGAGAACCTGATCCGCTCCACGGGCTTTTTCCGCTCCAAGGCCGCTCACATCATCTCCGTGCCTCCGAGGCGATCGTGCTGCGCCACGCGGGCGAGGTGCCTCGGACCATGGAGGAGCTGACGGCGCTGCCGGGGGTAGGCCGAAAGACTGCCAACGTCGTGCTCTCGGTGGCCTTCGCTCTGCCCGGCCTGCCGGTAGATACCCATGTCATCCGTTTGAGCCAACGACTTCGACTGAGCGAGTCGGGCGACCCGGTCAAGATCGAACAGGATCTCTGCGCCTTGTTCCCGCCCGAACAGTGGGGGGCGATCAGCCTGCGACTCATATTGCACGGCCGGAGGGTTTGCAACGCCCGCAGGCCTCGCTGTGAGATCTGCGAGATCGCTGAGCTTTGTCCGTCGAGACGTAAATTCTGAGCTTGTCCGAGGGCCAAATCTGACGAGCGCGTGACTTGTCTGTGATGTCTCGTGACAGGTTGGTGACACGGGGTGATTCGCCCGGATTGGCACGCTAACTTCGCTCTTAAGGAACCGGTTCCCGCCACCTGGTTCCAACGAGCGGAACCGGGATCCGCCGCCCGATCCGCTCACCGACGGCGCCCTCGGGGCGCCGTCGGCGCGTCCGGGCCCGGCTGTGGAGCGTCATCTAGCACTTGCCAGCAAGCGCTCGAGACGTCGCACAGCACCGAGGAGGGCGCGTTCGACGGCGATCAGGTCCGATCCGACGGCATCCCTTTTCGCCGTGACCGCAGCATCTGCGAGCGCTGTCACGCGACGAGCTATCTGCTCGAGCGAGGACGCGATCGAGGACAGTTCGGACAACTCGGAGGGCTCGAAGATTTGGCGTGCCATGCTCGCCATCATCGCCGATCGGCGTGCACGAATGGGATCTGGCTGAAGGCGGCGGGTACGCTGCGTTCATGCTGCGACGTCTTGACCTGCGTGCCGGCGCGCCCGTAATCTGGCGAGCTCCCGCGACCCGACCTCGCCGACGAGGGGCCCGTCGCCGAGGTCCGCGCCATCGTCGAGGACGTCAAGGTGCGGGGCGACGCGGCCTTGCGGGAGTACACGAGCTCGTTTCGACAAGGTCGACATCGACGAGATCCGCGTGCGCATCGCCGACATCGACTCGGCCCCCGCACGCTTGGACGCGGCCTTGCTCGAAGCTCTCACCGAGGCGGCACGATCCATCGAGTCGTTCCACCGCCACCGCTCGGCTGACCCCGATACCTATGAGCGCAACGGGATCGCGGTCGATCTGCTCGAGCTGCCCGTCGCCCGGGCCGGCGTCTATGTACCGGGCGGCCTGGCCAGCTATCCCTCGAGCGTGCTCATGTGCGCCATCCCCGCCCGGGTCGCAGGCGTGCGAAGCCGTCGCCGTCTGCGTGCCGCCCGCTCCCGACGGCGTCGATCCCAGACGAGGTGCTCGCGGCCGCAAGCCTGGCCGGGGTGGACGAGATCTACCGCGTCGGCGGGCGCGCAGGCGATCGCGGCGATGGCTTATGGCACCGAGACCATCGGACGCGTGGACGTGATCGTCGGTCCCGGCAGCCGGCGCGTCTCGCTCGCCAAGCTGGAGGTCCGCGGCGCAGTCGGCATGCCGGCCGCCTTCGCCGGGCCCTCCGAGGTCGTCGTGATCGCGGACGGGACCGTCCCGGTCGACTACGTGGCCATCGACCTCGTCGTCCAGGCCGAGCACGGCCCCGACGGTCTCGCCTGGCTGATCACGTGGTCCGAGACGGTGTTGCAGGCGGTGACCGAAGCCGTCGCCCGCTTCGTCGCCCAGTCGCCCCGGCGCCGCGAGATCGAGGCGACGCTCGCCGGGGGGGGTTATGCCGTTCTCGTCGACGGGCCTGAGCAGGCCATGGCGGTTGCAAACGAGATCGCGCCCGAGCACCTCGAGCTTTGCTGCGACAATCCGCGGGCACTGCTTTCCGCTCGTGCGCAATGCGGGTGCGGTCTTCGTCGGCCCCTACACGCCCGCCTCGCTCGGCGACTACATCGCCGGGCCGAGCCACACGCTGCCGACATTTCGCTCCGCCCGTTACTCGAGCGTGCTCGGTGTGGAGGACTTCCTCCGCCGGGTGCACGTCGTCTCCGCGGACCGCGCGGCCCTTGACCGCGTGGCACCTCATGTCATCGCCATCGCCAAGGCAGAAGGGCTTTTGGCCCACGCCCTCTCGGTGCAACTGCGCCGCGGGGCCCGAGAAGGCCGAACACCCATGAGCCCGCCCCGCACGGGCGGGCCCGCACCGCTCGGCGAGCCCCGGCGCGAGGTGGCGCTGAGGCCCGGGTACCACTCACCTCAGGTGGAGGTCGAGGTCCGGCTCAACACCAACGAGTCCCCCGAACCGCCGCCGCCGGCTTTTGTGGAGGCGTTGGCACAAGAGCTGCACGCCATCTCGCTCAACCGCTACCCCGATCGCGAGGCGAAGGCGCTTCGGGCGGCTCTCGCCGCTCACCACGGTGTCGAGCCCGCACAGGTTTTCTGCGCCAACGGCTCGAACGAGGCCATCCAGTGCCTCCTGCTCGCCTATGGCGGGCCGGGTCGTCCCGCCATGATGTTCGAGCCGACCTACGCTCTCCATTCCCACATCGCCGCTCTCACGGGCACGCCTGTGGTCGCGGGCCGGCGAGACGACGAGTTCAAACTGGACCCGGCCGAGGTCGTCCGCACGGTCGCGGCCGCTTCGCAGCGGTACGGACCTGGCGCCCCTTCGGTCAGCTTCCTCTGCTCGCCCAACAATCCGACCGGTGGCCTCGAGACTCCCGAGACCATCCGGGCCGTGCTCGGGCTCGTCGAGGGGATCGTCGCCGTCGACGAGGCCTACGGCCAGTTCGCCCCCTTTTCGGCCCTCGAGTTGCTCGAGTTTGAGCCGCGTCTTGTCGTGGTGCGCACCTTTTCCAAGACCTGGGCCATGGCCGGCTTGCGCCTCGGCTACGCCGTCGGTGACCCAGGAGTGATCGCCTCGCTATTCAACGTGGCCCTTCCCTACCACCTGGACGCCCTGAAACAGGCGGCAGGCCGTCTCGCCCTCGGCTTCGACGACGAGATGCGCGCCCGCGTGGCGCCATATCAAAGCCGAGCGCGGCCGGGTCTCAAGCGCCCTTTACGAGCTCGGCGCAACGGTGTGGCCCTCCGAGGCCAACTTCGTCCTCTTCCGTGTCGAGGCCCGAGAGGGCTCGGCTCTATGGAGGGGCTTGCTGGAGCACTCGGTGCTCGTCCGCGACGTGTCCAACTGGCCCGGGCTCGAAGGCTGCCTGCGCGTCACGATCGGCACGAGGCGTGAAAACGACCGTTTCCTCTTGGCTTTGCGCGAGGTGCTCTCGGCCCGCTCGTGAGCTGACGGAAGAGCCTGGCGGCCCCGTCGAGCTCCTAGCGGTGGACGAGGAGGGCTCCTCGACCCGGCGGGCGCCGGTTCAGCCGAAGCGGCCCTGGATGTAGTCCAAGGTCCTTTGGTCGTCGGGTTCGGAGAACAGCTTCTGAGTCGGCGCCACCTCGATCTGTTCTCCGGCTCGGTCCTCACCCATGAGGAAGAATGCGCAAAGGTCCGACACGCGGGCCGCCTGCTGCATGTTGTGGGTGACGATGATGATCGTCACACGGGACTTGAGCTCGTCGAGAAGCTCCTCGATGAGCCGCGTCGAGATCGGGTCCAGCGACGAGGTCGGCTCGTCCATCAAGAGCACCTCGGGCTCGACAGCGAGTGCCCGGGCGATGCACAAGCGCTGCTGCTCGCCTCCCGAAAGCGTCGAGGCATGGGCCTTTAGGCGGTCCACGACCGAGTCCCACAAAGCCGCCGCGATGAGGGAGGACTCGGCAGCCTCGTCGAGGACCGACTTCTTGCGTATCCCGTTGAAGCGCAGGCCCGAGACGACATTGTCGTAGATCGACATCGTGGGGAACGGGTTCGGGCGTTGGAACACCATGCCGACACGGGTCCGCAGCAGCGTCGGGGGGATCCCGCCCTAGTAGACATCGGTGTCTCCGAGCAGCAGGCTGCCGCTCACGACGGCGCCCTTGGTGAGATCGTGCAACCGGTTGATGGCACGCAAGAGAGTCGTCTTGCCCGAACCCGACGGGCCGATGAGAGCCGTGACCTTGTTCTTCGGGACCTCGAAGGTGGCGTCACGGATCGCCGTGCGCCCGTTGAAGGACACGGCGACGTCCTCGAGTCGCATCGCAACCGGACCCGAGCGCACGTCGGGCTCCTTGGTTGCCGTGGCGCGTCACCACCGGTGTCATGGTGCTCGGGTCCACTGTTACCGCCTCTCTCTTTGCAGCCACGCCGGCAAGAAGGCGGCTCCCTAGGTTAATGAACAAGAACGACGACCACCAAGGTCAAAGCGATCCCCCAGGTCTCCTCACGCAGCGAGGTGTAAGGCGAGGTGGCCGACTGGAAGATCTGGAGCGGCATGGAGGCCATCTCGTGGGTGGGGTCCCAGGTGGTGACGGTCGAGGCACCGATGACCCACAAGGATCGGGCGCCGTCTCGCCCACGGCGCGCGACAGGGCCAAGAGCACGGCGGTGATGAGCCCGGGCATCGCCGTCGGGATGATCACCTTGCGGGCGACGACTCCCTTGCGAGCGCCAAGGGCGAGGCCGGCTTCGCGGATGGTGAAAGGCACGCTTCGAAGCGCCGTCTCGGAGGCCTTGATGATGACGGGGATCATGAGGATGCCGATGGCGAAGCTGCCGGCGATGCCGGAAAAGCCGATGCCGGGCAGGGCTATGCCCCACTCGTGGAATCCGATCACGATCATCTGGTAGGCGAAGATGCCGAGCAGGATCGAGGGGAGCCCGGTCATGATCTCGGCCGTGGAGCGCAGCGCGTTCGCCAGCCTTGAGTCCGACTCGGCCAAAAACAGCCCGGTGATGACCCCGATCGGGACGGCGAAGAGCGCCGCGATGCCGTCGATGACGAGCGAGCCGACGAGGGCGTTCTCGATCCCCCCGACGGCGTTCGGGTCGATGAGGGAGGGGAACTGAGGGGTCTTGGTGAAAAAGTCGATGCTCCACCAGTGGATGCCTTTTTGCACGAGGGAGAACAAGATGGCGAAAAGAGGTACCAAGGCGGCGACGAGGGCGGCTCCGCAGGCTGGCGACCACCGCCTTGGAGACGAACATGCGGCGCTTCAAGGTCCTGTGCGCCACCTGCTGGATGAGCTCGCGCCGCTCGAGCATCGGGTCCGGCGGGACACCTTCGATCATGGTCGTTGTCATACGAAATGCGCCCGAGCGGCCGAATGTCTTATGAGGCGACGGCCTATCCAGTTCACGAAGGCTGTCAAGACCATCAAAATCACCGCCAGGGCGCCGAGGGCGGCCACTTGCAGCGGGGTGGCGTCTTGGAACTGCGAGGGCGATGGTGGAGGCGAGGGTGGAGGCCGTCGAGAACAAAGAGTGGGGAAAGAGGGGGTTCAAGCCGATGACCATGGCGACGGCCACGGTCTCGCCGAGGGCACGCGCCGTCGCGAGGGTCACCGCGCCCACGATGCCCGTGCGGGCGGCGGGGAGCACGACCTTTCGCAGCACCTGCCATTTCGTCGCCCCGACACTGAGCGCCCCTTCGAACTGGTCATGGGGAACGACGGCGATGGCATCTCTCGACAGCGCCACGATCATGGGCAGGATCATGATGAACAGCACGCAGCCGGCCAGCAGCAGCGACACACCCTCAAAGGGCGGTTGGAAGGGGAAGTGGTGGTCCGTCAAGTCGGCCAGGCTCGGCTGCACGGTCTGCTCGAACCAGGGGGCGAGCACGAGCAGGCCCCACAGCCCGTAGACGACGCTCGGCACGGCGGCGAGCAGCTCGACGAGCGAGGAGGCGAATATCCGCAGCCGGCTGGGAAGCACGTGCACGATGGCGAGGGCGGAGCCGATGCCGATCGGGACGGCGAAGACGAGGGCGATCGCTGTCGTCATGAGCGTGCCCGTGATGATCGGGAGCGCTCCGAATGAATCGCTCGCCTGGCTCCAGACTCTGCCGTAGATGAGTGAGAAGCCGGAGTGTCGCCACGCGGGCAGCGATGAGACGACGACGCTCAGGAGGAAGACCACACAGATCAGCGCGAACAACCCCGAGACGCCGTAAAGGACGCTCCAGTGCGCGAAATCGCTCTTGACCGAGAAGACCTTCGTCTTCTCGGTCAAGAGCTCGTCTGACACTGCCAAAGGAGTGGTCGACACCTCGGCCTTGCTAGGTGCTCAAGCTTTCGTGCCTCTCAACCACGCAGGCGCTCAGGAGCCGTTCGTGGTCAGTAGCACCTTGCCCTGATAGGTGCACTTGAGCAGGGTCGCACGGGCCAGGGCCTGGATGTTGGCCGGGAGCGGGACGTAGCCCTGCAGGGCGGCGACGTCTTGTCCGGCCGTCGTGCCATCCACGGCGCCGGAGTGCGACAGCCAGTCGAGGTACTTCACGAGCAGGGTTCCCTCGGCCTGGCTCGTCTGCTGCGCCTTCCAGATGACCGCCCAGGTGTAGCCGGCGATCGGGTAGGTCTTGGCACCCCACTGGAAGACGATGGAAAAGCCCGTCGCCGAGATCTTCGGCCTGGCCGCGGCGGCGAGCGGAGATGCCTGCTATCGACGGGGTGACCGCATCGCCCGACTTGTTGACGATCGCCGCGACCCCCTTCAGCAGGCTCGGGTTGAGCAGCACATAGGAGTACTCGACGTAGCCGATCGAGTTCGGCGTGTTCTCGATGTCGGAGGCGACGCCAGCGTTGCCGCTGCCCGCGATGCCATCAGGCGGGAAGCGTGAGCGGCGGTCTTGGCCGGCCCGGTCGTCCACACTGTCGGAGCCGCCGCGTGCAGGAAGTTCGTGAAGATATACGTCGTGCCCGAGGAGTCGCCACGGGCGACGACGATGATCCGCGTCTTGGGCAGCTTCACCTTCGGGTTGAGCGCCTGAATGGCGCCCGAGTTCCACTGCGTGATCTTGCCCAGGTAGATGTTGGCGAGGACCGAAGCGGTCAAAACGAGCTTCTTGACTGTGAGGCCGGGGACGTTGAACGGGATGGCCACGCCGCCGAGGCCGATCGGGATCTGCAAGAAGTCTGCCGTCGTGTAGTCCGTGCCGGCGGGCTCGTCCTTGTTGATGTCGCTCTGGGCCATGGGCACGTCGGTACCGCCCCAGTCGACAAGCTTCTTGATGATGTCGGCCTCGCCCGTGCCCGAACCGACGGCCTGGTAGCCGTTGATCGTGGCATTGGTGTTGCGCGCTTGGTAGAGAGCCTGCGCGGCATTCTCCAAAGGTGCCTGCGAATGTCGAACCCGCCCCGCCGATCGTCGCCGGAGTGCTCAGCTGTACGTCAGCAGCCAGGTACGGGTCGCTAACCGACTTGGTCGAGGCGCCGGCACCAGGCAGTGCCGACACCGCCGCCAGCGCAATCGCCGAAAATACGACCGCTGTCGTGGCGAACCCAAGCCTAACGGTCCTTTTCATGTTCATTTAAGTGCCTACCTCCGTGCAGTGCTGCAGTGGTTGGTGTCTGCTCTGTCCGCCGGTCTCAGTAGGCCCTGGCCGCGCGACGCGACGGTGGCCCCTGCGTCCGTTTCACACGACAGTAGGTTGACCGCGTGAACTGGTTATGTACTCACGATTCCGTGAAAGTGAACTCTCGGTAAACTTTGGTTATCAGCAGCAAACGCGGCCGCGCTGGCGAGAAATAGACGGTCGAAATGACGATTCTTGCGACAGGCCGCCTTTTCGTTGGCCGCGCACGCCGACCTACGCCTTTTTCGAAACTTCCTCTCTTGCGCGGCGGCTTTGCAGGCTCGTGTGCGGCGGCCAGGTGGCGTGGCCTGGCCCGGCTAAAGAGCCCGGCGAGAGCGCACCGCTAGAGTGAGCTGTATGCGCGTCCTTGTCACCGGTGCCGGCGGCAGCGTCGGCAGGGCCACTTCGGCGCTGCTGGCGAGCCGGGGTCACGAGGTGATCGCCACCGCCCGCGACCTCGCCCCCCTCCACGACCTCGACGTAGCGAGCAGGCTTTACCTCGACGTCACCGACCCCGCCTCGGTGGACGAGGTCCGCCGCCAGGTGGGCTTCGCCGACGCCCTTGTCAACAATGCCGCCATCTCCTTTGACGGCCCCATCGAGCAGGTCGCCATCGAGCACATCCGCCAGATGTTCGAGACCAACGTCTTCGGTCCGGTCCGGATGATCCAGGCCTTCGTGCCGGCCATGCGCGACCGGGGCTCAGGCATCGTGGTAAACGTCTCCTCGGTGGCCGGGAAGGTGGCCCAGCCGCTCGACGGCTACTACTCGGCTACCAAGCACGCCCTAGAAGCGATCTCGGAGGCGCTCTATGTCGAGCTCTCCCACTTCGGTGTTCGTGTCGTCATCGTCGAGCCCGGCTTCATCTCACCGGGCATGAAGGCTCGCCTGGGCACCCCCGCGCCCGCCTACGGGGAGCTCGAGGCCCAGCTGGCCCATGTTGCAGCCAAGATGCAGGCGGGCTCACGGCCCGGCCCGGACATCGTCGCGAGGGCCATCGCCGATGCCATCGACGACGGCGGCGGCCCGCTGCGCCGGCGCGTCGGCGAGGACGCCGACCTGATCCTCTCGGCGCGAAGCAGCCTCGAGGACGAGGCCTTCGAGAAGGCCATGCGTGAGGTCGCGGGTCTCAACTGGTAAAGACGTGATCAAGACCTCCAAGCGCACCCCGGCGCCCAGCTCGCAGGGCATAGCCTTCGACGCCTCGTCGCCCCTGCCCGAGGGCAAGGACAAACAGGCGCTCGTCCGCTCGATGTTCGACTCGATCGCCCCGCGCTATGACCTTGTCAACTTCCTCATGACCTTCGGGCTGGACGCTCCCTGGCGGCGCCGCACGATCGAGCTCTTGCGGCTGTCCCCCGCCTCGATGGTGGTCGACCTCGGGTGCGGGACCGGCGACCTCGCCCGGAGCCTGCGCCGCGGGGGAAATGGTGCCGTCGGTATCGATCTCTCCTTTGGCATGCTGAGCGCCGCCCGCGCGGCGGCGCGCCTTTGGTCCAGGCCGACGCCGTCGCCCTGCCGTTTCGCAGCGCGGCCATGGACGCAGCCGTGAGCGGCTTCGCCGTGCGCAACTTTGCCGACTTGCCCGCCGTCTTGAACGAGCTCGGCTCGCGTGCTGCGCCCCGGCGCCACTCTGGCGCTGCTCGAGGTCGGCGAGCCCCAAAACGCCCTCTTGCGCTTCGGCCACCGGATCTGGTTCACCCGTGTCGTGCCGCTGCTCGGGGCGGCCCTGTCCGACGCCGCCGCCTATCGCTATCTGCCCCGTTCGGTCGCTTACCTCCCCTCTTTTCCCGAGTTCGTCCGCCTGCTCAACAACGCCGGATTCGACGAGGTCACACACCACGGTTTCAGCGGTTCCATCGCACAGTGTGTGACGGCGACGAGGTCCGCCGACAGGAAAGAGCCGTGAGCTTCCGACCAAGCGAGCTTCGTTACAGCACGCGGCCGGTCGAGCCGGGCACCCTCGCCGACTTCAGGGCCTACGCCTACGAGACGGGAAGAGTCATCGAGCGCGACGGCCTCATGGTTCTCGGCTTCGGGAACGCAGCTTCGCTGGAGCTTGCTGGCGGTCTGAGCGACCCGGCCAGCCTCGCACTCGCCTTGGCGCAGCTGCGAGCCGTCCCGCCCCTTTCACCCGAGCCCTCCGCCGAACCCGGGGCGTCCCTGTCCAAATACGGCCCGGCGCCGGTGCCCCTCGCCCTCGGCGCGCTCTTTTTCGACCGCCGGGCCGACGGCAAGCTCGTCGTCCCAGAGCTGACAATCCTGGCAGGGCAAGCTCGCCCACCCACCGCCCTCGTCGTAGGACCTCCCGATCGGGTCGCTCGGCTGTTCGCCGAGATGTCCCGAGGGCTCCCCGAGATCGTCACGGCGCCGCACGAGCGCGAAGCCGCACCGCCCGACGAGTTCCGGCTCGCCTCGGCCCGGCCCCACCAGGACTTCTTGAACAGGGTGAAGGCCGCGCTGGCCGAGATCGCCAGCGGGCGCCTGGACAAGGTCGTCCTCGCCCGCGAGGTGAGCGTCCACGCCAACCGGCCGTTCAGTCAGGCCGACCTCCTCGGACGCCTTAGAGCCCTTCATCCCTCGTGTGCCGCCTTCGCCATCGACGGCTTCATCGGCGCCACGCCCGAGCTGCTCGTGCGCCGCAGCGGGCCCGAGATAGCCTCGGAGCCCCTCGCCGGTACGGCGGCGCGAAGCGGCGACCCGGACGCCGACCGCATGGCCGAGGCGGCACTTCTTTCCTCTTCGAAGGAACGCTCCGAACACAGGGTCGTCGTCGACACCATCTCTGCTGCCCTCGCCCCCGTCGTCGCTCACCTCGAGGTGCCCGAGGAGCCCGTCATCCGCCGCCTGCGCAATGTGAGCCATCTCGGCACCGCGATCACCGGAACCCTCGCCGAGCGTGAAGGCGACTACCCGAGCGCACTGGAGCTCGTCGCTCTTCTCCATCCCACTCCGGCCGTGGCTGGCACGCCCGTCGACCTGGCCCTCGACTACCTCGCAAAGCTCGAGGAGATGGACAGGGACCGTTACGCGGGCCCGGTCGGCTGGATGGATGCCCGCGGCGACGGCGAGTGGTACCTCGGGATCCGCTCGGCGATCGTGACTGGCTGCTCGGCGCGGCTGTTCGCCGGTGTCGGCATCGTGGCCGATTCCGACCCGGCCGCAGAACTGGCCGAGACCCAGCTCAAGCTTCAGGCGTTTCTCGCCGCGGCCGTGCGCCCTTGAGGTTGCTGGCGAGAGCTGTGTAGCGGCGCACGACCTCGGCGAGCTTCTCCGGATGATCGAAGGGGAGAAGGTGCCCCCCGCCCATGACGATGAGCTTGGCGTTGGGCAGGAGCGCCGCGAGAGCCTTCGCCGCCGAGACCGGCACGATGCGGTCCGACGCCCCGGTCACGACCGCCGTCGGCACCTCGATCCGCCCGAGGTCCGCCTCGAGCTGCGGCGTCTCGGCCAAAAGGGCACGCTGCTCGACAAGGAAGCTCTCGCGCGAGCGGCCGACCGTCGGACGGGCATCGGTCCCGATCGCCGCCTGCAAGGTGGGCAGGATCGCCACCTTCTTCGCCACCCGGGCTCCAGGGTGGCGTTGGGAGTAGTGGGCGGCGGCGATGAGGCCGCTGCGCAAGGTGGCCACCCCGACGCGCAAGATGGCGCTGCCGAGGACCGGCAGCGCCAACAGGCGGTCAAAACGCGACAATGCCCCGGCGACACCGACCGAGCCGACGAGCACGAGAGCGCCGACCCGCTCGGGGTGCATCAGGGCGAGCTCGAGAGCCACGCCTCCGCCGAGCGAGTGCCCGACCACGGTCAGCGGGCTTTGCGCACCGACGGCTTGGAGAAACTCCTCCAGTGAGGCCGCGTTGGCGGCCAGGCCCACGGCGGGACGGGTATCAGATCCCCACCCGGGCCGGTTCGGAGCCAACACTCTGTGGTCTTTGCTCAAAAGCCTCGCCAGGGCCGCCCAGTCATCTCCGGCGCCTGGTTGACCGTGCAAGAGGACCACGACGGGCCCCTCGCCCGAGTCGATCGGTCCCCGTGGACCGCCGGCGCCAGCTGACGTGCCCCCCTTTGTCAACGGCACGACGGCGGAGGCAGGCCCGGTCCGGCTCTGCCGCCTCGAATCCGCTCCGCCAGCCGTTGCGCGCCCCACAAGGTGACAAGGCCCAGGGCCTCGACGACGGTGAAGATGGACATCTTCGAGGTGCCGAGCTCCCGGTCCACGAAACGGATCGGCACCTCTTTGATCCTCGCCCCCGCCTTCATCGCCCGGTAGGTCATCTCGATCTGAAAGCCGTAGCTCTCCGCCCTGATCGAGCTCAAGACGATGCGCCGCAGAACCGTTGCCGAGTAGGCGCGAAACCCCGCCGTGGAGTCCCGCACTCGAAGACCCAACATGAGATCGGCGTAGATGTTGCCACCTCGCGACAACAACCGGCGCGGGAGGCTCCAGTTCGGTATCGAGCCTCCGGCGACATAGCGCGACCCGATGCAGACCTCGTAGCCCTCGCCGAGCGGAGCGACGATCGAGGAGAGGGCATCGGGATCGTGGGAGAAATCAGAGTCCATCTCGACGAAGGCCTCGAAGCCTCGCTCGAGGCCCCAGGCGAAACCGTCCCGATAGGCGCTGCCGAGCCCGAGCTTGGTGGGCCTCGACAACACGTCCAGTTGACCCAGCCTCTCCGCGAAGTCTGCGGCTATCTTGGCCGTCCCGTCCGGGCTGCCGTCGTCGACGAGGAGGATCCACGCATCAGGCAAGGCCTTGCGGACTCGTTCGAGGACGCGCTCGATTGTGGCAGCTTCGTTGAAGGTAGGCAGCACAACGAGGACGCGCACCCACGCAGCCTAATGTCAGGATCGTCAAGGGGCGATGCGGGTCGGATGGGCGACGACGGGCTCCTCGGCCGGTTGGGCAGAGTGGTGCACCGCCCACAGGTCCCTCGCCACCACCTGGATCGCGCTGGCGGCGGGGACGGCGAGCAGTGCCCCGACGAGGCCACCGAAGGTGGAGCCGATGAGCCCGCCCAGCTCGACGCCGATCAAGATTGCCAGCAAGACCCACAACGGGTTCAGGCGCACCGTCCGGCTCATCACGACCGGATTGAGGATGTGGTTCTCGATCTGTTGATAAATAAGAAACGCCGCCAGTGTCACGATGCCCGCGGGCAAGGAGTGCAACACGGCCACCGCCACGGTCGGCACACCGGCGAGCAGTCCGCCCACGAGGGGGAGAAAGTCGACGACGCCCACCCAGATCGCCAGCACTCCGGCGTAGGGCACGTCCATCAGGCGAAGCGTGCCGAAGATCACCAGGCCGGCGATCGCCGAGGTGGCGAGGTTGCCCAGCATGTAGCCGGCCACCGCCTGACCTACGTCGCCGAGGATCTTGCGCGCCCGAACCGACCGCTCTGGGCGCATCCAGTTGAGCACGCCGCGGACCATGAGCGGCATCTCGAGGAGGATGAAAAACGTCAACACCCCAACGGTGACGAGAGCGACGACCCCGCTCACAACCGTCTTTCCGATCGCCAGGGCGGGGCGGCCAAGACCCGTGATCAAGGTCTCGAGGCGGGGGACGTTCTTTTTGACGTAGTTCTCCAGGTGCAGCCGGGTGACGAGGTGCCCGATCTGCCCCTTGCCGTGCTGGGCTTGACGGACAAGGGTGGGCAGCTCTTTCGCGAAGTTCGTCGCCGAGGTATACACCGGGTGCACGAGCAGATAGAGCACCGCCGCCGAGACGGCGGCCGCAATGAAGAACACCAGCGCTGCCGCAAGTCCGCGGCGGATTCCCCGGCGCTCGACGAAACTGACGACGGGATGCAAGAGCGCCCCTAAGAACAACGACACGAAGATCAAAAGAACCACGACGCGCAAGCGCCACAACAGGGCCAGACCAATGCCGGTGGCGACGACGACACTCGTGGCGATCCAAGCGACGCGCGCCACGTGAAGGTCGTACGCGCGCTGGCTTTTGTCAGCGCCTAGCTCGGCGCGGCCCATCTGCTCGCTCATCGTCACAAGTCAACTCCATGCAACCCCGCCAAAGGGTGATCCCAGGGCCGCCGAGCGAGCCGAGCAGTGCCGTCCGGGGCGGTCTTCTACCAGCTCAGCATCGGGGAGGTTCTCGCTTCGGGCTCGTCGCGCCTGCAAGCATGGACGAGATGGCCGACCCGCCCGAGCTCGACGGCCCCCCCGCCGATTTGGGCGCGCCGCGCCGGCGACGCAATCTCCTCGGCTGGATACCGGGGCCCCTTCGCCACGGGATAACCCTCTTCGTGCTCCTCGTCTTTGTCGAGTACGTCCTCATTCCCAGTTTCCTGCACTCAAAAGCGCGTTCGTCTTTGAGCCAGCTCAGTCGCGTCAACATCTTCTGGCTCTTGGCCGGCATTGTCCTCGAGGCCGGGGCCCTGGCCGCATACGGGCGCCTCACCCAGTCCGTGCTGCCTGCAAACGGGCCTCCGTTCTCCAAAGTGCTCCGCATCGACCTGTCCACGCTCGCGGTCAGCCACGTGATCCCAGGCGGGACCGCCGGGGGCACCGGACTCGGCTACAGGCTGCTCACCTCGAACGGCGTGAACGGCGCCGACGCCGGTTTCGCCCTCGCCACGCAGGGAATCGGCTCCGCTGTCGTCTTGAACGCCATGCTGTGGATCGCCCTTGTCATCTCCATCCCGCTGCACGGCTTCAACAGCGCCTATGTCACAGTCGCCGTCGTCGGCGCCGTGTTGCTCGTCGCTTTCGCCGCCCTCGTGCTCTTGCTGACCCGGGGTGAGGCCCATGCCAGCCGGGCGCTCGGCGCTGTCGCGAGGCACCTGCCCTGGGTCACAGAGGACCAGATAGAAAAACTCGTCCAGCGCCTCTCCACGAGGTTGAGGACACTGGGCTCGGACCGGCATCTGCTGAGAGAGGCGGTCTCTTGGGCAGCTGCCAACTGGCTGTTCGACGCCGCATCGCTCTGGGCCTTCCTCGCCGCCTACGGGCACATCACGAGGCCCATCGACCTTTTCGTCGCCTACGGAGTGGCGAACGTCCTTGCTGCGGTCCCGCTCACCCCGGGAGGCCTCGGGATCGTCGAGGCGGTGGCGGCCACCTCGCTTACCGGCTTCGGCGTCCCGGCCGCCATCGCCTGGCTGGGCGTCATCTCCTGGCGGCTTTTCAACTTCTGGCTTCCCATCCCCGTCGGGGCCGGCGCCTACCTGTCCATGCGGGTGAGGCGGGGCGCGGGCTTAAAGGAGCACAGGCAGGCCCTGGGCACGATGACAAGCACGGGTGAGCCGCCAGGCCCGAGCGATACCTTGGCCGGCGGAGCGCCGCGCCTCAAGCGAGACCTTCCTCCTCGGACCCGAGACCCTGCATCTCCTCCGGCCCAGTCGGCACCACCTCAAGGCTGATGGGGAGCTCGAACATCTCCTGGAACAGGCTCTTTTTGCGTTGCAGCATCCACCGTTCGAGCTCGGCATCGCCCCGGGCGCTGACGACTACCTCGACCCCTGCCCGACTGACCTCGACCCCGACATGTCCTATGACGGCGTCGTGGGAGGCGTCCAGGCCGTCTGCGATGCGTAGCATCGAGAGCAACTTCGACACGCGGTCGCGGTCGTTACGCTCGAGTGACTCCCAGGCTTGGAACGACTCGCGCGGCCGTCCCCGCACGTGGTAGCGCCCGAGGCAGGAGAGCATGTTGATCTCCACCGGGGAGAAACCCCGTAGATCGCCGTTTTCGATGAGATAGGCGCTGTGGCGGGCGTGGCCGTCACGGCTCACGTGCTCGCCGATGTCGTGCAAGAGCGCCGCCAGCTCGAGAAGCTCCCGGTCCTCGCCATCGAGCCCGTGCAGGGCGACGGTCGAGTCGAACAGCTCGAGGGCCAATCTCGCCACCTGGCGGGAATGGGCTTCGGGCCAGCGCGACCTCATGCAGAGCGACATCACCGAGGCGCGCCGGATCGCCCGCGGGTCGTTGCTGAGCTCCACCCGGTCGTGCTTGGCGATCGTCGAGATGATGATCCCCTCTCTAAGGCCCCATTCCGAAACGGTGAGCTCACGCATCCCCGTTCGTTCCATGAGGACCTCCGCCACGGCCGCCCCGGCGGGCAGGAGCTCGGCGCGACGGGCGTCGATACCAGGCAGGCGTCCCCGTTCATAGCTCGGCAGGTCGTAGATGTCCTCAGCCAAAGCCGCGAGCTCGCGCGCAGATACTGTCAGCTGGTTGACAGAATAAGGTACGTTGCCGTCGCGTCTCGCGGCCGCACCCCGGGCCAAGGCGCAAAGCGTGCCCGAGGTCCCGACGAGCAGCTTCGGCCCGCAGGCCAAGATGTCCTCGAGCACCACGTCGATCGACCTCGAGATCTGATCTTTCAGCCGCGCCCGGTCCTTCCTGCTCGGTGGGTCGGTGCGCACGTGTTCGGTCGTGAGCCTGCCGACCCCAAGATGCAGGCTCGTGGCGTAACTGAGCCCGAAACGGTCACCGACGGAGAGCTCGAGGCTCCCTCCACCTAGGTCCGCGCAAAGCGCCGGCCCCGGATCGATGAGCACGCTCGCCCGCACGGCGTCGAACACCAGCTGCGCCTCGCGGATGCCGCTTATCACCTGGATCGCCACCCCGGTGGCCGACTCGATCCGTTCTGCTACCTCCGGCCCGTTGTCGGCCTGGCGCATGGCGGCAGTGGCCATGGCGACGATCTCGTCACAGTGCTGCACGTCCGCGATCGCCCTGAAGCGTCGCACCGTCTCGATTGCCGATTCGATCGCCTCTTCGCTCAAGCGACCCGCCCGGGCTACGACGTCTCCTAGACGGAGCATCTCCTTCTCGCGGGCGAGGGGCAGGAAACTGCCGTCTGGTCGTGTCTCGACGACCAGCAGATGAAACGAGTTGCTGCCCAGATCCAGCGCAGCAATGCGCATGGTCCGGGCTCAGCTCGGCTTCTCGGGGGAACGCCGTCTGCGAGCACGCTCCAAGGCGAGCTCTTGCAGGCGCTTTTGCGCGCTCAGGCCGAGCACGCTCACCTCCCGCACCCAGGCGCCGTCCGGCCGGAGCGTCCAAGCGTTCGAGTCGTCCGCCAAGTTGAGTTCGATGGTCTCTTCCAAGCGGGCCTGCAGCTTCGGGTCGACAACGGGCACGAGGACCTCGATCCTGCGGTCCAGGTTCCGCTCCATCAAGTCGCCGGAGCCGATCGTGTGGCGAACGGGACGCTCGCCCCCGGGGTCGCCGAAGCGGAAGATGCGGGAGTGCTCCAAAAAACGCCCCATTATCGAGCGCACCGTGATCTTGTCGGACAGGCCCGCCACCCCGGGCCGCAGACAGCAGATGCCTCGCACGATGAGGTCGATACGAACGCCCGCCTGTGAGGCGGCATATAGGGCGTCGATGACCTCGGGGTCGGTGAGCCCGTTCACTTTGATGGTGATCCGGCCTGAGCCGCCCACCGCCGCCTCTTCGGCGATGCAGGCGAGGATCCAGGGCCGCATGCCCTGGGGGGCCACCACGATGCGCCGGTAGGTGACCGGCCGACCGTAGCCGGTGAGGTAGTTGAACAGGTCCGTCAGGTCCTCCCCCACGGCCGGATCGGAGGTGAAAAGCCCGAGGTCCTCGTAGACCTTGGCCGTCTCGGAGTTGTAGTTGCCCGTGCCGATGTGGCAGTAGCGGCGCAGGCCGTCCTCCTCGCGTCGCACGACAAGGACGATCTTGGAATGGGTCTTGAGACCGACAAGGCCGTAAACGACGTGCACGCCGGCCCGCTCCAGCTGACGGGCCCAGACGATGTTCGCCTGCTCGTCGAAACGCGCCTTCACCTCGACGAGAGCCGCCACTTGCTTGCCCTGTTCGGCGGCACGCACGAGGGCGGAGACGATGGCGGTGTCCTCGGAGGTGCGATAGAGCGTCTGTTTGATGGCGAGCACGTTCGGATCGTCGGCGGCCTGGGTGATGAAAGCCTCCACCGAGGTCGTGAACGAGTCGTAAGGGTGGTGCACCAAGACGTCGCGTTCACGAAGCACCGAGAACAGGTCGACCGGTCCGTCGCCGGCCGTGGCGAGGGGCGCCTGGGTCATGGGCACCCAGGGCGGCTCGTGGAGATCCGGCCGGTCGATCGCGTGCAGGGCCCAGAGCTGGCCGAGTCCGAGGGGAGCGCGACTCTCATAGACGTCGTTCACCCCGAGCTCGAGCTCGTCCAAGAGCAGCTCGCGCACCTCCTGCGGCGTGTCCTGGTCGACTTCCAGCCTGACGGCGCGGCCGAAACGGCGGCGGCGCAGCTCGGTCTCCACGGCGGCGAGGAGGTCGTCGGCCTCGCTCTCTTCAAGATCTAGATCGGCGTTGCGTGTCACCCGGAAGGCGTGGTGGCGCCCGATCTCCATGTGGGGGAAGAGCCTCGGCAGGTTGGCGGCGATGAGCTGCTCGAGGGCCACAAAGCGAGAACCGCCGTTCAAAGGGACAAAGCGGGGCAAAAGGGGCGGCACCTTCACGCGGGCAAAGCGCTGCTCGCGCGTGCCCGGGTCGACGACGAGCACCGCCAAGTTGAGCGACAGGTTCGAGATGTAGGGGAAAGGATGGCCCGGGTCCACCGCCAGCGGCGTGAGGACAGGAAAGATCTCTTTCTCGAATACGCCGAGCACCCGGTCCTTCTCGGCTTGGTCGAGCTCGTCGACGCTCGTGAGGTACAAGCCGGCCTTGGCGAGGCTCGGCACGAGGGATGACTCGAAAACGTCGTCACTTCGTGCCTGCAGTCGCGTGCACTTCACGCGGATGTCCTGGAGCTGTTGTGAGGCGGTTCGCCCGTCCGCGGACCTGGCCCGCAGTCCGGCCGCCACATGGTCCTTCAACCCACCGACGCGCACCTGGAAAAACTCGTCCAGCCCGGAGGAGAGGATGGCGAGGAACTTCACGCGCTCGAGGAGCGGGAGCGACCTGTCAGCGGCGAGGTCCACGAGGCGGTCGGCGAAGTCCAGCCAGGAGAGCTCGCGGTTGAGGAAGCGGTCCGGGCTCGCGAGAAGGCTCTGAGGTGCTGTGACGTCGGCTTTCACACCCCAGACGCTACCGTGAAGTCGTGCAGCCCCTCGCCATGGCCCCGAGGGTCAGACAACGGCGCCGGAGCGAGCTCGGCTTGCTTCTCGTCGCTGTCTGCGTGCTGACATTCGCTTACCTGCTCGCATCGCTCGGCACCTACAACGCGCTCCCGGCGAACGCCTTGGAGTTCATCGGGGTATCCGCCGGCCTGGCACTTGTCGTCCACATCGCCAACCGGTTCCTCGCCCCGGAAGCGGACCCGGTCGTCATGCCGATCGTCCTCATGATGAACGGCATCGGCTTTGTCATGATCTACAGGCTCGACGCCTCCCCGCAGGTGGCCGGCCTCGCGCCCTGGCATTACCAGGCTGTCTGGACAGTCCTCGGTGTCTTTGCCTATGTCGTCACCTTGTTCTTCGTTCGGCGCTCGCGCGACCTCGAGCGCTACCGCTACATGCTCATGTTCGCGGCCCTCGTCTTGCTCGTCCTGCCCCTCGCCCCCTATCTCGGACGCACGCCCGAGTCCGAGCTGAACGGGGTCAAACTCTGGATCCACCTCGGGCCGATCACCTTTCAACCGGTCGAGATCGCAAAGCTCCTGCTCGTGATCTTCTTCGCCTCCTACTTCGTGGAAAAGCGCGAGATGCTGTCGCTCTCGACAAGGCGCGTCGGCAACACGCTGCTGCCCGACCTGCGTCCCCTCGGGCCTATCGCTGTCGCCTGGGTCGTGTCGATAATGGTGATCCTGCTCGAGCACGACATCGGCTTCTCCTTGCTCCTGTTCGTCATGTTCATCGCCATGCTGTGGGTGGCCACGGGCCGCTGGACCTATGTCGTGGGCGGGCTCGTCGCCTTCGTGGCGGGCACGTTTCTCGCCGCCCACCTGCCTTTCGCGCGCGTCTTGATCGACCAGCGCATGGGCGCCTGGCTTTATCCGTGGGCGCACTACAGCTCGTACGGCTACCAGACGGTGCAAGGCGAGCTCGCCCTCGGCCGGGGGGGCCTGACGGGTTCGGGCCTCGGCCTCGGATCTCCTTACAACATTCCCGTCGCCTACAGCGACTTCATCTTCGCGGCCATCGGCGAAGAGCTCGGGCTCCTCGGCACTACGGCGGTCGTCGTCGGGTTCTTGCTCCTCGTCGGCGCCGGCATAAGAGCAGCGATCCGTGCCCGCTCGGAGTTCTCCCAACTTGCCGCCGTCGGCTTTACGGCCATCCTCGGCTTTCAGTCCTTTTTCATCATGGCCGGCGTCGTGCGCCTGCTCCCGCTCACCGGGGTGTCACTGCCCTTCATCGGCTACGGAGGCTCCTCACTGCTGGCGAACTACGTCCTCGTGGCTTTGCTGATGCGCATCTCAGATGAAGGCGGCACCCCGGCGGGAGTGCCGCTCGGCCCTGCCCAGCGAGCCACGCGGATGCGTCAGCGCGCTCTTGCCGCGGCCAGGGCTGTCCCTCCCGGTGGCTTGCGGGACACGACCGACGAGACCGTGCCCATCCTGGACGGTTTCTCGGCTTCGAGCGGAAGCGACGGTGCCTTCCCGTCGCCACAAGCCTCTGACTAGTTCGCACCCAACGGTTCGGTGCCGGCGGCTGAGAGCACCACGGGCGAGGCCATGATCGGAACCGGCAGGCGCTGGCGAAGTGCCAGAGCAATGGCGTCCGACGGCCTGCAATCGATCAGTCGCGCGCCCAGAGGGCCCGAGACGACGATCTCGGCGCTGAAGGCGTTCCCGCGAACTTCGGTGATGCGCACGACATCGAGCGTCATGGCGAATTCCTCCAAGACGCGGGTGAACAGTTCGTGCGTGAGCGGCCTTGGCGTAGCCACGCCGCGTGCCGCGTAGGCGATCGCAATACCTTCGGCTCCCCCGACTGGGATCCGGAGCTCGCGGAAAGGCGCGTCCGCCTCCTGCAGCACGACAACCGGGTGGGTCGCCGGGAGCATGAGGACGACATCGACGAACAGCATCTGCGCCATCTCCGCCGGTGTGAGGAGCGGGTCTGGCGAAGGCTCACTCGAGACGAGCTCATCGATCATGACCGGCTCATCGGGCATGACCGGCTCATCGGGCATGACCGGCTCATCGGGCACGACCGGCTCATCGGGCACGACCGGCTCACCGGGCGCCCCGGCTTTGTCTGAGCCTTCCGGCCCAGCTGGCGCGAGCTCGTCGGGCTCGACGGCAACTGTTTCGGCCTGCTCGTCGCTCGCCGGCTCGACCGGCACCTCGGCATCTGGCGTTTTTCCGGCCGGCGCCGTGCCTTCGTCGTCGGCTGCGACCGTCTCCGGGCCTCCGAGTGCCGAGACGTCGCCGTTGCCAAGGAGTTTGGCTGTGGGCCCGGCTTCGACCTCGACAGAATCTCCTTCGGTGCTCGTTGGGTTCATCGCCTAATCGACCTTCGCATTTCGACGTTGACCACGAGCCCGACCGTAGCGAAAAACACGATCATGGCGGAGCCACCGTAGCTTACGAACGGCAGTGGAATTCCGGCGATCGGGATAAGACCGATCGTCATGCCGACATTCTGGAAAACCGAGAAGGCCAACAGGGCGAGTGCTCCCGCGCACAACATCCGCCCGAGCGGGTCCCGGGCGATTTGTGCGGCCCGCAACAAGCGGAAGACGATCACCCCGAATAGCGCGATGACCAGCACTCCTCCCGCGAAACCAAGCTGCTCGCCCACGGCGGAGAAGATGAAGTCGGTCTGTTGAGCCGGGACGAAACCACCGTTCGTGGCGGCGCCGTGAAACACGCCCGTGCCGAAAGCGCCCCCTGAGGCGATGGCCAATATCGACTGCGCCAGGTTGTAGTTGGCGCCACTGGTTTGCGTGCTCTGGTGGAAGAACGACTGCAGGCGTCCGAGCTCGTAGGCATGGATCAGCTTGAAGTGAATGCCCGCCACCAAACCTGCGATTCCCACGACAGCGAGAACGCCGAGGTATCTGAGCCGCACGCCCGAGGTCACCATCATGACGGTGAGCACGACACTCATGATGAGGGCCGTTCCCAGGTCGGGCTGCTTGTAGACGAGCAGGATCGGCACGGCCGCTAAAAACAGCACGACGACGATGTTGCGCGGGAACATCGTTTCTTGGTGAGAGCAGTACACCGCCAGCACGATGATCAGCGCCAGGGCTGCGAATTCCGACGGTTGCAGCTCGAGAGGACCCAGGGAGAACCATCGTTGCGCGCCGAGCGACACGTGGCCGAAATGGGTCAGCACGGCGACGAGCGACAGCACGACAAGGCCGTAAAGCACATAGGCCCATTGCTCGAGCCAGTGATAATCGATGAAGGCGACGACAACCATCACGACAAGGCCGATCGCAAGCCAGGCGAGCTGGCGCTTCAAGTAGAACTTGGGATCCCCCCCGGCGTCGATCTGCTCGACACGCGTCGCCGAATAGACCATGATGGCGCCGATCAGCGAGAGCACGACGGCACTGCCGACCAGGATGAAGTCGCAGTGGCGCACAAGCTCCAAAGCCGGGTGCCTCTCCCTGCGATGAGTCCACCGAGCCGGCACGCTCGGGGAATGAACCGCCATGATGCCCAAGGATAACGTTGATGACCTCGCGGCCCCCTGCAGCCCCTCGGTTCCCTCGAGGCGGCAACTCAGCCGGTTCGCCTTCTCCTAACGGCACGACTTCGTCCTCGGCTTACCTGTCTCACCGTCCGTGGTCACCTGTCGCCTCTCTGAGTGGTTATACAGCCGAGCCGGTCGGCTCATGCATAAGAGCCGACTTACCGATTCAGGTGGCCCCCGACTCGTGTGGGCGCACCGCCGCCCACATCGCCTCCAAGGGAGGCTCCGCACCAGTGAAGAGCCTGATCTGGCGTGCGGCCTGGTGCACGAGCATGCCGAGGCCTCCGCGAACAGTCGCACCCTGACGCTGCGCCTCCAGCAGGAACGCCGTGAGTGGCGGGTCGTAAACGAGGTCCATCACGAGCTGGCCCGCCCCGAAGAAAGAGGGGTCGACCCCAGCGACGACGGCGCTCTCGCCCGAGCTTTCCCCGGGTGGTCCATCGGCCCTCTTGGCGTCTTTTGATCGGGCTGAATGAAGAGGTCTCGAGGAACTCGTCGGCTCAGCCGCTCGGCGGGGAGAGCTTGATGTGAGTGCCGAGCCGCCGCACGGATGACTCGGGCTGCCCGCGTCACTCGGGCCGGTGGAGCCCGCAGACCCGGTCTCTTGGTGCTGATGATGTGCACCAACTAGGTCGGCTGACAGGTGCGTATCTGATGAGCCTCGTGAGGTAGCTGGATGGTCATGTGATGGCGAGCTGTCTGCCCCATACCGCCGAGCCATCTGAGCAGGTAACTCGGCTGGCACCGAAGCGGCTCCGCCCGCGGGCATGCCTGCGGGTGTCGCCTGGATGACCAGGTCCATCGAACGAAGCTCCTCCGGTCGCCCGACATGGGCGACCTTGGGTGCCAGGGCGACCGAACGCCACGCTCGGGCGGAGGTCCTGTTGACGACGACGATCTCCGCCGCGCCCGCTTCCGCCAGTGCTAGCACGGCCGCCCGGCCGGCGCCCCCGGCACCGATGACCCCACAGCGGCGTCCGGCGGGGTCGAAACCCGCCCCCTGGCGTAGGTCGTCAAGCAGGCCGTCCCCGTCACAGCTCTCGGCGACGATGGCTGCGCCTTCGAAGATGAGCGTGTTGGCGGATCCGAGTCGCCGCACCTGGCGGGAGTGACGGGTCGCCAGCCGGGCGACGGCGTCCTTGTGAGGCATCGTCACCGACAGGCCCCGCAAGCCAAGCGCGGCCGCACCCGCGATGGCTCTCTCCAAAAAAGCCTGCGGTACCTCAAAGGCAAGGTAACACCAGTCGAGACCCATGACGGCGTACGCCGTGTTGTGAAGCCGGGGCGAGAGCGAATGGCGGACCGGGAAACCGAGCACGCCCACGATCCTCGTAGTCGCCCCGGGCCAGGACCCCTCTGGGCGGGCATTTCCGGAAAGGCCGAACAGCTCCGGCGGCTCGCCGGGCTCGAACCTCGCCCCAGGCGGGCTCACGACTCGGCCCGTTTCTGGTCCAGCCAGGACTGCAGCAGGACCGTGGCCGCCAGGGCGTCAATGCCGATACGGCCGCCGGCTCTGGCACCGAAGTTGGCCTGGGACCGACGCGGGGACCGTGCCCGTGGGTGGCCCCGCTCGCCACCCTCACCTCTAAGCGGCTCGGAGGGCAGGCGCCGGCGCCGATCGGCCTCGACAGTGGTGAGACGCTCGTCGTGCAGCACGACGGGGACACCGAGCTCGCTTTCCAGCGCCGCCGCCTCGGCCACAGCCGCCTGGGCCGCAGGCCCGCGATGACCCGAGAGGGAAAGGGGCAACCCGACCACGACCAAGCCGGCGTCGAGCTCCCACACGACGGCGGCTATCGCCCGGTTGTCGACCGCCTGCTCGCCGCATCGCTGGATGACCGAGTGCGGGCTCGCCAGCACCCGGCGTGTGTCGCTCACCGATACCCCGATGCGGCGCTCGCCGAGGTCGATGCCGACGACTCGCTTGCCCGCTCCCGCCCCGGCACGGCGAGGCTCCGGATCATCTGCGGCGCCGGTCAAGCCGATGCCCGGCCGCCAGCCTCGGGCTCACCGGGGTCTCGGCCCAATGCCTCGCCAAGCTTGCGCACCGCTTCATCCACACCGGCCACGTCCCGGCCCCCCGCCGTCGCGAGCTCCGCTGTGCCGCCTCCCCCGCCGCCGACGGCGGCCGCGGCCACCACCGCCAGCGTCCTCGCGTCTATCCCGGAATCCTTCCGCGCCGCCACGACGACCGCGACTCGCTCGGGACCGGTGACACCAACGAGACCGACGACTCCCACCCCCGGATGGTCCCGAACGGCTATGGCCAGGTCGCGCAGCTCGCCCGCCTCGAGCCCGTCGCGTCTTTCGACTACGCGCCGCGGCGCGCCAGGCTCTGGAGCTTCGGCGCCGGCCGCGAGCTCGTCGGCCTCGTGGCGCAGCTGCTCTGAACGAAGGGTCCGCAGCTGCTCTTCGAGCGTGCGCTGGTTCGAGAGCAGGCGGTCGACGGCCGAGGGGAGATCGGAGGGTTGTGAGCGCAGCCGTTGTGCGGTCTGCTCCACAGTGCGCTCGAAAAAGTGAAGGCGTGCGAGCGAGGCCGCACCCGTCACCGCCTCGATGCGGCGGGTGTTGGAACCGATCGACGCCTCCGAGACCACCTGCAATGGGCCGATCGTGCCGAGAGCGCTCACGTGCGTGCCTCCGCAAAGCTCGACCGAGTCATGACCGGCCTCGACGACGCGCACGACCTCGCCGTACTTCTCGCCGAAAAAGGCGATGGCACCGGCGCCTTCAGCTTGCTTGCGCGACGTCTCATAGGTACGCACGGGCTCGTTGCGGATCACCTCGGCGTTGACGAGGTCCTCCACGCGCTCGATCTCCTCTTCTGTCATCGGCCCGAAGTGGCTGAAGTCGAAGCGCAGGCGGTCCGGCGCGACAAGCGATCCCTGCTGGCGAACGTGGTCGCCGAGCACCTGGCGCAACGCCCAATGGAGAAGGTGCGTGCCGGTGTGATTGCGCCGGATCGAATCCCGGCGTTCGGTGTCGATCGCCGCCACGGCCTCTTGGCCCGCCTCAACTGTTCCCTCGACGACATAGCCGAGGTGACGGGTGAGACCCTCCACGACCGAGGTCGCGTCGAGCACGCGTACCCGGCCGGTCACGGTCGTGATCAAGCCGGTGTCGCCGACCTGGCCACCACCCTCGGCATAAAAAGAGGTCCTGTCTAAGAACACCTCGACTAGCTCGGCGTCCTCGGGCGCCCGCTCGCCGTCGACGTTGACAAAGGCGTGCTCGACCGAGCTCGCGATGACGGCCAGCACCCGCGCCTCGACCTGTGAGTCCTGATAGCCGAGGAACTGTGTCGGGCCGAACTCGGAGCGAATCTCGCTCCACGCGGCGGCGACGTCTTCGGCCTGCGATGACCCTGTCACCCCCGCCCGGCCCGCCTCGCGGGCGCGGCGCCGCTGCTCGTCCATGGCCTGGTCAAAACTCCGCCTGTCCACCTCGATCCCACGCTCGCGGGCTATCTCCTCGGTGAGCTCGATCGGGAAACCGTAGGTGTCATGCAGTTGGAAGGCAACGTCGCCTCCGACAGCGGCCGCACCAGTGGCGAGCTCGGCTTCGAGCAGGGTCGTGCCCGAGCGCAGCGTGCGCAAGAACGCCTCTTCCTCGTGCACCGCGATGCGCTTGATGCGGTCGCGGTCACGGCGCAGGTTCGGGTAGGCACCGCCCATGACCTGTGTCACGACGTCAATGACACCGGGGGTGACGAGATCCTTCGCGCCCAGGCGCTGGGCCACGAGCACAGCCCGGCGGATCAGGCGGCGAAGCACATAACCGCGGCTCGCGTTGGAGGGAAAGACCCCGTCGGCAATCAAGAAGGTGAGCGTACGGGCATGGTCAGCCACGATACGAAGGCCGACGTCGCTCTCCTCGGTGCTGCCATAAACCCGCCCCGTGGTGGCTGAGGCGGCATCGAGGATCGGAGCGACGAGGTCGGTGTCGAACACCGACTCGACCCCTTGGATCTGGGTGAGGATGCGGTCGAGGCCGGCCCCGGTGTCGATGTTCTTGCGGGGAAGATCCACAAGCGATCCGTCAGCGTGACGGTCGTACTGCATGAACACGAGGTTCCACAGCTCGACATAACGCTCTCCGCCCTGAGCGGGCCCACCTCCGGGTCCGTACTGCGGACCTCGGTCGAAGAAGATCTCCGAGCACGGCCCGCACGGGCCGGTCTCGCCCATCTTCCAGAAGTTGTCCTCGTCGAGCCTTTGCAAGCGGCCCGGGAGCAGGGTCGGGACGTCGCGCCAAAGCGCCTCGGCTTGGTCGTCGGAGATGTGCACGGTGACCCAGAGCCGCTCGGGGTCGAGGCCTAGGACCTCGGTGAACAATTCCCAGGCGTATGCGATCGCCAGGTCCTTGAAGTAGTCGCCGAAGCTGAAATTCCCGAGCATCTCGAAAAAGGTCACGTGGCGCGACGTTGTGCCGATGACGTCGATGTCGACGGTGCGCACGCAAGGCTGCACGGTGGTCGCACGCGGTCCGGGGGGTGGCGACTCGGCGAGAAAGTACGGCTTGAACTGGACCATGCCGGCGATCGTGAACAGCATCGTCGGGTCGTTCGGCACCAGGCTGGCGGCCGGCAGCGCGAGGTGACCACGTTCGACGAAGAACTGCGTAAAGGTGTTGCGCAATTGGTCGGCGTTCACTTCTCGCCTCGCTTCTCCCTTTCCGCCTTTGGCTGCAATGCTGCCTGCTCGCGAGGGCCTGTCTCGCCCCGCCGTGCCCTTAAGCCTTCGGCGAGCTCCTTCTCGGCACCGTGCTCGGACGGTTCGTAGTAGCGGCGCCCGGCCAGCGTTTCGGGCAGGTACACAGCCTCGACGAACCCTCGCGGGTCATCGTGAGGATACTCGTAGCCCACACCATGGCCCAGCTCCCCCGCTCCGCGGTAATGCGAGTCCCGCAGCTGCGCCGGCACGGCCCCGAGGGGACGGTCACGCACGTCGCCCTGCGCCGCCCACCAAGCGAGCGCCACCCGGTTCGACTTCGGCGCGAGCGCCAAGTGGACGACCGCTTGGGCCAGGTTCAGGCCGGCTTCGGGCAGCCCGACGAACTCCACGGCCTGCGCCGCCGCCGTGGCGATGGCAAGGGCGTACGGGTCGGCCATGCCAACGTCCTCACTGGCGAGGATCACGAGGCGCCGGGCCACATAGCGCGGGTCCTCGCCCCCCTCGATCAGCCGGCCCATCCAGTACAAGCCCGCGTCGGGATCCGACCCGCGCACGCTTTTTATGAGCGCGGAGATGAGGTCGTAGTGCTCCTCACGCCCGTGACGGAAGGCTCGCGTCTCCCGGGCGCCTTCGATGTCGTCGATCGATATCGTCACCGCGCCGCCCGAG
Organism: uncultured Acidimicrobiaceae bacterium; assembly: GCA_963779425.1. GTDB lineage: Bacteria > Actinomycetota > Acidimicrobiia > Acidimicrobiales > Bog-793 > Fen-455. The sequence goes on from CAVZYD010000009.1 coordinate 340,335, forward strand.
GGACCGGTACCCGCCTTGGCGCTGCGGGCGCGCCCGCGGGCGAGGGCCATCGCCACTTCGAGGGTCGTGAGGACAGCACGGGCGTCGCCTTCGGCCAGGTCGACAAGGCGCGAGATCGCCTCTTCATCGGCCCCGAACCCCTCCACCACCAAGGCCCTCTCGGCCAGTTCGCGAAGCTCGTCTGGCGAAAGCGCCTGGAAACGCCAGAGCGTGGAACGGCTGAGCAGCGGGGCATTCAGAGCGAAGAACGGGTTCTCGGTCGTCGCCCCTACGAGCACGACGAGGCCTTCCTCGACACCGTGCAAGAGGGCGTCCTGCTGCGCCTTGTTGAAGCGATGGACCTCGTCGAGGAAAAGGATCGTGCCCCGGCGTTCGGCACCGAGGGCGCGGCGGGCCTCGTCCAGCTCGTTTCTCACATCCTTGACACCGGCCTCTACGGCGGAAAGGGCCCGGAAACGGCGCGCCGTGTGCTCGGCCAGGAGCCGGGCCACGGTCGTCTTGCCCGTGCCGGGAGGCCCGAAGAACACCGCCGAGCTCAGACGGTCGTCCTCGACCAGGGCGCGAAGCGGGGCACCAGGCGCGAGGAGATGACGCTGGCCGACGACCTCGTCCAGGCTCTTCGGCCGCATGCGGGCCGCAAGGGGCGCCCGCGTCATGAGCTCTTCTTCTGCGGCCACGTCGAACAGGTCGGGCGGGCGGTTGCCGCCCGATCGACTGGGCGGGCCCGGCGTCACGCTCCCCTCGTGACCGGCCCGTTCGCCGCGCCCTTGCCCGCGAGCGGAGGCGAAACGACCCGGATGCCGAGCTCGGAGAGCTGTCTTGCCCCGATCGGTCGTGGTCCGCCCGACATGAGGTCGGCTCCCGACTGGGTCTTCGGGTAGGCGATCACCTCGCGGATGTTGTCCTCGCCAGCGAGCAGCGCTACGAGGCGGTCGAGGCCCACAGCGAAGCCGCCGTGCGGTGGGGCGCCGTAGCGGAAGGCCCCGAGGAGGAACCCGAAGCGCGCCTCCGCGTCCTCGTCGGATATCCCAAGCGCCTTGAAGACACGCCTTTGGATATCCGCCCGGTGGATACGGATGCTCCCCGATCCGAGCTCCCAGCCGTTCAAAACCAGGTCGTAGCTCTGGGAACGGACCCGTAGCGGGTCGTGCTCTAAAAGACCGAGGTCGTCGGGGTGCGGCATGGTGAAAGGGTGGTGGGCGGCGATGAGGTGACCCTCGTCGTCGATGCCCTCGAAGAGAGGGAACTCGGTTATCCAAGTGAAGCGGTAGGGTCGCTCACTCACAGCGGGCTGGCCCAGCTCCAGGCGCAGCTGGCCCAGCACCTTGCACGTGAGCGCGCGTTCGCCGGCGACGATGAGGATGAGGTCGCCCGGATCGGCCCCGGTCGCGGCCACGATCTGGCGCTGATGGGCCTCGCTCAAGAACTTCGCCACCGGGGACTCGAGGATGCCTTCGGCCTTCACGCGCATCCACACGAGGCCCGCGGCGCCCAGCTGGCGGGCACGCTCGACGAGCGAGTCGAGACGGCTCCGGGCGAATTCCCCGCCGCTTGCGACCCGGATGGCCCGTACGACCTCCGAACCGCTGAAGGCCTTGAACTCGGTACCAGCGACGGCGTCGTTCAAATCGACGAGCTCCATGGCAAAGCGCAGGTCCGGCTTGTCGGTGCCGAAGCGGTCCAGGGCCTCGTTCCAGGTCATCGTCTCGATCTCCGGGGGCCGTTCGCCGGAGACCTCCGTCGTCGCCTCGATCACGGCCTCGCTGACAAAGCCGTACACATCGGCCTGGCTCACAAACGACGCCTCGATGTCGAGCTGGGTGAACTCGAACTGGCGGTCCGCCCGCAGGTCCTCGTCCCTCATGCAGCGGGCGATCTGGTAGTAGCGGTCGATCCCGCCCACCATCAACAGCTGCTTAGCGATCTGGGGGCTCTGCGGCAAGACGTAGAAAGACCCGTGCTGCAACCGGGACGGGATGGCGAACTCGCGTGCACCCTCGGGAGTCGGCGTCCACAGCAGCGGCGTCTCCACCTCGACGAAGCCCTGGCGCTCCATCGCCCTTCTAAGGGCGCTGTTCACCTGCGCCCTTAGCCGCAGGTTGCGCTGCATGCGCTCGGTACGCAGGTCCAAGTAGCGGTAGCGAAGCCGCACCGCTTCGTCGGTCTCCGCCCGGGCGTCCAGGGAGAACGGCGGGGGCTCGGCGCTAGAGAGGATCTCGACTTCGCAGTCACCGATCTCGACCTCGCCGGTGGAAAGCGCCGGGTTCACGGTTCCCTCCGGGCGGGGCCGCACGGTACCGGTGATGCGCAGCACGTACTCGGCCCGCAGGTCATTTGCCCCGTCGACCACGCACTGGACGATGCCGGTGTGGTCGCGTAGGTCCACGAAGGCAAGGTGCTCGCCGTGCTCGCGCCGTCGCGCCACCCAGCCGCAGACACTGACACTCCTGCCTGCGTCTGCGGTCCGCAAAGCGCCGCAATAGGCCGTGCGCAGCCCCGCCGGCACCAGATCCCCGTCGGTTGTGAAGCTCATGGTGACCTCGTGATCTCATATAGGCGGCCCGCAAGCGCCTGGCGGCCAACCTTTTCTTGCTGATGGGCGTCCGAGCCGCGAAGCACGCGAATGGTGACGAGCCCCTCGGCGAGATCGTCGGCGCCGACAATGCAGGCCAGTCTCGCGCCCGAGCGGTCGGCGGCTTTGAGTTGCGCCTTTATGGAGCGACCGTCAAAGGCCCGCTCCACCGCCAGGCCGGCCGCGCGCAGCTCATCACAGAGCTCCAGCGCGACGCCGACGTCGGTCCCGTCGACGACGAAGACGTCGAGACCCCGGCTAAAGCGCATCTCGCCCGGTGATAGAGCGCCGTCGGCGTCACAGGCGAGAAGGATCCTCTCGATGCCGGCGCCGAAGCCGACCCCGGAGAGCTCCGGGCCGCCGAGGGCGGCGACGAGACCGTCGTATCGGCCGCCCCCGCCTACGCCCTCCAAGGTGTCCGAGCCGTACTCGAAGGTGGTGCGCGTGTAGTAGTCGAGGCCCCGGACGAGGAAGTCGTCCTGCTCGTAGGAGATCTGGAGCCGGTCGAGGCCTGCGAGGACATCGGTGAAGTGGCGCCGGCAGTCATCGCAGAGCGCGTCGCGCAGCCGCGGCGCCCCGGCGCTCACCTTGCGGCACTCGGGGCGCTTGCAGTCGAGGATCCGCAAGGGGTTGAGGGCCCACTTGAAGCGGTGCTCGTCGCACAGCTCCTCGGCGTGGGCCTCGAGGTAAGCCGCTAGCTGCTCGCGATAGCCGGGGGCGCAGTTCGCGTCACCGAGAGAGTTGACCCTAAGACGCAGCGAAGACAAGTCGAGCTCGGCGTAGAGCCGGGCCAGCAAGGAGATCACCTCGACGTCGGCCATCGGGTCGTCGGTGCCGATGATCTCGACGCCGAGCTGGTGGTGCTGGCGGAAGCGCCCGGCCTGGGGACGCTCGTAGCGGAACATGGGCGCCGCATACCAGGCCTTGAAAGGGGGCAGCGGGGAATGCTGCACAAAAGCCCGCACAACAGAGGCGGTGCCCTCGGGCCGAAGCGCTATGTCGCGCCCGCCGCGGTCTTTGAACTCGTACATCTCCTTTGTCACCACGTCGGAGGAGTCACCCGAACTGCGGCGGAACACCTCTGCTTCTTCGAAGCCCGGGCTCATGACAAGGCCGAAGCCGAAGCGTTGCGCCAGATCCGTGAAACGCCCCACGAGCTCGACCCAGCGCGCGCTCTGCGGAGGGAGGATGTCCTGGGTCCCTTTAGGGGACTGGAAGCTTTTCACCGCGGAGCCGGCGCGGGAGCGTCGCTCCTCCCGGGAACGAGACGGTAAGCGTCATAAACGCTGTCGAGCAGACGCAGGTTCTCCAAGAGCGAGTCGAGATGCTCCGGGTCCGCGAGCTCGAATTCGAAGCGCATGCGGCTCACCCTATCGGGCGTCGTGTGGGTCGAGGAGGAGATGATGCTCACGTGATGCTCCGACATCACCTTGGCGACATCGGCCAACAGGCGGGTCCGGTCCAAGGCCTTCACCTCGATGGCTGCCACGAAGACTCCTGTGCGGTCCTCGTCCCACTCCACCTCGATCAGGCGTTCCTTCTCGTCCGCAGCAAGGGCGATGGCGTTCGCGCAGTCCTCGCGGTGCACTGACACCCCGCGGCCGCGGGTGACAAAACCGATGACGCGGTCCCCGGGCACGGGCGTGCAACAACGCGAGAGCCGAACCATGACGTCGTCGAGTCCTTCGACGTAGATGCCCGTCGAGACTCGGCGGTGTGAGGGCCGCCGCGGCTGCAAGGCAGTCGAAGGGAGCTGCTCTTCACCCTCGCCCCCACGAAGCTCTCGCTCGATCCGTTGCACGAGCGCCTGACCCGAAAGGTGGCCTTCGCCGAGGGCCACATGCAATGAGTCGAGGTCGGGGTAGCCGAGCGAGCTGGCGACGGCTACGAGCGTGGGTGAGCTCTGCAGCTTTTGCACGGGCAGGCCCCCTCGCCGCAGCGCCCGCGCCAGCTCCTCGCGCCCGGTCTCGATGGCGTCTTCCCGGCGCTCTCGTGAGAACCATTGCCGGATCTTGTTGCGCGCCCGGGGGGAGGTGGCGATCTGCAGCCAGTCGCGCGAAGGCCCGGCAGAAGCCGTCTTCGAGGTGACGATCTCCACCGTGTCGCCTGAGTGCAGTTTTGAGTCAAGGGGCAGGAGACGGCCGTTGACCCTGGCGCCCACGCAGCGGTGGCCGACCTCGGTGTGGATGGCGTAGGCGAAGTCGACCGGGGTCGCGCCTGCCGGCAAGGTGACGATCAGGCCCTTCGGCGTGAACACGTACACCTCGTCCTGCTCGAGGTCGACCTTCAAGGTCTCGAGGAACTCGACCGGATCAGGTGTCTCGCGCTCCCAGTCGACGATCCGTTGCAGCCAGGCGATCTCGTCGGTCGAACGGGCCCCTCGCTGGGCTCCGGGACGACCAGGGGTTCCGGGCTTGCTCGTCGAGGCGGCCTTGGTGCCGGCGCCCTCTTTGTAGCCCCAGTGGGCGGCGATGCCGAACTCGGCCCGGCGGTGCATTTCTTGGGTCCGAATCTGGATCTCGAGGGGCTTTACGCGCGGACCGACGACCGTTGTGTGCAGCGACTGGTAGAGGTTGAACTTCGGCGAGTTGATGTAGTCCTTGAACCGGCCCTGCACGGGCGGCCAGAGGGCGTGCACCGTGCCGAGCGCAGCCCAGCAGTCCTTCTCGGCCGTTACGATCACGCGGATCGCCACGAGGTCGTGGATCTCGTCGAACTCCTTGCCCCGCACGACCATCTTCTCGTAGATGCTCCACAAGTTCTTTGGCCGTCCGGTGACCTCCGCCTCGATGCCGGCCTCGGCAAGGCGCGACCGCACGACGGCGAGGACCTCGGCCAGCTCGACCTCGCGCCGCGGGGCGCGGGTGGCGACCATTTGGGCGATCTCCGCGAAGCGCTTCGGGTGCAGGGTCTCAAAGGCCAGGTCCTCGAGCTGCCACTTGATCTCCTGGATACCGAGGCGGTGAGCGAGCGGGGCGTAGATGTCGCGGGTCTCCTCGGCCGTGCGACGCTGTTTCCACTCGGGCATCACCGACAATGTCCGCATGTTGTGGAGCCGGTCCGCCAGCTTGATGACGAGCACGCGCCAGTCGCTCGCCATGGCGACGAGCATCTTGCGCATCGTGGCCGCCTGCTGGGCCTCCTTCGAGTCGAAACGGAGCCGGTCCAGCTTCGTGACGCCATCCACGATGGCCGCCACGGCGGGACCGAACTCCTCTTCGATCTGGGCCAGGGTGACCCCGGTGTCCTCTACAGCGTCGTGCAGCAGGGCGGCAGCGGCGCTCACGGCGTCGAGGCCGAGGTCGGCGATGATCGTGGCGACCGCGACAGGATGGGTGATGTACGCCTCGCCGGAAAGCCTGTGCTGGCCTTCGTGGGCCTTGGAGGCAAAGGCATGCGCACGTCGCACCAAGTCGAGATCGTCGCCGGCGCGCCGTGAGCTCAAGGTCGAGAGGATGCCCTCGACCTCCGAGGTCGGGGGAGGGATGAGGGCGCGCGCCGGGTTCTCCGGAGCGACCTCGGCGACCTCGACAGTCCTGTCCGGCGCCGGGGTGACCGCCGGGCTCGCGTCGAGGGGCGACGCGCTTGAGCCGGCCCGAGCGGCACTCGACCCTTTCCGCTCTCGCGCCCCAACAGGCGCATCACGCAAAGCGGTGTCTTCGCCCGGCTTGCCCGGCTCCCCCGGCTCCGCGGCCGGGGTGCCCTGCACGCTCGGCCCGGCAGGCACGGGATCGACTCCTGACATAGAGCAAATCTACCCGGTTCGGCCGTCCGGACCTGCGTCTCCGCGTCGAGCGGGCGAACGTGGGAAGGCTTCGCCAAACTAAACTTGCTGGTGAGACAAGTGACGAATCGAAACCCGGAATCGAAGCCAAGACAAGGCCACTCGTGACGACGACGCCCGACCTCGAGACCTCGAAGGCCGAGCAGGCCGTCTCGGCGCGCCCCTTTCGGGCAAAGCCCCCCTCCTTGCGTCCGGCCCTCGTGGTGCTCGCCTGCGCCGTCGTGGTCACCTTCGGCGGGTTCGCCGTCGCCCTCATCGGTAGCGGGCAGAGCGCGCCCCCGACCGTCACGGGCCTCGCGACGCCGGTGCCAGGCGTGAACCTCTCGGCCGTCGATGCCTCGGGCGTGCTGCAGAGAATCTCGAGCGGCGGCACGCCTCCCCCGGACATCCTCGACGCCCTCGTCGTGCCAGTGGGGCGCGCATCGGGACCACGACATCGCAGGACGCGGGCATCGACCAGTACGACCGCAGCATCAGCTTCCAGCTCTCCACGAGCTCGAGCGAGCTCGTGAAGTTCTATCGAACCGAGCTAAAGCGCGCCCGTTGGTCGCTGCTCGGGACTTACCCAATGGCCGGTTCCGGCACCGAGGTCCTCGCCCAAAGGAGCGGATCCGACGGTTACGAGTGGGAGGTCGGGGTGCTGGTGAACCCGGTCGATCCCGCCATCTCACCTTCGCTCGCCGGCGACGGGCAGACCTCAGCTGTGATGGGGCTCACGCTCAGGCTGTTCGAGGTCCCCGACGGCTCTTGAAGCCATTAGGGGCACGAGCCGCGCAAGGCGGGCGGCGTGAGCAAGACGGCGCAGGTCAAAAGGTCGAGCGGGTAGATGAGGTAGCCAAAGCGCGTCGCCGGGGCGAGCACAGTGGCCAACAGCATGGCCAGACCGCTGAAACCGGCGGCACTCTGCGGGCTCGAGGGCAACCACTTCCACAGCCCGTAAGCCACCGCGGCGAGACCCACAAGCCCGAGGAGTCCGATGACCTCCGGCTTGAAGGACGGGAACAAGCGTCACGAGCTCTTGGCCGAGCAAAGGGCTTGCCGCGGGAGACTTCACCTTCGTGAGGCCGAGGGGGAAGCGGATGGCATTGATGTAAAAGGCGTGCCAGTTCGAGCCGATGCCGATGCCGAGCACGGGGACCACCACCGCCACGACGGCGCACGAGTAGCGCAAGAAAGCCCGGCGACCCCGCGCGTCCCACTCCCCCAGCGCCAGCAGGATCAATAGCGGCCAGGCGGTGAACTTGAGGGTGCCGGCGAGGCCCATGGCGAATCCCGACCACACGGGTCTTCGGCGCGTGGCGAGGGCCAGCCCGAGCACCATCAATGCGATCACGGGAAGGTCGTCGCCGCCCGTGACCATGGGCAGGGCGCCGCTCGGCAGCACGACGATCACTTGGAAGATGCGCCATCGCCGCCGGGAGGGAATCTCCGCTATCAAGAGCGCTCCGACGACCACGATGAGCGAGAAACCCGTCAGCGGGATGCGGGCGTCCTTCAGCTCGGCCGGCCCGGAGGTGGCATTGATGAGGCCGAAGGGGATCATGCCTGGCAGATAGGGGAAGAAGGAGTCCTCCGACTCGCTCGTGACCGAGCCTCCTATCGTCTTTGGGTGCGAGAGGTAGCAGTCCTTGTGCTGCATCACCCGGTCCCCACAGGCCTCGATGACCGTCACCTCGTTTTGCACCTCGTCGCCGGGATGGTGCTCGGCCCGAAGCACGACCTCGACGCTGAGGGGCACGAGCATGACCGTGACGAGGAGCCCGAGAATGATGCCGTTGCGCAGATGGTCGGACTGGGTCTTGGTCGCCTCGCTCGCCCGGCGCCGTCGGCGCCAGGCCACCGCCAAGCACACGATGGTCGGCGATGGCATAGGGGCCAAGGGCCATCTCGGCCCACTGGCGGTAGTCGGCGCTCTCTCCCAACAGGATCGTGCCGAAGGCCAGGATCGCCGCCAGCAGGTACAAAAGGGCGTCCTGGTCCAGGACAGAAAGGGCAACTAGGCGGTCTCGCCAGCGAAGAGCAGTGCGCATGATCGCGGGCATTTCCCAGAGCGTACCCTGGCCGCCCGCGAACCGGGAGGGTAGGAAGGCCGCCCGCGCGGACGCGGACGGCCTTCTACAAGCTTGCTCGAGCTCTCAGCGGTTGGGCTGAGGCGTGTAACGCAGATAGGGCTTGACGGCCCGGAATCCCTTGGGGAACTTCTCTTTTGCTGCCTCGTCGCTCACGGCCGGCACGATGATGACGTCCTCGCCATCGTGCCAGTTGACCGGCGTCGCGACCGAGTAACCCGCCGTGAGCTGCAACGAGTCGATCACGCGGAGAATCTCTTCGAAGTTGCGCCCCGTGCTCGCCGGGTAGGTGATCGTCAGCTTCAACTTCTTGTCCGGGCCGACGACGAAGACCGAACGCACGGTCATGGTGTCGCTGGCGTTCGGGTGGATCATCCCGTACAGATCCGCCACCTTGCGGTCCGAGTCCGCGATGAGCGGGAAGTTGAGTGAGTGACCCGTCGCGTCTGCGATGTCGCCCACCCAGCGCTCGTGAGAGTCGAGCGGGTCGACCGACAAGCCGATGACCTTCGCGTTGCGCTTGTCGAATTCGCCCTTGAGGCGGGAGACCTCTCCGAGCTCGGTCGTGCAGACCGGGGTGAAGTCCTTCGGGTGCGAGAACAACACGCCCCACCCGTCGCCCAGCCACTCGTGGAAGTGGATCGTCCCCTCGGTGGTCTCCGCGGTGAAATCGGGGGCAACATCGCCCAGCTGCAGTGCCATGTGCTGTCTCCTTCGTCGGTCCTGTACGGCGCCCCCCGGCCGCTCGTGGCCGTGATGGTTGACCGATGAGATTAGTCGGCTTTCATTTCGCCGTGTCGCCGGCGCGCTGGCCCCAAAAAGCTCGCCTTGTGAGCTCGAGCCGGGCCACCCTCGTCCTTAGGCGAGAAGCAGCCGTCCGAGCCGGCGCGAGGCGCCCTTCAGGCCGATGGCCCCGAGAAGGCCGAGGTAGAGGGCCTGGACGACAAGCGCAGGACCGACGGCACCGGTGTCGAGGCCACGCAGAAGGGCGACGCCCTGGTAAAGGGGCGTGAGGGTGACCACGACGCGGAGCCACTCGGGGTAGAGCGAGAGCGGGTAGAACACGCCCGAGAAGAGAAACAGGGGCACGATGGCGAGCGAGATCAGGTCGAAGTCCTGCCAGCTGCGCATGTAACAGGCCCCGAACATGCCCATGCCCCCGAAGGCGAAACTGACGAGCATGGCCGCGGGCAGGCAGAGCACGGCCCACCAGGAAGCGACCAACCCGAGGGCGGCCATGACGGCGAGGAAGGCAAATGAGTAGACCGTGCCGCGGATCATCGACCAGGTCAGCTCGCCGATGGCGACGTCACGCACTCCGAGGGGGGTTGCGAGCACGGCGTCGTAGGTCTTGGCGATCTTGAGCTTGAAAAAGATGCCGAAGGTCGAGTCGAAGATGGCTCCGTTCATGGCCGAAGAGGCGAGAAGACCTGGGGCGACGTAATCGGTGTACGGGATCGACCGGCCAGCGGTGTTGAGATGCCCGACGAGGTGGTTCAATCCGAGCCCGATCGACAACAGGTAGAAGAGCGGCTCGAAGAACCCCGACAGGAGGAAGATCCATCCCCGTCGGTAAGCGACGACGTTGCGAGCGACCAACCGGCGCGCCCGTCCCCGGGCCGGGCCGAGCGGCGGCACGACCCGAAGCGACAACGAGGGCGCGACCGCGCCAGGTGTGCTCACGGCCTCTGCCTCATTGCACGAGCCTGCGCCGGTAGGTGAGCCTGGCCGCCAGCACTCCCCCGGCGATCATCGCCACCAGGTACCCGGCGTGAGCGAGGTCGACCCAGGCATCCAGGCGGCCGAGCACAAGGGCGCGACACAGGCTCACGCCCTGGTAAAGCGGTGTGCAGCGGGCGACGACTTGCAACCATCCGGGTAGCTGCGATATCGGGAAGAAGGTCCCAGAGAACAAAAACAGCGGGACGATGCCGAAGCGATAGAGCACGATGAAGGCCTGGTCAGTCTCCTGGGTCGCACTGAAGGCCATGACCGGGGCCGCGAAGGCGGCACCGGTGAGGACCGCGGCCGGGAATGCCATCGCCGCCCAGGGTGAAGCCACCGTGTGGAACGCCTCCATGACGGCGAGAAATACAGCGGAGGCGAGAGCCACCCGGGTCACGATCCACAGCAGATGGCCATAGAGCACGTCTGTCACCTCGAGCGGGGTAGCCAGCATGGCGAGATAGGTCTTGAGCCACTTGATGCCCGCCATCACGGGAAAAGTCGACTCGTTCGCGCCGATCTGCATGGCGGTACCCGCCAGCAGCCCGGGGGCGAGGAACCAGATATAGGGCACGCCCTCGACGGCTTGGCGCGAGCCGTGGTCGATGAGGTGCCCGAGGCCGACACCGATGGCAGCGAGGTAGAGCACGGGGTAGAGGAACGTGGTGGTGAGCGAGCCTCTCCAGGTTCGCCGGTAGGAGAGGAAGCAGTACTGATACGCCCGCAGCGCGCGGCGCCATCGGTCTTGGCTCTTCGGGACGCGGGAGGTCAGACAGCGCTGTGGAGACGCTCAATCGACCAGGCTCCGTCCGGTGAGGTGCAAGAAGACGTCCTCGAGGGTCGAACGCCTCACGAGGGCCGCAATGGGCGGCTTGCCGCGAGACCTGACGGCCTCGAGCGTCGCGTCGCCCTCGTCTGTGTAAAGCAGCAGCCGGTCGGGCAGCACCTCGACGCGCTCGGCAAGATCGGCCAGCGTCCTGCCGTGGCTTTCATGCCCCTCGGCCTCGAAACGCAGCTCCACCACCTCCCGGGTCGACCAGCGGTCGATCAGCTCGCGAGGCGATCCGGCGGCGGCGATGCGTCCGGCGTCCATGACGACAAGCCGGTCGCACAGCTGCTCGGCCTCGTCCATGTAGTGGGTCGTGATCACGAGTGTCACCCCCTCCCGCTTCAGCCGGTAGAGCCGGTCCCAAAGCAGGTGGCGCGCCTGCGGGTCGAGACCGGTCGTCGGCTCGTCCAAGATCACCAGGTCGGGCGAGGACACGAGCGCCCTCGCGATAGTGAGCCGGCGCCTCATGCCGCCCGAGAGCGGGTCCACCCGGTCGTTGGCCCGTTCTGTCAGCCGGGCGAACTCGAGCAGCTGGTCGACGCGTTCGCGCAGCTCTTTTTCGGGAGGCCGAAGTAGCGCCCGTAGAGGTAGAGATTGTCCCGCACTGTCAGCTCGAGATCGAGCGTGTCGTCTTGGGGCACGAGGCCGATACGGCTGCGTATCCGCGAGCCGTGACGCATCGGGTCCAGGCCGAGGACGCGCAGGCTCCCATCCGAGATCGGCGAGAGGCAGGCGATCATGCGCATTGTCGAGGTCTTGCCCGCGCCGTTGGGGCCGAGGAACCCGAAGGCCTCCCCCGCCCCGATGTCGAAGTCGACCGAATCGACGGCGGTGAACTCGCCGAACCGCTTCGTGAGACCCCGCGCTTGTACCACGGCACCGACGGGGACCTCGGGCGCGCCCGCCGGGGCGGATTTGCCGCGCGACGGATCAGCTGGTCCCTCTAAGCCTTCGCGTACAGACGAATCGCCATCTTGGAACAACCCGATCTCCTACCTACGCTGAATGACCGGTCCGCCCGGCCGCCGGTGCCAGGCTTGGCCGCTCGGGTCAACTACCAGGCCCTAGACTCTGCCGAGCGTGCAGCAAGCTCCCGTTTGGCGCCGTTCCAGGGCCGGCATCGCCGCCCTCGTGCTGTCCATGGGGGTGGCGACGGCTGCCATGGTCCCCTTCCGGGACCATGTGAGCGTAGCGGCGGCCGCGCTCGTCTTCGTCTTGCCGGTCGTCGGGGCCATGGTGATCGGGGGCGCCTGGGTCGGTCTCCTCGCCGTGGTAGTCGGATTCGTAGTGCTCGACGTGGCCTTTATCCCTCCGTATGGGACGCTCGCCGTCGGCAGCGGGGAGAACTGGCTGGCGCTCGTCGTCTACGTGGCGGTCGTCCTCGTCCTGGCAAGGGTCGTCTCCCGACTGCAGCAGCTTCGCACCAACGCCGCCCGCCACGCAGGAGACTCACGGCGCCTCCTCGAGCTGTCCGAGCTGCTCGTGGCAGACAAGCCCCTGACAGAGATGCTCGGCGTTGTCGCCACGAGCGTGCGCAGGGCCTTCGACCTCGAGACCGTGGCCCTGCTGCTGCCTTCGGCCGACACGGGCTACCTTGAGATCGCGGCGTCAGACGGACTCGAGTTAAGAGGTGAGTCGTTGGAGCGGATCTTGCCGGCTCCCGGGACGCCGGCGTCTTTGACGGGCAGCATCGTCGCCGGCGCCCTCTTGCGCCAGATCCCTCTCGCGGCCGCCGGACGACCCGTCGGGCTCCTGGTCCTGCGTGGCCGGGCGCTCGACGTCGATGACCGCGCCCTGCTCGCGACCTACGCCAACCATGCCGCCCTCGCCATCGAACGTGCCCAGCTGCGCGATCAAGCTTTGCGGGCGGACCTGTTGCAGAAAGTCGACGAATGGCGAGCGGCCTTGGTCGGCACAGTCGCTCACGACCTGCGCACCCCGCTCGCCTCCATCAAGGTCGCCGTCTCTGATCTGCGCGAGCCCGGGCTCGTGCTTGGCGAGACGGCCCGCCACGACCTGCTAGAGACGATCGAGGAACAGACCGACCGTTTGACTCGCCTCGTGAGCACCGTGCTCGATCTTTGGAGGCTCGAAGCTGGCGCCCGCCGCCCAAAACGCGAGCCTGTCGTGGTCGACGATCTTATCGACGAAGCTGCTGCTCTCGTAGAGACTTCACTTGATGCGTCGCGCCTGCGCAGGGTCATCGCAACGGACCTGCCTCCCCTCCAGGCCGACCCGACTCTCATCGCCCAAGCGCTTGCCAACCTGTTGGAAAACGCCGCCCGGCACAGTCCGAATGGTGCCGAGATCATCGTGGAGGCGATGCCGCGGACGCGGGCACCACGACGAGATCGAGCTGGTCGTGTCCGATTCTGGGCCTGGCGTACCGCCCGATCAAAGAGAGATGATCTTCGATCTGTTCCACCGAGGCGCAGGGGGCGGGCGCGCCGGGCTCGGACTCGCCATCGCGAAGGCGTTCGTCGAAGCACATGGCGGCCGCATCGGCGTGGGAGGCGCCCGCGGCGGCGGGGCGCGCTTTGTGCTGACGATGCCGGTAGCCACTTCGTCAGTCGCCGAGGTTCCCGCCGACGACGAGGTGTTGTCTTGACCCGGGTCCTCGTCGTCGACGACGACCCGGCCCTCTTGCGGGCGCTCCGCATCGGACTCGAGGCGCGCGACTTCGAGGTCATCGTGGCGCGCACCGGTGCCGAGGGGCTCTCACGGGCGGCTCAATCCATGCCGGATCTCATCGTGCTCGACCTCGGCCTACCCGACCTCGACGGCGTCGAGGTCTGCAGGCGGCTGCGCCAGTGGACCGAAGTCCCTGTGATCGTGCTCTCCGCCCTCGACAGCGAGGACCGCAAGGTGCTCGCCCTCGACAGCGGCGCCGACGACTACGTCACCAAACCCTTCGGTATGCACGAGCTCGAGGCACGCCTGCGGGTGGCACTGCGACACGCGACCGCCCGCAATCCCTCCTCGGCCATGGTGACGGTGACGGTGGGTCCCATCGTGGTGGACCTCGCCGCCCGCGTGGTCGAGGTCGGCGGGACGCCGGTCGAACTGACGGCGCGTGAGTTCGACCTGCTCGCCTTCCTGGCCCGCAACGCCGGCAAGGTATGCACCCACCGGACCATTCTGCGGGAGGTATGGGGCCCCGGCTACGGCAACGAAACGCACTATTTGCGCGTTTACGCGAGCCGATTGCGCCACAAGCTCGGTGAAACGGCGGGACCGCTGTTGCGAACGAATCCCGGCGTCGGCTACCAACTCGTGGACGAAAGGCCCAGTCAGTCCCCCGGATCTGGCGAGGGTGGAGGAGCCGGCCACGGGGGCGCAGCGGTGTCGCCCGGCGGAGCCGTCCCCGGCGGCGAGGAGATGCCCGGAGGCGGCGGCGTCGGCGCGGGAGCCGTCCACGACGTCGGAGGCACGACCGATGACGGCAGTCCCGATGACGGTGCCTGACCTCCCGGGGGCGGCGGCCAACCGGATGGGGGGTACTGCGGGACGCCCGTCCCGTATCCAGCTGGGGTCGAAGGCACATAACCGGCTGGCTGGGTGGGCCACGGTGGCACCGGATAGCCGCCCGGCCCAGCTCCGTAGCCGCCCTGGCGGTAGCGACGAAGTTCTTTTTGCACAGGCCAGTCCGAGAAAGCGAAGACGAAGAACATGACGATGTTCACGAGCGGTACCAGGCCCAAGAGCACGAACCAACCCGAATAACCGGCTTTCGAGATGATCTTGACCGTGCCCACGATCGAGGCCACGGCTAGGGCCAGATAAACGATGACGAGGATTGCGCCAGCTGGCCCGACCACGTCTGCCAGAACGAGCATCTTCCACCGCCTCTCGCGGGTGCTCCGCGACGCCTCGGCAAGGCGCCGGGGACCCGCCTTAGTGGCGAGCGTAGACCGCGAAAGGTCCTAGCCCGGAAACCCTCGCCCGGCCGCGAAGCAACGGGCAGGCCGTCGACGCAAAAGGTTCAGCTGGGACCGCCGCTCGGGGGGGCTGGCCAGGGTGGCGGTGATCCTTCTGGTGGTTCCTCCGGCCTTTGCGACCCACCCGGTGGAGCTACGGGACCGCCCGGGGCACCGGGGAACGAGCTCTCCGGCCAACGCGGGGGCGCACCGGCGGGCTCGGGTGGCGTGGGAGGCATCGAACCTGGCCACGAAGGGGCCGAGCCGCCGGGTTGGGGCGGGGGCACAGGACCACCGGGCGGCGGGGGCCAGCTCGGGGGAGGGAACTGGGAACCGGCAGGGCCGTAACCCGCGGGGGGCTGTTGCGGCCAGGCCGGTGGCGGGTAGCCGACCGATCCAGGTCCAGGGCCGCCTTGGCGGTATTGGCGAAGCTCCTTGTCGACGGGCCAGTCCGAAAAAGCGAACACGAGGACCATGACGAGGTTCACCAAAGGGATCAAAAGCAGGAGGGAGAACCAGGCCGAGTAGCCGGCCTTGGGGAGGATCCTCGCCGCCGCCACGATCAGGACCACGACAAAGATAAGTCCGATGAAAACGGTGCCTCCACCGGATCGGTGCACAGCGGACAGAAGATCCATCTCGATCACCTCTTTGCGGGTGCCCTCCGTACCTTGTCCTTCAGGAGCTGCGCACCCGGCCTGCAAGCGAGCGTAGACCGCAACAGGCCCGCCTGCGGTGACCTCCCCGAACTGACACCATGAGAAGGTCCTGCTCGACAATGCTGAACACCAAGAGAGGAGGCCCGATACCGGGGTTCACAACTGAGGAGCTTCTGGTCGAGTTACGTATGCTCCAGTTTGGACGCATGTAGCTGTCCGATTGGGCGGAACGTGTTCGGGTGAGCAAAGTTCACCGCCTAGCGGTAATCCAGGAAGGCACACTGGGCGCGGTGCCCGCGGGGAAGCTGGGCGCGTTGATCGGGTGGACATGGAGAACTCCGAGAGGCTCGGTGTTTGCACGGGTAGAACACCTCGAAGGGGCCCTTCGGCAGAAGGTCGCGCCGAGGGGCGCCTAGGCCGGCCGAAAGGCGCCGGGTGTGTCGAAGGGACATGGGACCCCATGGAAAGAGCCACACCCCACGGCGACAATCTGCCCATCGCGGTCCATCAGGCATTCCGCTTCGAGCTCGACCCGTCCACCACGACGCCTGCGGCCCCTTGCTCCCACAGCGGGGCCTCCCGCTTCGCCCACAACTTCGCTGTCGGCCCTGTAAAGGACCGCCCCAAGGCTCGAAAGACCCTCGAGGTGGTCGCTCTGCGCCAAGGCGCTTTAGCCGACGAGGCTCGGGCCTGGGCGGCCGGGACCGCCCGTCCGGTGCCTTGGACCCTCTACGCCTTGCGCAGGGAGGCGGCGTGAGTGTGCCCCTAACTACTGCACACTCGATCGCAACGGTCGTCACTCCGGTGCCATATGTGGTCGCCGTGGTCCTCGCACTGGCCATCACGAGCGCGCTCTGTGTCGAGGCGAGGCGCAGACCCGGGCGGTGGACCATCGCCACAGGCAGGGTGATCGCGCTTGTTCTTCTCGCTGACGCCGTCAGCTTCGTCGTCGCCAAGGTGACGGCCGGGACCTTCTCGGCCAAGACCGACCTCCCCTTTGCCCTCTGCGACGCCGCCGTGCTCGTAGCTGCGGCTGCTTGCTTGTGGCGGAAACCGCTTCTGGTCGAGCTCACCTACTTTTGGGGCTTGGCCGGTACGCTGCAGGCCGTAATCACGCCCGACCTCAACGCCGGCTTCCCGCACCTGGTCTTCTTCCAGTACCTCGTCGGTCACCTTGGCATCGTCCTCGCGGCCGTGTACCTGGTCGTCGGGCTACAGATCGCGCCCCGCCCGGGAGCGGTTGTGACCACCTTCGTCATCACAGTGGCCTACACGGCCTTCGTCGGTCTGATAGACGCAGTGAGCGGTGCGAACTACATGTTCTTGAGACGCCCACCGAGCAATTGGACCTTGCTCAAGGTGCTCGGGCCCTGGCCCTGGTACATCGCCAGCGCGGCGGGTGTCGCGCTCGTCCTGCTGACGGTGCTCGACGTGCCTTTCTGGATCGCCCGGCGCCGCCATGGCTGATCGCACGGACCCCGGCGCCGGCTCGCCAAGCCAGCCGCTCGCCTCGCGGCTACACCTGCACGGCTGGCGAGAGCCAGCTGTCGTGGGCACCGCGCTGTTAGCAGCGGCGGCCGGTTTCGGGCAATTCGGGGCTGTTGCCGCTCTCGGTGATGTCGCGAAGCATTTCGGACACATCACCCACGGTGCCACAATTGCCGAACAGGCCGGCCTGTCGGGGACCAAGCTCGGGATCGGCCTTGCTGTGCTGCGCCTCGCCTCGCTTGGCGGGCTGCCTCTCGCCGGCCTGGCCGACCGGTTCGGGCGCCGCCGGGTGATGCTGCTCTCTTGCGCTGCTGGTCTGGCACTCACGGCTGTGTCCGCCATCAGTCCGACCTACTGGTGGTTCGTGGCGATCTTCGCCCTCGGACGTCCGCTTTTGAGCGCCACCTCTGGCGTGTCCCAGGTCGCCGCCGCCGAGCAGACGGCATCGTCACAACGGGCAAAAGCGGTCGCCCTGATCGCCGCCGGTTACGGGATCGGCTCGGGCCTGATCGCCATCGTGCACAGCCTCGGTTCAAGCACGCTCGGCTTTCGCGGCGTCGTGCTGCTCGCGCTCGTGCCCCTGGCCGGTCTCCCCTTCATCGCCCGCTGGGTCGCCGAGCCCGATCGCTTCAAGATCGCGGCCGCCTTGAACGAGCATCCCCTGCCTGTGCTCGGGGCGGTCGGACCGCGCTTTCGCCGCCGTTTGCTCATCGTCGCCGCCCTCACCTTCGCGCTGTCGGTCGTGACCGGCCCGGCGAACAGCTTTTTCTACCTCTACGCGCAAAACGTCCTGCATTTCTCGGGCACCTCGACGGCACTGCTCATCGCGTGCGCTGGCTTCACCGGCCTCGCCGGGCTCCTTTTAGGCCGCTATCTGGCCGACCGCTATGGGCGCCGTATCACCGCGGGGGGCGCCATGATCGCCATGGCGCTTCTCGGCATGTTGACCTACAGCGGTTCAGGACCGGGCGCCGCCTTCGGGTATCTCCTCGCCGTGTTGGCCGCGTCGGTGTTCGCTCCGCCTGCCGGAGCGCTGACGAACGAGCTGTTCCCCACCTCAGTCAGGGCCTCGGTCATAGGTTGGGAGATCGCCGCAGGCGTCTTCGGGGCCACCGCCGGGTTGTTGGCCTTTGGCGCGGTGGCAGACGTCGGCAATCGCTTCGGGCTTGCCGCAGTCGTCGTCTTCGCGGCCACAATCCCCGCGACCGCCCTGTTCGCCCTCCTGCCTGAGACCCGCGACAAAGAGCCGGAGGACCTCTGGTCGACGGCCGAGTGAGCCCGTTTCTCGCTCGGATGCCCTGCCACTCAGCGCGCGAACACGTGCCAGCCCAGCCACAACCAGGCGAGTACCAGGGCGACCCGGCCCCCCAGATGCCCGCGTGCCCTTGCGAGGAGCTGGACTGCAGTCGGCCAACCGTGATCGAGCCGCCGACTCGCCACCTCGCACGACACGATTGCGGCACCGCCTATGACCCACAAGGCGAGGTTCACACGCGCCGCCGAGGACGCGAGGCCACGATGGGACCGCAAATGCCCCAACAGACAAAGGCGACGGCCCGGCCGACCCGGTGTCCGGGACCGATGATGTCGTTCGCGAGCGAGCTCAGCGTCGGATAAAGGCTCCTCGGTGAGTGAAAGAGCTCCCACAGCTCAACTGCGATGACGAAGCCGACCGCGAGCACCCAGGTGACCATGCCCCGAAACCGCAGTGAAGTGTCACGGGCAGGCCGGAACGCGTCACACTCGGACAATTCGGGCTCGAGGACTCTTTGGTGATCCAAGGCGAAACCGACAACGAGGAGGGCTGCCGCCACCAAGAAAGTGACGGTGCTCGACTCGATCCCAAAGGGATGCATTGCGGCCTCGAACCAACCGCAGACGGCGAGCGCGACGATAAGGGCACCTAAGGCCACCGCCCACACCCGGGTTGTCAACCTGGCGTGCCCTGCTCGGCGAGGTACTCGGTCCGGGGCGACGTCGATGGCATTGCCTCAAGGTCTGACGCCATGTCTCCTCGATCCCCGACAGTCACCACCCCGTGCCGGACGATGACGAGAGGTCATGCTAAGTCGAAGACACCCTTGAGATGGCGCCAATCGCCTCAGGCGCCGGCGAAGGCTCAGGAACTGGCCGCGGAGAACAGCTGACGACTGGCTTTTGGTCCGGTGATCGCGATCTCCGCCGAGGAGTGTGGCGGCCGGGAACCGAACGGATGCTCCACCCGGAACCGGCACGACGGGCAGTACGGGCCGACCTCGCTACTAGCGAAGTTTGCTCGGCAGATTTCACATTGACGGACCGAGCCGCTGCCGACTGTGTCGAACGTATCGTCGATCAGGCGCGCCCAGTCCGCCTGCCCGATCCTCTTGAGCGCCTCCGAGGGACACAAGGCAACACAACGGCCGCAGTCGACACAAAGCGACACCGACGAAACAAGTGTGAAGTTACGGGCTGGCGAGTCTTCTTGATCGAGGCGAAGAGCTCCCGTCGGGCATGCACGCACGCAGACGCCGCACGCAGTGCACCCTTCGGCTAGGAGACTTGCGCAGGGCGCGGCGCGCTCGCGCAAGCCACGTGGCGGCTCGTCTGCGGTTCCGAGGTGGCGCAGCGCCCCAAGGGTGCGGGAACGTTGGTCGGCACCGACGTCCGGCATCCAGCGATGGTCAACCCGGGACAAGAACAGCAGCCGGCGGCGCGAGAAAGGCAGCCGAGCGATGTCGTGGACGTGCGCGCGTCGCTGGTGCCGCTCCTGGTTGTCTTTGCAGGCAACCATTTTGACGCCGGGATAAGCCTCGAGAAGGGCATTTGCCGCGTTGACGGTTGCTGCGAGGTGCTCGGACCTCGGGCAGCTTGCAACGACGACGCTAAGTTGCGCGACTCCGCTCGCGACGACTTCAAGAATGCAAGCCGGCGACAGCTCGCCCGCGCACCCGCCGAGTCGCACGACAAATACCCCCGCCGGCGCACGGACCGGGTCGCGCTCGTGTCCACATATGAGTTCGACCTCCGGCGCGTCCGGTTGGTCCGCTATCCACCTGAGCAACGGGCTGAGGTCGTCGTCCTCTGTCCGGTTGTCATCTCGGCTCTCCTGGCCAGGAGCGTGGAGAGCGGAGTTGACAAGGCCCGTCGACACCTTGGCCGCCGTCGTCACCACGTGGCTGCGTGGGCCAGGACTCCAAGTCCCAGGGCACCCACGCCCTGGTAGAAGGCAGTTTGGGCGTTCGCCTCGACTAGGTCGAGGCATGTCGCTCCCCACTGCAGGAGGTGATTGCCCAAAAAGCCCCGTTGGAGTTCTAGGAGCGATTCGATCTTGAGCTGGTCCCCTACTTCGGCCGCGTCGAGTGTGCGGCTGCAAAGCAAGGAAAGAAAGGAGAACTCGAGGCCGATGTGGTCGTCAGGCTCACGATTGAAGCTCGGCGCCTCAAGCCCGAGACTGCGGTACGCGGCACGTACCTCAAAGGTCGGCCCATCGAAGATAAGCCGCTCAGTGGTGAGGTGGACCGATTCGTAAGGTGGCGCCAACAAGGAGTTCGGCCCGATGAACAAGCGCTCGAAGTCTCTCTCGAGGGTGGTCACGCTCTCCGGCGCCGCGTTCGAGGCACGGAGCCGGTCGAGGCCGCGGGAGGTCGCTTGATCCCGCGGCATCGGCCATGCTTCGAGTTGACCCGGCGCGGCGAGCCCCTCTAGGAGTTCCTGGTCAGCCGGGGCGAGCAGCAGACGCGCCATGGAGTTGTAAGCGGCAGCAAAACCGTCGAGGCGTGCAACGAGAGCGTGTCCGCAAAGGACCGTCGCGGGCATCGCTTCAGAACCCGATTCGCACGTTGCTCGTGTAGAAGAGGATCCGGCCGAGAACCTCCGAAGCCAGCAGCAGGACAAAGGCCGTGCTGACGGCGTAGACCATCGCCCGCTGACTCAGGCCGACGCTTACCGCGCCTGGCGAGGCCTTCCCCACGCTGGCCGACGCCACTGGCCCCGGCGTCCCCGTGCGCAGCAGATGCAAAAAAAAGGCGATGAGCGCGCCACCAGCGAAGAACAGGACCATCTCCACTATGAAGACCGACCCGCCGCCGAACAGGAGCAGATTGGCCGACTGCGCCGCGGCTCCTCCCTTGGCAGACAACTCGAGGGCATAGGTCGGCTCGATGACGAACTGGACGCCTAGCAAAACCATGGCCGAAAGGGAGATCCACCGCAGCGACTGGTAGAGAAGCGGGGTCGTGTCACCGCCGTGTCGGGAGCGCAACCGCGGAATCGTAGTGACCGCCACAAAGTCGACGCCCACGGCCAGACTGCCGAGTAGGAACGTGGTGACGAAGAAGCTGACCGGGGTCGCCCAAGAGTCCCATCCCGGAATGGTCGGGATCACGTAGATCATCCCCTGGGAGAATATGAACGCAATGCCAAACAGCGCGGTGAGACCGGCCAGGAGCTGAAGCAAAAGCGGGGTAAACCATTTGCGCCCGTGCGAGACGGAGAACACGATCGCGAGCACCGCGAAGGCGACGCCGAAGACGATCTCCCGGCTGAGCCAGCTGCGACCGAAGTTCTCGCAGGTGTACAGCGCGTGCAATGGGTCACCGAGGTGCGCCAGGCTGATGCAGAGCGCCACCACCATCACCGGTCCAATCGCGTAGAGGGCGGGATCAGAGAGCTTGTCGATTTTCGCCTGGCCGTTCTTGCGTCCGGCCAGCACGTGCAAGAAACCGTTCACGACGAAGGCACCGACCGACATCTGCGCCAGGATGGTAAAGATCACGAGGGGAATGTCTTGAGTATCCATATCTCACACCAGTTCCTTGGGGTTGACCACTGCGCCGTCGGTGGATCCGGTCGGCTGGGCGTTTCGGGACGGGGCGATCACGAGCGAGGGGCGCGTGATCGAGGGGTCTGGCAGCGGGGCGATGTTGTCGATCGACCCGTGCCTGGCTCGCAGCTCCGACAGCTCGCCGAACTCGAGGGCGCGGCTCGGGCAGGCGCTGACACAAGCCGGCTGCTTACCTTCTGCTAGATAGTCCGCACAGAAATTGCACTTGGTCTCGACTCCGCGTGCGGAGTCGAACTGTGGTGCACCATATGGACACGCCCACTCACACAACCGACAACCGACGCACAGATCGTCGTCGATCGAAACGATGCCGTCCTCACCTTTGTGGATGGCCGTCGTCGGGCACACCTTGACACAGATCGGGTCCGCGCAGTGGTTGCACGAGATCGAGGTGTAGTAGGCGAACGCCGTGGTCTGGAAGACACCGTCGTACTCGACGGTGGAGCCGCCGGCCCACTCGGCGACCCGCCGCCAGATCACTCCGATGGGCAGGTCGTTCTTGTCCTTACAGGAAATCTGACAGGTTTTACATCCTGTGCAGTAGTTCTGATCAAGGAAAAAACCCAATTGCTTTGCCATAGTCCGACCTCTTCCCTCAGACCTTCTCGACCTGGGCCAGCATGGTGTACTGCCCATTGCCCTTTGCCAGCGGCGTCGGCATCTGAGTGGTAAGCGTGTTGGCGCAACCACCCACGTCGACTCCGTTCGAATCCGGTGTGTACCAAGCTCCCTGCGGTACCGAAATCACTCCGGGGGCGATCCGCGGCGTCACCCTCGCGGCGATCTGGATGCGACCTCGGGCATTGAAGACATAGACCGAGTCGCCGTTGACGATGCCCCGCTCCTCTGCATCGGTTGGATTGATCCACACGATCTGTGGCTCGGCCTCATGTACCCAAGGCACGTTCGCGTAGGTGGAGTGCGTTCGGCCCTTGAAGTGATTGCCCATGCACTGAAGTGGATAGGTGCTTCGAAGAGGATCGGTCGGGCCCTCTGGGTAGTCGTACCAAGCGGGGATGGCCGCGATCTGCTGGCCCTTTGGGAGCTGCCAGGTCTGGTTGAGCTCCCAGAGCTGCTTGGAGAAGATCTCAATCTTGCCCGAAGGCGTGGCGAGAGGGTTCTTCTTCGGGTCCTGGCGAAAAGACTCGAAGCCCACGATGGTGTGGTCCGGGGTGTATGGCTGGCGCCAGATGCCCATGGCGGCAAGCTCCTCGTAGCCAGGAAAACCTGCCACGGCCTGCTGGCTTTGGGCCACCAACAGGCGGGCCCAGTCCTCCTGGCTCTTACCCTCGGTGAAGGCCTCCTCGGCGCCCATCCGTTTGGCGATCTCGGTGCAGATCTCGTAAATCGGCTTGGACTCAAAAAGCGGCTCGATCGCCTTGCTGGCCAGTATCACGTAGCCCAGCGGGCCCGTGCTGCCCTGCGGGATCAGGTCGACCTGCTCGGCGTTGCTGGCATCGGGGAGCAGGATGTCGGCGTAACGGGCAGACGGCGTCATCTGGGTGTCGATCACGACGATCATCTCGCACTTGGAGGTGTCCGCGAGGATCTTCGCCGTGCGGTTGCAATCGGCGTGCTGGTTGATCATTGTGTTTCCCGCGTAGTTCCAGATGAACTTGATCGGGACATTCAATTTGTCGGCACCTTGCACGCCGTCGGCGAGGGCGGTCATCTCCGGTCCCCGCTCGATCGCCTCGGTCCATGTGAAGAACGAGATCATTGGCTTCACAGGGTTGTTCCCCGTCGGGAAATATGCGACAGGAAGCGCGTAGTCGCCTTGGGGAGCCCCGACACCACCGCCATGAATACCGACGTTGCCCGTCATTGCTGCTAGGAGGTAGGGGCCTCGCACACTCGAGTCGCCAATGAATGATCGCTGTGGACCCCAGCCCTGGAAAATGGCACAGGGCTTGGCTTGTCCAATCTCTCGCGCGAGTTGAATGATCTTGCTTGCCGGCACCCCGCTGAGCTTTGCGGCCCACTCCGGCGTCTTCGCCGTTTTGTCCGGACCGTCACCGAGGACATAGCTCTTGTACGAATGCCCGGCCGGTACGCCGGAGGGCATGTGTTCCTCGTCGAATCCGACGCAGTACTCGTCAAGGAAGGCCTGGTCCTGCAGGTTCTCTTTCAGCATGACGTAAGCCAGTCCAGCAACGAGTGCGGTGTCGGTTCCCGGTCGCAGGGGGACCCACTCGTCGGCCATCGTCACAGCAGTGTCGGAAAGCCGCGGATCGACGACTATTACCTTCGCGCCGCCGAGTTTCTTTGCCTGCTCGAGCACAAAGGTCTCGGCCCCGCCGCTCATGAAGGTCACCATCGGATTGGCGCCCCAAAGAACCACAAGTTCGGAGTTGACGATGTCGTCGTAGGTGTTGCCACTCGGGAACGGTGTCCCGTACCAGTAGGGAGAAACGGCCTGGTATTGCGCGGTGCTGTAATAGCCGTAATTACCGAGGTTGCCGCCGATACAGTTCATCAAGCGGTTGCTGATGCCCCCTCCGGTGATGTTTGCCCCAGCGGTTCCGGTGGCGTACTGGATGTACAGGGCCTCGTTGCCGTACTTGGCGATGGTGTTTTTGAGCGAATCGGCGATGGTGTCGAAGGCTTCGTCCCATGTGATGCGGGTGAACTTGCCCTCACCACGGGCGCCAATTCGCTTCATGGGGTACTTAAGTCGATCCGCGTTGTAGATTCGCTGGCGAATGGAGCGTCCACGCAGACACGCGGGGATCCGCTGGCTGCCGAGCTTGTCGTCTCCAGTGTTGTCCTGCTCGACGCGGATGACTTGCCCGTTCGCGACCATCAGGCGAAGGGGGCAACGGCTCCCGCAGTTGACATTGCACGAACTCCACACGGTCTTGGCGGCCGCGGCGTTGTCGGTCAGCTCGGCCGCCTGCGCAGGGTCATCGTGCCCGATGGGAACGAGACCCATTTTCCAACCGGCACCAACCACGGCCGCGGTCCCGCCGACGGCGGCACTCCACTTGAGGAAGCACCTCCGCGACACGTCGTCTCGCGTGACCTCAGGTAGCCACGCAGTCGTTTCAGTCATCGGCCATCCTTCCTAAACGCCGACAGTCCTTGATCTAGGTGTAAACCCATCCCGCGCGAGAGTTAGGGCCGAAAGGCACCCACGACGCCGGCCAGCCGGCCCTCGCGACGAAGACCGGGCGATTTGGCTCGCCGCCGGCCTTGCGAATGGGTCGAGCTGCAAACAGTCGACCCAAGAGAACTCGCTATCGGCGCGAGGAACCATGCGACACTCGACGATGAAGCGATAGCCTCGCTAGTGCCTGTGGCTGGAGTGATCCAGCCGTCCGGGCTCTAGGGGAGGAAGTCATGACTGAGCAGTACCTACCTGAGATCTACTCCAGCTTCCGGGAACGGTTTCCCAAGCTTTGCGAGAACCTCGACGAGCTGGCGGAATCGGCCAACGCCGGTCCGTTGGACGAGCGCACCAGCCGCCTCGTGAAACTCGGAATCGCCATCGGAGCCATGGCCGAAGGCGCGGTCCGCTCCAATGCCCGGCGCGCCCTCAAGGCTGGAGCCACTCCCGAGGAACTGTTCCATGTCGTGGCGCTGACCGTGACCACGCGGGGCTTTCCGGCAGCAGTGGCTGCCTATTCGTGGATCGAGGACGTGCTCACGACGAGAAACTGACCTCTAGGGCGTCCCCCGCGACGAGACTGAGCGCCCGCCGAGGCGACAATCTGCGCAGATGCGGCTCGCCGCCGCGTCAATGAATGGGTGCGAAGCACCCATGCGAAGCAGCGCTGCCACCGACAGTCCCGCGCCAAGCGGTGCCCCGCACGACTCGCAGGTGACCGGGCGCTGTGTAGCCACTACTCGCCGACCAGCCCCGACGTCGGCGCCTGCGACCGCTTTCTCGAGGCCGACGGCCCCTTCTGGGCATCCCGCCACGCAGGCTCCACAGGCGGTGCAGCACCCCGGGTCGAAGCTGAGACGCAGCGACTCGGCCGGGCCTCGCTCGGCTTGCAGAGCGCCCGTCGGACAAACACTCACGCAGACCTCGCAAAGAGAGCAGCCAGAGGCATCGACGCGAAGCATTCCGAGCGAGCAACCAGGGCCGGCGGCTTGCCATCTCGTCCGGTCAGTTTCCAGACCTCCGAGCGCTGCCAAGGCCTGCATGGTCGACTGCGGTTCACGCAACTCGATGCGGACTTGCTCGCCCCGTACGGCCTCTCGCCCAGCTTGGCTCAGCCGTGCCCGCCCGCCCGGGCCTTGTGCCGCCTCAGGTTTAGCGCCGAGGACACCGGCTAGCGCGTTGACGAAACTCGACAGTTCGCCCCCGCGTTCGCAACAGAGGCTGTCCTCGCACGCCACGACCTTCGTGCCTACTCCGGCGGCGAGCAACTGCAGCAGCCATCCCGCGCTCACCATCTCCATCGACGGCACTCGCAGTGCGAGGAACTGGTCCCCGAGCCGCGGGCCGGTCTTGGCCTGCTGGCAGACCAACGCGACGCCAGTTGCTGAGCCGCGCTTTGCGATGGACTCGACGAGGATCCCGGCGGCCGCCGCGAGCCCGTCCAAGCCGGCGCCGGGAAGAGTGAAGGCACCATTGTGGCAGGCCGCCACACAGACACCGCAGGAAGTGCAGCTGTCGCCGTCGACGACGACACGAGCGGCTTGGCGGCTCAAGGCCCCGTGCGGGCACGCCTTCACGCAGGCCGTGCAGCCAACTCCGCCGGGGCAGCGTTCCGGTTGCCAGACCGCGACCGGATGACGTGCACTGCTCCCCCCACGGAACAAAGACCGGCGGGAGACCCCGCCCACCGACAAGCTCGTCCGCTCACACACCGGCGCCTCGAGATCGGCCGCCGTCACGCGCGCCACCGCCGCTTTCAAGAGGGCGATGGACTGTTCGAGGGCGATGCGCCTTGCTCCCTGATCGGTCAGACCAGGCGAGATAGCGAGATCGACGATGTCGACTCCGCCGGGCGGCACGGCCGCTCGCCGCAGTGCGGTGTGCAGCTCCCCCAGCCGTTGCGACGCCACGCGACACGCGAGCACGACACGTCTCGGGTGGAGAGGCGAAAGTGCTTCCACAAGGCCTTTCGGTCTTTCGCACATCCCGGGGACCCGCAGCACGAGCGTGCCCGACAGCTCTTGGCGCAAGCGGACCTGCAGCTCTTCAAACTGGTGGGTCGCCGGCTGTGCACCTAGGTCGCCACATAGGACTACGACCGCTGCCTCTTGTCCTGGCGCTTTTTCCGCAGGCACCTGTGGTGCTCGCACAGGTCCCCTGTGCCCGAATCAGCCCGAACTGGCGGCAGCAAAATAAGCTTTTATCGTCGCCAGCCAGTCGAGGGTCACTGCGGCCAGATCCCGGTAGAAGGACATCTCAGCGTCGTGGGCCACGCCACGACACAGCCGCGGCAAGAACACAGCAAGGTGCTCTTCGAAGATCCGGCGGGCGACCGGCTCTGTAGGCCCGCGCGAGAGGGCGTACGCAAGAGCCTCAAGTTCGATGGCGACATGGTCCGGCAGCTCGCCGGCGCCTGAAGACACCTGCAGCCCGAGCTCGTGATAGAGCTCTTTCAGCTCGGCCGTGCAAGGCCCCATGAGCGTGCGGCGGATGTCGACCGGCACGTCTTCGCGCCAGAACGACTCATAAGGCGGGCAGGGCACCTGTCCGGGGCCTACAAAGAGGCGCTCGAACTCGTCAAGCAGGGCGAGAGACTCTTCCCCATCGGGCACCCGTAGCGGTTCGTCTGCTGAATCAGAAGAGATGAGCCGGTGCGTCTCGGCTACGAGGTCTCGGGCTTCGAGCCATTTCTCGACCTCGTGAGGAAGGGGACGACTCCAGAAGTGACTTAGCAGATCGACAGCGGCGACGATCGTCTCGGTCTCCGGCAGCTCCTTGACCGGGCGCTCGGACGGCGGGCGGGCCACCACCGCCAGAGCGGTACCGGCACCGTTGGATACTGCGGTGCCGTTCGCAACGGTCCTGTCGTCGGTCATGAGGACACCTTGGCCGATCTGACGCGGTGCTTCTCGCCTTTGGTGGCCTGAGGCAGAGCCTCCATGACGTGAAGCTTCTGGTAGCCCAGGGTGACAAGGCTCAAGAAGAGCCCCACGAGCCCGAGCACGATGCCGATCTCGATCCAGGTCGGGTGGTAGCGGCCGATAAGCTGGAACGAGGAAGTGGCCGGGTTGAAGGTACCGACGGCGTTCCCGGGCGGGAACTGGGTGAGAGGGTTGATAAAGCCGAGGACGACGAGCTCGATGCGGAAGGCGTAGACGCCGATGATGACGAGAAACGCCGCCAGCCCAAGCGAGCCGGGCACCTTCTTGAGCCGGGGCACGAGCAGCAAGGCAAGCGGGATCAGACCTCCGATGATCCACTCGACCCAGAACAGCTGTGCCCACGGGCCACCCGGCAGTACGAGGTTGAGGGCCGAGCGGTCGGCCGGGACGTTGCCCCATAGCACCGTGATGTAGTCGCAGCCGACGAAGAACAGGTCGACGATGAGGCTGATGACGATGAAGCCGCGCAGCCACTTGCGAGTATCGGCCGAGAGCTCGACCTTGCCGAAGCGCTGTGCGCCAAGGGCGAGCAAGGTCACAAGTGCCGTTCCGGATAGGACGGCCGAGACCACGAAGAGCGGAGCCATAAGGGAGGTGTTCCACCAGCTGCGGGCGATCTGGAGACCGAAGATCCAAGCCGTCACCGAGTGGAGCAGGACTGCCGTCGGCAGTCCGACATAAGCCATCACCCGGGCGAGGGTCTTCCAACGGCTCGGCTCAGCGGCGTTGCGCTGGAGCACATAGAGGTCGACCACCGAAAAGACGAAATAGACGGTGATGATCAAGATGTCCCAGATCAATGGTGAGGTCCAGTTCGGGTGGATAAAGATGTTCTCCACCCGGAAGGGCTGGCCGAGGTCCGGGATGATCATGAGGGCAGCCACCGCCACGCAGGCGGCGGCAGACAGCACGCCGAGGCGCGAGAGCGGCTTCAGGGCCTTGATGCCGAACACCTCGGCGCTCGAGGCCATTATGAGGCCTCCCGCCGACAGGCCAATGAAAAAGGCGAAGGTGAAGATGTACATGCCCCACGAGACGACGTCGCGCATACCCGTAGCGGCAAGGCCGTAATGGAGCTCGTCTATCCAAGCCGCCAAGCCCCAGACCATGAGGGCGACGAGGGCTGCGTACCAGGCCCAGATCGGCCGGAAGGTGCGCGTCGCGCGAACGGGAAGTGCCGCGGTAGTTGTGGCCATGGCCTTCTCCTCAGCTCTCGCCCGGAACGCGCCTGGCGACCGGGAGGTAGTAGACGTTCGGGTTCGTGCCGAGCTCGGGGTGGAGCTGCTCAGCGCCACCAACGTTTACGAACTCGCTGACTTGTGACTCGGGATCCTTTAGATCGCCGAAGATGCGTGCCCCCATCGGGCAGGCGACGACGCAGTAGGGCTCCTCTCCGACGTCGATGCGTTCCACACAGAAGGTGCACTTCTCGACGACTCCCTTCGGGCGCTCGGGAGTGAAGACGAGGCGGCCTTCGGTCCAGTACTCCTTGCCGTATCCGACGACACCGCCGGGGGCATAGGTGGAATCCCCCCAGTTGAAGATGCGAACACCGTAGGGGCACGCGGCCATGCAGTAGCGGCAACCGATGCAGCGGTTGTAATCGATCAGCACGGTGCCGTCGTCACGGCGGAAGGTCGCTTGCACCGGGCAGACCTTCACGCACGGGGCGTCGTCGCACTGTTGGCAGGCAACCGGCAGGTAGGCGAGCTCGCAGTTGGGGTAGGTCCCCCACGGCACATCCAGGTTGTCGCTGGCTGGGGCCTTCGCGGTCGTGGACTGGTTGGGCGCGGTCGTGAGGATCCGGTTCCAGAAGTAACCGAGGGGCTCGTTGTTGACCTGCTTACAGGCGATCGCGCAGCTCCAGCATCCGATGCAACGGTTCGTGTCGATCACCATGACGTGGTGGGGGACGTAGTCATCATTGTTGGCAGGCATGTTGATCACGCTCCAGATGTTTCGACTTGAACGAGCACGTCGTAGTACGCCGCGTTCGACGGGAAGTTGGGGATGAGCGCCTGGGCAGGTTTCGCTATCTGATGGGTCAAGTTGTTCGGATGACCCTCGATGTAGTGCTTGACGCGAATCGTGTCCCAGCCACCCTGGTAGCAGTTGACGACGCCGGGCTTCATCGACTCTGTGAGGCGTGCCCGCACCTTCATCTCGCCCCGGTCGTTGAAGATCCGCACGACACTGCCGTCCACGATGCCCCGAGGCGCGGCGTCACGGGGGTTGATCTCCAAAAAGCCGTCGCCGCCGTTGTTGATCTCTTTCAACCAAGGCAGGTTGACGAACTGAGAGTGGGTGCGGAACTTGGTGTGCGTCGAGAGGAACACGAGCGGGTACTTCGCATAGAGCGGGTTCGTCGGTGAGGCTTCGATCGGTTCCTTGTGGTCGCAAAGCTCCTGGTCGTAGGGAAGGAGCATCTCGACGTAGAACTCGATCTTGCCGCTCTTTGTCGGGTACTGCTGGTTGAAGAACGGCAACCAAGGCATCGGGTCGGTGTTGAGGTGCACCGCCTCGGTCGTTAGACGCTCCCAGGTGAGGCCCTGCACAGATGGGTCGGCGTCCGGCTGACCGAGGCGCAGGATCTGCTTTAGGAATTCCTCCGGGGTCTCGGTGAAGTACTCGCCGTAGCCCATCTTGTCGGCGATCATCCGGATGGCGTCGAGATCGGACTTCGACTCGAAGAGCGGATCGATGACCTTAGGCATGAACTGCAGGTAGAAGTTGTTCGAGGACAGGAGGTCGGTCTTCTCGAAGTAAGTGCAAGCGGGAAGGATGACATCGGCCAGGTCCGCCGTCGCCGTCAAGGAGTAGTCGGAGACGACGACGAACTCGAGCTGTTCCATGGCGGCTCTGATCCGGTTGCGGTCCGACATTTGCTGGGCGAAGTTGTCGATCGGGAACCAGGCGGCCTTCACGGGGAAGGGATCGGCCTTCTCCACCGCGTCGCAGAAGTTCATCGGCTCGAGCAGGGTGTAGATCTTGGTCCCCTTCGGCGCCCAGAAATCACCCAGGTCGAACGGTGCGAAGGTCGCCGCCATCCCGCCGGCGAAGGTTGTCACCCCTCCGCCGTGGACGCCGATGTTGCCTGTGATCGCCTGCAGGGTCAAAAGCGCCTGCATGTGCAAGTCACCGTGGTACCAGTGCGACAAACCGAATCCCACCCGTACGGCAAGGGGCTTGCTCGCCCCCCAAACCTGGCCCAGAGAGACCACCTGGGCGGCGGGCACGTCGGTCAGTTTCTCTGTGTACTCCGGGGTGTACTTGGCCGCCATGTCAGCCAGTGCTTGCAGCGCCGTTCGTGCCTTGAGGCCGCCGGCCGAGTGTGTCCCCAGTACGGCCGGGGTCTTGAGCGAAGGATCGCTGGCCGCCTTAAGTTTATTGTCGGACTCGTCAAAAACGACATAGTCGTCCTTGGCGCCGGGAATGACCTTGTTGGCGCGGAGCCACGTCCCGTCGCCGGGGTCGATCAGGTAAGGCCCGACCGTGTTCGCGCGGATGTAGTCGACGTCGTAGGTCCCGTTCTTGAAGATCTGGTTGATGATTCCGTCGATAAGTGCGGTGTCCGCTCCAGGTCGGATCGGCACGAACTCGTCCGACTGGGCGCAGGTGACCGTGAAGCGGGGATCGACCGAGATGAGCCGAGTACCGTTCTGGTCCCGGGCGTCACACATGATCCGCCAATCAGGAAGAGAGGTCTCGGCGACGTTGTTAGCCCAAAAGACGATCGTCTTGGCGTTCATGAAGTCGACTGACTCGTGCCCGGTGAAAAAGCCACCGGCGTTGGCCGGATTGGTGGGATCGACGAGGACGTAGTTCCACCCCGCCGGGGTCGCCGAGTCGCCCTCGTTGTCGCCCTCGGAGTCACCCGCCGAGGCGCCGATGACGCTCGCGAAACGGAATCCTGCCCCAATGACACCCTCGAGCACCGCGAGGGAGCCGGTGTAGGGGGCCACCCATACGGCCGTCTTTCCGTACTTCGCCTGGATCCGCGTGAAGTTGTCCGCGATAAGGGTCGTCGCCTCATCCCAGGTGATACGTTGCCATTTGCCCGAGCCCCGCTCCCCGACACGCTTGTAGGGGTACTTGATCCTGTCCGGGCTGTAGGTATTGGAGATCTGCGAGAGTCCTCGCAAACAGATCCGCGGGTGGAAGGTCGGCGCCGGCTCCCCTGAGATGGTCGTTGCCCCCCAGCTCGCCGGGCCGATCATCGTGACACGCCCGTCGGTCACATGGACGAGGTGCCCGCACGCGCCGTCGCAATTGTTGGAGTGTCCCGTCCGGTAAACCACCTCCTTGCCGGTCAAGAACTTGTCTTCGCTCGCCAGGTCGCCGGTCGAAGGCTCCAAGAAACGCAGGTGGTCTGCCAAGACCAATCCGCCCGCGACGGCCGCGCTGCCTCCGAGAAAGCTCCGCCTCGAGAACTTCGACATCATTGCTCCCCGGCTTGCCGCAACCACTTTTTGTGAGTCATGAATCCATAAAACAGGCTGCATGTCTGGGTGCCCAGGGCCAAAAGTCCTCGTGGTGATCCCAAAGGACCCGGAACAAACACAGTGCAGAAAGAGGAAATGGTCTCCGACAGCATTCCTTGCTTTCTTCCAGGTGCACTGTCCGTGCGACCGGCCGGCGGTCGCGCTTGTCTAGCTCGCCTTCAACATCGTCGCGGCGATCTTCGCGCCCTTACGACAACGGATTATTTACATTTGAAGGAGGCGGATTTTACGAGGCTTGTTCCCAACATTGCTGGATTGTTGGCAGCGACCGTTGTATTTGTGACGGCATCAGACGATAATGATGGAGTGCCGGGGGCCGAGAGAAGACCGGATACAGGTGGGCTGCGCCGCGGGCGAGCCCGCCAGGGATTGCTGGAGGTGCTCCAAGGGTCGTGCCGGCCCCTCGACGCCGCCGAGGCCGGGCGCGTGGTCAGTCTGCACCGCAATACCGCCCGTGCCCATCTCGAGGCTTTGGTATCGGTAGGTCTGGCGCGACGCACCATCGAGCAACGAACCACCCGGGGCCGTCCGCGGGTGCTCTACGAGAACGCCGCAGGACCGACCGATCTTGGGCGAGGCTCTCCAGTGGGACCAGATAGCGCCTACAAGAGCCTCGCCCAGTCGCTGGCGGGCCAGCTGAGCGAGATGGAGGACGCGTCGAGTGAGGCTGTTCGGGCGGGGCGACGATGGGCGGCGGCGGTTGACGCCTCGCCCCTCAGCCCCGTGTGCCCGACGCCCACCGAAGCGGTCGCATCCATCACGAGTCTGTTCGACGGGCTTGGTTTCGAGCCCGAGGCCCGCTGGGAAGAGGGGCGGATCCTGCTCCACCACTGTCCGTTCCTCGAGGTTGCGAAGGATGCCAGGCCGGTTGTCTGCGGCATGCACCTTGGCATGTTGAAGGCAACTTTGGAGCGGCTCAATGCCCCGCTCTTGGTAACCGGGTTCGACCCCCTCGTCCGGGACGACCCTGTTTTGTGTGTCGTGAACCTGGTAGAAGACAAATCGCGCCTGACACGGCAGGCAAACAAGCCGGGCGCGACTGCCCCTTAACCCCAGGCAGCGCGTGTCGCAGGCATGGCGCTCTTGCCGGCGTCCGGTACTACGCCGAGCACCTGGTGCACAGCGATGCCGCCGTTCTCGAAACCGATGACCGACGCCGCCATGTAGAGGCGCCAGATCCTGGCGCGGGCCAAGCCGACCTGCTCGACCGCCGTGTCCCAGTTGGCCTCAAGGTTCGCCACCCAGGCCCGCAGAGTCTTCGCGTAGTGCTCGCGGAGTGACTCGAGGTCGCGAACCTCGAAGCCTGCGCGCTCCATTGCGAGCACGACGTCGCCGACATCGAGAAGCTCTCCGTCCGGAAAGACGTAACGGCCGAAGAAGCTCCACGGCCTCAACCTCGATCCTCCTGCCTCGGAGATGGCGTGGTTCAACAACCTGCCCCCCGGCTCGAGCAGACCGTGCAGCGTCTCGAAATACTGGGCCGTTCGCACCTTGCCGACGTGCTCGAACATCCCGACCGAGGAGATGGCGTCGAAACGCTCGCCCGCCAGCTCCCGGTAATCCTGCACACGGATCTCTACGCGGTCGCCAAGGCCGGCTGCGGCAACACGCTTACGGGCGTAGTCCGCCTGTGTCTGGCTCAAGGTAATGCCAACGGCGGTGGCATCGAAGCTAGAGGCGGCATGCATTACGAGTGTCCCCCACCCACATCCAACGTCGAGCAAGCGCGAACGGCCTGCCTCACCCAGCCCGAGCTTGCGGCAGATGAGCTCGTGCTTGGAGCCTTGGGCCTGTTCGAGGCTCATTGTCGGGTCGGCGAAGCGGGCACACGAGTAGGTCATCGACGGGCCGAGCACTAGCTCGTAGAAGTCGTTGCCGACGTCGTAGTGGTGCGTGACCGCTCGGGTGTCTCGTTGGCGCGAGTGCTGCAAACCTGAGACGCGTGCCTCCTCGGGCGGAGCGGGCAAAGGAAGCCCTATGGCGCCGGCGCGATAGGCGGCGCTTAGGGCAGCCGGCACTGCACGAAGACCGACACGCAAGTCCCGGGGCGCGACCTCGTGCAGGCTCGCAAACATGGCGACGAGATCACCCTCGAGCTCGATGTCGCCGGCGACATACGCCCGCCCGAAGCCGAGCTCACCTGGCGCCCACATGATGCGGCGCAAGGCGTCGACCGAGCGGACGTGGATGGTGCCCGGACCGTTTGTTGGTCCGAACCCACTTCCATCCCAAAGCTCGAACCGGACCGGGATATGAGTGCCCAGCAGGTTGCGAACGAGCGGTGCCAAGGCCTGGGCGGCGCTCGGGCGCCGTTGAGGGGAGGCGCCCACAGATCTAAGAGCCGGTGGCTTGGGCTCGCTCGACCCACCCGCTCGCGGCATGGATGATTGCTCGGTAACCATGGGACACCTCTCCTGCTCGGATGCATCGCTCAATGGCGACGCGCTTACCTCCATCTCCCGTCCCCCCGCTTTGTCGGACGAACTCACAATGAGGATATCTGGACAGCGCACCCGAGGCTCTTCGGACTCGGCCGTGGCCGCTCCTCGAAAAAGCTGGCGACCCCACCTTTCTGAGGCCACCCTTGCCTAAGGGCCCCGGCGAGCATCCGGTAGGCGCGGGCGGCGCGCTCTTGGGCGGCGCCCCGCGCCGCGGCCGACGCCGTTCGAGTCGAAGCCGCGAGCTTCGTCTGGCTGTCGCTCACCCGCCGGCCGCCTCGGTTTGTCTCGCGTCGGCGACGTGGAGGCCGTCGAACACACACAGCGCGACCGGTGGCTCGGTGCGCTTCTCAGAGTCCAGGGAAGCCGCGTCAGCATTCCGCCTTTGGGTCCGTGTAGTCCTTGGAAAAGAGGGTGACTGGCTTGGAAGCGATCTTCCAGATGGCCACCTGGGCCTCCATATAGGCGTGGCCGGAGACACTCAGGTAGAAAGACGAGCAGGGAAGTCCGGCCACGAGCGAGCCGGTTGTCTGACCGATTGCGACGATCACGTCGCCGTAACCGAGGATGTTCGCCGCGGCCAGACCAGGCCCAAAACCGACCTTCATCTGCGAGGCGACCTCGACCGCAGCAGACGACAGGGTCACCGAAGGTTTGCTCGTGATGAAAGACCCAGCAATCTGCAGGATCTTCGAGGAAGCCGAGTCAGAGCCGCCGGACTCGGTCACGGCCTCGGCACCGCCGTAGGTCAGTTTCTCGCCTCCGCGTACGGTGGAGTTCTTGCTCGAAAGGGCCACGGTCACGAGCAGAGCGAATGACACCTTCAAGAGCATGGGGACGCCGGCCACCGCAAAGGGAACGTTGAACGACATCGGTATGCGTAGGACGGGAAGTTTGAAGCTGCCCTTGGCAGGGTCAAGGATCTGGTAGGTGATGCTCACACCACCGGTCGACAGGAACGAGAAACTGCTGTGCACGTTCTGGCCGTTTGCGATGTCGAAGTCGCCGGAAAGGTTCGCTTTGGCGATGTAGCCCGACAAGGTTGTGCTCAAGCTCAGCCCTGTCGAGCTCCCGGCGCAGGTCGTACCGGAAAGGAAGGATCCGCCAACACATCCCTGAACTTCCCAGTTGAGACGGGACAAGCTGGGAAAGACCGCCACGCCGTAGGAGAAGTCACCGGGTCCCTTGCCACTGTAAGAAAGACCGACGGCGGGAACGACCGGCTTGGCCGTGCTCGCGAGCGCCGCTTTCGGGCGAAGTGAGGCCAGCTGACCGGCCGGGTCCGAGGCCGGAGAGCCGGGCGCGAGGTCGCCGAATACGTTGGCGAAGTCAATTGGCTGAGAAAAGCTGATGTTCGCCGTCTTGAAAATGTCGGTCAGCGCAGCCGGGCGCGTCGTCACGGTGAGTCGAGAACCGGAATGGCTCACCGAGACCACCACGGCCGCCGTGTAGCCCTGCAACAACATCACCTTTCCCGGCGCTAGCTGGCTCAATGCACCAGCAGGGCTCTTGAAGACAAACGTGCTGCCGTCGCTCGAAACGCTGACGAGATTGGCGGCCACTGTGGCGGCGCTTACCACGACGACACCCGGAGCCATCGCCACCCTCGCAGCACTTGCGCCGGCTTCCTTGCCCGTCACGCCTGCGGCAACGGGACGTTGAACCGTGGCAACAGAGGCCGGCGCGTACGCCACCAAAGCCACAAAGAGCGACAGCACCACGGCTGCTGCCGTCATAGTTGTTCTGGGCTTTCTCATCTGGAAAACCTACCACTGCCTGGTCTAACTCCCGCGTTTCCTTGCGCCTGGCAGGCGGACTGTCCTTTTAGACTGTCGAAAAGGTGCGAGAGATGTTCCAAAGACAACGTCTTTCGACACGCTGGTAACTCCTCGAGCGTGTCGGGCCGCTCAGCGATCCTGAAGCTTCATGATGCGGGCCACGTAGGTGGCGATGTAGCTGGCCAGATAAATGCTTCCTGCCATGTTCAAGTGCACGCCGTCGAGTCGCACGTCGATCTGCTGTCCGTCGATCAGCCGTGTCGCTGTGTAGGTCCAGTCGGGACCGTTCAGGACCGTGCCCGGGTTGAAGAAGGTCACGCCGGGATGCGTGGCGGCCTCTTTCGCGACAACGGCGTCCATCACCTGCATGTAGGAGGAGAGCTGTGGGTCCTGCATCGCCGGTTCTCCGATCCAGAGCACCTTGGCGCCCTCGCGAACCAGTGCGCTCATGATCCCTGCCACCCTGGCGCCGTAGGCCTGCCGCCACAGCCGGCTCCCGACAGGCTGGATCGCCCCATCGACGAGCAGGTCCTGGCCATCGTTGGCGCTTCCCATGTAGATGACAAGGCGCGGCCGGCGAGCCGCCACGACGGCGAGGAGATGACGAGCCCAGTCGAAGTACCCCGTGTTAACGAGACCACTTCCGACCTGGTACTCCGCCAAGGTTCTCAACTCCGGTGAGTTGACGTGGTAGGTGTCCCAGGCCCACTCCGGCCCGGCAGCAGTGGAGTCTCCGGCGAAGTAGATCGGCGGCCCGGGCGGCCCGGGTACGGGCGCGGCGGCGTGCACACGGGCGGGGTCATGAGCGAGCACGTCGTGGGCCAAAGCGATGAGCTGGTTGGCGTGCAGTTGTGAGAAGTCTCCCACCTGTTGCCAAAGCAACCAGTAAGAGGTGCCCGAGGAGGTGAAATAGAGGTACCGGTTGTTGGCGATGATGGCAAGCTGGCCAAGGCCGGTGACCGTCTCGAGCGTGTCGACGTACTGGGTCGCGGTGTCGAAGGACGTATTGGGCTCGAGCGCGAGAGCCAGGAAGGCATCGCCTCCCACCAACCACTGGCAATAGGGATAGGTCACAGTGGCGGGACTCACGGGGCCACCGAACTGGCCGCGAATCTGAGCCCGACTCAACAACCTGCACGCGACACGAGTCGCTTGATTGCCAAGCGAGCCGTCGTCCATCCGAGGCGGCAGGGGTTGGGTCGTCGTGGTCGGGGGTGGTTGGGTGGTAGAGGTCGTAGGCAGGACGTGGGTGGTGGACGTCGTCAACTGTCTCGGGGCGGCAACCGAGCTGCAACTCGCGGAGACGGCTGCCAGTGCGAGGGTGAGAAGAATGGCAAAGTGCCGGCCGCCCTGCCCGCGGGCATGGGGGCGGATCGAGTCGGACGAGACCACGCCACAGAAGCTAAACCCCAGGTAGTCGGGCCAGTATCGCGGCGCGGCGCAACTCTCAACGGCCTCTGGAGTCCTCGGCTTCAAGCTGACGACGGGCAAAGGCGAGCTTTACGGGCCAGACTCGAACGGTGCAGGCCGCTTGCAGGGGCCACAAGCCCCTCTCTCCATCCATGTCCGCTGAGCTGAAGGGTAGGCCGTGAAGCTTCACTCCATCGAGCTGCGCCGGGTCTGTCTCCCCCTCGT
Organism: uncultured Acidimicrobiaceae bacterium; assembly: GCA_963779425.1. Classification (GTDB taxonomy): domain Bacteria; phylum Actinomycetota; class Acidimicrobiia; order Acidimicrobiales; family Bog-793; genus Fen-455. The sequence goes on from CAVZYD010000009.1 coordinate 378,604, forward strand.
ATCGGCCTTTCGCACATCGCTCGGCACCGAGGCGGTCCGCGAGGCGCTTCTCGTCCGCGTCGAGTCGGACCAGGGAGAAGGTTGGGGTGAGTGCGTGGCCGGGGCTGATCCGCTCTACTCCCCCGAGTACGTCGAGGGCGCTTGGCTGACGCTCAAGCGCTATCTCGTGCCGCGCCTGTTCGTCAAAGAGCATCTGAGCGCGCCCGACGTCGCGAATCTTCTCGCTGGCTTCAAGGGTCACCGCATGGCCAAGGCCGCCTTGGAGATGGCAGTGCTTGACGCGCAGCTGCGCGCTGAGCACATCTCTTTGAGCAAGTTCTTAGGCGGGGCCACCGACTCGATCACTGCAGGCGTCGCCGTCGGCATCATGAACTCGATCGGACAGCTCCTCGACTCGGTCAGCGAGTATCTAGAGGCCGGGTACCGCCGGGTGAAGCTGAAGATCCAACCGGGTTGGGACCTGGAGCCGGTCGAGGCGGTCCGGGAGCGCTTCGGGAACGAGCTCATGTTGCAGGTGGACGCCAACGGCTCCTACGCCCGTTCCGACATCGCCCATCTAGCCCGCTTCGACCAGTACTCCCTTCTCCTCATCGAGCAGCCCCTGGACGAAGAGGACCTGATCGGCCATGCCCAGCTGGCGGACCGTATCGAGACACCCGTGTGCCTCGACGAGTCGATCGTGTCGGCCCAAAGCGCGCTTACGGCCATATCGCTAGGGGCGTGCTCGGTCGTGAACATAAAGGCGGGACGCGTCGGAGGATATCTCGAGGCTCGTGCAGTCCACGACGTCTGCGCGTCGAGAAGCGTTCCGGTGTGGTGCGGCGGCATGCTCGAAACAGGCATCGGGCGAGCCGCCAACATCGCCCTCGCCTCGCTGGCCGGCTTCACGCTGCCGGGCGACATCTCCGCCTCAGACCGTTATTTCCGCCAGGACATCACCGCGCCCTTCGAGCTGAAAGATGGCACTATCGCCGTTCCCACAGGTCCCGGGCTCGGTGTCGAGGTCCTGCTCCCGGCCCTGGAAGGCTTCACCGAGCAGTTCGAGAGGTTCACCGCGGCACAATTGTGAGCCCCCCGCGGGCCAGCCCTCGGCACGAGGCGTCCCCTCCCCCGTTGGTGTCCGTTTCGCCTCGACGGGCCTTTCGGCCCTAGCGTTCGGATGTCCTGACTCAGAGGCTGGAGGAGATGTGGCCGTCACCGGCTAAGACCCGGCAACCCCCGACGTGCGTGGAAAAGTCCTGCGCCTGGAATCATCCCGGCCATATCCCACTCAGATCGCTACGTTGGTGACGTGAGTTGAGCAACTTCTACACCGCTGAGGAAAAGGAGAGGCTATGGACCATATGACGCCTGCGGGGGACGCGGGTGTTTCGACGGGCGGTGGTGTTGGGTCGCTAGACCTCGATGCGCCTCCCAGTACGGAGGCCTACCAAGCGGGGAAGCTGGAGCAACGCGGCATTGAGCTGATTCCCGAGTCGGACCGAAAGATGCGTCCCGCGGGTCTGTTCTGGATGTGGGCGGGAGCGTTGTGGAACGTCGAGTTCCTCGTCTACGGAGCCCTGATCGTGTCTTTCGGGCTCTCCTTCTGGCAAGCGGTGTGGGCGATCCTCGTCGGCAACGTCTTCTACGTGGTCCTCGGAATAGCCAGTCTGCCCGGGCCTGAGACCGGCACCACCGCTTTCATGGTGAGCAGGGCACCCTTCGGTCGCAACGGCAACCGGGCACCTTCGCTGTTCAACTGGATCACCCAGGTGGGCTTCGAGATCGAGGGTCTCGTCATCATCGTTCTCATCATTGAGGCCATGTTCAGCCACGAGGGAACGACTCTGGATGCAGCCGCAAAGGTCGTAATAATCATCTGTGCCGTGGCGGTGCAGTTCATAGCGCCTTTCCTCGGCCACGCGACGATCACCAAGGTCCTGCATTACCTGTCATATGTGTTCATCGTCGTGTTCATCGTGATGGCCATTCTCGTCATCCCGCATGCCCACATCAGCAGCTTGCACCAGCACACCTCGTGGTGGCTCTGGACGACGGCCCTCGTGCTCATCGTCTCGGCCGGTGGGCTCGGCTGGACCGAGAACGCCGCCGACTACTCCCGCTACCTCCCCCGCGACACGCCCAAGATGAAGACCTTCTGGGCAGCCACTCTCGGAGGCGCCATCCCGTCCATCCTTCTCGAGCTCCTCGGCGCGGCTGCCTATCTCGTGAGCCCGAAGGTCACTGAGGCCGCGGCTGTGCCAGCGGCATTCGCCAGCTGGTTCTTCTGGCCGTTCTTGATCTTGGCGCTGCCGCAGCTGTTCGCCATCAACTCGATCGACATGTACTCCTCCGGAGTCACCCTGCAGGCGATCGGCCTCCCGCTGAAGCGGTGGGGCTGTGTGCTCGTCGACACCGTCATCTCCGGCGGAGTGACGGCCCTGGTGATATTCAAGGGCAACTTCTACACGGACCTGTCCGGCTTCCTCGACTACATCGTGGTGTGGCTGGGACCCTGGTTCGGGATTCTCCTAGTCGACTACCTCCTGCGTCGTGGCCGGTACGACACCGTTTCGTTGGCTGAACGACGCGGCGGTCTTTACTGGCGCAACAACGGCTTCAACTGGAAGGCGCTGGTCGCCCTGGCGGCGGGCATGTTCGGCGCAATGATGTGGATCGATGCCGCGTTCTATGTGCCGGCCTACACCGGACCTCTTTCCAATTGGACTTATGGCGCAGACTTCAGCTGGCTCTTCGGCATGATCGTCGCCGGCGTCATCTACTGGGTGCTGTCCGCGACAAGCATCCCCAAGGAGACCCAGATGAGCTCCGCCGAAATCAAGGTCCCGCTTTCTTAGGGTTCAGGAATGCCACGGCAACTCCCGCCGGAAGCGGCCGCCTGCACGGCCGCCTTCGGCGGGAGGCCGCAGGAGCCGTGACGGGCACGCCGCCCGCTCGACTTGTGCAGCGACCCCCAGGCCAGGGGGGTCGGCCGGGGGTCGTGCACATACGGCTAGCTCACCAACAATTATCGGCCGAGCCAGCCAGGCCCTTGAGCAGGTCTTCGGCACCGTCAAACCACACCGCCCGGTTCCGACACCGGCCCCTCTGGCCAAGCGGTCGAGCCCAAAGAGCCAACCCTTTGGCTCCTTGAGACGGGACGCAAGGTCGCTGCCCTCGGTCTCCCCGCCCCGCTCAGGCGGCCGGTCCAGTGCCGAGTTGCAAGGTGGCGGTGTGTTTCACACCGGAGTAATCCGTCCAGCCGAGGCGCACACGATCACCGGGGTGGTAGCGCTGGATGAGAGTCGTGAGCGCCTCAGGGGAGGCGACAGAGTTGCCATTGAGCGACGTGATGACATCGCCCTCTGCCAGGCCTGCCGAAAAGGCCGGAGTATTCGGTTCCACTTCGACAATTTCCGCTCCCGAGCCCGTCTGGGCACCCTCCACCTGCACACCGAGGAACCCGGTCGGCCCAATGTGGATCGACGCTGAGGCGTGACCCGACCAGATTTGCTTGGCGATCGCAATCGCCGTGTTGATCGGGATGGCGTAACCCTCGGTGCCCGTGGTCTGGAACGAGAAACCTGCCGACGCAGCAGTGTCCATGCCCAGCACCTTGCCCGCGCTGTCAACGAGCGGGCCTCCCGAGTCCCCGGGCTGGATGTCCGAATTCACCTGGATGAGACCGTGCAGGTTCTCGGGGTTGCCGCCGTCTTCTTCGGTGGCGGTGATCGACTGGTTGAGCGCCGTGACCGAGCCCCCAGCAACACTCGGAGTGCCACCGATCCCGCCGGCGTTCCCGATTCCGACAACCGCCTCACCCACGTGCACACCTGACGAGTTGCCGAGGGAAGCGACCTTCAGGCCGGACGCACCGTGCAGCTGGAGCACGGCGATGTCGCTCGAACGGTCGTAACCGACCACTGAGGCGTTATAGACCTGGCCGTTTCCGACGTCAGTCACGCTGATGGTCGTGGCGCCGTCGATGACGTGGTTGTTGGTGAGCACCCGGCCAGTCGAGGTCAGGACGATGCCCGTTCCCGCTGCTTCCTCGGCGGCGTAGCCAAGAGTCGTGTTCACGTCCACGAGTGCAGGGTCGACGCCAGAGGCGATGGCGTTGGCGTCCGCCGGGCCTCCCGAGGCTGTAGAGCTCGAGCCGCTCGAGCCGCTCGAGCCTGACGAGCCGAAGGGGAACTCCCCGGAGCCGAAAGGCGAAGTGCCCGAGCCGAAGGAAGGCACAGTCGTCGGCGGGGTCGATCCGCCGGAGCTCGTCCGCCAAGCAGCGCGGCCAACTCCGAACCCGGCGGCCATGGCGATCAGGACAACAAGCACCACAGCAACAACTGTCTGTCCCCAACGCCGTTTGGGCTGCGGAGTAGTCGTCGTGACCCAGTAGGGCCCTGGAGGATAAACCCACTGCGTCCCACCTGGAGAGCTCGGAGGGGGCGGAGGGGGCGGAGGTGGACTCGCCCAGGTCCAACCACCGCCTGCGATGCCAGGACCGGCCGGGTTCGTCGAGGGAGGCACAGGGGACGCCCAGGTCCAGCCGCCGGCTGAACTGCCGGGACCGGCCGGGTTCGTCGAGGGGCCAGAGGGAGGTGGGGGAGGTGGGGGAGGTGGGGGGGACGCCCAAGGCCAGCCAGCGGCTCCGCTGCCAGTGCCGCCGGGCGCGTCCGACAAGTCGGACTGCTCTTGGCTCAATGGCACTTCGCCATCTTCAGGCTGTCCGGAAATCGCCTCCGGTCCCGGGGTTACCGAGCCGGGGGCAGTGGGCAGGTTGCCGGATATCGTGGGTTCGCTGTTCTCGTGTTCCTCGTCCATCGTCCTCTCCTCCAAGGGACGGTAGCGCCGGTGCAGCTACACACGTTCAGTACATCGGCTTTACCTGAGGATTTCCTGAGTTGTGCCTACGCGGTTGCTGAGATTCCCGGCTGCGGTCAGTCTCAAACCAATCGGCGGCCCCAATGTCATTTGCTAGAAATCGCGGCGGAAACGGCTGGCTAGAGTAGAGACTGCTGTGCCTCACTCCACACCTTCGGTGATGGTCATCGGCCCGCCAGGGCCGTCTGCCAACCCACCGGTGCGGCGCCCGAACCGTCGGGTCATACTCGCCGTGCTTTGCATCAGCCTTTTGATCGTGAGCCTCGACAACACGATCCTCAACGTTGCGTTGCCGGTGATCGTCCGTACCTTGCACGCCTCGTCGAGCTCGCTGCAATGGATCGTCGACGCTTACGCGATCGTCTTCGCCGGCTTGCTCTTGGTCTCCGGTAGCCTCGGTGACCGCCTCGGGCGCAAATGGGTCTTCATGGCGGGCCTGCTGATCTTCGCCACGGGGTCGGCCGTGTCCGCCTTCTCGGGAAGCCCGGACCGGCTCATCGCGGCGAGGGCCTTCATGGGCGTCGGCGGGGCCGGCATCATGCCCTCGACCCTTTCGATCCTCACCAACACCTTCACTGAGGCCCATGACCGAGCCCGGGCTATCGGGATCTGGTCCGGCACGACGGGGCTCGGTGTCGCCATCGGGCCCGTGGCCGGGGGATGGCTGCTGGCGCACTTTTGGTGGGGATCGGTCTTCCTCGTCAATGTGCCTATCGCTCTCGCAGGCATGCTGGCCACCGTCTTTTTCGTGCCCAACTCGAAGGATCCCAACACAAAGGCTTCGGACCCGGTGGGCGCGGCGCTTTCTATCGTCGGAATGGGCTTGTTGCTCTGGGGGATCATCGAAGCGCCGGATCGCTCCTGGACCGATCCGCTCGTGCTCGGCGCGCTCGGTGCCGCCGTGGTTGTGCTCGCCCTGTTCGCAACCTGGGAGCGGCATTCGAGCCACCCGATGCTTCAGATCTCATTTTTCTCCTCACGGCGGTTCTCTGGCGCCGTGGGCGCGATGGGCCTCGTCATGTTCGCCTTGATGGGAGGACTCTTCCTCCTCACTCAATACCTGCAGTTCTCCCTCGGTTACAGCCCTCTTGAGACTGGTCTGCGGATCGCGCCCATCGCTGGCGTGCTCTTGGTCGTCGCTCCCCTCTCGAGCCTGCTGGTGCGCCTTGTCGGCACCAAGGCCGTCGTGTTCACGGGGATGGCTTTCGTGGCTCTTGGCTTCGGGCTCTTGTCGCAAGTGACCGTCCACGACACCTATATGGACGTCTTACCCGCCTTTTTGCTGATCGGCCTCGGCACGGGCCTCGCCTTCGCCCCAAGCACTGAATCGGTAATGGGGTCCCTCCCCATCGACCAGGCCGGCGTGGGGTCGGCCACGAACGGGGCCTCCCTGCAAACAGGCGGAGCGCTCGGAGTTGGCATCCTCGGCAGCCTTCTCAACACCCGCTACCAGGACAGACTGGCCCCAGTGCTCGCTCACCACCCGATGCCTGCCTCGGTGTTGCACCTGATCACGGGTTCGCTCGGGGGCGCCCTCGCCGTGAGCGAGAAGATCGGTGGCACGCTCGGCGCCGGCCTCGCCGGTATCGCTCGCCAGAGCTTCGTGAGCGGCTTGGACCTCGCCGTCACGGTGGCGGCGATTGTCGTCGGCGGAGCCGGGCTCGTCGTCTTGGTCGTGTTGCCGAACCGTGCCGCGCCACAGAAAGTTGCTCCGACTCAAGATCCGCCCGAGGACTCTGTACGCCCCTCCTGACCTCCGGCCTCCCGCTACGCTCACGCGATGCCCGCTGACGCACCCACGATCCTCGCCACCTCGGGAGGCTTCAAACGAGGGGACCGTTCAGACCTGGCTTTCGCTCCCCTCGTCCTGCATGCCATCGAACTGGCCGGCGTCAGCTCCCGCCGCCCTCGTATGTGCCACTTGGGCACGGCAAACGGAGACGAACGCTCGTGGAACGCACACTTGAGCGAGGCCGCGTGCGCCGCCGGAATCGACCTCGTCCATTTGAACCTGTTCCCGATGCCGAGCGTCGACGACATGGCGGGTCTCCTGCTCGATCAGGACGTGGTCTGGGTCGGAGGCGGAAGCGTGGCCAACTTGTTGGCGCTCTGGCGCCTGCACGGGCTCGACAACATTTTTGCCGAGGCGTGGCGGGCGGGTGTCGTCCTCGCCGGGGTCTCCGCCGGGTCAGTCTGCTGGCACGTGGGGGGCACCACGGACTCGTTCGGTCCCGAGCTGCGCCCGGTCCGAGACGCTCTTGCCTTCCTGCCCTATTCCAACGGCGTCCACTATGACTCCGAAGCCCGTCGCCGGCCGCTCCTGCAGCGGCTCATAGCGGACGGGGAGCTGCCCGACGGCTACGCCACCGACGACGGTGTCGGCCTCGTCTACCGGGGAACCGATCTCGTCGAGGCCGTGACCGAGATCAAGGGCAAGGGGGCATATTCAGTCCGGCGAGTTTCGGACGGCGTCGTCGAGCAGCGCATCGAGCCGAGGAGCTTGCCGGGCGCCAGCTGAGCCGCCATCCATTAGCGTGCTCTGCGTGACGCCAGAGCCCGCTGGCCTGAGGCTTCCCACCACCGAGATAGTCCCGCCGCAGGGCCTCTGGGGGTTCGTCTTCAAGCGCCTTTTCCTGGTGGCCGCGATCGCGCTCATCATGGTGTGGGCCATCGGCAACACGAAAAAGGGCATGATCGAGGCGGTCTTGGGCCTGGGGGCTGTCATCGTGATCGCTGCAATCGAGGTCCCACTATTGAAAAGGAGATGGCAGCGGCTCGAACAGCGGCAGCTCGCGAGCCTTCCCGGTGACGTGATCTACGTCGGCCCGGCCCGGGCTGAAAGCCTTCCCGGCTCTTTTGATGCCAGACCGGTTCCTGGAGAACTGCTGGTGGACCAACGCGGCCTGACCTTCACGCCAAAGCAAACAGGCCAGGGGCCCGTCTTGAGCATCACTTGGACCCAGATGAGGAATGTCAGCCTTCACCCCATATCGTCCGCGCCACTTGCGGGATCGCTCGTTCTCACCCTTTCTGGTGGCTCAACTCGCAGCTTCGTTGTGCAGCGCTGCGCCTCGCTGGCCGACAAGCTGCAGAACCTTCCCGACCGTCTTTGATCGCTCGGGAGACCTGTCGCCCCGCGACAAGAGCGGGCCTACTGGGGCTGCTCGCACGAGCACATTGTAGGTGACCACGGCGATGGCCAGGTGCATGACCATGAGCACGGCTACCGCGGGCGGTGGCTGGCCCCTGTACAAGATGTAGAGGTCAGGTAGCCACAGCACCAGCGTCACGACGATGGCACAAAAGAGCCTGGGCCGACGCGGCCACGTCGGTGCCGACGCCCGCCGCGCGGTACCGCATCCGACGCCTCGACACGGCCGGGGTCCAAAAGCCAAAGGCTCGATGACCTCTGCGGACTCGGTGGACCTCAATCCGCTCCACCTTGCCCACCTATTGCCCACCAAAAAGGACTGCCCCGGGCCGCTCGAAAAGCGCTCAAAGCGCAACCGAGAGACCCGGGGCGGGAAATAAAGAATCGGCTCTACGAATGCGCCCAGCTCTTGGGGCGAGTTTCGCCGGCCTGTTTAGGTGAGCCTTTCTTTGGGCCTAGGCGCCCGCCGGCTTGCGCTCGTCGAGGCCCCAGGGTGCTCCGCAGTCGGACAGCAGCTCGAGGAACGGTTCAGCGGGAAGCGCCTCGGGACCGAGGAGCCCGACACCGGACCAGGCTTTCGACTCGAGTAGCTCGAAGGCCAGCACCGGGTTAATGGCAGTCTGCCAGACAACGGCCTGCGAGTCGTACTCCGACATGCACCAGTCGTTGTCGACCGCGTGGTACAGGTAGACCTCACGTGGCGCGCCGTCCTTGCCCGTGCCCGTAACCCAGGTGCCGGCGCACGTGACGCCGTGCATGAGATCGCCGATCTCGGCCGGGTCTGGCAGGCAGGCGGCAACGACGTCGCGTGGCGAGACCTTCTCGCCGCCTACCGATACGACCTTGGTCGAGTCGAGCCCGAGCATGTGGATCGTCTTCAGCACGCCGATGAACTCGTCCCCGAGGCCGTACTTGAACGTCACGCGCTTCGCGTCCACCCAGCGCGGGACAAGGAGGACCTCTTCGTGCTCGACGTTCACGCACTCGACCGGGCCGATGCCGGCGGGGAACTCGAAGGTCTCCGGCTCGCTGAACGGTTCGGTCGTGAACCAGCCACGACCCTTCTCCCAGATGACCGGCGGGTTCAGGCACTCCTCGATCGTCGTCCAGATCGAGAAGGTCGGGCAGAACTCATAGCCGTCGACCACGAGGTTGGCGCCGTCCCTGACGCCGATCTCGTCTATGGAGCTGAAAAGCTTGTCAGCGGCGTGGCGAGCGAACACGTCGGAGAGCCCTGGCTCGACGCCGATGCCGGCCAGCGCCAGCAGGCCACGCTCTTCCCATTTCGGGGCGAGCTCGAACTGCTCGTCGCCCAGCTTGACACCGGTCTTTGAGTACGGATCGAGCGGGTCCGGGTGAGACAACGACATCGCCATGTCCAAGTAGGTGGCCCCCGCCGCGAAGGCGCCACGGAAGATCGGCATGACAAAGCGCGGGTCCACTGCGTTGAGGACTGCGTCGCAGTTCTCGCGCCTCGATCAGCTCGGTGATGGCGGCCTCGTTTGACGCATCGATCTTGACGCCCGAGAAGCGGTCAGAGACCGACGCCGCCTTCTCGGCGCGCTCCCGGTCGTAGTCGGCTATCACGACCTTCTCGAAGTTGCCCCGGCGCGCCGCTATATGGGCAAACGCGCTCCCGACTCCACCGGCTCCTACTACGAGAACTCGCACGGCACGGTCCTTTCTCAGCAATCCGATCAACAGAGCGGAAATGAGTGCCTCTTGGCAAAAGCAACTTCGGAGGTCCACCGTTTGAGTCTAGAGGAATCCCCCGTTTCCTCCATAGGCCGAAAGTCCCTATTCAGAGCCTCTTGGTAGTGGGACAATCGCAAAAAAGCCCTCGTCACCATTGGCGAGGCATGCACAACGGCGTGCACTAGGAGGCAACTGCAGTGAGCAGCAACGTCAAAGCGATTCTGAACGATCTTGAAGCGCGAAACTCCCACGAGCCGGAGTTCTTGCAGGCGGTCAGCGAGGTGCTGACTTCTCTCGAGCCAGTCGATGAGCGCTACCCCAAGTACCGGGAGGCGAAGGTCCTCGAGCGCATGGTCGAGCCCGAGCGGGTGATCATGTTCCGGGTGAGCTGGGTCGACGACAATGGCGAGGTCCAGGTCAATCGCGGTTTTCGCGTCCAGATGAACAGTGCCATCGGACCGTACAAGGGCGGCCTCAGATTCCACCCGACGGTCTACTTGGGACTGCTCAAGTTCCTCGCCTTCGAACAGGTCCTCAAGAACTCCCTCACCACCTTGCCCATGGGCGGGGCGAAGGGCGGTTCCGATTTCGACCCTAAGGGCAAGAGTGACGGAGAGGTGCGCCGCTTCTGCCAGGCGTTCATGACCGAGCTGTACCGCCACATCGGCCAGTTCACAGATGTGCCGGCTGGCGACATCGGCGTCGGAGGCCGGGAGATCGGCTTCCTGTTCGGGCAGTACAAGCGGATCTCGAACCAGTTCACGGGTGTCCTCACAGGCAAGGGACTCAACTGGGGAGGCTCGGAGATCCGCCCGGAGGCGACCGGATACGGCGCGGTCTACTTCGCCGAAGAGATGCTCGCCACGCGCTCAGAAGACCTCGTCGGGCAAGAGGTGCCTCGTCTCGGGCAGTGGCAACGTCGCTCAGTACACCGCCGAGAAGCTGATCGAGCTCGGCGCCAAGCCGCTCACGTTCTCGGACTCTGACGGCTTCATCCACGACCCGGCCGGGATCGACACCGAGAAGCTCGCTTACGTCATGGAGCTCAAGAACGTGCGGCGGGGCCGGATCCGCGAGTACACCGAGAAGTTCCCCGGTGCGAGCTTCACGCCGGTGAGCGACCTCGGCTTCAACCCGCTCTGGTCCGTCCCTGCTGACTGCGCCTTCCCGAGCGCGACCCAGAACGAGATCAACGGCGTCGACGCCCGAAACCTCGTCGCCAACGGCATCCAGCTCGTCGCCGAGGGCGCCAACATGCCGACCACGCCAGAAGGGGTCGAGCGCTTCCTCGACGCCAAGATCTTCTACGGGCCGGGCAAGGCCGCCAACGCAGGCGGCGTCGCGGTCTCCGGGCTGGAGATGACCCAGGACATCGAGCACCTGGCATGGACCCGGGAGCAGGTCGACGAAAAGCTGCGCCACATCATGCGTGCGATCCACACCAACGTGCGTGCCGCGGCCGAAGAGTACGGGCACCCCGGCGACTACGTCCTCGGCGCCAACATCGCCGGCTTCGTCAAGGTGGCGGACGCGATGGTGGACGAGAGCACGATCTGATGCTTCCAGACGCCGCCTCGCTGTCCCCGGAGGACAGCGTTGACAAAGGCTTGAAGTCGGGGGCACTCGGTCTCGTGTCGAGCGTGGTCATCGGCACTGCCTCGACTGCTCCCGCCTTCAGCCTGGCGGCGACCCTGGGCCTGATCGCCGCCACGGTCGGGCTGCACGCCCCGCTCGTGGTCATCCTCGCCTTCGTGCCGATGCTGCTCATCTCCATCGGCTACAGCGAGCTCAACAAGGCCGACCCCGACTGCGGGACGACCTTCACCTGGGCCACGCGCGCCTTCGGCCCGAAGACAGGCTGGGCCGGCGGCTGGGGGATCATCGCCTCTGACGTGCTCTGCATGGCGAGCCTCGCCGAGATCTCGGGCCAGTACCTGTTCTTGCTCTTCAACGCCAAGGGGATCGGCAACGACGCCAGCAGCTCCTGGGTGCTCCTCGTTGGCGTGCTCTTCATCGTCGCCCTCACCTACGTCTGTTACCGAGGCATCGAGGTCTCCGCCAGGCTCCAGTTCATACTCTTGGCGATCGAGCTCGTCATGATGGCTGTCTACGCAGCCGTCGCTCTGGTGAGGGTCGCCATGGGCCACGCCCCGCCCGGTCACATGGTGCCGAGCTTGTCGTGGTTCAACCCGACGACCGTCTCTCCGACCGCCCTCGTAGACGGGCTCGTGCTCATGCTGTTCATCTACTGGGGCTGGGACACATCGCTGTCGGTGAACGAGGAGACGAGCGAGAAGGACCGGCTCCCGGGCCTGGCCGGGATCATCGCCACGGTGCTGCTGCTGGCTACCTACGGGCTTGTCACCATCGCCGCCCAGGCCTTCGCCGGCGTCGGCACGACGGGAATTGGCCTTGCCAACCCGGCGCACCTTACCGACGTGCTCTCCGTGCAGGGCACGGCCGTGTTCGGCTCGAGCTGGATCGGCTCGGTCTTCGCGCACTTGTTGCTGCTCATGGTGTTTTCCTCGGCCGTCGCCTCCACGCAGACGACGATCCTGCCCACGGCTCGCACCGTGCTCTCCATGAGCGTCTACAAGGCGCTACCCGACAGGTTCGGCCACATGCACAAGAGGTACCTGACACCTACCGCCGCAACGGTGGCAATGGGCGGGATCTCGATCGTGATGTACGCCGCCATGAACTACATGTCGGGCGGCCACATGATCGCCGACTCCGTGACCGCCATCGGGGTCTGGATCGCCTTCTACTACGGGCTGACCGGCTGGACCTGCCTGTGGTACTACCGCAAGGTGCTCACGCGCGAACACCCGCGAGCTGTTCATGAAGGGGATCCTGCCCGGTCTCGGTGGCGTGATCATGTTCGGTGCAGGCGGCGTGGAGCTTGAAGGAGGACTGGTTCTTCTCGAGCAACCAGAGCTACACATCGTTCAAGCTGCCCTTCTCTCCCCACTGGGACATCGGCGGAGTCTTCATGATCTTCCTGCTGAGCGCCATCGTCGGACTCATCTGCTGTGTGATCTGGCGCTTTGCAGGACCCGCCTTCTTCCGGGGGGAGACTCTCAACCGTTCGACGCCGACTCTCGTCCCCGAAGGTGCCGCCCTGCCCCTCGCGCCGGCAATCGCCGAGGCGCACGGAGTAGAAGTAGAGGACGACTCCGACGCCGGCCCGGCTTGATGGCCGGCTCGGCGTTCAGACGGTGAACGAAGGCCTGGCCCTTAGACGATAGCCCGCGGGCTACCTTTGCCACCTACCAGGGACACGATTGGCGAAAGGAGCAGCACCATGGAGGACAAGCTCGAGAAGTACCGCCCGTTGTTCATCGGTGGGAAGTGGGTCGAGCCCGCCGACGGCGAGACCGGTGAGGACATCGACCCGGCCACCGGGGAAGACCATCGCCAAGGTCGCCGTCGCCACCAAGGAGGACATCGACCGCGCCGTGGCCACGGCGCAGAAGGCCTACGACGAGGTCTGGTTCGACACGCCGCCGAAAGAGCGCGCCGGCATGCTCTTGAAGCTCGCCGACGCCATCGACGCCAATGGCGCCGAGCTCGCCCGCCTCGAGTCGATCGACGTCGGCAAGCCCATCACCGTCTCGCAAAGCGACATCCCCTTCATATCGGACAACCTGCGCTTTTTCGCAGGCGCAGCGCGCTGCCAGGAGGGCAAGTCCACCGGGGAGTACGAGAGGGGCTTCACGAGCATGATCCGGCGCGAGCCCCTCGGGGTCACGGTCGGCATCTGCCCGTGGAACTACCCCTTGATGATGGCGGTTTGGAAGATCGGCCCAGCCCTGGCAGCCGGCAACACCTCGATCATCAAGCCGGCTCAGATCACGCCCCTTTCACGACGCTCTATCTGGCCGAGTTGGCGGCGGAGATCTTCCCGCCCGGTGTGTTCAACGTCGTCACCGGTCGGGGCGCTGTCATCGGCGACGCCCTCACCCGTCACCCGGCCGTCCGGCTGGTGTCAGTCACGGGCGACACGGCGACGGGCAAGCTCATCGCCGCAGCGTGTGCGGAGACCGTAAAGCGCGCCCATCTCGAGCTCGGTGGCAAAGCGCCGGTCGTGGTCTTCGACGACGCGGACATCGAGGCCCTGATCGAGACCTTGAAGTTCGCCGGCTACGCCAACACGGGCCAGGACTGCACAGCGTCTTGCCGCGTCGTCGCCGGCCCGAAGATCTACGACGACCTGCTCTCGGGGCTCGTGCCCGGCGGTCGAGTCGATCAAGGTCGGCGACACAAAGGACCCAGAGGTCGAGATGGGGCCGCTCGTCTCCGCCACGCCAGCGCGAGAGCGTCAAGGGCTTCGTCGAGACGGGCGGAGTCCGCGGGTGGCAAGGTCCTCACGGGCGGCGAGGAGCTGTCAGGGTCGGGCTTTTACTACAAGCCGACCGTCGTCACCGACGTGGACCAAAAGGCCGAGATCGTGCAGCGAGAGGTCTTCGGGCCGGTCGTCACCGTGCAGCGCTTCTCCGACGAGGAACAGGCGGTCGCCTGGGCCAACGACGTCGACTACGGCTTGGCGTCCTCGGTGTGGACGCGCGACATTTCCCGCGCCTTGCGTGTCGCCCGCCGGTTGCAGTACGGCGCCGTGTGGATCAACACGCACTTTTGGATCACGCCGGAGATGCCTCACGGTGGCTACAAAGAGAGCGGCTACGGCAAGGACATGTCGATGTACTCCCTCGAGGACTACACCCAGATCAAGCACGTGATGACGCCTTTGACCTAGCTGTCGACGCCTGTCGTCATCAGTCCTCTACCAGTGGCACGCGCCCGGGCGACGAATGACGTCGTGGCCCTGTTAGCAAGGCGCAGGACGCGGGTATGGCACGCGCATGGCCACGACAAAGCAGAAGCAGGCAGCACGCCGCAACCTCGACAAGGCGCGGGAGGCGCAGAGCTCGCGAGCCCACGGCTCCTCGGTTACCTCTAGGAACAAGGGCCTTACGACGGCGGAGAAGAACGACCTTTCAGACAAGGAGTTCGCCTTCGCCAAAGAGCGCAAGGAGCCGCTCTCCGATGCCTCCCATGTGCGCAACGCAGTGGCGCGCTTCGATCAGGTGGAAGGCGTCACAGACGCCGAGCGCGACGAAGCCTGGAAGAGGATCAAGGCCGCGGCGCGCAAGCACGACGTCGCGCTCGAAGCCGACGATTGGCGTGAGCTGTTCCAAGGCGGTAAGGCGAAAAAACGTAGCTGACCCGTCCGGCTAGCCCGGTGGATCTCTTCTGTTGCTGGCCTTGCAGAGGCCTTGACCGCCTGATCGTCATAGTTATCCTGTAGCCGGACCGGTCGGCGGCAAAGCTCAAGGGACTGGTGGCGATGCAGGGACCAGGGGGGCAAATCGAGCAGTTCGGTTCGCCTTTGCCGACTGGGCGCGGACGAAAAACCCGTGACGTGCAGCAACTGGTGGCGGCAGAGCATGCCGCCCGCGTGGCGGGTGAGTCGGCCGCCCGGTGGTGGCAGGATCTGGCTGAGACGTCGGCTTCGGCACGTACCGACCGAGTCTTGGACGCGCTTTTTCGCAGCTCGTTCGCCACCATGAAGGCGGCCTTGGACGCAGACGCCGTCTCCGTGCTCGTCGCCAACGAGGCTGGAAACGAGCTCATCGCCCGCGCCTCGAACGGCTTGAGCGAGGAAGTCACCTTAAGGCTTGGCATCCGGGCGGGGGAAGGCATGTCCGGACGTGTGATCGCAACGCGCAAACCCCTCCTCGTCGATGACTTGTCGACGATCGAGGTGGTCTCCCCCGTGCTCCGCAACAGTGGACTGCGGTCGGTGGCAGCTGTCCCGATCCTTTTCGACGAGCGCGTGCTCGGCGTGCTCTATGTCGCCAGCCTGGAACTGTCCCACTTCGACGAGCTCGATGTGGAGCTACTCGAGCTCATGGCCGAGCGGCTCGCGGTGGCCCTCGAGCGGGTGCAGGCGTTCGAGTCCGAGCGGGCGGCGCGCTTGCGGGCCGAACGCGACGCCGACCACCTATCGCGTCTGCAGCGCGTCACCTCGAGGCTCGCCACCGCGACCTCGGCCGAGGAGATCGCTTCCAGCTTGGCTGGCTCCCTGGAAAGCCAGATCCCCCGGCCCGAGGCGACCTGGGTCCACGTCTGGCTGTCTTGCGAGGGCGGGCTCAGCCATGTGCCCGCAAAGGGCGAGCTACCCCTCGACGACTCGCTCAGCTTCGTGGCTCTCGATGACCGCGGCCCTTTAGGGCGAGCTATTCAGTCTGGAGAGCCGGTGTACACCGAAGATTCCGGCCACCGACTCTTGTGTTCGGGCCAAAAACCACTAGAGACGAGTTCTGCCGCCCTGCCCCTGCTCGTCCGAGGAGAATGCGTCGGCGTAATGCTCGTGGCCCACCCCGGCTTACACGTCTTCGAAGCCGATGAGCGTGATTTTCTCCGCTCGGTCGCCGAGCAGGCAGCCCAAGCCTTCGACCGCGCCCGCCTCTACTCCGAGCAGGTGGCCCTGGCGGAGGCGAACTCGTTCCTCGCCCAGGCAGCAAAGGCCATCGCTGAGGGTGCGGACTTCAAAGACACACTGGACCGCCTGGCTTCGCTGGTCCTCGGCGTCGTGGGCGATATCTGCCTGATCGATGTCGTCGCCGAAGACGGCAGTCTGCGACGCATGGTGGCTCGTCATCGTGACGAGCTCGCCCAACCCCTCGTTGACGGCCTTGCCCACCCCCCGGATCTGCGTGGCGCTCACCCCGCCGCCCATGTCATCAGCACAGGGCAGACGCACTGGTCCGCCGACATGAGCGACCGTTTCCTCCACGCCACCACTCGTGACGAGAGACACTTCTCCCTGGTCAAGGCACTACATTTCCGCTCCTAGATCGCCGTGCCCCTCGTGGGTGAGGCCGGTGTGCTCGGGGCGCTGACAGTCGTCTCTGTGAGCCGCGCTTTCGAGCAAAGCGACGTCAGCTTTGCCGAGCGCCTGGCCGGACACGCCGCCGCGGTTGTGGACAATGCCCGCCGCTACGAAGCCACCTTGCAGACCTCTCAGGTCCTCCAGCAAAGTCTCTTGCCGCAGAGCCTTCCGAACATCCCGGGACTCACGGTCGCCTTCCGATACCTGCCGGCCACCCGGGGATTGGAGGTTGGTGGGGACTTTTACGACCTCGTTCGCATGCCTGACGGCCGCGCCTGCTTTGCCATCGGGGACGTGGCCGGTCATGACCGGAAAGCCGCCGCCTTGATCGGTCAGCTCCGGAGCGCCACGCGGGTGCTGCTCGGCCAGGTCCACCACCCCGGCGAACTGATCGTCGCCTTGCGGCGCAGCTGGAGCTTGCTTGGATTCGACCGGATCGCGACGGCAATGTTCGCTCTGCTCGACCCGGCGAGCGGCGAGCTGCTCCTCGCCTCGGCAGGCCACGAGCAGCCGCTCTTGGTGGAACCCGGGGCCACGAGGTATCTCCCAGTCGCCCCCACTCCCGTGCTCGGTGTTCCTGGCGACGAGAGCTCGTGCTGGGGGGAACCTTGCTCGCGGACCAAGTCCTGGTCCTTTTCACCGACGGCGCGGTGGAGGAACGGACCGAGGGGGTGATCCCGGGCCTCGAGCGCCTGGCGAGAGCGGCCAGCGAGGGAGCGCTCCATCCCGAGGCCGTGTGCGACCCGATCGTGAGCGGGCTACCAGCCGAGCGTCACGACGACGTCTGCCTGCTGGCGCTGGCGCTTCACGACGCGGCGATCCCGCTGTAAGCGCGGCAAGTCCCCATGACTGGCTCGGCTCGGTGAGTGGACCTCTAGGGCCTGGTCGTGGCCTTGGCGCCCGCGAAAACTGCCGTCATCTCGGCGCAGAAGGCCTTGAGATCGTCTGGCTTACGGCTCGTGACGAGCACGTTCGGCCCGCTCGTGCACACCTGCACCTCCTCGTCGACCCATGTCCCCCCGGCGTTCTCGATGTCGGTCCGCAAGCTGGGCCACGAGGTGACGGTCCGCTCGCGCACGAGGTCGGCCTCGACGAGGCTCCAAGGGCCGTGGCATATGGCAGCGGCCGGCTTGCCGGCTTCGAACATCTCGGTGATGAACTCGATCGCCGGGCCGTCCATGCGAAGTTGGTCCGGGTTGGCGACCCCGCCTGGGAGCATGAGGGCATCAAAGTCCTCGACTCTTGCTTCGCCCGTGGTGAGGTCCACCGGGAAGCGATCGCCTTTGTCCAGGTGATTCATCGCTTGCGCCTCCCCCGGCCTCGGTGCCACGAGCCGTGGCACCCCGCCGGCTGATTTGACCGCTTCCCAGGGTTCGGTCAGCTCAACCTGCTCGACTCCTTCGTTGGCAAGAACGAAGGCCACTCGCACGCCGTTCAGCTCTCCGGCCATCTCCCACCTCCCGCGGGCTTGTCCGCGGCTTTTGAGGCCGCGGCTTTTGTCGTCTATGAGAGTGAGGCGACCCCGCACGAGTCCTTCTAGCCTGGTCGTGCCGGGACCGTCGTATGGTCGGTACCCGCGAGACACGGTGCGAAACATCGGAGCTGGCGGCACGGTGCCGCTCAACTAAGGCGGGGACCAATCGACACCCTGAGACGGTTGGCGATAGTGAGTGACAAGGGATTTCTACGGGTAAGAGCCCGTCATGGAAGCCCTCGAGCGCGCCCGAACGGAGGCCAGAGGCGGCCCGACCCGGGCGGGGTCAGACACCGGTCCGGTGGGCAATGCTGAAGGAACCGGGGCCGTGAAGCATCCTGCCCGGCGCGTCCAGAGAAACCTTGAGCGTGTGCGGCGTCCCTCGGACCTGCTCCTCGCAGCCTTGGCGCTCGGAGTGGTCGTCGTCACCCTCGGCGTCATTCGGACTCTTCCCACCGGCAGCGCCGAGGTCGCCGATGACGTTTCGAGCTGGCTGGTCCACTTCCCGCGCTGGCTGGCGCTCGGCACCGGGGTCGTTGCCGCCATCGGCAGCTTCGCTTTGGTGGTCGCGGCGCTTCTCTACCTCGTGCGGCACGAGGCGCGCGGCGCCCTCAACGCGGCCGTCGCAGCCGTCGTCGCCGCGGCGGGCGCCATCGCCGCATCGGCCGTGTGGAAGAGCGAGCACGGGCATGTCTCCCAGGCCCTGCTTCACGGCAGAAACCCCTCCACCTTCGTCGTCGACACGGCGTTCATCGCCTTTGTCGTCGCGAGCGACCTTGCTCGTCGCTCGCGTTGGTCGCGCTGGTGCTGGCTATCCGCCGCGGCGCTGTTGCTCACGGGTCTCGCCGTCGATTCGCTCACCCCATTTGCTCTCGCCGTGGCGCTGTTCGCCGCCTTGTTCTTCGGCTGGGCGGTGCGCTGGCTCCTCGGGGCGGCCTCGGTACGGCCGAGTACGGGTGAGCTCGTGTCTTGGCTCTCGGAGTCGAAGCTGAACGTCAAAGAGCTGCGCTCTTCTGTCCGACATCCCCATGCCCTCTTGGAGGGAAGTCTGTTTGACGGTACGCCGGTGGAGCTTCGCATGGCGAACCGCGATACCCGCGGATCGGGACTGGCGCGGCGGCTCTGGGCACTGGTACGCCTGCGTCCCCTTGTCGCCGGCCACGTCGTGCTCAGCTCCCGGTCCCAGATCGAACGGCTCGCGCTGTCGAGCTACCTCGCCCAGGGCGCGGGTGTGCTCAGTCCTGGCGTCTTGTTGCTGGGCGAGATGCCGCCCGAGACGCTCGTGCTCGTGCTCGCGAGTCCGCCCGGCGAACCCTTCGACGATGCAGACGGCCTCGAGGGCGCGTTGTCGGCGTTCAAGGCGCTCCGGGCGCTGCACGACGCCGGCGTGGCCCATCGGGACCTTCGCGCGGACAACATCATCGTCGCCGACAGCTCCGCCGGCTTCTCCTCCCTCGACTCCGCTCTGCCGGGCGCGGGAGAACTGGTCCGTCGCATCGACGTCACCCAGTTGCTTACGACCCTCGGCCGGTCGGTCGGCTCGGCAAACGCCGTCCAGGCATTGCGCAAGGCATACCGGCCGGCAGACGAGGCGGCGATCGCCGCAACGCTTCAGCCGATCGCGCTCGCGAGTTGGGGCTGGTCGGCCATGCGCGAAGCCCAGGCATGCGTGGCGGAGGTTCGTCACGAGCTCGTCGGCACGGACACGACAGCCCCGGTCGTCAACCTGGAACGGTTTCGATGGCGCACTGTCTTAAGCGCCGGCGCGCTGACGGTGGCGGCCTTCATCCTGATCGGCCAGCTCTCCAAGGTGGACCTGCTTGGAGCGCTGAGCCATACCAACCTCGGTTGGTTCGCGATCGCGATCCTGGCGTCGGCCCTCACCTATTTCGCTGCAGCGGAAAACCTCGCCGCCTTTGTGCCCAAGCACCTTTCCCCGCTCCGGGGTTTTCTCGTCCAGCTCTCGACGGCCTTCGTCGGCCTGGCCATGCCTCCGACAGTGGGGCACGTAGCGGTCAACGCCCGCTACCTCGCCCGTCAGAACGTGGACGGAGGCTCGATAACAGCGGCTGTGGCGATCTCGCAGATCGTCAACGTGGTGACGTCTGTCTTGCTGCTGGTCGCGCTCGGCCTCCTCACCGGTTCGGGGATCAGCCGGTTCAAGATCGCGCCGAGCACCGATCTTCTCATCGGGCTCGGGGTCATTGCCGTTGTCGTTGCGATCCTCCTGCTCGTGCCGCAGACTCGGGCGAGGTTCAACGACGTTGTTTGGCCGCGCCTTCGCAGTATTTGGCCGCGACTTTTGGACGCGCTTTCCCAGCCGACGCGACTTGCGCTTGGGATCCTCGCCAATTTGTTGCTCACCCTCAGCTACATCATCGCCTTCGTCGCCGCCCTCGAGTCACTGGGGGCCCACCCGGCACTGTTGCCTGCGGCCATCGTCTATCTCGCCGGCAATGCGGTCGGCTCGGCCGCGCCGACACCAGGCGGGCTCGGTGCGGTGGAGGCCGTGCTCTCCGCCGGGCTCACCGCCATCGGCGTCCCCGCCCATCAAGCCATCCCTGCGGTGCTCGTCTTCCGCATTGCCACGTTCTGGCTCCCCATCCCGGCGGGCTGGATCTCGTACCTGGCCCTGACACGCAGTGGCACCCTCTAGGAAGGAGCCCTCAACGCGGACCGGGTCGTAGTGCTAGCACCAGGGCGCGTTCACGGGCTGACCTACTCGGCTCTTGCTCGGTCGAGACCCATAATCGGATGAGGTACCCGCGGACACATGTGAGGAGGTGGGCGATGCCAGGGGGAAAGGGCGGATCGGCGCGTTGACTCCAACCTTTCGCGTCGCCTGGTACCGCTTTCGTACCAGTTTGCCCAGCCGGTGGACCGGCTATGTCACCGTCGTCGTCCTCCTCGGGCTCGTCGGCGGCCTTGCCATGGCAGCCATAGCAGGCGCCAGGCGAACGCAGTCCGCCTTCCCGGCCTATCTTGCTGCCACCAACGCCTCGGATCTGCGCTTGCAGACCTATGACATCACGGACGAATACGGCTTCGGCGGAGCCAACCTGACCGAGCGCCTCGAGCGCCTTCCCGAGGTCACGGCCGTGGCGAGTGCCCCTGACCTCCTCATCGTCCCGCTTGGGCGAAACGGGAGGGTTCTCGCTTCGAGCGCTCTCAACGACGACGTGTCCGCCATCGGGAGCGTTGGCGGTGAGTACTTCTCCCAGGACCGCGTGACCGTGGCGCAGGGTCACATGGCCGATCCGCGCAGCCCCGACGAGATGGTCGCGACGGCCGAGTCGGCCAAGATCGCCGGTTGGCACATCGGCGAAACAGTCGAACTCGGGGCAATGAGCACTTCCCAGATCGCAGCTGGAGCCAATCCGAACACGGCCAAGCCGGCGGTGCGTTTTTCGGCCAAGCTCGTGGGTGTCGTCCTGTTCGCGAGCCAGATCGTCAACGATGACGTCGACCGCTTCCCGACCTATGTGTTGATGACGCCTGCGCTCACCCGGCGCCTGCAAGTCAGCACCGCCTACCCCTCCTACGGGCTCAGGCTCAGACACGGCAGCGCCGATGTCGCCGCCGTGGAAAAAGAGATCATTCAGCTCCTCCCCAAGGGCAGCGTCTACACCTTCCAAGACACCGCAGTGACCGAGGGGCAAGTCGAGCGGGCGAGCAAGCCAGAGGCGATCGCCCTCGGTGTCTTCGGGGCCATCGCGGCGCTCGTCACGCTTCTCATCGCCGGGCTCGCCATCAGCAGGGCCCTTTGGGCCGACGCCGGGGACCTGGACATCCTGCGAGCGCTCGGCGGGTCGCCGGCCGTTGTGAGCTGGGGAGCGACTCTTGGCTTGCTGGCAGCCGTCGTGGTCGGCGGGCTGCTCGCGGTCGGAATCGCTGTCGCCCTCTCGCCCTTGGCCCCTTTGGGTCCGGCAGCTCAGGTGGACCCGGCGCCGGGCATCGCCTTCGACTGGACCGTGCTCGGCACCGGCTTCGCCGTGCTCGTCGTCGGTCTCGGGGGCCTCGCCCTAAGCCTCGCTTACCGCCGGGCGGCCCGCCGGCGCCCCGGGGTGCGTGACGATCCGGTCGCCCGCGGCTCGAGCGTCGTCGAGCTTGCCGCCGCGGGCAGGACTGCCGCCCCAAGCAGTGGCCGGACTGCGTTTCTCGCTCGAGGGCGGCGACGGCCGCTCCACTGTGCCGACGCGTTCGGCCTTGGTCGGGGCCGTGGTCGCGATCGTGGTCGTCGTGGCGACGATCACTTTCGGCAGCGGGCTCAACACCCTCGTGTCCCACCCGGCGCTCTACGGGTGGAACTGGAGTTACGCCATCGACTCCCCAGGCGGAAGCGACGTCCCCCCCAAGGCTCTGGCACTGTTGGACCGCGATCCGGACGTGGCGGCATGGACGGGCTACAACTTCGCCGACGTCCAGATCAACGGCCTCACCGTTCCAGCGCTGATCGCAAAGAAGAACGCCCTCGGCCCCCCGATCCTGTCCGGCCATGGCATACGGGCAACAAACCAGATAGTCCTCGGCGAGGAAACACTTGCCGCTTTGCGAAAGACGGTCGGCGCCACCGTCGAGCTCAGCTACGGGACTCCGCAGGATGCTCCCGTCTACATCCCGCCGACACCCATGGTGGTCTCAGGCACCGCGACCTTGCCGGCCATCGGGACGAGCGGCTCGCTGCACCCCTCCATGGGTACGGGGGTGGTGATCCCCCAGGGCCTCGAGCCGGCGCGGTTCAAAAGAGCCCTCACCTATCCCGACCCCAACTTGAACGGCCCTGCCATCGTCGTCGTGCGTCTCCGCCACGGCGTCCCGGCCGCCGCCGGCTTGGCTTCGGTGCAACTCGTGGCCTCTGCGGCGAACAGGATCATGGCCGCCGATCCCGAGGGAGCGGGTGACACCTACAACGTGCTGGGCGTGCAACGGCCGGCCGAGATCGTCAACTACCAGTCGAGCGGTGACACTCCCGCCATCTTGGCCGCGGGGCTCGCCGCCGGGGCGGTCGTCTCCCTCGGCATCACCCTGGCAGCCTCGGTGAGGCGCAGGCGCCGCGACTTGGCTCTCTTGAAGACCCTCGGCTTCACGCGCCGCCAGCTTGCCGTCGCCGTCGCATGGCAGGCCTCCGTGGCGGCGATCACCGGGATTGTCATCGGGGTGCCAATAGGGATAGCTCTCGGCCGTTGGCTGTGGGACTTGTTCGCTCGTGACATCTACGCCGTGCCCCGCCCGACGGTGCCGGTGCTCGAGGTCGTCGTGGTCGCAGTCGTGACGATCGTCCTGGCGAACCTCGTCGCCGCCCTACCGGGGCGAATGGCTGCGCGGACCCCGACCGCGCTCGTGCTGCGGGCCGAATGAGTCAGATCTTGTTCACCTTCACAGCCGTGCCGTAGGCGCAGATCTCCGTCCAGTTACCGCCCATCTCGGAGGTGTCGAAACGCATCGCCAATATGGCGTTGGCGCCCTTGGTCTCGGCCTCTTGCACCATCCTCTCAGTCACCTCGCTCCGGCTTGAGATGAGGTTCTTCGTCATCCCCTTGAGCTCCCCACCCGCTAGGGCCTTGAAACCGGCCCCGATCTGGGAGCCAACGTTGCGGCTTCGCACCGTCAGTCCGAAGACCTCACCCAGGACCTCTGTGACCTCATAGCCCGGCAGGTCGTTCATGGTCGAGATCAGCATCTCAATCCTCCGTTTTCCGGCAAGTGCCCGCCAAACTAGCCAATAGGGCTCGGCCGGGACGGTCGCGGGAACTACGGCCCGAGAGATCGAGGACCGCGTCGCGGCAGTGCCGCCAAGGCACCTGCGATCTAGTACCGTCCCGAGCTGATGGGTCTCTCCTACGCCGTGTTCATCCCGCCGTTTGCCGAGTACGCCGAGCCGAAGCGCCTCGTCGAGCTGGCCAGGCTCGCAGAGGAGAGGGGCTGGGACGGCTTTTACCTCTGGGACCACGTATTGGCCGGCTCGCACATGGAGGTGGCCGACTCGTTCGTGATGGCAGCTGCCATAGCCCAGGCGACCGACCGGGTGCGTCTCGGGATGCTGGTAACTCCCCTGGCCCGGCGCCGTGCCTGGGTGTTCGCCCGCCAGACGGCGACGCTCGACCAGCTGTCGTCTGGCCGCCTCGTGGTAGGAGTCGGGCTCGGCCTCGACACCCGGGGAGAGCTCAGCTCATTTTCGGGTGAGGTCCTCGATCCGCTGAAAAGGGCGGCCGTCCTCGACGAGTCCCTTGAGGTCCTGCTGCGCCTGTGGTCCGGCCAAGCGGTCGAGTACGAAGGAGAGACGATGGCGGTGCACAGCGACGCGTTTGTGCCGGCGCCGGTGCAGCAGCCTTTGCCGGTCTGGGTGGCAGCCAGATGGCCTTACAAGCGCCCCCTCGCCCGGGCGGCGCGCTACCAGGGCTGCTTCCCCTTGCTCGACGAGGGGGGATCGACCGTTCACGGCCTGCCGGAGACGGACAAGGTGGCGGCGGTCCGTTCCGAGCTGCTCAGAAACGGCGCCCCGTCCGGGATCGACATCGCCTGTCGGGGCGAGTGCGGCTCCGTGCCGGCCGCTGAGCTCGGTTCGCGCATGGCCGAACTGGAAGAGGCCGGCATGACGTGGTGGCTCGAATCCTTCACGCCCGGTCAGCCGCCTGTCGAGGTCGAGGCGGTCGTCGCCGCGGGGCCGCCCCGCTGATCCTGCCGGGGACGAGGGCGAAAAGGGCTAAGAAGGGCTCGTGACGGCGGGCTGGTCAGTGCCGCAGTACTTGCACTTGGTGGCGGCGACGGGAAGGTCGTCGGACAGACAGGCCGGGCACGTCTTGGTCGCGGGTGGGTCTCCGAACACGACGGTGCCCCTCTTCGCCGCTCCCTGCTTGTAGGGCACGACGACGGCGAAATAGAGAACGGCCATGAAAATGAAGAAGTAGATCACCGCGGAAATGAACTGTCCGAAGTTCACGAACGTGGCGCTGTTGCCGGCATGTCCCAACTGCACGCCGAGGCCCACGGCACTTCCTCCTTGGGCGCGCGAAACAAGTGGGTCAATCACCGAGTCGGTGAACGCCTTGATCAACGTGCTGAAGGCCAAGGCGACCGCCAGCCCGATCGCCAGGACAATGACATCGCCTCGCATCAGGAAATTCTTGAATCCCTTGATCACTGCAGCGTTCCTTTCGTGACAGAGGAAGCCTCGAGGATGAAGCGGCCAAACCATACAGCGCGCCCTTTACGCAGTGGAGCTCCGTAGGTGCATGACGACGCTCAGCTGGGTGGGTTTTCCTTGTGGTGCCTCCCGTGGTGTTCCCCCGTCCCGGCTCGCCCCACGTTGACGACCTGCACCGACAACTCTCCTGCAGCGCGAAGGGCCTCGTCCACGGTCGGTCCCCGCAGTCGACGAGCGAGGCGCGTGCGGGGCCGCGACCCGATTACCACCTGGGCCGCGCCGCACTCGCGGGCTACTCGGATCAGCCCCGAGGCCGTGTCAGCGGCCCTAATCTCGACCAGGGTCCCGTTCCGCTCGGCCAGCAAGCGGCGGTCCTCCTCCAGGCGCTCGCTCGGCGGCCGGTCCAGGTTGTCTTCCGCCCTGACGTGCACACCTTGCAAGGTAGCGCCGGATATCTCTGCGAGGTGGCCCCCGTAGCGGATGAGCCATTCGTCGGCGCTCGAGCCCTCGAGACCGACCACGATGACCGTGCACTTCGAGGGCTCCTCCACGCCGTGAGCAGCGGTGAAGGTGGCGGCGGCGTCGGACACCGAGTCGTCGAGCCACAGCTGCGCGAGCTCTCGCAACGCGGACAAGTTCGCGAAACGGAAATAGCTCGACAAGGCCGCATCCGCCCGCTCCTTGGGAAACACGAGGCCCTGGGCCAGACGGCGACGCAACGCCGCCGGCTCGAGGTCGATGAGCTTTATCTCGCCGGTGCGAACGAAGGCGTCCGGCACCGGCTCGGCAGGGTGCACCCCGGTGATCCGCGCCACGAGCTGGCTCAACAACTCGATGTTGGCGATATTGAGCGTTGTGTAGACGTCGATACCGTGTCCAAGCAGCTCATCGACGTCCTGCCAGCGTTTCTCGCGGCCGCTACCGGGGACGTTGGCATGGGCGAGCTCGTCCACCAGCGCCAATTTCGGAGCCCGGTCGAGCACTGCTTGCACGTCCAGCTCCTCGAAGGTGGCGCCGCGGTAAACGACCGGGCGGGTGGGAAGAACTTCGAGATCGGCGAGCTGGGCAACCGTCGCCGCCCGCCCGTGCCGCTCCCAGTAGGCGACGACCGTGTCCACCCCACGACGTCGCTCCGCCCGGGCGTCACGAAACATGACATAGGTCTTCCCGACGCCCGGGGCTATGCCGAGATAGGTACGCAGAGTGCCCCTCGGACGGATCTCACCCATGGCCTCCTTGTATACAGGTTTTTGGCCTCCAAAAAGGGACCTCGGTGTAGCTTCGCGTGCGTGTTCGGACGGCCGCGCATCGTCGAGCGGCGCTGCGACGCGTGCGGCACCGCCTGGCTGCTCACAACTGAGCAGGCGCGGTTCTCGCGCCTTGGCCGACGCCGCGCCCACGGGCCGAGAATCGGGTCGCTCGGCCAGATTCAACAGGGGGACCGTGTGCCGCGAGGTCACGGCGCGGGCGCCAAGATGACCAGTGACCAAGATGAGCTGCTCGCCGTCAAACAGGCGCTGCGGAGCTGCCCGAAGTGCCAGTCAGAGGCCTTACGGATCGCAAGGTCACACGCAAGGACCCCGCCGCACCTCTCAAACGCTCAAGGCGCCCGTCCCCATAGGCGTCCGCCGCAGTTCACACGCCCTCGACGACGTACATGCTCGCCTTTGCGGCGCCCTCGCGAAGCTTGCGGATCGCCGTGTAGGTCTCGCCCGTGTACCACTCGAGCGCAGCCTGCCTCGTCTGGAACTCCACTACGACGGTGCGCCCCGCAGGCAGCTCGCCCTCGAGCGGCGCGACCTCGCCTCCCCGAACGAGGTAACGGCCGCCTGCTGCGGTGATGCTCGGGCCAGCTTGCGCCTTGTACTCCTCGTAGCGATCAGCGTCGAGAATCTCTGCTTGGTAGATCACATAGGCAGTCAATGTCCCTCCCGGCTCAGCCCCGAACACGACATGGCTCCGACTTGCACAGCGGAGCGCCGAGACCTTAGCGCCCGTATCGGCAGCGGATCCGACTAGAGGCGCCCTACGGGGTGCTGAGCGCCCGGCCCTGGCGATGCATCACGGGACCGAGCAGCAATTAAGTTGGTTGGATGTCCGATCAGCGCGCTCGGCGCCGGGGACCGGCTGCGGTTTCGCGTGCTTGGACGGCTGTCGAGCTCATCTTGGGTACCGGTTGCCTGGCCGCAGCCGCGCTGGCTGGCTTGCTGCTCGCCAAACGGCCAGGACCCAACCGTGTGGACGCCGCTGGTTACTTCTACGTGCCTTCCGATCCGGGCTCGCATCTTGCCAACGAGTTGGTCAAGATCGGCTCGCTCCCCGTGCTCGTGGCGGGCGTGGCCGTCATCTTCGTCCTGGCGGTATTTCGTGACTGGGTGCGCGCCTTTGCCTGCGGGGTGGCTCCCATTGTTGCCGCTGAGGTGGTCGAACACGTCGCCAAGCCGATGGTCGGACGCGAGATAGGCGCCGGCAACTTCACCTATCCCTCAGGCACCGTCGCCGTGGTGGCCGCCCTTGCGGCGGCGGTCTTTCTCATCTCGCCGCGCCTGTTGCGCCCCATAAGTGCCCTCGTAGGCGCCCTCGCCGTCGTCGCTGTCGGCTGGGCTGTGCTGGCTCTCCGGTGGCATTACCCCACCGACGTCATCGGCGGCGCGTGGGTCGGGGTGGGCTCGGTCTTTCTCATCGATGCCCTCGCCCATCTGCCCTGGCTCCTGGCATATCGAGAACCTCCTGTCGACCCGCGCTTTCATGGCCAGCCAGCAGGGCGCCCGGCCGAGGTGTGAGCTCGCCGCCGACTCCGGTCGGCAGCAACACCGAGCACGCCCAGAGCTCGAAGCCGCCCCGCAAAGGGCCATCGTCCCATGAGCTCGCGGGTAGCGGGCTGGGCTCGAGAACTAGTCCTCGCCACCTACGGGCCCCTGTGGCCAGAGGCAACTTGCCTCAGCCGCCGAGGAACCGGGAGACGACGACGTTGGCGAGCTGGTTGGCCTCGTTGTGGCCGGTTACCGCGTCGAGGAACACCTCGCGTTCCAAGGCGTAGAGCGTGAGATCCTCGACAGCGCGTACCGTTGCCTGGCGTGGGACGTCACGCAGCAGCGCGATCTCGCCGAAAGAGTCCCCCGGACCGAGCCTGTTGACCACCTTCCCGCGGGCGGTGACTTCTGCTGTCCCGCTCTCGATCAGATAGAACCGATCTCCGGCCATCCCCTCTTCGACCACGGCCTCGCCTGCGGGCACCTTGACCTCGACCAGGGAGCGGGCAAGCTCTTCTTGGGTTGATTCAGCGAGGGGGGCGAGGATCTCGTTGGCCGTTATCAACGCCAGCTTGGTCGGAGCGAGGGTCGTCCTGTCGATGCGGTTGAGGCCGGCGGTGCTCAGCACCACAGAAGCGGCCACGGCGGCTCCAATGATGGCGAGCCCCGTCCGCAGCCCCAGCGTCGCGATGAGAAGCGGCATGACAAGGGCCCCGAGAGCCATGGCCGCGATCGCCAGGCTTTGCACGGCGCCGAACACACGGGCCATCACCGCCCCAGGCACGACGCGCTGGAGAACGGTGAAGGCGTTGATGTCGACCATGGAGTTGCCGACCCCGATGAGGACCATCACCACGACCGCGGCGGGGACGGCGGGCCAGGCTGCCACCAAGACCAGGGGTGCGCTCCAAAGGATCACGCCCAAGCCGAAATCGAACGAGAGCCGGTGACGGTAGGCAAGGAGCAGGGCGAGGAACCCGCCGAGAACGCCCCCGACTCCCGTCATGGCTTCGAGCAGGCCGACGCCCGGGCGCCCCATGTGCAACAGCGACAAGGCGATCGCCACCGTGAACACGAGGCTGGCGCCGGCAATGAGGGCCTGGCCGAAGAGCAGCGCGACGAGCAGGCGCAGGTCACGATCGACCCAGATCGTTCGAAAGCCCTTCGTCGCCTCGAGGAAGCGGGACTCCTTTTCCTCTTCGGCGGGCGGTTTCGTGTCGGCACGAAGACCGATCACGAACGCGGCGGACCAGACAAAGGAGAGCGCGTTGATGACGAACACCGTCGGGAGGTTGGCGACGATCAGCAACAGCGCGGCGATGGCAGGCCCAAGGAAGAACCCGACGCTCTCTATGGTGCTCGAGGCGACGTTCGCTGCTGTCAGCTCTGCCGGGTCGCTCGCCAGCACGGGCAGGAGCGCTGCTTGTGCGGGGCGGAACGCCGTGCCGACAACAGCACTCACCGTAGAGAGGACATAGACCACAAGGGCGGGCCCGTCGCTCGCCACGATCACAGCGGCGCCGGCGATCAGCGCGGCGCGAACAAGGTCGGATACAACCATGACCCGTTTGCGGGCGAACCGGTCACCGAGCGAGCTCACGATCGGGCCCAGCGTTGCCATTGAGACATAGCGCACGACGCTGACGACGCCGAGCACCGTCGCCCCACCGTGTTGGTAGGCGTAGATCGACATCACAACCGAGAAAGCCCAGTTGCCGATGTTCGAGCCCGCGAAGGCGATGTTCACGCGCCGCAAGCCCGGGTTCCGGAACACCCGCTGCAACGAGGCCCCCGACTCGCGGAGCGACCCCTCCAGTTTCCCCACGTCGCCTCCTGACCGGCGCACAGTCAAGCACGTGGCGTCCCAAGAGCGCCACCATCTCCTAGGCGGCTGAGCAGGTCTTCGACCTCCACTCGCTGAACTCTCAGGGTCTGTTAAGCCGACACACAGGTCAACTTCCTACCCTTGTCTGGCAAATCACGAGTTGTCCAAAGGAAGGGTCGGACCAGTGCGTGACGACGTGATCATCTCCTACCGGGGGGCGAGCTACGAGATCGGCCGGGGGCCAAGCTTTTACGGGATCTGGGCCACTGGGACAATGACGCCTCAACCACTCGAGTGGTGGCCTGACTCCCCCGACGGCTGGTACGCCGCCTGGTCCCGTTTCACGGCGATCGAGGCGCCTGGCACGATCGCCCCGGTTGCCGAGAGCACCCCGCCGGCCGCTGACACGGGCTCGCTCACCGCGGCGATGGAGCCGCTTGGGCGCACCTTGGGACACGCCCCCCTAGCGGTGGTGCTCCTTGCCGCCGGCGTTCTTTGCGGGATAGTCGGGCTTTTCCCCGACTATCTCGCCGGCGCGAGCCTCGCCCAGCAGCCGGCCGAGTTGGTGCCTCATGCCATCTACTTCGCCGCTTGGGCGGCGAGCGCCTTGCTGGTCGGCTCGGGGGGTGCCCGTCTCAGGCTGGGAGCGCTCCTCGGCTTGGGACTGAGTATCGTCACCTTCGGCTTCTTCTTCGCGGACGCGGGCACAGCGATCGCTGGCGGCGCCCATCTCATGGGCGCCGGCCTCGTGCTCGGCCTTGTCGGCTGGCTCGCCTGCGCCGCCGGCTCCACGGTCGCCTTCACACAAAGCCGAGTCGCTCGTGCCCGAGACGGCTCGCAAAGCTCGCCTGCCGGTGCCCCAGGCGAGGTGGTAGGCGCTCCGCGGCGCTTCGAGCCGCTCGCGTTCATCGCCCTCAGCCTGGCGGCATTGGGCACGGCGGCGGCATTCGCCCCTTCCTGGGACAGCTACGTGCTGCGAACCTCGAGCGGAGCGACGGAGTCTTTGACCGCGGGCAACGTGTTCTCGAATCCGGGACCCGTCATCGCGGGGAACCTCGTTGTGATGATCGCCCTCGTCGCCGTCGTGGTCGTCGCCGCCTTGTGGCGCCCGCTCCTTGACAGGGCGGCCTTGCTCGCCGGCGCCGTCATCCCGATGGTCGCGCAGGCGATCTCGGCCGCCGTGCAAGTTGGAGAGCACACCTCACCGACCATGTTCGGGATCTCGCCCTCAGCCGCCGCGCAAGCGGGACTCACCGTCGCCTCCGGTCTCACGTGGGCGTTTTGGATCTACTGTGCCTTTCTCGTCGCCCTGATCGCGACGGGCGCCTCGACGCTTCTCGCGCCCGGTTCGCTCAACCCTGCCACTTCCCCGCCCTCGGCGAGTTTTCCGGCGAGCTCTCCTGGGCCTTGGCAGCCCGGCGTCACGCCACCTCCCGGCTTTACCTCGCTCGGGCCAGCGCCACCGGCGGCAGGCTGAGCGAAGTCACCCAAAAAGGGCCGCCCTGTGGCCCCGGGCTCGCTTCAAACTCCGGCACCCCAGGCCTTCCCGCGCGATCATGGCGCCAAGGAGGTGTGTTGTGGCGGCTCGTCGGTCAGCTCCGAAGCCCTCTCGGCGCCAGGTCGTCGAGTTCGAGGACCTCCTCGGTGTGGCGACGAACCTGGGGTGGACGTGGCACGCGCGGTACGCGTGCGCTTTTCGCGGCCCTCGACCCGTCGGCGAGCCCGTCTGCGCTCGAGTGGCCCCGTCGTCTCCTGCTCGGTCTCGGACCAGCCGAAGTAGAGCGACGGCTCGCCTCGGACCCGGATCTCGCGGCACGCGCCGCGGCGGTCATCGACGCCGCCGCGCGCCGCGAGCAAGATCGTACGAAGACCTGGTTCCCCCGGACGCATCGCAAAGACCGGCGCTTCGAAGCGGCGCTGTTCTCGACAGAGTTCGCCCTCACGGACTCGCTGCCCATCTACGCGGGTGGCCTAGGCACCGTCGCGGGCGAGTTCTTAAAGTCGGCGAGCTCCCTCGGTGTGCCCCTCGTCGGAGTCGGTCTGCTCTACCGCGAAACCTCACACCAGTGGCTGGATGAGGGGGGCTGGCAGCAGGAGTCTTGGGAGGTGCTCGACTTCGACCAGCTGCCCATCGAGTTGGCCCACGACGCGGCCGGCCGCCCGGTGCGCGTCCCCGTCGAGCTGCCCGGGCGCGACCTCATAACCCAGGTATGGACCGTGCTCGTCGGGCGCACGCGCCTGTACCTGCTCGACACCGACGTGGCGCAAAACCGCCGGAGCGACCGCGAGATCACGGCCAGGTTGTACGGGGGCGACCAGGAGACACGCATCCAACAAGAGCTCGTCTTAGGCATCGGCGGCGTGCGTGCCCTTGCCGCCTTGGGCCACGATCCCGACATAGCGCACCTCAACGAAGGCCATAGCGCCTTCGCCGCCCTCGAGCGCATCCGTCTCGTCATGGCGCGTGACCGGCTCCCGTTCGCCGAGGCCCGTCTCGTGGCGGCGCCCGGCCTGCTCTTTACGACGCATACTCCTGTCGCCGCCGGGCACGACTACTTCCCCGCCGAGCTCGCCAACCGCTACCTCGCTCGGTTCGCTTCTTTGCTCGAGATCGACCTCGAGACACTCGGCTCGCTCGGCCGCTACCGGCCCGAGGACCCGACGGACTCTTTCTGCCCGACCGTGCTCGCCCTAAGGCTGGCAGGCGCCGCAAACGGGGTGAGCCGCCTGCACGGCAGGGTGACGCGGGACCAGTGGGGGGGCCTGTGGCCGAGGCTGCCGCTCAAAGAGGTGCCGATCGGCCATGTCACCGACGGGGTTCACTTCAAGTCCTGGATCTCCAACGACATCGAGGAGCTGCTCGACCTTGAGCTCGGTCTCGGGTGGCGCACGACGCCGGGCTCGCCGGACTCGTGGATGCCGCTCATCGGGGCCGAGGACGAGCACCTATGGAAGGCGAAATGTCGGGCGCGCGCCCGGCTGATCGAGTTCACCCGGACGCGGCGCAACGAGCAGCTTGCCCGTCGCGGCGCCGATGAAGAACGTCTCGCGACTACCGAAACGCTCCTCGACCCCGAGGCGCTCACCATCGGCTTTGTCGGTCGCTTCGTCGCCTACAAACGCCCGACATTGTTCCTGCGCGACACCGACCGGCTCGGGCGCATCCTCGGTGATGCCGAGCGCCCCGTGCAGATCATCTTCGGAGGAAAAGCGCACCCCCGTGACGAGTCCGGGAAGAGACTTCTCCGCGAGGTCGTCGAGTTCGCCCATGAGCACGGTCTCGAGCACCGGGTCGTTTTCATCGAGGACTTCGACCTCACGATGGACCGGGCTATGTCTCAGGGCGTCGACTTGTGGCTGAACACTCCCCGGCGTCCGCTCGAAGCCTGCGGCGTCGGGGGCATGAAGGCGGGCGAGAACGGCTCGCTCAACTTCAGCACGCTCGATGGCTGGTGGGACGAGGTCTGGAACGACGCCGACCCCGACGCGGCGCCGATCGGCTGGTGCATCGGCACGGCGAAACACTACGAGGACTTCGACGAGCAGGACTCGAGCGACGCCACGTCGATGTACGACCTGCTCGAGCACGACATCGTCCCTCGCTTTTACGATCGGGACGCAAAGGGAGTGCCCCGCGCTTGGCTGGCTTCGATCCGCCAGTCGTTGGCGACGCTTGCCCCGACGTGGAACGTGCACAGGATGGTGCACGAATACGTCGACTCGTTCTACCTTCCCGGAGCTCACCGCGCGACCTGGCTGGCCTCCGAGAAGGCCGAACGCGCCCGCGAGCTCGCCTCGGCGCTGGCGCGGTTCTATGAGAATTGGCCGTCGGTGCACGTCGCGGTCGAAGATGTCATCGTCGCTCCGGGTGGTGCTATGCGGGCCGAGATCGCCGCCGAGCTCGGTGACCTCGAGCCTTCCGAGGTGACCGTGCAACTGTGGGTCGCGCCGAGCCGGGGCGAGGCCTTCCCGCTCGCCGCCCAGTTTGAAGCACGGCGAAACGGCCTCGCCCGCTACAACGTGCAGGTGCCCAGAGAGACCGGTGCCGACGCCGAGCTCGTCGCCCGCGTTCTGCCCTTCCACCCCGCGCTCGCCCATCCGTTCGTGCCGAACCTCATCACCTGGTCGGCTTGAGGCCCGTGGCAACGGTTCCCCCCATCCCGGCGACGCTGCGGGCTCTCGCTGTCGACTGCGGGGTGATGCTCGAGTACCTAGACGATGCCGGTCTGCGTTGTCGCGTGGACCCGGAGGTGCTCGTCGCGGTGCTGAACGCCCTCGGTTCTCCTATCGGGCAGGCCAGTGACGCCGCCCGCCTGCTCCGCAGCCGGCGGAGCGCGCGTGTCGAACGGATCGTGGAGCCCGTGACGGTCCTCGACGACGCCGTTGCCGGTGAGATCCCCGTCCGGCTGCGTGAGGCCGACAGCGAGCTAGAGTGCGCCATCGAGTCCGAGACCGGAGACCGTGTCGAATGGGCCATCGGGCGCGACGACCTCGCATCGTTGACGCGCCAGCGCGTCGACGGTCGCAACATTTATCTGGGCGCGGTCGGCCTGCCTTCGGTCCTTGAATGCGGGTATTACGCCTTCACCGTCCGCGTGCGGGGCCGCACAGGCACCTCGAGCGTCATTGTCTCGCCGGTCGATGCCGGTCACGGGCGCTTCGCCGATGACTGGCGCGCCTTTGGGATACTTGCTCCGCTGTTCTCACTGCATTCGGGGCGTAGCTGGGGCTCGGGCGACCTCGGAGACCTCGACGAACTCGGACGCTTTGCTGCCTCTGAGCAAGCAAGCGTCGTCGCGACACTGCCGCTGCTCGCCGGCTTCGGTCCAGAGTCGTTCGAGGCGAGCCCCTATCTGCCGGTGAGCCGCCACTACTGGCACGAACGCTGGATCGACGTGGAGCGGGTACCGGAGCTCGCCTGGTCTCCCGCCGCGCACGCACTCATCTCGAACCTGCAGGCGAGCCAAGGGCGCGCAGCCTTCACCCACGGATCGATGGTCGACGGTGCCGCCGTCATAGCGGCCAAGCGGTCGGTGCTGAGCGCGCTCGCCACTGCCGTCGCACGCTCCCGCACCGGTCGTGAGACAGCGTTGCGCAATTTCATGTTCGAGCGCCCAGGGCTCGTCGACTACGCCCGCTTTCGTGCCGCTACCGATCGCTTCGGAGTCAACTGGCACGCCTGGCCCGGGCCGCTGCGGGGTGGTCTGCTCCGCTGGAGCGATGTCGACCCAGTCGTGGAGCGCTATTACATCTACGCCCAGTGGATCGCCCAAGAGCAGATGACCGAGCTCTCCCAGCGCCTTGCCCAGCGCGGGCAGGTCCTCCTCCTCGACCTGCCCGTAGGGGTCCATCCCTGCAGCTACGACATCTGGCGCCATCGCGACCAGTACGCCACGGGCATGTCGGTCGGGGCGCCCCCGGACAGCTTTTTCGCCCAGGGCCAGTCGTGGGGGATCCCTCCCCCGCGGCCCGAGGCGCTCCGCGCCGACGGCCACGCGGAGTTCCGTGCCGCCCTTGCCCACCACTTGAGCGTGGCCGGCATGTTGCGCATCGACCACGTCATGGGCCTGCAACGACTGTTCTGGGTCCCCGACGGCGCTTCGGCACGCGACGGCGTCTATGTGAAGATGCCCTTTCGAGAGCTGCTCGCCGTTGTCGCCATCGAGGCCAAGCGCCACAGGGCCGACATCATCGGCGAGGACCTGGGCACTGTCGACAACGAGGTCCGAGAGGGCATGCGACGCACCGGCATTCGGCGCGCCTACGTGGCCCAGTTCTCCATTCGCGAGAGCGGCGAGCCGGTGCTCGACTCGCCCCCTGCGGGTTGCGTCGCCTCCTTTTCGACCCACGACCTGCCCACCTTCGCGGGTTGGTGGGGCGGTCACGACATCGACGAGCGCCTTGAGTGCGGCCAGCTGGACGCCTCATCGCTGACAAGGGTGCGCGCAGAGCGGGCGCAGCTTCGCGAGCGGCTCTCCCAGCTGGCCGAGACAGAGTTCCCCGCCGTGGCCCGCGACGAGCTCGACGGCAAGAACGCACCGAGCGCGGTGCTGGAGGCCGTCCATGCCGTGCTCGCCCGTAGCGAGGCCGGGCTCGTGCTCGTGCAACTTGACGACGTGCTCGGTGAGCAGCAGTCGGTCAACCTGCCAGGGACCAGCACGGAACGACCGAACTGGCAACGCCTCACGAAGGCCACCCTGGAACAGATCGTGGAAGACCAAGATCTGCACGAGGCCTTGGCTCCCCTGCGCGAACATCGCGGCAGGGCCCCCTCAGCTCCGCTCGGTCGTCTAGCGCCCGCCGCTTTGACGGTGATGGGCATCAGCAGGCTCGACTCCAAAGACGTCTACCTGTTCAACGAGGGGCGCCACTACCGCCTTTACGACAAGCTCGGCGCTCACCCGATGACCGTCGGCGGGGTCCGCGGTGTCCTGTTCGCCGTCTGGGCGCCGAACGCCGAACGTGTCTCGGTCATCGGCGACTTCAACGGCTGGAACGGCGCCCGCCACCCGCTCTCGGCCCACGCAGAATCGGGGATCTGGGAGGGTTTCGTTCCTGAGGCCGCCGTTGGCATGCGCTACAAGTACCGGCTGCTGTCACGCCTCGGCGGGGCCGAGTTCGACAAGGCGGATCCTTTCGCCTTTGCCGCCGAGGAGCCGCCGGGGACGGCGTCGGTGATCTTCGAGCCCCGCCACGACTGGCACGACGCCGAGTGGATGCAGCGCCGCCCCGGCCTGCAGCGTCTCGACAAGCCCATGTCCATCTACGAGGTGCACCTCGGCTCGTGGCGGCGCGTGCCCGAGGAGAACGGCCGCTCGCTCAGCTACAAAGAGCTTGCCCCCCTGCTCATAGACCACGTCCGGGGCCATGGCTTCACCCACATCGAGATCATGCCCATCATGGAGCACCCTTTCTACGGCTCGTGGGGGTACCAGACGACGGGCTACTTCGCCCCGACCGCCCGCTACGGCACGCCGGACGACTTCGCCGAGTTTGTCGACATGGTTCACCAGGCCGGGATCGGGGTCATCCTCGACTGGGTGCCGTCGCACTTTCCCTCCGACGCCTTCGCCTTGGCCGACTTCGACGGCACTCATCTCTACGAGCACGCCGACATCCGCCAGCGGGTGCACCCGGACTGGCAGAGCTGGATCTTCAACTTCGGCCGGAGCGAGGTACGGAGCTTTTTGATCTCGAGCGCGTGTTTTTGGCTGGAGAGGTTCCATGCCGACGGGCTGCGCATGGACGGGGTGGCGTCGATGCTCTATCTCGACTACTCGCGCCAAGCCGGCGAGTGGGTCCCGAACCGATTCGGGGGAAACGAGAACCTCGAGGCGATTGAGCTTCTCCAAGCCTGCAACACCGAGGTCTACAGGTCGTTCCCCGACGCCACGACGATCGCGGAAGAGTCCACGGCTTGGCCTGGGGTCTCCCGGCCCGTGGAGGCTGGTGGGCTCGGCTTCGGATACAAGTGGGACATGGGCTGGATGCACGACACCCTCGCCTACCTCTCGGTTGATCCGATCTACCGCCCCTGGCACCACGACTCGTTGACCTTCCGGGCCATCTATGCCAACAGCGAGCACTTCGTCCTGCCGCTGTCGCACGATGAGGTCGTGCACGGCAAAGGCTCGCTTGTCTCGCGTATGGCGGGCGACGAGTGGCAGCAGTTCGCCAATCTCCGGCTCCTTTACGGCTACCAGTTCACCCAGCCCGGCAAGAAGCTGCTCTTCATGGGCGGCGAGTTCGCCCAGCGTTACGAGTGGAACCACGACGCCAGTTTGGACTGGCACCTATTGAGCTCACCAGCCCATGCAGGCATCTCCGCCTGGGTGCGCCGGCTCAACGAGCTGTACCGCGGGCAATCTTGCCTGCACCGCGACGACCTCGCCGACAGCGGGTTTGCCTGGATCGACTGCGAAGACAGGGCGCAAAGCGTGCTGTGTTACGAGCGGCGGGACGAGGCGGGCAACGTGCTCGTCGTGGTCGCCAATTTCACGCCGGTGCCACGGGAGGCTTACCGTGTGGGCATCCCGTACCCCGGCCGGTGGATGGTCCTTGTCAACAGCGACGCGCAAGAGTTCGGAGGAAGCGCCTACCCGCTGCCCGACTACTTCGACACGACCGAGACGCCCTGGCACGGTCGTGGGCACTCTGCGTCGCTCGTGCTGCCGCCGCTCGCACTCATCGTGCTCTGCCCATCTGAGTAGACGGCGATGACAGTCGCCGTTTGCTTTCACCTGCACTGCTACCAGCCGCCCCGCGCCGACCCTTGGCTGGAGGTGGTCGAACCGGAGCCCGACGCCTTCCCCTACCACGACTGGAACGAGAGCGTCACCGCCGGGTGCTATCGACCCAACACCGCCGCGGCAATCCTGGCGCCGGATCGGCGGCTGGGTTCTTCTGTGGACAATTTCGCCGCTGCGAGCTTTGACGTCGTGGGAACGCTTCACAGCTGGCTGGCCGCGAACGCGCCCGATGTCGACGCCGCTGTGCGGGCGGCGGGTTCGCGCTCTTCGCGGGCGAGCGGCGCGGCGCTGGCGGCACCGGCCTACCACGCCATCTTGCCGCTGGCTACGCCTGAGGACCGCGAGACGCTCGTCGCCTGGGGCGTCGCCGACTTCGAGGCTCGCTTCGGCTTTTCTCCAGAAGGTATGTGGCTGCCCGAGACCGCCGTCGACCTGGTCACGCTCGCCAGCGTTTTTCGACACGGCATTCGCTTCACCGTTCTCATGCCCCAGCAGGCCTTGCGCGTCCGTGCCCCCGGAGGTGAGTGGGCCGAGGTGAGCGGGGAACGGGTCGACCCGACCCGGCCCTACTTTGTGGCGCTGCCCGGGGGCGAGACGATGACCGTCGTCTTCGGGCACGGGCCGCTCTCGCGCGGTGTCGCCTTCGGGAGCCTGTTGGACGACGGAGCCAGTTTCGTCGCCGCGGTTCGAGCCGCAATCACAACGAGCGGCGCCGGCGAGCTGGTGGCGATCGTCACCGACGGGGAGACCTACGGGCACCACCACGAGTTCGGCGAGATGGCACTCGCCTGGGCGTCTCAGGAACTGGCGGCCGAGGGCGTCGAGGTCACCAATCTCGGCACGTGGCTCGCTGAGCATGAAGCCACTTGGGAGGTCGAGCTCGTCTCCCCGTCCTCGTGGAGCTGTGTTCACGGTGTCGAACGGTGGCGGGCCGACTGCGGGTGCACGACGAACTCCAAGCCGGGGTGGAACCAGTCCTGGCGGGGCCCGCTTCGCGAGGCGCTCGACTGGCTCGGTTCGAGCCTCGCAGAGCCGGTGATGGCGGCGTTGGGCCGGTTGCTGGGGGACCCGCGCGGCGCCGTGGTCGACTACGGCCGCGTGCTCGCCGGTCAGGAACCACGTTTTGAGTTCGTGGCGAAAAGGGCCGTCGGTCGCTGCAGCCAGGTCGAGACGACGCTCGCGCTCGAACTGCTCGAGCTGCAACGCCATCTTCTTTGCGCGTTCACGAGCTGCGCCTGGTTTTTCGCCGATCCCACTGGAATAGAGACATTGCTGTCGCTGCGCCATGCCGCCGTCGTGCTCGAGACCGCGCAGCGAGTGCTCGACCTCGACCTCGCCGCCGAGTTCTTGAAGCGCCTCGGCGAGGTGCGATCGAATCTCGAACAGGATCTGACTGGCCGTGAACTGTGGGCGCGTGAGGTTGAGCCACACCGAGTCGACGCGACCGCGGTCGCCGGAGCGTTCGGACTCGAGCTGGCCGCAGGGGTGGCCCGCCAGCCAACCCGGCGCGGCGCCTGGGTCGTCTCCTCGGGCGACATCGAGATGGCGAACGGGCGTGCCAGGGGAACTGTCATCGTCGAGCACGCCCCGACGCTTCGGCGCACCCCGGTCGAGATCGAAGCCGGCTGTCGCGGGGCCGTGGGAGCCGTGGCCCGCGGGCGTGTCCCAGGCGAGCAAGCCTGGCGGGAGACCACTCTCGCCACCGCCGGGACGGACGTGGCCGCCCGCGTGGCTGCTGGCCGGCTCACGGGCACCGGTGAGCTCGATGCACTCCTCGCCTTGCGCTTGTTGACGGTAGGCCTTCGCTCACGCCCGGCCGAGGTCGACGACGCGCCGGCGCTCGCTGGGCTTGTGGCCGCGGCGGCGCCCCTCGGGTCCCGCGAGCTCAACGACGTGCGCGCCGCCCTCGCCGTGCTGCGCGAGGCCTCGGGCTCGAAAATCACCCGGACGGCGCTTTTGGATCTCACCTTCTTGGCAGAGACGGTCTCGGTGCAATGGCCGGGCGGCGGGGAATGTGAGTCTTCGCCGTCGACCCATTAGGTTCACAGCCTGATGACCTTGCCCCACGACCGCGAAGCCCACTTCGACGGCACGAACGACCTCGCCCGAGCCGTCGACCGTCTGGCGCGCCGACTGCCGGAGTCGCTCCACCCGCTCGCGCAGATCGCCTACAACTACCGCTGGTCGTGGACGCCTGACGGCCGCGCCCTGTTCCAGCGCTTCGGCGCCCACCGCTTCAGGCTGACGGGCGAGAACCCCGTTCGCTTCCTGCGAGACCTGTCCGAACGCTCCCTGCTCGCGGCAGCGACCGACGATGAGTACCTCGCTCGTGTCGAGGCGGTCGCCCGCGTGATCGACGACGACGCCGCTCGCCCCGCCCGGACAGATATCGGGGCCGGACCCGTGGCGTTCCTCTGCGCCGAATTCGGCATCCACCCCTCTTTGCCTGTCTACTCGGGAGGACTCGGCGTGCTCGCCGGGGATGTGTTGAAGGAGGCCTCCGACCAGGCGCTGCCCTTCGTCGGGGTCGGTCTGTTCTATCGCAAGGGCTACTTGCACCAGCGTGTGGATCGGACCGGATGGCAGCAGGAATACTGGGTGGACGCCGATCCCGAGACGCTGCCGGCGGTTCGCGTCACCGAGTCCGACGGCTCCCCGCTCACGGTGACGGTCCCGGTCTGGGACGGGACCCTTTCCGCCCACGTGTGGCGTACCGACGTCGGCCGCATACCCCTCTACCTCCTCGACGCCGAGCTAACGGAGAACACCCCCCTGCAACGCTGGGTCAGCGCACGGCTTTACGAGGGCAGCCGCGCCATCCGCCTCGCCCAGTACGCCCTGCTTGGCGTGGGCGCGGTGCGGGCTCTCTCCGCCATGTCGATTGAGCCGACCCTTTTCCACCTGAACGAGGGGCACCCGGCTCTCGCCACTTTGGCGGTCGCTTCGATGCGAGTCGATGCCTCGGGCCGGGGCGTCGACCCCGCCGTCGCCCTCGCCGGCGTGCGCGACCGCTTCGTGTTCACGACACACACGCCCGTGCAGGCCGGCAACGAGACCTACACCCGCGAGGAGATACTTTCCGTGCTCGGTGCTTTGGCGGACGAACTTCATTTCGAGCGCGAAGCCTTCGTTGGCCTTGGCCGGGTGCACCCCGCCGACGCGGGCGAGGCCAGCGGCCTCACGCCTCTGGCGATCCGCGCCACGCGCTCGACGAACGCGGTAAGCGCCCGACACGGACTAGTTGCCCGGGGCATGTGGCACGAGATGTTCCCCCACGGGCCGATAGACAAAGTGCCCATCAGCCATGTAACCAACGCTGTTCACCTGCCGACCTGGATGGCCCCACCAATGCGGGCGCTTTTGACCAGACACTTCGGTGAGAGTTGGGAGACCCACGCCTCCGACCCGGCGGTCTGGGCCGGTGTCGATGCCATCCCGGACGAGGAGCTCTGGGAGGTACGTTGCGAACAAAGGCGCCACCTGGTGGCCCTCATACGGCGCAAGGTCGTCGTCGACCGGCTCGCCCGCGGCGAGGACATCGACTTCGTGCAGGCGGCCGCGGAGGCCTTTGACCCTTCCTTCTTGACCATCGGGTTCGCCCGTCGCC
The DNA here is from genome assembly GCA_963779425.1 of uncultured Acidimicrobiaceae bacterium. Classification (GTDB taxonomy): domain Bacteria; phylum Actinomycetota; class Acidimicrobiia; order Acidimicrobiales; family Bog-793; genus Fen-455. The sequence continues at coordinate 420,257 of CAVZYD010000009.1, forward strand.
TCGCGACCTACAAACGGCTGAACTTGATTCTGCACGACGCGGCCCGAGCGATGGAGCTGTTGGACCACGACCAGCCGGCACAGTTCGTGTTTGCAGGGAAGGCTCATCCACTCGACGACGCCGCCAAGGCCATCGCGCAGCGCATGTTCGAGCTGAAGCGTTCGCCCGCGGTGGGCAACCGCGTGGTCTTCGTCGAGGACTACGACTTGAGCGTCGCCGGCACGCTCATCGCCGGTTGTGACCTGTGGCTCAACTTGCCACGCCCACCACTCGAGGCGAGCGGCACGAGCGGCATGAAGGCGGCGCTGAACGGCTGCCTCAACTTGAGCGTCCTCGACGGTTGGTGGATGGAGGGCTTCGACGGCTCGAACGGCTGGGCCTTAAATGGCGACGTCGACCCCGACGAGTCGGCGCAGGACGATCGTGACGCCTCGACCCTTTACAACCTGCTCAGTGACGAGGTGAAACCCTCCTTCTTCGACCGTGACGCTCGCGGGATCCCCAACCGTTGGATGCAACGCATACGCGCCTCGATGCGCACTCTCGGCCCGAAGTACTGCGCCACGCGCATGCTCAACGACTATGTGTCCAAGGTCTACGCACCTCGCTGAGAGGCATCGCGTTTCCAGCGCTGCCCCTCAAGCACCGCCTGTCGTTCTGCGTCGTCACCTTGGTGGCGTGGTGTGATCGACCTCGCAGCGCACAGGTGGGCGGATGGTTCCACTCAACTCCCCTGTCGCTGACATAGCCGTCCACGTCTGGTTTTGCCGGTCAAGGCGTCGGTGACGAACCAGTCGGTGACTTAGTCTGAGAGCGTGGCTCTCCTCGAACTCGAAGGACTGACGCGTCGCTTCGGGACCCTCACCGCGCTTGACGACCTCTCTTTCTCCGTTCCAGCCGGCCAGGTGGTGGGTTTCCTCGGTCCGAACGGGTCCGGCAAGACGACCACCATGCGGGCTGTGTTCGGACTCACCGATCTGGATGCTGGAACGGTCAGGTGGAACGGCACCCCCGTGGCCCAGGCTGAACGCCGGCGTTTCGGCTACATGCCCGAGGAGCGGGGCCTCTACCCCAGCATGCAGGTGTACGAGCAGCTCGAATACCTCGGGAGGTTGCACGGTATGAGCGCAACCGAGGTCCGCTCCGCCACGACGAGCTGGCTGGAACGGCTTGGGCTGGCGGATCGGGCCGAGACCAAGGTGGACGCCTTGTCTCACGGGAACCAGCAGCGGGTGCAACTCGCTGCCGCCTTGGTGCACCGACCTGAGGTACTCATCCTCGACGAGCCTTTGGCGGGGCTCGACCCGACTGGCATCGACACCATTGGCACTGTGCTCGTCGAGCAGGCCCGCGCCGGGTGCTGCGTGCTGTTCTCCAGCCATCAGCTGGACCAGGTCGAGGACCTCTGCGAATCGGTCGCGATCATCGACCACGGTCGCCTGGTCGTCTCGGGAACGGTGGACGAACTCGAGAGCAGTGGCCCACGGCGCCTTGTCGTGCGGGTGGAAGGCGACCGAGACGCTTCGTGGGCAAGAGCCATCAGCGGTGTCACCGTCTCTGAGCTCGACGCCGGTGCGGCGCGACTGGTGCTCGAGGACTCCGTGGACAGCCAGTCGGTACTTCGCGCGGCCATGGCGGCGGGCCGGGTAACCGAGTTCGTCTTCGCGCGCCGGCGCCTGTCAGAAGTCTTCCGAGAGGCGGTGAGGTGAGAGGAGCAGTCATTGCGGCCGTCGTGGCAGTGGTCTTGATCGTAAGACTGCGAAGCCGCATGAGGCACCGAGCGGCGGGTCGGACGCGGACCGGGCAGTGGCTGGGGCCGTTCAAGGGCGATGTCGCACTGGTGGCGGCCCGGGAGATGAGGGAGCGCTTCCGTGGCAGGATCTTCCGCGTCGGGACACTGCTCGTGCTTGCTGCCGTGGCCGCCGCCATCGTCATCCCCAAGCTCGACAACACAAAGGCGCAGCCTCCGCGGGTCGGCTTCGTCGGTGCTCTTTCGACCTCGTTGCGAGCGGCCATCGTGAGCTCCGCCAACAGTGTCGGCACCACTGTCCGGCTCGTGAGCGAACACGACGAGCGTGCCGCCGACGCCGCACTGCGATCGGGAAACATCGAGCTCGCCATCTACAACGGTGACGAGCTCGTCGTGAACCAACCGGTGGCGTCGAGCGGCACTTCGACAACGGACCAGTTCGTGCTCGCGCTCTCGAGCGATCTCGGCGTGCTCGAAGCCTTCCAGGCGGCCCATCTCACATTGGGGCAGGCTTCCCGGGTCGCTCAAGCAAAAGCGGTCCCGGTGCACAGCCTGCAACCGGGGCGCTCCAAGGGCGCCACGGACACGACCTCGCTCATCGGGCTCATCCTCATATTCGTGATGCTCACGCAGTACGACACCTGGATATTGATGGGCGTCATGGAAGAGAAGTCGAGCCGGGTGATAGAGGTGCTCCTCGCCGCCGTGCGCCCCGTCCAGCTGCTCGGAGGCAAGGTCCTCGGCATCGGCCTCGTGGCCTTCACTCAGGCCAGCGTGATCGTGATCTTCGCCCTCGTGCTCGCCAAAGGGGTCGGCTCCGATCTCCTTCACGGGACAGCACCGCTGGTGGTGGTGAGCACGTTGGTCTGGTTGGTCCTAGGCTACGGCTTTTACTGTTGGGTGTATGCGGCCGCTGGCTCCTTGGCCGAGCGTCAGGACCAGGTGCAAACCCTGGCATTCCCCTTGAGCGTCCCGATCATCTTCGGCTACGTCATTTCAATCACCGCCATTTCGTCGGGGACCGCTTCCGCCTTCTTCAAGGTTCTCGCCTACCTGCCGCCGACGGCGCCGTTCGCCATGCCGGTCCTCGTCGGCCTGAAAGCGGTCAGTTGGTGGGAGTTTGTGGCCTCGGCCGCCCTCAGCATCGTGTGCACCGTCGCCTTGGCAAGAGCGGCGAGCGGCATCTACCGCAGAGCCATTCTCCGCACGGGTCGGCGAGTCAAGCTCCGCGAGGTCCTCACCCGCACATCGGGATAACCGAGCGAGGCTCTCGGCATTTTGGCCTGGCGACTCGCAATGGGAAACCTTGGCCGAGCCTTTGTCGGCACAATATCGATATGGCCTTCACTTTGCCCCGGAACCTCGCCGTGGCGGCTTCGATGCGCGGACGAGCGCATTGGATAGCCACCCTTCCGGCAACGGTGCGAAGCCTCGAACGGCGCTGGGCGATCGAGATCGGCGAGCCCTACCAACCCGGCGGCGAGACGGCTTGGGTGGCGCCCGCACGTAGCGGGTCGTTCGGCGAGGTCGTGTTGAAGATCGCCTGCCGGCACTTCGAGGCAGATGATGAGGCGAAGGGGTTGCGAGTCTGGGACGGTGAGGGAGCGGTGCGCCTGCTCCTGGCCGAGGACCTTGACCCCTCGACCTCGGCTCTCCTCATCGAAAGGTGCGTCCCGGGCGCCGTGCTCGCCGCCCAATCCGAGCGAGAACAGGACCTGGTCCTCTCGCGGCTGCTCCCCCGGCTTTGGAGAGAACCTCCTTTCACCGAGGTCTTCCGCCCCTTACAGCTCATGTGCAACCAGTGGGCGGACGAGGCGGAGTCGGTCCTGTCGTCGGATCGGCCTGCTCTCGACAGCGGCCTCGTGCGAGAAGGTATCGGTCTCTTCCGCTCCCTGCCAGCCTCCTCCGAGCGCCATGTGCTTCTTTGCACCGATCTTCATGCCGACAACGTGCTTGCCGCCGAGCGCGAGCCGTGGCTGATGATCGATCCCAAACCCTACGTCGGCGATCCCACCTACGACCTGCTCCAGCACATGCTCAATTCTGAAAAGCGTCTCATGAGCGACCCTGTCGGGCTCGCGAGCTACCTCGCCCGCCTTTTCGAGCTCGATCTCAACCGACTGCTTCTGTGGCTGTTCGCTCGCTGTGTCGTCGAGCTTCCCCACTGGCGCTCTCTCGCGGACATCGCCCGCCGGATCGCGCCTGCCTAGGCGAGCTTTGGACGAGAGACCCGCAAACCGCGAGGCATCCAACAGACGGCCGGCCCTGGCTGGCTGCCGCTGGCGCCCGTGCCGCCTCGCCATGTACCTCACCACGACCTACAGGGCGAGTGCAGTGCTGACAGACCTAAGCATTGACCGAGGTGACCTCGTAGACACCGTCAAGGCCCACCGAGGGATCGACAGCGGCGTCACCTTCGGGGCCGGGACTAAGAACTGTTTGGCGTCCTCACTTCGCAAGGACAGCTCCATCGTTTTTGATCGTGGCCCGCATCCACAACTGGGCGTCGCCCGCGATCTTCTTGAAACCGAGCTTGCTGTAGACGGCCATGGCCGCAAGGTTTGTTGCATCCACCGACAAATCGACTGCCAGGTAACCGAGCTCGTCGGCCTGGGTGAGGAGCTCTCGCATCAGGGCCGTCCCGATACCTCGGCCACGGCAAGCCGCGTCGACGGCGAGGGCAACCTCCGGGTAGTCCGGGCTTCCATGGGGATCGTGAAGGTCCTTCCAGGCAAAAAGCCTCGCCCAGGCGGCTCCGCTTGACCGACCGTCAGCCTCTGCGATGACGCCGAAGTCCCCCCAGCGACCCCAGTGGTCGAAATAGCGAGGGGGATTCGATCGGCTCGCTAACTTGGCGAACCTCTCGATGACGAGATAGTCATCCCTCGTGGCCACGCGAATCGAGACCATTGGCGAATTCTGCCAGCAGGAACGTCCTTTCGGCAAAGGCTGGCCGCGGATGCTTTGTCAGTCCTGGTGACGATCGGGTGCGAGCCTTCGCGAGCGGTGAGCTTGCGCCGGCAACGAGCCAGGGGCACATGCCCGCAAACTCAGCCACTGCGCCGTCTCATCCGACGGAGAATCGACGAGGCCGCCGAGCCGGTGATCCTCGGCATCGAAACGAACGTCTTTCCTCATAACGTTCGCGGCAAGCCATTTTGCACCTCGTGGGCAGAAAGCGGCCGGAAGTCGGACTCGGGGGCGATTTGGCGGGCGCTGAGGAGTGTCAAGTCGTCCCAAGTGAAGGCAGTCTCGGGACTGCCCTGTTGATGCTCATTTACCGGCAAGCCCCGGTCCGTCAGACACCATGTCGTGGCGGACTTGTCCGCAACGGTTGCGCCTTTTCGTTTCGGAGTGATCCAGGAGGTTTCCTTCAAACAGCTCAGTGTGCCGAACTTGTGGCTCGGTTGGGAAAAGACCGAGAGACCTTGGTGTTCGCCTTGACCGAGGGCGAGCCTGTTTTGCACCGTTGCGGCGATGTCTCCGTCTACGGTGCCCGGTATGTAGGGCAAGGTCTGCAAGATGAAACCATTCGAAGCAAAGGCCGTGCCCTTCCCGCAAGTCCACTTTCCTGGTCCCTGCCGCCAGCATTCTTGGTAGTGGTTCGCCTGCTCGATCCACTGCTGCTCGTAGCCGCGGCCGGCTCTCAAGAGATACGACCATTGGCCGCCGTCAAGCATCCAGTCCTTTGACGACGAGGGTCCCCGGTGGGCGATGACCACGGTCCATGTCGGTCCCGGGTAGATGGGGAGGTCGCCCGTGACCTTGTAGGTCGCCTCGAAGTTGCCGCTCAGCCCTTGATAGGCGAGTCGCAAGAGCTCTTTGGGGGACAACACCGTGGCCGTCGGCGGCGACTTGGTAGGCCTCACGATCCGCCTGAACAGGCTGACGTGCGGCCGGGGAAGGAAGAAGACGGCCACGATTACGGCCGCCACGACGACGACACTCGCACGATGGGTCCACGACGCGGCAGGGCTCAAGCGTGCTCTTTGTCTGGTCCCCGCCTTCGCCCTCAGCTGTGCCTCGGCTACTGAGACCGGCACAGCAGCCTCGTCGATCACTCTTTGAAGCTAGCGCTGCAGGTCGAGATCGTTCATGAGCCTCCTCCTTCGAGGGCGCGGCGGAGCTTGGAGAGACCTCGATCCAAGTGGTTCTGCACGTGGTGATCTTCGTCCCGGTAAGTTCGGCGACCTCTCTAAGGGTCCATCCGAACCCGTGCACCAGCACTACCGCGGTCCGTTGACGACCCGTCAGGGTCTTGAGGGCGGGAACAAGGCCGGGCTCGACGCTCGGTTCTTCTTGCTCGTCGACGGCGAACGTGACGACGGCGCGCCGTCGTCTGGTGCGGCTCTGGCCCACCCGGAACAGGTAGCCGGGAGCGTTGTCCATTTGCGAGATGCGATCCCAATTCTCCCAGGCGAAAGCCAGGGAGTCGGCCGTCGCCTCACGACCCCTCTGCCCACCGTATGCAGCCACGAATGCCGGCCGCAGGCGAGGTTCGTGTTGGATCACGAAAGCCGTGAACTCCTTGTCGACCTCGGTCGTGCTGGCGGCCTCAGTCTGGGGCGACGGCATTTGCGGGTCTTGTGGTAATGGACCTCATCATCACTTATAAAGACCGGCGCGGGCACTCGAATTACCACAACGGGTTTTGCGAGCAGCTCCGGGCGCTCGGGCCTTCCACCTATTGTCCAAGGAGAACGCTCGCGCCTGCGCTGCCTTTACCCGACCGACAGCGACCGCGGTCGAGATCGGATTGTCGGCCGGGAAACCGGTGGCCGTTCGATTCGGGGCGCGCGGCTATGGACGCCTGCTTGTCTTGTTGTTCGTGCCCCCGACCCGCACGAGCGCGGCGACGACGATGAGGCCGAAAGCGACAGAGGCGAGGAGAGTGATCAAGCTGGCAGTGGAGCTCATGGATTCCTCCAATGGAAACTGGTTGAAGATCCCGCCCTTCCGGTGACAATGCCGCACTTTGAACCGAGCGAGGCGTCGTGTCAAGCTAATCGCCCTCACCAGCCCAACCTCGGGTTCCGAGCTGCGTTGAACGGCCGGCCCAGGACGCCTCGGCCGGCGCGCTCAGGACGCTCGAACTGGCGGATGGGACTCTAAACCGCCCAAGGGGCGGCGCCGCGGTGCGACGCCGTTGCAAGGTGGTACACCTTGCCCAGCTCGGTATTGATGAGTTCGTAGCCAGCCGCGCCAAAGGGAGGTAACTTGCCAGGTCTATTGCGCCGGCCCGACCCGGTACACGACGGGGGTGACCGTCACATCGAGGGGAAAGTCGTAGGTTCGCACCTGGAGCTGGGGACCCAGGCCCTCGGCCGGGACTTCGCTCGGCAACGCGACCAAGAGCGAGACAACCTGCGGAACTGAGTTCAAGGAGACCTCACGGGTGGCGAGATCCCCGAAGCCATTCCACACGTCCAGATAGACGGTTCCTGAGCCGGTCAGGCCCTCGAGCCGGAAAAGATAGACCCCACCCGGAAGCGCGAGGGCAACGGGCCAAGTCACCCAGGTGCTGCCTCCGAAGCCCGTCAGGGTGACCCCGGCGGGCGGGGTCTGGAAACTGAGCCGGTACGAGCCGCCTCGCCCCGCCACCGTCGCCGTGACGTTGGCGGGCAGCTCCGGAGCGACTCCCGCAAGCAGGTTCGGGCCTTGGGGGACCTCGAGTCGGCTACCCGGCTCCAGCGGCGACGTCTTGAGCCTGATGCGCCGCGGCTCGGCGTTGTAGGTGAGCCGCAACGAAGTCAAGGCGAAACGGGAACCTGCTCCGGCGCTGAACTTGAGCCAAACGTGCGAAGCGGGAAGAACGTCGGCCACGTTGGCCACCACCTCGACCATCTCATCTGGAGCAGTCGAGACCTCGACCACCTTTTGCCAGACACGGTCATCACCTGTTGCCTGGACGCTTCCAGTCCCGATCGCCGTGAACGAGAGCGAGAGCGAGCGGCAACCTTCAACGTTGAACTTGTACGTCCAGGCGCCGCCGTCGCCGACGTAACGAGCCTGAGTGATAACGCCATTGTTGTTGAACACTGCCGGTGTCGAGTGGCCGTCGCCCGCTGTAAGGAAATAGGGGTCGATGTTGGTGGAGACCGGCAGACCGAGAAGCGTGGTCCGTGCGAGGCCCTCCCTCCAGGCCTGACGTTGCAGCCTGACCAGCTGGCTCGGCAACACGAATCGGACCGGCACCTCGAAGTGGGCATTCACCGTCGCGATGGCGTCCTCGTAGCTCGTGCAGTTACCGAGCCCCACCACGACGAACAGGGGCCTCTCGGCGTTGACTGCGGCCACGTTGGCAATACTCGAAACTGCCAGGGCGCTCCGAGTCGGGCCGCTCGGCGCGTAGCCGCCCGTTGGGAACACCGGGCGCCCGTTTATCCAGAGCGGCTCTCCGATGGGATAGAGACCAGGAGGCCCCTGATAGCCGATGAAGTGGCCGTCTGGGGCAGTTGCGCCATGGAGGAGTTGCCACAGCCCTGACCCAAGTTCGGATGGAACGGCGTTCCTGTGAGGAAGGTCCTGGCTGACCACCAGTCCAGCACCCGTCATAGCCAGCTGGGCCGCGCTCACATAGTCCTGCCAGAGGGGACCGTCCACGAAGGACTGCAGGTCGGGATACCCGAAGGGGAGCCACGCCACCATCTCGTCGTTGAACGAGGCGGCTTCGAAATAATGTCGGGCAATGCCGGGAGTCCAAGAGGGGGCCATCCCCTGCATTGACCAGCCGACCGGTACCTTGCCGCGTTCCGGGTCCACCCACCGCGCCTCGTGATGGCCGATAAGCACCCCGATGTTGTCGCCGTCGGTGAAGGTCACCGTCGCGTACACGACGTCCTTCCTAAGCCGGGGAGGTCGAGGCAACGGGCGTTGCACTGCCACGGTGCGAACGGCGTTGTGAACACTCAGGTTCGCGGCCGGAAGGCCCGGCGTGTCCGCCCCGACGAAATTGAGCCCCTGCCTCGACGACAAGACGGTCTGGGCGCTCTCGTCGTTGCTCCAGCCGAACATCGTGGCCCGGCCCGCGCCAACCGTAGCGAGAATGGCACTTTTCAGTTGCCCGCCTGGCTCGCCGCCAAAGGTCATGTGCCGCAGGTCAGCGGACCAAGTGAATGCCCGGGCGCCGACCGCGTAATCGCGCACAGTCCAGTTCACGACGCCTTCTGACGGATCACCTGGGAGGTCCCCCACAGACACCAGCGCCAGTGTCGACGGAGCCGAGCCGGCCATCTGATCGAGGGCCCATTGGTAGGCGTCGGCCGGGGTCTTGAAGCTGAAGGAGCGAAGGTCGAGGGAGAGGCTTAAGTCCTGGACAAGGGGCCCGGCGGCGGCGTCCGGGCCGAAGGCTGCGGTCCCACGGAGCCAAGCGAGAGTCGTGGCCACATTGATCGTGGCAGGTACGCTCGGGTCCCATATCACGTACTCGTCCACGCCTCGTTCCTGCGCCAGCTTGACCAGGTCCTCTACAGTCCCGTTGTCGAGGCCGATCGCCAGCTGCTTTGAGTAGATGTCGGGCCACAGGTTGAACACCTCTTCGGGAAAGCAGTTGGGCAGAACAGGTACCTGCAGGTATGCCGCCCGACCTCCGTCGGGCGTGCGAACATTGACCAGACCTTGCAAGATGGCGACCGAAACACACAGGTCGGTGCCCAACCCCGTCGTGTCGATGACCAGCAACGAGCCGGGACGGTTTAAAGGAGGCGGTAACCAGCCCCAAGCCGTTTCGGCTGGCGACGGTCCAGCTCCTTTCGCGGTGGCCGCCGACCGGTCGAAACTCGTCGCATCGTCGGCGGTCGCCAATGACCCCGTCGCCGGATCGGAAGGATCGGCAGCCAACCGGGGGATCTTGCCACCGATCACGATGCCGGCGCCGGCCATGCCCACCCGGCCCGCGTCGGAAAGAAAGCGACGCCGGCCGACGCGCGCCTCGCGGCCTTCTCCCAGATCACGGGAGCCATTCTCGGGGGGTTCTGATGGGGGGATGTCCGTGCCTTGTCGTCGTGTTCCGCAGGTTTCTGGCACGTCCCACACGCCAAGGTCCCTGGGTGGATCAAAAGCAGTCGCACCACAATCTCACGTCCGACTACGAAGTAGGCGGCGGCTCCACTCACTGGGTGGCGACTCCGCTTGGCACCCCCCTGCTCATGCGGCCACCTGAACCACCCGGAGGCGGGTCCGGCTTGGGATGTCTCAAGTAACGACCCAGTAAGGCGCGTGGACGACCGGATCGGGCTGAAAGAGAGAGTGGAATTGCCCCGCTTCGACGGACAGGTTGATTATGCCGCTTGAGTTCTCGTAAGGGCCTGGCCCGTCTTCCTTCTCTCGTATTCGACTGGCGACAGGCTGCCGAGTGAGCTGTGGCGGCGCACGCGGTTGTAGAAGACCTCGATGAACTCGAAGATGGCTCGCTTGGCCATCGCACGCGTTGGCCACGGGTGGCAGTAGATGAGCTCTTCTTTCAATGTCGCGAACCAGCTCTCCGCGACGGCGTTGTCCCAGCACTGGCGGGGTCGGGAAAGCGACTGAACGATGCCGTTTTGCTCGAGAAGCTGGCGGAAGGCGCCAGAGGTATATTGGGCGAATTCAAGGGGTCGTCGCAACACGACTATTGGCATGAGACTAGCAACTTGTCTAAGGCTTCCGCCGGTGTCTTCCATTCGAGTGTCTTGCGTGGGCGCCCGTTCAGTGCAGCGGCGACGGCGGCGAGGTCGTCGGAGCTGTACCGAGTGAGGTCGGTGCCCTTCGGGAAGTACTGGCGAAGAAGTCCGTTGGTGTTTTCGTTCGTGCCGCGCTGCCAAGGCGAGTGAGGGTCGCAGAAGTAGATCGGAAGTCCGGTGTCGACCCGGATCTGCGCGTGGGCGGCCATCTCGGCTCCCTGGTCCCAGGTGAGCGAACGACGCAGCTGCTCGGGGAGCGTGGTGATTGTCGTGGCGATGGCATCGCGCACGGCCTCGGCGCCGTGCCCGGCGAGCGCCGGCCCGTTCTTCTCCCTCGGTCCTCCGTGACTGTCCATGGGCGGGAGGTGGAGCAGCATGGTGAAGCGCGTGGTCCGTTCGACGAGGGTTCCGATGGCGGAGCTGTCGAGCCCGATGATGAGATCGCCCTCCCAGTGGCCGGGGACGGCACGATCGGCTACCTCTGCCGGGCGCTCGCTGATCATGACCTCGGAGGTGACGAAGCTCTTGCCCCGACCCTTGGTCCGAGCCCTGGGCACTCGAAGTGCTCGGCCGGTGCGGAGACAGGTGACGAGCTCCCGGCGCAGTGCACCGCGTCCTTGGACGTAAAGGGACTGGTAGATCGCCTCGTGGCTGATGCGCATGGAATCATCATCGGGGAAATCGACCCGGAGCCGGTTCGCGATCTGCTCCGGGCTCCACGACTTCGCCCAGCGCCGATCCTGGCGCGGTCCGTGCCGGCGGCCGATGAAGCGCACGGTCGGGCCGGGAACATTGGTTCCGTCGGGCCTGGTGATCGTTCCGCCCAGGCGATCCTGTACGTAGGTGCGCAGGGCTTCATTGCTGGCCAGCTTGGCCACCTTGGGCCTCTTGGCCCGTCGATCTGCATGCCACTGGGCCGCAGTGGCCCGATATCCGGACGAATCAGGACGGGTAGCCGCGTTGCGCGCAGTTCGCGACTGATTGTCGACGGGGAGCGCCCCACTTGGCGAGCGATCCCCCGGACACCAGAGCCCTTGGCCTTGAGGATGGCGATCTCCTCGCGCTCGTTCAGGGACAGGTAACGGCCGGACAATGGGCAGAGGCTGATGGGTCGCATTCCGCCAGCGTGGCGGAACCACCTACTGCCAACCGCGGATGCCACACCGACCGCGACCGCTGCCTCCTCGCTCTGCGTGCCTTTGGCGATCTCGACCCAGAACCTCTGGAACTGGTCACGCTGCCAACCCGGTGGTCGTCCCGGAGAGCGCATCTTGCCGCCGCGAATCGCCCAGGTGACCCTCTGTTGCTTGGTGACACCTCTCACGCAACACCTCCTGACTCAGGTGTTGCGACGACCCCTTGAATCCGGGTTGCGAGCCTCGGTCGGAATGAAAAATGAGGCCGGGTGCTGGCCGGCGCAGATCGATGGCCATTTGCAAGGCATCTGTGACGAGATCGGCCCGCATGTGATCAGCCATGGCAAAGCCGACGACACGGCGGCTCTCGAAGTCGATCACCGTCGCTAGGTACAGCCAGCCCTCCCAGGTGCGCAGGTAGGTGATGTCACCGCACCAGGCGGTGTCGATCTCACGCACGCCGACTCCGAAGTTGCGACAAATGAGGTCGATGGCTTTTACCTCGGCGTCCGGATCGGCGATCGTGGTCTTCTTGAAGCGGCGCTTGCAGCGTCCCACGAGCCCGTTGAGGGCCATGAGGCGAGCGACGCGCTTTTTGCCGACGCAGACGCCGTCGTCTCGCAGCTCGTCGGTGATCCGGGGTGCCCCATACCTGCCCTGGGACTTGTGGTGGATCTGTTTGATCTGTTCGGTGAGCTCGTGATCTGAGATCTCGCGGGCAGAGGGGACCTTCGTGGACCACTCGTAGTAGGCGGCACGGGAGACCTCGAGCAGACGGCACGCCATTGAGACGTTGCCGTCCTGCTCAGCCTTCTCCGCCTCGATGAACGAGTAGATGTTCACCGGGTCTCCTTGGCGAAGAAAACTGTCGCTCGCTTCAAGATGTCCCGCTCTTCTCGAAGCACCCTGATCTCCTTGCGCAGCGCCACCAGCTCGGCGTGCTCGTCGGTCGTGAGCCCAGGACGCCTGCCGGCGTCTACCTTGGCCTGAGCGATCCAGCGGCGCACCGCCGTTTCACTTATACCGAGGTCACGGCAGACCTGGGCGATCGGCTTGCCGCCCGTGCGGCAGAGCTCGACCACCTCGGCTTTGTACTCGGCGGAGAACGATCGTCGCGCTCGTCTCCCGTTTTCCATGGTCTCCATGATGGACATCCTTTCCGGGCGGTGTCGCCCGATCGTGGATGTCCGTCAAAACGGGTCAAGCCCAGCCGTCACCGATGGCCTCAAGGTTTGCTATTCGCCTTCGTTTGCTTCCGGAGGCTTCGCGTTCTTCGAATCTCACCACTCGTCTACATCGCGAGCCTGGCGGGGGCTCCTTTCGGCTCCACGTCTGCGACGGAGCGGGGCTGGTTGCTGAAGGAAGTGGGGCTCCAAAGGACCTGGTGATTCTCACGGCCGACGTGGCCGATCTCCGACCGGGCGGGGCATCGTCGAAGAAGTGTCGCGCTCTCGACTAGAGTGACGACGCCGGATGAGGCTCCGGCGGGTAGACGATCAGGTGCAACGCCAGATGCACTTGCTGAGCCGCCCGAACCGCCCTGAGGGCTGATGGCCTCTGCGCTCGTAATGGCGATGCGTGGAGGATGTGAGTGGCGGGAATCGAACTGGCCCCAGCTGAGATCCAGGCCCTGCAGGATCTGACGATCCTCGTCTTCGCGCCGTTGGTGAGCGGGGCCATTGCTCATCTCGAGGGCCGCTTGCAAGCTCGCCGTGGGCCGCGGATCCTGCAGCCCTACTACGACATCGCGAAGCTGTTCCGTAAAGAGACGCTCGTCCCCGACGAGGCGAGCTGGTTTTTCCTAGCTGGGCCCGTTGTCGCCTTCGCCTGCTATCTCACCGTCCCTCTTCTCATACCTGTCCTAACCCAGTACCCGCTCCCCCTCGGCTATATGGGCGACATCCTGGGCGGGGGGTTCATCTTGTCCCTGGCGGGTTTCGCGGTCGGCCTGGCTGCCCTCGAGACCGGCGGCGCCTATGCCCAGCTAGGAAGCAGCCGGGCGATGACCTTCGGGGCGCTCATCGAACCCTCGATCCTTTTCGTCACCTTCACCGTCGCCCTCGTCACCGCCACCGACCTGCCCTACTTCGAGGCTGCCGCGGTCCGCTCATCCCTCGGCCAGGCGATCGACCCGGCCCACCTCCTGGCGGCAGTGGCGTTCTTCCTCGTCGTGCTCAACGACACGAGCCGCATTCCCGTCGAAACGCACGCGAGCACTCTCGAGTTCGGGATGATCGACGAGGCGCGCACCCTTGAGCATTCGGGACCCGCGTTCGCGTTGTTGAAGTGGGGCTCGGCCATGAAGCAGCTGATCTTGTACGTGATCTTGATCAACGTCTTCGCGGCCCCCTGGGGCGAGGCGGGTTCACGACAAATCGGTCCCGTGCTCTTGGCGATCCCTGCCTTCATCGGCAAGGCACTCGGTGTCGGGGCCATCTTCGCCGTTATCGACAGCAGCTTCTCGAAGCTGCGCCTGTTCAAGATCACCGAGTTCATGGCTGTTGCCTTCCTGCTCGCGGTGCTTGCCGTGCTCGTCCTGTTCCTCGGAGGTCGCTAAATGACCTCGCTCGGTACCTCACCTACCACGCTCAACGACGCCGCGGACGTGGTCGCGCTCCTCGTTTTGTTGAGCGAGTTCGCCATGCTCCGCTCCTCGCTCTCGCGTTCGCAGGTGCGCCTATATGCCTTCCAATCGCTCTGCGTCAGCATTCTCGCCGGCTTTGTCGCCGCCACAAGACATATTGTCGAGCTCTACGGCCTGATGGGCATGTCGTTCCTCTTGAAGGTGATCGTCGTCCCACTGATCATCGTCAGGCTTGTCAAAGAGATACGCGTCGATGTCACCGCAAGCCACCGCATCGGCGTCGCCACGATGGTTCTGCTGGCGATCGTCTTGTCGGTTTTCGGCGTATTCGTCGTCGGTCACCTGCCGGTCCACTCCCGCTCCCTGCCGATCCTGCCCCTTGCCTTGGCGGCGGCCGTCATCCTCGTCTCGTTCCTGCTGGTCATAGTTCGTAATGACGTCGTCTCCCAGGCGATCGGATTCTTCTCATTGGAGAACGGTGTCTCTGTGGCGAGCCTTGTGCTCGCGGCCGGGCTCCCGCTGATCGTAGAGCTCGCCTTTCTCTTCGACCTGCTCGTAGCAGTCGTAGTCTTCGGCTTGCTCATGCGCGTCCACCACGGGCGGACGGGCACGCTTTCCACTCAGGCGCTCGATCGGCTGCGGGGCTGAGATGGGCGCCGTCCTCATCGCCATCCTTGTCCTTCCTCTGGCGGCGAGCGTCGTGTGCCTCAAAGCGCCGATGCGCGCCGCGAAGTCGGTCTCGCTCACGAGTGGAGTGGCCACTTTCGGCCTCGCCCTCGTGCTCGTCTCGTCTCACCACGTGGCGACGGCGCTGGCGGGCTGGCTGAGAGCCGACGCCCTCTCGGTCGTCTTCCTGCTGGCGGTGAGCTTTCTGTACGGGACGACTACGGTCTTCGCGATCGGTTACATGCGCCCCGCCGAGGGGCTGGCCGAGGCGCGTTACTCGCGCCGATTCTTCGCCGGACTGAACCTGTTCGCCTGGGCCATGGCGATGGCTCCGATCGTCAACGGCCTGGCCCTGTTGTGGGTAGCAATCGAGGTCACGACGGTCGTGTCGGCTCTTCTCGTCGCCATCGGTGACACCGATGGCGCCGTTGAGGCGGCGTGGAAGTACGTGCTCCTCGCCTCGATGGGCCTCGGCATAGCCCTTTTGGCCACAGTCTTCATGTACTACGCCGGAAGCACCGTGCTCGGCGGGTCCTACGAGATCTTCTACCCGAAACTGCTTGGAGCAGCGCCGCATCTCCCGCCAGAGATCGTGCGTTTGTCCTTCGGGCTCGCGGTGCTCGGTTTTGGCACCAAGATGGGTCTCGTCCCAGTGCACACCTGGCTGCCCGACGCCCATTCGGAGGCGCCTACCCCCGTCTCCGCACTGCTTTCCGGAGCCCTGCTCACAGTGAGCTTCTACGCCATCTTGCGCTTTTACCAGGTGAGCGTGAGGGCGATAGGGCCGGCGTTTCCACGCGACGTCCTATTGGTCTTCGGACTCGCCTCGCTCGTGCTCGCTGCCCTCTACCTCGCTAGTCAGCGTGACCTCAAGCGACTCTTGGCCTATTCGAGCGTCGAGCACATGGGCATCCTCGCCATCGGGATGAGCTTCTCGGCGCCCATCGCGATGATCGGGGTACTGCTGCACGTGCTCGCGCACGCGGCGGCGAAGTCCACTGCCTTCTTTGGGGCGGGCAACGTCATACGCAAGTTCGGCAGCAAGGACTTGGACCGAATCCGCGGAGGCGTCGGAGCCTTGCCGTGGAGCGGGCCGATGTTCCTCCTCGCCGTTCTCGCCTTGTCGGCAATGCCACCGTTCGGCATCTTCAGAAGCGAGTTCTTGATCGTCGAGGGCGGCCTCTCAATAGGAGCGACGGCGCTCTCGGCAGTGTTGGTCGTCTTCGTGACTTGTGCCTTCTTGGGGCTCTCATGGTTTGCAAGCCAGACCATGGTGACACCCACGCCCGACAGTGTTGTGCGAAGCGAAGTGAGTGTCTGGATGGCCGGGTCGATGGTGATCGGCCTCGTCGCCCTTGTCGTGCTCGGCGTACATCCCCCCGCCCAGCTTTCCGGGCTCTTGGAGCGGGCGGCGGCAGAGCTCGGAGCGCACACGTGACGCCTCAGGCGAAGGTGGAGTGGGTCGATCCGCACGCCCTCGCCGTCACCGTCGCCGAGCGCGTGAGTCGAGGGGACCGGTTTGCCGGTCTCTTCGCGACTGCGCAAGGCGACGGTTCAACGCTGATCCGGGCGCTCTTAGCCGGGCGCGGCTTGCTCGACATCGTGCAGGCACGACTTGGCCGAGGTGCCGGTCGGTACCCGGCCCTCACGCCGCTCGTGCCGCCTGCGTCCTGGTACGAACGAGAGATCCACGACCTGTTCGGTATCGAACCGGACGGTCATCCGCGACTTGACCCACTCCTACTGGCATTCGATGCCAACGAGCACCGGCGCCCGCAGCCCGGCGTTGCGCCCATGGCCCCCATCACCTCCCTGAAACTCGACAACTCAGCGCTTCCCAGCCGGGTGGCCGGTCAGGGCCTGTTCACCATCCCCTACGGGCCGGTGCGCTCGGGAGTCTTCGAGTCCGTCGAGTACATCGTCGAGACCTTCGGCGAGGACATCGCCTATCTACGAAGCCGCGTCCACTACAAGCACCGCGGGATCGAGAGCCGCTTCGGAGACCTCGGGCCTGACGACGGGGTGCTGCTCGCGGAGCGGGTGGAAGGCACCGCCTCGGTCGCACACGCCATTGCCTACTGCCAAGCACTCGAAACTCTGGGCGGCGTCGAAGTGCCCCCGCGAGCGGCTCTCGTGCGCGCGGTCCACGCGGAGCTCGAGCGGGTGGCAAGTCATCTCGACTCCGTCGCCCGCAACGCCGAAGGCGCCGGTCAGTCGGTCGCCTATGCCCGCATGACGCTCCACAAAGAACGCCTGCAGCGGCTGCGCGCTCAGCTGTGCGGCCACCGGTTCGGACGCGGAGTCGTCGTCCCGGGAGGTGTCGCCGGGCCTTTGCTGGTGTCCCCCACTGAGGCGCTTGTGGCGCTTCGGGTCCTCGAGCACGCCATCGGGGATGACGCCCGCTCGCTCATGGACACGCCCTCGTTCCTCGACCGCCTACGTGGCACGGGCGTGATCAGCCCGGTGGTCGCCGCCCGCCACGGCGCCCTTGGCCCGGTCGGCAGAGCTTCCGGTCTTGTGCAGGACGTGCGCTCAGAGCGCCCCTACGGCGCCTACGTGATCCTCGGCTTCGAGCCCGCCGAGTCAGCCGACACAGGCGACGCGCTCGCACGCCAGGAGGTCCGCTTCGAGGAGATCACGACCGCATTCCATCTCGCCCGCGAGGCGCTGGACGAGCTGAGCGAGCGGGAGGGTCCCTGGCACCTGCGCCTGCCGGTACTGGAAGGGGTCGGGCTCGGGACCGTGGAGGCCCCCCAAGGAGAGCTCATCTACCTCGTCGAAGCTACCCAGGGCCGCCTCACAAGGGTCAAGCAGCGCTCAGCCTCGTTCCACAACCTGGCTCTTTTCCCCGAGGCCTTCGGTGGCGACGTCCTCACCGATTTCACATTCATCGAAGCGAGCTTCGGGCTCTCCATCGCCGGGGCGGCGGGCTGATGGCCTGGCTTCTCCGCGGCCTTCGCGAGGGCATCGTCACGACGCGCTACCCGAAAAAGGCCGACGACTACGGAACGAGCTTCAAGGCCGCCGTCTCGGTGCGCGCCGCGACGACGCCCTCTCCTGAGCTGACCGGACCGGTGCTCTCCAGGCTTTGTCCGACCGCTGCCATCGAGGAGCGCACGGGCGAGGTGGTCATCGACCGCGGCCGGTGCATCCTTTGTGGCCGCTGTGTCGAGGCACGACCCGACATTTTCGCCTTCGAGCCGTCTCCGGAGATTGCTTCTTTGCACCGTGGCGGCCTCTTCGTGCCCGAGGGGCTCGAGAGTGACGAGGAGCTGGCCAGGTTGCGAGCCGAGCTGCGGGACCGGGTGAAAGCCCTCCGGCGCTCTGTGCACGTGCGCCATGTAGACGCTGGCTCGGACGGCGCCGAGGAGTGGGAGGTGGCGGCTTTAACCAACCCGGTATACGACCTGCAACGGCTCGGGATCTTCTTCACCGCCAGCCCGCGCCACGCCGACTTGCTGCTCGTGACCGGGGCGGGCACCGCGGCGATGATCGGGCCCCTTCGCACAACCTACGAGGCGATGCCCGATCCCAAGATCGTGCTCGCCGCAGGTACCGACGCCATAAGTGGCGGGCTCGTGTGCCCAAGCTATGCGACGCGCAACGGGATCGGCTCGTCCGTGCCGATAGACGTCTTCGTCCCCGGCTCGCCGCCGAGCCCGTTCAGTCTCTTGCACGGGATCCTGCTCGCCGTCGGCCTCTTGCCTCAACGAGGCGCACGGTGACCGCCACTCTTCTGGCCGGAGCCTTGTCTCTCTGGGCGGTCGGAGCAGTCGTGGATCTTCTCCGCGGCACGAGCGCGACCTGGGCCCGGGTCCTTCCCTTCGTCACGGGTCTTCTCGGGGGCGGGCTTGTCACGGCCGCTGGAGTCGTCTGCGTATACCACCCGCAAGGAGTTGTGTCGCTCGGAGCGACCCTCGGAGTCGGTGTTACTTCGTTACGCCTCGACACTTTGGCCGGGCTCTTTTTGACCCTGTGCGGTGGCCTCGCCGCGGCGCTGTCCGCCTGTCTCATCGGCTGGGTACGCGCAGCGGGGCGAGTCGCCGGGCGCGGTACAGCCTCCGGCTACCTGCTGTTGTTGGGGGCGGTAACAGTGGTCATCGCCGCCGGGGACGCCTTCACGTTCCTTTTCGGCTGGGAGAGCTTGACGGTGGCCTTCTACATCCTCGTCGGGATCCGCCGGGCTGATCGGGCGAACGCGAGGACGAGCTGGGCGACGCTCGGGATGGGCAAGATGAGCGGGGCAGCACTCCTGCTCGGGTTCCTGCTCCTCGCTGGTCGCAGCGGCAGCGTTACTTTGGCCAGCTGGAGCCACGTCCCAGGTGGCGCCCTGCACGCCGGCGCATTTGTTCTTCTCGTGGTGGGCTTCGGCGCCAAGGTGGGCCTGCTCCCGTTCCAGGTCTGGTTGCCTATCGCTTACCCGGCTGCTCCGGGGCCGGTCCGGGCCGCGATGGCGGGCCTGGGGGCAAACGTCGGCTTCTACGGGCTCTGGCGCTTCCTCGGCATCCTCGGGCCGCCTCCGGTCTGGCTCGCGGTGACGGTCCTCGTCCTCGGTGGGCTCACAGCCCTCGTCGGGATCTGCTTCGCGGCCGTGCAGTCGCGCCTCAACCGGGCCATCGCCTATGCGAGTGTGGAGAACGCCGGGATGATCCTCGTCGGCTACGGGGTGGCTCTCGCCGGCGCCGCCACCGACCGCCCCGGCATCATCGCCGTCGGGCTACTCGCCGCGAGCCTGCAGGTCGTCGCCCACGCCGTGGCCAAGTCTGGTCTTTACGCGTCCAGCGCCTTCATTACCTCAGACCACGGCTCGGACGACCTCGAGACCCTGCGAGGTGCGGGCCGGCGCGCCCCGGTGAGCGGGGCAGCCTTCGCCCTCGGCTCGCTCACCCTGGCCGGTCTCCCGCCGACCATCGGCTTTGTCTCTGAGTGGTTCCTCCTCGAGGCGCTCCTGCAAGAGTTCCGCCTTCACGAACTGGCGCTTCGTCTCGGGATGGCGACCGCAGGCGCCCTCGTCGCCCTCACGACCGGGGTGGCGGCTTTCGCCTTCGTCCGCCTGATCGGGTTCACCGTCCTCGGCCGCCGGCCCGGGTCAGGGCAAGAGAAGCGCGGCGGCGGCGGACCAGTCGGCCGGGCCGGACTCGTCCTTCTCGGACTCTCGTGTGTGGCACTGTCGGCCCTCGCACCCTTGCTCGTCCGATTTCTCGCCCGTGGCCTGGCACCAGTCGTTCCGGCTTCGTATACTTTCCGGGCGCTAAAACAGCCCTGGGTGCTCCAGCCCGTTTTCTCGGGCTTTTCAATCCTCTCGCCGTCGTGGCTGCTCGTCGAGCTGCCCATCGCCTTGCTCGTCGTGGGCCTCGTCGCAACGGCGCTGTCCAAAGGCCGGTTGCTAACTGTTCGCCGGGTCCCGCCATGGCGCTCGGCCAGCCCGGGCGTGGCCGGGCCGGACCGCTACAGCGCCTTCGGGTACGCGAACGTCCTGCGCCACGTGCTCGGAAACGTTCTCGGAGCGAGCCACGTCGCCGAAGTCGTAGAGCCACCCGGCCCTGACTCCGCCAAGGAACCGGCCGAAGGCGCGCACCTCCAGGTGACCATGAGCGTTGTCGAGCCGACCGAGGCCTACCTTTATCGCCCGGCCCGTATGGCTTGGCTTTATCTGGCCCGCATGGCAAAGCGCCTTCAATCGGGCCGTCTAGACGCCTACATCGCCTACATGCTCGTGGCGTTGCTCGCCATACTTGCCACCGTCGCGGTGGGACGCTAGCTGAGCTGACAGTTCGATCGGGTGAGGCTACGCGAGCGACTTCGCGTCGCGTTCCGGACCCGCGCCCTGATCGCCAGGCCATGACATCCCTTCACGAACGCACACCTGTTATCCAAGCGGACGGCGGATCCGTGCGCCCGTGGCCTAGTGCGCGCGGCCGGCTCCGAGCGGGTCCACGAGGCCGAGCCCGTAGGCCACCGACGCCACATAGGCCTGCGCGAACGCTCGCCGACAGCCCCCAAAGACTTTGAGGTGGCGCGGCGCAGGCTCTCAATCCGATCCGACCACCATTACCGGACAACTGCTGTGACGAACTTGGTACTCGCTCACTCCTCCTACTCGAGGGTGCAAGGCGCGGTCGACGCCGTGCCTCCCCACCACGACTAGGTCGAATCCGTGCTCGCGCACGTATGCCTCGAGCGCCGAAGCCGTCTGGTCTGCTTCGATCACCTCGTGGCGGAGAGTGACGGTGGTGGGAAAGCTCTCCCGCCGGGCCTCGGCTGCCATTTCGGCCACCACTTGACGGCGGCGCTCGAGCATCTCTTCGGCCGCCTCATCTGCTGCTTCATGACGTGACTGACGCTTCAGCACGGCGAGCACAACAACTTCGCCCCCAACCTCCGCCCCAAGGCGCGCCGCGGTCCGCAGGGCATGTCGGGAGTCCGTCGACCCGTCCCAACCCACGAGAATCCTATGGAAGCTCGACACTTTTCCTCCTTCGAGAGAGGCCGCGCGTGGACGGGGGGCTGCAGCTCCGGCCGAAGGCGTAGTGCCTAAAGGGCGCCTTTAGCGCCCACTTATGGCTTGAAGCACTGGCACGCGCCGTGCTCATATCTGGGGCTCGGCGACGGACCGGGTAAACGGTGTCGTCGACTCGCGTGGTGGCGACGAGGCTCATCTCCATCAGATTGCCGCGCCTGAGCCTTCGGCCACAACGGGGACCAGTGCGGCGGGCGGTGAGGCGGCTTTCCCGAATGCCGTCGCCACACAACGGCGTGGGCTCTGACCGCGCCCGATACTCGCCGGTGGTGCGTGGTATCTCCGCCGATCGACCCGCCGCCTTCGACACCCCGTGGTGGGGTGCGTCGCGTTCTGTCGTCGAAGTGTCACTCAATCTTCAGACGACTCACGGGAGAATCTGAGGGATTCGTCTTAAGTTGAATCCTGTATTCCCTTCCTATCTGTGTTGCGTCTCTCAGCGAGCGAGCGGCCCTCGGTGCCTGTGAAGGTGCCGAGGGCGCTTCGCGTCTTGTCTGGGCCTGGCGAACCGAGGGAAAGCCGAGCGCGACTCCGGACGAGGCATACCTTCGGGGATGACCGATACGCCCTGACCCGCGTGCGCGCAGCGCGGCTCGGTGATTCTCGTGGCTTGAGATGCGTGGTCAGCCTCCAGCCGGTGGGCTCAATGTTCGATCGAGGGCGCGAGGGGAGGTGGCTGCGCTACAGCACCGGTTCTTAGGCGCGTTTGGCAACGCCGATCATCTGTCATGCGGGCCCTCTATGACGGCCGCGATGACCTTTTGCACGGTCTCGGCATCAGGCGGGCCGCTTTCACGCTCGGTGAAGAGAAGATGCACTGAACCGATAATCGTGTGCGAGAGCGCCGGAATGTCGGCCGTGGCGGCGACTCGACCAAGTGCCTGCTCTTCGGTCAGGTAAGCGGTGACCATTGCGGACCCTTCCGCGATCAGCGGGAAACGCCCGGCTCCCGAATCGCGCAAGCGGTTACGCACACCGTCGCGCGTGATGACCAGGGCCACCATGGCCACGGCAAGCGGGCTGAACACCACGGTCAGCGTCGCAGTCAGGTTGCCGACGACGGTGCCCGTCCCAGCGGAGCCGCGCAGTGCGTTGGCTGGACCGTCGAGGCGCGCCGCTCGATCGAGGATGAGCTCGACGAGGAAGGCGTCGAAGTCGGTGAAGTGGCGATGCATCACACCTTTGGCAACGCCCGCTTCTGCCGTGACGGCTCGGCTCGTCAGGCCGCTTGCTCCCTCACGCCGTAACACGCGTTCGGCGGCGTCGAACAGCAGCCCTCGGGCGTTGGGGAGGTGGACTCCGGTCGGCAGGGCTACTCCTCCTCGTCTCGACTACAGATGGGCGCTCGCCCACTATAGTGGGCACATGACCACTTTACCGCCGGAACAGTTCCTCCCGAGCGAACCGCACCACGCCCGACGCATTGCCGAGTCCTTCGGGAGCCAAGCCGAGCGCTACGAGCGAACGCGTCCGAGCTATCCGAAAGCCATGGTCGATGCGATCCTCGCTTCGAGCCCGGGGCACGACGTCCTCGACGTCGGGATCGGCACCGGCATCTCCGCGCGACCGTTCCAGCAGGAGGGGTGCCACGTGCTCGGCGTCGATCCCGACGAGCGGATGGCCGAGTTCGCCCGCCTGAGCGGTCTCGAGGTGGAGATCGCGAGGTTCGAGGAGTGGGACGGCGCTGGGCGAACATTCGATCTCGTGATCGCTGGACAGACCTGGCACTGGGTCGACCCCGTCCTCGGCGCCTCCAGGGCGGCGGCGGTCCTTCGACCCAAAGGCCGGATCGCATTGTTTTGGAACGTCATGTCGTTCCCACCGGACTTCGCAGAGCGGTCTTCGGCCGTCTACCGGCGCGTCCTACCCGAGTTTCCGTTCTTTCCGGGTGGCTCAAAGGGTGGCGCGGCGTCATACGCACCGCTGTGCGATAAGGCAGCCGACGGCATCAGGCAGACGGGGATGTTCACCGAGCCGGAGCCGTGGCCGTTCGACTGGGAGCGGCCCTACACGCGTGACGAATGGCTCGAGACCGTCCCCACGTTCGGCGGCCACAGTCAGCTGCCGCCAGACAAGCTCGCTCAGTTGCTCTCGGGACTCGGGGACGCGCTCGACGCGGCGGGTGGCAGCATCACGATCGGCTACAACGCCGTGGTGATCACGGCGACACGGACCGAAGCCAGCTGATCCGAGTACCTAAGACTCCGCACAGCACCAGGCGAGCGGCTCGCGTCATGACGAAGAACCGAAGGGCGCGGCCTCTTACAGCTGTCACGGATGGCCGAAGCCATGTAGGTGTTACCTTGGTGCTGACAACCGAATAGTCAAGGGAGTTCGGCTCCCGGGTGGGTGGGCATGTCTCAAGGAGGCATGTCCTGTCTTATGCCCGGGTAATCCGTACCCCTGGGGTGCTTCCGGCGCTCCTATCCGTGTATGCCGGTGCGCTGCCCTTCGGGATTCTGAACCTGGCCCTGCTGCTGTTCGTGGAACGGCGCACTGGGTCCATCGAGGTCGCTGGAGTCGTTATCGCCTCGTTCGGCCTCGGGAACGCCGTCGGACTGATCGTACAAGCACGGTTCTTGGACGGCGGTGCCCCGCGTCGGACGATTGGCGCCGCAGGCCTCCTCTGCACATGCATGCTGGTCGTGTCTGCCTTTTGTGCGCCCCCGAGCGTGCCGCCCCGTTTCTACTTCGCCCTAGTGGGCGTCGCAGGGGCGACCGTTCCCGCGGTAACGACCTTTGTGCGTTCCAGCCTCCCCGCGCTCGTTGCCGACCTAGGCGAGCGCGCGAGCGCCTATGCCTTGCTCGCCGTCCTGTTCCAAGCAGCAGTCGCGACAGGACCGCTACTCGTGTCCTGCACCCTGCTTGTCGCGGGTCCGATGGCAGCGATCCTCGGAGCTGCTGGGGCCGTTCTCGTTGCGACAGCGGCTTGCTTGCTGGCCGCGGACGGGCTCCAATCACGACATCGAGAGTCATCTGCACGAGCGGGCGGTCGACCACGATCATCGGCCGGTCTACGCACGGTTGTATCAGTCGGCGCGTGCGTCGGCATCGCGACCGGGCTCACCGCCGTGGCCGTGCCTGCTGCGGCGATCGCGCACCGCCACTCGGTCATTGCCGGTCTCGCGTTCGGTGCCCTGGCGATCGGCGACCTGTGTGGTGGGATGATCATCGGTGGACGGCTCGGGCGAGCCTGGTCCGTTACTGCGAGACTGCAATGCTCGCTCCTCGCAGCGGCCATCGCGTCGATGATGGCAGCTGGCGCCTCTTACCGACCGGTCCTGCTCGTTCCGATCCTCTTCTTGGGCGGTGTCACCGGCGCGCCGATCGGGATAACCCTGTCGACGCTGCTAGATCAGCTCGTGGATAGTCGGCATCTGGCCGGGGCGTATGCCGTGCTCGTAAGCGCCGGCGTCGCGGCCGCTGCCAGCGGTAGCGCGCTCGCAAGCAGCGCCATGGGCGTCACCGGTCCCGCTGGCCCACTGCTCTGCGGAGGCGCTGTTCTCGTCGTCGCCGACGTCTGGTCGATTGCTCGGCGCCGTACCTTCTTCAGCGACTCAAGCTTGGAATGTCGCTGATCCTCGAACAGGGATTTCGGCAGCCGAACGCCATCTGCCGATGCGAGCTGTGCCCGTCGAGGCGTCATCGTGCCCACGCCTCCTGGTAGGCCCAGAATCCCTATTCGCGTGCTTCACTACGACGGGCAAAGTACGCCGCTGGCGTCGAGCCGGTCGCGCGCCGGAACGCGGCAACGAACGCGCTCGTCGACTCGTATCCAACCTGGCGGGCCACCCGGGCGACAGGTGCGCCGGTGGCAAGCGCCATCATCGCGGCACGAAGGCGCAGCAGGCCACGCCATTGACCGAAGGAAAGTCCGGTATCGGCGAGAAACGCCCGCGCCAGCGTCCTTTCGCTTGCCCCCACGTCTCGACCCCAATGTGCCAGTGTCCGCCCATCAGCGGGGTTCTCTATCAGGGTCTGAGCCACGGCCCTCGCACGCTCGTCGGTGGGCATCCGAACATCGATGGCGGTCATCGTGACGGGCGTGAGCAGATCGACGAGTATGGTCTCGCCGTGGGCTCGCCGCTGCGTGTCGAGTGAGGTGTCCTCGAGGTACCCGATGACCTCGGCGAGCAACGGGCTGGCCGCGACAGGCGTGCAAACCTGCCAACTAACTGGGCAGAGATTGGGCCGCAGATACACGGCGCGCATCGTGGCATTGCCGGCGGACAGGGTTTCGTGGCGGACTCCGGCCGGGATAAAGAGAGCTCGCGTCGGAGGAAGCACCCACGCCTCCCGGTCAGTGCGGACCGTGAGCACCCCGCTCGCGGCCCAGGCGAGCTGGTGATCGTCATGGATATGCCAGTCAAAAACGAGCCCGGAGGGCATCTCGAAGGTGACCACGTCGGCCGCCTGAGCTGGTCCCGCCGCGCTCGGCAAAGGTTGTCCGGCCCTCGACACCGAATGTCAGTCTAGGACCTTGGCTGTGAGCACGACCTTGCTTACCGTAAGAACCATGAAAGAGAACCGCGCATGGCTCTGCTCGAGCTCAAAGGGGTTGAGCGGCGCATCGCAGTCGAGCTCTCGGCTTGCCTCACTCGCCACGTCGAAGATCAGGCAATGCTGAGCCCAGCGACAGCGATCATGATGGCACACGCGAGACAAGCCGAGGTTCGTCGCGCGGCAGAACGCTCGTCCGTCAGTGGCATCGACGAGGCCATTCACGGCCGACACCGACGTTTCGTAGTTGCCGACAGCCCGTCCGCGCGGCGGCTGCTCGTTTCGAAGACCTACGAACTCGTCCGGCTCGCCGACAGTCTCGGTTGTAAGCGTGAGGAGCTAGTGCGGATGATCGAGAGCTCGTCGTAGAAGGCGGCGAACTGGTCACGGTCACGGTCCTTGTTGATCGAACACTTACCTCGGGTTGCGACTGGGCATCGCTCCTCTAGCTCCTTCAGTGGACTGGCAGTTTGTACGTCGCCCAAAAAACTGATAGCATTTAATATCAGTTTATTGAGGTCACACGCTAGGAGTGATCATGAACCAGTCTGTGCAACACAACTCCAAACCCGAGGCGACTCCTGTCGGTCATGCGGGAATTCGCGTCGAGATCCACGAACGCCCAGCGTGGGCCATCAACGGTTGGCTCGGCGTCCTCGTCGTCGCCGGCTGCGGCGTCGCGGCATACTTCATCAACAACAGTTCCAACGAGATCGTCATCCTCGTGCCGATCGTCGTGGGGATCGTCATTTTGGGCTCGCTGGTCATCGTGCAGCCCGGCCAGACTAAGGTCGTGCGGTTCTTCGGCCGCTACGTCGGCACCGTGCGTCGAAGCGGCCTTTGGTGGATCACGCCTCTGTCTGACCGGCGGAGCGTGAGCATCCGGGTGAGGAACTTCGAGACGAACCACCTTAAGGTCAACGACGCCGACGGCAATCCCGTGGAGATCGCTGCCATTGTCGTCTGGCAGGTTGCCGACACCTCGCGTGCTCTTTACGCCGTGGACGACTACCTCAACTTCGTGCGTGTTCAGGCCGAGTCGGCACTGCGCCATGTCGCCACCACCCATCCATACGACAACGCCGCCGACGACGGGATGTCGCTTCGCGGCTCGACCGACGTCGTCGCCGGCGAGCTCGCCACAGAGATGGCCGAGCGCGTCTCCATTGCCGGAGTGGAGATCGTCGAGGTTCGCATCAGTCATCTTGCCTACGCGCCGGAGATCGCCCAGGCCATGTTGCGCCGACAGCAAGCCAACGCAGTCGTCGCTGCCCGATCTCGTATTGTCGACGGCGCGGTCGGAATGGTTGAAATGGCACTCGAGCGCTTGGCCGAACGTGACATCGTCCAGCTCGACGAGGAGCGCAAAGCAGCGATGGTGAGCAATCTGATGGTCGTACTCTGCAGTGACCAACCCGCTTCGCCAGTAGTCAACACCGGCACTCTCTACTCGTGATCCGTGGTTGAACGAAAGCAGGTCTTGCTGCGCCTTGACCCCAATGTTTATGACGCCCTCGCCCGGTGGGCCTCCGACGAGTTCCGCAGCGCCAATGCCCAGATCGAGATGCTGTTGCGCCGAGCGCTCGACGATGCCGGACGAATGCCAAAAAGGGCTGGACCGTTGCCCAAACGGGGCCGGCCACCCATCGATCGCTGACCGCAAGGTAACCGGTCAACTACTTGACCCCAATGGCAAGCCGTGGGTCTGGGCCGAACAGCTCGGCAACGGCAGCGTTGCTCGACACCCTGGAGCAGGACTGAGCGAGGGCAGTCGTCCCGAGCGACGCAAGGTGCGTGTCTCCTCGCCGGCCGTGGCGCTCCAGCGACCGTTGTTGGAAGGAGGTGAAGTCTTGTATCCGTGCTACTGGATGCGTCGCTACGCACAGGCGAACCTCTTGGTGTCACCTGCGCCAGCCGTGGCCTTAGGAATGAGCGCTTGGTCCCAGCGTTCTATCGCCACCGGTCGGCAGCCTTTAGCCGAAGGGAGGCTGGCCGGCAAGCGCAAGGCGGACGACAGTGAGGAGTGAGAGACCGCTAACAAGCTAATAGCCGTCCGGCTTTCTTCGTCTTTGAGGACACTCGTACTGTCATGAATTCAGTACTCGAGCACCGTGCTAGCGTTCGCAGCGAGGGGTATTCCGCACTGGGCTAGGAGGTGCTCGATGAGGAAGGTCCTCGCCATCTTTGTTGCTGTCTCGTGCCTCGCGACCATAGGGCTCGGGGCCGGCGGCTCCCCGTCTTGGGCTGGAGCCCGCGTCAGCCACGAACACTCTGCGCCGAGCGGTATCCGAGTCCTGGGCTGGGGATTCGCCGGGCCAACTGCGTTAGTTCACCTCGGCCGAGACCTCTTTGTCGCCAACGAGGGCGCCAATTCTGTCGTCGAGGTGAACGCCACCACGGGCAAGCGCATCAAAACGATCTCTGGACTTGCCTACGACTTCGCCGCCCCCTTTGCGATGGTGCTCGACGACACCGGTGATATTTTCGTCGCCAATCCGCTCGGCAACTCGGTCACCGAGTTCGCCGCGGTCACAGGCAGGCTCATTAGAGTCATCGATGGCTCCCAGTACAAGCTGGCCGTGCCAGATGGCCTCGCCATCATCGGCTCCACCCTTTTCGTGCTGAATGCTCTCGGCAACTCGGTCACCGAGCTGGACGCGATGACGGGATCACTGATCGCGGTTATCAAGTCCTCAAAGTACAAGCTTTCGGAGCCATCTGTCGCTGCAGGCTGTGACGGCAACCTCTTTGTGGGCAACGCGTCTCGCAACTCGGTCACCATGCTCGACGCCAGCACAGGGGACTTTCTGCGCACGCTTTCGGGCGCCTACAGGTTCAACAACCCGAGCAGCATGGTTGCTCTCGACAACGACCTATTCGTGGCCAATGCAAGCAACGGCTCGATCACCGAATTGAACTGCGTCACAGGGGACCTCGTACACAACTGGTCGGGCACTGCCTATGGGATCACGAACCCGGCGGCTCTGCTCACGAGCGGCAACTCCCTGTTTGTAGCGAACTCGCCCGCCCCCTCCCTCTTCGGAGAAAACGATGCCCTGCCTCCAAACGGACTCGGATCCTTGGCAGAGATCAGCGTCGCTACGGGGCATCTGGAACGTCTCTTGAAAGCCCCTGCCTACGGATTTGAAGAACCTTCCGCGCTCGTGCAAATAGGCCCCCGCGTGTTCGTCGCCAACACTGTTGGAAACTCGCTCACGGAGATCGATAGCTCGTCTGGGGCGTTCAAACAGCTTCTGCTTGGCTCGCCATACCAGTTCAGCGAACCCAGTGCCATGGCGATAAGTGGTGACAATCTTTTTGTTGCGAACGCCCTCGGGAACACGGTGACAGAGTTGGACGCGTCTTCCGGCAAACTGGTTCAGGTCATCCACGGCTCCCAGTACGGCTTCGAGTACCCCGATGCGGTCCTGGCGGACGGGAACGGCGTCTTCGTGGCGAACCTCGGTGACACGGTGACTGAGCTCACTGCTCCGTCTGGAGCGCTAGTCCGGGTGATCAAGAATCCGGCAGCAAGATTCAACGGACCCTATGCTCTATTTCTTAGTGGAGACGACCTGTTCGTCGTCAATACGCTTGGTAACTCCGTCACCGAGTTGGACGCCACCTCTGGGAAGGTCGTTCGAGTGATCTCGGGATCCATCTACCAGTTCGACCTCCCGGACGCAGTCGCCACCGTCGGTAACGACGTGTTCGTATCAAATCTCGCAGGCCTTTACGATGCCGGCTCTGTGACCGAGTTCGACGCGACGACAGGGGCCATCGTGAGGATCATCTCCGGTGCTAAGTACAAGCTGTCGGCACCTCGTGAACTGGTCACCAACGGTACCGACATCTTCGTGCCGCAAGTTCTGAGCAACACGGTCACCGAGATCGACGCCGCCGGCACCTTAGTCAAGGTCATACATCTTCCCTCTTCATTCGTGGTGACCAGCCTGATCGTAAATGGCCACACGTTGTTCGCCGGGGGTCTGCAGGAGAGCAACTCCGGAGCCGGAAGCTCGGCAGTGGCCGTCTTCGACTACGTCACCGGTAGCCTGCAACAGATGATCAGCGGGTCCGCGTACTCCTTTGATGGCCCCTCGGCCTTGACGACAAAGGGCGCCACACTTTTCGTCGCAAACGAGATTGGTGGATCCGTGACGATGCTGCCCACCTGACAAGACTGCAACCCAAAGCCTCGGCCCTGCGAACGCCGCTCGATTGCGAACTTGGCTTCAGGATCGATGGGTTGGGGCAGACTGCGGGAAACGACGACCGCTACCAGTTGGTGGCGTTGGCGAACACGACCGCGGCGCAATTCGTGTCCCAGCTCGATGGATCCATCGTGATCATCGCCCTGCCGGCGATCTTCCGTGGCATCGGGCTGGATCCGCTGTCGGCGGGCAACATCGCCTACCTGCACAGCTTCGAACGCATTCTCCCCAAGCTCGGCGAGACCACCACTAGCGCCGAGATCCTCAAGGTGCTGGCGACAAACTGAGGCTATTCCTGGGCGGCGACTTCTGAAACGCGGCATCTGGCTGTTTGTCCCCCGCCGGGCTTGTCAAACCCGCTTGGAGTTCGAACGAACTGCAAGCGGAATGAAGATCGCGGCCATCGTGGCGCATCCGAGGACCGCCCATCCGACCTGAGCGGTCAAAGTCCCCTTGTTCATCAGGTCACGTAATGCCGAGACGACGCGAGAGACGGGATTGACCCGCGTCACGGCCTGGAGCCATCCCGGAAGGCTGTCGACGGGGACGAGGCGTTGGACAGAAAGGCCAGAGGGAACATGATCATCATGGAGATTCCCTGGACGGCGCCGGCACTCCTGGCTTTGGTGCCGATCCAAAGGAAGATCCAGGCGATGGACCAGCCGGTGATGACGGCGAGCACCACTCCGGCGGCCACACCGAAAACACCACCACCCGGACGGTAGCCCATCACTATGCCGATGGTGAGGGTGAT
The DNA here is from genome assembly GCA_963779425.1 of uncultured Acidimicrobiaceae bacterium. GTDB lineage: Bacteria > Actinomycetota > Acidimicrobiia > Acidimicrobiales > Bog-793 > Fen-455. The sequence continues at coordinate 451,041 of CAVZYD010000009.1, forward strand.
GCTCGCCGCAATGGCATAGCGGGCAAGGTCGGCCGTCATCGGTCCGGCGAGTGGGGCGATCCGGGCGATTGGCAGCGACCGGAAGCGGTCGAACACGTCTTTGTCCATGTCCTCTCGCAGTTGGATGCCGGCGGCTACGCACGCCGTGATGGTGGTCATGGCGATGATGCCCGGGATGAGGGTCGGCAGGTAGTGGGCGGTGCTGCCCGAGAGGGCGCCACCGAACATGAGCCCGAACATCAGAGTGAACAGGATGGGCATGAAGGTGACGTCGACGAGCTGCTCGGGATTGCGACTCATCTTTATGAGGGCCCGCCATGCCAGCGTCATGATCTGGCGGAGCGTGTCGCGAACCGATACCGACGCGTTGACGGTGCGCGCGGCCGGTCGAGAGGTGGGGGTTGAGAACGTGATGGTCGCCGTCATGATTTGCTCGTCTCGATTTCAGGGATGGTCGTTTCACTGGTGTGGCCGGTCAAGGCAAAGAACACGTCGTCGAGGCTCGGTTGTTCGACAGTGACGCTCGTGATATCGAGCTTGTGGTTCCGCAGCGCGATGAGGACGTCGGCGGCCTCGTTAGCGTCGCTCAGCGTGACGCTGAATCCTGAGTTGGTCGGAGAAAGCGTCGGTGTATTGCGGGTGACCTCCGCAACCAGGACGAGCGCGTCTGCCGTGTCGGCACCCTTGGCCATCTGGACACGGAGGCTCGATGTGCCGATTTGGGTCTTGAGCTGACTCGGAGTTCCCTCGGCGACCTTCCTGCCGTGATCGATGACAGCGATCCGCCCGGCGAGTGCGTCCGCCTCGTCGAGGTACTGGGTGGTCAACATGATGGTCGATCCCTGAGCGACCAGGTCGCGGATCGTGTCCCACATCTGACTGCGGGTCCGGGGATCGAGACCGGTCGTGGGTTCGTCGAGGAAGATCAGTGCGGGTCTGGTGATCAAGCTCGCCGCGAGATCGAGGCGACGGCGCATGCCACCGGAAAACTGCGAGATCGGGCGGCGCGCGGCCTTCATGAGGTCGAACTGCTCGAGCAGATCGTCGCCGATGCTGTGGGCATTCTTGGAGGACAATCCCTGCAGGCGACCAAACAGCCAGAGGTTTTCTCGGGCTGTCAGGTTCTCGTCGACCGACGCAAACTGACCGGTGACTCCGATCAGTTGCCGCACAGCGTGACCCTCGCTGCGGACGTCGTAGCCGAAGATCCTCGCTTGGCCGCCATCAATCGTCAAAAGCGTCGCCAACATGTTCAGCATCGTGGTCTTGCCGGCACTGTTCGGGCCGAGCACACCGAAGATCTCATCTTCCATGACGGTGAGGTCGACCTCGTCCACGGCGCGATTCGTGCCGAACAACTTCGTCAGGCCGCGCGCCTCAACGGCAACACTGACCGAAAGGGAGCGGTCACGCCCAGCTTGCTCGGCGCGCGTGCTCGACCCCTCGGCTTGGGAAGTTCCGGTTGTCATGTTGTGGCTCCAAACTCTGTGTGGGGCAGACGTCAATTGCAGTCCCGCTTCCCCTAGCATGGGGCGTGTCGATAACGGGTATGTCGGTGCCGTCCGGGGCCGGGCACCGCTCACCCGGACGATCCGGGAGAGCGGCGGCCCGCCGCTGCTTGGTTCAGACATCGGCATCCGGACTCACGGAGCGGACTCGGCCTCGGTGTCGTCCGTTTCCGATGCGCCATCCGCCAGCACCAGGTAGATGCGCCGGCGGGTGTCCGCGAGAATCTCGCCGACCGCCTTTACCTGGCTCTCGCTACCGGAGCGGCCCACCTGCATGGTGGCCGCGGCAACCTCGCCCAGGAGGCCCCGCAGGTCGAGCAGGGAGCGGTTCGCTCCCCGGGCCGCTCGCTCCCACGGCGCCGGGCCGTCAGAGACCTCCTCTGCTGCCGTGCTGCCCTCCGCAGTCAGGCTAAAGACCCTGCGGCCCTCACTCTTGTCCGCGGTGACCAGCCCCTGGTCCTCCAGGGCCTGGAGGGTGGGGTAGACAGAGCCGGGGCTGGGGCTCCAGACGCCACCACTGCGCTCCGTAAGCTCGGTGATGATCTGGTAGCCGTGCATCGGCTCCTCGGCCAACAGGGCGAGGATGGCTGCTCGCACGTCCCCCCGTTCCCGCTTCGGACCCCGTCCGAACATCGGGGGCCCGAATCCCGGACCGAAGGGCCCATGGCGACCGCCTCCGAAGGCGAAGGCGTCCTCCCATCCTCTGCCGCGTCCCACCCGTCCTCGGGCGGCACCGCCGAGGCGGTCGTACCGGTCACGGCGACCGGGGAAACCCGGTCCGCCTTCGGGGCCAGCGTCGGATTCATCGAATCTCTTGTGTCCATACATCAGGTTTTCTCCTTGAATTCTCGTTTCGGGCCGGCCGGACAGCCGGTCCTGAAGGTTCGTGTAGCTGATCTTCCGACCGCTCACGTTGCATAACGATATATCGCGATGTAGTAACTGTCAAGGGATGGTCACTGTTGCTGAGGCCGTGATCGAGAACGCCGAGGGCTTCTGGTCGGAGACTGCGCAAGCGGGCCGCATGTACTAATCCCCTATTTCCTCAAGTAATCGTCACCAGCCCCCTTACGCGTACCATCGGGTCATGGACGACAAGGAGATGGACCGGGTGGTGAACGAGCTGCTACGCCTTCCCGGCGAGACCGCAAAGCACCGGGCGGCCATATCCCGTATCGCCACAAGACGACGCGAACTCGCCGGACTCCTCGGTGAGGCGATCGGGCCGACCAAGGCAGCCCAGAGGCTCGGGGTCAGCCGACAGACGTTCTGGCAGATCTTGAACCCTGATCAGGCCAAGGAGATCAAGAAGCGGTCGAGGACGACCTCCCGAGGCAGCCGTGAACCCTGACGGGCCAAAGTCATGACACAGCGACGGCCTCCGGACGCGACCTCCTGGCGAATCCTCTCGCGCACGACCGCTGTGCCGATGATCTTCCACCCGGGCCTGACTGGATCGGGGACCTACGAGCATTCGATCCCCGACGAATCGTCTTCGCCCTGAGGGAGCCGTGTGGGAGCCCCGGCCGCGCCACCTCGAACGCGGTCCGTGCCGCAAGGTGAGCAGATGACACGACGCTCCGATCGCTCCACCTGCAGAGACGACCGTCGTCCGAGAGGAGCGTCGCGGCTCTGAGAGGTGGGGGGCGTCGTTCCGTCGCCACCGACGGCGGTTACGGCGGTCGTCACCGACCGACGCCGCCGAGGCGGCCGGTCGACCGTCGCCTAGCCTTTGGCTGATGGTGCTTGGAGCAGGGCTTGCCCGGCTTGGTGGCTATCCGTTCGAGGTGCGTTACAGCGCAGGCGCGCTGATGCGGGCGCAGGCAGCGGCCGACGTCGCCGAAAACGCATACGTCTACTTCCGTCGACTGTTCTCAGGAGTGGAGCCTGACATTGCTCTGATCGTCGTCGACGAAGTGGGCTGGGAGAGCCGGCGGCCATATGGGCTGCCATTCTTCGGCGACGACGACGGTCAGATTCGACCCGGCATCCTCGTGATGCCCGCCGGAAGCGGCGACTTTTGGGTGGCAATCGGAGAGGATCTTCGCGAGGCTTCGCCACGCGGCTTCCGGCGACTCCTAGCGACCTACCCCGACGGCGCGGGTGGTCTAGACCTCCAGCCGTTCTTCGACCTCATCACCCTCCATGAGCTCGGCCACGCCTTCGAGGTGCCCGGAAACCTTAGGCTGCCCACGTTCTGGTTGGGCGAGATTTTCGCCAACCTAGCCCTGCACGCCTTCGTCGCAACCCGACAACCGGGAAGCCTGGAGACACTCGAGGTGCTGTCTAGCGTGGGAGCGCAGAGTCGGCGTCTTGCCGCTCGGATGCGCGCCGAGGGCTACAGCACCCTGGCGGAACTCGAGACCCACTACACAGGTGGCGAGAACCCGATGGACCCGCTGAATTACGTCTGGTATCAGTATCGGTGGCAACGCCTCGCTGCCAAGGTGTTTGAGGCCGAAGGTGAGCACAGCCTCGTTCGCTTCTGGGACTGCTTCCGCGCAACCGATCGTCTCGGTTCCGCTAATGCCACTGCGGCAAGGCTGGCTCCGCTGCTCAGCGCTGAAGTAAGCCCGACCCTCGGTCGGGCCATTCAACGCTGGAAATAGAGCCGTCGAGCCGGCACTGCCTGAACGCCCGATCTGCGGTCGCCAGCCGCACAGCCCCAGACCTGAAGCGTGTCGGAGAACCGACTCGAAACTTAACTCCACGCCCTCTTCAAACAGATGGTGGCAGGTGAGCTTCGACAGGTCGCCTGAACCGACCTAGCAGTTTCAAAAAAAGCGTCCCTCCCCCACTTCGACCACATTTGGGCCGGCCTCTGAGAGTCTCGACTACCGACTCGGAACCTAGGTCCACTATCTCGCGCGCTGGCCGGGCGGGCAAGGCATCCTCGGACCTCTTGCGCGGGCAATGCCGCATAGCTAATCTACAACCATATGGTTGTAGATAGCCCACTGAGCGAAGCAGAGGTCGACCGGATCTTCCACGCGCTTGCCGACGTGACCCGGCGCAGCATCCTCGGCCGTGCGATCCGCTGCAACGAGTCGGTCTCCGCCCTTTCCCGGCATTACTCGATAAGCCTCCCCGCAGTACAAAAGCACGTCTCCGTGCTGGAAGGGGCGGCGCTCGTTACCAAGGAGCGTCGAGGGAGGGAACAGATCGTGTACGCCAACGGTCCCACGATTGCGAAAGCGATCGCGCTCCTCGACCAGTACGAGGCGCTGTGGATCGACCGAGCCAACCGAATTGCCGACATTCTCGCAACAGCCGATCAAGGAGAACAACCGTGACTGTGATCAGCACCACCAAGAACCCCGAGAGTCTCACTTTGACCCTCGTCGCCGAGTTTGACGCCACGCCCGAGCAGGTGTGGACGGTGTGGGAGGACCCGCACAAGCTCGAGCAGTGGTGGGGGCCGCCGTCATGGCCGGCAACCTTCACGCGTCACGACTTCGCCGTCGGGGGCGAGTCCCGCTATCACATGACCGGGCCCGACAATGAGACGCACAGTGGCTACTGGCAGATGCTTGCGATCGACAAGCCGAACCGGATCGACTTCGCGAACGGCCTCGCCGGACCGGACGGCGAGCCGACGCCCGAGATGCCGCCGATGGCGGGATACGTGACGTTCGAGGCGATCGGGACACGCACGAAGATGACCGCGGTTTCGCGCTTTGTCGATCTCGCGCAGATGGAGATGATGCTCGGCATGGGTATGGCCGAGGGAATGACCCAGGCGATCGGCCAGATCGACGTACTCCTGGCGACGGCGTCAGCCTGAGCCAACAACACACCACGAGACAGAAAGGACAGCCAATGTCCCGAGTCAGCACCTATCTCAACTTCATGGGGAACACCGAGGAGGCGTTCAACTTCTACAAGTGGGTTTTCGGCACCGAGTTCCTCGCGCCGATCTCCCGGATGGGCGACATGCCCCCCTCCCCCGGCCAGCCCGCGCTGTCCGCGGCTGAGAAGGAGATGGTCATGCACGTCGAGCTCCCCATCCTGGCGGGCCACGTAATCATGGGAACCGACATGCTCGAGTCGCTGGGCCATGAGCGGCGCCTCGGCAACTCGATGACCATCAACCTCGAGCTCGAGAACCGCGCCGAGACCGAGCGACTGTTCGAGCTCCTGAGCGATGGTGGGAGCGACCAGTTCGGCCTCATGGACATGCCCTGGGGCGCGTACTGGGGTACCTGCGCCGACCGGTACGGGATCCGGTGGATGTTCAACTGTACGAACCAACCGGCCGGGTAGCCTCGAAGCTGGCTGATACCGCGAACATGGCGCCCACCTTGTGCATCTCCGGTCGCCTTGAGATCGAGCTCTCCCGCGAAGAATAGACACCGGTCCTGCCAAGGCCTGGTCTGGCGAAGGGACTCCCGATTCGACGCAACGCCGGCAGCACTCGCCGGGGTTCAAGTCTCAAGCGGTCGCGCTCGTGCGATCGTCCTCAGGGCTACGACGAAACGCGCACGGGTCCAGATGATCCCCGGTGCGTCCTCTCCCCCACCGGCGGACCCCGCACCTGAGGTGGTTTCCGAGAGTCGAGATCACACGTCGGGGGAAACCTCCCCACATGCGACAGGGGAGAGACATGCGATCCGGCACCTTGAGGAAGCCTTCTTCACCTCGACGCCGACAGAGCGTCATTCACGACGAGGTGGCTCACTGATGCGACAACCGGCTCTACCCGCCTGGCGAAGGGAGCAAGCCGCGGGCAATCGCTGTCGTCACCGCTGCCGTCCGGTCATCTACTTCGAGCTTCGCAAAGGCGTGGAGCAGATGAGTCTTGACGGTCGCCTCGCCAATGAACAGAGCTTGGCCGACCTCGCTGTTAGTCCTACCGTCCGCGACAAGGGCCAACACCTCTAGTTCTCTGGGCGTGAGCTCGCGATTCGCCTGCGCCCTCGAACGGCCGAGCAGCTTGGCAGCGACGATGGGCGCCAACACCGTAGCCCCTCCGGCCGCCGCACGTAGTGCTTGCACAAGCTCCGCTCTAGGGGTGTCCTTCAATAGGTAACCCGTGGCGCCCGCTTCCACTGCGCGAAGGATGTCGTGGTCGGTGTCGTAGGTAGTCAAAACCAAAACAGCTGGCGCCGGGTCGAGCGCGGCGATGCGACGCGTGGCCTCCGCCCCATCGATGCCCGGCATGCGCAGGTCCATGAGCACGACATCGGGCTTGAGCTCGGCAGAGACCAGCACGGCTTCCTCGCCGTCGGCGGCTTCCCCCACCACCTCCAGATCCGGCTCTCCCGCCAACATCCCCCGTAGGCCTGCCCGCACAACAGGGTGGTCGTCCACCAAAAGCAGCCTAAGCGTCACCGCACGCTCACCTTCGGGGCTGATGAAGTCGTTCCCTGGACTGCTCGAGGTCCGGCGCCACCCTGATCTGAAGGGACCGACGGCTTTGGCAAAGCCATGAGAGGGATGGTGACTCGTATGGTCGTGCCGCCTCCAGCACGCGAACTGACTTCAGCTTGGCCGCCGACCTGGGTCGCACGCAATCGCAGCTGGCCGAGGCCGAAGCCGACTGCCCGCTCAGGGTCGAAGCCGACGCCGTCGTCGGTGACGACAAGAGTGGCGACATCCTTGTCGAACGCCAAGACCACGTCGGCAACGCTGGCCCTCGCGTGCTTGCCGACGTTCGCCAGAGCCTCTTGGATCGCACGCAACAGCACGATCTCAGCGTTGTGCGAGAGGACGATGGCTTCGCCCTTCACCTCGAGGCGGGCCGTAAAGCCAAAGCGCGCGCCGAGGTCCTCGCACGCCCGACTGACAGCGTCGGTGAGCGAAGCCCCCTGCAGTGCAGGAGGTACGAGGGCGCCGATGAGCGAACGAGCCTCCGCGAGGCCATCGCGTGCCGCCAGTTCGCTGATCGCGAGCTGGCGGCGTACAGCCGGCAGGTCCTCTCGCTCAAGGGCAGCCTGTGCCGCTTGCACGAGCATGACGACGCTTGTGAAGCCCTGCGCCAAAGCGTCGTGGATATCCTGGGCCAGACGCTCCCGCTCGGCTAATGCCCCCGCCTCCCGGCTCATCTGGACCAGCTCCGCTCGTGTTCGCTCGAGCTCCTCGATGAGGGCGGCGCGCAGGTAGCTCTGTTCGATGATCTTGTTTATGTAGCCGCCGAGGAGCAAGGCGAGAACCAGTGTGAGAACCCCGAAAAGACTGAGGCTGGCCACCGTTGCCGCATCGAAGCGACTGTAGGCCAGTTGCGCGCCGACGTTGACTGCTGTCAGTCCGATAACGGCCACGAATGCGGGACGGGGCCTGAGCATCATGAAGCAATGAGGGATGAGGACGAAGAGCAAGAAGCCAGCCCCGGGGTAGACGAAAGTGGCCGCCGCGAACAGCGAGAACGCCCCGGCGAGGTAGATCAGGCCACCGCGGTGCTTGGAGGGAAACTTGCAGTTGCCCTCAGGGGCGGAGTCGAACTTCCCGGGAGTGAGCACGTACCACAGAGCGAAACAACCCAGTAGCCCCATCATCGTGAGCAAGCGAGGCAGGTCGTGCTGGAGCTCGACGGCGCTCCAGGTCGCTGTGACCGCAACGGTGGCGGCAAACCCTGCATGCCACCAAGGCCGGAAGCGCTCCCAGGCATGCTCACTGCCGGCGTGCTCTCTTCCCGGCACAGCCGCCGGTCCGAACGCGCCGGCCTCGGAAGGCTCTGCTATCGCTCGCTCTGAGCTGTCCACCTGAAAGTCCTTGCAGAAATCACTAAGCCCAAGAGGCACCATATCGCGAGCACCAGGGCCATCTCCCCATGGTTCCATACGTGCCCAGGCTCGACCTTTTGGAAGTAGGCGGGCAGGAGTGCCGAGCGGTAGCCCTCGGCGATCCAGCGCAGGGGGAAGATGCCAGCGAAATTGTAAAGGCCGTGGGAGAGCGAGGTGAAGGGCACGAACACACCGGAGATGAACTCGAGCACCAAGAAGGGCAGGTTGAGCACCGCCCCTGCCGAACGGGCAGTGCGGGGCAGGCTGCTTGCTGCTACGCCGACCAACGTCATTGCCGTCCCTCCGAGGAGGGTAACCCAGACGAATGTCCACCACCGACTGAGCGAGTCCGGGAACGCCACCTTGTAGGCGAAGTGTCCGACCACCATTAGTACCGCCACTTCCAAGAAGGAGGCGACAAGCACGACCATCACTTTGCCCAAGAAGTAGGCGGCGCGCGGCATTGGGGTACCTGCCAGGCGCTTGAGGGTCCCGTTCTCGCGCTCGCCCGTGATAGTGATGCCAAGGTTCAAAAAGCTCGTCGAAGCCAGGCCGCCCGCAAGCAGCCCCGTGGTGTACACCTGACTGAAGCTGACGCCTGTGCCCGGGACCTTGCCCGAGAAGATGGAGGCGAGCAACCCGAGGAGCACGACAGGAAGGGCAAGCGTGAAAATGACGGCGTCCCTGCTGCGGAAGAACTGGAGCAGCTCCACCTGGCCCCGGGCAAGGCTTGCCACCAGGAACGAGCGCCCTCGGGATCGAAAGTGCTGTGACGTCCCTGAAGGAGCACCCCGACCTCGGCTCAGGTTCTCTGCGCCATTCTCAGAGGTTCTCGGGGCATTCATGCCAGTTGCTCCTCTCCGGACTCTCCGGCGGCGCCGATGAGTTCCAGGTATATGTCCTCCAGGGTCGGACGCGTCACCGTCAGCCCCGGCACTTCACCGCCAAAAGTCTCCTCGAGCTGGCGGACTAGCGCCGTGGGCTGTGGCGTCTTGACGCGCCGCCACTCGCCTTGGACCAGCCAGGAGACTTGCGCCGGAGCGTGTTGGCGCCCCCCGAGCTCGGCGGGCGGCCCCGTCTCGATGACGCGGCCGTGGTTGATGATTGCCACACGGTCTGCGAGCGCCTCAGCCTCTTCGAGGTAATGGGTGGTGAGCAGCACGCTCGTGCCCTCCTTGGCGAGGTCCCGCACCAGGTCCCAGAACGTTCTCCGTGCCTCGGGGTCAAAACCTGTGGTCGGCTCGTCCAAGAACACCAGCTCGGGACTGCCGATTATGCCGAGCGCCACATCGAGCCGCCGGCGCTGTCCGCCAGAGAGCGTCCTTATTCGGGCATCTCGCTTGGACGAGAGGCCTACCCGCTCAATCACGTCTGCTGGGTCAGCAGGCGAAGGGTAAAAACGCGCGAAGTGACGTACGCATTCACTGACCGAGAGATCGGCGACGTCCTCGTTGTTCTGCAGGACGATGCCACGGCGAGCCCTCCATTCGCTACCAGCACGCTGCGGGTCCTCCCCGAGCACGCGTACCACGCCGGTGTCACGTCGGCGATAGCCCTCGAGGATCTCTACGGTCGTTGTCTTGCCGGCCCCGTTTGGCCCGAGGAGGGACAGGACCTCGCCCCGGGCCATCTGCAGGTCGAGGCCGTCCACGGCCGCAATCGCGCCGTAGGACTTTCGCAGAGCCCTGGCTTCAATAACGAGATCGTTTCCCATGAGGTCAGCATGGCCCTGTTGCCGCTTTACGCGCCACAGCCGGAAGGGTGGTTCCCTTGTCCATCGAATGGTGGATCACGTGCGTGCTCTCGCGCCACAAGGGCACGAAGTACTACCGAAGACTATGACTGTCAGGCCAAATTGGCGCATGTACTGCCCGGCGTTGACAACCCTTGACGGAGCCACAGGAAGCTCGGCCGGCGAGACCTTGTCGCTCAGAAGCCGTGAACAACTGACCATGCCGAGTCCCGTCTTGAGCTTCCCCCGGTTTGACGGACACCTACCCTGAGGAGGGTGATGCTCTCCTCGACAAGGAGTCCGAATGCCACCTCCACACCCGCCGGAGTTCCGTCGCCGGGCCGTCGAGCTCGCTCGTGAGGGAGTAAAGCCGATCTCGCAGATCGCGGCCGATCTCGGGATCGCCGACAGCTGTCTTCGGAACTGGCTCCGCCAGGCCGGCATCGACGAAGGAAGACGCGAAGGCCTGACCAGCGAGGAACGCGCCGAGCTCGTCCGGCTACGTCGCGAGAACCGTGTGCTCAAGATGGAAAAGGAGATCCTGGGAAAAGCTATCCATGGGCGGCCGGTTGCCACCCACCGCTGTGTCATGAAATCGTTGCCGGGCCGCCCGTTGACGTCGGCGCTGACTGGCGCTTTCGAGCCCGCAGAAAAGCTTGACGGTGGGGTCTTGCCGGCACCTTTGATTGTTGCTTCGAGCACGCACCTCAGACTCGTCTGAATCCGGGACCCCCGGGCGGCAGCCAATTGGAGTTGATACCTGGAGGTGATGGACATGGACTTGTTGGTGGAACGGGTAGCCGGTCTCGACGTGCACCGGGACACGGTGATGGCCTGAGTGCGCTTTCCGAGCGACACCGGCCGTCGTCGAGAGAGCGAGACGCGAGAGTACGGAACAACGACGGCCGAGCTTCGGCACCTTGCCGAATGGCTCGGAGACCACGGCGTCACCGACGTCGCGATGGAAGCCACGGGGGTCTACTGGGTGCCGGTCTTCGCGGCACTCGAGGACAGCTTCGCGGTGATATTGGTGAACGCCGCGCACATGAAGAACGTCCCTGGGCGAAAGACCGATGCCGCCGACGCGGCGTGGATCGCTCAGCTCGTCGAGCACGGCCTCTTGCGAGCGAGTTTCGTGCCGCCGCCCGACATTCGCCAACTGCGGAGCCTCACCCGTTATCGGCGCACGCTCGTCAACGAGCGGACGCGCGCCGTGCAGCGCCTCGAGAAGGTCCTCCAAGACGCCGGGATCAAGTTGACGAGCGTGGCGTCGTCGGTGCTGTCGAAGTCCGGGCGCGACATGCTCGAAGCGCTCGTCGCCGGCGTCCGTGATCCGGAGGTCCTCGCCGAGCTCGCTCGGGGAAGGCTGCGGCCGAAGATCGCCGCGCTGCGCGAGGCCCTAGCGGGCCGATTCGATCACCATCACGGGGCCATCGTCGCAGAGGGCCTCGCCCACATCGACGGACTCGAGGCCTCCATCGCGCGTGTCGGTCGAGATCGATCGGCTCCTCGAGCCCCATCGATGGGCAGTCGAGCTCCTCGACACAATCCCCGGTGTCGACCTTCGCACCGCCGAGGTGATCATCGCCGAGATCGGGGTTGACATGACCGTGTTCCCGACGGCGGGTCATCTCGCGTCATGGGCAGGGCTGTGTCCGGGTAACCACCAGTCCGCCGGAAAGCGCGGCAGCGGCACCACCCGTCCCGGCTCTCCGTGGCTGCAGAAGGCGCTCGTCGAGGCTGCGCTCGCCGCCGCTCGCACCCGGGGCAGCTATCTCGCCGTGCGCCACGCTCGGATTCGTGCCCGTCGTGGCAAGCAGCGCGCGGCAATCGCCACGGCACACGTCATCTTGGTGGCGGCTTGGCACATGCTTAACGACCGGGTCCCCTTCGTCGAGCTCGGTCCCGACTACTACACCCGTCACCACAGCCCCGAGGCAGAAACTCGCCGACTCCTGCGCCGTCTTGAGGCCCTCGGACACCACGTGCAGATCGACTCCGTCGCCTGAGCCGGCCCATCTAAGGAAGCTCTCCTCTCGGGGCTTCGCCCCGAGCCGCTGTCGCGCGCCCAAACGTCGCGACAACAGGAGTGATTTCACCTCAGCCGCGGCCTTCTTCGCCAACGAGAGCAACTACCGCTCGCGCTGAGCTTCGCCTTCATCGAGGCGGAGGTGCGCCATGAGGCGCTGTGTGACCGGGTGGGATGAAAGAGCCCACCCCCGGCCTGTCGCAGCAGGTTGGTGAAGCTGAGGGCAGCCTGACCGTGGGAGCGAACGGAAAGGTGGGAGCAGCCCTGGACAAAGACGGAACGGGTCGGGACTGCCAGACGGCTTGGGTCCGGCAAGCAAGATGGGAAGGTGCACGAATGCAGGAACCAGTGGTGGAACCCCCTCAAGCGATGAACCAGCTCAAACCTGGTGGATATGGGCTGGGCGGCAGTGCACGCTGACTCATTTGTCGAGGAGGCGACTCCGAAGCTGGCTTTCCGTGCCGGCGAGGAGGCCACGATGAAGGCCTGCGGCGTAATCGTGGCGAGGCTGCAGGGGAATAGCTGGACGCCGACCCCATCGACCGGGACACAGTGAACATGGGAACCACCTCGGGATCGCCCCTTCCTCCAACCAGCCAGGTCGGCGACGGGCAGGCCCGCTGTCGGCTGTTGGCCTCGAGGTGGGGCGGAGGGTCCGTAGTAGTCCGAGGTCGGGAAAGCCGACCACAAGGCGAAGGGACCCAGCGAGTCAGCAGCAGAAATACTGGCATGCCAGGAGGTCGTCGGTGAACACCGGCGCACCATGGCCCGACCTTGAACAGGCCGAGCAACGGGTACTGGGGATCCAGACGAAGCTGCACCAATGGGCGACCGACAGCCCTGATCGTCGGTTCGATGACCTGTTTAACCTCGTCGCCGATCCCGCCTTCCTCGTGGTGGCGTGGGATCGGGTGCGGGGCAATCGTGGAGCACGGTCGGCTGGCGTCGATGGCGTGAAGCCTCGTTCCATCGTCTTTGCAAGAGACACCTTGCTGCCGATGCTGCGAGATGATCTCAAGGCAGGCAGATTCGAGCCTCTGCCAGTCCGGGAGAGGATGATCCCCAAGGCGAACGGGAAGCTCCGCCGCCTTGGCATCCCCACCGCCCGGGATCGCACCGTGCAAGCAGCTCTCAAGCTGATCCTCGAGCCCATCTTCGAGGCGGACTTCATGCCGTGTTCATATGGATTCCGCCCCAACCGCCGGGCGCAGGACGCTATCGCCGAGATCCAGTTTCTGGCGACCCGATCCTATGAGTGGGTGCTGGAAGGTGACATCAAAGCGTGCTTCGACGAGATCGAACATTCGGCCCTGCTGGCCCGGGTGCGCGTTCGGATCGGAGACAAGCGAGTCCTACGTCTGATCAAAGCGTTCCTCCGATCCGGCATCCTCTCCGAGGATGGCGAGACAAGGGGAACAAAGACGGGCACGCCCCAAGGTGGCATTCTCTCGCCGCTGCTCGCCAACATTGCCCTCTCGGTAGTCGACGAACACTTCGTCGAGGCCTGGAAGAGCTTTGGTGTTTTCGGATCGCAGCGCACCGTCAGAAGGCGCAAGGGACTAGCTGTCTATCGCCTCGTTCGCTACGCGGACGACTTTGTGGTGATGGTGAGCGGCACCCGCGCCCATGCGGAGGCACTGCGGGAAGAAGTGGCGGTGGTCCTCGTCTCGGTGGGGCTCCGGCTCTCCGAGGAGAAGACCAGGGTTGCCCACATTGATGATGGCTTCGACTTCCTCGGCTTCCGCATCCAGCGGCAATGCCAGCGAGGAACGAAGAAGGCCTACGTGTACACCTGGCCCTCCAAAAAGGCTCTTGCCTCAGTAAAGGCCAAAGTGCGCACGGTCAGCCGACAGGGACTCAACCTCCCGCTCGCCGACCTGCTACGCCGTCTCAATCAGGTGTTGCGAGGTTGGACCAACTATTTCCGGCATGGTGTCTCGAAGCGGACCTTCGGATACCTCCGTTCGTTCGTGTGGCAGCGGGTCGTCAGCTGGCTCCGCCGCAAGTATCGCCGGGCTAACTGGGAACAGCTCCGTCGCCGCCATCTTCTTGGCTGGTGGCCGTCGGACGGCGACGTCGTGCTTTTCGACCCTTCAGCGGTGGCGGTCACCCGCTACCGCTATCGGGGCGCAGCGATTCCGTCGCCGTGGGAACGGGTTACGACAGAGCAAGCCGGCTGACCGGCGGCGGCTCGTGGAGAGCCGGATGCGGTGAAAGTCGCATGTCCGGTTCGGGGGACGGGCCGGGGAACCGGGCATGCCGAAAGGCATGCACCGCGCCCCGGTCCGATCCCACAAGGCCAACTACCCGGTCATCGTGTTGTGCCAGGCGCTCGGAGTCTCGACGAGCGGCTATTACGACTGGCGGGAACGCCTCGAGCGCCCCGCCCGGCGCACGGTGTTCGACGAGTTCTTGACCGAGCAGATCCGTGAGATCCACGCCCAGTCACGCGGCACCTATGGCAGCCCGCGTGTGCATGCCGAGCTCGTCTTGGGCGAGGGCATCCACGTCGGGCAAAAGCGCGTCGAACGCCTCATGCGACAAGCCGGGCTCGAGGGTATCTATCGACGGAAGAAGCACTTCACCACGAGGCGCGATCCCAAAGCGGCTCTCTCAGATGACCTCGTGAACCGCCAGTTCACAGTCGATAGACCTGATGTGCTCTGGGTCGGCGATGTCACCGAGCACCCGACCACAGAGGGCAAGGTCTACCTGGCGACTGTGATCGACGCCTTCTCGCGCCGCGTCGTCGGCTGGTCGATCGCGGACCACCTCCGCGCCGAGATCGTCGTCGACGCCCTGCAGATGGCCATCTGGCGACGCAACGGGCGCGAGGCCGGCACAGTGATGCACACCGACCACGGGTCGCAATACACCTCCTGGGCTTTCGGGAGACAGCTGCGTGCCGCCGGCATCCTCGGCTCGATGGGCACCGTCGGTGACGCCCTCGACAACGCCATGGCCGAGAGCTTCTTCGGCACCTTGCAGCTCGAGCTGTTGGACCGCCGGCACTGGGAGACCAGAGCGGAACTCGCCTCGGCGATCTTTGAGTACATCGAAGCCTTCTACAACCCTAGAGGGCGCCACTCCTCGATCGGCAACCTAAGCCCTGTCGAGTTCGAAGCACGACACACCAATACCGCAGTTGCGGCATGATCAACTCAGCCAACCCGTCCGGAGAACCGGGGGAAGCTCAATTTGCAGATGAGTTGTTTGCGCACTCGCGCTGGCGCGCTTCTTCAAGGGACGCTCCTGGGCAACGGTCCCGTCCCGGCTACGGAACCGGCTCGTTCGTGAACGACGCGAGGAGCTTGCGCAGGAGGCGATTCAGTTGCTGCTTGTCGCTGGCACTGAGACGGTCGAGCAACTGGCGTTCCCGCTTTGCTTGGACGTTGACATAGTTGTCAAGGGTTTCTCGACCCTTCGGAGTCATCTCGACGAACTTGCCGCGTCGGTCAGTGGGGTCAGCGAGGCGCACGACGAGTCCTGCTGACTCGAGCTTGTCAAGCTGGTTGGTCATCGTGCCCGTTGACACGAGCAGGCTCTTCGCAAGGTCACCCTGACCACGGGCACCACGGGTCAATCGAAGAAGGATCTTGAGTTCGCCCTGGGCGAGGCCGACCTGGTCGCGCGTGTCCACTGCGGCCCGCTCGAGACGGCGTTGCGCCCTCTCGACCCTGCAGACGATCCCTTCCACGTCCGGGTCTATTTCCGACCACGCGTGCGTCGCCCATCGCACATGCTCGTCGGTGTCGTCGCCGCACGTTTCGAGGCTTCTCGCCGCAGAACGATGGCGGCCGGTCGCTTCAGCGTTCATGTCCTACAGCATACCTGGTCAACCGCTTGAAGGACAGCAGCTTGACATCAAGCTGGTATTCAAGTAACTTGTCGTCAAGCGAAAGGCTACCGGACGATCGGCTAGGGGGTGTGAGGTGTTCTCCATGTCACTAAGAGACCTTGCGGAGGCGCGCCAACGTGACATGCGCCGTATGGTGGAGAGACAATCGGTTCTGCACGATGCTCGACTCGTTCGCCCGTTGGGTCAAGTCACAAGCTGGCTCGCAAGCGCTCGTCGTCACCGCCCTCGTCGATCGGACGTGCCTCTCAGCGGGTGTACAGGACCGGCGTGGAAAGCGTTGAGCCGGTTCCGCCGATCGGATGCGTCTTGTCGGCTAACGCAACCTTTGGCACCACTTCGGAGGGTCGATGCGAGGGTGCCGTACGGGCGTTGGTTAGAGGCGATAACAGTGATTAATCAGCCTCGATGAACACCTTTCCGGCTCTCGAAGCGTAAGCGTCCCGTGACGTGGTGGGCTTTGATTTGACCAGAGGTATCCACCACTGAGGTGGGCCACCGGAGTGATCCTCGGTGTGTTCAAGCCCGAACGCACAAAGGAGATCACCCGATGGCCCTCGACCAGTCTGTCCTGTCCGAACTCGCCGACGCGCTCAAAAGCTCAGATGGCATCGACATCGTCCGCGAAGCAGTCCGTCTCGTCTTCCAAGAACTGATCGAGTCCGAGCTCTCCTCGGCCATCGGCGCCGGGCTTTATGAGCGGACCGAGTCACGAACGAACGAGCGCAATGGTCACCGGCCCCGGGTCGTGTCCACCAAAGCCGGCGATGTAAGTCTCGGCATCCCGAAACTCAGGAAGGGGAGCTTCTTCCCCTCGATCTTGGAACCCCGCCGGAGAATCGACCAGGCGCTCTATGCCGTCGTGATGGAAGCCTACGTACACGGCATCTCGACTCGGGCCGTCGACGAGTTGGTGCAGGCTCTCGGCATCGACGCGGGCATCTCGAAGTCCGAGGTGAGTCGCATCTGTGCCGGTCTCGATGCCCACGTGAGCGCCTTTAAAGAGCGACGGTTGGACCACACGAGCTTTCCCTACATCTGGTTAGATGCCACCTACCTGCACGTAAGAGACGACCATCACGTGGTCTCAAAGGCCGTCGTCATCGCCACAGGGGTGAGCGGGAAAGGACACCGGGAGGTGCTGGGCTTTGCCGTCGGGGACTCAGAAGACGAGGTCTTCTGGCGGAGCTTTTTGAGCTCGCTTCGCCGCCGGGGCCTTCGCGGTGTCCGCCTTGTCATCTCCGACCAGCATGCCGGTCTCGTGGCTGCCCTCAGACGTTGTATGCAAGGAGCTGCTCACCAGCGTTGCCGGGTCCACTTCGCGAGGAACTTGTTGGCCCGGGTCCCAAAAGGACAACAAGAGATGGTCGCAGCCGCTTTTCGCACCGTGTTCGCCTACGCGACCGAAGAGGAGATCTCCGCCCAGTACGACCACGTCGTTGCGACCCTCGCCGAGCGCTTCGACAAGGCCGCCGGCCTCCTCGTCTCGGCCAAAGAGGAGGTCCTCGCCTTTTCCAGCTTCCCCCGGGCGCACTGGCGGCAAATCTGGTCGACGAACCCGCTCGAGCGCCTCAATCGCGAGTTGAAGAGGCGCTGTCGAGTCGTCGGGATCTTCCCGAACGAGGACGCCGTCACGAGACTTGCCGGGTGCGTCCTATTGGACATTCACGACGAGTGGCAGGCGGCCGACCGTCGCTACTTCTCCGAAGGCTCGATGGCAAAGCTCATGGGCGAGCGCGACAATGAGCTCGCGGAAGTCCCCGAGCTCGTCTCGCCGGACTGATCGCCGCCGGGGATTACCGAGTCAATCCCCACCACTTGGCGGGACGCGACCCTCGAAGCTGACTCGATCTCATCGAGCTGCATGGACATGCGAGCAGTACAACTGCGCGATTCCGTCATTCTTACCGCCAGTTCTGAGCGCTATGAATGCCTGATGGGACCTTGAGGATGTCTGAGAAAGCTGAGATCAAACGTCGCCGGTGAGTGTCATCAATCGGTCCCCTGGCGGGGGCGTCAGCGAAGCGCCTCAATGTTCGTAGACATCGCGGCGACGGCCAAGGGTCACGACCACAACTAGCAGCACATCGTCTGCCACGGTGTAGATGATTCGGTAGTCCCCAACCCGGACTCCATACTCCGGTCGACTGCGCAGCGGCCTGGACGCGGGTGGGCTCGGGTCTTGGGCGAGCAGCGCAATCGCGCCTCGAATCCGCGGCTGAGGCTTCGGGTTCAGCGAACTCTGCCGAGCGCTATGTTGAACCCTTCTTCAACACTGAGCTTTTTGCCCTCGGCGTAGGCGCGTTCGAACTCTGCATCACCGAGGCGAGCGCGCACTTCGTTGATGCTGATCTCTCGATGGTGCGCCTCGGATTCTTGCCACACTCCACCCGCCTGGTCCATGAATGCCTGCGCCACACCGTGAAGCAAGGTCGCCGGGTGCCAGTCGCCCGAGTCAACTGCGAGATAAGCGAGCCAAAGGTTCGCGCGGGCAATCCCGGAACGATCTCCGACTCGACGAAGGATGCGCAACCCATCTTGGAATTTGGAGCGGGCACCTTCGCGGTCGCCCTCTTCACGCAGCACCTCACCCAAGTTGACGATCGGCTGATAGTGGTTTACGTACCCGATCGCGTGACTGACTCGAAGCGCCTCTTCAAGGTGTGCCCGCGCAGCAGGGATGTTTACCTCCTCCAGCGCGTAGACACCAGCATTGTTCTCTATATGTGCGATGCAGTACTGATCGCCGGACCGTTCGGCGCACGAGATGGCTTCGGTGAACAACTCTTTGCTGCGGGCAGGATCGATTATCTTGCTGCAGAGGAGGTACATCCTCAGGCTGTTGGCCAACAAGACCTCGTCGCCGAGCGACCTGGCGCGCGCGACAGCCTCTTTCCCGAGTGGGAACCCTCTCTTAGGGTCGCCAGCGAAGTAACACTTAGCGCAAAGATGAGCAAGCGACCATATGAGCAATCGGTCATCATCGAGCTGGCGCGCGATCTCGACCGCTCGTTCACCGGCCAACAGTGCCGTTTTGATATCGCTGGAGACGAACGCGACGGTGACCAGGGTTGCGGCGAACAGCTTCGGGTCCGCTTGGGCTTCCGGACGCTCGAGCACGGATGTGAGAAGACTGATGGCTTCCTCGTTTCGCCCCCCACGCACCCGCCAATAGCGCTGCAGCGCCGCGCCGAAGCGGAGCGCTCGCTCGGTCCCGTCGCGTTCGGCCGTCGAGTGCTCCAGCGCGCGTTGCAGGTTGGCCTGGTCGGCATCGAGCCGGTCGAACCACCGGCCCTGTTCAGGACCGAAGAGGTGTGGTGCGGCGAGTTCGGCGAGCGACAGGTAGTACGAGGCGTGTGCCTCGCCGATGGCGGCGGCCTCGACCTCGTCCGATTCGACGAGGCGTTCGGCTGCGAACTGTCGGATCGTTTCGAGGAGCCGGTAGCGGGCCTTTCCTCCGCTCGGCTCTGTGACGACGAGGCTCTTGTCGACGAGAGACCCCAACAAGTTGTCGACGTCGATCTCCTCAATGTCTTCCAGGCAACAAACCTCTTCTGCGGCTTCCAAATCAAAGCTCTCGGCAAACACGGAAAGGCGGCGAAGCAGTGACTGCTCGGAGCTGTTGAGGAGCGAATAGGACCAATCGACCGTTGCCCGCAGGGTCTGCTGGCGCGGCAATGCGCTTCGGCTTCCCCCGGTCAACAGGCGAAAGCGCTGGTCGAGTCGGTTGTTGAGGCTTTCCAGTGACATCGACCGTAACCGGGCGGCGGCGAGCTCGATGGCGAGCGGCATCCCGTCCAGTCGCCGACAGATCGAAACGACGAGCGGGCTCGTCTCTTCGTCGAGGGTGCACTCGACGCCTTGTGCCTTCGCCCGGTCCACGAACAGCGCGACGGCGTCGGATTCCTCAGTCGCGGAGGTGTCGCCGCCGTCGGGATTGGGGAGCGACAGCGAAGGCACGCGGTAGATGGTCTCGCCGCCGATGCCGAGTGGTTCGCGGCTCGTCGCCATCAGGTGGACCCTTGGGCACCGCAGCAAGATGGCGTTCGCGACTTCGGCGCACGCCCCGATCAGATGCTCGCAGTTGTCGAGCACGATGAGCACGTACTGGAGCTCGAGGGCGTCGAGCAGGGTGTCGAGCACCGGGCGACCGGCTCGGCTCGTGATTCCGAGCACCTCGCTGATCGCCGTCGGGACGGCCCCTTGCTCTGAGACCGAGGCGAGTTCGACGAGCCAGACCCCGTCGCCGGACCCGTCGAGCAGGTCGGCGGCGACTTGCAGACCGAGGCGCGTCTTGCCGCATCCCCCGGCCCCGGTGAGGGTGACGAGCCGAGCGGACCCGACGAGACGGCGTACCGCGGCCACTTCGACACCCCGCCCGACGAAGCTTGCCGGCTGTGCCAGCAGGTTGTTTGGTAGCTCCGGGTTGTCGAGCGAGCGCAGCGGCGGGAACTCGAACTCGAGACCTTCGCCTTGAAACTGGAAGATCTGCTCGGGACGGCCGAGATCCTTTAGCCGGTGGAGTCCGAGGTCTTGCAGGAAGGCATCCGCCGGTAACCAGTCGCGAACGAGGGCGGCTGCTGTCGCCGAGAGAAGTATCTGACCCCCGTGGGCAACAGCGGCAATACGAGCGGCGCGGTGCACCTCGAGACCGACCAAGCCCGCGCTTGTGTCGGACGCCTCACCGGAGTGGACGCCCATCCGCACGCGAAGCTGCTCACCGGACGGCCACTCATGTGTGGCGATGGCCCGTTGCATCTCGATCACGGCTGACACGCAGGCTCTCGGTGAGGAGAACACAGCAAAAAAGCCGTCGCCGTGTGTACTCACCTCCTTTCCTCCGTGAGTGGCGAGGTAGGACCTGATAAGGAAATGGTGCTCGGCAAGGACCTCGGCATAGACGTCCTCTCCAAAGCGCTCCAGTAGCGCCGTCGAGCCCTCGATGTCTGTGAAGAGAAAGGTGAGCGTCTCCGTGGACAAATCCTAAGAGATCGACCGGATTGCCGCGGTGGCTCGTGGCAGCGCCCCGACATCACCGTCCTCAACGAGGGCCGTGCGGCTACCGCCCCTCCCTCCTCGGTCCTAGTGGCCGCACCAGAACTACGTGATGCCTGACGCCCAGTCAATAGCACGGGCGGCAAAATATTCGGCGATCTGTATTCGCTCGCCCCGCGCTGGTCCATGAAGTCCTTCGCGGTTGCCTGCAGGGGGAGCATCGCGATCGACCGACGCAGGATCTCGGCTTCCCCTGGCGACAGGTCGGCCACGGCGCGAGTGTAGCGAACGTGTGTTCGGTTCTTTCCTCGAAGAAAGTCCGGCTGGCATCAAACCACTCAGTGACGTCTTCGGACGTCATGCGTCGAGGATACGTTGGCGCCTGCTTCCCGCGCCGAGGGCCTTGGAGCCTAAGCGATCACGTCCCGCCTGGCTCACCCGCGATTCTGGCTGGCTGCCCCGTTCCTACGTTCTCCCTGCTTAGTTGCCGTTGGTCGGGTTCCGCCCGGCCCGTTGTCCCGGCATCACACAGCCCGCAGCGTTGCCGCTAGGCACGCCCCACCTGACCAAACTTCTCGGGGAAGAGAGGTTGGAATCAGGTCGATCGTGGTCGGCCGACACAAGAAGAACCCCTGCCCATAGTGGATGCCGAGGCTCTGCAACATGGCGAGCTCGGCAGCGGTCTCGATTCCCTCAGCGATAATGTCCGCTCCGATCCCCGCCGCGAATGTCACCAGGGCTGTAGCAAGGGCAGCACGAACAGCGTCGTGATCGATCCCCGAAGTGAGCTCCCGATCGAGCTTGATGAGGTCCGGGGCAAGCTTCAGGATGTGCGCAAAGCTGGCAAAGCCTGCGCCCGTGTCGTCGATCGCCAGACGTGCTCCTATCAGGCACAACTGGTCGAGCGCGCACGAAAGCCCGGTATAGTCGTCCACCCTTGTCTCTTCGGTGAGCTCCATGACAACACGCCTCGAATCGCAATTCTCGAGGAGCCGGTGCACTTCGTCAGAGATAATCGCCTCGGGCCCTGCATTTACGCACAGGGTGACATCCGCAGGAAGAAGAGGAAGGGCACTCAGGGCACGCTTGATAGAGGCGATCTCGAGCTCAACTCCGACGCCCATCGCATGTGCTTCGGCGAACCAGACATCCGGCCCGCGCCTCGGTCGTCCTGAGAACCGGGCGAGTGCCTCAACCGCGAAGCAGTCCCCGCTCGAGAGGTCGAAAACTGGCTGGAACACATGGGTGAGGCCGCGCCCTTTCAGGAACCGGTCGACTCGGTTGCGGGCCTCAAGCCTCCTCATAGCTCCTGGGTTCAAGACGTTGGCCACGAACCGGTCTGCACCTGCCCAACTGTTTCCCCTGGCAACTGCTGCACCGCCTGTATCGTCAGAGACCCCTGTAAGCAAGGCGTCAGTGATGCCCGCCAAGTCGACGGCGGCTCCGATCACGAAGCTGATGAACTCAGCGAGCCTTGTGAGGACAATGACATCACGATCGTCGAATGCGCGCCGGCGAGACGAAGCGACACACAGCACCCCTACCGGTTGTCGGCTGCGCCATAGCGGCACGCAGACCATCGACACAACCTGATAGGAGTGGCAGAGGTCGGGATCAACACGAACGTCGCGTTCAACATCGTCGCAACGGAGCGTTTCCCCCGTCTGGAACGCGAGCCCCGAGAGAGTTCCATCAACCGGCACCCGGTTGCCAAGTTGCTGCGTCGCGGAGCCTGCGGCACACTCGATGAGCAGCCACCTTGGGTCGTGAACGAACCCGACGAACACCCCTTCGGCCTTTGTGGTGAGGGTCATCACTTCGTCCGCGATCCGTTGCATCAGCACTAACGGATCGACTGCCTGCCTGATCGCTTCCTCTAGGCAAGTTCGGTCAATCAAAGCAGGACCGCCCTTCTGCAAACCTCGACAGGGGAGCAGTATCGGCCTATTAAGCCGAACAGTCGATAGACGGTCCATCATTTATCGCTAGACGTTTCGTCGATTTTGACCGCGAACTGCTCGACGTGCTCTTGTTCAGCTGTCGCCCTGTGTCAGCCTGATCGCGTCTGCCGCCTCTCAACCTCGGGCTCACCGAGAGCAGTGAGGGTGTTGCCAATATCTCAGCAAGTCCGACGCGTCGTACAGGCGCGTTTGTAACGCTGGACAACGAACGCGGCGTTGCACGCGGGATGCCACCCAGCAGGGGTGTGACAGTCGAGAGCATTGCGGGCAAAGGAAAGGGGCCCCGCGTGATCACTGGACCATGCACATCCACGACTCTCGACCATTCCTGGCACACAGAAGGACGCCGGGTTGGCATGGTGCGAGGCCCCGGAACCCGTGAGCCATGCACCATACCAAGTGTCGGCTGATCTGACCGGACGACCAATAGACAGTCCATCATTTGTCGTTGGACGTTGTGTCCTTCTCTGCCGTCAACAAGTCGATGAGCTCCTGTTGGGAGTGAACGTGCAACTTCTTGAAGATAGAGGACAGATGATTGCGGACTGTGCTTTGTGAGACAAAAAGTGCCCTCGCTGTGGCCGGCACCCGGTATCCGCCCAGCAACTTTGTGACCACCTCAAGCTCGCGCGACGACAGTTCGGATAGTTGATGCACTCGTGTTTGGGCAAGGCGGGCGATGTCCCGTGACGAGTTAACAGCGTCGATCCCTCGTCGTGTTCGCCATAGAAGCGTTTCGACGTCTCCTCCTGTCAGAGTAGCTCCAGAAAGGTCGGTCGACATAAGGGCAAAAGCAAAGCCCGGGAGAGGATCAATCGGCACGAGCAGCATCAGGCACAGTGACGTCTCGCCGGTCGCGTGCTTGACGTGAACGTACAGAGCTACGCCCTTGCCCGTCGTGATCGATTGCGCGAGCGCCCACATGACCCCGGCGAAATCGCTTCCGTCGACAATCTCGACGAGCGCCCGACCAATGAGTCCTCCCGGCTCAAAGCCCAACAGCGACCCGATGTCGCTGCTCACGCGATCGATTCTGAGGCCCACGTCGGTCGTGCCGATGACAACATTGAGATCCTCGGGCAGCGGGGAGCGGTCCCCCCCGACTGACGGACCATTCAGCGTGAAGACAACTAGAGCGTGTCGCGGGGGATCTTCCTCGCCTAGCACCCTTACCCAGGCTTGTACCGGGACCGAGGATCCGTCGCTCAGTCTGAGCAGCCGGTCCGTCTCAAACCCCTTCAGTCGACCTGAGATAAGCAGCTCGTCGAGCGAAGCGTACGGCGCATCCGCCGTGAACGACTCGATAGCGCGGCCAACCAACTCGCTACCCGGCGCGGGAAGCACTTCGCGAGCGGCCGAGTTCGTAGCGACAATGCGCTTGGAGGGCAGTTCCATGACCAGCGCCGGCAACGGGCTTCGTCTGACGACCTCCAGCATGTCGTCGAACGGGTCCGCCCCCGATGGCCCTGAGCCGGAGAGCGAGGTCACCGCATCACCCCCTCGGCGAGATCGTAGTCTTCGGGTGCCACGGGGTGCCTCGACACCGTCACGAGCGATCGAACGCCCTCCCTCCGACCGGCCGGCTCGCTCACGCTCTGGCTGGCTGTCTCAGTCGTGCACGAGCTGTTCTCCCAGCTAGTCCGCCGTTCGTGCCCTGTCACCTCTCCCTCTCCTATCGCAGCGACGGTCAGTGCCCAGGTAGGACAGGCCGCCGCTGGCGCAGGTGAACGCGGGACCCTCCGGCAGGCCCGTGCGCGATGCGGGTGCATTCCGCATCCGCCACGACCGCGTCGATAACGACGGCAAGGTGACGCTGCGCTACGCCGGGGTTATGCGGCACATCTTGGTCGGACGCGCCCATAAAGGCACAAGGGTCATGCTCCTCGTCGCGGAACGGGACGTGCGGGTGCTCTCGAGTGAAGGTGAGCTCCTAAGAGAGCTCACGATCGACCCGGAGCGCAAATATCAGGGGCAAAGCTCTAGCGTGTCCGCCATGTCTTGAGAGATGCGTCCGCGATGTCACCAGCCACTATCAGCTTGAAGGGGGCGTGGACTTAAGTTTCGAGTCGGTCCTCCGACACCAGTGTGATTGCCGGCGGTACCTGTCGAACCAGGAGAGCGAGGTCCGATCCGGGACTCCCGGGCCGCTGCTTCAGGCGACCCGCTGCAGCTCCGACTTCTACCTCTACTACGACTTGGCCTTCCCGATTCGACGACCTCACATCGACGCGCGTGATCACCGCCCTGCGGTTATGGCCGCTGCGCCGTGGCCAGTTGATCGGAGTACAAGATGCATTGAGTGAGCCCGCTCCTCCGCGTGAGCGTCTTGAGTTCGATCAGCCTTGGCAGTCCACCGCGACGGCCAGCGCCGCGCAGACCTCGCGCATCCTCTCGTCGCTGAGGCGGCCCAAGCGCTCTACGAGCACGGCGACCGAGACGCTCTCGATCGAATCGAGGTTGACACAAGAGCGCCGCGTGATTGGGTCCTCGCTGGGTTCTAGCAGGACCTCGCTCGACAATCCTCGAATCGTCGTCGTGCACGGCGCGACCACGGCGCGGCGCAAGCGCGGTATGGCCGCATCACGCGACAGGACCACGACCGGACGGCGCCCGATCGCCTCGAGCTCGCACCACCAGATTTCTCCCCGAGTCGGAAGTGGCCTCACGACGCTGCGGCAGCCTCACGAAATGACGCGAGGTCACCCCATTCATCGGCCTGCTCAAGTGGATGCTTGTCGTATGCCGCGTAGCTGGCATCCACCTCCGTGGCGCGGTGCTTTGCAATCAGCGCCGCGAGCGCCTCATCGAGAAGTGTGGCGTCCGGAGTGTTCGGACGGACTAGACGCGCATTAGCAAGCCGCTGTCCGTCGACGGTAGTACTGACTCGTACTCGACTCATGCCATAAGTATACCACGACTGTGCTACAGCTCAGTCGATCGGAGGGCTAAAGTGTCGCTAGTCGAGTCTGGGGGTCGACATAAACAGATCCGTGCGTTCCCGCCCCTGCCGACGTCGACGGTAGGGTATGCGTAATCGAACACATGTTCGGTGTCGGAGGACGACTCGAAACTTAGGTCCACGCCCTCTTGAAACAGATAGTGGCTGGTCAAAGCTATGCCGGGTCGCCTGAACCCGAGGCCTGGGACCCTCTGTATGAGCGCCGCTCCCCCACTACGAGCACAACCGACCCGATGCGGGTGGTCCCACGCGCCGACTCGAAACCTAGGTCCACGTCTCGGCATCTGGTCTGATTTCGCCATGGCCATACAGCGACTCGGCGAACCTGGTAGCCAAACTGCCATAGGAACAATGAGAGGGAAGTGTGGAGAGAGGCCAATCATGTCTCACATAGGAGACTCCGTTACCTTCACGGCACACGCGATTGCGAGGGCCCGCGAGCCGCGGCGTCTCACTCGCCGAGGCGGCAAGAGCCGTAACCGACTTTGAGACGGTATCGCCGGGCGCCTGCTGGGAACCCCTTGCACGAGAGGTAGAGGTGC
>CAVZYD010000010.1:0-279781 GCA_963779425.1 uncultured Acidimicrobiaceae bacterium
GGGTGCGGCGGGTCTCAGGTCTTTGCGAGCACCTCGGGAAACCAGGCGGCGGGGTCATTGATGATCCGCGTTATCGAGATGCCGGCCGCGCCCATGACCGAGGCGTCGGCGCCGAGGGAGGAAACGACGACTTCGGTCGAGGACCAGGCATGGTTCACGACGCGGTCAGAGAGCTCGGCCGTTACCGGCCCGATGAGCCACGGCGCGAGGGCTGCGTAAAAGCCGCCGAGCACCACTGTCGGCAGGTCCAAGACGTTGAGAAACGCCGAGAGGGCGATGCCGAGAGCGCCCCCCGCCTTCTCGATGGCGAGGAGCGTCGCCTTGTCGGCGGCCTGCGCCCGCCGGAGGAGCTCGCTCACCGAAACGGCAGGGCTGGAGCCCGGCGCACCGGGCCAGAGCGGCAGCCCTGTGGCTGCCAACAGCGCCTCCTGGCCGGCCACGGTCTCGAGACAACCGCGACCGCCGCAGCTGCAGACGAGGCCCGTCGGGTCGACGGTCACATGGCCGAGCTCGCCACCGAGGCCCCGCACCCCGCGGAACAGCTCGCCGCCGATGACGATGCCGGCGCCGACGCCGATCTCCCCGGACACGAGCACGAAGTCCTGCAGGTCTTCTCGTTGGCCGAACCATCGCTCGCCGAGGGCGGCGAGGTTCGCCTCATTGTCGCAATAGACAAATCGCAGGGGCAGCCCGAGCAGGTCCGAGACGAGCTCGCCGACAGCTATGCCCTGCCATTGCAGCAGGTTGGGGGCACGGTGGAGCACCCCGTCGAAGTCCACCAACCCCGGCACGCCGATCCCGAGCCCGACCACGCTGAGCCCGGAAGCCTCGGCCCGTGCACAGAGCTGCCCGGCGGCCTCGGCTGCCCTTTTGAGCACGACCTCGGGGCGCAGCAGGCGGTTGTCGCCCGCGATCACCCGTCGGTGTCGCACCGTACCGGTGAGGTCGACTACGCACGACGATACGTAGTCGACGTTGATCTCCATTCCGAGCCCGGCCGGGCCCTGCGGGTTCAGGCTCACGGGGTTCCCCGGCCGCCCTATGAGGCCGCGCTCGGGGTCGCGTTCGACTACGAGCCCGGCTTCGATGAGAGCGTCGACGAGGGTCGAGACCGTCGCCTTGGTGAGACCGGTGAGCGAGGCCAGCTGGGCGCGGGAGACCTTGGGCGTAGCGGCGATCTGTCCGAGGGCAAGAGCCAGGTTGTGCCTTTTCAGCAGCTGCTGGCGCGCGGGCACGCCGGCGAGCGGTCTACTCGTCTGGTTCGGCATCCGGGCAAAGCCGATGGCGCCCTCAGCCATGGTCCCGGTTAGCTCTTGCCCAGCAGCCCACCGGAGATGTACTTGTCGCGGACCTCGCCATAACGGGCTCGGATGTCGGGCAGCGCCTCGGCTTCGAACAGCTGCGCGCCCTCCCACGACCAAGGCTCGGGCTTGTGCTCAGGGTCGAGCACCCAGCGGGCCTGGAAGGCGGCGCCGTCGGCGACGTACTCACCCGGCGGCGGCACGTGCACCGGACGCCCGAAGATCGTCGGAGCGATCCGCCGCAGCGCCTCGGACCGGCTCGCGCCGCCGATCAGGTGCACCCGCTCAACCTCGACGCCCCGCGCCTCGACGGCGTCGAGGGCGTCCGCCAGGCCGCAGAGCAGTCCCTCGACGGCGGCCCGAGCGAGGTGGCCGGGCGTGGAGCTCTTGTGGCGCAGGCCGTGCAGTCCGCCGGTCGCGTCCGGGAAGTTGGGCGTTCGTTCTCCCTCGAAATAGGGGAGAAGGACGAGTCCGTCCGATCC
This sequence comes from uncultured Acidimicrobiaceae bacterium, assembly GCA_963779425.1. Taxonomy (GTDB): domain Bacteria; phylum Actinomycetota; class Acidimicrobiia; order Acidimicrobiales; family Bog-793; genus Fen-455. The sequence goes on from CAVZYD010000010.1 coordinate 1,784, forward strand.
GGGCGGGGCCGACAGGGCGAGGTCGGAGAAGCCCTGTTGGTCGACACCGAGTATGTGGGCGACGGCGTCGAGCACCCGGGCGGCGTTCACGGTGCACACGAGCGGCAGGTAGTGGCCCGTGGCGTCGGCGAAGCCCGCCACGGTCCCCGAACTGTCCGGCACGAGCACGTCGCTGCTGGCGGAAACGACACCGGAAGTCCCTACCGAGACGATGACGTCGCCGGCCGTCGGGCCGAGCACGAGTGCGGCCGAGGCGTTGTCACCCGCCCCTGGCCCGAACACGACGGCGGCGCCCTGCCCAGGGCTTTGCGCCGGCCCGAGCACGCGGGGAAGGGCGACGACGCGCCCGAAGGCCTGCTGCAAGAGGTCCAAGCGGTACTCCTCGGTGACAGGTGACCAGTACCCCGTGCCGCTCGCGTCGCTGCGGTCGGTCGCGAGGGACTCGATACCTAGGTCGTGTCCTTGTCTCGACCCGAGCAATTTCCAGGTGAGCCAGTCGTGGGGAAGGCAGACGGCTGCGGTGCGGCGGGCATTTTCCGGCTCGTGCTCGGCGAGCCAGCGGAGCTTGGCCACCGTGAACGACGCCACGGGGAGGCTCCCGACGGCGTTCGCCCAGGCGTCGGCACCAAGCTCCGCCACGAGGGCGTCGGCCGCCGGGCCGGATCGCAGGTCGTTCCACAAAAGGGCGGGACGCACGACCTCGCCCGCTTCGTCCAAACAGACCATGCCGTGCTGTTGTGCGGCGATCGAGAGCGAAGCGACGTCTTCGATGCCGCCGGCCGCCGAAAGGGCGCTCTGGATCGCCTCCCACCACCGGACGGGATCAACCTCGGTCGCGTCCGGGTGGGCCGCCCAGCCCGTGCGGACGAGGGCTCCCGTGTCGGCGTCGCGGATGACGACCTTGCATGATTGGGTGGAAGAGTCCACTCCGGCCACGAGGGTCATGACAGCCGTCCTTGTTGTCGGGCGGCACGCGGCCGCTCGTGGGCGTTGCCGCCCCCCGGATCAGCGGGCGCCAAGCACATGCTCGATGGCGAGCTGGTCGAGGTGGGCGAAACCGAACCCGTGCACGGCCTGGCTCTTGAGGTCGTACTCCTCGAAAGCAGACCGGTCTGAAAGCAGGTCGGTGTAGGTCTCAGACTTCCCGAGGGTGGCGACGCCGAGCTCGGCGACCTGGCTTGCCCGCAAGGCCTCTTGCACCTCCGGATCGGCCCGGAAAGCGGCCGCCCGTTCCTTCAAGAGCAGGTAGGTCGCCATGTTGGAAGCCGCCGAGGTCCACACGCCGGCCGCGTCCTCGGTCCGGAAGGGCTTGTAGTCGAAGTGCCTCGGGCCGTCGTAGGTGGGCCCGCCTGTGGGACTGCCGTTCTCGAGCAGGTCGACGAGGAAGAAGGCGCTCAGAAGGTCGCCGTGACCGAACACCAGGTCCTGGTCGAATTTGGCCCCGTGCTGCCCGTTGAGGTCGATGTGGAAGAGCTTCCCGTGCCACAAGGCCTGGGAGATGCTGTGGGTGTAGTTCATCCCGGCCATCTGCTCGTGGCCAACCTCGGGGTTGAGGCCCACCATCTGTTCGCAATCGAGTGTCGAGATGAAGGCGAGAGCACTACCGACGGTGGGAAGCAGGATGTCACCTCGCGGCTCGTTCGGCTTCGGCTCGATGGCGAAGCGGATGCCGTAGCCGCGGTCGGTGACATATTGCGCGAGCACCTCGATCGCCTCGCGGTAGCGGTCGAGAGCCGCTCGGACATCCTTGGCGGCGTCGGTCTCCGAACCCTCACGACCGCCCCAGAACACGTAGGTCTTCGCACCGAGCTCGGCGGCGAGGTCGAGGTTGCGCATGACCTTGCGTATCGCGTAGCGGCGCACGCCCCGGTCGTTGCTCGTGAAGGCGCCGTCTTTGAAGACCGGGTGGGAGAACAGGTTGGTCGTCATCATCGGCACGATGAGCCCGGTCGCTTCGAGGGCGTCCCGGAAGCGCTTCACACGGCGCGAGCGCTCGGCCTCGTCGGACCCGAAGGGGATGAGGTCGTCATCGTGGAACGTCACGCCGTAGGCACCGAGCTCGGCGAGGCGAGTCACCGCCTCGACGGCGTCGAGGGGATCTCGTGTCGCGTCCCCGAAGGTGTCCCGGGCCTGCCAGCCCACCGTCCACAGCCCGAACGAGAAACGGTCTTCACGGGTTGGCTTCAGCATCGGGGCCTCCTCAGCACTTCGTTGATGAGTTGAACTTAATCGGGCCCCGGGTCGGCGTCAACGGGCTCGCTCGCCCCCTTTAGGACCCCGCTCAGGTGATGTGCGCGGGCCGAGCAGGAGGCTGACATCGGCCGGGCTGAGCCGGTCGGGAATGTTCGCCGCTTGATGCCAGTAGGGGTAACGGAGCGGCTCTGCGCTCACATCGTTGAGCCGCGACATCTCGTCGCTTGTGAGCTCGAGCTCGGCGGCGGCGAGGTCGTCGGCGAGCTGGGCTTCTGTACGTGCCCCGATGACGAGCGAGGTGACCGCCGGCTTGGCCAACAGGTAGGCGAGGGCGATCTGAGCGGCCGAGACACCCCGGGCTGCCCCGATCTCCACGAGCACCTCGATGATGTCGTAGAGCTTGTCCTCGTCGTGGACCGGCGGCTCGTGCCACTCACCGCTCAAGTGGCGGCTGCCTTCGGCGCCTTCTGCCCCTTGCCTGCGGTATTTGCCAGACAGCAGGCCACCGGCGATCGGACTCCACACGAGTATCCCGAGGCCCTGGTCGATCGATACGGGCACGAGCTCGCTCTCGGCGTCGCGCGCCTGCAGCGAGTAGTAGATCTGCTGGGAGACAAAGCGCGGTGTGCCGGTGCGCTCGGAGGTTGCCAGAGCCTTCATGAGGTGCCAGGCAGAGAAGTTCGAAGCACCGACGTAACGCACCTTGCCGGACGCCACGAGCGAGCCCAAGGCGCTCAGGGTCTCCTCGAGCGGAGTCTGGCCGTCCCAACCGTGCACTTGGTAAAGGTCGATGTAGTCGGTGCCGAGTCGGCGCAGGCTCGCCTCGGCCGAGCGCATTATGTGGTGGCGCGACAGGCCGGCGTCGTTCACCTCCTCGCTCATCGGGAACCGCACCTTGGTGGCGATGAGCACCTCGTCGCGGCTCGGGCCGAGAGCCCTGCCGAGGATCTCCTCGGACAGCCCATAGGAATAGACATTCGCCGTGTCGAACAGATTGACGCCTGCGTCGCGGGCGAGGGCGATCTGCTTACGGGCTCCCTCGACGTCGATTTGGCCCACGGGGCTTGCCCATCCCGTTCCCCCGAAGCCCATCGTGCCGAGAGTCAGTGTCGAGATTCGCAGGCCGGAGTTTCCTAACTGACGGTATTCCATGGTGCTCCTTTTGGGCGTCGGCTACGGGCTGCAAGATCGAGTGGCATGTTAGGGGGCCGACGGGGCTCGAGGAGCACGCCAGGACAAGCCGGCGTTCGTTTGTCGCGAATCCAACCCGGTCGAGCGAGCACGGGCTCGAACCGCGCCGGCAGGCCGTCTCGGCTGTTCAGCGCACGGCGAGGCCGTAAATCGTTGTCTGGCTGAAGCTCTCGCCCGGTCTCAGCACGGTCGAGGGGAACTCCGCCCGGTTCGGCGAGTCGGGGAAGTGTTGGGTCTCGAGGGCGAACCCGGCGTTTTGGGGGTAGCTGCGACCGCTCGTCCCCTTGAGCGTGCCGCCCGGGAAGTTGCCGGAATAGAACTGGATGCCCGGCTCGGTCGTGAAGATGCTGAGCTCGCGCCTGCTCGATGGGTCAAAGGCGCGTGCGGCCAGGATGAGCGAGGCAGGACGCGTCTGGTTGAGGACCCAGTTGTGGTCATAACCGCGGCATCTGAGCAGCTGCTTGTTGTCCGAATCGCTGAACCGGGGGCCTCCGCCGAGGTTCTCGCCGATGGCGGTAGGCCTCGTGAAGTCGAAGGGAGTTCCAGTCACCGGCTCGATCTTGCCTGTCGGGATCAAGGTCGCGTCCACCGGGGTGAAGCCGTCGGCGTTGAGGTACAGGATTTGGTCGTGGACGGTCCCCGCGGCTTCGCCCGCCAGGTTCCAGTACGTGTGGTTGGTCAGATTGACCACCGTGTCCGCCGTCGTCGTCGCACGGAAGGTGAGCACCAGGCGGTTCTCGTTGTCGAGGGTGTAGGTCGCCGCCGTCGTCAGCTGTCCGGGAAAGCCCATCTCTCCCTCGACGGAGACATAGGTGAGCTGCAAAGAGACGCTTTCAGGACCCGAGGAGGTCTCTGGCACCCAGATCTTCTGATCGAAGCCGATAGTCCCGCCGTGCAGGGCGTTCACCCCGTTGTTGACCGGGACCTGGTAACTGGTGCCGCCGAGGCTGAGGGCACCGTGGGCGATGCGGTTGGCGTAACGGCCCACGAGCGCCCCGAAATAGACGCCGGCGCCGCTCGAAAGACCGGCATGCGGCGCGGGGTTGTAGGCCATGTAGTCCTGCAGGCTCGGAAAGCCGAGGGTGATCCCGGCGACAAGACCGCGGTGGTCGGGAAAGGAGATCGAGTGGATAATCCCGCCGTGGTTGAAGATCTCGACCACCATCTCGTTGTCGTTGGCGAGCGTGTAGAGGCTGACACCGTCGCGTCCGGTGGGTATCTCGCTTATCGTCGGAGGTCGCATTTCGAATCACGCTCCCATGTCTCGGCCGGCAGGAGCAAAGCTAGGACTACCGCGGTGCCCGTGACGGCTAGGCCCTAGCACCGCTTCTTTTTCGCCCCGCGACGCTTAGCTATGCTCGCTTCGAGATCCCCGCACTTGCCGCCATCGAGGCGGCCAGAAGGACGTCACGTGCCTGAGACTGAAACGTTCGAATGCTGGTTCTTCACCGGGAGCCAGTCGCTCTACGGAGAAGAGACTCTGCGCCAGGTGGCCGCGCAGTCGAAAGAGATCGTCGCGCAGTTGAACGCCGGGGCGGAGATCGGCGTGCGACTCGTCTGGAAGCCGGTGCTGATCGGCGCGGAGGAGATCCGCCGCGCCTGCATCGAGGCGAGCGCGGATGACAACTGCATCGGTGTCGTCGTCTGGATGCACACCTTCTCACCCGCAAAGGCATGGATTGCCGGGCTCGACGTGCTGCGCAAGCCCTTGCTGCACCTGCACACCCAGGTGAACCTCTCCTTGCCCTGGGACGAGATCGACATGGATTTCATGAACCTCAACCAGGCGGCGCACGGCGACCGCGAGTTCGCCTACCTCGAGACGCGGATGGCTCTCAGGCGAAAGACCGTTGTCGGGCACGCGAGTGATCCTTCGGTCCGCCATCGGATCGGTGACTGGGCACGAGCCGCCCTCGGCTGGCATGCCGCACAGCAGCTCCGGCTCGTGCGCTTCGGCGACAACATGCGCGACGTGGCGGTGACCGAGGGCGACAAGGTCGAGGCACAGTTACGCCTCGGGGTCTCGGTCAACACCTACGGCGTGAACGATCTCGTTGCCGCCGTGGACGCCGCTTCAGACGAGACGGTCGACGCCATCGTCCGCGATTACGAGGTCAACTACACCGTCGTGCCCGAGCTTGCGGCCGGTGGCACACGCCACGAGTCGCTCCGTTACGCCGCCCGCATCGAAGCGGGCCTGCGGTCGTTTCTCGACGCAGGCAGGTTCTCCGCCTTCACGACCAACTTCGAGGATCTCGGCGGGCTGCGCCAGTTACCCGGCATCGCTGTGCAGCGCCTGATGGCCGACGGCTACGGGTTCGGTGCTGAGGGAGACTGGAAGACCTCGGTGCTGGTGCGGATCTTGAAGGTAATGGGCGCGACCCAGCCGGGCGGTACCTCGTTCATGGAGGACTACACGTACCATTTCGGCCCCGGTGAGCCCAAGGTGCTCGGCGCGCACATGCTCGAGGTCTGCCCGAGCATCGCCGCTCGGACTCCGAGCTGCGAGATCCATCCGCTCGGCATTGGCGGTCGTGAGGACCCGGTCCGGCTCGTCTTCGACGCTTTACCGGGCAAGGGTTTCGTCCTCGGCCTCTTGGACCTGGGCGACAGGTTTCGGCTCGTCGCCAACGAGATCGAGATCGTGCCGCCAGATGCCCCCTTGCCGAAGCTGCCCGTCGCGCGGGCGGTCTGGAAACCGCAGCCGGACTTCTCCACCGCGCTGGAGTCCTGGCTCATGGCCGGCGGGCCGCATCACACCGCCTTGACCACGGCGGTGAGCACCGAGACGCTGGAGGACTTTGCCGTGATCTCGGGGATCGAGCTCGTGCGCATCGGAACCACGACGACGATCGAGAGCTTTCGCCGCGAGCTTCGTTGGAACCAGGCTTACTACCGCCTCGCCCAAGGCCTGGCGCGCTGAGCCTGAGGCGTCACCCGCTCAGGACTCGACAAGCGAACCGGTAAGCGAAGGCCTCGCGCCTGAGCCGAGGAGTCCTCTCAGGACTCGACGACTGCCGCTTGCAACTGTGAGCGGTAGTTGCTCACCATCAGTTCGGTCAGCTTTTCGAGCGAAGTGTCTTTCGTGAGCTGGTCGATGGTGATCCGGCCGCCTTGCATGACGTTGACCCGGTCGCAGAGCTCGAACAGGTGAGCGAAGTTGTGGTCGATGATGATCATCGAGACCGACCTGTGTGAGGCGAGCCCTCTCACGAGGTCGATGATCAGCCGCGACTCGCGTGCGCCCATGGCCGCCAACGGTTCGTCGAGCAACAAGATGGAGGCATTCGTCCTCGTGGCGCGCGCCACGGCGATGGCCTGGCGCTGACCTCCCGAGAGCTGGGCCGCCTCGGCGTTGACGTTCGGCACGTTTACGTTGATGTCGTCGAGGTACTGCCGGGTCAGCTCGCGCATCTTGCGCTTGTTGAGCACGTGGAAGGGGCCGAAGTGCAAGATCTCGTGGTTGAGGAAGAGGTTCTCGAATACGGGCAGCTGAGGAATGAGAGCAAGATCTTGGTAGACGGTCTCGATCCCGTGGGCGGCGGCGTCTTCGACGGATTTGAAGTGCACCTCTTTGCCTTTGACCAAAAGACGGCCGGAGTCCTGTGGCGAGTACCCGCTCAAGATCTTGACGAGGGTGCTCTTGCCAGCTCCGTTGTCTCCGACGAGGCCGAGCACCTCACCTGAGCGCAAGGTCAGGTCGATGCCCCGGAGAACCGAAAGCGGCCCGAAGCTCTTCGTCACACCTTGGACCTCAAGCACCACTTCGGGGCTTCGGGACAGCTCGGTTGTGGTCTCTCCTGCTAGCCCAGCCGGCTCGGGGATGTCGTCTATCATCTCTTCGCCTTCCGTTAGCCCGACCGGGTGCGTGCGGCCAGACGGTCGAGCCAGCCGTTGAGGGTCATGGCGAGGATCATCACGAGGCCGATGTACACGAAGAAGTCGTTCGTGCTGATCCCGATGATGTTGAGGCCGGCCTCGAGGATGCCGATGAGGATGGCGCCGATGAACGCACCTATCACGGTGCCCCGCCCGCCCGTGAGGGCGGTTCCACCGATGACACAGGCGCCGACGGCGTAGAGGATGTAGTTGACGCCAGGATTACCCGGGTCCAGAGTCCCGTACTTGACAGCGTCGACGATCCCGACGAGCCCAGATAGGAACGAGCACAACACGAAGCACATGATTTTCACGCGCCGCACCGGCACACCGGCCTCGGCGGCACCCAAGAGGTTGCCACCGGTGGCGATGACCCGCACGCCGAAGCGGGTCCGCGTGAGAACGAACTGGATGACGATCGCGATGGCGATGACCCAGAGGATCTCTGACCATTCCCAGACGCCTATTATCTGGCCGAACAGGCCCACATGGGGCGCCACGGCCGTCGTCTGTGGAGGGATCGCGCCGGGGACGGGCGTTGCCTCGGTGTCGTCGGAGAAGATGAGCACCAGGCCGAACAGGACGAAGTTGGTTGCTAGGGTCCCGACGAAGGACGGGACGTTCAAGAACACGGTGATCAAGCCGTTGATGAGCCCGACCCCGATTGACACCACTAGAGCGCAGACGATCGCCCATCCCACGGGAACCCCGAGCTGCCACAGCCAGTACATGATCCAAGGCGACAACAAGAAGACCTGCCCGGCGGAGAGGTCGATCTCGCCCAGCACAAGGACAAGAACCTCGCCAACGGCAAGAGCTCCGTAGGGCCCCGCGAATCCAGCGGCCGAGTTGAGGCCGAGCGAGGTCAAAAAGTTCGGCGAGTCGATCCAGAAGAAGATGAACAGCCCAATGGTGATTAGGACGGGGGTGACTTCGCGCTGGGCAACGAACAGCTGCCAGAGATAGCGGCGAAGGCCAACCTGCGGCGGCCCGGCTTCACCAGCCGAAGAAGGTAGCCCGGCCGAGCTTTGGGACTCGGCCGGGCTGGTTACGGAAGTGGCCACTGTTAGGGCGACCTCTTAATCGCTTCTTTTGCTGAGTTGTTTAGTAGGGGATCGGCTTGGGCGGAGTTGCCACGGCCTCCTTGGGGGAGGTGCCTTCCCAGCGGGTGAGCCCCAGGTACGGGCTGACCGTTCCCTTGACGACGATGGCGGTGCCGGTGTCGGTGTCGGTGGGCTTCATCAAGCCGCCCGAGATGTTGAAGAGGAACAGCTGCATCAAGGTGTCGAAGCCCTGCAGGTAGGCCTGCTGGTCGACAGTCTGGAGGAGCGATCCGCTCTCGATGGCATCCATCACCGGAAGTCCGGTGTCCCAACCGGAGCCACCGACCTTGCCCTTGAGTTTTTCGTTGACGATGAAGGTCGCAACTGCGTTGCTGTCACCACTGTCGACGGCCATCATGAACTTGACGTCCTTGTGGCCGGTGTACCACGACGAGATGGCGTTGTACTCGGGCGCGCCTTCAGTTGCCGAAGTCCCGACCTCGATGAAATCGATGCCTGCATTCTTGAAGACCGGCTTCGCGCCGTCGATCCTGGGCTGGATGTTGCCGGTACCCGGGGTCGCGATGACACCGGCGACAACGTCACCCTTGGACAGCGTCGGAACTGAGTGGGCCAGGATGTGTGTCGCCACGGCCGCACCAGCGGTCAGGTTCGACTGGCCAACGTAGGCCATCCGGTTGTTGACATAGCCCGGCGCCACGTCGGCGTTGTAGGCGATGACAGGGATGCCGGCGTTGAGGGCGGCGTTCGTCGGAGCGTCAAAAGCGACGTTGTCGATGAGCGGTACGCCAATTCCGTTTGCCTTCGAGGCGATGGCGCTGTCCATCGCCGAGACCATCTGGGAGACGACCGAGGTCTCCGAGCCTGTCCAGGTGAAGGAGCAGCCCGTCAGGTTGCAGAAGTCCTGGCAGCCGTAGATCGTCGCGGTGAAGAACGAGTTCGTCGTCACGTGGTTGTCCATCACGAAGTGGTACTTCGGGTGCGATGCGAAGAAGGGGTGGTCATCGTTGCGCTTGTAAGTCTGCGCGCCGGCTCCCTGCGTGCTCAGGATGTCAGCCACGCCGCCGAGCAATGGAATAGAAGCCATTGCGCCCGCGTTGCGCAAGAAACGCCGCCTGGACAGCTCGCGCTTTGCACTGATCTCGTCATGATCTTCTGTTGTCATGGTGTCCCCATTTCCCTTGACTATGAAATCATCCGTGGCTTTGCCCGGACTGGACCTTCGTCAAGAAGTCTGTCCAACTCGGAAACCTAACAGCAACACGTGCTACCGGCAAGAGTAACGGTCGACCGAGCTGGGGGCACGTTTTTCGCGCCGTCGACGGGCTTGCTCACACCGCGCCACCCGAGCACGGCATGGCGCGCAGCGTGCCACCCTGAGGCGAGCGGAGGCGACCCGGGCGTACTCGAGGGAAACGCTTCGTGGAAAATGTGCAGCTCTCCCTCGGCGCAGGACTTCGTCAATCGGGTGGCGGGAGCCGAGGGCGGTGCTGGCGAGGTGCTTTTCGTCGAAGGTCCACTCGCCGAGTTGGGCAGGAGACCGAGCAGGGGATGCCGCCTTGCTGCAGCAGCCTTAGCGCTTGCTGAGGGGCAGGATCAGAAGGTGAGAAGACGATGGCGGCGTCGGCATCTTCCGGTGGCGAAGTCTTCCTCCACGGCACGACGAGACGCGGGTCAGCCGACGCGCGACGCGCCGGCGGAAGCAGCAACAGCCATCACCTCGGGTGGGGCGAATTCCTGGGCGGCGAAGGCAGCGCTGACAGCCTTGGTGACTGCCTCAACGGCGCCGAGAGCTACGAGCACGACAGCCGAACCCCCGAAACCGCCTCCGGTCATGCGGGCTCCTAACGCCCCGCTCGCGAGGGCCACGTCGACAACCGTGTCCAGCTCGGCGCAGGAGACCTCGAAGTCATAGCGCAGTGAGCGGTGCCCGGCGCTGAGCACGGGACCGACCTCGGCAAGGAGCCCCGCCTCGAGGAGCCGTACCACCTCGAGCACGCGGACCTGTTCGGTCAAGATGTGACGGGCACGGCGCATCACGACGTCGTCGACGATCTGGGCGAGGGCGGCGTCCATCTTCTCTGGATCGACGTCGCGAAGGGCAGGGACACCGAGCTCGGCGGCGGCCCGCAGGCAGTCGCGACGTCTCTCGGCGTAGGCGGAGTTGCCGAGGGCGTGCTTTACGCCCGTGTTCACCACGAGCAAGGTCAAGCCCGAAGGCTCGAGGTCGAAAGGCACCTGGCGCACTTCCAAGCTACGCGTGTCGAGAAACAGCGCATGGCCCGCTTGGCAGCGCATGGAAGCGGTCTGGTCCATGATGCCCGTCGGTACGCCTACGAACTCGTTCTCGGCCTGTTGGGCGAGACAGGCAAGGTCCTGGAGCGAGAGCGAGAGTCCGTAGAGGTCCTGCAACGCCAGGGCGACGGAGCATTCGAGGGCGGCGGAAGACGAGAGCCCAGCACCGATGGGCACGTCAGTGTCGATATGGAGTTCCACCCCGCCAATGGCCGCGCCGGCCTTGCGCATCGCCCACAGCACCCCGAGCGCGTACGAGGCCCAACCACTCATCCCGGGTTCGAGCTTGTCCAGCCGAGCCTCGACCGCAGAAGCCCGTCCGCCTTCGGAGCGTTGGGCGGAGGAGACCCTCACGAGGCCGTCGTCACGCCGTGCAGCGGCCGCGCGGGTGGCATAAGGCAGTGCGAGAGGCAGTACGAAGCCGTCGTTGTAGTCCGTGAACTCTCCAATCAAGTTCACGCGGCCGGGAGCTGACCAGATCCCCTCAGGTGAACGCCCGAAGACACGGCGAAAGGCTTCGGCCGACACCGTAAGCTTGCTCACCAGCGCTGAGCTTTCGCGTCGGGTATGGGGTTCGCCCGGATCTCGTCGAGCGCAACATGTGGTCTCATGCCACCGACACTAGCTACTCGCCGTCTCCAATTTGGATCCCGCCCCGAACCGTTCCGTGGCGGATTCACTCAACTCCAAGCTTTACAGGCTCGATTCAAGGCCAATCAGCGAGCTGCGACATCCACAGGGGATGAAGGCCGCAGGTCGCTCCAGGTCTCGGAACGCCCGGTGGACCTGCCCCGCCTCGCCTGCCCGCTGGTTGTCGTAGCCCCTAAAGGCATCCCCGGTCCGCAAGCGACTTCACGCTCGCCGCAGGCAAGGCGCGGCCTCGGGCATGTTCGGCGGCACCGGTTGATGCGCCACCGGACGGTCAGAGGGGCGGCGGCGATCGGGGCGGACCGCCGAGACAAAAGAGCGTTCTCGTCAGGCGATCGTGCGACCCAAGTCAAAGTGGGCTCGCAAAGGCAGTGTACGGTTGCGCATCGAGGCCGTCCCTTGCGAGTACCGCTCGGTGTCGCACCTATGAGCCAGCGATCCGACCACTGGTGCGGGTGACACGGGGCACGAAGATTTCATGCAGCTACGATCGAGCATGTGGACGACGAAAGACCGATCTCATACCTGGCCCTCACGGTCGGCACCCCTGTGCGGAGCTCATCCGGCCTGACGATCGGCACTGTCGAGCACGTGCTGCAGGTGCCAGAAGAGGACCTATTTGACGGAATCGTTCTGACCACGAGCCAGGGGCTGCGATTTATCGACCGCGATCAGATCGTCGAAATCACGACCGGGGCAGTCCGCACCTCGCTCAGCGACGCGGAGGTTGTGAACCTTCCAAAACCTGCGGGAACAACCGTCTTTCATGTCGATGCCTTCCAGGACGTCGGGCCTTCTCTTAGCGCCAGGTTGGGGCGTATGTTCGGACGCGAACGGTGGATAGCAGACAAATAAATGGCAAACACATAGGCAGACCGTCCATTCCAAGCGGGAGTGAATAGACGAACTGTCTAGGCAAAATGCATCCCCAACTACTGAGAGAAAATCAGTATTTGGTATTCGCCTATTGTGGTCGCGATCCACTAAATTAGTGCTGACGTATTCGGATCGCTCTTTTACGCCGGTGGTCGGCGTTAGCTCGGTACGAACTTCGGCCGAGCACTTCAGCTCTGATGTCGTCCCGGCTGTCACCGCCCTCAACCCGGCGGCGGGTTCCACCGCCGGGGGCATCTCGGTCGTCGTCACCGGCAGCGGCTTTGACGGGGCGAGTGCGGTTGAGTTCGGGTCTGTGGCGGCCACCGGCTTCACGGTCGACTCAGCCACCCAGATCACGGCCACATCCCCGGCCGAGTCCACCGGCACGGTCGAGCTCACCGTCATCACCCCGGGTGGGACCAGTGTCACCTCCTCGGCCGACAGCTTCAGCTACGGGGCGACGATCACTGGTGTGGTCACCGACGCCAACAACCGCTCCGGCGTCTCGAGCGTCTGCGTCTACGCCACGGCGAGCGACGGGAGCTCCGGGCACGCCCTCACCGGCACCGACGGGACCTATGCCATCACGGGCCTTAGCGCGGACAGCTACAGCGTCAAGTTCGACGGCACCTGTGGGGAAACCGACACATCGAACGACGTGATCCAGTGGTACAACGACGCCTCTAGTCAGTCCGCAGCCACCCCGTCACAGTCGTCAGTGGTCAGATCGCCTCCGGCATCGATGCGACGCTCGTGGCCACGGGCGTGATCTCCGGAGGGTCCGGAGGCTCGGGAGGCTCCGGTGTCGTCGCCTCGCCCGGAGCACCGAGCTACGTCTCGGGCATCGGGGCATCGTTTCGGTCAGCGTCACCTGGACCGCCGCGCCTGACAACGGCAGCCCCATCACGCTCTACACGGTCACCGCCACCGACCTGACGAGCGCCGCCAGCGGAGGGGAGCGGTGCACAGTCAAAGGACCAAGGCCGACCGCTTGCAAGGTGACCGGCCTCACCAACGGGTTACACCTTCGTCATCACGGCCACCAACGCCCTGGGCACAGGTCCTTCCTCCAGCGTCTCGAGCCCGGTCACGCCGATGGCGGTTCCCGGCGCACCGAGCCAGGTAACAGCTACGAGGTCGATGGTCCACCCGGCGGCAACGGTGAGCTGGACGGCGCCTTCCTCGGCGCCGGCTCGCCGATCACGGGCTATGTTGCGAAGGCCTCAGGCCCGAGCGGACGAGCCTGCACGACGACGGGTGCGACCTCCTGCATCGTGACAGGCCTTGTCAACGGTGCTGAGTACACCTTTAGCGTCGTCGCAACGAACGCCATGGGTGCCGGACCGGCGTCCAGTCCTTCCAACCAGGTGAGGACGGGAAGATAGTCAGCAGTCGCCCTCTCGCTGTCTGCGAAGAAGGGGACCTATGGAGAGCGCCTGTCGGTCACGGTCCATCTGCCCTGGGCGAAGGGCGTGCCGACTCCCACCGGGACGGTGACGATCACCGAGCAGTTCAAGAAGCTCTGCGCGCTCACGCTCTCGGCCGCTCGTGGAGAGTGCACCTTGTCGGCTCGCAAGCTTGCTACGGGCAACTACATCATCGTCGCCACCTACTCCGGCAGCGCCGCCTACCTCGGCTCGTCCAAGGCCCTCAAGCTCATGGTCGTGGGGCCGAAGGCGACCACGACCATGTTCGACCTGTCCGAGTCCAGCGTCGCCTAGTGGCACGAGCAACTAGCACGGCTCGTGGTCACGACCAAGACGCAGCGCACCGGTTCGCCGACCGGCAAGGTCCAGATCACCGAGGGCTCGAGGGCCATCTGCACCGTCACCTTGTGCGACCGCCAAGCTCACCGTCGTCGCATGACGCTTTCCCGCACGGCCGGTGCGAGGATGGTGGCGTGACTGAGGTGGCCTCGATCGTCGTTTTCAGCGAGCAGCCGGAAGAGACGGTCTCGTTCTACCGTGCGCTCGGCGTCCCGCTTGCGGACGAGGATCACGGCGACGGCCTTCATCACGCGGCGGCAGAGCTCGGTGGCGTCCACCTGGCGGTGTTTGCATCGAGCCTCGGCGGCACGCCCCCGTCGTGGCGAGCAGGAGGGAGCACCTTCGTCGGTTTCTGGGTGTCGTCGCTCGAGACGGCCGTGGCAGCCCTGCTGCCTCTAGGCGCCTAGGTTCTCGTCGCCCACGAGTGCCGGGAATGGGGCTGCCGTGTGGTGCTCTGCGACCCGGACGGTCGCGCCGTCGAGATAAACCAGCGGGGCCACTGCGCCGATCCCGCCTGAGCCGGGGCCTAAGGGCACGAGCAGGCGAATAGGCCGGCGGTACGCTTCGGAGATGGTCCCTAAGCCCTCGCCCAGTGCCGTTTCGAGGAGGACGGCGGTCGCATGAAGATCGGCGTCGTCTTCCCCCAGACAGAGATCGGCGCGGACGCCGGCGCCGTGCGCGGCTATGCGGAGGCCGTCTCGGACCTCGGCTATGACCACATCCTTGCCTATGACCACGTCCTCGGCGCCGACACCTCGGTGCACACGGGCTGGTCGGGCCCTTACGACCTGCACAGCACGTTCCACGAGCCCTTCGTCCTGTTCGGCTATCTGGCAGCTGTCTCGAGCCTCGAGCTCGTGACCGGGATCATCATCCTTCCCCAGCGCCAAAGCGCCCTCGTGGCGAAGCAGGCCGCGGAGGTGGACCTGTTGACGGGGGGTCGTTTCCGCCTCGGCGTCGGGCTCGGGTGGAACCAGGTCGAGTATGAGGCGCTCGGCAAGGACTTCTCCAACCGGGGGAGACGTCTCGTGCAACAGATCACCCTCATGCGACGCCTGTGGACCGAGGAGTCGGTCAGCTTCGAGGGCGAGTTCGAGAAAGTCACCGGCGCCGGGCTCGCACCGCTGCCCGTGCAGCGCCCGATCCCGATCTGGTTCGGGGCGGGGGCAACGACCCACGCCGCCCTGAGACGCGCCGGTGAGCTCTCAGACGGCTGGTTCCCCCTCATCGCGCCGGGCCCGCAACTCGACGAGGCTCTGGCCGAGATCAAGGCCGCGGCCCTCGAGGCGGGTCGGGACCCGGAAGCGATCGGGATGGAAGGCACGCTTAGCGCCGGGGATGGCGACCTCGACCACCTGGCGGAGCTGACCGGAGCCTGGCGGGAAAAGGGGGCGACCCACCTGTCGATCAACACGATGCGGGCCGGTTTCACCCGTCTCGACGATCACCTGGCCGCTCTCTCGGCGGCGGCCGAGGTGCTCTTCTGCTCCTGAGGGCGCTCGCAGGTCGCTCGAGAGTCAGCTTCGTCGGCCGGTCCGGTTGCCAAGCCGGATCATGACAACTACGTTACGTTGATCAATCACATCAGGTTTATGGTTTTCGTGACCGACACACCGGGTCGAGCGCCGCGACGAAAAGGGGCAGGACAATGACAAATCGCCAGGACGCACGAGAGTCGGGCCGCAACGACCTACCGCGGCGCTACACCCGGCGCGAGATGCTCCGTTTCGGCGTCGTCGGGGCAGGCGTGATCGGCGCCGCACCGCTCTTGGGCAGTGCCGGCAGCTCCGCCACGACGGCGTCGCTTGCGGCCCGCCGTATTTCCCCAAAGCGCGGGGGCACCTTGAACTTCGGCCGCGACACCGGCCCCACCCAGCTCGACCCGGCCAATTCCATCGTCGCCGGTGACGTCTACACGCTCGACAAGATCTTCGAGCCCCTCTACATAACGAGCCCGTCGGGCGTGCTCACGCCCTGGCTTGCCACGGGTCACACGATGAGCACGGACGGTAAGACCTGGACGTTCGCGCTCAGACCCGGGGTGAAGTTCTCTGACGGCAAGCCCCTCACGTCCGAAGATGTCGTGTTCTCGATCCACCGCGCAGCCACCGACGCCGCCGGACCGCTCAGCTTCTTGGACTTCGCCATCAAGTCGATCACCGCCGGCTCGAGCACGGTCACCTTCGAGCTCTCGCAGCCCTGGGCCCCGTTCTTGTCGGACATCTCGGTCTTCGCCAACTCGATCCTGCCGAAGGACTTGGGGGGCCAGAGCGAGAGCGCCTTTTTCGCCAACCCGATCGGCACCGGGCCTTTCGTGCTGAAGTCCTTCCAAAAAGGCGCCGGGGTCAGCCTCGGGCGCAACGACCACTACTGGCAGGCGGGCAAGCCCTATCTGGACGGGGTCAACTTCAGCTACATCCCCGACGACAACCAGCACGTCGAGCAGCTACGCGGCGGTGAGGTGGACGTGATCCCCGTCCCGCCCGCCGAGACCGCCTCTTTGAAGGCCGATACCTCGCTCAGCCTCAAAGAGTTCGGCTCCTGGGCTGTCGACCTCCTCTTTTTCAACGAGAAGCTGCCCCAGTACAAGGACCGCCATGTGCGCCGGGCGATCGCGCACGCCATCAACATCCCCCAGCTCGCCAAGATCACGACATTCGGCACGGCGGAGCCGGGGCATTCCTTCTTCCCCCCGAGCCTGCAGTACTGCGCTAGCGTGCCGACGCTCGGCTACAGCGTTGCCGCGGCCAAGGCCGACCTCAAACAGTCCGCTTACCCGCACGGGTTCTCCACCTCGATCCTCGTGCCGAGCGGCAACACCCAGTACATCGATGCCGCCACGGTCATCCAGTCGGACCTCGAACCGCTCAACATAAAGGTCACGATCCAAGAGCTCGACAACGCCGCCTACACGGCCGCCTTCGAGGCCTTCAACTACGAGACGATGATCAACTTCGCCACGAACGACATCAGCGACCCCGATGAGATGGCCTCGTTCCAGGTCGACTACGAGGACGGCGGGTCACATTCGTTTTGGACCGACTACAACGACCCGAAGGCGATCGCCCTCGTGCGCGCAGCCGAGACCACCTTCGACAGCGCGAAGCGAGCCAAGCTCTACGAGCAGATCCAGGCCATCGTCGCCCAGGACGCCCCCTACATCGCCCTCGACTACCCGCCGAACATCTACGCCTGGCAGCAGAACCTGCACGGCTTTGCCGTCAACCCGGGAGGCGCCTACCGCCTGGAGGGCGTCTGGCTGAGCTGACGGCACTGCACCGGCTCAGCGCTGAGTAGGGAGTCTCAATTCGCCGGAGGTCCGCCCGTTAGGTCCCGACTGGCGCGCCCGCGGACGGCGCGCTGGAATATCGTGGCCGCGCCTGACACAGGCCAGAGCACGGGAGAACGATGAGCAGTAAGACGCTTCGCGCCACGGCTTTGGTCCTCGCGACGGCGCTGGCCGTCTCGGGCGGGGCTGTTTCGCTGCTCGCCCGGGGTGCGGCGGCACCGAGACGACAAAGCGCGCTGCCCAAGGTGAGCTCGGTGCGACACAACGGCCCCAAAGCGCGCTGGGCCGTGCAGATCCGCCCCGATGTGATCCACCTCGGCAAGGCGGCGTCGAGCCCGTTCTCGAACGGCCAGTGCGAGGCGGAGCTTCAAGTCGCCTGCTACACGCCGGGCCAGCTGCGACAGGCCTACAACGTCTGGCCCTTGTACAAAAAGGGCATCACCGGCAAGGGCGAGACTATCGTCATCGTCGACTCCTACGGCTCGCCGACGGTCAAACACGACCTGGCCGTGTTCGACCGCGCCTACCACCTGTCCGCTCCCCCCTCGCTTCGCGTCATCGAACCCGCCGGGAAGGTCCCGGCCTACAACGGCTCGGCCAACATGGCGGGCTGGGCCGGCGAGACCGACCTCGATGTCGAGTACGCCCACGTCATCGCCCCTGGAGCCAACATCCTCGTCGTCGCGACCCCGACCTCTGAGAACGAGGGGACGACGGGCTTCCCCCAGATAGTCAAGGCCGAGGAGTACGTCATCGACAACCATCTCGGCGGCGTCATCAGCCAGAGCTTCAGCGCCACCGAGCAGACCTTTCCCTCCGCGAAGTCGCTCTTGGACCTGCGTTCGGCCTACATCGACGCCGCCGAGCCCTCGAACAACGTGACCGTGCTCGCCGCCTCGGGTGACTCCGGCGCCACCGACTTCGAGTACAACCAGACGGACTACTACGACTTCTCTGTCACGTCCTGGCCCGACAGTGATCCTCTCGTGACAGGGGTCGGCGGAACCGAGCTGCACCTTGACGCCACCGGCAAACGCACAGCGCCCGACACCGTCTGGAACGACACCTATGGCGCGGCCGCGGACAGCTACGGCGCCGGGACAGAGCCGAGCCCGCTCGCCAGCGGTGGGGGCAAGTCGATCATCTTCGCCCGGCCCGCCTACCAAAACAAGGTCGCGAACGTCGTCGGGGCGCGGCGGGGCGTGCCCGACGTCTCCATGAGCGCGGCCTGCAGCGGTGCGGTGGACGCTTACCAGAGCTTCGCCGGCGAACCCGTCGGTTGGTACCCGACCTGCGGCACGAGCGAGTCAGTGCCCTTGTTCGCCGGTGTCGTCGCCCTGGCGGACCAGCTCGCCGGCCACCCGCTCGGGCTCATCAACCCGGCCCTCTACGCCCTGTCGGCGGCGCGGGCGCCCGGCATCGTCGACATCACCAAGGGCAACAACACGGTCTCGTTTGTTCAGGGCCACAAGCGCTACACGGTGGTCGGCTTTACGGCCAAGCGCGGCTACGACCTCGCCTCAGGAGTGGGCACGGTCGACGTGGCCAAGTTCGTCCCCGAGCTCGTCGCCGCCGAGGCGAGCCAGTAGGGCGCCGCTCTCAGTCGGCGGGCTTGGTGCCGCTCACGACGGCGGCCTCGTTGACGACGGGCAGGGCGGCTACGGCGCTGAACCCGGCCCTTTCGAACATCGTCGCCCAGGCCGACATCGAGACGGGCCGCTCCTGGAACCGGATCAGGTAACGCCCGGCGTTCTTCAGGATCCGCCACCAGCCCCCCGGTCCTTTGCGCACGAGCAGACTCAGCTTCGAGCCGATGATTTCGCGGTCTCGGGCATCGCCCCCGCGTCCGAACATCATGTCGCCGATCACGAGCCTGCCGCCCGGCCGCAGCCACTTGAAAGCCTCGTCGACGGCGAGCTGCTTGTCCCTGTCGCGCAGGTGGTGCAAGGCGTAATTGGACACGACGAGGTCGACCGAGGCTTGCGGGAGGCTGAGCCGCTCGATGGGCACGGCTTTGCCCTCGATGTTGGAAAGGCCTTGCTCGGCGGCATTCTCGGCCAAGAGGGCGATCATCTTCTCGCTCACGTCTACCCCGAGCACGCTCTTGCACCGCTTGGCCAGAGCCAGCGTCACCTGCCCCGACCCGCACCCGAGATCCACCGCCCGCGTGTCTGAAGAGGCCGCGGCCTCGACGAGCACGCGTTGTACGACCTTGACGAGCCCTGGGTTGTTGGCGGCACCGTGGTCCCAGCTCGCGGCTCTCCTCGTCCAAAAACGCTGCTGGCGCGCGATGTTACGGTCGGCCCCTGCGGCCGTCTCTGGAGTGCTTGTCACGAGCTTGGCGGGTTGAACCTGTAGCTGACGCCGTAGAGAAGCTTTGCGATCGCGCCGACCTCGGTGCCTTGCACGCTCACAGACAGCGATGCCCCCGCCGCGTAGGCCTGGACGGTGGCCGATCCGCCGGCCACGACGACCGCCTGGGAAGCGCCTGCGGCAAGGGTGTTGTTGAGGAGCGAGGCACCGCTCGCAATCGACACCACGCGCAAATAGCAGCGCTGCGTCGTCTTGATGTTGAGCACGTACGGTGCGCCGGGGACCGTATAGGTGACCGAGTTCAGGCTGTGCGCCGTCTCCAACATCTTGCCCGAGGACTGGGCGGAAGGCAGCGTCGTGGCGGTGGGACCTGAGCCCCCGCCGGGTGTGAGCACCCCGGGCGGGCCGACGACGTGACGGATGGGGTCCATCCAGGACGGGTGGTAGTGCTCGACGACGAGCCCGGCACCACCGATGGCGACAAGGAAGGCGAGGGTCCACACGATCACCCGCAAGAACGTGGGTGCCGGGAGCTTGCGCTTGGAGCCCGGGTACCAGATCGAGCCGTCCGGCAGCAGCACGCCGTAGGCGGGGGCGACCGGGACGGCAGGGATCTCGGCGGTTATGGCCGTGGCACCGCGGGTCTCCCGCGTGGCGGCGCCAGGCCGCTCGGGGTTCGGTTCTAGAGAGGTGACCGCCGTCCGGCTCGTCGCCGGCACAGCGTCTGGGCGCCCTGCCACCACGTGCCTCGGTCCTCCAGTCGTTATTTCTAAAACGCTACCGCGTCATTCCATGGCTCAGTGACCAGCTGCGGCCTGTGCCGCCGCCCGCTAAATGACCGGGCGGTCGGTGCTCGGTGGCACCCGCCGCGGCCGCCATCAGGTCAGGCCGGGGCGCCTCGGCTTCGATTTCGTGTTCCTGGCGGCGAAGGCGCCAATTTCGGGACGCCGGGTCGACAGGCGCGACCCTTTCCCGCCACCGTTGCTGTTGGCACCCTGGGGCGGCGAGCTCGTCACCGGTGGGCCCTCGAGCGCTTGACGCACTAGCCAGGCCCGGCAGGCAAGATCGAGATGGAACCGTTGCTCGGGGTTGTTGAGGTCCCAGCCCGTCAGCTCGCCGATGCGCACGAGGCGGTAACGCAAGGAGTTGCGGTGCACGTAGAGCTTGGCCGCTGTCGCCTCCAGGGCCCCGAACTCGTTCAGGTAGGCGATGAGGGTCTTCAGTAGTTCGCTGCGGTGCTCCCGGTCGTATTCGATGAGCGGGCCGATCCAGTGGTCCACGAGACTCTGCAGATCGCTCGCGTCCGGGCGGGCCAATAAGCGCCACACGCCCAGCTCGTCGAAGTTGGCAACCGGCTTGTCAACCGCAGAGGCCGTGAGCGTGAGGGCGAACTCGGCGTCGGCGAGCGACCTGTTGATCTCGCGCAAGGAATAAAGACCACCGACACCCACCCGGAGGTCACCCTCGTACTCCGACCTCAAGGCTTTGGCAAGCTCCGCCCATTTCAGTTCCTCTCCGACGATGAGCACCACGCCGCTCGGGCGGGCAGTCGAGAGAGCTTTGATGCCGAGTCGTGCCGTCGCCCGGCTGACAGCATCCGATAGATCGACCGAGACAGCGGTCTCCGGTAGCACGAGCACGGCCCGGTGAGGCTGATCGAGGTCGTAACCGAGCCTGTCGGCATGGGTCTGCACGCGGACCGTGTCGGCGTCCTCTATCAGCTCGGTGGCGAAATCGCCCCACAAGGCGACCTCGACCTCGGCGATGCTGCGGCTGTGGAGCAGCTCCCAACCGAGTACGGTCGCCGCCTGCTCCAGCGCGAACAGGTCCACGCCGGTCGGCGGATCGCCTGATGAGAGAAGGCTGACCGCGCCGAGCAGTTCGCCACGGGGACGGGCCACGGCCACCCACCTGTCGAGGTCGAAGATGGCCACCGCGTGGGCGGCCTCTTCGGGCAGCAGACGCCTCGGGCGGGCTCCGTCCGAGGCGCGTGACCACTGCTCGGCCCCGGCGGCGGCGATTATCTGTCCCGAGGGGTTCTCCACGATCACGGGTTTTCCCGTGTGCTGCTGCAGCACCCTGGCGATGCCAGGCGCACCGCGGCCATTGCCCGCAGCGGCAATGAATTGGCGAAATAGTGACGCGACTTCCTGGAACGCTGGCTGGCTCAACATGTCTGCCAGCGACTCCTGAGCCCCCGCCTCGGAGTTTTCCACCTCAAGAAGGGTAGCTGCTGTTGCGACGGGCCGCTCCGTCGCCGCCTGGAGTCTCATCGCGAACGCGCCGGCTCGCCCGAGACGAGACCACGGCGCATGGCCGTCGAGGCCACCTCGGTGCGGTTCGTGCAGCCGAGCTGCTTGAGAAGGTTTGCCACATGATGCTTGACCCCGTGGACGGATATCCCGAGCTCGTCTGCGATCGTCTTGTTCGTGGCGCCGTCGACGATGAGCCGCAGGACCGACTGTTCGCGCGAGCTGAGTCGAACGGGGCCCGGGACCGGAGAACGCACCTGGCCAAGGAGGAACTCGGCCATGGGCGCCGGCATGGGGAATTCGCGCTCGTCCAGTCGGGCGAGCAGCGAGCGCAGCATCGGGACGGAGAGGTCCTCTTCGAGGAAGTACCCGTCTACCGGGAGCCCGGCGGCGACGGCCAGGTGCGCAGCCTCGCTGTCGCGCAGCATCAATACGATCTGAGTGGGCGGTCTCCCCGGGCGACCGGCAACCTCAAGCTCTCTCGCCGCGGACATGCCGCCGAGTATGGCGATGGCGCTGGGCGCCGAGCTGTCAGCGAGGTACGTCCATGCGAGGGGCAGGGAGCTGAAGCCTTTCAGGTCGGTTGCCCATTGCATCGCCTGCAGCATCTCGACGAGGCCCAGTCTCATCACTTCCCGGTCGTCGCACACGACCATGGCTCGCATGGTGCTGGCTTCTTTCGGGCGGAACGTCCTCGCTGTCGTGCCTGTCATCTTTGGGACCTGATCTCACTGTTCCATCCCCGTGGACCTCTTCAGCCTCGACGCTGAAAGTCGCAGACTCCGACAGCCACGGACGCGTTTCGCCAAGCGGGTGGGAAATCAACGACGAAGTTTCGGAAGATGTGGGAGAGGGCTCCCGCCGTGCGGGAGCCCTCTCCCTGCTTCCGACGGCTCAAGCTACGAGCCGTTGAGGGATGTTGCTAGTGGACTAGCCGGCTGGGTACCCGGCGTCGCCAGTGCTGCCGTTGGTGAAGGTGATGATATTGATGCCCGCACCAGGGGTGAACTCCACACTTGCCGGCGTTGTGGCCCCGGGGCTGCTGACCACGACCGGGAAGTCGGCCGTCCCAGCGGCAATGACGGAGCCGTTGCCCTGGTAGCTGTAGCCATCTGCCTCAACACCAGGAAGTGAAGTGGTCCCCTCGGTGATCGTTATCGAGGCCGTGCCTCCGTCCGGAAGGATGGAAGGCGGACCGTCGAACAGACGCGAGCAGACCAGACCAGTCGGGTCGGTCGGAGTGACCGGGGCGATGGTCAGGCTGGTGCTGTCGTAGCCTCCGTCAAAGTCTGCGGTCGCGAGGTCAACGTCGGTGAAGCTGAACGTCCAGCTGAAGTCGAACGTCGCACCCGAGAGGGCGGCGTCAGCCGAGGTTTCCTGCTTGCAGATCTTGAACTGCGTCGGGTCAACGGCGTTCGTGAAGGTCACGACCGTCTCATCGCCAACGCCGCCGTAAGGCACGGAGACGACTGCAGGGTTGGTGGTGTCGCTCGTGAGAAGCCGCGTGCCCATGGGGTCGCTGGCGCTCTCGGTCGAGACGCTCTCAAGGTAGAAGCCAGTGTCAGAGGCTTCGGAGACGGTAGCCGCTCCGGCTGGCACCCAAATCGGGGCCGAGCACTCTCCACCATTCACCGTGACAGTGTCGCTGATGGCACCGTCGGTGACCGTGAACGTCGCCGAGTTCTTGGCGTTGTACTGCCACGGGTCGAAGTTCTTGCAAACCTCGACAACCCCGAGCGGGTCGTTCGTGAACACCGCGTCCGCGTACCCGTCGGCTACCGGCGGCACCGTGAGGACGGCCGTGGAGGCCGGCGTGGTGCTGGTGGCAGCGTCGTAGGTGGAAGGCACGATGGCGACTCCACTAACCGAGACGTCAGCGAAGGCGTTCTCGGTCACCGTGACCGTCGCGCCGACCGGAATCCCGGTAGCCCACGTGTTGTCGAACGGGACGACGCAAACCTGTCCGGGAGCCGCAACAGCCGTGAGGCTGGCGGTTCCGGATTCGGTGATCGCGCTAGCACCCGTCGGTGGCGTGAAGGTCCACGAGATTGCGTAGCTGAACGTGCTTCCCGCCAGGCTGCCCTCATTGTTGGTAAGGGTCTTGCAGACCTTGATCCAGTTGAGAGCGGTGGCGTTGGTGAAGCTCGCAGTCGTCTCCTCATTGGCCGTCACGACGAACACCGCACTTCCGCCAGGAAGGTTGGTGCTCACCAAGCTCAGCAAAGGCGCTGCGCCGACGGAGTAGAGGTAGTACGGGGACTCGGCTGTCTCGGTCACGGTGACGGCGGTGCTTGCTGGGACCGAGATGGCACCAGAGCACGAGTTGACCGCGACGGAGGCTGTTCCGACACTCGCGCCGGCCTCTGAGATGGTGTACGAGAAAGTTCCCGCGACGTACGGGTCAGCCCCGTACTTGCAGATCTCGATGAAACCGTCAGCTGCCTGCAGTGTTCCTTGCTGCGACACAACTTGCGTCACAACCTTGGCGTTCGTGAACAGGACCCTTGCGGCTCCCTTGGCGGCCAGCTTCACGACTGCGCTCGCAGACTTCAAAGATGCGCTCACGCGATCGCTGTTCGGGCTTACCGAGATAGCAGCAAGGTTGCGGTACGAGGCCGGTGCCGAAGTCTCGACCACCGTGTTCGATCCGACCTTGGCCGCAACTGTCGTGCACGACTTGCTCAGCGACACCGATTTGCCGTTAAGCGTGAAGTGAAACGACCCGGAGACGGACTTGCAGATTGTGATTGTTGGACTGACGCTCTTGGCAGTGGTCGCATTTGCGCTCCCGGCTACCAAGAAGCTGCTGCCAATGGCCAATACGGGCGCCAAAAGCAACAATACTGCGGAATGGCTCCGCGCTTTCTTATGCACAATGTTCTCCTCGCATCATTGTCGCCCCACCCTTACCCACTCGCTGCAGGGTTCCGGCACGGAGCGTTTCCCCCCCCGCACCGGCGGATCCGGTACGGGACTCACTGTTTCCTGGCAGCAAACTGCTCAGACTGCTGCTCCTGCAGTATTTCTGCCGGTCAACCTGCTGTCTTGGTGCAGCTTGCACAATGACGCGCGTGTGATTTCTCCAATTGTTGGCAAAGGTATGACACGACACCAAGATCTACCGAACAAGGCGCCCTCCTGACCAGCCAAATGGTTACCTCGAGGCTCTTACAGCTGGAAAGGAGAGGTAGCCGCTGCACCGCACCAAAATTTTTCCTCACCGTTACGGCCAATCCGATACCTCTCACGAAGAGAGATTGACTCACCACTTAGAGCGTCGAAAACGACCCGCATTTTCGCCCCTTGCGTCAGCTGCGTGACAGTCGTATAAAGGCGGGGGGCGAGGGGAGTCGAGCAATTGTGCCTAAGAGGGGACCGTCAAAGGTGACGCGGGGCGAACCATGACCGGGGACCGATGATGCCGTCGAGCCGCGGCAATGCCCGCGTTCACGGAGCATTTGGCCTATTCAAGCGGGGCCGCCACAGTTCTGTGGCCGTAAGAGATCGTCGGCGGTGGCCCGCCCTCATTGGAGGTTTCGCTGCTTTAGCAATCGTGAGTCTGGTGGCGGCCGTTGTCTTCGGGGGTGGCGCCAACGCAGTCTCGCTGGGCAGCGTGTCCCCAGTGGCATCGGTCCACCATCTGAACCCGGCCGACGATCCGCTCGCGCCGATCCTCACCGTAACTGGGGAGAGTGGAACGGGCGACACGGTCAATTACGCCGTGACGGTAAGTGGGCCCGGGGGCGACGCCGTACCGACCGGGGTCGTCACTGTCTCGTATGTCGACGTCAACGGCGCCACTGCCTCTTGCGACGCAACTCTCGACAGCAACGGGAACGGTAGCTGCCCACTCACGGAGGACTCCGCCGACGCCCCCTTCGTCGTCAGTGCCAGCTACCCGGGAGACACGAACTACAGCGCGGCTGGCGGCGTCGTGCCGAGCGTGACGGTCGGTGACAGCTCCCCAGGCGTGGAGGCCGGCGGCTCGTTCACCTATACCGCGACCATCACAGGTCCAACGGCAGACCCGACGCCTACGGGCACCGTCGGCTGGAATGTGTCGGACCCCGACGGCGGTTCGCCGACCTGCCCGGACTCAACGGTCTCCTCCGGAGGGACAGCCACTTGCGAGATCGACGGTGCCTTGGCTGGCACCTACAGCGTCACGGCGACCTATTCCGGCGACGACACCTACACGGGCTCGTTGGGCTCAGATACGACGGCCAACGTGAGCCAGTGGCCGCTCACCATCACGGCCTCTTCGACCTCCACCCCCTACGGGACGTCGCCTGGTGTGACCGCGAGCTATTCAGCCTTCCCCGCCGGCCAGAGCTCCAGCTCGCTCACAACCCAACCGACGTGTTCCTCCACGGTGACGGCGACGACCGGGGTCGGCGCCTACACGGGAGCCAACACCTGTTCGGGCGCGGTGGACCCGAACTACGCCATCACGTATGTCGCAGGCGACGCCACGGTGACCCAGGCGCCCGTGACGATCACTGCCTCGTCGACCTCCACGCCCTACGGCACGATTCCGACCGTTACCGCTAGCTATTCGCCCTCCGCCGACGCCGGCTTGCTCGCCACCGCGCCGACGTGTTCGTCCACGGTGACTGCGACGACAGGCGTCGGCACCTATACGGGAGCCAACACCTGTTCGGGAGCAGCCGACCCGAACTACGACATCACCTATGTGGCGGGTGACGCCACGGTTACCAAGGCCGGCTTGACCATCACAGCTTCGACGACGAGCAGCGTCTACGGCACCCCTCCGACGGTGACGCCCAGCTATTCGCCTCCATCAGAGGCTGGTTCTCTCACCACCTTGCCGACGTGTTCGTCCACGGTGACATCGACTACAGGCGTCGGCACCTATGCGGGGGCCAACACCTGTTCGGGTGCGGTCGACCCCAACTACGACATCACCTATGTGGCGGGTGACGCCACGATTACCAAGGCGGGCTTGACCATCACAGCTTCGACGACGAGCAGCGTCTACGGTACGACCCCGACCGTGACAGCCAGCTTTTCACCTCCCCCAGGCGCTGGCACCCTTACCACGCCGCCGACGTGTTCGTCCACGGTGACCTCGACCACAGGCGTCGGCACCTATACGCGAGCCAATACCTGTTCGGGTGCGGTCGACGGCGATTACGCGATCACGTACGTATCAGGTGATGCCACGGTCACCCGGGCGCCCGTGACGATCACAGCCTCGTCAACTTCCACGCCCTACGGCACGATTCCGACCGTCACCGCTAGCTACTCGCCTTCCGCCGACGCCGGCTTGCTCACCACCCCGCCGACGTGCTCGTCCACGGTGACAGCGACCACAGGCGTCGGTACCTACACGGGGGCCAACACCTGTTCGGGAGCAGCCGATCCCAATTTTGCCATTACCTACGCGCCGGCCGACGCGACTGTGACCAAGGCGTCTGTGACGATCACAGCCTCGCCAACCTCCACGCCCTACGGCATCGTCCCGACCGTCACCGCTAGCTACTCGCCTTCCGCCGACGCCGGCTTGCTCACCACCCCGCCGACGTGCTCGTCCACGGTGACAGCGACCACAGGCGTCGGTACCTACACGGGGGCCAACACCTGTTCGGGAGCAGCCGACCCGAACTACGACATCTCCTATGTGGCGGGCGACGCCACGGTGACCAAGGCAGGGTTCACGATCACGGCCTCGTCGACCTCGACCCCCTATGGCACAGCCCCGAATGTGACCCCGAGCTATTCGCCTCCGTCAGAGGCTGGCTCTCTCACCACCCTGCCGACGTGTTCGTCGACGGTGACGACAACGAGCAGTGTCGGTGTCTACGCGGGCGCAAACACTTGCACAGGAGCAGTAGACCCGAACTACGACATCACCTATGTGGCGGGAAACGCCACGGTGACCAAGGCCGCCTTCACCATCACGGCCTCGACGACGAGCAACGTCTACGGCACGACCCCGACCGTCACCGCCAGCTTTTCGCCTCCCCCGGTCGCAGGCACACTTACCACCCCGCCGACGTGTTCGTCCGCAGTGACAGCGACGACCGGCGTCGGCGTCTATACGGGGGCTAACACATGTTCCGGCGCGGTCGACGCCGATTACGCCATCACGTACGTCGCGGGCGACGCCACCGTGACCAAGGCCGCCTTGACCATCACGGCCTCGACGACGACGACGACCTACGGTACGCCCCCGACCGTGACCGCCAGCTACTCGCCCACCGGAGATGGCGCTTTACTGACGACGCAGCCGGCATGTTCGTCGACGGTGATAGCGACGACCGGTGTGGGCAGCTACTCCGGGGCCAACACGTGCTCAGGGGCGATCGACCCGAACTTCGACTTCACCTATCTTCCCGGCGATGCCACCGTTACCAAGGCCAGCCTGACGATCAAAGCGACCGACGGGTCCATGACATATGGCGGGTCTCCGCCGACTATCACGGTGGCCAGCTACACCGGATTCCTCAACGGTGACAACTCCACCGACCTCACGACGCAAGCGACATGTGCCTCGCAGGCCACGAGCTCGAGCCGGGTGGGCAGCTACCAGTCCACTTGCTCAGGAGCTTCCGCTTCGAACTACACGATCAGCTACGCGCCGGGCTCAGTAACGGTGAACCCGGCCGCGCTCAAGATCACGGCATCGGACGCGACGACGATCTACGGGACCGCGCCCACCATCACGCCGACCTACACCGGTTTCGTCAATGGCGATTCGGCCGCGAGCCTGACGACCGAGCCGACCTGTGCGTCGACAGACGCCGGGTCTGGTCAAGTCGGCACCAGCTACGACTCCTCGTGCTCGGAAGCGGTCGACTCGAACTACACAATCAGCTATGCGACGGGTTCGGTAACGATCACCCCGGCCCCGCTCACCATCGCCGCCTCCAGCCCCACGTTTAGCTATTGGGGAACTCTGCCTCCCATAACTGCCGCTTACTCCGGGTTCGTCAACGGAGACACGTCCTCGAACCTCACCACTCAGCCGACCTGCTCGACCACGGCGACCAGTTCGAGTGCCGTTGGCACCTACCCCGCTACCTGTGCGGGAGCAGCGGACTCTGACTACACAATTACTTATGCCGCGGGAACGGTCACCATCGGCCAGGCCAAGCCGACGGTCACGGTAACCGGCCAGAGCGGACAGTCGACAGGTCCGGTCACTATTTCGGTGTCAGTCAGCGGACCGACAGGAGCCGACGTCCCGACGGGGTCAGTCAGCGTCACGGACGCGGCCAGCAGCTGCACGGTCAACACCCTCGACGCCACCGGAAGTGGAAGCTGCTCCCTGATCGAGAACTTCTCAGAAAACGGAAAGTCGGTCAAGGCGCAGTACTCGGGGGACACGAACTACCTGGCGGAGTCCGGCTCGACGACCGAATCGGTAACCATCGCCACCCCGGTCGTCAGCGTCAATCCTCCCATGAGTGCGGTGGCGGGAATGATCACATATGACGTGAGCGTGGAGGGCAGCGGGGCCTCGCCCACGGGAACCGTGACGGTGTCGGACGGCACGAACACGTGCACCGGTCCGCTCAACGCCGCGGGGATCAGCGCATGCGCTCTGCAAGAGACCAGCGGCACTTACACCATCACGGCGAACTATGGGGGCGACGGCAACTACAACCCGGCCTCGGACATTGCGAGCGAGGTGGTCAACGAGACGACCACAACGCTGGTGGTGACGCCGACCAACCTCGTTTACGGCCTTGAGCAGACTGCCACCTTCTCTGTCACGGTGGCCCCGCCCCCGGGAGAGACGACCCCACCATCTGGAAGCACCGTCGATCTTCTTGCAGGCACCCAGACTCTGTGTGTCACCTCCGCCCTGACACCTACCACGATCACGGTCGTCGACCCGGTGCTCGGCCCCGTCCAAGTCCCAGTTTCGACGGCGACCTGCCAGCTGGCCCCTGCGGCCATTCCCGCCGGGACGTACACGGTAGCGGCTGAGTACGCCGGCGATCCGGGCACGTTCGTCGGTTCGACTTCCCCACCGGCGACCTTGACTGTCGCGAGCGCACCGACCTCGACCACCGTGGCACTGTCGAAGGCCACGACGATCTACG
The DNA here is from genome assembly GCA_963779425.1 of uncultured Acidimicrobiaceae bacterium. Classification (GTDB taxonomy): domain Bacteria; phylum Actinomycetota; class Acidimicrobiia; order Acidimicrobiales; family Bog-793; genus Fen-455. The sequence goes on from CAVZYD010000010.1 coordinate 31,622, forward strand.
GCGGGGAGACCGCAGAGACCTTGACGGTAGGCGTGAGCGTGCCTTCCGCGGGTTCCTCGTTCGTGGCGGGGAACGTGACGGTCATGGCCGGCGCGACAACGCTGTGCACGCCCACTCTCGAGCAGGGCAGTGCCACCTGCCATCTCACCCGCGCTCAACTGGCCGCCGGAACCCACTCGATCGTTGCCGACTACGCCGGATCATCGAGCCTTCTCTCCTCGTCCTCTAAGCCCTTGACACTGCTGGTGGAAAAGGCAGCCAGCTCAATTGGGCTCTCGCTGTCACGCAGTGGTGTCCCGTTCGGCACCGAACAGGGCGTCAAGTTCACCGTCCAGGTGAGGGCGCCCTCCTGGATGCCCGCAGCCGGTGGCACTGTCGTTCTGACAAGCGGGGCGAAGAGACTGTGTGTGGTTACCCTCAAGCGTGGCAAGGGGTCATGCTCTCTTAGCGCGAGCGAGTTGCCGGTCGGAAGCTACTCGGTCACGGCGGTCTACCAAGGTTCGACTGATCTGTCGGGGTCGACGTCTTCCGGGCGAAGCCTCAACGTCACCAAGGCGAAGAGCAAGCACGCCAAGTAGCCCGACGCCGCACGGGCGTTGCCGCCCGCAGAACTCCCTGCCGCGCCCTCTTGGCCTTCGCTATGGGCACCGCGCCGCCAAGTGACTGTTACGGGCTGAGCGTCGCTAGGGCCGAAAGTCCCGTCGCCAGGGAGGAATCGGCCTCAGCTTCATAGGGTCGTCGGTCCCCCTTGAGGACGGGACTCAGTCCCGCCGATGAGGGGATTTCGCCTCTGATGTAAAGGTCCCCGCGTCCGGCACAGTAACTACAAGGCCCAGGTGGGGCGTGTGTAGGGAGGGACCAAGATGTCGAGCGTCGCACTGGAAGCACGGGGTGCTGGCAACGTTGCAGCAGACCCCAAGACCAAGAACCTGAAGGTCGCCGACTGGCTGTTCCGGTCGAACTACGCCAGTGTTCTTTGGTTGGTTGTCCGGGTATGGCTCGGCTACCAGTGGCTGAATGCGGGCTACCAGAAGATCTGGGGCAGCGAGAAGATGTTCTTCTGGTACGGAGGAGGAGCCGGCGTTTACGGCTTCGCCAAGGGTGGGGTCGCCGCCAACGCCACACCCATGGGCTCCGTGGGCTTCGGCTGGTGGGCAGGGTTCCTGCACAACTTCGTGATGCCGAACGCTTCCTGGATCGCAAAGGTCATATCCCTTGGCGAGATGGCGGTCGGCATCGGCCTCATCCTCGGCCTGTTCACCGGCGTCGCGGCGCTTGCGGCGGTGGCACTGAACTTCACCTACATGATGACAGGGACCGCCGGTGTCAACCCCCTGTTCGCACTGGCTGGCGTAGGGCTCGTGCTCGCCTGGCGCAACGCCGGCCTATTGGGTCTGGACAGCCTCGCCCTGCGGCGGTTCACGCCTCCGTTCCCCGTCGGTTCTCTTGTTCGCAAGGTCACTCACCGACAGCCCCCCCTTGTCGGTGCGACGGACTAGCACGGTCAACGTGTAGTCCCGCTCCGGTCACTTGAGCGGTGACCGCGAGAGTGCAGAGGGAGGCCCGAAGGGGCCTCCCTCGTTCTTTGCGGACCGGCGATGGAGCTTTCCGCCGGGATCGGATCCCCGTGCGGGAAAGAGAGAATCGTGGGCAGGGAACAGTTAGGCTGGCACTGAAACTGGAGTTAATGGAGATGGGAGTGCTGTGCCGAAAGCGGAGGCCGCTCGCTCTAGCTTGCGGGTGCAGACTGTCGCGCATGCCTTCACGCGAGACACGCTGTTCAGATACGCGGAGGCTCTCGCCCAGTCGCTTCACATCGCGCGGGCAGCCGAGCTGGTGGGCGAAACTTTCGTAGCCATTGGCGACTGCTCGGGCAAAGCTGGACTCGACGAGCGGACTCTCGAGGCTCTCCGCGACGTCCTAGCCGTCGCAGGCTCTGATCTGACCTATGAGCGGTTCGGTCAGAACATCGGACACGCAGCAGGTCAGAACCGACTCTTCAAGCAGAACCGCTCCGCGCTCTTACTGCTCTGTAACGACGACGTCGTCACGGGGCCGCAGGCCGTCAGCGAGTTGGTCCGGGGTCTCATCGCGAGACCGGAGGTGGGGCTCATCGAAGCCCATCAACTCCCCTTCGAGCATCCCAAGCAGTACGACTTGGTGACAGGGGAGACCGGTTGGTGCTCACTGGCGTGCGCGCTCACTCCCGCCAAGATCTTTTCTAAGCTCGGTGGCCTCGATGCAGAGTCGTTCTTCCTCCATGGGGCCGATGTCGACTATTCCTGGCGCGTGAGGTTGGCCGGGTACCAGTGCATCTACAGGTCCTCGGCCAGAGTCGTCCACGACAAACGGGTGGACTCCTCGGGGGCCCTCTTGATCTCCCCTAGGGAGGCCCAGTACATGGTCGAGGCGGACCTGCTCTTGAGCCAGAAGTACGGCGAGCCACGTCGCTTCGACGACGTGTTGGCCTGGTACACCGAGCACGGGAGCGATGTCCAGCGCCAAGCTGCTGCAGCCTTAGGGAAACGTCGCGCGGCCGGGCGCTTGCCCACGCCGGTGCCTGACGCGGAGCGGGTGGCATTCTTTCGTGATGGTTTTTACGCTGTCCACCGTTTCGGGGTGAGCTTTGGCTCATGAGCACCACCCCAACGCGGCGACGGACCAAGCGGATACAAGATGCGGTCGGTGGGTCCATGACTGACCTCGACGAGCGCGGGCACGAAGAGGAGACCGTTTACGACCATGTCGTCCGCCTGCTGTCCTCGCACGCTCTTCGTGAGGGCGTAGTCCTCGACCTCGGCTGCGGCTTCGGCCCCATCGCCCCTTCTTGTGCCAAGCTCGGCCTCGACTACGTCGGGATCGACGTGGAACAGGACGGCCTCGAGGATCTCGCCAAGCAAGGTTTCTCCACGTCGCTTCTCGACCTCAGCGAGACCAGTGGCCTGGTCGCTTCCCTGGAAGAAGTTCTCGCCGGCCGTCAGCTGGCGGCCATCACGCTTCTCGACGTGATCGACCACCTGGCTCATCCGGCCGAGCTGCTTGTCGCACTGGCGGAAATGGCCAAGGGTCATACCGGCGCTCCTCTCGTGGTCAGCGTCTCCAACGTCTCGCATTTCGATCTGGCCGCAAAGCTCGTCTGCGGCCGTTGGGACGTCACCCCTAGCGGGCTCCTCAATGAGAGCCATCTCTCGCTCTTCGCACCCGAGTCCCTCGCGGCGGAGTTCCGGCGAGCCGGCTGGGGGGAGATCAAGGCGGACGATTTCGCGACGCTTCGTACCGACCAGCACTTCCCCGAGTCCTTAGCGGCTCTCTCTGCCGGTACGCCGCTACACGACTTTCTCTTCACCGTAAGGGCGCAGAGCGCCCCGGGCGCCCTTGTCAGCCAATTCGTCCGGGCCTACCAGCCCGTGGCCTCAGCAGAACTGATGGCCGGATCCCCGGGCTCACAGGCTCTTTCGGAGTCGGGCTCCGCACCTTTCCTCAGCGTGGTCGTCCGCACCCAGGGCCGGCGCCTTATCACGCTCGAGGACAACCTCACTTCGCTCGCAGCCCAGACCAACCGTGACATGGAGGTCATCGTCTGCTGTCACGGCATTTCTGATGCCCAGTACGTGGAAGTGACCGGCGTGATCAGCCGGCTACCTTCTTGGCTCGTTGCCAAGACCCGGGCGATCAGAGTGGAGGGCGGGGGCCGGGCTCACCCGCTTCAGGCAGGGGTAACAGCGGCTAGGGGGCGCTATGTGGCCTTCTTGGACGACGACGATCTCGCCCTTTGCCACTGGGTCGACGAGTTCGCCAAGCTCGTCGAGTTGCACCCTGGAGCCGTCGTACGAGCCGGTTGTGCGACTCACTCGATAGACGAGGAGCCGTGGGATTGCGGTGTTGGCTATCGCCAGACGGGCCCGACCCAGACCCTCTATCCCCTCGCGTTCGATCTCTTGGACCACATGGTCGAAAACAGCACCCCGAATTGCTCGGTGGCCATTCCGAGGAGCTGCTTCGCCGATCTCGGGGTGTCCTTCGACGACGACTTGCCGGTTCTCGAGGACTGGGACGTACTGTTGCGGGCCTCGCTTTTGTGCGGTCTCGCCGGCACGCCGGAAGTGACCTCGCTCTATCGGAGATGGAGACGAGGCTACGCCTCCCATGTCGAGCATCCCGAGGTGCAGTGGGAGCACGCCACGATGGCGGTAAGGGGTCGAGTCGACGCCAAGCCCTTCCTCGTCCCGCCCGGCACCTTGAGCAGGGTGGTGGAGCTGCAGCTGGAGCTGCGGTCGTTGAGGCAGTCCCTTGACGAGGTCGTCTCGACCTCTAGCGCCCAGCTGAGCGACCTGCAGTTCGAACGAGATGAGCTGTCGACACGTCTAGAGGAGACAGAGCAGCTGCTGGCCGCCTCCGAGCAGTGCGTAATCGAGATCACCACCTCCGCCGAACAACGCGTACGGGAGATCAGCGCCGCCGCCGAACAACGCGTGGCGGAGACTACCGCGGCCGCCGATCAACGCGGGGCAGAGGCCACCGCCTCCGCCGAACGGAGTGTCGCAGAGGCCACCGCCTCCGCCGAACGGAGAGTCGCAGAGGCCACCGCCTCGGCCGAACGGAGCGTCGCAGAGGCCACCGCCTCGGCCGAACGGAGCGTCGCAGAGATCATCGCCATCACCGAAGAGCGCGTCTCGCAGACCAATGCAGCCGCCGAACAACGTGTGGCGGAGACCACCACCTCCGCCGAACAACGCGTGGCGGAGATCATCGCCATCGCCGAACAGCGCGTCGCCGAGGTCACCGCCATTGCCGACGCAAGGCTCCTTCAACGCCGTACGGCAGACGCTCAGGCTCTGGCTCTGGTCCAGGCCATGGCCGCCGAGCGCGACGCAGCTCTCGCCCGCCTCAACGAGATCGCCGGGCTCACGGCCGCTCGCGTGCGTTCCGAGTTCGAGGCGAGCACTAGCTGGAAGCTCACGGCTCCCTTCCGGATGATCTCCCGCCTCATTCCCGGGCATCGACCACCCGCTGATTAAAGCGCGGGCTCAGCTCGGGATTCTCCGTGCCGGAGGAGTGCAGCTCTCCAGCAGAACCTCCAGACGTTCGGACATTGCCCTCGGCGACCACCGCTCTGCGATGATCTCGAGCCCACGGGCGGACAGGCTCAGCCAAAGGTCGTCATCTTTGTACAATCGGGCGACCGCGTCGGCGAAACTGTGTGAGTTGTCCGCGATGAGGACGTCCCTGCCGTCGCGCAGGTCCATGCCTTCGGCGCCAAGCGAGGTCGTGACGATCGGAAGCCCGAACGCCAGCGCCTGACCGATCTTGCCTTTCATGCCCGCTCCGTAGCGAAGAGGGGCGACGAAGACCCGTGCGGACAAGAAGTACTTGCTCACATCCGCCAGATAGCCCGGCACCTCGATGCCCGGTCCCTCGAGGGCGCGTACGTCCGGCGGCGGGAAGGAACCGAGTAGCGCGGTGTCAGGTACGGTGCCGAGACGAAGCTTCAACTGGGGCAGGATCTCATAGACAAGCCATTTCACGGCATCGATGTTCGGAGTGTGCTCGTAGCCTCCGATGAAGCACAGTCCCGAGCGGGACGTAGGGTCCAGATCGAGATCGGGCAGCACCTCGTGCACGTTGGGCAGCACGACCACGGAACGGTGGGGGAACTCCGTTCGGATGTAGCGCGCCTCTGCCTCTGTGACGGTCGCCACGAGATCGCTCGAGCAGATGGCCGACCGTTCCTCTTCGCTTACCCGCGTGGCCCGTCGGCGCTGCGCGGCGGCTGCCGCAGGTTGAGCGAAATCGACCGATCTCCGCTCACGCAACGAGTGCAGGTCGACCGTGTCGAACAACAACAAAGCGTTCGGGAAGTGGCGGGTGATCTGCTCCATCAGGTTCATGGTGATGTCGGGCCGGGACGTGAGGACGAGGTCGTACATGCCCTCGCGACTTTCCCAAGCTGCCGCTGGCCCCCGGCGGTAGTCCTGCACCTCGACACCAAGGCTCTGGAGTCGGTGTAGGTAACGTTCGTCTCGCCAACCCCCGACGGGATAAAAGGAGGTGGGGCAGCCCGCCTCGACCAAGAGGCGCAGGATCCACCACAGCCGGACGCTGCCCGAGTCCACGTCGGGTTCGGGCACCTTGTGGTCACAGACCAGGACGACGGGACGATCCGGCCGGCGTGCCCCGAGCGCGGCCCGGTTCGAGTTCGGCCGGTACTGGCGGGAGAGAGCGTCTTGCCAGCGGACGACCAGCCGATAGCGATTGATGTACTGGCGGGTCTTGCGGTGGAGTCCCGAGCCCGGCTGCTCGTCGCTGCCGAAGGTCAGTCCTTCGTGGTGGATCACCGTCGAGCGGGGCTCGTAGAGCACGCGGTAGCCGCGACTTCGCAGGTAGAAGCAGAAGTCGACTTCCTCGTAGTAGCCCGGCGCAAAGATCTTGTCGAATCCGCCCCGCTCGGCGAAAAGGTTCCTTTTCACCATCAACGCCGCCCCGCTGCAGTAGTCGACCTCTCGGGGAAAGTTGTAACGCAGGTCGTCCTTGTTGCCGCCTCGTCCGAGGTTCCACCCCGTCCCGTCGGAGAAGGTGATCCCTCCGGCCTCCTGGAGGCGCCCGTCGGGGTAGACGAGCTTGGCCCCCACTGCTCCCACACGTGGCTGCTCGATCCGCTCGAGCAGGGGTTCGAGCCACCCGGGGGTAACGGTGGCGTCGTTGTTCAGAAAAAAAAGGTATCGCCCGCTCGCAACCGAGGCGCCGTCGTTGGCGGCATCGAGGAAGCCGGTATTGCGGCGGTGTCGTACGACGCGGACTCCCGAGCTGCTGACGAACTCCGCCAGGCCTGGTTCGGTCGAGGCGTCGTCGACGAGCACGACCTCGGCCAACAGATCCGGATCAGTGTTGCGTCGGACGCTCTCGAGGCACGACATCGTCTCTTCGTAACGGTTGTAGGCGCAGACGATCACCGAGACGGGCGGCCCCGCATATTTGCCGCTTCTCACGGCGTCACCTTCTCACGAGCGGGAGCGATTGGTGCGTCGACGCCCGAGCGAGCGGCGACTGTCTTCTGTCGCAGCGTCAGTTCGCGAGGTCTCCAGCCGCTCGCCCTGTTGTGTCGCGGCGTCGGCCCTCAGCTTCTCCTCCGCGGCTGCGGCATCCACTCGGGCTATCTCGAGCGTCGCAGCCTGAAGCCGTGCCGCACGCAAGGCCTCGAGGGCCTCCTCTAACGCGATCTCGAGTGTTCCCGCCAGCCGAGCCAAAGCACCGTGCTCAAGAGTGTCGAGCAGCTGCGGTGTGTCGAATTCGAGCCCCGCTCCGCTTGTTCGGGTGGGCGTCCAATGACACCAGATCGGGATCTTGGACAGGTCGACCGGGTTGGCGGAGGCCACTACGAGCAACGCCGTCTCGCGGGGCCGGTCCGGTGCGATCTCGAGGTGGCGAACATCTCTCGACACAGAGAGCGAATGCTCGAGTTGAACTTGCTCCCAGCTGGTCGGATCGTCCAGCTCGTGCAATTCGGAGGCACCGTCGACGCTTTGTACGGCGAGATGAACATGGTCGAAAGCCTCTTGCAACAGCGCGACATCGGCGGAGAAGGCGAGCCACCCGTCAACGTCAGGTTCCGGCCTGCCGTCATAGTCCATAGGACTGAACAGGTCGCGCCTTGGTGCACAGCACGAGAAGATGGCGACGCCGTCCGGCACGAGCAGCCTTTGCACCTCGGCGATAAGGGCGGGGGTGTCACCGACAGAGATCCAGATCCCGAGACAGGAGATGACATCGTAAGAGGAGCTCTTGAGAAGAGCTAACTCAGGCACCGCGAAATGTTCGTAGCGCAAGTTGCCCCGTGCGTAGGTCTCCCGGGCATGGACCACCGCACCCATGTCGCTGTCGACGCCGAGGACCTCAGCGGCTCGCTCCGCCAACAGGGCAGTGCCGAATCCCTCACCGGCCCCGAGGTCGAGGACTCGTCTCCCAGCCCCCAGGGCGGCGACCAGACCGTAGCGGTGAAGGTGACCGATAATTCGCGCGGGATCGGGGTCCCAGGGGACACGCCTGTTTCGCGGAGCCCCGCCCAGCTCGTCGCCGTCTCCGAGGCGGTGGCCGGGTGGCGGAAGGCCGATGTCTGCCGCCCATGATGCGAGCTCCAACGTCATGCCCCGCGAGAATACGCTACGCAAGCCGCGGTCGAGTAGAGCCGGTCAGTGGCTGGAAGAACTCTTGTTAGCTGCCGTTTCGGCGCCCGCAGACATTGTGAGGCCATGGTCCCGGCCGTAAGCTGTTCGGCGCGATGGCGACGGCGTTGCGGGTTCAGACGGTCCGCTACGGGGGAGACGCGCCCGACCTGTTGCGCATGTTGCGTTCGGTCGCGGCCGCAGCTCGCCGCCTCGAGGCCAAGGCGACCTCCTCGGCACTGACCGTCGCCATCGGCGACTGTGGCGCTCCGGAGGATCCACATGCCGTCCTCGACGAGAAGCTGCTCACGGAGGCTCGCGGGATCCTCGCCAAGGCTGATCTCTCACTCGACTACGTCGCCTTCATGGCGAACGTGGGTCACGGAGCCGGTCAGAACCTGCTCGCAAAACGGACGAGCGAAAGGCGCCGTCCCGGTGACGGGAAGGACGTCCTGATTCTGCTCAACCCTGACACGTACCTGTCGCCGGATTGCCTTGCCACGCTCGTTGCCGCGCTCGAACCTGAGTCGGTGGGAATCGCCGAGGCGCGCCAGATCCCCCTCGAGCACCCGAAGGCCTTCGACCCGGTGACCGGTGACACTCCTTGGGCAAGCGGCTGCCTCATGGCGCTGCGGTCATCGGTATTCGAAGCCCTCGGCGGATTCGACGCATCCTTTTTTCTCCACGGTGACGACGTTGACCTCTCCTGGCGAGCGCGTCTTAGCGGCCTGCGGGTGCGCCACGTGCCGCGAGCGGCCGTCTTTCACGACAAGCGACCCACCGAGACTGGGTTTCCCCCGCCAGGAGACCAGGAGGAATTCCAGGCCGCGCTCGCTCGTCTGCTTCTCGCCCACCGCGCAGAGCGTCGCGACGTCATCGCGGGCTCGCTCAATTGGCTCGACGTGCATGGATCGGCGCACCAGCGCGAAGCGGGGAGGGAGTTCATGCGCAGGCTCGCCGAAGGCGCCCTCCCGACCACCTATCGCGAGGCTCTCGGAGTTTCCCCAGAGGCGGTCGCCTCAGTCGCCTGCTTCCACGAGGGAGAGTATGCCGAGCACCGCTTCTGAGCCGGACGAGGTCGCGGCCGACAAGAGCGATAGACGGGGGCACGTCCCCACCTACCGCTTCGCCTTCTCCTGGGAGGGTCCCTACGGTCACGCGGTGCATCTCGTCGAGAACTACGCCAAACGAGGCGTGGTCCTCGATCTCGGCTGTGGGTACGCGGCCATCGGCGAGGTGCTCCGTGACGCCGGGTGGGAGTACGTCGGAGGGGACCGGGACACCGACGCCGTGGCGGATGTGGCTTCGCGCGGACTCGAGTGTCACGTGATCGACCTCGCGGCGAGCGAAGGGCTGGCCGCGAGGCTCGCCGACGTCCTCGAAGATCGCCCGGTTGCCGCCGTGATCATGCTCGACATCATCGAGCACCTCCCGGATCCAACGGCGGTGCTCGGGGAGCTGGCCGAGCTCTCCGACCTGCTGGCGACGAACGGGCACGACGCACCGCTACTCGTGACGAGCATCCCCAACGTGGCCCATTTCGATCTTGCTGCCAAGCTCGTCGGCGGTCGTTGGGATGTGACCCCGAGCGGTCTTTTGGACCGTACCCACCTGCAGCTGTTCACCGAGAAGCGGGTCAACTCTGAGCTTGGCCGCCTCGGTTGGCAAGAGTGCGGCCGCGAGGACGTCCTCCTCGAGCATTCGGACCAGTGGTTCCCGTCCGATCATCCCTACCTCGTCGAGGGGGGACCAGTCCACGATCATCTCCGTTCCTTGCGGGCTGCGGCTGACCCGAACATGGCGGTCAACCAGTTCGTGCGCGCCTACCGTCGCCTGCCAAGTCCGTCGTTATCCGACCCTCATCTGCCGCGTGCGACCTCCAACGCCGCCGCCAAGGGCCCAATGATCGATGACCCCTACCTCTCGGTGCTGACCCGGACCAGAGGGACGCGGCCCTCGATACTCGCTGAGGCGCTGACGTGCCTTGCCGCCCAGACGCTCGAGGACCTCGAGGTCATCGTCCTCGTTCAGGGCGATGATTCGGCTGTCGAGTCGACGCGAGGGGTCGTGAGGTCCTTCGACGACGACTTCATCTCCCGGGTCCGCGTCGAGCAGCTCTCCGACGACAGCCGATCCGCATCCCTAAATGCCGGCCTTAGCCTTGCTCGGGGACGCTACGTCGCCTTCTTGGACGAAGACGACCTCGTGACGGCGGACTGGGCGCAGCGTTTCGCGGAAGGAGCTGCGCGTGTGCCGGGCAAGCTAGTCCGCTCGGTCTGCGATGTCCGCGTCGTGCGTCAGGCGAACCCAGACGAGGAGGCGATGGGGGCGGCGCCGGTGACACTGACGAAACCCATTTGTAAGTTCGGTGCCCGTTTCGACCCTGTGGCTCACCTGGCTGTGAACGCGACTCCGCTCTCGAGCTTCGCGCTCCCCCGGTCGCTCGTGACAGAGCTGCAGTTTCGATTCGACGAGCAGCTCGAGTCAGGCGAGGACTGGGACTTCGTCTTGCGTGCAGCTCTGGTCGTCGGCGTCGAGGACACCGGCTATGTCACATCTATCCATCAGCGTTGGGCGAATGCTGGCGGGATGACCGCGACCGAAGCACCAGGCATCGGGGATGCTCTGCGTGCCGAGATCCTCTCCCGGTTCGACGCTGCTCCACTGCTTCTTCCTCCTGGCAGCGCGACCAAGCTCGCCCGGCTGTCCGGCGAGATCGGTCCCGGGCGTAGCCACGACGACCAGGGCACGGACCTCGCGCCTGCCCTCGAGGGGGCAAGACTTGCGCTGGTCGAGGCGAGAGAGACCCTGCAGTTCGCAGAGGACCGCCTGGGTGGCGAGAGCGCTCAGATCGAGGACCTGCTGCTTTTGATTGACCAGCTCGAACGTAGGGCACGACAAGCCGAGCGGACCCAGGCGGAGTTGCTGGCTTCTGAGTTCTGGCGGATGACAGCGCCGTTACGTGCAGTCGTGACCTTGATCCGGGGCGACCGCCGCTCTGATCGTACCTGAGGTCATCCGGCCCGGGCCGTACCCGTGCCTCGTCCGGGCCCGAATGCGACAGCGCAAACGCCTCGACCTAATGTGTGCCGTCTCTTACTCCTAACAGCTCAGCTGTCAGCTTCGGAGGCCTCGGGTCCACACGGTTTCCGACTCTAAGCGCGTTTGGGCTGGCTTGCCTCCCGGCTTACGCGTCGTCCGACACGACACCCCAGGTTGCCTCCGACCGCGTAGCCAGGCGACCACCCACAGCACACAGAGCCGTAGGTTCACCGGGCCTGACCAGGGTGCGGTTGGCAGCGCGGTGGCGGAAGCCGCCGAGTTGGGCTATGGTTCGCCGCAGGTGGTTGTCAGAAGGAGCCGCCAATCGGCGTCATACAGTCGGCGTCAATCTTTGTTGCTGCGGGTCCCAGCTTTGCTCGCGCGGATGGGTTATGGTTTGTTAGCTCGTCCTGGTTGGCTGTGGCCGCAAAAGGGTAACACCCACAGTACAGAGACATGCATGACCCTGGAGATGGAGGAAAAACCGCATGTTTAGGTTATTCAGTGAAGGCCCGGCGGAGGAGAAGGCGAGAAAGCGTACGCCAATCCGGCTGGGGATGGCCTTGATTGCCGTTGTCGGTATGCTGCTCGCCCCACTCGCCTTAGCCGCGTCGGCCAGCACTAGGCCACATGCGACGACAAGCGTTCAAGGGACTTACGTTTCGTTGACCCCCTTCCGTATCGTGGACACGCGCACCGGAGCAACTGACCCTGCTACATACGCGGGTCAGACTCTCGCTGCGAACTCCACCCTTAATGTCCAGGTAACCGGTGTCGGCACGACTCCGGTGCCGGCTGGAGCTTCTGCGGTAGTTCTGAACGTGACCGCGGTCGCCCCGACGAAGAACGGGTACCTCACCGTTTTCCCAGAGGGAACGACGCAGCCGTTGGTCTCGAACCTGAACTTCGCGCCGAAGGAGATCGTTGCGAACCTCGTGACGGTGCCGCTCAGCACCGCCGGTGGGATCTCGATCTACAACTTCGCCGGTAGCACCGACGTCGTTGTCGACGTGGAGGGCTACTACACGAGCAGCCCCGCGACGAACAACCTCGGTCTGTACACCCCGCTCTCGCCGTACCGTGCACTCGGCAGCTTGGCAGCCGGCGCGCCGATCGCGGCTAACACTGCCGTGCCCGTGACCGTGACCGGAACCGCCACCGGCGTTCCCGGCAACGCGTCCGCGGTGGTCGTGAACGTGACGGCAGAAGGTGCCACGAACCCCAGCTTCCTGACGGTCTACCCGGCAGGGGCAACGCAGCCAGTGGCCTCGAACCTCAACTTCGGCATCCAGGGCACCAACGTGGCCATCGCCAACCGTGCGACAGTCGGCGTCGGTACCAACGGCCAGATCGAGGTCTACAACCACACTGGTAGCGTCAACGTGGACGTTGACGTGGACGGCTACTACAGCGGAGCCGGTGGAGCCGGTTCGGTCTTCGTGCCGATCACCCCGGTTCGCGTAGCAGACACCCGCACGATCTCCACCGTCGGGACCCAGACGCCGATCCCCGCCAACACCTCGGAGAAGTTCCTCCTCGCCACCACCACCAGTGGGATCCCTGCCACCGCAACCGCCGTCGCGACGAACGTCACCGTCGTCCCGGCTGACGCAGCGGGCTACCTCACCGTCTACCCGTCATCGGACACGACTCCGCCGGTTGCCTCTGACGTCAACTGGGTGGCCAACCAGTCCCCGGCCGTTCCGAACTTCACCATCGCGGACACCGCCGGTACTGGCAGCGTGGAGCTGTACGCCAGCGCAGGTGCGAGCATCAACGTCATCGTTGATGCTTTCGGTTACTTCACTACTGCTGCCCCGGCCGTCACCGGACTGAACATTGCCGTTCCTTCGACGACCCCGGCAGTTGGTCAGTCCCTCGTGGCTGAGAACACCAACAACGAGACGGTCACGGTTACCGTGACTAGGGCCGGAAGCCCGGTTATCGGCGACACCGTGCTGTTCACGGTTGCACCCACGACGGGCACCACCGGTTCCCAGTGCGGCACTATTCTTCCGGCAACGGACGCGACGAACGCCAGTGGAGTAGCCACAAGCGTGTACACCGCCCCGAACTACGCCGCCGGCGTAACCGCTGCGAGCTGCACCATCACGGCGGAAGACGCTGACTACGGCCAGGTCGGGACCGGCACCATCGCCCAGACTGCTCCTGGCAACACGGTTGCCGTCGTCGCCAACCCGACTCACCTCGTAGCAGGTGGGGGCCTAACAAGCGCATTGACGGCCACTATCGCCGGAGCTACGGATGCCAGCGATGCCGTGACGTTCGCGGTTTCCCCGACCACCGGTTGCGGGACGATCTCGAACAGCTCAGGGAGCACCCCGGCAGCCGGGCCTTTCACAGTGACTGCCACGTACACGGCAGGCACCACGAGCGGCTTCTGCACCGTGACCGCCACTGAGGCGAACACCAAGGGTACGGGTTCTGCCGTTATCGACCAGACGGCGACTACGCCGATCGTCACTCCTACGGTGACAATCGCTCCGGCGGCACCGGCAAACCAGGAAGAGGGCACGACGTCGTCCGCTTACACCGTCACGGTGTTGAGCACTAGCGCCGGCACTCCTCCCGTTGCTAATGACCCGCTGAGCTTCGCAGTCACTGCCGGCACCAGCACCAGCTGTGGAACGTTGACCCCATCGGCCACCACGACGGGTGCTGCCGGAACGGTTACCTTCACCTACACGGCAGGTACAGGGGCTGGGACTTGTGATATCACGGTCACTGAAGCCGAGGACGGGGTGACAAGCGCTGCGCTTGTCATCACCCAGACGGCCATCCCGCCGACGGTAACTGTGGGCGCCAACCCGGCGGCCGTTCCGATCGGAACCGCCAGTGCCCTTACGGTCACGGTGGCTAACCCGGGAGCCGGCGATGCGGGTGGCGCTGTGACCTTCACAGTGGCTCCCGCCGCCTCAGGTGGAGCCGCCACTTGCGGTGCGGCTCCGGCCGCTGGCACGTTGACGGCGACTAGCCCATACACTGCGACGTCGTCGTACAACGCGAGCAGCAGCATCGGGTTCTGCGTCATCACTGCCCACACAGTCAGTACTGCTATGGGTAGCGTGACCGTGGATCAGACCGCCTAGTAGCCTCAACCGGTCAGGGAAAACCTGGCCATGATCTTGGAAGCCCCGGCCCTTGCAGGGCCGGGGCTTCCGGCTATTTGGGATCCGTTTTGCGTGTGACGTGCGTCCACCTACTTTGAACTGTTACCTCCGCGAGTCGACCCGTGATGCATCTTTGTTTCGGTCGGGCGGAATTCGCTGGGCCGGGTTTCCTGTTCCCCCGCTGCGACCCGCCGTCGGGCTATTGAGCAGCGAGAAGTTGACACCCGGAGCTTTACCTGTCGCCTGCAATCGGTGGGCGCAATCCTGCGGGCACAGACGAAGTTGGTCGGCGCCTGGTAGTGCTGGCCGCCCAGGGAGCTTTTGTCGTCTTCGGCGTACTGGCACCCGTCCGTGCGGATGTGATGAGACAAATCAATAAAGCCGCACGGGAAGACAGCAGGGGGTTCTTCCGGATGCGGGAAGCCTACGAAGCGCTGGGCCGGAAGTCGGTCCACCCGGCGTGAGGGTCTGGCGGGTGGCCTGCAAAGCCGTCCGTCTGAGCGGGGAGTCGCGCTGCTTCGGCGTCGAGGCGAGCGTCCTCACGGGCCGTCTTGCGGTCTTCGGAGGCCATCCACTGGAAATAGATCGGGATCACCGCAATGACGGTGAGGAGCTCTGTGAGTACCCAGAGGATGCCTGCGCCCGTGTGAGTGCTCTCGAGGCTGTACATCGGCGCGATGGTCTGATGCGAGCTCAAAAGCGCGATGGCGAGGAAGGACTCGAGGGGCACACCAATCAGCAAATTGACCATCCGGAGGGGATAGCTGGCGCCCCACTTTGGTATCGGGTCGAGGCCGATCATCGGCCACCAGAACAGCGTCGCCCCGAAGAGGAAGCCGAGGTTGATGAGATCCATCACCCACATGTGGTTCATGGCAAAGCCGATGGCCGGGGTTAGGAAGAAGGCGAGCATGACGCCGTAATAGAGCACCCAGACCGTGAGCGGGTGGGAGAGGACGGCGAAGCCCTGGCTGTGGAAGATGCGTAGCCAGGTGGTCTTGGCGCGGCGGCTCGAGGTCTGCAGGATGAGCGTCATGGGGGCGCCCATCGCCAGCAGCGCCGGAGCGATGATCATGAGGAGGAGGTGCTGGATGACGTGCGCCTCGAAGTAGTAGCCCGTCAGCGTCGCCACCGGGGACTGGAGGGCTAGGTCGATCGTCACAAGGCCACCGAAGAACGAAGCGGTCCGCTGCGCCTTCCAGCGCCGACCCCGGGTGGCGAGCGCCCAGTCCGCCCTCAGGTACCAGATGCCTGCAGCAATGCATGCCGCCAGGACCAGGAGCGCGAAGGGCCCGAACTGCCAGTCGAGGAGAGCGTTGTGAAGATTGAAATAGACGTGCATGCCGGGCACGTCCCAAAGGCTACTGCCGGGACCCGCCCGACCGGCAGGTGACGGCCGAACAGCGCCAGCAGGTGGGACGGTTGCTCAGACGCGCCGCCGGGTGTCAAGCGCGGGCGGACTTGACGAGGAGCACTGCTTCTAGGAACCACTCTGCCGGCATTGGGCCGGTCGGGCCGGCCACGAGCGGCCACATACGACCCGCCAGCTCGTAGCCGAGCCGGAGGCGGGCGTCTTCTGTGTACCCGTCCCTATTGGCGAGGAACGTCCGCGCCAGGGCAAGCTCGGCGTCGGGCACGGCGCTCACGTCCCAGTGGGCGAGCTCGGGAGGAAGGTAGCCCGTCGCCCCGGCCGTCGGTGACCACGCCGCCGGGCCCCAGGCAGGAACTGTGAAACCTGCCGGCGAGGTCCAAGGCGAGCGGTCCCAGGTCGACGCCGCGCCGGCTCGCTCGCGCACGACGAGCGTGTTGGCGATGAGATCGCCGAGCCGTTGGTTCCGGTTCGTGGCAAGGATGAGGACGCTTCCGACGAGGTAGGTGAACCCGAGCTGCATGTCGATAAGACGAAGTACGTTTCGGAGCAGGCTTGACCAGAAGCCGACGGGCTGGCCGCTCACGCGCACCACGCGCAGGCCCGCCGTCCGCTTGCCGAGGGTGCGCCCGTTGAAGAGCATCTCGCAGAACACGAAGTACCCGATGAAGTCGACGAGCACGAACAGGGAGAAACCACCACCCTCCACGAGCCCGTCGGTCGTGCTCGAAGAACCGTGGAAAGCGGTAAGAACGACGACCGTAAAGGCGACGAGGGCGAGCACTTGCAACGTAAAGTCGAGGGCGAAGGCTATGAACCGGGAGCCGAGCCCTGCCAGCACGACGTCGAGGCTGATCCCCTCAGGGGTGACCGTGACATGTCGGTCCTCGAAGTCCACGTGATCAACGTACGACGAATGTCTCTCGGGAGCGACGGGGGGCCGAGTTGAACCTCGAACGGTTCGTGGCCGAACGGGGGAGCGACTGGGCCGAGCTCGATGGTCTTGTGAAGCGCTCACGGGGCCAGGGCCGCAAGCTCGCCCCCGCTGAGATCCGCCGGCTCGCCGCCCTCTACCGCTCCTCGGTCGCCGACCTGGCGGTGGCACGCCGTTTGTGGGCGGGGACTTCGGGGACCCTTCGCCTGGAGGCCCTCGTCGCGGGTGCGAACGCCGTCGTCTACTCCAAGCCCGAGCGCGAGGACACCGCTTGGGAGTACTTGAGCGTGCGGATCTGGCGCCGCATCCGCGAGTTGGACCGCTGCCTTTTCATCCCGGCCGGCATCCTCTTCGGCTCCGTGGCGCTCGGGGCGCTCTGGGCGCTCGCCCAGCCTTCATCGGCTTCGGGCCTGTTGCCGGCGGGCTTCCACGCCTCGGCCCATCCCGGAAAGGGTGCCTTCTACGGCGTCTCGATCGTGGGGCGGAGCGGCCTCGCCGTGCAGATCTTCGCCAACAACATCCTGGTTTCCATCCTGGCTGTGGCCGGGGGGTTCACCTTCGGGCTCTTGACTGCTTTCTCGCTCGCCTACAACGGCGCCATCTTGGGCATACTCGGCGCGCTCGAATGGCGTGCCGGAGGCTTCGGCCACTTCTTCAGCCTCATCGTGCCTCACGGGCTGCTCGAGCTGTCCTGCATCACCCTCGCCGGGGCGGGTGGGCTTGCCATCGCCCGCGCCCTCATCGATCCCGGCAACGACACGAGAGCCGAGGCGCTCGCCCGCCTCACCCCGACCATCGGCGCCATCGTGCTCGCCTTCATGGGCTTCCTCGTCGTGGCCGGGCTGACCGAGGGCATCGTCACACCGTGGGACCTGTCGCCGCCGCTCGCCTTCGCCGTCGGGATCGTCCTCGCCGGGTCCTTCTGGTCCCTCGTGCTCGTACGCGGCCGGCCCCTCGTGCCCCCGCCTTCGGTCGACGGGGTCCCTAGAGCCGCGCGTGCTGCTTCAACTTGAGATAGGCACCCACACAGGCGGACCCGAGGGTCTCCGGGGGCGCCTCCACCACGACGGCGCCGAGGCTCTGCAGGAGTTTCACGACCCGGCGCCTGCTCGTGAGCAGCTCGGCAGCCACGGCTTCGCGCATCACCCCGAGGGTGTCGTACGGGGGCTGTGAGGTCGCCCGCAACAAGTCGGGGTCGGTGCAGCTGGCCACGAGGACGGCGTGGCGCCGGGCGAGCACAGGCATGGCGGCGATCAGCGTCCGGGCGGCACCGTCGTCGACGAGGTCGGTGAACACGACGACGAGGGCCCGCTTCAGGCGTCCCACGGCGTAAAAGGCGCGTTCGTAGTCGCTCTCCACCTCGATCGGCTCGAGATCGAACAGGGCCCGCACGACGGCCTCGGCACCGCGCCGGCGAGGGGCGAGCTGACGGGTCACCTTGGCCTCGAAGGCGAGAGTCCCGACCCGGTCGCCCGCTTCTTCGGCTGCCACGGCGAGAACGGCCACGGCGTTCAAGGCGACGTCGAGACGCGACATCACCCCGGCGGGCGAGGCCATGAGGCGGCCGGTGTCCACGACGCACACGAGATCGCGGTTCTCCTCGACCCGGTACTGATTGGACATCGCGCGCCCGACTCTTGACGTGGCGATCCAGTTGACCTGGCGGACGTCGTCGTCGGGGGAGTAGTCCCGGATGGTCTCGAACTCGGTGCCGAGCCCGAGGCGCGCCCGGATCCTGCCCTCGTCGGTCGCCCTTCCTCTGCGGCGCGCCGCCGCCAGGCGCCGCGCCTTTGGAAGGTCGGGAAAGACCGTCACCTTCTCGACAACCCCGACGGTGTGATCGACCGAGGCGAGCCCGAGCGGCCCCGCCGCCCGTACGGTCACCGGGAGGAGGAGGTGGACCCCCCTGTGACGTCCCGTCAGCTCTCCCTCCAAGACCGCACCGGACGCCCAAGGGGGCTCTATGGAAAGCGTGGGAGGGACCGGCTGGCGGACGCGGACGGCGCGTGCCTGGCCGAGCCCGTTCACTGCGGCCCGGAACGGGACCGCCACGAGGAGCGACAACGTCGACGGGCGGGTGCGCTCGAGCGACACGACCCTTTGTCGTGCGGCCCACAGGTCGACGAGAACGCACCCGGCAATGGCTCCGAGGAGCGCGAACGGCACGAAGACGGGGACGGGAAGCGCCACCGAGGCGATGGCGAGGACTGCGACGACGAGAGCGGCGAGGCGGGTCGGGCACGGCGCGGGGCGCCGCTTCGTATGCCGCTCGAGGTCGCTCACCGCTCGTTCCGGCATTGTCACCGGCACCTGTCCACCCGTCTCTCAGCGGGGGATGGGGACCGAGGCGAGGACATTCGCCAGAGCATCTCCGGCCGTGAACCGGTCGAGCTCGGCCTCGGGGGTGAGCAGCAGGCGGTGGGCGAGCACCGGGCCGGTGAGGGCCACGACGTCGTCGGGTACGACGTAGTCCCGGCCGGCCATCGTGGCAAAGGCCCTCGCCGCCGCGAGGAGGTGGACGCCCGCCCGAGGGCTCGCCCCGAGCGCCACGCTCGGCAGCTCCCGGGTGCGCCGGACGAGCGAGGCCACGTAAGAGACGATCTCGTCGCTCACGGCGACCCGGTCCACCTGGCGTCTCACCGCCACGATGTCGTCTGTGCCGGCGATCGCCACGATGTCCGAAAGCGTCACGGGCGCGACCCCGGCCCGTCGCAGCTTGAGCAGAGCTTCCTCGTTCTGGGCGGAGGGATAGGTGACGACGACCTTCATCAAAAAGCGGTCCAGCTGGGCCTCGGGGAGCGGGTAGGTGCCCTCGTACTCGATCGGGTTTTGCGTGGCGAGGACGGTGAAGGGTTGGGGCAGGGCGTGCTCGACCCCGTCGACTGTGACCTGGCCTTCTTGCATGGCCTCGAGCAGCGCCGCCTGGGTCTTGGGGGGCGTGCGATTGATCTCGTCGGCGAGGAGGATGTTGGTGAATATTGGGCCCGGGCGGAAGGAGAGCTCGTTCCCCCGCAGGGTCAAGGTGCCGGTCAGGTCGGAGGGCAGCATGTCGGGCGTGAACTGGACCCGGCGCGTCTCGAGGCGGCAGGCCCGGCCGATGGCAGAGGCGAGAAGCGTCTTGGCCACCCCGGGTGGACCCTCCAAGAGGAGGTGGCCCCCGACCGCGAGGGCGATCATCGTCGCGTCGACGACGTGGGACTGGCCCACCACCACCTTGTCCACCTGCTGGTTCAAACGGGCGCGGACCGTCGCCATTGCGCCCGCGTCACCACCGTCCGGCACCTGTGTCATGACCACCTTCCTCTCTCGCTGATCGTGGCATAGGCGCGGCCGAGCGCCAGCAGGTCCTTTTCCGAGCCCGGCTCGGAGATGATTGCCGTCACGAGATCGGCCGGCAGTGCCGTCGAGGCCGCCCGAGCGACAAGCTCGGCATCGCTCGCATCGGGCCGCGTCTTCAGCACACGGCACAGCTGCTCCCGGCCGGCTTCGCGCAACGGCGCCGCTCCGGCCGCGAGCCGCTCTGGGGGACCCGAGGCCAAGAGGGTGGCCACGGCGTCGACGTGGGCGATACGCGGCGGTACGAGCTCGCGGTCGGCCCGCGCGGGCGGCCCGAAGCGGCGCGAGGCGGACAGGATCCAGACCACGATGGCGACAAGGGCGAGGAGAAGGCCCGCTTGCCAGTGGCCGGGCAGGCCGGCGATGCCCGTGCCCGAGCTCGTCTTCAGGTGGTCGTACTCGTCGAAGGCGACCGGGCCCCCGGCGGGTCCGGCGAGGTCCAGGGCGAAGGCGGCGTTGTCGTCGCGACCGAGCAGGCCGTTGTCGAGCGGGGAGCTCGAGGCGAGCAGCACGAGGCGGCCGTGACCTACCTCGGCGAGAAGCGCCAAGGCGCCACCCCTCCGCCCGAGCAGCGTGCGCGCTCTCGGGGCGCCTGTATGCCAGGAGCCTGCCGTGTTCGAGATCACGGAGCTGGCGCCGTAATTCTCAGGCGCCGGCGCACCGGCGTGGGAAAGGCCCGCCGTCGCCTGCTGCCAGATCGGTACCGGCCCGGGACCGAGCAGGCCACTCAAGACGCCCGCGGCCGGCCTCCCCGCCAGCACCAACCGCCCCCCGGCGAGGAGGAAGCTGCGCATGGTCGCAAGCTCGGTCGTGAGCCTGCCCTGCGGGTCGAGCACGAACAAGGTTCCCGGCACCCGCAAGGAAGCGGAGCCGACGGGGACCTCTACCTGGCGAACGGGGTGCCCGCGAGCGCTGAGCAGTTGGGCGAGGGCTGCGGTCCCGCTTTCCGAGGTGTCGAGCGAGGAGGCGGGGCCGAGGATCGCCCGGCTCGGCGTGCCGTAGACGGCGCCGGCAAATGAAAGGGCGAACTCGACGACGACGGCGCTGGCCGCGATGACGAGCACCACCCGCCATCCTCGCGGGACCTGGTGCCATCGTTCCGTGGCGCTCGTCGCCCCAGGCACGGCGCGTCCCGTGGCCGCGGGTGAAGCGGTGCTCATCGATCGCTCCCTACGCTCTGGCGGGCGTCCTGGCGGTCGTGAGCCATCGTCGAGGTTTCGGCGAGGAGCTGTCCCCAGCCGTCCCGGGCTGTTGCTACGTCGCGAGGCGAGGCGGGCTCTCGGGCGTAGGTGATGGACTCGTGGCGGGTGGCGAGCTCGTCGAAGACCGGGGAGCCCAGAACCCTGCGCAACTGGTGGCTTGTCATCGTGAGCCGGTCGGGGATCACACCGCGGGCTTCGAGACGCGCCAGCCCGAATTGGAACCGCAGCCGGACCGCCAGCTCGTTGTCGCCCTTGGCCTCTGCCTCTTCCGCCGCCCGTTCCAACGCGTAGGCGTCTTCGGGGACTGAGCTCGGCCTCTTCGCGCCCGGGCGTGCGGCTATGCGTGATCTCCGGCGGATGATGAGCACTCCGACGAGAACCCCGAGCCCGAGGGCGAGAAGGAGGCCGACGACCCAGCCGCCTGCGCCGAGCACGTTATGGGCGGTGTGGAAGATCGGTGCCAGAACGTTGTGCCACAACCAGCGGGCCGGGTGGCCGAATACCCAGACGAATCCCCGCCCGATCGCCCTGAGCGCTCCCGCCAAAGGGTTGGGGAACTGCGCTGGTCTGTTCGTGTACGGGGGTCGAGAAAGGATCTGAGCCGCTTCATGGCACGCGGATGCGGCAAAGCCCGACGATCCTTCCCCGTGAGGCACCTACTCGGACCCTGGTGCATCCGGCGGCGGGGACTGAGATGGGTCCGCGTCGGGCTGTTCAGGGGTGTCGGACTGCTCGCCTTCGAAGGAGGGCGGGCTCGGCCAGCTAGGCGGCGCCGCGTCGGAGGGACGGGGCCAGCCTGGAACCGGTGGTGACTTCTGGGGCTGGGGAGGGGAGGGACGGGGCCAACCAGGCGCAGGTGCGGGTGGACCGGCAGGAGGCGGAGGCGGTGGGCCGGGGGGTTGTGGCCAGCCCGTCGGAACTACGGTCGGTGGCCAGCCAGTCGGCGGTGACGGTGCAGGCGGGTAGCCAGCGGACGGCTCTTGGGGCGGATATCCGCCCGGCGGCGGCGGGTATCCGCCGGGCCCAGGGGGATACCACGGGTTCGTTTGCGGCGGGTAGCCCGGTTGTGGCGGGTAACCGGGTTGTGGTGGGTACCCCTGCGGCGGGTAGCCCGGGTGCCCCTGCGGCGGATAGCCCGGGGGTGGATAGCCCGTGCCATAGGGTCCCGCGGGGGCAGGCTTCGTGAAGAAGAGAGCCGACGGAGTCGGCGGGACGCCCATCTGTGCCGAGAGCAGCTGGATGTCGAATCCTTCTTTTCGGACACGCAAGTCGATGGTGAGGACCACCAGGATCGCCGCCGAGAAGGGGGCGAACACCACGTAGTCAATCGTCTGAACGAAAAAACCGGAGACGACGGACATCGTCGTGCCGCCGTGAAAGGCGGAAAAGATGGCGTCTAGGACCACAGCGACGACCGCGCTCGCGATGGAGACGAGTAGCCCGGCGAGAAACTGTGTGCCGAAAACCGACCACCAATAGCCGCGGCAAAGCGTCAGCGCCCGGCGTATCGCCTTGATCCCCCGGATGTCCTCGAGCATTAGGACGGGCACGGCGAGCCGCGACGCCACCAGGAACCAGACCATCGCCACGAATCCCGCGATTCCGAGCACCACCGCGAAGAGAACGGTCAGGGCGGCGATGTGGATCGCCACGGTGATGGCGATGAGAGCCGCGATCGCGAGAGCGCCTACAACGATGGCGAGGTACGTCAAGGCGGAGACCCAGATGACCGCGAGCAGCCTCGACCAGCCGAAGCGGAGAGCCTCGCGCCATTCGGCGCGCTGTCCAAGGTAGGCGTTGGCGATGACGCGGAAGCAGACAGCCGTGACGAAAGCACTGACCACCAGGGTGATCACGAGTGTCGACAATTCGCCGCCCAGTGCTGTGTAGAGGTCCCTGCTGACACCTGTGTCCGTGGCGTTCTGCTCGGAGGCGCTCACCGAGGCGGCGATGATGGCGACGACGATCCCGGAAGGGATCGCCACGACGAGGGAGGCCCGTGCGAGGGTGGAGAAATTGGCCCGGACGATCTTGATGGCGGCATCGATGCGCTCACCTACGCCCAAGGGACGAAGGTTGACTGCCTGTGCTGGCCACATAAGGCGTCCTTCCCGGTCAGGAACGACGAAGCTCTCGCCGCCACCGTCCCGCGACCAAAGCGACGTAGCCATGTCTACACGGCCCTGGTAGTCATGGCCCGCCGTGGCCAGGGTAATCCGTCGGACCAGGCCCGATGAGCCTGTGTGATGCCAATTCCAAAGGCTGTGCGAGTATTGGCAAAGTGGCGACGAGGCGCGTCGAGATAACCGATGTCGAGGCGGCGGCCAACTGGCACAGGCCGTCCCCAAAGCTGCGCACCATGCGTCGCTTGGAGGTGGGTCTGGTCGCTCTCGTCCTCGCCCTCCTCGGGGGCGCCCTTTGCGGGATCGAGGTTGGGCCCGCACCCGCTGCAGGTGTCGTCGGCGGTGTCGTCGTGCTCGGACTTGGGGGCGAACGGTTCGTGAACCGCCGCTACGCCTCGTGGGGCTACCTCGAGCGCGACGACGACCTCCTCATCCGACGGGGGGTGCTTGTCAAGAGGCTCTCGGTGGTCCCCTACGGCCGCATGCAGTTCGTGGACGTCACAGCGGGACTTGTCGAGCGCCTGTTCGCCATCGCGACGCTGCGCCTTCACACTGCTGCGGCGGCGACCGACGCCAGACTGCCGGGGCTCGCCGTGGCGGAGGCGGCCCGGCTGAGAGAACAGCTGACCTTGCTCGGGGAGGCTCGCGCTGCAGGAATATGACCCGACCCTTCCTCGCCAGCTCCCTCGCAGCTGGCAGCGGTTTCATCCCCTTTCGCCTGTGGTCAGGATCGGCCCCTCTCTGTTCGGCATCATCCTCGTCGTCGTCTCGGCGGCGGCCCTCCCCGGCCATGGAAGCCTCTCAGGCTCGGACATCGCCGTGGTCGCATTTGTCGCGCTGGCTGGCGTCGTCTCCTGGGCGGTCACACGCTGGCGGGTCGACGGAGACACTTTGCGGGTCGAGACCGGACTTATACGACGCCAGTCCCTGCAGGTTCCGTTGTCCCGTGCCCAGGCGGTCGACCTCGTCGAGCCGTTCCTGGCCAGGATCTTGGGTCTGGCCGAGGTGCGCGTCCGTACCGGGGGAGCCTCCCGCGGTGACGCCCGGCTTTGCTATCTCCCCTACGACGAGGCGACCCGTGTGCGAGCCGCGCTGCTCGCAGTTGCCCACGGGCTGCACGAAGCCGTGCCGGCGCCACCGGAGCAGCGCCTGGCAGCCGTCCCGAACGGCAGGTTGATCGCTGCTGGTTGTCTAACGGGAGCGATCCCGGTCAGCTTGGCCGCAGTGATCGCCCTGGTCGTGCTCGGCACGACGGAAAGGTCTGTGCTCGTCACAGGTGGCAGCGGTTTGTTCGCTCTGTTCGCCACGATGGCAGCGACCGCGTGGCGGCGCATCTCGACGGAATGGTCGTTCACCGTCGCCGAGGCTCCCGACGGTCTTCGGATACGTTCGGGATTGCTGTCGCTCGCGGCCGAGACCGTGCCCCGGGGACGGATCCAGGCGGTCCGTATGGTCGAGCCCTTGTGGTTTCGCCCCCTTGGGTGGTGCCGCCTCGAGCTGCATCTCGCCGGTGGCGTCAAAGGCGGCGACCGCCAGCAACCGGCGAGGCTCCGGCGGGCGCTTCTTCCCGTCGGACCACTGGCCGAGGCCCAGTTGCTCTTGGACAGGGTCCTCCCGGATCGGCGAGCGGCGCTCACCCGTCCACCCCGCCGGGCCATGCTTCGGGCCCCCCTCAGCTACCACTTCTTGCAAGCGGGAGTCGGGGGTTACTGCGCGGTGGCGATCTCGGGCCGCGTTCGTCGAGAGACCTTATGGGTTCCCCTAGCAAAGGCGCAGAGTATCCGAGCCGCCCAAGGCCCGATCCAGCGGTCGCTGGGGCTGGCCTCTGTCCATCTGGACGCGGCGGGGCGCCGTACGCGGGCTACTCTTCGTGATCGCGCGGCGCCGGAAGCGGTATACCTGCTGGAGAAGCTTCCCGGCTGGTGCGCGAAGGCCCGCGGCAATCGACCAGGTCTCTCTGACGCGTAGGCTAATAGGGCTTGGGGCTGTAGCTCAGTTGGCAGAGCACCTGGTTTGCAACCAGGGGGTCAGGGGTTCAAATCCCCTCAGCTCCACTCGTATCTGTGCATGTCAGCTAGGGTTTTTGCTTGGGCCGTCTGCGCCTCCGACCGCTTCCATCGCGCGTTTATCCGCGGTTACAGCAGACATCGCATGTAAGAGCCCGGTTCATGCTTGACACTGTGGCTCCGGTAGCTGCACGACACTTCCCGGCGCGGTTCCGGTACCTGGGCGACACTGGCTCCGGTACCTGCACGACACTTTCGCCCGCCTGAGCATCCACCAGCTCGCCGGTTCCACCTCCTTCGCTGTCGTCAACGACCGACGACAGACCCGGAGGAGGCCCTCGTGCTCGTGGAGCTCGGCGTCGTGGAACAGCGGACCAAGGCGGTGTACGAAGTGCTCGACGGTGTTGACGTCGTCGAGGTGGCCAAACGCTATGGGGTGTGCCGCCAGACGGTGCACACCTGGCTCAAAAAGTACGCAAACGAGGGTTTCTCCGCCCTTGTCGACAAGTCCTCCAAGCCGGACAGCTGCCCGCACCAGATGCCGGCCGAGATCGAGGCCCGCATCGTCGAGATGCGACGCCAACACCCCGAGTTCGGACCGCGGACGATCCTTTACTGGCTCGGTCGTGAACAACTCGACCCGCTGCCCGGGCGGAGCTCGATCTACCGGGCGCTCGTTCGTCACCGCCTCGTCGAGCCGAGAAAGCGTCGGCGGAAGAAGGAGGACTACTCCGCTGGGAGCGATCGCGCTCGATGGAGCTGTGGCAGATGGACTTGGTCGGCGGCTTCTACTTACGAGACGGCACCGAGCTCAAGTGTCTGACGGGCATCGACGACCACAGCAGGTTCTGCGTCTCGGCACGCCTCATGGCCCGGGCCACCGCCCGACCGGTCTGTGAGGCGCTGAAGCTGGCGCTTCGCACCCACGGGCTCCCGAGCCAGATCCTCACCGACATTCAAGAGCAAGGTGTTCACCGCCCGCTTCGGTCCCGGACCGGGACCGGTGATGTTCGACCGGATCTGTGCCGACAACGGGATCCGACACATCTTGACGGCCCCCCGCTCGCCGACGACGACGGGCAAGGTTGAGAGGTTCCACCGGACGCTTCGCCTTGAGTTCTTCTCGAAGAACGACTACCGCTTCGAGACAATCGAGCAGGCCCAGATCGCCCTCGAGGCCTGGCTCGTCACCTACAACACCATCCGCCCGCACCAGTCGATCGGCGACCGCACACCCGCCGAGAGATTCGCTCTGAGACCAGAGCCCACCCTCGAGCTCGTCGAGACCGAGGACACCACGCCCACAGCCGAGGACGAGACCATTCCCCGTGTCACCCGCCGGGTCGACAAGACCGGGCGGATCCACCTCGAGGGCTTCAGCTACCTGGCGGGCCGCCACCTTACAGGCGAGGTCGTCGAGATCGCCTTCTCACGCGGTCTTTTGGAGATCTCCCACCGAGGAATCGTCGTCGCCACTCACGCACGGCGCCGTCAGCCCGGCAAAGAGCCGAGGATCGCTCATGAGCCGAGGCACCGCGTGGCACGTGCAGCGACTTCTGGACCGGCGGTCATCCGGGTCGTCGACACCTCCGGATCGGTGAGCTTCGCCGGCTGGACCTACCGCGTTGGGAACCCCTACAAAGGCGCCTCGGTCACCGTCGCCATCGTCAACCGATCGGTCGAGATCTCTTACCAAGGCGCCGTCGTGAAGACCCACCCGATCCGCCACGACCCGCGAAGGAGTTCGGTGCTTTCTCGACTCCAAAAGGTCGTCCGCGAAACAAAAGCCAGAAGGCCGCGAGTTAGAAGTGTCGCCTAGGTACCGGAGCCAAAGTGTCGTTCGGGTACCGGGACTTGACACAGCAGACATCGCAGTAGACATCGCAGAGATAGACAAGCAGACATGGCCGACACAGGCCGACAGCGCCTACGAGCCATGGACCATCACCCCTCTTCTGCGTGCGTGAGTCCTGGCATCGAGCGCGTCACCGGCATCGAAGGTGCCAACAGATAGAGGCGGCGTACCAGTTCTGCGGTCCCGGGTTTCGAGTCACGGTGCTAGGCGGCGGAACTCGGGAAAGTCATTGGGCCGGCCGATGTTGAGTCCGCCTGTTCGGATTCACTCTGATGCTCGGCGCCGCGCCGATTCGTAGGTCGGGGGAGCACCTGCTCACGTTTGTTCCGGAGGCTCCGCGGCTCGCCATGGAGGTCGCCGCCGCCGAGCCACTCGTCGGTCGCCAACCACAGCTCGTAGAAAAGGAGCCACTCTGCGGCCCACGGCATCGTCGTCTCGGCGACGTATATGGAGGCGTCCCACTCGTACCAGAGTGACAGGCAGATATTGCCCGAATCGGAGTAGACGTGGGGCAGCCAGCCCTCCTTGGGTTGCAATGCAGGCTGGAGGACGGAGACGTCCGGGCGGTGCCCTTCGCGGTATCGGAGACGGATCTGGTACGCCGGGCTGAGCTGAGACGGCTGCAGGGTGCCGCGCCATGTGACGGTATTCCGCTTGTAGCTCGTCATTCCATGTCCCCATAGTTGGCGGAGGCGAGCTGCTTGAGCGCCAAGTGGGAGTGGTCGCGGCCCCTGACGGCTCATGCGTGGAAGGTGTGGTCCCTACTCGTAATCCCCGTTCCTGCCCCCACCACACCGCTCGCGCCAATGAGGAGGCCGCCGCGCCGCCGGGTCACAGTGGTATCGGTCCCGACCCGCTTTGCCGACTTGATGACGGCCTGCTCGTTGAACGCAGCGGAGAAGGACTCAACGACGCCGGGAAGGCCCGATCGCACGCCGAGCGCGGATTCGAGGTTGCTGCGGATCACGTCGACCCACTTGGAGAAGCGCGCGGCATCTGCCATGGTCCAACGGTCGGCGAAGTTCTCCTTTTCCTGCACCGGGTTAAGCACGAAGTAGCGCCCGCCATCGTGTTCGACGTGGTCGCCGAGCTGCTCTGCGGTCTCCATCACAGAGGCGAACAGCGTCGGGGCGTTGACGAACGCCAACGTCGCGAGCGTGGTCACCAAGATCGACGCCGGCCGAGCGGCCAGATTGTCGGCGAAGTAACAGTTCCGATGCGCCTTTAGGACCTGGACGACGCGCTGGAGCATGGTCCGCACTCGCCAGTTCGGCACGTCCGAGATGTCGACCTGGGCGCGCTTGGCGAACGCCCCCTTGCTCTCGTAGAGGAGCGTTTGGTTCTGCGCGTGAAACCAGTTTGCGTAGGCCTCTGGATCGGAGAACAGCCAATTCTGGATGGTCTTGTCGGTAAGCAGGATGCCGGTCGGAGGGTTCTCTTCATCGGGGACGCTCGGCAGGACGTCCATGTGGAACGCTTCGGCAAACTCCAAGGTCCAGCAGCGCCGACCCTCATCGAGGTTCGTTGGTTTAGGTACACCGAGGCGTCGAGGGGCCGCTTGGTAGCGCCTAAGCACGTTACCGACGGTGCTCTTCAGGTCGGCCTTCGTGATGCTTTCCCTCTGGATGTGCCATGTTGCCACGGAGTCGATGTCGAACTCATCGCCCGGAGCAGGAAGGACGACGGTCCCGAGGTTCGCCGATCCCTGTGGGCGGAAGCTCCACAAGGTGTCGTCGGGCAGGTCGTCGCGCATGAACTCGCCGACATCGTCGTAGAGGTGCTGCGTTCGTTCGAGCATCTCTCCGGGAACGTCGAGTGCGTCGACGATTCCATCCAACAGGTCTGCGATGAGCTCTTCACCGTCGGTGGTCATGTTTGTGGAACTCCTTCCTTGTAGAACACGTGCTTCGGAGCGGGATGCCCGAGGAAAGGACGGACCGCGTCGCAAAAGTGCGGAGCAAGGTGTTCGGCGAGTGCTCGAATGTCGCCCTCGTTGACGCGGTCGAGGTCGAAGAGACCCTTTGCGACGGGTGGGTCGATGCGGACGATCCTGCCCGAATCGCGTTGGAGCAGATGCTCCGCCGTGTGGAAGCTGGAGGTCGCCTGCGCCGCGAGAAAAATGTCGAGGGTCGAGGGTCGCGCCCATTGGACGAAACCGCCGTTGCGGAGGCGCTTCGGGGCGGTGGTTACCTCCGTCGTGGTCCCGAGCGACAGAAGGTGGACGTCTGCCAGGTCGCATCCGAACGTGCTGTGCGCCTCGGCAATCGCGGTCAGAGCCGGGTTGGTCGCCCAGATGCCGCCGTCGATGAGATACTCATTGCCGAGCCGAGCAGGGCGGAGGAAGAGCGGCGCCGCCGAGGTCGCCAGGGCGACATTTACCATTGGAACGTCTCCGTCGCGAACGAATCGAAATGCGTGCGGCGTCTTGAAGAGGTGCACATCCAGCCCGGTCAGCGAGTACGAAGGGATAAGCAGGCAGCACTCGCTTTCCCGAAGCACCATGTCCCCGAAGATCTCGGAAAGTGCGCCTCGCAGAGACTCTGCGTTGTGCTTCGGCCGGAAGGCCCAACCGAGCCTTCGCGGCCGGCCGAAAACTTCTTTGCCGAGCCGTCCGTAGAACTCCACGATGTCCGCGGGCGAGAACCCCGCGCCAAGAGCGAGGGCGATGAGGCCGCCTGTAGACGTTCCGGCGATGAGGTCGAAATGGCTCGCGATGTTCACGCCCATGAGGCGCTCGAATTCAGCTAGCACGGCCGCGCTCGAACAGCCCTTTCAGACCGCCCCCGTCAAGAGCCAAGATCCGGAACGAATTCCCCATTACGGTCGCTACCCACTGCTCCACGCTGCTCCCGGTCCGACTCACGGCCCGGTAGGGGCCAAGGTGGCCCGCTACCTACTGCAACAGCGCACCGGGCTGAAGTGTCCGCCTCAGCCGCACATCTCGCAGAACTCGACCTGTGGACCCGCTGCGGCCGGCAGCTGGATGTTGCAGCTCTTGCACCGACGCACTGCACCCCTTCGCGCAGCGCGTGTGCATGAGCACCCGTGGTCGGGACACGGTCGATCACCGCAGACTGGGCACTCGCGTGACCAAGTGATGCGAACACGGTCGCATTCTTCGCACTCGATCTCGAAGCCATCAGCACTCGATGCGGCTGGGGTAAGTGCCCGCCAGGGCGCGCTGTGCTCCATCAAGACCACGTATACGTAACCGTCAGCATCGGCGTAGGCATCAGCCATCAACGCGTCCGAGCGGAAGTCAGTGTTGGGGAAGCAGAGACGAATACCGGCTTCACGGAGTTGTCCATGTTCGGATGCGCGGGCAAAGAAGCTGCCTGGTCCCTGGTCGGTGCCGCGAGGAACACGGAAGGGCAGCGAGTGGGCGGCCGAGAAGCGCACGACCGAACCCTCCGCGAGGACGACCATTCCGGGTCCGCGTAGGCGCTGCGAGGCGCGGACGCAGACGGCCTCTCGACTGGCCGTCGATGCCGCCGCGAGCTGGACGACGTCCCAGGCGCATGGCCCTATATCGGGGATGTGGTCATCGACGATGGCCCTGGGCAGCAGGACTTCGGCGGCGAAGGTGTTGGCGACGCGCTCCTCTTCGATCCTGCCTGCGGCTTCGAACCCGAAGAGCCAGTCCTGAAGTTCCGAATCGGTCCTGCCGAGCGCATGTGCGAGTTCGTGGAGAGCCGTGAAACGACGCCGCCCGAGGCTGGCGGCCTGGGCGATTCGGATTATCCTAAGCTCGTGGTGGTAGCTTCCGTCGATGTCGCAGTCGCTATCGACCTCGGCCCGATACTCGACTGTGATGCCAAAATTCGCCGAGATAGCAGATGCCGGGTCGAGTCGGTAAGGCTCAAGATTGCCCAGCCCTCCCACTAGACGAGTCGCGTGGGATTCGACGTCACGTTGACTAGCGCCCATTGAGGTAGTCCTCGACGAGCGCCGTCCACCGGGACCGAGCGCCTGAACTCTGCGTGAACCGTGCCGCGGTTGGAAGCTCCGACGTGGCGACGTAATATCGCCAGGCGATCTCGTCCGTGACCCCGTTCGAGCGGCCCCGCTCGGCAAGCCGGCGGCGGAAGCGCGGCCGGTCGAGTACCCACATCAGGTCCGGGTCGACGGCGTGCGGAGCCGTCAGCGCCTCAGCTGCCACACCGAGAATCGGTGCAAGCTTCGTCGCCTGCTCTGGTGTAGGCATTCTGTCCCCTCGCACCAGGGCGGTCACTTCGCCCGCGTCAACCTCGATCTGCTGCGCAACTCGACTCGGCGTGAGTCCGCGAGCGCGCATGGTCCCGCCGATATCGATTGCCTCTGCGCCCGCGGGCGCCCACGCAGCCTCCTCGAGAACCTCCATCCGGTCTTTTATCGCCTCACTGATCTGAGATCGTTCATCCAATGGGCTGACGATTGGGGCACCAATGCCGCCGTTAGCGAAGACTGCCGGATCGACGTAACCGATCAGGACGTCCAGGACGCGGACCGGTAGGCGGAACGACAGGGACATCCACGCGACGGTCTCATGGCCGAGAACTACGTTTGAAGGCAATGGCACCGCCCGATCGTCGGCGAGCGCCACGTCAAAGCTCACGGGGACAGCGCTTGTGTCGGAGTCTTCGACATCAGTTAGCGCGACAAGTTGAGCGGTGTTCCGCCACCTCGCACGCCAGATCTGTCCTGGCTGCGGATCGTCCGGTATGGCATGAGATCGATTGACGAGCGCGCCAAAGCTCGCCGGCGTCCGAGGCCGACGCTGGACAGCACCCTTATCGCTGTCAGGAGACATCCTGAATGACCACCTTCCGATGATTACGACGTCGAACCGTCATCGACTGTCCGCGCGTGTCAGCAAGTTTTTGAAGCTCAATCAAGATCTCGCGTCGCTGTTCCTCATTCTTCCCGCCGAGCCGCAGAGCGAGTTTGCGCTTGAGGCGAGACTGAACACCGTTCGCTTTGGTTTTCCCAATTCCCAACGCATCGGCGGCGCCGCGAGCGCTCGCTGAAGCCAAGGGAAGCATTCGCTGTTCCTCGGGACTGAGCTCGCCAAAGAGCTCTACGGCCTGGACGACAGCGTCCACGTGATCCTCGCTGGCAGAAACCTGGTCTTCGGGATTGTCGCTTTCGTCAGATGCGACGCGATCCTCGTGCTGGTCAAGGGCTTCAATGACGGACACAGGTCCGACTCCAAATCGATGGGCGAGGACATCCAGAAGGTCTCCTTCGTCTACGGCGCCCCCTGCGACGGCGAAGACTGCATCAAGAACGGCGGTGAACGACGCCCGTTCGGCCACCGGACTATTTCGCCTCGCCTTTGGGCTCCACCGGATCAACTTGACCTCTGTGCTCCATGCAGCCTCCAGCAGTTCGGTTCGAGGGCCGCAGTAGGCGTTTGGCGAGTCTGTCTGGCGGCGCCAGAAGGCTGTGGGACCTTGCATATAAGGCCCAGAGCGAAGGATGGCTTTGAGACGCCGTCTCAGTCTGCTGCGGTCGTCTCCTCTCGACTTGTTGATGACCTGGTTGCGAAGCGCGGTGTAGATCAGCGCATTCAAGCTGTCATCGTCCGTCGCGCTGATAAGAACCGCTGCAAAGGAAGGAGACAGCCAGTAATCGGAGGCCAGCTCGAACGCATCATCGGGCACCCAGCTTCTGCCATCGGGATGTCGCATTCTGCCTGACGCCGCCAGCTTCTGCGCTTGGGAGATGACCACGGCGTAATACGCGTCGTCGTCACCTTCCACAATCGAGCGGTAAACGGCGTCAGACATGAGCCACTCCAGATCCCGAGCTGAGCCCCGATGATCGTCACTTGCGAAGCGAGCTCCAGTTCCCCACTTCGACCGTACTTCACTTCATCTCGCTCAGCCGTGGATTAGGAAATTCAGTCGCTAGCTGTGATTCCGAGGGGCAACCTCCAATCGCCAGCTGAGCTCAGCCTCGATGATCAAGGTAGCCAACCTCGAGGGAGTCACATTGGCTGTCACTTGGAACTCGCGAGACGATGTCGCTAGTCATCGGGAAGTGGCAGGCCAAATACTTCGAAAGGGGTTCAGGCTAATGGGCTGAACGACAGGTTCGCGCCGAAACGAGCTGTGAATCAAAGACCGGCCGGTTCGCACCTCGAAGCGCAAATCCCCAGTCTGAGCTCAATGGTCGTCACTCCACGAAAGTGCTCTGCTGTCCAGCCCCGTGGCCAGCCGACGCACGGAGTTGCCGCACTGGAGCCTGGGTCGCTACGTCGCTTAGAGCCGAAGCGATGGCCTGGTCCCGGTCGGCCGTCGCATGTTGGTAGATCACCGCTGCGCGCATCGAGGCGTGTCCCATTCGGGCCATCAGTTCCCGGGTGCTGGCACCCGTCGCAGCGGCCAGTGTGTTGCCAGCATGGCGTAAGTCGTGAAAGCGGAGGTGGCCAAGCCCCGTCGCGCTGCGAGCCTGTCCCCAGGACCGCCGCCACGTTGCCGATGGTAAAGGTCCCGTGCCTTGAAGGCCTGTGAAGACGTAGGCGGCGGTGTCGGGCGCGACGAAGAGTTGGAGATGACTTTCCAGCTCCGCAACTATGTGCGGCGGGATTGCAACCCGGCGACGTCCGGCAGCTGTCTTAGGCGGCCCTGTCAGTAGATGCCCGTCCACGTCCACGACCTGTTCATGCACGTCGACCCACCGGTGCAGCAAGTCAAGATCCGATCGCCGTAGCGCCCGAAGCTCACCGAGACGCAGTCCGCACCAGTAGGCGAGCAGGACCATCGCGCGCCATTGCGCGGTGATGGCGCCGGCGAGAGCTTCTACCTCTCCCATGCTCGCCACCGGACGTTCGCTCGGTCGATCAGTTCCGGCGCCTTTCACCTTGCAAGGATTGGCGGACAGCACTCCGTCAGCCACTGCTGTGTTGAGGCTCGCCCGAAGCACCTGGTACGCCTTCGGAGCGATGGCGGGACGTTTGGCGAGCAGGGACGCGTGCCACGATCGGACGATCGAAACAGTCAGTTGGCCGATCTCGGTCACTCCTAGAGCAGGCAGCACGTAGGAGTCCAGCAGGTAGGCGTAGAGGCTCCGCGTCGTTGGCCTGAGATCGGAGCGATTGGCAAGCCAGGAACGGCACCAGAGCTCGAGGGTGACGCGGCTAGCTCTTGGGTCAACTACGCCGCCGCGGATCTTGTCGGCCTCAACCGTGTTGGCGTACGCATCTGCGTCCTTCCGGCGCTTGAACGTCCGGGTGACGACGCGCCTACCTATGCGCGTCCGTACGTCGTAGCGGACGCCATTCGCGGTTCGTCGTGTGCTGATCTGAGCCATCGCAGGTCTCCTCGGTGATGTCTTTCGGGGCGAAGACGGTAGGCGACTCCGCCGATGTCGGTCGCATTCGGGCACCGCAAAATGTGGCTACGGGTGACAATTGGCGAGCATTGAACGCTCGCGAGGTCCGCCGCTCGAGGCTCGCGGAGGCGAGAGGGTACGACGAAGGCGTCATCCTAACGAGCGGTAGATTCACTTGCGGGCCCGTAATGCCACGAACTGTTTCGGTCACTGGAT
Source organism: uncultured Acidimicrobiaceae bacterium (assembly GCA_963779425.1). Lineage (GTDB taxonomy): Bacteria > Actinomycetota > Acidimicrobiia > Acidimicrobiales > Bog-793 > Fen-455. The sequence continues at coordinate 66,309 of CAVZYD010000010.1, forward strand.
GCCTCGTCGCCGAGCCGGACCACGAACGATTTCAGTGCGCTCACTGGGATGCGCCGGCAGCGACCGATGGTGACGGACGGAAGGTCACCGCTTGCCATAAGCGAGTAGATAGTTGTGCGTCCGATCGAGAGCCGGCGCGCAGCTTCTTCTGGTGTCAACAGAAGTGCGCGGTCGAGGGACGAGTCCGCGGAATTGACCAATGATTGCTCGGGCATGGCAGAGAGCGCGGGCATGTGGTTCGAGAGGTTCGTCGTCATCGTGTCCGCCAGCCGGCGCAACGAGTAGTGATCTGGTCACGGCGCTCTCCACCTTGTTTGTGGAGCGCCACGGCGTTCGCCACCTGGTAGCTGCCAAGACGGCGAAGGACAGCGTCGGGAGCGGCACACCTTCGATTCGCAGGGCTTGGAATGTCGCGAACGGACATAGGACCTCCTCTCGGGGGGATTTCGATGACCCCTCCTATATAGGAGGCACTGGCGGCTCCAGGCTAAGTGTCTTGAGTGGGCTGACCAGCTTTGCTGGAACAGTTCGTCGCTCGACCGCAGTCAGAGGCCCTGATGGCTTGCGCTTCCTCACTGATCGGGGCGAGCCATCGCGGTGAGCAATTTGACGCAATCGTACTAATGTACTAGTACAGTGGATTGTGGAATCGGAAGCACCTCTGATCAGCTTCAGACTTGATCCCCGGGCGGGCGTAGCGCCCTACCGCCAACTTGTTGACCAGGTTCGACAAGCGGTGAGTCTCGGGCTGTTACGAGCGGGCGATCGACTGCCTTCGGTGCGTGAGGTCGTGACTCAAATCACGATCAATCCGAACACGGTTCATCGTGCGTATCGAGAGCTCGAACACGAGGGAGTAGTCGAAGGTCGACCCGGCCTCGGGACCTTCGTCGTCGCCTCGTCCTCGCAGTTGGCTTCTGAGGACCGCGAGACGCTGATCGCTGAGCTGGGTGATTGGGTGGACAGGGCGCGCCTTGTTGGTCTCGACGCCGAGGGCATCGCCGCGCTCGTGGCGGCCGTCATAGCTTCCGAAGAACGGATCATTCGGTGAGTGAACCTGCTCCGGCGCTCGAAGCAGCGGGTCTCGGCAAGCGCTACGGGCGCAAGTGGGCGCTCGAGGACTGCTCGTTTCGGGTTCCAACGGGGCGAATCGCCGCCCTCGTCGGGCCGAACGGCGCCGGGAAGTCGACGCTTTTGCGGATCGCCGCCGGTATCACAAGACCCACCGCGGGCGACGTCCGTGTCTTCGGCCGCTCGCCACAGAACCAGACCGTCGCCGTGCTCCGCCAGATCGGATACCTGGACCAAGAGCGTCCCTTATACCGCTCGTTTCGCGTTGACGAGATGCTGCGCTTTGGCGAAAAGCTCAATCCGGACTGGCATGGCACCGCCGCCCGCAGTTACCTTGACGCACTCGAGATTCCGACCACCTCGAAGGTCGGAAAGCTCTCGGTAGGCCAACAGGCCCAGGTCGCCCTCACGATGTGTTTGGCGAAGCGTCCGGCCCTCTTGTTGTTGGATGAGCCGGTTGCTGCGCTCGACCCCGTCGCCCGTGAGGGTGTCATGCACATCCTTCTTCGCTCAGTGGTCGACGACAACACGACAGTCGTGCTCTCCTCGCATGCCGTTGCCGACCTCTCGACGATCTGTGACTACGTCATCATCCTCTCCGCGTCACGCGTGTACGTCGCAGACGACCTCGACTACGTACTCGCCAGTCACCGGCTGCTCATGGCATCGAGCGAGCAGGCTCCGTCGCTCCCGCCGGGCGTCGTGGTCGTCTCCACAAGGAGCAGCGAGCGCCAGACGAGCCTGCTCGTCCGGGTCGAGCAGCCGGTCACGGATCCCGCATGGCGGGTGATAGAGCCCACCCTCGAAGAGATAGTGATCGCCTACCTACGCGAGAAGGGCCCGAGGAACGTTGCTTTCGGTGAACCGCGCGAGGGCGGGCTCTCGGAAGATCTTCGATGACCTGGGCGACATGGCGGCTGCATCGCTCCGTGTTCATCTCCGCGATCGTGGTCGCCGTCGCTTTGGCAATATGGCTCGCCGTCACAGGAGCGATGGAGGCGAACTCCTGGGCCATCTTCACCAGTCATCACTGCTCGCCTGATTATCCCGGCAGCTCATTGGTCTGCATGAACAGCCTCTCGGGTGTGGGCAACTTCAGCCGGGTCAACGCGGCTCTCTGCGGTGCGCTCCCGGCGCTGCTGGGCCTGGTCTTGGGCGTGCCGCTAGTGGCTTCAGAGATCCAGCAACGGACGAATCGACTGGCGTGGACCCAGTCGATCACGAGGACTCGCTGGCTCCTCGTCAAGATCGGAGTTGGCGCAGTTTTCATCGCCACGGTCGTGGGCGCGTTGGCACCGTTGGTCTGGTGGTGGACGGACGCGGCACAGCGCAGTCACATCCAGCCGGGGAACTTCGACATCTCTGGGTTCGTCGAGGTCGCCTATGCACTCTTCGCCTTCATGCTCGGTGTCGCGCTCGGCACACTCATCCGCCGGAGCGGCTGGGCCTTCGCCGCCTGCGTTCCGATATTCGCGCTCGTGCGCGCTGGCGTACGGCACTACGTCAGGCCAGGCCTCGTTTCTCCGGCCGTGGCGAACGTGAGCGTCGAGGCGCCTCTCGGCAACAACGACTGGTTCTTGAACGAGGGCTTCGTGCCGCTCGGCCGTTCCACTCCTGCGCCTGGACAGACGTGGTCGAGCAACAACTCGGTCATCCAGAACTGTCAGAACTTCGCTCCCGGCGGACAGAAGGCAGCCCACGGTCTCACCTACTGCGAGAAGCTGAACCACCTGCACTACGTGGTGCAGTTTCAACCGGCGAGCCATTTCTGGGCACTCCAAGGCGCAGAGAGCGGCATCTTCTTCGTCCTGGCCGGCGTCTTGCTCGGGCTTACCGTGCTTACCGTCAGGAGATGGCGAACCTAGCCAGAGGCGGGTTGGCGTCGCGGTCGCAGGGAGCGGTCAAGGAGCACCCGGTCGTCGGAGTCCAAGATCCGAAGTGTCACGTCGTCATCGAAGTGGAAACAGACGACAAAGACGCTCACCGGTGCGTCTAGAGCGCGACGCGTCACGCCATCGCCGTCAGCTAGCTCGAAAGTGGTGGCTGCCGTGCCGACGATACCTGTCAAGCCGGCCAGGTCTCCGAATCGAAACTCACTCCGAATCGCAGCGTGTCTGACCGGAACATCCAGACGGCTCAGAGGCTCTAGAAGGGGGCCGGAAGTACCTCCGTCATCACCTACCGGCTCCCAGCCGGCAAGCGATCGCCGGTAGAGCCTGTGGCTGTCGTCAACGTCGCGACCTGAGTCGCCATCCTCGCGTTGGCACAGGCTTCGAAACAGGACGACGCCGACCTGCGGACCGACCCGAAAAACGCGACGGGCACCGCCTCTCCGTCACCCAGCTCCGCAGGCAACCGCGCCAGACCGTGATCGAGCACCCAGTCGCCCCAGTCGTCCGCCTCTTCCCATCGGAAAGACTCCCGCGGCTCTCGCTGATCTCCGGGCTCCACATTGCAAGTCAAGCACCAGCTCAGTCGTCGCCAAGCCTTCCAACCTCTCACCAACCTCCGCCCTCCTCCAACCTCCGCCCTCCTCCAACCTCCGCCCTCCTCCAACCACGCCCTCCTCCAACCACGCCCTCCTCCAACCACGCCCTCCGCCAACCACGCCCTCCTCCAACCACGCCCTCCTCCAACCACGCCCTCCTCCAACCACGCCCTCCTCCAACCACGCCCTCCTCCAACCACGCCCTCCTCCAACCACGCCCTCCTCCAACCACGCCCTCCTCCAACCACGCCCTCCTCCAACCACGCCCTCCTCCAACCACGCCCTCCTCCAACCACGCCCTCCTCCAACCACGCCCTCCTCCAACCACGCCCTCCTCCAACCACGCCCTCCTCCAACCACCACCCCCTGCACTCACACGTTCGGCATTGGGGGGACCAGGCCCTGGCGGAGGCATAGCCCCAGGTCGGAGCCGTGATCGGCGATAGCCTGGATCCGCCAGTGCGTCCTAAGTAGAGGCGGTCATCGCGATCGCCCGCGACGAAGGGACGCGCGAGGTGATCTCGATCCGCCGCATCAGCCTGGGGGGCGGCTTCCGCTACCTCATGAACTCGGTCGCGGCCGGTGACGGGAACCCGGAACCGTCGAAGGGACTGGCGCACTACTACGCCTCGACTGGCACCCCGCCGGGCGTCTTTTTGGGCAAGGGTCTGGCCGATCTGGACGGCGGTCGCGGGGTCGTTTCCGGCTCTCAGGTGAGCGAGGAGAACCTCTCCAACATGCTCGGCGCGTGCACAGATCCGGTGAGCGGCGAGCCCGTCGGATCGAGGCCGAGAGCCCCGGCCGGGAGGTGCCCCCGTGGCCGGCTTCGACCTCACTTTTTCGTTCTCGAAGTCGATCTCGGTCATGTGGGCTCTCGGTGACGACGAGACGAGAAACGTCATCGAGAAGTGCCACCGCGAAGCGATCGAGTTCGTCATCTCCTACGCGGAACGCGAGGTGTTCTGCTCGCGTTCTGGGACGAACGGGATCGTCTCAGAAGACGTCACCGGTGTCATCGCCGCGTCCTTCACCCACTTCACGAGCAGGGCTGACGATTGCCAGCTGCACGACCATGTCGTGGTTTGGAACAGAGCCCGCTCGGTGTCCGACGGCAAGTGGAGGACCCTCGATTCCAAGGCCATCTTCAAGGCGACGACGACGCTCTCAGAGCTTCACCAAGGGGTCCTCTCCGACCTTTTGACCGCCGAGCTCGGCGTCGGTTGGGAGGCCCGTGGACGGCGTCATTCGAGCAAACCGCGTTATGAGATCACCGGTGTTCCCGAGGCCCTCATGGCCGAGTTCTCACAGCGCTCAGAGCAGATCGCGGCGCGCGTGGAGACGAGCTCAACTCGAGCTTCGTCGACGCCCATGGACGCCGCCCGACCGTCGTCGAGACGATGCGTCTCCGGCAAGTTGCCACGATCGCCACCCGGCCGCGAGAAGACCCATCGGAGCCTCGCCGAGCTCACCTCCAACTGGAGAGAGCGGGCAGCCGCACACGTGCCCGAGGACGAACAACTGGCCTGGGTCTCGAGCCTTGCCGGCCGCAACGATCTGCCGCTGCTGCGCGCCGGCGACCTCGCCGAGCCGATCCTCGACGACGCCGCTCAGGCGGTGGTCACGACCGTGGCCGAGCACCATTCCACCTACGGTCGCCAGAACCTTTTGGCCGAGGCTCACCGGATGCTGCACGGGGTCCGCTTCGCCTCTCCTGACGATCGCGTGGCCGTCGCCGAGCACATCACCGACCTCGCCGTCGCCCGATCGGTCGTGCTCACACCGCCGGCGATGCACCACACCCCGGAGCGTTACATCCGCCCAGACGGGTCCTCGCGCCTGCAGCCAAGGAACCACCTCGTCTACACCACAGAGGTCCTCCTCGAGGCCGAAGATCGCCTCCTCGAAGCCGGGAGAGAGCACGGAGCTGTTCGGGTGAGCACGGCGACAGTCGCGAACATTGCCGAGGCGAACCTGCCCGGACGCGACTACGGACTGAGCGTCGACCAGGCCCTCGCCGTGGAGAAGATCGCCACCTCCGGGCGCGTCCTTGACGTGCTCGTCGGGCCGGCCGGCAGCGGGAAGTCAACCACCATGGCGGGTCTCAGGGCCGCCTGGGAGGAAGAGCACGGGCCCGGGTCGGTGATCGGTCTCGCCCCCTCTGCTGTTGCGGCACAGGTGCTCGCCGACGAGCTCGGGATCGAGACCGAGAACACCGCCAAGTGGCTGCACGAGTGGCGACGCATTCCGGAGCTGAAATCACGCCGGGACCGGTTCGCATTGAACCTCGCCCGCAACGCATATCCGCGCTCTCCCGGCGCGGCCAAGCTCCGCGCCCGGGTCGCGGCGATGGACCAGGCCATCGCCGACAGGCGGCTCAAGCGCGGGACAGCTGGTCATCGTCGACGAGGCGAGCCTGGCTGGGACCTTCGCCCTCGACGAGCTCGTGGGCGCCGCGAGACAGGCCGGTTCGAAGATCCTGCTTGTAGGAGATGGGGCACAGCTCGGCTCGGTGGAGGCGGGCGGGGCGTTCTCGCTCCTCGTCAAAGACCGTGGTGATCTCGTCGCCGAGCTGACCGACGTCCGGCGCTTTCACTCGGAGTGGGAGAAGGCCGCGAGCATCGAGCTGCGCCTCGGCAACAAGGCCGCCATCGATGACTACGAGGCCCATGGCCGCATCACAGAAGGCGACCGCGAGAGTCCTGCTCGATGCCATCTACGCCGCCTGGAAGAACGACGTCGATGCCGGCAAGTCGAGCCTGATGATCGCCGGGGACTCGGCCACTGTGACCGAGCTCAACGCCCGGGCGAGAGCCGATCGGGTGAGGGAGGGGACGGTCTCAGACGAGGGGCTACTGATAGCTGATGGGCAGACAGCAGGAGTCGGCGACGAGGTCGTCACCCGCCAGAACAACCGGCTCGTCACGACCGGCAGGACCTGGGTCAAGAACGGTGACCGCTGGTTGGTGACCGCCACCAATTCCGACGGGAGCATGGCGCTGCGCCGTGCGAACGGAGGCGGCGAGGTTCTGCTCCCCGCCGATTACGTCGCCCAGCACGTCGAGCTCGCTTACGCCACGACCGCGTATCGCAGCCAGGGTCGAACAACAGATACCGCCCACGCCCTCGTCTCTCCGACGACGACGCGAGAGGTGCTCTACGTCTCGGCGACAAGAGGCCGTGAGTCCAACAACCTCTACGTCGACACCACCTACGACCCCGACCCCGCCACCGGCCACGACGACGCGACGTCACAACGGACCGCTCAAGACGTGCTTGCCGGCGTGCTCGGCAAACGAAGGTTCGGACCTGTCCGCCCACGAGAGCTGCGCAGAGAGCACAAGGTCGCAGCAGAGGACTTGAGCGTGCTCGCCGCCGAGTACGAGACGCTGGCCAGCGCCGCCCAGGAGCAACGCTGGCGAGCCCTCTTGGAGCGCTCAGGACTCGACCGGTTCAGCTCGAGCAGGTGCGCCAAAGCCCGGCACACGGCCCGCTTCTCGCCGCCCTTCGAGACGCTGAGGCCCGCGGCCTCGACGTGGAAGGCGTCTTCCCGAAGCTCGTCGCTGTTCGTTCGCTCGATGACGCCGAGGACCCGGCTTCGGTCATGCACGCACGCGTGCAGGCTTGGGCGCAAACAGCCGGGTTGAAGCGGCGAACGAGCACAGGCTTTGTCGCGGGGATCATCCCGAGAGCGGTCGGCGTCACCGATCCCGACATGGTCCGCGCTCTCGACGAGCGGGCTGTCGCAATGCAAAACCGGGCGAGAGAACTCGCCGTACGCGTCCTCGAGCATCGCGAGCCTTGGGTGCTCCGCCTCGGCACGCCGCCAGTGGACCGGGCCAGACGCGAGCGGTGGCTCGAGGCCGTCTCGACGGTCGCCGCCTACCGGGAGCGTTGGAACATCGATGATGGTCGCCGACCCTCGGGCCCGGCGGTGCCGTCAGGACCCTCGACGCTGTTGGTCACCGACGGCGAGCCGAACTCGCCATCGCCGACGCCCTCCGGCTCTCGAACGAGGATCACGAGCCTCGGCGCCCTCGCTTCACCGCCCTGCCCGCAGAACCGGTACGAGAACTTCCAGCCGGCATCGAGCTCTGAACGTCACGTGTCGCCATCCCTAGTTGGTCGATCGCGGCTTAGGTCGTCGCTGGACAGTGGAAGGTTCACGTACAGGCGCCACCCACCGTTTCGGGTGCCCATTCTTACGCCCCGGCACACCGCAATCTGGCCCACCCGTTCGGCGACGACAAGCTGTCGACGGTACGGCATGGCCTGGGCAGGAGGTATCAGGCCAAGCCGGGCGAGGCTCGCTGAGGAGGTCGGCGTGCGTTCCCACACCTCGATCGAACCGTCAGATCCCTCACGAAGCACGACCATCGCCGAGGTCATCGTGCGTGACGCGAACACCGCGCCGTCGCTCATAGCTGTCAACCGGGGCTGAGCGTCGGCGTCCAAGGAGACCTCGACCGAGTCGCGACCGGTCTCAATCGTGAAGTCGGTCGAGTCGCCATCGGGTGCAAGTTCGTTTCCTTGGCCCGCGTTGCGGAACATCTTGACGATGCTGCCAATCCATCGACCGGTTCCCTCGAGCACATCGACCGTCGTACGAGCCTCGTCGAGCCGGCTCCTCAGGCCAATCGCCGAGTCCACGAGTGCCGGCCGGACATGGGCAGGGGGAACCGGAAGCCCGTGCTCGGCCCAGATCTGATCGAGGAGCTGCTCGACCTCGGCGCGTTCGAGGCCCTGCGCCCGGCGCCGGAGCTCTTGACGAGCCCTTGCCTTGCGGCGGCTCTGGTCCATGCTCGTCCGCACCACCTGGGCAAGGTCCAGTCCCCCGTTCTTCCCCGTGCTGTGAAGCTTGAGGAGACTCAGGGTGCCCGGGCACTGACATGCATCCGGCCAGTCCGCAGCACTTTCGTGATCCGCCAAGGGACAGTCGAGGTGACAGGTGCACGAGCACAGCGCGACCAATGCGAGATCTTCGGTGATCTGATACGGCGGTGGCCATCGCTCGACTCCATCGAGGACGTGGATACACCTCGTGTGACGTCTGTCACGGCACCAGAAGCTCTGAGGCACATCCCCGTCCACGTCGTCCACCGTGCCATTGTGTACTACTCCCGCAAGCTGCCTGTAAGTCGGGGGCCGCACCCGACGAGCCCTCTCGCGGCCTGTTAAGCGTTACCGTCGCTCCGAGCGTCAACACCAGGACCGCGAGCGCCCCGACGACTTCCCCTCCGAGGCAGGACGCGCCCGAACGGCACGAAGTGGACGTTCCTGGTTCGGCGTCGAGCGATCGCTACGCGCATAGTTGGTCACGCATGGGTGGCGCGGACACGCCGGTGACATCCATGGGAACCTTTTCTCGTCCGCGAGCGACTGATAAGTGAGCGACGTGAGTCAATGACCGACGAGGAGCTGATCAAGGCGATGGCCTCTGGAGATCGTGAAGCGCTGGCGATTCTGTACCGCCGCCATGGGCCGTGGATCGCTGCTCGGCTTGCCGGCTCGACCTCTTCACGCGATCTCGCGGAGGAGGCGCTGCAAGACACGTTCGTCGCGGCTTGGCGCTCGGCGGCGAAGTACCGGGGCGAAGGCGCCGTCGCCGCCTGGTTGTGGGGGATCGCTCGGCGTCGTCTTGTGAGTCTGGCTCGTCGGCAGCATCGTGCCCTCCCGCCCCTTTGGGAACCCGATCTCGATACGACGGAGCTCACTTCGCAAGAGAACGATGAGGCGAATCGAGTTCGTCAGGCGGCCAGGAGCCTTCCGCCCGACCAGCGGCGGGCCATCGAAGCCGTCTTCTTCGACGGTCGCCCGCTCAAGGACGTCGCCGCCGAGGAGGGCGTTGCCGAGGGGACGATCAAGAGTCGCCTTTTTCGCGCACGCCTGCGCCTCCGCCGAGAGCTCGAGCGGTGAGCACGCCGACTCCGTCGCACCCGATAGCAGGACTCGACGCCGTCGCGAACGGTCGGAGTGCCTGACTCCGAGCTGGTCGCTCACCTCGAGTCCTGTCCAAGCTGCGCCGGATACCTCGCCTCGAAGGCCCGGCTCGACCTCGCTTACGCATGGCAGGGCATCGCTGCCGAGCTCGACGCCCCATTGCCGAGCGCCAGTGAACGGCTCCTCGCCTTGTTAGGGGTGCCACAGTGGCTCGCCCGCTTTACGGTCCAGATCCCCAGCCTTCGACCGGCCTGGCTCGGCTGCTCGACGGTCGTGCTGGCCCTTGCAACCTTGATCACGATATTGCTGGTGCCGACCCATGCTCTCGATGTCCCCGCCGTTCTCGTTGTCGTGCCGGCGCTCGCAGGCTTTGCTGCCGCGTTCGCAAGTGGACGCGCCGACCCCGCTTTCGAGATCGTCACCGCGACGCCCCTTTCCCCAACGACCGCTCTTTTCGCTCGTCTCGGAGCGGTCCTGGTGACGAACGCCGTCCTTTGTGAAGTGGCAACTCTCATTGCAGGCAGCAGGCTCACAACTGAACACAGGCTCAGGCTCTATTCGGCGCTCAGCGTGGGGAGAGGAACGCTCGCCTTCGGATGGTTGTTGCCGATGGCGGCCGTGGCTCTTGTCGCTGCAATGGTCTCGGCGCGCTCGCGACCGATCGCCGGTGCCGCTGTCGGCGGAGGCGCCTGGCTGGTTCTCGTCGCGGTGACGACCTGGGTTTCGAGCGATCCGGCCGGCGCTCTCTGGGGCGCATGGGCGGAGATCGCCTACGCCGGCGCGGTAGTGGTGCTGGCGTATTTGCTCGCACGGTCCTGGGCACGCGGGCCGGTGTTCGCTACGAATGTCGGCGTCGACTGAGAGGACGGAAGAAGAGTGAACGTCGTCTTGGAGAGCCTGTCCCGGTCCTACGGTTCTGTTCGTGCCCTCGATCGGGTCGATGCCACCATCGGCCCTGGGATCACGGGGCTGTTGGGACCGAACGGCGCCGGCAAGACGACGCTGCTTCGCATCCTCGCGACCCTGCTCCCCCCGACCTCCGGCACGGCGCGACTCGATGGCTGGAGCACGAGTCATGACCGGGAACGAGTAGAGATCCGTCGACGGCTCGGCTACCTGCCCCAGGACCTCGGCCTTTATCCCAGGTTCACCGTCTTCGAGTTCGTCGACTATCTCGCAATGCTGAAAGAGCTCCACGAACCTCGTGAGCGGCATCGTCGGGTCCGAGAAGCCCTCGAAGCTGTTGATCTCCAGGACGTGGCGGGCCGGAAGATCCGCACACTTTCCGGCGGCATGAGGCGGCGGGTGGGCATCGCCCAGGCGATCGTGGCGGACCCGCAGCTCCTGCTCCTGGACGAGCCGACAGGAGGGCTCGATCCCGAACAACGCGTGCGCTTCCGACAACTTGTCGGGCGCCTTGGCGAGCACCGGACCGTTCTGTTGTCGACCCATCTCGTCGAGGACGTAGCAGCCATCTGCACCTCGGTGGTTGTCCTCTGGCACGGGAAGGTCCTCTTTCCGGGCGCGCCGGCCGAGCTGCGCAAGAGAGCCGAAGGACTCGTGTGGAGCGCCCAGGAGGCATCGCCGGACGCAGTTGCTTCTTGGCGCACCGACAACGGGATGCTCCGGGTGATCGGCGCCTGTCCCGGTCCGGGTGCCACGCCCGTTGAGCCGACGCTCGAAGACGGTTACCTGCTCGTCACCTCCGACACTCTAACTCAATGAGAGTGCCGGAGTCGATCGCGTTGCGGCGATCTCGGACGCCCCTTCTTCGGCCCGATATGGACTGAACTACGACACCTCACCTACGCACTTCTCGTCCTCGGAGTAGGCGCTTCGGCCATCATCGCGATCGATCAGACGAACATCGCCTATCCGACGGTCGGTTATGACACCGGAGTCGCCTATCACGAAGGCGAGATCCTGTCCGCCTTTCTGCTCCTCCTCGGGGCATGGCTCGCAATGCGCGACCGTCGCTCAGCCGCGACCGATCTCATTTCGAGCACGCCCACCGAGCAGGGTGTCGTCCGCTTGATTCGACTCGGTGCTCTTGCTGTCGCGAGCGCCGGGGCGTTCGGCCTGCTCTTCCTGATCGGGCTCGTGTCCGCGCTTACCCACGGAGCATCAGGCGGCGTCGACTGGGTGCTCGTCCCCGACGGGATGCTCGGGTCCAGCCCTCGCAGCCTGGCTCGGTTTCGCGCTCGGCCTGATCGCACCGGCGCCCGCCGCCGTCCTCGGTGCGGCGCTCTACTCCGGCGGTAGTTACTTCATCAACACCCAGTACACCCACTACAACACCCTTCACGTCGGCTTCCAGTGGTTGCTGCCCTTTCCGCCACTTCCCCAATGGTCGGCAGACTTGGGCTACGTCCCGAATATCTTCGGAACCCATCTCGTCTTCGTGCTCGGCTGGCTGCTGCTCACCGGTGGGCTGATCGTTGCCACGCCTTTACGCCGACCCCGTCGGACGTTCGCGTCCCAGGTCGCATTGACGGGGGTTGTCGCGGGCCTAGTCCTGGCGAGCCTTTTCGGGGTACAGCTGCAGGCAAAGGCGAATGACTACACCGTCAGTGGGCCGGATCCGGCCCACTGGGCGCCGGAGTACGCGTGGGGCGCTAGCGGGCTGTTCACTCCGAATCCGCTCATCTATCCGGACGACCACCGTGCGACGGCATGCTCGACGTCCTCAGCGGTTCGGGTCTGCGTATATCCCGCTTACGGCAGGTCACTCGCCACCTCCCTTGTCTCGATATTGGATCCGGAGGCGCGGGCCATCGAATCGGTGATCGGCCGGCCGACCTACGTCCGCATGGTGCCAGTGGCCGAGGAGAGCTGCGACGCGGGCTTTGGCCAAGCGGTGCTTACCGAGCAGTATTCCTTCTCCTACTACGACGACCTCAGGGGTTATCTGATCAGCTGCGCCTTGCCACAACTGGGTCAACTACGATACGCCGGCTACGGCGGGCTCCCGCACGACTACCCTGCGCAGAATGCCGTGGCACTCTGGCTAGTGATTCGAAGCGGCGAGTTGACTCCCTCCGCCGTTCGAAGAGGAGTTGCGTCCTGGGGTGTGAGTTGTCTCGCAGACCTGCCGTGCACGCCGGAGTACGGCGACATATTCGGTTTCGGGTCCCTCGGCTGGACACGGGCCGAGATCCGGGTCGGCCTGGCGATGGCGGCGCTCCCGCCTGTTCGAGTCACGAGTGAGCTACGGGAGCTTTGGCCGCGCCTTGTAGCCGGAAGCTTCCTCTAGCAGGTCTTCCCGGTTACCGACGATGAGGTTCTTCTGGTACAGGCTCCGGCCGGTCTCCTGGTCCGTGTTGGCGGTGGCCTCGTCGCTCTGGCTGCTCACGATCGACCTTGCGGGCCCACGTCTTGGCCCGGTCGACCTCGTCTACGCGACCAGAGCCGCGGGCGCTCTCGTCGGCATTCAGGCCGCCTTCCTCGTCTCAAGTGAAGTCGACCCGCCGCATTCCGCTCTTACAGGGGGCGCCCGTACCTTATTGGCGTACGGCCGCTTCACGGCTAGTCCTTTGGGTCGTGATAATGGCAGGGGTGCTCGTGTTGGTCGTCAGCCACATTGGCGCCGGCCAGGTCGGACATGAGCTTTCTTTCGAGACTCGCCTCCGATTCACCACCAATGCTTCAGAGCTCGCCGAGACCGCAGTAGCTGCCTTTGTTCTGGCGACAGGTCTCGCCTATCGCCTCGCCACGGTCCTCGGGAGCCTTCTCGGGGCAGCGATCGGACTGGGAGTGCTTGCTGTGGCCGGAGCCATGTACTTCGGGCAATCTGGCTCTCTCCTAGCCGGCGCGCTCGACGTTCTCGCGTACTTCTGGTGGGAACTGGGAATCGGGGTCGGAACGGGACTCGCGGCAGTTGTTGCCATTCGTTCAGGGGCTTCAGAGGGCTTTGGGTTCAACTTTCCCAAAAGAACAGCGCCACGAACGTCGTAGTGGCAGCATCGGCTGCCGGGCGTCTCCAATTCTCTCCGCCCCTTCTGCTCCTCTCCGCCCCTCCCCGCCGCCCGTGCGTTCCGTGCGTTCGCCCCTTGACGCCGGACGCCGGGCAGGCATGACGGTTTTGGGGCTCTACGCGAATTGAGGTTGAACCCACCGGGCCCCTTCGCCTCGCGGAACAGATCGTAGAGCCGTGACTTCGCCCGTGTCGGGGTTGACAGCCTCACCGAAGGTCCAGAGCATCTGGCCGCGGAAACCTTCCCAGGTGCGATATCCGTGCGCCTGGCGCTTTTGGTTCTTGAGCAAATGATTGAGGCTCTCGGCAAAGCCGTTCGAGGCTCCGCCAGACGCGGCGTAGTTCAAGATCTCTTTGCGCCAGGCTTCGATCGTGTTGGCCAAGGTGACGAAGGCCTCGATGCGCGACTCGCGACACCAGGTGACGAACAAGTCGATGGCAACGGCGAAGTTCTCCTCGTCACCGCGCTTTCCGATCGCCATGGCGGCCCGGAAGGCCTCTTTCAGCTCATAGGCGAGATCAAGGCGGCGATCGAGGTTCGTGGCGTCGAAGATCAACATTCTTTGGCGCTTCCCATGCCGGCTCGTGTCCTCCTCGAGCTCGTCTCTTGGTCGCATGAGGGCAAAGCGCACCGACTTGAAGACCCGACCCAGTCTTGGGGACCGCTGCCGCCAGGCGTTCCAGGCCTCCCGACGCACCTCGGTGAGCGCGTAGCCGACACGACGGTGGAGGTGGAAGGCATCGGCGACGATGAGGGCGTTCGGAAACAGCACCCGGACAGCCATGCGGTAGGGGGCGTGGCAGTCGATCGTGACGACGCGGACCCTGGCCCGTTCGGGCTGTGAGTAAAGGTGGGCGAAGAACATCACCGCCGAGGCGTCCCGGCCCGGGGCGAGGTCGATGACGACTCCGGCCTGCGGATCGGAGAAGACCGTCGCGTAGACAAAGTTCTTCCGAACACTGCACTCGTCGATGGCGAGGTGGCGACCGAGCCGGCCGTGATGGCGATAAAAGGCAGCCTTTCTCCTCTTGCCGACCGCCAGGCGCAGGTAGTGATGCGGCACGCCGAGGTCGATCGCCACCCGCCTTGTCGCTCGTCCTCGCTGCAGGTCCGCGAAGAAGCCGAGCGCCCGATCTGTCGCTCCTCCCCGGCCTATCCCCTCGAAGCGCTCGTCGAAACTCCGCTTCTCGCAGTCCTCGAACTCGCATACAAAGCGCCGCACGCAGATCGAGAGCGTGACGACCACAGTCCGCACGACATCGATCACGTCGCGCCACCCAGTGCCGTTCGTTGTCACAGACGGCCTCGAACAACCCGGGCACAGCGCCACGGGGTGTTTGCCCGCCACATGCACGACTGGACGCCGTCCGTCCTGGTCGATGGTGCGAAAGACGTTCATGTCGCGCCTTCGCAGGCGCAAGTTGATACCGTCAGCCACGGTCCCTGGCTCCTTTGCTCGATTCCTTTGTCAGAACCGAAGCTTTGGAGCCCGGGACCACCTCAGTGGTGGATGCCCGACTAGATCACGGCGTCGACTTCAACCTTCGTTCGCGAAGACCCCCATTTCGCTGCCGGCGCCGCGGCTATGAGCTTGGCCACCTGGGCGAGTGCGGCCTCGAGCCGCGGATCGGCGAGGGCGATGTCCAGCTCATCTGGATCTTGCCAATAGCGGGCCGCTTCAACAGAGTCGGCGACGCACTCGAGCAGAAGCTCTTCGCTCTCGGGATCGGCGAGGAGAGTGAAATCGACCGCTGCGAGCGAGAAATCGAGGACTCTCAGCATCTCGTCCGGATCGGGGTCGAACCTTGCCTGCCAGAAGGGGGAGGAAACTGGATCAACGTGCAGCCGCTCAAGGACCACCCAGCAGAGAAGACGCCCACGCGGACCTATTTCGAGACCGCCGCCGATGCGCTCCGCAACCACTCAGAGGAACTTACTGGTGGGTCGGGCCGCTGTGCGGGCGATTCGGGATACACCTTCATCCTGAAGCTCTCAGTTGAGCGGCCAGAGGTCAACAATCAGGTCGACTTTCCCGTTGAGGGCATTTCGAAACTGCTGCTGCATTTCGATCGCGTCTGCTGCGTACTGCTCCTTGGCCGGGATCCGACAGCCAACCCGATTCCCGGTGAAAGTTGCGTCGAACAGCGCCTGCCATCGGATCAACCGCTCCAGGGGCTCTGGAGGAACAATCCGATCTACCGCGACTCCGTTCGGCCATAGCGGTGTCGTCACGCCGTACTCGGGCGCGAAGACGAATCGCGAGCCGACCGTCGATGAGCGTCGAGCCTGGAGGCGGAATCGGTGTGCCAGCTGGAACGAAGTGAGGTTCTCCTCGTTCATCTCCGGCAACCGCTTTCCACCACGCGCTCGTTCCGTAAAGCGGACGACGAACTCGTCATCGTCCTCGGCTTGCCCCTTGCCCGATTCGGTCATGAAGAGATCTCCGATGCCTTCACTCTCAGCGGAAAGCCCGCTCGTCTAGGGGATCGAGCGCCGGTTGCTCCGACAATTGCCTGCTGCCTGTCTGCTGCGGATTACCGCCATCCGATTCAACCCAGATTCAACCTCCGGATGTGACAACCGGTCGATAACGGCAATCAACAGCGAGGCCAAATCCCACCAGAAACATCCACTGACCTGGCCATACGTGGTACCAGCTGCTGATTCGGGTTGGCCGCGGAACGGCAGAGCCGCATTACAGTGCCTGGGTGGCGACCAGTCGCAGAACGTTGATGTCGCAGGGGGACATGCGCGATCTCGTACTACTACTGGTCACTGGCGCCTGCATTCCTCAGGACAAGGAGGTATTCGACCTTGCGTTAAGCGGTGTCTCGGAGGGCTAGCTTCACCAGTTCCTCCCGACGATGTCAGCCACCTGCGGCGGCCAGCACCTTTTCAACTATCGGCCCTGCGGCCTCAGCTCCGGTCTCGCTGCAGGAGATACCTGCTTGAGCAGGTAGAACAGCCGCCACGGCAATCTTTGGCGTTTGACCTGTCCCGGCCGGTCCTGTAGCGATCATCCAGTCTGCGGAGCAACCGTTAACGCCGGTTTCTGCCGTACCTGTCTTTGCCGCGACGTCGAGATCGGAAGGAAAGACTCCGACTCGCGGTGCCGTGTGTCGCAACGCCCAACATGAGGGTCCGAACTTTATTGGCCGTTCTCGGAGACGTGGCCGTCAACCAGACGTGGGGTTGGTATTGCTCGACGATCTGGCCGGGTCAGCTCACTACGCGTTCCAGCAGGTGCGGGGCCATGATCTTCCCACCGTCGCCAATCGCCGCGGCGACGAGGGCATCTTCAAGCGGGGTTTCTTGCACGTTCTCTTGGCCGATGGCCGAGTAGGCCGTGGCCGGTTTGTTGTCGGCGAGGGTCGGGGCCGGTGGGAAATAGGCGGCGATCGCACCTGGGAGATCTACGGGTGGCACCTTGTTGAATCCGAAGGCGATTGCCTCAGTGGCGAGGTTTTGAGCCCCAAGATCCATCCCGATCTGCGCGTACGCGGTGTCGCACGAGACTGCAAGTGCTGTCGCGAGCGATCCTCCGCAGACCTCACCGGCGTAGTTCTGCAGCGTCTTGGTTGTCTGCGGCAGATGAATAGACGACGCATACGGCCATGTGATCGATGCGATCGACGGGTAGTGGTCGAAGATCGATGCCGTCGTGACGACCTTGAATGTCGAACCCGGTTGAATCAGGAACTGCGTCACGCCGTTGACTAATG
Source organism: uncultured Acidimicrobiaceae bacterium (assembly GCA_963779425.1). Taxonomy (GTDB): domain Bacteria; phylum Actinomycetota; class Acidimicrobiia; order Acidimicrobiales; family Bog-793; genus Fen-455. The sequence continues at coordinate 83,501 of CAVZYD010000010.1, forward strand.
GCGAAGATCCGCTGGTTGGATCCAATGAGTTGTAATAGTCATTCGCCGCTCGGGCATTCAAGCTTGACATTGCGTTCGGGTTGTATGAGGGGCTGGAGTACATCGCCTCGATGTCCCCCGTGATGGGATCGATGGCGACTACGGCGCCGCGGAAGTTCTCCGAATCGCTTGCTCGGCCGCCTGCTGAACTGCGGGCGAGATTGTGGTCACAACCGAGTCAACCGTGACCTGCTGAGTCAGAAGCCCTTGGAGACCAGAGCCCGATGACTGATGTTCGGTGAGATAACCGTCGTATTCATCATCGAGACCTGTCGTGCTCTCCGCTGTGGCGTCGTAGTAGCCGGTCACGTCGGCATACAGCGGGCCGTCTGGATAATGACGTTCGTATCCTTGCCTGGTATGGATGGAGTCGGCGAGAACGGTGCCATCACTAGCCAAGAGGTCGCCCCTCGGGTTCTGGTACCAGGTCGCCACAGGATTCTGGGGCGGATTATCGGGGTTGGAGCGAAGCGACGGGGCCTCTCGCACTTGGAAGTTATTCAGCTGCAAGAAGAGGAGGACGAAGCAAGCGAGCAAAACGAGTCCGAGGACTCTGATGCGACGACTCTAATTGCTCAGGGTTCACGTTGCTCCCGACCGGTTGAGTTGCACTTGATCCCGTCGGACAGCCCAAAATGCAATCGTAAGCAACCCTTCGACCTCATTTCGTGGAAGCGTCCGGTCGGCGACGGCCACCGTCCTGTGACGCTAGTTCGTTGAGCCGCGGGGAACTACTCACTCCAGGGGGACCGCGCACCATCTCGTACGACCGGCCATCGGCGGCTGAACTCGTGATGACCGGGGACGTACTCGTCGTGGTCAGGAGCGATGTGTTGGAGGGCTGACGTGGCGGATCTTCGACTGACTGGGGGTCTGGAGCTTGACATCGTCGATCGCCGCTGAGGACCCTTTTGCTGTCAAGGCGTCGCGGTCGTGGAGTCGACGACACCTGACGTCAGATAGTCAGTCCACCCGAGCACCTGGCCCGCAGTGGCTCCGAAGTAAGTCTTGACGCTCGGTAGCTCCTCACTCGGATCAACGACAACCTGTTCGACTTGGAGGAGATCGCCTGTGGTCGTATCGATGATCACCTCCGTGCGGAGTCCTTCATATACGGGGCTCGCGATCCCGGTTCCGGTTCGTCCACTCCGATCGGTTTGTTGACCGAGGAGCGCTACACCGCCCAGATTTGCCATTACCTGATACAGGGCGGATCGCAGCGCGGGTGTCATACCGGTCTCGGGAGTGCTGAGGAGTTCTGACACCTCCTGAAAGACAGAGGCAGCGGAAGAACCGGGGGGCGTGTCGTTCCATACTGCCCCGGGGGTAGAGGCTTTCACGGTGCATCCAGAGTTGTCGAGGCCGAGTCCATCGTGGTTCCAGCAGACGTAACTCGGATTGGGGTTCCACTCGAATCCGGAGGTGCCGATCTCGTACATCGGGTTGGACGTGTTGACACCCCGTTCGAGCGCGGAGAGAAGGGCAGGTGGATCGGTAGGCAGTTTCGAGACATCGAGAGGCGGGACTCCCTCTCCTGTCGGCAGGTTCAAGGTGGAAGTTGTCTCCGTGGCACCGCTCGTATAGGGCGGAAGCCACAAAGCCGTCGGAGGTGAACCGGCTGCTACCCAGTTCGCCCTGCTTTGCGGCGTCGCGAACTGGACGGGCCCGGTATTGGAGTTGACCGTCCGAGCGGAACCGTCAGCGGCCTCCCAAAACTGGCTGTCAGTCCTGTAGGTGACGTAGATCGGAGCAGCTTCGCTGAGGCCGAGCTCGCCGAGATTCGTGAGAGTCGAGGTCTCGCTGTACAGGTACTGGCTGGGTCCGAGCTGTAGTGGATCTTGGGCCGCCGCCGCAGTCGCAACCTGGCGAAGCACTGCAGCCGCGGCCGAAGTCGGGCGGGCAGGCGAACCGGGGAGCAATGCGACGAGGAGCGTGCCGACTGCTGCGAGTGCCACGAGACTGGCCAGCGCGATGACCGGACGCTTCCTGGCGTGAGAGGGCATTGCTGCAACTTGTGCTGCGATCGCGCGCCCTAGTGCTGAGTCCGCATCGGGCTGCGCTGCGAGGGGCGCCGGGTTCGCTTCACTGATCAAGGTGTCGAGGTTCATGATGTCGCGCTTCTCCAGGATTCAGATGATTGGGTGTCGGGGGCCGTGAACGATGAGGCATCTGTCGGAGGCGCCGACGGCGATGAGAGTACGAGTTTCTTTGCAATGCGCTGTTTTGCGCGATGGAGGCGGACGGCGACCGTGTGGACGGAGCAACCAAGGACTGCCGCTGCGGCTTCATGGGAAAGCTCCTCCCACAGAACGAGTCGAAGAACCTCCCGGTCGGCTGGCCGAAGACGAGAAATGAGAACGAGCAGACGGTCGTGCAAGGGGTCGCGGGGTTCGTGCTCGACTGCTGGCTCAATTGCAATTCGGGCGCTAAGTTGGCCCCGGCGCCAACGGCGCTTGCGGTGGTCGGAGAGAACTCGGCGTGCCACCCCATAAAGCCAGGGCAGATCGCCGGGTGCATCCGGCACGCTTTCGATACGTTTCCATGCGATACGCGAATACGTCGGAGACGATGTCGGGAACGTCAGAGTCCGTCTCGCGTCGTCTGACATAGGAGAGCACAGCCCGAAAATGTGTTCGGTAGAGGGCATCAAAGCGCGCCTCGGGGGACGGCGCTGGGACTTGGCTCATCTGGGCAGACGACCGACGCGAGGACCCATACCTGTCTATGGTCGCAGGAGCTTCGAACCTCTCACCCAAGTGTACGCGTGCGCCGCCGAAGTTGTCCCCGGCGACGGTGTTGGAGCCCTCTAGCTCGGCTACCTGGTTCCAGCCCGTTGCGGCCTTCACGAACACGTATGCCCGCCCGGCACCATGGGCGTGGCCGTACCCACCAACGATCGTCGTAGTGCCCGAGATGGCGACGTCTGGCCCGAAGTCATCGCCCCGAGTGCTGTCTTTGCCACTCAACTCGGCTGTCTGCCTCAACTCACTCGGGCTGGAGTCCAGTGGATCCCCCCGTCGGTGGAAACGAAGATCGCACGTTCGAAGTCATTCGGCATTTGTGACCTTTGCCCACCTACGGCCACGCACGTGGTCGGCGATAGGCACGAAGCCGCGAAGAGCGACACGTACGGAGACTGAGCGCTGAAGGCGGCAGTAGCCCAAGTGCGACCGCCGTTGTCTGTCCACAAGGCGTCCCTGCCGGGAAACGAGGAGTCACCACTGCCGACCGCGACACAGACGAGAGGTGAAGGGCACGAGAGGCTCCACCCGCCGAAAACACCGGGACCGGCGCCAAAATGCCAGTTGGCGCCTCCATCGATCGTGAAGGCAGACACGAAGTGGAGTCTCCAGGCGCCATGGCCGAGTGGCGTGTCGTGATCGGCGATGCCTACGCAGCGAAGCGACGACGAGCAAGCAAGCCCAGTGAACTGGCTAAGGTAGGCGACTGGCGTACGGCGGGTGAGCTTCAGCCGGCCGCCGACGAGGCTGAAGCGGAGGATCACGGCAGTTTGATCACCGTTGGTGTTCGTGGGCTTGTACGCGGCTGCGTAGCAGACCGACTCAGTTGGGCAAGTCAGTCCGACATCCAATCGCAGGGGCAGAACGACTGACGTCCATGTCCTGCCGGCATCATCACTGGACGCCGCCACGTACTGACTTGCTTGGGAGGAGCCCGTGACGACACAGACGCGAGCACTGGGACATGAGATGGCAAACGGTGTACCGACCGACACGGGTAGCAGCGTGACGTGCCAGGAGAAGCCGGCGGTGCTGCTCCAAAGCACAGCCGGCCGAGGTGGATGAGCCACTTGAGCCGCCGCGGCGCATACCGTCGATGACCCGCAGGAAGCAGCCCACAATGTCGCCTTCGCCGACGACCGCAGCCTCCACTTCATATCGTTTCTTGTCGGAGTGAAGACGGAAAAGGACCCAGTTCCCACACGACCGGCGATTAGGCACGTGGACTGTGCGTGGCAGCTGACGTCTGTGAAGCTCAAGGGCAAGGCGGCTTGCGACTCCCGCGTCAGAACGGCGACGGCAATGGAGCTGGCACTTTGGGCCCAACCCATCTGCCGATGCGAAACGGCCACATTGCCAGCGGTGATACCGGAGAGACCGACAACCGAGGCCAGTGCTACAGCCCGAGCATGCGAACGAGTCACTCTCATTCGGCACCCCTTCCGACCAGATTGCCAGCGCAACAGCTAGACAGACAGCACCGACTCAAGAAGGTCCTAGCAGACAGTTTCGCGCACTGGCCGCGGCCGGAACAATCGGGCCGTAGTGTGCGGCGTGGGTCCGGACTGCGGTCAACCCCATCTACTGACACCAAGAGGATCAACGCCGGAAACGAAACAGCGACCGTGGGTCCCAACAATCTCATCTGACGCTGTCTTAGGCGTTCGGCCTGTAGCAACGAGTTCGATGTCCAGCCCGCTTGACCTGCTGTTATGTGACTGGTTGCGATTAGGCACGACGCACGAGGACGTTCGTGCCCGCCCTGATAATGCTGAGGTCCTCAGTTCGAGTCTGAGTAGCCCCACCGAAGAAGCCCTGCTAGCGGGTACTGCCTCGAGGGTTCGCGCGGGTATGTCACCTAGACGAGGGCCCGGGTGCTCGTGCACCGCCGAGCGTCCGCCCGAGCGGGTACGGACTGCTGTCAGTCAACACATCTAGAGTCGGGACGAATGACCTGTTCGCGCTTACCTAAGCCGATCGTGAGCCGAAGGGTCCGGCTCGTATTTGTCCTGTCCCTGGTCATTCCTTTCGCACCGCTGTCCGCGACCCCTGCTTCGGCGGGGATCAATGTGCTCGGGTGGCAGCTCGACAAGCCGAGCGCGATTGCGCTGAGCGGGGACCATCTATTCGTACTGAACCAAGGCAACACCGAGGCGGTGTGGGAATTCGACTCCAGCAGCGGAACGCTGGTGAAGAGGCTTTACAGGGCACCGAGCAGGCTCTTGGTACCGAACGCCATGGCGGCGAGCGGGCCTGATCTGTTCGTGGCCGATGCCCATGTCGGTACCGCCAGTGAGAGCCGAGAGAGCTCTGTCGTCGAGCTCAACGCCACGAGCGGGGCCGTCGTCAGGGTGATCTCAGGACCCGAGTACCGCTTCGGCTTCATTGTCGCCATGGCGGTGGCCGGGAAGGACCTGTTCGTGGCGAGCTCCTTCATCGGCCAGTCGGTGACCGAGATCAACCGTTCCACTGGGGTGCTCGTCAGGGTGTATTCGGCGCCCCGGTACGGCTTTGACGGCCCGAGCGCGATGGTCGTCAGTGGAGCTGATCTCTTCGTCGCCAACAGTGATGGCAACACCGTCACCGAACTCAACACCACGACGGGTGAACTGGTCGCACTGCTGTCCGGTCGGGCTTATGGCTTTAGCGGCCCCGTCGCCCTGGCCCTGCACAGGAGGGACCTGTTCGTGGCCAACAGTGATGGCAACACCGTCACCGAGGTCGATACCGCTACGGGTCTGCCAGTGGCGCTGCTATCCGGTCGGGCTTATGGCTTTAGCGGCCCCGACGGCTTTGCCTTAAGCGGCACCAAGCTGCTCGTGGCCAATGGCACTGGCAACTCGGTCTCAGAGCTCGACGCGGCAACGCGAGCACCGCTTACGGTCTTGTCAAACAGGCGGTACCAGTTCCACGGACCTGGTGCCATTGTCGTCGGCGGCCCGGACGCCTTCGTCGAGAGCCCGCAGGGTAACTCGATCACCGAGCTCAACATCGCGAGTGGGGCCTCGGTGCGAGTTATCTCGAACTCCGGCTACGGCTTCAACGCACCTGGCCCGATGGTCGTAAGTGGCTCGGACTTGTTCGTGGCGAACGGCGGCAACGGCTCGGGAGGCTCGGTCACAGAGCTCAGCACTTCGACCGGGGCGCTGGTGAGAGTGATCACCGGCGCCCAGTACAGCTTCAGCGGCCCAGACGGTCTGGCTATGAGCCGGCCTGACCTGTTCGTGGCGAACGGCGGCAACGGCGCCGGGACCTCTGTCACCGAGGTGAACGCCTCGACGGGAGCACTAGTGAGGGAGCTGGCCGGACCCCGGTACAAGTTCGACGGTCCGGCTGCGATGGCCGTAATCGGGACGGACCTGTTCGTGGCGAACTACGGGGGTGGTGGTTCGGTAACAGAGCTCGATGCCTCCACCGGGGCTTTGGTGAAAGTGCTCTCAGGCGCTGCGTACCACTTCACCCGGCCTTACTGCTTGGCCGTGGTCGGACCCGACCTGTTCGTCGGCAGCGGGACCCTCAACCTCAAAAAACCGGCCGGCTCGGTCACCGAGATCAACGCCTCGACCGGGGCGCTGGTGAGGCGGCTCTCGGGCGTGAGGTACCAGTTCTGGGATGTGGGCGGCATGGCCGTGAGCGGGGATGACGTCTTCGTCCTCAACGTGTTTGGGCGCTCGCTGACCGAGTTCAGGGCCTCCACCGGGAACTTGGTAAGGGTCATCGCCGGCGCGTCGTATGGCTTTTCAGCGATGGACGCCATAGCCGTTAGCGGTCCCCGTCTTTTCGTCGCGAACTTCACTGCTGGGATAACAGTGATCGACGCCTCGACGGGCGCTCCGCTGGAGGTCGACTCAGCTCCCCAGTTCGGGTTCGACGCCCCTGATGCCATAGCCGTCGGCGGCCACGAAGTGTTCGTGGCCAACTCCAACGGAAATTCGGTTACCGAGTTACCGGGCTAGCGGCGCCGCGAAGGACTGGTTACACGAACTCACAGGGCAGGGTCGCTCGCCCCTGACGTTCGTTCCCGTGTAACCGGGCAACGGTCCGTGCGCGTTCCGTGCGCGAACGACCGGTTCCGAGGGGTCGCGGACAGACACGAACGGTAGGCTCGTAGCTCTCTGAACAGGACTTGTGCCGAAACTGCCTGGCAGTACGAACGTCCGATCCGCATTCGGGACGCTGAGCTAAGGCAGGGAGTCGGCCAGCGTGGACTCGATTGGCATGACAGCGATGAGGCTTCCTGAATCGGTCGGGCCAACCTTGCAGAGGACAAGGCCGCTGATGACGCTCGGGGCGATCGGACCGAGATGGACCCAGCGTTCTGGGCATCTCGTGACTTGTAGAAGCGATGGAATGCCACACGACCGCCAGCGACGGGACGAGAGAGGATCGACGATCTTGGAACCCTTCGAGAGCTGGTATGCACGAGAACATCCACGCATGGTCGCCACGCTGCTGCTCGCCACGGGAGATCTCGATCTGGCGACCGAAGGTGTTGACGAAGCCTGCACTCGTGCCCTAGCGCGCTGGGAGCGTGTCTCAGCGATGGGTGCCCCAACGGGGTGGGCATACAGCGTCGCACTCAACCACGCCGCGAAGGGTGGCTCGGTGTCGCAGCTTGGAGCGCACGCTGCTTCGGCGCTCGGTGCCGCAAACGAATGTGCCGGCCCCAGCTGGCGAGGTGTGGGACCTGGTCGCAGCTCTACCCGAGCGCCAGCGTCAGATCGTCGTGCTCCGTCACGTGGCAGACCTCAAAGAAACCGAGATCGCAAGTGTGCTCGACATCTCGCGTTCGACCGTCTCAACCACGCTCCGTGATGCCCACCAGCGTCTCGGGTCCCTGTTGGACGATGAGGTCGAGGTCACCGACGCCCACAGCAACCTTTGCACGAAGGAGACGACAGATGTCTGAACTCGCCGAACTCGCCCGCCCACTCATAGACGCTCCGCTCGTCGAGCGCCCTGACGTGAGCGTTCTCGGCGCTCGCAGCCGTCGCAGGCAAAGCCGTCGACTGACCGGCCTCTCTGTCTTCTTGGTCGTCGCCGTGATCGGAGCCATCGGCCTGACGCAGCTGGGCAACACGGCTCACAAGGCACCGACGACGGATCCCGTGCACCTCACCTCCTACTTCAAGGCCAGCATCAACGTGCCTGACTCGACGCTGGCAGCGGTAGGCCTACCGCCCTCTGTCTCGGTGCCGACCAGGGTCACGCCGACGGTCGCAACAGCGACCACCAACCAGGTTGTCAGCTACGTCGGCGCGGAGTACTGCCCCTACTGTGCCATCCAGCGCTGGGCGCTGCTCGTGGCGCTCTCTCAGTTCGGCACCTTCTCCAACCTGAGCGATCAGGTGCTCTCCTCGTCGTCAAAGGTCTATCCGAACCTCGCGAGCTGGAGCTTCATCGGAGCCCGCTACACGAGCCCCTACTTCACCTTCGATCCGACCGAGCTCACCTCCTCGGTGCTGGACGGACACGGTTACTACCAGTCCCTGGAGAAGATGAGTGCCGCGCAGGAGGTCGCTTACGACCACTTCGACCCGCAGGGCGGCCTGCCCTTTGTCGACCTAGGCAACGAGTCCGCCACGATCGGCGCGAGCGCATCTCCCTCGGTACTCGAAGGCTTCAGCTTGGGCCAGATCGGCTCCTCCCTGAGCGACCCGACGAGCCCAGTTGCCCAGGCGGTCGACGGCACTGCCAACTACCTCATCGCTGCGATGTGCACGATGGTGGTCACCGGCACGAAGCCCTCCATCTGCTCCACGTCCACGACGACCCAAGCGCTCAGCGCTCTGGACTCCGGGGTGCCACCCACGGGCAGCGCAAGCTCGAACAACCCGCCGGTGCAGCCCCCGACTAACGCTCCGATGTCGGTTTGGCAGAAGTGGAGCGACGAGCAGCACGCCTTCTGGGAGCAGGCTGCAGCCAACTACCACCCGATGACGAGGCCGGGCTGCGCCGTTATCAACGCGATCGATGTGGACAGCATCACCTACACGAAGACGACGCTCGGTATTCCGCCTCGGGTCAAAGTGTGGTACCTCTCGGTAGTCGATCAGTGCAGCCAGAAGTAGGAGAGGCAACGCCAGCGAAAAGGGCCAGTGAGGGCTTTTGTCCACCTGACTGTAACGATCCTCATCGCGATCGCGATTGGGATAGGAGCGAGTGCGTCGTCGTGGAACGCGTCGCCATTGACAAATGCCAGCCCCGACGGATCTGGATTCTGGGTTGGGACCGTGGCCACTCCTGGTCAAGTGGTCGACTTCCCCGTCATGGTTCAGAACGGTGGAGCAGAGCCAGCCAGACTGCTGTCCGCGGCGCTGCTTCCCGTTCCAGGCTTCCCGACGACTGGCAAACGAGGCACGGCTGTCGACCATCAAGGGGTTCGTCCACTCGTTCCGGCCTTGGTGGTAGACAGCTCCGCCTGTGTGGCCGGCCGGCTGGCGCTGTCAGAGGTTGCTCCAGCTCGCACCCGCTCATCGCCGTCTGATTCAACCCAGATTCAACCTCACGATGCGACAACCGGTCGATAGCGGCAGTCAACGGCGAGGCCAAGTCTCACCAGGAACATCCGTTGAGCTGGTCATTCGTAGTAGGAGCTGCTCCTTCGAGCTTTCCGCTGAGCGGCGGGCCAAGCATTAGCAGTGCGTCCTCGCGTGCTGGATTTCGCGCGTGCTCGGAGGAGGAACGCTTCACGATCCTGACGTGAAACTCGCTCATGACGACTTTCCGGTGCCGAGGAGCCTGAAGGAATACACAGCGTCCTGGGCTGCCGTCGACCCCTCGCTGCTCTCGGCCATCGCCATGACGTAGTACTTGGGGACTTGTACGACTTTCGCCGCAACGCAGTAACCGTTTCCCCCTCCGGGTCCTATGGCGGGAATTCGTTCCCGAGCGGCTGCGCGTAGCAGGGCGTCGGTCCCCTGCCACTCAGGATTGAGGTGGCACCAACGCAGAGTCCGGCCCGCTCCCACACGACGACGCTGACGGCGAGATGATCGTGATCGGCGGTGCCGGCGACGTCGGCCATGCAGAAGTCCTGAAGCGAAGTGCTACCGACCGGCGAAAAGGATCCACCGAACACGATCGAGAAGCGGACACCACCGACCGAGTAGGTAGTCGTGGGAATGCCGCGTAGCGAGTAGTCGGTCGAGGGAAGGCCGCCGACTAACCCGACCCCGATGCCGATGACTGCCAGCACGACGACGGTCAGATAGGCGAACGCCTTCACGTTTTCACGGTACTCGCCGAGCTGGTCGATCCGAGCTCAGACGAATGTCGACGGGTCCCACACCTTGTCGAGAGAACCCCAAGCAGAAAGGTTGGGATGCTTCTGAGATGCCTCGGTCGCGAGTAAGCCGTCGTCCCCCTGCAACGCGATCACGCGCCTGTAGATGTCGGTGACGATCTTCGCTGGCCGTGTCGAAGACGGATCTTGTTTGGAAGTGATGAACCCAAGGCCACCGACGTAGACATGGGAGCCGTCAGCCCTCCAGAACGTTGGAGCCCACGTCCCCTCTTCGAGCCCCGAATCTTCTGGTCTCTCGGCAAGCCGACGCCGGCGATGTCGCTGATCGGCACCCGCTTCCACTTCGGATCAGGTAGTCGCAGCTCGCTTGGAGTCACAACGATCGTTCGCCACAGCCGCGACGGGTGACGCACCAGCAAGACGAGTATCACGAGCAGCTCGAAAACGAGGGCCGGTGCTAGTGCCGCGACCGGCAACGTTGGAGGGGCGCGTCCACCACTTTGACCCTCGGGTCGCGGAGAATTGGCTTCCACTAACGAGGAGGTCAGGTGCGCGACGGAATACGCGTTCGAGACATCACCAATGAGGAGGGCGGGCGACTCCTGCGCATTGTGCGACGCTCCTCCGGATCGGTCGTGACCTGGCGGCGGGCCCAGATGGTCCTCCTGTCTGCGCAAGGTATGGATGTGGCCCAAATCTCGAAGGTGGCCTTCACTTCGCCAGACCGTGTTCGAGAAGTGCTGCACAACTTCAATGACGACGGATTCGACTCCTTGTTTCCCAAATACGCCGGTGGCCGACCACCGACTTTCACCTTGCCCGAACGCAGGGAGATCAAGAAGATCGCGCTCAGCCGCCCGGTCGACCACGACTTGCCCTTTTCAACCTGGAGCCTGTCCAAGTTGGCCGAGTTCTTAGTGGCTGAGGGGGTGGTCGACGACATCAGCCACGAAGGCCTGCGCCTCTTACTCCGAGAGGAGGGCGTCTCGTTTCAAGTGATCAAGACCTGGAAGCAGAGCACCGATCCGTACTTCGAGGTCAAAAAGAACCGAGTGCTCCATCTCTACGAAATCGCCGACGGAAAGATAAACCCACGCAAGGGTGATCCGAGCGTCGTCATCTGCATGGACGAGTTCGGCCCGCTCAACCTGCTTCCCCGCCCGGGCAAGCAGTGGGCACCTATGGCGGTCAAAGGCGAGGGAACCTCAAACGGACCGAGACGCCGTCGGCGCCGTGCGACTTACACCCGCACGAAGGGAGTCCGGCACCTCATGGCCGCCTACGACTTGAAAAAGGACAGGATCTACGGCCACATCAAGACCAAGAAGGACCGCACCACGTTCCTCGAGTTCTGCCGCTACATCCGGACGTTGTACCCAGCGAACATCCGCATCGCCATCGTGATGGACAACTACAGCCCGCACCTGTCGACCAGAGTCGACACCCGGGTGGGCGACTGGGCCGAAGCCAACAACGTCGAGCTCGCCTACGTGCCCACCAACGCCAGCTGGTTGAACCGGATAGAAGCGCAGTTCCAAGCGCTTCGTTATTTCACCCTCGATGGCACCGACCACCGCTCACACGAAGAGCAGAACTCGATGATCCGTCGCTACATCATCTGGCGCAACCGCAACGCCCACGACAAAACACTTCGTGAACTGGTAAAACGCGCAAACGTTGCTTGATGGGGCACTAGGAGCATCCCGGTAAGCAACGGAGCGGCGTTGTGGTTGTGCAGGCCGCCGACGAGGAGCCAGATCGTGAGCACGGTCTGAAAGACGAGAACTGTGAGCATAAAGCCAAGGTAGAAGGCGGTCCACCAGGGGTTTCCGTAGTGAGTCGTCTTTGCCGGTTCCTGCAGGGTGCTTCCCGGCGCGCCGATCATCGATGCCAGGTCGGATGTCGCACAATCAGCTGGGGCCGGTGAGGGGTTTCTCGGCCGCGTCCTGCGGCGCGGCGAGCTGTCCACAAGCTTGACCACCTCACTCGCACATCGTATGGCCTCCAGCTCGGCAAAACGGAGTTGTGCCTTCGGGGCCCTGTTGCCCCCCCAGCCCACCGCGGCGCACGTGGAGATCGGGCGTGCGCAGGCCCTTCCAATGGGGCAACAGCCGTGCTGCACCCGCCTGTCAAGACGGCTGAACTGAACCCCTTGGCCGCCACCACACGCCGCTTTATCGCGCGTTTATCGTGTGGACGCTGACATTCCGGGTAGTTCGCCAGGGTGTGGATAACTCCATGAGCTGCTGTAACACACCGCTGTAGTTCGCCAAAATACGGCCAAAAGTGGTTTGCAACCAGGGGGTCAGGGGTTCAAGTCCCCTCAGCTCCACATGGGCTTGACCCGTTTTGACGGACATCCACGATCGGGCGACACCGCCCGGAAAGGATGTCCATCATGGAGACCATGGAAAACGGGAGACGAGCGCGACGATCGTTCTCCGCCGAGTACAAAGCCGAGGTGGTCGAGCTCTGCCGCACGGGCGGCAAGCCGATCGCCCAGGTCTGCCGTGACCTCGGTATAAGTGAAACGGCGGTGCGCCGCTGGATCGCTCAGGCCAAGGTAGACGCCGGCAGGCGTCCTGGGCTCACGACCGACGAGCACGCCGAGCTGGTGGCGCTGCGCAAGGAGATCAGGGTGCTTCGAGAAGAGCGGGACATCTTGAAGCGAGCGACAGTTTTCTTCGCCAAGGAGACCCGGTGAACATCTACCCGTTCATCGAGGCGGAGAAGGCTGAGCAGGACGGCAACGTCTCAATGGCGTGCCGTCTGCTCGAGGTCTCCCGTGCCGCCTACTACGAGTGGTCCACGAAGGTCCCCTCTGCCCGCGAGATCTCAGATCACGAGCTCACCGAACAGATCAAACAGATCCACCACAAGTCCCAGGGCAGGTATGGGGCACCCCGGATCACCGACGAGCTGCGAGACGACGGCGTCTGCGTCGGCAAAAAGCGCGTCGCTCGCCTCATGGCCCTCAACGGGCTCGTGGGACGCTGCAAGCGCCGCTTCAAGAAGACCACGATCGCCGATCCGGACGCCGAGGTAAAAGCCATCGACCTCATTTGTCGCAACTTCGGAGTCGGCGTGCGTGAGATCGACACCGCCTGGTGCGGTGACATCACCTACCTGCGCACCTGGGAGGGCTGGCTGTACCTAGCGACGGTGATCGACTTCGAGAGCCGCCGTGTCGTCGGCTTTGCCATGGCTGATCACATGCGGGCCGATCTCGTCACAGATGCCTTGCAAATGGCCATCGATCTGCGCCGGCCAGCACCCGGCCCCATTTTTCATTCCGACCGAGGCTCGCAATATACCTCTGGCGCCTTCCGCCAGCTTCTCGAGCAAAACGGCATCGTTCAGTCGCTTTCCCGACCTCGCCAGTGCTGGGACAACGCCGTCGCGGAGAGCTGGTTCGCGACATTGAAAGAAGAGCTCATCTACTGCCACCCGTGGCCAACGCGTGCGATGGCCAAGCGAGCCATCTTCGAGTTCATCGAGGTCTTCTACAACCGCGTGCGCCGCCACAGCTCACTCGGCAGCCTGTCGCCAGTCGAATACGAGAGAAGGAAGACGGGCCAGGCCCTTACGAGAACTCAAGCGGCATAATCAACCTGTCCGTCGAAGCGGGGCAATTCCAACAGACAGACAGAGACGTCATGCGCTAGGTGGACAAAGGCAGGATCGGGGGACGAAACGGCACACCCGAGATGACGGGTGGGTCACGTCCGCGGGCCGGAGCGGGGTGTGAGTGGAGGCCGGCTGCTTGTGCGTCCAGGCTCGGGGCGGGTCGTCGCTTACGACAGGCCGGCCATGCTCGACCACGTGGCGGCGTGGGGGCTGGGTGGTAGGTCAGGGGCGGTCAGAGGGCTGTCGGTCGTGGGCGGTGGGCGGCCCAGTGGCACCACGAGGGGGTTGCACGGGTGCACGCGTTCGTCGACGTGGGCGTAGCTCCTCAAGAGCTCTTGAAGCCGCTGTAGTTCTCTGTCGTCGGTCGCCGTTCCCGGCCATCTTCTAAGAATTCACGAGGCACTCATTTTGACGGGCGTGGCTACGAAGATCTCATGCCCTAGCCCGTCTACTCCTAAGATCGGGGCAATTCGACTTATGGCACCGTGGGGGACGATCGAAACGGTGTCGTCGCCGTTCGAGGTGTAGATCGTCCCGACCGTCGGGTCGATAGCGACGGCGAAAGGTGCCCGACCGACCGCGAGCTTCGGTTGGGCGCTGCCACACCCGAAGCTGATGATGGCGTTGCAGATCGCGGCGTCGATGACCGAGACGCTCGTGTCCTCGATATTGGCGACAACAACGCTCCGGTTCACGTAGTCGAACGAGATAGCGGTCGGGCCGAAGCCGACGGTGACGTTCTGCGGAGCCTTACCACACCCTGTGCTGGTGGCGGCATTGCAGGTAGCGCCGTTGATCACCGAGACCATGCCCGAGCCCTCGCCGTTTTCTAGGTCGGCGACGTAGATCGTGTCGGTTGCCTCGTCGACGGCGATGCTGTCGGGGGAGGTGAAAGCCGGACCGAGTGTGATGGTCTGGGGCGCGTTCGTGCAGCCCGTCGTGTTGGCGGCGTTGCAGGTGGTCCCGTCGATGACCGAGACGGTGTTTCCGGCGAAGTTGGCGAAGTCAGCCACGTAGACGGTGTCGGTCAAGGTGTCGACGGCGAGCGCAGCGGCTCCGAATCCGACGGTCACCGAATGGGGCACCTGTGTGCATCCGGAGCTCTGAGTTGCATCGCAAGTCGCGCCGTTGAAGACCGAGACGGCGTTCGGTCCGCTGGCCGGCGCCGTAGTGACATAGACGGTGTTAGTCGCTACGTCGACCGCTACGCCCACTGCGTTGCCGCCTGGCACTTGGAGGGTCTGGACGTTCTCGCAACCGCTCGTGGTAATGGCGTTACAGGTCCTCGCGTCGAACACCGAGACGTCGCCAGTCGCCCCAGACCCAAGGTCCGCAACATAGACAGTGTGGGTCTTCCGGTCGACGGCGATTCCCTGTGGAGAAGCACCGACGCTGACCGTCGGTGGGTCCGAAGCGCAGCCATAGTGGCGGAAGGCATTGCAGGTCCGGCTGTCAATCATCGACACGGTGTCGGTACCGGTTGCCACGTAGAGCGTGCCGGCCGTCGGGTCGGCAGCCAGGGCGCCCGGCCCGGACAGGGGAACGGCTGGCGGCGCCTCCCGGCAGCCGCTCGTGATCGTCGCGTTGCATCGCGAGGCGTCGATGACCGAGACGTCGTTGCTCACCTGGTTGGCGGTGTAGAGCGTCTGCGTAGCTGGGTTGAGGGCGATCGACTCAGGATCCTCGCCGGTGTGGATCGTCGGCGGCAGCAGGGTCGCACAAGAAGACAGGCGGCTGCCGTTGCAGATGTCCGTGTCGATCGCCGAAACGGTGTCGTCCTTCTGATTGACGGCGTAGACGGTGTGGAGTGGCGCGTCGAGGACGAGCCAGATCGAGATCTCGAAGGAATCGGATGGGGCAACCGTTATCGTGCCGGGCGTGTCGGTCGCGCAGCCGGCGAGGTCCCTGGCGTTGCAGGTGCGCAAGTCAAACGCTGAGACCGTGTTGTCGCCGTTGGCCGTGTACAGGGTCCGGTCGGCGGGGTCGACCTGGGAGCCGAAGGGGGGGATGGCGGTGGGCAGTGTGCCGAGCCGGTCGCATCCCGATTGCACGGTCGCGTTGCAGGTGCTCGCGTCGAACACCGAAAGCCGTTGGGGCCGGCCGGGCACCCGAAGTCCGTGTCCCCGCACACGCTCTCGTACACCGTGTGAGTCGAAAGGTCCACGGCGCCGGCGAACGGGAGGCCAGCGACGCTGACGGTCGGCGGGGGCGTGGTCGGACAGGCGGCGAGATCGGTCGCGTTGCACGTCGCGGTGTCGAGCATCGACAGGTCGTCCTCGGCGGCGTTGGGGATGTACACGGTGTGGTTGGCCGGGTCGTCGAAGATCGCGACCGGCGGTCCCCCGACCGGGACCATCGCCGGCGTTTGCCCGCAACCAGCGCTCGTCTCGGCGTTGCAGGTCGCGCCCTTGAACACCGCCACGGTGTTGTCGCCCGGATCCGCTACGTAGATCGTGTCCGTCCGCTGGTCGATCGCGACCGCGCTCGGATCAGCGTTCGGATCGCTCCCGACCGTGAGGGTCGGCCATGGCCCCTTGCACCGCGAGACGTCATCGGCCTGGCAGTGGCGTTCGTCGATCACCGAGACGGTGTTGCCGCCCGCGTTTGTTGGGCCGTTGTCGTTGAAGCCGTTCGTGACATACAGCGTGTGCGTCGCCGGGTCGACCGCCGCAAAGTCCGGGCCGTTGCCGACCGGAGCGGAGGCCACAAGGGCGGAGCCGAACGAGCCGAACGCCACCGCGTCGAATTGCTGATGAGGCAAGCTGGGAGCGTGCGAGCCGCTTTCGAAGCCAGCGTAATGGCTACGTAGCTCGGCCCCGTCACGAAACGCTGATGCATGGAGCGTCGCGTGCACGAGTCTCTCAGAGGCCGCGGGGGACGAGATCGACCCAGATGCAGCCGCCTCACCTGCAGTCGCCAAGACGCCCATTGCGCAGACGATCGAGGCGACGACCGCAAGGACACCGGACCTCGCAATCATTCCGGTCCGCCGTATGGAGCGTTTGTCGTGTGCTACCAGGCGACGATCCGTGACCCGCCTTCCTCTAACCTCGCCTGGGCAGGCTTCAGGTGTGACACGCCGATGACACTTTTCGGGTTGCATTGCAAGTTCCTCCCCTGCTTCTGGTTTCATGCCTCGAACACATACGCCCGGCCCGAGCCCTTTGCCGGACCGTCACCGACAATGGCGGTCGTCCCGGAGACGGCGACCGAGAATCCGAAGTTCCCGGTGCTGCCTTTCAGCACATCGGCCTGCTTCCAGCCGGCCACCGTCTTCGTGAACACATACACCCGGCCGTCAGGGACGCCGAGCGATGCACCCACGACGATCGTCCTGCCCGAGATCGCCACCGGATCGCCGAAGTAGCCGAGCGGGCGGCACATCCTTCGGTTTATCTCGGTAACCTGCCGCCACCCAGACAGGGTCTTCGTGAACACGTAAGCCGAACCACCACAGGTAATTCCGGCCTGCCCTACGACGGCGGTCGTGCCCGATACGCCAACCGAAGAGGCGCCGTAGTCGGGGGAGGGCTCGATCTCAGCCGTCTGCTTCCATCCAGCCGGCGTCTTCGTTGACACCAAGGCCGAGCTTCCTGTACCCACCAGGACGGTCGTGCCCGAGATGGCCACCAGGTAGTTCGTCATGTTCTCGATGCAGGCTTCACACCGTTTGACAACCTGCTTCAGTTTGGCAACCTGGTGCCAACGGCCCCCAGCCTTTGCGAATATGTAGGTCCCGGCGTCACCGGACTGTCCCCATTGCGCAAACACCGGCGCATTTACCACGGCAGTGTTGCCCGCGATGGCTACCGACCAGCCGAAGTCGCCGGCCGCCGTGCCCGACCCTGTAAGCCGCGCAACCTGCTTCCAGCCGACTGGCGTCTCGGTGAACACGTAGGCGGAGGCATTCTTGGCGGGTCTCGGTTGTTGGGCGTCTCCCGGTGCACCGACGACAACTGTGTGTCCCGAGACCGCCACTGACTCGCCGAAGCGATCGCCGGCTACGGTGTCCGAGCCCTTCAGTTCTGCCACTTGCTTCCAGCCGGCCGTCGTTTTCGCGAACACATACGCCCGTCCGGCACCATTGTGAAAGCCCGGTGCACCCACGACGGCCGTGGTGGCGGAGATGGCCACCGACGAGCCGAACTCGTCGCCGGCGACCGCATCGGAACCCTTGAGCTCGGCCAGTTGTGTCCCGACTGGTATCGGCGCTGCCGCGGTCGGCAGCTGGGTAGGTCTGACAAGACGCTTGAACAGACTCACGTGCGGCAGCGGCACGAAAAACACCACCACAATGAGGGCGGTAACGACGATGGCCCCGACGAAACCACGAGAGGTGCCGCGGCGGAAGCGACCCAATGGGCCCCCGAACGACGTCGCGATTCCTGATTCACTTTCGTCGCCATGTGGGCTCGTGCTGGGGAACGGTGGGGGTGGCGGGCTCGTTTCCACGAGCTTCCAGACCAGTTCACGAATGCGAGTGTCAAGGTCGTCAGGCGTGCGCATCGAGTGAATCCTTCAGCCGCGCCCGGGCACGTGCGAGGTGCCGGCGGATCGACCCTTCGGAAATGTCGAGCAAGCGTGAGATCGAGGACGGATCCAGATCGAACCAGTACGTCAGCACGGTGACGGCTCGTTGGCGGACGCTGAGGGCGTTCACGGCGGCGAGGATCTCAGGTCGGATCTCCGGGTGCTCGAACTCTTCTGGGGTGGCCCAGCGCTGCTCGCGCAGCTCGCGCCTCGCACTCGATCGGTGGAGTTGGCGTGCCGCGATGAGGACACCTCGGAACAGGTACGCCCGCGAGTTCGTGACCTCCGGCCATTGCCGGGACGACATGCAGGCCAGCACTGCCGACGAGACGACGTCCGCGGCATCGGTGGGCCCTACGAGTCCGGTCGCGAAACGGATCAACTCTTCGGCATGCTTCGCGTAGATTTCCTCATTGGATTTCTCCCCACCACGTATAAGATGCCGCAGACGCCCTTTGCGGGTGACACGCGACCAGATGAAAGTGCTCCGAGTGGCACCGAGACCCACCCGGCCCAACTCCCCCAGAGCGCTCCACGCGGAGACGTGCGTCCGTTTCTCATGCCGGTAGTCGGACGCGGACGCCTTGCAGCACCCGGCCGCATCCATGATCTCGGCAAGCGGTACGGTCCCGAGTTTCGGTAGGATGTCCCGCCGGAACAGCTCTGGGTCGTAAACCGTGTCGGGATTCACCTTGTCCCACTCCGTGAGCGCCCGCTTCCGGGCAGCGATGGCAGCCCCGCGCCTGCCACGAATCTCGGGTGCCTGTGCCGGGTCGGCGACAATGCACGCTTCGCAGCGGACGTGACGAGGGTTCGTGACTGCTCCTCCGCAATCGGGACACGACCACAACGCAAGAGCGGCCGGCTGAGCGATCGGGCGCTGGAGGACCCTGCCGGCGGCGGCACGACGGGATGCCTCGACCTTGCGTGCCTTAACGACCGCCTGCGCATCGCGACGGCGGCGAGAGGTGCGCGGCGTGGCCGCCGAGTACGAGCCATCCATCGCCTTGCCGAAGACATGAGCGACGTGCTCGGCGATCGGGCCGAGCCACTTGGCCCACAGGGGCATCGTCTCGGCCAGCTCATGTGTGAGCGGCGCGAGCAGGCGGACGTGCCCATCGGCAGTCTCGGTGAACTCCGCCTTGCGGAAGGTGCGGCGCTCGACCATGTCGAGCACGAAGGCGTCGACTTCGGGCCGCGGACGATCGCTCGTCAGAGCTAAAGAGGGCCCCGAACAGATTCGGCATCGTTATGCGCGGATATTCGGCAGGGCAGGCGGGCCGCTCGAAACACTTGCAAACTCCTCGCAGAGCGTCGTCGATTAGAGCGTCGTCGATTAGCTATATCACACGTAACCGTCTGGCCATCCTGCCTGGATGAGGGCATAAAGTTGATCGATCCGCGCACTGACCTCGTGGTTCGAGAGTCGTCCCATCATCTCCACTCGAAAATCTTCACGCTCGCTCGCTTTCGGGTTCACCGAAGGCGACGGCGTAGCCGTTATTCAACCACTCGGGTGTGTAGTTGCCTCGCGGACCGCCTTGTAAAAGCCCGGTTCATGCTTGACACTGTGGCTCCGGTAGCTGCACGACACTTCCCGGCGCGGTTCCGGTACCTGGGCGACACTGGCTCCGGTACCTGCACGACACTTGGCCCCGTTGATCCACGCCCCGCCATCACGTAGGAGCTCCTCCGACAAGGGGCCGTAGTCAAAGACCTCGGTGACGACGGTGGTGTTGTCACCGTCCGGAGTGAGGATGTAGCCCCAGCGGTAGCCTGCAGGAATGCCGACCGCTGTCGGACGTATCTACGAATCGATCTTCGGGGCGTTCCAGTAGGGAGCCTTGTCCCATATCGCCGGATGTAGATCAGCGCCCGGAGCCAGTCAAGCGTGAGCGCCGAGCCAGCGATCTCGTGCGCGTGGATATGCGCGGATGTCTCGCCGATCAGCCATGGCTGCGGGTTAACCAAGGTGCCGCTTGAGAAATGGAGACAGCACGGAAAGCCTTGGACCGATGAGTGCGGCCACGCACGAACGTCTGAACTTAGCAAGATACCCGTTAGCTACTCGGATCATTAGCCGACCGCTTCGGAAGGAAGGAGGTCATCGACTTGGAAGTTCTTGTGACCGACCGGGGTTTGGTGGAGTCGCCGCGCTGGCACCAGGGGAGGCTGTGGTTTAGTGACTGGATCGCCGGCGAGATCATCGCGGTCGACGACACCGGGGCCTTTGAGGTTATGGTCCGACACGCATCGCTACCGCTGTGCTTCGACTTCTTGCCTGACGGACGGCTCGCGCTCGTGTCCAACCAAGAACGAGCACTGTTGACTCTGGAGCCCAACGGCAGCCTGGCACAATACGCGGACCTGTCCGCGCTGTCACCGTTTGGTTGCAACGACATCGTGATCGACGGGCGAGGAAACGCCTACGTCAACAGCGGAAACTTCGACTTCGCCAAGGGACCTCCCGAAGGCCCGATACAGCCGGGCTTCCTCGCGCTGGTCAGCCCTGACAGCGCGGCACGCATTGTCGCCGAGGACGTCGCCTTTCCCAATGGCATGGCCATCACCCCGGACAACCGGACGCTCGTGGTTGCCGACTCCTACCGGCATCAGCTCATCGGTTTCGACATCGCCTCCGACGGCGGACTTGCAGGCCGTCGGGTCTGGGCCGACCTGGGCGAGGACGCTCCAGACGGTATCTGCCTCGACGCCGACGGCGCTGCCTGGTACGCCGACGTGCCGCATCAGCGCTGCACACGTGTCGCCGAAGGCGGCCAAGTCTTGAGTACTGTTCCCCTCGACCGCGGGGGGTTCGCCTGCATGCTCGGCCATACCGATCCGCCATACCTGTACATAGTTGCCGCCCGATGGCCCGGAGCGGCTGCCTTGGCTACGCACACAGACTGGGACGGCCAAGTGCTGCGCACCGCGGTCACCGTTGTCGGCGCCGGATGGCCAGCCCGCTGATCGCATCCGCCTGCCGTGCGCGCCCGGACGGATAGTCAGTGAGAAGGCCCTTCTCTGGAACTGGCCCAGAACCGCGCCCCGCGATCCTTCGGCGGAACCATCCCGGATCGGCGCGCGCGTCGCGAGCCGTCTCGCTACGGGCGCCGGTCGGTGCGGAGCCGGCCTGTTGCCTGAACCGTTCAGTTCGGACAGTCTCTTCGGGTGTCCGATGCCCATTTCACTGAGCCGCGGCTCGCCGAGCTTTTCGACCCGCTCGACCCAGACCGCGGCGACCTCGCGCCGTACGCAGCCATCGCCGACGAGTTCGGCGCCTTGGCCGTTCTGGACATCGGTTGTGGAACTGGGACCTTCGCCTGCCTTCTAGCTCAGGGGAACACTTGACAGCACCCTGATCGACCAGGCGTCGGCGCAGTCTCACTTGAGATTGGTGGTTTTGTTCGTTGTGCATGCGATGGAAGGCGTGACCGGCCTGGTGCAATAGTCGACGTTGCGCGCTCAACCGTGCACTTGGCGCGTGGCGCCACAACGGAGACGTGGACCTTCGGTGGGCCGAGTGCAGCCACTCGGCGGCACAAGGGCCTCGCCGAGACCACAGTTGATAGATGTGGCCGGAAGCCTCGAGGCAATTGAGCTGCCGGGTGCCATCGACCTAGCGATCTGGCGCAAAGAACGAGTTGAAATGGTCCGCGAACGGCGTTACCGTGCGCGAAGGGGATCCCAGCGGCGAAGTCCCGCCGCGGGAAAGCGGCTCCCGGGGGGAGATGTCGCGATGGCGTTCGTCCAGATCATCGAGTTCACGACGACCCGGCCAGACGAAGTCGAAGCGCTGGTCAGCGAGTGGCGAACGAAGACAGCGGGGCGTCGGACCGCTCAAAGGGCCACCGTGACTCAGGACAGGGAACGGCCGAACACCTATGTCCAGATCGTGGAGTTCCCTTCATATGAGGATGCCATGGCCAACTCGAACCTCCCTGAGACGGCATCATTCGCCGAGCGCCTCGGTCATCTGTGCGACGGGCCGATGTTGTTCCGCAACCTGGACGTGCGCAGCGTCGAGGAAATGTGACCACCGCAGCGATCGAGAGAACGGAGACCTAATGGGCCGAAAAGTTGCCGACTGCCGAGACTTCCCGAGCGAAAGCGGCTGCACGCTCACAATTTCGGGTGAGGAGGACGAAGTGCTCGCCGCCGCCACCCATCATGCGATGACTGTTCATGGTCACGAGGACGAGGGAGAGGTGAGGACCTGGCTGCGCCAAAACCTGAAGGACGAGCCCGCCTACACATGAGCACAGACGAGCATCACGAGGTTCTTCGCGCGTCCGAAGAAACGGCACCAGCTTCGCTTTAGGTCAGTCGTCCCTGGGTTCTTGAGTGTGGACGCTCTCGGAGCCGGCTCTGAGGTCTCGGCTGTGACGCCGCCCTAGCCCAGGAACTGTACGAGCTTGAGCGCCCTGCCGTCGGCAGTGCTGCTGACCACAACGCTCACGCGGCCGTTCGTCGTGACGCTAACGGGGACGTAAGAAGCCGGATAGGACTGACTGAGGAAGGGCAATTGGAGCTGGGCGACGCCGTTGTGACCGTAGGCGCGATCGACACTCCCGCTTGTTGACACGTCCACCAGGGTCAGGCGCGCTCTGGCCTTTGCCTGGATAGCCGGCGTCACACCGACGACCAGCTCTCCTCCGTTCTGCTGCGGCAGTGCCCAAACGGGGTCTTCCATCGACGAGCTGAAGCGCGCCTCTCCTCTGTTGGCGAAGCTCGCTTCGAGTTCACCGTTGCGCTGGAACGCGATAATGCGCCCCGCGGCTGTCGGGCTCGCGACGTTCGTGACGCAGTTCTCCTGCTCGGTGCCGACGAGGAGAAAATCGTCGCGGCGGACGACGAGGTCGCCGACGAAGGATTCCGAGGGCAAGGCTCGTCGCATCGTCGCGTTGAAGTTTCGCTGAAATGAGGGCACAAGCGAACCGGAGGAGTTGAGTGCGGCGACGGTGACGCCCCAACACCCCATGTTCCCTCCTCCGGTGAGCGCCAGGATGTCGCCGTCCGGCTCGACGGCAACCCGGGCGACACCCGAGTCCTCAAGCGGACCAATGCGCACTCGACCACCAGACCCGAAACGCCTCATGAGGGCGCCACGTGCGCTCAGTTCGCCTACCCACTCCCGCACGCAGCAGCCACCGCCGACACTGCCACCGAGCACGATGTCGCCCGAGGGCGTTTGGGCGACAGCCGACGCGCCGCCCGGCCAAGGCAGCACGGTCCAACCGCCCTTCCCGAATGCCGGATCGAGTCGACCGCTCGCGTCAATGCGAGCTACGAGCCATCCGCCCGTCGACTGACCGGCGAGGATCGCGCCACCTCCTACGGCCGGGATCGCGGCCGCGATAGTGAAGTCGCGGCCTTTGACGGTAAGCCGCTCGACACCATTGTCGCCGAAGGCGGAGTCTGGAGCGCAGTTGGACGTGAAGGCGTGCACCTCGGCGTAGGAGGCGGGTGGATACCCCGAAGAGACCACGACGAGAGTTATCTCGCTCGGCATGATCGTGGTTGCGACCGAGACTGCTCCGGCTAGCCACGACTCCGGCGCGGGAATCGCTGTGCCGGCGCCGCTGGCGCAGGCGGAGTCGACGACGCCGTGGGCGATCGCGACAGGTCTGGCTAATGCTCCGGTCGGACCCGAAGGGGTGACAAGAAAGAGGATCACCAGCGCCGGGACGAGGCAGCCAGCCAAACGCCGCGGCGACGTGGCACGACATCGGTGGTATGGCCCCACTGATGCAGTATGCGTGACGGCAGCCGCTGCGCGGGGTCGGGTGCAGTACCTGCCGGTCGACGGATATTTCCTACGGCGCTACGAGGGGCAGTAGGTGGCGCCACAGTAGGAGACTGATGCCGGCGAGTCCGAGCCTGCACGTGGCCGATTCGGTCCAGCGCGGCTTGCGGTCCTTGCCTCGCTGAGCGATACGCGAAAGAGCCACTGTTCTGCTTCATGGGATGATGAGAGTCGTGCGGTTGACCCGCGTCGTCGGAATCGGGCTCCTGGCATCGGTTCTCGGCATCTCTGGTGCCGCGACGGCGGCTGGAAACGTACAGCGACCTGCAAAGGAGACAGCGGCCTCGTTCGCGATCCGCGTGCTCAAGGAGGCCGCCATCCCGCCAGGTGCGCACTCAACTCACAGACTGCTCTGCGGCTTGCTTGCCCAGGCGGCAACGAGCGTCGGCATAAGCGATCTGACCGACCTCCACAAGCTGTATCTGGTCGCCGAATCGCCCGATGAGGTCGAGAGCTACCTCGAGGCGCATCTCCACCCCGGCGCCAAGATGACTTCTACCGGCAATGGCTCCAGCCCCCAATGTACGGAGGAGGATGTCGAGGTCTCGTTGCCAACTTCGGGGAACAACGAGTACCTAGCCCAGCTCGTCTACACGTTCTCCCCGGTTGGCACCGGGAGCGAGCTGCGCATCGACTCACAGACGGTCTGGGTCCCGAACCGACCTGCCGGAGAGGTCGTCCCCACCGGGGGTGTCATGGAGGTGACGGGGTTCTCTCAGACCTCGGCCATGGAAGGCTCTTCCGGTCCTGTGACGGTTCTTCTCAGCAACTCACAGGCGGCGGCGATAAGGGCCGTCTTCAACGCTCTTCCGCGCGCGCCCAGGGTGCTTTGCATGGAGGACTCGATTCTCTTCGAGATAACAATTCGGTCAAAGGCGGGCTTGCCGCCGTTCTTCACGGCAGACGGCGACGAGTGCGAGAACACGGTCGTTGTCACAGAGCACCAAGAGACATTGCCGTCCTTGTACGACCGCAACTGCCCATTGTTGCGTGCGGTCGCCAAGCTCTTGCCAGCGAAGGCGAAGAGTACGCGAGAGATAGCGGGGCAGTGCAAGACCTGGCAGTCATAATGCCCAAAAGAAGAGTCCAAACTTTTGCCAGCTAGTGCTGGTCACAAAGCGGTCTTTCGACGCTCCCAGGCCTGCCTGTAACCGTCCTCCTGCCGTGGCTTGTGGTCCTTACCGCCATGGACTGACCACCGACCGGGAGACCTCGGGAGGGACTGCCCCGTTCCCACCCTGAGACGTCTCTGGCGCGGCGACTTGGCCCGCCTCAAGGCGCGCTGGTCGAAGCGCAAGGCCGGCAACACCCCAAGACCCGCCGCTCGGGCGGTTAGGGCAGCTCGGAGTTCGCTCAGCTTGTCTCCGGCGTTTGGATTGTCTCGAGGTGTCGCTCTCGTGGATCGGGTTATCTTCTCGGCCGTAGTCCTGCCGCGGAAGTGGTGTCGTTGGCCTCACCCGAGGTGATTGGCCTAGCCGATCCCGTGGATCTTGTCGGCGCTGATCGTGAGGATGACGCGGACCTGGTCCCGGCCGCCGCACCAGGGATAAGGAGTGCCCAGGTAGCGTTGCGCGAGGGCCTCGATGTGTTCCCTGCCGCCTTTGGCGGTGATATCTACGACCCGTCCACGGATCGCGTAGTAGCTGGACGGGTTCGTCGCGTCGGCGACTATCACGGCCACGCGTGGGTCGCGCGCGACGTTTCTCACCTTCTGAAAGCCCTGGACCGTGTTGATGACGATGTGCTCGCCGTCGGTGTCGACCCATGTTTGGGTGACCTGGGGTGAACCGTCCGGCATCAGGGTCGTTATGTAACACGGGCTCGGCCGTTGCAGCAAAGAGACGAGCTCTACGGGCAAAGTCACCCTTGATCACCCCAGTCTGGTCACTTCGGACCGTCGGACCGCCCGTGATGCTAAAGGGACGCGTCGGTTCTGGCTAGTCCGCCACCGACGGCCATCGCTCGAAGAGCGCTTCTCCGACGACACTTGAGTCGCGCACGATTGAGCCCCCGCATCTCATGCTCGAGAGCTGGGCATCGCTCCTGGCCGCAAGCACGACGTCCGCTCGCGTAGCGACGCTCGGTTCTCGAGGAGTTCGCGCTGGGGAAATCGTCCGTTCACATGCGACAGGTAGCGTCTTAGCCGTGTCTCGTTACGCGGTCGTGCGCTTGTGGCTCATGGACCGTCCAGGATCGCTCGGCCGCATCGCCACCAGGATCGGAGAGCTCGGAGGCGATCTGGTCGGCATCGACATCCTCGAACGTGACGGTGCCCGCGTGGTGGACGAGCTCACCGTCGAGCTTCCCGCCGGCTACGCGCCGGACGACCTTGTTGTTGCCCTTTCTGAACTACCTGGTGTCGAAGTGGAGGATCTGCGTCATCTCGTCTCCCGTGTGCCCTATGGCGGTCGCGACCCGCTCGAAGCTGCCGTGCTCCTCGCCCGGGCGAGGAGCACGAACGAACTCGCAGCGATGCTCGCTCAGGGCGTCTGCACCGCGTTCGCATGCGAATGGTGCACTCTGCTCGACACCGGCGGTGACAAGGTCACATCCCTGGCTGTGATCGGTAGCCCGCCGAGTGCCACCTGGCTCGACACGTTCGTGACAGGTGCGCATGGCGGCCTGTCGCTCTCCACGCCTGATTCTGGCCCGGTCGGGCCGAGGGACGTCGCCTGGGCGGTGCTCGGCTCGTCGCCGCTGGTGTTGGTGACGGGGCGGGACGGTCCGCCCTTTCGAGGCCGGGAGCGTGACCAGCTGCAACAGTTGTGCCGGGTGGCGGACGCGCGATGGAACGATCTCCTGCGGACCGCTGTAAACGACTCCGCACCTTCGAGCCCAGGTCACTCGCCGTGAGTCTCGAGGTACGTCGCCGGCCGCACGGGGGACCAGCCATCCTCGAACTGCGTGGTGCCGGCTGCGTCCGTCCCTGGCGGAGGGCACGCAATCGTCATCTACGACCGTTGACTCGTCTCGGACCTGGCCCATAGCTTCAGGTACTTCCGAGCAGGCCGCCCAGCTCAGAAGAGCGGCAGGAAGCCGAGGTGAAGATGGCGACACTCATCATCTTCCACGAGGTCGACAACGTCGAGGCCTGGCTCGCCTCTTCGCGACGCGAGGACGTCTTAGGGCCCCTCGGGGCGACGGTGCGCACCTTTGTCGACCCAGCCAATTCGAACCGAGTCGGGCTGGTCGTGGAGGTCCCGGACATGGACGCCTTCCAGCAGGTGATGCGATCCGAGGAGGCAGCCGAGGCCATGAGGGACGACGGCGTACGGCCGGAAACGCTCCTCTTCCTGGTCGAGTCCTGATCCTGGCGACTCGTTGGCTGTCGCCCCGGCGAGGCGGCGGGGCGCCGAAGGTAAGGCAAACCCGAGGTGATCAGCCGCCCCGGCGAAGCTTGGCCCTGATCGGCTCGATCTTGGCGTCGGTGCCGGCTTGGCGCTCGATCAGACGTCGCTCGCGGTACTCGGCCAGGGTCCGCCAGTACTCGAGCTCGGCGCGGGCCTCGGCGAGGTCGGTGCGCAGGTTGTCTCGCTCGCTCGCCGCCTGACGAAGCCGCACCTGGCAGAGGTCTCTTTCTGCCCTGGCCACGGCCAGTTCCTCGTTCGGGCTAACGGCACGTCCACCTAGGGAGGGTTCCACGGTGTCACCTTCTAGACCGGGAGTATTGGCGCCTTATGGCACCTTGCACTCCGGGTTGCTCGAAGCGAGCGTCGTCTCGTTGCTGGCGCTCGATTTCGCGCTCACCCAATTGGTGCCCACGAATGCCTCCACCTCGAACCAGACGTTGCCTGTCGCAAGTGTCCCGCTTTCCCACGACGTGCCCGTCAATCCCGTCGCGGTCGAGGAGTAAGAGCCCGTCGAAGTCGATGTCGACTTGAAGATCGAGTAGGTCGTCGCGTCTGTGACCGCCGTCCACGAGACGGTGACGACGCGCTCGGTGGCCGGGGCTACGCACACGGTCGAGACCGTGGCGGGCGGCGAAGGCGCCGGTTTGGCCTGGGATTCCCCGTGGCTGCCCGAACCGAGCGCTGCTGCCCAGGTCGTGGCGGAAGCAGGCACGGCCCAGAGCAGACACGCCGCGGTGAGCACGGCTGCAAACAGCGGCGCGAGTGGCCTTGGGGCCAACACTCGTGGTCCTCGTTCGCGCCGCTGCCTGCTCGCCGTATTCCCGCTATCCGGTCAGCTTGTCCAGCTGTCGGTAGCCGGAGATGTCGTGGCGGTGCCTGCGCCGCCAGTTGCGGTCACGCCCGTCAAAGAGGGCATGGAGAAGTAGTTGGCCTCGCATGCCGCAGGTGCCGACGCCGTCATGCTGGCGTCATTGGTGAGCGTCACGGTCAAGGTGCCCGCCGCGCCTACGACGAGCGCGGTGCCAAGGGCGTGCGAGCTGCCGGTTGTCGCTGTCGAGTAGTTCCAGATGACGTCGCTCGTGGTCGACGAGCAGCTCGGCACGGCTGTCGTGAGGCCGGCGTTGGAGTAACCGGTGGCATAGGTCGTGTTCGTCGGCAGGTTCACGGCCGTGATGGTGACCGGGAAGGCGTTGGGGTTGGTGATGGTGAGGACGACGTCACCGTTGCCGCCCGGGTACAAAAGGTTCGTGGCGCTTGGGGTGGCGACGGCGGCGATGGTCAGGTTGGAGACCGTGGCCGACTGGGCCTCGCCGTTCGAATTCGAGTTGAGTCCGACGACCCAGTTGGTCGCGGCATAGGCGGAACCGCCTGCCAACAGGGCACCCATCACGGCGCTGGCAAGCTTCACCTTGCGCGACATGCGTGGCCTCTTGCTGCCCGGCGCCCCTTCGCCGCGCTTCGCGTGAGCCCCGCTCTTCCAATCCCGCACTGACATCAAAAGCCTCCTGATTCGCGACGTTCAACAACGCTCCCTCGCGAAGCGCACTTAGAAGGTTTCGGCAGGAGCACAGACAGCTTTAGGCGCCTTCGTACGGGACTTTCTTCAGTACGGTACTGATTTCTTCTACGTACCGAC
This sequence comes from uncultured Acidimicrobiaceae bacterium, assembly GCA_963779425.1. Taxonomy (GTDB): domain Bacteria; phylum Actinomycetota; class Acidimicrobiia; order Acidimicrobiales; family Bog-793; genus Fen-455. Next base: position 112,476 of record CAVZYD010000010.1, read on the forward strand.
TACTGACCTTTACTACGTAGATAGCTCCGCCGCCGACCCGCTGGGGACGTGGCCCCCTCACGGCCCTTCCGGGAAGGCTGCAACGGCGCTGGTGAGGCGTGCGAACTCGGCCGCCGCATCCTCTTTCGTGCGGACTCCGAGCTTGCGGTAGGCGTTCGCGAGGTGAGTCTCCACGGTACGTACTGAGACCGAGAGACGATCGGCGAGCTTCGAGGCCGTGGCGGACTGCGCCAACAGCTCGAGGACCTCGACCTCCCGCGGCGTCAAGCTGGCGAGGAGCTTGCGCGCCGTCGTCGCGTGAGAAGCGAGCTCGTGCTCGAGACGCTTGCGCTTGGTGATGTCCTCGACGATGCGCAAGCCGTAGATCGGCGAGCCGAGCTCGCTCCGGATCATCGAGGCGGTCACGATCCCGAAGGCGACCTCACCAGTTTCTGTGACAAAACGCGTCTCGGCCTTGTAGCTGTGGATCGCCCCGTCCGACATTTGCCGGATGAGCTCGACGTCTTTGTCCACGTCGTCAGGATGGGTGAAAGAACTGAAGCTCGCGCCGACGAGCTCGCTCTTGGGACGTCCCACGAACTGGCACAGGGCACGATTGGCGTTGGTTACGCGCGCCTCGAGATCCACAAGAGCGATGCCGAGCGGGCCCTGGTCGAAGACCTGGCGGAAGCGCTGCTCGCTTTCGCGCAGCTCCTCTTCTGTGCGTTTGGCGTCGGTGACGTCCCTGAAGCTCCACACGCGCCCGACAATCTCGCCGTCTACGCGCTGCGGTCTCGAATAACGCTCGAAAACCCGCCCGTCTTTGAACTCGATGCTGTCGTAGCTTTCCGCCTCGGGCGCGGCGTAGAGCTCTTCCACCCTGGTGCGAAATGTCTGTGGTTCTGCCAACTGCTCGATGGCGAAGTCGATGACCGTGGCGTCGTCACGTTGCGCGAGGATCGAATCGGGCAGGTGCCACATCTCGGTGAAGCGACGGTTGAAGCTCGTGATATGGCCCGCAATGTCGACGACGAGAAGGCCGTCGGCGGTCGACTCCAGCGTCGCTGTGAGCAACGACAAGGTGTCGCGCACTTCGCGTTCGGCCGCGACGAGTGCCGTGATGTCGTGCGCGGAGACGACGAAGCCGCCGACGATGGGGTCTTCGATGAGGTTGACGAAGGAGAGTTCGAAGGGCACCGACTCGTCGCTTGCGTGGCGGAGCATGCGCACGACGACGGTCACCGGGTTCGAGGCCGACGCACCGCGAAGAGCCTGTCGGAGAGCCGTCGCCAGCGCCGGGTGGTCGACCGGGCTCACAAGCTCGGCGAGGGCGCGCTGCTCGACGAGCTCAGGATCGTGTCCCAGCAGGCGGCTGAGCGCTCCCGAGACGGACTCGACTATCCCTGTGGGTGAGACGAGGAGGGTGATCGCGGCCGCGTTGTGCACGAGCGATCGAAAGCGCGCCTCCTCACTGCGAGCCACTTCGAAGCGTCGCCGCTCTGTGAGGTCCCGCATGGAGAAGAGCACGGCAGGATAGCCGTACCAATTGACCGGTGCGCCGAGCACCTCGAGGAGGCGCCATCCGGTGACGGCCTTGGCCCTGACCTCGATGAGCGTGCCAACCTCTTTCTTTTGTACGCTCGCCAAGGAACGAAGGACGAGCTCCAGATCGTCCGGATGGACGAGGTCGAGTGCCGGCAGCCCGATCGAGTCGTGGAGCAACCGGCCGAACAAGCGTTCGGCGGCGTGATTGCCCCACAGCAATCGGCCCTGGGGGTCGAGGACGACCACAACGTCGGGGATGTCGCCGAGCAGCCCGGCCAGGTTGGCCTCGGGAGATTCGACTCTGTCCATAGTCATCTCGTAAGTAACTGACCTCTCTGGCGTCCGGGGTTCGTCCTGGCGGTTGGCACCGTGTTGCGGTCGTGGATAGACCGTGTGTTCGCCAACGCGCGGAGGCTAGTCATTGGCAATTTCTGCTACATCGGGATATGCGGACAGGGCGTAGTTATCAGCATCTCCTTAAGGCCAATGATAGGCAGCTTTTCAAGAAGAGCGCGATGGCCTGTTCATTACCGATCTGCGTGTGCCCCGAAGCACACGGCGTGTCCGCTTGCCGCAGCACCTACCGGTTGTCGAGATCGCTTGTTTAGAGCGGGGCGACGTCGGCCTAAGCTTGCGATCTGTCCGGTTGAGCGACCTACAACCTGCAGGCACGCGCCATTTGATGCCTTCCAAAGACCCCTTTGAGACAACACAACGCGTTGAAACGTCCCTATTGGGAGGCGGGAGGACTTCGGGCAGTCTCTCGGAGTCATAGTCCTACAACCTGGCAATGTTGTTTGGCCTATCGCCGACACAGCTGTCGTGCCGGAGGGCGCCGCGCACGCTACAAGCATCTCGGTGGCAGTTGGCTGGGGGCAAGAGTGCCTGAAGTCGCTTGCAGTAGTCCACTGCTTGGCGGGGGTCGTTTCGTCGCAAAACGAGCTCGACGTCGTCAAGCTTGGCGCGTCATGCATCCGGAAGATTTCGGGACTGTCGCTTTTGAGCCGAAGTCCGCTCCGACTGAGCCGGCGGACCACGACAGGAGATCGCGATCAAAGGAGTATCACTGTCCCTCCGACGTCGGCGCGTGAGGGCGGACCCTAAAGAAGGACCAGCATCTGGCCGATGTGGGTAGCGTGAGCTCTTACAGAGCCGGGTCCTTTGCTCCGCGGAGGAGCTTCGACTGGCTCGTCGTCGGCGCTGGCCTCACGGGTGCGACTTTGGCGGAACGCATTGCCTCCCAGCTGGGACAGACGGTGCTGGTCGTCGATCGCCGATCGCACATAGCCGGCAACACCTACGACCCCGTGGACGAAAACGGCATCCGGGTGCACCGTTACGGCGCCCACATCTTCCATACAAGCTCGGAAAGCGTTTGGCGTTATTTATCGCAGTTCACGGACTGGCGCGCCTATGAGCACCAGGTCGTTGCCCGCGTGTCCGGGCGGTTGGTGCCTCTGCCGTGCAACCTGAACACCCTCGACGCACTCCTGGGAGACAAGGACGCGGGGCCGCTCGCGCGGGCCTTGACCGACGAGTTCGGCTTCGGTGCCAGGGTCCCGATCCTCCGTCTCATCGAGCACCAGGATCGCGCGCTCGCCGAGCTGGGCTCGTTGCTATACGACTCGGTGTTCGTCAACTACACGATCAAGCAGTGGGGGCGCCGTCCGGAGGATCTCGACCCGGCGGTGACCGCGCGGGTCCCGGTGGTGATCTCGCGCGACAACCGTTATTTTCGTGATCCCCACCAGGCCCTTCCCGCGGACGGCTACACGGCGATGGTGTCTCGAATGCTCGACCATGACCGGATCACGGTGGCACTTTCCTCTGATTTCGATGCGATCGGAGCCTCCCTTCGCTACAAGCGCCTGGTCTTCACCGGCCCCATCGACGACTACTTCAAAGCTGTGTACGGGCCACTGCCCTATCGCAGTCTCCGCTTCGAGGACACCGAGTTGCCGCTCGGGCCCTACCAGCCGATGGCGGTGGTCAATTACCCGAACGAGCACGCCTTTACGAGGATCATCGAGCATGCCCATTTCGGTGGGCCAGTGACCGGCAGCACCCTCATCACCAGGGAATACCCGGAGGAGTACCGGCCCTCGCGCAATGAGCCTTACTACCCGGTGCCGATGGAGGACTCGAGGCTTCTCTACCGACGCTACGCGGCGTTGCTGGCCGAGGTGGCGCCGGCGACGGTCTTCGCAGGGCGGTTGGCAAGGTACCGCTACCTCGACATGGACCAAGCCGTGAACCATGCCCTGCAGATCTTCAAGCGAACCGTCTGCGCCGGTGACCTGGCCGGCGTGTGAGAGAGAAAGGCACTCCTACGATGCTGACCATCATCTTGCCGGCGGCCCGGTGGTCAACACCGGAGAGCGCCCAGTCGGTGTGGGGTGATCTGCGTGTGGCGCTGGCGTCGATTCAGGCATACGCACCGACGATCGATGTCTTGGTCGGCTGGAACGGCACCGAGGAGCCGAACGGCCTCCCCTGCAACCCGCGCATGCGGCTGCTGCGTCAGGCGCCTGGCATCACGACAGGCAGCGAGGCGTGGAATTGGTGTGCCGGACAGACCGACGCCAGCGAGCTGCTCATTCTCGGCGACGACTGCGTCCTGCATCCCGACACCGTGCGGCTCCTTCTCGAAGACGTGGACACCATCGGTGGTCTTTGCGCGGAACCGATCGGGTTCGTTGGCTGCCGTTCGAACTACGTGAAAGGGCCTCAGAACATCCGCTTCGCAAACGGCGCCACGTGCCTGGCGGGTATCGGCTATGAGACAGAGGGACAGATCTTCGGGGTTGATATGGTCGTCCCCGTCGCCGCCTGGATCCGGCACGAGACCTTTGATGTAGTCGGGGGTTTCCCTCCTACCAACTGGTTTGCGGACGACTTGTGCTGCTGGGATCTGGCCAACAAGGGATACCGGCACTTCGTCAGCCGGGCCTACGTGCACCACGTTGGCGAGCGGGCCACCGGTCAGGGAAGGAGCTCACAGATCCTCCTCGAGGAGGGACTGGCCTGGTTGCGCGCCAATCGTCCCGACTTCTTGGAGGGAAAGCTCGGAGTTGCGCCCTAACGTCGCCGCGGGTCGCTAAGGGGCGCGCTCGACGATCTTGGCGCTCCCATCTTCGGCCCCAGCTCGTGGCCGACCAGGGGGAACTGTCAACCGCCGAAATTCAAATGTCCCTCTTCGAGCACCGTCTCCGCCGACCTAGTGGAGGCTGCATTGGCAGCCGAAACGGCGTCGTAGACCTCGGAACGGTGGATCGGCACCTGACGTGGTGCCTCGATGGCGATACGCACATGGCGCCCGTCCACGATGGCGCGAACCTCGATCACGATGTCGTCGCCGATGAGGATGCGTTCGCCGACGCCGCGGGTCAGCACAAGAGCCATCAGGTCTCCTTCTCAGCTAAAGGCATCCACGACATGTCGTTGACCCAACCACACCGTGGTCCTGGTCGCCCAGTGCGGGTGACTGCCACCGAGTTCTTGAAGGCGGACGGCGTGAATCGGCAGTTGTGCACCTTCACCATGGCGGCGAACCGGCCGGGAACCTTGAAATTCTGCACGAAGAGGGATCATGGGCCATATCCAGCACCGGGAACCGGGAGTGCCGGGGCCCGTCGTGATCTCTTTCGGCGGTCGTTGCTTTGTTGATAGCCCCAAGCGTAGTTGGCACGCCCCCTTGGAAAGATCCGCAGCGATCGCGTCGTAAGTAGCTGCGGTGGGGCAGGGATCGCCCGGACCGTAGCGCCGTAGGCCAAGGACGGCTTTCGACTTCGAGAGCAAGGTGAACCGTGGCTGACGCGGTTGAGGCGATCAACGTGCTGAACTTCGCTCTGGACGCGATCCAGCAGCGCCAGCAGGTCATCGCGAACAACATCGCCAACGAGAACACGCCGGGCTACCAGGCCCAGGTCGTGAACTTCGAGAGCTCCCTCGCCGATGCCGTCGCCAACGGAGGGACCGCCACAGCCACCACCACCCCAGAGGGCCTCCCCTCGGGCAGCGATGGCAACAACGTGAGCCTGCCGGCCGAGCTGGCCCTCGAGTCGGAGACGAACCTCGAGAACCAGGCCGTCGTGAATTCGCTTAACTCCGAGTTCGCCATCTTCTCGACGGCCGTCTCCGGATAGGGAGGAGGAGCTCGTCATGTCGATGTTCCCCGCGGTCAACATCGCCGGCACCGGTCTCGAGGTCGACCAGACCTGGATCGACGCCATCGGCGGCAACGTCGCCAACGCGCGAGGACGCCGTCACCCCCGGCCAGCCGGTCTACCGCGACGAGGAGATCGTCGCCGGGGCGGCGCCGGCAAGCGGCTCGGCCTCGGCGGGCAACGGCGTCGAGGTGACGGGCATCGCCCTCGGCTCTGCGCAAGGCATCCTCACCTACGACCCGAGTGACCCCATCGCCAACAAGAAGGGCTATGTGGCCTACCCGGACGTGAACATCGGCAACGAGATGACCTCGCTCGTCGAGGCGCAGGTGAGCTACGAGGTCAATGCCAAGGTGCTGCAGAACAGCACCGACGCCTACAACGCCATCTTGCAGATCAAGTCCTGACGCCGATGATCCCCGCCATCACACCCGTCACGGCCATCGCCGCCACTTCGCCCTCCTCGACCACCGCCACCACGACGGCGACGGGCGGGACGGACGGCTTCGCCAACCTGCTCGGCAATGCCCTCGATCAGCTCGACACGACGACGTCGAACGCCGAGACCCTCGCCATAGAAGGAGCCACCGGTCAGGCGAGCGTGGCGGACGTGACTGTCGCCGCCACCGAGGCCCAGCTCGCCGTCCAGCTGGCGACGACGGTGCGCAACGAGGGCGTCACGGCGCTCAACTCGATCATGTCGATGCAGGCAGGCTGACGTGGCCGTCGTCGCATTCGACTCCGCGAAGCTGAACGGCGCCGTCTCGAGGTCGCGCCAGTTCCTCGCCGGTTTCACCCCCGGCCAAAAGACGATCTCCGCCCTCGCCGCCCTGGGCCTCGTGATCGGGGGCGCCTTTTTCGTCACCCATGCCTCAGGGCCGAGTTACACGGTGCTTTACGCCAACCTCCAGTCGTCCCAGGCCGGCCAGGTCACCCAGAAGCTCACCTCGGACCACGTCCCCTATGAGCTCCAAGACGGCGGGGCGACCGTGCTCGTGCCCAACGCGGACGTGAACCAGGAGCGCATCAGCCTCGCCGAGGCGGGGCTTCCCGCAGGCGGGACGATCACGTTCCAGACCCTTGCCGCCACGGGGATCACCTCGTCCCAATTCGTGCAGAACGTCGACTACCAAGAGGCGCTCGAAGGACAGCTCGCCACGACCATCGAGTCGATCCAGGGCATCTCGAGCGCCCAGGTGTCCCTGGTCATGCCCGACACGAGCAGTTTCGCCATCACCAACACCCAGACCCCCACCGCCTCGGTCCTCGTCGATCTCACCGACGGCACCGAGCTCACAAGTGCCCAGGTGCAGGGCATCGCTCACCTCGTCGCCTCATCGGTGCCGAGCTTGGACGCCAACAACGTCACGGTCGTCGACAACAACGGCAACGTCCTTTCGGCCCCGGGTGTCGACGGCTCCGCCAGCACCACCGGCGCCGAGACGACGGCCTACGACAACGAGCTGGCCGCTTCTTTGACGGCGCTGTTGTCTCGTGTCGTCGGGCCGGACAACGCCGCTGTCGAGGTGCATGCCGTGCTCAATTTCAACCAGCAGACCACGACCACCAACGGCTTCGAGCTCGGCACGAACGGCAAGCCGGTCAGCACGCCGACGAGCCAGAGCACCACCAATGAGACCTACACCGGCGACGGCGCCCAGGCCGCAGGCGCGCTCGGCTCCAGCTCGTCGAGCTCGACGAGCCAGAACGGCACCTACAAGTCGACCGAGACCCAGACCCAGACGGCCGTCGGACAGGTCTCCCAGACCGTGCAGCAGGCCCCCGGCCAGGTGGTAAAGACCGCCGTCGCAGTCCTCGTCAACTCGAGCTCCATCAAGAAGTCTCAGCTCCCCGAGCTGCAGAGCCTCGTCCAGACCGCGGCCGGCCTCAACTTGAAGGGCGGCGACAGCATCGTGCTGACGGCGCTCCCCTTCTCGCCCGCCGCGCAGCCCCCCAAGCTCAAGGCACCCACGATGGTCTCCAAGATCGAGGGCTACGCGCCTGACCTCGGTCTCCTGCTCCTCATCATGCTGCTCTTCTTCCTCGCTCTTCGTAGCGCGAAGAAGCGGCGCCCGGTCTTCGAGGAGATCCCGATGCTCCCCTACGGTGGTGCGCTACCGGCCATCGATGTGGACACCGGCGAGCTCCCGGCGATGGCTCCGCTCAGCGCGGCGACCCTTTCTCCGGCGGGCTCACCGGTGACGCGTGAGGTCGACGCCTACATAAACACGAGCCCCGACGAGGTCGCCCAGCTGATGCGGTCCTGGTCGCAGGAGCGCTCGGCCAGGTCGGGATCGTGACGAGATGACCGACGCCGCTGTCAGCGTGGAGGCATCAGCCCTCGAGGTCCCAGAGCACCTGGTGGTGCAACGCGGGGCGGCCCCGGTTCGCAAACTGCGTTACGAGAACCTGACCGGGCAACAGAAAGTCGCCATCGTGCTCGCCCAGCTCCGTCAGGAGACCTCCGCCGTCATTTTGAAGACGGTGGGCGACGAGGAGGCCGTGGCGCTCGCCACCGAGATCGCCAACCTGCCGCCCCTCGACAGGGAGGTGGTCGGCCGGGTCCTCGAGGAGTTCGTGGGCAAGGTCAACACGACAAGGTCGATAAACCAAGGTGGTCTCGCCCAGGCGCGCCGCATGCTCGCCGCTGCCATCGGTGAGGAGCGCGCCGCCCAGATGATGCCGAGCCTGCAGGGCAACGGCGCAGCCGGTCCCTTGGCGTTTCTCTCCCAGGCCGACCCCGCCCACGTCGCCCCCCTCCTCGTCGACGAGCATCCCCAGACGGTGGCCGTGATCCTCGCTCACATGCCGCCCAATGACGGCTCCCGGCTCTTGGACGCCCTGCCGAGCGACTTTCGCGCCGAGGTGGCGGTGCGGATCGCCACGATGGGCCCGGTCTCACCCGAGGCCATCAGCACCGCCGCGCAGCAGCTCGCCAACAAGCTCCGGGGCCTCGGCACCGCCGGCACGTCCGCCCCGGGCGGGGTCGAAGCGCTCGTCGAGCTGCTCAACCGCGCGGACGGCTCAACCGAAAAGCAGGTGCTCGCCAGCTTGGAGGAGCGCAGCCCCGAGCTGGCAGAAGCGGTGCGGGCGCGCATGTTCACCTTCGAGGACGTGCTTGCCATGGAGGACAGGACCCTCCAGCTCGTGCTGAGGGGGATCAAGATCCCCGATCTCGCCATGGCGATCAAGGGCTCCAGCGAAGACCCCGAGGTCATGGACAAGATCAAGCGGAACCTGTCCGACCGTGGCCAGGCCGAGCTCACAGAAGAGCTCGAGGTCATGGGGGCGGTGCGGATGTCCATGGTCGACGCCGCCCAGTCGACCATCGTGCGGGCGGTGCGTGAGCTAGAGGCGAGCGGCGAGATCGTCATCGCCCGCCAGAGCGACGAGCTGTTGTGACGATGCGATCGGCGATCATGCGCGAGGACACCGCCGTCCTGTCGGTCGTGAGGCCGGAGGCACTCCTCGTAGACGAGGACGCCTTTTTGTCCCAACGCGAACGCGTCGAGCGCGACGGCTGGGCGGCCGGCTACGCAGCCGGCCTCGCCACGGCCCGCGCCGAGGTGGAGACAGCTGCCAGGAGCGCGCGCTCGGCCCAGGACTACGCCCTGCGTGCCCTCGAGGCCGCCGTCGACCAAGGTCGCGGCGTGCTCGAGACCGAGCGGGACCGCCTGCAGCACGCCGCCGCCGAGCTTGCCTTCAAGATCGCCGAGGCGGTGCTCACCCGTGAACTGCAGCTGTCGTCGTCGCCCGGCCTCGAGGCCGTCAGGCGAGCCCTGGCCGAGTCGCCCGAGAGCGGCGGGGCCGTCGTCCGCCTCAACCCGGCCGACGCGGAGGCGATCGTCGCCGAGTCGCAGCTTCCCGATGGGCTGAGCATCGTCGCAGACCCCACCATCGGAGTCGGCGGATGCGTCCTCGAGGTCGGCGCGGCTCTTGTCGACGCCCGGATCGAAGCAGCCCTCGCGCGGGTGCGCAAAGTCCTTGACGAGGCGACGGGCAAGACATGACCGAGCTCCTCACCGCCGTCAAAGAGCGCGCCGTGGCGGCCGCACGCCCGCAACGTTACGGCCGCGTCGTGCGCATGGTCGGCATGTCGATAGAGGTCGTCGGGATCCCCCTCGCCGTCGGCGACGGATGCCATCTCCTGCGCGAGGGCGAGGAGCCGGTTCTCGCAGAGGTCGTCGCTCTGAGCGGCGAGCGTGTGACCTGCCTTCCTTACGGGGACACGACCGGGCTGAGCGTCGGCGCCCTCGTAGAGGACGCCCGGGGTCCGCTTCCCGTTCGCGTCGGCGAGGAGCTCCTCGGCCGTGTCCTCGACGGCCTCGGCAAGCCGATCGACGACGGACCGCCCCTGGTCGGGCTCGAGGAGGTCGGCATCGACGGTGTGCCGCCTCACCCCCTGCGCCGCGGTCTCGTGGCCGATCAGCTCGAGCTCGGGGTGCGCGTGCTCGACGGGCTCGTGCCTTGCGGCAGGGGCCAGCGCCTCGGCATCTTCGCCGGCTCGGGCGTCGGCAAGTCCTCGCTCATGTCGATGATCACGCGGGGCACAGCGGCCGACGTGTCGGTCATTGCCCTCGTCGGGGAAAGGGGCCGTGAGGTCGCCGAGTTCGTCGAGCGCGTTCTCGGCGAGGAGGGCCGGCGGCGCTCGGTCGTCGTGGTCGCCACCTCTGACGCACCGGCGCTCGTGCGCATCCGGGCGGCCTTCCTCGCCACGCGGATCGCCGAGTGGTTCCGCGACCAGGACCGCCACGTCCTTTTGCTCATGGACTCGCTCACCCGCTTTGCCATGGCACAGCGTGAGGTGGGCCTGAGCGCCGGGGAGCCACCGGCCACACGGGGCTATCCGCCGAGCGTTTTCGGTCTCTTGCCCCGCCTCCTCGAGCGCGCCGGCATGGCGGAACGGGGCTCCATCACGGGCCTTTACACCGTCCTTGTCGAAGGCGACGACATGAACGAGCCGATCGCGGACACGGCGAGGTCGATCCTGGACGGCCACGTGCAGCTGGCTCGTCAGCTCGCCGAGGCGAACCACTACCCGGCGGTCGACGTCCTCGGCTCGATCTCACGCTTGGCGCCGGCCATCACCGACTCGGAGATGCTGGCGGCAGCCGGAGATGTCCGCCGGCTGCTGGCGGCGTGGCGTGACGCCAAGGACCTGATCGAGATCGACGCCTACGTCCCGGGCACCAACTCCGTCGTGGACAGGGCCATCGCGTTGAAGCCTTCCATCGACGCCTACACGCGCCAAGCCATGGCGGAGCTCTCGTCCCTTGAACAGACGCGCGCGGGGCTCCTCGCCCTCTCGGGCTCGAAGGTGGCGGCATGAACGCCTACTCGTTCCGGCTCGGGGCGGTGCTTCGCGTCCGGCGTGTCGAGTCCCTCCTTTCCCGCCAGCGCGTCGGCATGGCGGCGAGGTGTCTCGCCACCGCTGTCGGTCGCGAGCAGACGACGTCGCAGGCCTACGAGGCCGGCATCACTTGTTCCGGTGAGCTCGACGGGGCGGCCTTCGTCGCCGGCCAGGAGAGGGGCGAGCGTCTCGCGGGGATGCTGGCCATGGCCGTGGCCGAGCGAGCCGCGGCCGACGACCGCCTTTGTGCAGAGCGACTCGAGTCCGTGCGCGCAGAAAGACGCGTCGCGGTGCTCGAGAGGCTCGACGAGCGCCGCAAGCGTGAATGGATGGTCGCGGTGCAGCGCGAAGACGTCGCCGTGCTCGACGACTTCGCCACAGTTCGGGCCGCGGCCGCAGCGATCGAGGCGGCCGGTGTCCATTGAACCGGTCTTCACGACGCCACCGGCGGTCGCCGAGCTGCAAGCGCAGTTCGCCGAGCTCGGACCGGCCCTACAATCGGGGCTGCCGTCCCCGAGCAACCCGTTCGCCGTCCTTCTCGCCGCCGCGAGCGAGCCGTCGGTATCCGAGCCGTCGACCGTCTCTTCGCTCGGCTCGGTCTCGACTGGGGACGACTTGACGGCGAGCGCCCTCGAGCCCGAGTTCGTTTCGCTCGCAAGCTCGTCGGCCGGGTCCGCCGGGAGCGTCGGGGCCTCCTCGACGGCGTCGGGCTCGGCGATTGTCTCAGAAGCCTCGAAGTTCCTCGGGGTGCCATACCTGTGGGGTGGCTCCTCGCCGAGCGGTTTTGACTGCTCGGGTCTAGTGCAGTACGTCTTCGCCCAGCTTGGCGTGGAGCTGCCCCGAGGTTCGGTCGACCAGTCGGAGGTGGGCACGCCAGTGGCGAGCCTCGCCCAGGCACAACCGGGCGATCTTCTCTTCTTCGAGCCGGGCCAGAACGGGGCACCGCCGGGAAAGCCCGGCCATGTCGGCATCTACATCGGCAACGACCAGATGATCGACGCGCCGGAGACGGGCGAGACCGTGCAGGTACAAGCCGTCCCGTGTGCACCGCTTTGCATCCGCAGGCTGGACGTGCCAACCCAGGCGACCTCAGCCGTCCAGGTAAGCTCGGCCGCCTCCACGGGCAATGGCGCCCCCGTCCAGATGGGCACGATCTCGGTGCCCGCCCAGTACGCCGGAGTGGTCGAGCAAGCCGCGTCGCAGAGCGGGACGCCCGCTTCTTTGCTGGCGGCGATCCTCTACAACGAGTCGCGCTTTCAACCTGATGTGGTCTCCTCGGCCGGAGCCGAAGGCATCGCCCAGTTCATGCCGGCCACCGCGGCGGCCAACGGGGTCAGCCCGTTCGATCCCTCGTCTGCCATCCCTGGCGCGGCCGACATGCTCGCCCAGTTCCACGCCGCCTTCGGCTCGTGGACCGACGCCATCGCCGCCTACGCGGCTGGCGGTGGCGCCGTCGAAGCCGCCGGCGGCGTTCCTCAAGACGGGAGCACGCCGCAGTACGTCGCCAAGACCCTCGCCGAGGCAGGGATGGCTGCGGGATCATGACCAGGACCGTCACACTCGCCGACCTCTCGCCCTCACGTGCGGTCACTGCCGGGAAAGCCGCCACCGAGGACGCCACGAGACAGGTCACGACCGAGACGGACGGGGCGGCCTTCGCGCACCTGCTCGACGACGCCGCCTCACCTGGCACTACGACAGCTACCGGGGACCAACGAGACGAACGCCACGACGCCACCGCCCGTAGAAAGACAGGAGCCGTCCCCCCGGCCGGCTCCGGGCCGTCGAGTTTGCCCACGTCGCTGCCGCAGCCGGGCCTGATCGCCCCCCAGGCCAACAAGGTGTCGACGGTGACGCCGGTGTCGACGGTGACGCCGGCGCGCGCAGCACCGCTCGATGTGACAGCTCGGCTGCAGCAGTCCGACTCGCAGGCACAGACCGGGCCGGTCGCTGGCGAGCCGAACCGACCACCAGCTGCTCTGAGTGGCGACCTTCTCGAACAGGTCGGTGCTGCGGCCCCAGGCACGAGCAGCGGCGAGGCGCCTCCCGCAAAGACCGCAGAAGGCGAAGCCGTCGTCTTCGAGACCTCGTCCGGGCACGCGGACGCACTGGCGCCTGCAGGCGGCGGAGGTGAAGCCGTCCCGGTCACGCCTCCGCCGGCAGACAGCACAGATGTGGCGCCCGAAGAGACATCGTCACCGAGCCCAGCACCACCGGCCTTTGCGCTTCGAGCCTTCGGCCTGCACGAGAACGAATCGGCAGATGTCAGCTCCCATGACGGGGGGAGAACCGAACCGAGTCTTCCAAGCCGGGCGACGAGCGGGGACACCACGGGCAGGCCCGGGCGCCTCGTCGGCACCGACGCCGTGGCGTCGCCCTCTGGCTCCGCTTCGGCGCCGCCCCCGTTGCTAGAGACGAGATTTGGCGAGTTCGCGGTGAATCTCGAGTCGACTCCCGCCAGCTCTGCGGCACCGCAGCGCTCCGACTTCGTCGTCTCCAACGCCACGCTCACCGCCGCCATCTCCAAGCTGGTCAGTGAGGGCAGCGGCATCTACAGCGTGACGGCGATGCTCAACCCGCCGTCGCTCGGACATGTGCAGGCTGTCGTGAAACTAGACGGCGCCACCGTCAACGTCTCCATCGTTGCCCATACCCCGGAAGGTCATCACGCCATCGCCGGGCATCTGGACGAGCTTCGCCAAGAGCTGGCCGCCCGGGGCGGAGACGTGCAGCTGTCGCTCTCCGACGGCCGGAACAAGGGCAGGCAGCGCGAGGAGACCGAGCCGCCGAGCGCTTCTGGGCAGGACGCCGAAGATGGCGGTGGCCTTCTTCTCACCGTTGCCCCGACCAATGCCGGGAAATCTCTCCACGTGATCCTTTAGGAGGTTCGATGATCGAATCAGTGACTTCGGCGACGGCGGCCGCCTCGCTCAACGCGGCCAATGCCTGCGCGGCCGACGCGAGCACGAGCCCGACCGGGGACACGAGCACGACCGGGTCCGCTTCGAGCTCATCGAGCAACTCGGGTATGAACAGCCTGCTCGCCCCGAACGAGTTCTTGAGCCTTCTCGTCGACAACCTCAAATATCAAGACCCACTCGACCCGACGAGCAGCGCCGACCTGCTGACCCAGCTCGCCTCGCTCTCCCAGGTGCAGACCCAACAGCAGATCGCCGAAACGGACCAGACCTCGGCCGCGGCGAACCTCATCGGAGACACCATCGCCGGCTCGGACGCCTCGGGGCTCGCCGTGACGGGAACCGTCAGCGGGTTCTCCATCACCTCGAGCGGGCCGACGCTGGAGGTGGGCAAGGACTCAGTGTCGCTCGGCGATGTCAGCTCCGTCACCGCACCTACTCAAAGCTCGGCCACCTGAGCGAAAAGAGACAAGAACCCGACCACTTGACCGAACCGATCAGAAAGGGACACCAACATGCCCGTCATATCACTCGCCGCCGCCGACTCAGGCATAAGCACGATGCAGACCGAGATCGACACCATTGGTAACAACGTCGCCAACGCCGACAGCGACGGGTACCAGGAGGCGGACGTCCAGTTCTCCGACATCCTCACCCAGCAGCTGGCTCCCGGCAGCGGATCCTCGACCAACCTCGCCAGCACCGACCCGTCCTCGGTCGGCGCCGGCTCACAAGTCGCCGCCATGCAGACGAATTTCAGCCAAGGGGCCATTGTCCAAACAGGTGTCCCGACTGACGCGGCCATCCAGGGAAGCGGATTCTTCGTCGTCAACCAGGGCGGGAACACCTATTACACCCGGGCAGGAAACTTCCAGCTGGACGTGAACGGCACGCTCTCCACCGCCGGCGGAGGCATCGTGCAGGGCTGGGCCGGGACCTCGTCGACGACCGGGCCGACCGGGGCGATCACGATCCCGAGCAGCATGACGCTCGCTCCGCAGGAGACGGCGAACATAACCATGGGAGGCAACATCCCCTCCGGCGGAGCCGCCTTCACGACCACGGCGACGATCTACGACGCCCAAGGCGACGCGGTTCCCCTGACGCTCACCTACACACCGACGGCCACGGCGAACCAGTGGACGATGCAGGCGAGCGTGAACGGGTCGAACCTGTTCAGCTCGGGCGTCACCTTGACCTTCGACTCCTCGGGCCAGCTGGAGAGCTACGCGGTCGACGGGGGTGCGGCGACGACGGTCACGGACCAGTCACCCTCCATCTCGACCACCCAAGCGCTCCCGACGGGATTCAACTGGAACGAGAAGGCGATCAAGTTCGACTTCCCGGCTCCTAGCACCGCCGGAGCCGTGAGCCAGTACACGACGGACCAGACCGTCGGCGTCACGACCCAGGACGGCTTCACCCAGGGCAGCTTGCAGTCGTGGTCCATCGGCCAGAGCGGCGTCATAACAGGCACCTTCACCAACGGCCAGTCGGAGCAGCTCGGCACCATCGCCCTCGCCAACTTCTCTAACCCAGGCGGGCTCGAGAACATGGGGGACCTCCAGTACCAGACGACGGCGGCCTCGGGCCAGCCGCAGGTCGGCACGCCGGGGACCTCCGGGCGGGGCACCCTCCTCGGTGGGGCGCTCGAGCAGTCGAACGTCGACCTCGCCAACCAGCTGACGAGCCTCATCGAAGCCCAGACCGACTACGAGGCCGACACCAAGGTCGTCTCGAGCACCGAGACAGCCCTGCAGGCGCTCGTCACGAACGCCTAACCGAGTCCCGGCGAGCCCAGGTTCAAAGATGCCAGCGATCGGCAAGCGACGGCACTTTCGTGCCGTTATTAACTCGGAGGACGAGTGGGGAGCGAGAGCCTCCCTGCTCAGTGCGCTGTGGTGTGACGTATTCGCAGAGGTCGGCAAACCGAGAGTCTCGGAGGGAGAAGCGGTGATCCTGGTCACCAAGAAGGACGGGACAACCACCGCCTTGAACGTCGACCGCATCGAGCGCGTAGAGCTGAACCCGGTCTCTTTAGGGCGAGAGTCGAACGTCTTTTTCGTCGGGGGCGCCCATCTCGTCGTCGAGGAGCCCCCCGAGGTGGTCATCGACCAGATCGTCGACGCCAAGGCGCGCGTCACGGCGCGGGCCTTCGCCATGCCAGAACATGACTGGACAGTCCCCACCGAGCCGCCTGGGCCGGTGCTGCGTGTCGTGCCCACCGGAGGCGATGACGAGTGACTCCCGCTGGCATCGTCGTCGCGCTTGCCTCGATCTTCCTCGCGATGATCATGGATCACGGCAAGCCGATGACGATCGTCAGCATCCCCTCGATGATCCTCGTCCTCGGGGGCACCGTGGGCGTCTCGATCGCCGGCGTGAACAAGCACGACCTGAAACCGGTCCGCGGAGCGCTGCGGACCGCTGTCAAGAACAAGGTGAGCTGGCACGCCAGTGACTTCAACCAGCATCTCTTGACGGCCGCAAAAGAGGCCCGGACGATGGGCCTTTTGGCCCTCGAGAACGGCCTGCCGGAGGCCAAGGTCGACCCGTTCGTCCGCTCGGGCGTCGAGCTCATCACCACGACGTCTGACCCCGAACGGGTCCGCAACGTGCTCGACGCCGAGATCGTCGGCATGCGGGCCCGCCACCGCGTCGGCATCAAGTTCTTTCAGGACATGGGCGGCTTCGCCCCGACCATAGGGATACTCGGGACCGTCATAGGCCTCGTCAGGGTGCTCGGCGACCTGTCCGCCCCGGCGACGCTCGGGCCCGCCATCGCCAGCGCCTTCACGGCGACGCTCTGGGGCGTGATGACGGCGAACATCTTCTGGATCCCGATATCGAACAAGTTGAAGCGCCTTTCCGACGACGAGGTACGCCGCAAGGAGCTCGTCATCGAAGGGCTCCTTGCCGTCCAAGAAGGCCTCACCGGGCCACAGCTGCGTGACCGGCTCGACCCGTTCCTTGCCCCACGCGAGCGCGGTGAGCAGGCCAAGAAGTCGACCGCGGAGGAGTCGGCGGCATGAGGACCGGGCGACCCTACCGGGCTGTCAGCTCCACCGAGGAGGGCGACAACGAGGAGCCCGCCGGCATGGAACGGTGGCTGCTCACCTATTCGGACATGATCACCTTGCTCCTGGCGCTTTTCGTGGTGCTCTACGCCCTCTCGAGTCTGAACCACGTCAAGTACTCCGAGTTCGCCAAGGGCCTCGACGTGTCGTTCAACAACGGCATGAGCCAGCCCTCCTCGGCCAGGACCCAGCCCTCGCCCAAGCACGGAAAGCAGGAATCTTCGAGTGAGGCGTCGCTTCAGGCTCTCGAGATACAGCTCCACGGCGCCCTCGAGCAGGCCGGCCTCATCAAAGAGGTGCAGCTCTCCAGCGGGCCGGGGGGCCTCGTCGTCGGGCTCATCACGGGCAAGACCTACTACGGGGTCGACTCGGCCGCTCTCAGTCCAACTGGTGCCGAGGTGGTCGACATAACCGGGGCCGTCATCCGCTCGCACTCGAACCCGGTCAACGTGGAGGGCTTCACCGACAACGAGCCGATAACGGGAGGCCCCTACCGGGACAACTGGCAGCTCTCGGCCGAGCGGGCCGTCGTCGTGGTGGAGCGCCTGCAAAACGTCGCCCACGTCAACCCGGCACAGCTCTACATCGTCGGCTTCGGCCAGTACCACCCGCTCGTGCCGAACACCTCCCGGGCCAATCAGGCGGAGAACCGCCGCGTCAACATCGTGATCACCGTGCCGGGCTCGAAGGTGCTGCCATGACCGTCGTGCGGACCCATGACTTCCACCGCACCGAGACCCTGGACCGCCAGTACGTCCCCGCCTTCAATGCCTCTTTCGACACCTTCGCGCGGCGCGCCTCGGTCGAGCTGTCCACGTCGCTGCGCAGGCCCGCTCAGCTGGGCCACGTGTCACTGCGCGAGATGTCGTGGCGCGAGGTCACCGAACTGCTGGGCGAGCGTCCCTATCTCGTCTCGTTCAACCTCGAGCCTTTGAACGGGACGGCGATCCTGTCCCTGTCGCTCGAGACAGTCGTCCGCATGCTCGATTTCCGCCTCGGAGGCGGCACCCAGCCGAGCTTTTCCGGCCACAGCGAGCTCACCGACACCGACTTCGCCGTTCTCGGCGGCATCGTCACGCCGATCCTCGCCGAGCTCGCCGACAGCCTCTCGCGGGTCAAAGAGGTGGCGGCTGCCCCGGTTTCCCAAGAGTCGAGCATCCAGTTCGTCCAGCTAGCCGGCCCGAACGAGATGTTCCTCGTCTCGAGCTTCCAGCTCTCGGTGGGCGACGACGATCCGGTCGAGATGACCCTCGCTCTCCCGTTCCCCCTCGTGCGACAGATCACCGAGGCGATGCGCGCCGGCGCCCGTGCCCGCGACGACTCGGCCTCGCTTGTCGACGAGGCGGTCGTCGCCCAGGCGAGCCTCGAGGTCTGGCTCGAGCTCCCCTCCGTCCGCCTCGCTTCGACCGAGGTGTCGGAGCTCAAAGTCGGTGACGTGATCCGTTTCTTCCACCCGCTGCGCCAACCACTCGACCTTCGCGCCGAAGGGGTCCTAGTGGCGAGGGCCATGCAGGGCGCGGTCGGTTCCAAGGTCGTGTGCTCCATCTTCGAGGAGGTATCCGACGATGACGATTGACTCGGTCGAGCCGGTGACGGCCCATGCAAAAGACGGCGATGTCGTCACCTCGCGGGGCGAGACATGGTCAAAAAGGTCGGGACGCCTCCGCGACGTGCCGCTCGAGATCAGCGCCCAGATCGGGCGCACAAGGCTGCCGATCAGAGCCGTGCTCGAGCTCGGCGTGGGCCAGGTGATCGAGCTCGACCGCCAGGTGGGCGCTCCCATCGACATCATCGCCAACAACGACGTCGTCATCGCCCGCGGTGAGGTCGTCGAGGTCGACGACGAGTACGGGGTGCGCATCACCGAGGTCATCCACGGGGCGCTCGACTAGATGGCCTTCATCTTGTTGTTCGGCCGGACGCTTTTGGCACTGGCGGTGGTGCTCTTCGCCGTCTGGGGGCTGTCGCGCCTCGCCAGGCGCACCCAAAGTGGTGGCTTTGCCAAGAAAGCGGGCGCAGCGAGCGGGGCCCGCCTCGAGCTGCTCGGCCGCCGGTCTCTTTCTCGCACGACCTCGGTCGCCATCGTGCGCGTGGGCGAGCGCAACCTCGTCGTCGGGGTCACGCCACAATCTGTCACTCTCATCAGCGAAATCCCGACCTCGGAGCTGCAAAGCGATGTCGGGGACCTGCTGCCGACCGACACGCCATGGAGGGCGGAGTCGAGGCAAACGCCTATGGCATGGGACGCCACCATCTCCAAGCTGCGGGAGCTGACCGTCAGGCGTTGAGCCACCCGCGGCGTGTCCGTGCCGGAGCGCCAAGTTGAGCACCCTCAACCGTTGTCCTGTTTCCTCACTTCTCGTCGGGCGAGGCGAGCGATGACCGGGTCACTGGTCGCCACGACGAACCCGTCGGTCAACATCAGCCTCGGTGGGCTCCACAGCCCGTCGACCTCGGTCGTGATCATCGCCGCGCTGACTATCCTGTCCATAGCCCCGTCCGTGTTGATCCTTTTCACCGGTTTCACGCGCATCTTCATCGTTCTTGGCCTCACGCGAAGCGGCCTCGGGCTCCAGAACACCCCGCCGAACCAGGTGATCGCCGGCATCGCGCTGTTCATCTCTCTGTTCGTCATGGCTCCCGTGCTGAACCAGGTGGACCACGACGCCCTGCAGCCGTACCTGAACGGCAAGGTGACCGCCGCCCAGGCCATCAAGGTCGGTGAGGTCCCCGTGAAGACCTGGATGCTCAAGCAGACCGGCACGACCGAGCTGCAGATGTTCGCCAGCGACCAGCACGACGCCTACACGAACCCGGCCAGCTTGCCGATGACCGTCGTCGTGCCTTCCTTTGTGATCTCCGAGGTGCAAAGCGCCTTCACCATCGGCTTTGTCATCTTCATCCCCTTCTTGGTGATCGACCTCGTCGTCTCGTCAGTGCTCATGTCAATGGGCATGTTCATGCTCCCGCCGACGCTCGTGTCGCTCCCGTTCAAGATCCTCCTCTTCGTGCTCGTCGACGGGTGGGCCCTCGTCGTCCACTCTCTGCTCTTGAGCTTCCGCTGACGCCATGGACACCAACACCGTCGTAACCCTCATGGGACAAGCCATCGTGCTCGTGGCCAAGCTCGCCGGGCCGATCCTCGTCGCGACGCTCGTCGTGGGCCTGTCGGTGTCGCTCTTCCAAGCGGTGACGACGGTGCAGGAGTTCACCCTCACGTTCCTGCCCAAGCTCGTCGTCGTGGCGGCGATCCTCGCCCTCACCGGTCACTGGATGGTGACCCAGCTCGTGGACTACGTCCAGCAGCTCTACGGGTCGATACCGCAACTTTTGAGTTGAGCGCCCCGTGATCCAAATACAGCTCGCGGCGGGTGTGGCCTTCTTCCTGGCCCTGTTGCGGGGAACGGCCTTTTTGTACTTCTGCCCGCCGTTTTCCAACAACATGATCCCCTTCATGGCCAAGACCGCCATCGCGGCCGGCCTGGCCGTGTCCGCCGTGCCCACGGTGTCGCACGAGACCCTGCCACTGTCGATGCCCTCGTTGATCGAAGCCCTCGTCGTCCAGGTCCTAGTCGGTGCCCTGATGGGCTTTGTCGTGCAGCTCTTCGTCGGTGCCGTGCAGGGGGCCGGGGCGATCGTGGACCAGTTCTCCGGGCTGAACCTGCCGCCGGCGATCGACCCGCTCGACTTCGACCAGTCGCCCCTGCTCGCCCAGCTCTATGAGTGGATGGCGACTGTGCTCATCTTCGTCTCGGGCGCCTACTTGCTCTTGGCCCAGGGCTTCATACGCAGCTTCACAGTCGTGGGCACGACGGTGCCGGCACGCGACGTCCAGCAATTGCCCAACTTCTTGAGCTCTGATCTCGTCAGTTTCTTCTCGGCTTCCGCCGAGATCGCCGCGCCGCTCGTCGCCGTGGTATTCGTCGCCCAGATCCTCCTCGGTCTGCTCGCCAAGTCCGCGCCCCAGGCCAATGTCTACATGCTGGGCTTTCCCCTGCAGATCCTCCTCGTGCTCGGCGGCCTAGGCCTTGCCATGGTGGCGTTGCCCTCTGACGTGTCGAACCTCGTCGAACGGGGCGTCGCCCAGCTGTTCGGGGGCGGATGATGGCCGAGGACAAGAGCCAGAGGACAGAGAAACCGACTCCCAGACACAAGCGCGACGCCCGCAAGGAGGGCCGCGTCGCCCGCTCCGCCGAGATCGGGTCCTGGTTCTCCCTCGGTGTCGTGGCGTGCCTTTTGCCATATCTGGGCGAGCACGCCATGTCCGAGGTCGCCGGCTTCATGAGCCTTGCCGCCAACGCCATGCCGGCCGCCGACCCGGCGCAGGCGATCTCGCTTTTGGGACGGGGCCTTTGGACCGTCGTCGAGGCCGTGGCGCCGATCCTGTTTGCCGCCGCCGGTGCGGCCGCGCTGGCCGGCTACGGGCAAGTGGGCCTGCACATCGCCCCCGGGGCGCTCGGGTTCAAGTGGAGCAAGGTCTCGCCCGCGACCGGGATCAAGAGGATCTTCTCCGCCCGGGGGGCCTGGGAGCTCATGAAGATGGCCTTTCGCCTGGGGATCCTCATCGGGATCGGCTACGAGGTCGACCGGCGGCTCATCCAGGGCCTGCTCGGGCCGGGCACCTTGCCTATCCAGTCGACGATCACAATGACCGCCACCGGCCTGTTGGGCCTGGTGCGCGACATCGCCGGTGCGGCGCTCGTCTTGGCGTTAGCCGACTATGCCTTCCAGCGTCGGCAATTCAACGACTCCATGAAGATGTCGCGCGACGAGATCCGCCGGGAGATGCGCGAGACCGAAGGCAATCCCGAGATCCGCCGCGCCTTTCGCCGCCGGCGCAGGCGCCTTTCCAGGATGCAGATCCTCGCCGCTGTCTCTAGAGCCAACGTGGTCGTGGTGAACCCCACCCACTTCTCGGTGGGGCTGCGTTACGAGCGGTCGAAGGACAAAGCGCCACGGGTCGTGACCAAGGGCGACGACGAGGACGCCCTCGCCATCCGTATGGTGGCTTTGGAAAAGGGCGTCCCCATCGTCGAGAACCCGCCCGTGGCCCGGGCGCTGTTCGAGGCCTGCGAGATCGGCGACGAGGTGCCGGCGCGGCTCTATCAGGTCGTGGCACGCCTGCTCGCCTTCCTCTACCGCCTGACGCCTGCCCAGCGAGCCCTCGTCGACGTCCACAAGATGGCCGCCTGAAGGAAGGTTGGCGGACGACTCGGCCGTTAGGAAACACAAGCCAGGATGGCCCACCGCCCGGTCACGGATCGACACGGACAGACGGTGACTCCGTCGCTAAGAGGCAATCCGTTGGCTGACACGACTACGACTCGAGCAATCTCCCGATCGACAAGCTTCGGGATGCTCGCCCTGCCGATCGCGGTGGTGGCCGTCGTCGTCATGCTCGTCATCCCGTTGCCGAGCTTCGTGCTCGATCTTTTGATCACCCTCAACATCTCGGCTTCGATGCTCGTGCTTTTGACGGCGATGCACGTGAAGCGGCCCTTGGAGTTCTCCGTCTTCCCGACCCTGCTCCTCGTCATGACCGTGTTCCGCCTGGCGCTGAACGTGAGCGCGACACGCCTCGTGCTCTTGCACGCCTATGCCGGCATGGTCATAGAGAGCTTCGGCCATTTCGTCATCGGCGGCTCGGTCCTCGTCGGCCTCGTCGTGTTCTTGATCCTCATCGTCATCCAGTTCGTCGTCATCACAAACGGTGCCGGACGCGTGGCCGAGGTGGCGGCACGCTTCACCCTCGACGCCCTGCCCGGCAAGCAGATGGCCGTCGACGGCGAGCTCTCCAGCCAGCTCATCACCCCCGACCAGGCCCGGGCGCGCCGGCGCGAGATCGCGGATGAGGCCGACTTCTACGGCGCCATGGACGGCGCCTCGAAGTTCGTCCGGGGCGACGCCATCGCCGCCATCGTCATCACCGCCGTGAACCTGCTCGGCGGTCTTGCCGTTGGCATCTTGCAGCACCACGACTCGTTCGCCCAGGCCGGCGACACCTACAGCCTGTTGTCCGTCGGGGACGGGCTCGTCAGCCAGATACCGGCTCTTTTGATGTCGCTGTCGACAGGCATCGTCGTCACCCGGGCGGCTTCGGAGGACGACCTCGGGGGCAACGTGTTGGCCCAGCTCTCCCAGTACCGCCGCGTTGTGCGGACCGTGGCCGTGGTCATCTTCGGGCTCGGGCTTCTGCCGGGCTTGCCCAAGCTGCCCTTCCTGCTCGTCGGCGCCGTGCTGTTCGTGCTCGGCGGCCGGCTCCCCGCCGATCTGGCCGACGAGGTCACCGAGGACAACCCACAGGTCTCGGTGCCGGCGGCGCCGGCCCCCGACGCCCCGGCGCAGCTCGCCAAGGAGACGGGCGTCATGCCGCTCGAGCTCGAGCTCGGCATGGAGATCATCGACCTCGTCGACCCGAAGCGTCACGGCGACCTGCTCGACCGCGTGAAGGCCTTGCGGCGCACCATCGCCCAGGAGCTCGGGATCGTCATCCCACCCGTGCACGCCCGCGACAACGAACGCCTGCAACCGACGCACTACGCCTTCAGGGTGCACGGTGTCCAGGTGGCCGAGGGCGAGGCGCCACAACGGTTCCTGCTCGCAGTCGGAAAGGGCCTCGACCGTATCGAGGGCGAGGCCACCCGCGACCCCGCTTACGGGGGGCCGGCCAAGTGGATCCCGAACGAGATGCGTTACCGGGCGACGGTCGCCGGGGCGACGGTCGTCGAGCGGTCCGCCGTCGTGACGACGCACCTGTCCGAGGTCGTGCGACGCCATGCCGCCGAGCTGTTGTCCCGCCAGGACGTCCGGCTGCTGCTCGACTCGGTCAAGGCCGAGAACCCGGTCGTCTTGGAGGAGATGACGGCCGTGGGCCTCACCCTCGGCTCGGTGCAGGGGGTGCTCCGCGGCCTGCTCGACGAAGGCGTGCCCGTGAAGGACCTCGTCCGCATCATCGAAGCCATCACCGACCAGGCGGCGACCGCCTCCAAGGACCCGGACAGCCTCCTCGAAGCGGCCCGCATCGCCCTCGCCCCACAGATCGCGGCCATGTTCGCCAAGGGTGGCACGGCCGACGTGATCACCCTCGAGCCCGCCCTCGAGCAATCGCTGGCATCCTCACTGCAACTTTCCGAGAGGGGACGTCAGCTCGGCAATTCGGCCGAGGAGCTCGAGCATCTCGTCACCTCGCTCGCCCAGGTCGTGAGCGAGGCGGAGGCGAACGGCAAGCAGCCCGTGCTCGTGTGCTCGAGCAAGGTCCGCCCGGCCATCCGCCGGCTCATACGGGCGCGGCTTTCCCACACAGCCGTCGTGGCCGCGCCGGAGATCTCGTCCAACGCCCGAATCAGCACGATAGGAGTGGTGCGCCGTGTCCAGGCCGCTGCGATTTGAGGGAAAGACGATGGAGGCGGCCCGGCTCAAAGCCCGTGAACGCCTCGGGGCCGACGTGACGGAGTTGAACGTGCTGCGTCACGGCAGGGAGCTCTACGGCGGTATCTTCGGATTTTTTCAGCGTGAGCGCTATGTGATCGAGCTCGGGGACCCCGCCCAGGCCCACGCGACGGCTCCGGTGGCCCCACAGGCGGGCCCTTTCGAGGAGGGAGGATTCCAGGCCGCATTGTCGAAGGCACTTTCTCCGGCCGTGGGCACTGTCTTCGAGATGCCTCCGGCCGAGGCGCTCTCGCCCGGTGAGCTCGCCTCCGGTGAGATCGCGGTGCCCGACCGTCTCGCCGGGCTCCTCGAGAGCACCGAGGACACCGTAGGAGTCTGCTTCGACCGTGAGCTCAAAGGGGTCATCGAGGACGCCGAGGCCGTCGTCTCCGACGCCGCGGGGTCCTCCCGCATGGCGCCCGAGGCGGTCGTGCCCTCGAGCGGCGCGTGGCCCGTGCCGACCAAGACCCGCCCGCCCGCGCCTTTGGCGTTCAGCTTCGGGATCTGCGAGGCGGGAAGGACCTCGTTGAGCGAGCGTCTCTCGGCCGCCGGCCTTGCCGAGGAGTACCTGCCCGACCCGCTCTTTTCCGAGCCGGCCCTGGCCTTGCCACTGCGCCTAGGCACGATCCCGGCCCCCGGCCCCGTCTTGAGGCGAGCGGGCGACGTGCTCGTGCTTGTGGGCGACGTGGGCGAGTCGTTAGCGCTCGCCCAGCAGCTGGCGCGCAGGATCGACGAGGACGAGGCGGTGCTCGTCGTATCTCACCGCCGCCTTTCGAGCTCGCTCGCCCACTCGAGGGCCCGCAGCCCTCTCGAGGCGGGGACCTTGGTGCTCGAGAGGCGCTTGAACGCTTCGCGCAGCGTCGTCGTGCTCGACTCGAGCTGTCGTCCCGGCTTTGTGCCGCGTGCGGTGGCCGGCATCAGGCCCGAGGCCATCTGGGGCGTCGTCCCGGCCTCTTTCGACGAGCGACGCGCCCGCGGTCTCGAGGCGCTCGTGGGTCACCTCGACGCCCTCGCCCTTTACGGTCTCGCCTCGAGCGAGCGCCCGGCCGGGCTGATCGGCCGTAGCTGGCCCATCTCCTACCTGGACGGGTGGGAGGCGAGCCCGCTGTCCATCGCGGCCCGTCTCGTCGAGGCGATCAAGGCGGAGGACCTGTGATGCGTGAGAGGCTTCCCGTCTTTGCCGCCGATGTCAACCGCTTCGGGCCTCTCGCCATCGTCTCGCTGGCGACGCTCGTGTGCGTGCCGAGCCTTCTCGAGTTCCTCCGCGGCACGCTCGCCATCGGCTCCATGCTCGGGCGCTACTGCGCGGCGTTCGCCCTCGCCACTTTAGGCGTGAGGGTCGTCTCGCGGGTCTTGTTGAAATACGCCGTCCAGAACGCCACCGGGGCTGAGCTCGGGATCGAGCGGAGAGATGCGGGCCCGATGCCGTCTGGGCACAGGTCCTTTGACGGAGCAAGTGCAACTGAGAGGCGAAAGTGATCGTTAAGGAGGTATGGAAGTGAGTGAGTCGTTCGCGTTCATCGATGATGCCGAACAAGAGGCCGTGGACAAGCTGCTTTCGACGACGCGCCAACTTGTCGAGGCCGTGCTCGCCGTGGAGTTCCGCCTGGCTGCCTTGGCTTCGCTCACGGAGAAGTTCGGCACCCGCTACGCCCAGCGAGCGACGATCGAGCTCCAGGCGGCGAGCGACCGGCTGGCGGTGATCGAGGAGAAGCGTCGCGTGGCCATGTCGGCTGCGACAGCACTGTTGGGCCATCCCGCCGTGAAGACGCTCGAGGAACTTGTCGATCTGGCCCCCGGTCCGATCCGGGGCTTGCTCTCCGACTCTCGCACCGAGCTCGTGGCGGCGCACGAGCGCATCGAGTTGCTCCGCGGCAAGGCCGAGGACATCCTCGGACGGCGCATCGCCCGCATCGTCGAGACGCTCACCGTCCCCGGCAGCGCCTTGGAGGCCACCTACGGCCGCGAGCACCGTGCCCGACCCCGGCTGGTGAGCGGAGTGTTATGAGCGATCTCACCCTGCAGATCGCCGCGTCCGGCATCGAGGCCGACGAGGCCGAGCTCGACACCTCGGCCCAGAACCTCTCCAACGTCAGCACTCCTGGCTACGCCCAGGAGGTCGTCAACCTCGCAGACGTCACCCCGGCGGCGACGAGCGGCGTCGGCCAGGGCGTCTCGGTCCAGTCGGTCAGCGAGAACAGCTCCTCGCTCTACGACCAGCTCAATCTCGTCTCACAGGGCCAGCTCGGCTATGCCAACGAGGCGGCGTCGCTACAGGGCCTGGCCCAGAACGCCTTCCCCGAGCCGAGCACGACCGGTCTCTCCTCGCAGCTGAGCCAGCTCTGGACGGACCTGTCGACCCTTGCCACCCAGCCCTCGTCTTCTGCCGCCCAGGCGAGCGTGGTGAACGACGCCAACCAGGTCGCCCAGACCTTAAACAGCACCTACAACCAGTTGTCGGACGTGGCCCAGCAGCTCTCAAACGACTTCGAGGGCGAGGGCACGACGAACGGGGGCTATGTCGGACAGGCGAACCAGCTGATAAACCAGATCGCCACCCTCAACGGCGACATCGTCGCCGGCCAGAACGGCGGCACGAACGTGAACTCGCTCGTCGACCAGCGCCGTCAGGCCGTGGACCAGCTCGGCAGCCTGCTCGGCATCCGTACGACGACCGATGCGGACGGGTCCATGACCGTCATGTCGGGCGGCATCCAGCTCGTCAGCTCCACCAATGCCGTCGACCTGCAGGCGACGGGCTCGGCCTCCTCGGCGGACCTCGCCGTCGAGACGACGAGCGGTGACGTCCTACCCGCCGGTGGGCAGATCGGCGCCTTACTCACCGGGGTCAACACGACCATCCCGCAGTACCAGTCACAGCTCTCCTCGGTTGCCGACTCGCTCGCCGGGAGCCTCAACGCCCTGCAGTCGAACGGGGTGAGCGCCGCCGGGGTCCCCGGAGCCACCTCGAGCGCCGCCGCACCGCCGTATGCGGGGGAATTGCTGCCTTCCATCTTCGTGAACAACTCGAGTGCCACTACCTACACCCCGGGAGGCGGCTCGGCGCAGTCGATCGCCGTCAACCCGACGCTGTTATCGGACCCCTCGCTCCTCGCCACGGCCGCCGGCACCTCGACGGCGGGCAGCGCCACGATCGACCCGACCACGGCCCAGGCGATGGCCGCTGTCGGCCAGGCTTCCGGCGGACCGGACGACCTTTATCAGTCCCTCGTCGCTCTCGTCGGCTCGCAGACCTCTGCCGCCAACAACGACCAGAGTTCGGCCCAGGCGTTGTCGGACTCGACGACGGCGGAGGTCTCCAGCGTCGAGGGGGTCGATACGAACCAGGAGACCGTGAGCATGCTCACCGCGCAGCAGGCCTACCAAGCCGTGGCTGCGGTCATCAACTCGACCACAACGGCGCTCCAGGCGCTCTTGGAGGCGGTATGAGATGAGAATCACCGACATGACCCTCGCCGACCAGCTCTCGGGCAACCTCGAGAGCCAGCAGGCCACGATCACCAACCTCGACGAGGAGATCTCCTCGGGCAATGCGCTGCAGCAGCCCTCGGACAACCCCGTCGCCGTGGCCGACACCATGTCCTACAGCCGCCAGATCGCCCAGGCCGCATCCGACCAGGACAACGCGACGACCGCCCAGTCTTGGCTCGGCATCGGGAACCAGACGGCCAATCAGGTTGTGGACACCTTGCAATCGGTGAACACGACCGTGCTCCAGGCGCTCAGCTCCGGTAGCAACAACGCCCAGAGTTACAACGAGATGGCCCAACAGATACAGGGCCAGATCTCCACCCTCGTCGGGCTCGCCAACACCCAGTATGGCTCGACGGCGATCTTCGCCGGCACGGCCGGGGTGAGCCAGCCGTACTCGTCGACAGGCGCCTACAGCGGGAACTCCCAAGCGTTCACGATCAACGTCGGCAGCGGTGTCCCGGTGGCCGTCACGGTCCCGGGCGACCAGCTTTTCGGGGGCGGGACCTCCTCGGTCCAAAGCGTCTTTACGACACTGCAGAACATCGTCACCCACCTCCAAGAGGGGCCGGGCTCGTCCTCTTACGCGAGCCTTGAGAGCGACCTCACCAATCTCGGTGCCAACATGACCCAGGCCGAGTCGGCCGCGACGACTCTCGGCGAGTCGACCCAGGCGGTGACTGCGGCCTCCACAGCGGCGCAGAACACCTCTACGCAGCTGCAGACCCTCCTCGCCTCGACCAAGTCGGCGGACATTCCCACCGTCACTGCCGCCCTCCAGTCGGACCTCACGACCTACCAGGCCGCGCTCTACGCTGTCTCGCAGACGGTCCCCGAGACGCTGGCTCAGTTCCTCAAGTAGTCACTAGCCCGCCTCCGAAAGGAAGCCATTCATGCCAGTAGCAACAGAGCTTCGTGTGCTCCCTGCCTTGGAGCTCACGTTTCCCGTCGGTCTTCCGGGCCTAAAGGGCGTGCGCCATTTCCGCCTCGAGCCGCTCGGCGACGGGACGAGCCCCAACCCCTTCGGCCGCCTTGTTGCCCAAGAGCCGGTCCTGCTGGCCGACGGTTCCTTCGCTGAGGCGATCCGCCTCATCGTGGCGGCACCCGGATTGCTCTGGCCTGACTACACCGTCGAGATCGACGACGCCACCGAGGCCTTGTTGGAGCTCGAGGAAGCCCGTGACGCCGCCGCCCTCGTGGTCGTCAGCCTCGGTGACTCCATCGAGACCTCGACGGCCAACCTGTTCGCTCCGCTCGTTTTCAACATCCGAAGGCGCCTCGCCACTCAGATGGTGCCCCTGTTGCGCCTGGACGACCCGAGAGGATGGCCCATCGACGCCCGGCTTCCTCTCTCGTCGCCTGCCTAGAGGCGACAGCGCCCATCGTCTTGCGGGCCCGCCAGATCCCGGAGCTCACAGGAGCGAGTCGGCCTGGTTTTTGCTACGAGACCGACACGAGCCACGCTTTGCCTGTGGCCATGTCGACGCCGCGAACCGGCACAGGGAGAAGTTCCCTGCATGTCGTGCCGGCACAGCGAGCACGCGGACACAAACGCCGCTCGCAAGACATCGGAAGCCGGGCTGGTCCAGGGCGGGAGCGGGGTTCACGATTTGAACGCCGAGCCGGTAATCCGATAGCTCACCTTCGCGCTTGCTACTTCGGCGAGCCCTGATGATCTGATCTCCGAGCGAAGTGCCTTGTGGCGAGTACGTCGGCCGGCGTAGCGCCAAGCAGGGCAAACTTCGCCAGATTCGGCCCCTGCCCGGGGCGGATCGTCCTAGGCGAGGTGGACGGGCTCGGCGGCGAGCAGCTGCGCCAAGAGCTCGCCCGGCCGGTCGAGCCACTCGTCGAAATGCGCCCCGCTGTCGAGCAGGTGCACCGCTTGGAGCGCCCCTGCCACGTCGATGGGCCGCCCAGCGTCGAGAGCCGCGAGCAGCGCCAAGACGTAGTAGTCGGGATGGGCGGCGTTGGCCGGAGCGAAGGTGAAAGCGAGATCGAGGGCCTCTTCAGCGCGGCCGGCCTCGATGAGCGACATGAGGATCCAACGCCCGAGGACCGCTTGGCAGGCTGCGGGTGACTGCTGGCACTGGCCGACGAACCAGGAGAAGGCGGGGTCGCTCAGCCCCTCGCGCAACAGGTCGATGCCGAATTGGTAGGTGGCGTCCTCGACCGGCAGCTCTGAGCGAAGGGGCAGATACGCTCGCCCGACGCCCCGGCAACCGCCGTGCTTTCGTACCACGACCCTCCAGCGCACGAGGCGGTACTCACCGTGCACCGGCTGAGACACAGGGACGGCGAAGGCCTCGTAAGGGGAGGCCTTGGCGAGCTCGAAGAGCAACGACCTCTCCTTGCCGTTTTCGAATTCGATGTCATCGGCGACGATCTCTACCGTCGTCGGCGGGGCGGGCGGCAGGTGCTCGACGAGCGTCCTGAACTCCTCCAGGAGCTTTGTCGCTATCGACGACCAGTCGTAGCTGGCGGCCGTCTCGAGCCCCGCCCGGGAAAGTTTCTCGGAAAGCTCGGGGTCATCGAGCACGCGCCTGACCGCTCCCAAAAGAGCGCGGACGTCGCCCACGGGTGCGAGCAGGCAGTTCTCGCCGTCCCGGCCGTAAGTGAGGATGCCACCGTTGTCAGTCGACACGACCGGCGTGCCCGAGGCCATCGCCTCGAGGGGCGGGAGCGGGAACGACTCATAGCGCGAGGTCCCGACGTAGACCGACGCCTCGCGCAAGTAACGGGCGAGCGCCTCTTGAGAAGGCGCGACGACGGTTTCTCCCATCTTTCTTCCCAAGGGAGGACTCGGCGTGATCCAGACGATGTCGACCTCGGGATGACTGACGGCTAGCCCCTCGGCCACGCGGCGTGCCGTGTCGATCCCCTTGAAGGCCGAGCCGTCCCAGCCGACGAACACAACGCTCCGCTTCGCCCGAGTTTCGGAAAGGGGGTGGAAGACGGCGGTGTCGACGGCGTTGCTGATCCGGTGGGCGAAGACGCCGTAGCGCTCGGCGAGGGCGTTCTCGGCCGCCTCGCCGACCGTGATCGTCCAGTCGGCCGCCGCGAGCGAGGCCTCCACCAGAGGCCTTATCTCGGCGGGAACTTCGTCATAGAGGTGGTAGTCGCCCTGCTCGAGGTGCACCACCGGGGCGATGCCGAGCCGGCGGGCGGGGATTATCTCCTCCCAGTTCCCGGCCACGATCAGATCGCAGGGCGGCACCGAGAGGCAGAGCGGGTGGCCGAAGGGGACCTCCAGGAAGTCAGCCTCGAGGTCGAACCAGTCCGGTCTTGCAAAGTGCGAGAGGATCGTCACCCTTGCTCCGAGGCGCTGCAGGTGATTGGCGTGCTCGAGGATGACACGCGCTCCTCCTCCTGCCCCGGTCCGCGACATCAAGTAGACGATGCGCAAAGACTTTGCCGGCCAACCGGTCCGATATAGAGGCGGCAGATCTTCCCTGGCCGTCGCGGCCACCGACGAGATCTCCGTCGCCCGGCCGGCGTCGGCGGCGTCTTGCGGGCCGGGGAGGTTCATCACAGCACCGAGTCAACGAGACCGCGGACCCTGCCCGGTTCGATACGGCGGCGAGCGTCGATCGATCTCATCGAGGAAACGACATCTTCGATCCAGTGACAGACCTTCTCCGCCACCTGGTTCGTCTCTACCAACAGATCAGCCGCACGTCCGGAGAGCTCGGCCGGGACCGGGCCATCCGGCTGGTCGACGAGCAGCGTCGGCGCCACGGTGAGCTGCCTTCGGGCGAGCAGTCTCGTGACGCCTTGCAGGTAGACCTCGAGGGCGTCGAGGTACTCAGGCCATCCCGGCTGCTCCACTGGCGGCACCTTTCTCTAGTTCGATGGCGACGGCCTGTGTCCAGGCATCGTGCAGAGGGGCGATGATGCCCTGACATTGATCGATCACTCTTGAGTCCTTGAACAGGTTCGCCTTCACGAGAAGGTCGACGAGGGTGTTGTAGAGACGGCGAAGGTTCTCCCCGCCCGCGAAACCGGACGCTCTTAGACCCGAACGAAGGACGATGACGATCTTCTGAGCGTGTTGGAGGCTCGCGTCGGCGTTCTCGTAGTCGGCCGCGGCGATGTACTGCTTGGCGAGCTCCACATCGTGCGCCAGCCTGTCGTAGAGGCGCACCACCAGCATCGGGCCGGCGTTGACGGTCTTGGCCGCCGTGTCGGAATAGGCGTTGGCGACGTCCTGCTCGGTCAGTGCCATGTCATCACTCTCCGCTTGTGCTGGAGGAACTGGAAGAACCGCTCGTGCCGGTGAGCGAGCCGAGTGAGTCCGACGACGTGCCGAACATGCTCGAGAGGTACGTGGACTGGCTGTTCAAGGTGGCAAGCGTCGACTCGAGGTTGTTGAACTCGGTTTCCAGCTGCTGCTGTTGCTGGACGACGATCTGCTCTTCGGTGGTGATCTGTGTGCCGAGCTGCTTGGAGGTGTTCTGGATCGCCGTGATCTTGGAAGGGATCTCGCCGTTGGTCGAAGCGACGTTCGCCATCAAGTTGGCGAGACCGCCGGCGAGCCCGGCGGTGTAGCTGAACTGCCCGAGTGATGTCGACGAGGTGATTCCCGGCGTCGTGACGAGGAGCGAGAGGCCAGCGAGGGTCGGGTCCGTGCTGGGCGCGGCGAGGACCTGCCCGTCACCTGAGGCGGCGACGCCGTTGATCGTGCCGGCCACGTTCGCGCCCGCGAACGACATGCCGTCGAGGCCCAATTCGTCTGAACCTGAAGAGCTGACCGAGAAGGAGGCCTGCGAGCCGTAGTCGGCGGAGGTGATCTGGAGCGAGTAGCCGGACCCGTTCTGCACCACCTGGGCCGACAGGCCGAGCCCGGCTTGCGCGAAGGCGTTGTCAAGGCCAGAGCCGATCTGCGCGATCGACTCCCCGGCCGACACGCCGTAGCTCGCGCTCTGGCCGCCCGAGCTCACGGTGTAGGTCTCCGGAGCCGCCACCGTGGCATTTGAAGATGCCAAGGTTGCTGAACCGGTGTCTGTGGCCTGGCTGGCGGACTGGCTGACGACGACCGCATAGTTGCCCGGCTCGGTGCCGTCGTTGGCGTAGACGAGGCTGACGTCGTCGGTTCCGGCCGGCGAAGCTGACCTCGGGGTGAACGTGCCGCCCTGGGTGAACAGCTGCGCCACCGCCGACGGGTCGTTCTCGTAGTCGGTCGAAAAGGTGGAAGCGTCGAAGTCGATCTGGCCCGTCTTCGCGTCCAGAGACAAACCGGCCGCGCTGCCGGCCGTGCCGAGGTCGGCTGCACTGGAGGTGCCGATCGCCTGTCCGACGACGGAGAGGATCTGCTGGGCGAGACCCTGGAGCTGGAAGTCTCCGTTAAGGGTGCCGGCGGTGTTGGTCGTCTGGTCATAGGCGGTGTCGGTCGAGATCGTCTGGAGCACCGTGTTCGCCGCCGTGACGAAACTCTGGACAAGGTTCGCGGCCGCCTGGCCGTCCGGGCTCACGGTCACGGTCACAGGCGAGGACGTGGTGCCTTGAAGCGAGATGCTCACGCCCGGCATGACCCCGGTCAATGTGTTGGACGCCGAGTGCACCTCGTAACCGCCGGCTCCTCCGAGACTTATGACGGCGTCTTGGCCTGCTGTGGTCGTGTCCAGAGAACCGAGACCGGATCCTTGGAAGGCCGAGGGGTCTACCGAGACGTCTTTCGCGGCACCGGTGGTATTCGAGCTGATCGAAAGGGCGTACTGGTTCTGGCCGAGGTCGAGCGCCTCGGCGGTGATGCCGACGTTGGCGGCGTTGACGGCCGAGACGACAGAGGACAGCGAACCGTTGCCGACCGAGACGTTCTGGGCTGTGATCGTCCCGGCGCTGAGACCACCGGGGGCGAGAACGGCCTCGACCGTCCCTCCAGACCCGGCGGTCAAGCTCACCGGCGTCGTGCCCGTCGCAGCGATGTCGGTGACAGTGTTCGCCTGGCCGTCGACGGTGACGATGCCGTCAGTCCCGTTGACGGCATCTCCGGCGGAGAGGCCAAGAGCGGCGTTTGCCGACCCCGTGCCGATCTGGAGCGATGCTTGCGATCCTTGCTCGGTCGTGGCCAGCACGATTTGGCCGGCAGCGTTCGTCTGGGCGGTGAGGAGGCCGCCGGAGGCCGTGGAGACGGCGGAGGCGAGCTGTTGAGCGGTATAGGTGCCGCTCGCGATCGTGAACGAGCTCGCCGAGCCGTCGATCGAGACGTCGAGCTCGTTGTTGGAGGTGGTGATCTGCGTCGAGGCTCCGAGTGCAGAGGTGCCGGCGACGCTGGCGCCGGCCGAGGCCTGGGTGACCGTGATCGTGTGTGCACCGGTACTGAGCCCGGTGCCGGAAAGTGATTGGATGCCGAGCCCGGAGCCGCCCGAGGCGAGAAGGAGATTGCCGCTGGCGACCACGTCGTTGACCGAGGCGACGGTGCCGCTCGAGACGAGGGTGTCAGCCGTGGCGAGCTGATCGACCGAGAACGTCGTCGATCCGGGCGTCGCCCCTGTGCCCGTGGTTGCCGTGGCCACGGAGGAATTCGAGGAGCTGGCCGAGACCGCGCTCGCGAACGCGTCCGGAGCACTCACCTGATCTGCAGCCGTCTGTAAGGCTTGCAGTTGCTGCTCAATGGCCTGGTAGGCGGAGACCTGATTGTTGACAGTGGTCTGCTGGTCCTCGAGCTGGGTCAAGGGCGCCTCGTCGATCTGCAAATAGGCGCTCATGATCTGCTCGGTGTCAAGGCCCGACTCGATCCCGGTGAAGGTGACGGGGGCCGTAGAACCGATGTCGGTCATGGTCTCTCCTCTGGCTCCTCAGTGAGCGAGCCGCGCCCGGCACACGATCCGGGCGCGGCTCGGCTCACTATTTGTCTTCCGCTTGCGCCGTCAGATCAGCTTGAGGGCCAATTGCGGGAGCTGTTGGGCCTGGGACAGGACCGAGATACCCGACTGTTCGAGGATCTGCAACGAAGTGAATTGCGAGGTCGCCGAGGCGACGTTCACGTCGACCAGGTCCGCGTGCGCCGAGGTGAGGTTCTGCTGGGCGACGGTGACGTTGTTGGAAAGGGCCTGGATCTGGTTCTGCGAGGAACCCAGAGCAGCCGCAAACGACGCCAAGGTGTTGATGGCGCTTTGCACAGCCGTCATCGCAGCCGTGGCTGACCCGACTGTGTTGACTGCCACGGCCCCGGTGCCCGTCAGCGCGACGCCGAGCGCCCCAGACGAGGTAGCGGTGAGGTTGACAGCGACAGCGTCGGCCGCGCTGGCCTGCGGGCCGACCTGGAAGGTCAGCACAGCGGTCGAGCTGCTCAAGAGGCTGACCCCTGCATAGGTCGTCGACGAGGCGATCTGGTCGAGCTGATTGATAAGGGAGGCGAACTCCTGCTGGTCCGCGGCAGCCGCTGTCGCGTTGCCTGCAGTTGTGCTGTTCGCCGCCTGGGTGGCGATGGTGTTCGCCTGCTGAAGAATGGACTCCTGGGCGTTTATGGCTCCCTGGGCCGTCTGCAGCACCGAGACCGCGGTCTGGGCGTTGCTCTCGGCGGCGCCGTAGCCGTTGATCTCTGCCTGAAGGGACTGGGCAATCGAGTAGCCCGCCGGGTTGTCGGCAGCCGTCTGGATCTGCAGACCAGAGCTCAGCTGGCCAACGACGTTGGACATCGCGGTGTCCGTGGCGTCGAGGTTGTTCTCCGCCCCCAAGGCGGCGATGTTGTCGTTGATGAGCAGCATTGTCATGTCCTCCTTGACTGTCGTGGGCCGGTGCCCGCACCGGCCCTCGGAAGGCCTTCCTTGGCCTGTCAATGCAAACGACCGATCCTGTGGCGTTCTTTCCAAGTTCCGCGAAGATTTTTTCCGCCACGCTCGCCACACGGGACCGTGGTCAGGGAGAAGAGCCTCTGTGCCGCGGCAAGGCCGTCGCCGGTTGGCAGGCAGGCGCCCGACCGCGCCGTTAATAGAGCGACTGGCGCGCCATGAGGCCCGTCATCTCGGCACTGGAGGATGAGTGGTGCTCGTCTCGTTGTGCATGATCATGAAGAACGAGGAGGATGAGCTTCCCCTGGTTCTCGCCTCGGCGGCCGGTCTGGTTGACGAGATCGTGATCTACGACACGGGCTCTGCCGACCGATCGGTCGCGTTGGCACGCGAGCTCGGTGCCACTGTCATCGAGGGGTACTGGGACGACGACTTCTCCCGAGCCCGCAACGAAGCGCTCGAATACTGCAGCGGGGACTGGATCCTTTGGCTCGACGCCGATGAGGCGGTGCACGGAGACGCCGTCGACTTCAGGGCCAAGCTCGCAGCGCAGCGTACCTTCGACTGTTACACGGTGGCGATCGAATCGATCGAGGGCTCCGGTCTCGGGGCCAGAACGGCCTTCCACGCCGCGCGGGTGTTTCGTCGCCGCAGCTGTCATTGGAGCGGACCCATCCACGAACAGGTCGTGCTGCGGGACAACGGCGCCTTCCCCGCCCAGACCGTCTGCGCAGAGCTACGAATTCTCCATCGCGGCTACACGAAACTGAAGTGGCGGTCCAAGGACCTGATCTCACGCAACTTACGGATCGCCGCAAGCGCTCTCGACGATCCGGGAGTCGACCACGCGCGGGCGCTGTACGACTACGGTCGCACCCTGCTCGAGACCGACGATCCGGGTTCGGCGATAGCGCCCCTTCGGGAGGCAGCCGCCACGACGACGCTGGTGTTCATACGCCGCTCGGCATTGAAATTGATCTTCTTCGCCCACCTTGCCCTCAACGAGTTCGAGGAGGCGTCTTGCGACCTTGAAGAGATGCGGCCGGAGCTCACAAAGACGATCGGTGCCGACCTACTCGAGGTAAGGCTGCTCCTGGCAAAGAAGGACTACGAGGCATGCCTGGAGGCGATCGACCGCCTTCCCTTCGCCGATACGGACGAGGACGGCTTCGAGCTCGGCCGTGCCTCGGTCGCCTGGGCCAAGGCGCAGGCCCTCGAGGCCCTGGAGCGGCCCGGCGAAGCGGCCGATGCTCTATTGGACGCACTGCGTACTCACGGACAGCTCGACTTGGGTCTGAACGCCCTCGTGGCCTTGTTGCATGAGTCCGGCCGGAGCGCTTCGGAAATCGTCGCAAGGACACGAGCCGAATCGATGCCCGTCCTCGTTGCGATGGCCACCCGCCTTCCAAGCCGCGAGGCAGACGAGGTGCTGGCATCGTTCGCCGAGGCCTACCCAGAACGCCTCGAGCCTCTGGCTGCGGCCCGCGACGTGGCAACGAGCCTGAGCGTGCCGAGAGCGATGTGGTGGTCCGACCGGTACCGCCGTGCCGGACTGGGGGAGTTGTGCCCCCTGTTCCGGATGAGCCAAGACGAGGCGCTCGAGCCCATGTTCAGGCTTCTTGCTGCTGCGGGAGGTTATCTGTCCTTCCGCGACCAGCGCCTTGTCGGTCCGGCGCGGGCGGCGCTCGCGAGCCTTGGTGAAGTCGAGCGCGGCGGCGCCTTCGAGCAGGTTCGCTCCATCGCACCCGATCTCGCGAAGCTCTTGTCGAGCGCGACGGAGGCTGTGCAGCTGTCGAGGCGGGAATCGAGCGTCGAGGGCTTTCGCACCATAGTGACGCGACCACGGCCAGGTGACGCCGTTCGCGACGGTGGCGCCGCTCACGGTGGCGCGGTGGACCCAGCGGCGTTGCCTCTCGGTTCAGCAAGCGTGCACGAGCTCGTTACCGGGGACGTCCTTGCTTCGGTCCCGCACGACAGGGCGGGTGCGGTCCTCCTCGAGTGGGCACGAGTGCTCTGCGACGGCGGTCGTCTTCGCCTCGAGGTGCCGAACATCGCCGCAGCGGCGGGTCTGCTCGCCAGCGGCTCATTGATCGAGCTCCGTCGTGTTCTTTTCGGCGGGCGTCGTTTTGGTGAGGACGGCGCCGAGGAGGCCAATGCGGATGCCTGGTCGCCCGAGGAGCTTGAAGCCGGCCTCAATGGTGTCGGGCTCATGGTCGAAGAGATCAACGCCGGTGCCATGATCGCTGTGTCGGCCAGGCGGGTCGGCCTCTTGTCACGTCGCACTACTGGCGAGGTGCCACCGGTCTGTGTGCTCGTCACAGCCGCCGACGGGGCCGAAGACTTGCTCGCTAGGCTGCGCGCCCTCTCTGGGACGGACGCGGGAGTCGACTTCGAAACAGTCGTGCTCGTGAACGGCCCGGACAACAGCTCTATCGCTCTTTCGGCAGCCCTCGAAGGCGATGTGACGACGACGGCGAGCCCACTGCAGCTGGAACCGGCGGCCGCCCTCGACGAGGCTGCCAGACTGGCGCGGGCCGAGACGATCGTGGTCCTGTCGCCCCGCGCCAGGCCCATTGAGGGTTGGCTCGCACGTCTCCTCGCACCCCTCGACGATCCGACTGTCGGACTGAGTTCCGCGGCCGTTGTCGACGAGCGCGACCTCGTCGTCCATGCGGGTCTCGAGCTTTTCGGGGACGTCACAATCCCTTCGCTTGACGCCGTGGCGCGCTGCGCCTATCTACGCGCCGCGGTCGCCCTCGGGTCCGATGCGCAAGTCGATGCCGTAGGAGCCGAGGCTTTCGCCCTTCGCCGTCAGCTCTGGGACGAGCTGCGCGGAGTGGCACCGGGATGGTCGGAAGAGGAGGCGGTGATCGACTTGAGCCTCCGGGTGCGCCGGCGCGGACTGCGCTGTGTTGTGGCGGCCGGCTGCGCCGTTATGGCCGACGCGCCGGGTGAGGACGCAACGAGCCGCGAAAGGCTGGCGTGGCACTGGGCCGGGCGGACGGAGTTGCGGCCACCTATGGCGACACGGGTGTCGGCCTCGTCGCTCATGCCCTCCTCGACGCTCATCGAGCGCGTCTCGAGCGTCATGGCCGTGCCGTCAAAGCCCCGCTCGGGCGGGGTGAACCTCGTCGGCGACTTCAACGAGTCCCGCGTCCGGTGCTATGCCGCCACCCTCAAGGACGCCGGCATGCGCATCTCGCGTCTGCACTGGACCGGCGGGGTCCCCGAGCGAGTCGAGGAGGACACGGCTTTCACCTATTCGACCACCATCTTGATCTTGGACGGTGACCAGCTCGTCGATTACGTGGGAGAGGTCGGCATCGACACCTTGCGCAACCGGCGCACGATCATCGCTTGGGACTGGCCCCTTGCCAGACCTTCGTCGAACGCCGCCGCCGAGGCGGCGATGGTCGGAGAGCTTTGGGCGCCGAGCTCGTTCTCCGAGCGAGCCCTCAAGTTGGCAGCGCCGCGGCCCGTCCTGCTCGTGCCTCCCCCGGTCGTGATCGCCCGTGAGGTCTCTAGAGTTGATGCCTGCCTGCCCGAAGGCTTCGTCTTCGCGGTGGTGGCGCGCCTTGGACGTGGCCGCCCAGGAGACGAGGCACTCGCCAACCCGGCCGCGGCCGTCGAGGCCTTTACGAGTGCCTTCGCCCCCCGGTCCGGGCCTGTGCTGTGCGTGGTGCTGCAGGGCCGCAAGACCAAAGCGGCGGCCGAAGCATGCCGGTCGGCAAGCGGCGGGCGCCCCGACGTCGTGTTGATAGAGACCGAAGACGCGGCCGTGGCGGACGCGGCGAGCGTGACGGCGGACTGCCTCGTTTCCTTGCACCGCTCAAGCGCCTTCGGGCACGATATCGCTCGGTCTATGGCGGTGGGGCGCCCTGTCGTGGCGACTCGCTACGGCGGCTCGATGGACTTCCTCTCAGATGACTGTGCCGAGCTCGTGCCCTACGCCATGGCGTCGAGCCCGCGCGCGACCCACCCGTTCCCAGCTGGGACCGAGTGGGCCGAACCCGATGTCGAGGCTGCTGCGGCGTCCCTGCGGGCGGTGTACGGCCATTACGAGCAGGCACGACGAAAGGCATGGCGCGGCCGCGCCGCCGTGACGCGTCAGAGCGGACCGAAAGCAGTCGCCCGCGCCCTTCGCC
Organism: uncultured Acidimicrobiaceae bacterium; assembly: GCA_963779425.1. Taxonomy (GTDB): domain Bacteria; phylum Actinomycetota; class Acidimicrobiia; order Acidimicrobiales; family Bog-793; genus Fen-455. The sequence continues at coordinate 152,306 of CAVZYD010000010.1, forward strand.
GCCACCTCGGCGAGCCTGCATTTGCTTCCCCCGAGTCCGCAAAGCGCGACCGGATCGGGGCAGTCCGCTAGCCACCTGAGCTCGGAAAGGCGGTCGAAAGGAACATGACGTGGCCAGTGACCAAACTTTTTTCCCATTTCGTCACTCAGAGTGACGGAGTCACTACTATTAGCGCGCAAGGTGTGATATAAGTGAGGCGAGGGCCCGTATCACCGTTGGCTGACGGCGTTACGAGCCCGCAATTCATTGCGAATACGGGGCTCACCCATGTGGTGGCAGAAGTAAGGAGGAGCCTGAGATGACCGTTCGTGCTCGATCGGTTTGCTCCCGGCACAAGTCCTTGGACCAGATCTGGGCCAGGTACGCTTCCGATAAGGACCTCGTATTTCGCAACGAGCTCGTTGTTGCCTACCAAGCGCTCGTCAACGAGACCGTACAGCGGCTGCCCGCTTACATCCTTTCTTACTGGGACCCCGACGACCTGCGCAGCTTCGGTCAAGACGGCCTCGTGCGTGCCATCATGCGGTGGAGTGGCCCGGACAACTCCAAGTTCGACCCCTATGCCCGGCGCTGCATCAGAGGCGCCATCTTCGACGAGCTGCGTCGACTGGACTGGATGCCCCGCACGGCACGCCGTCGTGTGATCTGTTACCGGACGACCTATGACGCGCTCGTAGTCGAGCTGGGCCGCAACCCCCGGCCGGAAGAGGTCTGCGCCGCCATGGGGCTCACGGGTCGTCAGGCGAGCGAGCTCATGAGCGAGCTCAACGCCTCCCAGCTGCTGCACCTCGAGGGCCGGGCCGCCTCGCAGGACCGCAACGAGACCGCGTTCGTCGACGTCCTCACCGACGAGGGCGCCGAGCCCGAAGCCGAGCTGATCGCCTCGGCCGAGCTCGAGGCGCTCAACGAGGCGATGGAGACCCTCAGCGAGCGCGAGCACACGGTCCTGTTCCTCGCCTTTTTCGGGGGCCTCACCCAAGAACAGATCGGCCGCATCATAAAAGTGGGTGGACCGCAGGTGTGCAAGATCCACGCCACGGCGCTGCGCAAGTTGCGCTCCGTCCTCGGCGGGAGCCGTATCGGGCTGGAACAAGCACTGGCCAGCTGACATGGCGATGGTCACCCACTCCCGCTTTAGTTTCGGCGAGGATAACGGGCGATGACGACCGTTGCCGATGTGCCGATCCGTTCCTCGGTAGTTTCCGATTGCTCTCAGTACCGCTACCTGCTCGCAGAAGAGTGGGGATCCGGGCGGCGCTCCATCACCTGGGTCATGCTGAACCCGCCTGGGGACGCGCAGCTCGAGGACGAGACGACCACCCACGTCGGTGAGTTCTCCCGATGCTGGGGTTACGACCGCATGGCGATCGTCAACCTCTTCGCCCTCCGAGCGACTTGTCGCGAGGAGCTCGGCACAGTGGAGGACCCGGTTGGCTCGAAGAACCGCTGGTTCGTCCATCAAGCGGTCACCAATGCCGAGCTCGTCGTCGTGGGCTGGGGAGACGAGATCGCTTACACGCCATCGCGACCGAACACGCTTGACGACCTGGTCGACCTGCGTCGTGCCAACGTGGCGATGCTCTGCTTCGGTCTCACGAGTGCCGGCAACCCATTGCATCCCTCCCGAGTCCCCGACTCGACGATCCCGGTCGTCTGGACGGCCCGATAAGGCTGCACTTTCCCGGAACCGGGCCACGTGCGCGGCGGCCTCGGTGCTGCTCGGGTCACCGGCGCGTGCTCGTCTTGTTCTCGCGGGCGCTGACTTGTGACGGTCGGGCTGAACATACCCGAAGGTCATGACACATGGGACAATTGACCCATCGACACGAGGAAGCATCTGGGGCTCGCCAGCGGGGTATGCCCCGTGCGCAGGGCCTCGAGCGACGAGGTGACCCGCGTCGCCGAGGTACTCAAAAGAGCCTTCGCAGGCGAGCCGATCCAGCGTTGGTGCATGGCTTGTGATGACCCGGTCGAGCTGATCGGCCTCGAGTTCCTCGAAGCGGCCCGCCAGCTTGCCGCCGGAGGGTTCTTGTGGGTGACGGAGGACCTATCGGGCGCGGCTGGTTGGTTTCCGCCCGGTGCCGACTACGACGAGGAGGCCATCGACGCCGTCGTGAGCGCGGCGCTTGTTTCCCGCGGGGGACGAGCCGAGCCCAGGGCCGGCTTTTGGCAATGGGTGGAGGATAACCGTCCTTCGACACGGCACTGGTACCTGGATCTCCTCGGTGTCGAGCCGGAACGCCAGGGAACCGGTCTCGGCAGGTTCCTGCTCAAAGAGGGCCTGGCACGCGTGGACGCCTTAGCTGAGGCGGTCTTTCTCGTGACCGACGACCGCCACAACGCCGCTTGGTACGAGCGCCACGGATTTTCGATCCAGTCCGCCGAACGCTCGCCTGAAAACGGGCCGATGGTGTGGTTCATGTACCGGCCGCCGCGTTTGTGACGGCGCGAGCCGGCCCCGTTTCGAGGGCGAGACACCTCGATAGCCTGACGACCATGGACTGTCGGGGCCAAAGCCGGCTCGAGATCGCCGATTGGCACGACCGTGGTGCGAGGTGGTACGCCCCGTGCCACAAAGCGCGGCAAGCCTCGTCGTGGACTCCTGCCCGGACCGTCAGGGAGCCTGCGAGCCGGCTCCGTGGGCTTTGCGACTCTTGAAGGCCCCTACCAAGTCGCTGATCGACCGACAAGCCCGTACCCGGCGGCGATGGCTCGTTGCCGGGATCCTCGCCGTCTGGGGTCCCGGTCTAGTGGTCATGCTGGCCGACACCGACGCCGGCAGCCTGATAACGGCGGCCCAGTCGGGCTCGGAGTGGGGATACCGGATGGTGCTCCCCCAGATCCTGCTCATTCCGGTGCTTTATGTCGTCCAGGAGATGACTGTCCGGCTCGGCATCTTGACGAACATGGGTCACGGCGCCCTCATCCGCAAGACCTTCGGCCGCAAGTGGGCATTGTTCGCTGCCCTGCCCCTCTTCGCCTCCGGCATCGGCGCCCTGTTCACCGAGTACGCCGGCGTAGCGGGAGTGGGCGAGCTCTTCGGGGTCCCCCGCACGCTGACGGTTCCTGTGGCGGCGGCCTTTTTGATCGGCGTCTCGATGACGGGCAGCTATCGGCGTGCTGAGCGGATCGGGATCGCTCTCGGGCTCGCCGAGCTCGTGTTCATACCTGCCGTCGTGATGGCCCACCCGAACCTCGCAGACATTGCCCAGGGGCTCGGTCGTGTCCCGCTCAACAACAGCAACTACGTGTTCCTGCTCGCCGCCAACGTCGGCGCGGTGATCATGCCATGGATGATCTTCTACCAGCAAGGTGCCGTGCTCGACAAAGGCCTGAAGCCGCAGAATATCTCGAGCGAACGGCGCGACACCGCCGTCGGGGCGGGACTGACCCAGCTGATCATGATCGCCGTGGTGCTGGCGTTCGCGGCCACCGTCGGGCATGCCCACCCGGGCGTCTCGCTGCACACGGTGACGGACATGTCCTCGGCCCTGCGTCCTTTCGTCGGCGCGGTCGGGGCGAAGGTCCTCCTCGGAACGGCGGTGCTAGGTGCCGCCCTCGTGGCGGCTCTCGTTGCCTCCCTCGCCGGAGCCTGGGGGATCGCCGAGGTCTTCGGGTGGGCTCACACCCTAAATGAGCGACCCGACCGGAACACGGCGAGGTTCTACCTCACCTACGGTTGCGCCCACGTCTTGGGCGCGGCCATCGTGCTTTGCAGCCTGGACCTCGTCCGCCTCGTGATCGACGTGGAAGTCATGAACGCCATCGTGCTGCCGATCGTGCTCGGCTTCTTGCTGGTGCTCGAAGCCCGGGCGCTCCCGCCCGAGCACCGCATGCACGGGGTGCGCCGGGTGGTGGCGACCGGTCTCTGCCTCGTCATCATGGTCTTCGGGCTCTACCTGGTGCCGGCGACGCTCGGGTGGACCTAGGCCTGTGAGCCGGCGTCGGCCGCGGCTCGCCTAAGCGGCCGCCAGAGAGACTTCGCGCGGACAGCGGGACGATCGTGGCTTGGTAGCGTGCTCGCTATGCCGATCGCCGTGTCCTCTTTCGTGCTCGACTCGTTCGACGAAGAAGCGCCTTATGCGGACGACGGCGGGGTGCGCTACAGCCGGATCCGGATCGCCAAGACCTTCCGGGGAGACGTCGAGGCCCAGAGCACCGTGGAGATGCTCTCGGTGCGTGCCGAGAACGGCGGCGCAAGCTACGTGGCCGTCGAGCGGATCTCGGGAACGGTGCACGGCAGGCCGGGAAGTTTCGCCCTTTTGCACATCGGGACGATGGCGGGCGAGAGCCAATGGGCAAGGTGGCCCGTCGCGCCCGGGTCGGGGACGGGGGAGCTGGCCCGCATCTCCGGGGAGGGCCGCATCGAGATCTCGCCCGAAGGCGAGCATCAGCTCCACCTCGACTACGAGCTGTTGTGAGCCGATGCGCCCGGCCCTCGTCTTCGACGGTTCACCGCGTTTTTCAAACATTCGTAAGGCGTCCCAAGCACTAGGAGGTCGACACGCCATGAAAGGCTCGATGCGAGCAGAGACGATCAGCGTCACGGGCCACGAAGGCGACGAGCTAGAGGCCTACCTCGCCCAGCCGCTCGACCCCGGTCCCTTCGGTGGCGTGGTGGTCATCCACCACATGCCCGGTTACGACGAAGGGACCCAGGAGATCACCCGGAGGTTCGCCGCCCACGGTTATCTCGCCATCTGCCCCAACCTGTACAGCCGGGAGGCTCCCGGCTCGTCACCGGACGACGCCGCCGCCGTCGTCAGGTCCTTGGGAGGAGTCCCCGACGAGCGCCTCGTCGGCGACGTGCAGGGCTGTGCCGGCGTCCTCAGGTCCCTCGCCTCCTCGAACGGTCGCGTGGCGACGATCGGCTATTGCTCAGGTGGCCGTCAGTCGTTCCTGGCCGCCTGCAGCCTGGACCTCGACGCCGCCGTCGACTGCTACGGCGCCTTCGTCGTCGGCGAGCCGCCCGCGGGACATCCCCTCAAGGTCGGTCCGATCGTGCACATGGTGGAGGACCTGTCCTGTCCGCTGCTCGGCTTGTTCGGGGCCGATGACCAGCACCCTTCCCCCGCGGAGGTCGCCGAGCTGGAGCAGGCCCTGAAAAATGCCGGGAAGACCTACGAGTTCCACAGCTACGAGGGCGCCGGCCACGCCTTTTTCGCGACGAACCGGCCGAGCTACAGACCCGAGGCGGCCAACGACGCTTGGCAGCGGATCTGGTCGTTTTTCGGGCGTTACCTCGCAAGCGTTGAGTTATAGGAGCTGGCGATGTGCACCTACCAGACCGACAAGGTCGAGCTGAGCGGTTCGGGCAAGGGGCCGGGCGGCTGGTTCCCGCTTTCCAGCGCCACCGTCTATTTCGATCACCCGGCGCACTATCTGGCCGAGCACAGCCTGAACATCGACTTTCTCAACCTCGAGCAGGGCGCGCCCTTGCGGGTGGCAGTGGAGCTCGATCCGAGCTCGGCGCGCGAGCTGGCTCTCGCGATCCTCGGGACCTTGGAGACGGCGGGCGAGCCCTAACCCCTGACTGCGTCAGATTGGTGACCCGTAGCTCACGGCCGTCTCGGCTCTCGACGTACCACGTCAGTTCTCGACGTAGATGTCGATGCCGCCGAAGTGCTCGAAACCGAGCCTCTCATAGACGCGGGCGGCATTGTCGGCGTCTGTCTGCAGGTGGGCGAACCGGGCGCCTCGTTCGAAGCCCGGCGTCACGAGCCGGCTCAAAAGCGCCGAGGCGACGCCCCTGCGACGCGCTCTGGGGAGCACTCCTATGCCACCGAGGTAAAGGCTCTGTCCGGCTTCGCCGTCGCACCACAAGGCGTAGCCTGCCGCCACGGGCACGCCCTCGAGCTCCCCGATGGCGACCTCGGCTGCTTCGGAGCCGCAAAGCGGTGCCAACCACGCCCTAGCGGGGGCGGGCGCAGAGCCGAAAGCACCATTGTCGATCGCCACGAGTGTCTCGAGGTCCTGGCGGCCCGGGCCGGCGCTGCGCAGCACGAGCCCGGGAGGCGCAGGCGCCCTCGAGAAGCTGGCCGGTGCGGTCGCCATGAGCCGTATCGTCAGCAAATGCCGTCCGTGAGGCCAGGACGCCCCCGATGGCACGATTGCGCCCCAGGCGAGCTTGCGCTCGGCATACCAGGCGCGGGCGGCCTCGACGTCGGCGGCCAGTGGGTCTGTCACACAAGCCGCGTTCAGGTACGAGTACTCGAGCCCGCTCGCCATGAGCCTCCAGCCGGTCAGATCCGCCACAGCGCCCCCGTATAGCTCGCGGAGCTTTCCTTGGGCCTGCCAGGAGTCCGCGTGGGCGGTGAAGACCAGGGAGGCGTCAAGGTCCACGACAGAGGTATACGCCGTCAAGGGTGACCTGGCGACCGGCCCGTCAGGCCGTCGCCTCGCGCCTGCGGGCCGAGAGCTCTACGAGGGCGTCGTCCGGAACATCGAGATCTCCCGTCCCCGTGCCGATGAACAGGTCCGGCTTGAAGCTCCCGTGGAAATCGGAGCCCCCGGTGGCGACGAGGTCGTGACGCCTCGCCACCGCCGCCAGATCGGCTCGTTCCTCAGCTGAGTAACGGGCGTAGTAACACTCCAAACCGGTTAGACCGGCGGCCGCGAGCTCTTCGAGCACACAGTCGAGCTCTGTCGCCCCGACGCCGAGCGAGAGGGGGTGGGCGAGGACGGTGACCGCCCCGGACGCTTTCGCAACGGCTATATAGCTCGGGGCGTCGATGCGTGCCTTGGGGACGTATCCGGGAGCGCCTTTGGCGAGCAGGCGAGCGAAGGCGTCCTCGAGGTTCTCTGCCGCACCGTTGGCCACGAGCACGGCGGCGAAATGGGGCCGGCCGATGACAGAGCTTCCCGCAACCGCCTGCACCTGCTCCATGGAGATGGGCAGGCCGAACTCCCTTAGCCGTTGCACGAGCCGCTCGTTACGCTCGGCCCGGTCGTGGCGGAGCCGTTCGAGCTCTGAGGGCAACGGGCCCTCGCCATCTTCGACGAAGTAGCTGAGGACGTGCATGGCCCCGGGGGCAAAGGCGCACGAGACCTCGCAGCCGGGTACGAACACGATCCCGAGGCTCGCCGCGCGGGCTTTGGCACGGGCCAGGCCCGCGAGACCGTCGTGGTCGGTGAGGGCGACCGCCGTACAGCCGGCGGCTGCGGCCAGCTCCACGATCCTTTCAGGAGTCTCGGATCCGTCCGAGCATGTGGAGTGCACGTGAAGGTCGATCACGCGCCGAGGCTACCGCCGAGCCCGCGAGATTCCCGACTCGGTCTTGGCGCCGTCGTCCAGCGTCAGCCAAAACCGCGACCAGTAGGTTTGTTTTGAAAGGCCAGTAGGTTTGCGGTGAAGAGCCAGTAGGTTTGCGGTGACCAGGAGGTCGCGCCGATGGCAGCTGTGGCCATTCGTACCGAGGGCCTGTCCAAGCACTACGGCAGCGTCCATGCGCTCGAGGGCCTCGATCTTGAGGTTGGCGAAGGCGAGGTCGTCGGCTATCTCGGCCCGAACGGGGCGGGCAAGACCACCACGATCCGCCTCCTGCTCGGGCTCATCGGTCCTACGTCCGGACGCGCCGAGGTCTTCGGGCTCGACTGCCAGCACCAGGTCGTGGAGGCGCACGCGGACTTGGCCTACGTGGCGGGAGAGGCGAGCCTTTGGCCGTCGCTCACAGGCGCCGAGACGCTCCACCTGCTCGGTCGCGTGCAGGGCAGCGTGGACGAGCCCTACCGTGAAGAGTTGATAGAGCGTTTCGACCTCGACCCCTCGAAGAAGGTCCGCACCTACTCAAAGGGCAACAGGCAAAAGCTCATACTGATCGCTGCCCTCATGACGAGGCCCGCTCTCCTCGTTCTCGACGAGCCCACGAGCGGTCTCGACCCTCTCATGGAGCAGGCCTTCCGCCACTGTGTGTATGAGGCTCGCGAACGGGGCCAGACGATCTTTTTGTCCTCGCACATCTTGAGCGAGGTGGAGGCGCTTTGCGACCGGGTCGGCATCTTACGCGAGGGCCAGCTCGTCGAGATGGGGACTTTGGCCGAGATGCGCCATCTTTCCGCCCTCACCGTCGAGGCAACCTTTGAAGCCGCCGTGCCTGACCTCTCCGGGGTCGTTGGGGTGAGCTCGCTCGAGGTCGTGGGTCACGTCGCCCGATTCCAGGTGCGGGGGAGCATCGAGCCGCTCTTGAAGGTCTTGGCAGATGCGGGGGTCCGGGAGCTGTTGAGCAGGGAGCCGTCTTTGGAAGAGCTCTTCTTGGCCCAGTACGGCCAGAGCGCCGAGCCCGCCGCCGCCTCGGCTCATGCGAGCTGAGATAGCCGTCCGCCCCGTGGCGTCGAGAGATGCCAAGGCAGCGACAGTGGTCCTGCGGCTGACGGCGCGCAAAGCCGTTCGTTCCGGGGTGCTGTGGGGTTACGTGTTCGGCCTTTACCTCGCGACTCAGGCGCTCGCCTACGCCTCTAGCTACAAGTCGCTAGCTGAGCGGACTCGGCTCGCCAAGGAGTTCGAGTTCAATACCGGCGTGAGCGCCCTCGTCGGGCCCGCCCACGACATCGAGACCGTGGCCGGGTTCACCGTGTGGAAGAGCCTGGCCGTGCTCGCCGTCGTAGGTGCCGTCTGGGGTTTGCTCGCCGGGACCAGGCTGCTTCGCGGGGAGGAGGACGCGGGACGCTGGGAGCTGCTGCTGGCCGGCCAGACAACGCGCCGGGCTGCCGCCACGCAGGCACTAGTCGGCCTCGGGTGTGGTGTCGCCGTGCTGTGGAGCGTCACAGCCGTCATCGCCGTCGTCCTCGGGCGCTCGTCGAAAGTCGCCATCAGCGCCCCCGGGGCGTTGTTCCTGGCCGTCGCCGTCGTGGCGGCAGCGGCGATGTTCCTCGCTGTCGGTGCTCTTGCGAGCCAGCTGGCGGCGACGCGCCGGCAGGCATCGGCTTTCGCCGCCGCCGTCCTCGGGGTGAGCTACGCGTTGCGCATGGTCGCCGACTCCGGCACCGGGCTCGGTTGGCTGCGCTGGGCCTCACCGCTCGGATGGATCGAGGAGCTGCAGCCGCTGACCGATCCCCACCCCTTGGCGCTCTTGCCTATCGCCGGGTTCACCTTGTTGTTGGGCCTTCTCACGGTCCACCTGGCCGGAAAGCGCGACCTCGGGGCAAGCACGCTCTTGGACCGTGCGAGCTCGAACGCGCACACGCGGCTTTTGTCCGGGCCATCGGGCCTTTACCTGCGCCTCGCCCGGTGGAACCTCACCGCTTGGGGGGTCGGGATCGCGGCCTACGCCGTGGTGCTCGGCCTCGTGGCAAAGTCGGCGGGAAGCGCCATCTCGAGCTCGTCGAGCCTCACGCGGGCCTTCTCCCGACTCGGGGCGATCGGGGCCGAGGCGTATCTCGGCGTGGCCTTCTTGCTGATGGCCATACTGGTGGCCCTCGTGGCCGCCGGGCAGGTGAGCGCCACCCGGGGGGAAGAGGCGGATGGACGGCTCGACCACCTCCTCGTCCGGCCGGTCTCGCGCGCCTCGTGGCTCGCCGGCAGGCTCGTTCTTGCAACCGTGGCCCTTGTCCTGGGCGGGCTCGTGGCCGGTGTGTTCACCTGGCTCGGCGCAGCCAGCCAGCACAGCGGGCTGAGCTTTGCAACCGTGGTAGAGGCCGGGCTCAACGTCGTGCCGCCTGCGGTGTGCATCCTCGGCATCGGGGCGCTCGTCTTCGGCGTCTGGCCCCGCGCCGCGAGTGTTGCCACTTACGCGGTGCTCGTCTGGTCGTTCCTCGTCGAGCTCGTCGGTGGGATCGTGGGACTCAACCACTGGCTGCTCGACACCTCGGTGTTCCACCAGATGACGGCCGCGCCGGCAATCAGCCCGGACTGGACGAGCGGAGCGGCCCTCTTCGGCATCGGTGTCGTCGCCTCCCTCACAGGCGGGGTGGCGTTCAACCTGCGCGACCTCCAGTCCGCCTGAGGTGGCCGATGTGCGGGCGCCCACGGGGCGGGCGCCGAAGGCTCGCTAAGAGGTGAGCGCCTCGCGCACCACGGCTCCCACCGCCTCGTGCTCGACGAGGAAGCCGTCGTGGCCGACCTGCGACTCGACGACGTGCACGTCGTCCACGCCGAGCAGCTCGGCCAGCTCCCACTGCAGCCGCAGGGGGTAGAGCCGGTCGGTGGAGATGCCGGCGACGGTGACCTGGGCCTGTACCCTGGAGAGCGCCGCCCGGGCGTCGCCGTAGCCGCGACCGAGGTCGAAGTGGTTCATCGCCTCGCTCAACACGAGGTAGCTGTTGGCATCGAAGCGGCCGATCATCTTGTCCCCGTGGTGCTCGAGGTAGGACTCGACGGCGTAGCGGCCGCCCTTGAGGGGCACCTCACGGCCCTGGGGCCTGTTGGCGAAGCGCTGCTGCAGCTCGAACTCGCTCCGGTAGCTGATGTGGCCGATACCCCGGGCGATGGCGAGACCGTTCGAGGGACCCTCGTCGGCGTCGTAGTACTCACCCCCTAAAAAGGCCGGGTCGAGACGGATCGCCTGCTCTTGCAGCCAGCACAGGGCGATCTGCTCCGCGCTCGCCGCCGCCCCGGTGGCGATCACGATGGCCCGCTCTAGCTTGTCGGGCAGGTCAACGGCCCACTGCAGGGCGCGCATGGCGCCCATGGAGCCGCCCACGAGGGCGTACCAGGCGCCGATGCCGAGCTCAGCGGCGAGGGCCTGTTCCACCGCGACCTGGTCCTTCACCGTCACGACGGGGAAGCGGGAGGCATACGGCCGGCCGTCGGGAGCCCACGAACTCGGCCCTGTCGTGCCCTGGCATCCCCCGAGGACGTTCGGGCAGACGACGAAGTAGCGCTCGGTGTCGATCGGGGCACCCGGGCCAACGAGCGGCCCCCACCAGCCCGGGCTCGGGTGTCCTGGCTCGATCGGGCCGGTCACGTGTGAGTCGCCGCTCAAAGCGTGCAGGACGAGGACGGCATTGGAGGCGCGCCTGTCCAGCTCACCCCAGGTCTCATAGGCCACGGTGACTTCGTCGAGATGCCCACCAGCCTCGAGGTCCAAGCCTGTCGACCGGCCGGTCCTTGGACGGAAAAGGGACACGAAGCGCCGCCGACCGGGATCGTCTCCCGGCCTCCAGGCCCCGGTGACAGGGGCGAAGGTGGTGGCGTTGCTCAGTTCAGGCGCCCTTTGCGGCCCTGAAGCCTGCATCCAGATCGGCCAGGATGTCCGAGAGCGTCTCGAGGCCGATGCAAAGCCGCACGAGGTCGTCGGTGACCCCTGTGGTGACCTGCTCTTCCTCGGTCAGCTGCGAGTGCGTGGTCGTGGCGGGATGGATGGCGAGGCTCCGGACGTCACCGACGTTGGCGAGATGGCTGAACAGCTCGAGGCCCTCGATGAAGTGGCTCCCCGCCTCCTTGCCGCCCTTTATGCCGAAAGTGAGGATGGCGCCGCCGCCGTTGGGGAGGTAATTGAGCTGGCGGGCGTGCCACGGGCTCGACTCCAGACCGGGGTAGCTCACCCACTCGACCTCGTCGCGTGCCTCGAGCCATTTGGCCACCGCCAGGGCGTTGGCCACGTGGCGCTCCATGCGGACGCTGAGCGTCTCGAGGCCCTGGAGGAAGAGGAACGAGTTGAGCGGAGCTATCGAAGCCCCGACGTCGCGCAGGTATTGCAGGCGCGCTTTCAAGATGTACTGCGCCGGGCGGAGGCCTTCGGGCAGCTCCGAGAACACGAGCCCGTGGTAGCTCGGGTCAGGTTCGGTGAAGTTGGCGAAACGCCCGCTTTTCACGTAGTCGAACCTCCCGCCGTCGACGATGATGCCGCCGATGGAAGTGCCGTGGCCGCCGATGAACTTCGTGGCCGAGTAGACGGCGATGTCCGCCCCGTGTAGGAAGGGGAGGCACAGATAGGGCGTGGCCACAGTGTTGTCGACGACGAGGGGTATGCCGTGAGAGTGGGCGACAGAGGAGACACCCTCGAAATCGAGGATGTCTCCCTTCGGGTTGCCGATGGTCTCGGCGTAAAAGGCTCTCGTGTTGGGCCGGATGGCGGCCCGCCAGGCATCCAGGTCGTCGGGGTCTTCGACGAAGCTGACTTCGACTCCGAGCTTCGGGAAGGTGTAGTGGAGAAGGTTGTAGGTGCCGCCGTAAAGCGAGGCCGAGGAGACGATGTGTCCGCCGTTCTCGGCCAGGTTCAAAAGGGCGATCGTCTCGGCTGCCTGACCACTTGCAACCGCGAGGGCTCCGACGCCGCCGTCGAGCGCCGCCATCCGCTCCTCGAAGACGGCCTGGGTCGGGTTCATGATGCGGGTGTAGATGTTGCCCAGCTCGGAGAGGCCGAAAAGGGCCGCCGCATGGGCGGTATCGCGGAAGACGTAGCTCGTCGTCTGGTAGATCGGCACCGCCCGCGCCCCGGTGGTCGGGTCGGCAACGGCTCCGGCGTGGATCTGGCGGGTCTCGAATCCCCAGTCGGCCATATCTATGGTCCCCCCTATTTTTTCTGGCCAGTAACGGGTCTTTTGCCCTCGCTCGTCTTAGGACGCTAGTCCCATATACCTGATTGGTCAACTCATGATTACCTCTGTAATGGCTCTGCGATGATCGTCCGGCCGGCTGCAAAAAACGAGCGCGCCTGGATCGTCGCTACCCTTCGCAGGCGCTGGGGCTCGACCGTGATCGTCACGCAATCTCGCGAGTGCGACGCCTCGGTGCTCGACGCCCTCGTGGCCATTGACGAAACGGCGGCGCGTGAAGACCCACGAGTTGGGCTCTTGACCTACCGGTTCGATGAGCGCGGCCTCGAGGTGGTGACGATCGACGCCCTGCGCTTGCGGGCCGGGATCGGCGGGGCCCTTTTGGACCGTGTGACAGAGATCGTCCGCGGCGCCGGGGCGGAGAGGATCTGGCTCATCACCACAAACGACAACCTGGGGGCGATCAGCTTTTACGAGAGCCGGGGCTTTTGCGTCGTCGCCGTCCACAAGGGCGCCGTCGACAGGGCGAGGGCGCTGAAGGAATCGATCCCGTTGGTAGCTTCCAACGGCATCGAGATCCACGACGAGATCGAGCTCGCGCTCGAGGTCGCGGATCCCGCACCGTGACGCGACAGCAACGGCCTCGGAACGCGTTTACAGTCTTTATGCGAGCTGGTGAGGAAGATCGAACCTTCGGAGGGATGAGTGCCGCCTGGTTTTAAGAATCCAAAGCGACCTGGGCGCGGCGCGCCATGGCGACGGGCTCCCTTTCGAGTCCTCGTCACAGGCGGTATCGCCCTTGCCGTGCTGGCGGCGCCGGTCGCCAGCGGTGCCCAGACGACGGCGCGCGGCGCCCCGCGTGCTCGCGTGGGCAGGCACACCGTTTACTCGGGCATGGACGCCGGGACATCGCTCCAAGACGGGCAGTCACTCGTCTCGCCCAACGGCAAGTTCAACCTCGAGCTCAAGGCCAACGGGAACCTCGTCCTCTCAGGTGGAGGCCTTGTCCTTTGGGACTCCGGCACGAGCGGGGACGCCCCGGACTACGTCGCCATGCAAAATGACGGCAATTTCGTCATCTACCAGGGCCAGCGACCGATCTGGAGCTCGGGCAGCCAGCAGAGCAGTTTCGGAGACTATGTGCTTGACGTCCAAGACGACGGCGACATGGTCATCTACTCTCCGGCCAACAAGGCCATCTGGGACACGTTCGACCAGGCTGGCGCGGGACTCCAGTACGGCGATTCCAGCTGGGGAGTCCGCGCCCTGCAGGAGCGCCTCAACGCCGTCGGCTACTGGGTGGGTGCTCCGAACGGCTATTTCGGCGACTCGACCCAACAAGCCGTGTGGGCGCTGCAAAAGGCGGCCGGACTTCCCCGCAGCGGACTCGTCACCGGTGAGACGGCGGTCGCGGCCGCGAACGGGGTCTTGCCCCGGATTCGCCCGGCGGCCGGGAACCTGGTCGAGGTGAACCTGTCGGACGACCTCGTGATGGTGATCCAGAACGGCAAGCTCACCTACACCCTCAACACCTCGACAGGTGGCGGTTACACCTACTCGGACAAAAACGGCACGTCCGTCGCCATCACGCCTACAGGTGTGTTCCACATCTTCGCGACCATCGACGGCTTGGACGTCGACTCGCTGGGGGCGTTGTGGCGCCCGAGGTTCTTCACCTACGGCGGGATCGCCATCCACGGCGACTCGTACGTGCCGCCTGTCCCGGTCTCCCACGGGTGTGTACGCGTAAGCGACGAGGCGATCAACTGGATCTGGGCGGACAACATCATGCCGATCGGCGAAGAGGTCTGGGTCTATTGAGATGACCGCAGGGCGGCCATTTCCGGCCGACCGGCGCGCTCACCGGGCGCAGCTCGGACTCTAGGAGGAGCCTGCGCCGACTGGGACAGAGCTCCGGTCGGCTGCGGCCTCGGTTGCTTGGTCGCCACGACTGTTTCGTGAGGGCAGGAAGGCGAGCGCCAACAAAGCGCCGCCGAGAACGACGCCACCACCGACGAGAAGCGAGGCGCCGTTCCCGCTCATGAAAGCAGCGCGCGCCAGGCGCGCGAGGGCGGTCCCGGTGGCTCCGCCGACACTGCCGGCCACGCCGAGCGCCCCACCAAGAGACCCCAAGATGGTGTGCATGATGCTGACCGGCACGCTGCGGCCTGCGAGGGAAGCGGCCATGTGGTCCTGGTAGCGCGTCGAGAGCACGCTTCCGATCACGGCGACGCCGAGGGCGCCTCCGACCTGGAGCGCCACGGCGTTGGACGCCGAGCCGACCCCGGAGTCGCCCTGGGCGACTGCGCCCACGACCGAGTTCGTCGCCGTCGGCAACAGCAGTCCGGCTCCGAGACCGACGAGGAGCATGCCGGGTATGAAGCTCGTGTAGGTGGCGGTCGCCGTCGAGACGGCGGAGTTCCAGACGAGTCCGGCCGCGATCGCCGCCAGGGCGGCGGCGACGGTCACCTTGACGCCCGTGAAGCGGGTGAGGAGCGGGGACAACGGTGCGCTCACCAACAAGACGACGGCGATGGGCAAGATCCTCAGGCCGGCTTGAAGCGGTGAGTAGCCGAGGTCGAATTGCAGCACCTGGGTCTGGAGGAACAGCCCCCCCAAAAGACCAAATGTCCCCAAGCACTCACTCGCCGCGGCCACAGAGAACCTGCGGTCAGAAAAAAGCCCGAGCTTCAGCATCGGGTGAGCGCTGCGCGCTTCCCAGGCGACGAAAACGCCGAGGATCACCAAGCTCGCCAGACCGCTGCCGATCACACCGCCAGAGGTCCAACCCTTGACGGGGGCCTCGATGATCGCCCATAGGAGCAGGCCGAGACCGGCGACCGAGAACAGGGCGCCCGCCGGGTCCGGGCTTTGCGCGGCCGTATTCTTCGAGTTGGGCACGAGAGCCAGGGCGGCAATGAAGGCGACGGCCGCGATGGGGACGTTCACGAGGAAGATCGAGCCCCACCAGAACCGAGTGAGCAAGAGACCGCCGGCTATGGGGCCTACCGCGATGCCGAGCCCGATCGTCCCGCCCCAGGCTCCAATGGCCTGGGCGCGCTTCGCGGGGTCGCGGAAGACGTCATTGATGATCGACAAGGAGGAGGGGATCGTCAGCGCCGCGCCTAGGCCCATGACGCCTCGCAAGGCGATCAGCAGGCTGACAGAGCTCGAGAGGGAGGCGCCCACGGACCCACCGGCGAAGACTGCTAGGCCGACAAGGAACAACCACTTGCGACCGAGCCGGTCCGCCAGGCTGCCACCGACGAGCAACAAGCCGGCAAAGACCATGGCGTAGGAGTCGACGATCCACTGCAGATCGCTGGAGGTGGCGTGCAGCTCCCGCACGAGCGTCGGGAGGGCGACGTTGAGGATCGTGTTGTCCACATTGATGATCAAGGCGGCGGCACACACGACCGCCAAGGTCGCGCGAGGGTGAGCCTGGAGCTCCTTCAAGAGGTGTGCCTTTCTCCCATTTCAATACTCAACAGTATTGAATACTAGTCAGTATGCTATGGGATGATGGACGATGTCAACAGCAGGCGTGAGCACGAACCGCCGAGGGTGACCCGGTCCGACGCGACCGCCACGGCGGCCGGCTCCGAGGGGGCGAGCCCATCTCCACCGCGAGCCAGGCGACCGAGGCGTGAGGCGGTCCGGCGCCGACTGCTCGACGCCGCGCTGGCAGTCTTCGCCGAGCGTGGCTTCGCGGGAGCGAGCCTGGACGAGGTCGCAGCGGCCGCAGGTCTTACGAAGGGCGCCATCTACTCGAATTTCGAGAGCAAGGACGCTCTTTTCTTCGCAATGATGACTGACCAGGCCTTCACGAGGATCGAGACGATCCGGACCGTCTTGGCCCGCACGCCAGCCCAGCCGTACAACGCGGCGGCCCTTTTCGACATCGGGCGTCTTTTGACCGAGGCGTTCACCGAGCAACGAGAGTGGGAGCTCGTGCTCTTGGACTTTTGGCGTCGCGCGGTTCAAGACGACGACGTGCGCCCACAATTTCTCGCCCACCGCCGCGCTTTACGCGCAGCGATAGCCGACAGCGTCGAGCAGGTCTTGGGGGGATCACCCGAGGTGGGCGGGCTCAGCGTCGACGAGATCGTCACCGTGGTGCTGGCGCTGTTCAACGGGCTGGCGATCGAGCAGTACGTCGATGTCGAGCTAGTCAGCGCCGACCTGTTCGGAAAGGCCCTGGCTTTGCTGGGTCGCGAGCCCTGACAGGCGGCTCGCGTCGCCTCGGGCCGGGAAAGATGCTCAACTGGCGGGACCGTGAGGCTGTCGCTGCTTATCGCGATGCGCTTGGGAGATCTGGAGGCAAAGGCGTGCTCAAGGCCGATTTCGAAGGGTCTCTCGAGGTTGCCGCAAGGGAGGCGAAACGGTGGTTGAGGTCGCTCGACCAGCGCCCCGTCGGCCCCCAAGCCGACGGCCAGGCGATGCTCGCGGTCTTCGACGAGGCGCTTCCCTTCAAAGGTGAGCCGGCGGAAGCGGTGGTGGCCATGCTGGCAGAACGCGCCCTTCCCGGGCTGATGGCGACGGGCTCGGGTCGCTTCCACGGCTGGGTCGTCGGTGGCGCGCTACCGGCGGCTGTCGCCGCCGACTGGCTCGTGAGCGCCTGGGACCAGAACGCCGGGATGGCCGGAACGGCTCCCGCGGTCTGTGCTGTCGAGCAGGTCACGGCGCGTTGGATCCTGGAGCTGCTCGACCTTGCCCCGACTTGCTCGGTCGGCTTCGTCACGGGAGGCCAGATGGCAACGACCGTGTGCCTGGCGGCCGCGCGCAACTTCGTGCTCGCCGCCCACGGATGGGACGTCGAAGCCGACGGGCTGATCGGTGCGCCCCCCGTCACGGCGGTCGTGGGCGAGGAGCGCCACACGACGATCGACCGCGGCCTGCGCCTGTTGGGGCTCGGATCGCGCCACGTCCGCGTCGTGGACGTCGACGAAGCCGGCCGCATGCTGCCTGGATCGCTCGAGTCCGTTCTCGCCGAGCTGAGCGGACCCACGATCGTCTGCGCCCAGGCGGGCAATGTAAACGGGGGAGCCGTGGACCCCTTCGGACAAATTCGCGACATTGTGGACCGTCGGAGCACCGACGACATCTGGTTGCACGTCGACGGCGCCTTCGGCTTGTGGGCTCGCGCGGAGCCTTCCCGACGACACCTCCTCGACGGTGTGGAGCGGGCCGACTCGTGGGCGACCGATTCCCACAAGTGGCTGAACACCCCCTACGACTGCGGGATGGCCATCTGTGCCCGACCGGAGGCGCAACGACGCGCCATGGGGGTACGCGCCTCTTACCTGCCCGCCGGCGACGAGGAAGTCCTGCGCGACCCTGTCGACTTCAACCCCGAGTTCTCAAGGCGCGCCCGCGCCGTGCCCGTGTGGGCCGCTCTCCGCCAGATCGGCGTCGACGGCCTCGCAAGGCTGATCGACCGGTGTTGTCTCATGGCGGAGCGCTATGCCAGCTCGCTCGCCGCCGCGGAAGGCGTCGATGTCATGCACCAGGAGCTCAACCAGGTCGTCGTCCGCTTCAGCGGTCCCGCCGGCCAACTCGACGCCGCTCACACGCGCGACGTCATCTCGAAAGTGCAGGCTCACGGCACTTGCTATCCCACGGCGACGGTGTGGCGCGGAAGGGCCGCCATGAGGATCTCGGTTTGCAACTGGCGCACCGATGAGGACGACGTCGACCGTTCCGTGCAGTCCATCTTGTCGGCTCACGCCGGATTGTGACGAGCTAAAGCGTTCTGCAGCGCTCTGACAAGGGAGTTCTTAGTGGTCGGGACCGGCATCGATCCGGTGACCTCGCGCTTTTCAGGCGCGCGCTCTACCAACTGAGCTACCCGACCGCTCGCCCCGTCGCCGGGGCGGTCCTCCATAATGCCGCAAAGCGCGGCACCGCACCTCATGGCGCCACCGGAGAAGGAACTGGTAGCACCCGCGGCCGCTCGGATCCCGAGGTAACGCGGGTAACACGAGCGATGAGCGGACCTGACGGGATTTGAACCCGCGACCTCCGGCTTGACAGGCCGGCGTGCACTCCAGGCTGCACCACAGGTCCCGGCGGCCGGCAAGAAACTGCCGGTGGGAATCCATTGCCAAAGCTTTGTTGGGCCGACGGTCTGCGACATGCAGCCCGACTGCGAGATCCTAGGCGATAAAGAGAGCGCCGTCAGCTGCCCCTTCGCCGTCACAACGCTGCCGTATGAAGCGGGAGGCCGGTTCGAGTTTCGTCCGCTAGTGCGTCTAGTCGGTCACCACGGCGAGAACGAAGCCGTCGTGTCCCTTGGTGCCCACGGTCTGGACAGCCGTTGCGCTCACGCGGGGCTCACTTGCCAGGCTGTCGAGAAAGCGCTGCATCCCTCGGACGGCCGGATCGTCGCTTGTTTCATCGACGACCTTGCCGCCCCGCACGACGTTGTCGACGATTATCAGGCTTCCCACGTGTGACAATTGCAACGACCAGGCGAAATACTCGGTGGTGTTCGGCTTGTCGGCATCGATGAACACGACGTCGAAACTCGGGACGTGCTCGGCCACGAGCTTTGGAAGTGTCTCAGCCGCCGGCCCCACGATTATCTCCACCACCTCCGACAGTCCGGCACCGTCGATGTTGGCCTGCGCGACGGCGGCGTGGCGAAGGTCCGCCTCGAGGGTGACGAGGCGTCCGCCGGGCGGAAGCGCACGGGCGAGCCAGATCGTGCTGTAGCCACCTAGAGTTCCGATTTCGAGGACGGACCGGGCTTTCGTGGCGAGCACCAGAAGGTGTAGCAGCTTGCCCTGGTTGGGCGGAACGTGGATGGGCGGAAGCTGAGCGTCCGCGCTGGCCTGCAGCGCCGCGTCGAGGTCGGGGTCCGAAGGCACGAGACGATCGATTAGGTGGCGGTCGACGTCCGACCAATGCTGTTGGGTCATCTTCGATTCTTACCATTGCCGGGGTACTCCGGCGGCTCGCCCCGTACCCGGGGGCTGGGAGAACTCCGCCGCGCCCTGATGCCCGGCCTCATGTCGTCCCTCGCCGGGACAAACAGGGCCTTGGACCCTAACCACGCAGGGCCGCGTTGCCTATTGTGAAGCCATGGACTTGCGCGCTTCGCTTTCGGCGGAAGGCGCTCGTCGCACCAAGTGCTTGGGTCGCTCACAGTCCGCGGCCACGTCGAGTCGGAGGTGAGCGGTTATGACTGAGAACATCGGTGAGTTGGTAGCAGAACATCCGCTATTCGCCGGGTTGCCCGTCGACGTGGCGGAGCTCGTCGGGGGATGCTCACAGAATGTGGCCATTGCCACGGGCCAGCTCATGTTGGAAGAAGGTCAACCGGCACGCTCGCTGTTCTTGGTTCGTCGTGGCCACGTCGCCCTCGAGGTGCACGAGCCGGGACGGGTGCCGCTCGTGATAGACCGGATCGGACCCGGAGAGCCTGTCGGCTGGTCGTGGATGTTCCCTCCCTACCGGTGGAACTTCGACGCCCGTGCCCTCGAACCCGTAGGTGCCATATCGGTCGATGCCGACTGTCTGCGCGCCAAGGCGGAGGCGGACCCCGCTTTCGGCTACCTGCTCATGAAGCGCCTCGCAGCGGTGGTGCTCGACCGGCTTCAAGCGACGCGGATCCGCCTGCTCGACGTCTACGGTCGCGACGCCTACTGAGGGGACCCACCCGACCGTCAGATCAGGGGACCTTCCCGGGTTCCTTCTGTGTCCGGGCCGAGGTGCGCCTTCTCGCGGATGATCGCCTCGACGGCGCCCGGGTCGTCAGGGGTCAAAAAAGGCTGTACGCGCCGACCGAGGTCAACGATGAGGCCGATGGACTTCCTCGGTCGCCCGGGGTCAAGGTTCGCCCAGTAGCGCGGGTTCGCTGTGCCCCAGATTCTCGCCTGTCCTCGAAAGGTACTGAGCTCCACGCGCCTCAGTGAACGGATCGAGCGGTAAGGGATCTTCTTGCTGCCCCACGGGAAGTAGTACGCCCGAATCGTGATGCCGTCGGGTGAGCACTCGATCCAGCGGTCACGGTACTGGCTGTCCACGATATGCCTCCGGTAGTGGGCCGATGATCAAGCCTCGGAGGACCGAGAATACTGCTCAACTGCTTGCGGGCTCTTGAGGAGGCTCGTAGGCCGGCGGTTCGGGTCCGCACGGTTGTCGAGCTCGACCGAGCTGAGTGCCGATCCTTGGCTGAGAAAACCTCCCCGGAGAGCGCGGCGCCTCCCTCAGTGCTCGTCCGCCGCCCCGATTGAGCTACCTCGGAGAAGCAGACCTTGCGCCCGTCTCGAGAACGTCGGAAAAGATGAAGCCGTCTCGTTCGACGACCTCACCTGTCTCGATCTCGATCGGTGAGCGGAACCCCGGACCGTCGTAGACAAAGGTGTGGAACTCCCCGTTCTCGCCGCAATGGTCTACTCCCGCGGGAAGCTCACTTAGCAGCTCGGCGTCGAAGCTTCGGCCGACGAACCCACGGCTCAGCTGTGACGGATCGACACATGTGATCACAGCCTTCAGGCCGGCATCGATCATGTCCCCGGCGAGGGTATCGGTCGGCCGTCCCCAGAGGGGGAACAGCGGCGAGATGGCCGTCGCAGCGAGTCGCTCCTCTCGATAGGCACGCACGTCTTCCAAGAACAGGTCTCCGAAGATGACGTGCACGACCCCCTCGGCACGTGCCGCAGCCATTGCCGACAGCATGCGGTCGTCGTACAGCTCGTTCGGGCAGGCCGAGGGGATCTCGATAGTGACAAGCGGCAAACCGAGACGATCCGCCTGGGCCTCGAGCAGGCTCCGTCGGACGGCGTGCATCGCCACGCGCTGCGCGTCGGCGTTCACCGTGCACAACAGCGCAGTCACCTCGACGAGCCCTTCTTGCCGTACAGCGTCGAGTGCCATGGCGCTGTCCTTGCCACTGCTCCAACTCATCCAGGCCTTGTCTCGAGGTGTCATCGCTCAAGTCTTACTCGGTCCGTTTCAAAGGCTCGAGCGCGACGGGCATTCGCCGGGAGATCACCACATAGAGGATGACAAGCTTCATTTTGGGCACCTCGGATCCTCTTGCCGAGGAACTCAGGCTACGTCTCACCATGAGCCCGGCGATGAACACCGCCAGGAGGAGATGAGCATCGTATACAGGCCGCCGCCCACCCCGCCCTGACTCACCTCACCGAGGAGAATGGCCACGAGCGCCGATGCCCCTCCAACCGGCGTGTAGCTGTCGAGCGATGCTCCTACGTATGTCAAGGGGCAACTTCTTCTGGTTGGCGGCCAGCTCAGACAAGACAGGGATGAGCCACTCGGTGAGGGCAAGCTCTTACTAGGCCAGTGTTCCGGCCGCTCAACGGCGATGGCGGACTCCCAGCAGCAGACGGGCAGATCGTTATAAGGGCAACCAGTAGGCGCCAGCCGATTCTCGGGCCAGGTCTGCTGCTGGGAGTGAACTATGCGCGAGGCAGGCGGTGATAGACCTCGCGGGCGACGTAGCGCTTGAGGACCCGGATGATCTCGGGGTTGGAGCGGCCCTCTTTCAGGCGGCGTTCCATGTAGGTCTGGGTGCGGGGATCGGAACGCAGTCTCGTGATCACCACCCCCCAGAGCGCAGAGTTGGCCTGGCGGTCACCGCCGCGATCGAGCCGGACACGGGTCACCTTGCCAGACGAGGCCGGGATCGGGGCGACGCCGCAGAGATGCGCCCAGGCGGCCTGAGCGGATCCGTCCGGGATTGTCCCCGGCGGTCACGAGCAAAGTAGCCGCAGTGTCGACGCCGACTCCGTGGATCTCGAGCAACTGGGGCGCGGTGTCTTTGACGAGCTCGCCAAGGAGAAGGTTCAGGCGCTCGCGCTCGGCGTCCAGGACCAGCACGCGGTGACCGAGCAGGCTAAGGGCGGTCTTTGTGGCAAAGACCACCGGGTCGCCCCCGGCACGTGGT
Organism: uncultured Acidimicrobiaceae bacterium; assembly: GCA_963779425.1. Lineage (GTDB taxonomy): Bacteria > Actinomycetota > Acidimicrobiia > Acidimicrobiales > Bog-793 > Fen-455. Next base: position 174,654 of record CAVZYD010000010.1, read on the forward strand.
CTAAGCGCGGCCGCTTCGCGCCAAGGTGCTGGCGCGAGATCCCCTTCAGGCGTGACCGGAGCTCTTCTGGAGCGGTGAAGCCGAGATGACGAATCTGATTCAGTGTCTGGATCTTCGTCGAACGCGACGAGCGCTTGGCGACCACGAGGCCCTGATCGCCTCCACGTTGCCGTCGCGGCTCTTGCCCGCTCCTTGGGCTCTGCCAGAAAGCGCGGCCCGGGCCGCCTCGATGGCATCGACTGGGTCTGACTTGCCCGTGCGCCGGCGGGACTGGCGATTCGGCCGGTCGACTTCGACCACCTCCACGCCAGAGCCTCGCAAGTACCTGGAAAGACCAGCTCCATAAGAACCGGTGCCTTCGACCCCGACGCGTGTCAAGGTACCGAAGCTCGCCAAGAACTTGGCGAGGCGACGGTGTCCCGCCGGCGTCGTCGGGAACTCGGCCACGCCTAGGAGACCGCCGATCGCATCAAGTGCCGCCGCGACGTTCACATCGAGGTGGGTGTCCACACCACCAGTTACCGGGCGCGTCGCATCTACAGTGGTCATCGCCATCCCTTCTCTCTCAACTGGTCAAGGGGTGGCACGCGCCGCCCAATGCGTGCGGCGCCGGTGCGATCGTCCTGTTGCCACAGGGCGATCCGCCGCACTCATGGTTTGACTCGTGCCACGAGTACCTGGAACCGCCGGTCGACGGATCGTTCTGAAGACAGGCTGACCGTCAGCCGAATCTCGAGTCAGACCAGCAATCCCAAGCAGAACTGAAGCTATCCACTCACCTCGTCACCGTGGTGGATGGTGAGAACATCAGCCCGCTCTCAATACTCCCTGCCGAGTCGGGGGCGCGTCGGCCGTCGTGCCGAGTGATGAGAGCTCAGCCCACTGGCCCGAAACGGCCTTCTTTGCCTTCCCTGTTGCCGACGAGGTTGTTTCCGCTCACCGTATGGTTGATCGTTGCCTGGACCTTGGAGTTGCCGTTGGCCTCGGCCTGCATCCCGATCGGGGTGTGGGTGGCGAAGATGATGGCCATACACTTAACGATGAAGGTTTCGTGAGGCGTGTGGTTGCGGTCAAGACGTTAAAGGGGTATATCGCTGTCGTGGCCGGCGGCCTCGGCTTGGTCGTGCTGGCCGGGTTCTTGGTGCTCACGAACACCGTGGCGCTCGTGATCACACTGGCGATTCTCGCCGCGGTCATTTTCGCGTCCTCCCGACTGGTTTGGGCCGGAACAGAGGAGGGACGCAAGAGGACGGGGAGCCGATAAATCGACCCGCCGGTCACTTTGACTCCGGCGGTGAGGCCGGGCCCGAGCTCTTCGCGGCTGGCATCGGGGCCAGAGCAGGGGAAACCTGCCCGAACACGGGGCCGTCGAAGGGACTTGTCGCTCAGGTCTTGAGAGCGAAGACGGCTCCTAGGCTGGCGATATCGGGGACCACATTTCCCAAGCTCAAGTCCTCAACTTGATAGCTAGTCGAATCCACTATGACCGTGAGCACAGTTCCCTTCGGCGAAGCGACTGCGGAGGTTGGGCTCGCGAGCGCGGTGAAGCTCCCCAGTATCACTAGCACGTAGCAACGCCCCGCCGCTCCGTTCACCATCTCACCGGGAAACACGACAGGAAGAGCCTGTTCTCGCGTCGCGACGACCCCCTTCACAGATCCCGGCGACGTGTCACCGTTCGTCCTGGCCATCCATAAGGCGACTTTCGACAAGGCCGTCACTTGCGCTGGTGTCAAGGTCGTTCTCCCCGTTTTAGGGTTCGCGAGCTGGGGGGAACTGGAAGCGAGAACGCCGACGCCAGCGCCGATGATTGCGAGTACTGCCAGGACGAATGTGGCGATGGGATGGCGAAGCCCTCGCATTATGCCCCCCGTGGGGAGGAGGCACTGATTCGCGCACTCATGGCGTCAAGGCCGGGCGTGAGAGCCGGCGAGAGTACCTGGCAACTTGACACCGAGCTAGTGAACACGAAAGACCGCACCCCGGTCGAGGGCCTCGTCGGGCACGAGTCGGCCGGGCATCGGAAACATGTCTCCAAACTGCGTCCGAAGCCCGGGTCGGGGCGTCAGCGTTCAAGCACTAGGCGAGCTGGCTCTTCTACGGATCGGAAGTTGGCAGTCGTACTTCGAAACAAGACCCCTTGCCGGGGGTGGAAGTGACGTCAACCTTGCCGCCGTGGACCTCGATGATTCGCCGGACGATCGCCAATCCCAATCCCGATCCTGGCACCTTGCGATCAGTGGAACCACGATAGAAGCGGTCGAAGATATACGGAAGATCCTCTGCGGCAATGCCTGGCCCCTTGTCGATCACCGACAGGACCGCTGCCGCCGACTCAACGTTCAGCCTGACTTCGATTACCGCGCCTTGTGGGCTCCACTTCGCGGCGTTGCTCACGAGGTTTGCCACAACCCGAGCGAGGTCGCTGCGCACCCCGCGAACCAGCACGGGCACGACACTGTCCTCGATATTGACCTGCGGATCGCGCCGCATGTCTGCGAGGACGTCTGTGACGACGTCGTGGAACGCGACGACGTCTGTGTGCCGCGATAGTTCGGGCGTACCTTCCTGCCGGGCAAGCTCGATGAGATCGCCCACGAGGTGACCCAGGCCGTCTAACTGGTCGACCACGTCCTCGAGGACTTGGGTTCTCGCCTCGGGGTCGATCTCGATGGGGCTGGCCAGAATGTCGACGTTGGTCCGCAGACTCGTCAACGGTGTTCGCAACTCATGTGAGGCATCGGCGATGAGCTGGCGTTGCGCGAGTTGGGAGCTTTGAAGCGCGGCCAGGACGGTGTTGAGGCTCGTTGCGAGTCTGCTGAGTTCGTCTCGGCCCTCAACTGGGATCCGCGTTCCGAAGTCTCTGGTTGTGGCGAGGCTCTCCGCTGCAGCGGTCAACCGTCGAACCGGTCGCAGAACAAGTCCCGCAATGGCGGTCCCGAGAAGCAGCGCGAGGACCACGCCGGCGGTTGCTGCGAGCGCGAGTGCCACGGCTAGCCGGTCGAGTTCTGTGTTCCGAGCCGGCTGGACGAGGTCGAGGGCAAGCCCTTTGCCGAATCCGGTCACCAGCTCGCGCACAGGTACCGAGCCGACAGTCGTGCTCGTGAAATAGCCGTCGGCCTTACCCGCCGCGACGGCGCGCATTTGCGCGCTCACGGGAAGCTGAGCTGAGCCCCGTGACGGAGTGACAACCAGCCCATCTGCTTCGACGACCTGTTCGGCGGGTTGGTTAGAGAGCAAGGATGGCGGGCTAAACAAAAGATCGAGCGCGGCGCGCAGGCCGCCGTGCGTGCGCGCGTTGTTCAACGTCTCGGCCTGGCTTGTGAGCGTGCCGTCGACCGCGTCAAGCAGGTCGTGGCGAAATACGACGTATGCACTAGCGGAGACGAGGATGACTGCGACAGAGACAGCGAGTGTGGTGATGAGCGCGACGCGCGAACGCACCTGAAGCCTTGCCGCTCTGCCCCCTCCGCCGATCCAGCCTCCACGGGTATTGAGGGGTCCCCCGAAGGCCGCGCTCATTCCCGAAGGACGTAGCCGACGCCGCGGACTGTTTGAATAAGTCGACTCTCTCCTTGTGATTCTGTCTTCCTACGCAGGTAGCCGATGTAGACGTCGAGCGAATTCGAGGCCGGACCGAAGTCGAAGTCCCAGACGTTTGCCGAGATCACCTGGCGCGAGAGAACCCGACCAGGGTGGCGCAGGAACAACTCAAGGAGGAGGAACTCCGTGCGAGTGAGCTCTATCGCTCGACCCGCCCGAGAGACCTCCCTCGATCCGAGATCGAGGGAGAGGTCGTTGTAGCACAACACTTCGCTTGTCTCGGCCGGGCCGGCACGCCGGAGAAGTGCGCGGAGCCTCGCCAAGAGCTCCTCGAGGGCGAACGGCTTGACCAGATAATCGTCCGCCCCGGCGTCGAGCCCGGCCACGCGGTCGTCGACGCCCTCACGCGCCGTGAGCATGAGGACGGGTGTCCTGTCCCCCGCCGCACGCAATCGGCGACAGACCTCAAGGCCGCTGACGCCTGGCATTGACACGTCGAGGACGATTACGTCGGGGGCCTGAGCCGTCAAAGAATGGATGGCGCCCGTACCGTCCGCGGCCGTCTCCACGTCGTAACCGTTGATCACGAGTGCCCGTCCGACCGCTCGGAGAATTCCCTCTTCGTCGTCGACGACGAGCACTCGTGATCGCTGTTTGCTCATCTCATTCGTCCCGATGACACCATCTTGGCGCCGTAGCGGTGCAAATGGTTGGTTTAGTGGCTAGCTGGCTCAAGACCCCGTGTAACCGCCGGATGCCAAACCGATGACGCTGGCGTCGTAGTTGGCCCGGGCAAGAGCGATGTCAGCGTCCAAGAGCTGATGGTTCGCGTTGACGAAGACTTGCGTGTCACCAGGAAAGTCTTGTGGTAGCTGCGCGATTACGACCGTCGAAACGTGCTCGGAGTCGGCTGCAGCCAGGTTGACCTGAGCGACGTACGCAGTGTCATGCTTTAGGGCATTCGCATATCCCGGCTGACCTTCCAGCGTGTTGATCTCTGCCAGCAACGCCGGCTCACCCGCTTGCATCGTCGCGGCTTGCGCGGCGATGGTGTCGGCTTCAATGACCTGGAACACCTGTGGCGTCAGCACAGCAAAAACACGGTTCCCCTGGATCATCGTCTGCTGGGCTGCTCGCAGCTCAGCCATAGTGTTGTCATTTGGCACCTGAGCAAGAAGGGTGTTGATGCTCGCGGTAGCCGCCGTAAGTCGAGCGGCAAGGGTGCTTGCGTCGCTCGGGGTAAGTGAGGTTGCTTTTGTCACGTCGGTGGAAAGTACCTGAAGCTGGTTCACGCGGTACGTGAGCTGTTGCTCCAGTTTTTGCTGGAGCTGTGTGATCTTCGAGGATGAAGCTGCTGTCGATGCTCCTGCCGACATGGCGAACAGGAAGCTGCCTGAAGCGATCACTGCTGCGGCAACACCAAGCCGGACTGGGTGACTGATTCTCATTGGTTTTTCCTCCTAAGGGTCAGGCGACTGGACTAGTGACGATGCCGAAAGGACAACCGCCACTGAGCATGTAACCAGAAGGACATGAAAATCACATGAGACTGGGCAAAAATTATCCCAACATCACTTTTCTGCGGGTTGAGGTTGTCGCGCTACCACTGCCACTTTGTTGAAGGCGGCATGTTGTCAGTCAGTATCCTCAATCATTGCCAGCCGCGGTACCCACTACGCGGGTCTTAAGGCAAACGCCGATGGCCAGGCGAGTCACGCAACAGGCCCACAGCGGCACGAGTTGGCGGCCGCCCGGCGCCGCCCTCACATGGACGACGGCTTCCTCAGTCCTTCTGGGCGAAGGCCCCGACAGCCTGGATGCCTCAGCTAGGGCGGCGAGGCGATCGAGTCTCACCCATCAATGATGGCGGCCTGTGCGGGGCCGACTACGAGATCGTGGAGATCGCCTTAGCGAGCCCGATCAGGAGTCGCGTACCTGGTCGATCGAGGGCCAAAAAAGTGCCGTTCAGCTTGACAAATGACTGCCTGGCACCCCCAACGGGATTCGAACCCGTGTTTCCGCCTTGAAAGGGCGATGTCCTGGGCCGCTGGACGATGGGGGCTCGATCGAACGGCACGAGCTCTACGGCGAAATAGCAAAATATCAGGCGTCGGCCTCCGCTCCGGCAGTGTTCTCGCCAGCAATCAGCCACTCGCTGCCGCCGGGAGTATCGCGCACTTCGACCCCTGCCTGACCCAGACGGTCCCGCACCAGATCCGCCTCTTCGTAGCGCCCCTCTCGCCTCGCCGCCTCACGCAGCTCCAAAAGAGCTTCGACGAACGGCCCTACAACCTCCCTGGGGTCACGGGTACCGGCCTCAGAGAGGCGCCCGAGCTCGAAGATGAGGGATCGCAGGCTGGCGTGGGCTCTGTCGAGCTCGTCCCCGCCGGGTATGTCCGTCGACCATTCCGTGACGTCACGCTCGAGATCGAGCGCCGCGCTCGGCGGCAAGTGCCATATCGCGTCCTTTGGTTGCCGAGGCGAACTCGGCTTCCCGCTCGCGTACGATGTCGATGAGAGGTGACGTGGCGGGTGCCGAGGCGGTAGCTACCGACTCTGAAGCTTGCGGGACTGCTGTGTGCTCTCCGGCGTCGACGGCGTGGCCACCCGTGGCACCACGGGCGAGTGCCGCCGCCGTCTCGAGGATCCGCTCGATCGTGACGGTCTCGCCGCTCGGGAACGTTGCGGAACGGCCCGCGGCGCGGACGGTGGCGACTCCGCGCCCTTCCACCGTCACAGTGCCTGCGTCGAGATCGAGAATGAAGGCCGTGTGCTCGTCGACTCCGAGCACGAAGACTCCGTCGGGCAGCTCGCGCTCCATGGCGGACAATCGGCGCTCGCCCAGATAGCAAAAGCGCGTGTCGTGCGTCCCGCCCTCGTTGTTGTCGAAGTGGGGGATGATCGCCGCCTTGATGCCTGCAGCCGACACGACGTCGAGGCCTTCGAGCCAATGCGGGTCCTCACCGCACTTGTAGATCTCGTAAACGGGCACGGTCACGACGCCAAGGGTCAGGGCTGCCGCGCTGGCGAAGATCACGCAACCGCCGTGGACAAGTTTCTCGACGAGCAGTCCGGGGATAACGGTCCCGTGCCATTTCCGTAGCGCATAACTCGGGCTACCCGGACCGGCGAAGACGTAGCGGGCGTCCCTTACTGTCGCTACAAGCCTTTCGTCGGCGAAGGGCGCCGAATCGCCCTCCGCGCTCGTCGCAAGGCCCGTGACGGCGATCGGTGCGTGCAGGCTCTCGCGAAAGTAGGTCACCGCACGTCCGGCAATCTCGCGGGCATTTTCCTGGAAGCCGAACGGCGTGTCGAGGAGAACCGCTGGTACGGGCGGTGGGCCCATCTTCTCGAGCAATTGGCGGTGCACCTTCACCATCGTCGGCGCCGTCTCTCCCGAGCCCATGATCGCCAACAGCCGCGGCATGGAAGCAGGCACGGTCATTGATCTCTCGGTTGTGGCGTGCCGTCCCAGCGCAGTCCGCCTGGTGGCTCACCCCAGAGATCCTCTGGGACGAGGTCGTCGGCACCTGGCACCGGATCCGGCAGTGTTCCCTCGAGGATGTCGATGAGCTCACTTTGCAGGCCGCCGAGATACATGTAGGCGAGCCATTCTGCCGGTTGCGACTGGGCCGCTGGTGGCTCGGTTTCGTCTTCGGTCGCTCCGAGCATCGATCCAAGGGACAGCCGGAGGTCGTTCAAGGCGGCGAGCCAGGCGACGAGCTGCTCTTCGCTGATTCTGGTCGCCTCCGCTGTGGCCGCCATCGTCTCGAGCGACTCACGATGATGCTCGAGGAGATCGTCCCGGGTCATCGCCACGAAGGAGCGTTCGGCGTCGGGATCGGTCGTGTAGGCGGTCGGCAGCAGGCGTCGCAGAGCAGGGGGAAGCTCATTGGATGTTTTGTCGCCGGACTTCTCGAGCAGGGAGACGAGCTGCAGCGGCAATACGGCGAGCAGGGCACGTTCGGCGGGGGGGAGCCGCAGTTCGTAGCCGCCCTCGCGTGCCGGGCGGACGCGACGCCGGAAGCTCACCCGCTGTGCTCCATCGTCGCCCAGAGCCCATGTTGATGCAGCCGGGCGACGTCGAGCTCGGCGCGTTCTTTGGGCCCGCTCGAGACCACGGCACGACCCTTGTAGTGGACATCGAGCATGAGCTTGTGCGCCTTCGGCCGGGAGTAGCCGAACAGCTTTTGGAAGACATAGGTCACGTAATTCATGAGGTTGATCGGGTCGTTCCACACGATCACGAGCCAGGGCAGTTCCGGCACGGCGATCTCATCTGTTTCGGGGTGCTCGACCTCCATCGGGGCGGTGGAAGCGAACGGCGTGCCGGTGCTCATCGGCTCAGGTCCCGGTCGCGAGGACATCGGCGCCGCGTGTGGCGGGGGCGTCCATCGTCGCGGAGCCATCACCGGCACCCTCGGTCGGGTGCCGGTGCAATGACAGATAGAAACTGATCCCGATGATCCATAGCGTTGTCACCCCGGCCAGGTGGAGTTCCACCACCCAGGCAGCGTCGTGGAGGAAGTACTGCAGGTAGCCGAGCGCTCCCTGCAGGACCATCACCTCCAAGAAAACCCGCCCGCGCCGGAGCACGGCCTCGGGCGCTTTCGCGTAGTGAAAGGCGAATTGTGACGCGAGCGTCAGGCCGATGAGGAACAGGGCGACGGTGGAGTGAGCTTCGGCTATGTCTCGAAACGCGATCGCTATCCGCTTCGCGCCGGCGCCCCCGGCATGAGGGCCCGCACCCGTGACCGTCGTACCGACGAGGGTGACGAGCGCGAGGGTGCACAGCTGCAGACGTGCCAGTCGGACGAGGTCTCGTCCCACGACCGGCTCGGCGGGGGTCGCTCGGGCGCCGGCAAGGTGGTACAGCATGATGGCGTCGGCCAGGATCACGAGCGTGAGCAAGAAGTGCATCGCCACGAGATAGGGATTGAGCTTGAAGAGCACGACAAGTCCACCGAGCACGATCTGGGCCGCGATACCGCCGACGAGCCCTGCCGCGAGGAGCGTGAGATCCCGGCGTGGCGGGGTGCGTCGTGCCGTCACGATGAAGGCGACGGCGGACAGCACGGTCACCGCCGCGCTCACGAGCCTGTTGGTGAACTCGACGACGGGATGGAACGAGTACACCGCCGTCAGGTGATGCTGGTAGCACGAGGGCCAGTCCGGACAACCCAGTCCGGAGCCCGTCAGGCGCACGGCGCCGCCGCTCAGCACCAATAGGGCAAAGCAGATCACCGAGGCCAGGGCCACCTTGCGGACGGTGGCGGGCGAGAAATGGGGCAGGCGCACTCCCTTTGGATCGTATGTCGGCACGGCTCAAGCCACCATTCTGCACTGGCGGGGCGCGATCCTGCCGCGGCTTGTTTAATCAGGGCCGCTTCATATACTTGCGAGATGTCGCAGCTCACGACGGTGCTGATGCCGCGCCGGACTCTGAGCTTCCGGGTCCGGGCCTACCTCGCGCTCACTAAACCCCGCATCATCGAGCTGTTGCTTATCACGACGCTCCCGACGATGGTCGTCGCCGACAGGGGAATTCCCCAGTGGTGGCTGATAGTTGCGACACTTTCAGGGGGCGCGCTCTCGGCCGCCGGTGCCAATGCCGCGAACATGTTCGTCGATCGTGACATCGATGCCGTCATGCACCGGACACGGCACCGGCCGCTCGTAACCGGCGCCGTCACCCCGACCGCCGCCTTGGTCTTCTCGATCGTGCTCGAGGTTGCCGCCTTTGCGTTGCTCTGGAGGGCGGTCAACCTCTATTCGGCCCTGTTGGCGCTCGCAGCGGCTCTATTCTACGTCTTTGTCTACTCGATCGGATTGAAACGCCGCTCCACGCAGAACATCGTCATCGGTGGTGCAGCCGGTGCGGTCCCGGTGCTGGTCGGCTGGACGGCCGTCACCGACCATCTGGCGTGGCCGGCCATCGTGCTGTTCGCCATGATCGTCATCTGGACGCCCTCGCACTTTTGGGCGTTGGCGGTGCGCTACCAGGACGACTACAAGGCGGCCAACGTCCCCATGCTGCCCGTGGTGGTCCCCTTCGAGAAGGTGTCCCGCCAGATCATCTTGTACTCGCTGGCGCTGGTGGCGACTTCGTTCCTGTTCGGGGTCGTCGACCACTCAGGCTGGGTCTACTGGGCCGCCGCCGTCGTCGCGGGTGGCCTATACATGGCCGACGCCCTGCGCCTGCGCCGCGACAAGGGGACGCCCAAGAGCGCCATGCGGCTTTTCACGTACTCGATCACCTACGTGACGGTCGTGTTCTTGGCGATGGCGGTCGACGTGATCGTTCGGTACCACTGAGGCCTCTCGAGTTTCCCGCGCCCGAGGCGTGAGCGGCGCCGAGCCAGGCGCCTACTCCCACTTGAAGCTGAGAGCGGCAACGACGGGCGCCGCGACGGCCCACGCGGCCAGCACCACCCAGGCCTCGAGTGGTGCCCCCGCGCCGGAGCCGAGCGTGAGGTGCAACGCGTCCGAAAGCGCCGCGGTCGGCAGCAGGCGAGCGAACGAGGCCAAAGCCCCGAGCTCGTGCAGCGGGAAGAGGACTCCCCCGATCAACAACAAGATGACATAGACGCCGTTCGCGACAGCCAGGGTCACCTCTGCCCTGAGTGCGCCCGCCATGGCGAGCCCAACACCCGCGAAGGCGATCGTCGCAAGCAGCACGGCGACGACGGCGAGGCCGGCGGCCGGGTGCGGTCGCCAGCCGAGAGCCAAAGCCACGGCGACGAGCACGACGACCTGTATGGCCTCGACCACAAGCACCGAGGCGATCTTGGCGGCGAGCAGCACGGGCCGCCCGAGCGGTGTGGCGCCGAGCCGTTTTAGGATCCCATAGCTGCGTTCGAAGGCCGTCGCGATCCCGAGGCTGACCATCGCCGTGGACATAACGGCGAGAGCGAGTACGCCGGGGGCGAGGAAGTCGACCCTGTGGGGGCTGCCCGTCGGCAGGACTGGTACCTCGGTGAAAAAGACGAGGAGGACGACGGGAATCCCGATGGTGACGAGGAGCGTTTCTCCGCGCTCGAGCGTCATACGGGTCTCGGCGGCAGTCTGCGCACGCAGTGCGCGCAAACTCATCGCCTGGCCTGTCCCCGGCGGCTCGAGCGCCCTCGGCGCCCAGAGGACGAAGGGGCGTCGGAAAGACCACTCTCACCGCTGGACTCAGCAACCGGTCCGGTCAGGCGGAGGAAGACGTCTTCGAGACGTTGGCGGCCCGCCCGGAGATCACCCAGAGGCAGATCGCGCTCAGCAAGCCAAGCGGTGAGCGCCGCCACCAGTGCGGGCGCCGGGGGGGCGGACACGAGGTACTCGCCCGGCGGCCCTTCGCTGACCGGAGCATTCAGCCGGGCGGCCAGCTCGCCAAGCTCAAGGCCGGGCTGGGCGGCAAAGCGGAGCTCTTGTGACTGACCTTGGATCTCGCCTTTCTGACCCGCCGCCACGACCTTGCCGTGGTCGATGATGACGAGCCGATCCGCCAGCCGTTGTACCTCGTCCAGCTCGTGGCTCGTGAGGATCACGCACACCTCATCGGATCGCAGGCTCGCCACGACGTCACGGACGGTGATGCGGCCCACCGGGTCGACTCCGGCCGTGGGTTCGTCGAGAAGGACGACGCGCGGTCTTCCTACGAGCGCCAGTGCCAGGGCGAGCCGTTGCTGCTCGCCCCCCGAGAGCCGTTTGTAGGCGGTCCGCGCCACGAAGCGGAGGCCGACGAGGTCTATGAGCTCCTCGGGGTCACGCGGCTTTTCGTAGTAGGAGGCAAAAAGGTGCACGGCCCGCCCGGGGCTCATGACCGGGTAGATGCCGCCGCGCTGCAACAGGACTCCGACCCGGTGTGCCAGCTTGGCGTGCTCGGACCAGGGATCGAGCCCGAGGACCCGAACGGCTCCGTCGTGGGGGCGGCGGTAGCCCTCGAGCGTCTCGACGGTCGTCGTCTTTCCGGCGCCGTTCGGGCCGAGAAGGGCGACGACCTCACCTGCCTCGGCGTTGAAGCTGACCCCGTCGACCGCGACAAGGCTGCCATAGCGAACGAGCAGGTTGTCGACTTCGACGGCGTGCACCGCCGTGAGGCTAATGGGGGCGGGACTCTACCTCCCAGTCACCGCAACCGCCTTCGGTCCTTCAGCGCCGTGGCGACTCGAAGCGGTAGCCGAGGCCGCGGATGGTCGTGATGAGGACGGGTTTGGAGGGATCCCGCTCGACGCGTGACCGCAGCCGCTTTATGTGCACGTCGAGAGTCTTCGTGTCCCCCACGTAGTCCATGCCCCAGACCCGGTCGATCAAGGTGTCTCGCGTCACGACACGACCCGGGTTGCTGAGCAGCATCTCCAGTAGCTCGAATTCCTTCAGCGGGAGCTTGATCTCCTCGCCACGGACGATGCACTCGTGCCGGCCGAGGTCCAAGACGACGTCGCCGATCTGGAGGATCTCGTCCGGCCGCGCGGGTGAGCCCGGTCGGGTGACTTGTTGTTCCGCCCGGTTTGCGGTCGCGCCTCCTAGAGCCGACACCTGCTCGGTTCCGTCGCCAGCCGCCTGAGCGCTCACCCCACCACTTGCCTGCGGTCTCGAGGAGGCCGGAGCGCGGTTGCCCGCTCTATTGGTGCTGGGCGCCCGGCGCAACACCGCCCGCATACGTGAGACGAGCTCGTGCACGCGGTAGGGCTTTACGACATAGTCGTCCGCGCCCACCTCCAGTCCGACGACCGTGTCGAGCTCGGTCGATTTGGCCGTCACCATGATGATGGGCACCGTCGAGTTGGCACGAATTGCCCTGCAGACGTCGATACCGGAAAGTCGTGGCAGCATGACGTCGAGGAGCACGAGGTCGGGCTGGTCGAGGGCGAAGCGCTCCAGAGCCTCGACTCCGTCGCGGGCGGCGGTGACCGAGAAGCCTTCCCTCTCGAGGTTCACGGTCAGCGCGTCCACGAAGGACTCTTCGTCCTCCACCACCAGCACTCGCGCCGGCGGGGCACCGCGCTCGTCGTCCGCTCCTGTATCCGCCCCCACCGGGCCGGCCGAAGTGACGACAGGAAGCTGCTTGGGCGAAGGCACCTTTCCCTTTGCCGCCCAGTGCACGTCTCGTCGCTCTCGCGGGGTGGAGAGAGTGGGAACTCGGCGCCGCAATTGGGTCGTCACACGTCCGTCCTAGGTTGGCGGGGAAGTCTCAAAGTGAACGTCGAACCCTCTCCCTCACGGGACTCGACTTGCACGCTACCTCGGTGGTTGGCGGCCACGTGCCGAACGATAGCGAGTCCGAGCCCGGTTCCGCCTGTCGAGCGGCTGCGTGCAGCATCTACGCGATAGAAACGCTCGAAAATTCGCTCGAGATCCCGCGATGGGATGCCGACACCGTGGTCCTCGACGACTATCAAGACGTCGTCGTCTTCGGCGCGCCCGACGCAGCTCACGTCGCTTCCTTCCGGGGAGAACTTCACCGCGTTCTCGAGCAGGTTGTAGACCGCAGAGGTCAGCTGCCGGCGATCGCCGAGCACTACGACGGGCGGGTCGGGCTCCTCCAGGGAGACCTTGATCTGCAGTTGGCTCGCCGCCTCGCGGACGCGCTCAGCCGCCTCGGCCATGACGAGGTTGATGAGCACGGGCTCGCGTGGGGGCGACTCCTCGTTCTCGATGCGCGACAGGTCGAGCAGGTCGTCTATCACCCTGCTGATACGGAACGCCTCGTTGTAGATCCGGTGGGCGAGTCGTTGGGCCACCTGCGGCTCGTTCTCGGACAGCAATGTCTCGGCCAGGAGGCCGACAGCTCCCATGGGCGTCTTGAGCTCGTGGCTGACGTTGGCCACGAAGTCGCGCCGGACGTCTTCTAGGCGGCGACGTTCGGACACGTCGTCGATGACCGCGATCACCCCAAGGGCGCGTTGGCCGTTGTCGATGCTTTCGGTGCGTACGATGAGGGTCCGCCGGGGCGGCCCGTAGAGCTCGAGCACCCGTTCCTCACTCGCGCCGGGCGCCGTGGCTGCCAGCAGTTCCTCGACCGCCTGAGCTGCGATGGCGTCGCCGTGTCGGCTCCCGATCAGCGCCACCGCCTTGGAGTTGCGGAACACGGTGTCGCCGCGCTCGTCAGTGACGAGCACCGCTTGGGGAAGCGTGTCGAGGGCCCGGCGTAGTCGGATGGCCTCCGAGCTCGCCTCCGCCACCGCCTCGGCCGCCCGGTCGGTGGCTCGCTCGACGTGGACGAGGATGTCTTCGAGGTCCTTGGCTTCTTTGGCCGGCGTGTCCGCGCCGAGCCTCGAGGCGAGGGCCTGCAACCTCTGCCTGAGGCTGTTCGAGCCGCGGCGTGCGGTCACGAGTGCCGTCGTGGCGACGAGGGCGAGCACGACCACGACGGCGATCACGAGCTCGAGAACCGACAGGCGAAGGACCGTCCCCACTCTCACCAGCATGGCATGGCTGGCGGCTTGCTGACATGGCCGAATTTGCCCTGCTCCGGCATCGGCGCCCGGTAGGTCAGGCGGTAGTTGGCGGGGGGAGTGTGAAAGCGCCCTCCCGCAAGCGCGCCGTGGGCAACTCGCCGAACACTCGGCCATGACAACTCCGACCTCCGGAAAGGTAGGCCGATGGCCGCCCCACATGCTGTCCTGCTCGCCGGCATCGTTTCGATGAGCCCGAGCGCCTCGGCGCTGCCGGGTCAGTCCACCATCCAGCAACTCACCAACGGCCTCGGCTGGTGGGCCCTCATCGCTGCGCTCCTCGGTCTCGTCCTCGGTGCCGCGGCCTGGGCACTCGGTAGCCACACGAACAACTACCAGTACTCCAACGCCGGTCGGAAAGCCGTTCTCGCCTCTGGAGCAGCTGCCCTCCTCATCGGCGCGGCGCCGACGATCGTCAACTTCTTGTTCCAGACTGGCAATGGGATCCACTGAGGCCCGTCGAGCTTGGGCACTGTTCGGCCACGTCCATCGACTGGTTGCTGTGCCCTTGGTCCGATTCGCAGGCGCCGGCAACTCTGGCGCCGGCGGGACCGTCCGCGCGCTCGGCGGCACCGCTCGGGTGCGGCCGCACTCGCTCACGAGCATCCTCTCCGGCCTGAGCCCTACCGCTATCGCGAACGCCATCACCAAAGCCCTCCTCGCCGGGTTCTTTCGCTCCCTGCTCGGTTGGGTAGCAAGCGGTGCCGCGTCTCTTGTCGGCGTGCTCGCAAGCGCGCTTTCCTCGACCACAGAGCCCGTGCTCACGGGGAGTGCGTTCACTTCGGAGTTCGAGCTCATGGCGGCCCTCAGCGCGGCCATCGCCCTGCCGCTCGTGGCGGTGGCGGCGATTCAGGCGATCATCCGCCAGGAGCCGGGGAGCCTGCTGCGCAGTGTGCTCATACGGCTGCCCTTGGCACTGCTGTTCACAGGGGTAAGCGTGCAGATCGTCGCCCTGGGCCTCGTGGCCACAGACCAGGCGAGCGCCTTGTTGATCGGGGCGGCTGGTGACCCGACGCATCAGATGCTCTCGGGGCTCGTCACCGGGCTCGGCCAGCCGGCCGGTTTCGGACTGGCGGCCTTCGGAGGCTTTCTCGTCGTGCTCAGCGCGTCGGTCGTGGCCTTCGTGCTCTGGCTCGAGCTCGCCGTGCGGTCGGCCGCCATCGCAGCGGCCTCGCTGTTCTTGCCCCTGGCCCTCGTCGGTCTCGCCTGGCCGGCGACCGCCCACTGGGCGCGCAGGCTCGGGGAGACGCTGGCAGCTCTCGTGCTATCCAAGCTCGTCATCGCGGCAGTGCTCGCCCTCGCCGCAGGGCTGCTTGTCAGCCCGAGCGGAATCGCCGGGGTGGTCGAAGGTGTGTCCCTGCTCGCAGTCGCCGCCTTCGCCCCGTTTGCCCTTCTCAAACTGGTGCCGGTCATCGAGGCGGGAGCGGTGGCCCACCTAGAAGGTCTCGGCCGGCGACCGGTCCAGGCCGCGGAACGCCTCGGGAGGGAATTGGGCCTCGAAGGTGGTGGCGTAGCGGCTCTGGCCGGCCTCGGGGGCCTCATGGCACGTCGCAACCAAGGCTCGGTCGGCTCGACCGAGCGGACAAGTGGAGTTGTCGAGGGACCTTGGACGACAGATCGCCCGACGTACCAACTCGGCGGCGGGGCTGCGCCGGGCCCGGATCCGCTCAAAGGCGGCGGCGGCGATCCTGCAGGCTCCCCGGCGTCACCAAGCCCGTCTGTTGTCGGGGACCCGGCCGTCTTTGCCCCTTCTCCGCCCGTCGCCCCGGTCGTCGCGGTCGATGAGACCCGTTCTCCCGCGTCGGCCCCAGCCGTCGACCCTTCCTCGAAAACCGGCTTCGTCGTTTCCCCGCCATCGGCTCCCCTTGACGTCGCGGACGCCGCCAGCGCTGCGAGCGGCTCAGCTGGCACCGTCGGCTCAGCTGGCACCGTCGGCTCAGCTGGCGCAGCCGGCTACACGGCCCCGGTCGGCTCTTTGGGCGCCGGCGACGTCGCCCGCGCAAGTTTGCAGGCTGAGCAAGGCGACCCGGACAATGGCTGAGGCCACCTCCCGCTATCAGCTGGGGCCACGTAGCCGTCGCGGTCTCGTGGCTGGTTGGCGGGCGGGACAGCTCGCCGTCGTCGGGACCGGCCTCGTGGTCGCCGTGGTCGTGCTGCGCTCTGTCGGCCACGCGGCGGGCGCGTTCCTCGCCTTCGCCGTGGTCGCCGGCTTTGTAGCCTTCGCCACCTGGCCCTTTGCGGGCCGCAGCGCCGAGCAATGGACACCGGTCGTGGCCTCACACGTTGCCGGTCATGTCGCTTCGCCGAGGCGTAGGCGCGGGGCGTTGTCTGCTTTCCAGCTGGACCAGGTCCCCATCACCTGTTCGAGTAGGTCGATCGGGCTCGTCGTCGACGCCAGGGCCGGCACCTGGACGGCGGCGATCAGGGTCGGCGGCCCCGGCTTCGCCCTCGGCGACGACCTCGAGCGATCTCGCCGCATCGCGGCCTGGTCCGGCGTACTGGCCGGCTCGGCGAGAGAAGGCGGCGCGCTGCACCGCTTGCAGTGGATGGCTCGTTGCCTTCCAGGCAGCTTCGGTGAATGCCCCGCAGCGGGCGCAGGAAGCGATCGAGGGATCGCGGCCGAGAGCTACAAATCGTTGCTGGAACGCGCCGCGCCGCTGTTGTGGAGACACGAGGTCCTCGTCGCCTTGTCGGTCCGCTCGACGACAGGACATGGGCGACGCCGGGCCAACGAGACGGGCCGGCGCATGGTCGAAGAGCTCGAAGCACTGGAGCGGAGGTGTCTCGCCGCCGGTTTGGAGGTCGAGGGCATCCTGTCACCGGCACAGCTCGCCGAGGTCATCCAGAGCACCTCGGCACCTGGCCGTGCAGCCGAAAGTGTCGCCGAGCGTTGGCCCTGGCCGTTCGCCATCGAGGAGAGCTGGTCTTGTCTGCGCACCGATGCGACTTGGCACGCCGTGTACTGGATCGCCGACTGGCCGCGTACCGGCGTGGGGAGCGGCTTCTTGCTGCCCTTGATGCTGGAAGGGGGCCTCAGACGGACCATTGCCGTGACCATGGCTCCCATGGCGCCGCTGCGGGCAGTCCGGCGAGCCGAGCACGACCGCACGTCGGGCGCGGCCGACGCCGAGCTCCGACGCCGCCACGGCTTTGCCGTAACGGCCCGGACCAGCCACGAGCACGAGGCGACCGCCCGCAGAGAGGCGGAGCTGGCAGAGGGGCACAGTGCCTTTCGTTTCACCGGCTACCTGGCGGTGACGGCGGACGACGAGGATGCCCTTTCCGCCGCCTGCGGCCGACTGGAACAGATCGCCGCCCAGGCTCAACTCGAGCTCCATCGCATGTACGGCGCGCAGCAGGACGGCTACAGCTGCATCCTGCCGACGGGGCGCGGCTGCGCATGAAGCTGCCCGCCCACGAGTCGACGACGGCCCAGCTCGGCGTGGCCTACCCCTTTGCCGCTTCGACGCCGCTTCGGGCTACTCAGGTGCTCATCGGCCAGGACCTCGTGGGGGGCCCTTTTGCTCACGACCCGTTCGAGCTTTACGCCTCGGGCGAGGTCACCAATCCCAACGTCACGGTCCTCGGCCAGATTGGACGGGGCAAGAGCGCGCTCGTCAAGACCTACCTGCTGCGGCAAGCGGCCTTCGGGCGCCAAATTGCCGTGCTCGATCCGAAAGGGGAGTACGGCCCTCTGGCGCGGGCGCTCGGTTCGAGTCCGATCGCGCTCGCGCCCGGCGGCTCTGTGCGGGTAAACCCGCTCGACGGTCCCCCGGCCATGAAAGAGACGGCGGTCGCAAGGCACCGTCTTGTCCTGCTCGGGACGCTTGCTGCGGCCTGCCTTCGCCGGGCGCTCTCGCCCCGGGAGCACACTGCCCTCGAGCTCGCCCTCTCGGCCGCGACACGTGCCCAGCTCGAGCGGGGCAGCGGTCCTCCCACCCTGCCCGAGGTGGTCCGGGCGCTGCTTCGACCGCTGGCGGTTTCCGCGAGGATCGTCGGGACGACCAAGTCGGCTCTCGAGGAGGAGGGGAGGGATCTCGGTCTCGAGCTGCGCCGTCTTGTCGAGGGAGATCTCGCCGGGATGTTCGACGGGCCGACGACGCCGGGCATCGACCCCGGCTCGGGTGTGCTCGTCGTCGATCTTTCCGCCGTCTACCACTCCGAGGCGCTCGGGGCGCTCATGGTGTGTGCTTCGGCCTGGCTGCAGGCGATGACGGCGCGAGCCGAGACACAGACGATCCTCGTGGTCGACGAGGCCTGGGCGGTTCTGAGCGAGCTGGCGGTGGCCCGCTACCTCCGGGCGTCCTGGAAACTCGCCCGAGCGAACGGGCTGGCGAACATCGCCGTGTGCCACAGAGCCTCTGATCTCGGGGCGAGCGGCGCCGCGGGGAGCGAGCAGAGCCGCCTGGCAGAGGGGCTCTTGGCGGACTCCGAGACCGTCGTGTGCTATGCCCAACCGGCCTCGGAGCTGCCGGCGCTGGCTGGCCTGCTCGGGTGCACGCGCGAGGAGTTGGAGGTCCTGCCCCGTCTGCGCAGGGGCGTGGCCTTGTGGGTGGTCGGCAGGAGGCGATTCCTCGTCGAGCATCTGGTGGGGCCGGACGAGCTCGCCATCGTCGACACGGACGCGAGGCTGGCGGGCAAGGCCCCGGCGTGAGGGCGACTCCGCCGTCCACGCGGGCTCGAGGGTGCCCTTGAGGCAACGACCCGCTCGTGGCGCTAGTGCCGCTCACAGGCGCTCGGCCCGAGCCGCGCGCCCTTTTCTCGACAGCTTCGAGCGGGACCGGTTGGCGCTCGTTGCCGCAGGAGCTTGTCTGGGCTTTTCTTGGCTGATCTGGCTAGCAGGGGGCTTGCTGGCTTTCGTCACCACCGGCAGATGGCACGAGGTGCCCATGACAACGGCACCGGTGCTGCTCGTGCGGATGCTGGCGCACCCGGGCGAACCTTCACAAGCCTGGCCTGTCCTCGTGCGCAAGAGCTTCCCCGATGCCGCCATCGCCGACGTTTGGTTTGGCGCTGCGGCCGCCGTTGTGCTGCTCGCGGCTGTGGCGGTCCTGTGGGCGGCGCGGTTGCGTTTCGCAGACCGGGGGTCGAGGCGCGCTCGGGGCCGCCGGCTTGTCATGGGGGCGGGCCTTGGTCCCCGCCCGCAGACGGCGCTCCGCTCCGCCAGGGCGCCTCACCCCGTTCGCCCGAGCCCTTGGACCCACAAGCCGGCCTCGAGGTCCGTGTCGAGGTCGCGGGGCTGGGCGCAGCCTCGCGACCTGCGACCGCTGCGCGTGGCGAGAGCGACGGGCGACCGCATAGTCCTAGGAACCCGCGCCGGGCGCCTCTTGGCCGCTGAGCCCCGGCACTCTGTCATGGTCGTGGGGCCGACACAGTCCGGCAAGACGACAGGGCTCGCCATTCCGGCGATCCTCGAGTGGTCGGGACCCCTGCTCGCCACAAGCGTCAAGGCCGACTTGCTGCATGAGACCATCGCCTGGCGCCGTTCGCTCGGCGAGGTGCAGTACTACGACCCCACCGGTGCGGTCAGCTCGGCCGCAAGCGGCTCCCGGGCATCAGGTTGGTCGCCGCTTGCGAGGGCCTGTACCTGGCCCGGCGCGAGGCGCATGGCTTCGGCGCTGTGCTCTGTGGCCAGAACGGGGGATGGGGGGATGGAGGACGCCGGATTCTGGTACGCGAGCGCCGAGAAGCTTCTTGCCCCGCTGCTTTTCGCCGCCGCCACCGCCGGTGCCTCGATGGCGGACGTGGTCCGTTGGCTCGATGAGGAGGAGACGAGGGAGGTTCTCTTGTCCCTGGAGCTCGCCGGCGTGCCCGAGGCTTTGCGGGCAGCCCGGGCGAGCCTCGGGCGAGAAGAACGCCAGCGCGCCTCTGTGTACGCCACGGCCGAGACGGTGGTGGCTGCCTTCGCCGACCCCGCTGTGGCCGCGTCGTCGACCAGGTGCGAGATCGACCCTGCGGCCCTCGTATCGGGCGCGGCCGGCTCGCTTTATTGCTGTGCTCCTGCGAGAGACCAAGAGCGACTCGCCCCGGTCTTCACTGCGATCGTGCGCGAGGTCCTTGACGCTGCCTTCGAAAGGGCTGCGGCGACGGGCCGTCCCCTGGACCCGCCCCTGCTGGTCGTATTGGACGAGGCGGCCAGCGTCGCTCCGCTGGCCGATCTGGACCGCGTCGTGGCGACGGCCGCCGGCCACGGTGTCCAGCTCCTCACCGTCTGGCAGGACCTGGCCCAAGTCGAGTCGCGCTACGGCAATCGGTGGGCGACTGTCGTGAACAACCACCGCGCGAAACTCGTCTGTTCTGGCATCGCGGATCCCGTCACCTTGCAGTATGTGAGCGGGCTGCTCGGCGACGAGGAGAGGGCCGAGCATTCCTTCACAGTCGGTGACGACGGGCGGCAAACCCGAACCGAGGCAGTCACGGTGCATGCGCTGGCGCCCCCGGGCTGGCTGCGCCAGCTCCCTCCCGGCGAAGCCGTCCTCGTCTACGGGAGCTTTCCTCCGGCGCGCCTTTGCCTGCGGCCGTTCTTCCACGACACGGTCTTGGCAAAACGGGCCGGAGCGGCCCCCGGCCAATAACGGTGATTTTCCTACGACGACGTAAGGCGCGGACGGTTAGGGACGCGTCGGGCGAGGTTGACGGCGTGATCGCCCAGGCGCTCGTAGAAGCGACCTACGAGAGCCAGCTCGATCGCCACCTCCACGGATATCGCAGCCGCCACGAGCTCCGCGATGAAGCTCACGTGCAGGTCGTCCATCTCGTCGTCTAGGGCCTCGAGCCGCTCGGTGGCGCCGGGTGAGTCGCCACCGAAGGCGTCTCCGGCGATGCGCCACATTGCGCAGGCGACCTCGCCCATTCGCTGGACGTAGCCGCGCAGCCGGGCCGGCATCTCAGCAGGGAGATTGCGCGTGGCGCGCCGGGCGACATGCTCGGCCAGGTCACCACTGCGTTCCAGCTCGGGGAGCATGCCGAGGACGGCGAGCAGGTACTCGACGTCCGACGGGTTCGAGGGGCGGTCCAACAGCAGCCCTTGCACGGAAGCCTCGAGATCCTGGTAGAGGTCGTCAATGTCGGCGTCCGCGGCCACGAGGTTACGGGCGGCCTCACGATCGGCACTCACAAGAGCATGCGTCGCGCCGGCCACGGCATTTTCCACGAGGGCGAACAGCTGGATGACGTGCCGGTCGATGCGAACGAGGTTTACCGCGCTGGCGTCGCCTTGCGGCACCTGCGCGAAACGCCCTTTGGGGTACAGTCCAACGGCGCCGACCGAAGGTGCCAAGGAGCCCAGCCCAGCCGATGTGGGAGCGGAGTCACTCCCCTCGGGGACGCGCGCCGGCTGATCATCAGGGAGGGCACGCTGAGCCATGAAACCACCGTACCCCCCGGCGCCAGTGCGCAAGTACAGGTTTGGGGCGAACTTGCCGTTCCGCACTGAGCTTTAATCCTGGCGCTGTCTCTCGGTCACTTGCAGTTCTTCGTCAGTTAACCCTGATCGCCTACGGTCCCTGGCAGTGGACAAGCGAGATGTGGTGACATTTCTCAGCGATTGTCGCCGAGTAGTTCGCGTGGACTCCACTCGCACCGGCCCTGGCCCGGGGTCGTGCGTCCTCACCCCACTCGCCCTCGCAACCGCCCTTGACGCGCGGCGCCCCCAGGCCGTGCGTGCGTTCCCCAACGTGCGCGGAGGCACCCGGTATGCCGGCCGGGCCGCCCAGAGCAGCGAGCCAGCCGAGGACGCACCCCCTTGGGACGCGGCTTGAGGTGCCGGTGGCCGACCGGACGGTCTCTGGGAGTTCCGCCCTCCTCTTATCCCGGAGCGTCCGCCGGCCGCCGGAGGCGCCCGGCTCTCAATAGGCGAGCAGCGCGCGAACGGCGGATGTGATGCCCTCTGTCTGCGGCAGGATCGCCCGTTCCAGGCTCGGCTCGTAGGCGACGAAGGTATCCGTCGCGCCAAGCCTGGAGATAGGCGCGTCGAGATCGCCAAAACACGCCTCCCCGGCCCAGGCGGCCACCTCTGCCCCGAAGCCGCTCGTGAGCATGTCCTCGTGCACGACGAGTAGGCGGGAGGTACGCGCCACCGACGATGCGACGGCCTCTTTGTCCCACGGCATGAGAGAACGCAGATCTATGACCTCGACGCTCACAGCGTCGCCGGCGAGCTGCTCGGCGGCCTCCAGCGCCTTTTGCACGGTCGCCCCCCATGTGACGATCGTGAGGTCTTGGCCCTGGCGCGCGGTCGCGGCCTTGCCCAGGGGGATCAAGTAGTCCGGTGGCGACAGCGGGTCCCTGGCGTACTTCTGGCGCAGGAGGTGTTTGTGCTCTAGGAACAGGACCGGGTCTTCGCACCGGAAGACAGTTCTCAGCAGTCCGGCGGCGTCCCTGGCCCGTGACGGCATGACGACCACGAGGCCTGGGATGTGGGTGAATATCGATTCGCCGCTTTGCGAGTGCCAGATGGCGCCTCCCGTCAAATAGCCGCCGATGGCGACGCGGATGACGAGCGGGACTGTGAAGCGTCCCTCCGTGCGCCACCTCATGGTGGCCGCCTCGGAACGGATCTGCATCATCGCCGGCCAGATGTAGTCGAAGAACTGGATCTCGGCACACGGCCGCAGCCCGCGGAGAGCCTGGCCGATGCCGCGGCCGACGATGTTCGCCTCGGCCAGCGGGGTGTTGTAGCAGCGGGCGATGCCGAACTCGCGTTGCAACCCACGGGTGGTGCCGAAAACACCCCCCTTTCCTTCCACGAAGTCGATGATGTCCTCACCGGCGTCGGCGACGTCCTCACCGAAGACCCGGATGCGCTCGTCGGCCGCCATCTGCTCGAAGAGCACGCGGCGGATCGTCTCGCCCATGCCCACGGCTTCGCCCCCCCTTGCCGGTGGCGCGGGTTCAGCCAAGGCGGGCAGCGAGACCACGTGCGTTGTCACAGTCGCCGGGTCGGGACGGCGGGCTTCGAGAACCTCCTGGCCGATCTCGGCGATGAGGACGCGGACGCTCTCGCGGATCTGGGCCGCCTCGGTGCTCGTGATCACGCCGCCTTCGATCAGCTCACGTTCGAGACGCAGTATCGGGTCGCGGGTCGCCTCCTCCGCCAGCTCGTTCAAGGACCGGTACTTCGATTGGGTGTCCTGGGAGGAGTGCGAGTAGGGCCTGGGCACCGTCGCGTGGATCAGGCAGGGCCCTTCGCCGGCCCGCACTCGCGCCGTCGCCTCTGCGGCAAGGTGCCGGCAGGCGAAGTAGTCGGTGCCGTCGACCTTGTGGATCGCCAGGCCTCGAAAACCCTGGACGAGCTCGGAGATCGGAGCCGGGGCTTGGTCAGCGGCGTGAACAGAGATGGCCCAGCCGTTGTCCTCGACGAGGTAGACGACCGGTAGTCGCAGCCTGCAGGCTGTGTTGAGACTCTCCCAGAACTCTCCTTCCGAGGTCGCCCCCTCACCGAGGGAGACATAGGTGAGCTCATCGCCCTGGGCGATGCAGCCCTCCAACTCACGCCCATTTATGTAGACGGCTGCCTCGGCGCAGCCGACCGCGGGAAGGCACTGGCTGCCTGTGCAGCTGGACTGAGAGACGATGTTGAGCGGCTTGTTGCCCCAGTGCGCCGGCATCTGGCGTCCTCCCGAGCTCACGTCCTCGGAGGAGCCGACCGCTTGCAGGAGGATGTCGCGAGGCGTCACCCCGAGAGCCAGGACGAGCGCCTGGTCCCTGTAGTAGGGAAAAAACCAGTCATATCCGGGACGCAGCGACCGGGCCAGGGCGACAAGCAGTGCCTCGTGGCCGGCGCCAGCTATCTCGAAATAGACACGGCTTTGACGTTGCAGGGTTATCTCCCGGTCGTCGAGCGTTCGGGAGGTGCAAGCGAGCCGGAAGTCGTCGACGAGCTCGCTGTGGTCGATGCCCCGGTACTTGCGCGGCGCTTTGGGAGCTGGGTCGGTTGTGAGCGAAGCTCGGACGGGGTTTTGCCCGTTGGGTTGCTCGACATCGGGAGCGGGAGCAGGAGCAGCTGGCGAAACCATGCGTGTCGTCTTTGTCAACCTGGAATCACCCCCCAGCCTTGGATGATCACACGATAGGGGACTGTGTCGCTGCAGGATCGTATTGACGAACGGGGAGCAGGGAAACCAGGCGGCCCTGGTCCTACACTGACCTGACCATGTCCGAAGAATCGGGAGGACTCGGGAGCGGCTGGGCTGCGGCCACTGGGAGCGAAGTCCATCCAAGTGACGACGCCGAAGAGCCCGTCGTCCGCGAGCGCCATGGCCACGTGGAGCTCGTTCGCCTCAACCGCGAGCGCACCCGTAATGCCATCAACGCTGCGACGGCCCGCGCTCTCGAAGCGTCCTTCGACGAGCTCACCGAGGACCCCGAGGTGTGGGCGGTGGTGCTCACGGGCACGGGTGACCGGGCATTTTGCGCCGGAATGGACTTGAAGGCCTTCGCCGCCGGGGAGGTCGGTGAGATCTTGCGGGACAAGAGCGGCTTCGCCGGCATCGCCGCTCGCCATTTCCCCAAACCCCTGATTGCGGCGGTGAACGGGGCGGCTCTCGCCGGCGGCTTTGAGATCGTGCTGGCGTGCGACCTCGTCGTGGCGGCGGACCACGCGGTATTCGGGATCCCCGAGGTAAAGCGCGGTCTGGCAGCGGCCGGAGGCGGTCTAATCAGGCTCGCAAGACGCATACCCTTGGCCATCGCGCTCGAGCTGGCCCTAACCGGTGAGAGCATCGACGCCCAGCGGGCGCTCGCCTACGGGCTCGTGAACCGAGTTGTTCCTGCCGGACGTCTTATCGAAGAGGCGCTGGCACTGGCCGAGGTGATCTGCGCTAACGCGCCGCTCGCGGTGAGAGTCTCCAAGGAGCTCATGAGGCGCTCTTTGGATCTTGCCGAGGCACAGGCCTGGGAGCTGAACAACGAGCTCACGGTGCCCGTAGTGACGAGCAGGGACGCTCTTGAAGGAGCGGTCGCCTTCGCCGAGAAGCGCCCGCCTCTTTGGACAGGGACCTGAGCCGGAGGACAAGTGGGCCGGGCCTTTTACGGGGCTCCGGACGCCAAGAGGCTTGGTCCGGGTAGGCTGGTTTTTCGCCGGCCCTTCATCTGGGTCGCCGACCAGGACCGTATGACGATGTGAACCCTCGGCTGCACAGAGTCGCCGGGATGTGTCTAACCTGGTTGCAATCTTCGGAAAGGAAGGCAGGTGATCACCGGGATGCTTGCCGACATGTTTGGTCCCGACGGCTTGATCGTGATTGCAGTTGTCGTCGTCGTCCTCCTCTTCGGCGGATCGCGCCTTCCCAAGCTCGCTCGCGGGCTTGGCAGCGCATCGCACGAGTTCAAAAAGGGCATGGAGGAGGGCGACCCGGACAAGGACAAAGGGGACGACAAGACCTCTGGTCCGATCCAATCCAACTGAGCCGGCCGTCGGCTCAGTCTTGAGCTGATGGCGTCGACGGCGTTGCCGCGTCGGCACGTACCTTTCGGCGGGCACCAGATCGCGGAATACGCTCTCGCCGCGGCCCTTGTGGTCGTCGGTGGTCACCTGAGCGGTCGCCCGGAGCTCGTGCTGATGCTCCAGGGCGGTCTTTTGGCCCTGCTCGCCGTCGTTACCAAGGGTCCGCTGGCGGCCTGGAAGATCCTCCCCCGCAAGCTGCATGTGTTCTTGGACCTGGTGCTCGCAGCGTGCTTCGCGGTTTCGCCCGTGTTGTACCTCCCGGGCATACCTTTTATGCCCATCATCATCAGCGAGGCCGTGGCGGTCGTGCTGGTGCGCATGTCTTTGACGACAGAGCTGGTGCCGCGGCCACGGCCGGCGAAGCCGACCCCAGGAGGCGCGGGCGCGACGGGGGTGCCTTCGGCACCCGACGCGACCGCGGTGGCCGCCGCCACCGCAGGTCGCCTGCTCGGGACGGCCGTTGCCAGGGCTCGCGAATCACGTGCCCCTTTGAAGGCCGCCCGTGGCCTTGGACGCGTGACGGGGCACGCCCGCCATATCGGGCGCGTCCGCGACGGCCGGAAAGTCGTCGTCCGAGGCCTCCCGGCCCGTTCCCGCCACCCCGGAAACGTCTGATCCGCCGGCTTGACATAACAGTGGGCTGAGAGGGCGAGGGGTCGACTCCGTCCGAGCGCGGGCCCTGA
Organism: uncultured Acidimicrobiaceae bacterium; assembly: GCA_963779425.1. Lineage (GTDB taxonomy): Bacteria > Actinomycetota > Acidimicrobiia > Acidimicrobiales > Bog-793 > Fen-455. The sequence goes on from CAVZYD010000010.1 coordinate 200,768, forward strand.
CTGGGCCGAGCCGGCGTGTCGGGCATGCGAGCCGCACCGTAGCGGCCGCGGCTCTTAGTTGACCGTGGCCCTGATTATTTCGCTAGAGTCTCGGCCCGTGGGGACGAGGGGGGTCGGACGGCTGAGGCGAAACGCGCAGTTCCTGCTGCTCAGCGCCCTCGCGCTCGGCCTCGGTGGCTGCTCGCTTCCCACCTTTGGAGGCTTCCGGGGAGCCACGACCCAGGGCCAGACGGAGTTCAAGCTCTGGTCGTGGATGACGATCGCCGGCGCCGTCGTCGCGGTGATCGTCTGGGGCCTGATCCTCTGGGCGATTATTGCCTACCGCCGCCGCGACCCGGAAAAAATGCCGAAACAGTTCCAAAGCAACTTGCCTGTCGAGGTCATTTACACAGTCATACCTCTCATAATTGTCGGCTTCATCTTCTTCTATACGGTGGGAGCCGAGAACAAGATAGACGCACTCGCGCCGAACCCACCCGTCAGGATAAGAGTCACCGGGTTCCAATGGGGATGGAGCTTCAGCTATACAAACGCGGCCGGCAAACAGATCGCATTGGTGGAGACAGCGCAGCCCCGCCCGCCACTGCTCGCCGCAAGCCCGCTCTCCTCAGAGTACCCGCGCTTCGTGCTGCCGCTCGGTGAGACGACGCAGATCACCCTCGTGTCGAATGACGTCGTGCACACGTTCTATGTTCCCGCCTTCAACTTCGGCCGCCAAGCCTTACCCGGGGTGACAAACGTCTTCGACTTCACGCCGGTGAAGACCGGAGTCTATGCGGGACACTGCGCGACTTACTGCGGTCTGTATCACTCCGAGATGCTGTTCAGTGTGGCGGTCGTCGGCCCGAGCGCCTTCCACAAATGGCTGAACGCCGAATCGGCCGAGTTGGCGGCGTCATGACGGTTCTAGCGGAGCGCCCGGTCAGCTTTGCCGAAGCCCCTGAGCCCCATCACGAGCACGGCCCTTCGGGCTTTTTGAAGTGGGTCACCTCCACCGACCACAAGGTGATCGGCAAGAACTACACGGTCACGGCAGTCATCTTCTTCCTCCTCGCCGGTGCGATGGCCATGCTGATCCGCGCTCAGCTGGCGAACCCGGACAGCACCTTGCTGTCCCAGCACACCTACAACGAGATGTTCACGATGCACGGGAGCTTGATGATCTACCTCTTCGTCGGCCCTGTCGCCTTCGGCGGGCTGGCGAACTACATCGTGCCCCTTCAGATCGGCGCGCCGGACATGGCCTTCCCTCGGCTGAACGCCTTGTCGTACTGGCTCTACCTCGGTGGCGGCCTTTTGATGATGACGGGCTTTTTGACGACTGGATCGGCAGCCGACTTCGGCTGGGTCGCCTACGCCCCGCTCTCCAACTCGATCAACACCCCGGGGGCAGGTCCTGATCTTTGGATAGTGGCCCTCATACTCACGGGTTTCTCGGCCATTTTCACGGGAGTCAATCTCGTCAGCACTATCTACTACCTGCGCGCCCCCGGCATGACGATGTTCAGGATGCCGATCTTCACCTGGAACATGCTCGTGACGGGCATCTTGATCCTGATCGCCTTCCCCGTGTTCACGAGCGCCCTCGTATTTTTGTGGTGCGACCGTCATCTCGGCGCCCATATCTTCGAGGTCCAGGGCGGGGGCGTCCCAGTCCTCTGGCAGGACCTGTTCTGGTTCTTCGGTCACCCCGAGGTCTATATCCTCGCCCTGCCTTTCTTCGGGATCGTGACCGACGTGATCGCCGTGTTCTCCCGCAAGCCGATCTTCGGGTACAGGGGCATGGTGTTCGCGACGATCTCCATCGCGGCGCTGTCGACGAGCGTCTGGGCGCACCACATGTTCACGACCGGTGTCGTGCTTCTCCCGTTCTTCAGCCTTATGTCCTATCTCATCGCTGTGCCGACTGGGATCAAGTTCTTCAACTGGATCGGCACGATGTGGCGCGGTTCGGTGAAGTTCGACACGCCGATGCTGTTCTGCATCGGCTTCCTCGGGACATTCCTCGTCGGAGGCGTGAGCGGGATCTTGTTGGCTTCGCCTCCGATCGACTTTGCCACCCACGACACCTATTTCGTGGTCGCCCACTTCCACAGTGTCGTCATGGCACTTGTCATGGGAGCCTTCGCAGGCTTTTTCTACTGGTACCCGAAAATGACGGGCCGCATGCTGCGAGAAGGTCTCGGCAAGGCGACGTTCTGGCTCATGTTCATCGGCACCAACGTCACCTTCGACCCGCAGTACCTTCTCGGCCTCAAAGGCATGCCGCGACGCATCGCGGAGTACGCCGCTTCGGACGGCTACACGACGCTGAACCGCATCTCGAGCGTCGGGGCGGCGATCATTTTCATCTCCGTGGCCATCTTCGTCGTCAATGTCGTCGTGTCCTGGTGGAACCCGATCCCGGCCGGTGACAACCCCTGGGACGCGGCCACGTTGGAATGGGCGACGACCTCACCTCCCCCGCACCACAACTTCTTGAAGATCCCGCCCATCAGATCGCGGCGTCCGGTGTGGGATTACAACCATCCCGAGGACCGCATCCTCGATCACGCCCACAAGCCGAGGCTGGGGGAACTGGTCGCGGCGGGCGGCGGAACAGCGGTCTTGCTTGACGAGATCGGCTTTGACGGTGAAGACGGCGCAGGATCGCGGGAGCCGGACCGATGAAAAACGAGGCCTATGTGTTCCTCTTCGTCGGGATCTTCTTCGGTCTTGCCGGCTTGGTCTACTGGCTTTGGAGCCACGAGGACGCCGGCAGCGTCATGCTGCTCGGTACCTTCCTGCTCGGCTGCGTTCCGGGTTCGTATTACCTCTGGTGGTCGCGCCGGATGCCGAAGAGACCCGAGGACAACCCCGACGCCACTCTCGAGGACGGGGCGGGGGTCGTCGGCGCCTTCCCCGGAAGCAGTATCTGGCCGTTCGTGCTGGGCCTCGGTGCCACCTTCGTGGCTGCGGCATTGGTGTTCGGGGCCTGGACGCTCGGCGTCGGGCTCTTCCTAGCCGTCTCGGCCCTCGTCGGGGTCGTCTACGAGAGTCGTCGCGGAGGGCTCGTCTAGCCCGCTCGTCACCCCGGGTGGCCCCGGTGGGGGCCGCCGCCGGCCCAGGCGAACCGCGAAGCGCACAACGAACACGGCCAGGCCGGCCATGAGCGCCAAAAAGACGCCGAAACCGACGTCAAAGCTCGCCGGCACGCCCGACCCTAAGGCTCTCGCGCCGGCGCTCCCGGCGCTTTTACGCGGACGAGGCCCTCCTGCACGAGGCTGACAACGAGGTGACCTTGTTGGTCGAACATAAGGCCGCGGGCTAGGCCGCGTGCTCCGTAAGCACTGGGCGAGTCCTGATCGAAAAGCAGCCACCGGTCTGCGCGCAAGGGACGGTGGAACCACATGCAGTGGTCAAGGCTGACGACCATGGTCGCTCCGGACTCCCAGCGGATCTCGTGCGGCTTCAGCACGGAGTCGATGATCGACATGTCCGAGGCGTAGGCGACCACGGCGGCGTGAAGAAGAGGATCGTCGGCGAGCTCGCCATCAGCTCGGACCCACAACCGTTGCCGGGTCTCCTGGCTCGCCGCCGGCAGCCACGGGAGGTCGCCGACATAACGCTGGTCGATCGGCCTCGGGCGGTCCAGCTGGAACCAGTCTGGCAACTGGTCCCTGTAAGGCTCGAGGCGCTCGCGGAAGGTCTCAAGCTCCTCCGGCGGGGGCACCTGCGGCATCTCGCTTTGGTGTACCAGACCCGGGCCCTCATCGATGTGGAACGAGCACTGCAGGTTGAAGATGGCCCGGCCGTGCTGGATGGCCACCACCCGGCGGGTCGTGAACGAGCGGCCGTCGCGGATGCGGTCCACCTCGTAAAGGATCGGCGTCTTCGGATCTCCCGGGCGAAGGAAGTACGAGTGCATCGAGTGGACGCGCCCAGTGTCGACGGTCCGACCGGCGGCGACGAGCGACTGCGCCGCTACCTGACCGCCGAAGACACGCAACCTGGTCTCATCGAGGTTCTTGCCACGGAAGATGTTCACCTCGATCACCTCGAGGTCGAGCAATTCGATGAGCTCTTGCAGGGCTTGTGTCACGGGTCAGACGATAGACTCAACACATGGCCCCTCTTGTGAGCCATGTCAGCGCGCTTTGGCGCTCTGAGCATTTGAGACGGCTCTGGAAATACGCGTGGGTCTCGGTCGTGTCCACGCTGGTGACCCAGGTCGTGCTCTTTTTGACCTACCACGCATGGAACCTCGGGCCGGCTTGGGTGTGCAACGTCATCGCGACGGTCGTCGCCTCGATCCCGGCCTACTACTTGAACCGTACGTGGACCTGGGGCAAGAGGGGCCGCTCGAGAGTGTGGGGGGAGGTCGTGCCCTTCTGGGCTATCGCCCTCATCGCCATGGTGCTCTCGACGCTCGCCGTGGTCGGCGCGACCCACTACGCGGACCAATATCCGCGGGGTTCGCTCGACCGGGCGCTCGTCATAAACGGTGCCAACCTGATCACCTATGCGGTCATGTGGACGGCGCGCTACTTCGTGTTGAACCGGTTCCTGTTCGGGACCCGCTCGCTCGCCTCCCCACCCGGGCCGCACCCCGAGCCGGCCAGTGGCGAGGTCCCCATCACTGCGGTCCGTGCCGGCGGATTAGGCGATCTCGGAGAAGACCTCCCGAAGCTCGCCGCCACCGAGACGAACGACCCGGCTGGATGACTTGCCTCAATGTGTCACCGAACGCCTGGCGCGCCGGCGTTCGGTGAAAACGACGGCCCAGCCAGCGACGATGGCGCACACTGCCAGGACCAGCGTCGGGTCATCGCCGAAACGTTCGTACACGGTGGCCCCGTCGCGAAGTGCCACGCGGGCGCGAAGTACCGCCGCGGCGGAGAGGGGCGTTTGCTCGAGCACCTCGCCCCGGTTGTCGATGACGGCCGAATAGCCGGTCGGTGCGGCCTGCAGCAGGTCACGGCCCTCCTCGACCGCCTGCAGGCGGGAGGCGGCGATCTCTTGCGCAGGAGCCTGCTCGCTCGAATAAGACGACGTGTTCGTCGGGACGACGATGAGCTGCCCCCCGGCTCTTACGCCCGAGCGGCCGCGGTCGGGGAAGAAGACCTCGTAGGACACGAGGATGGCGACGGGTCCGGCCGGTGTCGCCATCATCCCGCTGCCGTGGCCGGCGACGGCGTCCCGGGGGACTGCCTGCAGATTGGCCAGGTGCGAGAAGAACGATCGCCAGGGGACGTACTCGCCGAAAGGCACCCGGTGGACCTTCTCGAATATCCCCACGACCTCACCCGAGGGCGAGTAGGCGACTACCTCGTTTCGGAACCTCGTGGCACCGACCGTCTCGGTGACGCCCACCAAAAGAGTCGCGTGAAGCCCGCGTGCGATCCCGGAGAGCTGCGCCGACTCGGGCGAAGCCTGCAGGGGCTCGTTCAGCGCCACCACGTCCTCGGGCCAGAGCACGAGGTCGACAGGGGGCCGAACCTGCCTGGTCGTGCGCACCTCGGCGGAATAGACGACCGCGGGCGGGATCTCTAGGTCGGAAAGGCCGCGCTGGCCGCCGCCTTGCACCAAAGCGACGCGCAGGGTCCCTAACGCGGGGCCACCGTCTGGAGCAAGGGCGCCGAAGACGCCGAGAGCGGCCACGACGGCCAGGCTCAGGACGCCTCCGAGGAACCCGTTGTCACGGGCGCCGCCGGCCAGTCGTCTCCGTCGCTCCCATGAGACGGCGAGATCGCCGAGGGCGACGCCCGCGAGGTAGGTCACCCCAACCAACAGGACGGTCCCCCCTAAGCGCGCCGTGCTGACCAAGGGTCCGCTGACCTGCCCGAGACCGATCCCCCCGGGGGGCACGCCCCCGAAGGGCCACCGCTCGCGCGTCCACTCCGCCAGTGTCAACAAGGCGGCGAGGCCGGGCACGCGAAGCCGTCCAGACGGGGTGAGCGCGCAGGCGACAGCGAAGATGGCGGACTCGAGGACCACGAGCGCCGCATAGCCGACAAGGGTGAACTTGTCCGCCCAGAAAAGGCCGATGGCGAACTGCCCGAGGCCCGTCTCCAGGCCCACGCCTGCCCGGCCAGCGAGGGAGCGGTTCCGCAGAGCCCAATAAGTAATCGCCACGCCCAAGAACGCAAGCGGCCAGAGCCCGAACGGCGGCAGCGAGAGTGCCACAAGGGCGCCTGCGCCGAGCGGGGCGAGAGCCCGCAGCAGCCAGCCCGTGCGCTTCATGCCCCTAGTCGATCGACGACCTCCGCCGCGGCCCGCTCGCCACTTGTCAAGCAGGCGGGGATGCCGATCCCCCCCAGCGACGCGCCTGCGAGCGCGATCGCCGGTAGTTGGCCGAGTGCCGCCCGTGCCCTTTCGATCTTGCCCAGATGGCCGGGCAGGTACTGCGGGAAGGCCTGGCGCCAGCGCTGCACCTGCGTGGCAAGTGGAGGCGCATCGGTGCCGATCAACTGGCGCAGTTCGCCGAGCACCGCTTCGACGAGCTGCTCGTCGGACATCGACGAGGCTCGATCATCGCCGTAGCGCCCGCTCGAGGTACGGATGACGACTTCCCCCGGCGCGGCCGTGTAAGGCCACTTGGCGGAAAGGTACGTGCAACCGGTGACGATCCGCCCCTCGCAGCGGGGGGCGAGAAAGCCGCTCCCCGTAAGTCCAGCGATTGCATCGGAAGCCCAGGCGAATGTCACGAGGGCGACGCTCGAGTGGGGGATCGAGCCGAGCTCGGCGGCGGCTACGGGTGCCTCCTCGACGAGCAGGCGGGCGGACACGTGGCCTGGTGCCGCGAGCACGACGCCGTCCGCTACCAGAGTCCCGTCGGCCGTTTCGAGCTCGAAGCGGTCCGCCCTTTTTCGCAGTGTCGTGACGGCCGTCCCCGTCCGGAGCGTCACTCCTCGCCGGTGCAGGTCCGCCACAAGTTCAGCGACGATTCGGCCAAGGCCTCCGCGCATCCCGAGGAAGAAAGGCAATGGCTTGGCGCCCTTGGCCGACGGGGCCACGGGCCTGTTGCGCATCATCTCTTGGAGGGCGCGGGTGATGCTGCGATGGCCGACGAGAGCCTGGGAGACCTGCGGCGCGACGACGGTGAGGGAGAGGTGATCGAGGCCGCCGGCGTTGATTCCGCCGAGCAAGGGGTCGACGAGCCGTTCCACGAGCTCCCGGCCGAGGCGCCGCTCCAGGATCGAGGCGGCGCTCCACTCAGGACCGCCCCCTTCACATGGTCTGGCACCGGGCGGGATCGCCGCCGGGGCGAGACCCAGGCTCGAGGCCGACATCGGACTGCCGAGCGGCACGAGGTCGAGCGCCGCCCGGGCGAGACCGCGAGCACTCACGATTCGAGACCGGGCAAGGACGAAGAGGTCGGGGGGAAGGCCGAGGACGAGCCCGGCCGGCAGGGGATGGAGCCGTCCCCGCGCCACTACCGATGCCGAGCTCGTCGCCGGTGATGTCAGGTCGTCGTCGATGCCGAGTTGGGAGCACAGCTCCGCGATGCTCCGGTTCCGGGTGAGGAAGTTGTCGGGGCCGAAGTCGATCGGGCGCCCCCTGAACTCGCCGGAGAGGACCTTGCCCCCGAAGCGGTCGTCGGATTCCAACAAGACGACCTCGGCCGTGTCGTCGCCCCGCAACCGGACACGCTTGCCGTCGAGGTCCGCCCCGGGGGCGGTTAGAGGCCCACCGGCAAGGACACGCGCCGCGCCGAGCCCGCTGATGCCACCGCCCACGACGGCGACGACACGCCCCATGATCTAAATCCCCTCCGCGCAGGAGACGACGAGGTCGGCCAGCGCGGCGCACATCTTCGGCTCTGCGTTCAGCGACGCCGTACGGGCGAAGCCAACTCCCATCTCGGCGGCAACACGACGGGCGTCGACGTCGAGGTCGTAGAGGACCTCGAGGTGGTCGGAGGTGAAACCGGCCGGACAGACGACCACAGCGCGAACGTCCTCGTCGGGCAGTGCCCGCATTTTCTCCAGGATGTCGGGGCCCAGCCAGGGCTCAGGCGTCCGGCCGGCGCTCTGCCAGCCAATCTCCCAGCGCTCGAGCCCTGCCGCGGCCGCCACGAGCTCGCCTGTGCGCCGGAGCTGGTCTGGATACGGATCGCCGTCGGCGACGACGCGCACGGGCAGGCTGTGCGCCGTCACGAGGAGGAGGAGCTCGCCCTCCGCCCGAGCGCGCTCGCCCAAAGGCCCGAGAAAGGCCAGCGCCCGGACCACCCGCTCGGCGAGCAGCTCGATCAGCACAGGGTTGTCGTGCCAGTGCTCGATAAAGGCGGACGGGAGGTCGAGATCTGCGGCCTTGTCGCGCGCACGGGCGACGTACTCGCCGACGCTTCCCCTCGAGTAGTGAGGTGCCAGGACGAGACCGACCAGCTGGCTCACGTCCTTTGCGCCGAGCGCCTCGATTGCTTGCTCGATGCGTGGCTCGGAGTGCTTGTTGCCGATCGTGCAAAGGAACCGGCCAGGCGAGCGTCGCTCCAAGTGCTCTTGGATACCGGCCAGTTGCTCCGCGGTGCGCCTCGCAAGGGGGGAGACACCACCGATGGCGTCATAGCGCCTCACGATGTCCGCCAGTTGTTCGGCGCTGGGTGGCCGCCCGCGTCGCACGTCTGTGTAGAAGGCCTCTACATCTTGTGGCGAAGAGGGGGTCCCATAGGCCATTACGGCCACGCCGGTCCGGCCCCGCGCAGCTGTCACCGGGTGCCCCGCTTTGTTGGGGAGGCGCCCGGCTTCCAGCTGTGCACGGTCTCGACCACCCGAGCGAGCACGCCGGGGTCGGTCTCGGGCAAGACGCCGTGCCCGAGGTTGAAGATATGGCCGGGCTCGTCGCCCGCATCGAGGAGGACCTTGGTCGTCTCTTCCACGACGACGCCGACGGGGGCGAGACAGATGGCCGGGTCCAGGTTTCCTTGCACGGCCTTTCCGGCGCCGATGCGCCCACGGGCGACAGCAAGGTTCACGCGCCAGTCGACCCCCACGACATCGGCCCCCGCCTCGGACATGAGGCCGAGCAGCTCGCCCGTGCCCACGCCGAAATGGATCCTCGGGACACCGAGATCGCCGACGCCCTCGAGCACCTTTCGCGAGGCGGGCAGGGCGAAAGTCGCATAATCGGTTGGAGAGAGCGATCCCGCCCAGCTGTCGAAGAGCTGGACCGCCGAAGCGCCCGCTTCGACCTGGGCCCGTAACGAGGCGAGGGCGATGTCGGCGAGACGGTCGAGGATCTGGTGCCACAGCCCCGGTTCGCCGTGCATGAGGGCCTTGGTGCGGGCGAATGTCTTGGAAGGGCCGCCCTCGACGAGGTAGCTGGCGAGCGTGAAGGGGGCGCCCGCAAAGCCGATCAAGGGGACCTCGCACGCCGCGACGACGAGGCGGACGGTCTCGAGCACGTGGGCGAGGTCGGCTTCGGGCTCCAGCGTTCGAAGGCGCTTTAGGTCCTCAAAGGAGCGAAAGGGGTGTTCGATCACGGGGCCCCGTCCGGCCACGACCTCAACGCCCACTCCGATGGCGGCAAGGGGCACGACGATGTCCGAGAACAAGATGGCCGCGTCGACCCCGTAGCGACGCACGGGTTGCAGGGTCAGCTCGGCAGCCAGCTCGGGCCTTGCGATCGCGTCGAGGATGTCGCCCTCGCCACGTAAAGCGCGGTACTCGGGAAGCGACCGGCCCGCTTGACGCATGAACCACACCGGCGTGCGCCCCGTAGGCGAGCAGCGACACGCCTCGAGGAAAGGCGAAGCGGCGGTTTGCACCTGACGACAGTATCCCGGTCCTGGCACGAGCCACATTTTTCGCGATTATGGCTGGAATTGTTCCTCACGACCAGGTAGAAAGTACGCCGTGAGCGACGCAGTAGCACTGCCGCGCCCGCACAGCCGATCGCAGCCGGGGGGCCCTCAGATGCTCGCCGTCGGTGTCGTCGTCTGGCTTGGCTCGGAGTTCATGTTCTTCAGTGGCCTTTTCGCGGCCTTCTTCACCATCCGCGCCCACAACATGCCGCACTGGCCTCCGGGAGGAACCTTCCCAGCCGGGACGAAGCTCGACACGATCCAGGCGCTCATCTTCACCGTCGTTCTTCTCGCCTCGAGTCCCACCTTCCAGCTCGGTGTGTGGGCTCAGGAACGCGGCGAGTACAAGAAGGCTCGCAACTGGATCATCACGAGCTTCGTGTTAGGCGCGGCCTTCCTCGGCAATCAGATGTACGAGTGGAAGACCCTTCCTTTCAGGGTCCACACCAACGCCTACGGTTCCCTGTTCTACATAATGAGCGGTCTGCACGGACTTCACGTGCTCTTGGGGCTCGTGGCCATGATCGCCCTCCTCGGACGGCTTGCCGGCTCGATCAAGGGGGGCGACCCGGGTGAGACGGCTGTGTTCCAGGCCGTCAGCTACTACTGGCACTTCGTCGACTTCGTCTGGATAGGGCTGTTTAGTGCCCTGTTCCTCCTCTCGTGACCTCGTCGGCTTTTTGGCGTCGCGCCCTTTTGAGCCTGGCGCTCCTCGTGTCGGCGAGCTTCCTCGGCGTGGTCGTCCTCGGCGGTGGCCGCAGCGACGCCTCCCGCACGGGCTCGTCCGAGGTGGCTTCGGCCAGCCTTACGAGTCAGGACAGTGAGACGGCGGCGGCGCAGCTCCAAGCCGGGCGCACCTTGTTCGTCGAGAACTGCTCTAGTTGTCACGGGATCGGTGCCGAGGGAGGCACGCGGGCGCCACCGCTGCTCGGGGTAGGCGGCGCCACAGTCGACCTGTGGCTCTCGAGCGGGTGGATGCCACTTGCGGAGCCCACGGCCGAGCCCGAGCGCAAGCCGGCGAAATTCGCCCGTGCCCAGGTGCTCGAGATCGTGAAGTACGTCACCTCGCTCGCGCCGGCGATACCTGGCAACCCGAGCATCCCCTTCGGACTGAACATCTCGCACGCCGACGTGGCTGAGGGCTTCAGCCTGTTCGCTCTCAACTGCGCCCCGTGCCATACGATCACCGGCGCGGGCGACGCCCTCGCCGATGGGATCGTCGCTCCTTCGCTGCACGGGCTCACCAAGACCATGGTCTGGGAGGCGATCAGGACCGGTCCGGGCAACATGCCCCGCTTCGGGCCCGGGACGATCTCGCCGGCGCAGGTCGTAGACATCGTCGGCTATGTCGTCAAGCACATCCAGCACCCGACGAGTCCCGGCGGGCTTGCGCTCGGTGGGGTCGGCCCAGTCGCGGAGGGCTTTGTCGGCTTGTTCGTGGGCGTAGGCCTGACGCTGCTCGCGGCGCTGTGGGTGGGCGACCGCAACGAGCCCGAAGAAGACGACGGCCACGAAGGCAGCGACGATCAAGAAGGCATCGAACACGGAGAGCTCGCGCATGCCTGAGAATGCTGACGGTGCCACCGGGTCGCCCGAACCGGACACCAGCGGCCGGATAAGGATCCCCGTAAGCTCTGCTGTCCCCGATGCCCCTCAGTTCCAGGTGGCGGCAAAGGACCCGCGTCGGGCCGAGATCGTGGCGAGCTCCGGGTTCTTGCTCTCGGCCGCGGGCTTTGCGGGATTCGGCGCCTGCTATTGGCAGAACTACTCGAATTTCTGGCTGGCGATCACCTTCACCGTCGGCTTTGCCGGCCTCGGCTACGGCTTGGTCATCTGGGGCAAGTACCTGATGCCGCAAGGTCCCTTCGAGGAGGCCCGCCACAGCTTGGAGCCGACTCCGAGCCAGCGCGAGGTCTTCGTGGAGGACTTCGCCAGCCGCGGCAAGGTGGCGATCGAACGGCGAGGCTTTCTCCTAAAGGCCCTCGGCCTCGCCTCGGGCATCCTCGGCGTGGTGCTCGCATTTCCCTTGATCCGCTCGCTCGGTCCCCTGCCCAAGCTCACCCTGCGAAAGACCGCTTGGCGCCGGAGCGCTTATCTCGTTGACATCACCGGCCGCAAGATCACCCCTAATGACATCGAAGTCGGAGGCTTCGTAACGGTGTTTCCCCCCGACGACATCGGCGGCGCCTACTCCCAGACGATGCTCATCCACGTCGACGACCTCTCCAGTGGTTACCTCACGCCGCCGCCCCAGTTCGCCAAGCAGCGGGCGACCTGGGCTCCGCTGGGCTTCATCGCCTTCTCGAAGGTGTGCACGCACGCAGGGTGTCCGGTTGGCCTTTACGAGGAGCTCACCGAGAAGATGCTCTGTCCCTGCCACCAATCGCTGTTCGACGTCAGGGACGCCGCCATCCCGATCTTCGGGCCGGCACCGCGGCCATTGCCTCAGCTTCCCCTCTACATAGACGACGAGGGCTATTTCCGCGCCCAGGACGGTTACGACGAGCCAGTGGGACCGGGCTACTGGGAGCGGGGCAATGATTGACGCCCTTTTCAACTGGTTCGACGTGCGGTTGGGCATATCGGGCTCAGGCCGCAAGATGGTCAACAAGATCTTCCCGGACCACTGGTCGTTCATGATCGGTGAGATCGCTCTCTACTCGTTCATTGTGCTGTTGGGAACAGGTGTCTTCCTCACCTTGTACTTCGTCCCGTCGAGCAAGCTCATCCCATATGAAGGCTCCTACGGTCCGCTTCGCGGACAGCTTGTTTCAGAGGCCTTCTCCTCGACGCTGAATCTGAGCTTCGCCGTGCGCGGCGGCCTTCTCATGCGCCAGATGCATCACTGGGCGGCGAACATCTTCGTCGGTTCGATCGTGGTCCACATGCTCCGCGTCTTTTTCACCGGGGCGTTCCGCAAGCCCCGCGAGCTCAACTGGGTCATCGGCTCGACGATGCTCATCCTCGCCATCTTCAACGGTTTTTTGGGCTACTCGCTGCCCGACGACCTCGTGTCGGGGACGGGCATCCGCATCTCCTTTTCGATCGTGGAGTCGATCCCGCTCATCGGCAGCTACATGGCCTTCTTCCTCTTCGGCGGTAATTTCCCGGGCGACTCGATCATCCCGAGGTTCTTCATCCTCCACGTGCTGATCCTTCCCGCCGTGATCGTCGGGCTTCTCGCGGCCCACCTCGGGATGTTGGTGCGGCAAAAGCACACGCAGTTCCCCGGGGGCGGCAAGACGCAGCGCAACGTGGTCGGAGTGCCCATGTGGCCGAATTTCGCCGCCAAGTCTGGTGGCTTCATGATGCTGACGGTCGCCACGACGGGCTTCTTGAGCGCAGCGTTCCAGATCAACCCGATATGGCTGTACGGCCCCTATGTCCCTTACAAGGTGAGCTATGCCGTGCAACCGGACTGGTACATGGGCTGGCTCGACGGGGCGCTACGGATCATGCCGAGCTGGGAGATCGTCGGGTTCGGGCACATGATCCCCAATGTGTTCTTCCCCGCCATCTTGTTACCTGGCATCACTTTCGGCGTCTTGCAGATGTGGCCTTTCATCGAGGCGAAGCTGACCCACGACAACGTGGACCACCAGCTCCTCGACCGGCCCCGGGACAAGCCGAAACGCACCGCGTTCGGCGCGGCGGTGTTCTCGTTCTATTTCGTGCTGTTCGGGGCCAGTGCCACCGACGTCCTCGCGAACTACCTGTCGATCTCGCTCAATGTCGTGTTGACCGCCTTCCGGTTCTTGGCGATCATCGTGCCCTTGATCGTCTATCCGGTCGCGTACAAGATCTGCCTGGAACTTCGCAGCGTGCCCACGGCCGGGCAACGAAAGCGTGCCAACGTCGTGCTGCGGTCCGCCGAGGGCGGTTACACGACCGTCGCCACCGAACCGCGCCCGGGCGATGTTGTGCCCAGTATTGACCCGCTGCCCCTCGACCAAGACGTGGAGCTCGTCCCCGTCATGGCCGGCGTGTTCGAGGTGGCAGACGGTGCCTCCACGAGCGGCGCCGTGCCCGCTGGCGACGGTGCCTCCGCACAGGCTCAGCCGGTGCCGGCCGAGGACGGGCGCCCCCGTCCTCGGGGCGGAATATTCAGGATCCCGCGCGACTACCGCTGAGCGATCCCTTCGCCTTCTGTTCAAGGGCAATCACGGTCTGGCAAACTCTGAGGCGCCAGCACACCACCCAAAGCCTCGGCTACCTTCCGAGCCGACGGTGTTCGCATCTCATAAAAATTTCGGAGCCGGTGGTGGGACTCGAACCCACGACCTGACGATTACAAGTCGCCTGCGCTTCCAGCTGCGCCACACCGGCCTTGCCGCGAGCTTCGCACCGACACGAGTCGATGACCAAGCCTGGATTCAGCTCCGGGCCGTGCCTGCACCGGATCCTGCCCCCGTCTCATCGGGCGGGAGGATACGAATGCCTCCCGTATCGTCGGGCTGCAGAATGTTAGCGGCGTCCGTCTCCTCCGGAGGCAGGATGCGTACCGGGGCGGCCGGAAAAGCGGCTCTGGTCCGAGTGGCGCGGACCTCTTCGGGCGACAAGATTCGGACCGCACCACTCTCGCCGACGAGCTCGGGGCGAGACGCCGGCCCCGGGCCGACCGAGTTTCCGTGACGGCCCCCTCCAACTAGGAACTTGAGCGGCGAACGGGCGATGCCATGGGCGAGGTCACGTAACGATCCGATCGCGACGGGGTAGAGCGCAAGGCTGACGACGCCACCTACAAGCAGTCCTCCGACGGCGTCTGCGGGGTAGGCGACCCCGGCATAGACGACCGCGAAGGCGACGACTATGGCGAGGATCGTCGCCACCACAGCCATCAGCCGGGACCGGCTCAGCCAGAGCCCGACGGCAAAGGCGCCGGCGATCACGGCATGCTCGTTCGGGAAGCTGAATCCCGCTGGTCGCGTGATCAAGACGACCGCCCGTGGCATCGCCTTGAAGGGCCGGGCGCGCCCGACCAGGTGCACGACCGGCACTGACACCGCGTAGGCCACCGCGGTGCCCAGGGCAACCCAGACCACTGCCGCGATCTGGTCTATGTCGGAGCCTCCGAAGCCGGTCACGCGGGCGCGGGCCAAGGCCAGGACGAACAGGACGGCGAGGATCACGAGAGCCCACGGGCGGGCGAAGAAGGCGAGGACGCCATGGGCCCACGCTGTCCGCACGGCGAGACGGTTGACATCGAGATAGAAGCGTCTGTCCATATCATGGACTCCCGAAGCCGGACCTGACCCTCGCCGACGTGGCGAGATGCCCAAGGGTATCCACAGAGTCGCATCCGCGGTAGGTGGTTCGATAAACTCCCGCCTGGGCGTCCTCTGGGGTCGCGGCTTGGTAACTCGTGAGTTCGGCTGGAAGCTCTCGGGGGGCTATTTGTCGCGGTAGTAGGCAGGAGTGCCTTGAGTCAATTACGCGAACTGGGCAGCGTATCGACCGCGATCGAAAAGGAGAAGATATACCGATGAGGATCCTTGTATTGGGTGGCGACGGTTACCTTGGTTGGCCGACAGCGCTGCACTTGTCCGCACACGGCCACGACGTGGGCGTTGTCGACAATTTCGCCCGACGCAGCTACGACAACGAGATGGGCGTCGACAGCCTGGTGCCAATCCGTCAGTTGCAAAGACGGATAACCACCTGGAAGGGAGTCTCGGGCTTTGTGATCCAGCCTTTCATCGGTGACCTGACCGACCACGTTTTCGTCGAGCAGACGCTGCGGGAGTTCGCCCCCGAGGCGGTTGTCCATTTCGCCGAGCAGCGCTCGGCGCCCTATTCGATGATCGACCGCCAGCACGCCGTCTACACCCAGGTGAACAACGTGGTCGGCACCTTGAACCTGCTCTATGCCATCGCCGAGATCGATCCCAGTATCCACCTCGTCAAGCTCGGCACGATGGGCGAGTACGGCACTCCGAACATTGACATCGAGGAAGGCTTCATCGAGATCACCCACAAGGGCCGCACCGACCTGTTGCCCTACCCGAAGCAGCCCGGGTCCTTCTACCACCTCTCAAAGGTCCACGACAGCCACAACATCCAGTTCGCATGCCGGATCTGGGGCCTTAGATCGACCGACTTGAACCAAGGCATCGTCTACGGCCAGGTCACCCCGGAGACCTCCTTGCACCGCGACCTGCTGACGCGTTTTGACTACGACGGGGTCTTCGGCACAGTGCTCAACCGCTTCGCAGTGCAAGCGGCCGTCGGCTACCCGCTCACCGTCTACGGCAAGGGAGGCCAGACGAGGGGCATGCTCGACATTCGCGACACGCTTGCCTGCGTGGAGCTGGCCTGCGTAAACCCGGCCAAAGCTGGCGAGTTCCGTGTCTTCAACCAGTTCACCGAGTCCTTCTCGGTGAACCAGCTCGCCGAGTGGACGGCCAAGGTCGCTGGCGGTGACGTCGTCATCGACAGCGTCCCGGATCCGCGCGTGGAGAAGGAAGAGCATTACTACAACGCCGTGGCCACCCAGTTGCCGGCGCTCGGGCTCAAGCCCCACTTCCTCGAGGACGCGACCATCGAGGTGCTCACAGACACCGCCAGGCGTTACAAGGACCGTGTCGAGTTCGATGCCATCCGGCCGACGGTCAGCTGGCGGTCGACCAAGAGCGAGGTCAGTGTCGCCAAAGGCGCGGCCGGGGAGTGATGCCGCCGGTCGCCGCCGGCTGACCGGACGGCGTCGGACAACAGCTCCAGGGCACACCGAGCGTCCCTGCTCGACTGGCTTCCCGACGGAGCTGGTCGCTAGCCATTAGCTTCTTCGGCGATGACTGTAGGTTGGCGACGGGGGAGTTTCCCGTCCGCGCGACGCTCGAGTGGGCGCACGGTCGTCATCGTTGTCGTCGCCGTCGTGCTTGCCATCGTCATTGCTGAGGTCGCAGCCGATGTGGTGGACTCCGGGCGCGCCGCGAGTCGCGTCGAAGCGACGACCTATGTGGCCGAGGTGATCCCGGTCGTAGACGAGTCCACGACGCTGTCGTCGACGATGCATCTGGTGCGCAACGCCCGCGGCTCGCTCGACCGGACAGGCATAGAGCAGGCCCTTTCAAACCTGGTCACGGGGACGGCTCAGAACGAGGCTCAGCTGGGGGATTTGGGGGTCCCCGCGCCAAGTACCCGTTCAGGCCAGCTGCTCGAGGCCGCGCTGGCGGCGCGGGCCCGTGGTTCACGAGATCTCGCCGGTGCCGTCACTCTCGCCATCGGGCCCTCTCCGGTTGCGCAGGTCGGTGCGAAGGCTGCGGTCCTCATCGTTCAGTCCGGCAAGGAACTGATGGCCGGCGACCGGGACTATCGCGCCTTTGTCGGCTCGTTGCCGCGCTCGAGTGGCCGCGGAAGGCTCCCGGCCTCGAGGTGGGTCGACGACCCGTCGGCCTGGGCCGCTGCGGCGGCGGCGAGTTTCGTCGCCCAGCTCGCCAGCCTTCCCAAGCTGGCGATACACGACGATCTCGTTATCGTCGCCATGACCGTGCAACCCCCGGTGGTGCGGATAGACGGGCTGCCCCCGACTACGACCGCGCCACCGACCACGACGCCTCCGACGACCACCTCGACGACCACCTCGACCATTGTCCCGGGAGCCACGAGCACCTCGACGACCTCCACCTCCACCACGACCACGAGTTCGACCACGACGACCACCACCATGCAGCTCCCGCCCGCGGGCTCAACTTCGGTCCTTCCGCCGACCGGGCGGGTCTCGGTCGTGCTTGTGGTCGCGAACGCCGGCAACGAAGAGATCTCAGGTATCTGGGCGGCCGCGTCGGTCGTACCCGAACAGTCGAGCTCCAAGAACGCCGGCAAGACCAGCCCAGGCGCCACCACCCGCTCGACGGTCATGCGGATCGGCCGGCTCGCACCAGGGACCTCGGTCGTGGTCACACTGCCGATGCTGGTGGTCCAAGCGGGCATGTCGTACACCCTTTGGGCCTCGGTCGGTACCGGCAGGCTCCCCACAGGCCCCGTAACCGCGACACCCGTCGGTGTCGGTCAGAGCGACGAGGTGAACATCAAGGTCGCATCGGGGTGATCGGCCCTGGCCCTTCGCCGCGAGGGCCCGGCGCCTCCGTGGTGGGAGCCTGGTGCCAGGTGGCCTCGGCACGCGCGGCGACCTCCCGTAGCGGGAGGCCCGTCATAGCGGCGACACGGGCGGCGTCGTCGTGCTCGGCCTTGATCCGTCCCGGGCTGACCTTCACCCGCACTCGGTAGCCGTCGACTTCGACCTCGAGCAGCTGACGCGGCTCCGCCCAACGCTCGACCGAGTGCGCCCGCACTCCGAGCGTACCGGTCTCGTGCTCGAGGCGGTGGCGAAGCTCACCAACGAGGACTGGGTCGCACAGGACGCTCACGACGTGGCCGGGCCTGCCCTTTTTCATGAGCACTGGAGTGACCCAGGCATCGAGCGCGCCGTCGTCGAGGAGCGCCTCGACGGCATGCGCGAGCGTCTCGCCGGTCACGTCGTCTAGGTTCGCCTCCAGCTGGACGAGCTCTCGACTCTGGCCGAAGGACGAAGCCCGGATGGACTCGGCCGGCACGCCAATCACTACTTGGGTGCAGTTCGGCAGATCGTCGATCTCACGGGTACCGGCCCCGAAGCCGGTCGACTCGATCGTCATCGCCGGCATCGGCCCGAAATCTGAGCCCCAGGAAGCGAGCATGGCCGCTCCGGTCGGTGTCGTCAGCTCGACGCTTATGTCTCTGCCCTGGGTCGGGATGCCCTCGAGCAGCTCGACCACCGCTGGCGCCGGGTTGGGCAACAGGCCGTGGGCGCTGCGGATCATCCCGATGCCGGTGGCGACGGCGCTCGCCGAGACCGTCGTCACCCCAAGCAGCTCGAGGGCCGAAGCCGTCCCGACGATGTCGACGATCGTGTCGTGTCCGCCGATCTCGTGGAAGTGCACCTGCGAAGTCGGGCGCCGGTGGAGCCGGCCCTCGACGGTGGCCAGGAGAGAAAAAGCCGCCGTCGCCCGAGCCCGTACCCGCTCGGGCAGGCGGGCCTCCTCCAAAATCCCCATCACATGGGGGAAGGTTCGCACGACGGCGTCGTCACGCACCTTCACGACGGCCTGGGTGGCGGCGATGCCGTTTCGCAGCACGGGCTCGAAGCTGAGCGACCATCCGTCGATGGGCAGCCTGTCCAATAGGTGCTCGAGCTCAGAGGGGTCGGCTCCGGCGTCGACAAGGCTGCCGAGCGCCATGTCCCCGGCGATGCCGGAGAAACAGTGGAACCAGGCGACGCGGCCCGGGGACATGCTTGGTTTCGCGGGCAGCGTCTCGTCAGGGTCGAACCTCTTCTCACTCTTGCTGGTCCCGCGGGTCATCTGAGCAACCTCCCCACGGCACAGGCGGCGCCGAAACCGTTGTCGATCCCTACGACGGTGATGCCTGCCGCGCACGAGGCATGCATGGCGAGCAGGGCAGTCACCCCTTCCAATGAGGCGCCGTAGCCGACGCTTGTCGGGACTGCGATCACCGGTGCCGGAGTGAGGCCGGCGACAAGGCTCGCGAGGGCCCCCTCCATCCCGGCCACGACCACAACGGCATCGGCATCGGTGACGTCTTCGATTGACGCGAAAAGGCGGTGGACACCCGCCACCCCGCAATCGGCGAGGATCGAGGGGCGAAAGCCGAACGAGCGAAGGACCGCCTCGCACTCTTCTGCCACCGGCAGGTCTCCCGTTCCGGCGGTGCACACCAGCACCCGTCCGGGCCGTTCCGGCTGTTCACGCCATACGACCGTGCTGAGACGCCCGGCCTGCGGCTCGAGAGGTGTCTGCCGACCGCCGGGGCAAGCGGTCAGGGACGCTTCCACCTGGGCAAGGTCGGCCCGGGTCAAAAGGACCGGTCCTCCACCCCCGGAGGCGAGCATCTCGGCCACGATGGCCGCGCACTGTGAGGGGGTCTTGCCCGGCCCGTAGACGGCCTCGGACAGTCCTTGGCGCAGTGCCCGGTGATGATCGACCTTAGCAAATCCCAGCTCTGCGAACGGCAGTCGCCTTAGTTTCAGCACGGCGTCATCTGGCGAGCAGGCGCCGGATCGCAGATCCTCGATCAGTCTCCTGATTTCGAGCTCGTCCATGTGTGTCACTATCCTGCCCCCATGGCCACACCGGTGCAGGCTCGGCGCTCGATTGCGTTCTTGGGGCCGGAGGGCACCTTCAGCGAAGAGGCGCTCTTGTCGATCCCATCGCTGGCCGATGCACAACGGGTCGCGATGTCGACAATCGCCGACGCCCTTGATGCGGCCGAACACGGCCAGGTCGACGCCGCTTTCGTCCCGATTGAGAATTTCTATCGAGGGCACGGTCAGCGCCACGCTCGACCACCTGGTATTCGACGTCGAGTTGTTCATCCAGCTCGAACACGTGCTCGACGTTCACCTCGACCTTCTCGCACCCCCAGGCACGCGGCTCGAAAGTGTCCGTCGGGTCGTCTCGATCCCCGTTGCCCTGGCGCAGTGCCGTCGGTTCTTGCACGAGCGTCTCCACGGAGCCGACCTCGTGCATGCTTCATCCACGGCCGAGGCCGCCCGCCTCGTCGGAGAAGCCGAGCCTGACGGGACCGCCGCCATCGCGCCCGCGCTGGCGGGGCGCCTCTACGGTCTCGAGACGGTTGCATCCTCGGTGGAGGACCACGCGGGCAACCAGACTCGTTTCGTGCTGGTTGCGAGAGGCATCCTTCCGCCGCCGACCGGCCACGATCGCACGAGCCTGGTTTGCTTTCAGCAGGCCGACCGGCCCGGTAGCCTGCACCAGATCCTTGGGCAGTTCGCTGCCAGGGACTTGAACCTCACCAAGATCGAGTCGCGTCCGACCAAGCTTGGTCTTGGCGACTACTGCTTTGTCATTGAACTCGAAGGTCATCTCAACGACGAGGTTGTTGGCGACTGCCTGAAGGAGCTGCACAGCAAGCTCGCCGCAGTGAAGTTCCTGGGCTCTTATCCGACCTTCGGCGAGCGTGGGCCGAAAGAGCGGGAACAGATCGCCGCCGCCCGTGCCGAAGCAGACGCCTGGCTGTCCGCCCTGCGGGGGCGGGTGAGCTCGGCGACTGGCAAGGGAAAGGGCAACTTGACCGCCCCCCAAGGACAGCAGACGGGCGTCCATCGGGGACCGGACTGAGGTCCACGTCGAGGTCTACCGATAATCCACACTGAGTCCGCTCCTCGTTTCGACACGAAACCCTCTCGGCGTTTCTGGTCGTCACGTAGCCCGGCAGATAGCGCGTCCGGCGCGCTCGGTTGGTACTTTGGCGGTGGAGGTAGGTTCGCCATGTCGAGTTCTCGCCGCGTGCCGTCGAGCCCGCAGCCCCGAGCAGACCGGTCACGACATAAGGCGTGCGCTCGGACCTCGATAGCGGCAGCCCTGCTCGTGGTGACAGGCTTGCTCGTGAGCACGATCGGCGCCGGAGTTGCGACCGCCTCGGTAGTTGGTGATCGCGCCCTAGCAGGCCAGATCAACATGCATCGCAGTGACCTCCCGGTCGGAGCGAACTGGACGAGCTCGCCGAGCACGCCCAACCCGCCCGGATGGGTCGCCACATCTCGCAAAGTAATCGCCTGCATCCAGCGGGCCGCCGGTCCAGCTCTGTTGGTGAGCCCCGACCCCTTCGGGCTGGGCACCGCCCCTAACGGGGACGTGACGGCCGACGTGTCGTCACCGACGTTTGCCGTAAAAGGCCCAAGCCAGTTGCCCAGCGCAAGCTCAGAGGTCGTGATGACTACCAGCGTGGTACAAGCCACCGCCGACCTTCGCGCGGTTGACACTTCCTCCGCGCTCCCCTGCTTGAAGGCCGCGTTTCAGGCGATCCTCACCTCCGAGCATGTACCGGCTGGGACCAAGCTCAGCGTCCGGCCGCTCCCAGCGCCGGACATAGGGCCGTCGCGACTCCGAGGCGGCCTGCGCATCTCGGTCTCCGGTCCTTCGTTCGGCGACCTCATCGAGGAGGCCTTCTTCTACACCGTCGGCAGAGCCGAGCTGGCGCTCAGCTTCACCGCCCTCAGCAAGTCATTCGCCTCAGGCTGGGCTCTCTCGATCAGCAGGAAAGTCGTCGCTCGGGCCGAGACCCTCCTCGGCAGTTGAGAACTGGGCCACGGGCCGTGCCAAGACCCTCCGCCCGCCGAAGTGACCAGGCGCGCTGACTACGAGGAGGAAGAACGGCAACGTATCCTGGGCGTGTTTCGACGCTGCCAGCAATCATTGGATGGCTCATGGGACAGGGATCGGCCGGTGAACGTAGAAACCCAGCTTGGAGGGATGGCAGAGCGGACGAATGCGACGGTCTTGAAAACCGTTGGGCCACAAGCCTCGTGGGTTCGAATCCCACTCCCTCCGCCGTTGTCAGAAACACAACGTTCGGGCAGTTCAGGCACTAATTCCAATGTCCGCTCGCTCGGGCAGCGAACCTGGCGTCATCGCTCTCGATGATCTGAGACTGATTGCCAGTCGGGAAAGAGTGGCGTGCGCGTGATCGCTCTCACAGCTCTGTGCAAGCCGACGATTGTCAACCGCTGCCTTCGCGGTCCCGGGCGGACACAGTTCGCGAATGTGCAGTCGCCGTTTCGTCAGGCATTGGAGGGCTGCGGTGAAAGTGTGCCCAAACGCGCACTAGAACGTCGTTCTGTCGTGGTCTGGCTCTAAACCAGCGCGATGTTCTGGGTGGCGGTTCTGGCGGCGATCCAGCATCACGCGTCCCTCGTCGCCATCCTCCACGCGCCGATCACCGACCAACCGACAATCCACCCCACGATGACGAGGATCATCGCCCAGGTGGGCATCGGCGGTATGCCGCCGACTGCCCCGCCGCCGGCCCCGAAGTGCTGCAACGGACCCCCACCGCCGCCTCCACCAGCACTCGAGGCAAGGCCTGCGGGTTGCAACTGGTCGAGGGCGACCCCTACGAGAAGACGCTGCCCGTTGAGGAAATAGGCGATGTGGGCCCTGGCGAGGATTGGGGTGACGATGACCTGAAGGGCGATGAGCACGATCGTCGTGACCGTCCGCTGACCGGTGAGGGCACCGAAGCCGAGACCTACGACAAAGCCCACGCCGACCACGAGCTCGAGCCACAGTCCGATCTTCACCATCTCGTTGATCGGCGGGTTGAGGGTCCTCTCAATCTCGGTGTAGGCGTCGTAGCGCGAAGCGGTGGAACCACTCGCGACCGAGACGCCGTCGACGAAGTTACCCGGCCCGGTCGGGAATGCCTCGAGTGCCTCTCGAGGGTGTTGCTCGATCCAGTGCTGGAACTGCGACTCGCTCAAGTTGACGGGGATCGAAACGCCGTTATTGACGCTTAAGTCGGCCGGGTTCGGGACCCCCTCGAAGCTCGTGACGAGGCAGCACATGGTAAAGGCCAGCGCCACAATCGGGAGGAGGATGGAAAGTCCTGCGGGGATCCGTGCGAGAAAGAGCGCAACTCGTGACCGACCCGTGATCACCAGATGTCGGAACATGCCCTCGGTCAGATCGGTTGTTCCGGCTGCGGCACCAACCGTGGCGGCGATGATAAAGCCGAGCTCGGCCATCGGGCTCATGAGGCCCTGAAACGTGCTCGGTGTTCCCGCCGGCCCGTATTGCGACGGGTCGACGGCGTGGAAAAGGAGTCGGAACCCGTAGTCAAGGACCGGTGGACCGAGGACCAGCACGAACACCGCGATCATCAACCCACGCCGCCGTCGCAGCTCGAGGTTCTTCGTCGTGATGAGCCCCCATGTCGGCAGGGCAAACGCCATCCGGCGCAGTAGCGACGCCGGGGTAGAGGGCGTCCTCGATGGACGACCGATAGCGACTGCGATGCTGCTCACCGTTCTCCTCCTAGTCGGCTCGTGACCGTCAAGAACCAGTCCTCCAAGCTCGTCTTCACCTGCTGAATGCCGGAGACGCCGACGCCACCTTCCACGAGCCGTCGCGTGAGTTCCTCGATCTCCGCACGGGAGCTCCCGGCTCGGAGCGTGACCGTCACGCCCGCTTCTGTGAGCGAAGCGTCCGCCGCGAGGTCAGAGCCTTCGATGATCCGCAGGGCCGCTGCCGGATCGGCGCACTCGATGCTCACGACCAGGGCGCCAGCGCCTTGGACAAGATCCTCGATCGTCCCTTGCCGGATGACGCGTCCATGGTCGACGATGGCGACCGCGTCACAGGTTCGTTCCACCTCGTCGAGGAGATGGGAGCAGAGCATCACCGTCCGTCCCTCCTCGACGAGGCTCTCGATCATTTCGCGCATCTCGTGCATGCCGGCCGGGTCGAGGCCGTTCATAGGCTCATCGAGGATCAGGAGCTCCGGATCGGCGAGGAGGCAGGCCGCGACGCCGAGGCGTTGGCGCATGCCCATCGAGTAGGACGACACCTTGTCGTCGGAACGCTCAGCGAGCCCGACGCGTGCGAGCGACGGGCCGATGCGCTCGTTCGAATCGCCTCCGCGTGCCTCGGCGAGAAGGCGAAGGTTCTCACGCCCGGTGAGGTGAGGGTGGAAGCGCGGCTCATCGACGATGGCGCCGACGCGCGCCAGTGCCTCTCGGCGTTCGTGCGGGACGGGGATGCCGAGAAGCGACATCGTCCCGGAGTCGGCCCGGGTCAGACCGAGCAGGGTGCGGATCAAGGTTGTCTTCCCCGCACCGTTCGGTCCGAGGTAGCCGAAAGCGGAGCCGCGGGGCACGAGCAGCTCGACGTCGTCGACGGCGACGTTGGTGTCGAAGCGTTTGGTGAGGCCATGTGTCTCGACAGCCCATCCGCCAGGATCATCGCCACCGAAGGAGATGGCACGAGTAGGACGCGAGGGAGCGACCGCTGGCGCGTCCTCGGGTTGAAGCGAACGCTCCAGCGTGACCTCACTTGTGGAAGTGCCTGCACCCGTGCGTGCGCTGGGACCGAGCACGGTTATGTCGGCTTCCTCTCCCGGAACTCCGCGAGGCCCGTCCGAACTTGTTCTCCCATGGGCATCGGGGCGGTGCTTGGCCCGCCGTCGCTGAAGGAACACGCCTCCGCCCACAAGGAGGATGAAGATGAGGATCTGGGGCCCATGGAAGGGGCCAAGGTTGTTAGCGCGGGCTGCGAGGATCGCAGGCACCTTAGGAGCGTTGCGGGCCGACCGGCGGCCGTTCGTCGGAAAGAAAGTTGTCAGGCATGGATCCCATCGTGCGCGATCGAGGATCACCTGTCGTCAGGCGCAAGGATGAATTCGCCTCAACGCAATCGTCCGCTGGAATGACCCCTATGGCGGCTCGCGCCATCAGGTCGTCGTGACGAGCCCAGATTCGTAGGCGATGACGACGAGTTGGGTGCGATCCCGTGCGCCGAGCTTGGTGAGAATTCGGCTCACATGAGTCTTTACCGTCGGCAAACTCACGTGCAGCCTCTCTCCGAGTTCGGCGTTGGAGAAGCCTTGCGCGACCAAGCTCAGCACCTGGCGCTCGCGTCCGGTAAGAAAGTTGAGACTGTTCGGCACCTTCGCGGAAGCCGGAGCTCTATCGGCGAAATGGGCGATGAGTCGGCGCGTGACGTTCGGAGCGAGCAGCGCTTCACCTTGGGCCACAACCCGGATCGCAGTTAGCAGCTCCTCGAGCGGCCGGTTCTTCAAGGTGAAGCCGCTCGCGCCGGCGCGCAAAGCCTCGAAGACGTACTCGTCGAGATCGAAGGTCGTGAGAATGAGCACCCGAGGCATATTCGTCCTATTGCTCGAGGTGATCCGCCGGGTCGCCTCAATCCCATCCATTCCCGGCATGCGGACGTCCATCACGACGACTTCTGGCGACAGACGCGAGACAAGTTCGACGGCTTCTCGTCCGTCGGATGCTTCGCCCACGACCTCTAAGTCGTCCTCCTCGTCGATAAGCGAGGAGATTGCGGTGCGGAGCAGCTCCTGATCGTCGACAACAAGGACGCGGATGGTCATGACACGTTCTCTAAGGGGATCCGAGCGGATACGCGGAACCCACCGTCGGCGAGATGTTCGGCCGAGAGCGAGCCCCCGAAGGCGTCGACGCGCTCGCGCATCCCAACAATTCCGTGGCGGGTAGCACCAAGGGAAGGTGGCATCTTCTCTCCAGTCGCGCGCGACGCGCCACCGTTGTCGGTGACCTCGACGCAGACATCGTCACCAGAGACGGTGAGGTCGACCACGGCCTGGGCTCCCGGTGCGTGTCTCACGACGTTGGTGAGCGCCTCTTGGACGACGCGGTAGATCGACAGCTCGACTGCCGGCGAAAGCGAGCGATCAGCGCCCGTCCTTCGCAGCTCCACCTTCGTGCCCGAGGCCCGGACCGTCTCGACGAGTTCCTTCAGATCGGCGAGTCGCGGCGCCGGGGTACGCGAGATCGGCTCGACCTCCTCGTCACGGAGCAGTCCGAGTACCACGCGAAGCTCGTCTTGAGCGGTGCGGCCGATCTCCTCGATCAACGCGAGGGCGCTGGCGGTCTTCTCGGGACGCTTGGCCATGAGGCGCCTCGCGACGCCGGCTTGGATGGTTATCACCGCGAGTGTGTGCGCGACAACGTCATGGAGCTCTCGGGCGATGCGTACCCGCTCCTCTCGGACCTGTTGGCGGGCGCGCGCGGCCTCCGCCGCCTGCTCACGCCTTGCCTGCTCAGCGAGGCCGGCCAGGTATCGCCGCCGGGCCGCCACGGCATCCCCCACGAACCACGCGGCTCCGAGCGGCATGAAGCCTTCGACTGCCAGCACTGCCAGCGGTGCGGACGGCTTCGTCAACGCCGCGTACAGGAGTGCTCCGCCGCCAGTGAGGGTCGCGGCCAATGTGGCGAGGATCGAGATCCGTCTTGTCAAACGCGAAGAGACGAGGTAGGTGGCCAGCCCGAGGAGCACGGCGAGCGGCAGGGGTGCAGCCCCCGAGGCGATGACCACTGCTGCCGCGGCCACCGCTGCGGCCAGCACCGGCAGAGGCCACCGGCGCAGCAGGAGCATGGGACCGCAGGCCACCAGGGCGAGCGTCAACCTGGCCCCCCCCTCCCCGGGGTGAGGCTCCAGCGCGAGGCAGATCGTGGCCAGGCCAACAAGGGCGGCAAGGACGACGACGGCGAGCCAGTGGCGTTCACTGAAGGCCAACATCGTCTGCTTGGGCGGGCCACCGAACGAGGGATCACTAGGCACTGATTGGACCGTAGCGAATGAGCCCCCCGAGCGCATCAGCCTCGAGGATGACGCTGTCCTGGCCACGGGATCGCAGTCGGCAGAGCGGTCGCCACCGGAACTCGGCTAGTCAACCCAGAATCTCAGGTCCAAGTGACCCAGATCGCCGACGAAGGGAAGCACAGAACGGCGCGGATTGAACTAGTGTCCTGAGTCGGAGATTCGCGCGCAATATGCCGCCAGCGTGTCGAGTATCTCGTCTGCGCTCTTGTGCCAGACAAAGGGCTTGGGATCCTCGTTCCAGTTGGCGATCCAGGTCGTGATTGCCGCTTCGAGTTCCTTGGTCGAGCGATGAGTGCCGCGTCGTAGCCACTTGGTGGTCAGCTCGGCGAACCAGCGCTCGACGAGGTTCATCCACGAGCTATAGGTGGGCGTGAAGTGAAGGGTGAAGCGGGGGTGGCGCAGCAGCCAGCGATGAATCTCGGGCGTCTTGTGCGTTGAGGAGTTATCGACCACGACATGGACGTCGAGGTCTTTTGGCACACTGTTGTTGATCAGGTTCAAGAATCGCCTGAACTCAAGGGCGCGGTGGTGCTCGGTCATATCAGCAATGACCTGGCCCGAGGCGATGTCGAGGGCTGCGTAGAGGTTGGTGGTGCCGCCTCGCACGTAGTCATGGGTGCGTCGTTCAGGTAGGCCTGGTCGAAGCGGCAGCACTGGTGAGGTCCGGTCCAAGGCTTGGATCTGGGTTTTCTCGTCCACACAGAGCACCAAGGCGCCTTCTGGCGGATTGAGGTAAAGACCCACCACGTCCCGGACTTTTTCGACGAACTGGGGATCGGGCGAGAGCTTGAAGGAGTCGACCAGATGGGGCTTTAGGCCAAAGGCCCGCCAGATGCGGCTCACCGCAGATTGGCTCATGCCGGTGGCTTTGGCCATTGACCTCGTCGACCAATGGGTGGCGTCGGTGGGTGTCTGTTCCAAGGTGGCCACGATCAAAGCCTCGACGTGATCGTCCGTGATCGATCGCGGGACGCCTGGGCGCGCTTCGTCGTGCAGTCCCTCCAAGCGCTTTGTCACAAAGCGCCGCCGCCATTTCGACACGGTCGGTTCGCTCACACCGATCCGGCGCGACACCTCGCGATTGGTGAGACCACTAGCACACTCGAGGACGATGCGACACCGAAGAGCCAAGGCCTGCGCGCTCTTTGGCCGGCGAGCCCAACGTTCCAACGTTTCACGCTCGTTGTCGCTCAGCACTAGCTCTGCTTTGGGGCGGCCTCGTTCTGCCATCGCTACCTCCCATCGTCGTCGATGGAAGGAGCAACGCGCCGGACAGGAGGAAAATTCCTATATCTGAAAGAATCTCCGACTCACGACACTAGCTATCGGTCCGTGTCCGAGTCGGGGGCGTGTTCGTCTCGCCTGGCACCGATGACTTTCGGGCTGGAGATCGCCGGGCAGTCCACAAGCGATCTCGGCGGTGGCTGGCTCAGGTCCGGAGCGCGCAGAGGCGCTCAAAGCAGGCAGTCCACTGCTCGGCCCAGGGCCAGTTCGTCGGCAAGTGGAGCCGGCGCCGTCGTGCCCGGCGCGTTATGCGACCCGGAAGGCTCAAGAACCGCCGCCGGATCGTCTTGGCGACGAGCGGGCCGTGGATGTGAAGCCCGAGCGAGCCGAGCCAGCGGATGAGGTTGTGGGCGATCGTCGCGCACACCGCCCAGGCGCCGTTGGCACCAAAGTGCCCCGAAGGGCAGTGCGAAAGTCCCGATCCTTGCTTCAGATCTCTGATCGCGGGCTCGACGACAGCGTGGCGCCGGTGGTCTGCGTCGAGGAGGACGGCATCGCCCACACGGTCGGTGATGAAAGCGTGATAGCGGAAGGTGGGAAACAGAGCCGGCTGGGGATCGGCGAGCTTTGTCCGGCGCACGACGAGGCGGTGCCCGTCGCCATAGGTGGTCTCGGCCACCCACGCATCGCCGGCATCGGTGTAGTCGATCGGGTCCCAGGCCGCTTCGTCGATCACCTCGATTGCCCTTTTGACGGCGGCGTTCTGCGGTGCGGTGATCGAGTAGGAGACACCGTGATCCCGGCAGGCCTTTATGACATGGCGGGAGTAGAAGCCCGAGTCGGCACGAAGGCTGATCGGGCCGGTCGACCCCGCGCGTCGCACGCGCCCGACGAGCTCTCTGACGAACCGTTCCGCCCCACGTCCCGATCCGGCCGATCCCTTTCGGAACCGGACGTGGAGGACCTCGCCTGTATCTGCACGTGTGCCAACCAGTGGGTGGTAACCGAGGACGTGGGTGTAGCCGAAGGCGGCACCTTGCTTGTGGTCCCCGTGCACGGGACAAATCGTCGAGTCGACGTCGATGATCATCGGCTCGGCACCTGGCCCCGCGCCAAGAGACCATGCCCGCGTGAGCATCGCCTCGGAAACCTTGTCGAGCTGGCGGACGTGGCCGAAGCTGAAAGCCCGGAGGAAGGTCCCGAGCGTCGATGGCGCCATCACCTTATGGGCAAGGACCCCTGAGGTCGATCCAGACCGCAACAGGTCGGCGTCATCGATGCACTGCGCGCCGGCGACCATCGCATGCACGAGCGTCGCGATCCGACGTCCCGGGAAAGGATGGACATCGACCAGCTCCTCGGCGAGGGATTCAAGACCGAGCGTCTCGCTCAACACAGCGACGAGAGCGAGCCCGGCATCGGCCACCGCATGGTCGTCATCGAACATCACCGACAGGCGCGACGGGCTATGAGAAAATGGCATCGAAAAGGTGCCTTTCTGACCGAGGGACTGGGTTGTTTGGAGACTCCCATTTTCCCTGATCGGGGCACCTTTTTCGCGGATGGTCGGGCCTCTAAGGACCTATCTGGGCGGTGGTTTCAGGCTAAGACCGCGATCGCGGCTATTCTGCCGCATTCTCAGGGCGCGCCGCGCCATGCAGGAAGAGCGAAGTGACGAGCGCAGCGGCGTGCTCACCACTGGTGCCATGATCGCCGACCAGCTCCGGCAGGGACTGAAGCAACCTACCGAATACGAGCATCATCTCCTCTACGGTGAGATCTGCACGAAGGGTTCCGTCGTCAGCGCCCCGGCGCAACAGAGCTTCGATAAGATTCTGGATCTCCTGTTCGACGGCGCCGCTGTAATCCGCCTCGGCCATGAGCGTGCTGCGCAGGGCCCAGTACTTGCTACCCGCCGCGGCGATCACACGGGCGACTCGAGCGATTCCCTCGGTGACGGGCACGCTCTCCAAATCGGCGGTGGCGAGGCGAGTGGCGGTGGCCTCGAGAACGGTGGCGCTCACGCCCTTCAGGAGCAGTTCACGGCTAGGGAAGTAGCGGTACAAGGTTGCTCTGGCGACGCCTGCGGCCTCAGCCACCGCGCCCATGCTGGGGGCCTCGCCACCCTGCGCGAATAGTTCTACTGCCACGTCGAGAATGGCGGCGGCGACCTTGTCGTGGACGTCGGTCTACATCGCCGTCCCGTACGAGCTCACCGTCATTCGGGCACGCCAATCTGTCAAGGTCTCCGCGGGGAAAGCTTGGGGACTTTCTCATGGCCACGCAAATGGAGTCCACCGCGAGTTACTCGTTACCCGCTAGGAATCAGTGGTCGTTCAGTCGACATCCTGGCGTGACTAAAAAGTCTATGGTCGGTTGGCTATTCGGCAGCGCGCTGGCGAGCCCCGCGTCCGGTGATGATGGCGATGCCGGCTACGAACACCAAGGCGGCAAAGAAGGCGGCGCCGGCGTCCTGTGATGGTGTGGTCGGCCAGATCCACGGGGTTCTCCAGGAGTTCAATATCGCGTCCTCGCTCAGGACTAGGTATGCCATCGGTCCGATCCAGGAGAGCCCTCCGCCGATCACGGTGGCTGAGATGAGGCCGATGCCTGTCATGCCTGCGACGTTGCGCACCACGTCGAGAGTGCCGCCTGGCAGGTGCGCTGCTGCGGCTCCGGCGCTCAGCAAGCCGACGGCGATTCCGGTGAGGGCTCCAGCTGTGCCGAAGCGCAGGTACGAGAGCCACCGACCGGTGGCGCGTTCAGGCTCGCCGAACGGACTGTGCGTGGTTACCGCGATGACCGATGCCGTTCCAGCCTCCAGCAGCACCGGCAACTGCTGGGTGAGCGGGCCGCTACTGGGTATCCAGTGCCTCTCGAGCGCCGCGCGCAAGACCAAGCTGCAGGCAACGAGCGCTCCCAGAGCGACGCGAAGGCGCCGGCTGGCGACGTAAAGGCGTACCAGTCGCAGGCCCGCTGTGGCACTGCCCCAGCCTGGCAGGATGGGGCGGGTTTTGGACTCTGCTCCCGCAGGTGTTCGCACACGGGCGGGGGTCACGGGATCTGTGCCAGGGCGATATGGCCCGATCGAAGGGCCGGCAGGTGCGTAAGCAGCCAGGCACGCTGGACGCTGGGTGCGAGGGCCGCAAACCGATTCGCGGCTTTGGCCGCGGCACCCGGAAGCGAACCGGCGTTGTCGAGTAAGGCGGCTTCGATCGCTGCCTGAGCCGGAT
The DNA here is from genome assembly GCA_963779425.1 of uncultured Acidimicrobiaceae bacterium. GTDB lineage: Bacteria > Actinomycetota > Acidimicrobiia > Acidimicrobiales > Bog-793 > Fen-455. The sequence goes on from CAVZYD010000010.1 coordinate 232,165, forward strand.
CGCCGAGGGTACCTCCGGCGGGGCCGATGAAGGCGTCCACGAAGGCGTCCTGTTCGATCGCGAGTGGCTGTGAACTGAGTGGCTCCGGCTGGCTCGGCATCTGGGTAAGGGCCAGGTGTAGCACCGGAGGGTTACCGGTGAGGTTCGCACTGGTACCGACCAAGGTCTCGATCTCGGTCGAGCTCAGTGCCACCGACAGCTCCGCGACGGTCGAGGAAGAAACCTGCTCGACACGCACCGGTGCGCCGGGGAGCCCCCCGAACTCGTGTATTAGCGGGTTCAAGGCGGCAACGAGGTCGGGCAGGTAGGCCCGGAAGGCGGGATGGACGCAGACGGGGATCGCTCCTTGCTGGCAGACCGGCGTGTAGGCGATGGGCCGGTCGCTGGCTGCATCGTGGACGGCAGGGATGACCACGCCGTTGACCTCCACGCGGGCGGTCCCGGCGAGGCCGAAGCCGGTACAGGCTGCCGCCAGACCAAGCGCGGTAACGACGGCTGCGGTGCGCCACACGATCCGGCTGCCCGACGCCGATGCAAGTCCGAGTCCGCCGAGGACCGCGACGGCGATCCCGGCGAAGAACATGATCTGGACCATGTAGAGGTCGGGAAAGTAGTGGAAGAACACCCCGGCGTCCCCGTGCGGCACCGAGTTCATCGGCGAGAGGAGCGCGAAGGTGGGGTGCGACTCGTTGAGGACAACCCGGAACGCAACTATGAGCACCAGGAATGTCACAAGTGCAGCCAGCGGGGCAGTGAACCGACCGGGCACCAACATGCCGGCGGCGAAACCCAATGCGCAAAAGGCGCACAGCACTGCCGCTCCAGCCGCCACCGGCCACCAAGGCGGCCCACCCGAGCTGGCTTGGGTCGCCGTGAATCCGTAGAGCACAGCGACACAGCCGAGGAACGCGACGAGTGTCCAGATGGTGGTGGCGGCAAATGAGGCGAGCGCGGTGGCCCAGCGCGGCCGGGCCGCAATGTTGACAAGGTCGACCGTTTGGCGCCGTCCTTCCCGCGATCCGGTCCAGGCGGCGACGCCCGCCGCGAACAGCGAGACGTCCGGGACGAGCTCGTGCAGGATAACCGAGGAGCGCACGAGCCAAAACGGTGGATAGCCCGCGGCCTTGTGGAAGGCGTCGAAGTAGAACAGGGCGCCAAGCAGCGCGAGCAGCCAGATCATGGTGCTGTGGCGAAGCTCTAGGCGCAGCAACCGCACGCGACGCGTCGGGCGAACCGGCTGTGACTTCGAGCGCAGTGGGAGTGTGAGCGAGGTCATGCCGCGCCCCTCGGCTAGCACGGCGCTATATCCGCGTTCCAGTGGCGCGTCGCCCAAGCTGTGCCCAACCCCGCGCTCTCGCAGCTCATCGGGCGTGCCTCGAAACACGATGAGTCCCCGGTCCATAAGCGCCACCTCGGTGCAGGCGGCCCCGACGTCTTCGACGAGGTGCGTGCTCACGACCACCGTGGCTATCTCGCCAAACTCGCGCAGCACCGCCCGGAACTGCACCCGTTGTTCGGGATCGAGCCCTGCGGTCGGCTCGTCCAACAGCAGAAGCTCTGGGTCGTTCACGATGGCTTGGGCGATCCCCACCCGGCGCAACATCCCGCCCGAGAGGGTGCGCAACTTGGACCTTGCCTTTTCCCCTAGCTCAACCCGCTCCACGGCGGCAGCCACCGCAGCGGGTATCCGAGCGGGCGGCATCTCCTTCAAGAGTGCGAAGTACTCAACGAACTCCACGACCGTAAACCCCGGGTAATAGCCGAGGTTCTGAGGCAGGTAGCCCAGTCGGCGGCGGATCTCGCGACGCTGGCCGTAGTTATGAGGGTCGCGGCCCAACAGCTGCAAGCTTCCTGAGGACGGTTGCAGCACGGTGGCCATCATGCGCAGAAGCGACGTCTTGCCGGCCCCGTTCGGGCCGAGGAGCCCGAATACCCCGGGGCCGACTTGCAGGTCGACCCCGGCCACCGCTTGGGTACGGCCGAAGCGTCTCGTCAGATGGTCGATGTCGATGTTCATGACGCTCCTTTTGGAACACGGGTAACAAGAATCACCACAGCGGAACAGCCGGCCGCGAAGATCAGGTAGGGAGCCACTAAGGCCCAGTCGGTGATCGCCGCGCTCCACTGCCCCGAACTTGCTTGGGCCGCCAAGACTGTGATGGCCCAGCCAGCCATTCCCGCCGCCACGCCCACGTTCGCCGAGCGTGCGACTGTCGCCGCGGCCAAGGCCAGCGCCGACACCGTTGTCATGGGGACAAGCCAGCCGAAGGTGACCGACGCGGCCAGACCTGACGCGGCAGAGGCCGCTAGTCCCAAAGCGGCATTGACGGAGAAGACCGCCACCGCCCGAACCAGTAGCACCATCCGGTCGCTGACCGCCATGCTGCACGACAGCTCCCAGGCCGGGTCGGTTCCCGGCCCGTACGCGTAGGCGATCCCTGCCCCCGCGACCGCCGGGGCCAAGAGCGCCACGAGCGGGAGGCCCGTCCGCACTGTCGCCGCCGTCCCCACCGCGAGCACAACCACAGTCGAGATCAGCCACGCCACCAACAGCGAAGGCGTTGTCAGCAGTGCCCGCGCCAGACCCGGCGAGCCCAACAACCTGGCAGCACGGCGCTCGAGCCAGCCTGGCTGGCGGCGCCACACCTCCGTCGCCACGGCTCTCCACACCCTCCCCAGATCGACATCCGGCGGCGCCCCGTCCCATTCCTGGCCCGCCGTGTGCATGTCGCTCATCACGAATCTCCCTCCACCGCCAGCCGGTCACCGAGCGCCATCCGCAGCGTTCGCCGCGCTCGATGTGCTCGGCTCTTCACGGTCCCCTCCGGAACGCCCATCAACGCAGCTACCTCTGCCACCGACCGGTCCTCGACACACAACAGCTGCCACGTTTCCCGGTCGGGCCCGCCCGGAGGGCCCAAAGCGGCCACCGCGTTCTCCAAGTCCAGTCGCGACAGCACGGCCTCGGTCGGATCCCCGACCCCGGCCATATCCGCTTCCACAACAGCGGGCAGTACCAGCTCTCCCGGTCCTCGGCGGCGCAAGAACAGGGCCGCCTGGCGTCGAGCGATCCCCCACAACCACCCGCCCGCCGTCCCATCGGGTCGGTAGCCGGCCGCCCCCCGCCACACACCAAGAAAGGTCTCTTGCAACACGTCCTCCACATCCACGGCCGGCAGCACCACCCGCAGGCGCGCCGCCAACCAGGGTGCATGCCGAGAAAACAACTCCCGAAGCGCCCCGTCGTCACCAGCGGTGACCCGGGCAATCAGCCCGTCGTCATCCATCACCTCTCTATTGCACTACAGGCCCGATCGGTTCACGAAAACATCCTGAACGGTCAAATCGGCAGGGTGAGCTCAAGCCGCCATCCAGATTGCTAGGCGCGACTTCCGCGGCATGTGCCCGACCGATTCCGAGGTGCAAGAGCCTCGAGCGATATCGCAGCGTGACCTTGTCTGCCTTGTCGATGCGGTCCCGGCGGACCCGATAGTGGCCTTCTAGCTCGATTGGGCGAGCTTCGGGCCGCCTTGGCCTTGGAGGAGAACACCGGGGACGGGGTCTTGCGCCCGAAGGCCCTGTGGCACGCTCATTGTCGTAGTAGGTGAACATGTCCAGCTGGGCCAGCAGCTCTCGGTGCGATCAGCAGAGCTCTCCAGCGCCAGCTTTGTCCGAGCAGCCAACTGATTCCATGACCGGTGCCTCGAGCATTGACATCCATGAGGCTAACCGTTATAGTCTAACCGTTAGCCAGGCTGGAGGCAGGGGGTCTCATGCAGCAGGAAGTCGTTCTCGCGATGCTGGCGAAGGAGCCGTCACACGGATACCAGCTGCGAGCGCGCCTCAACGACGCTCTCGGTCCCCTCGGCGACGAGATCAATGCCGGACAGATCTACGTCACCTTGGGGCGCCTAGAGAAGGCCGGCCTCGTTGCCACCGACACGAGCGAGTCGGCCTCGGAACGCTCCGACCGCAAGGTGTACGCCCTCACGGCTGCCGGTGGGGAACGGATCGCGGAGTGGTTGCACGATGTCGACTGGCCGCGGCCGGATCTCGCTGAGTTCCACCTGAAGCTCGTCACGGCAGCGGCGGCGAGGTTGGCGGACCCCATCGCCATCGTCGGGGCTCAACGGCGTGAGCTTTTGCGCAGGCTGCGGGCGGCGCAGCGTGCCGCACTGGAAGAGCCGGCCCACTCCGCGGCCGGCTTGCTTCTCGAAGGAATCGTGTTGCGATTGCAGGCCGACCTGCGCTGGTTGGAGACCTGCGAGCGGGAATGGACCGAGAGAGGTGACCAATGACGACTGTCACGACAACGATCCTGAGTGCCCGAGGCCTCAGGAAGCATTACGGGAAGGACACGGGTCTCGTACGGGCCGTCGATGGTGTCGATCTCGACATCGAGCCAGGCGAGACGGTGGCGATCATGGGGCCGAGCGGCTGTGGTAAGTCGACGATGCTCCATCTCCTGAGCGGCCTCGATCGTCCGACCGACGGCGAGGTGTGGCTGGAAGGACGTCGGGTCGACAAGCTGGGCGAGCGCCAACTCGCTCGGTTGCGCAGAGAGAAGGTGGGCGTCGTCTTCCAGGCGTTCCACCTCATCGACGAGCTCACGGCGCAAGAGAACGTCGAGCTTCCCGCGTTGCTGGCAGGACGTTCGCCAAAGTTCGCTCGTCGCCGTGCGACCGAGCTTCTCGACCGTGTCAGTCTCGCCGACCGAGCTCGCCACCTCCCCTCCGCCTTGTCCGGTGGGCAGCGCCAGCGTGTGGCCATTGCCCGGGCGCTCGCCAACGACCCCGTCGTTGTGTTCGCCGACGAGCCCACGGGCAACCTTGACAGCAGTGCCACTCTCGAGGTGCTCAAGCTGCTTGAGGACCTGCACGCCTCCGAGCTCACGATCGTTGTCGTGACGCACGACGAGCGGATCGCGGCGACCGCGGATCGTCTGATCTCGATGCGCGACGGCGTCTTCGTCGACGAGACCCGCCTGTCGGGGGGTTCGTCCAGGCGGTTGGGCGCCCTGTTCGCCGTCGAGCTGGAGGCCTAGATGCGCGGGCTCGCCTTGCTCATGCGTCGCCTGGTTGCTAGCAGCCTTCGCCGGCGGCCGGTCGAAGTCGTGATGACCGTGGTGGCGATCGCTGCGGCCACGACGACGCTCATGTTGGGTCTGGCCCTCCATGACGTGACGGCTCACCCGTACCACACGACCCGGGCTCTCACGTCGGGACCCGACATCGCGGCGATGGCGGACAACGGCGCTTCGCCATCGAGCGTCGCCCAGCTCGATGCCCTGGAGCGCCACTCCGGTGTGGTCAGCCACGTCGGGCCGTTCCCCGTGAGTTACCCGATCATGACGACGAACGGGTCGAGGGTCCTGGCGATTGTCGAGGGCCGCGGTATGTCGAACTCCCCGATCGATCAGCCGTACGTCACAGAGGGCACGTGGGTGCGTCCCGGTGGGGTGGTGATCGAGCGGAGTTTCGCCCGAGAGCTCAGCCTCACCCCGGGCGATCACGTGACGCTCGGCGGACGCTCGCTCAGGGTGGACGGGATCGCCGTGACAGCCGCCGTTGCGGCTTATCCGAACACGGTGAACGAGATGAGCATCGACGCGGGCAACTCCTCTGGAAACGTCTGGAGCCAGGCCACCGGGCTTGTTTGGGCGACCGAAGCCACCGCCCGGAGCTTTGCGACCCCCGTTGCACCGCTCAGTTACATCCTCGAACTGAAGCTCGCGAACCCGGCCAGCGCCTCCGCATTCGCGAATACGTACTCCAACTCCAACACGCTCGACGTGTGGTCGTGGCAGAACGTGAGCCAGACCGAGGCACAGCAGTCAAAGCCGTTCCAGCGCGGCCTGTTGATCGCAAGCTCACTCCTAGATCTGCTTGCCATTGCAAGCCTGGTCGTGATCGTCGGTGGCCGACTAGGGGAACGCACCCGGCGTGTCGGCCTGTTGAAGGCGGTTGGGGCCACGCCACGGCTCGTCGCTGGTGTCTTGTTGCTGGAGTACCTCACCCTCGCACTCGTCGGCGCAGCGGTCGGACTCGCGGCGGGGTACTTCGCCGCACCGCTTGTCGCCAACCCTGGGGCGGGGCTCATCGGCAGTGTGGGGGCGGCGTCCGTAAGTTTCGCCGACGTGGGTTTCGTCGTGGCATTGGCCGTCGCCCTCGCCGTGTTGGCCGCCTGGATCCCGTCCATCCGGGCGGCTCATACGAGCACCATGTCGGCGCTCACCGACTCCGCTCGGGTCCCAAAGCGCCGGCCGCTCCTCGTCTCTGCTGCCGCTCACCTGCCGGTGCCGTTGCTGCTCGGGCTCCGGCTGGCCTCTCGCAGACCCCGTCGCATGCTTTTGACCGTCGTGAGTGTCGCCATCACGACGACGACGGTCGTGGCAGTGCTGTCGGTCCGTGCCCACGAGGGTCTGGCACCGAGCGTTTCTCCGGCGCAGTTCTCGATTCCGTACAACCCCAACACGGCGAACACCGATGCGATCTTGCTGGTCATCACAGTGGTCCTCGTTCTCTTGGCCGTGGTGAACGCACTCGTCATCACCTGGGCGACGGCGGTGGACTCCCGAAAACCGCTCGGGGTCGCTCGTGCGCTCGGTGCGACGACAGAACACCTAAGCGGAGGGCTGTCGACTGCCCTGCTCATCCCTGCGGTTCCGGGCGCCATCGCAGGCATCCCGCTCGGGCTCCTGTTCGTGACAGCCGCCAGTCACGGATCGCGCGCCACCACTCCGTCGGCACTCTGGCTTGCCTGCACCTGCCTATGCGTTGTGGCCGCGATCGGCGTTCTCTCGGCGATTCCCGCTCGCATCGAGGCTCGTCGGGCGGCAGTCGAGGTCCTCGAGTCCGACTTTACATAGGCGCCCTGCCGCCAGGGCCTTGAGGCCGAGTCCTTGTACGAACCTGTGGCGTTCTTGTAGACCTGGACAATCGGGCCCGGTTGGCGCCCTAAACCCGATACCTGCAGCGCTTGCAAACGCGACTCAAGCTCGGCGAGCGCTCCGTCGAGTAGGTCGGTCAACTCAGAGCGGGACGCTCGACTCAGCGTGCCGAGTTCTATGCACACGAGCGAGAGCGTGCGGTGCCGTCACCTCGTCCGGCCATTGTCATTTAGCAACTCACCGTTGTCGCCGCGAGAGCAATTCATCTGAGCTCTTCCGGAACGAATTTGGGCATGGGTGGATCCTTTGAAGAGCCCTCTCACGATGGTCAAGGAGACCATCCTCCTTGCGCACCTTTGAGTTCGTCCTAGCCAACCAGTCACGAAGATCAGATCCCACCCCTATTCGGCACGCAGGGCCGCCGTCGTCGGGGTACGAGCGGCCACGGCCGCCGGCACCGCGGCCAACATCATCCCCCCGACGAGCACGGCGACGACGGCGACAGCGATCGACACAGCAGGTACGACGGTCACCGGTACGACGCCGAGCGACGAGGCGAAGGTCGCCCACGCCCAATGGCCACCTGCGATCCCGAGGGGGACGCCGAGGAGGAACGCGACGATGAGCAGGGTGAGCGCCTGCGACACGACGATGCTACGCATCTGACGACGTCGCAGCCCTAGGGCCTTAAGCAGGGCAAGCTCACGTCGTCGCCTCCGTGTGGCTGCAACAACCGTGGCGGACAGCGAGACGAGCACGGCAAGGCCAAGCGCGATGGCGAGAGTGACCGGCTGTCCGGCCATCTGCCCGGCATTGACGATGGCTGCGCCGACAACACGCGGAACCTCATAGACGCCGCCATCCGCGCCGTCGCGATTGAGCGCAGCGACAATCTGCCGTCCGATCTCCGTGGCGTCGGTGTGTGGTGCGATGTCGACGGCGATCGTCGATGGCAAGGCAGAGAACGCCTCAGCCGGTGCCGGATTGAGCGCGCTGAGGTTCACGATCGAGAGCAGCGTGCTCTCTGCGAGCATCGCGCCACGTCCGAGGGAGACGTGATCCGACAGCGTCACCCCGATCGACGGCAGAGTGACCACGCCGACGATGGTCAGACGCCGCGCCGTTGGTCCCGTGCCCACCTCCACCAAATCCCCCACCTGCTTTCGTAGCTGGCGAAGGGTGCTCAGACCGAGCTCGATCTCGTCAGGGCCAACGGCCGCGGCGCTTCCGATCGCCTCGGCCGCGGTATCGGAGAGGGGGCGCCCGCTCACTGTGGGCGGCTCGACATCGCCTCCATGGGTGGCGAGGCCGAGCACGGGCACACGCTGACCGTCAATCGACAATTGGGTGAAGCCGAAGGTCGACCATCCACGAATTCCCGGCGTCGACGCCAAGAGGTGGTCGAGCGGCCCATCTCCGTTGCCAATCGTCGTGGCGTTGACGTCGTCGGGAAGGAAGCTCCCATATCCACCTTCGCTCTGCATCAGCACGTTCCAGTTCCATCCGTAGCGGGATGGATGGGTGATCAGCCCGTTCAGGCTCGCCGCGAACACCACGGAGGTGACAACGGCGGTCACGGCGGCCACCGAACCGAGGACATTCGCCCGGACCGCCATCCGGTTCCGTCCAGGCACCGCGTCCAGCGCATAGGTTGCGCCGAGCGCGACGGTGGTCGGCAACCCGAGGGAAACCGCGGATCGCGGCGACGGTGGAAGAGCGCTGGACAAGACTGCTGTCGACGGCCTTCACGGTGTGCCACGAGATCCATGCCGTCAGGGCGATCAGCAGGAGGAGGAGCGTCGCGCCGCCTCCGATCAAGACGGTCGTGTCGAAGAAGAAGCCCCGAGCGGGATCGATCGCGCGGACGGGCCCGACTGGTCCGAGAGGCGACAGCGCCGCCGCACACCCGATCGCCGCCAGGATGCCCACGATGACGGCCCCGACCCCGCCGAGTCCACAGGCTAATGCCACCTCAGCGCGGCGCAAGCCCATTCTCCGGAGCGCACCCGCCTGCGTTGTCGACGCCTCGAGCAACTGCGACAGCGCCTGGCCGACGAGGACGATAAGCGCCAGCAGGGCGAAAGCCCCGAACGCGGCGATGGCGAAAGCCTGCGGTCGGATCGCCTCCTGGACCTGCTGGTGCACGAGGTCCAGCTGCCGGATCGCGAAGGTGTACCCGTGGCCGACTCGAGTAGCGAGCTGGGACACCGAACGGTCGAACTTGGCGACGCCGGCCCCGCCGTTTCGCAACCGCACGCCGACCCACGAGAAGGCCACCGCTCCTCGGTGGGCGAGCGCGGCTGCGGTCGCTGCCGGGGGAATGACGGCCGACTGCACCTGGTCGAACTGGTCAACGAGGGCCGGTGGCAGCTCGACTATCGCGGCGACTCGGTACGTGACGAAGCCCGTCGGGGCGTTGGTAAGAGAGAGCGAGTTGTCGAACTGATAAGTGACGTGGCCACCGACGTGGACGCCGAAGAGTCGAGCGAGGCCCGCGGTCAGGCAGATCCCATTGGGCGAGTCGAGTCGCGGAAGATGGCCCGCCACGACCGTCATCCGGTCCTGGGTGAACAGCTCGCCGCCGACGCTGCCCGCAAAGCCATCGGTGACGAACGAGTCGTCGACTCGGCCGTGGACGACGGGATTCGCGCTCAACCCGAGCCAGACTGAGCTCGACGCAATGCCCGGTAGCGCCGCCACCTTGGCGTCGAGTGCCCTATCGGGCGACGGGATGTTGACGTAGACATCGCTCGAATTGATCGAGACCAGATACCGCCCGTACGCGGACTCGGTCCTGCGGGCAGCCGCAAGCGCACCAAGTGCGGCCGCGCCCAGGATTACGCAGAGCAGCGCGACGACCAGCATCGAGCGCCACTGCCGCCTGCCGCTCGAGCGCCAGTAGTACCAGGCCGCCCGCATATGGGCATCATGCGGACCGCGCCACAAACGAACAAGGGGGTATCCATTCGTCCTTGGGTGTGGCTAGCACCCTTAGCGACACCGACTTGAGCGTCCCAAAGTGGCGGCCCCGCTAACGCTGTCGCAGCGAGGAGCCGGCGGTCGTCGGGCTCGAAAGCCTTGTTTGTCACGGAGTCGCCGATCGGGTGACTGCGGTTCATGCTTAGAGAGCGGCCTCGACTTTCAGGTTTGGCCCGTGTCCGAGGCCATGATCGGCCAGTCCTGGTTTCATCGGATCACGCTCTGCGCAGTCGTGGCCGTTTGGCCCGCGATGGTTGCTTCAGGGGTTGAGCACGTTCTGGTGTCCACGCGCCAAAATCCTCAGCCGATTGAGTGCTGAGAGCGTATTGCGGACCCGCACCGAATCGACAGGGCGCAACTAGCTGTCGGAGGCGACACACTCGTTCAGGGGGATCGAGTTTCACGTGCTCGAGCTGGTCAGACCCTGGGCCGGTGCTCCCCGGTGCTGCGAACGTCTCAACCAGTCGCCTGGCTGGGGTCGCGACCGAGAAACGCCACGAGGCGCTCGACAGCCCCTCCGCCTTCGATGGTGAGTTCCGGCCCGAGCGGCGGTGGCGTATTCCTCCTCACCTCAGAATTGACGGACAGGTACTCAGATGAGGCGAGCAGCGCCTCGGCAATCTCCCCGCTGTCGTCACCGAACGATTGGCCCGTCGCGGCAGCGAGGTCCCAAGCGTGGACGAAGCGCTCGCTGATCGCGATCTGTATACAGAAGGCGGCCGTCGGGGGCCCGGCCAGGATCACCATAGGCCTCCCCATGACGCCCGGAACCCGGAACGCTGCCACTAGGCGGCCTGCGTGGTGACGATAGGCGCCCAGCAGCTCCTCGGGCGAATATTCGGGCCACGCCCGATCTTCGGCGACGGCACCGAGTTCGGCGGCGTCGGCGAAGAAGTCGGTCGAAGCGACGATGTGCTCCATCAATTCCCGGACAGTCCAGTCCCTGCAAGGCGTCGGATCACCGAATTGCCTGGGCTGGACGCCGCTCATGATCCGATCCGTGATATCGCAGGCGCGCTGGAGCATGTCGATATCGAGTGGTGCCACCATCGATCACCCTCTCTCCTCCCGCCGTCCCCGTCCAGACGAGCGACCAACTCACTCTATTTACCAGACCAACTCACTCTATTTACCAATCGTCTCCAGCAGCGAAAAGCCGGTAGTCGGGGCTACCCGCATGGACAGTCGCCCGCTGTGAGATCAGTTCTCGTGCGGCCTTGGACCGATATGTCACACGAGAGAGCCAACAGAGCATGATCGCCCGCTACCCGACTAGCCCACTGGGTACGATCGACCTGTGTTCGGGCGTACGGTCGAACGGCGGTGCGATTCCTGCGCTACCGCATGGCTGCTCACGAGTCAGCAGGCCCGGTTCTCTCACCGGCCTCCCCGTCGCGCTAAAGGCCCGGGCGTAGGGGCCATGGAGGCGCCAGCTAATGAGGCAAGTGTGCTCGGCTTGCAGGCGTCGGCGTCGCAAATGGCATCTGAGACCGATGAGGTGCTCGCACTTCGCGATTCGTTGCGTAGGTGCCCAAAGTGTCAATCGGAGGATTTCACCGATCGGAGGGTGACCAGAGCTAGGCCTGCGTCCCCGGACGCTTCTCGTACGGAGCTGCCCTGAGAAGGCCTGTCCCTTTCAGACAGACACCCACAAAACATCGCCGGTCCTAAGGCAAAGCCAGCCGCTAGTTGGCGAAGCCGCCGCTGAGGTGTGCCGCCGTGGGCTCCCGGGTCTGCTACTCGCGGAGTTGGTGCTACTACGAGTGATGGACAAGGGTTAACTCCATTGGCAATCGCTAGAGGGACCTCCAGGCTGTGTGTGTGAGGGCCGCAACCTGTCCGACTAGCCAGGAGGGGGAAGACACCACCCCATGAGCCCAGGCGCGGTCGATACCGCCTCGTCGTCACCTGGCGACGCCAGCGAAGTGGCTACATAACCCTCGTTCTCCTGATCGGGTTGGTCGGCGGCATCGCCCTCGGGTCGATGGCCGCGGCACGACGTACGGCATCCTCCTTTCCTACGTTCCTTGCCAGAACCAACCCCTCGGATCTCACGATCGTCCCGGCGGGAGGACTGTTGGGATACTCGCAAAGCTTGATCGGCCAAATACGTCGACTCCCCCACGTGAAACGGGTCGAAAGCTATGTGGCGCTTAGCGCGTCACTTATCAAGTCGGGACACATCCGACCTCAGAGCCTGGACAGCTCGGTGATAATGGTCGGCAGCGTCGACGGGCTTTTGTTCAACCAAGATCGCTTCAGCGTGACGGCCGGTCGTATGGCCGATCCAGCCCGGCCCAACGAGGTAATGGTCACCGAGAACGCCGCCGCCACACTGGGACTCCACCTGAACCAGACCTTCCTGGTGGAGCTCACCCCGCCGGCCGGATCGGGCCGAGAGCGGCGGTTGAGGCTACGGGTCGTCGGTATCGGCCTGCTGAATCGCGAGGTGGTCCAGGACCGAATTGCTCGCTTTCCCACCTACATCGTGGCCACCCCCGCACTCACCCGCTCGGTCCTCGGGGATGTCACGATCTCCTACTACGGGGTCCAGATCCAAGGTGGTGCCCGTTACGTCCCAGAGGTGGAGCGAGAGTTCACCGCCAAAGCGCACTACTTCACCGACTTTCTGGTTGCGTCCCAGATGGAATCCGCGGCGGAGCAGTCAATCAAGCCGGAGGTGCTCGCACTCGGGGTCTTCGGCGGCATAGCCGGGCTGGCGGCGCTTCTTCTCGCCATCCAGGCCATCGCGCGCCAGTTGAGCACCCGTGAAGATGATCTGCTCGTCCTGCGGGCTTTCGGGGCGAGCCCAGCAATGACGGTTCTCGACGGTCTCATCGGCATGACCGGCTCGATTGTGACCGGATCGATCGTCGCCATCGCTGCGGCCGTCGCCGTCTCCCCTCTCGCGCCATTAGGGCCGGTGCGTTCCGTTTACCCCGATCCGGGCATCAGCGCCGACTGGACGGTGCTGGGTATCGGCTTTGCTGCTCTGGTCTGCGTCCTCACAGTTGGCGCCACGGTCATCTCGTACCAAGGCGCACCCCACCGTGTCGAACGGCGACACCGCGCCATTGAGCGGCGCTCGACGACAGTGCAAATGCTGGCGAAGTCAGGACTTCCCGTATCGGCCGTGGCAGGAGCACAGTTTGCGCTCGAGCGCGGAACGGGCCGGACAGCCGCGCCAACCCGCTGGGCCCTTGTCGGCGGAGTCATCGCCATAGTTGTCGTCGCGGCCACCTTGACATTCGGAAGCAGCCTGCAGACCTTGGTATCCCAACCACGGCTCTACGGTTGGAATTGGGACTACGCGGTGCAGAGCTCGGACGGCTACGGCCCGGTGCCCAACCGGGCGCTGGCTACCCTCGCGGGCGACCGGACAGTCCTCGCTTCGTCAGGGGTGTGGTTTGCCACCCTCCAGCTCGACGGCGTCGAGGTTCCCGTGCTTCTCGCCAGTCCCAACGCCCCGGTCAGTCCACCTGTCGTGCAGGGACACGGGTTGCGATCATCGAACCAGATCGTTCTTGGCGCGGCCACTCTTGCCCAGCTGCACAAGCGTGTTGGGGGCATCGTCGAAATGAGCTACACCTCGAACTTTCCGCCTCACCCGATACGCCTTGTGATCGTCGGCGTGGCAACGATGCCCGCTATCGGGATTGCCGAGGGACTACACACCTCGATGGCGACCGGAGCGATCGTCCCTGCCGACAACGGACTCCTCACTGAGAAATTAGGTCCCGAGGCCTATCCCGGTTGCAACGGTCCGAACATGGTTTTCCTCCGGGTTCGCGGCGGGGTCGGGTCCTCCGACGGGCTTGCGGCCGCGCAGCGCCTTGCCACCGCGGCTAACGCCATCTTGGCGAGCGAACCCGAAAACTCAAACTGCGGCGGCAACGAGGCATCGGTTCTCTCGGTGCAGCGCCCAGCTCAGATCGTCAACTACCGGACAATGGGAACCACGCCGGTCCTACTCGCGGGTGGGCTCGCGCTTGGAGCCGTAGTAGCCCTCGGGCTAGCACTTCTCGCGTCAGTCCGCCGTCGCCGTCATGACCTTGCATTGCTGAAGACACTCGGGTTCACACAGCGACAGTTGGCAGCCGCAGTCGCCTGGCAGGCCTCGATCGCAGCTCTAGTGGGAATCGCGATCGGCCTTCCTTGCGGCATCGCGCTCGGACGATGGCTCTGGACACTTTTTGCCCAGGAGGTGGGCGCCGTGCCCGCACCCACCGGTGGGCTGTCGTTGCCGCGATGGGCGCCATTATCCTCGCCAACGTCGTGGCAGCCTTCCCGGGTAGAAGCGCTGCGCGGACGCCGACAACCCTGGTGCAGCGCGACGAGTAACCCCGCCGCTCCATGTCAATCGAGACGCCGCTCGGGCAACGAGAACGGAGCGAACGGACAGTCGAGCTCCGCGCCCTCGCGCCGGATGCACGAGCGATCAGTCATAGGTAGCTGGTCAGTTCTGCCGGGCATTGGAAACGACCGAGGGTCTTCGTCGTGCGGTTCAGGGGCGCGCCCGCGACGATGACACGCACGGGACCTCAAGCATCCCGGAGGCGAAGCAGGGTCCCGCCGGCGACGAGAGCTACCCCAGCCCAAATGGCGAGCACACCAAGGCCAGCCCATGGGCTGATGGGCAGGCTTTGCAGGTTCGTAGTGGCTTGAATCGCAAGCCCGGCCGTCATGGGACCGATCTGTTCGAGGTGCCTGTGCCATGCCGGATCGCTGACGACTTGAGCGAGAAGTGGGAACAGGTAAAGGAGTCCGAGGACGACTCCGATCGAGGTAGCCGACTCTCGTACGGCGGTGGCGGTGCCGAGGCTGAGCAGCGCGATGAGAACGAGGTAGACCACTGACCCGACTGCGGCGCGAAGCGTGGGGCCGTGACCAAGAGAAAGGAGCGTGTAGCCGTGAACGACGGTGAAGCCATTGCCCGGCAGGATGGTCCTGCCTGCGAGAAGGGATCCGCCGACGGCAATGACGCCCGCCACAAGCACGAGGCCGGTGAGACTAGCGGCTTTGGCTCCGAGCACCACGAGTCGGCGAGGCACGGCGGTAAGGGTTATGGACATCATGCCGGTGCTGTACTCGTTGCTGACCATCAATATGGCAAAGACAGCGACGGCTACCTGTCCTAGGTATATCCCGGTGAGGGCCAGCTTCGGCGTGTCCTGGTAGCCGGTGGGCTGGTACCTGCTGGACGCGACCACCGCGCAACTGACCCCGATGGTGAGAAACACCACACCGAGCAGCAGCCAATAGGTACTTGCCAGAGTGCGGACCTTGGTCCACTCGGCGCTAAGAGCGTCACGCATGGCTTAGGTCGCTCGCAACGCACGGGCTCACACGTCTCGCCGCCGGATCGACCACAGGGCCGCTGCGAAGGCGACCGCGGTCCAAGCGCAGAGCACGGCAAGGCCGGCCCAAGGCCCGAGCGGGTAGTACCCATTGCCCATGGTGTAGGCATTGGCGACCTGAGCGAAGCGCGGCAGGGTGCCCTGGACGGCGAACGCCGCGGTAGGGGCGATCCTCATCAGCCAGTCCGGTGCTGAAGAAGACGGGTTCGCCCCGAGGACGAATGGCAGCACGAACAGCACGATGCCCGTGGCGACCGCTCCGGCGCTGCGCCGCAAGATGGTGCCCAGCGCCAGGACCAGGACGGCGGCGATGGCGAAGACGAGCCCCGTTCCGAGGACGACTCGGACTTCGACGGAAGTGCCGAGGGGGAATACGTAGTTGCCGTTGGCGGGTAGCACGTGTCGTGAGACCGCTTCGACTATGGCGGTAGCGATACAGGCGGCGACGAAGGTGACCGAGCCGATCACGACTGCTTTGGCGGCGAGGACTCGGCCCCGGCGAGGGCTGGCAGTCAGGGTCGTGCGGATCAGGCGGCGACGGTATTCGGAGGTGATGAATAAGGTTGCGAGCACGATAATCGGGATGAGCCCGAACGTCCCGCTGGCTAGCAGGCTCTCCGTGTAGCCCAAGCCTTGCAGCGCACCACCGGAGACTTGAGGAGCTATGTCACCGGAGCCAGTGATGGTGAACGTGCGGGCCGAATGTTGGAACCAGCTCGGCCCGGTGGGCAGGGTGAAATAGGTCTGGGTGTTGGCCCCCACGACCTGCCTGCTCCAGCTGCCGTTGGGGATGTCGCCGACCAGGTGAACCTGGTCGAAAGTGGCGGTGGCCAGCGTTGCCGAGCTGTCGTTGGTGCCTGCGTTGTCTTCGGGGGAGGTAACGAACAGTCCAGCCTGGACGCTGGCCGCCAGGCCGGTGAGGTGGGCGGTTCCGATCTTTGTCCATCGGGTGCCGTCGAGCGAGTCGTAGCCGGTGATCACGTCTCCGGCGCGGGTGAGGCGCAGCCACCGGGGCGACGATGCGCTGACGGGTCCGGGCAAGCCGGCCGCGTCGTGGACGTAGTTGTACTGCATTCGCACCCCGTGGCTCGGGGTGACCATGACCGCGGCGTAGGCGGATCCCTGGGTGGTTTTCTCCTTGAGGATGATCCCGGCCTTGGCCCACGGCACCGCAGCGCGATGCGTGCTGTTACCCGAACCGGTCGTCTCAGTGAGCGTGGTGACCTGGGCGGTGAGGCTGCCGTTGCCGATCAGCGGCTGGTGCAGGAAGGAGAAGGTGTCAACAACGGGTACCCCGCCTGGACCGACCGCAGCGTGAGGAGCGCTGGGGGTGCCGCAGATCGGCTGGGACTTGGGTCCGGCAACGCAGACAGCGGTGTGCGGCGAGGTCACCCATGCGAACCCGACCGACAACGCGGCCGCGACACCCAAGGTGACCACCCAGGCTCGGACGGTCCGAAACTTCGTGAATTCGGCTCGTACCAGCTGCGTGAATCCGTCACGGCCAACCGGCTGGCGGGAATGGTATGGCGCGACCGGGGTTGTCATCGCTGCGCCTCGCCGGCCCCGCTGGGGCGGTACTCGACCTGGTCTCTGGTGAGCTCCATGTAGGCCTCTTCCAAGCTGGCCCGGTGAGCCGAGACTTCCGAGAAGGAAAGCGCGCTCTCGCTAAGCAGAGCCACGACCCGCTCGGGAGCCAAACCCGAGACGGTGAGTGTGTCGTTGCCCGTGACCGCCACCGTGGCCCCGGCGTTGGCCAGGACGTTGGCCGCTTGCGAGCGTGCTGTGGTGCGCAGGCTGACCCGACCGTCGGAGGCCGCCGCGATCAGCTCAGCCACGCTGGTGTCGGCCACCAGCCGGCCCCGACCGATCACCACGAGATGGGTGGCAGCATCTTGCAGTTCGCTCATCAAGTGACTGGAGACCAAGACCGCTCGGCCTTGGGAGGCCAAGGAGCGAAGAAAGCCGCGCACCCAAACGATGCCTTCGGGATCTAACCCGTTGAAGGGTTCATCAAGGATGAGGGCCGACGGATCGCCCAACAACGCCGCCGCGATGCCGAGCCTTTGACGCATACCGAGTGAGAAGCCCCCGGCCTTGCGGCGAGCCACCGCCTGGAGACCGGCGTCCTCGAGCACCTGGTCGACGCGGCGAGCTGCAAGGCCCTGGGAGTAGGCGAGCCACAGGAGGTGGTTACGGGCACTGCGGGTCGGGTGCAGGGCGCCGGGGTCGAGGAGGGAGCCGACATGGCTAAGCGGGTGATGCAGCGCCGCATACCGCTGGCCATCCACCAACGCCGTGCCTTCGTCGGCTGCGTCGAGGCCGAGGATCACCCGCATGGTGGTGGATTTGCCCGCCCCGTTGGGTCCGACAAAGCCGGTCACTTGCCCAGGTGAGACCCGAAACGAGACCCCGTCCAAGGCGACGGTGGGTCCGAACCGCTTGCGGAGCCCGCTGACTTCAATCGTCGCTTCCATACCAAGAGACCGTACGAAACACGTCCCTCCTGGTCGTCACGCAGGGGAGTGATCTTTGTCGTAGCTCTCAGGGGGGACGGCCGCCGCCAAGATCCCTAGAGAGGGGGATGCCACGCCGGTTGGCCGCGGCGACAATGGTGTCGTGCGCCGACTCGAGAGCCTCCGCGATCGGTGGGCCGACAGAGCCCGGCGGGCAATGCGCTCCCCCCGGGCCCTTGTGGTGATCGGATCATCACTCGCTCTTGTCGCGTTCGTCGAGGCCGTCACCCGGGCGGGGACCTCGAAGCTCAACGTCGAAACCGCTCTGGCGGTTACTGCCCTCGCGCTGGGAAGCACCTTGCCCCTGGCGCTCCTCGGCCCGGCGGCCGCTGCTTTGCTCGTCTGCGCGGCGGTCGTGTTGTCGCTGGCAGGTTTCCACATGGGGACCGTTGCCGGCGCCGCCGCGGTGCTCATCGCGCTCTACCGGCTCGGACGAGGACTCCAGCACGACGGTCTGCTGCAGATCTCGGCGATCGCCCTCTCCGTTCCCTTTCTCGTGCTGGTCTTCACGGGATCGAGCCCCTCCTCGTCGGAAGCGGGGGCCCTCACGGTCTTACTGGCCGTACTCGCGCCGGCGGCCTCCCTCGGGGGTATCGCAGTGCAGGCGCGCCGCGAAGCGCGAGAGAACCAAGCGGTGAGCCAGGTCATCGCCGACACGCTGGTCGAAAACACAACACGCGGCGAGCGGGCTCGCATCGCACATGAGCTCCACGACGTGGTGGCGCACCACATCTCGATGGTGGTTGTCCAGGCGGAAGCAGCCCGGCTGGCCGTTCCAGGCCTTCCCGCTGCCGGTGCCGAGCGCCTCTTTGCCATCGGTGACACAGCGCGTACCGCACTCGTTGAGATGCGCCGACTCCTCGGAGTGCTGCGCGAGAGCGCCCAGATTGACGCCGCCGACCGTCACCCCCAACCTGGACTGGACGACGTGGCCGAGCTGGTCGACGAAGCTCGTGAGGCATCACGGGTTGCCACCCGGCTCATCTTTCGGGGGGCGCCCGTTCCCCTCGACCCGAGCGTCGAGCTCGTCGCCTACAGGATCGTTCAAGAGGCGCTCACCAATGCGAGGCGTCACGCGCCCGGTGCAGCGGTGGACGTTGAGCTGTCCTTTGCCAATGCCAGGCTGCGACTGCGCGTGCGCGACAACGGACCGGGTCCTGACCCCACGGGACTACCCGGTGGTCACGGAGTGGAGGGCATGCTTGAGCGTGCAGCCGCAGTCGGAGGCGCCGCACGCACCGGTCCTGCGCCGGGCGGTGGATATCTCGTGGAAGCCGTCCTCCCCGCCAAGCTCGAGGCGCCCGCGTGACCGAACCGGGACTCATACGAATCGTTGTCGCCGACGACCAGCAAGTCGTGCGTGATGGGTTTGCCGAACTGCTCACCACCCAGTCGGACTTCAGCGTCGTCGCCACGGCGTCTGATGGGGCAGACGCGGTAAGGCTCTGCGAGCAGCTGCATCCCGATGTCGTGCTCATGGACGTCCGCATGCCAGGGATGGACGGCATCGAGGCGACTCGCCAACTGGCACGGCCCGGCAGACTCGGACCGCGAGTCCTCATCTTGACAACGTTCGATCTCGACGAGTACGTCTACGACGCCTTGCGCGCCGGAGCAAGCGGATTCCTGCTGAAGGACTGCACTGCGGAGCGGCTGTTCGATGCCGTGCGTGTGATCGCGGCGGGTGAGGCCCTGCTCGACCCGGCGGTCACCCGCCGCCTGATCCGTGAATTCGCGGAGCAGCCATCGACGGCTCACCAAGGGCCTATGCCCACACTCCGCTCTTTGACACCGCGCGAGACTGAGGTGCTGAGGCTAGTGGCGGAGGGCCTGTCAAACGCCGAGATTGCGGACCGTCTCGTGATCACAGATGAGACCGTGAAGACCCACGTCAGTCGCATGCTGAGCAAGCTCGGGCTCCGTGACCGTACCCAAGCCGCCATCGCGGCGTACGAATCGGGGCTCGTCGTGCCGCACGGCGGCTGAGAATCCTCGGCTCAGGCTCGTGACGGCGCCTGCCCACTCGGCGGCGCGCGGATAGGGGCGGGGGATGGGAGCCAGCCCGCCCATGTCAGCTGGATGGCGCGCAGCGTTCCCTCGTCGGTGGCCCGGGCAGCGATCGCAGGAATGACGACCCAGACCCACACGACGCGATTGACAGTTAAAAGATCCGATGTACCATATGTCGTATGGTTCTCGCAGAGGTATGTCATAAAGTCAAGGTAGAGCAGTGAGCGTCCGCCACGCGCTGCTGGCGCTTTTGAGCGAAGGTCCGAAGTATGGGTTCCAACTCCGTCAGGAGTTCGAAGAGGGCACCGGAGACGTCTGGCCGCTCAATGTTGGTCAGGTGTACTCCACCCTTCAGCGTCTCGAACACTCTGGCCACATCGAGTCCGATGACTCGGCTGAAGAGGGTCCCCAGAAGGTCTTCCGTCTCACCGAGGAGGGTAAGGCTGAGCTCCACCGCTGGCTCTCGTCGCCAACCGACATGGCCTCGCCACCTCGCGACGAGCTCGTCATCAAGGTGCTCTCGGCCCTTCGCGTTCCCGGTGTCGACGTCAACGACCTGATCCAACTCCACCGGCGTTACCTCGTCGAGCTCATGCAACAGTGGACCCACCTGAAAGATGACGAGGCCGAGTTCGATCTGGCTTTTGCTCTTGTGGTCGACGCCGAGCTGTCCCGCTTGGACTCTGTCATCCGCTGGCTCGACCAGGCCGAAGGTCGGCTGAAACGGGCCGAGGTTGAGCCCGCAGGTGTCTCGACGGTGCCGCCCCTGCGGCGAAGGCTGGTTCCACGCCGATGAGCTTTCTCGAGCTCCGCAACGTCTCTAAGTCATACGGCGCGGGCTCGACGCTCGTTAACGCCCTTGTCGACGCCTCGCTCTCGGTCGATCGCGGCCACCTTGTCGCGGTCATGGGACCGTCCGGGTCGGGCAAGTCCAGCCTCCTCACGATCGCCGGCAGCCTCGAAGAGCCGACGAGCGGTGAGGTGCTGATCGAGGGCAAGTCGCTCGCGTCGATGTCCTACAACGACAAAGCGCGACTCCGTCGCCGCACGATCGGTTATGTCTTCCAGGATTTCAACCTGCTGGCGGGGCTGACCGCGCTCGAGAACGTCTCGCTCCCCCTCGAGCTCGATGACGTTTCCGCGAGAAAAGCGCGGACCCTCGCCATGGCGGCGCTTGAGAACATCGGGATCGCCGATCGCGCAGGGCACTTTCCCGACGAGCTCTCAGGAGGAGAGCGCCAACGGGTCGCGATCGCCCGCGCCGTCGCCGGTGAGCGCCACCTTTTGCTCGCCGACGAGCCTTCGGGCGCGCTCGACTCGGCGAACGGGGAAGCCGTCATGAAGATGATCCGCGGGGCGTGTAAGCAAGGCGTCGCCGCGGTCGTCGTGACCCACGACGCCCACCTTGCGTCTTGGGCAGACCGCGTCCTGTTTCTAAAAGACGGCCGCATCGTCGACCAGACGGTGCCTCCCCCTAGCGCCGAGTCGCTTCTCGCGCCGACGCCGACCTTATGAGCGTCTCGCCCGTAGTGCCGAGCGGCGAGGTTCGTTCGGCCCGTGGTTTCACGCCGTCTCGGCGCGCCGTGGTTCGTTGGGCTTGGCGCTTGTTCCGTCGCGAGTGGCGCCAACAGCTACTTGTCCTCGCGCTGATTGTCGTAGCCGTCACCGCGACGGTCGTCGGCTCGGCGGTCGCGACGAACACGCCCCTTCCGGCGAATACGGGGTTCGGTACCGCCCAGGACATGGCGAGCTTCGCTGGTTCCGATCCCCCTCTCGCCGCCGAGATCGCCGTCCTTGAGCACCGCTTCGGCAAGCTCGACGTCATCGAGAACGAGACGCTGAAAGTTCCCGGCTCTGTCGATATCTACCAGCTCCGGGCCCAGAACCCGAACGGTCCCTACGGACAGCCGACGCTCTCCATCGTCTCTGGCCACTACCCAAGAGCAGCCGACCAGGTGGCCGTCACGGCGGGAGTCGCATCGGAGTTCAATCTGGTCGTCGGCGACACCTGGAGAATCGGGGGCGAAGTCCGGCTGGTGGTCGGCATCGTCGAGAACCCACAGAACCTGCTCGACGAGTTCGCCCTCGTTCTGCCCGGACAGGTGAAGTCCCCGGCCAACGTCACCGTGCTTTTCGACGCACCGGGCGTGGCGCCGAGCTCGATCGGCGAACAATGCGCCGCCTGCGGACCCTTGGGCCACCGCGGCTCTAACGTGACCACCCCGGCCTTGGTGGCGCAGAGCACGATCAACCCCGAGACCCTCTCCCTCGCCGTGCTCACGATCGGGATGCTCCTCATCGCGCTGATGGCTATCGGTGGCTTCACCGTGCTCGCCCAGCGGCGGCAGCGCTCGCTCGGCATGCTGGCCTCGATCGGGGCCACTAGTAAGAACGTCTCGCTTGTCGTGCGGGCGAACGGACTCGTCGTGGGCGTCCTCGGGGCGGTGATTGGGACCCTTGTGGGACTTGTCGTCTGGCTCGCCTATAGACCGAGCCTTGAGCAGAGTTCTCATCACGTGATCGGAGTGCTCGCTCTGCCTTGGCTCGTCGTCGCGGCGGCGGTCGTGCTCGCCATCTTCGCGACCTACATAGCCGCCTCACGGCCGGCCCGGTTTGTCTCGAGGCTTTCCGTCATGGGCGCCCTTTCCGGTCGTCCCGCGCCACCGAGACAGGTTCACCGATCTGCGCTGCCCGGGATCGCCTTTCTCGTCGTCGCATTCCTGCTACTCGGTTACTCGGGTGGCCTAGGCGCCGGGAGCGGCAGTGCGGGCACCCCCGAGCTCGTTTTCGGGATCGTCGCCCTCATTCCCACGATCATCCTGTTGGCGCCGTTCTTCCTCGTCGGGCTCGGGCGACTCGCGCGGCACACCCCGGTCGCCGTCCGGCTCGCGCTCCGTGACCTCGCCCGCTACCGGGCTCGCTCGGCCTCAGCCCTCGCCGCCATCGGCCTCGGCGTCATGATCGCGGTGATCATCGCCACATTTGCCCAGGCGCGCTACTCCGATATCTGGGACCCGGCCGGTCCGAACCTCGCCTCGAACCAGGCGAACATTTCGGGGCCCTATCCCTATCCCTCTCCGAGCCAGGTGGCCGCCATGGCCAAGACCGCTGCTCGCGTCGGCGCAGCCCTTGGAGCGCACCAAGTCGCCGCCCTCGAGTTGGTTGGCGGTCTCCAGAATAGCTCAGGGACAAAATCGCTCGACGGATCGCCCACCGTCGCCACCCCGCAGCTGCTGCGCGCCTTGGGCATTCGCCCCTCACAGATACAACCGAATGCCGACGTCGCGACTTCTCTGCCCGGTTTTGCTGGTGCCTCGGGTGTGGAGTTCACCTATTGCGCGAAGCTCGTCCCGATCGGTCCGGTGGGCGACGGAAACTTCAACTGCAGGAAATCCGGAGTGCTGCGACACACGGTGATCCAAGGGCTCAGCGCCCTACCGAGGGGCGTGCACGCGCCGAACACCTTGATCACCGAGCACGCGATCCACGAGCTCGGGATTTCTCCCGAGCAGATCGGGCCGCCGATTGGGTGGTTTGTCAACGCGGCTCAACCGCTCACCGCGGCCGAGATCCACAACGCGCAGGCAGTTGCAGTGACGGGAGGCCTGAGCATTGAGACGAAGAACGATCAGCCGACGTCTTCGACCGTCATCAACTGGGCGACCTTCTTCGGCATCGCGTTGGCGCTTTGCATCTTGGCGATGAGCGTCGGCCTGATCCGAAGCGAGACCGCCAGCGACCTACGGACACTCGCCGCCACCGGAGCGAGCAGCTACACACGGCGGACGCTGACCGCCGCCACGGCCGGCGCGCTCGGGCTGGCCGGCGCGGTCCTCGGCACCTTCGCCGGCTACGTCGGGGTCATCGGCTGGCTGCGCGGCGACTCGGTGAACGGTGGCATCTCGGCACTCGGAAACGTGCCGGTCGCGAATCTGTTGGTGATCCTCCTCGGCCTGCCTCTCGTGGCGGCTGCGGCCGGCTGGTTGTTCGCCGGCCGTCAGCCGCCCGCGCTTGCGCGCCAACCAATCGAGTGAACAGACGGCGAAGCTGGTGTATGAACCCGAAGGGCGGGCTGTCTTCATCGCGGTTGGGTGATCACCGCCGATGGCTCACCATTGGCAGGAAGCTGACCAGGTCGACTCGCGTAGGGCCGCTGAGAACCGCACCAGATGCCTCTCGGAGCGGACGAAGCCGCGCACGTCCGGTCTACAACGGGGACGCTTCGGCCCCGGCCAGGCGCCGTTGTTCCGCCGCGACGACCTCCTATGCTCGAATGGTCCTCAGATCCAACCGAAGGAGACGTCTGCCACGTGGGGCGCGCTCACGATCGTCGTCGCTCTTCGCCAAGGCGCTGTAGCCACCGGGGGCCGACGGGCGGCCAGTTGCCGCTTGTCGGGCGTATCTTTCCCGCTCCTGTCGCTGCCAAGGTCCCGGAGGTCATCTTCGCCTTCTGGGTAGCGAAGATCCTGACCACCGCCGGCGGGGAGGCGACGTCGGACTACCTGAGGGTGTACGGCAACATCAAAGGCGGGGGCACCGAGGTCGCTCTTTTCGCCATCGGGCTGGTGCTGCAGTTCGCGACCCGTCGGTACCGGGCCTTCGCGTACTGGTTCTTGGCCTTTGCCATCGCAATCTTCGGGACCGGTGTCTCCGATTTTCTTCACCTCGACGTCGGCATCCCCTATGCCGGGACGACCCTGCTCTGGGCGGTCATTCTGGCTGCCATCTTCTGGATCTGGCAGCGCAGCGAGGGGACGCTCTCGATCCACAGCATCACGACCCAGCGGCGCGAGGCCTTCTATTGGGCCACGGTGTTCGCCACCTTTGCCCTCGGGACCGCCCTCGGAGACTTCACGGCCACCTCACTCAACCTTGGCTATTTGGCCTCCGGTGTCCTTTTCGGCGTGGTCATACTTATCCCAGCCCTCGCGTGGTGGCAGTTTGGCCTGAACAGCATCGCCGCCTTCTGGATGGCCTACGTTGTCACGCGACCTCTCGGTGCATCCTTCGCCGACTACTTCAGCAAGCCCCAGTCGCTCAGCGGAATCGACTTCGGAAATGGGCCGACCGCCATCGTGTTCGCCGTGGCCGTCTTCGTCCTCGTCTCGTACTTCGCCGTCGTCCGGCCTGACATACAGCAGCCACTTGACACAACCGCGGCGAGACGGCGGACGGCTCAGGCACCGGAGCTGTTTCGAAGCGGCGAGCCCGAGCTCGACGGCGAATAGGCTCCCGGCGCCGGCAGCCCGCGAGTGATTGCCCCACAAGAAGCCACCATTGCCACCGAGGCGCAGCACGGACCCGGTTGACGGGGCAAGCGAGGTTTTCCTGCCACTTGCCCCACGGTGCGGCAATTCGGCTAGCCAGGTCGCGGCGCTCGGGTTACCCCCACCGGAAGATGCCCGGTAGCGCCATAGCAGGAGCGCCCCGAGGTCTCGATAATGAGTTCAGTGATCTCGGTGAACTCGTTGACCAAGCAGTTCGGAAACGCGAGGGTGGTCTCCAATCTGAACTTCGAGGTTGTCCCAGGTGTCGTTACCGGCTTCCTCGGGCCAAACGGCTCAGGCAAGTCGACGACGATGCGGATGATCATGGGTCTCGACACACCGACTTCGGGAACAGCGCTCGTCAACGGAAAGCGCTACGCAGAGCTCAACTGGCCGCTGCGAGAGGTCGGTGCGCTGTTGGACGCGAAGGCATTCCACCCGGCGCGGACTGCCTACGACCACCTCCGGTGTCTCGCCTACACCAACGGCATCCCCCTCGCCCGGGTTGAAGAAGTAATCAGTATCGTCGGATTGACCGAGGTCGCCAACAAGCGCGCCGGCAAGTTCTCGCTCGGAATGGGCCAGCGACTCGGCATGGCTGGAGCCCTGCTCGGCGACCCCGGTGTTCTTCTTTTCGACGAGCCCGTCAACGGGCTCGATCCCGAGGGTATCCGTTGGGTGCGAAACCTGCTGCGTGGCCTCGCCGCGGAGGGACGGGCTGTCTTCGTCTCGAGTCACCTGATCAGCGAGATGGCCCTTACCGCGGACCGTCTGGTAGTGATCGGGCGGGGTGCACTGATCGCCGACACGACCGTGCGCGATTTCACCGCGCTGAACGGTGGTGACGCCGTTCGGGTCGTCACGCCTCATGTCGAGCGGTTTGTGGCCGCGGTGCGCCGCGCCGGGGGAGAGGTGGACCTCGTTCCCGACGAGTCTGTCGCCGTGCGAGGGATGACATCCGCTGCGGTGGGCGAGCTGATAGCCCGCGAATGCCTCGTCGTCCACGAGCTGACTCCGGTGCGGGCCTCACTCGAGGACGCGTTCATGGAACTCACCCGCGACGCCGTCGAGTACCGCTCGGCGGGGAGCACGCAAGGCGCCCTCGTCGGCAGCGGCCGGGAAGGAGAGCCGTGACCGCGAACACCGCCGCGCCGGCGCTCCCGGGTGGCCGATACGGGCTGCGGCAGGCGTGCCGCGCCGAGCGGGCGAAGCTCTTCTCGATCCGCTCCACGTGGTGGACCTTGTTCGTCACAGTCGTCGGCACTCTCGTTGTGACGGTTCTCAGCACATCCAGCGCCGCCCACCACCCGCGCGGCTGGTACCAAGGCTTCGACCCCACGAACCAGTCGATGTCGGGGCTCGCGATCGGGGCACTCGCTATCGGGGTTCTCGGCGCCCTCGTGTTCACGAGCGAGTACGGGTCGGGGACTATCCGTTCCTCGATGACAGCGACGCCCCGCCGGCTCAGTTTCCTCTTGGCGAAGCTCCTCGTCGTCGGCGTGCTCGCCCTCGCCGTCGGCGAGATGCTCACTTTCTCCTGCTTCGCCCTCGGTCACGCCATACTCGGCTCAAGCCCCCTGCCGGCGTGGAACCTCACCGACCCGGGCGTGCTCCGCGCCGTCGTCGGCTCGGGCGTCACGATCGGCCTCCTCGGGCTGATGGGCGCGGCGATCGGCGCGGCGGTCCGGCGTACAGCGGGCGCGATCGGGATCTACGCGGCGTTCCTCTTCCTCCTCCCCCTCCTGCTCACGAAGATGCCCGGGAACCTCGCCCGCTTCACCCCGCTCATAATCATTGCCAACTCGATCGCCGCCGTCGTCCGTCAGGGGGCATTTGTCTCCCCGTTGGTCGGCTTCGTGCTCCTCGCCTGCTACACAGTGGCGATCATCCTCCTCGGGGCGGCCGTCGTCACCCGTCGTGACCCATGATGGAGACCGAGATGGGATCGGGCGGAGTTCGTGTGCAGCTGCGGGTGGGCGGCAAGGACCGCGTGCTCGCGCTCTCCGACCAGCAGGTGGCGGCGATTCGGCGCTCGGCGCTCGCTTTTGCTCGTGAGCCGTTCACACGACGGACCTACTGCGAGCTGGCGTACTTCGTTCTCGGATGCCCGCTCGCTGCCTTCGGGATCGTCTTCTCCCTCCTCTTCCTCGGTGCAGGTGCGGCGCTGGCCGTCACCTTCGTGGGCGTCATCGTCATCGCTCTCGGTGTTCGGGGAGCGCGCTGGTTCGGAAGCCTGCAGCGCAGCCTGGCGCGCCATCTCCTCGCCGAGGGCATCGAGGATCCGGATAGCTTCGTCGCCCGCCACGGCCTGTTCGCCTGGCTGCAGGCGGCGCTGCGAGACAAGACCGGCTGGAAGACGATCGGGTATCTCGGCGCCAAGGCCCTCTGGGTGCTCTTCAACGTCTGGTTCGCGATCAGCGTCTGGTGGGATGTCCTCGCGTGTCTCGGCTACCCGCTCTTCGGGCGGGGCAACACCCGTCCGGCGGTCTACGGCGTCATCTACAACCTTCTCCATCCCGGCTTTTTTTCTGTCGGGACTCACGGGGTGATCCACGGCGCGTTCATCGTGGCCACCGGCGTCGTGCTGTTGTTCATCGCTCCGTGGCCGATGCGATTCGCGGTCTACGTGGATCGCAAGCTCGTCCACTGGCTGCTCGGACCGGACGCCGTCGCCCAACGGATGCGCAACCTCGAAGCCGCGAGGGCGAGCACCGTCGACTCCTCGGCCGCACTCCTTCGCCGCATCGAGCGAGACCTCCACGATGGGACCCAGGCCCAACTGGTCGCACTGGCGATGCGACTCGGAGACGCGAAGGAGCGACTCGAGGCATACCCCGCCCCTGAGCTGGCACCGGTTCGTCAACTGCTCGACGAGGCCCATCGAAGCGCCAAGGAGGTCATCGTCGAGCTCCGCGACCTGGCTCGGGGGATCCACCCGCCTGCGCTCGACGTCGGGCTCGAAGGTGCGCTCGCGACGCTGGCGGCGCGGAGCACCCTGCCGACCGAGCTCGTCGTG
Source organism: uncultured Acidimicrobiaceae bacterium (assembly GCA_963779425.1). GTDB lineage: Bacteria > Actinomycetota > Acidimicrobiia > Acidimicrobiales > Bog-793 > Fen-455. The sequence continues at coordinate 260,199 of CAVZYD010000010.1, forward strand.
TCGATCACGGACCGACCGACTCCGGCGATCGAGTCGATCGCCTACTTCTGTGTCGCAGAACTCCTCGCCAACGTCGCCCAGCACGCCGAGGCAAGACGGGCGACCGTCACCTGTTCACAGACCGGCACCTGGCTTCGCCTCGTCGTGCGCGACGACGGCCGCGGCGGAGCGGTGATCCGCACTGGCTCGCGTTCGAGCGGACTTTCGGGGCTGGCGGAACGGGTCCAAGCCGTCGACGGTCGTCTCGAGGTGACGAGCCCGCTCGGCGGCCCCACCGTGGTCACCGTCGACCTCCCGCTGCACGCTTAAATGTCCGACACGATCCGGATCGCGATCGCCGAGGACTCCGCCATCTTGCGCGACGGACTCGCACAGCTGCTGGCGGGGCGAGGCTTCGAGGTCACCGACGCCGTCGGGGACCCAGCGGCGCTGCGCGGCGCCGTCGGTCGCGCGCTGCCCGACGTCGCGGTCATCGACATCCGGATGCCCCCGACCTTCACCGACGAAGGGCTGCGCCTCGCGATCGAGCTGCGCCGCGACCATCCCCAGCTCGGCATCCTCCTGTTCTCCCAGTACATCGAGACGCGTTACGCCGCCGATCTGCTTGCCAACGGTGCCGCTGGTATCGGCTACCTGCTGAAGGATCGGGTGGCCGATGTCAGCGACTTCGTCGAGGCTCTCGTTCGCGTTGCCTCGGGCGGGACCGCGCTCGACCCGGAGGTCGTTACTCAACTGATGGCCGCGAGCCGTCGGCGTGACTCGCTCTCGAGCATGTCGGGGCGAGAGCGACTGGTGCTGGCGCTGATGGCCGAGGGCCGGAGCAATGCCGCTATCGCCACGACGCTCGTCATCTCCGAGGGAGCGGTGGAAAAGCACGTGACGAGCATCTTCACCAAGCTCAATCTGCCGGTGTCACAGCTCGACCACCGTCGCGTCCTCGCGGTGCTGCACTACCTTGACTCCTGAGCGTCGAGCCTGGATCACTGGCGTTTCGCCCTTCATACGGTGAGCCGGGTTGATGCCCGCTTCCTCGAGTGCGGGCGACCCGCACGAACCGTCGGTGCTCGCGACGGACAGGGCCGTGGTCGAAAGCCACCGCTCGCAGTGCTAGAGCCGTCTGGGCAACAGGACGATGGCACCGGCGCCGCACGCGTGGGCGGCGCGTGCCATCCCTTGACCAGCTGAGAGGGATGCGCACGGTAGGTGCGACGCGTCCGGTAGTGGTGGGAACACTCCCCTCGATGCCAAACTAGCGGCGGCGCTCGATCGCGTCCTCGGTCCCTGGCGGTGGCCGAGTTGTCGACGATTATCCCTGATAGATCGCCCTTTTTCCAGGTACAATATGGCAGCGGATCGCCGGTTTGAGAGTGGTCGCGGTCCCGCTTCGGGCGGCGTTTGGCCTCCCCCGCAACCCCGAAAGCCAACACCTGCGTCTCGTCCGGTCAGCCAGAACAATGATCGAACCCAGGAAAGGACACACCCTTGAGCAGAGTTCCACTCACCTTGATGGCAGTTCACGCGCACCCAGATGACGAGGCCTCGTCAACCGGCGGGATCCTTGCCCGCTACTCAGCCGAAGGGGTGCGGACGGTCCTGGTGACCTGCACCAATGGCGAGCTTGGCGACGGGCGCGAGGCCACCAAGCCAGGAGAGGCCGGTCACGACGAAGCGTGGGTCGTGGCCAAACGGCGACGCGAGCTCGAGGCGAGTTGCGAGATCCTCGGTGTCAGCTCTCTTGAGCTTCTCGGCTATCGGGATTCCGGGATGATGGGATGGCCACAGAACCAAGCCCCAGGGTCGTTTTGGACGACACCGGTGGCAGAGGCTGCCGGACGCCTCTGCGGACTCATCGAGCGCTACCGTCCCCAGGTCGTCGTCACCTATGACGCCAACGGCTTTTACGGTCATCCGGACCACATCCAGGCGCACCGGATCACCTTGGCGGCGCTCGAGCAGGTGCAAACAGCCGACAAGGTCTACTTCCCTGCCATCGCGAACTCGGACATGGGGGAGTTCCGCGAGGCGCTCCGCGCCGCCGGCATCAGCGATTTGGCGGGAGACGAGGAGGACTGGGATCTCGGCGTGGCCGACGAACTTATTGCCGCCACCGTCGACTGCAAGGGGTATACGGCCAAGCAGTACGCGGCGCTCGAAGCGCACGAAAGCCAGGCCGACATGACCTTTTTCCTGCGCCTAGGGGTCGAGCTGTTCTCCAAGCTGATGCGCTTTGAGAAGTTCGTTCGCTTCTACGACCGGACCGGCTCGCCCACAGTGGAGGACGACTTGTTCGCGGGTCTGCGCTAGAAGCCGGCTCGATTAATGCTCTCACGCATTGCGCGGGCCTTTCGCCTCTACAGCTCGAAACAGGTAAAACGCATCATTGGCAGGTGAACTACGTTCAGCGGGCGATTTGTGAGGTAGAAGCCAAGAACCCCGGCGAGCCCGAGTTCCTCCAGGCGGTGCGCGAGGTCTACACGAGCCTCGCCCCCGTCCTGGCGGAGGACAACCGCTATGAGGAGGCGAAGATCCTCGAGCGCCTGGCTGAGCCGGAACGGATGATTGTCTTTCAGGTGATGTGGTCCGACGACCGTGGAAAACTTCATCTGAACCGGGGTTTCCGTATCCAGATGAATAGCGCCATTGGCCCGTACAAAGGCGGCCTTCGCTTTCACCCCACGGTGTATCAGGGACTGCTCAAATTCCTGGCATTCGAGCAAGTACTGAAAAACGCCCTTACGACCTTGCCACTGGGTGGGGCAAAGGGCGGCTCCGACTTCGACCCGAAAGGGCGTAGCGATACCGAGGTACGGCGTTTCTGCCAGGCCTTCATGACCGAGCTACAGCGTCACATCGGGCAGTTCACAGACGTCCCGGCGGGCGACATCGGCGTTGGCCCCCGTGAAATCGGCTACCTCTTCGGTCAGTTCAAGCGAATACGCAACGAGTTCTGCGGTGTCCTCACGGGAAAGGGCTACGGCTGGGGCGGCTCGCTCGTGCGGCCGGAGGCGACGGGATACGGCACCGTCTATTTCGCCAACGAGATGCTCGCCACGCGCTCGGAAACCTTGGAGGGCAAAAGCTGCCTGGTCTCGGGCAGTGGCAATGTCGCCCAGAACACCGTCGAGAAGCTGATCCAACTGAACGCCCGGCCGGTCACTCTCTCGGACTCGAGCGGGTTCATTTACGACCCCGACGGCATCGACCGCGAGAAGCTCGACTGGGTGATGGCGCTCAAGAACATCCGACGTGGCCGCATCGGCGAGTACACGGAGCGATTCGGGCGGGCGACGTTCACGCCGGCGCGACCTCATGAGGACGTGAACGCCCTCTGGGACGTTCCGGCCGACTGCGCCTTCCCATCGGCAACCCAGAACGAGATCAGTGGCAAGGATGCCGCCAACCTCGTGAACAACGGGGTGAGGCTCGTGGCCGAGGGCGCCCACATGCCGACCGCACCGGAAGGGGTGGAGCTGTTCCTCGCGACTGGGGTGCTATACGGGCCTTCCAAAGCGGCCAACGCCGGCGGCGTCTCGGTCTCCGGCCTCGAGATGGCCCAGGACAGCCAGCGCTTGCAATGGAGCCGCGAGGAGGTTGACGAGCAACTGCGCTCGATCATGGCCGCCATCCATGCGCAGGTGCGCGAAGCCGCCGAGCAATACGGTCAAGGCGGCAACTACGTCGTCGGCGCGAACATCGCCGGTTTTCGCAAGGTGGCCGACGCCATGGTGGACGAGTCGGTCTGAGAATCCGGCGACGCGAAGAACGGGCAGCGACTCAAGGAGGATCCTCTCTTGTTGATCAGTGGTGGGGTGGTTGTCGACGCATTCGGTGAGCGACCGGCCGACCTGCGCATCTCCGACGACGGGCGCATTGGCGAGGTTGCCTCGAACCTTGTCGCCCTGCCCGGCGAGCAGGTACATGACGCGAGCGGCAAGCTGGTCGTCCCTGGTGGCATTGACTGCCATACTCACCTGCACATGCCCATGGGAGCGGTGCGAGTGTCGGACGACTTCGTGAGTGGCACCCGGGCCGCCGCCATCGGCGGCACTACGACCATCATCGACTACGTGACCGTCACCCGGGGGGACGATCCGATGGCGACCGTCGCCACCTGGCACTCGTGGGCAGAGCCGGCTGTTATCGACTGGGGGCTCCACCTCACCTTCACCGAGGCCGTGCCCGAGGCCGTGGTCGCCGCGGGAGTACAGGCCGGGATCACTTCGTTCAAGCTCTATCTCGCCTATCCCGACCGCCTCCAGGTCGATGACGCCACCATCGTGCGCCTCATGCGCGCTGCTCGGCGCCAAGGCGCCCTTGTCACGTTGCACTGCGAGAACGGGGGTGCCATCGAGGAGTTGCGGCGGGAGGCACTGGCCGCAGGACGGACCGAAGTGATCGAGCACGCCCGCACTCGTCCTGCCGTGCTGGAAGCGGAGGCGGTCAACAGGGCGGCCGCCTTGGCCGAGGTCACCGGCGCCTCCATCTATATCGTCCACGTTTCGTCGGCTCCGGCGCTGGCGGCGGTGCGCTCCGCCCAGGAGCGCGGCGTGGACATCAAGGCCGAGACCTGCCCGCAGTACCTGTACCTCGACGTGAGTCGCCTCGAGGGGCCAGACGCCGTCGACTTCGTCTGTACCCCGCCTCTTCGCGACCCTTGGCACGCCGAGGAGCTGTGGGAGGGTCTGGCGCAGGGCTACATCCATACCGTCGCCACGGACCACTGCCCGTTCTGGCGGGCGGACCGGCGCCGAGGTGTCGCCGGCCGACCCGGTGGACTGACCGACTTCACAGACATACCCGGGGGGCTCCCTGGCATAGAGACCCGGCTCGCGCTCGTCTGGCAAGGTGTGCGGGCCGGACGTATTTCCACCGCCGACTGGGTCCGGCTTTGCGCCGAGGCTCCTGCCCGCACCTTCGGCCTGTGGCCGACCAAAGGGTCCTTGGCCGTCGGAGCCGACGCGGACGTCGTCGTCTGGGACCCTGCGCGCCGCCAGCCGCTCGCTGCCGCGAGTCTCGACATGGCCGTCGACCAGTCGCCTTACGAGGACATGATGGCCATCGGATGGCCCAAGCTTGTGCTCAGTCGAGGCATGCCGGTCGCCGTCGATGGGAGCTTTACGGGTGAGGTCGGCTGGGGACGCTACCTAACAAGGGCCCCCCTCCAGCTCGCGGCTGGCTAGCTGGGCTGTCCGCCTGACCTCCGTACAGGATTTTCTGGGGCGAGGCCCCGACGGCAGAGCTCGAAGATGACCATGGCGACGACGAGAAGGGTTATCACGACCGCCACCGTGTTGGTGACGACGAGCAAGGCGGCGAGCACCACCATGACCATGGTGGGCACTGCGAGCAGTAGGCAACGCTTCAGCCAGCGCATAATGACTGCCCGTCTTCCAAGGTCTCTGTCCAGGGATCTTGTCAGGATCATGAAATCAACGTCGTCAGACATTTTTTGCCAATTCTTCGGCCCAGTGAGCTGTCTACATTTGTGAAACCGCGCCGGGATTGCTCGCATTCCTTCCCCAGGCGAAAAGATCGCAAACTTCCTTGGAATTCATGCGCAGGCCGCCCCTCCGTGCCTGCTTAGTGCCGCTTTGCCGCCACCGGACGAGCGTGAAACAGCCCCGGCGGATCGACTGTCACGCCGAGGCTGTTCCGGGACCCCCCAAGTCGCGAGTTCTTGCGAACCTACCCCGTGACAACGGGCACTAAACGCGACCTTGGCAGTAGATCGCGTGGAACCCCGGGCTTGCGCCAGCGCCGAACTGAAATGAGCCACCCGCCCACCGTTTCTCGTCTTCCCCTTCCCGGGTATCGCGCTGTCGTGACCAAAGTCCGCGAAATTATGAGCAGGAGTGTGACCGTGGTAGACGATGACGCCAGCATCGTGGGGGCGGCCGTCCTGTTAGCGAAAAATGACCTGGGAGCCGTGCCGGTCCGGGGGGCGAAAGATGCCCGGTTGAAAGGGATGCTTACCGACCGGGACATCGTTGTGAAGGTGGTGGCCCGAGGTAAGGACCCCTCTGAGGTCACAGTCGGCGAGGTGGCGGGCCGCGGTGAGGTCGCGACGGTCGAGGCGGACGATACCGTCGAGACGGCCATCGAGACCATGAAGCGTCACCGGGTTCGCCGCCTCCCGGTGCTCGAAGGCCATGCCGTGGCCGGCATCCTTACCCAACTGACATCGCCCGTTCCGAGCCCGAAGAACAAGTAGCCGGTCTGTTAGGGGTGATCAGCTCCTGAGGCCGGCGCCCAGGGCCGTGTCGTGGGACCGAGGGTGGGTATGGCTAGGGCATCCCGGCTGAGCGCCGGATGGGCTGAGGCCCGGTCACAGGGAGGCAACGATGGAGTCGCAAGACCCGCGAAACCCGAAGTTAGCCATTGGTCGGACCATGACGGAGACCGCGTTGCGCGACGACGATGACCCATGGTCGGGTGGTAGCTCAGACATGACCTCGGCCCAAGATGACCACGACGCGTTCGACTCGGGGCCGTCCCGAGTCGTGCACGGGTCGCGGTCGGTGGAACCGCCGACGGCTGGCGACGCGCAGGCCTTCACTGGCAGCTCGCTGGTTGGTGATCCACAAGCGTTGCGTCGCCAGTGGGAGTCGGTGCAGGTGGGTTCGTCGACGACCCGCGCCGAGCCGTGGAGGACGCCGAACGCCTGGTTTCAATGGCGGTCGAGGAATTGGTGGACAATTTCCTCCAGCAACGCCAAGCGCTCGAGACGTCCTGGTCGCAAGCCTCGGACCGTTCCGTAAACGAGCTGCGTCAGGCGTTCCAGCGCTACCGCGACTTCTTCGAGCGGCTGCTGCAGATCTGACCTGACAGGTCGACCCCATACTGGTCGTGTGGAGGCGATCGAAGTCCATGTCGTGCGCGAGCCACCCGGAAGCGATCTGGTGTCGCATTTGCTTGCGCGTTACTTCGCCGAACTCGGTTCCCGGTTCCCCGGTGGCTTTGATGCGAGTCACGCCGTTGCCGTCTCGACGACCGACCTCGTCGCTTCGAATGGGGCGTTCCTCGTTGCGTACCTCGACGGTGGTCCTGTCGGCTGTGGAGCCGTCCGCAGGCTCGACACCGAGATGGCCGAGATCAAGCACATGTGGATCGATCCGACCGCCCGGCGCCGAGGTGTCGCCCGGCTGTTGCTGAGGGCGCTCGAGGATGTGGCGGCTGAGATGGACTGTCGGCTCGTCCGCCTGGACACGAGCGCGCACCTGATCGAAGCCCTATGCCTCTATAAGTCCTCCGGTTACGGCGAAATCCCCGCGTACAACGACAACGCCTACGCCGACCACTGGTTCGAAAAACGCCTCCGCTTCGGAGTCGACCCACGTTGCGACGTCCTGCAAGAGCCATGAACAATGAGGACATGGCGGAGCAAGATCTCGCACGGCTGCTCGGCGCCATTGCGCCGCAGCTTCACCCGGGACGTCTACGTGTTCTGCCGCCTCCCCCGAGGCTCGCTGCCGGCCATCGCCGAGCCGGTCTTCATGTTCCAGGAGGATGAGGCGACAACCGTCGTCGTCACCGAGGAGCAGGCTGAGGCGAGCGGCCTCGCCGGTGAGTGCCCGAGCTCTTGGATCACTCTTGGGGCCAGTTCGGACCTAGCGGCCGTTGGGTTCCTGGCCGTTATCAGCGATCGCCTGGCGGCCGCCGGAATCAGCACGAACGTTGTCCCTGCTTTTCATCACGACCACCTCTTCGTGCCGGTGGCGATGGTCGACGAGGCAATGGCCGAGCTCACAAGGCTCGGCGAGCTTCACCGGCCCCTCCCGATGACGGTCGCAGGCAAGAGATCGGATCTTGGCGAAATCCATATCCGTCCTGCGCGCTTGGACGACGCCGGAGGCCTTGTCGCTTTGTGGGAGTCGTGCCGTTTGCGCTTCGAGAGCGCCGAGTTGACCACCGAATTACGGTCGTGCCTGCGTCGGCACGGCGAGCTGGTCCTGGTGGCCGCTCAAGGGGAGTCCCTCGTGGGAAGCCTCTGGGCGACCTACGACGGCCGTCGAGGTTGGATCCAGCGGCTGGCGACGGACCCCACGCGTCGAGCTCTTGGGATTGGCGAGGCGCTCGTGGCCGAGGCGGAGGACCGGCTCGCCCGCCTGGGAGCCAGGAAGGTGAACCTGCTCATTGAGCCCGACAATCTAGCCGTCTTGTCCTTTTACGAAAGACTCGGATACACGACAGACGCGCTTTTGTTCATGGAACGTTGGTTGAAGCCGGCCCCATGAGAATATGGCCGGGTGGACATGGCTTCCCGTCCGATCACCCTCGTCACCGGCGGCAGTCGGGGGATTGGGGCCGCGACTGTGCTCGAGCTCGCCCGCCAGGGGCACGATGTGGCTGTTGGCTACCGCGCCGATTCTGAAGCGGCTGAGAATGTAGTCGCGGCCGTCACCCGGCTCGGAGCCCGCTGCGTTGCGGTCGGCGGAGATGTCTCGAAGCAGAGCGACGTAGAGGAGCTCTTCGCTTCAACCAGTGAGCAGCTCGGGTTGATCACGGGCCTTGTCAACACTGCAGGGCTGACCGCGCATATTGGCGACCTGGCAGACACGCCTGTGGAGGTGATCCGCCGGGTTCTCGAGGTCAATCTTCTCGGCGTGATCCTCTGTGCCCGAGAGGCGGTCCGGTTTATGTCGCCGAGGCGGGGCGGTCGTGGCGGCGCCATCGTCAATGTCTCCTCGGCGGGAGCGACGCTTGGCTCGCCGCACGAGTATGTGCACTACGCGGAGGCAAAGGTGGCTGTGGACGCCTTCACCGTCGGGCTTTCGAAAGAACTGGCCGACGAGGACATCCGGGTGAACGCAGTCGCGCCGGGACTCGTCAACACCGAGATACACGCCGGGGCGGGCGACCCGGATCGTGCCGCTCGCTTCGTATCGCGCATACCACTAGGCAGGGCTGGCGAACCTGACGAGATCGCCCCTGCTATTGCCTGGCTCTTGAGCCCCTCTGCCAGCTATGTCACAGGCGCCGTGATCCGCGTGGCCGGTGGCCTGTGACGAGGGCCGCTTCAGCTGGCGATTGCTGAGCCTGCCTGACGCGGCAGGAGGGCGGCCTCGCCTGCGGCGAGGAAGGCCACGAAAGCCAGCAGCACGAAAGCCGCGTCAAATGGCCTTGCTCCCGTGCTGGCGGCACCGACCAGCCGGTCGAGCGGAGCACCCACCCGCAGCGCGAGGGCTCCAACCGCAACGCCGAGTCCCATGGTCAACTGCTGGATCGTGCTCGAGAGCGTGTTGGCGTTGCCCATTGCTGGGGGCGCCACGTCCGCGAAGACGATCGTGTTGTAGGCGGTGAACCCGGTAGAGCGAAAGACTCCGCTCGCCACGAGAACGGCCACGATCACCACGAGGGGGGTCCTAGCGGTGAAGCTTGCGCAAAGCGCGAGCGTGACCCCGGCTGCGCTGGCCGCACAAACGAGAACGGTCCTGAAGCCAAAGCGGCGCAGCATTGGCGTTGTGAACGGTTTGATGGCGATGTTCCCGACGAAGACTGCGATGACGAGCACCCCCGACTTGAGAGGGCTCCATCCGAAGGCGTCTTGGAACATGAGCGGCAGGAGGAAGGGCGCCGCACTGATTGCCACACGGAACAGCGAGCCGCCGAGGCTCGAGGCCCGGAAGGTCTCCACACGGAGAACGCCAAGGTCTAGCAATGGGTTGGCGCTGCGGTTGAGGTGGAGCACCGCCCAGAAAATCAGTACAAGCCCCACGACGATCGAACTGCCGACCACAGCCCACGAGACGTTGTCATCGGCGACGAGCTCGAGCCCGTAGACAAAGGCACCGAGCCCGGCGCCGGTTAAGGCGAATCCCGCCCAGTCAAGCCCAGCCGGCCGAGGCGGCCGCACATTGGGCACGATGCGGATGGAGAACACCAGGGCCAAGAGGCCCAGCGGAAGGTTGAGCACGAAAATCCAGCGCCATGACGCGTAGGTGACGAGCGCGCCGCCGAGCGCCGGTGCCAGGACTGGCGCGATGAGAGCCGGCCAGGTGAGATACGCGATCACCCGAATGATGTCCGACTTACGTGCGGCACGCAGAACAACGAGCCGACCGACAGGCACCATCATCGCTCCGCCTAGGCCTTGAAGAACCCGTGTCGCTGTCAGCTCGCCCAGGCTCGTGCTTAGTGCGCAGAGGCCCGACGCGACGGTGAACAGAGCGACAGCACCCGAGAAGACCGCTCTGGCTCCGAAGCGGTCTGCTATCCAGCCGCTCACCGGTATGAAGACCCCGAGGGCGAGGAGATAGGCGGTGATGGCGACGTTGAGCTCGACGGAGGGGACTCCAAATGACCGCGCCATGCGCGGTGCCGCGGTAGCGATGATCGTCCCGTCGAGGTTCTCCATGAAGAACGCCCCCGCCACTAGGAGTGCAAGGGCTCTCCAGCCGTGTCCTTGACGGTCTTGGACCGGCCTGCCGGCTTCAACTTCGCTGACACGAACGGCTTTTGGGGTCTCAGCAGGCCGGGAACGGAGGTGAGCGAACCTCCACCTATCGCTCAACGCGAAGCTGAAACGATCGCGACGGGCGGAATCGCCGCCGAAACGTCGCTGAAGATCAGCGCCACGGTTTGCTCCATGGCCGGATCTCGAGTCTCGCGATCACCTTGCTGCCGCCTTCAGCCCCAGCGCCTCGTGAGCGTCATGATTGAAGCAGCGTAGTGCCGCCGGGCTCGAACTCCAGTTGGGCGGGCGGGGTCTCGGGATTCGCCCCGCCAACGGGCCGTGGCGCAGGTTGCTCAGAGACTTGAGGTCGATAGTGACACTCTGAGCGTCATAACTAGCCCTGACAAAGAGGAAGCGCCGCGCTCAGCTGCCGCGGGGCGTCTAGGGGGAAAGGGACCCGAAATCCTTGCCATGGCACATGACCAGGCTGAGTTCGTCGCCCGGTAACGAACCGGCGTTGGCCACGACTGCCCTTCCTGTCGCGAAGCGGAGCAGGAAGGAAGCCGGAACGAGTCGGTGGTTGGCGCAGGTATCGCCCGTCAGGCTCAGCTGCCCCAGCATTTCGCTGAGAGGAACCTGACCGGCGACGAACATGTTGGCTCGCGGGCTGAGCACGAGTAGGGACTGTTGCAGGCCGAGATCGGTTATGAGACCGACCGCGGCCGTGATCGTTCGGGTGACGGGCTTGCCGGCGACGTTCAGGCCAGTCGCCTTCACGGTGCTTGGGAAGAGGCACGCGCGACGCGAAACGTCCCGGACAATGATTGAGCCCAGGTCCTGGAAGCTGTTTACGGCGCCACCACCGACGTACTGGAAGACCACATCAGCCGACGAGCACGTTGGCTCCGGGCTGACAGCGATGACGAGGTCCAACTGGTGGCCGATCCCGGGAAAGCCTGCCGATGGGTACTGCAACAGGACGCTCCCGAACTTCACAAAAGGATCGATCTCCTCGCCGCCATCACCTGCAGCAAAGCCTCTAGCAGCAGCGACCCGGTCGGCTTGCATGAGCGGCAGTCCCTCGACGTCAGGGGCTGGAGCACCGGGGAGGCGGGCCCCGGCGAGCCCAGCCATCGCGACAAGGGTGGAAGTGAGCGTGGCGTCGAGCACTCTGGCGTGTTTGCCGAGGTAGGCGAGCGATCGGGGACAGCCGAACTCCACGACGTCGACGGCTACCTCTTCGCGAAAGGTGTACCCGAACAGCAGCACAACCTCGGGGGCGACCGCGGCACATTGCTTTGTCAGGTCGTTCCCTGGCGGTGCCTCGTTGATCACGACAGCGAGGGCATCTGCGGCATAGGCGCCGAGGAGGACTCCGGCCCTCGGTCGATTCGAGCTCGTTTTCGACGGGCCGCAGAGCCGGACCGCCGTCGCCCCGGGCGGCACCTCGGATGGCCCGTCGTTGGCGACTGTTTTCAGCTGTCGCGCCGGCTGAGTCTCGCAGAGACTCAGGGCGGCATGCGCACGCGGGTTGTCGTCTTGGCGGATGGGTGAGACAGCAGTCGTGCAAGCGCCGAGGAGCAACACCAGGACCATTACGCCGATTGCGCCGAGCCTGCGCACCGTGCTCATGGTTTCACCAAACGTCCATGCCGCAGCGTTCGCGCTCTGGGAACGTCGGCCAGGCACTCAACTGGGCTGACTTCCTCCTCCAAGGTTGTTGATTCCATGCCTGCACATGGTGAAGGCGTTGGTCTGTGAAGGCCAGGCGTTCGAGGGGATGCGGATCGACTCCGCTGGCGAAGGTGAAATGGCGTCGCTTGCACGAACCATTGATCGGACGACCGCAGGTGATGGACCTCGTGAGCTGGGCGAACTCGGCCGTACAATGTAGACATGGCGAGGACTCGCAATCCATGGCTCGGACCTGCCGCCCGTCCCGTAGCGGTCCCGGAAGACGTCGAGGATCCTTCGGTGCTGAAGGCGACGGGTGTCGTGGAGCTGCCCTTCCATGTTCGATGGAGCGATCCGTCAATCACCTACGACCTCCAACAGCGAGCCGACCGCATCCGCGTCTATGAGCAGGTTCTTCGCGAAGGTACCGAGGACGACGTTCGCCTCTACATCGATCTAGACGAGCTCGTCGATCTCTTCGACGAACTGGTGCTGCCCTCCACCGTGAGGCGGGCCTGGGCAGACTGGCTCCGCGCGGCACCGAGGGTTGGCACTCACCTAGCGCCACAGCGCGCTCGGCTACCTCACTCCGAACGAATTCGAAGTCCTACACTCAACCCAACCCCAGGCCACGTTGTCGTAAAAAGTGGTCCAGTGAATGGGATTCAGGCCACTCGGAGCCCGAGATGGGATTCGAACCCATGACCTGCGCATTACGAGGGCCTTCAAAAGCGTCTTCCTGGGTTCTGCCGGGTCGCGATGAGTCGCATAAGGGCAGGTCAACAGGGGTGAAGCTGGAGACGGTCGCTATCCGCTGCAACTCCCTGCGAAGCTTCGAGACCCAATTGTTGGGACCGGAATCCGCTTTTTCGGACTGGTAGTGGCACTCTGAGCGTCATAACTCGCCATGAGAAAGCGGAATCGCGGCCGTCAGTTCAGAGTGACTGCGCGTGGACTCGGAGTCGGGCGGTGTCTCAACCACCCGACGACGGACAGCTAATCAGCCGCCCTTGTCCGCTCGCGTCGGTTGACAACCAGACTGAACCAGTGCATCCCAGGCGACGTCGACACCACAATCCGGAGTAAGTGCCAGGTCAATTGTGTCGAGTGCTACTACTCCTCCAACCCAACGTGACGAAGGTGCTAGGTCAACTGACCCTTCCGCAGCCTTGGCGACAAGCCGGATGCACTCTCGTCGACGAAATGGCATACCCCACAGACCGACTCGGTCGAGCCACATGCTGCACCCGTGCGACCAGAGACGAATCGTCCTAGGTTCCCGGACCATTCCCTGGGGAGCTGAGACCTCGACGACAGTCGCCCAAACAGTGAGCTGCGGGCCGCCTCCGTAGCGGGCATTCCATTCGACCCATTGGTACATCCGGTACTGGCGGACGAGGGTGCGACTCGACAAGATCGGCGCTTGGTCCTGAAGCTCAGGTGGGCGCCCCGAGGTTACGAGGGACCGATGACGACCGGCGATGGCAGCCCAGATCACGACCGCGAACATCGCGCACACCGCGAGCACGATTAGCAAGGTCCAGATCAGGCAATTGTAAACGGGCCTCGGACATCGGGGCGGCTAGGGGTGTCTCCGCGCTTCCTGCAGCTGGAAATAGTCGTCGGGGCTTGTGCAGTACTTGTAGATATCCAGCCTGGGCGTCCAAAGTGCCCCGGACTGCCAGGTGAACACGAACGTGGGCTGCCTGGCACCCGGGAAGGCAGCTCCCGGCTGGAGCCCCTCTGTGCGAACAACCAGCTTTGTACCGTCGACCTTCGCCGATGTCCCCCCGCAGGTGATCGCAAGCAGCACAACAGGAAAGGTGTACGCCTTCGGACGCCCTGCGACTGCAACAAAGCCTTGGCCGTCAGTACCGCCGTTCAGACACTGGGCGACGATGACGGGACCACCGGGTACCAGGCGACGAGCTAAGTCGATGCTGCACCCAGAGGGACCGTAACCGAGGATCCCGTACTCCTGTAGTGACCGCACCCACCATTGGCCGTTCAGCAGGACAGCTCCACCGATGACGAGCTCGTCATCGAACATCGCGCCAGCGGGCGCTCCCCCCGGCGACGGTGCGGAACCGATCGCCACAAGAGATGTGCGGTCCGGCTGAACGAACTTGAGCAACTGGTGCAAGCCGAAAAGCTGCTTCATGGAACCGATGCTCAGGTTCGTTGTCGTCGTGCTCGCCCGGCCGGGCACAGCCATGACCAGACAACAAGAAACGATGGTGACGACTAAAGGAACAAAGATGCGAGCGAGTCGGCGCGAAACCGTCATTGACTTCAACTCTAATTGTGTCATACGCGTGTGGCCGGAATCAGTGCTAATGCATGCTTTGCCGATTAACGGGCAGCTCGAACGCGCAGCTACCGCCACGTATGACCAGTTCAGTGGATGTTTCTGCTGGGGCTTGGCCTCGCCGCTGATTGCCGTTATTGGCCGGTCGTCGCGTCGTGAGGTTGAATCTGGGTTGAATCAGATGGCGGTAGTCGCTGGTAGGCATTTCGGGGGGAGCCGTGAGAGCCTGGACGTCATAAACGGGGCGGGCTGCCGCTGACCGTGAAGCCCTTCGGCTCATCTTCTGCTCGAGCCCGCGCCGCCGCGAGCCCAGGACGGCGCCGGCAACACGAGTTAGGGACCGAACACCCCGGCCCCTGGATATGCCCGTAGGAGGACGGGACAGGGCGCTCGGCGTCGGCCAGAACGGAGCGCTTCGGGGGGTCAGTGGCGTCAGGGCACGCGGTCCCTACCACCGCTTGGGTACGATGACCAGCTCCACTTGCCCTGAGTCGTAGTTGCTCACGAGCAGAGTACGACCGTCTTCGACAGTCGCCACATCTCGTGGAAAGTACCCCGATCGGACGTAGCCGGCGAGGTGGAGCCTTCCTCCGGACAAGACGTTGATCAAAGCGAGGTTGGCATGCGCATCGGGGGCACCGAAGCGATTCGAATCGGCGACAAGGATCCCCAGGTCGTCGTCGAACAGGCCGATGCCTACCGGTGCCTCCCCAACCCGCAGATCTGTCAAAAGGGCTTGGCCCGGATCGCTGACCAGCGCCGGGGCGGAGAACTCCAGCACCTCGTCACTGGCTCTTGCGGTGACAAAGACGTTGTGCGAAGTGGCCACAACCCGGACCGGCTCGCATCCAGCTGCCACCGTCGAGACAACGGCGTGCGCGGGGTCGGTCTCAGCTCTTGTAACGTCCACCGTCGTGAGGGTCCCGAACGAGGAGCTCGCCTGCCCCTCGCTCGTTGCGTAGAGCTGGTCGCCATCTGGGGAAACGACGACGCCAACAGGCCCAGATTCGAGCGGGACCGTCCCGACGAGATGGGACGACCGGAAGTGAGTCCTCAAGGCCTTGGCGAGATCGAAGACCGCCATGTCGTCGGAGTCTTCGAGCGTCACGAAGAGGAAGGCGCCGTCGGACGAGAAAGCAGACTCGATCGCACCGTCGCCACCGCTCGTCAGTGTTCCAAGCACCGAGTCGAATGAACCCGCCTCAGCGCGGGCCACGTCGATGATCACTGCACCGCCTCCGACGGCAGCAGCCAGGTAGCGACCGTCGGGACTGATGGTCAGGCCGGCGCCGCCGTCTTGCGACACGATAAGGGGAAGCGAGATCTCGCCTGAAAGTCGCAGTCTGAAAGATGTCACCCTGTAGACGTCGAGGTTGTCACCGTCCATGACAAAGGCCCACCTGCCCTCAGGGCCGAAGGCGACTCCAAAGGGGGACGCCTGGGTCGTTACGAACTGTGTCGTGACGTTCGGAACAACCGAAGCGGCGGCCGTAGCGGTGGAACAGGCTGGAACCAGCACCGAGCGGGCAGTAAGCCGCCCTGGCTGACTCGTGGTGTTGACTCCGCTTCCGATTGCACTGACAGCGACGAAAAGCATCATTGCGAGGCCAGTGAACGAGCTCACCGGCTGATCATCGCGCCCGGCGAGGATCGAATCAGAGCGACGAACAGGACTACGGTCGGGCTGTCGTCGCAGAAGTGGCCGCTCGCTTTGTTGGCTCGGGCGGCACCCCGAGGGGCGAACGCAGGGAGCGCACTGACCGCGAGAGGCATCATTGTAGACATGGCTTGTAAGGCGAGGTGCTGTCGGGTTCGTAGCTCCCCTCGTCCCGCCTGCCAAGCCTTCACCCGCCGTCAGCTGCGATGCTGCCGACGCTCTCGTGACGGTTCGGTGCACCGCGACGTAGTAGGGCGCTACTACGAGTGCGTCCAGCAGCTCGGGCGCAATGGAAAAGGAGACAAGTCCATGACGTAACCGAGCAACAAGCTCACGGCAGCCAGCCGGTGCGAGTCCGGTCCGGGGAGACGCCAAGGTCCCCGGTAGCGGAGCCCCCGGCGTCGATCGAGAGGTCGGCGTCGAAGCGGGGCCGAGCAAGTGTGCGGTCCGCAACGTCACGTGAAGCCTGCAGCGTCGTCAGCGGCCCGGGAAACCGGGAAAAGAGGGAGCCGAGCCGGTTCGTAGTCGGCGAAGGCCAGGGAAGGCGCCTTGGAACTTGGAGCGGGCGCCGAAGGACCCTCCGGCGTAAGGGGGCGTGGAACGTGCACAAAGGTGTCGTGGGAACTGGAGAGGCCCTCCTCGGCCCGGTCTGCGGGGACCGGAGTGCGGCTGCTTATAACCGTTTCGGGAAGTAGCAGCCAGCCGAGAGGGAGTCGGAGGGGGTCGTATTAGTGATGACGGCCGGGACAACACAACCCGGTTCGAGCGAAGGGCCCCTGCTTCATCGATGCACGTCGAGGTTGGGAGGGACGCTGGTGAGTGCCGAGAATTCGGCTAGGACCATCAGACAGGCCGAGGGCCTGGACCCCGCCCGAGCCCTCCAACGCGTGCTCTACCGCAGTGCCAAGCAGGATCCGACGCGTCGCTTCCACTCTCTTTACGACAAGCTCGCCCGCAGCGACGTGATGTGGAGAGCGTGGGTCGACGTTGCCACCAACCGGGGCGCTCCCGGCATCGACGGCGAGTCCATCGCCGACATCGAAGCCGAGGGCGTCGAGGCGGTGCGCCATTTCCTCGACGGGCTCGCCTTTGAGCTGAACGACGGCAGCTACCGTCCAAGGCCCCTTAGGCGGGTGCACATCCCCAAGTCGGGAAAGCCGGGCCAGACCCGGCCGCTCGGCATCCCCACGGTGCGCGACCGGGTGGTGATGGCGGCGGCCAAGATCGTCCTCGAACCTATCTTCGAGGCCGGTTTCTCGCCGCAGAGCTTCGGCTTTCGGCCGAAGCGCTCCGCCCATCAGGCCCTTGAGGTCGCCCGCCAGACGGCCAACAAGGGCGCCCAGTGGGTGCTCGACGCTGACATCAAAAGCTGCTTCGACGAGATCGACCGGGTGGCCCTCATGGCTCAGATAGAGCGACGGGTGGTCGACCGCAAGATCCTCAAGCTGCTCAAGAGCTGGCTCCGGGCGGGGTTCCTCGAGGGCGGGGTGGTCTCCGACACCGGAGCCGGCACCCCGCAGGGCTCGCCGATCTCGCCCCTGCTGGCGAACATCGCCCTCCATGTCCTTGACGAGGCATGGGAGGTACATGGTCGCCGGCTCGGGACACTCATCCGTTACTGTGACGACTTCGTCGTGCTCTGCCAAACCAGGAAACAGGCCGAGATGGCCCATGATCTGGCGGCTGAGACCCTGGCACACCTCGGGCTGCGTCTGCATCCCGACAAGACCAGGATCGTCTGTTTGCGTAAGGGCAACGAGGGGTTCGACTTCTTGGGCTTCCACCATCGGATGGTCGCCCACCCGAACAACCGGCGCTACTACTACCTGCACAAGTGGCCGTCGGAACGGGCCATGGCCTCGATCAGGGCCAAGGTGAAGGACCGGACCCGTCGAAGCCGAGCGAGCTGGGATCTGGACGCCGTGATCGAGGACCTCAACCCCGTGCTACGGGGCTGGGGTGCGTACTTCCGCTTCGGCAACTCGGCGCGGAAGTTCCACACCCTCGACAGCTACGTCCACTTCCGGCTGGCTCGCCTTGCGAGTGAGAAGATCGGCAAGTCGGGCCGATCGTGGACCCGCCGGTTCGACTACGGCTGGTTCACGAGCATCGGCGTCCACAGATTGACGGGCACGGTGCGCTACTGGACTGCGAATGCCTGACGGTGAACGGTGTCGGAGAGCCGTGTGCGGGAGAACCGCATGCCCGGTTCGATAGGGGGCCGCTGGGGAGGTGAGAGCTATGGCATGCCAGATAACGCACCCGACCGGGAAACCGGGGGGACTGAGCCTGGCTGTCCTACGGCTCGACGCCGAACCAGTGGCCTACCTCACCCCGGGAACGGGCCAGTTCCTGAGCGTGGACCCGAAGGTTGCGGACACCCAGCAGGCATACCTCTACGTTGCGGACAACCCGGTTAACGAAAATGACCCGACCGGGATGTTCAATGTCGGTGCCGCTAACGAATGGAAGTCCCCTGACGTGCAGTGCAGGTCGGAATGCGGTAGCGGTTTCGGAGTGATCTTCTCTCTCGTCGCCCGGGTGTCAAAAGATGTCGTACACGCAGCAAAGGGTGTCTGGGCGAATCGGCAATCAATCGTCAACATCACCGGTCTTGCGGGCGGATTCGTCGCTTCCGTCGCTTGCACACTAGCCACAGATGGACTTTGTGCGGTCGCGATCGCTGAACTTCCAGTGGGCGAGGTCGCCTTTAGTGCCCTGTTCGGGGCGACAGCGAGTGCGGCCGCCTACTCGCTGTCGGATAGTCAAAAATCCCTGGGCGGGTACGTATCTGCGGCTAAGGGAGGCTCCGGAATTGGAGCGATACTTGGATTGCCTTCCACGATTACAGGGCTGTTCTTCAAGACCGGTCAGCATGTCGCACCGACCAAGTTTCTCCCCGCTCTTCGCGATCTGTTTGGGTCGCTAAGGGACGTGGTGGCAAAGTAATGATCGTGGAATCGCATGGCTCGGAAGAGCGGACTGGTTTCTTCCAAGCGCTCAGGAACGTCTGGAGATCGGATCGGTTACTTTTCTTGGGCATGCTGGCCGTGGCGGGTCTGCTCATTTCGGCCACGCGGGACTGGCACTCGTACTTGGAGCGGTACGCCGTCGTCGTCGGGTGGGGTTCGTTCATCTGCGGACCTATGCTTCTGTGGCGGCAAACAAAACATGGCAGGACTGGAAGACATTCGCGACCACGGGAATAGGAAACCGACTGCTTCGGCATTTGGCGACAGCGAGAATCCTTATCGGTCAAAGAGGACCTCTCCTCGGTGTCCGGAGTGGCTAACTACACTCCGAGATGGCGTAGACCGCGCCACCGGTTGTGTGCGAGTACGGTACCCGGTCGTCACCGGCCTATCGACGCAACGATCAGCCCTGCTCGCGCTACGGTCGTCGACCGCGGTGATCATGTCTGTCGGGTGGTCGGAGCGAGCCACCTGCAGCGTTCAGAGACCCGTCGCGGTTAATGGCACATCGCATAAGCGCTGCGCAGAGCCTGGAACCCGGAGTAGGCGATCCTGCATCGAGAATGGAGTTGCCAGGCA
>CAVZYD010000011.1:0-10418 GCA_963779425.1 uncultured Acidimicrobiaceae bacterium
GCCGGGATTGGGCTCGCGATGGCCGGCGCGCTGCGGGCCGAGGTGACGCTCGCCGTCGCCAACGGCGTCTATGTGATCCTGCTGCTCATCGGTGGGGTCATCTTCCCGCTGCACGAGCTCGGGGGTCTGGCGTCCTTCGCTCGCCTGCTCCCGACGGCGGCCCTCTCGGACGCCCTGCACCCGACGCTCGGACCGGGCCCGGCGCGGCCGAGGGCTGGGTCGTGCTCGCTGTCTGGGCGGTCGCGGCGCCGGTGGTCGCGGCCGCTCACTTTCAAGTGGGAGTGAGCCGCGTGCTGACGCGCCCGGCGCCGGCGCCTCAGCGGTAGCGGACGATGGACGTCGACCGCCATCGCCACAAAGACCACCGTGATGTAGGTAATCGAGTACGTGAACAAGCGCATGGCGCTCTTCGGGGTCCCGTTCTCGCGGCGCAGGCGCAAGGCGTCTGCCAGGTACAGACCGCCGGCAGGGACAGCCGCAGCCCAATAGATCCACCCTGAGTGGTCGACAACGCCGAACACGAGCGAGGTCGCGACCAACGCCACCGAGTACAAGAGGATCTGGCGCGCCACCCGCTCGAAGGGCACGACGGCCGGCAGCATCGGGACGTTGGCCGCCTCGTAGTCCTCCTGGTAGCGCAACGCGAGGGCCCAGAAGTGCGACGGCGTCCAGATCACGATCATCGCGAAAAGCACAATGGCGGGCCAGGCCAGATGGTCGGTGACCGCTGTCCAGCCGACAAGCACCGGGACGGCTCCGGCCGCGCCACCGATGACGATGTTCTGAGTCGAACGGCGCTTCAGGCCGACCGAGTAGACAAGACGTAGAACAGCGCCGCACCGAGGGCGAGCAGAGCCGAGAAAAGGTTGACAGCCCGCCAGAGCAGCACGAAGGCAGCGGTCTCGAGGAGGACCGAGAA
Organism: uncultured Acidimicrobiaceae bacterium; assembly: GCA_963779425.1. Classification (GTDB taxonomy): domain Bacteria; phylum Actinomycetota; class Acidimicrobiia; order Acidimicrobiales; family Bog-793; genus Fen-455. The sequence continues at coordinate 920 of CAVZYD010000011.1, forward strand.
GATCACGGCCGCCGCCGGGGTGACGGCACCGGTGACAAGCGGCCGGTGCTGGGTGCGGTGCATGACAGCGTCGATGTCGCGGTCGACGAACATGTTCGCCGCGTTGGCGCCGCCGGCCGAGAGCGCGCCCCCGAGAAGCGTCGCGACGATCAGCCACCAACAGGGGATGCCCTTTGCCGCCACGACCATGGTCGGCAGCGTCGTGACCAGCAGCAGCTCGATGATCCGGGGCTTGGTCAGGGCCACATAGGCCTTGAGCTTGAGGCTCAGCGATCGGCGCGGCATCAGAACGGTCGTGACCTGCGCCATCTCGCAAGTATAGGAACGGCCGCAATCGATCAAGCGCGGTGACGCCGTGGCCCGGCGGTACAGAATGGTGGCTTGAGCCGTGCAAGCATACGATCCGAAGGCGGTGCGCCTGCCCCGTTTCTCACCCGCCACCGTGCGCAAGGTGGCCTTGGTCTCGGTGATCTGCTACGCGCTGCTGGTGCTGAGCGGCGGCGCAGTGCGGCTGACAGGCTCCGGGCTCGGTTGCCCCGACTGGCCCTCGTGCTTCCAGCACCACCTGACGGCCGTGTCCTCGTTCCACCCGGTCGTGGAGTTCGCCAACCGGCTCGTGAGCGTAGCAGTCACATTGGTGTCTGTCGTCGCCCTCGCCGTGACGGCGCTCCGGACACCGCCCCGCCGGGACCTCACCCTGCTCGGCGCGGGGCTGGTTGCCGGCATCGCGGCTCAGATCGTGCTCGGCGGTCTCGTCGTGCTCTTCAAGCTCAATCCCTTATCTCGTCGCCCTCCACTTCTTGCTGACAATCGTGATCCTCGCCGACGCGATCGTGCTGTACCACCTGTCCGGCAGTCGTCCGACCCGCGCCGAGCCGGTCGTCGGGCGAGACCTCGTCCGCCTGGCACGGCTACAGCTGAGCACCCTCACGCTGGTCACGGTCCTGGGCACCGTGGTCACCGGTGCCGGCCCCACGCCGGTGGCCCGGGCGCCAAACGGGTCCCGATCGCGTTCCGAGACATCGCCGAAGTGCACTCCACAGTGGCGCTGTTCCTCATCGGCATGACCCTCGCGTCGCAGTTCGCCTTCCATCATGCGAATGCGCCGCAGATCGTGCTGCGCCGCGGACGTCTGTTCATCGAGGTGATGGCCCTCCAAGGAGCGCTCGGCTACCTGCAGTACTTCCTTCACGATGCTGCATGGGTGGTGGAGCTCCACCTGGCGGGGGTGACGGCGCTTTGGATCACGGGGCTCGGTTTCTTCCTGTCGTTGCATCGCCATCCTCTGCAAGCGACCGACGGTGCTCTGGCGACGGGCCCGCCGACACCGTCGCTCTCGGCACCTGACATGGCCATGACCGGGACCTCGATCGGCTCGACCTCCCTTCCGACGGAAGTCGAGCGCCCAGAGACACACGAAGTGGCAACGCCGGAGCTGCCGTGGCTGGTGATCGTTTGGAACGACCCGATCAACCTCATGAGCTACGTGACCTACGTCTTCCAAAAGCTGTTCGGCTATTCGCGGGCAAAAGCCCACAAGCTCATGCTCGACGTCCACTACAAGGGCCGCGCCGTCGTCTCCAGCGGACCAAAGGAGCGAGCCGAGCTCGACGTCGCCCGCCTCCACCAACACGGGCTCTGGGCGACAATGGAGCACAGCCGATGAGCTCTCGGCGCCGGATCCGCCGCTCGAGAGGCGGGGGCTACGAGGTGCGTCTCGCCGCCGAGGAGCGCTCGCTGCTCACGGTGCTGCCCGGCTCACCTCGTCTCCCTTCTCGAAGGCGTCGGCGAGACCGCCTCCGGGCGACCTGCCCGATGCCCTGCGGCGGCTGCTTCCGCCCGCGTACACGACCGACCCCGACGCCGAGCGCGCCTACGTGTCGATGACCCGTGAGGATCTCGTCGAGCACCACCGTGAGTCGCTCGAGACGATGTCGGTCACGGCAAAGGCGACCTGGCTCGACGACGAGCAGCTCGCCGCATGGCTCGCCGCGCTGAACGACCTCCGGCTCGCCCTCGGATCGATGCTCGGGGTGACCGAGGACGAGACCGAGCCGCCGTGGGCGATGACGCATCAGGCCGAGTGGATCGCATACCTGTACCTGGGCGGCCTCCAAAGTGAGATCATCGACATCCTCGAGCGGACCCTGCCCGACCCGGTGCCGGGCGCCGACGACCTCGTCCCCGAGGATCCTTGGGGCGAACCACCGGGCGGACTGCGCTGGGACGGCACACCACAACCGAGTGACCAGTGAGCACGCCGGCCCGGGCTGCCCCGTCTGCTCGCGATCATGGGCTCGGGCGAGACGTCGCCGACGATGGTGAAGGTCCATCGCCAGCTGCTCGAGAGGCTGGGGCCGCCGCCGGTCCCAGCGGTCCTGCTCGACACCCCGTTCGGCTTCCAGGAGAACGCGCGGGAGATCGCCGGACGCGCGGTCACCTACTTCCGCGAGAGCCTTCAGGCGACCGATCGCCGTCACCGGGCTGGCGGCGGCGGCCTGCAAGCACCGATGGCGGCGCCGAGCAGGTGCCGTTCGCCGACGAACGGCTCGTGACCACGGTTAGGGACGCGCGTACGTCTTCGCCGGACCGGGAGCCCGAGCTACGCGTTGCGAAGTGGCAGGGAACCGCGGTTCCCGGCCTGCTCGTCGAGAAGCTGCTTCACGGTGGCTGCGTCGTGTTCGCGAGCGCCGCAGCGCTGACGCTCGGCATCGCGACGGTGCCCGTGTACGAGATCTACAAGTGCGGTGAGGACCCGCACTGGCTCGAGGGCCTCGACATCACGTCGGCGGCGGGATTCGGGCGGCGGTCATCCCCCACTACGACAACAACGAGGGTGGGACGCACGACACCCGTTTCTGCTATCTGGGTGAGCGGCGCCTTTCGATCATGGAGAGGGACCTGCCCGACGGGGCCTTCGTGCTCGGGGTCGACGAGCACACCGCGTGCACGTTCGATCTCGACGCCGGCACCGCATCGGTGGAAGGACGGGGCGTCGTGACCGTTCGCTCCGCCGGCCGTTCCGCGACCTTGGCAAGCGGTGAAACCTTCCCCATCGCACGGATAGTCGAGACCGCTGAGGAACTCGCCCGCGCAGACGCGGAGCCGAAGATCGGCGAGCAGCCGGTGGACCGAGCGCCGGCTCCTATGACGCGCCGTCGCCGGGTGCCGGCCGGTCGCTGAGCACGTCTCCGCTCGTCGATCTCGTACGCGAGCGTGAGGCTGACTTCGCCACGGCGGTCACCGCTCGAGACATGGCACTCGCCGCGAGCACGGTGCTTGAGCTTGAGCGTGACGTCACAGAATGGTCGACGGACATCCCCGCCGGAGACGAGCTCGACCGGGCCCACGCCAGCCTGCGTTCGCTCATCTTGGAGCTCGGCCGGCTGTCCGAGACCGGGACTCGCGACCCCCGCGAGGTCGTCGGGCCATTCGTCGAGGCGCTCTTGGAGCTCCGGAACGCGGCGAGACGAGACGGTCGCTTCGTGGAGGCGGACCTCGTGCGGGAACGCCTCGCCGAGTCCGGGATCGAAGTCCGCGATACTCCCGACGGCAGTGAGTGGCTACTTCGCGGGCGAAGGCACCGCCGGAACGGAGGCCGGCGCCTGATAATTTTGCGTGTTCGCTTCGTCGCTTCCGCCTTCGGGTCGAGCCCCCATCGTCCAGCGGCCGAGGACATCGCCCTTTCAAGGCGGAAACACGGGTTCGAATCCCGTTGGGGGTGCCAGTCATTTGACCAGCTAAACGGCACTTTTTTAGCCCTCGCTAGAGGTTGTTGAGCCGCACCATCCGCGGTTCGTGCGCGATTCGTCCGCGATGGGCCGCGAGTTCTGCGCCGCGGCGGCCTTGGCTATGAGGCTCGAACGCGATTCACGCGGCGACAACGAGGCGCAGGCGGCGTCATACGCGGACGCAGGCCGAAGGTGCCCATCGCGCGTCTTCCCAGGTTCCATCCGAAAGATCGTCCGACAGGTGTCGCACCGATCTGTCGGCTGCCGCCTTCGAGACTTGGTCGCCACAGAGATGCAGCGCGACGCCGATGCCGATCTCGTCGTAGCCGGTCCTTCCGCCACGCCAGCAAGCTAACGGGATCGGCTCATCACTGCGAGGCAGTCTGCCGTCGCAGCAACCGCCTCCGATCGCTGGCGCTTGGGTGACTCACGCGGCAGCCGGCCGATGTGCGCTTACCGACTCCTTCTGGTCCTGCTGCGACTCGCGTTGAATCGCACGACTCTTCCCGTCGCTAGTTCGGCGAGCGCATCGGCGATTGCTCGATCGCGGTCCTCGGTGGCGTGTTGATAGCGGAGGGCCGCCGTGGGACTTGCGTGACCACCGCGACGCATCAGTTCGGCGACCGAAGCACCGGAGGCCGCTGCCCACGTGAGCCCGGTATGGCGGAGGTCGTGGTAGTGCAGATCAGTCCGTCCGATCTTGCGACGGGCCCTTTGCCACACTCGATCGAGCGTGACGGGGATCATCGGTCCGCCGCTCTCGCTGGTGAACAGCCATGCTCTCGGCTGCGGTGCGACGTAACGCCCAAGATGATTCTGTAGCACCGGCAGCACATTGGCGGGCACCGTGAGCGAGCGAGCGCCCGCGCTCGTCTTCGGCGGACCGACGATCGTGGTTCCGTCCATCGGCTTCACGACCGACCGCTCGATTCGGATCGTCCCGTGCATGAGGTCGACGTCGCGACGCTGCAACCCCAGGACTTCGCCGCGTCGCAACTGACACCACGCCGGCAAAAGGATGGCGAGCCGATAACGATCCGGAACGGCCTCGACTGCCGCTGCGAGTTCAGCGACGGTCGCCACCGGTCGCTCTACGGAGCGGGCCTGTCCGGCCCCGCGCACCTGGCAAGGGTTCCGTGCGATCAAGCCATCCGTAACGGCAGTGTTGAGGATGGCCCGAAGCATCCGGTAGGCGTCGTCGCCCGTCGTCACGTACCGCTCGCGCATATCCATGTACCAAGCGCGCACGGCAGACGGAGTGACCCTGCTCAAACGGACCGGACCGAGAACGGGATCGACGTGCCGGTCGAGCATGTGTTGGTACTTCGCTTTGGTGACTGGCCGAAGATCGGCGCGGGCATCCAGCCAGCTCTGCGCCCATTCGCCGAACGTCACCTTGCCAGCGCTCGGGTCAATCCACGCGCCGCGGTGCAAGTCCGTTTCGATCGATGCGAGGTGAGCCAGACGCGTCGCCCTTCGTCGGGAATGTCTGCTCGGCGAGATGCCTGACCCCCTCGTGCCAGTAGCTCGTCTGATACCGCCCGGACGGCAACCGCCTGACTGAACCGAAGTGACGCTTGCTCATGTCACCCTCCTCTGGGGCGATCGAAGTCTTGGCCGCATCTTTTCATCGCGCTGTGCCGTCGCCCACCTCAGTCACGACACGTCGGGACGCCGCTGCTCCTCCACCCACTTGCGGATGTCGGCGAGGTCGAAGCGGACGTAGTGACCGACCTTGACCGTCGGTACCCGCCGCTCCGCCACCATCCTCCTCACGTACCGCACCCCGACGCCAAGGAGCTTCGCGACCGTCTCGATGTCGACAAGTTCCGGAAATTGCAACTGCTCCACTGTTCCCTTCTTTCGCTTGTTGGTTCGAGTTCCGATGAGTATTACTGGGTATTCAGAGGATCCAATCGGCCACAAGTGCCTTTGTTACGATGAGAAATCGTCTGCTTTCTCCGCTGGCGTATCGGTGAGTGTTGGCCCGTCCGCTGCCGTCCGGACCGTTCTGACAACCATCGTCGTTGTGACATTTCGATTGCTCCTTCGTGTCCGGTCGCCCCACGCTCGCTGAGCACTCCCGAATCACTCACAGGACCGCTCACCGCACCGTGATGCTCGTCACCGCTTCCCATCACTTACTGATCACCGGGCAAGCTCGTGCCCTCAACGCCTCCGCGCGGCGGTCTCCGTGACCGATCGGCGTGCTGAATGTCCGTCATGTCGCGGATTATGCGGAGTCGAACTCACAGCAACACTCACAGCAACACTCACAGCAACACTCACAGCAACACTCACAGCAACACTCACAGACCCAGGTCAGGCCATGTTTTTGCGGTCGGAATTCTTTTCCGCGAGACCCCTTCCGCCTACGGCAGCACCGGGATCGGGAGGTGCGGCGTCACGTACCGGCCCTCGTCGCCGAGGTCGATAACTGCATCGAACACCCACTGGCCCGGCGGGATCGCGTAGCCGAGCTCCGAGGCGAAGGAGGCCGTGACGCTCAGGAGTCGCACCGACGCCGTGTCGCCCGGAAGACGACGAACGGCGCCATCTGCCCGCCCCAACAGCCACGACGACCTCGCCGCTCGCTGGGTCGACGACACGGGTGATCAAGTTGCCGGTCGTCCTGATCGACAACTCACGAACTCCCAAGTTGCGCACTGACAACTCCGCGGTCTCCACGAAGCCCGAGCGGACGCGGACTTCCGAAGCGAGCGTCACCTCCACCTCACCGGCTTCGAGGCGAGGGAGATGCACGAGCAGCCGGCATTCTCAAGGTCTCCCGTCCGGAGTGCGGTACGTCCGGTCGGGGAAGTGCAGGCCGACGGGAGCTGCTGCCGCGATGCCGTCAACGCACGCCAAGTTCGCCCACGTGGCGGCGTAGCGGCTGGGTGGCAGGAGAGATGCCAAGTGCGCTGGGCGAACCGGAGTGCCCGTGGGTCATCGAGCTGGGATCGTCTCGAAGCGCTGTCGTCCCCGGAACCGATAGATCTGAAAGTCGGCGTCGAGGGTGAAGATCCGTCGGTCGCCCTGCTCCTCGGCGAGCGCGACGAGGGTGGCGTCCGCCAGGTCCATAGGTCGGTCCGCGTACTGATCCATCAACCGAGCGCTGCGATCCACAGCGGACGGCGAGAGATCGGCGATGACGAGTCGGTCCGTCTGCACCAGGCGCCAGAGAGCCTGTTGAGCTCTAATGCCGCCTGCCCTGGCGAGCAGGTACATCGCTTCGGTGAATGCCGGCCATGTGGTCACGAGCGGGATGACGATCTGGTCGAGGGCCTCCATGCACGCGACGTGGTCTGGCTCGTCGGCGTCGATGATCGCGATGAGCGGACCAGCGTCGGTGAGTGTCACTGCCTCTTGCGGTCCTCCGCCAGTGATGCGGTGAAGGCGTCCCCGGTCCGTCGAGCCCGACCGCCGCCGCCATGGACCACCCCGGCGACATCGGCGAAACGCTCGCTTGGACGCGCGGACAGCGTCTCTTCGGCCCGCTCTGCGGCGGCATGGCGGAGGAACTCCGACACCGACTCGCCCTTGACAGCGGCCGCTCGCCGGACCTTCTCATCAAGTTCGGAATCAAGCCGAAGGCTTCGCATATCCGCACTGTATCACATCTGTGCTCACACGTGATACAGCTCGGGATGGCCGATCTCCGATCCGACCGGTCGCCTTTACCCCGCCGTAGCACCGTGTTCGACGGGACCCGAGAGCCGCGGAGCGGTCGGCGTCGATCGTCGCATCAATGAAGACCGCCTTCAGCTCCTCCCAGCTACTCACCATCCCAATCTCCTCTTACGAACCCTCAGTGACCGGCGCACATCCTTTCGATTCGCTCTTCCCACCTACGGACACCCTCCCAGTTGCAACCTCACAATTGACCATCATTGACCACTGTTCACCGTTTCGGATTCCGCCATTTACAAGGCTTTTCTCGCCTGTCATAACTGTCCCTCGTGACTCCTCAGCCAGACACTGCTGCACTCGAAGTGCGCTCGGCACGGGCGTCGCTTTTGGGAGCGTCGCGGCCGTGATGAGCCTGACGAAGCTCGGTCCCTCCGGCTGGCGCTACTTCGCCGAGGAGATCGCGACCGGCCGCGAGGACTACTTCGCCCGCTCCGCGGAGCACCCCGGTCGCTACCTCGGCCGCGGAGCAGAGGCAATCGGGCTCGCCGGCGCCGAGGTCGACGCGCTCGGCCTCGAGCGCCTCATCGGTCACGGCACCGATCCCCGCGACGGGACATGGGCTCGGCGGCTTACTCGCCCGACAACGACAACGTCGTCGCCGGCTTCGGGCTGACCTTCTCGCCACCGAAGAGCGTCTCGGTGCTGTGGGGAACCGGTGGCGAAGAGCTCCGCACAGCCGTCGTCGCCGCGCACGAACGCGCTCTTGCGAGCACGCTCTCCTTCCTGCAGGACCACGCCGCCTTCACACGACGCGGCGCAGGCGGGGTCTTCCAGGTCGACACCGAGGGCTTTGTCGCCGCGAGCTTCCTCCACCGCACTTCGCGCGCCGCGGACCCGCAGCTTCATACCCATGTCCTTCTCGCCAACAAGGTGCGCGCCAAGGACGGTAGGTGGCTAAGCCTGGACGGTCGCGAGCTCTACGAGCACCAGAAGGCCGCCGGCATGCTGTATCGCGCGGCGCTTCGGGCCGAGCTCACCGCCTCGCTCGGAGTCTCTTGGACACCGGTCGACGAGAACGGCATCGCCGAGATCCAAGGCGTGCCCAAGGTGCTCGTCGAGACCTGGTCGACGCGTCGCCACGAAGTGGAGTCCCTTGGTGCAGAGTTCGTCGCGAGCCGCGAGTCAGAGCTCGGTCGCGAGCTCTCGGGTGGTGAGCGGGCGCGCTGTCTCCAACTCGCCGCCTATCGCAGGGGCCCCGAAGCTCGAGGTCGAGACCCCGACCGAAGTCCTCGTTGCCCGCTGGCGGGAGGAGGCCGCCTCCTGGGGCCAGGCACCGGAGCGCTGGCTTTCTCGGGTGCTCGGCCAAGCGCTGACATCGACCCCCGAAGATCGGGAGGCGGTCGTACACCTCGCCATCGCCCGCCTCGAAGAGACGCGCGCCACCTGGGGGCGTTCCGACGTCACCGAGGTGCTCACCACGCTTGTCACCGGGACGAGCGCAGACGAGCTTCGCGCCCGCGTCGAGCAGGCCGCCGACGAGGTACTCAGAGACCACCGGGTCTGCTCGCTTGCTGCGCCACTGCCGGCCGAACCGCCCGATGCGCTCCGTCGCCGGGACCAGATGAGCGCGATCGAGCGCCACGGGGCGACACGCTACACGACCGAGGCCACGCTGCGGAGCGAGGCACGCGTCCTCGACGCGGTGGCGAAGGGACGACACGTCCGAGTCGGCCTCGTCCCCGAGCGCACCGTGGACATGGTGCTCTCCGCTCGATGCTCGGCGCCGATCAGCAAAGGGCTGTACGCGAGCTACTAGGTGGTAGCGAGCAGGTGGCCCTCCTCGTCGGTCCGGCGGGCGCGGGGAAGTCCCGCGCCCTCGGCGCGGCACGCGAGGCCTGGGACGCCGCCGGCTACCGTCCGATCGGGCTCGCGCCATCGGCGATCACGGCACGCGTGCTGTCCGACGAAGCGGGACTTAGTTCTGACACCCTGGCCCGCTTCCTCCTCGATGTGGAGAACGGGCGTCGCAGCCTCGGTCATAGGGACGTGATCGTCCTCGACGAGGCGACGATGACGCGCACCGACGACCTGGAGCGCCTCGTCACCCACACCGCACAGGTGGGCTGCAAGCTGGTCCT
>CAVZYD010000012.1:0-54090 GCA_963779425.1 uncultured Acidimicrobiaceae bacterium
TCGACCGTCGAGCATCACCCGCGGCGCCGAAGCCGCGGGGATGCCCCTGGCGGGCGTGGTGGGCGTCCGCTTCGCCCTCGAACCGGGTCGGGGTCGCACCGCGGTGCCGGTGCGCTCGGTTCTCCTCGGCACCGTCACGGCGGTCGTCTTACTGGTCGCCACCCTCACGTTTGCGAGCGGCCTCAACACGCTGGTCTCGACGCCCGCGCTCTACGGCTGGAACTGGACCTACGCGCTCAATCCAAGCAATGACGTCCCACCTGGCGCGCTCACGCTGCTCAACCGTGACCCCGACGTCGCCGCATGGACCGGCGTCGACTACAACAACTTCGAGATCGACGGAGAGTCCGTCCCGGTGCTCTTCGGCCGACCAGGTGCCTCGGTGGCGCCGCCGATCCTGTCGGGACACGGCCTCGACGCCAACAACCAAATCGTCATCGGGTCGGCCACGCTCGCCGAGCTCCACAAGCACATCGGCGACACGGTGGAGCTGAGCTACGAGACCCCCGCCGACGCCCCGATCTACCTCCCGCCGACGCGCCTTCAGATCGTCGGGACCGCCACATTCCCCGCGGTGGGGTACGCGAGCTTCGTCGCCGATCACACCTCGATGGGGACCGGGGCGCTTTTCTCCGAAGGGGTCTTCCCAGCGAGTTTCAAACGAGCGGTCGGGACCAACGACCCGAACCTGAACGGCCCGGAGCTGGTCTTCGTGCGGCTCCGGAGCGGCATCAGCGCCGCGACGGGCCGGGCCAACTTGGAACGGGTCGCCACCGCGGCGAACACGATCTTCGCCCACGATCCTGGTGCGGTCGACAACAGCGTTGCCGTCATCGGCGTGCAACGTCCCGCCCAGATCGTGAACTACCGCAGCATCGGCGCGACCCCGGTCATCCTTGCTGGAGGGCTCGCCCTCGGGGCGATCGTAGCCCTCGCGCTCGCGCTCATCGCCTCGGTCCGCCACCGCCGACGCGATCTCGCCCTCTTAAAGGCGCTCGGCTTCACGCCTCGACAGCTCAGGGGCGTGGTCGCGTGGCAGTCGACGGTGACTGCGGTGGTCGGCGTCATCGTGGGGATCCCGGTCGGGATCGTCCTCGGACGCGAACTGTGGACCCTCTTCGCCCGCAACATCGACGCCGTCCCCGACCCCACCGTGCCGGTGGTCGTGGTGATCCTCGTCGGCGTCGGCGCGCTTGTCTTCGCCAACGTCGCCGCCGCTCTCCCAGGCCGGCTCGCAGCGCGCACTCCGACAGCGCTGGTGCTTTCAGCTGAGTGACTCAGCGCCCTTTGAAGGGACGCCGGTAAGGGGCATACCGAAGACAGAACATCGCACTGAACGACGGCGCGTCTCAAGGGTGCTTTCGCGCCAGATCAGACTGTGAGGATCCACCTCGCAGCCCAGTGACGCTGAGTGCGTGACCGTGACACAAACGTGACACGCGACGTTGGAAAGCGTGCGCAACCGTGGCAAATGACGAGAGGTGAGATGAGCAGGTCAAGCCGCTATTTTGCCTTCCCGACCAGGTGGCAGAGTCGCCTGCGATAGTTCATGCTCTACTACGACATCTAAATTTCAGGTCTCCTACCAGGGATTTCCTAGCTGAGCTAAACCTCTTGGTCTAGAACAGGTCTAGAAACCCCGGCCCTGCCACGAGGCTGGCTTCGCCGCCCTTGCCGCGGCGCGGCTGGAGAACGACCGCTTGCTCGCCCTGGAGACATTTCTTGATCAGCTGGGGGAGACGGGCTCCGCAATTGCGACCAGCTCCGAGGAAAGCAACGCCGCGTCCGAATACGCAGCCTCTGGTTGCACCTCGTGGCGCGAAGCCCGGATAAGTGCCCAGGCCACGATGGCGGCCGCGGCCAGCAGAAAGGCGCTCACGGTGAAAGCTGTCGTGTAGCCGTGCACGGCTGCTCTCTGGAGGGCCATCCTCGCGTGAAGGTGGGCCGTCAAAAAGCCGGCCGTGGCCGAGGCGGCGACCGTGTTCAAAAGAGCGGTTCCGAGCGAGCCCCCGACCTGCTGGGTGGCGTTTACGAGAGCACTGGCGACGCCGGCGTGGCCCTGGTCCACTCCCACGAGGGCCGTCGAGGACATCGGGACGAAAGCAAGGCCCATACCCAGGCTGACGAGCAGCTCAGGCGGCAGCACGTGAGCCACGTAGCTGCTTCCCACGCTTAGGCCCGTGAACCAGAAGAGGCCGCCCGTGGCCAGAAGCAGGCCGACCACCATCAGGCTGCGGGGACCGATGCGGGGTAGCAGGCGGCTGGCGAGACCTGCTCCCAGGATGATCCCACCGGAGAAGGGAAGGAAAGCGAAGCCGGTCTTTAGGGCGGAGTACCCGAGCGTCTCCTGGAGGAAATAGGTGAGGAACAAGAATGTCCCGAGCAGAGCACTGCCAACGAGCAGCGAGGCTAAGAACGAGCCGCCTCGGTTGCGGTCCAGCACGACGCGCAGCGGGAGCAGCGGGTGGGGCGAGCGCAACTCGACAGCCACGAAGGCGGCCAGGGCGGCGGCGGCAGCGGCCAGCAGCCCGAGCGTGAGGGGTGCTCCCCACCCGTCCGTGCCGGCCATGGTGAATCCGTAGACGAGGAAGAACAGGCCGCCCGTCACTGCCGCCGCTCCAGGTACGTCGTAACCGGCGCGCACAGTCACTCGGCTCTCACGGACGAGGCGCGTGGCCGCCACGGCTGTGACGAACGCTATGGGCACGTTGATAAGCAGGGTCCATCGCCACGAGGCCAGCTGAGTCAAGGTCCCGCCGAGTACCAGGCCGATGGCGGCACCACCGCCGGCAATGGCTCCATAGACGCCGAAGGCTCGCGCCCGCTCTTGGACCTCTGTGAAGGTGGTTGTGAGAAGCGAAAGTGCCGCGGGCGCCATGATGGCCCCGAAAGCACCCTGCAAGGCCCGGGCACCAAAGAGCATGGCTGCATTCTGGGCCAGCCCACCCAAGGCGGACGACAGTCCAAAACCGATGAGGCCGACGACGAACATGCGACGACGGCCCAGGTAGTCGGCGATCCGCCCGCCCAGCAAGAGCAGGCTACCGAAGGCGAGGGTGTAGGCGCTCACGACCCACTGGCGGTCAGCGATAGGGATATGAAGGGCTCGCTGGGCAGACGGCAGGGCCACGATGACTACTGAAGCGTCCAACACGATCATGAGCTGCGCCATGGCGATGACGGCCAATGACCACCACCGGCGCGGATCGGGCTCGATCGCCGATACTGTCCTATTCGTCGCCCTTTCGACCGCGGTCGGGTCGTTCGTCACGGGGAACCCCCTCCTTGGTGGCTTTCGTCGGCTGACTCCGATATATTCGGAGCGATGACTCCGCTTCAAGGGCTACTATACGGAACGTGCGTTCCGTTTGTCAAGTCCCACCAAGGTCGGGGCTGGCACACGAGGCCGCTGTGACTGCAGAGGCAACCGAGACGAGCGCTAAGCCCCCCGCGAGCACGACCGAGCCGCTTGAGGCACGCCACAAGCGAGCTGACGCCGTTATCAACCGGCAACGGATCCTCGACGCGGCTGAACTGGTCTTTTCCGCCGAGGGAATCTCCGTACCCATCGACAAGGTGGCCGAGCACGCCGGGGTCGGAGTGGGAACCGTCTACCGCCACTTTCCCAACAAGGAAGACCTTTTCGAGGCGATCGTCATGACCCGCCTGGAGGACCTGCTGACGATGGCAAGACAAGAGGCGGCGTCACCGGCGCCCGGACCTGCGTTGTTCTCCTACCTGCAGCAGTTCGCCCACCAGGCCTCGGCCAAACACGACCTGTTCGACGCCCTCGGCGCGGCCGGGATCGACTTCAAGGCGCGCTGCACCGACAAGGTGAACGAGATGAAAGGGTGCATCGGCCTACTGCTCTCTCGTGCCCAGGAGGCTGGAACCGTGCGGGGCGACATGTCGGTGGACGAGCTGATCGGACTTGTCATGGGGGCCTGCCAGGCGGCGGCGCAAGCCGGCTTGGGCGATGAAGCCTGCGAACACATGGTCGAGATCGTCTGCGACGGGATCCGGACGGTCGCCTCCACAGAGCCTTGAGTTCGCTCGAACGGGGTGCCGATCCGCTGAGCTGCCTCGGCGCGCCTCGAAACGGGAGCTGGTTCAGCTTCCCGTGCCCACGACCACACGAGCGCCTGGCGTTGCTAGCAGCTGTAAGAGGCGGTGGAGATGCGACGGCGCCGAAGGGGAGGGGCGCCTGCGCAGATCGCGAGGTGGCCCGTCACGATCGCGAGCGTGCCGGACTGCAGGTTCGCCGGCTCACTCCGCGCAGTTCTTGCACCGCCCCGTAATGGCGAAGTGGTGCGGGTCAACCGAGAAGCCGTAGCGCGCCTTCAACGAGACCGCCAATGCCGCCAACAGGGCGTCCGGTGACTCGGTCACCTCGCCACACACCTCGCAGACCAGGTGGAAATGACCCACCGGGGAAACGTCGTAAACCGCCGGGCCATGCCCGAGATGGGAGTGGCTGACGACGCCAAGCTCCTCGAGCTCGTCGAGGAAGCGGTAGATCGTCGACATGTGGACATCGAGACCGTAGGCGTGGACCTCCCTGGCGAGTTCCTCGGCCAGCTCAGGGGCGGTTCGATGGCCGGGGCGTTCGAATAGCGCCCGCAGCACAAGCCGGCGCGCCGCGGTGACCCGCCCGCCACGTCGGCGTATCTCGGCCAAGACGATCTCGACGGGGTCACCGGCCTGGTCGGGCTCGATCGAATTACCCCCGACCGTACCCTTCGCGATCGACATTCCCGCAGCTTAGAGCTTCGTAGGCCTCCAACGCGGACCAGTCTGTTTAAGGTCAGCTCACTGTTGCGTCCAGACCGCGAACAAATAGGAGCCTCGTCCCAAGGAGACTGCAAGCTGCCGGGGACCGAGGCGACGTACTGCGACTCGGAGGGCAGGAGTTTTGAGGCCCAGGCGCTAGCGCACGTCGACGGCGTCGATGCCGAGCGGCGGTGTGTCCGGGGTGTCGTAAAAGCGGACCCTGAAGCCCGCCTGCGGCCCGGACGCCGTCACGCAGGTCGCCACCGGGGTCCACTTACCCTTGGCCGGGAGTGGCCCGAAGTAGACCGAGGAGGACTCGCTGCCTGACTTGCCGAACAATGTGAGCGCCATGCGGCCTTGCGCCCCGGACTCGGCTGCCGCGGTGACCACTTCGGCATCCGCGCACAGGCTCTCACCGGCTCTGATCGGTAACGAGACCACCTGGTAGATGCCGCCACCGAGCTGCACGGTGTCGGTAGCGCCGAAATCGTTGCCCTCGTAAGCGGTCGTGTGCAGCTTGCCGGCCGGCTCGACCCCGAACCAGGTCCGACCCACCGAGTGCCATCCGGCGCGGCCGTTGTTGTTGAAACCGCCGTTGTCGACGAAAGACTGGTGGACGTCGACGGCGTCGATGCCAAGCGGCGGCGCCTTTGGCGCGTCGTAGAACTCGATCCTGAACCCGGAGTGGGGACCGGTGGCGGTGACGCACGTCGACACAGCCGTCCAGTGGCTCCTTCCGGGCAGCTTCGCGAAGCTCACGAAGGAAAGCTGGCTCTTCGACTTGCCGAGCAACCAGAGCGCCATCTTGCCCCGGGCGCCCCCATGACCACCGGCCGTGACCACCTCCGCGTCGGCGCAAAGGCTGTCGCCGGCACGGATGGGAAGAGAGTCATCCTGGTAGACGCCGCCGGAAGGATTTGAAGAATTCGTGACAGCAAAGCCGTCACCGCCATAAGGCATCGTCCCCAGCTTGCCGGCTGACTCGAGTCCCAGCCAAGCGTCTTTGGTTTCCCGCCAGCCGGCACCGTCGTGATGCTCGAAGCCGCCGTTTTGGACAAAAGACTCGTGGACGTCGACGGCGTCGATGCCGAGCGGCAAGGAGCCCGCAACGCCGGAGAACTGGATGCGAATGTCCGAGTGCGCCCCCGCGGCGGTGAGGCAGGTCGTCACCGGGCTCCAGAGGTCCTTGCCCCGCAGCGGTCCAAAGCGAGCTTTAGACGATTGGCTCTTCGAGTCACCGAGCAGCCACAAGGTCATAGCGCCTCTCGCCCCGGATCGACCACGGGCCGTGACTACTTCGGCGTCTGCGCAGAAACTTTCACCTACGGTGACAGGAAATGTGACATCTTGGTAGATCCCTCCGCCTGCGGCCGAGGTCGACGTGACGGCAAAGCCGTTGCCCTCGTACGGCTTGGTCGCGGACTTCCTAGTGAGCGCGCCCGCCATCTCGATCCCAAAGCGGGCGTTGCCCTCCTTGTGCCATGCGCCCGGTCCGCGGTGGTTGAAGCCGCCGTCGTGCACCAGATCGGCCGCCGCCATGCCTGCGCTGGCAGAGAAAGCCGCTACCGCCGGTGGCGCCTCGGCCTGGAGCCACCCTGTGACCGGCATCCCGTAATCGGGCTCGACCACGTCGGCGGCGACGCCCAAAGTGTTCGTGCCGTTCCCGCCGTTCATGTTCTGCTCCAAGACGTTGATCGAGCCGTACCCGCCCGCGACGTTCACGGCCGTGACGACGGCGGTGTGACCTTCGCCCCACATCGAGCCCATGCTCAGCACATCGCCTGGCCGTGGCGCGCTTGAGCCGTCGTTGACAACCTTCTGCAGGTCACCGCCGTCGGTGGGCGAGTAGTTCCAGACGACCTGCGAGCCGTTCGCGGGATAGGGCCTGACGCCGTACTCGAGATAGAGCCATCGCATCGACAGTTCCACGCATTCCCACTCGAGCTCACCCCAGGCGCCGGGGAAGAACTCGATCGCCAGGTCGTAACCACCACGGTTCGGGCCTGGTCCGCAGGCGGTGAGCCCGTCCCAGCTGGACAGGACAAACGAGCCCGGATAGTTGTTGTCGTCGCACGGTCCGCTCCACCAAGGCGGGTACTCGACCGTTGGCGGATCGACGCTCTCGTTCACGGGCACGATCACGTGCTGGGTCAATAGAGCCGCGGGGCCTGTGCTCTGGCCGTCACGTGCCACTTGCACGAAGCCGGTGGGAGCCGTCCGGGCGGGCTGAATGCCAAAACTGCGCAAGGTCGCATTGCCGATCGGTGCGCCGAACGCGCTGAGGAGCACTATCCCGGTGGCAAGCCACTCCACCTTCCAGGTTCTTGTCTGGTGGCGCACGAAAGTCCCCTATCGTGTCAGCCCGACGCCGGGATTGGTCGCCGCAAGTATTACGCGCAAGGGGGTGGTCCGCCAAATGGACATCCCCCCTGTAGTGGCCAAATCCTCCTAGGCTTGCCCTTCGATGGCCTTTGACCAGGACGTTCGCGAGGGACAAGAGGGCTATCGGCAGATTCGCTTCGAACCGCCTACCGGGTCGAGCGAGGTCGTCCTCGTTCGCCACGGAGAGTCACAGCGCGCCAATCCTGCGAGGCCGTTCCCCCTCGTCGAGGGAAGGGGCGACCCATCTTTGTCCGCCCTCGGCCGGGAACAGGCCGTCCGTCTCGCCGACCGCTTGGCCCTCACTCGTGTTGACGCCATTTATGTCACGACTTTGCGGAGAACTGCCGAAACCGCGGCACCACTCGCCGCCCGCCTCGGTCTCGTGCCCTTCGTCGAGCCGGCTTTGGCCGAGGTGTACCTCGGTGATTGGGACGCCGGGATCTATCGGCAGAGAGTTGCCGAAAATGATCCGATCGTGCAGCAGATGAACGAGCAGGAACGCTGGGATGTGATCCCCGGCGCCGAGTCGAACGCCTCTGTCGCGGCCCGGGTCGGGCCCGCAATCGCTCGTATCGCCGAAGACCACCGCGATGGACGCGTGGTCTGCGTGGCCCACGGCGGCACGATCGGGGCCATCCTGGCGCTGGCCACCGGATCACGCCCGTTTGCCTTCACCGGCTCTGACAATGCTGCGATCTCGACCATCGTGGTGATCGGCTCACGCTGGGTGTTGCGGGGTTTCAACGACCGTTCACATCTGGAGTGACACAACCTCGCCTTAGCCTGCGCGATATGGCCTGGAACGAGGGTCCGCTGCTCGGCTTCGACCTCGAGACCACCGGTGTCAATCCGTGCAAGGACCTTCCCGTCCAGGTCGCCCTCGTGCGTTGGGACCGCTGCGCCATCGCCTGTCGCAACGTTTTCCTGGTGGATCCCGGGTGTGAGATCCCCGCCGCCGCGGAGGCGGTCCACGGGATCTCCACGCGAAAGGCCCGTCGGGAAGGCTGTCGGCTCGAAGAGGCCGTGGCAATCTTGCATTCTGTGCTCCAGAAGGCTCAGGCGGATCGCCTGCCCGTCGTGGCAATGAATGCGAGTTTCGACATCACGATCGCCACGACGTTGTTCCGGAACTTCGGGCTGAAGCCGATCGCCTGGGTGGCCCTCGTCGATCCGCTCGTCATTGATCGCCAGATGGACCGTTACCGGTCCGGCAAGCGGCGACTTGACGCCTTGTGCCGGGTTTACGACGTAATTCTCGCCAGTCCCCATGACGCCGGCAGCGACGCCGATGCGACCGTGGCCATTGCCCGGACCATCGCCGAGCGCTACCCCGAGCTGGCAGGCTACGAGATCGACGAGCTGACGCGGTGCGAAGCCGAGTGGCACCACGCCTGGGCCCTTGAGTACGACTCGTGGTGCCGCGCGAACGGCAAAGGGGGCCTTTCGCCCGAGGAGTTCCACTGGCCGTTACGCGAAGCAGCCCTGGAGCCCCACTTCGCCGCCTGACAAAGCCACGACACAGTCACCTCGTAGGTGACACGCATGCGCCAGGCGAGCTCACAGTTCCCCGGTTTTGGCCCTCAAACCCTCGCGAGATCCCCGAACTTTGCGTAGTTGGCAATGAAGGCCAGATGCGCTGAACCCGTCGGGCCGTTCCTGTGCTTGGCGACGAGCACCTCTGCCGTTCCCCGGTCGGCCGAGTCGGGGTTGTAAACCTCGTCACGGTAGATGAACATCACGACGTCAGCGTCCTGCTCTATGGCACCGCTCTCGCGCAGGTCGGCGAGCATCGGGCGCTTGTCTGCCCGCGCCTCGAGATTTCGGGACAACTGGCTGAGCGCCACGACCGGGAGTTGCAACTCGCGGGCGAGGATCTTGAGGCCGCGAGAGATCTCGGAGATCTCGACCTGTCGGTTCTCTGCAGAGGACCGTCCCGTCATGAGCTGCAGATAGTCGATGACGACAAGGCCGATTCCGTCCGAGGACCGCATCCGACGCGCTTTGGCCCTGATGTCCATGATCGTCACGTTCGGGTTGTCGTCTATGAAAAGGGGGGCCGTGTCGATACGACCGATCGCGCTCGAGATACGTGGCCAGTCGCTGTCGAGCAGTCGCCCGTTGCGGAGCTTGGTGACATCGAGACGTGCCTCGGCGGCAAGCACTCGCTGGGCGATCTCCAGGTGGCTCATCTCGAGCGAAAAAAACAGCACCGGTACCCCGTGGTTCGAGGCTGCGTGTGCCGCCAGTCCGAGGGCGAAGGCGGTCTTTCCCATCGAGGGCCTGGCCCCGACCACGATCAGGTTGGACGGCTGCAAGCCGGAAAGGAGGAAGTCAAGCTCGCCGTAACCGGTCGGGACACCGGTGATTGTCTCGCCCCTCCCGTACAGGTGGTCGAGACGTTCCAGGCTCTCTGTCAACAGGTCCTTGAGCGAGCGCACCGAGTCCGAGGTGCGCCGCTGGGCGACGTCGAACACCAACGCCTCGGCTTTGTCAAGAGCCCCGGCGATGTCAGTTGGGACCTCGTAGCCGATCTCGGCGATCTCGTGCGCGACCCCGATCAGCCGACGGAGCAGCGCGTGCTCCTTCACGATGCGGGCGTAACGACCAGCGCTCGAGATCGCCGGAGTGTTGGCCTGCAACGCGATGAGTGCCGCCGCTCCCCCGGATGCGTCCAGCACGCCTATCCGGCGCAACTCCTCAGGGACCGTGACGAAGTCGGCCGGTTGTCCCTTCACGTAAAGGGAGGTGATGGCGGAGAAGATGTGAGCGTGGGACGGCTTGTAGAAGTCCTCGGCGCTCACCTCTTCAACGACGACTGCTATGGCGTCGCGCGACAAGAGCATCGCCCCCAGCACGGACTCCTCAGCGTCAAAGTTGTGCGGCGGTACCCGTGAGCCCCCCGCGCCGGCGGCCGTGGACGACCCTGCCGCTCCCCGCCGGTGCCGCGACATGTCCGGGACGGGCTGCAGGACGGTCATCAAGACAAGGATGGACTCAACGCCCTGGGGGGCGCTAGGGCCGGATCTTGTGGATTACCCGTATGAAATCTGGAAAATCCTGTGCACGGAGCGTGGACAAGTTTCGTCCCCTCGTTGCGACCAGACCCAACGCTGAGAGCGGTCCGCCCTCCCACCGCCTGCCGAGCCCTGTCCAGTGCCACAGCCACAGACTGACATGTGGCTGTATCACCACCGAGCCGGCTGTCATGGCTCTAGGAGCTCACGACCTCCAGGGTCAGGCGGAACTCGACCTCGGGATGAAGGCGCACGCCCACCTCATGGGAACCGAGGGTCTTGATGGGCTCGTCTATCACTAGCCGCCGCCGGTCGAGCTCGACTCCCGACTGGCGGTTGACCGCGTCCACGATGTCAGAGGCGGTGACGGAACCGAACAGCCTGCCTTCGGTGCCGGACCGTGCCTCGATGCGGAACACGATCGGGACGAGCTTGCGGGCGATCGTCTCGGCACCCTCACGGTTACGCGCATCTTTAAGGTCGCGCGAACGGCGCATCGAGGCGGCCTGGTCTTCGATGCCGACATTGGCGATGATCGCACGGCCCTGCGGCACCAGATAGTTCCTGGCAAATCCGTCGGACACCTCTGTGATGTCCCCTCGCTTGCCCACGCCGGGCACATCGGTGCGCAGCACGACCTTCACTTCTCGCCTGCCTCGTCCTCAGCACCGGCAAGCACGAGCGATTCGAGCTCCTCGTCGAGGTCGGAGTCTTCGAGCTCGTCGTCGGCCACCGTATCGATCAGCAAGGCCTCTAGCTCGGGCTCGTCCGTCGACTCCTCACGCGCCGGCCCACGACCACCGCCGGCACCCCGACCCGCGCCACGGCCGCTGGGACGCTCGCTCGTCGTGCGCTGCGTGAAGGGCAGCAAGGCAAGCTCACGAGCGGTCTTGATCGCCAGGGCGACCTCACGCTGGTGCTGGGCACAGTTGCCCGAGACACGACGGGCACGGATCTTGCCCCGATCGGACATGAATTTGCGCAAGAGGTTCACGTCTTTGTAATCGACCCAGGTGGCGTGCTCCTTGCAAAAGATGCAGATCTTCTTCTTGGTCCGCCGACCCGTCTCTTTGGGAGCGCGGCGCGTGCCGCGGTCTCTGTCATTGTTGCGTGCCATCTAGAAAGGCTCCTCGTCATAGGACCCGAAAGCATCGCCCCCGGGTTGCCCTGCACTCTGGGCAGTCGGACGCGGGCTGGCGCTCCGGCTGGGCCCGCCACCGGAACCACCGTCCGGCCCGCGCCGCTCGTTCTTCACCACTTGGGCTGTCGCCCAACGAAGGCTCGGCCCGAGCTCGTCGGCGACCACTTCGATCTTGGATCTCTTGTCACCTTCGGCGGTCTCCCAGCTGCGCTGCTCGAGCCGACCCGTGACGATCACGCGCGCCCCGCGCGTCAAGGTCTCGCTGACGTTCTCCGCCATCTCGCGCCAGCACACGACGTCGAAGAAGGAGGTGGCCTCCTCCCACTCCTGGGTCTGACGGTTTTGCCAGCGGCGGTTGACCGCCAACCCGAAACTCGCCGTAGCTTGCCCGTTCGGGGTAAAGCGCAGCTCAGGGTCACGGGTCACGTTGCCCACGAGGGTGACGGAGTTCCCATTCGACATGTCATTCTCTCCAGTTCGCTCAGCTCGCCGCTTTGACCCGGGCAGCCTTGCGAGCGGCGGTCTGGCGCCGTTTCGCCTCGGCGCGAAGGGCGCGCCCACTCTGCTTGTCCGGTTGCCGGATCACCTTGTGGCGGAGCACGGTGTCTTCAAGAGTCAGCATCCGGTCGAGCTCGGCCACTAGGGTCGGCTCGGCCGTGAACTCGATAAGGACGTAGTAACCCTCGCTGCGGTGCTTGAGCTCGTACGCGAATGTCCGGCGGCCCCAGCGCTCGGCGCGACCGGGATTGCCCCCGCGCTCGCGCACCAGCGACGTGATGCGATCGAGACTTGCGTTGATGTCGCCGTCTTCGAGGCCGACATCGAAAATAACCATGACTTCGTAGGGCCGCACTGCGGCCTCACCTCCTCCGGACCCGACGCGCAAGGCGTTCGGGGCCCCGCTTCTGACGGGGCAGGGGTTTAAGGGACATCGACATGGTAGCCGAGGCGGGCCGTACCTGACGCGGGGGATCCACGCTCAGAGCTTCGCAGCCGGGTGCCTCAGCTCGGGAGCGAGCCCGAGGCCTGCGCGCAGCTCAGGCGAGGCGTGGTACGACTCCGCCTCGGACGGATACCTTCCCGCTTTGACGTCGGCGGCCCACTCGCTCACGGCTTTTGTGGCGACACCGCCCAGGTCGGCGTAGCGGCGAACGAACCGGGCGGGCTCTCCGTCGCTGAGCCCGAGCAGGTCGTGCAGGACCATCACCTGCCCATCGCAGGCGGGGCCGGCCCCGATGCCGATGGTGGGGATGTCCATCTCCGTGGTGATGCGCTCAGCCAGGGCGTCGGGCACTCCTTCGAGCACGACGGCAAAGCAGCCCGCAGCCGCCAGGGCGTCCGCGTCGTGGCGCAGTTCGGACGCAGCTGTCGTCTCGCGGCCTTGCACCTTGTAGCCGCCCATGGCATTGACCGACTGAGGAGTGAGGCCGAGGTGGCCCATCACCGGAATCTCGGCCTCGATGATCGCCCGGACGGCGGGGACCCGGCGGCGTCCGCCCTCGAGTTTGACCGCTTGGGCACCTGCCCGCACCAGGCGGGCAGCGTTGCGCACCGTGTCGGCTGCCTCAAGGTGGTAGGTGAGCCAGGGCATGTCGCCGATCAGCAATGCTCGTGGCCGGGCGCGGGCCACGGCCGCGACGTGATGGGCGAGGTCCTCGATCCCGACGTGCAAGGTGTCCTCCTGGCCGAGGACGACTTCGGCGACAGTGTCGCCAACGAGGATCACGTCCACTCCGGCGGCGTCCACGACACGGGCGAAGGGCGTGTCGTAGGCGGTGACCATCACGATCGGCTCGGCTCCCCGGATGCGCTTGCGGGCGCGGATCTCCGGCACCGTCACTGAGCCTGTCATTTTCGGACCTCCTCCCGTCCGGCGCGCTGTGGCTGCCGGCGGTCAATCAGTGGTCATGGCCTCCTGGAGCAAACACGCTCAGGAGGTGGTTCCAAGAACATCCGGTGCAGACTTCGACCACATAGCAAGCAACGTCGGCGCTCTTGCGGGCGGTCTTTGACAGCACCCGGACGTCGGTCACGGGCAGCCCGCCCGGGGGAAGCCCGGGGCCGAAGGCGAACATGACGTGGACGAGCTGCTCGTGCTCGCAGATGGGGCACTCGGTGTCGGTCTCCCTCCCGAGGTTCTTCGCGACCCGGAGCAGCTCTGGCTGGGCGTCGCACACGTCGGGCCGTCCGAGGCGGCCGCGTCGGTACTCCTTCACGATCGACTCGCGCATGAGCCGGTACTCGATGCGGCCAGGACGCGGCAAGCCGCCCACTCCCCAACTCGACTGCGGGCCGCTGCGGACGCTCGACATCGGAGCCAGGCTACCGTGCCCGCCACCTAGCACCCGACCGTGGCGAGGTGGCAGGCCAAGGAGGCCGGTGGCGAGCCAGCAACCCGAACACGAATCTCGCCGACGCGAGCGGGAGCGTCTCAAGCGCCGAGGGCGTCCCGCCGAGAAGGGCACGAACATGAGGCTCGGTTCTCCGAGCCCGCGGAACGTCACGAACGGCGCGTTGTACGCCGGTGGCGCCCTTGCACGAGCACGCTCGCCACTGCCCAAGCGGCGAGCGGGAGGCATCCCCGATTGCGGTGGAGGTGGGGCGAGGCTCCTCCGGCCCGACCGCGCTCCGACGGCTCGACCGGAGGGGCGAGACGTCGCACGCAATTCGGCTCTTGCGGGGTTGGCGCAGCCGAGAGGGTCCCACCGCGTCCGTCCCAGCGGCGAAGCGGCACCTGTCTCCACCTTGGCGCTAGGCGGTCCGGCGTCCTCGAATGGGGTGGAACGTAAGGCGCGACATATCGCATCGATATGTCGCACTGATATACTTGCTCCGGTGCTCGAGTTGGCGATCCTGGGGCTGTTGAAAGAACACCCCATGCACGGCTATGACCTGCGCAAACGGTTGCGCGGCGATTTCGGCCTGCTCTCGAGCTTGTCCTTCGGATCTCTGTATCCGGCTCTGGCCCGCCTCGAGGCCACAGGCGCAGTCCACGAGGTGCCAGCCTCGACCAGCGCCGAACCCGGGACGCGCCAGCCGGGAACGTTCAGCTCCGCTGGCTCCATCGCAGGCGAGAGGGCCGCCTTCCGCGCCCGACTCGCCTCGCGCCGCGCGGCCGCCTCCCGCTCCGGCACGGGTACCCGGGGCCGGCGCGTCTACGAGCTCACCGCACGCGGCGACGAGCTGTTCCACCATTTGCTCGAGAGTGAAGAGCCCAAGCCCGAGGGCGGCCGGGGCTTCGCGTTGCGCTGGGCCTTCGCCCGCTATCTGAGCCCGGAGGCCCGGTTGCTGCTCCTTGAGCGCCGGCGCGCCCAGCTCCTCGACGCCCGCGAGGGTTCGCGTCGGGCGGTCGAGTCACCGTGGCGGCCCCTCGACCGCTACCAGAGGTCTCTCGTCGACCACGCCCACGAAGCCACCGAGCACGATCTGAGCTGGATCGAAAGGCTGATTGCCGCCGAACGGGCGAACTTGACCTCCTCACCGGCGCCCGAGCTTCCGGTGCGCCCAGTCCAAGCCGTAGCAGCCCCATCTGAAGTCGTGAACGTGGCAGTTGCCCACGCCAGCCCGACTCTCAGGAGCACAGCCATTGAAAGGAACGAGTCATGAACAAGACGGCGCGCAAGATCAAGGTCGCCATCGCGGGAGTGGGCAACTGTGCCAGCGCCCTCGTGCAAGGAGTCGAGTACTACCGTGACGCCGACCCGGAGGACCGGGTACCCGGCCTGATGCACGTGTCGCTCGGTGGCTACCACGTGGGCGACACCGAGTTCGTGGCGGCCTTCGATGTGGATGCCGCAAAGGTGGGACTCGACCTGTCCAAGGCCGTCTTCACCTCCAACAACAACACGATCCGTTTCTCGGAGATCCCGGCGCTCGGCGTCACGGTGCAGCGTGGCCCGACACTCGACGGACTCGGCAAGTACTACCGCCAGGCGATCGATGAGTCGCTCGCCTCACCGGTCAACGTGGCCGAGGTGTTGCGCGGCAGCGGTGCAGAGGTACTGATCGCCTACCTGCCCGTCGGCTCGGACCAGGCGCAGAAGCACTACGCCACCGCGGCCCTCGAGGCCGGGGTGGCCTTCGTCAATGCCATCCCGGTGTTCATCGCGAGCGATCCCGAGTGGGCCGAGCGGTTCACCAAAGCTGGACTGCCGATCATCGGCGACGACATCAAGAGCCAGGTCGGCGCCACGATCGTGCACCGCATCCTCACCCGCTTGATGGAGGACAGGGGCATGGTGCTGGACCGCACCTTCCAGTTGAACGTGGGCGGGAACATGGACTTTCAGAACATGTTGGAGCGCGAGCGCCTCGAGTCCAAGAAGGTTTCGAAGACCCGGGCCGTAACGAGTCAGATCGACCGGGCCCTTCCGGAGGGCTCCGTGCACATCGGTCCCTCCGACTATGTGCCCTGGTTGGACGACCGCAAGTGGGCCTACATCCGCATGGAGGGCCGCAACTTTGGCGACGTGCCGCTCAACTTGGAGCTCAAGCTCGAGGTGTGGGACTCGCCGAACTCGGCCGGCGTCATCATCGACGCGATGCGGTGCGCCAAGATCGGGCTCGACCGTGGCCTTGCTGGCCCGTTGATCGGTCCGTCGGCCTACTTCATGAAGTCGCCGCCTGTGCAGTTCCACGACGACGAGGCCTACAGGATGGTCGAGGACTTTGCCCGCTCGGCGGAGGTTCCCGAGCCGGGTCGGCCCGCCCGGTCAGCTGACTAGGCCGGAGAACGGACCGGCCGGATAGACGGCCGGTCAGCCGGAGTGGGCCCGCGACCGCTCGGCCCACCACGAGTCGAGGCGCCGCAAGATCTCGCCCTCGTCCAGCAAGCCCTCGTCCAGGCGGATCTGAAGCAGGTACTCGAGTGCGGCGCCAACGTCTCGCCCAGGCGGGATGCCGAGATGCTTCATGACCGCCACTCCGTCCAGCTGCGGGCGGATCGAGTCCAGCTCCTCCTTCTCGCGAAGCTCGGCGAGGCGCTGTTCGAGCTCGTCCATGCGCAAAGCGAGATCGCGGGCCTTGGCCTGGTTTCGGGTCGTGCAGTCACAACGCGTCAGCTCGTTCAAGCGGTCCAGCAACGGGCCGGCGTCATGCGCGTAGCGACGGACGGCCGAGTCGGTCCATCCCATCTTGTAGGTGTGGAACCGAAGGTGGAGGAGCACCAGTCGTTCCACGTCCTCGATGGTCTCGGTCGGATAGCGCAGCTCTGTCATACGCCTTCGTGCCATCTTCGCCCCGACGACGTCGTGGTGGTGGAAGTGGACTCCTCCGGGGCCGATCGAGCGGGTCAGGGGCTTGCCGACATCGTGGAAGAGCGCAGCTAGGCGAAGCGTCTTGTCGGGGCTCGTCTTGTCGACGACGGCGATTGTGTGAGCAAGAACGTCCTTGTGCCGCTGGATCGGGTCCTGCTCGAGGGCGAGGGCCGGAAGTTCGGGCAGGAACTCCGCGGCGAGGCCCGTGTTGACGAGGAACCACAGGCCTCGGCTCGGGACTGGTAGCACGAGCAGTTTGTCCAGCTCGTCACGAATCCGCTCTTTGGAGACGATCTCGAGGCGGGACCGCATCGTCTCCACAGCGGTCACGAGAGCGGCGTCGGGAGTGAGCTCATAGCCCGCAATGAACCGCGCCGCCCTCAGCATCCGCAACGGATCGTCCGAGAAGGACACCTCGGGGTCGAGCGGGGTGCGCAACCGTCGCGCGGCTAGGTCGGCGATGCCATCGAAGGGATCCACGAGCACGAGCTCGGGCAGGCTGAGCGCCATGGCGTTCACGGTGAAATCCCGCCTCGAGAGGTCGGTCACGATGTCGTTGCCGAAACGGACCTCGGGCTTGCGCGAGTCGGGCAGGTAGGCCTCGGCCCTGTGAGTCGTTATCTCGAAACGCCGCCCGGAGCGTTTGAGGCCGATGGTCCCGAATCGCTTGCCCTGGGTCCAGCGAGCCTCGGCGAGGTCCGAGATCAGCGACTCGATCTCGTCGGGAGTCGCGTCCGTGGTTAGGTCAATGTCCGCCTCTGGGCCGGGTTCGCCTCCGCCCGGTCGCCCGGCGATGCCGTCGCGCACCGGGCCTCCGACCAGGAAGAGGCGCTTGCCGGCCGCCTGGAACCGCTCGGCGATCGGCAGTGTCGCCTCGAGCACCGGGCGGAGGCGCTCGGGGACCACCGCGGCGAGGACGGTTCCCGGCTCACCTTGACAGCGCAGCCCGGTGGTACCGCCCTGCGGTCGCGATGACCTGGCGGTTGGCATCGGTTATCCAGTCCCGCGAGGCTGGCTCGGGACGGTAGTCGACCCCACCCAGGGCGGCCACGCAGGCACCGACGCAGGCGGCGAGCGACCTCAGGTCGTAGCCTCCCTCGAGGAAGGCGACGAGCCGGCCATGCGGCACCAGTCGCATAACCCTCAAAGTGAGGTCGGCGAAGTCTCCCGCGCTGAGGCCGAGATCGGTCAACGGGTCCGCACGGTGGGCGTCGAAGCCGGCCGAAATGAGCAGCCAGCTTGGTGCGAACTCCTCCGCGAGCGGCACCACGAGCTCGTCGAAGGCCAAGCGGTAGGTGTCCCCCGAGGTCCCGGCGGGAAATGGCAGGTTCACCGTCGCGCCCCTCCCTGGCCCGGATCCCGTCTCGCTCAGCGAGCCGGTGCCAGGATAGAAGGGGAACTGATGGAGCGACACGTAGAGGACGTCGGCCTGCTCGTAGAAAATGTCCTGGGTTCCATTGCCGTGGTGGGCGTCCCAGTCGAGCACCATTACGCGTTCGCCCTGTGCGGCAAGCGCTCCGGCGGTGACAGCCACGTTGTTGAACAAGCAGAAGCCCATGGCCCTCCCCCCGAGAGCGTGGTGTCCAGGCGGCCTCACCGCCAAAAAGGCGCTGTCGGCTTCTCCTCTGCGAAGACGTTCGACCGCGTCGAGGCCCGCCCCGGCCGCCCGCAGGGCTGCCTCGAAGGAGGCAGGGGCTGCCACAGTGTCCTCGTCGAGATGGCCGCCCCCGCTCAGGCAGTGCTCCTCAATGCGCTCGACGTAGGACGGGTCGTGGACGATCTCGAGCTCTTGGCGTGTCGCCCGGCGAGGCTCGAAAGCCACGATCACCTCAGCAGCGGGCGAGTCCGCCACCCCGGAGAGGACCGCCGCCAGCCGCTCGGCGCGCTCGGGGTGCCATCTTCCTGTGGCATGAGCTGCGAACTCCTCGTGTCGTCCGAGCAGCACTACCATTCCACGACCGTACCGCCCCCGCGCGCGATGCGCGGCAGCGATACGGCGCGCCGGAGCCGCTGGCACGCCTTGTCTACCTGAATGAGCACACAGCGCGCCGATAGGCTCGCTGCGTCTCGCGTGTCCGATCGGAGGACAAGACCGCCGTTGCCGTCCGCCTCAAGGGTCAGCGATGCCCGATCGGCGTTGACGCCGGTCACACGCTTAGCGGCGCGTGCCGGCATCGTTGTCTTCGCCGCCATCGTCACGATGGGTCCGATCGGCCTGTGCGCCCCAGCGAGCGCCCAGGCACTGCCGAAGGGCGTCATCACCCTCACATCTCAGACCCCCTGGGTGCAGAGCTCGAGCGTCCCGGTGCGGCTTGGCCTGAGCGTGCGCTCCTCCGTCCCGACTAAGGACCTGCTCGTCGGGGTGACCCTCTACACCGAACCCGACGAATCGGCTCTCGCGAGCCGTGACGAGTTCGACGCCACTCTCGCCGGTCAGTTGGCGGGACTAAACCCGGTCGACTACAGCACGTTCTCGTTGCGCTCGATCGACCAGGCGCAGGGCTCGGTGGACATCTACGTCGACGGTTCCGAGCTCACCGGCAAAGTGCCGGCCAAGGTGCCCTCGAATCAGGTGTTCCAGCTTCCCTGCCCCGCCCGTTACGGGGGGTGTGGCGGCGTTTACCCGCTCGAGGTGTCCCTCAACGATGTCCTCACGGGCCAGATCGTCCACTCCTTCACGACCTATGTGATAGTCGTGCCCTCGACGGTTTCCTCACAGCAGCACCTGCGCTTCTCTTTCGTCGTTCCGGTTGGGGCCTCGATATCGCTCACGGCGGCCGGAGGACCGGCGCTGCCACGCAGGACCCTCAACGAGATAGACACGGTCGCGGCCTCCGAGGCGCGCTGGTCGAAAGTCCCCCTGACCGTCGACCTCTACGGACAGGCGTTGTTGGCCCTGGTACGCAGTCCAAAGCACGCCAGGCTTCTGAGCACGGTCGCCTACGCGGGTCTTGACACCCTCGTCGCAGGACCATTCAGCGCCGTTGACCCTGCCCGGCTCGTCTCCTCCGGGCTCGAGAGTGACCTATCCAGTCAGATCGAACGCGGACAAGCGGTCTTCGCCAACGCCTTCCACCTCTCAGCGGCTTCGGACATCTACATAGCCACTACGCCGCTGGACAAAGAAGCGCTGGCGGCTCTCGCCGCCGACGGGATCAAATACGCCGTTGTCCCCGAGGCCAACTTGGCCTCGGTCACCGTCGGACCCCCGTCGGTGGTGCAGTGGCCGTACACGATTTCGGCGCCGTTTTCCATCGAAGGGTCCAAAGTCGAGGGTCTGCAGGCCGACCTGGGACTGGCGGCACATCTCACCTCGGCAGGCAGCCCTGTGCTCAGAGCACAGCAACTGCTGGCCGATCTGAGCGAGGTTTTTTTCGACTCCCCTGACTTCCCGAACCCGAGAGGCGTTGCGCTCGTCGCTCCTCAGTCCTGGGCACCGCAGTCGCAGTTTCTCGGAGCGATGCTGCGTGGCCTGAGGTCGAGCCCCATCATCACGACCGTGCCCATCAGCCGCCTCTTCGCGACCGTCCCCCTCGGGCTTTGCAAGGTGCCGCCCGTCGAAGTGAGCGGCTGCTCGGCCTCGGTACGGTCGCTCGTGAGCCCGAGCTCTGACGACAACGGTTCGGTCACCCCTTCCCAATTGGGCCTGGCGCGATCTCAGCTGGCGGAACTGACGTCGGTCATTCCGACCGGGGTGGGAACCATCCACAACCTCGAGGACGCCGTGTTGCTGGCCGAGACGGCCGGGCTTAGCCCGAGCCTTCGTCAGGATTATCTCTCCGCGCCCCTCGTGACAATGCGCAAGCTGGGCTCGCAGGTCGGCCTGCCGGCTGGTCGTACCGTGACGGTCACCGCATCCTCGGCCAGGTTCCCGATCGCGATCACTTCGAACTCGAAGACACCCATGCACGCGATCCTGGTCATCTCGGGCCCGGACCTGTCCTCGTCACCTGAGCTCCCTGTTGTGCTCAAACGCGGCACCACGAGCCTCATCGTCCGCGTGCGCACCCGGACCTCGGGTGACTCGAGCCTGCAACTGGCACTCCTGTCGCCCCTCGGGCGCCTCCAGCTGGCCCGCGTCGAGCTGACCATCCGCTCCACGGCGATCTCGGGCGTGGCCATCGCTCTCACCGTCGGCGCCGCCGCCGTGCTCTTCTTCTGGTGGATCCGTTCCGCGTCCCGTCGCCGCCGGCGACATGCCAAGCACGTGGCCGGCCTGCGCAAACCAGCGTCAGAAACGGTTCAGGAACCGGCCTCGTGAGGCGCAGGCGGCACCGCTCCCACGGGCTTGGTGACCATCGGACCATCTACAAAGGGCGCTTGCCCCGCACGCTGCCGGGGATACCTGCCCCGGCCGGGCTGACCGGGGGGTCGCGAGCCCACGGCGGCACCTACGGTCGCGCTGACACGCAGACCCGTAGAGGTGCTCACGCTGCAAGCTCGCGTCGCGACCTCGGCACGGCAACCGCCTATGTGGCTGTCGGGACACTGCTCTCGCGCGTCACAGGTCTGTTGCGCATACTCGTCGCCATTTACGCCCTCGGTTACTCAAATCTTTCCGACTCGTTCAACCTCGCCAACAACACGCCCAATATCGTGCACGACCTCGTGCTCGGCGGGATCCTCACGGCCACGTTCGTCCCGGTTTTCGTCTCGCGCCTCGCCACACGCTCGGAAAAGGAGGCCGTCGAGTCGATCTCGGCCGTGTTGACGCTCGCGGCCTGCGTGCTGCTCGGCGCGACCGTGGTCTTCTTCCTCGCCGCGCCTTTCATCATCGACCTGTACACAGTCGGGAGCCACGGGCCAAGCATCGCCACCGAGCGCCAGGTCGCTACGTCCCTGCTGCGCCTCTTCTCTCCCCAACTGCTCGCCTACGGGGCCATCAGCTTGATGACAGCGGTGCTTAACACCGCTCGTCGCTTCTCCGCTCCGGCCTTCACCCCGATCCTCAACAACATCGTCTCCATCAGCATCCTCCTCGCCTTCGCTGCGGTCGGTCACACCCACAGCCTCCTCCAGGTCCACCACGACCATGGGTTGTTGTTGCTGCTCGGCATCGGCACGACCCTCGGTGTCGTCGTCCAAGCCTTGGCGCTCATCCCCAGCTTGTTGTCATGTGGACTGCGGATACGTCCCCGATGGCGACCCGACGACCCGGCCGTGCGGGAGATAATCAGGTTGTCGGGTTGGACTTTTGGGTTCGTGATCGCCAATCAGTTGGCGGTCTTTGTCGTCTCGGCGATCGCTGTGAGCATCGGCGCGGCGACACTGACCGCCTACACCTACGCCTCGACCTTTTTCCAATTGCCCTTTGGCATCGTCGCCGTCTCCGTCATGACCACGATCGCGCCCGTCCTCGCCTCGCGCTTCACGCGAGGTGACATGGCTGGTTTTGCCGACCAATTCGGCCTTGGGCTCCGTCGCACCCTGGCTGGTGTCATCCCGGCCGTCGTCGGGAACTTGCTCTTGGCGAGACCCGCGATCTCGCTCATCTCGCTCGGAGCGGGCAGTTCGCACCACTCGAGCGGAGCTCACCTCACCGCCACGATGCTTGAGCTTCTCGCCCTCGGCCTGCCCGGCTTCTGCGTCTATCTGCTGGCCATTCTTGCTTTCCAGTCGATGCGCGACACACGCACTCCCTTCTTCCTCTATTTGCTGGAGAACGGGCTCAACATCGTGCTCGCCTTCGTGTTCCGCGGCATGCTCGGCGGCAGGGGTCTGGCGCTCTCGCTTGCCATCGCCTATTCGGTAGCGGCTGTGGCAGCCCTTGTCGTGCTTCGCTCCCGGGTGGGCGGCCTCGGTGGCCGGACCGTGCTGCGTTACGTTGTCCGCACCGTCATCTGCTCGCTGTTCATGGCCTTCATCGTCGCCCTTGTCCTGGCGGGGGTCGGATCGGGCCAGGGCCTTGGTTTATTGGTGCGCGTTGTGAGCGCCGTCGTCGCGGGCATCGGCTCTTACGCATTGGCGGCAGGACTCGCCGGGAGCGTCGCCGGCTGGCAAACTTCGAAGCGACGACGCGCGGGCGTTCGGGAGGATGTTAATGGCCGGGATAAGACTCGTAACCGATAGCGCAGCCGATCTTCCGACAAGCCTGGCCGCGCAGTACGACATTCGGATCGTCCCGCTCGACGTCCGTCTCGGGCAGTGGGGACCTGACGAGATGCGGCTCATCGACCCTGCCGAGTTCTGGCGCCGTTGTGCCATGACGAGTGCCCTGCCCGAAACCTCGGCGCCATCGCCGGGAGCGTTCGCAGAGAGCTTCATCGAAGCAGCCGACGACGGGTGCTCCGGTGTGTTGTGCCTGACCCTCTCGGCCCAGCTTTCGTCGACCTACCAGGCCGCTTGCGCTGGCGCTGAAGAGGTGCGCGAGAGGATCGAAGTGCGCGTGATCGACACCCGCACCGTCACGCTCGGCCAAGCGATGGTCGTGCTCGAGGCGGCCGCGGTTGCGGAGGCGACGAAGGATCTTGGTGCCGCCGAGGCGGCCGCTTTGGCGGTCGTGCCGAGAATTCGAGTCTTCGGAGCCCTCGACACGATGGACAACGTCAGAAAGGGTGGCCGGATCGGGACGGCAAGGGCCGTCGTCGGCTCACTTTTGTCCATCAAGCCCATCATCGAGATCAGAGACGGTGAAGCAGTGGCCGAGTCGCGTCAGCGGACGCGGGCGGGTTCGCTCGAGTACCTCGTCAACAAACTGAGGAGTGCCGGTGCCCTGGCCGGGCTCGCCATAGCTCATGCCGCTGCCCCTGACCTCGAGGCCTTCTTGGACATGGTTGAGGACATCTACCCCCGTGACGAGATCCTCATCAACTACATCGGTCCGGTCATCGGGACCCATGCCGGGCCGAGGTGCCTCGGCATCTGTTACCGGCTCGAAGAGAGCTCCGACCGCTAACCTACGGGCATGTCTTCTCAAGAGGCCCCTCGAGACGACTGGGCTGCGCAGCTCACCGAAAAGGTCGGACAGGTTGTCGAGCTCATTCGTGACCACACCGTACGGCCGGTTCAGACATTCGTCCGCGCGGCCATCTTCGGGGTGTTAGCCCTCTTCGTCGTGGTCTTCGTCCTCGTGCTCTTGGTCATAGGCGTCATTCGACTCTTGAACAACGAGGTCTTCGACCAGCGCGTCTGGGCGAGCTACCTGTTGATCGGTGGAATCTTCGTCGTCCTTGGGACGTTTATCTCCAGGATGCGCCACAGCCGGAGCTGACCGGCGAGGCGCGAAGGGAAGCGGAACAAATGGAGTCCGGCGCGTTGCGCGAGGTTGTCATTCTTGGTTCGGGGCCTGCGGGCCTCACTGCGGCGATCTATGCGGCGCGGGCCGACCTGCGCCCGCTCGTGCTCGAAGGAGAGCCTTCCTCCACGAGCGACCAGCCCGGAGGCCAGCTCATGTTGACGACCGAGGTGGAGAACTTCCCAGGTTTCACCCACGGCGTGCTCGGCCCCGAGCTCATGGTCTCGATGCGCGCTCAAGCGGAGCGCTTCGGCGCCGAGATCGTGACCGAAAGGGCGTTCCGGGTCGACCTGAGTGCCGCGCCCATTGCCGTGTGGACAGGTGATACCCAGGCAAGCGAACCGGCAGTGAAGGCGAAGTCCCTGATCATCGCCACGGGTGCCCGCTCGCTCATGCTCGGGATCGACAACGAGGCCCGCCTGCTCGGCTACGGAGTATCCACGTGCGCGACCTGCGACGGGTTCTTCTTTCGTGGCAAGCAGATCGTCGTCGTAGGCGGCGGTGACTCCGCCCTCGAAGAGGCCCTGTTCCTGACCAAGTTCGGCGACAACGTGACCGTCGTGCACCGTCGCAAGGAATTACGCGCCTCCAAGATCATGCAGGACCGGGCGTTCACAAACGACAAGATCACGTTCCGTTGGGACTCGGTCGTCACAGACGTCCTAGGTGCCGAGCGCGTGACAGGCGTGCGGGTGAAAGACGTCAACACCGGCGAGGAGTCTGACCTTGCTGCCGAGGGCGTCTTCGTCGCCATCGGACATGCCCCGAACACGGACCTGTTCGCCCGGCAGCTCGAGCTCGACGAAGCCGGCTACCTGGTCACCCACGACGGGACCAAGACCAGTGTCCCCGGTGTCTTCGCCTGTGGTGACGTCCAAGACCACACTTACCGCCAAGCCGTCACCGGGGCGGGGTCGGGGTGCATGGCGGCGATAGATGTCGAGCGGTACTTGTCATCGCTCGAGCAGAACTGACTACAAGGAGAAACTGAATGAACGACGTCATCATCATCAGCGACGACACCTTCGACGAAGCCGTCGCCCTATCGGACATCCCGGTTGTGGTGGACTTCTGGGCGGAGTGGTGCGGTCCGTGCAAGATGGTGGCTCCCATTCTCGACGAGATCGCCAGTGCACATGCCGGCAAGCTGAAGATCGCCAAGCTGAATGTCGACGACAATCCCCGTACGGCCCAACGCTTTCAGGTAATGAGCATCCCGACTTTGCTGCTGTTCAAGAACGGCGAAGCCCAGGCGCGCATCGTTGGGGCGAGGAGCAAGACGCAAATTCTGTCTGAGTTCGAGCCTCTGCTCTGAAAAGCGGTTCACACCGCTCGAGAACGGGTAGGCGCTAACGGATGGGCCTGCCGTCTCGTACCATGTCCGCGATGAACCGACGGCTGCAGGGCTCATGGCTATGAGCCGCGCCCAGGCCGTGCCGCGACAGAACGATCTCTTGCCTCTTTGTGCGGGCGACACCGGCGAGGCCGTGGCGGACCTGCAAGAAAGGCTCCGCCGGCTTGGATTCGAACATGGAACTGATGCTCCGGGAGTCTTTGGTCCCGGAACTTTACAGGCGGTGCGGGATTTTCAGTCCCAACGTGGCCTTCGCCTTGACGGGATTTGCGGCCGCGAGACGTGGTCGAGCCTTGTCGAAGCTGGTTTTCACCTCGGGGACAGGCTCTTGTACCGCCGCATCCCGATGCTGCACGGAGACGACGTCGCCGAAGTGCAGCGCAGGCTGAGCGGGCTCGGCTTCGATCCCGGCGGCATAGACGGAATCTTCGGTGACAGCACGCATGTCGCACTCTCGGAGTTTCAACGCAACGTCGGGCTTGTGACCGACGGCATATGCGGTCCTCAGACCCTGTTCGAACTGACCCGTGTCGCGCCGGTGCGGGGCGGGGCCGACCTCGTATCACCCTTGCGCGAGCAGCTCAAGGTGGCGGCCGCTCCCGCGGTGCTCAGCTGCAAGCAGATCGCCGTGGGCGAGGAGGGCGGTTTTGCGACGGGCGTGGCCGCGGTTCACCGAGCGCTCACCCTGGCCGGAGCCCGCTCCTTGGAATTGCACGATCCCGATCCGCTCGTCCAGGCGGCGGCAGCGAACACGGCCAAGGTCGACTGCTACATAGGCCTGCGCCTCGAGCCGAGCCACGAGTCGGCCGCCACGTACTTCTACCGGGGCTTTCGTTATGAGTCGACGGCCAGCCGTCAGCTTGCTGAGCTGCTCGTGGGCACCGTGGCGAAACGCCTCAGCCTGGGCAACGCCGGCGCACACGGTATGGCGGACGTGATCCTTCGCAGAACGGCCATGCCGGCAGTGGTGCTGGAGCTGGGATCACCGCCGCAAGTGGTGATGCGCACAGCTCAACTCGGTGAGGCCGTCCAGGAGGCTCTGGAACGTTGGCTTGGCATGAGCCGGGAGTGAAGTGTCCACAACCTCATGCACAGGTTGTGGATCAACTTGGACCGACAGTAGAGGTCGAGAAGGTAACGCCAAAGTAAACTTTGGGTGCAACAGGGGGGCAAAAAGGGGCCTTGAACAGCGATCTTTCTTTTTGGCTGGCTCTGCTGCCACTCGTGAAAACGTTCACAGTATTTGTGGATAACTGGGTGGGCAGCTGCCGGCAGCTGCTGGCTCTCGACCTCAGGTGGAGGTCTCTCCGATGATGACCCGGTAAATGCGCTCCAAGTCGTCCAAGGTGGCGAATTCGATTACCAGTTTGCCCCGTTTGCCGCCCATATCGACTCTGACCCGGGTGTTCAACCGTTCTTCCAACAGCTCCTCGAGGTCGTGCACGCCGGGCGGTCGAAGTGAGTGGGGGGGCCCCAGCGCGGAGAGATCCCGCCCGTCTGTCTGCCCGGGCCCCGGCGAACCATCGGCTGGTGCCTCATCGGGACCATCTTCGCTTTGGGCTTGCCGCAAGGATTCCCGCACGAGCTCCTCAAGCGCACGGACCGAAATGCCACTGCGGACAGCCTCTCCCGCCAGTCGCTCCTGCAGGATCCGGTCCGGCGTGGCCAGCAAGGTCCGGGCGTGCCCTGCGCTTAGCTGACCATCACGAACGTAGCGCTGCACCGTCGGAGGCAACTGGAATAGCCGGAGCGCATTTGTGATCCCGGCACGGGAGCGGCCCACCCTACGGGCGACCTCTTCGTGCGTCAGGTTGAATTCCTCGATCAACTGTTGGTAGGCGCCGGCTTCGTCGAGAGGGTTGAGGTCCTCGCGGTGCAAGTTCTCCACGAGAGCCTCCTCGAGGCTCATAGCGTCGTCAGCTTGGTGCACGAGTGCCGGGATCGACTGGAGGCCGGCACGGCGGGCAGCCCGGCAGCGGCGCTCGCCCGCGATCAGCTCGTATTCCTCTGGACCCACCTCCCGCACCAGCACGGGTTGCAGGATGCCGACGGCCTTGATCGAGTCGACGAGCGACGACAGGCCTTGCTCCCCGAACTGGTTTCGCGGTTGGTACGGGTTCGGCCGGATACGGGCCAGTGGGACTTCGCGCAGCATCGAGCCGGTCGAGCTCGGCGGCGTCGAAGGGATGAGTGCCCCTAGTCCCTTGCCCAGTCCGCTACGCCGGACCACCGCTGACCTCCTTCGCGAGCTCACGGTAGGCGATGGCGCCCCTCGAGGCAGGAGCGTGCACGGTGATCGGCTCACCGAAGGAGGGCGACTCCGATATGCGGACGGTCCGGGGAATGACGTTCTTGCAGACAGCCTCGCCGAAGTGCGTGCGAACCTCGGCTATGACGTGGTCGGCCAGCCTGGTACGCGAGTCGTACATGGTCAAGACCATGGCCGACACCTCGAGATCGGGATTCAAGTTGGCCCGTACGAGTTCGACGTTCCGGAGCAGTTGGCCAAGACCCTCAAGGGCGTAGTACTCGCACTGGATCGGGACAAGCACCTCGCTCGCCGCCGCCAGGGCGTTGACGGTGATCAGACCGAGCGAAGGCGGGCAATCGATGAGGATATAGCTGAAGTCGTCCCTGATCGGAGCGAGCACCCGTTTTAGTCGAAGCTCCCGGCTGAAGGCGGAGACGAGTTCAATCTCCGCGCCGGCAAGGTCGATGGTCGCCGGGGCTAGGAACAGGTTCTTTATGTTCGTCGGCTCGACACAATCTTCGAGGGGAATGTCGCGCAAGAGCACGTCGTACATGGAGTAGTCGAAATTCCGGGCCTCAATGCCGAGTCCTGTCGTGGCGTTACCTTGAGGATCGAGGTCCACGACCAAAACCCTGTAGCCGAGATCGGCCAGCGAAGCCCCCAGGTTGACAGTGGTCGTCGTCTTTCCGACGCCACCTTTTTGGTTCGCCACAGCGATCACCCGGGGAAGTGGTCGCCCGGCCGGACCCTTAACTTTCTCCCCGTCGCCTTCGCTCTGCTCGCTTGTGCGGGGATTCTTGCCGTCGGCGCTGATATCAGTCGTTGGAGGTTCGATCTCGACCGGCTCTTCCCGATCGTCTTCCTCTTGGTCGCTCATCACACCTTCGGTTCGGGGGAAGTGTTCCACGTGAAACATTTGCGAGCCGAACGACTCGGAATCTTTGCAACTGGATAGCAGGAGGGGCTCAGGGGGGAGCATAACGCGCTCGTTCTCGTCGGGCCCTATAAATATGCAGGCTTTTCCGCCGTCACAGGACGGTCATGCCATGGGCAGCAGCTGCTCCAGACGGGCCGCCACCAGGCGGTAGCAGGAGACAGGGATAAGGTGCACCCCCTGGAACAGGCCCGTCTCCCGAATCGCCAACACCAGTTCACAAGCGGCCTCGACCCCGGCTTTGGGATCACGGTCAACCTGTTCGACGAGAGCAGCGGGAATGTTGATGGCAGGAATGGTCTTGGCCAAATTCCGCGCCATAGCGGAGCTAGCAAGCACGATGACACCCGCGTAGGCGGCATTGCCGGGATTGGTTCGTTCGTGCCAACTCAGTAGAGCCTCGATCGAAAATCCCACCTGAATGAAGAGGAAGTCAGCTTCACGCTTCCATTCCGGTAGGGCACCGAGACCGGCGACGGCTCCCAGTCGCAACCTGCGGGAACCGGCCCGACCACTCTGGAGGTCGAAGGCCCTGGCCTCGCTTAGCATCGTTTGCACCGTCAGCTCGCTGGTCCGGCCCCCGACACGCGGCTCATCACCTCTCACGAGCAGGAACTGGTCGACTCCGTATGCCTCGGCCGTCAACATGTCGCGTTGGAAACCGAGCAGGTTGCGGTCCCGGGCGTTCAAACAAGCGATCGACCGTCCGCCCATTTGTTCGACCTCATGGGCGACTGCGACACTCGAGACGGTGGCGCGGCCGATGTGGTTGTCCGGTATCAAGAATGTGCCCGCGATCGCGCTGAGCACGCCGATCTGATGCCTCACCTGCTTGAGATCGGGTCGGGTAGGAGGCTCGATCTCGCAGACGAGCTCGAAACCTGATGCCGGCACGGCCCCAGACTACCGAAGGACCTGGATCCAGCAGGCGACCCCGTCAGGAGAATATGGGCCGCTTGGCCGGGATCCCTGTGCGGCGGGGAAACTTGTCTGGGCATCGACTGACCTGTCGCAACACGGCGAAGCCGAAAGGGTCTCGCAAGGCGAGTTCCGGGGCAAGGCCGAGCTGGAGGCATCCGGCCACCGGCCACCGGCTCTCGGCTGGCAATGATTCGACTGGGTGATCAGTCGCCTCGCTAGGACTGACTTCGAGGGCGTTGACAGGAGAGGCGGTGGCCGGTGGCTCGGACACGATCAAGCGCCCGCCAACACGGAGCAAGGGCGCTGCACATTCGGCCGTCACAGCAGGTGGTGCAAAGCTTCTCGCCACGACCGCCGCGAAGCTCCCCCTGTATTGGTCCTCACGTCCGATTTGTTCTGCCCGGACCTTTACGACCTCCACCCGCGCGGAGAGCTGCAGCTCCTCGACTGCCCAGCACAGGAACTCGACGGACCTGCGAGCGGAATCGACCAGGACAAGCTGGAGATCCCTGTCTTCAAGCGCGAGCACGAGGCCGGGCAGTCCACCACCGGATCCGAGCTCGAGAACCGGGCCTTCAAAAGACTCAAGCAAAAGAGCCCGCAGGAAACCTTCGGAGTGGGCGATCTGTTTTGCCATGGGCAAGCCACCGACGAGGGACCGCCTTCGAGCTTCCTCCAGCACGGATTGAAGACGGCCGTCAGCGTCGAGTCCGGCCATGTTCTCAGGCCCCTTCCCTGGTAGGCGGGTTACGGAACCTGAACCGCTCCTTGAGGTTGTTCAGCTCAGGCCTGAGGCTCGCTCAAGGACCCTTCAGTTAGCTCAGACACCTCGCTCAGTTCCGGTTCGTCGGAAACTTCCGAACTCGTGTTGTCGCCAGCGGGTGCAGAGGCCCGTATGACTACGTAGCGCCGGGGCTCTACTCCCTCAGACGTCGTCTCGAGACCCTCGAGGTCGTTGACCGTGTCGTGAACGACCTTTCGGTCCGACGGTGACATCGGCTCAAGCGCCTCGGGCACTCCCGTGCGCAACACATCGGCGGCGGCTTCGAGCACGAACTGACGCAAGGCGGCGGCCCTTCGCTGGCGGTAACCACCCACATCGACGACAATCCTGCTCGTGTGTTCGTCGGTGTGCCTCTGCACGACGGTGCGCGTCAACTCCTGCAGGGCCTCCACCGTTGCACCCTTCGGGCCGACCAATAAGCCTAGGTTGTCCCCGTCCACGCTTATGTAGATCCCGTCGTCCTCGGTTCGGTGCGCGCTGGTCGTTGCGTCGAGCCCGAACCTTGCCACGACCTCCTTGACGAAGTCGCTTGCGAGCTGCTGTTGGGTCTCGATGCTCATTTCCGCCTCCTTAGGTGATCCAGTCCCTCGACCGGCGCCACTCGAAGCTTCCTCTGCCATTGCCTCCGAGCCATTCGTGAGCCGGTCACGACCGCCTCGTCCTCGCCCCCGCGAACGTCGACGGCCGCCGCCGGGCGAGCTGCCGGTGCCGCCGGCATCCAGGTCGACCCCGTTGTGCTCTGGTGCTTGTGCCTGCCGGGACGGGCCGCGAGGTGTTCGTGGCGCGCCTCCGGCCGCCTTGGCCCGCCGTTCCCCACCTTCGACCTTCTCACCGGACTTGCGCGCCGCACCTTCGGTGCGACCTGCCGGGCTCTGACGACGCCCGCGCTCGGCACCACCCACAGGCGTCCGGGGTCGGTGTGAAGGCCTCTTCGCCCTCGGCTGTACCGGGCGCACGCGTGCCCTTATCCTCGCGCTGCTCCGTCGCAGACCAAACATGCCGGATCTCGGCTCTTCGACGACGACGATCTCTGCGTCCTTCTCAGCCACCCCGAGTTGTTCGAGGGCCGCTTCTACGGCTTCCTCGACTGTCTTGCCAACAGTCTCGACCCATTCCACGGCTATCGGCCCTTCCGTGGACGCTTGTCCCTCGAGCGAGGTTGAGACTTCGTACCGCCCCCGGAGCCACCTGCGTTCGATGGTCGCTGCGATGGTCGCCTCGCGCCAGACCCGTTCCTGGATCCATTCGGACTAGCCGCCGACTTCGATCCGTTCGTAGTGCCGCGAACGGATCCGCCCGAGGCCCTTTGACGCGGCGCAGGACGGGGCAATTCCTCAGCCGTCGTCTCGGCCGAACCTCCAGCTGCGGCCGCTTCGCGCATGCGCGCCAAGAAGCCCTTGTTGGCACCCGCGCGGGATCCGCCCGCCCCCTTGCCACCTGCAGCGGTGGGCGGGACGCCGGCTGGTTCCGCGCTCTTACGATTCGTCAGCT
The DNA here is from genome assembly GCA_963779425.1 of uncultured Acidimicrobiaceae bacterium. Taxonomy (GTDB): domain Bacteria; phylum Actinomycetota; class Acidimicrobiia; order Acidimicrobiales; family Bog-793; genus Fen-455. The sequence goes on from CAVZYD010000012.1 coordinate 31,532, forward strand.
CACGAATGGCGGCCACGATGGTCGGATCGTGCTTGTACATCCACTCTTGTTGGCCGACACGGAACAGGCTCGAGACGATGAAATAGACACCGACCCCGGCAGGAAGTGCGATATAGAGCACCAAGAAGATGAGCGGCATGTACTTCTGCATCTGCTGCATCTGTTGATTGGCCTGCGCGGCTGCAGGATTACGAGTCGTGACCTGCCAGATCGAGACGTACTGCAGGCCGACGGCGATAAGCACCAACACCGCGTAGGGGATGACGTCGACGAGATGGGGCTGGTGGGTACGAACCGAGTCTGCCAGGTTGATTCCCAAGACATGCATCTGGCCGTGGGCGGCGACGAGATCACGGTACATCCGGCTCGAATGGGGAATGTTCTGCGGTGTCGCTTTGGTCTGCAGAACCCCGTGCAGGTAGATCTTCTGGCCCTTGGAGTTGAGCAGGTCGGCGACCTTTGACAAACCCCGGACCACGTCGTAGAGGACGATCAGGATCGGGAACTGGAGGAACATCGGCAGGCAGCCGCCGGTCGGGTTCACGCCGTTCTCCCGGTAAAGCGCCATCACCTCCTCGTTCATCTTCTGGCGTAGCTCTTGGCGCTCCGCTGCGGGCATCCCGGGTTTCGCCTTGTAGCGGTTCTGGATCTTCTTCATCTCCGGCGCCAGCAACTGCATCCGCATCATCGAGCGGGCGCTGGCGCGCGTGAGTGGGAAAACGACGATCATCACTGCGACCGTCAAAAGGGCGATCGCGACGGCGTAATTCGGGATCAGGCCGTAGAAAAAGGCGAGAACATATCCGATAAGGACGAAGATCGGGTGCAGGACGGTCCCGATGATCGAAGTACCGGACTTGGCTGTGTGGGTGGCGGCGGCGAAAAACATCTCTGACCTCAGCTCGGGACCGGGTCGAAGCCGCGGCTGCCAAATGGCCGGCAACGCAAGATGCGCTTTGCCGCCAACCAAATCCCCCGCCTAGCGCCGTGCAACTCGATGGCCTCGACGGCGTAAGACGAACAAGAGGGAACGAAGTGGCAAGGTGATGGACGGCCCGCGCGAAATCCCTGGTAGCCGCGGAGCAGCACGAGCAGCGCCTTAGCAGCCGGTGTCGGCTCCTCGTAGGCGTTCATCATCGGGCGGCCTCCTGGCTTGCCCGCTGCATTGCTTCAATCACCTTTTCTCTTAACTCTTGGAAGGGGAGGTCGCGAACTCCCTGGTCAATGCCCACGAGGTAAGCCCCCGCAGGAATCGACGCCGTCGCCTCGGTCACGACCGCCCGCAAACGGCGTCGAAAGCGGTTGCGCTCGACTGCGGTCCCCACCTTTCGTGGCACTGCGAAAGCAAACCGCCGAACCTCGTCGGTCTCTTGTGCAGGTAGGAACTGTACCCGCACTGGGCCCGACCAGGCGCGTCGCCTCGAACGTCTCAGCTGGGCGAATGCTTTGCGACCCTGCACCGGGCGCGGGAGTGGCCCGCGATATTGCCCGGCACGAACTGGCAGGGCGGTGCCCATCATCGTCGGGAGGTCGAGACGGTGACGCAGCGTGGCTCAAGCCGAAAGCCGAACCCGTCCACGGCGCCGACGCGCTTTCAAGACAGCGCGACCGGCGCGCGTCGACATGCGGTGGCGAAAGCCGTGCCTTCTCGCCCTTTTCCGGGTGTTTGGTTGGAAGGTCTGCTTCATCTCAGCCTCGTTTCGTTCGTACCGGTTGACGCACGTCTGGGGTATCTCCCGACGCGGCGACGGGCCGGTGAAGCAGTGCTATCGACCCGCCACGATCAACCTATGCATCTGGCGCGCGAAAACACGGGTCCACCAGACGGCACGGACCGGCCCAAATAATTTAGCGCACGATCCGGTCACAGCCAAGCGGAAGGCCAAAAGCAAATCCCGCCCAAGCGCTGTACGATTCGGCGACACCCTGCGAGCTCGCCCCGCCGTCCACACCTGTGGATGCTGGTGTGGAGAACTTCTCGACCGGAGGGCTTCGAGCTGGTGACAGAAGCGCAGCAATTGTGGAATGACTGCTCGGACTCCCTGCGTTCGCAGGTGTCCGAGGCAACTTGGCGAGCCTGGTTCTCGGCGATCCGGCCCGTAGCCGTCGCGAACGGCACCTTAGTGCTCGCGGTCCCGAGCGGTGTGGTCCGCGACCGCCTCGAGGGGCGTTTCCACGGCCTTGTCCACGACGCCCTCCTCGACAGCTCGGGCAAGGAGGTGCAATTCCGTTTTGACGTACAGATCGACGACCCGGGTCCCGAAGAGGTCGTCCCGAAGAGGGAAGAGCGCCTCCGAGGCGACCTTGAGACACCACCGCCGGACGTCTTCGCACGCAACGGGAAGCCGGCTCCAGCAAGGACCAGGGACGTACCTGGTGCTGATGACGTTCCCCTCAACCCGAAGTACACCTTCGAGACGTTTGTCACCGGGCCATCCAACCGTTTCGCCCACGCCGCCGCCTTGTCGGTAGCAGAAGCGCCGGCACGTTCCTACAACCCCCTTTTCGTCTACGGAGCAGCCGGGCTCGGAAAAACGCACCTCTTACAAGCGGTCGGCAACTATGTGCACGAGAACTTCTCGAGAATGCGCGTTCGCTACGTCTCGACCGAGACGTTCATGAACGAGTTCGTGGAGACGCTGCGGGCGAAAGACGACATGGGAGCTTTTCGCAGGCGCTACCGAGAGTGCGACCTTTTACTCATTGACGATGTCCAGTTCATGGACAAAAAAGAGTCGTTGCAAGAAGAGCTCTTCCACACGTTCAACTCGCTCTACGGTTCCTCCAAGCAGATAGTGCTCACCTCCGACCGCGCACCACGGGCGATCGCGACACTGGAGGACAGGCTCCGTAGCCGGCTGTTGTCCGGCCTTACCACCGACATCCAACCGCCTGAGCTCGAAACCCGTATAGCCATCTTGCGCACGAAGGCGGAACATGAGCACGCCGTCGTCGGCGACGACGTACTCGACTTCATAGCCACGAAGGTCAAAGAAAACATCCGTGAGCTCGAAGGAGCGCTCATCCGTGTGACCGCTTACGCCAGCTTGAACCGTCAATTGCTGACGCGTGAGCTGGCGGAATCCGTCCTAGCGGACTTCATAGCCTCCAAACAGCCCCGACAGATCACCTCTCAGCAAATCATCGACATAAGTGCCCGGCACTTCGGTTTCAGCGTCGACGAACTGATCGGTCCCAGCCGCCGGCGGCCCCTCGTGATCGCCCGTCAAATCGCGATGTACCTGTTCCGCGAATTGACGGACTTCAGCTACCCCGCCATCGGGCGGGAATTCGGCGATCGGGATCACACCACGGTGATCCACGCCGTCGAGAAGATATCTGGGCTCATGAAGGAGCGACGACAGGTATATGACCAGGTCACCGAGCTCAGCGCCCAAATCAAGAACGGTTTATGATTTGTGGATAACGCTCATGTCGTCAGGGGATGATCACCCTGCCTGTCCCCAGGTGTCAGCCGCCGAGGGCAATGGGCTGTGCGATCAGAGGATAACCCCCTTCATGGCACAACCCCCGCGAGCAGGGCGAAGGCTGGGTTATCAACAATCCCCAGGACCTACTACTCCTGCTGTCTTTTTTGTCTAATTAGAAAGGAGTAGAGCATTCGTGAAGTTCCGTGCCGACCGAGACACGCTTCTAGAGACCCTCGTGACCGCGTCGAGGGCGACGAGTGCCCGTTCCGGACCCAGCTTTGGTGTCGCTGGGCTACGGCTCGCCTTGCGTGGGAAACAGCTGGAGGTGTGCGGATCGGATCCCGACCTCGTGATCGAGGCTCAGTGCGAGGTTGCCGGTGAGTCCGACGGTTCAGTGCTCGTTCCCTCCCGCTTGGTCGTGGACATTGTTCGTTCCTTTGACCAAGGGGCGGTGGCCGTTGTCGCCGGCGACGAGGAGGTGCGCTTTTCCTCTGGGCGGGCAGAGTTTGTCGTAAGGGTTGCGCTCGGTGCTGAGATCACACGTCTCGGCGTCCCTGAACAGCAAGGGATCGAGATCCCAGGCTCGGTGTTTGCCGACGGTCTTAGACAAGTTGTCCGTGCTGCCCTGGTGGACGACTCGCGAGCCCCTCAACTCACAGGTGTCCTCATGGTCGCGACCGAAGGTGGTCTCCGGCTCATCGCGACCGACTCGTACCGGCTCGCTTTCAGGGATTTCGCAGGCATGACGGTGGTCGAACCCGACCGTCAAGTCCTCGTGCCGGCGAAAGCACTTGCGGAAGTGCAACGCCTCTCCTCGGCTGCTAAGAGTGACGGGGACCACACGATTGTGTTCCGTTACAGCGATCTTGATGCCGTGTTCGAGCTCGACCACGTCCGCATCACCACGCGGCTGTTGAAGGGGCAGTTCCCCGAGGTAGAACGGTTGATACCAGCTTCCTACGCCTACCACCTGCGTGTTCCCCGGAACGATCTTGAAGCTGCCCTGAGAAGGGTGCGCCTAGTGGTGAGAGACACCAAGGACGCCACGACACCTGTCCGCCTCGCCCTTCACGACGGTGGCGTCGACCTTACGGTTCTCACCCCGGAAAGCGGCCGCGCCGAGGAGAGCGTCGAGGGAGACTTCCAAGGTGACGACCTCACTGTGGCCTTTAACCCGGGTTACTTGTTGGACGGGGTCGAGGCGGTGCGGGCAGACACGCTCATCTTGGAGGTGAACGATCCGGGCAAGCCGGCCCTCGTCAGAGGTGACGGCGAGGACGAGTACCGTTACCTGCTCATGCCAGTGAAGGTGTCTTGAGCCCAAACTGACATCCAATGGACGAGACGGTGATCGTGCGGCTCCAGTTGCGCGATTTCCGCAACTTCGAAACGGTGGAGTTCTGTCCATCTCCGGACGGATTGACCGTCATACAAGGCGAGAACGGTGCTGGGAAGACCAGTCTTCTCGAAGCTATCGCCTACTGCTCCACACTCCAGTCCTTCCGAGGGGCACCTCGCGAAGCGGTCGTGCGTCAGGGCGCGACCGCGGCGAAGGTGCGATGCGACGTCGTCTCTGCTGGCCGCAAAGTCGAGATCGAGATCGATGTCGTGCCGGGCCGGCGGGACCGCGCCTCGCACAACGGCCAAAAGGTGCCCGGGACACGCGGACTTCTTGAGGTTCTCCAGACGACACTTTTCACCCCGGATGACCTCGAGCTGATCAAGGGTGCGCCCGCGGGGCGACGCGATTTTCTTGACGAGGTGCTCGCCAAATCCCATCCGCGACTCGGTGCAGATCGAGCAGCTCTCGACCGCGTGCTCAGGCATCGAAACGCCCTGTTGCGCCAGCTCGGCGGCCGATTGGGTTCTGAGGCCGCGACGACGCTGGATATCTGGGACGACCGGCTGGCACTGGTCGGCGAACGCCTCGCTTGTTCGCGGTCCGAGATGGTCGAGGCATTGTCGCCCTATGCCTCGGAGGCTTTCTCGGTCCTCGCCGGCGAGGCCCGCGCCTTGGAGATGCGCTATGAGCGATCGTGGGTCGGCACGCTGCACGAGGCCCTTCAAGGGTCGCGGAGCGAGGACTTGCGCCGCGCCACCACGACAGTCGGTCCTCAGCGCGACGATCTCGAGCTCGCGGCCGGGGGGCTAGATGCTCGCACGCGGCTCTCTCAGGGTCGTCAGCGCTGCGTTGCGCTTTCTCTGCGTCTTGCCAGTCACCGTCTCATGACGATGGTCACAGGTGCGGCACCGGTGCTGTTGTTGGATGACGCCTTCTCCGAGCTTGACGAGACAACCGCCAGGGCCCTTGTGGGCGAGCTGCCCTCCGGCCAGGCCCTTTTGACCACGGCCGGCGAGCTGCCGCCAGGGGCGAGTCCCAAGCTGGTGGTGAGACTGGCCGACGGTAGGCTCTCTACGTGAACCGTCATGGGACGGGGTGGGCGGGCTCTGCCCGTAAAGACGGGCTGGGCGGTGACCAGGTGTCCGAGGAGGACAGCGGCGCAGGCTCGGCGGTGCCGATAGGCGCAGCTTTGGACCAGCTGCTTCGCCAACGGGGCATGGAGGACGCCCTTGTCCTCGGTCGGGTTAACAGCTGTTGGGAGAAAGTCGTCGGTCCCGACATCGCTCGCCAGGTGCGCCCTCAACTAATACGCGGCCGGGAGCTGGTCGTCTCGGTCGACCATCCTGCGTGGGCCACCGAGCTGGAGCTCGCCGGCTCCGCCGTGTTGAGCCGACTAGCCGAAGAGCTCGGTGAAGCGGCTCCGCAACGCCTCAGCGTTCGTGTGGAGCCGGGCTCGCGCAGGTAGACTGAGAGCATCGTCGGGAGCCGTACCCGCATCGGTCAAAGGGTCAATCTCCGGCCTGGTTCGCCCGCCATCGTTGGAAGGTCGCGCCCATGGTCTTGAAAAGCGGTCATGAGATTGATGCCGACCCGCCCGGCGAGATGGAATACAAAAAGGAGCACGACAACGTGGTTGCTACGCCGGTGACGCCCGCTTCGTACGAAGCGGAGGACATCACTGTGCTCGAAGGCCTGGAGCCAGTCCGCCTACGGCCAGGCATGTTCATTGGCTCGACGGGTCCCACCGGGCTTCACCATCTCATCTGGGAGGTCGTCGACAACGCCGTTGACGAGGCGATGGCGGGCTTTTGCACGCGCATCGACGTCACGCTGCTCGAAAGCGGCGGGTGCCGCGTCATCGACAACGGCCGGGGCATCCCCGTCGACCCGATCCCGGGCTATCCGGACAAGACTGCGGCCGAGGTCGTGCTCACGGTCCTGCACGCCGGCGGCAAGTTCGGAGGAGGGAGCTACAAGGTCTCAGGTGGCCTGCACGGCGTCGGGGTGTCGGTCGTGAACGCATTGTCGACCCGCCTCATCCTCGAGATCGATCGCGGTGGCAATCGCCACCGTATGGAGTTCGTCGACGGCGGACGGCCGGTCGGCCCGCTGGAAATCGTCGGTCCCTCACCAAGGGGCCGGACGGGGACGCTCGTCACTTTTTGGCCGGACCCGACGATCTTCGAAGAGACCGAGTTCAGGGCCCAGACGGTGCTCGAACGCTTGCAGGTCATGGCATTTCTCAACCGTGGCCTCGAGATCCGCTTCAAGGACGAACGTCCGGGGCACCAAGACGAGGAGACCTACCGCTACACGGGCGGAATCGTTGACTACGTCAAGCACCTCAACACTTCCAAAGAGGCTCTCTTCCGCAAGGTTGCCTCCTTCGTCCAGGCCGAACCCGATCAAGAGGTCGAAGTCGCCCTGCAGTGGAACACGGGCTATTACGAGAGCATCTACTCCTATGCCAACGGCATCGCCACCAATGAGGGCGGCATGCACGAAGAGGGTTTCAAAAAGGGGCTCACGAACGTCATCAACAAGTACGCCCGACAGCGCAACCTCGTCAAGGAGTCTGCTGACAACCTCACCGGTGAGGACATCCGTGAGGGCCTTACTGCCATCGTGTCAGTCAGGCTGACTAATCCACAGTTCGAGGGTCAGACAAAGGCCAAGCTGGGCAACGTGTCCATTCGCTCCCTCGTCGAGAAGGCCACGAACGACAAGCTCGCCGAATGGATGGAAGAGAACCCTAAAGAAGCGGGCCAGATCGTGCAAAAGGCGTTGCTCGCACAGCGGGCTCGTGTCGCGGCGCGCCAAGCCCGCGACCTCACTCGACGTAAGAATGCCCTCGACGGTGCCGGGCTTCCGGGAAAGCTTGTCGACTGCTCGTCGCGCGACCCGCGTGAGTCGGAGTTGTTCATAGTCGAGGGCCTCTCGGCGCTCGGGACAGCTCAGGACGCCCGCAATCCCCGGACCCAGGCGATCCTGCCGATCAGAGGCAAGATCTTGAACGTCGAGAAGGCCCGGGTCGACAAGATGCTGAAAAATGCCGAGGTGCAGGCCTTGATCCTGGCGATCGGCGCCGGCGTGGCGGACGACTTCGATCTCGACAAGATCCGCTATCACAAGGTGATCCTGCTCGCTGACGCGGATGTCGACGGCTCGCACATACGCACCTTGTTGCTGACGTTTTTCATGCGCCAGATGAAGGCTCTCATCGAGGCGGGTCATGTGTATGTCGCCCAGCCACCGTTGTATTCGACCCTGGTCGGCAATGCCAAGGTTTACCTGAAAGACGACGTGGAGCGGGCCCGCTTTCTCGCTGAGCACCCGAATCACACAAAGGAATTCCAGCGCCTGAAGGGCCTCGGTGAGATGGACTTCACAGAGCTCCGGGACACCACGATCGATCCCAGTCTCCGGTCCTTGTTGCAGGTCACGATGGAACAGGCATCGATCGCGGACGACATCTGCTCGATCCTCATGGGCGACGACGTCGACGTGCGCCGTACCTACATCCAGACCCACGCGAAGGACGTCCGTTTCCTGGACATTTGATCCTTGTGCCGCCGGCTGCAGGTGGTCGGCGGCACCCAATTCGGAACACGAGTAGCGGAGGCAGTGCGGTTCAATGGCACGAGGCAACGGGAACGAGTCGGGTGCACCCGGTGACGGCGGCGCGGCAGTCGGAGCGATCGAGCCAATCGAGATCCAAGAGGAGATGGAACGTTCCTTCCTCGAGTACTCGATGTCGGTCATCGTCTCGCGTGCGTTACCCGACGTGCGCGACGGCCTGAAGCCGGTCCACCGCCGGATCCTTTACGGGATGTCGGACACCGGGCTTCGGCCGGACCGCCCACATGCCAAGTGCGCCAAGGTGGTGGGCGACGTCATGGGTCGCTTCCATCCGCACGGCGACTTGGCGATCTACGACGCTCTGGCCCGGATGGCGCAGGACTTCAGCCTCCGACACCCGCTCATCGACGGGCACGGGAACTTCGGGGCTCCGGGCCCCGACGCGGGCCCTGCGGCCATGCGTTACACGGAATGTCGTCTTGCGCCTCTGGCTTTGGCACTGCTCGACGGTATCGACGAGGGGACGGTCGACTTCATCCCCAATTACGACGGCAACGAGGTGCAACCGGTCGTCTTGCCGGCCCGCTTTCCAAACCTGTTGGTCAACGGGTCGCAGGGCATCGCCGTCGGCATGGCGACCAACATCCCGCCCCACAACCTCGGTGAGGTAATCGACGCCACGTTGTATGTGATCGAGCACCCGGAGGCGACCCCGGACGAGCTGATGCATCTTGTGAAGGGTCCGGACTTCCCGACCGGAGCGCTCATCCTCGGCCGGGCTGGCCTGATTGACGCCTACCGCACAGGGCGCGGCTCGGTGAAGATGCGCGCCGTTGCCGAGATCACCGAATCGCGCTCTGGTGCTGATCAGATCATCGTCACCGAGATCCCTTACCAGACATCGGTTGCCGGCATCGAGATGAAGATCGCCGACGCCATCGATGCAGGGGACCTGACCGGGATCTCGAGTGTGCAGAATGACTCTGCCGGGCGCGTCTCGCGACTCGTCATCACCTTGAAGCGCGACGCAAACGCCAACGTCGTGTTGAACAACCTCTACAAGCACACGCCCTTGCAGACCACCTTCGGTGTGCACGTCCTGGCGCTCGTCGACGGGGTCCCGCGACTGTTGAACCTGGCCCAGGCGCTCACCGCTTATGTGGCGCACCAGGTCGAGGTTGTCACCCGGCGCTCACAGTTCCGCCTCCGCAAGGCACTTGCCCGTGCCCACATCGTCGAAGGGCTGCTCCGCGCCATCGACATGCTCGATGCAGTGATCGCGACGATCCGCGCCTCAGCAGACCGGCCCGAAGCTCGGACCAACCTGATGCAGGAGCCCTTCTCGTTCAGCGAGGAGCAGGCAAACCACATCTTGGACATGACGCTCGGCAGGCTGACGAGGTTGGGCCGCAGTGAGCTCGAGACCGAGATGGCCCAGCTACGCGAGACGATCGCGGAGCTCGAAGCGATTCTCGGCGATCCGGTCCGGCTCCGTGCCGTTATCTCCTCCGAGCTCGAAGCGATCAAGCAGCAGCACGCCGAGCCTCGGCGCACCCGTGTCGTGCACGACCCCGGTGAGCTCTTCGTGGAGGACCTCATCGAGGACGAGGAGATCGTCGTCACCCTCACCCACGCCGGTTACATCAAGGCGGTGCAGGCCGACGCCTTCCGTGCCCAGGCGCGGGGTGGACGTGGGGTGCAAGGCACCAGACTGAAGGAGGAGGACCTGATCGACCAGGTTCTCCACACAACGGCGCACTCGCATCTGCTCTTGTTCTCCAACCGGGGGAAGGTCTACAGGCTGAGGGCCCACGAAGTGCCGGTGAAAGAGCGCAACGCGCGGGGAACGCCGATCGTGAATCTCCTCCCGCTCGAGCCGGGAGAGAGCATCCAGGCCATCGTCGAGACGAGGACGTTCGATCCTGACGAGTACCTCGTGTTTGCCACCAAGACCGGACAGGTGAAAAAGACGGCCTTTTCCGAGTACGACAAATCACGACGGGAAGGCTTCATCGCCATCAACTTGAACGACGGCGACGAACTCGTCCGGGTCGTGCGGACCGGCGGAGACGATGATCTGCTGATGGTTTCCAAGCGCGGAACCGCCATCCGTTTCTCGGAGTCCGAGGTCAGGCCCATGGGGCGCAGCACGGCCGGGGTCAGAGGGATGCGGCTACGGGCAGGAGACGAGGTTGTGTCCTGTGACGTTGCCCGTGAGGGCGTGGACCTGCTCATCGTCACCGACGCCGGCTACGGCAAGCGCAGCAAGCTGGATCATTTCAACTCACAGACCCGGGGTGGTCAGGGAGTGCGGGGCATCAAGTTGACCCAGCGCCGAGGAGCGGTCGTCGCGGCACTCATGGCATCGCTCGAGGACGAGATCATCGTCGTGTCGTCGGCGGGCGTGATGATCCGTATCGCCGTGCGGGAGATCGCAGCCCAAGGGCGCGACGCGACCGGTGTCCGGGTCATGAACCTCGACGACGGCCAGACGGTCGCCGCGGTGACCAAGGTCGCTCAGGAGACCGAGGTTCCCGAGCCCCAACCGAGGCTGCCGATCAGCTGACCGACTGAGCCAGAAGACCCGCGCCGTGTCGCGACAAGCGCTGTCCCGAGTCGCTGGGACGACTCGTGATCGTGACCTCGGTGAGGCCCTTTAGGACGAAGGCACTTACCGCTACGGCGTCTGAACCGTCGAGGTCGGGTAGGCGGTCGGCTTCGAGATTGCCTCAGAAGGTAAAGAGAAAACGGGACAGCTCCTCGGTAAGTGGCGCTCCGTACTCAGAGACCTCGAATGCCTCGGCATGGCGGATGTTCCGGCCGTGCTCCTCTCCGTACTTGGCGATCAACTCGGAACGGAAGCGGTCCGCCTCAGTCGCGGACTGCATCGCAGCTCGGTCACACGCGTATCGTCGTCGTTCATCTTTGGCCTTGGGAAGCTCGTCGCTATAGCGGCCGATCCATGGCAGCCACTCAAGTACCTGGGATTCGTGAGCCGTGATGGAATCGAGCTTTTTCTCAATAACCGAGTCCAGATCGAACACGAGGTCGGCTTGGAACGGGTTTGGCTTTGTGAACCTGTCGGACATGAGAATCACGGCCGGTTCCCGGTCCGGAACGGGCACGCTCGGCAGGACATTGGGGACCATCACCATGTAGCACGCGTCCTGGACGACTAGGCCGGTGTATCGATGGTCCGGGTGGTAGTCGTTGACTCGGTGGCAGATGACCAGGTCGGGCATGAACTCGCGGACGGTCCGGATCACCTTGCGGCGGTTCTCCAAGCTCGGGAGTAGCTCGCCGTCACGATTGTCGAGCACGAGAGACTCAGCTCCGACTGCCGCAGCGCCGGCGCGGGCTTCGGCTCGTCGCAGTTGGGCGAGCCGCGCCCCAGCGAGTTCGTGATGGCCCGAGCTGCCATCTGTCATGGAGACGAACTGAGCGGCTCCGCCGACGCCGGTCCAGAGCGCGGCGAGCCCCGAGCTTTGAAGCTCGCAGTCATCAGGGTGCGCCCCGAAGCAAAGGAGTCGGCGGCCTGGCTCTGCGCCCATGTGCCTAAAGGCTCCTTCCCTCAGCGTCGTAGCGCTGGCATCGTAGCCAGGTCCAGGTCATTAGGCGCGTTCGAGCACTCGCTGCCAGGCACGCTCCAGTCCGGCGGCGAGGCACCCTACGACGACGGCGTCGTCTCCCAGAGCGCTCACACGGATCTCAGGCACGACGGGCGCCAGCAACCCGAGGGCGGTGCCTACCTCGGAGGCAAAACCAGGGGCGCGGCCGATGCCGCCTCCGAGCACAATCAATTCCGGGTCGATCACTGCAATGATCGAGGTAAGGGCTTTGGCGATAAGTGTCGCTTCCTCCCGTACGATCGCCTGAGCGACCGGATCGCCCTGCTCGGCCTCGACAAAGATGCGACGGGCGGACAGGTTGCCTCGCCGGCCAGCCCGTTTTGCCGCCCTGACGACGCCAGAAGCAGAGGCAGCCGCTTCCAGGGTCCCCCGACGTTTCGACTCCACGGGGTCAACCTCCCCGTTGGACAACGGCAGGTAGGCGATCTCACCGGCGGCACCATGTGCTCCCCGATGGAGCTTGCCGTCTATCACAAGGCCCATGCCAACGCCCGTCCCGACTGACACAAAGGCAAAGGTCCCGACACCGCTGCCGTGACCGTGGTCCCGCTCCGCAAGCGCGGCAACGTCGACGTCGTTTTCGACGACAGTGGCGCGTCCGAACAACCTGCGGAATTCGGTCAGTACGATCGGTTGCTCCCAGCCAGGAAGGTTCCGAGCCATCCTGAGGGCACCGCGTTCGGCGTCGTAAACGCCGGGGCTGCCAATCACAGTCTGGGTTACTTTGGCACGGGTCAAGCCAGCCGACGCCGTTACGGCGTCGCCGAGGAGGGCCAGCTCAGCCAATCGACCCTGGGTCGTGGTGGCACGCGCCCTCTGATTGGCTTTTGCCCGGACTGCACCGGAGAGATCCGCCACGGCGCCGCGGACGAACTCTCGACCGATATCAAGCCCAAGCACGTAGCCCGCATCTGGGCGGATGTCGTAAAGGACAGCGGCCGGCCCGCGAACCCCGCTGCGCTGGCCCGCGACGCGCACGAGGCCGTCGTGCTCGAGGTTCGCGAGCGCAAGTCCCACGGTCGGTTTTGAGAGCCCCGATATCCGGGCCAGCTCTGCCCGCGAGAAGGGACCGTCCTGACGCACCTGCTCGAGCAGGAGCTGCTCGTTCATCGCTCGCATGAGCTGGGGACGGGCAGCACGCTGAGTTAGGGTACGCGCCATTAACTCCCTCTGGTTCGACGAGGCGGCCTTGTTGGCACGAACATCGATGTTGCCAGACTACTTGTCAGCCATGAAGTAATAGGATACTTTACTAATAGTTTGTTGCGAATGTCCGGCGGGCGAGACCGAGGGGCAACGGAAACGTGGGCACTCCTGTCGTGTTGGGCCTAGACTTCGGCGGCTCGAAGATCGCCGTCGCAGTGGCGAACCTGTCTGGCGAACGTACCGGGGAAGTTACAGTCAGGACCGACCCCTCGCGAGGAGCGCGATGGAACCTCGATCACGGTCTTACCGCCGCGCGCACACTGCTTGACGAAGTCGCCCCCGGACGTGAGCTGGCCGCAGTCGGTGCTTGCACGTTCGGCATTCCGGCAGCCCACGGCGTCGGCCTTGCTCCTGCCATCTTTGGATGGGAGGAGCTGGCACTTGGCCGCGAGCTTTCCGCGGCCTTCGAGACCGACGCTGTACGCGTAGCGACAGACGTGAAGGCGGCAGCGGCGGCCGAGGTGTGGTCGGGGGCGCTCGTGGGACACGACCCGGCGCTTTATCTAAACCTCGGGACCGGGCTCGCCGTGGCGATCGTTTGCGGTGGCAAGGTCGTGTCAGGCGCCAATGGCGCGGCCGGCGAGATTGGCTACAACCTCCGTCAGCTGAGTGATCTCGGCTTGAACGAACGTGTCGTGCTCGAGCAGGTTGTGAGCGGCATGGGCCTCTCGGCTGCCGGCGAGCGGGCAACCGGCCAAGCGATGACAGCGGCCGAGGTCTTTGCGGGCGAGGCAACTGACCCAAGACTGCGCGACGTAACCGACCGCTTTATTCAAGAGTTGGGCTTTCACTTGGCGAACCTCGCTGTTGCGCTCGATCCTTCGCGAATTGCCGTCGGAGGTGGAATGGTGCGCTCGTGGCAACGGCTCGAGCCGTCGCTCCAGCGCGCCCTCGAGATAGCTGTGCCCTTTCCCCCTGAGCTCGTAGTCGGGGCTTATCCGTTTGACGCGCCCCTCGTGGGCGCGCTCAACCTGGCATTCGCCGCCGGCACCGCGCGCTCTGACGACGGCCGTGATGGCGGTTTTGCTCCCGCTGCTGTGCTCGCCTCAAACCACGGGCCTAACCACGACATCAGGACCGGGCAGCCAGACAAGAACGCGGAAATGGGGCCACTCGTTTTGGGCGAGGAAGCTCCCGTTTCAACCGAGCAAGACGCCCGCTTGCCGAGTGCCCCGGTGCTCGATAAGCAAACGACGCTCAACGCAGGCCTCTGTTTTCCGCCGGGACATGCAGCTACCATCTCACTGGGATGGTGCTTGTGAACGCCTTCGACCACGCCGCCGTCGGAGGTGGAGCGAAGTGTTCAAGCGGCATTGCCCGCGCCCTCTTCCCGCAGACTTCGGCTTGCCCCTGGCAGGGCCATGGTCAGGGGAGCAGCCGAACTCGACCTCGAGCTCGCAGATTGACAACCAACACCATCAGTTGATCCGACAAAGCAGGGAGGCACCAATGACAAAGGTGAAATGGGGATGGGGACTCGTTGTTATCGGCGCCGTGATCGCGATCGGGCTCACGACCGCGGCCTACGGCAGTTCCGGTAAAGCTTCGAGTACCAAGACACCCGCCAAGGTCCTTAGCAGCAGGGTCACAAGCAAATCCGCGAGCGGCGGCTCCAACACACTCAACATATCGGACGAATACGGTGTCACATGGACCTGCGAGTTCAATCCCTTCAATGCTTCCGATGAATTTGACTCGTTCGGGCCGGTCTACGAGGAGCTTGTGTACCAAGACGCGTTGGAGAACGGGAAGGCGACCCCGTGGCTCGCCACCGCATGGGCGTGGAGCAACAAGGACGAGACACTGACCTTCACGATTCGAAAGGGCGTCCAGTGGTCCGACGGGCAGCCTTTCAGTGCCAACGACGTGCTGTACACCTTCGATCTATTGAAAAAGAATCCAGCGCTCGACTTGAATTCGGACTGGTCTGTGTTGAAGAGCGTCGCTCTTAGGGGTGACCAGGTGATCTTCGATTTCAAGACGCCGGCAGTGCCCTACTTCTACTACATCGCCGACCAGACCCCGATTGTGCCCGCCCACATCTGGTCGAAGGTCTCGAATCCGATCACCTACCTTGATTCGAGCCCGGTTGGCACAGGGCCGTACGTCATGAGCAGCTGTGACGGGGCCAACATCCAATACACCAAGAACAGCCACTACTGGCAGCCCGGGCTTCCCAAGATCGAGACGGTCAACTTCCCGTCCTACCTTTCCAACACACCGGCGAATGAGGACCTGAGGAGCGGGGTCGACCAGTGGGGTTCGCAATTCATCCCGAACATCCAGAAGTTCTACATTTCGGCGAATCCGAAGTACTACCACTACTGGTTTGAGCCGGTTTATAACGTGAACATCTACGTAAACCTGACCAATTCCGTCCTCTCAAATGTGGCTGTGCGGGAGGCAATGGCCTACGCCGTCGACCGTCCCCAGGTCTCGAAGATCGGCGAGTACGGCTACGAACCGCCTTCGAACCAGACCGATATCGTCAAGCCGACCTTCTCAAGCTGGTACGACTCGAGCCTGGCGGCCCAGTACGGGGACGCGTACAGCTACGACCCGTCCAAGGCCGTGTCCATCTTGAGGGCGGCAGGATTCAAGAAGGGGAGCAACGGGATCTTCGAGAAGGACGGCCAGCAGCTCTCCTTCACGATCATCAACAACGGCGGTTTCTCGGACTGGGTCGCTTCGGTGAACGTGATCCAGAGCGAGTTCAAGGCCGTCGGCATCCAGATCACTCCCGACAACCTGTCCAACACGACATTCCTGTCAGACCTCTACGAGGGCCATTTCCAGCTCGCCTATCAGTGGGACAGCAGCGGTCCCGGCCCGTACTACGAGTTGCGCCAGCTGCTCTATTCCCCGAACTCCGCGCCGATCGGAACCTCGGCTGCGAGCAACTGGGAGCGGTACATCAACAAGTCGACCGACGCCCTCATCGACGAGTACGCCGCCACGACAAGTTCCGCCGTCCAGCACAAAATCGTCGATCAACTCGAGAAGGTGATGCTTTCGCAGGTGCCGGTCATCCCCGTCACCGAGGCCGTCGACTGGTACCAGTACGACACCCAGAACATCGGGGGGTGGGTGACACCGAGCAATCCCTACGCGCAGCCAGCTCAGTACGCCTGGCCTGACTGGGGTGTGGTGCTCTTGCACCTCTACCACAAGTAGGAGGCCGATGCCGGGGATCAGGAAGGCGCCCGAGTGAGGTTTATCTTACGAAGACTGGGGTTCTTCGTCGTGACGGTCTGGGCGGCTGTCAGCTTCAACTTCCTGATTCCCCGGCTCATGCCCGGCAATCCGGTGCAGGCGCTCGTGGCTCAACACCCCCACCTCGGACCGCAGGCGATACATGCGCTGACGGTCCTCCTCGGCGGCGGGGGCAATCAGAGCTTTGGTGCCCAGTACCTCGAGTACTGGAAGCACGTGGTGACGTTCAACTTCGGCATCTCGATAACGACGAGCTTCGGTACCCCCGTGAACAAGATGGTTTTCCAAGCCCTGCCCTGGACCCTTGGTCTGGTCGGCCTGACGACAGTCATAGCCTTCTTGTTGGGCACCTTCATCGGTCTCGTGAGCGCCTGGAAACGGGGCGGATTTCTCGACAGCGCCCTGCCACCGATCTTCGTGATCACGTCGGCCTTCCCGTACTTTTGGGTCGCGCTGCTCGGCGTATATGTGTTCTCCATCCGGCTCAATCTGTTCCCGAACGGAGGTGCCTACAATTTTCTGAGCGACTCGCCCGGGCTCGACTGGCACTACGCGGTCGACGTCCTTCAGCACGCCTTCTTGCCGGCCATGACGATTCTCATCACTTCGATCGGCGGCTGGATCTTGACCATGAGGAACAACGTGATCACGGTTCTGGCCGAAGACTACGTCCGGATGGCAAGGGCGAAGGGCCTAAAGCCGTGGAGGGTCATGTGGACCTACGCAGGCAAGAACGCCATCCTTCCCAATCTCACCGGGTTCGCCATGTCGCTCGGTTTCGTCGTCTCTGGCGCCATCCTTGTTGAATACGTGTTCAACTACCCAGGTGTCGGAAGCATGCTGCTCGCGGCGGTGAGGGGACTCGATTACCCGCTCATGCAGGCCCTTTTTCTCCTCATCACAGTCGCGGTGCTGTTCAGCGTGCTCGCCGCCGACATAGTCACAGCGCTTCTCGACCCTCGGACGCGAGAGGTCGGATAGGTCGCGGCCGTGAAGACCCGGGGCACCGTCAACGAGGCTTCGCGAGAGGGGGGCTCCGACATGCCCCTGCCTCACGGCGAGGTAGCAGGCCAACGGAGCGGGCCGTCCAAACGACGAGCGTTTGCCAAGCTGTGGCGGGCCCTCCGGCGCAATCGAAAGGCGACCGTAGGCGCACTACTACTGCTGTTCTTCGTGGTCCTCGCCGTCTTCCCCGGCCAGATCGCGCCTTACAACCCGACGTCGATCAACTTCGTGCAGGCTCTCCCGCCATCGGCAGCACACTGGCTGGGTACGACCTCGCAGGGCCAGGACATCTACTCACAGCTCATCTGGGGCACACGGCAGTCGCTCATCATCGCCTTCGCGGCGGGAGGGCTCGCAACTCTCGTCGCCGTGGTCGTCGGTGTCTCGGCCGCCTATCTCGGCGGCATCGCCGACGGTGGGCTTTCCCTCGTCACCGACGTTCTGCTCGTCATCCCGATTTTCCCGTTGATCATCGTCATTGCCGCCTATTTGCGTAGCGCGGGCCTGGGGGACATCATCATCGTGCTCGGCGCTCTCGGGTGGTCCTACGGCGCCCGCCAACTCCGCGTGCAGGTGCTCTCCTTGCGGCACAGGGACTTCCTCGAGGCAGCGCGGGTCCGCGGAGAACGCAGCGCTTACATCATCGTGGTCGAGATCTTGCCGACACTGACTTCGCTGATCGTGGCAACTTTCCTCGGCTCGGCCGTCTTTGCCGTGCTGACCGCAGCCGGCCTCCAATTCGTAGGCCTCGGCGATCCGAATGCCATGAGCTGGGGCACGATGCTCTACTGGGCGCAGAACAACGAAGCGCTAGGAGCTGGGATGCCTTTGTGGGCGATCATGCCGGGCGTCTGTATCGCTTTGCTCGGAGCGGCCTTCGCCTTCTTGAACTACGCCTTCGACGAGATCTCCAACCCGGCACTGCGCCCGGTGCGCCGTATGTCCCGTACCCCCTTTGTCCGTTCTGCCGAGCGTGCCCTCGAGCGCCTGAGCGAGAGCGCGGCCTCTTGAAGATGCCACGGATTCGCCCGGGAGCCGTCAGTGGCTGAGATCGAGGAGGATTTGCCTCCGCACGCGACCGACCCTGTGCGGGCCGCCGGGAACGGGGCCTTAGTGAGCCGCTCCAACGAGGTGGAGAGGCTGCTCGAAGTCCGTCAGCTTTCGGTCGCATACATGGGCGACGCCGGGCCTGTCGTCGCCGTCGACGCCGTCGATCTCGACCTCGACAGCGGAGAATTCCTCGCCGTGGTAGGCGAGTCCGGATGCGGCAAATCGACCCTCCTGTTCGCCATCGCGCAGCTGCTCAACCCGAATGCCGGCATCACGGGTGGGAGCGTGGTCTTTCGCGGGCGTGAGATGGCCGAGATGAGCGGAAAGCAACTGCGCCACGTGCGCTGGCGGGAGTTCTCGGTCGTCATGCAAAGTGCTATGAACGCCCTCAATCCCGTGATGACACTGGCAGAACAGATGCGCGACGCTTGCAAAGCGCACTCGGCGATGTCCAAGCAGGAGATCGCCGATCGCTCAGCCGAGGTGCTGCGCCTCGTCTCGATCGACCCCGTCCATCTCGGCAGCTACCCGCACCAGCTTTCCGGTGGCATGCGCCAGCGGTCCATGATCGCCATGGCGCTGTTGTTCACACCGCAGCTCGTGATCATGGACGAGCCGACCTCTGCCCTCGACGTGGTTGCCCAGCGCTCGCTGATGCGCCAGATCAAGGACCTGCAGGACAGACTCGGGTTCGCAGTGATCTTTGTCACCCATGACATCTCGCTCGTGAGGCACTTCTCCGACCGCCTCATGGTTATGTACGCCGGTCAAGTCGTCGAGCTTGGCCCGACCTCCGCCCTCTTTGGCACGCCACGCCATCCCTACGCACGAGCGCTGCTCGAAGCATTCCCCTCGATCCGGGGTGAGAAGGTCGCTCTCACCGGAATCGCCGGCTCACCACCTGATGTGGCCTCGCCTCCTGCAGGTTGCCGGTTCCAACCGCGCTGTGCCGACGCCATAACGGCGTGCGCTTCGGTCAAGCCCCCCCTGTATGAGCGAGGTGGATCGGTCGTTCGGTGCCTGCTTTACAAGGACGCCGCCTCCGGGGAGACGAGCCTCGCCGGCCGCTCTGCCCGGCGTGTCGAGAGCCCGGGGGCAGCATCCACAGGGGAAACTGCCCCGGCGGCCCGATCGGTCGGAGGAGCCAACGGCGCCTGGCCTCCGGGCAGTCCGCTTCTCGAAGTGGTCGGCTTGACCCGCCATTTCGCTCTGGGAGGGTTCTGGAAGAAGAAGGTGTTGCACGCCGTCGACGACGTGAGCTTCACGATCGCACCGCGGGAGATCGTCGCCCTCGTCGGGGAGAGCGGGAGCGGCAAGAGCACGATCGCCAGGCTGCTCGCTTTGACCTACAAGCCGACCTCCGGCGAGGTGCGCTTCGAGGGCAAGCCCATCAGCGCCCTCCGAGGGCGCAGCCAGAGGCTCGCCTACCGCGGCCATGTCCCGATGGTCTTCCAAGACCCTTACAGCTCCATCAACCCAGCTTTCCGGGTGTCGCACGGAATCTTGCGGGCGATAACCCTTCACAGGCCAGATATCTCCCATGTGGCGCGCCGCGACGAGGCACTCAGGGTGATGGAGGCGGTTGGTCTCACTCCAGCGGAGACGATGCTGTCCAAGTACCCCTATGAACTGAGTGGTGGTCAACGTCAGCGGATCGGCTTCGCCCAGGCGCTCGCGCTTCGCCCGAAGCTGATCCTTGCCGACGAACCGGTTTCGATGCTGGACGTCTCCATTCGAGTCGGCGTCCTCAACATGATGGCCGAGCTGCGCGCCCGCGAGGCCGTGTCCATCCTTTACATAACCCACGACCTCGCCTCTGCTCGCTATGTCGCCGACCGCGTCATCGTCATGTACGCCGGTCACGTCGTCGAGGTGGGACCCACCGAACAGTTGCTCGCTGCGCCGCGTCACCCCTACACCAAGCTCCTGCTTTCAGCCGTCCCCGATCCCCGTGCCCCGCTCGACTATTCGGGTTCGTCGGACGCGGGGGAGGCCCCAAAAGTCGTGAACCCGTCGCCTGGGTGCCGCTTCGAGCCGCGCTGTCCCTTTGCCATCGAGGAATGCCGGAGCGTGACACCGGCACTCGGAGAGATTGCTCCCTCGCAGTTCGCGGCCTGTCACGTGGCTCTGGCGGAGTCCAGAACTAGGAGTTGGACACCCGCGTCAGCGCCCAAGTCCGTTGTCAGCTGATCTCCGGGTGGCCGATGCCTCGGTCCTTCCTCGTCCGCTCAGCGTCGCCGTCGGGCACGCCTCGGTCGGCCCATCCGGTGTGAGCGGTGCGGATCTCGGCGATGGCCTTGTCATCGCCCACACGCCCGCCCTTCTCCCGGAAGCCCGGTGGTTCCGTCAGATGCTCGAGGCCGGTACGGGCTGGGTAGTCAACCTCTCGAGCACCGACGTGCCCGACAAGGCGGCGGTCGTGCTGAGGCTGGGCTCCCTCGGGCAGCTGCCAGGCGACCTCGAGTCCTTTATGGCCGGGACGAAAAGTACCGAGGCTTACCGCCTGAGCGTTAGCGGGGGAAGGGTCGTCATCACCTCTTCGAGTGGTGCAGGCGCCTTCTATGGGCTCCAGACTCTGCGCCAGTTACTGCCCGACTCGGTGTTTCGCCAGGCGGCGCGCTTCGGCGCGATTCACCTGTCCGATATCGAGATTGTCGATGCCCCCCGATTCGTTTGGCGCGGGGTCCACCTTGACGTGGGGCGGCACTTTATGCCGAAATCCTTCGTCTTGAGGCTCATCGATCTCATTGCCCTTCACAAGTG
The DNA here is from genome assembly GCA_963779425.1 of uncultured Acidimicrobiaceae bacterium. Taxonomy (GTDB): domain Bacteria; phylum Actinomycetota; class Acidimicrobiia; order Acidimicrobiales; family Bog-793; genus Fen-455. The sequence continues at coordinate 52,750 of CAVZYD010000012.1, forward strand.
CAACGTCCTGCACCTGCACCTCACCGAGGACCAAGGCTGGCGCGTTCCGATCGAACGCTATCCACTGCTAACCGAGATTGGCGCCTGGCGTGCCGAGTCCTCTGTCGGCCGTGAAGAGGCAGGACTTTTCGACGGCGTGCCCCATGGCGGGTTCTACAGCTGCGAGGACCTCGAGGAGATCGTCGCCTTCGCGGGAGAACGCCACGTAAACGTGCTTCCCGAGATCGACATGCCTGGCCACATGGAGGCAGCGATCGCGGCCTATCCCGAGCTCGGCAATATCGACGAACCTTTGCAGGTGCGCACGAGCTGGGGCGTTTCCGACCACGTCCTCAACCTGGAGGAGAGGACGATCCGCTTTTGCACTGACGTCATAGACGAGGTCAGCGCGATCTTCCCCTGGGAGTACTTTCACGTCGGTGGCGACGAGTGTTCGACGGCCGAGTGGAGGACGAGCTCAAGCGCCCAGCAGATAATGCGTGAGCAGGGTTTCACTGACGAGAGCCAACTACAGGGCTGGTTCACCGCCCAGATGGCCGCGCATCTCGCCACTCGTGGGCGCACGCTTGTCGGTTGGGCCGAGATCTTGGAAGGCGGAGGGCCGCAGGGCTCTGTCGCCATGTCGTGGCGCGGCGAGGAGGACGCGGTCAAGGCTGCAGGCGCGGGCCACCGCGTCGTGATGGCCGCACAGGATTGGCTCTACTTCGACCGCCCGTATTCCTTGGACCTTGCGGAGCCTCTAGGCAGCCCTGGTGCGACGAGTGTCGAGAGGGTCTATATGTACGAGCCTGTCCCGACGGCTATCCCTGCCGACCAGCGTCATCTAGTACTAGGAGCCCAATGTCAACTCTGGACCGAGCACGTGGCGACACCGGCTCAAGCCGAGTACCTCTACTTCCCGCGGTTGTCCGCGTTTGCGGAGGTCGTTTGGACGAGCGATACGGCCACGCACCCCAAGTCGTACGATGAGTTTGAGCCGCGACTAGTCCGCCACCTCGACCGGCTGACGGCACTCGGAGTGAACTACCGTCCTCTCGAAGGACCAAGCCCGGGCCAAGCCCGCATCTGGCGCCCACTTGGCGCAGGAACAGGCGCCGGTCCGCGAAGAGGTAGGAGTCGAGCTTGACTTTGAGTCGCGCTCCGCTTACTACCAGCTCGCCCCAGGGCAGCTTCGTACTGCATCGCCACAGCGTCGTTTGATCGCGTCCGTTGTCGTCCGGAACATCAGATCAGAGGATAAAGACGCTGACCAGTGCCGTAACCTCACCGTTCAGCGCCATGCTAAAAAGGGCGGGCATAGATAGAAACGAGGTGTCAGGTCAGCACAAAAGCACGCCGCGG
>CAVZYD010000013.1:0-22181 GCA_963779425.1 uncultured Acidimicrobiaceae bacterium
GTCAGTGACGGTTAGCAATGGTTGGTCTAAAAGAGCCACTGAGCTGCTCTCTCGTGCATACCCTCAGGTCCTCGCCTTGGCCCGCTCAGCACTGATAATGCCGTTTCGTACAAATGCGGTTGTCGGAGTGAACCTCATCGGCATGGGGACCGCCACCGCCTCGTCGCGCAGGCGGTCGATGCCGGCGATATTCCGGCTCGTCGATAGCCGCGAGAAAATGGCGGCTGATGCCGAGGAAACTATGGAATGCACGTCTATGACGTGTATGTCCGCCGGTTGGCGTTCGTCGTAAACGCGCAAGCAGAACGGGGCGCATTGCCGGCTGGTTCGTGACAACGACGCGCCGCTCTCGCCGGTCACGACTGGCTGGGAAGATGCCGTCGAGGGCGATGCAGAAGTTGAGCACCAGGAACGGCTGCAGGATAGTGACGGGCTCGTCCTTGCCGGTCGCCGAGAGGGCGTCCTGTGCCAGCCTCGTCACGCCGTCGGGGCGCCCAGATAGAACCGCTCGACCCTCTCTGCGCCTCGCTAAGGCAACCGATCGCGCAGTAACGCACTGTCGCCCCGCTCAAACGGAACGTTCCCCGCTCGCCCTGAGCGTGACCTTCCTGCATCGGAAAGAAACGTTCCTTACCGGTCACCACCGGGCATGCACATAGCCTCGGATCTCGCTGTCATACAGACTGCGTAGTGCACTACGTAGATCGTCGGTGAGAGGAGGTAAAGAGCCCGCGCCAGCGTTCTCAATGGCCTGTCGCACGGTCCGCGCGCCGGGGATCGTCGTGGTGACCCCCGGCTGGTCCACGATCCACCGAAGAGCTAGCTGTGCAGTTGTGGTACCAGTAGGTGTTAGGGCAGCAACTTCCCGAGCTACCGAATCCCTACCTCATACGGAACACCGCTGAAGGTTTCGCCCACATCGAACTCTTCGCCATGAAGATTGTAATTTCTATGGTCCGCAGGACTGAAAGTCGTGCTCTCGTCGTACTTCCCAGAAAGCATGCCGCTCGCAAGAGGAACGTGGGCGACTATCGCCACACCCGCTGCGGCGGCCGCTGGAACGACCTGCTCGAGAGGCTTTTGCCGAAAGATGTTCAAGATGATCTGGACACTTGCAACGCCTGGATGCGCAATCGCCGTCATTGCTTCCGCGCAGGTCTCGACGGAGACACCGTACCCCCCGAGCACACCCTCGTAGACGAGGTTGTCGAGGGCATCATACACTCGATCGTCTGAGAACACCGGAGTCGGTGGGCAGTGAAGCTGCATTAGGTCAATTACATCGACACCAAGGTTCTTGCGGCTTCGATCTATCCATTCTCGGAAGTTTGTTATGTTGTAAGCCTCCGGAGAGTGGGGGTCAGCGCGCTGCCCCATCTTTGTGGCTACCGTGATGCCAGCCGGCCGTCGCTCTGCAAGAAAGCGTCCAATCATTTTCTCGCTAATACCGTCGCCGTAGACATCTGCCGTATCGAGCAGCGTCACGCCAGCGTCGACAGCGGCATCGAGAATGGCCAGGCCATCATCTTCAGTGAGCGGTGTGCTGCCCCAATCCGACCCTAGCTGCCAACACCCCATGCCCACGACCGAAACATCACACCCGTCTTCCCCAGTTTCACTTGTTCCACTGCTACTCTCCAATCTGTAGAAGATAATGAACGAACCAGCTATGTGTCCGGCGACACACATTGAGGATGTCCCGTTTCTTGTTGCACTTCGGCGGCGGCCCCACTGATTTCAGGCCGCTTCCTGATCGTAGTTGGTGGTTGTGACATTTACGCCGGTGTAGCGGCGGAGAGCGGCGACGAGCACCGGCATCTGTTTGTAGCCCGTACACGTCTGAAAGATCGCTGGGCTTCGAGCATGCCGGCCGCTACCCAGCGGTTTTTCATCTCCCCGTCACGCCAGTGCTTCACCTTGCGCATGGTAGTGCGGGCGACCGAGATCATCGACTCGCCGGCATTGGTGCACCTGAGCATCTCGGCCAGGTTCCCGCGATGCCGAGACGACGGACGGTGAACGACGGCGACGACGGGAAAGCCGTTCCCGCCCACCTCCTCGATCTCGCGCAGCGTCGCCACCAACGCACTCTCCGATGCGAGACGGACCGCCGTTGCCTGGCCGATCCCCTTCGTCGCCCCGGTGACGAGCGCGACCTTGCCTTCGAAGGGTTTCATCCCAGCTCCTCCTGTCTCCTGCGCGAGCGGGCGGCTCCCGCTCGGCTCGATCAGCCCGGCGCCAGCACATGGCAGCGCGAGACGTGACCGGCGCGACCTCGACCGGTGGTGGGTCGACCTCCGAACAGATCGGCTCGGCGATCGGGCAACGGGTGTGGAAGCGGCACCCCGACGGAAGGGAGGCGGCAGAGGGCAGCTCTCCGCTCAGCGCCGGACGCCTTCGGCGCGCCCCGCGCAGGCTCGGCTGCGCCTCGAGCAGGCCGCGGGTGTAGGGGTGGCGCGACTGAGACAGCACCGACTGCGCCGGTCCGGACTCGAGAACCCGGCCGAGGTAGAGCACGGCGATGTCGGTGGCGAGGTGCGAGATGACGGCGAGCTGGTGGGTGATGAAGACGATCCCGAGCCCGAGCTCGGCCTGCAGCTCGGAGAAGAGGTTCAGGATCTGAGCCTGCACGGAGACGTCGAGGGCGCTGACGGCCTCGTCGGCGATGAGCACGCTCGGGTTGGTGGAGAGCGCCCGGGCGATCGCCACCCGCTGGCGCTGCCCGCCCGAGAGCTGGCGCGGGTAGCGGCTCGCGTCCTCGGGGCGCAGCCCGCAGCGCTCGAGCAGCTGTGCCACGAGGGCCGCCGCGCCGGCGCGGTCGACGAGGCCGTGCACGCGCGCCGGCTCGCCGACGGCGCTCCCGACGGTGAGGCGGGGGTTGAGCGAGGAGTACGGATCCTGGAAGACGAGCTGGATGCGCCGGCGAGTGTTGCGTAGCTCTTCGCCGTGGAGAGCGTGGATGTCCTCATCGCCGATCAGCACCCTGCCCGAGTCGACGCCGAGGAGGCGCACAAGGCAGTGGGCGATCGTGCTCTTGCCACTCCCGCTCTCGCCGACGATCCCGAGCACCTGGCCCGGGTACAGCTCGAAGCTGACGTCGTCGAGCGCGACCAGGCGCCGGCGTGGCGCCCCGCGCAGGGTCTCGGTCAGGCTGCGGCGCAGCGGGAAGCTCTTGTGCAGGTGCTCGGCCACGACGAGCGGAGCCACAACGACCGGCGCGCTCACCGGTCGGACTCGACGAACGGGCAGGCCGAGCCGTGGCCCGGCCACTCCCGGTCGAGCACCATCGAGACGTCCCGGCACGCCGGCCGCACCGCGGGGCAGCGCTCCTGGAACGGGCAGCCCGGCGGCAGGTCGCCGAGATCGGGCGGGCGGCCCCCGATCGTCTCGAGGCATGACCGGCGCGCCTCGGGATCGAACACCAGCTCGGCGGCGAGCAAGGCCTTCGTGTAGGGGTGGCGCGGCGACTCGATCACCTCGTCGCGCGAGCCGCGCTCGACGACGTGCCCGGCGTACATCACGGCCACGGTGTCGCAGGTCTCGCCGATGACGGCGAGGTCGTGCGAGACCAGGATCACCGCCATCCCGGTCTGCTCCTGCAGCTCGACGAGGAGGGCGAGGATCTGCTGCCTGCACGGTGACGTCGACCGCCGTCGTCGGCTCGTCGGCGAGCAGCAGCTCGGGACCGGGGGCGACGGCCATCGCGATCATCACCCGCTGGCGCATGCCGCCGGAAAGCTGGTGCGGGTAGTCCCGCGCCCGCTCTGCGGGGGAGGGGATGCCGACCGAGCGAAGCAGGCCGACGGCGCGCTCGGCCGCCTCCTTGCGCGGAGGCCGAGCCGCACGCGCAGCACCTCGGACAGCTGCGAGCCGACCGAGTAAACGCGGGTTGAGGGCGGCGCCGGCGTCCTGAAAGATCATCGTAATCTCGCGCCCGCGCACAGACTCCATGCCGGACGCCCCCGGTCCGACGATGCTGCGGCCCCGCCAGACCACCTCGCCGGAGAGGATCTCGCCGGGCTTCGGCACCATGTCCATGATCGCCCGCAGGGTGACGCTCTTTCCGCAACCGGACTCGCCGACGATGCCGAGCGTCTGCGACGGCGAGAGGGCGAGGTCGACATGGTCGGCGGCGAGCAGGATGCCGCGCAGGGTCGGGAACCCGACCGTCAGCCCGCGCACCTCGAGCAGGCCAGCGCCCACGCCGGTGACGCTCACCGGCTCGGGAGCCGAGACCCGCAGCGCGCCCGGCGGCGCGTCGTGCTCAGGCGGTGAGTCGAACATCCGACCCGAACAGATCGGCGAGCCCGTCGCCGATCAAGCTGAACCCGACGCCGACGAGGACGATGACGAGGCCGGGCAGCGTCGAAACCCACCACGAGCTGAACATGATCGTCTGGCCGCTGGCGACGATCGCGCCCCACTCGGCCGCCGGCGGCTGCACGCCGAGCCCGAGGTAGGAGAGCGAGGCGAGGGTGATGATGTTCCAGACGATGGTCGCCATCGCGACGACGTAGTTCGGCCGCAGCACGTTCGGCACGGCGTGGCGGAAGAGCAGGCGCACCGTGCGCAGAGCCGGCGACCTGGCCGGCGCGGATGTATTGCTGCTCGCGCACGACGAGCATCTCGGCGCGGGTGACGCGGGCGAAGAACGCCCAGCCGAACAGCGTCAGGCCGACGTAGATCCCGGCCAGCCCGGGGCCGAAGCACGGCGACGAAGGCCATCACGAAGATCATGAACGGGAACGCCAGCATGACGTCGACGACGCGCATGATCACCCCGTCGAGCCAGCCGCCGAAGTAGCCGGACAACGCCGCCGAGCAGGATGCCGATCGCCCCGGCCATGAGCGTCGTCAGGAGGGCGACCTCATAGTCGAGCGGTGTGGCGGCGAGCACACGGGAGAAGACATCGCGCCCGAGGTTATCCGTGCCGAAGGGGTGCGCCCACGACGGCGGCAGGAGGACGCGCGGTAAAGTCCGGCGTGTTGGGATGACCGAAGCCGATCACCGGTGCGAGCAGGCTGAGCAGCGGGATGGCGACGACGATCCCGATCCCCGCCCACATGGCGAGCTTCGACCAGCGGCGCTCGGCCGTGGCTCGGCGGTGCAGGCGGGAGGAGCGGATCCCCGCCTCGCCGAGGGGCCCGCACCGGTTGCGTAGCGCTCGCCGGCTCAGCGATGGCCACTGAAGCGGATCCTCGGGTCGAGAGCCGAGTAGCAGAGGTCGGTGACGAGGTTGACGAGCACGACGATCGTGCCGAGCACGAGGGCGATGCCCTGCACCACGGGGAAGTCGCGGTTCTGCACGGAGGTGACGAGGAGCTGTCCGAGGCCGGGGAGGGCGAAGACGTTCTCGATCACGACGACGATGCTGAGGATGTAGCCGACGTTGACGCCGACGACGGTGATCGAGGCGACGAGCGAGTTGCGCAGCACGTAGCGGCGCAGATACGCGAGCCTCGCGATAGCCACGTGCCCGGGCGGCCTCGACGAACTCCCTGCTCATCGTCTCGATCAGGCTGCCCCGCAGGGTGCGCACGAGCAACGGCGCGAGGCCGAGCCCGAGCGCGATGGCGGGAAGCGTCAGGCTGTACAGGTGGCCGAGGAAGCCGTCACCATAACCAGAGGCGGGGAAGGCGGCGACCTTGACGGCGAAGAAGAGGATGAGCACGAGGCCGAGCCAGAATGCGGGCATGGCGAAGGTGACCATCGTCATGAGCCGGATGAGGTGGTCAAGGGGCCGGTTGCGGCTCAGCGCCGACGCCAACGCCAGCGGCAGGGCGACGACCACCGAGACGACGGTGGCGTAGAGCGTCAGCAGCAGCGTCGTACCGAGCCGCGGCCAGAGCAGCGAGCCGACAGAGGCGTGCTGCAGGGTCGAGTAGCCGAAGTTGAGCCCGAGGGCGTGCACCAGGAACGAGCCAGTACTGCGCCGGCAGCGCCCTGTCGAGCCCCATCGAGCGGCGCAGCGCGGCGACGGCATCTGCGGGGCTCGCGGGCCGAGGATCGCCCGCGCCGGGTCGCCCGGCACGAGCTGCACGAGCAGGAAGGTGACGAGCGAGATGCCGACCAGCGCAACGAGCGACTGCCCGATCCTGCGGACGAGGTAAAGCCCACGGCCGTGCTCAGCCGCTGCCGGCAGAGCCCGGGTCGTGCCGAAGCTGCGGACGCGGTCCGGGCACCCCTGGCCGCGCTAGGAGTTCATCCAGACCTCTTCGAGTCGCCAGGACTGGTTGAGCAGCGTCCGCAGCCCCTGCACACGGTCGTTCACCAACATCGGTTCGGCCCGAAGCCGAAGGGGATGATCGGCGGGTCGGAGTAGAGGCAGTAGCGCTGCAGCTCGTGGAAGTTGCGTGCCCGGACCGTCGTGTCGAGGGTGTGCGTCGCCTGGTTGACGAGCTGGGCGGCGTGCTTGTTGTTGTAGAAGTAGCCGCCGAACTGCACCGACAGCGGCTCGTAGAAGAAGAGCGCCATCTCGTCGTCGTCGCCGACGTCGGTCGAGCTGTACGTCGGCGGGAAGAGATAGATGTCGAAGTCCGGGTTCGTCTCGAGTAGAAGCGGGAGAACATCGTGTCCAAGTCGACGTCTTGGATCCCGAGCTTGACGCCGATCTCGAGCCACGCCGCCTGCAGGATCTCGGCCACCGAGACGGAGTCGGAGTCGGTGCCGACGATCAGAAGCGAGGCGCTGTAGCCGTTGGGGACCGACGACTTCGCCATCAGCGACTTCGCCTTGCTCAGGTCGTACGGGAAGTTCGGCACCGTCGGGTCCCAATAGCGCAGCTGGCCGATCGGGCTGTTGGCGAGCACGCGGGGCGTTCTTGAACACCGCCTGTTGATCACGTCGCGCGGCGTGGCGTAGTTCAGGGCGAGGCGGACGTTGGCCTCCTGGAGCGGCGCCCGGAGCATGTTCGGCACGGCGAAGATCACGTTCGTGTACGGCTCGAGCTGGAGCCGGGTGCCCGAAGTTCGCGGTAGGTCTCGAGCAGTGCGTAGGGCACGTTGAGCCCGATGTCGGCGCTGCCGTGGGCCACCTGCAGCATGCGGGCGTTGTCGTCGGGGACGTAGTTCATCGTCACCGAGTCGATCCACGGCATCGGGCTCTTCCAGTAGTTCGGGTTCCGCTTCAGGGTGATCGTCTCGCCCGGGACCTTGGACTCGAACATGAACGGCCCGGAGCCGATCGGGTGTTCGGCGAAGTCCTTGCCCAGCTTCTCGTAGATGGCCTGCGGGACGATCCCGATACACCGCGTGCCCGACGGTCTGGGGGAACATCGCCTGCACGTACTGCAGGTTGACGCGCACCGTCGTCGGGTTGAGCGCCTCCACCGTGTCGATCGCGCTAAGGAAGGCGTACTGGCCGTTGATCTTCGGGTTGGCGAAGCGCTCGAGGGAGAACTTGACGTCGTTCGCGGTCACCTTGTCGCCGGTGGAGAAGTCGGCGTCGCGCAGGTAGAAGACGTACTCGAGGCCGCCCTTGTCGACGTCCCAGTGCTCGGCGAGGCCCGGGCCGTTGATGAGCGTGCCGGGGATGATGTTGGTCAGCTGGTCGTAAATCCACAGCAACGTGCCGAGGTCGCCGTTGTCGCCCGTTGTAGGCAGCTGCGGGTCCATCTGCGCGATCGGCTCGAAGATCCACGCCCAGGTGAGGTCACCCCCGCGCGCCGGCTTGCCCACGGCGGAGAGCCCGATCGGCTCGGTCACCTGCTGCCCGTTCCACAGCGTGCTGCTCGATCCCGACGAGGCCGCACGGGCCTCGTCGCGCGGCCGCAGCGACATCACGCCGCTGTCGCGCACGGCTGGGAGCGCAACCGCCGCGACGCCGAACGCTGCGGCGCCCTTCAGGAACTCCCGCCGACTGGCGCGCGGCCCGCTGCCGGAGGGATCGTCCTGATCGCGCCCGGCGTGGCGCTCGTCGCCTCCCTGCGGGTGCGAACTGCGGTCCTCGGTCATTGAGCCACCCCCAGACAGTGAGGCGGCCCGAGCCGCCCGTACCCCCAGCAAGCATCCTAGCGATTCGGACGTGCTTGACGTCCTGTATGTACAAGTTGTGACCTTACCCGGTCGCCCGAGCTATTGTCAAGGTCGTCTCTGCCGTTACCGCCCGGAAACGGCGTACCTCGCGGGGAACGTCATCAGGCGCCCGAGACGGCACCGTTCTTCCGAGATTCCGATAGGCACTACCATCTCGGTTGAACTCGCATCTCGGTTGAACTCGGCTGAACTCGCCGAGCGAATCGATCGTCAACATCAGCTCGCACGAAGAGGTTTCTTACGGCGGCCGGGTGATAAAGCCCGCCTTGCCCGGGACCGGCCGTGTCGGCTGAGGCGGGCAGGCGAGCTCGCCCGATGCCTGCCGGCCCAGGAGGGTGTCGTGCACGCGCCTGCCCCTGCTCGTTGCGGCCCGACCGCTTTTGAGCCCAGGCGCTTGACCGGCGGGCGGCTTGTCGGGTACTTTGCCATGAACAGGACTACATGCCATGCGTGTCTGTATGCCATGCGTGTTTGTTCTGAGCAAGAGGGGGCCGCTCAGCTTCGTGACGTTCTCTCGCAGTCGTGTTCGTGCCGCCGGATGCGCGAGCAGGCGTCGGAACGGTGCTCGCACAGGCGGTGCACGGCGACGGCCGGATGAGCGAAGGAGACCACGTGGCGACGGACGAGCGGCTCGAGCAGTACTGCGCGGCAATACGTGCTCCAATGCGCCTGACCTACCACCCGCTCTACCGCTTCTACGCCGGCGGCTTGCTCACGAGGCAGTTCCGGGGCCTCCCGGCGGGCGAGGACGACTTCTGGTCCGAGGATTGGGTCGGCTCCTGCACCTGCGCCAACAACGCCGATCCCGACGGACGGCTGCAGGGGTTGAGTACCGTGGAGGTTCACGGCCTCGGCGACGTGCCGCTGAAGGAGATCGTCGAGGCGCTGCCCGAGGAGATGGTCGGGCAAGAGATGGTCGAGCGATTCGGTCCCGTGACCGGCCTGCTAGTCAAGCTTCTCTCGCCTCGCGGCCCGGTTCCTGTGCACGCCCACCCCACCCGCGAGTGGGCGCGGCGCCACCTCGGAAGCGCCTTCGGCAAGACCGAGGCGTGGGTCTTCCTCGAAACGCCCGGCGACGGCCGAGCCGGGCCACGCCGGCGCCGGCTTCCTACCTGGGATCGAGCGTGACTGGTTCGTCGCCGCCGTGCGCCGCCACGACGGCGCGGCCCTGCGCTCGGCGCTGCACCGGGTGCAGGTCCGCCCGGGCGAGGTCTATGTCGCGCCCGGCGGCTTGCCGCACTACCTCGGGCCGAGGCTCTCCTTCATCGAGGTACAGGAGCCGACCGACCACATCGTCATCGCCGAGACGAGCGACGACGACGAGGCCGGGGCGACGATGAACCTCGGCTGGGACTTGGCGCTCGACATGATCGACTACGTCGGTTCTGACGCCGAGGCGAACGCGGCACGCGTCCGCCAGAGCCCGACGCCGTTGCGCCGGCGCGGGTCCTCAAGCGAGACCCGCCTCGTCGGTGCCGGCGTGCTGCCGTACTTCGACATCCGGGCGCTCGAGGTCGAAGACGAGCTTGACATCGCCGACGGGCGCTTCTCGATCGCCGTCGTCGAGTCGGGCGCTGGCAGCCTTGAGGGCGAACTCGGCGCCGTCGACGTCCGGCGCGGCGCCACCTTCGCCTTGCCGGCCTCGCTCGAGCTCACCGTGCGCGCCGGGCACGAGCCGCTACGGGTGGTTCGCTGCCTCGGGCCCGACGTCTCGGGCGACGCCGGCGGCCGCGCCGGCTAGGGGGTAGCGCCGGTCAGGGCACAACCGGCTCCGCGGGCCGATACCGTGGTCCGAGTGTCACGAGGCGTACCCCGAAGGCCTACTCCAGGCGCCGGGCGGGCCGCATCAGGCTCGCACTGTCCAGTTGGTACCCGTGCAGCTTTGTCATCCTGGCCGCCTCCAGTTACATCACAGCGATCGGGTTGAACGGCGATCCCGTGGCTCTGGGGATCCGTAAGGGTGCCACGACGACCATGAACTCCCAGCGCTGCTCGGCCGCGCAGGCCTCGGCGATGTCTTCGAGGTTGAGGCTGTCGGATGCCAGCATCCCCATGGCGGTGATCTGCAAAGGGTGAATCGGGTACACGATCCCTTCGACCGTGCTCGGCACCGTCTCGCCGTCGCCGTCGGGAAGAAAGCCAGCCACGTGCCGCTCGTGCAAGAGCGAGTATGGCGTCGACGTGCAGTCCGGCCTTGCCCTCGCCGGTGTAGCCGTTGTCCCAAGGGCCGAGCTCGAGGCGCCGGCGGTGGTGGCCGGTCCGGAACACGAAGAGGTCCCCCTCCCCTAGGCGCACACCCTGGGCGCGCTCGGCCTCTTCGAGCTCGGCACGGCTCACCGCCGTGCCCGGCTCGAGCCAGGGCACGCCGCGAAGGCGGGGGATGTCGAGCAGCACGCCGCGGCCCACGACGCCCTGGGCGTACTCGGTGATGTCGAAGGCGTCCGCCCCGGTCGTCGTCACAAGCGCCGCTGGACGTCCGTTGTAGAGCTGGCCGCGATAGGCGATGTGGCACAGGGCGTCGATGTGCGTGTGGCAGTCGCCGTGGAACTGCATGCCGAGAAAGTCGGTGGCAAAGCGCAAGCTGCCCGAGCCGATATCGGTGTCGTGGCCCGTCGCCATGTAGTGGATCGCCGGGTTCGGGTTGTCGGGCCCGGCCACCTTGTTGACGGGCAGCGACAGCGAGATCGAACGACCGTGACCGCACCAACGAAGCGGCCGCGGCGTACATGCTCAGGCTTGTATGTAGTTAAGGGTCCCCTTGGTGTCGTCGGCGCCCCAGCGTCCCCAGTTCTTCACCGAGTCGAACAGCTGGTCGAACTCGGCTGTCGACCACTTCCGAACCTCCTCGCCAACGACCTGCGCCATCGTCGACTCCATTCAGCCAGACTACGAGGGCCCCCAAGGTCGCCCTGCCTGTCGCCGCAAGCTACCAAGTTGTCTGGACAGGTGCAAGGGTCAGTCGGACCTCTGAAGCAACTTGCCGGTCAGGTCGGAGACGCTGCCGAGAACGGCACCGTCGTTGGGCACGCCGACGAAGGAATGGCTGACGACGCGTCCGCCTAGGGAGGCCCACGTGTCGGTCTCCACGGCGATGCGCAAACGGTCCGTGCGCAGCCACGCCCGGTAGCAGTCGATCGGCTTGCCGGTCGCGTCCCTGGTCACGGACTGGATGTAGACGAGCGGGTACCTGGTCGGCACTCCGAGGCGGCGGGCGAGCGGAGGCGGCGCAGACACGGCCTCGAGCATGCGGCTGCTCCCGGCCACCTCCACCCCGCACTGCTCCCGAAGTGTCCAGTACAGCGAGGCCGTGGAGGTCCTGCCGGATCTCCGGCAGGATGGCCGCGTACTCGTGGGGGAGGTGGTTCACCACGTACAACGCCACATGGCCGTCGACGCGGCGCAGTCGCTCCAAGGCCACTCCCTGCGCGTCAGCCGGAGCTGAAGAGCCTCGCTGGCCCAGTCGGGCAGGGGCTCGATCCTGGCTCGGAGCACGGTCGACTCGACCGTGATGCCACGGCGGGTCAGTTCGTCGTCGAACAGCCCGCCTGCCCACTGCAAAAGCCACGACCCGGACGAGGTCCGGTTGACGAACGCCCCTCGGCCCTTCTCCTTGCGGATCAGGCCCTGTTCCTCGAGAGCATGAAGCGCCTGGCGCACCGTCGCCCGTGAAACGCCGTAGTACTCGCTCAAGAACGGCTCGGAGGGCAGCCGATCTCCCTGGGGCCACTGACCCGTCTCAATCTGCTGCTCCAAGAGCTTGCGCAGCTGATAGTGGAACGGCACCGAAGAGGACCGGTCGATCGCACCGGCAGCGTCAGTCATCCGTTGCTCCTGTTCGAACAGGGCAACCCTGTTCGAACAGAGCATACCCAGAAGGCCACCGTAACCTCTTGACGCTGGTCGCGGCCACAATTACTGTCAGCTCGTCGAGCTCGGCGATGCCTGCCGACAGACGCTGTACCCGCCGCGAGCCGAGACATGCGCAGTGGCGTGGCTGCATGGGACGCGTCTCATGGTCGCTCGGGTGACCTGTGGAAGGGGTTGCGACATGGAACACACAATGGAACGTGTGACCTTCGAGGATGGGCGGCCCAGCGGGCCGCTCCCGATCACGCAGATCGCATTCGTCGTGCGGGACATCGAGCAGGCCCTCGAGAACTTCCACCGCACTCTCGGGTGGGGCCCATGGAACATCTACGAGCACAAGCCTCCGGCGCTGCACGACACGTACCTTCACGGCGAGCCAACCGCACTACACGATGATCGGGGCCGAAGCCCACGTCGGGCCCGATCGACGTCGAGCTGATCCAGCCGGTGGACGGTCCCAGCATCTACAAGGAATGGCTCGACGAGCATGGTGAGGGCGTGCACCACATCGCGGTGATGCGCGCGACGATGGAGGACGCAGAGGAGACCGAGGAGTATCTCGCGAAGCTCGGCGCCCCGGTGATCATGGAGGGCCGGATAGGCGACTCGATCAGGTTCTTCTACGTCGACGCCCAGCCGACGTTGAAGGTATCTTGGAGTCCGGCAGCGGCCACGCGGTGGACATGACCCCGGTGCGCGTGTCTACCCGGCTCGAGGGCTGAACCGAGCTTCTCATGCGGCCTCGCTTGGCCAGGCTGCTAGTCCGCTGATCACTGTCACCTCGCAGGGCGCGCGGCCTGGAGCCCGCACCTTTTTGACCGTCCCGGCGCCAGCCGGTCAGTCAGGTCCCAGCGAGCCGCTGTTCAGCCATTGCTGTACGTACAGGATGCTGTTATAGTGACCGCCGGAGGGTGGAGACTCACCCACCGGAGTACCAGAGCTCCGAGCCTGGGCCAGCTCGTCGGCCCAAAGGGGAACCGGGATGAAGATTCTGGCTGTTGGCGACTCGTACATGCCGCCCCGCTACTTCCAGCAGGCGTTCGCCTCTCTGGAAGCCGACCACAAGGTCGAGTACTTCCAGGTCGAGGACAAGACCGTTCACCCCTCGCTCGCCGTCCGAGCTGCGGATCAAGGAGTACCTAGGGACGTGCCGTCCGAGCTGTGCGAGCACATGGCCGGCGTCGAGGCCCTCGTGGTCCAGGGCGCCCCGGTCACTGACGCGGTGCTGGACGCGTCGTCCGAGCTGCGGATCGTCGGTTGCGCGCGGGGCGGCCCGGTCAATGTCGACCTCGAGGCGGTGAACGCTCGCCGACTGCCGCTCGTGAACACCCCGGGCAAGAACGCCGAGGCCGTCGCCGACCAGACGATCGCCTTCTTGATCATGCTGGCAAGGGGCTTTCCCACGGCGCAGCGGTTCTTGGACGAGGGCCATCAGCTGAAGGACAACTGGGAGGGCGCCAAGTTCATCGGCAGCGACCTTCGGCGCCACACGCTCGGCCTCGTCGGCTTCGGGCTGATCGGCCACCAGGTGGCCCGACGGGCGCTCCCCTTCGGGATGCGGGTCGTCGCCTACGACCCCTATACCGAGATCGACCCGGACATCGGCGGTCGACCAGGTGCCGAGCCTCGACGAGCTGTTGGCCGAGGCCGACTTCGTCTCGCTGCACGCCCGGGTCGACCAAGGAGAACGTCGAACATGTTCGACGCGGCCACCTTCGCCAAGATGAAGCCCGGCTCCTACTTCGTTAACACCGCCCGCGAGACCCTCGTCGACGAGGACGCCCTCGACGCGGCGCTCGAGTCCGGCCACCTGGCAGGCGCCGCTCTCGACGTCGTGCGGCAGAGCCCCGAGCAGGGCCGGCACCGGTTGCTGCGTCACCCCAACGTCGTCATGACACCGCACATGGGCGGCGCCACCCACGAGACCTTGCTTCAAGGTGCCGAGATGATCGCAGACGAGCTCCGCCGATTTGCGGCGGGCGAGCCGCTTTGCTACCTCGTCAACCGCGAGGCGCTTGGGCTGTGAGCGACGGGCTACCTGCTCGCGATCGATGTCGGCACGGGCAGCGCCCGGGCGGTGCTGTTCGGCGCGGACGGCCGTCAGGCGGGTATCGGCCAGCGCGAGTACAGCCACCGCGAGGCTCCCGGCGTGCCCGGTTCGCAGGTCTTCGACACGGCGGCGAACTGGTCGCTCGATCGCCGCAGTGCGTGCGCGAGGCCTTGGCCAGCGCGCAGGTCCGGCCTCAGCGAGGTGCGCGCCGTCAGCGCGACGAGCATGCGCGAGGGCATGGTGCTCTACGACGCGAAGGGCCAGGAGATCTGGGCCTGCCCGAACGTCGACTCGCGCGCCGGCGAAGAGGCGACTGAGCTCGTCGCCTCGGGCGAAGCCCAAGAGATCTACGACCACGCCGGGGACTGGGTCTCGATCACCTCCCCTGCTCGGTTCCGCTGGATCGCCCGGCACGAGCCGGAGCTGTTCTCGGCAGATCGCCCACGTCGGCATGCTCGGCGACTGGGTGCTGACAAAGCTTTCCGGCGAGTTCGTCACCGACGCGTCGCTGGGCTCGAGCTCGGGCATGTTCGACCTCGCCGAGCGCGACTGGTCCGAACCGGATACTCGACATCTGCGGGCTCGAGTCGCGACGTCTTCCCGCCCGTCGTCGAGTCCGGAACCGTCATCGGCTGCGGTGACAGCCCAGGCCGCCGCGGAGACTGGCCTCCGGGAGGGCACCCCGGTCGTCGTCGGCGGCGCCGACACCCAGCTCGGCCTGCTCGGCATCGGGGTGAACGGCCCGGGACGCTTCACGATCCTCGGCGGCAGCTTCTGGCAGCACACGATGCTGCTCGACAAGCCTTCGTCGACCCGAAGTCTCGGCTTGCGCACCTTGTGCCACACGACCCCCGGGCTTTGGATGATGGAGGGGATCGGCTTTTACTGCGGCATCGTCATGCGCTGGTTCCGCGACGCCTTCTGCGAGCTCGAGCTGGCCCAGGCCGAAGCCGAAGGCGTCGATGTCTACTCGATCCTGGAGGACAAGGCTGCCAGGCCTGCCCCCGGGGTCGAACGGGGTCGTCGGGCTGTTCTCCAACGTCATGCAGGCGAGCCGTTGGGTGCACACGACGCCTGGCTTCATCGGCTTCGACGTCGACAACCCCGAACGCTCCGGGCGCGCCGCCTGTTTCCGATCCATCGAGGAGGCGGCGGCCTACGTGTCGCTCGCGCACCTCCGGATCATCGAGGAGGTGGCCGACTGCAAGGCCGAGGAGGCGGTCTTCACCGGCGGTGCGGCCAAGGGCCACCTGTGGCCACAGATCGTCGCCGACACCCTTGGGATCCCTCTGCACATTCCCGGTCGTGAAGGAGTCCACCGCTCTCGGCGCGGCGATCTGCGCCGGCGTGGGTGTCGGGCTTTGGGACAACACCGACGAGGCCGCCGTCATCCGTGGCCGCCTTCGAACGGACCGTCGAGCCCGACGAGAAGGCCAGCGCCGCCTACAGCGAGCTCTCCGAGAAGTGGCTCAAGATCTACCGTGGCTCGATGGAGCTCGCGGAGTCCGGTCTCGTGCGCCCCCTGTGGCGCGCGGCCGGCACCTGACCGATAGCTACATAGGAGGCAACATGCCCGAAGCCGACGCAAGGACCGACAAGAACTTCTTCTTGAGACATCCCGGCGCCCAACCAGGGCTTCTTCCTGAAGGGCTCGGCCAGCTACGACTGGGGGATGAAGAACCGTCTCTCGCGGATCTTCCGCCCCGACATCGGGCCACACCGTCATGCTGGCCATCGACCACGGCTACTTCCAGGGCCCGACGACCGGCCTCGAGCGCGTCGATGTGACGATCCTGCCGCTTGCCCCCTACGCGGACGCCCTGATGTGCACGAGGGGCATCTTGCGCTCGACGATCCCGGCCACCCATCGCGGCGGGGTCGTGATCCGGGCGAGCGGCGGCCCGAGCATCCTGAAGGAGCTCTCCAATGAGAACACCGCCGTCGACCTCGACGACGCCGCCCGCATGAACGTCGACGCCGTCGCCGTCCAGGTCTTCATCGGCGGCGAGTACGAGACCCAGTCGATCGAGAACCTGACCAAGCTCGTCGACGCCGGCTACCGCGTCGGCATCCCGGTGCTCGGGGTCACCGCCGTCGGCAAAGACCTCGTGCGCGACGAGCGCTACCTCGGCCTCGCGACGCGGATCTGTGCCGAGCTCGGCGCCCAGATCGTGAAGACCTACTACTGCGAGAGGCTTCGAGCACGTCACCGCCGGCTGCCCGGTGCCCATCGTCATGGCCGGGGGCAAGAAGCTCCCCGAGCTCGACGCGCTCACGATGGCCTACACGCGCCATCCAAGAAGGCGCGGCCGGCGTCGACATGGGCCGCAACATCTTCCAGTCGACCTCCCCCGTGGCCATGATCCAGGCCGTCGGCAAGGTCGTCCACGAGGGCTGAAGCCAGACGACGCCTTCGAGGCCTACAAGGAGCTTGCCCTCGAGCTAGCGCGGGCCGAGCAGTGATGACCACCGTCCGGCAGCTGCTGGACGGTGGGCCCACGATCAGCGTCGGCATGCTGACGGCGGACCTGCTGCGGCTCGGCGACGAGCTGGGGTCCTCTGGCAGAGCCGGCGCCAGCGTCGTGCACATCGACGTCATGGACGGCGTGTTCTGCCCCCAGTTCACAGTCGGCCCACCAATCGTCAAGGCCATCCCGGACAGCTTCATCAAGGACTGCCACTTGATGATCGACGACCCGCTCGCAGAAGGTGCAGTCCTTCGTCGATGCCGGAGCCAGCATCATCACCTGCCACGTCGAGTCGACCATCCACCCGCACCGGGTGCTGCAGTCGCTCGCGGGCACAGGGGTCATCCGTGGCATCGCCTTGAACCCGGGCACCCCGCTCGAGTGTCCTCGAGCCGCTCTTGGACGAGCTCGAGCTCATCTTCCTGCTCGCCGTCAATCCGGGCTGGGGAGGCCAGAAGTTCCTCCCGAGCACGGAAAGACGCCTCGCTGAGGCCCGACGACATGATCGGCGACCGGGAGATCCTCCTCGAAGTCGACGGGGGCATCACCAAGGCGAACATCGAGCACGTCGCCACACTCGGGGCGGACTTGATCGTGAGCGGCAGTGCCATCTTCGACGGCGTGGCCCCTCTGGACAACGCCCGCTACATGCTCGAGGCTGTGCGCAAGGCAAACACGCAGGTTCTGTCATGAACAGTGTCGTCACAGAGAAGGGAGTCGGCGCATGAAGCGCTTCGAGGGCAAGGTCGCCCTGGTCACGGGAGCCACGAACGGTATCGGGCGAGCGGCAGCAGTCCGCCTCGCCGCTGAAGGGGCCCTCGTCGCCGTCAACCAGCGGCCGACGGGAGACCCGTCCGCGACGCTGCGCGAGATCAAAGAGGCCGGAGGCGAGGGTTTTCCGGTCGTCGCCGACATGAGCGAGCCGCAGCAGATCATCGACATGGTCAAAGAGGTCGCCCAGCGCGGCGGCCATCATCGACTACCTGGTCTCCAACGCGGCCATCAATCCCTTCATGCCCTGGAACGAGACCACTCTCGAGCAGTGGGACCTGATCTGCAACACCAACCTCCGTGGCACCTGGGTCGTCACCACAGAGGTAGCCAAGCAGATGATCGCCGAGGGCCACGGCGGTGCCATCGTCTGCGTGAGCTCCATCTCGGCCCACGTCGGAGCGCCCTTCCAGACCGCATACTGCGTCACCAAAGGCTGGCATCTCGATGCTGGCCAAGGCCCTCGGCAGCGTCGTCGGTGGTCACGGGATACGGGTCAACTGCGTCGAGCCGGGAGCGGTGCTCACCAACATGAGCGCCCCGATGATGGACGAGCCCGACATCTTGAAGTACTACGTCGACCGGATCGCCCTGCACCGCATCGGCGATCCCTCCGAGATGGCCGCTGTGATCGCCTTCCTCCTTAGCGAGGACGCGAGCTACGTGACGAGTGCCACGCTGCTCGCCGACGCCGGGTTCATCGTCAACGCCGAGCTTTGAGCCACCCGCTCCCAACAAGCTCAACACATAGGAGGGCAGATGACGATCGCTTCCGACGAGAGGCACAGACCCGCTCGAGCGCCAGGCGGGCGTTGATCAAAGACACGTACGGCGACATGATCGGCCGGCGCAGTCGAGGACGTTCCGACGCCGGCACTGCTGGTCGACCTGGCCGCGGCGGAACGCAATATCGCCCGCATGGCGACGGCGCTAAAGGCCATGCCGGCCGAGATCCGTCCTCACATAAAGGTCCACAAGTCGGTCGAGCTCGCGGCCCGGCAGGTGGCCGCCGGGGCCATCGGGCTGTCGACGGCGACAGTCTGGGAGGCGGTCGCCTTGGCCTGGGCCGGGCTCGACAACCTCTTCGTCGTCAACACCGTCGCACACCCGGAGAAGATCCGTGTCCTCGCCGAGCTGGCCCGCAACCGCCACGTGCTCGTGGCCGTCGACGAGGTGCGGCAATGCTGCGCGAGCTGTCCGCGGCTGCAGCCGCAGCGGGCTCACAGCTCGGGGTGATGATCGAGGTGGACACGGGCATGGACCGTGCCGGCGTCGATACTGAAGACGACGCCATCGCCCTCGCGAAGGAGGTCTCCGCCCTTCCCCACCTCCGCCTTGAAGGGCATCACCGGCTACGAGGGCCATTGCTCCCTTGAGTTCGACCCTGAGCTCCTCTCATCAAGCAACGCGCGGCGATGGACATGTTCCTCCAGATCGCTGAGCGCATGGAGTCCCTCGGCATCCCGTGCCCGGTCCGTTCGGCGGGAGGCACGGTCACCTGGAACCTCACGGCTGAGCGTCCCGGCGTCACCGAGATCCAGGCCGGCACCTACGTCGCTCATGGACAACTTCCACGGCCACAGGGTGCCCGGTGGCTTCGAGCATGCCCTGACGGTCGCCACGACCGTGATCAGCCGGGCGCCGAACCGCCTGATCGTCGACGCCGGCAACAAGTCGATCGGTGTCGGGGGCGGCCCCTCGCTCGTCGAAGCCGACTTGGAGGTTTTCCGCTTCGACGAGGAGCACGGCATATTCGCTGTCGCCCCCTCCGGCACCACCGACCCCGAGCCGAACCTGCTCGTGGGCAGCTGGGTACGTCTAATCCCGGGTTACGCCCCGGCGACGGTGAATATGTACGACAACTACTACGTCGTAGAGGACGGTCGAGTGGTCGACGTATGGTCGGTCTTCCCGCGGGGGCCAGGCCATAACGGGCTGACCGAACTGCCTTGAGGAAGGCAGCCCGTCCGGGCCGTCGTTGCGCCGGCCGGCGTCGATCTCGGCTTGGCGCACCCAGCCCTGCACCGCCACCAAGCAGCAATGCGATCTTTTTCATGGCAAGGACCACCTTTCGTTGGGTTACAAAGCCTCGTGATTGCGGTCCGGGTGGCCTGAACATGACGCAATCACGCTCGAAATCCTTGTACCCAACAGGCGGCACCTTTAGTCGAGCGCCGGCGCTGGCTGCAGTGAGTCTGAGCGCAGCAGTAAGGCCAATTTTACGCCTCTTGTCCTCGCAGCAACGCTGGTAGGGGAGTTGTGCGTACGCAGCCATGAAACTCACCGCACATAGAAGGCTCTGCTGCCGTCTCGCGGTTCAGGCACAGGCCAGGGTTCCGGTACCGACCGAGTGCGCCGTGCACTGCTCGTTCGGGTACTACCCGGCCCGGGAGTACTTGTGGCAGGTCAATTCTTTCCGTGGGCTGCGCGCCTATGACATAGCCAAGTTGATCGGCGTGGAGGTCACCCTTCCGGGCGCCCTCGTCGCTGGCCTTTGGGAAGAAATCAGTCCCAACGCCGAAGAACGGCGCGCCACCGGCGTCTTCCCGGCCGCCGTCGCCGTTCCCGAGGACGCCCCCCTGTTGGACCGCCTCTTGGGGCTGACGGGGCGGACGCCCTCGGGTGCCTCCATCGACAGAGGTCCGGGCCTCGCGGCCCCAGGCTGATATCGAAGAGGGAGTGAGCTTCGGGAGCACTACGGCCGACGGCGGGAGTACCGAGCTGGGCCCGGTCGCCGGCGGCGCCGAGGCAGCCCGTCTATTACGGCTGCGTCGACTTCGGCCCCCTGCGTTCGCCAGTACCTGCGCATCCCTGCGGCCACGAGGGTGTAAGCATGCAGCGAACCGCTTTGGGGAGCCAAATGGGGATCCACGCAAGGCGAACAAGGGCGAACTAGTGCGAACGACAAACCCTTTAACTACGGGACGTTTTGACCGTGTGCGAACGTCGGCGAACGCCGGATCCAGACTCCGCAGTTAAGGGTCCAGGTGCCCCAGTGGTTCACTGCCGGCCCCGATTCCTCCGTCGAGGTCGTTGTTAGCGAGCACGGCTCCGAGCGTATGGCAGTGACGGACGCCGTGGCGCTCGGGACCATGGCTGCCACTGCTACCGCGGGTCCGTGTCCGGGGCCTCTCTGGGTTTCCGTTGTCTGTGGGTCCTACCTGGGCTGGTCGGTCCTGTTGGGCCGCGTAGCCGTCGGGGTGGTCGTCTTCTTCTCCTTCACGCCTCTGTATAGGCCAACGATCCTGATGACCCCGGCGTTGGGCTTGGGGCCGCGTTCGTGACCGCGCTACTAGTCCAGGTCATTGCCTTTTCGCATGGCTGGGAGGTGCGCTTGGGCTTCTGGCCCGTCAGCAGAAAGACCGTCGTCAGACGACCCGATAACGGGAAAGGTTGGTGAACGCTCCTTGCTGGGTCACGACGAGTGGTCAAGAACTTCGAGGGCCCGGGGGGCAGTGATATTCCTGCGCTTCCAGAGAGCGCGAAGATGACCGAGCGGCGGATGAGCGCCCGTTAGCGGACAGGAGCGGGACCCCTCGGGAGTTGTAGTCCGCGCAGGGCGCACGCGTGGAGGGACCACGTACCACCGTCCCTGGCCGTCCCGGCGCCGACCCGCGTTCCCGACGGACCTGCGCTGGGTGCCAACGCAACAAAGGGACGTTCGGAAGCTTACAGGTGCCCTGACCTTATGGCAGGTTCGACGGTGAGGTGGTGGTCCTCGCCCCCCCCGTGAGCAGAGGTGCCGAGGACCGCAGAGCTCAGTACCTGGGCCATATCGCGGTCGCGCGCCTCGAGTGCGTAGGCGTAGACCCGCAGGGTCACCGAGGCGTCTGCGTGGCCCAGGCGGCCGGCCACGGTCCGTACGTCAGTGCCGGCACCGATAGCCACCGTGGCGGCGAAATGGCGCAGCTCGTGGAAATGCGTGGCGATGCCAAGCTGTTTGGCGGTGCGCATGTAGTAGTCCGTGAGCGTGTCGGGGACGAACGGGCGGGCGCCGGTGGCGACGGGGGACAGGATGAAGGGGTCAGTCACCAGGGTCGTCCCCACCACTGCGGCGTAGGCCTCTTGGTCGGCTCGGCGCTTGGTCAGGAGGCCCAGCAGTGCGTCGTCCAGGGCGACGTCTCGGCGCTGGTGGGTCTTGGTGGGCCCCTCACTGGCGACGCCATCGATCTCGGTCAGGCTACGGGCGATGGTGAGCAGGCGCCGTTGCCAGTTGACGTCCGACCACCGGAGGGCGCAGAGCTCTCCTCGGCGGGCGCCAGTCACCGCCCCCAAGATGATGGCCAGCGCCAGGATGGGCGACGACCCGTCGGCGGCGGCAATGAGCCTCTGGACATCGGTGACATCGGGAGCGGAGACCGTGGTACGGGTCAACCCCGGAGGCGTGGCCCGGTCGGCTGGGTTGACCGGGACCATGCCCCACTTGACGGCTCGGTCGAGGGCGGCGTGGAGCACCGAGTGGAACCGGCGGACAGACGAGGGGGATAGGCCGCGAGCCAACAGGTCGTGGTAGAAGCCGTCGAGCTGCCGGGCCGTTAGCTTGTCCAGGCGTACCGGTTCGAGCGCCGGCTTGATGTCGTGCTCGATGCAGCGCCGGTGTTCCTTCACGGTGTAGGCCGAGCGGGTCGGCTCGATGTCGGCCAACCACCGGTCTAGCTGCTCGGCTACGCTGGTCGGTCAGGACACTTGGAGAGGTGCGAGAGCGGCCGAATCGGGCTCACTGCTAATCGGTCTACCTTCGTCTCCACGGGCGGCGACTAGAGGCCTGAGCAGGGCTTTTGTAAGTGGAGTTGCTCTCCAAAAGGCTCGCTTCGGTACCTCAATGCGGCAGTTGTTACCCAACAAGTTACCCAAGGCATAGTTGCGCTCCGAGACTCCTGACTGGCGCGGCGATGCAGAACGGGTTCAGCTGAGTCGTCTCCGGAGCCGTGGTCCCGAGGGAGTCGTTCGGGATGTCAGAGCACGCGGCCGATCACGACTCCCGCTCCCCG
>CAVZYD010000014.1:0-108058 GCA_963779425.1 uncultured Acidimicrobiaceae bacterium
GAGCGGGCGACGGGAATCGAACCCGCGCTCTCAGCTTGGGAAGCTGATGTTCTGCCGCTGAACTACGCCCGCGGGATACATTCAGAATAGTCGAGCGCTCCAGCGATGATCCGGAGAGTCCACTGGAGTCGGCCCTTAGGCCTGCTCGCCTCGCCGCTTCAGTCCACCGATCCGCGGTCGACGATCCACTGCGCCGAGCGTCGCCAAAACAGCTCCGAACTCTTGGATTACCTTCGCCGCCATGGAAATCCCAAAGGCCCTGGAGTTCATCGCCCGGAACCATCGTGCAGTACTGGCCACCACGCGGGGGGACGGCAGTCCTCAGCTCTCGCTCGTAGCTGCTGGAGTGGAAGGAGGCACCGTCGTGGTCTCCACGCGCGAGACAGCCATGAAGACCAAGAACCTGCGCCGTCGGCCACGGGCCTCACTGCTCGTGTTCACTGACGCCTTCTACGGCGACTCGGTGCAGGTCGATGGCCGTGTCGAAGTGGTCTCCCTTCCCGAGGCGATGGATGGCCTAGTCGCCTACTACCGCCAGATCTCGGGCGAGCACCCTGACTGGGACGAGTACCGCGCTGCCATGGAGCGCGAGCGCCGCGTCCTTCTGCGCATCACGGTCGAGCGCGCGGGGCCAGATAGAGCCGGATGAGGGTCGACGACGGACTTGGTCCCGCGGACATGGCTCATCCAGTCCGAGAGGTTCGCCCCATGTCGCAATACAGGTTCGCCCACTGCAAGCCGCGCTGCAGGTGACCACCGGGCGGCGGGATCTGGTCGGCCATGGACGCCTCGGCTTCAGACACCCATGGGGCGCTGAGGAATGGCGGATGCCGACCGCCATCTCGATGACGGTCGGCATCGCACAGGACCGTTACGACTGATCCGTCACGGTCGTCACTCGGCCTCAACTCATTGGCCTGGTTACTGCGGAGGGGTAAGCGTCCCGTCAGTGATCTCGGCAATCAACTTCTTGCCCTGGGCCTCGATGACGGGCGACAGGTGATAAGCGGAGTTGAAGCTGATCCTCTCACCGCCGTTTCCGAGGTCTATTACAGAGGTGGCGTCCCCTAGCGTGCCTCCGCGGATGTCCGCGAACATGTTCCGAAGGGCGGGCACCCAGTTGTAGACCTCCGAGGAGACGACGCTGTGAGGAGCGACGCTGACCATCGACCAGTCGTTGCCGAAGAAGGGCAGATGGTCGACGCGGGCACCACCGAGCGCCCCCACGGCGGACTGCGTAGTGGCGGAGATGACGTCGGCCTTGTCCGAGACGAAGGACTTCGCGCAGGTGGCCATGGCGCTGTCGTCGCTGTAGGAGCCGGTGTAGACGACGTGCACCGTAACCGGGGAACCCGTGGCCCTGCCCTCGGCCTTGGCGCCGGCGGCGAAACCATCGATATACAGCTTGTCGTCAGCAGCCGCGATCGGACCGCAGGCACCCAGTACCCGCGACTTGCTCATCATTGCCGCCATGTAGCCCTGGACATATCCTCCCTCATTGGCGGCCGCTTCATACGCGAACACGTTGGGCATGCCAAACGTGGCTCCAGCCGTACCCCAAGCAAATGAGACCTTCGGAAACTTCGGCCCCAACTGCTCTATGGTCGAGCCGTATTGCGTACCATGAGCAATGATCAGGTTGTATCCCTCGTGGGCGTACTCCTCGATTATGTCCGCCGCCTGGGACGTCACGTACTCGTTCGCCGAGACGGAGATGCTCAGGTTCTCGGAGCCCTTCAGGCTCTCGAGAGCAGCGTAGATGCTCTGCGTCCAGTTGAGGTCATTCGTCGCGCTCGGAGCGACGAGCGCTACTTTCAAAAGCGTCTGTGCATGCGACCTGGTACTGGTTCGAGCTGCGGACGTCGTCGCGGAAGCGCTGCCTGCGTAGGCGGCAGTACCTAGAGTGATGGCCGCCGTCGCTAACATCAGCGCGGCCTTTCTGGCCTTGTTCATGTGCATTTGTGTCTCCCTTGCTAAATCACAACACTTTTTGGGGGGTGGTTTTCGTGTTCAGAGCTGGGATGGCCCGTCGACTCGACAAGACATAGCCGACTCGTTACTTGACCGCCCTTTCTCGTAGGGGGTTCCCGCGTTACATAGGTGCAATCTTTACCAGCTCTTTGCGTGGAAGTCCGCATCGTGAGAGAGCTGACCATCGCCAAGGCGACGATGCGCCTGTCGTCGTACAAGGACCAAGGTGGTGCGACAATCACCTGGAATCGGCGAGCTTCGAGCTCAACGGGCGAACCGAGCAAAGGGCGACGCACGCCCGAACGACGCACTGGCGATCAAACACACTCCGTCTCAGGGCACCAGCACCTACCGGTCTGTCTGGAGTCGGGTCTGGGGCCTGCGACGTCGATATCGTGGAGTTCGATGCCGCCCATGGCGGAGAGGCCGGCCGCGAGACCGGCTGCATCCCGAGGGCAATGAGGGTCGGCTCGGTGCGAATCGACCCGGGGGCCACGTCGCTGGCAGGGAGGAACACCGGCACGACCAAGTGATGCCGTGCCGTCTAAGCCGAACGGCAGCCTCGAGACCCAACACTTCCTCGCCACCGGGCCGTGTTCGCCTGACCCCTGCCCGCCTAGACGTTGAGGTGCCCGCGGCACCGACACTCCCGCTTGCGCCGCCGGCAAAGCAAACGACGGTGTTCGCGCAGCTTGAACCGAGTCTGGCGTCCTACGATGGCTGGCCGTGAGTTGGCAGACCCGAATCAGCGACCCATTGGCGCCGTGTGCCGGCTAGCCACGCTCAGCCTCGAGACAGGATCGTCGTCGCCGGCCATGGCGCGTCGCTTCGTCGTGGCACAACTCGAGCACTGGGAGTTGTCACAGCTGAGCGAAGTCGCCGCTCTGCTGACGAGCGAGCTGGTCACCAACGCCATAGTTCATGGCAAGGACGACTCGGTCGTGGCAGTGACGGCGGCTGTCATCGACGGCTTCCTCGAGGTCGGCGTGAGCGACCACGGGACGGTGCCTCCAGAGGGACTGCACGCGAAAGCGGGTGCCCTCGAGGCGACTCACGCCAGGGCTGAGCGAGGCCGGGGACTGGCCATCGTCGAGAAACTGGCGGACGACTGGGGAACCGCCCCCTTCACCGGGGGGAAGCTGGTGTGGTTCCGTTTGGGAGCTGACTCCTGGTCGTACTTGTCGG
The DNA here is from genome assembly GCA_963779425.1 of uncultured Acidimicrobiaceae bacterium. Classification (GTDB taxonomy): domain Bacteria; phylum Actinomycetota; class Acidimicrobiia; order Acidimicrobiales; family Bog-793; genus Fen-455. The sequence goes on from CAVZYD010000014.1 coordinate 3,157, forward strand.
CCTGTCGCTGCGAGGATCCTTCCTTCGACCGTGTCCATCTCGAATCCGGCTCCTTCGTCGCAAAGCTCGCCGGGCCCTGCGATCTCGCCTAGCTACCAGAGGTGCTGCCAAACGGTCCGCTGAGGGCTTCGACGATCTCGGGCAGGTGGCCGACGACGCTGATGTGACCCTCGTTCTCGAGTACGCGCAGCTCGGCCTCCGGCAGATGGTCACGAAGCCAGACACCGTGGAAGGCGGGCACGTTCTGGTCGTCGCTGCCATGCCAGATGACCACCTTGCGGGTTGTGCTCAGGGGAAAGCCCCAGTCGGTGAGACTGGCGAGGCAATCGTCAGCTGCGCCATGGCTGCCCGAAGCACCAGCCGCTCTCAAGAACGAGGCGACCCACTCGCCGTAGCCTTCGGAGAGGAAACGCCGTTCCGCCGCGCCCTGAGCGTTGGCGACGATTTTGTCGCCCTGCGAGTTGGAGAGCTCGGTGACAAAGGCCTCCCAGGCCTGGCGGAACCCGTCGATATCGCCCGCCAGCGCGAGCTGATTTTCCTCGTCTGCCTCGTACCAAGCCCGCACCTCGCTCGATGGTTCAGCCTCGGCGCACGGCGCCAGACCGCTGTCGCCCGGCAGCGGTCAGCCAGCAAGGCGTCGCAGGCCAAAGCGTGCGGACCACCGCCCGACCATCCCACGTTGAGGAACTGCTCTACTCCCAGCGCATCCAATATTGCCGCCGTGTCGCAAGCGGCGTCGGCGACGCGGCGGCCGGCCTGAGGAGTCGAGCGGCCATAGCCAGGCCGGGCGTAGAGCACCGTCCGGACCCCGGTTCGACCGGAGCCAATTCCAGGGGGAAGGGCCACGAGGCCACCGGGTGTGCCGGTGTGGAAGACCAACACCGCTCCGTCCTCGGGTCCCGACACCAAGGCCTCCAGCGTTCGGCCGTCACCGGCAGAGACGTACAGGCGCTGTGGCTCCTCGGTCACGGTCCCTCCTCACTCGTGCGCCCGGAACCGTCGTCGAGATCCTGGGCGATCTCCCAGATATGACCGGAGGGGTCGGAGAAACAGGCGGTGCGCATACCCCAGGGCCGGTCCACGAGCCCGTTGAGGAGCACCACGCCGCGCTTGTCCAGCTCGATGCACGCCGCGTCCAGGTCGTCCACGAACACGGCCAACACAAAGCGCGACCCGGCCTCGGGACACGCGACAGACGCCGGGGCGATCAGCTCGGGAGCGGCGGACACCTCGGTCAAACAGATCATCATGTTCTCGAGCTGGAAGACGGCCGCTCTCTCGTCCTCGAAGGTCAGCGAAAGGCCTAGGACCTCTTGGTAGAAGGCTTTGGTTGCCGCGAAGTCCTCGGCGAACAGGTTGACGACGTTCAGGCTCTTCAGTGAAAGCACGTCAGCTATGACGAAGCCCCGGCCCGCAACTCATCGCATCGCGGAGCGAACCGTGACGGATCTGGGGCAAGCCAGCCGTCCCACCGCTGGCGTACGTCAACTCTGCCGAGGAAGCCTCGCAACTCCGCCTCGTGCGACACACTTGTCCGCCTAAGGTGGGTCGACTTCGTGAGCGTCGGTCCGCGCGTCTCGAAACGCCGTGAAAACTGGCCACGGGTCAGCCATCGCGCAAGGACGACCCAGGCGCCTGGCCGTCTAAGGGCAAGCGGCGAACGACCATGAGGGCGACGTCGTCGTTCGGCTCGCCCGGCACCATGGCGGAGACGACCTCGTCGCAGATGAGCTCCAAGGGGCCGTCCCCGACATCGGCGAACACTGCCGCCAGTCGGGCGAGGCCAGAGTCGAGCACCTCGTCCCGGCGCTCGACGAGGCCGTCGGTGAACATGAGCAACGTCGCGCCGGCGGGCAGATCAAACGTCCTCTCGGTCCGCTTGGATCGCGACCGTGCGCCGAGGAGCAAGTCTGGCTGATCGAACAGGACCGTCACCCGTCCCTCGGCCGTGCGCACCATCGGAGGAGGGTGACCGGCGCTCGACCATTGCACCCGGGACTGGCCCCGCCCGAGCCCGTAGGCGCCCGGTCCGATCTGGGCCACGAGGGCCGTGGCGATGGTCCGCAGTCCAAGGTTGGCGATGGCCTCGTCGAGACGGGCCAACAAGGCGGCCGGCCCCCTGTTCGTGCCTATGGCCAGGCCCCGTAGGAGATTCCTCAACTGGGCCATCATGGCCGCGGCGTCGCCGTCGTGGCCGGCGACGTCTCCCACCGAGACGATCATCCTCCCGTCGTCGGTGACGAAGGCGTCGTACCAATCCCCTCCCACCTGAACGTCCTCGAAGGCAGGCACGTAGCGGGCGGCGATGTCGAGTCCCGGTGCTGCCCGGGGCTTGCTCAACAAGCTCTGTTGGAAGGCCTTGACCATGTTCTGCACACGGCGGGCGGACTGGCGCTCTGCCCGGGTCGCACGGATGCGGTCGAGTGCCTGGGCAGACTGAGCGGCAAAGGCTTCGATCAGCTCGAGCTCGTTCTCGTCGATGTCACGCTCGTCCACCCAGGAGACTGCGAGCGAGCCAAGCAGGCGATCACCGACCCTGAGCGGCACGAAGGCCCACGCTTGGCGTCCCGTGTCCTCATAGACCTGCGCCATCTGAGGCGTGAAGGCGAGGCCTGTTCGACGGTCGGGAAGCACGACTCTTTCACCCGAGCGGGCCACGCGGATCCCGGGCAAGGGGTTATCGAGGGGGAGGTGGTCGTACTGGGCGTGGAAGTTCTGTTCGATCTGCTCGCTTACCGCGACGCGGAACTCGTCGCCCTCCCGGGCGACGATGACGCCGCCGTCGGCGCCGAGGACCTGGATGCCCCGGTCGACGATCGTGGCGAGGTCCCTGGTCGACTCCGCGTGCAGCAACTGCATGGCTGCGCCGGCGAGGCGGGCGAGGCGCTCGCGGGACTGCTCTTCGGAGGCGTGAACGGCGAACAGCTCGTGGCGTCGCGCGGCGTCGATCTGGCGGAGCGCGGCAGCTTCGACTTCGATGCGTGCCTCCCGTTCGCGCTGGGCGGCCACCGCGTCGGTGATGTCCAGTCCGACGGCGACGATGTAGGAGACCTCGGAGCTCCCCTCGTCGAAGAGCGGGTAGAGCGCCACCTCGGCCATGCGCTGGGTGCCGTCGCCGACGAAAAAGCGCGTGGTGACACGGAGGGACTCGCCGCTGCGGAGCACCTGCTCGCACCAACCCCGGTTCTCGGCCGCAAGCTCAGGGTCCGGGCTCCACCACCCGCCTTCCCAGAAGGGGTAGCCGACGGTGGCTTCACGTACCAGCCCGCAGCCCTCAACGGAGAGGAAATTGGCGTCTAACACTTTGCCGGTGCTGTCGAGAATGCCGGAGAACAGCATCGGGACCTGGTAGATGGCATGAAACCAGCGAGCCGCGATGGCTGGGCTGATCGGCGCCCCGGCCTCGAAGGTGTGCTGTCTCGACGCCGGACGCCACAGCTCACCTTCGAAATGGAGCGAGCGCTCGAGGGCCTGGTAAGCGAGCTGAGCTATCAGGTCGATACGGCGAAGCTGTGCTGGCTCAAAGTCCTGCGGTTCTCGCCAGCCGAAGCCGACCGCGCCAAGAACCTGACCGCTCGACGAGTGCAGGGGAAACGAGGCCCGGGCAGAAAGGCCAGCCGCTTTGAAGTCATCGACCGCCTCGGGGAAGCGTCGCTCGGCGGACTCGATCGAGCCGACGAGCACCGGGAGCCCTGTGCGGATGGCCTCGCCAACTTCTGTCCGCTCGTCGACGGGGAATTCCTTCCACCGCAGCGCCGCGTCGGGTTCCGAGACTGAGCGGTGGACGACGCGGACCACGTCGGAACCCGCATCCCGGATCCCCATGTTGGCGAAGGTCGCGCCCGCCGCCGCGGCACCGTGCTCGGCCACCGCAGAGGCGACTGCTGCCGGCGAAACAGCCCCGGCAAGCTCGCTGGCCAGCTGCCAGACCGCCCCCTCGTCGCCGACTCGGCTCTCGCCCGCGGGCTCGCCTGGCTTCGTCGTCGAGCCGGTCGGGCGCGGGTCTGAAGAGATCATGTGAGGCGGGCTCAGGCGGTTGATCTGTGGTTCGGGTGCATAGCCACGTGCTCGAGCTCCCCGCAAGCACGTGCGCCGGGAGGGGCCAGGGGCACGAGGAAGACGTGGTCGCCCTGCTGCTCCTCCCCCTCCGTCATGGGCCAACTTTAGGGAATTTTCGCCCGGATGAGAAGACGTGGCAGAGGATTTGTCCTTTCTTGTGTAAGGTCCGTACCAAAGATGTGCGCCGCTTCGACCTTCCGTCTGCGCTGTTCCGCCTGGTCGGCGATCTCCGACAAGGACCAGGTCAAAACCCTGTCCATAGGGCGAAGTGCCACGCACCGATACGCCCCAAATACGGCTAGTAGGGGCTCGCCGAGAGAGGGGGGTGGCCGGTCACCGGGACCGGAGAGTCACACCGTGTCAGTAACATGACAGGCGACATGAAGCGGTCTTCGAAGCCGGCGGCGAGCCATACGCGACAGACGCTCGAAAGAGTGAAGGCGGCGGCGCGCGGTCACCTCGACGGTCGGTCCCGGGCGGTCGCCCTGACGAGCGGGCAACGCCGGGAGATCGCCAAACGTGCAAGAGAAGCCACAAGGGCGGCCAGCCTCGCCGGAACGAGCCGGCACTAGGCAGCGCTCTCGCCGCGACTCGCCACAACCGGGCTGGGTAGAGGTCGGCGCCCGGGCGCCCCGGGGTTTCACCGTGTTGGCAGGGCGCCGTCAGCTGTGCCTTTACATCTCAAGGGTTCCATGACAACGACGGCCTCCGCCCGCGACAACGGCGGTGGAGTGCCAAGAAAATGAGCGGAAGATGACATGGCTGCCGCTTCCGGGCAGAGCAACACCAAACGTGATCGTCCCCGCACCTGCCGGCGGAGCTGGCAACTGGGCGGGCGCGCCGAGCTCCGCGCTCGATCGGCAGGGTGGGATCGTGCTCGCCTACCGGCTCCGTCTTGCCGCCAGCCGCGGCGTCAGCAACGTCATCGCCCGCTCATCGGACGGAGAGAGCTTCACGACCCTGGCGACGATCGACCGGGAGCGCTTCGGTGCCGTCTCGCTGGAACGCCCGGCGATCGTCCTCACCGAGAACGGCCGCTGGCGACTCTATGTGTCCTGTGCCCTGCCAGGAAAAGCCTGGCGGGTAGACATGTTGGAGGCCGACGACCCGGCAGCGCTCGGCCAGGTGTCACCGAGGACAGTGTTTCCCGGGGACGACTCGACCGGCATGAAAGATCCGGTGATTCGTCACTCGGGCGGGAAATGGCATGCCTGGGTGTGCTGTCACCCGCTCGGGGATCCTGGCGAGGAGGACAGGATGCGAACGGCGTACCTGACCGGCAACGACGGCATCCATTGGGACTTCGTCACGACCGCCCTTGAGGGGCGCGCCGGGTGCTGGGACGCGAGAGGGACCCGCGTGACGGCAGTGCTGTCGAACGGATGGGCCACCTACGACGGCCGGGCGACCAAAGAGGAGAACTTCTCCGAGCACACCGGCATCGCCCGGCCCGCTCCGCCAACTGGACGGCTCGTCGCCGAGGAGGACGAGCCGGTCTCGAACGCCCGTTACCTCGACATCCTCGAACTGCCCGGTGGCGGCTGCCACCTTTTCTATGAGGCACCTCTCAAAGACGGCAGTCACGAGCTACGCAGCGAAGCGCTCGAGCCGCTCCAGGCTTCAAAGACCGAAACTCGGTAACAAACCGACCGCAGCGTCGTTGCGCGGAGCCGACGCCACAGCGCCGTCGGCCCACCCATCTGCCCAACCACCCAAAAGCCGCGAGTTGCACGGAGGTCCCCCTCTGGCGGCATCGTCACCGGCAACGAACGTGTCGTCGTCCTGGTGCCACAATCGGCAGTCACCCTACCAGCGCGTCGGACGACCGTAGAGGTCCTGCGCGCCCTCCCGCACCCTCACCGTGGGCCGAGCGCCGGCCGTTGTGGTGGCTCCGCATGTGCTCCTGGGCGGCTCGCACCTGGGTCACGTTCGTATTTCCCCGCCTCGGCGGTGGTGTTTACGCGAGGACAAGGCGCGGGAGTCACCACACTGGCCTCGATCTGTGAGTCCTTCATACTGCACAAGACGCATTCGTCGTCCGGGGGGACAGCTCCGTCTTGGTAGCGCGTCGCCCGGATTGGTTGACCAACGAGGAGAGGACGCATGAGAAAAGGGCTAACGCGCAAGAGCACCACCCTTGCAGGACAGCAACGGCCGGCCGGGGCGAGGAGCCTACGCAACATCGCCGCCGCTGCCGCCCTGGCGGCGGGACTCGCAGGCCTGCCGGTCCTGGCGACAAGTGCCTTCGCGGCTCCTTCTGGCAAGGGAACTGTCATCGCCACCGGTGACACGAGCTTCGGCACGGCGCTCGTCGTCGGCTCGGGCAAGTATGCCGGCTACTCGCTCTACTTCATCACGAGCGACCACGGGGCAAGCTTCGGCTGCTCGAGCAAGACGGTGAAGACTCCGGTCGGGCCGAGCCTTTGCACCGGGCCTTCCAACGACAAGAACGCCGAGTGGCCCGCTCTCACGACGACCGGCATGCCGGTCGCCGCTCCTGGCGTCTCCCAGAGCCTGCTCGGACGCGTGAAGCGCAGCTTCGGTTGGCAGGTGACCTACGCCGGTCACCCGCTCTACCTCTTCGACAACTTGGCAGGCGCCGACACAGGCGAGGAATGGAACGAGCCTGCGCTCCCGCCCTGGCACGGGATCTGGTACCTCATCTCACCCTCGGGGCTGCCCCTTGTGTGGGTCGGATCGCTCACGACGACGACCGTCGGCGGCAAGACGGTCCTCGCCACGCCCATGTACACCGGCGCGGGCTGGATCAACTTCCCCGTCTACAGCTACAGCAAGGACTCCTCGTCCCACAGCGCCTGCGCCACCGGAGGCTGCGCTCGGGCGTGGCCGGCCGTGCTCACGAGCGGGAAGCCGGGAGTGTCAGCCGGGCTGTCGGAGGCAAAGGTGGGCAGGATCAAGACAGCCGAGGGCACCCAGGTCACCTACCACGGCCAGCCGCTCTACCTGTACTCGAAAGAGGGCCTCGCCCTGACGGCCTCGGGCATCGTGACCACGGGCAGCGGTAACGGCATCGTCCGCTCCGGAGGCAAGTTCTCGCTCATCGATGCCTGAAGATCTGAACCCGGCCGGCCTCGGCGAGAAGGCCGGCCGGGTTCACCAAGGACGCGATGGCGCCTGGGTTGTCAGGGGGGCGGCGACCCGCCCGTGGGCGTCGGCGGGCACCGGTGGCAGCCAGCACCCGGGCTGATGGGGGTGCTGGCCGGGTGGCGCCACGACCTCATCTCTGGGAGAACAGACCGGTGGGAAGATCCGCCATAGCCGAGCGGCCAGAGATGAGGCTTGCCTGGTACCGCTTCCGCGCCACGTTCAAACAGCGCCGGAACGGCTATCTGGCCATCGTCCTGCTCGTGGGCCTGCTCGGAGGTCTCGCCATGGGGTCGCTCGCGGCGGCGCGGCGCACGGCGTCGTCCTTCCCCGTCTTCTGGGCCAGCACGAACCCCTCGAGCCTCGAGGGCGCGACAGCGGTGCTGAACCCGGAGATCGGCAGCGACTCCGGCTACGACGCCGCAGTGGTGAAAAAGATCGCCCGGCTCCCCCACGTCACCCAGGTGGAGAGCCAGTCAGGCATCGACTTTCTCCCCCTGCAGGCGAACGGCAAGATTCTGAACGCCCCCAACTTCTATCCACCGTCCGCCGGCAACGGCTACGGCAGCGTCGACGACATGTACTTCGACCAGGACAAGGTGACGGTGATAAAGGGTCACATGGCCGCCCCCAACCGGGCCGACGAGCTCATGTTGAGCGCCGAAGGTGCCGCCGCTCTCGGTGTGCACGTGGGCAGCGTGCTCCCCATCGGCATCTACACCAACGCCCAGACCGAGCTGGCACGTTTCGGCACCAACGCCGTCAGGCCGATCCGGGTCATCGACGAGAAGGTCGTCGCCATCGTCGTGTTCAACGGCTCGGTCATCGAGGACGACGTGGACGCGGGCGGCGAACCGAACAACCTGTTCACGCCTGGGCTCACCCGCCAACTGCTCCACTGCTGTGTCAACTACACCGAGAGCGGCATCCGCGTGAGCGGGGGGCCCGGCAATGTCGCCGCCGTCACGGCCGAGGTCTCCCAGATCCTCCCCAAAGGCTTCCCGCCTTTGTCCAATGCCCAGGCAAGCGTCTTGGACAAAGCGCAGCGGGCGATCAAGCCCGAGGCGATCGCCCTCGGCGTCTTCGGGGCCATCGTCGCCGCCGCCGCCCTGCTCATCGCCGGCCAGGTGACGAGCCGCCAACTCCGCCTCGGTGCCGAGGACCGTGAGGTGCTGCGCGCCATCGGGGCGGGACCGCTCATGACCGCCACCGACGGGATCATCGGCATCGGTGGGGCCGTGGTCGTGGGGGCGCTTTTGGCGGTGCTCGTGGCGGTCGCGCTCTCCCCCCTCGCGCCCTTGGGCCCGGTGCGGGCCGTGTACCCCTATCCCGGCGTCGCCTTCGACTGGACGGTGCTCGGCTTCGGGCTCCTCTTCCTCGTCGTCGGGCTGGGCACCATCTCCGGGGTGACCGCCTACCGCTCCGCACCGCACAAAAGGGCCCTACGAGATCGTTACAACCTCGAGCGGCGCTCGAGCGTCGTCGCCGCCGCCGGCGCGGCAGGGTTGCCGGTCCCGGCGCTCACCGGTGTCCGCTTCGCCCTCGAGCCGGGCAGCGGGCGAAGCTCGGTGCCGGTCCGTTCCGCCATCGCCGGCGCCGTCATGGCGGTGCTCGTCGTCGTAGCCACGGTCACCTTCGGCGCCAGTCTCGACTCGCTCGTCTCCCACCCCGCTCTTTACGGCTGGAACTGGGACTACATGCTGGTCTCGGGAGGCGACATCCCCCAGGCGCAGGTGACGAGGTTGCTCGACCGTGACCGCTACGTCTCGCAGTGGTCCGGCGTCTACACCGGTCAGCTGGCGATCGAGGGCGTGACCGTGCCCGTGCTGGGCGAGAGCCCGAACGCGACGGTGGCGCCGCCGCTGTTGTCGGGCCACGGCGTCGAGTCGAGCGGCCAGATGGTTCTCGGCGCCGTCACGCTCGCCGAGATCAAAAAGCACCTAGGCGAGACGGTCGAGGTGAGCAACGGGTTGTCGACGGCCCGGCTGCGTATCGTCGGCACCGCCGCCATGCCGACGATCGGCTCGAACGGGGGTCCGCACCTCGAGATGGGCACGGGAGCGCTCGTCTCCTACAGCCTCATCCCGCTTGTCGACCGCAACCCGTTCAACGACCCGCTGCCAGGCCCGAACGGCATCCTGGTGCGCCTACGTGGCGGTTACAGCCGTTCGGCCGAGCTTGGCTCCCTCGATGCGATAGCCACCGCCACCTCGAACACGGCCAACTTCGGCGTCACCGTCACGGGCGTGTTGCACCCGGCCGAGATCGTGAACTACCGCTCCCTCGGCGACACGCCCGTGTTCTTAGGCGCCGGACTCGCCGCCGGCGCAGTCGCCGCCCTCGCCCTCACGCTCCTCGCCTCGGTGCGCCGGCGCAGGCGCGACCTGGCCCTTTTGCGGACGCTCGGTTTCACCGGAGCCCAGTTGGCGGCGACGGTGGCCTGGCAGGCGAGCGTCGCGGCCGTGATCGGGGCGGTCCTCGGCGTGCCGCTCGGGATCGCCCTCGGCCGCTGGCTCTGGGACCTGTTCGCCCGCAGCATCCACGCCGTGCCCGTACCGTCCGTGCCCGCCCTCTCGGTGGCGCTCATCGCCGTCGGGAGCCTCGTGCTCGCCAACCTTGTCGCCGCCTTGCCGGGCCGTTTGGCGGCACGAACCCCGGCGGCGCTGTTGCTCCGCTCGGAGTGAGCTCCGCCTCCGCGCGCCCGCCGGCTCGATCGGGCACCAAGGCGGGCGCGCCGGGCGTGATTGGAAGCCCCCTACCATGGGCATTGGTGCTACTCAAGGTGCCAATTCGCGCCCCCGGGCAGGGAAGGTGGAGATGAGCGACGCAGAAGAGCACGATCACGACAAGCTCGTGCACTCCCATGTGCACTACCACGTGACCCACAATCACAGCCACCAGTCCGGCGGCTTCGAGCATCTGAGCTCTTCGCACGAACACGAGCACGACCACGCTCCCATTCGGCACTCGCACACTCCGCACGAGAACTTCGAACAAGAGCACCTGGGCGAGGCCCACGTGCACGACCACAAGGCCGCGGTCAAGGCCACGAGCCGCGCCACCCCCGCCAAAAGAGCGCGGGCGGCGACGAAATCGGCCTCCTAGGGCGCCCTCGCGACACGACACCTGTCGCGAGCCGTGCTTGGTCTGCCCGGTGTTTATCGAGCCTCCGCCTCGTCAAAACAAGAGACCTGAACTCCCTTGGGGCCGAAGCTCGCCGTTAGGGTGAGACCCGCGGGCGGGCACCGGTGCGCCCTCTGGGCGGCGCCAGCAAGGAGGTAGACGAGATGGACTACGTGAAGCTCGGTTCGACGGGTCTCGACGTCTCGCCGATCTGCCTCGGCTGCATGAGCTTCGGGGAGCCCGCTCGGGGCGATCACCCCTGGAGCCTCAAGGAAGACGACTCGAGGGTGATCCTCCGTCACGCCCTCGAGGCGGGCGTCAACTTCTTCGACACGGCGAACGTGTACTCCGACGGCAGCAGCGAGGAGATCGTCGGCCGGGCTCTCGCCGATTTCGCCTCACACGACGAGATCGTGCTCGCGACGAAGGTCTGCGGGCGCATGCACGCCGGCGCCAACGGTGCCGGGCTTTCCCGCAAGGCGATCATGAGCGAGATCGACAAGAGCCTCACCCGCCTCGGCACCGACTACGTCGATCTCTACCAGATCCACCGCTTCGACCCGACGACACCGGTCGAAGAGACGCTCGAGGCCCTACACGACGTGGTGAAGGCGGGCAAGGCTCGTTACATAGGGGTCTCCTCGATGTTTGCCTGGCAATTCGCCAAGATGCTGGCCATCTCGGAGGGGAACGGCTGGACCCGCTTCGTCTCGATGCAGGACCACTACAACCTCCTCTACAGAGAAGAAGAGCGCGAGATGCTGCCGCTGTGCGAGGACCAGGGCGTCGGAGTCATCCCCTGGAGCCCGCTCGCCCGGGGGCGCCTCACGCGCGACTGGGACGAGGCGACCGAGCGCAGCGGCACGGACGAGTTCGGAAAGACCCTCTATGTGGAGGCGGACCGGCCCATCGTCGAGGCGGTGGCGGAGATCGCCGCCGCCCGCGGCGTCAGCCGGGCACAGGTCGCCCTCGCCTGGATGCGCTCCAAAGCCGTCGTGACCGCTCCGATCCTCGGGGTCACGAAGCTCTCCCAGCTCGACGACGCCCTCGGCTCACTCGGACTCGAGCTCGAGCGCGACGAGATCGAAAAGCTCGAGGCCCCCTACACCCCGCACGCCATCGCCGGGCACTCCTGACAAAGCCGTGCGCTGGCGTCGAGATTGGTCCGCCGGGCGAGCCCGGGCCAGACTGGCAAGAGTGACGAGCTCTCGACTTGCGTGCTGCGGTGGTTGTCGCCAGGAAACTGGTCCCGACCGAACCGGGTGGGACCTGGCTTCACGGGCCATGGGCAGGCCATGACCGCCAGTGCCCTCGGCGCCCGCCTTCGTGAGCTGCTGCCGGAAGAGCGCGTCGACACGACCGCGATCACGCTCACGGTCAACTCGCGCGACGCCAGCTATTACGAGTACCGACCGAAGGCCGTCGTCCGGCTCGCCAGCGAGGCGGAGGTGCGCGGGCTTTTCCGTCTCGCCCGGGAGCTGGCCGTGCCCGTCACCTTCCGGGCCGGAGGCACGAGCCTTTCCGGCCAGAGCGTCGGCGAGGGGATAGTCGCCGACATAAGCCGGGCGTTCCGCCGCATCGAGGTGCTCGACGCCGGTGCCCGCGTGAAGGCCGAACCGGGCCCGACGGCCGAGATGGTGAACCGGGTGCTCGCTCCTTACGGGCGCAAGATCGGACCCGACCCGGCTTCGATCCGCGCGGCGCGCATCGGCGGGATCGTCTCGAACAACTCGAGCGGGATGATCACGGGCGTCAAGTTGAACACCTACCGCACGATGGACTCGATCCGCTTCGTCCTCGTCGACGGCACGGCCTGGGACACCTCTCGCTCGGGCGAGCACGAGCGGTTCGCCCGCGAGCAAAAAGGGCTGGCGGAGGGCCTTGGCGAGCTGCGCGACGAAACCCGGGCGGACGCCGGGCTCGTGGCGCTCATAAGGAAGAAGTTCTCCATCAAATGCGTCACCGGCTACGGCATCAACGCCCTCGTCGACTTCGAGGACCCTTTGGACATCCTCGCCCACCTCCTCGTCGGCTCCGAGGGGACGCTGGCGTTCGTGTCCGAGATCGTGTTCAACACGGTGCCCCTCAATCCGGAGCGCTCGAGCGCCTTGCTGCTCTTCGACTCTCTCGAGTCTCTCGCCGAGGCCGTGCCCCTCATCGACCAAAGTGGAGCGAGCGCGGTCGAGTTCCTCGACGACACCTCCATGCAAGCCGTGCTCGGCATCGGGGAGCTGCCGGCGTTCATCGAGACGAGGCCGCGGGGATCGGCCGCCCTCCTCCTCGACTACCAGCGCTCGAGCGAAGACGAGGTGCGCGCGGCGGTAGCCGCCGCCCTCCCGGCGCTGCGGTCCCTGGCGGGACTGCTCGCCATGAGCGAGTTCACCACCACCCCGAAAGAGCACGCCCAGCTGTGGCGCCTTCGCGAAGACCTTTTCGCCATTGTCGGGGGGTCGCGCCGGCCCGGCACGACCGTCCTGCTCGAGGACATGGCGGTGCCGATCGAGGAGTTCGCCCAGTTGTTGAAGGGCCTCAAGGCCCTGTTCTCCAAGCACGGCTACACGGGCGAGGGCCAAGGCGTCCAGTTCGGCCATGCCAGCGCCGGCAATGTCCATTTCGTGCTGACAGCCGACTTCACCCGCCAGCGCGAGGTCGACCGCTTCGTCGATTTCATGAAGGACGCCGTCGCCCTCGTCGTCGACGAGCTGAACGGCTCGCTCAAGGCCGAGCACGGCACCGGCAGGGCCATGGCGCCCTTCGTGGCCCGCGAGTGGGGTGACAAGGCCTACTCGATCATGAAGCGGATCAAAAAGCTCGTGGACCCGGACGGCTTGTTGAACCCCGGAGTGCTCATAAACGACGATCCCGACGTCTTTGCCGCCAACATCAAGATCACCCCTCCCGTCTCGCCCCTCATCGACAAGTGCACCGAGTGCGGCTTCTGCGAGCACGTCTGTCCGAGCCGACTCGTCACGATGACCCCGCGGGGACGCATCCAGGCGTCGCGAAAACACCTCGAGCTGCTCGGGAAGACCGACAGCCTCGAGGCCCGGGAGCTCTGGCGCCAGTACCAGCACGCGGGGATCAACACCTGTGCCGCCGACGGGATGTGCGCCACCCAGTGCCCGGTCGGCATCAACGTGGCCGACTACACCGCCGAGTTGCGCGAGGCGCGCAACAACACCGTAGAGACGTCCCTCGGCACTCTCCTCGCCCGCCGCTTCGCCGAGGTGGAGAAGGTGGCGAGGGGCGGCCTCAACCTCGGGGTGCTCGCCAACCGGGTGCACAGCCTCGAAGCGATCACGAAGGCCGTGCACACCGTGGTCCCCTTCGCACCGGTCTGGTCGCCCTCGATCGGAAAGAGCCCCGTCCCGGTGTTCCGGTCCGAGGCTAAGCCCGACATCGTGTACTTCCCGGCCTGTGTGAGCAGGATCATGGGCTCGTCCAACCTCGCCAAGGCGTCGGTGTCGGAGACGGTGCTCACCCTCGCCGACCGGGCGGGGATAAAGCTGCGCCTCCCTCCTTCGGTGACCGGGGTCTGCTGCGGGCAGATCTGGGGCCACAGGGGCTTCACCGACGGCCGCCGGCACATGGTGAACCGGCTCGTCGAGAACATGTGGCAGTGGAGCGACGCCGGGCGGGTGCGGGTCATGTGCGATGTCACCTCGTGCACAAAGACCATGCTGAGCGAGGTCGCCGACCTGCTGAGCGCGAAGAACGCCGAGCGCTACCGCCAGATCGAGGTCATCGACATCGTCCCGTGGCTCCTCGACGACGTCATGGAACGGCTCGAGGTCAAAACGCCGAAACGCCGTGTCGCCCTCCACCCCACCTGCGCGAGCGTCGAGCTCGGAAGCGGGACCAAGATGCAGGCGATCGGGGCGGCCTGTGCCGGCGAGGCGGTGACGCCCTTGCAATGGGGCTGCTGCGGCACCGCCGGCGACCGGGGTTTCATCTACCCCGAGCTTGCCGACGCGGCCCAGCGCGACGAACAGGCGGAGCTGGCGGGAGAGGTCTTCGACGGCTACTACTCCCTTGCCCGCACCTGCGAGATCGGCCTCAGCGAACGCTCCGGGCACGAGTTCGAGTCGATCGTCTACCTCGTCGAAGAGGCGACGAGAGGGAGCGGGGCCAAGACGAAGACGCCCTGACGACACCGCGGTCCAGGCGCCATCGCGCCGGCGAGGTGCCCTTCGGGCCGTCAGGTGTTCTTCAGGTAGGGGATCGTCATCGGCCCCTCGGGCAGCACGCAGCAGCTCGCACCGGGACCGAGGCGGGCGAGCGCGTCGGCGAGGAAGGCCGAGACGTCGCCCACCGGCTCGAAATGGGCCGCGGCAAGCTCGGCGTCGCTCAGCCCGTCCGCATGCATGGCGACGCGGCACGTCTCTTGGACGCGCGCCTGGAGCTGGAGCTCCCATTGGTCCGGCCAGGTGGACTCCGCCGTCCTGATGGCTTCGGCGAGCTCGTGGCCCGAGGCGTAGCGCGTGAGCAGCTCTTTGTAGGAGCCGTGGTCGGGAAAGCCGTCGCTGCACTCGCAAGCCGCCACGATGAGGCCGCCGGGACGCACGATCATGGCGGCTGCGGACTGGCCCTTCACCGACTGGTAGAGGTTCTGGTCGAGAGGGAAGCCGGAATTGGTCGTGACCACGACGTCGAATGGCCGCTCCACTGGCTGCATCGAGAGCTCGCGGGCGAACGCGCAACCCGCCGCGTGCATGGCGAAGAGCTCCCCGGCAAAGACGGCGACGATCTCCTGGTCGGAATTGAGCACGACGTCGCAGGCGAAATCGACCCCGGTGGCGGCGGCGATCGCCCGCACGTCGTCGTGGACCGGGTTCCCCTCGATCACCGCCCAGGTGGCCCTCGGGTCTGCGATGCGCCGGCTGTCGTGGAGCACGAGCGTGGTCTCGAGGCCCGCCAATCCGGGAGCGACGAGCTTCGGCCCGCCGGAAAAGCCGGCGAAGAAATGCGGCTCGATGAAGCCCGTCGTGATCCGCACGTCTGCCTGCAGCCACTGCTTGTTCAGATACACCGGCACGCCGTCCCCGCAGGTGCCGAAAAAGCCGAGCGAGCTCTCGTCGCGGGCATCGTGGTTCTCGACGCGCACCCTTGCGAGCACCTCGGGCCCGAGCATCTCCGCGAGCTCTTCGGGGGTGTTGGCGCGATGGGTGCCCGTGGCGACGAGGATGACGACGTCATCGAGATCGACGAGCCCGGAGAGCTCCTCGAGGAGCACGGGGATGACGACCTTGCGGGGCTGGGGCCGCGTGCCGTCGCACACGGAGATGGCGACGCTCTGGCCCGGGGAGACGAGCTCGTCCAGGCACGGCCCCGCCAGGGGCGCCCGGATGGCCGATCGCACCGCCCCGGCGGGGTCGTCGAGCGCCTCGCGGTGCTCGGGCGTGATGACGACCGCTTCGTCGGGCACCTCGATCTCGAGGCCGTTTTTCCCGTAAGCGAGATTTACCCGCATGTGCCGCCTTCTCCCTGTAAGTCTTTCTCTTCGCGAGGCTCCGAGGTGCCGACGGCGGCCAAGGTGGCTGTTTTGGCAATACCGTCGCCGCCGCCCGTAAGGTCTAGCCCGAGCGGGGCCGCGTCTGGAAACGAGGAGCAGCAATACAGCTTCGACCTGGATCAGCTCGGGCAGGTATGAGAGACCGATCTCGCTGAAGACCGTGTCGAGAAGGCGAGAAGAACCCGCGGGGGACGGCCCATGAACCTTGTCATCGACCTTGACGATCCCCGCGCCGCAGACGTCCGGGCCCTTTTGCTAGAGCACCTGGCCTTCGCCGGAGAGGAGACGCCGGCCGGGCACGTGCACGCCCTGGACCTCGAAGGGCTCCTCGACCCGGCGGTGAGTTTCTTCAGCGCCCGGGGCGACGGTGTTCTCCTCGGGGTCGGGGCGCTCAAGACGCTGGACGCCTCCCACGCCGAGATCAAGTCGATGCACACAAAGAAGGCCGCCCGGCGCCAAGGGATCGGGCGGGCCATGGTCGAGCACCTCTTGTCCGTGGCGGCCGAGCGTCGCTTCGAGACGGTGAGCCTCGAGACAGGGACGATGGACGCTTTCGCACCGGCCCGTCGCTTGTACGCCCGGCTCGGCTTCAGGGCATGCGAACCATTCGGCGAGTACACCTCCAATCCGTTCAGCTGCTGCATGACGATCGCCCTCGCGACGAGGGTCGCCGGTCTCGGACCCATAAAGCCCGCCCGGCGCGAGCGGTGACGGGACAGGTCGGGCCACACTTGAGGCCATGCCAGCCCAGTTCATTTACACGATGCGCGACCTCCGGCGCTTCTACCCGCCCGACCGTGAGGTCCTCCGGGGCATCAACCTGTCCTTTTTCCCCGGGGCCAAGATCGGGGTCATCGGGGCGAACGGCTCGGGCAAGTCGTCCTTGTTGCGGATCATGGCCGGCCTCGACGACGGCTTCACGGGCGAGGCGCGCCTCACCCCGGGTTTCACAGTCGGTTTCCTCCCCCAAGAGCCCCAGCTCGATCCCGCAAAGGACGTGCTCGGCAACGTCTCGGACGGCATCGCCGCAACCAAGGCCCTGCTCGACCGTTTCAACGAGGTGTGCGCCGCCTTCGCCGACCCCGAGGCCGACATCGACGCCCTGTTGTCAGAGCAGGCGCAGCTGCAGGACAAGATCGACGCCGCCGGCGCCTGGGATCTCGAGCGCACCTTCGAGATCGCCATGGACGCCCTCCGGCTCCCGCCGGCCGACATGGAGGTGAGCAAGCTCTCGGGCGGGGAGCGACGGCGCGTCGCCCTTTGCAGGTTGCTGTTGTCCAAGCCCGACCTGCTCTTGTTGGACGAGCCCACGAACCACCTCGACGCCGAGTCGGTGGCGTGGCTGGAACGCACCTTGCAGGACTACGCCGGCACCGTCGTCGCCGTCACCCATGACCGCTACTTCCTCGACAACGTGGCGGGATGGATCCTCGAGCTCGACCGGGGGGCGGGCATCCCCTGGCAGGGCAACTACACCTCGTGGCTGGAACAAAAACAGGCCCGCCTGGCGGCCGAGGACAAGTCCGACCGCTCGCGGCGCGAGGCGCTCGCCCGCGAGCTCGAGTGGATCCGGATGGCACCGAAGGCCCGTCACGCAAAGGGAAAGGCGCGCATCACCGCCTACAACGACCTCGTGGCCGAGGCCGAGGCGGCCGAGAAACGGGCCGACAAGCTCGAGATCACGATCCCGCCCGGCCCCCGGCTCGGGGACAAGGTGGTGGAGGCCGACGCCTTGAAGAAGGGCTTCGGGGACCGCCTCTTGATCGACGAGCTGTCGTTCCTCCTCCCCCCGGGCGGCATCGTCGGGGTGATCGGTCCGAACGGCGCCGGCAAGACGACGCTGTTCCGCATGATCGTCGGCGAGGACAAGCCCGATTCGGGGACCCTCAGCATCGGTCCCTCTGTCGAGCTCGCCTTCGTCGACCAGTCGCGTGACGCGCTCGACCCGGACGCGACCGTCTTCGACGAGATCACCGCAGGCACGGAGCGCATCGTTGTGGGCCACCGCGAGCTGCACGCCCGTGGCTATGTCTCGAGCTTCGGCTTCAAGGGGAGCGACCAGCAGAAAAGGGTCGGTGAGCTCTCAGGTGGCGAGCGCAACCGGGTGCATCTCGCCAAGGTCCTGAAGAGCGGGGGCAACGTCCTCCTCTTGGACGAACCGACGAACGACCTCGACGTCGACACGCTGAGGGCACTAGAGGAGGCGCTGCTCGGCTTTCCCGGGTGCACGGCCGTCATCAGCCACGACCGGTGGTTCCTCGACAGGATCTCCACCCACGTGCTCGCCTTCGAGGGCGACTCGGTCGTGCGCTTCTTCGAGGGCAACTTCAGCGACTACGAAGCCGACCGGCACCGCCGGCTCGGCAACGACGCCGACCAGCCCCACCGCATCGCCTACAAGCCGCTCACCCGAGGCTGAGAGGTCGAATCTGGCGCGAAGGCGCCTTGACCAACCGGGGCCCTAAGGACATGACGCTGCCTTTGCGGCCGGCCCGGTGCTGTCGGCGACTCAGATCGTTCTCAAGACCTCTTGCAAGATGACGAGCTCCTCGTCGGTCGGGATGACGATGATGGCGACCTTTGACTCGGGACGGCTCACGAACGACTCGACCCCGGCCGGAGCCTCGCGGTTGGCCTCAGGGTCGAGGAGCACCCCCAGGCTCTCGACTCCGCTGCATACTTCTTCGCGCAGCTTCCAAGACCGCGTGCCGACCGAGTCCGTGAAGACGATTGCATCCGCCCCGCCCAACAGCCAGTAGTAGCCCCCGAGGTAGAGCTTGAGCCTGTTCGCGTAGACCTCGGCTGCGATGGCGCAGTCCTCGTTGCCCCGTTCGCCCTCGGCGATCACTTCCTCCAGGTTCGACGAGAAACCAGAGAGCCCGAGGAGCCCCGACTGGTTGTTGAGGATCGCGCTCACCTCGTCCGGGCCCTCGAAGCGACGGCAGAGCTCGAGAACGATCTCGGCGTCGATATCACCGGAGCGCGTGGACATGACGAGACCGGGCAGGGGCGAGTAGCCGAGCGAGGTCTCGACGGAGTGGCCGTCTTGGAAGGCGGTCACACTCGATCCACCGGTCCCGAGGTGACACATGACCAAGCTCACCGACGCGAGGGGCCTTTGCAGCAGCTTTGCCGCACGGGCGGACACGTACGAATAGGAAAGGCCGTGGAACCCGTACTTGCGAAAGCCGTACCGGGCCGAGAGCTCGAGCGGAAGGCCATAGCGTTTGGCTTGCTCGGGCAGCTTCGAGTGAAAAGCGGTGTCGAACACGGCCGCCTGGGCGACCTCAGGCAGTCGCTCGGTGCAGGCCTCGACGACGCTGTAGGAGTTCGGGTTGTGGATGGGGGCGAGCGCGAAGCAGCTCTTGAGCCTCTCCGCGCTCTTCGCGGTGATGAGGGCGCTTTCTTGGAACCAGTCGCCCCCGTGCACGAACCGGTGACCGATGGCATCGACGCCGACCGAGTGCCCGGCGAGGATGCCGAGGATCTCCTCGGCTGCGAGCCGGTGCGTGGAGAGGTCGGCTTCAGCGCCGCCTTTGACGCCCTCCACCTCCCAGTCGATCCGGGGTGCGGCCTGAGTCGTCGTGGCGACGTTCGTCGCCTTGCCGGCTGCGATGACGGTCGGCTCGGCGCCCTCGGCGACCCGGTACACCTTGAAGCTCTGCGAAGAGCTGCCACAGTTGAACACGAGGACGTTCATGGGCTCCCCTGCGCTGTTCTTCTTGCGAGCAAAGCTGCCGGGACGGTTCTTCGGCTCACGAGCCGAGTCTCGCACCGCTCACCGCCAAGAGCCCAGACGGCGGGCGGCTGCGCCGCCAAATGTCTCGACTCGCGAAGGCGCCTTCGCATCCTTTCGTGCAGCCTGGGTATCGTCGGCCCCGTGACAGCCTCACAACGGCCCCCCGATCCGGTACGGCCGGTACGGCGCCCGACCCTTGCCGACATGGAGTCGGCCTGGCTAAGCGTGCATGCCGCACTGGCGCCGACGCCGCTCGTGTCGAGCCCGCTCGCTGTGGGAAGCGCCCTCAAGCTCGAGACCTTGCAGCCGACGGGCTCGTTCAAGGTGCGGGGCGGTCTCTCGGCGATATCCGCCCTCGCGCCGGGGCGCCGGGCGGTGACGGCGAGCGCGGGAAACCACGGCCTCGGCGTCGCCTGGGCCTCGGCCCACCTCGGGCGCCAGGCCACCGTCGTCGTGCCGGAGCACTCGGCCGCGCCCAAGGTGGCGGCGCTTCGCACCTTTCCGATCGAGCTCGTCGAGTACGGCGCCAACTACGAGGTCGCCGAGGCGCACGCTCTCTCGCTCGGGACGGCGGAGGGGGCGTCGTTCCTGTCGCCGTATAACGACCCGAACGTCATCGCCGGCCAGTCGACGATCGGTCGTGAACTCGACACCCAGGCGCCCGGAGAACTCACCGTCGTCGCACCCGTGGGCGGAGGCGGCCTCCTCTCGGGCCTCGCCATGTGGGCTCTCACACGCCCGGGCGTGCATCTGACCGGCGTCGAGTCCAGCCAGTCGCGCGGTGTCTCCGCCGCCGTCGCCGCCGGGCGCATCGTGCGTGTCCCTGTCGGTGAGACGATCGCCGACGGGCTGGCGGCGAACCTCGAACCCGGCGCCATAACACCGGGCCTTTTGTCGGGCGCCCGGCTCGTAGATGTCGACGAAGACGAGCTTCGTACGGCGATGCGCTGGTTGTTCACCAACCACGGCCTCGTCGTCGAGGGCTCCGCCGCGGCAGGCGTCGCCGCCGTCCTCGGCGGCAAGGTCGAGATCGCCGGCCGGCTCGTGGTCGTTTTGACCGGCCGCAACATCGCCGCCGAGCGCTACGCGAAGATCCTGCAGGGCGACTGACGCCAAGTCGCGCCGGGGGCGCCTCGGAAGAGCCGAGTCACGCCTGGCCTGAGACGTCCTCCTCGGTCCAGAACCCAGCCAGGGGGACGTCGTGGCGGCCACCCCCGGCATATTTCTCGAGACGCAGGCGTCCGTCGTCGGAGAGCATCTCGACGGCGTCGAAGAAGGCCCCTCTCCCCGCCGCCCGGAGGGCGTTGTCGCCCTCCGTGCCCCGCCGGGGCAGATGCGAGGTGAGGAAGACGACGGGAGCCTTGCCCTTTTTGGCGAGCACGTGGGCCCGGCCCAGGCATTGCCACACGGTGTCGGTGCGGGCGAGGCCGCCTCTTGTGGTCGTGAAGGCTCCGGAGACGACGAAGTACCAGGGCACCTCGTCGGCATCGAGAGCGAGGAGGTCGATCGAGAGCCCGAGCCCGCGAAGGCGAACGTCGCGGCCGACCACCGAGAAACCGGCCTTTGCTACGACCCGCTCGGCGATGGCCGGGGCGGGCTTGTCCTCGAGTGTCGCCAGAGCCTGGAAGTCGTCGTCACCTGTCTCGGCGGGAGACCGAGAGGCTGGGGCGTGCCCGGGACCGAGCGCGTCGACGTGGGCGCGGGCGATCTCCACGTAGTCAGGATCGAGGTCATAGCCGACGTAGCGCCGGCCCGTCTTGGCGGCCGCCACGAGGGCCGAGCCGGACCCCATGAACGGGTCGACGACGAGGTCCCCGGCATAGGTGTAAAGGCGGATCAGCCGCTCGGGGAGCTCGACGGGGAACGGGGCCGGGTGCCCGACGCGTTTCGCGCTCTCGGGGGCGATCTCCCAGACGTCCAACGTCGCCGCCATGAACTCGTCGCTCGAGAGCGAGCTCTCAAAGGGGAGTCCCTTGGCGGCCCGCTCCTTCGGGGTAAGGGCACGGTCGAAGCGGCCCTTGGAGGCGATCACGACTCTTTCGGTGAGGTCGCGCAGCACCGGGTTGGCGGCACTGCGGAACGACCCCCAAGCACACGAGCCGCTCGCTCCCTCGCCTTTTCGCCAGATGACCTCGCCCCGCAGCAGCAGGTGCAGATCGTCCTGGAGGATCTTGATGACGTCGGCGGAAAGGCTCCGGTACGGCTTTCGCCCGAGGTTGGCGACGTTGACGGCGATGCGCCCCCCCGGCTCGAGCTTGGCCTTGCACTCGGAGAAGACCTGGCGCAAGAGCTCGAGGTACTCGAGGTACGAGGCCGGGACGCCCTCGCGGTCGAGCTCCTCTTCGTACTTCTTGCCGGCGAAGTACGGGGGCGAGGTGACGACGAGGGCCACCGAGCCGTCCTCGATCTCGTCCATCTTGCGGGCGTCCCCGCACACGAAGGCCTCCGCGACCGGTCGCGGGTGCGGGACGGTTTCCTCGGAGGAAAGGTCGGGCACCTCGAAGCGGGCGTAGAAGGCGGCGGCGTCATGGGCTTCGCGCCGTCCGACACCGAAGTTCGAGGTCGCTGTCGCTCTGCGCTCGCTCACCCGCCCCATCGTCTTTGACGGTACATGGCCGTCCGGCCCCGGCCGAGGATGCCCGCAAAGGCGCCTGTGCGAGCGTGCCTGGGATCCCGCCGGCCACGCAGGGGCGCCCAGCGGCGATCAGTACCTGTAAGAGTCCGGCTTGTACGGGCCCTCGACGGGCACGCCGATGTAGTCGGCCTGCTCGGCGCTGAGCGTCGTCAGGTGCACGCCGAGAGCTTCCAGGTGCAAACGGGCGACCTTCTCGTCCAGGTGCTTGGGGAGCACGTAGACCTTCTGGCCGTAGTCCCCGGGCTTGGTGAAAAGCTCTATCTGGGCCATGGTCTGGTTGGTGAATGAGTTCGACATGACGAAGCTCGGATGGCCCGTGGCGCACCCGAGGTTCAACAGCCTTCCCTCCGCCAGGATGATGACGGCGTGGCCGTCCGGGAAGACCCACTTGTCGACCTGCGGCTTGATGTTGACCCGCGTCACGCCGGGCCACTTGGCGAGGCCGGCCATGTCGATCTCGTTGTCGAAGTGCCCGATGTTGCCCACGATCGCCTGGTGCTTCATCGCGCTCATGTGCTCGGCCGTGATGACCGCCTTGTTGCCCGTGGCGCTGACGAAGATGTCGGCGAGGCCGACAACGTCCTCGACGGTCACCACCTGGTGGCCGTCCATGGCCGCCTGCAGGGCGCAGATCGGGTCGATCTCGGCCACGACCACGCGGGCGCCCTGGCCGCGCAGCGACTCCGCACAACCCTTGCCGACGTCGCCGTAACCGCACACGAGGGCGACCTTGCCCCCGATGAGGACGTCGGTGGCCCGGTTGATGCCGTCGATCAACGAGTGCCGGCAGCCGTACTTGTTGTCGAACTTCGACTTTGTCACCGAGTCGTTCACGTTGATGGCCGGGAAGAGGAGCTCGCCCCGCTCCTGCATCTGGTAGAGCCGGTGCACGCCCGTCGTCGTCTCCTCGGTCACGCCCCGTATGTGGTTGGCGATCTCGCTCCAGCACCTCGGGTCCTCGGACAAAGAGCGCGCCAACAGGCGCAAGATGACGGCGAGCTCCTCGCTCTCGGCGCTGGCCGGGTCGGGTACCTTGCCGGCCTTTTCGTACTCGACTCCCTTGTGGACCAACAAGGTGGCGTCCCCGCCGTCATCGAGGATCATGTTCGGGCCGGCTCCGTCGGGCCAGCGCAGCATCTGCTCGGTGCAGTCCCAGTACTCCTCGAGCGTCTCGCCCTTCCAGGCGAACACGGGCACGCCCCGCGGCTCGGCCGTCGTCCCGTCCCGGCCCACCACGACGGCGGCGGCGGCGTGGTCCTGGGTCGAAAAGATGTTGCAGGAGGCCCAGCGGACCTCGGCCCCGAGAGCCACGAGCGTCTCGATCAGCACGGCC
Source organism: uncultured Acidimicrobiaceae bacterium (assembly GCA_963779425.1). Lineage (GTDB taxonomy): Bacteria > Actinomycetota > Acidimicrobiia > Acidimicrobiales > Bog-793 > Fen-455. Next base: position 26,663 of record CAVZYD010000014.1, read on the forward strand.
GTCTGCACGGTCATGTGCAAAGAGCCAGATATGCGGGCGCCCTTCAGGGGCTGTTCGACGGCGTGCTCGCGCCGCGTCGCCATGAGGCCCGGCATCTCGTGCTCGGCGAGCTGGATCTCCTTGCGCCCGAACTCGGCGAGGGAGAGGTCGGCCACCTTGTACTCGAAGCTCATGCGATCTCCTTGCTCTCGCCGGCCGCGGCCGCGCCCAGCAATTGGGTGTGCTTTTCCTGTTCGAAGGCGAGCCACTGCGCCGGGTCGAGTTCGGCGGGCCGGACGGCGTCTTTCACGAACCAGGCATCCAGGCCCTCCCGGAGGCGGTCGTCGTCGCGAAGCCGCAGGGCGAAACCGACGTCGCTCAGCTCGATCCCGAAGGCCAAGAGCAGCTCGCGGAGCGTTCGGAGGCGCTGCAGCTCGGCCGGGCCGTAGAGGCGGTAGCCCGCGAGCGAGCGCCGCGGGACGACGAGGCCCGCCTCCTCGATGTAGCGCAGCATCCTCGACGACCAGCCGGTCGTGGCCGCCGCCTCGTGGATCGTCAACGCGTCGGAGGCCACCACGGACAACATTAACATAGTTATGGCAAGGTTGTCCACGAGATTCCCCGACCGCAGGCGACTATCCTGCTCGGAGCCATGATCCTCTCCGACCAGACGATCCGTGAAGAGCTCGCCAGCGGTCGGATCGGCATCGAACCGCTCGACGAGGGCTGTATCCAGCCCTCGTCGGTGGACCTGCACGTCGACCGCTACTTCCGCGTCTTTCGCAACCACAACCTGCGCGCCATCGACGTGAAGGAGGACCAGGAGGAGCTCACCGAGCTCGTCACCGTCGCCGAGGACGACGTCTTGATGCTCCATCCCGGCGAGTTCGTGCTCGGTTCGACCGTCGAACGCGTGCGGCTGCCTGACGACCTCGTCGGCCGCCTCGAGGGCAAGTCGAGCCTCGGCAGGCTCGGGCTCCTCATCCACTCGACGGCCGGTTTCGTGGACGCGGGCTGGGACGGTCATTTGACCCTGGAGCTCTCCAACGTCGCCAACCTCCCCATCACGTTGTACCCGGGCATGAAGATCGGCCAGATCAGCTTTCTCAAGATGACGACGCCCGCCGCCGCCCCCTACGGCTCGGCCGGGCTCGGCTCGAAGTACCAGCACCAGCGCGGCCCGACTCCCAGCCGGTACTTCGAGAACTTCCGCGACCGCCCTTCCTGAGCCCGGGAGGCCACGTGCTCACCCGCTACCCGATCGGCCTCGCGCTCACGGCGGTCGCCTTGTCGATCGCGTTCTTCCGCCTGTCGCACATCTTCCGGCTCGTCGCCGCCGGCAAGCCGGCCCCGGGGCGGACGGCCTCGTTCACAAGGCGGGCCGAGGTCGAGCTCGGAGAGGTCGTCGGCCAACGCAGGCTGCTCAAGTGGACCGTGCCCGGTCTCGCCCACGCCTTCACGTTCTGGGGCTTCACCGTGCTCCTCCTCACGATCATCGAGGCCTACGGCGACCTGTTCCAGAAGAATTTCGCCATCCCCGGCATCGGGTACTCGGCCTTCATCGGGTTCATCGAGGACTTCTTCGCCTGTGCCGTGCTCGTGGCGCTTTGCACCTTCAGCGTCATTCGCCTCCGCGCCTCGCCCAAGCGCAAGGAGCGCGCCTCGCGCTTTTACGGCTCGCACACGGCCACGGCCTGGGTGACCCTCGCCCTGATCGCCCTCGTCATCGTCACCCTTCTTCTCTACCGGGCGGCGGAGACGAACACGGGCGACTTCCCTTACGGCTGGTGGGCCTTCGCCTCGCACGGCCTCGGCAAAGCCCTCCACCCCCTCGGCGTCGGGGCCAACCGCACCGTCGAGACGGTCTTTTTGGACCTGAACATCGCCGTGATCATGTCGTTCCTCGTCCTCGTCGTGTACTCGAAGCACCTTCACATCTTCATGGCACCGTTGAACGTCGCCTTCACCCGCCAGCCGACACGGCTCGGCGCCCTCGACAAGACCCCGCTGATCGACCTCGAGACGATGGACGAGGACACGATCTTCGGCGCCGGCAGGATCGACCACTTCACCTGGAAACAGCTCTTGGACTTCGTGACCTGCACCGAGTGCGGGCGCTGCCAGAGCCAGTGCCCGGCCTGGAACACCGGCAAGGACCTCTCCCCCAAGCTCGTCGTCATGGACCTGCGCGATGAGCTCTTGGGCAACCACAACAAGGCCCTCGTGCCGAACGTCATCAGCGACGAGGTGCTCTGGGCGTGCACGACCTGCGGGGCCTGCGTCGAGCAGTGCCCGGTCGACATCGAGCACGTCGACGCCATCGTCGACATGCGCCGCTACGCGGTGCTGATCGAGTCGCGCTTTCCCGCCGAGGCGGCCTCGATGCTGCGCAACGTCGAGAACCGGGGCGACCCGTGGGGCCTCGGGGCCGCCAAACGCCTCGAGTGGACAGAGGGCCTCGACTTCGAGGTCCCGCTCGTCCAAGGCACGATCCCCGACGAGGTGGAGTACCTGTTCTGGGTGGGCTGTGCCGGGGCCCTCGACGAGCGGGCGCGAAAGACCACCCAGTCCCTCGCCCGCCTCTTGCACCAAGCTGGGGTGAGCTTCGCCGTGCTCGGCCCGGCCGAGTCGTGCACCGGCGACCCGGTGCGCAGGCTCGGCAACGAGTACCTGTTCCAGATGCAGGCCCAGCAGAACATCGAGACCCTGAACGGGGCCGGGGTGAAAAAGGTCATCGCCTCGTGCCCGCACTGCTTCAACTCGCTCTCCAAGGAGTACCCGGCCCTCGGGGGGAACTTCGAGGTCATCCACCATTCCCAGCTCCTGGCCCGCCTCGTCGCCGAGGGCAGGCTGCGCCCGAAGCACCTCGAGACCAAGGTGACCTATCACGACCCCTGCTACCTCGGCCGCCACAACCAGGTCTACGGGCCGCCCCGGTCGGTCATCGAGTCCCTGCCGGGCGTGCGCTCGCTCGAGATGGGGCGCTGCAAGGAGCGCAGCTTTTGCTGCGGTGCGGGCGGGGCGCGCATGTGGCTCGAGGAGAACCAGGGCAAACGCATCAACCTGGAGCGGACCGACGAGGCGCTCGCCACGGGGGCCGACGTCGTCTCGACCGCTTGTCCTTACTGTCTCATCATGTTGGACGACGCCGTCAAGGAGCGGGGCCGGGGCGAGGACGTGAGAGTCCTCGACGTCGCCCAGCTGCTCGAGGGCTCGCTCGATCCCGCGCCGGGCAACTGAAGGGGCGCCCGAATTCCGGGCGTCAGAGCCGGGCGACGGGCCGGGACAAACATGAAGGGACGAGAAGAGAAATGAAGCGAAGGTTCCTCGGCCGCACGGGCGTCTCGGTGAGCGAGATCGCCCTCGGCACGATGATGCTGGGATCCAGCGGTAACACCGATCACGACGAGTCCGTGCGCATGATCCACACGGCGCTCGAGGCCGGCGTCAATTTCATCGACACGGCCGACGTCTACTCCAAAGGCGAGTCCGAAGAGATCGTCGGAAAGGCCTTGAAAGGGCACCGGGACGAGGTCGTACTGGCGACCAAGTTCGGCCTGCCCACGCCTGGGCGGCCGGACGACAACGACCGCGGGGGCTCGCCCCGCTACATCGCCCGCGCTCTCGAGGCGAGCCTGCGCCGCCTCGGCACCGACTACGTCGACTTGTACCAGATGCACCGTCCCGACCCGAACACCGACCTCGACGAGACGCTGGCAGCCCTGTCTGACCTGGTCGGCGCCGGCAAGGTCCGATTCATCGGCTGCTCGACCTTCCCGCCCGAGCTCATCGTGGAGGCGCACTGGATCGCCGAGACGCGCGGCCATCACCACTTCCGCACCGAACAGCCCCGGTACTCGATCTTCTGGAGAACGACCGAAGCCGCTGTTCTGCCCCTGGCGCAGCGTTATGGCATGGGCGTTTTGACCTACTCGCCCTTGAGCAGCGGCTGGTTGTCCGGGCGGGCGGACCCGACCAAAGGTCACCGCGCCTCAGGGCCGTGGGCGAGGAACTTCGACATGACCGTGCCCGAGAACGAGGCGAAGCTGGCGGTCGCCGCCCGTCTCAGAGAGCTCGCGGCTTCTGCGGGCATGCCGATCACCCACCTTGCCACGGCCTTCGTGCGCGCCCACCCGGCGGTAAGCGCCGTCATCATCGGGCCCCGCACGCCGGATCAGCTCGCCGACCTCCTCGCCGGGGCGGAGGTGGAGCTGAGCGAGGACGTGCTCGACCGGATCGACGAGATAGTCCCGCCCGGGACGGCGATCAACCCGGCGGACAACTTCGTGGCCGTGCCGGCGGCCATCGCCGACAAGCGCCTGCGCCGGCGCTGAACCGGCTCGTGACCGAGCCTGAGGCGGAGGGCTAGGCCGACACCGGGCCGGCCTGGGCCGCCACGGCGGCAGCCGCCGCTGCCACCGCGGCCGGGTCGCCGAGGTAGCGGCCTTCGACGAAGTTGAGCCGCTCGTCGAGGGTGATGATCCGCGGCCAGCCGGTCGGGATCTCAACCCCGACGATGTCGTCCTCGGAGATGTGCTCGAGGAACATGGTGAAGGCCCGGATGCTGTTGCCGTGGGCGACGACGAAGGGCGTGACCCCCGCCAACAGCTCGGGGCCAATGACGTCCTCCCAGTAGGGCACCACACGGACCACGACGTCGGCCAAGCATTCCGTCGCCGGGAGGGCGCTCGGCGCCACGTCGTGGTAACGGGGGTCGTGGCGCGGGTGGCGGGGATCGTCGAGCTCGAGGGGCGGCGGCGGCGTGGCGTAGCTGCGGCGCCAGAGCTTGACCTGCTCGGGCCCGAACTTGGCCGCTGCCTCTTTCTTGTTGCCGCCCTGCAGGGCGCCGTAGTGGCGCTCGTTCAGCCGCCAGTGCCGGCGGACGGGGAGGTACGTGAGCCCCATCTCCTCGAGGGCGAGGTTCGCCGTGCGGACCGCCCGGGTGAGCACCGAGGTGCGGACGACGTCGATGCGAAGCTCGGTCTCGGCGGCGAGCAGCTTGCCGGCCGAACGGGCCTCGGCCTCGCCGGCCGGGCTCAGGTCGACGTCGGTCCAGCCGGTGAAGCGGTTCTCGGCGTTCCAGGTGCTTTCCCCATGGCGCAAAACGACGAGTGTGGGCATGACTTCGAGGCTATCCCCGCGCTTCGCGGGGGCACTAATCAGCGTTGCTTGACATGCTCGTGCGGGTGCACGAGCCAGGCGGTCCCACCCACGCCCGCCATGTGCGTCGGCGCCAGGCCCCCGCCCGGAAGCGGGCCGGGCGAGTCGTCTGAGCTCTGCCAGTCATGGCCGTCCCGGCTGTCCACGCCGAAGAGAAGGGCCGCCACCGGAAGACCGACTACTACCAGGGCCACTATGAGCCACGTCATGACGCCAACTCCGATCGAGCTCGGCAAGACTCCACGTGTCCATTGTCGGGCCGCCTACTGTGAAGAACAAGCAAATAGTTGCAAACGATACTTAAGTATGTCTTAATAATGGTGTGATTGACGTCCGGCGCCTGCGCGCCCTGCAGGCCGTCGTGGAGACAGGTTCGGTGTCGGCCGCGGCGGGGCTGTTGAGCTATTCGCCCTCCGCTGTCAGCCAGCAGATGAGCGCGCTCGAGCGCGAGGTCGGTGTGCGCCTGTTCGAGCGGGCGGGCCGGGGGGTGCGCCCGACGGACGCCGCCTTGTTGCTCTGCGAGCACGCCACACGCGTGCTCGCCTCTATAAACGACGCCGAGGACGCCATCGCCGCCCTCGCCTCCGGCCACAGCGGCCGCATCCGCCTCGGTGCCTTCCCGACGGCCGGCTCCTCGCTCGTGCCCGGCGCCCTCGCCGCCTTCCAGGCCCTTCACCCCAAGGTCGCCCTCGACCTCGTTGTCGTGGAGGGCTACGAGGGCATCACCAACTTGCGCAGCGGCTCGATCGACGTCCTCGTGGCCGTCGAGCCGATGTCTCCGGGCGGCGCCTCCGACGACGACCTCGTCCACCGGCACCTTTTGGCCGACCCGTTCCGGGTCGTGCTGCCCCGCTCGCACCCGCTCTCGGCGCGCCAGACGGTGGACCTGGCGCTTTTGGCCTCGGAGCGCTTCATCGGCGTCAGCTCGTTCCCGGCCTCTTGTCAGCTCGTCATCGAGTCCGCCTGCGCCCAGGCGGGCTTCAGGCCCGTGTACGCCATCGAGGCCGACGAGTACCCGACCGCTCAGGGCTTCGTCGCCGCCGGGCTCGGCGTGGCCTTCGTGCCCATGCTCGCCCTCGGCTCGTCGCTGCATCCCGGCGTCGCCGTGCGCCGCTTGAAAGGTGCCCAGCCGGCGCGCCAGGTCTGGGCGCTGACGAGGCGGGCCATCATCGACCAGGTGCCTATCCTCGCTATGTTGTCCTGTCTGCAGACCGCGGCCAACGAGTTCGTCCGTGACGTCGTAGAAGCTCCGCCCCCGAGCCTGGAGGCCCTGTTCAGCGGTGCCGGCTACTACTAAGCCTCAGCCGCCGGACACATGAACTTGACAATCTGATACTCAAGTTTGCTATACTCACTCCTGTACGAAGGACGTGCGGGTGCCCATGACATGGCATCCCTAGGAGTGGAGGCTTTCGAAAAATGTCCAAGGCCGTCGGAATCGACCTCGGAACGACCAACTCAGTGGTCGCGTTCTTGGAGGCGGGCGAGCCCACAGTGATCCCGAACGCAGAAGGCGGGCGTACGACGCCCTCCATCGTGGGATTTGCCAAGTCCGGCGAGGTGCTGGTCGGTGAGGTGGCAAAGCGCCAGGCGATCACGAACCCCGACAGGACCGTCCGCTCGGTCAAGCGCCAGATGGGCACGAGCTGGAGCGATCGACATCGACGGCAAGGCCTACAAGGCCCAGGAGATCTCCGCCAGGATCCTGCAAAAGCTGAAGCGGGACGCCGAGGCGTTCCTCGGTGACACCGTCAACCAGGCCGTCATCACCGTGCCCGCCTACTTCGACGACGCCCAGCGCACCGCCACCAAAGAGGCCGGCCAGATCGCCGGGCTCGAAGTGCTGCGCATCATCAACGAGCCGACGGCGGCCGCCCTCGCCTACGGCCTCGACAAGGAGAGGGCCGACCAGACCGTGCTCGTGTTCGACCTCGGCGGCGGTACCTTCGACGTCTCGGTCCTCGAGATCGGAGAGGGCGTCTTCGAGGTGAAGTCGACCTCGGGCAACACCCATCTCGGTGGGGACGACTGGGACCAGCGCGTCATGGACTGGCTCGTCAAGACCTTCAAGGACACCGAGGGCGTCGACCTCTCCAACGACAAGATGGCCCTGCAGCGCCTCAAGGAGGCGGCCGAGAAGGCCAAGATCGAGCTGTCGGCCGTGCAGGAGACGACGATCAACCTCCCCTTCATCACCGCCACCAACGAGGGCCCGAAGCACCTCGACCTGAAGCTCACGCGGGCGAAGTTCCAGGAGCTGACCGCTGATCTCGTCGAGGCCTGCAAGGGACCCTTCGAGCAGGCGATCCAGGACTCCGGGCTCACCGCCAAGGACATCGACCACGTCGTTCTCGTCGGCGGCTCCACCCGTATGCCGGCCGTCTACGACCTCGTCGTGCAGCTCGCCGGCAAAGAGCCCCACAAGGGCGTCAACCCCGACGAGGTCGTCGCCGTCGGCGCCGCCATCCAGGCCGGCGTCTTGAAGGGCGAGGTGAAGGACATCCTGCTCTTGGACGTCACCCCGCTCAGCCTCGGCATCGAGACCAAGGGCGGGATCACCCACCGCCTCATCGAGCGCAACACGACCATCCCGACGAAGCGCTCCGAGATCTTCACCACCGCCGACGACAACCAGCCGTCGGTCGAGATCCACGTCCTGCAGGGCGAGCGCGACATGGCCATGTACAACAAGACGCTCGGCAAGTTCCAGCTCGTCGACCTGCCACCGGCGCCTCGAGGCGTGCCCCAGATCGAGGTCGCCTTCGACATCGACGCCAACGGCATCGTGCACGTCTCGGCGAAGGACCTCGCCACCGGACGCGAGCAGTCGATCACCATCACCGGGCAGACCTCGCTCCCCAAAGACGACATCCAGCGCATGGTGCGCGACGCCGAGCAGCACGCGGCTGAGGACCGCCAGCGCAAGGAGGAGGCCGAGACGCGCAACAACGCCGACGCCCTCGTCTACCAGACCGACAAGCTCTTGAAGGACCAGGGCGACAAGGTTCCCGCGGAAGAGCGCGAGCGGGTCGAGGGTGCGCTCAAGAACCTGCGCGAGTCGACGGAGGGGACCGACTACGAGCGGATCCGCCGCGACACAGAGGCGCTGCGCGCCGCCTCGCAGGCCTTCGGGCAGCGCCTTTACGAACAGGCGGCCCAGCAGCAAAACGCCACCGGGTCGACGAGCGACGGCTCGGGCGCTGCTAGCTCCAGCACGCAATCTGACGACGAGGTCGTCGACGCCGAGATCGTCGACGACCCGGGCACGGCGGCTTCGTGAGCAACGATTCAGAGCACCCGAGCGATGAGGAGTCAGGTGACGAGGCTCCTCATGACGAGGGCGAGACGGCAGGAGAGCAGTTGAACCTGCCCCTCGACGCCCTCTTGGACTGGGGTGCCGACCCGCAAACCCTCGACCAGGAGCGGCTGGAAAAAGAGCTTGAGGCGCAAAGCGCCGAAGCCCTCCTGGCGGCCGAGCGCGACGAGTACCTCGACTCGCTCCGCCGTCTCCAGGCCGACTTCGACAACTTCCGCAAGCGTTCCCTACGCCAGCAGACCGAGCTGTTGGAGCGCGCCACCGAGGGCCTGTGCATCCGGCTTTTGCCCGTGCTCGACGCCCTCGACCTCGCCACGGCGCATCTCGCCACGCAGGCCGAGTCGAACGACGCCGCCAAGGCTCTGGAACAGATCGACGCGCTTCTTCGCGACATCCTCGCCCACGAGGGCATAGAGAAGATCGACGCCGTGGGCGTCTTGTTCGACCCGACGATCCACGACGCCGTCGGCCACGTGCCGGCCGACGCCGCACCGGGCCCGAGCGAGGACGCCCCGTCCTCCTCCGGGCCAGACGAGGTGCCGCCATCGTCGAAGGCCGCCTCCAAGCACGCCGTGAAGGCGGCGCCCAAGGCCGCCAAGCCCGCCGGGCCGGTCGTGGCCGAGGTCATGCGCCCGGGTTACCGGATGCGCTCGAAGGTATTGCGCCCGGCCATGGTCCTCGTCGGAGACTGAGGAGCACGCCATGGCCCCGCAGAGGGATTGGTACACGACTGACTACTACAAGGTGCTCGGCGTCTCCGAGACGGCGACCGACAAGGAGCTTCGCCGCGCCTACCGCAAGCTCGCCAAGCAGTACCACCCTGACTCGAACCCGGGCTCGGAGGACCGCTTCAAGGCCGTCTCGGCCGCCTACGACGTCCTCGGCGACGCCGACAAGCGCAAGGAGTACGACGAGGTCCGGCGCCTCGGGCCTTTGAGCAACCTCGGAGGCTTCGGGGGCGGCGGCGGAGCTGGCAACAGCAACTTCAATTTCCGCATCGACGACCTCTCCGACATCTTCGGCGGCCTCTTCGGCCGGGGACGCCAGGGCGGCGCCGGCCGCGGCGCGCCCGGGACCGGCCCGCGACGCGGGCGCGACCTCGAGGCGGAGCTGCACCTCACCTTCGAGGAGGCCGTCGAGGGTGCCGTGACGACGGTGAACGTCTCGAGCGGGACGCGTTGCGCGACCTGCGGCGGTTCCGGCTCGCGGCCCGGGTCCTCCCCGGTCACCTGCCCGCGCTGTGGCGGCCTCGGCGTGCTCAACGACAACCAGGGCATGTTCTCTCTCTCCTCGCCCTGCCCCGAATGCCAAGGCCGTGGCACCAAGGTGGTCGACCCCTGCCCGACCTGCAACGGGACGGGCCTCGAGCAGCGCCAGCGTCAGGTAAAGGTCCGCATCCCCGCCGGGGTGGAGGACGGCCAGCGCATCCGCGTGAAAGGCCGCGGCGAGCCGGGGGCCAACGGGGGTCCGGCCGGTGACCTGTTCGTGATCGTGCACGTGGCACCTCACCCGCTCTTTGGGCGGAAGGGCCGCAACCTCACCCTCACGGTCCCGATCACCTACCCCGAGGCGACCCTGGGGGGCGCCATAACCGTGCCTTCGCTCACCGAGCCCGTCACCTTGAAGATCCCGGCGGGGACCCGCCAGGGCCGGACCTTCCGGGTAAAGGGCCGCGGCATCACCTCGGGTTCTTCGACGGGCGACTTGCTGGTGACCGTCGACGTCGTCGTCCCGGCGCATCTCACCGAGGAACAGCGCAAGGCCGTCGAGGCGCTCGCGAAGACCCTCGACGCCTCGCCTCGCCAGCACCTAGGAGTATGAAAGTGGCCTACAAGTCATCCGATCAAGGCTTCGGCGAAGGCTCGACCCGTGCCGTCTATGTCATCTCGGTCGCAGCCGAGCTCGCCGGCGTGCATCCCCAGACGCTGCGCATCTACGAGCGCAAGGGCCTGTTGGACCCGGCCCGCACCGGGGGAGGCAACCGCCGCTACAGCGAGGCCGACATCGCCCACTTGCGGCGCATCCAAGAGCTCACGGCGGCGGGGCTGAACCTCGAAGGGGTGCGCCAGGTGATAGCGCTCGAGAGCGAGATCGGACGGCTGCGCGCCGAGCTCGAGATGACGCGGGCGGCCGCCCGCGAGGCCATCGAGCAGACGCACCGCCAGTACCGGCGCGACCTCGTGCCGGTCTCGACCAACCGCCTGCCGGCACGACGGCCGACGGGCCGGTAAAGGCCCGGCCGCGGCACAGAACAACTACGTGAACACACAGATTCAAGGAACACCCGAATGACTCTTGACCCGAACCGCTGGACGCTTAAGACCCAAGAAGCGCTCCGCGACGCCATCGCCCTCGCCAAGGACTCGCACCACGCCGAGGTCGGCCCGGACCACCTCTTGTCGGCCGCGCTGTCCCAAGACGGGGGAGTTGCGATCCCCATCCTCGACCGTCTCGGGGTCGCCCCCCTCACGGTGCGCAACAAGATCGCCGAGTCCCTCGCCAAGATCCCGAAGGCCTACGGAGGCGCCGAGCCGTCTTTAAGCCGGGAACTGTCGCAAGCCTTCGAGCGCGCCGACACGGCCCGGACCGAGATGGGCGACGAGTACCTCTCGGTCGAGCACCTCCTCTTGGCGCTGTCGGACCGGCTCGGAGTCGGCCGCGAGGAGCTGCTGCAGGCATTGCAGGCCGTCCGGGGCAGCCACCGCGTCACCTCGCAGAACCCCGAGGAGCAGTACCAGTCGCTCGAGCGTTACGGCCGCGACCTGACCGAACTCGCCCGCCAGGGCAAGCTCGACCCCGTCATCGGGCGTGACGAGGAGATCCGCCGCGTCATCCAGGTGCTGTCACGGCGCACGAAGAACAACCCCGTGCTCATCGGCGAGCCTGGAGTGGGAAAGACCGCCATCGTCGAGGGCCTCGCCTCGCGCATCGTCGAGGGCGACATCCCCGAGTCGCTCAAGAACAAACGGATAATCGGCCTCGACCTCGCCTCCATGGTGGCGGGAGCCAAGTATCGGGGCGAGTTCGAAGAGCGGCTCAAGGCCGTGCTGAAGGAGATCTCGGACTCAGAAGGCGAGATCGTCACCTTCATCGACGAGCTGCACACCATCGTCGGTGCCGGTGCGGCCGAAGGCGCCATGGACGCCGGCAACATGATCAAGCCGATGCTCGCCCGGGGCGAGCTGCGCATGATCGGCGCCACGACCCTTGACGAGTACCGCAAGTACATCGAGAAGGACGCCGCCCTGGAGCGCCGTTTCCAACCGGTCATGGTCGAGCAGCCCTCCGTCACCGACACGATCGCCATCTTGCGCGGGCTCAAGGAGCGCTACGAGGTCCACCACGGCGTGCGCATCCAGGACGCCGCGCTCGTGGCGGCCGCCGTGCTCTCGGACCGCTACGTGACGGGCCGGTTCCTGCCCGACAAGGCCATCGACCTCGTGGACGAGGCCGCCAGCCGGCTCCGTATCGAGATCGACTCGATGCCGACCGAGATCGACGTCGTCGCCCGTCGGGTGCGCCAGCTCGAGATCGAACGCGTCGCTTTGCAGAAAGAGACCGACGCCGCCTCGGTCGAACGCCTCGCTCGCCTCGAGGCCGAGCTAGGCGACCTGCGCGAGCAGCAGACGGCCATGACCGCCCACTGGCAGTCGGAAAAGGACGCCATCGCCACGATCCGCGACCTCAAGGGCGGGCTCGAAGCCGCCCGCCAGGAGGCGGAGCGCTACGTGCGCGAGGGTGACCTCGGCCAGGCCGCCGAGATCCGCTACGGCCGGGTGCCGGACCTGGAAAGGCGCATCCAGTCCGCCACCGACAAGCTGGCGGAGCTCCAGTCCGGACAAAAGATGCTGAAGGAGGAGGTCGACGCCGAGGACATCGCCGAGGTGGTGAGCCGGGCCACCGGGGTCCCCGTCTCCCGCCTCATGGAAGGCGAGGTCCGAAAGCTCGTCGAGCTGGAAGAGCTGCTCCACAACCGCGTCGTGGGCCAGGACGACGCCGTGAGGGCGGTGGCGAACGCCATCCGGCGAAGCCGTGCCGGGCTCTCGGACCCGCACCGTCCCATCGGATCGTTCCTCTTCCTCGGCCCGACGGGCGTGGGCAAGACCGAGCTCGCCAAGGCGCTCGCCGAGGTCCTCTTCGACGACGAGAGAGCCATGATCCGCATCGACATGGGTGAGTACCAGGAAAAGCACAGCGTCTCTCGCCTCGTCGGCGCCCCGCCGGGCTATGTCGGCTACGAGGAGGGGGGCCAGCTCACCGAGTCGGTCCGCCGGCGCCCCTATGCCGTCGTCCTGCTCGACGAGATCGAAAAGGCGCACCCGGACGTGTTCAACATCCTCCTGCAGGTGCTCGACGACGGGCGCCTCACCGACGGCCAGGGCCGCACGGTGAACTTCACCAACGCGGTGCTGATCATGACCTCGAACCTCCGGGGCGACCCGCTCAACACCTTCAAGCCCGAGTTCATCAACCGCATCGACGAGATCGTCCGCTTCCGCCCCCTCGGGCGTGAGGACCTGTTCGCCATCGTCGGGATCCAGCTCTCCGAGCTGAAGCGGCGCCTCGAGTCCCGGCGCATCACGATCGAGGTCACGCCCGAGGCCGAGATGTGGCTCGGCGACCGTGGCTACGACCCCGAGCTCGGGGCACGTCCGTTGCGGCGCGTCATCCAACGCGAGATCAACGATCCCCTCGCCATTGCCCTGCTCGAAGGCCGCTTCAAAGAGGGCGACTCGGTCAAGGTCGAGGTCGAGAACGACAAGCTCGTTCTCGTCTGAGGACCGAGCATCAAAGCGGCTCTCGGGCTTGGCGGAGGTCTCGGGGCAGACTTAGCTGAGCCCTTGTCACTCGGCCGTCAGCTCACGCCGGTACCACCTGCCCGCTCGCCCGCCCGGCTCGGCGCGGCCATCCGGGACGAACCCGGCTTTTTCCAGCACCTTCTGAGAAGCGACGTTGTCGAGGGTGGTGGCGGCTTTGAGGCTGCGTAGCCCGTAGTGCGCCGCCGCGAGCCGGCACAGTTCTTGCACGGTCGCGCTCGCCACGCCCTGACCCGCGACGTGCTCGGACACCCGGTACCCGAGCTCGGCGGTGCCGTCCTCGAGATCGACCAGGTTGAACCGGCCGAGCACCGTGCCATCCTCGCTGACGAGCACGTGGAACACGCAGCTGCCCGCCTCCTGTTCGGCCAGCAGGGCGTCGTAGCGCTCGGTGAAATGGTCGAAGAACGCATCGCCCCGGTCGGAGACAAAGCGGGCGAAATAGGCGCGGTTCGCCAGTTCGAAGGCCAGCACCGCCGGGGCATGGTCGGCGCGCAGGCGCTGCAGCTCAGGCACCCGGCCACCCTACTCAGATCTACCGCGACCGCCGCTTTGCGCCGGAGTCTTCCCTCTCGCGAGTGCTGTTGGGGAGACGACGACAAAGCCGCTCACACCTGGTGGACCTCCGCCCCCTTCGGCGCCACCGGGGGCCCGGCCAAGAGGCGCTCGTGCACCTGTGCCATCCGCTCGGCGCTGTGGTGCGGCAGCTCCCAGAGCGTCTCGAGCCACCAGGTGCAGCCGGCCTCCGCCAAGGCGCCCACTCGGGCGGCGGCGAGCGCCGGCGGCTTGCCGGCGGTCTCACCGTCGGCGATCACCTCGAAGCCCGGGCCGGCGCCGTGGTCTTTGAGCCAGGCCCGCACGGCGGCGAAGTCTTCCGGTGAGGGGCCACTGGTCACCTGTTCGAACTGGGGGACGACACCGTCGCAGCGAAGGAGGCGCGCCATAGAGCGCGGTCTCGGCCAGGCACCCACCACCCAGATCGGTATGCGCTCTTGAACCGGACGAGCGACCTCGGCTAGGTCGTCGATGGCGCACTCGTAGTGAAAGTGCGCCCCGCGAAAGCTCGTCCCGCCCCCTAGGAGGTGACGGACGAGATCTATCCCCTCGTCGAGCAACCCGGCCCGCCCACGTAGGTCCGTGACCTCACCGGTGAGGGGTAGGTCGCTGGACAAGGCGCCGAGGCCCACCGTCAAGACGGCCCGGCCGCCCGAGAGCTGGTCGAGCGTCACCAGCTGGCTCGCCACCTTCCACGGCCGTCTCCAGGGAAGAGGCGTGAGCATGGTCCCCAGGCGGACCCGGCTCGTACGGGCCGCCATCGCCCCCAAGAGGCTCCAGGCGTCCACGCCATAGGCCGCCTCCCACACGAACACACCGTCCCAACCGGCCTCCTCGGCGAGCACGGCCTGCTCGAGCTGCTCGGGCGCAGTCCCGCCGGGCAGGACGATCCCGTATCTCACCGCTGTCTCCTCTCGAGCTGCGTGAAAAGGGGCCGTGACAAGCCCCGGACCGGCTCCGGATCGAAGTAGTGCTGGCACCAATCGACCAATCAGGCTTCCCACCTTTGTCGGCCGGTCAAGCTCGGCCAGACTACTTATGCGGCTCGGCTGTCGTGCCGCGCGAGGGGGGAGCTGCGCCATGTCTGGGCAGGTCGTTCGCGTTGGTTGGTACCGCTTCCGGGCGACTTTCGGCCGTAAGTGGGGCGGCTATGTGTCCCTCCTGCTTCTTGTCGGCCTTGCCGGCGGGATCGCGATGGGCTCGCTCGCCGCCGCCCGCAGAACTCAGGCCTCCTTCTCGGTCTTCTTGCGCAGCACGAACCCCTCCGACATGAGCCTCACGGGCCTTAACGGGCCGAACATCACCGAGGACCTGGCAAGACTGCCCGGCGTCGCGCGAGTCGGGGCCTCCTCCGCCAGCCTTGTCGGCTTCGGCCTGGCCCGAAGCGGCGCCCCGATCATCCGCCCTGCCTCCTATGCGGGCACGGTAGTCCCGCTCGGCAGCATCAACGGCGAGTACTTCGACCAGGACCGGGTCACCGTGACGCGGGGTCACATGGCCGATCCGAGGCGAGTTGACGAGTGCGTCGCCACCGCCCAGGCGCTGAGCATGCTCGGCTGGCACGTCGGTGAGGTCGTGCCCATGGGCTTCTACACGATTGCCCAGAGCGACCTACCCGACTTCGGCACCGCCAAGGTAAAGCCCCGACTGCGCGTTGAGATGAGGATCACCGGCACGGTCGTGTTCAACAACGAGGTGGTGCTAGACGAGGTGGACCGTTACCCGACATGGGTCCTGTTCACGCCTGCGCTCACGGACATGTTCGACGCCGGCACCATGTACCGCAGCTACGCCCTCAAGCTCAAAGACGGGGCGGCCGGCGTGTCGGCTGTGGAGCGTGAGATCATCGCCGCCCTCCCGCGGGGCACGACCTACACCTTCCACGTCACCTCGGTCGTCGAAGGTCAGGTGGACCGCACGGTCAAGCCCGAGTCCATCGCCCTTGGCGTCTTCGGCGCCATCGCCCTCCTGGCGGCGATGCTGATCGCCCTGCAGATGATCGCGAGGCAGCTCCAGGCGAGAAAGGAGGACAACGAGGTGCTACGCGCGCTTGGCGCGGCCCGGGCGATGGCCGTCGGCGACGGGCTCATAGGGCTCCTCGGCGCCGTCGTCATCGGATCGCTGCTCGCCGTCGGCGTCGCCGTCGGGCTCTCCCCGCTCTCGCCCCTCGGCCCCGTCCGGCCCGTCTACCCCGACCCCGGCCTCGCCTTCGATCCCCTCGTGCTCGGCTTCGGGCTTCTCGTGCTCATCGGCCTCCTCGGGGCGGCGACGGTGGCGCTCGCCTATCGGTCGGCACTCGGCCCTTCTCGTGGGGAGGACTCCACGAGAGCGGCGCGGGCGTGGGGGCTGACCCGCTTCGCCGCCGATGTTGGCGCCCCGGTGTCGGCCATCGCCGGAGCCCGCTTCGCCCTCGAGCCCGGTCGCGGGCGCACGGCTGTGCCTGTGCGCTCTGTTCTTTTCGGGACGGCGCTCGCCGTTCTCATCGTCGTGGCCACGCTCACCTTCGGCAGCGGGCTCAACACCTTGGTCACCCATCCCGCCCTCTACGGCTGGAACTGGAGCTATGCCATCTCCTCGAACTACCTCGTCCCGTCCCAGACCTGGAGGCCCCTCGACAAGGACCCGGACGTCGCCGCCTGGGCGGGCGTCGGCTTCGCCGACGCCCAGATCGAGGGACAGACCGTGCCCATCCTCCTCGCGGGCATTCACGCCTATGTCACACCGCCCATCTTGTCCGGGCATGCCCTTGAGGCGGACAACCAGATCGTCTTAGGGGCGGCGACTCTCGCCCAGTTCCACAAACGGGTTGGCGACTACGTGACGGTCTCGTACGGGACCCCGAAGGACGCGCCCGTCTACGTACCGCCGACGCGGATGCTGATCGTCGGATCCGCGACCCTGCCCGCCGTCGGATCGGCCGGGTCCCTCCACACCTCGATGGGCACCGGGGCAATCGTCCCGGTCGGGATCGAGCCGCCCAAGTTCCAGAGGTTCCTCTCGAGCCCCGATCCCACCTTGAACGGGCCCGGGATGGTCTTTGTCCGGCTACGCCCCGGGGTGAGCCCGGCGGCGGGGCTCGCCAACTTGCAGCGACTCGCCGAGGCCGGCAACCGGGCCTTTTTGGCCATCCCCGACGGCGGCGGCGCAGGTGCGAGCGTGAGCGTGCTCACGGTGCAGTACCCGGCGGAGATCGAGAACTACCGGAGCATCGGGGACACGCCCCTCATCCTCGCCGGCGGGCTAGCCCTGGCCGCCGTCGCCGCCCTCTGGCTCACGCTCGTCGCCTCGGTCCGGCGTCGCCGGCGCGACCTCGCCCTCTTGAAGTCGCTCGGCTTCACCGGGCGACAGCTGACGGCCACCGTCGCCTGGCAAGCGACGATCGTCGCCATCATCGGGCTCGTCGTCGGGATACCTCTCGGCATAGCTCTCGGGCGTTGGCTCTGGGTCCTGTTCGCCCATGAGATCTACGCCGTGCCGTTGGCGACGGTGCCCGTGCTGCCCCTCGTCCTCGTCGGCCTAGGTGCGCTCGTGCTCGCCAACGCCGTGGCGGCCCTGCCCGGCCGCTACGCCGCCCGTACACCGACGGGGCTCGTGCTGCGGGCCGAGTGAGCCCGGATAGCCTCTCGTCGATCATTGCTTGTTGGGGGGAATCAATGCGCGTCGTTGTCAGCTGTGTGCCACAAACTGGTCACGTCGTGCCCTTGTTGGCCCTGGCGCAGGCCTTCGACGCCCGCGGCGACGAGGTCGTGGTCGCCACCGGGCCGGACGTGGCGGAGCTCGTCTTGGCTCGAAACCTTCGCTTTCACCCCGTCGGCCAGCCGCTCGACGCGTGGTTCGCGGCGCTCCGGGCGCGTACCCGCGGCTTTCCCGGCGACGGCCTGGCGCCGTCGCGGGTGGAGAGCTACTTCGTCCCCAGGCTCTTCGGCGAGATCGGCATGGCGCTTATGGTCGATGACCTTCTCGAGCTGTGCAGAGAGCTCGAAGCGGAGATTCTCGTCTTCGACCCTTATGTGTTCGCGGCTCCGCTCGTCGCAGCTGTCAGCGGGGCCCACCCCGTCGTTCACTGCATAGCCGCGCTCATGGACGAGGACGTCCTCGGCCTCGCCGCCGATGCCGTGTCTCCCATCTGGCGCGAGTTCGGGCTCGACGTCCCGTCCGCCGCCGGGCTGTACTCGGGCAGCACGCTCACGATCTGTCCGCCGTCGCTGGACCCGGCAGCCGGGCGGCGCCATACCCAGGCGCTGCGTCCGGCTCCCCTGCCGGTGATCGAGCCTGCCGACCTGCCGGTCTCGTTCGACAACCCGAGACGTCCGCTCGTCTACTTGACGCTCGGCACCTTTTCGAACAACGACCTCGACCTTTTCCGCCTCGTCATCGCGGCCTTGGAAGACGAACAGGTCAACGTGTTGGCCACCGTCGGGCGAGACAACGACCCGTCGGTCCTGGCGCCCCTGCCCGACAATGCCCGTGCGGAGCGTTTCGTCCCCCAAGCCGACGTGCTGCCCCACTGCTCAGCTGTCATCCACCACGCCGGGGCGGGCACGATGTTCGGGGTACTTTCCCACGGGCTTCCTTCTCTCGCACTGCCGCAGAGCGCCGACAATTTCAACAACGCCGCCCTCATGCAAAGGGCCGGCGCGGCTCAGGTCCTCATGCCCGGGGAAGTGACCGTGCCCGCCGTAGCATCAAAGCTGCGCGCCGTGCTCGAGAGCACCGACATTTCGGAGCGGACACGCCTGATAGCAGACGAGATCCGCGCCATGCCGTCCCCGGACGAGATGGCGGCGAGGCTCGCCGGTCAGTTTGCTTCCTCGCCCGCCTGACAGTCTTGCCCAAAGTGGTGTCGCCCGGACGGCCGGGCACGCCAAGGGCTCCGGCACTGCAAGACTTTCCCCGATGTCGCGTGTGACCAAGGCCTTGGCAAGCTCACGTTGCGCCAAGCTCGTTTCGGCGGCAACCGTGGCTGTGCTCGTCGCCACCGGGATCGTGTCGGCCACCCAGACACCCCGGGCCGCAGCCTTGAGCGCGTCGCGGTCACGGTTTGCCGTCCCGACCGCCTCGCGCCAGCTCATCGTCGTCTCGAGCCCGAGCTATGACCCGCCCGGCTACCTGATGAGCTTCCGGAGCTTTGCCCGGGCGAACGCCACCTCGGCCTGGCGGCGCGTGTTCCCCGCCTGGCAGGCCGAGATCGGCTCGGGCGAGCTGCGCGACGTGCGGCGCGAGGGCGACCACGCCACCCCGACAGGCGTCTACTCCTTCGGCCCCACGATGTACGGCACATGGCCCGACCCGGGCGGCCTGCACGAGCCATACCACCAACTCGTCTGCGGCGACTGGTGGGACGAGGACCCCTACAGCCCGCAGTACAACCGCTTCGTGCACGTTGCCTGCGGGACGACGCCGCCTTTCGCCGCCTGGTCGGAGCCGCTCTGGGAGGAGACCCAGGGCGACAGGGGCTACCCCTACGTGGCCGTGATCGACTACAACGTCGACCCGACCGTCGCCGGACCGGACGCGCCGGGCTCGGGGATCTTCCTGCACGCCTGGATGGACGCCCCGACCGAAGGTTGCATAGCGCTACCGATCAACGACCTGCTCGACGTGTTGCGCTGGCTCGAGCCAGCCGACCACCCGGTGATAGAGATCGGCACCGATGCCGAGGTCGGCAAGATTCCGCCGCCGGCAACGGCCTAAGACCGCTCGCTAGGCCAGGACGGTCACCCAACCGAGGGCGGCGCCTCGGCTCAGCCCTCGGCCGTATAGGGCTTGCCGTCAGCGGCCGGCGCGCGAACGCGCCCGACGAGGCCCGAGACGACGGCGATGGTGATGATGTAGGGCGCCATGGACAAGAAGGGGGAGGGGATCTCGGGTCTGACGATGGCGACGAAACTCTGCACCGAGATGGCGAAGCCGAAGAGGAGGGCGGCGACGAGAGCTCCGAAGGGCCGCCAGCGGCCGAAGATCATTGCCGCCAGGGCGACATAGCCGTAGCCGTCGGTCATGCCGGCGGAGAACTGACCGACCGAGCCGAGGGTGAACACGGCTCCGCCGATGCCGGCGATGACACCGCCCATGATGACGTTCTGGTAGCGGATCCTCATGACGCTGATCCCGACCGTCTCGGCAGCACGGGGGTGCTCGCCGACTGCGCGCACGCGTAGGCCGCGACGCGTGTTGAACAGCCCGATGTTGATCGCCACGAGAAGCACCACGGCGAGGTACACGAAGATGTTCTGGTCGAACAGGACCGGACCGAGGATCGGGATCTTGCTGAGCAGCGGAAGGGCGATCGGAGAGAAAGTGTTCGGGCTGTTAAGCGTCGTCTGGTTGGGCGTCAGGACCTGCTCGGTGAGGAAGTTCGTAAGCCCGGTGCAAAAGGCGACGATCACGACGCCGACGATGATCTGGTCGGCCCCGTAGCGCAGGGCCAGGAAGGCCAAGAGGGACCCGAAGATGCCTCCCGCGACGGCGCCGCCGAGCATGCCGAGCCAGAGATCGCCCGAGACGCTTCCGATCATCGCCCCCAAGAAAGCGCCGGCGAGGAACTGACCCTCAATGGCGATGTTGACGACACCGGCTCGCTCGCACAAAAGGCCCGACATCGAGCCGTAGATGAGCGGCGTCGTGGCGATCAGCGTCTCCGCCAGCATGTCGACAAAATTGAGGGTCTCGTCGCGAGACACCCACATGAGGAACGCCCAGAAGAAGAGGATGACGCCGAGGGTGAAGATCAAGTACGCCCCGCGGCTGCTGCGACGGATCATGAGCACGAGCGCCAGCGCCGCCGCAAGGATGCCGAGCACCATGGAGACCCAGTGGACCGACATGACGAGGGGGGAGACCGCGACGGCAGGAGGAGCGGTCAGGAGGAAGGTTGCCTGTTGGCTCGTCGGCACCCCGAGACCGAACCCCCAGAACATGACGACCGCCAGAATGAGGACGAAGATGCCCATGCCTCGCCGACGGGCGACAGTGACGATGCGCCCCTCGGGCCTGATCGCCACATGAGCCTGGCTTGCGGCGGGAGCCACGTCGGCGGCGCTCATCAGCCCCATCCCTTGGAGATCAATTGCGTGAGGCTGCGGCCCGAGTCCTTGAGACGGTAGATGTCACGCACGAGGGCCGGCGTCGCCACCATGAAGACGATGAGCGCCTGGATCACCGTCGTAAGGTCGAGGTCGATGCCCGTCACCGCCTGCATGTTGCGCCCCCCGGTGATCATTGCCGCGAAGAGGAGCGAACCGAGGAACACACCGAGAGGACGGTTACGTCCCAAAAGAGCGACGGTGATGGCATTGAAACCGACTCCTCCTCCGTAGCCGGTCGCCATGAAGAAGTCGGTCCCCGACAAGCTGGCCATGCCGGCGAGTCCCACCAGCGCGCCTGACAACATAAGGACGAGCACCGTCACCTTCTTCACGTTCATGCCAGCGGTCCGGCCCGCGTCCGGGTTGATCCCGATCACGCGAAATGTAAAGCCGAGCGTGCTCTTGCGCATGAACCATGAGGCTCCCAACAAGACGAGGATGGCGACGATCAGCCCGGCGTTCACGCGCAGTCCACTGCCCAACAGGTGCGGCAGCCGAGCGCTGTTCGGCATGACTCTCGAGATGGCGTTCGTCTGGCCCTGTTGCTGGAAGGGCGCCGTCGTGAGCAGGTAGACGAGCAGGTAGAGCACTATGTAGTTGAGCATGATGGTCACGATGACCTCGTGCGCCCCGGTTTGCGCCTTCAAGATCCCGGGGATGAAGCCGACGATTGCTCCACCGACCGCGCCGGCGATGATGACGAGGGGAAGGTGGAGCCAGATCGTGGCGTGGACCTCGAAACCCACATAGAGCGATGCCAGCGCTCCTCCGATCAACTGGCCCTGGGCGCCGATGTTGAACACACCGGTGCTGAAGCCGATCGCCACGCCCATGCCGGCAAGCATGAGGGGTGTAGCCGAAACGAGCGTCTCGGAGATGGGCGAGAACGCCGCCGTCCAACCTCGCCCGGTCGAAATGGCGTGGCCGACGGCCGACGGGCTGAAGATCGATCCCTCGAACATCGCCGAATAGGCATTGGCAACGGTGTGCCAACTGGTGGCGAACGCCTCGCCCGGAGCCGAGCCGACCCTGCCCCAGGCGTGGAGCACGGCCGTGGAGGTGACGAGGATGAGGATGGCACCGATCACGAGCGCAGTGAAGATGGCGAGGATCGTCACGACGACCACGTTCGCCTCACTGAGGCGTCTCAGGTACCTGGTCCAGCCGACGCTTGCGGGCGGCTTCCCGTCCCCTCCCGCAGGCTCCTCCCCGCTGCCAGGCGGCTCCACCCCACCAGGGCTGCCGGTGGTGGCGTCGGCGCTGATCACGACGAACCCGGTCCGCCGGCGAGGGCAGCCACCGGGGCATCGGGCGGTGCTGAGTCGGTGACGCCCGCCATCATGAGGCCGAGCTCCTCGCGGCTGACACTCGGCTCGACGACCCCCATTATCCGTCCCCGGTACATCACGGCGATACGGTCGCCCAGTGCCATGACCTCATCGAGCTCGGCGGAGATGATGAGCACCGCTACCCCGTTGTCGCGCGCCTCGACGATCCTGCGGTGCACGTACTCGATGGAGCCGACGTCAAGCCCGCGCGTGGGCTGAGAGGCTACGAGCACCTTTACCGGACGCGACAGCTCGCGGGCGAGGATGACCTTTTGTTGGTTGCCTCCTGACAGCGCCCCGACGTTCGCGTCCACCGAGGACGTGCGGATGTCGAAGTCCTCGATCCTGTGCTCGGCGTTCGATTTCACCTCGGCGAGGTCCCTGGCGCCGTGGTGTGCGTGGGGGGGCACGTTGAAGATGTCGAGGACGAGGTTGTCCGCCACGGAGAGGGGCATGACGAGCCCGTCCTTTTGGCGGTCCTCGGGCACATCCGCCAGCCCAGCTTCGATCCTGCCCCGGGGCGAGGCGGAAGTCACGTCCTGGCCCTCCAGCACGATCTTGCCGCTTGTGACCTGTCTTAGGCCGGCGAGGGCCTCGGCGAACTCGGTCTGGCCGTTTCCCTGGACACCGGCCAGGGCGACGATCTCCCCGGCATGCACGTCGAGATCGACGTGGTCGACCATGGTGAGCCCGCGGTCGTCTCCCACAGTCAGACCGCGCACCTCGAGCACGGTCGGACCGGGTCGTGCCGGCCCCTTCTCGACGACGAGCTCGACCGATCGGCCGACCATCATCGAGGCGAGCTTGTTCTCGTCGGTCTCCTGCGGAGTCGTACTCCCGACCACGCGGCCCTGTCGCATGACCGTGATCCGGTCGGCTACGGCCAAGACCTCCTTCAGCTTGTGGGTGATGAACAGGATCGAGTGGCCGGACTGCTGGAGGGCGTGCATGGTCCGGAACAGGCTCTCGATCTCTTGAGGCGTGAGTACCGAGGTCGGCTCGTCGAGGATGAGCAGCTTGGCGTCGCGGGCCAGGGCCTTCAGGATCTCCACCCTTTGCTGGACCCCGACGGGAAGGTCCTCGACGATGGCATCGGGGTCGACTTCGAGCCCGTACTCCTGGGAAAGCTTGCGGATGTCCCGGTCGGCCTTGCGCCGGTCGAGGAGCCCGAGCCGCAAAATTGTCGGCTCGAACCCGAGCACGATGTTCTCGGCGGCGGTGAAGACCCCCACGAGCATGAAGTGCTGGTGGACCATCCCGATGCCGTGCCGCACGGCCTGGCCTGGGTTGGCGAAACGGACCGCTTGACCGTCGATTCGTATCTCACCGGAGTCGGGGTGCAAAAGACCGAAGAGCACGTTCATCAATGTGGTCTTCCCAGCGCCGTTCTCGCCGAGCAGGGCATGGATCTCGCCTTCGGCGACCTCGAGGTCGACGGCATCGTTGGCGACCAGGGCGCCGAAACGTTTTGTGATCTTGACGAGCTCGAGCTTCATCGCGCACCCATCGACGCGACAGCGCGTAGACCGGGGACGACGTACTCCCCGGTTCTACGCGCTGTGGGAATCACGGCTGGCTTGCTACCTCCTAGGCGAGACTCAACCTAACTCCTAGGCGAGCTCAACCTAATGGATAGTTGTTCGGATTGACAGATACCGTCCCAGCGATGATGCCCGCCCTGAGCTTGGTGATCTCGTTCTGGACGCCCATGGGGATCACGTGGGCGAAGTCGTGGTACGGAGACAGCGAGACGCCGTTGTTTGCCAGGTCACCGTTGTAGTTGCCACCCTTGAAGCTGCGGTGAGCGGCTGCTTCGACGGCGGCGCTGACCGAGGCGACGATGCCCTTGGTGACGCTCGTGATGAAGAGCGGGCAGTACTGCGGGGCCGAGACACAGCCGTCGGTGTCGACCCACTCCATGAGGTTGCCGTGCCCGGCCGCCTTCACAGCCGCCGCTGCGCCGAGGCCGACGGATCCGGCCACGGGGAAGATGACGTCAGCGCCTTCTCCCATGAGCGACTCGGCGTCGGTCCTGCCGAGACCAAGGCTCGTGAAGTCGTTGGTGAACAGGCCGTTCCCGGCCAAGCTGTCGGCGGCCCGGCCAGGCGTCGGGGTCCAGCCGAGCGCCGTGACGTGCTTGTGGTTGATCTTGTCGTAGGCGCGTACTCCGGCGACCCAGCCGTCCATGTAAATGGTGACGGTCGGGATGTTCTCGCCACCGAAGGTGCCGACGATGCCGCTCTTGCTCATGGCCGCGGCCAGGTAGCCGCCGAGGAAGGCGTCCTGGGCCGTGTTGTAGTGAAGGCCCAAGAGGTTCTTGAGCGGCGGCGTGTAGGTGTAGTCGACGGTGGTGAACAACTGCTTGGGATGAGCCTTGGCGGAGGCGTAGGTGGCGTTCGCCATGTCGTAGCCGACGGTGACGATGATGCCGCAGTTCTCAGCGAGGAAGTCGTTGATGTTCGGCACATAGTCGCTCGTCGAGGTCGAGGAGAGGAACGTATAGGTGAGGCCCGGCACGGCAGCGGCGGCGACCTTCAGGCCCTGATATGCAGAGGCGTTGAAGGACCTGTCGTTGATGCCGCCGGTGTCGGTGACCTCGCAGGCCTTGAAGGCTGTCGCGGCGTGCGATGTGAGCGTCGTCGCTCGGGAGGCCGGCCTCGAGGTTGTGGCACCCGTGCTCGAGCCGACAGCGACGAGGGCGACGGCCGCCAGGGCTGTCACCGCCAACAGCGCCCGGATCCCGTTGCGCAGACTTCTTGTCCGAGTCATATCTATTGCAACCCCTTTCGTGAACGGAGGGCCGTTCGTCACCGATTGCAACGTCCGGCCCCCCACCAGCTCTCTTGGACTGTAGCCGTTTCGTAACAGACCGTACAGGGGCAAGATCCGGACAAGAAGTGAGAGCGGCTCTAGGCGTGGGAACTCGCGAGCACGTGTCTTGGACCTCGACGCGCAAGTGCGTCCCGGGCGGGACGAACCCGTGGGGAGCCAGGGACAGCGCCAGCTCGGCTACACTGCCCAGGCCGGGCTCGGCGCGAACTTCGCCCAGGTCACGGCTACTTTCTTAGATCCGGAGGCGTCACGTGCCCGCGACCGTTGTGGTCGGAACCCAGTGGGGCGACGAAGGGAAGGGCAAGATCACCGACCTGCTCGCCAAGGACGTGCAGGTCGTGGTCCGCTACCAGGGCGGCCACAACGCCGGGCACACCATCGTCGTCGGAGGTGAGACCTTCGCCCTGCAGCTCATCCCGAGCGGGATCCTCTACGACCACGTCGTGCCCGTGATCGGCAACGGCGTCGTGGTCGAGCCGACGGTGCTCCTGGCCGAGTGCGCCATGTTGAAAGCACGCGGGGTCGATGTGAGCCGCCTCGTCGTGTCCGGCAACGCGCATCTCGTCATGCCCTACCACGTCGAGCTCGACCGGGTCACCGAGCGCTATCTCGGCAAGGCGAAGCTCGGGACGACAAAGCGCGGGATCGGCCCCGCCTACGCGGACAAAGCCGCCCGTATAGGGCTACGGGTACAGGACCTTTTGGACGCGAAGATCTTCCGCCAAAAGCTCGACGTCGTGCTCCGGGAAAAGAACGCCGTCCTCGCCAAGGTGTACAACCGCTTGCCCTGCGACGCCGACCAGATCGCCGCGCAGTATCTCGACGAGGTCGCCCCCGCGCTGGCGCCGATGATCGGCGACTCTGTGAGGCTCGTGCACGAGGCGCTCGATGCCGGGCACCAGATCATGCTCGAGGGCGCCCAGGCCACGTTCTTGGACCTCGACCACGGGACCTATCCCTTCGTCACCTCCTCAAATCCGACCGCCGGCGGGGCCTGTGTGGGAAGCGGCATCGGACCCCGCGACGTCGACAGGGTCATCGGTGTCGCCAAGGCATACCTGACCCGCGTCGGATCCGGGCCCTTCCCGACCGAGGTCTTCGGCGAACAAGGCGACATACTCGTCGAGCTCGGGCATGAATACGGGACCAACACCGGTCGCCGGCGACGGCCGGGATGGCTCGATCTGGTCCTGCTCGGGCACGCTGTACGACTGAATTCCCTCTCCGAGATTGCGGTCACCAAGCTCGACGTGCTCTCCGCCTTCGATACCGTCAAAGTCTGCGTCGCTTACCGGGACGGCGACGACCTGTACGAGCACATCCCCTACCACCAGTCCGTGCTACACCGGGCCAAGCCTGTCTATAAGGAGCTGTCGGGATGGCGTGCAGACCTCTCCGGGGCACGGACCGTATCGGATCTCCCGCCATCAGCACGCGCCTACCTCGACGCTGTCGCCGAGTACACCGGCGTACCTGTGACATATGCGGGCGTCGGGCCCGGCCGCGAACAGTACGTGCGCCTCGAGCCGTGATCGCCCGAATACGAAGGCACCTCGCCCTCGGTGCGGCAGCCGGAGGTGCAATGGCATGATCCCCCGCTACTCAATGCCGGAGATGGCCGTCGTCTTTGCCGAGGAAACGCGCTTTGGGCTGTGGCTCGAGATCGAGCTGCTTGCAGTGGAGGCACTCTCCGAGATCGGCGTCGTCCCGCCAGGCCATGCAGCGGCGTGTCGCGCCCGCGCTCCGATAGTCGATACGGACTTCGTGCGGCGTGTGGCGGCACGTGAAGCCGTGACGGACCATGACGTGGCCGCCTTCGTAGACCTCGTGCAGGAATCGATAGGTCCGCCCGAGGGGTCCTGGATCCATTACGGCCTCACTTCGTCAGATGTGACCGACACCGCCTTGTGCGCAACGCTTGCGAGAAGCGCCGGGCTCCTCCTCGCTGCGCTCGACGGCCTCGTGTCTGTCTTGAAGCGCCGGGCGTTCGAGTTTGCAACCCTGCCCACGGTCGGTCGGACGCACGGTATGCACGCCGAGCCGACAACCTTCGGCACCAAGCTCGCCCTGGCCTGTTTACAGGCCGACCGCGACAGAGGAAGGCTCCGCCGGGCCGAAGAGGCAATCAGTGTCGGGAAGTTGTCCGGAGCAGTCGGCACCTACTCGAACATCGACCCGTTCATCGAGCAGTACGTCTGCGACGCCCTCGGGTTGTGCCCCGTTCCCGCTACCCAGGTGATCGCCCGCGACCGCCATGGCGAGTACCTCTACGCCTGTGCCGCTTTGGGCACGACCATCGAGTCTTTGGCAACAGAGATCCGCCACCTGCAGCGCACCGAGGTCGCTGAGGTGGAAGAGCCCTTCAAAAAGGGGCAGAAGGGCTCTTCGGCCATGCCCCATAAACGAAACCCCATCACGGCCGAACGCCTCGTCGGCCTTGCCCGAGTACTACGCGGCTACCTCGTCACCGGGCTCGAAGACGTCGCCCTTTGGCACGAGCGCGACATTTCCCACAGCTCGGTGGAGCGCATCGTTCTCCCCGATGCCAGCCTGGTCGCCTACTACGCCATAAAGACGATGACGAAACTCGTCGACGGACTGGTCGTCAACACAGAGCGCATGCGCGAGAACCTCTTCGAAGGCTCCCACGGTCTCGTGTTCTCCCAGCCCGTGCTGCTCGCCCTCGTCGGCGCGGGCCTCACGCGCGACGCGGCTTACCGCATAGTGCAGCGCACCGCCCGCGCGTCACACGAACAACGCAGGCCATTTCGTGACGTGCTCAGCGAGGATGCTGAGGTTACGGCCGCGTTCGGTGGTGCCGACGCGGCCTCAAGGTCGCTGGACCAGGCGTTCGACCTCGCTCGCGCGCTCATTCATGTAGGGCGCACCTTCGAAGCTCTGGAGAATGTCCCCGGTTGAGTCACAGCCATTGTGCCGTCACTGCCACCGGACGGTATCTAGGACCTGCGACTCCAGTGGATGCCGGCCTTCTGCAATACCTCCGCTGTGACACCGGCTTCGCGCCAGGTCGCATAGTCGATTCCCTTGCGTGATCCGTAGTCAGCCGCGACCGCCACAAAGGCCTTCTCGAGCTCGGGAAGGTCGTCCTCGGCCTCGGCGCTGGCACCTTCGATGCGTCGCTCGAGGTTGCGTCGCTCTTGAATGAGATGGATTCGTTGCAACGGATCGGCTGTGGCGAGCTTTGCCTCAAGATCCTCGAGACGCGCTTTCAAGGTGTCCGCGCTTGTCGAACGTCCACGGCGCGGCTTAGACCTCTCCAGGGCTACTAGGTACCGACGCACTGCATTTCCCTGGCGGCGACCCTCGGCCAACGCGTCTTTGTGCGACGGCGAGAGGCCAGGCTTGGTTGGCTTTTTTCTTGGTGGCATATAACCAGTATTACCCATAACGACGACACAATCCAATATGGCTTAGCCGGTCATCGAACGGCACGGTTACAAAGGGCGCGGCACGGCTCGCAGCTCGCACTTGATCGCTCGTCCAGACTCTGCCGCTCTGAGTACGCAGCCATCGCAGGTAGTGTCAACAAGCCAGTCGAAACACTTGTAACTGGCGACGTATCTGGTCTTCTTCGCTCACCATTGATGCCACCGCACAGCCCCGACGCCAGCTCTGTGGTCAGGGCCATGTGGAAGCGGAGCCGAGATGCACAGCTCCTAATGACACCTACACGCCGCACCGATCCGGGAGCCGATTGGATCGCCGTAGGCAGACTCCGGCGCGATACAGGGACTAGTCGGGCTGTATGAGGAAGGTGCCCGTGGACCGACTGACGAGACGCCCCTTTGCATCCTCGATACGTGCCTCGGCGAAAGCGACCTGCTTCGCCTTGCGCATGACCGCCCCGCGCACCGAGAGCCGCTCGCCACAAGTCGCGGGGCGCATCGTCTCAGTCTTTAGATCGAGGGCCACCCCGGTCCTATCCTTACCGGAAAGACCGGCACTTACCGCAAAGCTCATGGCGGCGTCGAGCACGACGGCATGCACACCGGCCTGGACGATGCCCTTTTGGTCGCAGGCCAAAGTCGTAGGTTGCCAGGCTGCGCTCGCCCATCCTGCCCTGTCGTCATCCTCGAGGCCATAGTCGTCGAACAAAACTCCGATCGCCACAAGGATCGGCGCCCCGCTACCGCCCAAGAACCGGCTCATGTCTTCGCCCACAGACGGCTTTTTCGCGCCGGAAGCAGCGGGAGTCTTTGGGCTCATGACCTTCACGGTACTCGCAGCGACCGCCTTCGGGCGCGTACGGGCCCTATCGTTGCCCTATGCCCGCTGCTGTCATCATCGACGCGGTGCGCAGTCCCGGTGGCAAGCGCAACGGCAAGCTCTCGGGCTGGCACCCGGCCGACCTTTCCGCCGAAGTGTTGAGGGCGCTCGTCACCCGCAACGACCTCGACCCCGCCTTGGTCGACGACGTCATCATGGGCTGTCTCAGCCAGGTCGGTGATCAGGCCTTGAACATAGGCCGCAACGCCGTGCTCGCCGCGGGCTTCCCCGAGTCCGTCCCCGCCGTCGACAATCGACCGCCAATGCGGCTCTTCCCAGCAAGCCCTCCACTTCGCCGCCCAGGGTGTCATGGCGGGCGCCTACGAGGTGGTGATCGCCGCCGGCGTCGAGTGCATGAGCCGGGTCCCGATCGGGGCCTCGATCGGCTCGGGCGTGGGCTTCCCTTTCGGCCCCGGCGTGTCGGAACGTTACGCGCACGTCGGCGGTCTCGTCAGCCAAGGCATCGCGGCCGAGATGATCGCTGACAAGTGGGGGCTCTCGCGCGAGGCTCTCGACGAGCTCGCCGCTAAGAGCCAAGAGCGGGCAACGACGGCGACGAGCGAGGGCCGCTTCGAGCGTGAGATCGTCCCCGTCGCCGTAAAGGACGCCCACGGTCACAAGACGGGGGAGATCCTCCAGAGCCGACGAAGGCATCCGGCCCGGGACGACGACCGAGACCTTGGCAAGCTTGCGACCTGCTTTCAAGGCCGACGGCAGGCTCACCGCCGGCAACTCGTCGCAGATCACCGACGGCGCCGCCGCCATCCTCGTCATGAGCGAGGACACGGGCCGCTCGGCTCGGCTTTAGGCCACGGGCCCGCCTGGTCGAGTTCGCCGTCGTCGGCGTCGATCCGGTCACCATGCTCACCGGGCCCATCCCAGCCACGACAAAGGTGCTCGCACGCGCCGCCATGAGCCTTTCGGACATCGACCTCGTCGAGATCAACGAGGCATTCGCCCCGGTCGTGCTCGCCTGGGCCAAAGAGCACCACCCGGACCTCGACCGCGTGAACGTCAATGGCGGTGCCATCGCGCTCGGCCATCCGATCGGTGCCTCCGGCGCCAAGCTCATGGCTACCTTGCTCTGCGAACTGGAACGCTCCGGCGGTCGCTACGGCCTCGAGACGATGTGCGAGGGCGGCGGGCTCGCCAACGCGACGATCATCGAACGTCTCAGCTGAGGCCGGCCGTGGTCAAGGCCCGGGTCGGCGCACGTGTCGCGAGACTTTCTGGACCGGCCGGTAGCTGGTGCGTCAGTGGTACCGGTTCGTCAGTGGTACTGGGTGGCCATCATGGCCCCGGTGACGATCCCGACCAAGCCGCCGATCAGGTACCAGTTGCTCGGGCTGGCGGGCAGGATGCCCACGTAGTTGCCGACGATCAGAAGAAGCCCGAGGATGAGCAGCGCCAAGAGCAGCGGGCCGTACCAAGGCGGGCTGTGGCGGACGCTTTTCGGGATCGGCGCCGTGTAGCGCTTGTTGACCTCGCGTGTGTCCTTGGGCGGCGTCGCCCGACCCGAGGCGACGGGCTTTTTCTTCGGGGAGGTGCCCTCGTCGGATCCCTTCTTCGAGGAGGTGCCTTCGTCTGATCCCGCACGTGCCTTGGCCACGAGCAACGAGGATACCTACGATTCGGGGGGCCGGTAACCTCGAGTCTCGTGAGCATCAAGGTGGCGGTCGTCGACAACTACGACAGCTTCGTCTACAACCTCGTCCAGTACTTGGGTGAGCTCGGCGCCGAGCCCGTCGTGGTCCGCAACGACGCCGTCGACGTGGCCGGGATAAGAGCGCTCGGGGCGGCCGCTCTAGTCGTTTCGCCGGGCCCCGGTCGACCCGAGCACGCCGGGGTGAGCTCGGCGGCGATCGCGGAGCTGGGAGGCGAAGGCTTCCCGGTCCTCGGGGTCTGCCTGGGTCACCAGTGCATCGGGCAGGTCTTCGGAGGCGACATCGTGCGGGCACCCGAGATCGTGCACGGGAAGGCCTCGGAGATCCGCCACGACGGCCGGGGCGTGTTCAAAGGGCTGCCGGAGGTGTTCGAGGCCACGAGGTACCACTCCCTCGTCGTCGAGGCCGCCTCGGTGCCGGAGATGCCTCGAGGTGACGCGCCTGGACCGCGCGACGGCCTCGTGATGGGACTGCGCCACAAGAGCCTCCCGATAGAAGGCGTGCAGTTCCACCCAGAGTCCATCCTCACGGGCAAAGCCGGCCACGACCTGCTTCGGAACTTCTTGGAGCTCGCGACCACGACGGTCTCCGTCTGACCCGGCGCACCTGAGCGCCGCCAGGCCGGCGCCGGTGCGAGTCATCGGCCCAAAGGCCCGAACCTAGCCGGTGATCTGGGATATCCCGGACACCTGGGGAATGGAAGTCGTGGTCGTGGTCGTGGTGCTGGTCGTCGATGTCGTGGTCGTCGTGGTCGGCGGGAACTGCTCGATATCGATCGTGACGACAGAGCCTGGCGATACCGGGGTTGCCGGGCTGGGGGACTGGCTCGTCACGTACCCCGGTTCGTAGCCCTTCGTGGTGACAGGGACGATCGAGTAGGCGAGACCGGCCTTCTGGATGGCCCTGATGGCCTCGTTCTGGGTGTCGAGGGTGAGGTTCGGGACGATCGCCTCGGGGCCGAGGGAGATGATGAGCTCCACGGCCGAGCCTTTAACGGCGTAGTTGCCCGGCCGGGGGTAGGTGGTGATCACCCAGCCACTCTGCACGAATTTTGAATAGGTGGACCTGCCCATCACGACCTGGAAGCCGGCGGCGAGAAGGGCGGTGCGGGCGGTCTCGACGGTGACGTTCTGGTCGAATTTCGTCGGGACCTGCTCGGTCGCGAGGCCCTTGTAGACGGTAAGGGTCACGCTCGTCCCCTGGGCGTAGAAGCTCCCGCTCGGCGGATACTGGTTGGCGACGGTGCCGATGAGGGCCGGGTTCGTCGTCGGCTCGTGGGCGAGCTTGACCAAGAAGCCCTCACCGGCGATGACGGAGGTGGCCTGGGCCTGGGTCTTGCCGATCACGTACTGCATCAGCTCCTGCTTCGGCCCGCTGTCGACGGTCAGCAGCACCGAGTCGCCCTTTTTCACCAGGTTGCTCGGCGCCGGGCTCTCGGTCTGCACGAGGTGCAAATTGGCGGCTGATCCCACGACGAACTTCACGTCCGGCGTGAGCCCCTGGGCGCGCAGCTTGGACTCGGCGGTCTGGTAGTTCATGTTCACGACGTCTTCCAGGTGGACCGACGGCTCACCGCCGAAGTAGCCGAGGGCGCGTCCGCCGAAGTAGACGATCGCCGCCAGTCCGACGAGGAGGACGACGGCGGAGACGGCCCAGGGCACCCAGCGCCGTTTGGGAAGCTCCGTCTGGCCGGCACCTTGACCCGTGGAAGGCGCTGGGGCCGGGAGCGCCTCTTGGATGGCGGTGGGCGTCAATGGCACCCCGGCCGCCGTCAGCACGAGCGTCGGGTTCACCGGTGCCGCCACCGGCTGGGCGACCGTCGCCGTGGCGGCGGGCGCAGGTGCCAGCACGGGCTGGCCGCGCATGAAGCGCTCGAGGTCGTCGTGGAAGTCCTGAGCCGTGCCGTAGCGGGCCTGGGGCTGCTTGGCCATCGCCTGCATGATGATCGCCTCGAGGTCGCGTGGCACCCGGGGCTCGATCTCGCTCGGCAGCGCCGGGGTCTCCGAGACGTGCTTGTAAGCGATGGCGACGGGCGTGTCCGCTGTGAACGGCGGGCGTCCCGTGACCATCTCGTAGAGCACCACGCCGAGGGCGTAGACGTCGCTGCGCCCGTCCACTCCGAGGCCTTGAGCCTGCTCTGGGGAGAAGTAGGTGGCGGTGCCCATCACGAGCCCGGTCTGGGTGACGGTCTCGCTCTGGCCGATGGCCCGGGCGATGCCGAAGTCGGCTACCTTCACCTGCCCGTCGACGGTGATGAGGACGTTTCCCGGCTTGACGTCACGGTGCACGACGCCGTGGCGGTGGGCGTAGCTGAGGGCCTTGGCGATGTCGGCGGCTATCGCGGCCGCCCGCGTGGGTGAGAGCGGCGCCTGGGTGCGGATGACCGAGGACAAAGGCTCGCCGTCCACGAACTCCATGACGATGTAGTAGGTGCGGTCGGCCTCGCCCCAGTCGAACACCGGGACGATGTTCGGGTGCGACAGGTTCGCCGCCGCCTGGGCCTCCCGGCGGAAGCGCTCGACGAAGGAATGGTCCGAAGAGAGCTCCGGGAAGAGCATCTTCAACGCCACGGGACGGTCCAACAGCAGGTCGTGGGCGAGATAGACCTGGGCGGTCCCGCCGCGGGCGATCTGGCGGTTGAGCTCGTAACGGCCGTTGTAGACAGGGGGCGGGGTGTCGGACATCGTCGGGGGAAGCCTATTCCCCATGCCGGGCCGGCCGGGGAACCGTTCGGGAGGAAATGTGCTGCTCATAGATGCAGCTCCAGGGCCTTTTTCAGTACAGGAGCCAGGACCGGACCGGCTTCTTGGGCACCTGTGACGTCGATGCAGTCCCCACCGGGCGGGATCGGGACGATGGCCGCGACCGCGACCGTCGGGGTTTGGCCGGGACCGGCCGGTGCTGTGGCGATGAGCCAATTGTAGGTGCCACACCCAGTGCCGTTGATCTGCGCCGTGCCGGTCTTGGCGGCAACGGGGGGAACTCGTAGGACGGGAACAGTCCGTAGCCGGTCCCGTAGGAATCCTCCGTGACGCCGAGCATGAGGTTTCGCACGGCCTGCGCCGTCCCCACAGAGGTGGCCTGTCTCCACGGATGGGGTTGGTAGGTCTCGACGACGTTGCCGTCGTCACCGACGACCTGATGCAAAAGATGCGGAGTCATGATGACGCCGTTGTCGGCTATTCCCGCCGCTACGAGCGCCATCTGCAGTGTCGTCGCCGTGACGTTCTCCTGCCCGATGGCAGATTTCATGAGACCGGGTATGTCGCCGACGAAGTCCTGCGGGGTGGGGAAGTTGGAGGCGGCGACCTCACCTTGGGGCAGGTCCAGGGGCGGGACACTGTCGAAGCCGAACGCCGCGGCTTGCTGGTAGAGCTTCTGGGCCCCGAGGCTCTGGCCGACGAGAGCGAAGGCCGTGTCACACGACCGGGCGAACACCTCGGCGAGGTCTCCGCCGCAGTACTCCCCGTTGAAGTTGTACAGCTGGATTCCGTTCGTGTCCGGGAGCGTGATCGAAGACACCGAGTGGAAGTAATGGTGCGCGATCTTGGGCTCCTGTTCGAACACGGCAGAGGAGTCGACGACCTTGAAGGTCGATCCTGGCGCTTTTGCCTGGGCTGTGGCGTAGTTGATCAACCCGCCGGTGTTGAGGAGCTTGTCGTAATTCTTCATGACGGCGTTGTAGCTGTGAACCGAGAACAGGTTGGGGTTGAACGTCGGGTTGCCGTACATGGCCAGGATGGCGCCGGTCTGGGGGTCGATGGCGACGACGGCGCCGGTCCGTCCGTCGAGGGCGGAGGCGGCCTCTTGCTGGAGCGCCACCGAGACGGTGAGGGTGATGTCGTCGGTCGTCTTGTGCTGGGTCAGCAGTTGGCCGAGTGTCGTCGCCGGCGAGTTGTGCTGGCTGAGGAACTGGTTGTACTCGGACTCGAGACCTGTGGCGCTCTCCACGGCGACCGAGTCGTAGCCGGTGATGCCGGCAAATAAGCCAGCTGTCGCGGCCGGGTAGACCCTGAGCTCGCCATAGCCGTCGTTCGTCGGAACCGATTTGGCGAGCACGACGCCGTCGGAGCTGTAGATGTCCCCTCGTGGGAGCTCGAAGGGGTTCGGCTCGTTCTGGGCGTTGTCCGGGTTGTTCACGAGCGATTGGGCCTGGCGTACCTGAAAGTTGTTCAGCTGCAGGAATAGGAGCACGAAGCAGGCCACAAGCACGAAACCGAGCCAACGGATGCGGCGGTTGATCATCCCGCCCTCACTTCGCGCCCTGTGTGGTCGTGGTGGCGAGAGCCGGCGCGGTCGTCGTGGTGGCGAGAGCCGGCGCCGTGGTCGTGGTGGTGGCGAGAGCCGGCGACGTGGTCGTGGTGGTGGCGACCGGCGAGGTGGTCGTCGTCGTGGTGAGGCTCGGCGCGCTCGTAGTGGTCGTGAGCGTGGTTGGGGGCGTCGTCGCTGTGGTGGCGAGCGCCGGGACACTCGTGCTCGTTGTCGCGACCGCCGGGGTGACAACGCCCTGAGATGTGGGCACGGTGGTCGTCGAGACAGAGCGCGACAAGGTGGTCGTCGTGACTACCGCGGCCGGCGTGACGAGACTTCGCTCCAGCGAGAGGTCGTGCACGAGATTGCGGGCCGCCTGGTAGGAGGTCTCCTCCATGCCCTGTTTCAGGTAGACGACGTTTGACGCGAGCAGATCGGCCGGCGTGAGCGTCGTGCGCTCTACGACCGATGGTTTGAACCACAACAAACCTCCGGGTCGTCCCTGGAAGATCGCCACATACCCCCTGTCAAGGCCTACGTAGAACGACGCCTTGTCGAACCAGACTACGAAGCCGGCCGCGCCCCCGAGCACGGCTACGAAGACGAGCACGAAGAGGACTACCCGGATCGTGACGATCCGGTCGCCCCGCGGCTTTTCGTGCTTGGGCTGCGGCACGAGGACCATCGGGCGGGTGTGCACCGACCTCGGCACTGCGCCGGGAGAGGTGACACTGCCGGCGGCGAGGCTCGTCGCCTCGACCGGCTTGGAGATGGCGTCGGCGACGGGTCGGCCACCTGAGGCAGCCTCGCTAGTTGACGGGCGCCGCGTGGCGGTCGCAGGAGCTGCTGGAGGCGCCGCGGTGAGGGCGACCGCTTCAGTTATCGCCGCCGACTCTCCTGCCACGGCCGGCTCGGGTGAACCTCCGACCGCCTCGGGGAGCACGACCACCTCGTCGGGCTCGGCTACCGCCTCGCCGACGAGAACCTCCAGCACTACGACGGTCACGTTGTCGGTCCCACCACGCTGTAGGGCGAGACGCACGAGCTCGCTCGCCGCCGCCTCTACGTCGGACTTTTCGAGCAGCACCAGGGCTATCTCCTGCTCGCTGAGCTCGTTGGTGAGCCCGTCGCTGCACAACAAGAGCCGGCTTCCCGGGTCAAGGTCCAGCTCCCAGCAGTCCGCCTCGATGGTCGGCTCGATCCCGAGCGCTCTCGTCAAGATGTGCTTGTGGGGGTGGACCGCCGCCTCGTCCGGCGTCAGCTCACCGCTTCGGACCATCTCCTCGACGACGCTGTGGTCCTCGGTCAGCTTGTGGACCCGCTGCGCGGGACGGTCGAGGAGGTACCCCCGCGAGTCACCGACGTTGACGAGGGCGAGGCGCGACTTGCCGTCCACTTCATCGCCGACGACGGCGACCGCCGTCAGGGTGGTGCCCATGCCGCGCAGGTTCCTGTCGGTCCTGCTGCGGTGATAGACGGCCTCATTGGCGTCGCGTACCGCCGCTAGCAGTCCCTCTGTCGTCCTGTCCCTGCGGTAGGCCTCGAGCAGCTGTTCGACAGCGGTCCGCGCCGCCACCTCGCCGCCGACGTGTCCCCCCATGCCGTCGGCGACCGCGGCCAGGTAGCTCGTGGCGAGGGCGAGGTCCTGGTTGGTGGTCCGCAGATAGCCGGTGTGAGTTGCAGCCGCCGTGTTGAGCCGGCTCATCGGGCTACCTCGAGTATCGTGCTCCCGATTTTCACACGGTCCCCCCGTCGCAGCCGGACAGGGGCCTCCAGGCGTTCCTCGTTCAGCCATGTCCCGTTCGTCGAACCGAGGTCTTCGATCCACAGTTCGCCGCTTCGCCTGAAGACGCGGGCATGGATGGACGAAGCGAAGGTGTCGTCATCGAGAGGCACCGCACAACCAGGTGAGCGGCCGACGGTGACCTCGTCACCAAGCTCGAAGACCCGTCCCCGTCGTTGCGGAGGATCGACGACCCGCAGCCGCAATGCGAGGGCCTTGTCGCCGGCGACCGGAGCAGACACGGGCGCCTGCGAAGCCTGCTCGGATCGCGAGCGGCGCACCTCGACCCACACCATGCGCGCCGCGTAGATGAAAAAGAGCCAGATCGCCGCCAAAAGAAAATAACGCAGGATCGATAAGAGCGAGTGGGGCATGGGTCGGCGAACTTATGAGGGCTCGAA
Organism: uncultured Acidimicrobiaceae bacterium; assembly: GCA_963779425.1. Lineage (GTDB taxonomy): Bacteria > Actinomycetota > Acidimicrobiia > Acidimicrobiales > Bog-793 > Fen-455. The sequence continues at coordinate 64,124 of CAVZYD010000014.1, forward strand.
GCGCAAAGACGTCGTCCCGACCGAGATCACGTCGCCTGCGACGAGGCGGTGCTCACGTACGACCATCCCGTTGACTCGGGTCCCATTGGTCGAGCCGAGATCGACGACGAAGATCGCATCGCCTTCCCGGCGCACTTGGGCATGGCGGCGCGAGACGTTGGGATCGTCGAGGACGATGGCGCACTCGGGCAGGCGCCCGATTGTCAAGACCTGAGAACCAATGCCGACGCGGCGGCCGTCAGGGAACACGAGCCAATCGTTCGGCCGGTCCTCACCTTCGACCAATTCGCTCTCAATGGCGAAGGTACTGACCGACAAACCGGGATCGAGGTGCAGGTCGACCTTCACCGGGCCCACGAACTGGTAGCCCTCCCGACCCGCGTGCTCTCGGACCGCCGTGACGAGCTCGCGCTCGAGTGACTCGCCGAATTCGGCGAAGCGTTCGAAGTCCTCGGAGGCGAGGAAGACGTTGAAACGATTGGGGACGATGAAGCCGTGGATGCCGATCGAACGGCGAAGATCCATCTCGCGGGTGAGCCTCCGACCGAGCTCGACGGGCTGGAGCTGACCGCGGAACGCCTTTGCAAACGCGCCTTCTACTAGGCGCTCGAGGCGGCGCTCGAACTGCTGCAGTCCCATGGTGCAACCAGACTACCGGTGCGGTGAACTGGCCTGATGGCGCGGGATCTCCTGCATCGGTGCGGTGGCCGCTGCCCGAGCGCGCAGGCTACGGTGACTATCGTCTCGGCAACGGGCGAGTGGCGGAATTGGCAGACGCGCAGGATTCAGGTTCCTGTGTCCGCAAGGACGTGGGGGTTCAAGTCCCCCCTCGCCCACCGTTGTGCTGTCGCGCGACATCGCGGACGCATCTCTCAAGACATGGCGGACACGCTAGAGCTTTGCCCCTGATATTTGCGCTCCGGGTCGATCGTGAGCTCTCTTAGGAGCTCACCTTCACTCGAGAGCACCCGCACGTCCCGGTCCGCGACGAGGAGCATGACCCTTGTGCCTTTATGGGCGCGTCCGACCAAGATGTGCCGCATAACCCCGGCGTAGCGCAGCGTCACCTTGCCGTCGTTATCGACGCGGTCGTGGCGGATGCGGAATGCACCCGCATCGCGCACGGGCCTGCCGGAGGGTCCCGCCTTCACCCGGCCCGCGAAGGCTTGCGCCGGTGTCATCCGCCCCCGGGCGCGGTGCGGCCGGACGGTGTTGTAGTACTCGACGAAGGCATCGAGACGGGCTTGCAGTCCGGCCATCGAGCGGGCTGGACCGCCTCTTTCGAGGAACTTCTTCATCGTCTGGTGGAAGCGCTCTATCTTTCCGCAGGTCTCGGGAGGCGGATGGTAGGGGCGGGAGTGTTTGAAGACGATCCCGAGACGGGCGAGCTCGGTGGAAAGCGCCCCTCTGTCACCGCGGAACGAGGCGGTGAATATCGCCCCGTTGTCCGAGAGCACGGCGGCAGGAAAGCCGTATCTAGCTGCAGATTCGTAGAAGGTCGTGACGACGAGGGCAGCTGTTGTGACCGAGAAGACCCGGCTCGAGAGACAAAGTCGCGAGTAGTCGTCGATCAGGTTCAGCACCTCTACGACGCGGCCGTTGGCGAGGCGGAAATGGGTCATGTCCATCTGCCAGCACTCGTTCGGCAGCGTCGCCTCGAAGCGCACGTAGGAGCTCTTCGGCCGCTTGTGCGGTTCTGGGGTGATGAACCCACGACGCCAGAGCACTCGCCAGATCGTCGAGACCGAGCAGGGGGCGACACCGCCGTGGCGGCGTTCGAGATGGGTGCGGATCGTGTCCGGGCCCGCCTCGAAGCCCATCTCGCACAGGCTCTTGCGCAGCTCGACGATCTCGTCTTCGACGAGGGCCGAGAGCTTGCTGGGCGAGGTGTGCGGACGCCGGCTTCTTTTTATGAGCGCCTCCTCGCCCCCTTCTCGGTAGCGAGCGAGGAGCTCATAGAGCCAGGTCTTGGAGACCCCGTGCGCGTTTGCCACTTCGCGCCCGCTCCGCTTTTCAACAAGAACCGCCTGGACCACGAACGCTGCCATCTCCATCGGGCCACTCCCTCGGGTGTCCACGATGTCTCGCGACATGCGTCCGCTATCTCATGAACTCATGCACCCCCTCGCCCACCGTTGGACCGGGACGCGGCCGGGATGCCCGGCGGCACCGGGGGACGAGGAGGGCGACGGGACGCCCCGACGAGGGACAGGGAGGTCGGGGCAGAACCAGGGCCGATCGGGGCGGGGCCGGCGGGGCGGGAGCTGTCCCAACGTGAGGGTCCACCGAGCACTGACACACCGGCTGGCTCGGCGCAGCCCCTCATCTGAGAGGTCGATCCGGTCCCATTAGGTCTTGCTGCCACTTACAAAGCGGACCAGCAGAGGGATGAGCACCTGCGCGTTGGGGGATCCCCAGCCTGTGATGGCGTCCCATCCCGGAGTCGCCTCGTAACCGTTGAAGCCGGTCGTGATGTCGTGAAAGGCCTTGTGGTAGCTGGAGCTGTGGGCGATGTCGTAGATGGCGGGGTTGACGAAGCCGAGGTCTTTATGGGCGTACTCGTCGGCCAGCGCCATGATTCCCGCCCAGAGCGGCGTGGAACCGCTTGTGCCCGACTCCGTTACGAGGTATCTCGCGCCATCGGAGGTGTAAACCTGCGCCAAGCCGCCGGGCGCAGCTGCGTCGGCGGCCACGTCGGGCACGCCCCTCCACTTGGAGATCCCCGGCACGCCATCTTGATAGGCGGGGCGGGCGTACAAGTCGCTGAAGCCGCCACCTGAACCGTCCCAGGCGGTCTCGCCGATGTAGGCGCCGGTCTTGGGATTCGCGCTGAGCTGCGTGCCGCCGACGCCGAGCACGAGCGGGTCGGAGCTCGGGAGGCTGACCTCCTTGATCTCTGGCCCTGCCCACCCCCGAGGGGTGGGGTACTCGCCATCGTCCCCGGAGCTGGCGACTACCGTCACGTGGTGCGCCTGCGCCCCGAGCAGGATGGAGTGCATCTTCGCCACCTGGGCCGGAGTGAAGTAGTGCGCTCCCAAGCCCCAGCTGATCGAGGCCACGTCGGTGTCCGAGACAACGAGCGGCAACGCGGCGAGCATGTCCGCAGTCGCGTTCGCGGGGCTGTTGTCCCAGGAGGCGGGAAACAGCACCACCCGGAGGGTGGCGCCAGGCGCGACGGCGTGCACCGCCTCGAGGTCGCCGATTTCCTCCCCCCCGCCTGCCATCGCGAGGCCGAAGGGACGAGGCTCGTCACGACCTCGATGCGGGCAGCGGGTAGATGGAACATGCCGTCGAAGGCCGCCAGGTCCTGACGGATGTCGCTGGGTCCATCACTGGGGACTTGGGCAGGGACGACAGCCGTTACGGTCTCGCCACGGCCGTCGATCCCGCGCCCCAGCAACGGCTGGATCCCGTACGCGACCTGGATCTGCTGCGGGGAGTAGCAGGGGTCCATCAAGCATTGCAACGTGGAGCTTGGCAGTGGGACCGTGGTCGTCGTCGTGGTCGTGGTCGCGCCGGTCGCGCCGACACGGATCACCGCGGTCAGGACCCCGAACACGACTGCTGCGAGCACGAGCAGGCTCGCGCCGCTTGCGCCAGTGAGGCGCCTTGGAAAGATCCAGCTCCGCACCAACCCTCCCTCAGATGGCCGACTCGGGCGTGGGAACAACCGGGTCTCTAGCGCCTTGGCCGATCGTATCGCCTTGTGATCTCCGCAAGCCTGGGTGCAGGTAGGACCTCACGTTGTGGCGTCTTGACATAGCGCCGGACAGATTCCTCGCGGCATCGGGGACGGATGTCGCGCGACATGCCGGACAGCTACTGCCTGGTATCCGGGCTCAAGCTGCCGGTCCTTCCAGCAACACCTTCAGCTCTGACCCGCTGTGGAGCGCTTCTATCGCCCACGGCCCCTCGCTGAGGGGCACGACGGCGGTCACGACCGGGTCCAAGCTGGCGCCCTCTTTGTCCACGACGCCGATCGCCGCGGCGATGTCGTCGGGGCTGTAGACACGAGTGCCCACGACGGAGACCTCACGGAACATGACGTCTTGCAGGTTGAGCGGGACTACTCCTGGGTAGGCGGCCACGACGGTGACGACACCTCCGGCCACGACCCACTTCGTCACGGTGGGCGAGACCGCCGGATGACCCGTGCAGTCAAAAACGACATCGGCGATCGGTTGCGGCGATTCGTGGTCGACCAAGGCGAATCCCATCGCCTGAGCAGCCTTAGCCCTTGGCGGGGACACTTCGGCGACAGTGACCTCACACGCCCCGCTCAGTCGTGCGCAGCTCGCGACAAGAAGGCCCATCGGGCCGGCTCCCAGCACGTGAACCCGCTCTCCGAGGCGCAAGCCGCTGCGACGCACCGCCCGTACCGCTACCGACATGGGCTCGACGAGCGCCGCCCGGCGCAAGTCCACTCCCGCGGGAAGGGCGAGGAGGTTGTCGTCGGGAACCGCGACGGCCTCAGCAGCTCCGCCGTCTGTGTCGATGCCGATCAGCCGCAAGTGGTCGCAGGTCTGAGCGCGGCCGCGCCTGCAAGCTGGGCATCTCCCGCACCAAAGCAGGGGATTGATGAAGACCGGGGCGCCGGCGGGGAGCTCGCCTGAAGGCGAGTGCAGACGGCCCACCAGCTCGTGGCCTATGACCAGACCCGGTTTGGCCCGCGGGTGCTGGTTGTCGCAGATGTGGAGGTCCGTGCCGCACAAGCCGGCATAGGCCATGTCCACGAGGGACCAATGAGCCGGCGTCTCCGGTACCGGGACGTCTCTCACCTCGACTCTGGTATCGCCCGCCCACACCACAGCCTGCATACGAACCCTCCGATCTCCTCCGGCCGAAGCTGGCGCGCTCCGAGGACGAACACCCGGGTCACGAATTCGGTTTTCCTACCCGCCCCTTGGCGGGGTGAGGTCCGCTCGGCCGGGCTCTAGCGGCCCGGCCAGAGCAGAGCCTTGATCACCTGTTCGGTGGCGACCGCGTCGAATGCCTCCGACCAGGCCGGCAGGCTGAAGTCGGTCGCCAGCCGTTCCACCTGGGGGCCGATGGTACGCAGCAGGTGCAAAGCGTGGTCCCAGGTGGGGTAGGCCGAACTGAGGCTGAAGTGCAAGGTGAGGGCACGGTTCATGGCCTCGTCCCAGGGAAAGGCGATCTCCCGCCCGTCGCCCATGCCGAGGCCGACCATGCGGCCGCCCTTGCGCAGCAAGCGGACGGCGAGGGCTATCGTCGCCGCCGCCCCGGCCGACTCCACGACGATGTCGAAGCCGTCGGTGAACGAGGCCCCCAGCGCCTCCACGGGATCGCAGCTGGAACTGTCGAGGGTCTCGAGCCCGAGCTCTGAGGCCAGCTCCAACCGGGCGCGGCTCGTGGAGGCACGTCCTATGACGACGAGACGCCCGGCAGCCAGGTACCGGGCGGCCAGTGCCGCCAACAACCCGACCGGTCCCGGACCGATGACGGCCACGGACTCGCCTGGTTGCAGGGCGATCGACTCGAGCCCGGTGAGGGCGATGGCGAGCGGTTCGCACATCGCCGCCGCCCGGTCGGTGACCTCGTCAGGCACCCGGTGGGCTAGGTAGGCCGGCACGAGGACCCGGGAGGCGAGGGCGCCGTCGATGCCTGAGCCCGGAGGCCTCTTGTGGGTGCAGAGGTGGTGATTGCCGCGTCGGCACAGCCCGCATTCTCCGCAGGCGCCCGCGTGTTGTTCGACCACGACCCGGTCACCCGGCTTCCAGCCCTCGACCCCCTCTCCGATCTCCACGATGCGGCCGGTGTACTCGTGCCCGAGCGTGACCGGGGGATAGCTCTTGTACTGGTCGTGGAGGATGTGCAAGTCAGTCCCGCACACGCCGCACGCGGCCACTTCCACGACTACCCAGCCCGGCTTCGCATGCGGTTCGGGCACGTCTTTCAACTCGACGTTGCCCTCCCCGGGGGCGGTTTTCACCACAGCCAACAACTTCGTTCCTCCTTTGCCCCTCCGACGGGCACAAGCTCGAGCGCTAACGCTGAACCCGTGCGCCGCCACCTTTCATGAGGTTCTCCACTTCGGCCTTGGTGGCCATGCTTGTGTCACCCGGCGTCGTCATGGCCAGAGCCCCGTGGGCGGCCCCATAGTCGACGCCAACCTGCAGGTCGCCCTTTTCCATAAGGCCGTAGATCAATCCGGAGGCAAAGCTGTCGCCACCACCGACGCGGTCGAAGATCTCCAAGCCAAGACGCTGGATCGACTCGGCGAAGCCGCCTGAGGACCAGGCAACGGCCTGCCAGTCGTTGAGCGTCGCCGAGCGAACCGTCCGCAGGCTCGTCGCCACCACCTTGAGGTTCGGGAACTCCTTGGTCACCTGCTCGATCATCCGCTTGAACTTGTCCACCTCGACAGAGGCGAAGTTCGGGTCGCCGCCCGGCACCTCGATGCCCAGGCAGGCGGTGAAGTCCTCCTCGTTACCGAGCATCACGTCGCACAGCGAGGCCAGGTTGCGGTTTACCTCCCGGGCCCGGGCCTGTCCGCCGAAGTCCTTCCACAGGCTGGGCCGGTAGTTGAGGTCGAAAGAGATAACGGTGCCGTGGCGTCGGGCGACTTGCATCGCCTCTGCGATCACCTGCGGGGTCGTCTCGGACAGGGCGGCGTAGATCCCGCCGGTGTGGAACCAGCGCACGCCCAGCTCGCCGAATAGGTACTCCCAGTCCACCTCGCCGGGTCGCATCTGACTCGCCGCGCTGTAAGCGCGGTCAGAGGTACCGAGGGCTCCGCGGACCCCGAAACCGCGCTCTGTGAAGTTGAGGCCGTTGCGCACGCGGCGCCCGATGCCGTCATAGGGAACCCAGCGCAAGAAGGAGAGGTCCACCCCTCCCTGCAACATGAGGTCCTCGATGAGCCGGCCGATCTCGTTGTCCGCGAGAGCCGTCACGACGGCCGTCCGCAGGCCGAAGCAGCGCCGCAGTCCGCGAGCCACGTTGTACTCGCCGCCGCCTTCCCAGACCCTGAATTGCCGGGTGGTGCGGATGCGGACGTCTCCAGGGTCGAGGCGGAGCATGATCTCGCCGAGTGACACCTGGTCGAAGCGGCAGTCCTGCGCCGGGCGCACCTGCAAGGGGGCCGAGGCCTCGCCGGGGCCGGTCATCGTCCGGCACCTGGGCCGTCGGGGGCCGTCTGGCAGATCGCCACGGCCTGGGAAGCGAGCTCTGTTATCTGGGCGAACTGCTGAGCGGCGATGAGCTTGGAGGGCGCGATCCAGCTTCCGCCCACAGCCAGCACCGACGGGAAGGAAAGGTACTCAGAAAGCTGCGAGACGCTGATGCCACCTGTCGGGATGAAGCGCATCATGGTGAACGGAGCGGCGAGGGCTTTCAGCATGCCGAGACCGCCCAAAGGCTCGGCCGGGAAGAACTTCACGACCTCTAGGCCCGCCTCCAAGGCCATCTGCATCTCGGTGGCGGTAGCGACGCCCGGGAACACTGGGACCGAATTGGCTTGGCAGGCTCGTACGACCTCGGCACTGAAGCCCGGAGTGACGATGTAACGCGCACCAGCCTCCAGGGCCTGGTCGACCTGCTCGGGACGCAGAACCGTGCCCGCGCCGAGGATGATGTCGCAGTCGGCGGCCATGGCCTTTATGGCCCGTCCGGCTGCTTCTGTACGGAACGTGATCTCGGCACAGGGCAGACCCCCGGCCTTGAGCGCCTGTGCGAGAGGGTAGGCGTTCTCCTCTTCGTTGATCACGATCACCGGCACCAGGCGCAGGGCGCCGATCGCCTTGAGGATATCAGTCATGACTTGATCCTATCATCCCATCCTTTCCAACTGCCATTTAGGGTGTCGTGCACGGCGCAGAAGATCCGGTAGGCGCCCTCGTAGACCTCGACGGCAGCGGGGGACGGAGTCCAGGTGTCCATCAGGCGAACGACCTGTTCCGCACCGCTTACGGCATCGCTGTACCAGCCCGCAGCGACCCCGGCCAAGATGGCGGCTCCCAGCAGGCCGCCCTCGGTGGAACCGAGCACCTGCACCGGGTGGGCGAAGACATCGGCCCGGATCTGGTTCCACAGGCTGCTCGAAGCGCCACCCCCGCTCACCCGGATGGCGCCCACGACACCGTCGGGGCAGAGGCACTCGAGCGCCCTGCGGTCCTCGAGGGCTATGCCCTCCATGACCGCCCGGACGAAATGCGCCCGCTCGTGGCCAATTGTCGTGCCCACGAACGATGCCCTCGACTGGGGGCTCCCGAGTGTCCGCTCGCCGAGGAGGTAGGGGAAGAACAAGAGCCCACCCGAACCGGCCTCGACGAGGGCCGCCTCGGGGACGAGCGATTCGAGCGACCCCTTGCGCTGGCTGGGATCGCCGGCGGGGCAGAACGTGTCGACGAACCAGCGCAACGACTTGCCGGCTGCGTCTTCGATGCCGAAGCGGATCCAGACACCGCTCGCCGATCGCAGGTTCATGATGCGGAAGTCCGGCGAGGCGCTCTCGGCGGCGAGCGACATTATCGAGGCCGTCCCCGAGACGAGGCCCACGCGCCCAGGTTTGGTGATCCCCGAGCCGAGCAGCTGGCACATCATGTCGCCGCTTCCCGCCACTACCGGTGTGCCCTCCAAAAGGCCGGTGCGGCGCCCCACATCCTTGCGCACGGTGCCGATGACCGACGAGGCGTCGACTATCTCGGGCAACTTGGCCGCGTCGAGGCCCAGCGCGGCCACGAGGGCGTCGGACCACTCGCCGCTGGCGGCGTCGCAAAGAAACGACCCGGACGCCTCCGAAGCGTCGGTGGCCACCTCGCCGCAGAGGCGGTAGTTGAGGAAGTCCTTCACCACGAGCAAGCGCTCGGCCTTGTCGTAGGCCTCGGGCGCGTTGGCGCGCAGCCAGCCCATCTTGAAGCCGGCCCAGGCAGGAAGTGCCCGGTTTCCCGCCAGGCGGCAAAGCTGTTGTGCATCCGGCCGCCTCTCGAAGGCGTCCACCTGCTCGATGCAACGCTTGTCGCTCCAGATGGCCGCCCTGTCGGTGAGCGACTGCCCCGACGCCCCGAGGGGGATGACGCTGTGCATCTGCGCGGCAACGCCGATCGCCCCGATGCTCGCCGTCGGGTTGCGGCCGCGGATGGCGGCGATGTTGGCCACGGTGGTCTCCCACCACTGCTCGGGGTCCTGCTCCGCCCAGCCGGGCCGGGGAGCGTAAAGCTCGATCGGGGAGGAGGCGACGTCTTGGATGTTTCCGTGAAGGTCTACGAGCGCCGCCCGGGTGCTCTGGGTGCCGACATCGATGGCGACGACATAATCGGCCACGACTGTCAGGGATACCCGAGCTCGACCCGCACGTGCTTGGTGCGCAGGTACTCCTCCAGGCCCTGGTGACCCAGCTCCACCCCGAGGCCGCTGTGCTTCCAGCCCGGGTAAGGGAAGGGAACGTCTCCTCCACCGACGTTGTTCACATTGACCGTGCCGAACTCGAGCCTTTCCGCTCCCTCGAGGGCGGTGCGCAGGTCGCGGGTGTAGAGGTAGGAGACGAGCCCGAACTTGAGGGCGTTGGCCCGTTCGATGGCCTCGTCGAGGTCCTCCACGACCATGATCGGAGCGACCGGCCCGAAGGTCTCGGTCCGCATCATGGCCAGCTCGTCTGTGCCGACCACGACGGTGGGTAGGAAGAAATAGCCGCGGGCGAGACGCTCGTCGTCGGGGCGGGCACCCCCGACCAGCACCTCGGCGCCCCGCCGGCGGGCATCGGCGACGTGGTCCTCCACGTTGTCCCGAGTCTCCGCGTTGGTCAACGGCCCCAGGTCGGGCTCGGGCTCGTCGAGACCGGGACCGACGACCAGCTTGGCCGTACGAGCGGTGAAACGCTCGAGGAACTCGTCGGCCACGGCCCGCACCACGAAGATGCGGTTGACCGAGTTGCAAAGCTGACCTGCGTTTCTGAACGACCTCTTCACCCCGTCGGCCACGGCCATCTCCATCGGGGCGTCAGCGGCGACGATCATCGGCGAGTGACCGCCAAGTTCCATGAGGACGCTCTTTATGTCCTCGGCGGCGAGCTTCAACAGGTGGCGGCCGGTCTCGGTCCCGCCCGTAAAGGTGATCTTGGCCACCTTTGGATGTGAGGCGAGCAGGTTGCCTACGCTGCCCCCGCCCCCGCTGACGGAGTTGAGCACCCCGGCGGGCAGACCTGAGCGCACAGCGCCGGCGACGACCTCGAGCACCGTCAAAGGTGCCTCCTTGGAGGGTTTGGCCACCACTGTGCAGCCTGCCGCCAGAGCCGGAGCGATCTTCCAGGACATGAGGCCGAGCGGGTAATTCCAAGCAGTGATGGCCGCCACCACTCCGAAGGGCTGGCGCAGGACAAAGCTGCGCAGGCTCCGAGACTCGGTCGGGATGGTCTGGCCGTAGACGCGCACCGCCTCGGCGGCGTAGTAGTCGAACGCCTTGGCGGCGGCGAGCACCTCCCCGGTCGCTTCGCTCAACGGTTTTCCCTGCTCGGAGGTCAAGATGCGGGCCAGGCGCGCCGCGTCCGCCCTGATCCAGTTGGCGACAGCCGACAGACGCTCGGCGCGTCGCAACGCGGGCAGCCTCGACCAGGCGGAAAAGGCGTCCGCCGCCGCTGTCACCGCCCGGTCGACGAGCTCGGCGTCCGCCACAGGGGCGTAACCGACCACATCCTGGTCAGCGGGGTTGAGAACTTCTGTCTCCTCACCGTGGCCGTCGGCTGGCACGCTGACCGAGCCGATCACGAGCTCAGATCGCAGCACGCTCACTTGAGAGCCTCCCCCTCGAGCCGCGAGCTCGACGGGGAAATCTGTGGACCCCCCTCGCCGCGGTGCACGCGCACGGCGAAACCGCCCATCTCCTCCATCGAGGTGTAGTCGTGACCCGCGTCACCGAAATAGGCCGCCAGGAATGTCAGCTGCTCTGTCCCTGTATTGACCGTTCGGTGAGCCCAACCTGGGGGAACGTACACAAGAGCTGAAGGCTCTAAGAGCTGCTGTACAAAGTCTCCCTCACGTGACTCCATTATCATCAGACCTTCCCCGTACATGGCCAGGTAGAGTTCTGCTGAATCGCGCTGATGGAAGTGACCTTTTGTCATGAAGAACTCGGTGCCTACCGTGCCAGGCAATATCGTCGTCGTGACGAAGGCCAGGTGGCCGGGCTCACTCGGAACGTCCGGGTAATAGCTCATGTAGATAACAGGATCGTCACCACCTGCAAGGACCCGCGTCACTTCCTCTTGGTCCTCAAAGGCACCTGCCATCTCACTCAACTGCCTGACAAACGATCCCCTGAAAGGCGTAAACGAGCCTGCCGCGAAATCGAGCATCACCTGAAATGGGCGAGTGGCAGCGGCCACAGTTGCGTCGTGGTCGAACTCCGAGTCGCCTTCTTTGCAAAACATTGGGTCAGTCCTTCCCAGACGGCCTCACCGTGATGCGTCCGCGACCATGTTGTGAACCACCTATACGGCTATGAAGACCACCGGCTCACCTTCTCTCCGGACGAGTCAGACCGGCGAAATGATCGGGCTTGGCCCTGGAAAGGCGTGTCATGGAGACGTGACATCGAACTCGAACTTGAAGCTGTGACCGCGGTAAATGGCCACGTAGCATTCGAACACGGTCCCCTCCGCGGTCCGCGTCACGCTCTCGAGGCGTAGTGCCGGGAGACCTTCGGTTGCCTGCAGGTAGTGGGCGTCTTCGCTGCTCAGCGCGGTGGCGTCGATCTCGCGGTGACCCGTCGCAGGTCGGACACCGTAGTTGTCTGCGAGCACCTGATACAAAGAGCAGTCCGTCATGTCGATGTCGACCAGGCCGGGGAAAAGGCGCCCAGGCAGGACGGTTCGTACGACCTGCACGGGAAGGCCGTCGACGCTTCGGACACGGTCGAAGTGGATGACCTCCTCGTCGATCGGGATCTCCAAAAGCTTGGCCACACCCACCCCGCAAGGCTCGGTGTGCAAGGTGATGACCTTCGTGCCGACGGTGTGCCCGGCTCGCTTCATCGACTCGTAGAAGCCGAGTGAATGCTGCACGAAGGTCGTGTTGAGCGGCCGGCCGGTCACGTAGGTGCCCTTGCCCTTGACTTTTAGGACGAGGCCCTCTCCCTCGAGCTCGCCGAGAGCTTGGCGAACAACGGTCCTGCTGACCGAGTAGATACGGCATAGCTCGGACTCGGAGGGCAACAGATCGCCTTCTTCGTGGTTGTTCTCGATCTCCTTGACGAGGATGCGCTTGAGCTGCTGGTAGTAAGGCTCGAATGAGCGGATCTCGATGCCTGCGCCTGCATACGTCATGACAGGATTATAAGCTACAAGATGGAAGCCGTGCACGCGCCGTACCTGGAGGTTCATCCCTTCCACGGGGCTACACCACCCAAGTCCACGCCGGCCCCGCCCTGGATCGGCTCATCTGGACCTCATCTTTGCCACGATCTGCCCAAGAAGGCCGACAGTTCGGGTAATCCCTCAAGGACCAGGTCAGGCTCGGCCTGATCGGTGCCGCCTGGTGCCGAGACCCCGGAGAGCAGCAGCGCCGTCCGGGCTCCTACCGCCTTGCCGCCTGCGATGTCGGAGCCGAGGTTGTCGCCCACCACCAAGGTCTCTTCCGGGGCGAGGCCAAGCTGGCGCGCCGCCATGAGGAACATGGACGGGCTCGGCTTGCCGACACACACCGGCACCGAGCTCACGCAGGTGCGAATCGCCGCCACGATCGCCCCGGAGGCGGGGGCTATTCCCTGCTCGGTGAGAAGCACGCAGTCGAAGCTCGTGGCCACAAAGGCGGCACCCGCCAAGAGCGAGCGCACCGCCTGGGCGAGCTTCTCGTAGGTGAGAAGGGTGTCGAGACCAACCACGACGACGTCTCCACGGCTCGCCACGAGCCTCATCGAGGCCGCTTCCACCGCGCTGTTGAGAGCAGGACTTCCGAGTACCTGGGCGCGACCACCGGAAGGGAACATGGTCTTCAAGTGCCGGCCGGTCGCTTGCGAGACCGTGAGGACGGCTTCGGTCGGCACCTTCACCCCCATCCTGTCCAGCTTCAACTGGCAGTCGAGGGCCGTCACCGTGGAGTTGTTCGTGACCAGAACGTAGGGATGCGAACGAGCCATCTCGAAGAACTCAACCAGCCCTGGCAGGGGGCTTTCACCTCGGTAGAGGACGCCGTCCATATCGAGGATCAGGCCCTTTGGGTAGAAGTCACGTCTCATCGAAAAATCGGTACCTCAGTTGCAACCCTATCATGACAGGACGACTAGATCTTGACAGCCTCTCACCATAGCAGTAACGTCACCCTCCGAGCGTCAGCTCGTGATGTTGGGTGGCGGATAGGCGTGGGAGAGGGCGCCATGAATTTCGCACGCGCCGTAGAGGGCGTGCAGCCATTCCCTATTTGTGCTGTGTCATTCCAGTCAATGGAAACAAGGAGGGCATGCGTTATGCCGAAATACGAGCGACCCGAAGTTGACCCGAAAGTCCGTGAAGTGTCGAGACGCCGTTTCCTGCGCAACGCGGGCATAACGGCGGCTGCGGTCCCATTCCTCGGAACCTTCGGCGAGATCTTGGGTCAGAGTTCCGCAGGTGCAGCATCTCCAGCAGGAACCCACAATCCCTGGCCGAAATACCCCGCCTATAAGTTCGCAATGGTGTGCCACGTGACAGCTGACCCGTTCTTCGTCAACTGCCGTGCAGGAGCCAACGACATGTGCGCGCTCCTCGGAACCAGCTACACCTGGACCGGCTCCGAGAACGACATCGTCCCCGAGATGGTCGACGCTTTCACAGTCGCCATCAACGACAAAGTCGACGGGATCGCTTGCTGCATGGTCGACCCGACCGCCTTCAACAAGGTGACGGACAGGGCTCTGGCGCAGGGCATCCCGGTGACGGCGTACAACGCCGAGGCCCCGGTCGGCGCAGGGAACAACGCCATGTCGTACATCGGACAGGACCTTTTCGATGCCGGCGTCGCCGTCGCCAACCGCATCCTCACCTACGTGAAGAAGGGTGACCTGGTCGGAGGCATGATCAGCGTTCCTGGCTCCCTCAACGAGCAGCCGCGCATGGACGGCGCTGCAAGCGTCTTCAAGCCGGCAGGCATCGACTTCGTCCAAGTCGGCGTCGGCGCCACCGAAGGCCCCGCGCTGGCTTCGATCGAGGCGTGGTACCAGGGCCACCAAGACGTAAAGTTCATGTTCTCGAGTGGTGGTAGCAACGGAGTCGCCGTCGCGACGGCGATTCAGAAGCTGGGTCTGGCCAAGAAGGGGATCGGCGGAGCAGCCTTTGACGTCGGCGTTCCAGTTCTCGACCTGATCGCAAAGGGCCAGCTCGCCTTCACGGTCGACCAGCAGGCTTACCTGCAGGGGGCCATGTCGATCTACGAGCTCTTCCTCTACAACATCACCGGTGGGCTCATCACCCCCGTCGATGTCGACACCGGCTTCAAATACGTCGACAAGAAGAACGTCGGCGACTACGTGAACCGCAAGGACAGCTGGGAAGGCTCCAGCACCACGGCAGTCGTGTACACCCCGCCGAAGAGCATCGTCGGTTTTGTAGGCACGACCTAAAGCAGAAAAGCGTCACCGCCCCCACCTTTGCAGGTGGGGGCGGTGGCTACCCTGTTGTTCGTAAGAATATCACTTACAACTTTGCTGCAACTTCTCCCCAGACATCATCCGACTCCCCAACAGGTATCAGTGAGGCAGATGCGACGAGATCAAGGTGCGGGCCTGGCGCTGGATAGTGGTCACGACTCCCCGGCCCCGAATGGCCAAGCCACACTCGAACTCGACCGCCGTATGACGCCCTCCGCGTTGCGCCGAGGGATGGACCTGCACCTGCAGGAGATCGTCATCACGGTGGTCGCCTGCGGCTTGGTGCTGTTCTTCACCATCGACTCCCCCTACTTCTTCACGAGCGCCAACGCGGCAGCCTTGGCGAGCTTCATCGCTCCCATCGCCTTCTTCGCGCTCGCCGAGGTCCCGATCCTCATCCTCGGAGAGATCGACCTGTCTGTCGGCGAGGTCTACGTTCTTTCACCATTTCTCGTCGAGTACCTGAACAGTGCGGGCATCCCCATCTGGCTCGGCATAGTGCTGGCTCTATTGATCTCCGGAGCGATCGGCTGGATCAACGGGTTGATCACCGTCAAGCTCCACATACCGTCTTTCATCACGACGCTCGGCATGACCTTCGCCCTCGAGGGCATCATCCTCATCGGGTCGAACGGTGCCCCGGCGAACCCTGTCGGAACCGGGGCTCTCGTTCTGTGGCTGGGCGGGGGCGTATGGGCCGAGGCCTACTGGGCCATCGCCTTTGTCATCCTTCTTCACTTCATGCTGCGCAGGACATCGTTCGGCCTGCACACTGTCGCCGTCGGAGGCAACTCCGAATCGGCCAGGGAGTCGGGCATCAAGGTCGACTTCGTCAAGATCTGGTGCTTCGTACTGTGCGCTTTCATAGGCGGGCTCATCGGTATTCTCGACGGCTACCACATCGGTAGCATCGACCCGGACACGCCCGGGCTCACCTTCATGTTCTACGGGGTGGCGGCGGCCGTCATTGGCGGAACTGCTCTCACCGGCGGACGCGGGACCATGATCGGTGCCTCCATAGGCTCCATTGTGCTGGGCATCCTGGAGGACGGCTTCCACGTCATAAGCGTGAGCTCGTTCGCCTACGACTTGATTCTCGGTATCGCCATTCTTGTGGCGATGATCCTCAACGTGCAGATCGAGCGGGCGACCATAAGGGGAGCGGGGCACGGGTCGTTTGCCCGAGCGCTCGACTCAATATTTGGCCGACGACGAAAGGTACCGGTGCGCCAGTGATGTCCAACGTCGAGACCAAGGATCGAAGCGACGTGGAAGACGTCCTGCGGATCGAAGACATCTCGATGAGCTTCGGGCCCGTGAAGGCGCTGCGCAGCGTTGACCTGCACCTGCGGCGCGGCGAGATCCTCGGCCTAGTCGGCGACAACGGTGCCGGCAAGTCCACGCTCGTCAAAATCCTCACCGGGTTCTACAAGCCCGACCATGGTCGAATCTTCATCGAGGGCAAAGAGGTCCGGCTGCGCTCGGTCCAAGACGCCCGCGAACAAGGCATCGAGACGGTGTTCCAAGACCTGGCGCTCGTAGACGAACTGAGCGTCTACCACAACCTGTTTCTGAACCGCGAGCACACAGGGGGCGGGTGGTTCCGTTTCCTCAAGAACAAGTCCATGCGTGCCGCCGCCCGCCAGTACCTCGACGACATCGCCGTCGACGTGCCCTCCATCGACGTGCCGGTAGCGAAGCTGTCCGGCGGCCAGCGCCAGGCCATCGCCGTGGCCCGTGCGACCCAGCAAAAGGGCATAAAGATCCTCTTGCTCGACGAACCACTGGCGGCGATGGGGGCGAAGGAGACCTCGCTCATCATCAAGCTGGTCAAGTCCTTGTGCAAACAGACTGACATCTCCGTCATCGTCATCGACCACAACTACACCCACCTGTTCGAGATCTGCGACCGCGTGAACGTGATCCAGCAAGGCCGGGTGACCCTGGACAAGAACTTGAGCGAGATCACCCTCGAAGCGCTCATCGAACTCATGGTGCAGAGCTACCGCAGGGAGATCTCCATGTCCGAGCCTGCTCCCGGCGTGCACTCAGATGTCTCGATCGAGACCAACATCGACATAACCGTCGCCACCCGCACCTATAAGGACGCGCAGTGACCGGCGGCACGATTCACGACAAGGAGGCCCCCTCATGACACCATTGACGGCACGACGGCTCGGTCGGACCGGTTACGACATAAGTGTCGTCGGTGCCGGCAGCTGGGCGATCGGGGGCGCCGAGTGGAAGTACAACTGGGGAGCCCAAGACGACGCCTCCTCCGTACGGTCGTTGCGCCACGCCCTTGATCTTGGCGTGAACTGGATCGACACCGCAGCCGTCTATGGACGGGGCCATTCCGAGCAAATGGTCGGGCGTGCGATCTCGAGCATTCCCGAAGCCGAGCGGCCCTTCATCTTCACCAAATGCGGCCTGCGCTGGTCGGACTCGGACATCTTCGGTGAGCCACAGCGGTGCCTGCGCCCGGACTCGGTCCGTCAAGAGTGCGACAACTCCCTCCGTCGCCTCGGCATCGACCGGATCGACCTCTACCAGTTCCACTGGCCCGACCGCGAAGGAGTGGCTGTCGAGGACTCCTGGGAAGCCATGGGAGGCCTGATCGAGCAGGGCAAGGTCAGAGCCGGGGCCGTCTCGAACTTCGACGTGTCGCTCCTCGAGCGCTGCGAGAAGGTCCGCCACGTCGACTCGTTGCAATCGCCTCTTTCCCTCATCGACCGCCGCGCCGGGGCCGAGATCATCCCCTGGTGCGCGGAAAACGGGACAGGGGTTATTTGCTACAGCCCGATGCAGGCCGGTCTGCTCACCGACACCTTCTCGCTCGAGCGCCTCGAGCTCATGGACAGCCGGGATTGGCGTCGTTGGCACATCGAGTTCTCCCACTTCACCCCGCCCGCATTGCAGAAGAACCTGGCGTTTCGTGACCGTCTGCGTCCCATCGCCGAACGCCACGAGGCCACCGTGGCCTCCGTGGCGATCGCCTGGGTGCTGAGCTGGCCCGGCGTGACCGGGGCCATCTGCGGCTCGCGCTCACCGGACCAGGTGGATGGCTGGATCGGCGGTGCCGCCTATTCGCTCACCGACCAGGACCTCGACGAGATCGAGGCCTCGCTCATCGAGCTCGGTGTCGGCATCGGCCCGACAAGGCCGCCCAAGGCGAGTTGACAGGTCCGAGAAGGTCGAAGCCCGCCGCCACGGCCTCAGGCAGCCCAGAACCGAGAGCCTCCCAGAACTGAGATCACCCGACGATGCCCAGTCATTTCGCGCTCATGCTCGACTCCTCCTATAGCGACCACAGCCTCGAGAGAGACATCATCGAGGAGGCGGGCGGCGAGCTTGTCGTGTGCGACGCGGCGGTGTGGGACGAAGAGCACGTCCTTGGCCAGCCTCTTCTCGCTGAGGCAGAGGTCATACTTGTCGAGCTCGCCCCCATCACCGCCCGTGTGCTCGAGCAGGCGCGGTCGTGCGTACTCGTGGGCCGTTACGGAGTCGGGGTGGACAACGTCGACGTGGACGCGGCGAGCTCTGCCGGCATCTGGGTCGCGAACGTGCCGGCTTACGCGGCGGAGACCGTGGCCGACCACGCCATCATGCTCCTCCTCGCCCTCGCGAGGGAGCTGCGGTGGTACACGAGGCGCCTCTACGACGACGGATGGCGCGGCGCGAACGACCCCTTTGTTCCCGTGGCACTGCAAGGACGCGTGCTCGGGCTCGTGGGTTGGGGCAACATCGGCAAGGCCGTCGCCCGCCGGGCTCTGGCGATGGGCATCAAGGTTTGGGCCGTCGACCCGTACGTACCGGCGGAAGACATCGCGAGGGCCGGCCTCGTGCCGAGCGAGCTTTCCGCCATGCTGGGGCGATGTGACTTCTTGAGCCTGCACTGTCCCCTCAACGCCGAGACGCGGCACATGATCCGCAAGGACACTCTCGACATGCTGCGTGACGGCGTCATCATCGTCAACACCGCACGCGGCGACCTCATCGACCTGGTCGACCTCGAGCAAGCTCTTGATTCCGGGCGGGTGCGCAGCGCCGGGCTCGACGTCTTCGACCCCGAGCCCCTGCCGCCGGGCCACGTTCTGCGGACGCATCCGGCGGTGATCGCCACCCCGCACATGGCCTATCTCTCCGACAGCTCTGTGACGGCGCTCAGAACCGGCGTCGCCAACAACGCCGCAGCGGTGCTACGGGGCGGGCCGCCGGTGCATCCGGTGAACTCGCCGAGAGCCAGGCAACCCTCGGCCCCCCGCCTTGATCCTCTCTCAGGCCCCCCGAAGATCCAGTAACCGATTGGAGTGAGCGCACCATGCAAACGACCGTTTTCGAGCTCGCCGACGGACGCGTCGAGTTCCGCCAATCCCGGGTGCCGTCGTGGAGCGGCCTGGACGAACACGGGGGGACTTCGGCCGTCGTGTACCGCATGCCCAACGCCACAGGCAATCTGCACCGCATCCCTGCCGGGACGTCCGTGCCGATTCACAGCGGTCCCGATTACGGGTTCTGCCAGATCGTCACCGGCCGCGGCACACTCGTGCTCCCGAGCGGTGAGGAGATCCAGTACCACGGTCCTGAGCTGTTCATCTTCGAGCCCGGCACTTTGCACGGCTGGAAGGACGTCGTCGAAGATACGCTGCTGTTGGTATGTCAGGTGAAAGCCCCCGCTGATTCCCCCGATGCCTGATTTCCGCGGGAGGGTCGCTGTCGTCACCGGTGGGAGCATCGGCATCGGTCGTGCGATCGCCCTGGCTCTCGCCGAGGCGGGCGCGGACGTGGCCATCACCTACCGGACACACGCCGGCGACGAGGTGGCCAAAGAGCTCGAGTCCCACGGCGGACGGGCGCTGGCGCGGGCGGTCGAGGTCACCGACCCAGAAGCCGTCGACGGCTTCGTGGACGAGGTGGCCGCGCAGCTCGGACCACTTGACATAGTTGTCGCCAACGCCGGTGGTCTGATCGGACGCGTGCCGGTGGCCACGATGCCGGACGACCATTGGCGCGCGGTCATCGACACGAACCTGTCGAGCGCCTTCTACCTTGTGCGGGCGAGCCTGCGCCACATGGAGGGACCGGACGGACGGATCGTCCTGATCTCGTCCATGGCCTCTTTCACCGGCGGCGGCTCGGGTGCGAGCGCCTATGCGGCCGCGAAGGCCGGCATGAACGGCTACACCTTCGCGCTTGCCAAGGAGCTCGCGCCGAGAGGCATCACCGTCAACGCCATCGCGCCGGGGACGATCCTCGACACGCCCTTCCACGAGACATTCACGCCGCCCGAGGCCCAGAAGAACGCCATCGGGCGCATACCCCTCGCCCGGCCGGGCTATCCCTCCGACGTCGCCGCGGCCGTTTTGTACCTCGCTTCTGTGGAGGCCTCGTTCGTGACGGGCGAGGTGCTCAAGGTCTCCGGCGCCCAGGAGCTCACCTAACTCGGGCTGGGAAGGTTCGCCGACGCCGGTGCTACGGTGCGAATCGATGTCGCATTCATCACTCGCCGCCGTGCCGGACGACCTCTCGACGAACTGACTCGTGCGCTGAGTGGACTACTGGGACGAGTACTGCCGGCTCGTGCAGGGCTGGACGGCGCGCCGCATAGGGACACCGGACGAAGCGCGTCGACGTGCCAAGCGCCGTCTGCCCCGTGTCGTGTTCGACTACATCGACGGGGGCGCGGGCGCCGAGATCACCCTGCGGGCGAACCGGGCCGTGATCGAGTCCGTCCAGTTCCGCCCCCAGGTGGGCGTGACGGCGGGCGTGCCGGCACCGCAGCTGTCCACCTCCGTGCTCGGCTTCGAGGTCTCGATGCCGGTGTTGATGGGCCCAGTCGGCTACACGAGGATGATGGACCCTGTCGGCGACATCGGCGCCGCCAGAGCTGCCGCAAAGGCAGGGACGATCTTCACGCTCAGCTCGATGACCGGACACCAGATGGCCGATGTCATGGCGGCCGCTAGCGGCCCGGCCTGGTTCCAGCTCTACTTCCTTGGGGGCCGGGCGGGCGCCGAGCAACTCGTGGGCAGAGCCCAGCAAGCAGGTTTTGACGGCCTCGTGGTGACCATGGACACCCAGATCACCTCCAACCGTGAACGCGAGGCGCGAAGCCGTATGAGCCCGCCGCTCAAGGTCGACCTCCCCACCATGGTGAAGATGGCTCCCCAAGTCGCCGTGCGCCTCAGGTGGCTGGCGGACGTCGCCCGCGACGGGTTCCAGCTCGAGCTCGTCAACGCGGCCCACGCCGGAGCGCCGGGACACCCGATGTCGACCACAGAAGCGCTCGACCGTTGGGTCGCCGAACCGGCCCGCTGGGACGACTTCAAGTGGCTTCGCGAGCAGTGGCATGGCCCGATCATTGCCAAGGGGGTGACGACCGAAGACGACGCCCGACGCGCCGTCGACGCCGGCGCTGACGCCATCATCGTCTCGAACCACGGTGGCCGTCAGCTCGACTCCCTGCCGGGGGCGCTCCGCTCCCTCGTCGAGGTCGTCGCCGTTGCCGGGACACAGGTGGAGGTGTTGGTGGACGGGGGGTTTCGACGGGGCGACGACGTCGTCAAGGCGATCGCCCTCGGGGCTCGAGCCGTCATGATAGGCAGGCCATGGGCCTTCGGTCTCGCCGCTGCGGGCCAGCCCGGGGTGGAGCGGGTCCTCGAGCTGTTCCGGGTAGATCTCGACCGGACTCTGCGGCTTTTGGGCTGTGGTTCGGTGGCTGACCTCGACCGCAGCTATCTGCGCGTTCCCGCCGGTTGGTAGGAGCCCGGCACTCAGTGACCCGGAACGGGGTACTATTGCGCTGCACCAGTCGCCACCACGCAGGCTGAGTGCTGTGCTGGTATCCGTCAATGGACTCCCGCTCTAATGTGCGTGGGGCAAGAGGAGTTCCAGAGATGGCAGTAGGTACTGTGAAGTGGTTCAACGCCACAAAGGGCTTCGGGTTCATTGCACCCGACGGCGGCGGCGAGGACCTCTTCGTTCACCAGTCGGAGATTCAAGCGCAGGGCTACCGCGAGCTGCTCGAAGGCCAGAGGGTGGAGTTCGAAGTCACCCAGGGCAAGAAGGGCATGCAAGCAAGTAGCGTCCGCGCCATCTGAAGTCTCACGCCCGCAGCTGAAAAGCTGCGGGCGTGAACCGCAGCTAAAGGAGCTCGACGTGGCAAACAAGTCGCCACAAAAAGACTCGGGCAAAAAGCCCGGTAAGTCGCTTAAGGAAAAGCGCGCCGCCAAGAAGGCGAAGCAGACGCCGGCCAAGATCGGGACTGTAAAGCCCGCTTGAACCTTCGGGTGTGACAACGCCCGCAGATCTGGGTCCATGCCCCGAATCCTGAGCAACCGCCTGGATGCTCTGGGGTTTGTTCGTTCGCGTCAAGAACTGGGAAAAATTGCATCATGAGTGACGTGTACGACGACGGCCCCCCGGTGCGTGAAAAGCCCGATCCCTTCCTCGCTGCCGATGCCGCGGAACAGGTCTCCCTCGACAGCGAGATCGACTACGACGACGAGCAGGAAGACGACCAGGCTCCTCTCGACGTCGTGGAGGCGATCGAGGCCGGCGTCCTGCTCGACGACCCGGAGACTGTCGGCAGCGACGAGGACGAGGACGGGCCGGAGTGAAGATCCCGGACTGAAGCGCTCGAAATTGCCGGCCGTCGCGACGTAGCCGCCCGCGGTTGTGCCCGCCGTTGGCGATGCGGCCGTGCCGGAGGCGAAGTCCGCGCTCGCAAGGACGCCTTTGGCGTCCAAGACCGAGGCCGAGGCGATGCGGCCGGTCCCGGACGGGAGCCTCACGCCCCAAGCTCCGTAGCCGTCGTCGAGCCAGAACGTCCCGAGCTGGAGCTTTGCTCCGTCGGCGAGGTGCACCTCACAGGTCGCTTCGCCTGACCACGAGCCGACATCGAGACTCATGAAGAGCCAGTCCGCACCGGCACTCGTGCCGGCCGAGTAGACCGTGACATAGCCGATACCACGACCGCCTGCGACAAGCGACCGCGTCGCCACGCGCCCGCCCGCCTCGGTGCCGAAGGCGGACGGGACGCTCGAGCGCGGCCCGGTGCCGCGCACGAGCCACCCCGTCCCGACACCCGCGCCGAGCGCGACTATCGCCAGCAGGCAGGCCAACAGAATTGACAAGCGGCGGGACCTCCACTTCCCGCCGGTGAGCTGGCGCCCCGCTACTCGCCGGACAGCGCGGCCAGCTCCGAGCCGCTCGGCGAGCCTCACCTCGAAACCGAGGGGCGGCTCGACACCGGGTATGACGTCGAGCATCGAGTCGGCCGAGCGCGACAGCTCCTCCATCTCCGCGTGACAGCTCTGGCAGCGCTCCACATGGGCGAGCGTCTCGGCACGCCGCCTGCCCGTCGCGATCCCGAGGGCCAGCTCGGCTAGCTCGTCCGCGTACCGGGCGCATTGGCTCCCCGGACCCTTCTCATAAGTGCTCATCGAGGGCTCCCCTCGGTCGTCATCGTCTCGCGCAGCCTTGTGAGGCCCGCCCGGATCCGCGTCTTCGCGGTCCCGAGCGGGACGGACTCGCGGGTGGCGATCTCCGCTGCTGTCATGCCGTAGAAGTACGCCAGCACGAGGGCCCTGCGTTGCTCGGCGCGAAGCCCCGAGAGCGCCAGGCGCAGACCGCTGGCGGCATCGGAGCTCAAGGCGGCGGCTTCCGGGGAGGCCTCGTTGCTGACAAGACCCAGGCCGATCAGTTCGTCGGGATCTGTCGGGGCCGCGCGACGCATGCGCAAGGCGTCGATGGTGAGATTGCGGGCGATGGTGAGCACCCAGGTGGACACGGCGCCGCGGCGCGGATCGTAGACCGGCGCGTGGCGCCAGGCCCGCATGAGGGCCTCCTGGGCGATGTCCTCGGCGAGGGCAGCGTCCCCGACCATGCCGAAGGCGAGACCGAACACCCTTGACTGGTACCTCCTCACAAAGACGAGCCCGGCGCGCTCGTCCCCGTGCGCCATTCCGGCGAGGAGCGACTCGTCAGATGGCCCACTCGCCGGCTCGCGCGCGTGTCGCATCACAACAGATACGTCCGAGGTGCGCCCACGGATTGCCGGTCCCACCGCTCAGATGACACAGCCCACCTCCCGAGCAGGCCGCGACGGCGTCCAAGGCCAGGATCAAAGCCCGCACCAAAGGCTACGGCCCGAGCGTGCGCCGGGGACCCGGGGAGCAAGCGAGCCAGCGGCACAGTAGATTTCCGCAGGTGAGCGGTGCCGGCGGACCTAGCAGACGACCGCCCTCGCGCCCGCCCTCACACCGGCGCTACCCGCCCGAGGTCTACTGGCGCCGGCGCCTCGTCGTCGTGCTCGCGGTGGCTTTGCTCGTGGCGGTCATCGTCGGGATAGTTAGCCTTTTCAGCGGCAATTCGAACAACTCCGGCAAGAACGGGACCAGCACCACGACGAGTTCGACCTCGGTTCCACTGGCTCCATCCGGCATCGGGGTGAGAACCGTCACCTGGACGGACACGAACACCAATGCCGCTTACGTCGTGAACCCGGTGCCCGGGGGCCACGCAAGTCCCCGCACCCTAGTCACCGAGATCTGGTACCCCTCCATCGGCGGTTCCAAGACCAAGCCGACCGCCGGCGCGAGACCCGACCGTAGCGCCGGGCCTTTCCCGGTCATCGTGTTCGCTCACGGCTTCGACACCGTGCCCGCAACCTACGAGGCCCTGCTTGACTCATGGGTGAACGCCGGCTTCGTCGTCGTGGCGCCGCTTTTCCCCGACGAGAACGCCAACAAGATCAACTCGCTCGGCGGGGTCACCTCCGAACTCGAGCTGGCCGAGTCAGACGTCGTCAACGAGCCCTACGACATCGCCTATGTCGTCAGCGAGGTGGAGTCCGGCGCCAGCGGCGCCTCCTCGAGCGGGGCGGCTTGGCTCAAGGGCCTCGTCGAACCGGGCAAGTACGCCCTCGCCGGCCATTCCGACGGCGCCCAGGCCGTCGCCGACCTCGTCTACGCCCAGGCGCAGAACGAGGAGTACGCCACGACGTATGCCGACCTGCCCGCGCATCCCTTCGCCGTCATCCTCCTTTCGGGCTCGGAACTGTCCGGCATCTATGCCACACCGGCCAACCCACCGCAGCTCTTGTTCGTGCAGAGCGCCATCGACAGGTGCAACCTGCCCCAGTACGCCGCCACGCTTCTTCACGACGTCGGCGGCGGCTTTTTCCTGAAACTGCTCGGGGCGAGCCATTTCTCGGCCTATATCGGTGAGGGACGCGCCGCCCCCATCGTCGAGAAGGTCACGGTCGGCTTCTTGAAGGCGGCGCTCGTGGGCACGCCCAGCGTCTCGGAACTGTCGCCCTACCTCACGCCGGCGGGTGTGGCGACGCTTTACCCACCCTCTAGCCCGCCGGTGCTCACAACCCTCCAGCCCGCCGCCGGCGCCTGCGCGGTCCCTTGAGCCGCTAGCCGCTCAGCCGGGAAACGCCGGCTCCGCCGCCACATCGGCTTCGGGGGTGGCGACGATGCCGTCTTTGAGCGTGACCGTCCTTAAGTGCTGGGCGGGTACCCGGGGCCCGGGCAGGATGACGCCGGTCAGATTGAGCGGGTCCGCCGCCGACAACTTGACGGTGAGGCCGTCGAGCGGGCGGCGGGCGACGCTGCGCAGCTGCTCGGCCGCCTCGGGCAGGGCGAACTGCTCGCCGGTGAAGCCGGCGACATAGCGCGCCCCGAGGACCACGCCCCGCGCCTCCAGTCGCCTGAGCGCCCAAAGGACCTCACGCCAGGCGATGGAGAGGGACTCGCGCCAGAGCAGGTCCCGGAACACGATTCCCCAGCGGGCGAGGAGCTGGCCCGCGACAGCTTCGGCGATCTCGTCGGCGTCCATGGCCACGGCCTCGGTGCTAGTGGCAACCGAAGCCGAACCCGGCCCGTTGCCGAGCAGGGACCACCTTCCCCCGGAAAGAGCAGGCCGCACCCTGAGGCGGCTACGCCGGGGAAGCCCGGGCCTCGACCGGCCGGGGGCGGAGAGCAGTGGTGCCGCCCGTCCGGGCGACGAGACCGAGCGCCCCCAACGCCCTCGCCCGGCGAGGAGAGCCCTCACCGCCTGGAAGCCGTCTGCTGTCAAAAGCCCCCGCGCCATCCCGTCCCAGAGCGCCTCGGCCACCTCGCCCGGCATGCGTCCGGTCATCTGGCAAAGGTCCGTGACAAAGAGGGCACCGTGGCCGGCGAGGGCCTCGACGACCTCTGCGGCCGCCCCCAGGCTAGGAAGCTCCGCTTCGGCCCCAGCACGTGCCGCCGCTAGCAGCCAGTCGAGGTCCTCGCGCCGGAACAGGCTGAGCGGGGTCGCCGGCGAAGGCGTGGCACCGCCGCGTCGCGCGGT
Source organism: uncultured Acidimicrobiaceae bacterium (assembly GCA_963779425.1). GTDB lineage: Bacteria > Actinomycetota > Acidimicrobiia > Acidimicrobiales > Bog-793 > Fen-455. Next base: position 90,038 of record CAVZYD010000014.1, read on the forward strand.
CGCGCCCAGCCGGTCGGCCACGCGAAGCGTGAGCCGGCCGAAGGAGACCTCTCCCCGGGCGCACCAGTCGTCTAACAAGGCGGCGTGGTAGGCGGCGACCCGGCCAGGCAGGATCGAAGACTCCCAGGTTTCGACGGCGGCCTCGTAGCCCTGCAGCTGCTCGATCACCTCGAGCACCCCTCCGGCACCGAGGAGGCGGTTGCCTGGCCCGACGTGCTGCCAGGAGAGGAGGAAACGCATGAACTGTTGCGGGCTGACCGCCTCGACGGAGCGGCGCGAGCCGGCACGCATGGCCGAGTGGATGCGGGCGAGGAGGTGGCGGGCGCAGAACCGCTCAACCGGCTCGGCCCCGACGGGGCCGGGCTGGGAGATGCGACAGGCGAGCACCGAGCCCTCCCCGACGAGCCGGGCGAGGGCGGAGCGGGTCTCCGCCAAGCTCCCCGCCCCGATCGAGGCGGAGAGCTCCTCGGCCGTGACAGGCCCGAGCATCTCGAGGTGACCCCGGGCAGCGGTGACGAGGGCGTCTTCCCTCGAGCACGGGGCTTGGGCCGGGTCGGTCCCGAGCCTGTGGTCAGGAACCAACAGCGCCCCTTCGCCCAGGGCGGCGGCGAGCTCGCGGCACTCGACGGCCACCCAGCGCTCGCCGGCGCCGGGCAGCCCCATCGTCATGGCACGCCCGGAGCTGATGAGCGCGCCCATCCACTCGCCCCAGTCCGCCACGGGCGGCGCTAACACGAGCGAGCAGAGCAGGTCGTGCAGCTCCTCGGCACTTCGCAGCTCCGGGCTAGCCTGCTCGATGACCCTCGCCACGACTTCGGGATCGAGGGAGGCGAGGTCGTGTGCTTCGAGGGGCAGGCCCCGGCGTGTGACGACCGCCCGGGTACGGCGCTCCTCGAGGGGCGCATCATCGAGGAAGGTGTAGGGGCGCCCGTTCAAGATCTCCTCGGCGAGCACGGAGGGGATGACGGTGTCCACGCAGTACGCCGAGACCTGTCCTGAGCGGATCGATCTCAGCACCGCTGTCAGGCCGTCGAGGTCCATGGCCTCGCTACAGCAGTCGTCGAGCGTCTGGCGCACAACCGGGTGCTCGGGGATCTCGATCGGCCCGGAGACGTTCTCCTGGCAAGCGGCGAGGGCGGGGAATATCGCCGCCATCAAGTCGTCCGCCTCCATGCGCTGAATGGCGGGCGGGACCCGGCGGCTCCCCCGGTAGCGGGGTGCCACGAGCGAACGGGAAAGGTTCCACCGCCAACGGGAGGCGAACATCGGCGTAGGGAGCACCGCTTGGATGAGGGTGTCGCGCACCGTGGCCGGGGACAGGAACGCCAGCACTTCTTCGAGAGGGAAGGAGTGCTGGGGCCCGAGCGACAACACCACGGCGTCGTCGCTCGCCGCCGCCTGCAGCTCGAAGTCGAACGTCCTGCAAAAGCGCTTCCGGAGTGCGAGACCAAGGGCACGGTTGATCCTCGCCCCCCGCGGCGAATGCACGACGAGCTGCATGCCGCCCGTGTCGTCGAAGAAGCGTTCGATCACGAACAGCTCCGTGGTCGGTAGCGCCCCGAGCTCGGTGTAGGCGGCCGCCAGGTAGCTGACGACCTGGGTCGCCACGGCGCGATCAACCCCGGCCAGCTCCGAGACGAGCCCGATCGCCGCTTCGGTGCCCTGGGCCGACTCTTGGTCGCGGCCGACTGCGGTCCCGACGGCGCGGCGCAGGTCCGAGACCGCCTGGGACAGCTCCGCCGTGCGCGCCGGCGCCTCGCCCAACCAGAACGGGACGCTCGGCGAAGCCCCCTCGGCGTCGACGACTCGCACCGTCCCGGGCTCAACCTTGCGGATGCGCCAGGTCGAGCTCCCGAGGAGGAAGACGTCGCCCGCCATGGACTCGATCGCCCAGTCCTCGTTGACGGTCCCGACGAGGGTCTCCTCGGGCTCGAGGACGACGCGAAAATCGGCCACGTCCGGGATGGCCCCGCCCGAGGTCACCGCGGTGAGCCGGGCGCCCCGCCGGGGCCGGAGAACGCCGTTGACCCGGTCTCGGTGCAGGTGCGCCCCCCGCCTTCCCCGCCCGGTCACGACACCTTCGCTGACGAGGCGCACGACAGCCTCGAAGTCCTCTTCTGAAAGCGAGCTGTAGGGCGCGGCACAGCGGACGAGGGCGAGCAGCTCAGCCTCGGGACAACCGTCTAGGTCCGAGGCGGCGCACTCGGCAACGATCTGCTGCGCGAGCACGTCGAGCGGTGCCACGGGGGGCAAGACGGCGTCGAGCTCCCCGGTCTTTATCGAGGCGAGCAGCGCCGTGCACTCGACGAGCTCGTCGCGCGTGAGCGGGTAAAGGCGCCCGACGGGCACTCCGCCGACGTGGTGCTGGGCGCGCCCGACCCTTTGCAGGAACGTGGCGATACTCCGGGGAGACCCCAGCTGGCAGACGAGCTCTACAGGGCCCACGTCGATGCCGAGCTCCAGGGAGGCCGTCGCCACGACAGCTTTCAGCTCCCCCGCACGAAGCCTCGCCTCGACCCGCAGCCGGCGGTCCATGGAAAGGCTCCCGTGATGCGCCTGGACGCTGTCCTCACCAAGGCGGTCACCGAGCTGGTGGGCGACGCGCTCGGCCATCCTCCTCGTGTTGACGAATACGAGCGTCGTGCGGTGCTTCGCGATGTGGGCGGCAATGCGATCGAGCACCGATGCCATCTGATCGAGAGTCGATACGGCACCGAGCTCGTCGTCGGGCAGCTCGATGGCGACGTCCAGGCGCCTTTTGTGGCCGACGTCAACCACGGTGCAGCGCGGCTCGCCACCGGGAAGGCTGCGTTGGGGACCATCGCCCACCAAGAGCCGGGCGATGGTGGCGATCGGCCGCTGTGTCGCGGAGAGCCCGATCCGGACGGGTCGTCCGCCCGATGGCGCAAAGACGTCCGACGCGGCCGGGCCACTCGTCGCGACGAGGCGGTCGAGGCGCTCGAGGCTCAAGGCGAGGTGCGAGCCACGCTTGTCACGGGCGAGGGCGTGGATCTCGTCGACGATCACCGTCCTCACACCCGCCAGCATCTCCCGGCCCCGAGCAGAGGTGAGCAGGAGATAGAGGGACTCGGGGGTCGTCACTACGATCTCGGGCCTGTTGCGCAACATCGCCGAGCGCTCCGAGGCCGGCGTGTCGCCGTTGCGCACCGCCACCTGGACCTTGGGCGGGTCAAGGCCGAGCTCGATGGCGACCTGGGCGATTTCCGCCAAGGGCTTGCCCAGGTTCTCGCTCACGTCCACGGTCAAGGCCCGCAGGGGCGAGACGTAGACGACATCGGTGCCTCTGGCCTCGCCCAGAACCTCGGCGGCGCGGTAGCAGCGGTCAATAGCCACGAGAAAGGCCGCCAGGGTCTTGCCCGAACCTGTGGGGGCGGCGATCAAGGTGTCGGCACCGGAGGCGATCGCCGCCCAGCCTTCGGCCTGGGCCTGGGTCGGGCCGGCGGGATAGCGCCTCGAGAACCATTCCGCCACGGCGGGATGAAAGCCCTGAAGAGCCTCATGCGGTCCGCGACCTATGACAGAACCCCCCACCGACACCATGGCGCGCCATGTTATCCGAACACTTGTTCGGAGGCGACAGCACCTCGCTGCTGATGGATCTCGAGCCAAGAGCCGCCGGGCTGCCTCCGAGACGCAGTCAACGATCCTTGGCGAAGAGGGTGACCTTCCGGGTGGTTGACGGCCTTCACAGTGTTCTGCGACGCGGCCGTTGCCGACACTGACCGCATGGCCTCGCGCGAGCGCAGCACGCTTTCGTGAAAGACGCTCCCCCCGTAGCGGCAGACAACGACGAGCCGCCTCCAACAAAGCTGCGCGACTCGTCTTGTTTTGTCTCGGCCTCACCCGGCCCGCAACCGATGGTCCTGAGGGGCGGCAAGCGATGGTCCTGAGCAACGACCAGGCAGTCGTGTCCCGGGTGTCCGCTTCGCCCGGCGAAGCTGCCAGGAGCCGCCTCGGCGGCCCGACGAGACAGCTGTCAGGTCTCGCCGCGGGGCCGAAAGGCCACGTCGAGACCCGGGACAGATGCGTCCTGAGCCTGCTCATATGTCACGACACGCCTGGCGGAACACCCAGGCTCCTATGGCGCCGATGATCCCCGTCGCTTCTGCCACCGGGATGGACGAGTTCGTCGTCCTGATCGACGGAGCATCGACCGAGGTCGCTCCGGCGCTCGTGGCCGCCAGGCTGCTGGAGGTCATGCGCCAGCCGTTCATGCTCGAGGGGGTGACGACACCGTTGCTGGCGAGTGCGAGCATCGGAGTCGCCATCGGCGACCGCCAGATGCCGGGCGACCTGCTGCGGGACGCCGCCGTGGCGCTCTATCAGGCCAAAGCCGCCGGCAGGAACCGCTACAAGATCTTCAACCAGGAGATGCACCTCGAGATCCAAAAACGCCTCGAGCTCGAGTCCGACCTGCGTTCGGCTCTCGCGGCCGGACAATTCCACCTCGTTTACCAGCCCATTTACAATCTTGACGACCTCGGCATCGTCGCCGTGGAGGCACTTTTGCGTTGGGACCATCCCACAGAGGGACGATCCAGCCCGACGACTTCATCTCGATCCTCGAACAGACTGGTCAGATCCGAGAAGTCGGCCGCTGGGTGCTAGGCCAGGCCTGCTCCCAGATGGCGGTCTGGCACGGGCGAGGTGACACCCTCGACGTCTCGGCTCGAAGCCGTCAAGGCGCTCGGCGCGCGGATCGCGGTCGACGACTTCGGTACCGGCTACTCGTCTCTCATCTACCTGCGGCAATTCCCGGTGGACTGCCTCAAGATCGATCGCAGCTTCGCCAGCGCGATCACCACCTCGCCCGAGTCAAAGGCGCTCATCGGTACCCTCGTCCAGCTCGGAAAGGACCTTGGGTTAAAGACGCTCGCCGAAGGCGTGGAGACAACAGATCAAATGGACCACCTGCGCGGTGAGCACGTCAACCAGGCCTAGGGTTTCCTCTTTGCCCGGCCGCTCAAGCCAGACGTGCTCGAGGCCCGGCTACTGGCACCGGTGCGAAGTGACGCCGGACAAGCAGGTGGGGCTTGTTCCGACTCGCCCGGCGTCGGCGTCACCTGATTTGGGAGAACAGCGCCGGCGCGTAGCGTCTCGCGCGGGGAAAATCGACTATCTCTATGCAAAGCACGCGCCAATCGGCCAACATGTCGCCATGGATCTGCTCGTCGTCGTCGGTGAAGACCAGCCGCCCGAGCGCCTGGCCTCTCGGGCGCACCACATCCTCAGGGCGCCTTCCGGTGAACTGACGCCTGCCCTCATCGCCGAGATCCGCGCCCGGATCCCCCGGCACGTGGGGGTGGTCGGCTCAGGCGCCGCCGAAGTGGCCGCGAAGCTTCGCAGCGCAGGGCTCCCGACGGAACTGCACACGGACGAGGACCTGTCCGGGCGCAAGGACCTGGCCGGGGTCGACCTCGTGCCGCTAACCGACCGCGGGGCCAAGATGGAGGTCGCCGACTCCTTGCTCGACCTGATCGGCAACACCCCGATGGTGCGCCTAGACCGCGTGGGCCGTGACCTTGCCTGCCCGCTCGTCGCCAAGCTCGAGATCCTCAATCCCGGAGGGAGCGTGAAGGACCGTCCGGCCGCGGCGATGATCGACGCCGCCGAGCGTGCCGGTCTTTTGGGGCCGGGCTTCACCATCGTCGAAGGAACCTCAGGCAACACAGGCATCGGGCTCGCCATCGTCGCCGCCCGGCGCCGCTACCGCTGTGTCTTCGTCATGCCGGACAAGATGGCCCCGGAAAAAGTGGCCCTGCTGCGTGCCTACGGCGCCGAGGTGATCTTGTGCCCGACGGCGGTGGCACCTGACCACCCAGAGTCGTACTACTCGGTGACGGCCCGCCTCGCCGAGGAGATCCCCGGTGCGTTTCACCCCGACCAGTACCACAACCCCGAGAACCCGGCCGCCCACGAGGCGAGCACCGGGCCGGAGATCTGGCGCCAAAGCGCCGGTCGCGTGACCCACTTCGTCGCCGGCATCGGCACCGGCGGCACAATCTGCGGCATCGGCCGCTATCTGAAGTCGCAGAACCCCGACGTGCAGATCATCGGCGCCGATCCCGAGGGCTCCGTGTACTCCGGGGGCTCGGGAAGGCCCTACCTCGTCGAGGGCATCGGCGAAGACTTCTGGCCGACGACTTATGACCCGAAGGTTGTCGACCGCGTGATCATGGTCAGCGACACGGACTCGTTCCTCACCGCCCGGCGGCTCGCGGTCGACGAGGGCATTCTCGCCGGCGGGTCCACCGGGACAGCCGTCTGGGCGGCACTTCAGCTCGGGCCGGGCCTGAAACGCGACGACGTCGTCGTCGTCCTCATCCCCGACTCGGGCCGGGGCTACCTGTCCAAGCTCTACAACGACGAGTGGATGGCCGACCACGGTTTCCTCCGCACGAGCGGCCACACCGTGGCCGACCTGCTCGAGCGCAAGGGCGCCCGCCTGATGGGACTGATCCACGTGCACCCCGGCGAGACCGCCCGCCAGGCGATCGCCGTCATGGCCGAGTTCGACGTCTCTCAGATACCGGTGATCGGGGCGGAGCCGCCTTTAGCGGCCGCCGAAGTGGTCGGTGCCGTGCACGAGCGCGACCTCATGCAGCGGGCCGTGCGCGACCCCGGCATCCTCGACCGCACCGTGGCGGAGGTCATGGGCGTGCCGCTGCCGTCGGTGGGAGTGGGCGAAACGGTCGACATCGCCGTCATGCGCCTGGAAGACTCGCCCGCGGTGACCGTGCTCGACAACGGGCACCCCGTCGGCGTGATCACCCGCTCGGACGCCCTGGGGTTTCTGGCACAGGCCGGCTCGGCGAGAGACCTCCGATGAGCAGGCAGCACCAAGGACCTGATGGGCAGGGAGGCGACGTGGAAAAAGGACCTGGGTCGCAGCGAGGCGGCCGGGGGTTCTCCACCCGGGCCATCCACGCCGGCCAGGAGCCCGACCCTCTCACCGGCGCCGTCGTGACACCTATCCATCTCGCTTCCACCTTCGCCCAACAGGCCGTCGGCGAGCACAAGGGCTTCGACTACTCACGCACGCGCAACCCCACGCGGGTCTCGCTCGAGACGACGATCGCCGACCTCGAGGGGGCCAGTCACGGTTTCGCCTTCTCGAGCGGGATGGCCGCCGCCGACGCCGTGCTCCGCCTGTTGCACCCGGGCGACCACCTCGTAATCCCGAACGACGCCTATGGCGGTACCTACCGCCTCGTGTCCAGTCTCTATGCCAGCTCCGGGGTGAGCTTCTCCCCCGTCGAACTGCGCAGCCTCGAGGCGCTGCAAGCCGCCTGGCGGGACACGACGCGCCTTTTGTGGCTGGAGACGCCGAGCAATCCGAAGCTGCACATCATCGACATCGAGGCCGTAGCCGCCATCGCCCATAGCCATGGGGCGCTCTGCATCGTCGACAACACCTTCGCCACGCCCTACCTGCAGCTTCCCCTCGCCCTCGGTGCCGACGCAGTCGTGCACTCTTCGACCAAGTACCTCGGTGGCCATTCCGACGTCGTGGGGGGTTTGGTGGTCACGAGCGACGAGCAGCTCGCCAGCCATCTCGGCTTTGTGCAGAACTCGGCCGGGGCCGTGCCGAGCCCGTTCGACTGCTACCTGGTCCAGCGCGGGCTCAAGACCCTGGCCGTCCGCCTCGAACGCCAGTGCGCCAACGCCCGCGTCGTCGCCGAGCACCTCGTCGCTCACCCGGCGGTGGGCGCCGTTTACTACCCAGGACTCGCGCCGCACCCCGGCCACGAGCTCGCCGCTCGTCAGATGCTCGACTTCGGCGCCATGGTCTCCTTCACGCTTCGCGCCGGCGAGGCGGCGGCCATGAAGGTTGCGGGGGGCACGAGGCTTTTCACCCTGGCCGAGTCCCTCGGAGCTGTGGAGTCGCTCATCGAGCTGCCGGCGAAGATGACCCACTCCTCGGTCGCCGGCTCCGAGCTCGAGGTAGATGCCTCGCTCATCCGTTTGTCCGTAGGTCTCGAAGCCGTGGACGACCTGCTCGAGGACCTCGACGACGCCCTCGAGTTGGCGGGCTTGTAGCTACGACCCGTCGCCACGCTCAAGCCGAGGGCCTATTAGGCCCCGGTGCCGTGCTGCCACTCCAAAAAGACCGCCCGCAGCAGGTCGGGCTGGGTGACCATGCCGACCACCTCGCCCTCGGGTCCGACGACAGGCATGCGGTGGAAACGGCCCGAGAGCATGGTGCCGAGGGCGCGTATCAAAGACGCCCCCGCCTCGATCGTGCGGACCGGCCTTGTCATCACTGACTCCACCGGTGAAGAGAAATGGTCATGGGCCACGGCGGCCAGATCCGAGAACGCCCGGAAGCTGTCCTTCTCGTTGAGCTCGGCTGGGGTGGGAAGCACCGCCCGCAGCAGGTCGCGTTCGGTGACGATCCCGAGCAGGTCGCGTTCGGTGACCATGCCGAGCAGCTCCTCGCCATCGACGACGAGCGCACTCTCGGCATTGTGGAACAAAAGCATCCGGGCCACGTCGGCGACCGATTCACCCCGCTCAACGCGGCAGAAGTCTGTGTGCATCACGTCCCGGACACACAACATGGTTACCCCTTCCGGGGCGAATTTTACTCCCGAACGGCCTCCGAAAGCGATCGCCTCCGGGCTTGGACGGGACGTCAGAGGTCAGTTGCTGGCGCTGCGGGGCATGATCGAAAAGCAGCGGTCCTCGAGCCTGCCGAGCGCGTAGGACGGGTACATCCCCCAGAACAGGCTCCGGCACTTCTCCGACCACGCGAGCGCGGCCGGCGAGGCGAGGCGGCGGTGGATCTGCAAGATGCCGCCTTCGAAAACCCGGTACTCCGCCCAGCTGCCCGGGAAGTCCTTCACGCAGGCCACCTCGACATAGGGGACGTCCCCGGTCTCGGAGAAACGGCGCACTCGGTTGCGGTGCGTGTGCCCGGCGAAGTAGCCGGCTATGGCGGGTCGTCTCGCGATCACCTCGACGAGGTGCTCGGAGTCGTCCGGGTTGATCCCGAAGTAGTCACCGGACCGGTTCGCCGAGCCTGGTTTCCACGGGTGGTGATGGCCGAAGACGAGCACAGGGCGGTCGGCGCGGGCGGCAAGCTCGTCCAGCCACTCCAGCTGCTCGTCGCGGACCTGGCCGGAGTCGCGGCCCTCGATGACGGTGTCGATCACGGCGAGAACGACACCGGGCAGCTCACGCTCCTGGCAGGACTCGGAGGCGAATCGGCGACCGGTAAAGGCATCGTGATTGCCCCGCACGTGCAAGAGCCGGTCGCCGAAGGTGTCGAGGTAGCACCGCAAAAATGCGTCGTACTCGGCCACGAGCCCGGAGGAGGTGAGGTCGCCCTTTACGACGACGGCGGCCGGGTCGAAGCCGACGATCTCGGTCACGGCCGCGTGGCTCATCATCTCGGGATACGGGGTCGCTCCCTCCGGCGATGAGCAGACCGTGAGCGGCCCGAGCTGTTCCAAGAACACCTGCAGCTTGTCTCTGGCGACGTCCACGTCGGTCCCAGCTGCGGCGAGGTAGCCGACGGCTTCGGAAACATCGGCCAGGTCGCCGCACTCGGTCTCGCCGAAGTGGACGTCGTTCACGGTGGCGAACCTGCACAACAACTCGCCCGGAGGCTGTCTCAAGGTACGCGTCTCGATGCCGTGGCGCACGAGCTCGGTGTCCGGCTTGAGGCCCGTGATGACCTCGTAGCCGGGCCCCCACAAGCTTTCTCCCTCGCTGTTCGCAGGCGAGTCGAGAGCGTGCAGATGGTAGACCACCTCGTCGTTGGCGACGCTCGTCAGGTCCCAGACCTCGGCCGCGCCGCTCATCGCGGCTGTCTTTCGCACCACGGCCGATCTTGGCGCAGGTAGGCCGGTGGCTGCCACCAGCGCCCGGAGAATCGCCAGACGGGCCCCGCCAAGCCGTCAGCCCGCTCGCTGCCTCGGGCGACCGGGCCCAAGTCGGCGGCACGCTCGGTGGGCCAGCACTTCGCCACGGCCGCGGCGATCGCCTTGGTCACCTCCCCGGGCGCGCTGAGCGGGGGGGCGGGGACGCCCGAAGGCGCCCGGGAGGGCTCGCTCAAAGCGGGACGTTCCCGTGCTTGCGCTTCGGCAGCTCCTCGCGCTTTGAGGCGAGCAGCCGCAGTGCCCGGATCAACGTGGCGCGGGTGTCGGCCGGGTCGATCACGGCGTCGACGTAGCCTCGCTCGGCGGCGACGTAAGGATTGGCGTAACGCTCGGTGTAGTCCTCGACGAGCTCAGCTCGCCGCGCGGCCGGGTCGGACGAGTCCACGAGCTCGCGCCGGTAGACGATCTCCACCGCGCCCTGGGGGCCCATGACGGCCAGCTCGGCCGACGGCCAGGCGTAGCAGAAGTCGGCGCCGATGGACTTGGAGTCCATGACGACGTAGGCACCGCCGTAGGCCTTGCGCGTCGTCACCTGCACTCGAGGCACGGTCGCCTCGCAATAGGCATATAGAAGCTTGGCTCCGTGGCGAATTATGCCACCGTACTCCTGGTCGGTCCCGGGCATGAAACCCGGCACGTCGACGAATGTCACGAGCGGGATGTTGAAGGCGTCGCAGGTCCGCACGAAGCGGGCGCCCTTTTCCGAAGAGGCGATGTCGAGCACTCCCGCCAGCACGCTCGGCTGGTTGCCCACGACCCCGACCGCCCGACCGGCGAGGCGGGCGAAACCACATGTCAGGTTGTTCGCCCAGTGGGGGAAGTACTCGAGGTACTCGCCGTCGTCGACGACGGCGGAGATCACCCGTTTCATGTCGTAGGGCTGGTTCGGGCTGTCCGGGACCATGTCGCGCAGCTCCGGTACCTGGGCGTCCAGGTCTTCGGGCTCGTCCAGCTCGGGTGGGGTCTCGAGATTGTTGGAGGGGAGGAACGACAACAGGTAACGGACCTCGTCGAGGCATGACTTCTCGTCGGGCGAGACGAAAGTGGCCACGCCCGAGCGCGTGGCGTGGCTCATGGCCCCGCCGAGCTGTTCCAAGGTCACGTCCTCACCAGTGACGGTCTTCACGACGTCGGGGCCGGTGATGAACATGTGGCTCGTCTCGTGCACCATGAAGATGAAGTCCGTCATCGCCGGCGAGTACACGGCCCCGCCGGCGCATGGGCCGAGGATGACGCTGATCTGGGGTACGACACCGGACGCCTGGACGTTGCGGTAGAAGATGCCGCCGTAGCTGTTGAGCGAGACGACACCTTCTTGGATACGGGCGCCGCCCGAGTCGCACAGGCCGACGATCGGCACCCCGACAGAAAGGGCGAGGTCCATCACCTTGTGGATCTTCTCGGCGTGCGCCTCGCCGAGCGAGCCGCCGAAGACCGTGAAGTCCTGGCTGAACACGCAGACGCGACGCCCGTCGATGGTCCCGAAGCCGGTGACGACCCCGTCTGTGTAGGGCCGGGACCGCTCGAGGCCCATGCCGTGGGAGCGGTGCCGGACGAGCAGGTCCAGCTCCTGGAACGAGTCCTCGTCGAGCAGGTAGTCGATGCGCTCCCGGGCGGTCATCTTGCCCTTGGCCTTGTGCGCTTTGACCGAGCGCTGCGAACCTGCGTTGAGGGCCTCGGCGCGCCTCGCCTCGAGCCCGCCAAGACGGGCTCCGATGGAGTGGTCGGGCACGGGTTGCTCGGTCATTGCGGGAAGGCTACCGGTCGCCGGCGCAGAGGTCACCGCTCTGCGGACGTGGTGGCTGCCATAACTGTGTCGCGCGCCCTACGCTGCTGGCGTGAGCGATGAGGACCTGGTGCGCCGATTGCGCGCGGGCGACGAGTCCGCCTTCGCCGAGCTGGTCAACGCCTACCACCCCTCCATGGTCCGTCTCGCCCAGACGTTCGTGCCGAGCCGGGCCGTCGCCGAGGAGGTCGTCCAGGACACCTGGCTCGCGGTCTTGAAGGGCATCGACAACTTCGAAGGGCGTTCGTCTCTGAAGACCTGGATCTTCCACATCCTCGCCAACAGGGCACGTTCGACAGGAGCGCGCGAACAGCGCACTGTGCCCGTGGACCCCGGCGACGAGGGCAGTGTCGACAGGCGGCGTTTCGACGAGGGAGGTACCTGGTCGGACCCGCCCGCCCACTGGTCCGACCAGATCATCGAGAAGCTGTCCAGTGGGCCCTTGCTCGCTCAGGTGCAGGCCGCGCTATTTGAGCTGCCCGAGGGACAACGAGCCGTCGTAACGCTTCGCGACCTCGACGGACTGTCCAGCAAGGAAGTATGTGACGTGCTCGGGATCAGCGAAGCCAACCAAAGGGTTCTTCTGCACCGCGGGCGTAGCCGGATCCGAGCCATCTTCGAAGACGAGGTGGCGAAGCGATGAAACTGCTCTCGCTCCGCCACGACATCGTCTGCCGGGAGGCGGTCGAGCTCGTGACCGACTACCTCGAGGGCAAGCTCTCGCGGCGCGACACTCGGGCCTTCGAGGCGCACCTCGGGGCCTGCGACGGTTGCGAGGAGTACCTGCGACAGATCAAGGCGACCATCGAGATCCTGGGAAGGGTCCAGCCCGAGGATCTGGCACCGGAGACGCGCCAGGGACTGATGGAGCTCTACCGAGAGTTCCGGGGCAACTGAGCTCGGCCTCGCCCGTTTCGGTCGGTGGCCGGTCGCTCGTCACCGGAAGGCTTCAGTTGAGACCCGGCCGAACTGTGCTGTGAGCGCCCGGACACCGTGAAGCGTGCTCGATGACCGGGGGTACTACTCCTGCACCAGCTCGATGAGCGTGCCGAAGGCGCTGCGCGGGTGAACAAAGGCAACCGTCGTCCCCCGCGACCCGGGCCTCGGGTGCTCGTCGATGATCTCGGCGCCGGCAGCTCGCAGGCGCTCGATGGCCTCTGCGCAGTCGCGCACCCTGTAGCCGACGTGGTGGATGCCCTCGCCTTTGCGCTCGAGGAACCTCGCCACGGGAGAGGCGTCGGAAGTAGGGCTGAGCAACTGGATGAACGACTCGGCCACGCTCAAAAGGGCTTCTTCGACCCCGTCGTGCTCGATCATCTCCCGGTGGGCCACCTTTGCACCGAAGGCGGACTCGTACCAGGAAATGGCCGCGTCGAGGTCGAACACGGCGATGGCGACGTGGTCGATCTCGGTTGCCACCTCGGGCTTCGGCGATCCACCCTTCATTGTGTCGACCTTTCGACGGCGAGCACGGAAGCTTTGAGCTTGCCCATGGCGGGAAACTCTACCGGTGGGCAGTTCCGGCCAAAGGCCCAGGCACCGTAGGCTCTTGTCGTAGGGGAGAGGTGGTCCTCGCCCCCGACATTGCGGAGGTTGCGATGACCGGTTCGCTGATCGTCTCAGGTGCCCGTACGCCGATCGGCAAGCTCGCCGGTGGCCTTTCTGCGTGCTCGGCGATGGAACTCGGTGGCACCGCTATCTCAGCCGCGCTGTCGCGGGCAGGCATTGCCCCCGAAGATGTCGACTATGTCGTGATGGGCCAGGTCATCGGGGCCGGGCAGGGCCAGATCACCGCCCGTCAGGCGGCCGTGAACGCCGGCATTCCCATGGTCACGCCGGCGACGACGGTGAACAAGGTGTGCCTTTCCGGTCTCAACGCCATCCACCTCGCCGACCTCATGATCCGCGCCGGCGAGGCCGCCATCGTCGTCGCGGGCGGCATGGAGTCGATGACGCGGGCGCCTTACCTCCTTCCCGGCGCCCGGGCCGGTTACCGCCTCGGTGACCAGCGGGTCGTCGACTCGATGATGCACGACGGCCTGTTCTGCGCCTTCGACCACGTGGCAATGGGCATGAGCGCGGACGTCTACAGCCGCGCCATGGGGATCTCGCGTGAGCGCCAGGACGCCATCGCGGCGGTCTCGCACGAGCGGGCCGCGGCTGCGATCAAGGCCGGGCGGCTCAGCGAGGAGATAGTCCCGGTCACGGTGCCCCAGCGCAAGGGCGACCCGGTCGTCGTCGAGGTTGACGAGGGAGTGCGGCCCGGGACCACCGTGGCGTCGCTCGCTGCCCTACGGCCGGCCTTCGACGAGGAGGGCACGGTAACGGCCGGCAACGCCAGCCAGATCTCGGACGGCGCCGCCGCCGTCGTGGTCATGTCGCCCGAACGTCTCGACGAGCTGGGACTCAGCCCGCTCGGCGAGATCATCGGCTACGGCCAGGTCGCCGGGCCTGACGCGTCGCTGCTCACCCAGCCGTCCCACGCCATCCGGGAAGCGGTCTCCGCGCCGGGCTCGCCATCGGTGACGTCGACCTGTTCGAGATCAGCGAAGCCTTCGCGGCCGTGCATGCCGCCTCGACCGATGACCTCGGTGTCTCCGAGGACATCGTCAACGTGAACGGAGGCGCCATCGCCCTCGGCCACCCCGTCGGCATGTCGGGAACGAGGCTCGCGATAACGATGCTCTACGAGCTGCGCCGCCGCGGTGGAGGAGTCGGCGCCGTCGGGCTCTGCGGTGGTGGCGGCCAGGGGGACGCGGCGGTCTTGCGGGTGGTGCCCTAAAGACGAGGACTGCCTCGTCGAGGAGCCGACTACCTGGTCTAGCCGGGCATTTCCGCCATTCTTCAGCCACTGACCTCACGACGACCGGCAAGGGCTCGCCCCAAGGTCAGCTCGTCGGCGTACTCGAGGTCGCCCCCGACAGGTAGGCCGCTCGCGATACGGGTCACCTTTGCCCCGAGCGGCACGAGCAGCCGGGCGAGGTACATGGCGGTCGCCTCGCCCTCCAAGTTGGGGTTCGTGCACAAGATCACCTCGGTGACGCCCTCGGCTCCGAGTCTCATCAAAAGCGGCCTCACACGCAGCTGCTCGGGACCGACCCCGTCGATGGGGCTCAACGCCCCGCCGAGCACGTGGTACACGCCGTGGAACTCCCGGGTCCTCTCGACGGCGATGATGTCCCGTGGGTCCTCGACAACGCAGATCACGCTGCGATCACGCCTGGAATCGGCGCAGATCGTGCATAGCTCGCTCTCCGCGACGTTGAAACACCGCTCGCAGAGCCGAATGCGGTCCTTCACCTCCGCTATGGCTTGGGCGAGGCGGAGGGCGCTGTCCCTGTCGGTCTCCAACAGGTAAAAGGCGATCCGCTGAGCCGAGCGGGGACCTATGCCCGGAAGGCGCCCCAACTCGTCGACGAGCTCTTGGATTGGACCTGCAAATACTGGCACTTGCCCGTCAGACCTGAGGCTCGTCGTCGATCACGTCTTCGTCGTCTTCTTCGTCGTCGTCTTCGTCTGGATCACTTTGGCTTGCAAGGCCATGACTTCCGCCGAAGCCGCTGAGATCGAGGCCCATGCCCAGGTTCCCCATGAGGGCGTTGACGTCAACGCCTCCCAGGAATCCTTCGAGACCGAGGTTGCCGACAATCGCGCCGAAGTCCATCTCACCCGCAAAGGGCGGCTCGACTTGAGCCTGCAAGGAGGACTTGAGCGCGACCACCTGACCGAGGGCGTCGCGCAGTGCCGCGAGCAAGGCATCCTCGAGAAGACCCGGGTCCGCCGGGTCGACGAGCGAAGGGTCGATGCGCACGGACTCCGCCTCGAGCGAGCCCGTCAGGCGCACGACGACGGCACCGCCGGCTGCGTGGCCCTCCACTACGGCGGCGTCAACCGCGGCCGCCTTCGCCTCGAGGTCGGCCTGGGCCGCCTGCAGCTGGGAGAAAAGATCGCCCAGCCCTCCTGTAGAAGACGAGTCGCCATATGCCATCTCAGACCTCCTCTGCTCCGGGAAAGATCTCCATGAGGCGCTCTTCTGCCCACGACAGTGCGTCCCCGGGAACCTGCTCGCCCAGCGGGTCGAGGTCGTCGGGACCGAGCAGCTCCTCTGCAACTCCGTCGGGATCGGGGCTTGCGACCGTCCGAGGAGCGGCGACCGCCGGGCTCGGATCGGTCGGCAGGGAGGCTGAACGTGCGTCCGGAGCCCGACGCCGTGCACCGGACGGCGAAGGGCGGGCACTGGCCGATGGACCGTCGGCGCCGGGTTCTGCAGCGGAGGTCTCTCGTGCGTCAAGGCCGCTCGAGGCTGCCGGCAGATATGAGGTGCCCACGTCCCGCTCCGCCACAAGGCGCAGCTGGACGGGACGGCCGAAGTACCGTCCGAGGGCTTCGGCGACTTCCGCTGAGTGCTCCTCCGCCCGCTCGACGTGGGTGGCATTGGGCAGAGCCATGATCGCTGTCGCGCCCTCTGTGGCGAGGAACCGGCCCACCGCGTACACGGCGCGCACCCGAGGGCGCAGCTGGTTGAGCACGTGGTCGCCCCATGCCTCGACCAGTTCGTCCCGGCTGGGCGGCGGCAGATCGCTTTCCGGCGGTGGCTCCGTCACGGTGCTGAGGTTCGCAGGTGCGACCACTGGCGCCAAGGCCTGCCCTGGCCGGGGGGCGCCCGGCTCCAAGGCACGGAACGTTGGGCTGCCAGAAGCGAAGGCGCCGAGCGCGGGTTGCGATCCTGGATCTTCACGAGTCGCCGCTTCGCCCGGTGACGCAGCTCCGCCGGTGCCCCCAGTCGGCGACGGAACGGGCGCGAGCGGCGCCGGCGGAGAGCTGGCCGGCAGTGGCGGGACGGAAGCCGCCATCTGGGGTGGCGGAGCGCCAGCGGCGGCTCCGGCGAGATCTTGGATTCGCCGTTCGAGGCGTTCGATCCTTTCCAGCAAGGCACCAGCATCATCGTCGGCCTCCGGATGGGTGAGGCGGACGATGGCAACCTCCAGGGTGATCCGGGCGTCGAGAGCGTCCCGCATAGCCACCATGGCGTTGCCGAGCACCTCCATGGCTCGTACGCTCCGGGCCGGACCGAGCAGGAGGCCGCTGTGCGCCGATGCCGCCGCGGACGCCTGTCCTCCCGCTACCGGCGGCTCACCCTGCCTCGCCAACCCCGGGGCCATGACGGCAAGGAATTGGCCGCGGAGCTCGTCAAGCAGGCCGGCGGCAATGCGCGGGGCGTCGCGACCCGCTACGAGTCCACTCTCGATCGCCTGCAGGGCGCGGGCGGTGTCGCGCTCGGCCAACGAGACGAGCAGCTCGTGCAGGAAGGGGCTGTCGTCCTCCACGACTCCGGAGGCCACCACCTGGTCGAGGGCGGAGAGAGCATCGCGTGCCGAGCCCCGCCCGCGGCGAACAGCTGCTTCGACGGCTGATTCTGGCAGCTCAAGCTTGGCGTCTCTCGCCACCTCGGCCAGTAGCAGCGCCAGCACATCGGCATCGAGCAGGCGAAACTCGTAATGCTGGGTGCGGCTGCGAATCGTGGGCAGGACCTTTTGGGGATCGGTCGTGGCGAGCACGAACACGACGTGGTCCGGCGGTTCCTCCAGCGTCTTCAACAGGGCGTTAGAGGCCGCCTGGGAGAGCATGTGCACCTCGTCAACGATGTAGACCTTCCAGCGCCCGGGCGTGGCGAGCGAAGCCCGGGCAACGAGATCGCGCATCGCTTCCACTCCATTGTTGGAAGCTGCGTCGAGCTCATGGACGTCGAACGAGGCGCCCCTGGTGATGTCCAGGCAGGAGTCACAGACGCCACACGGCTCGCCCTCGACGGGGCTCTTGCAGTTGAGCGCCTTGGCAAGAATCCTGGCAGTCGAGGTTTTCCCCGTCCCGCGCGGGCCTGAGAAGAGGTAGGCATGCGCGACATGATTGTCCCGGACGGCGTGGCGAAGCGCGTTTACGACGTGGTCTTGGCCACGGACCTCGACAAAGCGCTGCGGGCGATAACGCCGATAGAGGGACTGATATTCATCCACCGCCCGAGCCTACGACTTGGTGGTAACACCAAGCGCGGCCGGACAGGGAGAATTGCGTCTCGCGCTGTCGTGCGCAGCAGCCAGGTCACCTGCGGCACACAAACGAATCCGCTGAGAGCTGCTGCCTTCCGGCCCTGACTCGGTTCACGGTCGTCCGTTGCGCAGAACCCGGCTACTGCGCGCGACAGCGCCAGCAAGTGCCAGGATAGCGTGCTGACGCTCTTTGGAGGAGTGCGAGAGCGGCCGAATCGGCACGATTGGAAATCGTGTGACCTGCAAGGGTCCGTGGGTTCAAATCCCACCTCCTCCGCGTTAA
>CAVZYD010000015.1:0-12187 GCA_963779425.1 uncultured Acidimicrobiaceae bacterium
CGCGTTCACAGCTTGCAAGCTGCGGGCCGTGAAGTGCTCGAGGTGCGCGAGCGCGCGGGGCTCGAGCCGGTCACAAACCCAGTCCCAGTGCAACGAGACCAGCTCGCCCGGCACGAGGTCGTCGACGAAGCCGACACCGTCGACGCTGCAGCAAGCCTGCTCTGAGCGCTCGTCGAGCAGGACAAGGTCGCGACCGTCAAAGCCGAGTGGTCGGCTTCGGACGATCACGTTCTCGCCCTCGACCGCTTCGACGCAACCCCAACGGATCCTGCAGCGCTCGAGGACGGTAAGGGCGGGCTCGTGCTTGCCCGACCGCAACAAGGCCAGCCAGGGGTAGACGGCGAAAACGTGAAAACTGTGATGCGCGACGCCACCGGCCATCGCCGCCTCCCGGAGCTGTGCCGCGCCGCCCAGACCGGAATCGGGATGGCTCCCAATGGCCTCGAGCAACGACGACGCAGGAATGTCCTCCAGCAGCTCACTGCCGACCCAGTAGGCCTCCACAACCCGGGCATCCAGCGGATCGGCGATGGCGTTGGACGACGCGATCAGCTCGAGGTAGGGCCACGCCCCGCTGAAGCGCCGCGCCACCGAAACCAGGTCCTCGGCAGCTGGCATCGGGCGAACCGGCTTCGACGAGAGCCTTCGGGTCCGGCGGCCCGCAGTAGCCGAGCGCGTTCGGTGGGTAGGCATAGCGTGCGAACAGCGGACCGGCCGACACTGTGACTAGGACAGAGCTTCTTGTCCGGCCCTGAGCTCGCTCACTATCGCCGTGGCCTCCTCGGAGTCGACGCGCCGCAATGCGTAGCCGCTGTGGACGACGAGCCAGTCGCCAACCTGTGGCTCCGGGCCTTCCAGGGCGATGAGCGACACCCGGTGCAGGCGGCCCTCGGCGTTCTCAACTGTCATCCAGCCGCCGGCAGGCGCAGTGACCGCCCGGTGGAGCCTGCTCATGCACATCGAGCTCGCCTCGCCGATCACCTGGAGAACGAGGTCCCCGGCTTCGCGTGACTGCGAGCTCCACCGCTGGGCTGAGACCGACACCGTCGGCGAAGTTCTCGCCTTCGATCCCGACGACGACGACACGGCGCGGAGGGTGGCCCATCGCCTGCGCGAGCCGGAGCACACGCGGCAGGTCCATGCCATGCGAGCTCATGGGCCCGGCAGACGAAGCGGCGTCCTCACCTGCTACCAAGGTCGACGAGCTGCACCGTGCCCGGCGGCGAGCCGGAACGGGTCGCATCCACGACCACGGCCAGGTCAACGTCGTCCCACGCACCGATCAGGTCGAGCGGCTCGCTGATGACCTTCGATACGACCTTCGACATCCGCTCCGACACGTAGGCAGCGACGGCAGGTCCCGCGCCATCGTCACTGCGGTACTCGTTACCGAGCCCGGCGACGAGCACTTCCATGCTCACCGGCGCTCAACCGTCACATCCAAGAAGTGCGTCGCACAAGAGATGCAGGGATCGTAGTTGCGCACCGTCTGCTCGCACAGCCACCCGAGCTCTTCGTCCGGCATGGAAAGGTTGGCCTGCGCCACTCGGCGGAGGTCGTCCTCCATGCAGAGCAGGTTCTGTGAGGTGGGCGGGACGATCCGCGCCGCGCGGATCAGACCGTCGTCGTCGAGCTCATAACGGTGGAACAGCAAGCCACGCGGTGCCTCGGACGCGCCGTGACCGATGCCGGCCCGTCCCAGGCACGGCAACCGCCGGCGGGTCGGGCGGCTCGTAGGCCTCGATGAGCCGCAGCGCCTCCTCGCACGCGTACACGAGCTCGACCGCACGTACGGTGATGGACTTGAACGGGTTGTTGCAAACCGTGCCCAGACCCGCGGCAACAGCCGCTTCGCGTGCGAGCGGAGAGAGCTGGCCGTAGTTCAACGCGTAGCGAGAGAGAGGACCGGTGAGATACATGTCCTGTCCGCCGAGACGCGCGTGGAGCGCGTTCGACCGGGCGACATGATCCTCCACGACGAGATCAGAGATGCCTTTGGCGTCGACATCGAGGCCCTCGGAGCTCACGATCCGGCCGGACTCGATCGCGTAGTAGTCAGGATGGCGCAAGGACACGAACCGGTAGTCGATCTCGATCTCCGGGAACTCGAAGCCCGCGACCCATTGCGACCGAGGTCAGCGCCGCGTCGAGAGCCCGGCGCAGTGGTTCTACGAGAGCGCCAAGCTCGTCACGCGACGGCGCCCTGTAGAAGCCGCCGACCCGCACGTTGACGGGGTGGATGGCACGCCCTCCGACAACCTCCATGAGGTGGTTGCCGACCTTCTTGATCTCGAGGCCACGCTGTACGGCCGCCAGGTCCAGCCCGGCGAGCTCAACTGCGTCCTGGCAGCCGAAGAAGTCAGGAGCGTGCAGGAAATGGATGTGGAGCGCGTGGCTCTGGATCCACTCACCGCAGTAGAGCAGCCGACGGAGCGCGGCGATCTGGTCGGTGACGGACACTCCGCAGGCGTCTTCGATCGCGAGGCAGGCACTCGTCTGGTAGGCAACCGGGCAGATCCCGCAGATCCTCGCCGTGATGTCCGGTGGCTCGGTGTGTCGCCGGCCCTGCAAGAAGGCCTCGAAGAAACGAGGCGGCTCGAAGATCTCGAGCTCTACCGTCTCGACCGTGCCGTCACGAACCTCGACGAGTAGGGAGCCTTCCCCTTCGACGCGGGCCAAGCCCTCGACGTGGACGGTGCGGCTATCCGCCGGTCTCTGGTGAGTCATTTCTGAGGCTCTCCTCACGAAAGGCCGGCGCACCGGCGTTGAAGGTCCGGAACAACCGTGACACATCGACCCGTGACGTGCCCAGCGCGTTGAGCTGCCGGGCAAGCGACGACGTGTTCGCCGAGTCGGACGGTCCGAAGCACCCGTAGCAGCCACGATCGACCGCCGGGCAAAGTGCCCCACAGCCAGCCTTGGTCACCGGGCCGAGACAGGGCGTGCCGTGCGCGACCATCACGCACACCGTGCCCCGCCCCTTGCACTGCTGGCAGACGGTGTGGCCGGGGATGACCGGCTTGCGGCCGCGGAGTGTCGCAGTGATCACTTCGAGAAGCTGGTAGCGATCGATCGGGCATCCGCGAAGCTCGAAATCGACCCGCACGTGATCAGCGATCCCCGTCGACTGCGCGAGCGTGCTGATGTACTCAGGGTGGGCGTAGACCGCCGTCGTGAACTCGCCGACGTCGGCGAAGTTGCGCAACGCCTGGATCCCGCCGGAGGTCGCGCAAGCGCCGATGGTCACGAGCAGTGACGACGCCTGGCGTATCGCCCGAATGCGTTCCACGTCGTCCGGAGTCGTGATCGATCCTTCGACGAAGGACACGTCGTAAGGTCCTTCCACGACCGAGCGCGTCAGCTCCTTGAACTCCGAGATCTGCACCGCGCCGACGACCCCTAGGAGCTCGTCCTCGCAGTCGAGCAGGCTCAGCTGGCATCCGTCACACGAGGAGAACTTGAAGACGGCGATCGTGGGTCGGGTAGCGACTGTGGACGTGCTCATCGTTCGCGCTCCGAGATCAGTTTTTCCAGTGACTCGCTGTAGTCGAAGACGGGACCGTCCCGGCAGATCAGCAGTGGCCCGAGCTGGCAGTGGCCGCACCAACCGATGCCGCACTGCATGTTCCGTTCGAGCGACACACGAATCGCCCCAAGGGGGACTCCGAGGTCGACCAGTCCGCGAACGGTGAACCTCATCATGATCTCGGGACCGCACACGAGCGAAACGGTCCGAGCCGGGTCGAAGTCAATCGTGGGCAGCAGAGTCGTCACGACACCGATCGCGCCCCACCAGCGGGAGTCCGGGACATCGACGGTGACCTTGACGACGGCTCCGTCACGCTCCCACCTCTTGAGGTCGTCGGGGAAGGTGATCTGGTCCGGTTCCCGAGCCCCGACAAGCACGTACACCCGTCCCGTGCGTCCCGGCTTGTCAACGAGGTAGCTGATGGCACCTCGCAGCGGCGCGAGACCGATGCCTCCGGCGACGATGACCACGTCCTTGTCGTCGAGCCCGTCCACGCCCCAGTCGGTGCCGAACGGGACCACGCACCCCGATGACCGTGCCGACGGGGGCCGTGCAAAGTGAATGGGTTATGGCGCCGACGTCACGGACGGTGTGCTCGACCGGCCCGGGCGCTCCCGGAGCGCTGCTGATCGAGATCGCGACCTCCCCGACCCCGAAGGACGTCAGCATGTTGAACTGGCCTGGCTTGAAGGCGAACGGGCTCGGGCCGGACGTCGGTTCGAGCGACAGGGTGACGACGTCGCCGGTCTCGACGCGCCTGTCCACTACCCGGTATGTCGCGGGCGTCAGCGGGTTCAACAACGGTTCCACCTCAGTGAGCAACATCGCGTCCGTACACATCCAGCAACCGGATCCGGGTCGCTTGAAGCCGGTCGAGCATCACTGCGGCAAGACGCTTCATGAGCAGATAGCCGAAAGCCGGATCCGCTTCCGCCTTCGAACGCAGGCACTCGGCGTCGACTGAGATGGCACCGACCGGCTCGAGTGCACGGGCGTCGAAGTGCCACCTGTAAGGGGGGAACATCCAGGACCAGCCGACGGCTTGTCCTGGGCCGATACGGTCGATGACGAGGGGCACACGGCCAGGCTCGTGCACCTCGAGCGCCACGTGGCCACGCCGGAGCAGGAAAAGCGACCGCGCCGGTTCGCCTTCTTCCAAAAGGAGCTGGCCGGTGGCGATCGCCACGTTCTGCGAACAGCCTCCGACCAGCTCGGCAACATCAATGGGCAACCCGCTGAACAGCGGGTGCTCTGCCACCAGTTCACCGATGTTCTCGGTCATGACCGGTCACCTCCGGACTCGATGTAGACGGGAACAGCCCCGTCGCTCGCGGCTATCGCCGCAACCTCGGCAGTGATGTCGATGCCCACTGGACACCACGTGATGCAACGACCGCAGCCGACGCAGCCGGATGTACCGAACTGGTCGTGCCACGTCGAGAGCTTGTGCGTGAGCCACTGTCGATAACGCGACCACGTCGTGGCCCGCACCGGGCCCGTGTGGACAAGCGAGTGCGCGAGGTCGAAGCAGCTGTTCCACTGGCGGTGACGCTCGACAGCGCCGTCCACCGTGGTCGTGTCCGTCACGCCACCGCAGAAGCATGTGGGGCAGACCAGGGTGCAGTTGCCGCAGGCAAGGCAGCGGCTGGCGACGTCATCCCACCGGGGGTGCCCCAGATTGCTCGCAAGCAGTTGGCGGACGTTGGCCGCGTCAAGCTTGCGGTCGATGCGGCGGGCGGCCTCTTCGAGCACGGCATCCCGGGCGGCGAGGTCTGCGGCTCAGCCGGCGAACCGCCCATCTCCTCGGCGACCTCGGCTCCCTCGTTCAGATCCGATCCGCACGAGGTACCGGGGCTCGCCCGGCGAGGTGAGCTCGGTCAGCGCCAGGTCGTAGCCGGCCTCCGCCCCGTCGCCAACCCCGGGCCCGGTGCCCATCGAGGTGCAGAAGCATGTCCCCGCCGGCGTCCCGCACTCTGCGACGACGACGAACGAAGATTCTCGCCGATCGCGGTAGCGGGGATCTGGCACCTCTCCTCCGGCGAAGACACGATCGAGCACGCGCAGCCCGGCCAGCTCGCAGGGACGCGACCCGATGAGCGCCACCGGAGTGCTGTCCTCCCGGGGCTGCTCGAGCGTCACCACGTCGCCGGTCGAGGTCGCACGCCAGACCAGGGAACGAGCCGGATAGAACTCCGACTTCGGCGATCCCGGTCCGACGGCCCAGGCGAAAAGCGACGGGTCGTCGTCGTGGTGAAGCCGGTAGTGACCCGGCGCCTGCTCGTCATGCCAGCCCTGGGGGAGGTCGTCGGTGCCAGAAACCTGCCGCTGAACAACCGCACCATCGCGCACGACCGGGCCGATGGTTCGGTAGCCGCGCGCTTTGAGCGCTCCGAGCAACCTGTCAAGACCGGCGCGGTCCACTACAAACGAAGCGCTGAGGTCCATGAGCTTCACAATAGGCAATTGCGGTCGACTGTTGGTTAGGGCCGAAGGCCCTGTTTTCATCCGCTTCGCAACCGCGGACCCGTTATCTCGGTCGTCCGGCGGTCCGCGTCTCGCCGGACCACCAGCCAACCGACCGGCCCGAGCCCGGCAAGCCGCGCTGCGGATGGTAATTAAGGTTGTGTGACACAAGCAGCAATGGACGGAAGTCGACCGTTACCTCGACGACCTCCTGGTGCCTTCGGACCCCGTGCTCGACGCGGCGCTCGAGGCCAGTGCCGCCGCCGGCCTTCCCGCGATCAACGTGGCACCAAACCAGGGCAAGCTGCTGCACCTCCTGGTGCTGGCCAGCGGCGCCCGAACCGTCCTCGAGATCGGGACCCTGGGCGGCTACAGCACGATCTGGCTTGCCCGTGCGTCTGCCCTCCTCCGGGCGGCTCGTCACCCTCGAGACAGACCCTCGACACGCCGCAGTGGCAAGGGAGAACATCGCCCGTGCCGGCCTGTCGGACATCGTGGAGATCGTCGCTCGGCCCGGCACTCGAGACCTTCCCGAAGCTCAAGGCCCAGCACCGGCCACCCTTCGACCTCGTGTTCATCGACGCCGACAAGCCGTCCACCGCGGAGTACTTCGCCTGGTCGCTGGAAATGTCGCACGTCGGGACAGCTGATCATCGTCGACAACGTGGTGCGTGGCGGGCAGGTCGGCGAGCCAGGAAGCGACGATCGGAACGTTCAAGGAATGCGGCGCTTCCTTGGACCAGGTGGCCAGTCGAGCCACGAGTGAGCGCGACGGCGGTTCAGACCGTTGGCGTCAAGGGATACGACGGATTCCTGCTCGCCGTGGTCACCTCCGACGCCGCGGTAGCTCGCCGCTGGCGTCACGAGCGCTGCCCAGCCTGGCTTTGCCCGTGGCAGGTCGGACAGATCGGTCGTGGCGCTTGCCTGACCTCGCACAGTCGGCGCCGACCGCGGACGACGTCCTCGTTATCGCCTAGGATCTCGAAGTCGGGTCCGAGGTTCGTCGCCGTCGACCCGGCAGCAGTGGCAACTCATCCCAACCGGCAGTTGCTTGTCGGTCACCGGGACCTGTGGTGCAGCCTGGAGTGCACGCCGGCCTGTCAAGCCGGAGGTCGCGGGTTCAAATCCCGTCAGGTCCGCTCTCGTGTGAGTGTCGCGTCGTGTCACGTCCGGCGTCGCCGGGTCCTCCGCGTGGCCGTGCGGTGCGACGGTTCCTCTTGCGGCAATATGGAGCGGTCCTGGCAACAGGGCGAGCGGTCGGGTAGCTCAGTTGGTAGAGCGCGCGCCTGAAAAGCGCGAGGTCACCGGATCGATGCCGGTCCCGACCACTAATGAATTCCTGGTCAGAGCGCTGCAGCTGATCTCTCTTCGTCGCCGGTCTCAGTGGCGTGCCACACACGTGCCACAGCTGGAGGAGTCACGACGGTCAGCACGTGTCAATAACGGCTTCCAACGGCTGGTAGCGGCGACGGATTAGAAATGTCTTGGAAACCTTCCCGCCTTGTCTCGTCCTGTCCGCTATGTCACACTGACATAGTGAGCGAGCAAGAGTCATCGGCGGAAGTGGACAACGTGCGTCAGCGCCTCATCGAGGCTGAAAAGGAATACCAGCGAGCGCGCACAGACGACTATGTAACGCGCCTTCGTTCGCGACTCCGCGATCGTCGACGCGCACCGAGCCGGATTGTCCTCTCGGGAGATCAGCACCTTGGTTGGAGACATCGGCCAGCCGAACGTCGTCCGCGCTCGCCGACGGGCAGTGTCGCGTCGAGAAGTCGTTCCCGCAGGGTTGCTCTCGCCAGCTGACGCGGTTCGAGAATCGGGCCTTGGGCCGCGCGAATTCATTCACGCCGTCCGGGAAGGTCGCCTGATTGCAGTCGAGCTCCCTGGCGGAGTTCGCGCGTTCCGGGTCAAGGACGTTCGCCGAACGCGCAACGCAAGCTGACCGGCAAGAACCCAACGGCCGACCGTGTCACCCGGTGAGGGTCCAGTCCGGTTCACCCTTGACGAGATAGCAGTCATCGTTGAAGACCTCATGCGCATCGCCGATGACCTCAAGTCCAGCGGCGACGAGGTAAACGCCTACTTGCTCGATCTGGTGGTCAACCGCCTCTTGGACCGGGCATTTGGCGGTGACAGCGACGGGGGCTAAGCACCGAGAACGGTGGTCTTCCGGCCAGTCTTCCCCTCCGCAATTGGAACGATGGGTGCGAGACCGGCTTCGACCGTCATGACATCCAATCGTTCCGCGATGAGTCGGTCCCGATCGGCGGCGGCGTGCTGGTAGATCATCGAGGCACGCGGACTGGAGTGACCAAAGCGCGCCATCAGTTCCTTCGTGGTCGCTCCAGTTCTCGCGGCAAGAGTCCCAGCCGTGTGACGCAAGTCGTGGAACCGGACACCTGAGAGCCCCATCAGTTCGATGGCCGGAACCCAGATCCTGCCCCGAAAGTTGCTCCGCTCCAGGGGTTGACCAGTCGGGCCGACGAATACATAACCATTCACACCGGTTTGCGCATACTGCAGCAAGTGAACCCTCAACTCCGCGACGAGCAGCTGCGGCAGCGAGACAGTCCGCCGACCGGCCTCGCTCTTGGGATCGCCCTCGATTACGTCGCCAGAGGCCAAGCGCAACCTTTTGCGTCGCACCGACACCGTCGCGTCCTCGAGGTCGAGGTCCGACCGGCGAAGCGCGAACAGCTCCCCCTGACGGAGCCCGGCGAGCCCAGCAGTCAAGATCAATGCACGGTAGCGATCAGGAACTGCGCCAGCGAGCGCGTAGAGCTCCGGCAATGAAACGAACCGCTGCTCGGGCGTTCGCTCGGCACCCCCCTGGTCGATACGACACGGGTTCTTCCCAATTCGGTCGTCGTTCACTGCCTGTCGCAGAATCTGCCGGAGGCGGACGTAGGCCTTCGCCGCAACCGAGGCGCTGCGCTGCTTAGTCAGGGTCGCGTACCAAAGTCGAATCAATTCCGGAGTGAGGTCAGCCGAGCGCGATGCTGCCGAGGGCAGGAACACCCTCGGCAAGCACCGGCAAGATGTGCAAGCGAAGCTGTAGGTCATAGATCTCTCGCGTTCGGGGAGCCAACCGGACTCGAGACTTCAGCCAATCCTTCGAGTAATCCTCCAGTCGCATCCGGCCCGCTCTGGGGTCCAACCACAGTCCACGGGTGCGATCGGTTTCCACCGATGCCAACCACCGTCCCGCGTCTCCCTTGGTCGGGAACGTCACCGGGGCTGGAACCGTCTCCCCGCTCGGGAGGCGATAGCGCGCCTGCCACCTGCCGGAGGGGAGGTGCCGAAGACTTCCAAACTGTCGACGCCCTGCCATGACAACCTCCTCCTTGTGCCGAATCTTTCGCTCGAGAGCTTTTGATGAGCGACCATTGAAGCACTGTGGCGTGTCTTGCTTACGAGGCCTCGGGCCGACGGCGCTGTTCAACGAACTTGCGGATGTCGGCGAGGTCGAACCGGACGTAGTGCCCAACCTTCACAATCGGGACTCGTCGCTCTGAAACCATCCTTCGCACATATCGCTCACCAACACCGAGGAGCCTCGCCACCGTCTCGATGTCGACCAGCTCGGGAAATTGCAGTTGCTCCATGATCCACCTCCCTTTGAGAGCGGAGGTGGCCAGCCGCTATGGGGCTGCGCAGACCTCCGCTCGATGACCTGACTGTCCGAAGAGACCCCGAGGGTCCGAGCCGAGAGCCAGGAGCGTGGGAGGACCCACGGGCGCGATCGAGAGGGCAGTGCGGAGCTGGTGGAGGATGCCGCCGTCCCGATCGCGCTCGACGGAGCTTGCAGGTCGCAGCGCAGCCGAATCGACGATGAGCAGTTCCGCGCGCCGGGTTCCGAGGAGGAGCCGTCTGACGGTAGCGAGCACAGTGGCGACGGCTCCTGGCTCCCGGCGTGCGGACGCATCGCGACAGAGCACGAATGCTTCGAGCGTCACGGCGATGAAGCCGACCGTCACCATGACGATGAGGTGCCGGAGCGAACCGGCCGCACCTCCCACCCCGAGATGGTGGACCCATAGGTTGGGCTCAACGACGACATGGGCGTGCAGTCCCATCACAGTTACCACCGAGACGCACACGACGGCGGTCAAGAGCATCAGCCGCGCCAGCAAGGAGGCGACCGTGGTCAACACCTCCGCGTACTGGCGAGCGATGTCGGTCGCTCCGAAGTCGCCTCGATGAGCCATCGCCTCTCATGGTACGGGGCGGTCGTATCAGTCCCGACGCGCCTTGCGCCCGAATCGTCGCCTATCTTCATTCGCTCATTGACCCCCATTGACCATTGTTTACCGTTTCGGATTCCGCCATTTACAAGGCTTTTCTCGCCTGTCATAACTGGTCTTCGTGCTTGCTCAGCCAGACACTGCTGCACTCGAAGTGCGCTCGGCACGGTCGTCGCTTTTGGGAGCGTCGCGGCCGTGATGAGCCTGACGAAGCTCGGTCCCTCCGGCTGGCGCTACTTCGCCGAGGAGATCGCGACCGGCCGCGAGGACTACTTCGCCCGCTCCGCGGAGCACCCCGGTCGCTACCTCGGCCGCGGAGCAGAGGCAATCGGGCTCGCCGGCGTCGAGCTCGACGCGCTCGGCCTCGAGCGCCTCATCGGTCACGGCACCGATCCCCGCGACGGACATGGGCTCGGGCGGAGTTACTCGCCCGACAACGACAACGTCGTCGCCGGCTTCGGACTGACCTTCTCGCCACCGAAGAGCGTCTCGGTGCTGTGGGGAACCGGTGGCGAAGAGCTCCGCACAGCCGTCGTCGCCGCGCACGAACGCGCTCTTGCGAGCACGCTCTCCTTCCTGCAGAACCACGCCGCCTTCACGCGACGCGGCGCAGGCGGGGTCTTCCAGGTCGACACCGAGGGCTTTGTCGCCGCGAGCTTCCTCCACCGCACTTCGCCGCGCCGCGGACCCGCAGCTTCATACCCATGTCCTTCTCGCCAACAAGGTGCGCGCCGAGGACGGCAGGTGGCTCAGCCTGGATGGTCGCGAGCTCTACGAGCACCAGAAGGCCGCCGGCATGCTGTATCGCGCGGCGCTTCGAGCCGAGCTCACCGCCTCGCTAGGTGTCTCTTGGACACCGGTCGACGACAACGGCATCGCCGAGATCCAAGGCGTGCCAAGGTGCTCGTCGAGACCTGGTGGACGCGTCGCCACGAAGTGGAGTCCCTTGGTGCAGACTTCGTCGCGAGCCGCGAGTCAGAGCTCGGTCGCGAGCTCTCGGGTGGTGAGCGGGCGCGCTGTCTCCAACTCGCCGCCTATCGCAGCCGGGCCCCGAAGCTCGAGGTCGAGACCCCGACCGAAGTCCTCGTTGCCCGCTGGCGGGAGGAGGCCGCCTCCTGGGGCCAGGCACCGGAGCGCTGGCTTTCTCGGGTGCTCGGCCAAGCGCTGACATCGACCCCCGAAGACCGGGAGGCGGTCGTACACCTTGCCATCGCCCGCCTCGAAGAACGCGCGCCACCTGGGGGCGTTCCGACGTCACCGAGGTGCTCACCACGCTTGTCACCGGGACGAGCGCAGATGAGCTCCGCGCCCGCGTCGAGCAGGCCGCCGACGAGGTACTCAGAGACCACCGGGTCTGCTCGCTTGCTGCGCCACTGCCGGCCGAACCGCCCGATGCGCTCCGTCGCCGGGACCAGATGAGCGCGTCGAGCGCCACGGGGCGACGCGCTACACGACCGAGGCCACGCTCCGGAGCGAGGCACGCGTCCTCGACGCGGTGGCGAACGGACGACTCGTCCGAGTCGGCCTCGTCCCCGAGCGCACCGTGGACATAGTCCTCTCCCGCTCGATGCCGGAGCCGATCAGCAAAAGGCTGTACGCGAGCTACTAACCGGTAGCGAGCAGGTGGCCCTCCTTGTCGGTCGGCGGGCGCGGGGAAGCCCGTGCCCTCGGCACGGCGCGCGAAGCCTGGGACGCCACCGGCTACCGCCCGGTCGGGCTCGCGCCATCGGCGATCGCGGCACGCGTGCTGTCCGACGAAGCGGGAATTAGTTCTCACACCTTGGCCCGCTTCCTCCTCGATGTGGAGAACGGGCGACGCAGCCTCGGTCATAGGGACGTGATCGTCCTCGACGAGGCGACGATGACTCGCACCGAGGACTTGGAGCGCCTCGTCACCCACACAGGACAGGTGGGCTGCAAGCTGGTCCTTGTCGGCGATCCGCACCAG